>NZ_CP156060.1:620000-3187500 GCF_039778605.1 Flavobacterium sp. WV_118_3 | reverse complement strand
CCACCATAGGGATACGAATACGGATCATATTCTAGAATTCCAATATTGGGACTAAGTACTCTTAAACCGACAAAATCAACCTCATAATTCTTATAAAGTAATTCCACTAACGAATAAAAATGCCAGCTATTTTCCGTTTTTACTACAGTTGTATTAAGTGGTTTTATATCGGTATCCAAAAACCAAAATTGGGATGCTGCATATTCCGGAAAGGTCTCAAGCCAATATTGATCATTTAGCTCAGAGTCATTATCCCGAGCGTCTTTAAATTTGTCAAAAACAGCTTTTAAATCGTTAAAAATTGTATCATTCGGAAAATTAAATTCAAGATAACAGCTTGGTGTTTCCATTTTTAAAGTCATTTGGAATCAAATATAAACTATATTGGAATTCTTTTTATATTATCTGCAAAATACTGATCGGAATAGAAAAACAGGAGCATAAATAAACAAAAAGAAATCCCTATTTTTGTTCGTTATTCGTTATAAGTAAATATTTTGGGATTATATAAAAACCTATTCAAGCAAACATTTATCTACGGCGTAGCGACGGTACTGCCAAGAATGCTTAGCTTTTTACTGGTTCGCCTTCATACGGACCTGATGCCAAAGAGTGACTATGGAAACGTAACCATTGTCCTTTCGTGGATGGTCTTTTTTAACGTTATCCTTTCGTACGGAATGGAAACCGCTTTTTTCCGTTTTTACAACAAAGAGGAAAACAAAAAAAGCGTTATCGAAACGACTACTATTTCGTTATTCTGGTCGTCTATGTTATTCCTGGCAATGGGATTATTATTCCGGAGTACGCTGGCCGAATGGGCCGATGTGGAAACCCAGTTTGTAACCTATGCCATCTGGATTCTGGTTTTGGATGCTTTGGTTGTGATACCGTTTTCCAAACTCAGAGCGTTCCAGCGACCGATTAAATATGCAGTGATCAAAATAGCCAACGTTACGATTAACGTTGGTCTAAACGTGTTCTTTTTAGTATTCCTTCCTAAAATAGCCAAAGCCGATCCCGACGGATTCATCAGTAGTTTCTATATTCACGATTACCAGGTAGGTTATATTTTTATTGCCAATCTGATTGCGAGTTTAGCGACGCTGTTGGTTTTCCTACCGGATTATGTCCGATTAAAATGGCATTTCAATTTCCCGTTATGGAAAAATATGATGGATTATGGATTACCGATATTATTTGCCGGGCTGGCATTTGGAATCAACGAGCATTTCGATAAAATCCTACTGGGGAAATTATTGCCGCAGAATATTGCCAAAGCAGAAGTTGGCGCTTATTCGGCCTGTTATAAACTAGGCCTTTTTATGGTATTGTTCCGCACGGCGTATACCTTGGGAATTGAACCGTTCTTTTTTAATCATGCCGATAAAAAAGATGCGCCGCAAACTTATGCGGTTGTTACGAAATACTTCGTTATTTTTGGTTCGATGATTTTATTAGGTGTGGTGGTTTTTGCCGATGTACTAAAACAAATCCTGGTTCCAAACAGCAGTTATTGGGAGGCGATGAAAGTCGTACCACTCATTATTCTGGCGAATTTCTTTTTAGGAATTTATACCAGTTTATCCGTTTGGTACAAATTAATTGACCGAACAAAAGTGGGTGCTTATATTTCCATTGTTGGTGCTGTAGTAACATTGGTACTAAATTATGCTTTAATTCCGACCTATAGTTATATGGGATCGGCCATCGCAACACTGGCGGCCTACGGAACTATGATGAGTATTTCCTATTTTATGGGAAATAAATACTATCCGATACCTTATGATAAAAAAAGAATCCTGGGCTATCTGATCGTTTCGTCAGTCCTGGCCGGACTTTCCTTTTATGTTCCGACACTTCACAATTACTATTTTGGGGTATTGGCGATCCTGGCGTTCGGATATTTTATTTACCGAAACGAAAAAGATACCTTATTGCGAATTATGAAGAAAAAAGTTGCCTGATTTTTTCTAATTTTAAAGACAATTGCAAAATAGAATACGCAAAGCAAATACATATACAATGACCATAAAAATAATTAATAAATCACAACACGCATTACCCGAATATGAAACAATAGCCTCAGCCGGAATGGATCTGAGAGCCAATATTACCGATCCGATAACGTTAAATCCGCTGGAAAGAGCTTTAGTAAAAACCGGACTTTTTATCGAATTACCGATCGGATATGAAGCGCAGGTACGCCCTCGTAGCGGACTGGCTTTTAAAAAAGGAATTACCGTACTAAACAGTCCGGGAACAGTTGATGCCGATTACCGGGGCGAGATAGGTGTTATTTTAGTAAATTTATCCAACGAGCCGTTTGTTATTGAAAATGGAGAACGTGTGGCTCAATTGGTAATTGCGAAACACGAAAGAGCCGAATGGGAGCTGGTGGGAACACTATCGGAAACCGTAAGAGGTGAAGGCGGATTTGGAAGCACCGGTGTAAAATAAACGATAAAAAGAAAAAAACGTTATATATAAATGATACTTGCTTTTAGGAAAGTATCACCCCTAAAAACATATAAAATAAATGAAGATAATTGTCCCTATGGCTGGTCGTGGATCACGACTTAGACCGCATACCTTAACAGTACCAAAACCGTTAATTCCGATTGCCGGTAAGCCTATTGTTCACCGATTGGTAGAAGATATTGCCGGGGTTTTAAATCAGGAAATCGAAGAAATAGCATTCATTATTCATAAAGATTTTGGCGACAAAGTGCCGGGCGAATTAATTGCTATTGCTGAAAAATTAGGTGCAAAAGGAACGATTTATTACCAGAACGAACCGTTGGGAACAGCACATGCCATTATGTGCGCCAAAGAAAGTATGTCGGGGCCCATTGTGGTGGCCTACGCCGATACGCTTTTCAGAGCCGACTTTACTTTAGACACCACTGCCGATAGCGTTATCTGGGTAAAACAGGTAGATGATCCGAGTGCTTTTGGTGTCGTACAATTAAACGACAAAAACGAGATTGTTGATTTTGTGGAAAAACCAAAAGAATTTGTTTCCGATCTGGCAATCATCGGTATTTATTATTTTAAAAGTGGTGAAACCCTACGTAGCGAACTACAATATTTATTAGACAATAATGTCGTAAAAGGTGGCGAATACCAGCTAACGGACGGTTTGGAAAACATGAAACAAAAAGGACTGAAGTTCGTTCCGGGTACGGTAGACGAGTGGATGGACTGTGGGAATAAAAATGTAACCGTGGAAACCAACTCCAGAATGTTGAACTTTTTACATAACGACGGAGAAACGCTGGTTTCGACAAACATTAAAAATGAAAACTCAACCATCATTCCACCGTGTTTTATTGGGGATGATGTCGTACTGATTAACGCAACAGTTGGACCAAACGTATCGTTGGGCAAAGGAACAATCGTAGATAACAGTACTATTAAAAATAGTTTGGTACAAACCAATGTCACGATTAAAAATGCAACATTAGACAATGCGATGATCGGGAATCATGCGTCGTTCGATGGTAATTTTACCAGTATCAGCATCGGAGATTATTCCGTTTTAGAATAAGATGAAAATAAAAAGACAGCTCATAATTTTTACATTGCTTGGGTTTCTGAGTGTTCCGGCATTGGTATCGGCGCAACAACAGGAACCGGATGCTATTGCTTTGGAAAACGACGAATTCCAGAATAACTTCTACGAATCGTTAAAACAAAAAGGAATCGAAAATTATGATAAAGCCATACAGTCGCTTTATAAATGTCTTAAAACCCAACCAGAAAACCCGGTGATTCATCACGAACTCGGAAAAAATTTTCTGGCTCAGAAAAACTATGCCGAAGCCGAAAAATCGTTTCAAAAAGCGATAGACCTGGATCCGAAACAACGTTGGTACTGGAATGGTTTGTATGATGTGTATTACGAAACCAAAGACTTTAACCGTTCGATTCCGGTTGTGGAGAAACTGATCAGTTTTGACAAAAAGTTCCAGGACGATTTGGTGTCTTTATATATGTACACTCAACAATTTGATAAAGCTTTAGCACTGATCAATGAAATGGATATAACCACGGGATTAACAGCAACACTGGAAATGTATAAGCTACAAATCCTGAGTGATGCCAAATTCCGAAAACCGGAAAAAGAAAACCTCGAACAGGCTATTAAAAATAATCCGACCGAGGAAAGCAATTATATTCAGCTGATCTATTTGTATTCCGAAAGCAATCAGGAAGACAAAGCGCTGGAAGTGGCCAAAAAGTTGGAAAAAGCAATACCCACTTCCGATTGGGCGCAGGTAAGTCTTTTTAAATTTCATCTGAATAACAGAGAGCCACAAAAAGCCGCCGATGCGATGTTTCGGGTATTAAAAAGCAAAAAAATCGATTCCAAAATCAAGCATCGGGTACTAAACGAATTCCTGATCTTTTCAAACAACACCAATTCCTTTAAAAAGGAACTGGCACAAGCGGTCGATTACCTCGCGGAAGATCCGAATGTAAACGTATCAAAAGAAATCGGAACCTTTTTTCTGGAAAAAAAGAAATACGCCGATGCGATTGCTTATTTTGAAAAAAGTCTGGAGCGAAAAAAAGATGATATCGGTACGATAGAATTGTTGTTGCAAGCCTACACCGATACCGGACAATATGATGCGGTTACTAAAAAAGCAGCGGATTATCTGGATTTATTTCCAACGCATGCAAAGTTGTACTTTTTTGCAGGCATGGCACAAAATCAACTAAAAAATTATAAAAAAGCCCTTGAGTTATTACAAACAGGAATGGATTTTGTTGTAGAAGACAGAGCCCTGGAAATCAACCTGAATATCCAGATGGGTGAAGCCTACCACGGTTTGGGTGATGAAAAGAAAAAAGAAAGCTATTTTATCAAAGCCGATCAATTGTTAAAACAGAAAAAATAATGAAGCGAATCAGTATCGTACTAACCCTGATAGTGTTGGTATCCTGTAAATCCAAACAAAACATTGTGACCGAACAGGGTGCATCCGAGAAAGTGGAAGTTTCGAAGATCATTCAGGGGCACTATGCCAATAAGCTCGATTTTCAAACAGCCAGTATCAGAAGTACGGTCGGCTATGACGACGGAAAAACAGCCTTGTCGATCAACTGTGATATCCGAATTAAAAAAGACGAAACCATTATGGTAACGGCCCGTGCTTTAGGACTGATCACGGTAGCGAAAGCACTGATCACACCCGAAAGAGTCAGTTTTTACAGCAAAGACGGAAAATATTTTGATGGGGATTACCGTTTATTAAGTAAATGGCTGGGAACCGACCTGGATTTTAACAAAGTTCAAAACCTACTGTTGGGAAGAGCAATCGACGATCTGACAAAAGCAAAATACAACGTTTCAATTGAAGGGGAAAAATACAAGCTAAAAACGAAAGAGGGCAACAACATTATCAAAGAGTTTTTGTTTGAAGGCGCCAATTTCCTGCTAAAAGACCAGATTGTTTCGCAACAAAACCCGTTGCGTTCGCTGGAAGTAAATTATCCGGCCTATAAATCCTATGATAAGGCCACATTGCCATTGAGCATGAACATTGATGCTTATGAAAAAACAAAGGTAAAAATCGAGGTGAGCTATAACAGTATTAGTTTCGACGAAAAACTGAATTTTCCGTATACGATTCCGGAAGGCTACGAAGAAATAATTATTGACTAAATTTGAAAAAAATATAAAAAATGTACAAAACCCGCTTTAGTATATTGTTGTTATTGCTATCCGTAATCTCCTGGTCGCAGACGGAAGACAAACAGCGTCAGCTAGAGGAGCGAAAAGCGCAAATCCAGAAAGAAATCCGAGAAGTACAAAAACTCCTTCAAACCGAAAAAAAGAAGGAGAAATCGGTATTGGTACAAATATCACAGCAGAGCACCAAAATCAAATTAAGCGAAAAATTAATCAATACCACGCAAAAGCAAACGCGGCTATTAACAGACGATATTTATTTAAAACAACTTGAGATTAATAAACTGGGTCGGGAATTAACGGTTTTAAAAGAGGATTATGCCAAGATGATTGTCAAATCCTACAAGAGTCGTTCGGAGCAAAGTCGGATTATGTTTGTCCTTTCTTCCGAAAACTTTTTGCAGGCGTACAAACGGATTCAGTATATGAAACAATATGCGAGCTTCCGAAAAATGCAAGGAGTAGAGATCAAAAACAAAACCCTGCAACTTCAGAATGCTACCGTTGTTTTGGAGACCAAGAAAAAGGTTAAGGAAAAACTGATTGTCGAAAGTGAAAAAGAAAAACGCGAACTGGAGGAAGACAAAAAAGAGCAGGAAAAATTGATGAAAGTAATCCAGAAAGACCAGAAAAAACTGGCTGGTGACATCAAGAAAAAACAGGAAGAATCCAGAGCGATCGACCGACAGATTCAGCGATTAATCCGTGAAGCGATTGCCGAAGCCAACCGAAAAGCCAGGGAAGCGGCGGCAGCATTAGCAGCGCGAAATAAAGCAGCAGGTAAAAAAACAGAAAAAGTTGAAGCAACACCAGCGGCAGCCGAATCGACTACAAAATTCTATTTAACACCGGAAGGTAAAGCCTTAGCGGATAATTTCAGAGCCAATAAAGGACGTTTGCCGTGGCCGGTAGAAAAAGGATTTGTATCCTTAGGTTTTGGTGATCAACCGCACCCGATTCATAAAAGTCTTATCGTTCACAACAGTGGTGTGGAAATCAGTACCGAACCGGGAACCAATGCCAGAGCCGTTTTTGGAGGCGAAGTACTACAGGTACAGGTGATTTCAGCGAACAATAGAGCGGTATTTATTCAGCACGGGGATTATGTAACGGTTTACCTGAACTTAAGTAAGGTATTTGTTGGAAAAGGAGACAAAGTATCGATCAAACAAAGTATCGGTGAGATCCATACGAACTCATCCGGTAGAGCGGTTCTGAAATTCCTGATCTCACAAAATACCACAACGCTAAATCCACAAAGTTGGTTAGCGAATATGTAAAATGGTATGGCTACACCTTACAGGTTTCCAAAACGGGTCAGGTGTGATCAGTAAATAAAAAAATCCCCTTGAATTTTCAAGGGGATTTTTTTATTCCTGCATAAACAATGCTTTTAATTCGGTTGCTTCATGTGGTTTCATTTTACCGGCAAGTACCAGACTTAATTGCTTGCGGCGCAATGCGGCTTCAAAGCGTTTTTTCTCTTCTTCGGTTTGTGGCACTATCGCCGGAACTTCTACAGGTCGTCCGGTTTCATCAACGGCAACAAACGTATAAATGGCTTCATTAGCTTTATTTTTAATACCCGATTCACGATCTTCGATCCATACATCAATAAAAATTTCCATAGATGTCTTAAAAGTACGGGATACTTTCGCTTCAACCGTAACTACACTTCCCAACGGAATCGCCCGGTTAAAGGCAACGTGATTTACCGAAGCGGTTACACAAACGCGACGGGAATGTCTTCTGGCTGTAATACTGGCTGCACGATCCATACGTGCTAATAATTCACCTCCGAAAAGATTATTTAAAGGATTGGTTTCACCAGGCAACACCAAATCGGTCAAAACGGTGATCGAATCGGATGGAAATCTTTCTTGCATCTTTTTTTATTGCAAAGATAACAATAGAAGCATAAAAAAATCCTGAAAAATTCAGGATTTGATAATTTTAAAGCTCTTTGATAAGCACCCAGGCTTCTTTATTATGGTGTTTGTGAATTTCTCGTAATTTTTCCTGAGCATCAGCATACGACGTAAAACTGCCGTATAAAACGGGATAAAGCCCGAAATTATTTTTTTCCAGACGAACCGGTTCGTAGCCTAAACGTGTCAATTCGTTAAAGATACGTTCGGCATTGGCTTCACTTCGAAAAGCACCGGCCATAATATGGTACGGCTTGACCACTTTTGTCTGGTTGTTTTTAACGTTTAACGTTACCGGAGGTAGTGGACTTTCGATAAAGAAAGTAGCCTGCTGAATTTCATGCTGTACTTTTTCCTGCACATTTTTCGTAACCAGGATATTTTCTTTTTCAATTTGCTGAGCGCTATATGAATTATACGCAGCAGCACCAACACCTAAGGATAGGGTGAAAACTGCGGCATATTTTAAGAAGGCATAATTTTTCTTTCTTTCCGGCGTAAAGATAATCGGTGCTTTTTCTTCCAGTTCTTCAACCTGTGCTTTTAGGACTTCTCTTTTGATGGAAGGTGACACGACTGAAGTCAGACCGAAAGAATCCGAAAGGTAATTTACCGAAGCTACCGGTTCGAAAACCCAGTTAAACTCAGTGTTAACAGTTATTTCTCCGATGTTTTTTAACGTTAATGCTTCGCGACGTTGTAGCTTTTCAATCCATGTTCCTACTTCGTGTTGGATAGTGCGTACCGCATCTTCATACGGCATGTTTTCCTGTAGTGCAATATGATTGGCCAACAATCCGTCGTTGTTTTTCAAATGCGGATTAAAAGACACCAACTTTTTAGGAGGATAGAACGTGTTCGTACTTCCATTCAGTTGTGCCGATTGGATTTCAGTTAAAAATGCGCCAAACCCAGGAACGGTAACACATTGATAACGATATAACAAAGCCGAGATGTAGTTTTCTATCTTCATATCTACAAAATTAGATATTCAATAGTGAATCCCAAATTTTATCAACAAATTTTATTAACAATTGAAATATAGTTGTAAACCGCTGGTTGTTAGTTTTTTGTTTGGGGTATCTTCGGAATTAAGGCTAAATACGACCGAATGGAGGTCAGAATTTGCCCGTTTAAGGGACAATTTGAAAATATGATTCTAAAGGAGTAACTTACTAATTGCTTTATTCGATTATGCGTGATGAAAGATACAGAATTGTTTTACACATTAGCACTTTTAAAAGTAGCGGGAATACGGAATGTAATTGCGAAAAGATTGCTAAATCACTTTGGAACGGCCGAAAAAATATTCCATGTACGGTCGGGAGAATTGTTGGCGGTAGAAGGGATTGGTACCATACTTTGTAATAAGCTTCGCGATAGAACCGTTTTTAGTGCTGCAGAAACGGAACTCAAATTGATCCGGAAACATAACATTCAGGCGGCATTTTTTAAGGACGACAATTATCCGTACCTCCTGAAATATTGTAATGATGGCCCGGTACTGTTATTCTCAAAAGGAAACATCCGATTGGAACAGTCAAAAATAATCAGCATTGTAGGAACGCGACAAATAACCAGTCATGGAATTGCCTTTTGTCGTAAGTTAATTGCCGATTTAGCACCGTGGAATCCGGTAATAATTAGTGGATTAGCCTATGGAACCGATATAACGGCTCATAGGGAAGCGATGGGAAATAAACTGCAGACAGTTGCCGTATTGGCGCATGGTTTAAACCGGATGTATCCGGCGGCTCATGCCCGGTTTCAGCATCCGATTATGGAAAATGGCGGTTTTCTGACTGAGTTTTGGAGTGATGCCAAACCCGAGCGGGAACATTTTATCCAAAGAAATCGTATTATAGCGGGTATATCGGAAGCAACCATCGTAATCGAAAGTGCCGAAAAAGGCGGCGCATTAATCACGGCGTATATGGCCGATGGTTATAATCGGGATGTTTTTGCCGTTCCGGGAAGAACTACCGATGTGTTCAGTTTCGGATGTCATACGCTTTTAAAAACGCAACGGGCACAGATATTAACGGAAGCAGCCGATCTGGTTTATATGCTCAATTGGGATCGGGTAGACGTTGCTGAAAAAGCGGTACAGCGACAACTTTTTGTCGAATTGGAACCGGACGAACAAAGTATATACGATTTTCTGTCACAAAACGGAAGGGAACTACTCGATCTGATCGCACTCAATTGTCAACTTCCGGTTCATAAAGTGTCGTCATTGCTATTACGGATGGAATTAAAAGGAGTTATCCGCCCGCTGCCGGGTAAGCTGTTCGAAATATTGTAAAACAAAACAGAGCGGAAATTTCCGCTCTGTCTTTTTATAAATATCCTAATTTTTCACGAACGCGTTTTAGAACACCGTTTGCAATTGCGCCGGCTTTTTCGGCCCCTTTTTGCAACAGTGCGTCTACTTCGTCCAGATGATTCATGTAGTAATGGTACTGTTCCCGTTCTTTTTTGAATTTTTCCACGATCAGTTCAAACAGCGCCTGTTTGGCATGGCCGTAACCGTAATTACCACCCAAATAATTGGCTCGCATAGTTTCGGTAGCTTCCGGAGTTGCCAGTAATTTATAGATTGCAAAAGTATTACACGTATCCGGGTTTTTTGGAGCTTCCAGTGGCGTACTATCCGTTTCGATGCTCATAACCTGTTTGCGCAATGCTTTATCATCCAGGAAAATATTGATAAAATTATTTCGGGATTTACTCATTTTATGGCCATCGGTTCCCGGAATGATCATAATGTGTTCTTCGATTTTCGCTTCCGGTAATACAAATGTATCCCCCATTTGGTGGTTAAATCGTGAAGCGACATCGCGTGTGATTTCCAGGTGTTGTAACTGATCTTTTCCAACCGGTACAAATTCAGCATCATATAATAAAATATCAGCGGCCATTAACATGGGATAGGTGAATAATCCTGCATTAACATCGCTCAGGTGATCGGCTTTGTCTTTAAACGAATGCGCCAGTGTTAGTCGCTGGTACGGAAAAAAACAACTCAGATACCAGGATAGTTCTGCCGTTTGTGGAACATCCGATTGCCGATAGAATGTAATTTTATTGATATCCAAACCGCATGCAAGCCAGGTTGCAGCAACACTATAGGTGTTTTCACGTAATGTTTTCCCGTCTTTTATCTGTGTAGCCGAATGTAAGTCGGCAATAAAAAGAAAAGATTCGTTCTCGGGCTTATTGGCCATTTCAATAGCCGGTAAAATAGCGCCGAGTAAATTTCCTAAGTGTGGTGTTCCTGTACTTTGAACACCGGTTAAGATTTTTGCCATTATTAAATAATTTTCTGCAAAGGTAACGGTTTTGGTAAAAAGTTTTGGAGAATTCTTACTTTTGATTACTGTAAACAAAGGGCAAAAAGGTCCTGATAATCAAAAACAATTAAAAAGACGAATGAAAATACTAAAAATCCTATTTTGGACCCTTTGGCGGATCTGGTTCTATGTGTTGGTAACGGTGCCGATTATTTTATTATTCCCTTTTTTATTTCTTTCGATACTATCGGAAAAAACGTATCCGCAGTTTTTTATTCTGGCGCGTGTCTGGGCTAAAATTATATTCTACGGAATGGGATTCCGCTATACGTTGGAAAAGGAAGCGGAACTGGAAAAAGGAAAGAGTTATATGTTGGTTGCCAATCATACTTCAATGATTGATATCATGCTGATGTTGATGTTGGTTAAAGATAACCCGTTTGTTTTTGTAGGGAAAAAAGAGCTGGTTAAAATTCCGATTTTCGGATTTTTCTATAAACGTACCTGTATTTTAGTGGATAGAAGTAGTTCCAAAAGCCGTTTTGAAGTTTTTAAAAGAGCGCAAAAACGTTTGGAGCAGGGATTAAGTATCTGCATTTTTCCGGAAGGCGGCGTACCGGATAACGAAAATGTGGTGTTGGACGAATTTAAAGATGGTGCTTTCCGACTGGCGATCGAACATCAGATTCCGATTGTTCCGATGACATTTGGTGACGTAAAAGAACGCTTTTCCTTTACCTTTTTTAGTGGAAGTCCGGGATGTATGCGAATCAAAATACACCAACCGGTCGTAACGGCAGGAAAAACAATGGACGATAAAAAAGAGATTAAAGAAAAAGTAAGAGAAACAATACTGAGCGAATTACTCGAAATGTATAAAAACAAAAAAGCACTCTAACCCAAAAGAGTGCTTTTTCAACTTAACTAAAATTCAAGCTAACTAACTAAAAGCTTAAAATCTATAACTGACACCGGTGTACAAACCAAACAGATACGGTTTGAAATTTCCGGCATCATTACTGAACATGTTCAGTTGATATTTAAAGGTAGGCTCAAAATTGGCTTCGAATGCTTTTGCGAAGCGGTATTTAACACCTACACCGATATTGCTGCTTACGTGTACATTATTCAGATTGTTGGCTTCTCCTATAGTTGTGTTCAACTCCGGCGATACCAGGTCAATCTTGTTTTGATTCAGGAATAGAGTACTGAAACCTCCAATTAAAGCGACTCCAAATTTCTTGTCGATTAATTTATAGGATAATTCCATTGGAACTTCGATATAACCCATTCGCTGTGTTAAGGAACCGGAATTCATTTTTTCGATAACTTCTCCGTTTGGTCCTGTGGCTAAATTGCTATAATCTTTATTCTGAATCTGAATATTGTTTTTGGTTTGGTTTACATTTTGTAAAGAACGTGCATTCGAACTTTCGTAATATACAATATTATCGGTGTTGTATTCGAAAGCAAGTCGGTTGATGCCGGTTCTTAAGGTAAGCTTGTCATTTAATTCATAACGTAACCCTAAGCCGTAACTCATCGTGTTTTCATAATCTTTCGAATTAGACGCAAACTGATTATCAATTGGCGATCCTTTCGAAGTAGAACTAAAGAAAATAGGCGTGGTTAAAGCGGTAACCGACCAGCGTGAAACTTTAGCTTCTTTGTCCTTTATTTTTTTCTTTTCGGCAACCAGGAATTTTTCTTTCTGAACTTTTTCCAGGGCATTTTCCTGTTCTTCGATCGTAGCGATTTCGGAACTATCTTTTTTAGGCATTACGATATAATTGGCAATCGTATTGTTTTTCTTAAAATTAAATTGTTTAAAACGCCCGTTGTTTTTAGAACTGCCTTCATTGGTATTTCGTTCTGCAAACAGCTTATCGGCTGATGCTGTATTGGATTTTTTACGACTATTAGCAGCGGCGATATGTGTATTGCGTTGTTTTTTATACTGTTTCTGAACGTGATTCTGATGTTCTTTTTGGGCGGTCGTTTCCGCTTCCGAATTAAAGCCGGAAGCGTTACGATTACCTTTGAGAGTGTTTTCATTTGTCACAACAGCATTCGCCGGTTCGGTCAAAATGCCGTTTTTATCGTTAATACTACCGTTTTTATTCTTATGGGTAGTATTCGTATTGTCTTGTCCGTTACCCGAATTTACCATTGGAGCAGGAGTAATAGTACCTGTTCCAGGACCGGAAATAAAATAGGTGGCGGTTAAAAAGCCCAATAGAAAAACAGCGGCTATACCCGAAAGTTTCAGCCAGAAAGGAGCGATAAACCTACGTTTTTTCTTTTCGCCATCCAATTCGGATAAAATGTTATTCCATGCGTTTTTTGGAGGAATGGCTTCAAAATCTTTGAATTTTTCCTGAAAAAGACGATCTATATTTTTTCTTTCACTCATTGTATAGAGGGGACTACTTTTCTGTTGTGTTGTTGCAATTCAATTTTTTCTTTTAAAATCATTCGGGCGCGTGCCAGATTTGATTTTGAGGTTCCTATGGTAATGTTCAGCATTTCTGCAATCTCCTTGTGGGAATAATCGTCCATTACATAGAGGTTAAAAACCAACCGGTAACGATCCGGTAATTCCTGAATAATGGAAATCAGATAATCCAAAGAGACATCTTCATCGTCAAAATCGACCGTTGGATTCTGATCAATAATATTATCATTCACTAACTCATAAACACCCTGATTGCGGTATTTTTGAAGAATATTATTAATCATCAATCGTTTGGCCCAACCTTCAAAAGAACCTTTAAACTGATACTGATCAATTTTTTTGAACAGTAAAATAAAACCATCTTGTAAATTGTCTTCTGCTTCGGCATAATTACGGGAATATTTCATACAGACGGCATAAAGCTTTTGGGACAGGAGCTTGTAAAGCTGTTCCTGGGCTTTGCGGTCGTTATTTCTACACTCGTATATTAATTGCTCGAGACTCAAACGAATTACATTTTATTCTTGTACATCAATCTCCCGGACTAAAAACTGATCTATGCCCTGGGAATTTTTTCCTTGCCAAAATCGTAGCACATGAACCCCTGAAGTTTTAATGAACAATGGATAGCTCACTTCAAAAGAATTCTCGTTCACGGTTTCACAATTACTCAGGTGTTGTCTTAGGGCATCAACTGCCATTGTAATGGTATTGCCGTTTTTTTCATAATAAATGCCATTAAATGAATAGCAGTTAGTAGGTCGTTTATATTTTAGATAAATTACCGTTTGTTGGCCTGCTTTAAAAGTGCCTGGTAATTCGACATCCTGAACAGGTAACAATTCGAAAGAAATGTCTTTCAATTCAGAATCCGAAGTGCATGCACTAAGAAAAATAACAGAAAAAAGCAGAACCAATATCTTTTTCATTTGTATTTTACTTTTGTTGCTTTATAGGTAGATATACGAAAATAAAAAAGGTTGCGTCATAAAATAAAAAAACCCGAAATTTTTTTTCGGGTTTTTTTATTTAGGCTTCCTGTTGTTTGATTAAATCTTTGATTTTAAGCTCTAATTCATCCATCAGTTCCGGATTATCTTTAATAATGGATTTTACCGCGTCGCGTCCCTGACCTAATTTGGTATCGCCATAGCTAAACCAGGAGCCGCTTTTTTTGATGATTTCGAAATCAACGGCCAAATCTAAAATTTCACCCACTTTCGAAACACCTTCACCATACATAATGTCGAATTCGGCAGTACGGAATGGTGGTGCTACTTTATTTTTAACGACTTTCACTTTTGTACGGTTACCGATAACGTGTTCACCATCTTTAATCTGTGATGATTTACGGATGTCCAAACGAACGGATGCGTAGAATTTAAGGGCGTTACCACCGGTAGTGGTTTCCGGATTTCCGAACATAACTCCGATTTTTTCACGCAACTGGTTAATAAAGAAAACGGTACAGTTTGTTTTGCTGATCGTAGCGGTTAGTTTTCGCAATGCCTGTGACATTAAACGTGCGTGTAATCCCATTTTGGAATCACCCATTTCGCCTTCTATCTCACTTTTAGGTGTTAAAGCTGCCACCGAGTCAATAACTACAATGTCGATCGCTCCGGAACGGATCAGGTTTTCGGCAATTTCCAACGCCTGTTCCCCGTTGTCCGGTTGTGAAATAATCAGGTTATCGATATCGATCCCTAATTTTTGCGCATAAAAACGGTCGAAAGCGTGTTCCGCATCGATAAAAGCAGCGATACCTCCGGCTTTTTGCGCTTCGGCAATAGCGTGAAGGGTTAAGGTCGTTTTACCCGACGATTCCGGTCCGTATATTTCAATTATTCTACCACGCGGATATCCGTTTACACCCAAAGCAAGGTCAACTCCAAGAGAACCGGAAGGAATGGCCTCCACTTCTTCTACAGCGCTGTCTCCAAGTTTCATTACGGTACCTTTTCCGTAGGTTTTATCTAGTTTGTCCAGCGTTAATTGTAACGCTTTTAACTTCGCTTCTTTATCTGCACTCATCTTTCTTTGTCTTAAAAATTGGCTTTTATTTTCTGTAAAAATAGTGCTTTTTTTTAAGTTTCAAACAGGATGTTATCAACATCGGAAAAACTATTCCGGAATAGCATGTTTAAAGTATATAATAAGGGTAACCTTGCTGAAATCGAATGGGATAGAAAATAAAAAGGGCTTTTTGTTTCCAAAATGATTTTTGTATCTTTGCCGCGGATTCTTCCAATTAGAGTCCCAAACATAATATCTCACTTAAACGTTTATAGCATGCAACTGTATAACACTTTAAGCGCAGAAGAAAGAGCTCAGCTTATCGACGAAGCGGGCCAACAAAGACTTACTTTGTCTTTCTATGCGTATGCCAACATCGAAGATCCGAAAAAATTCAGAGACGATTTATTTTTAGCCTGGAACCCATTAGGTGTTTTAGGGCGTATTTATGTAGCAACCGAAGGGATTAATGCCCAGTTGTCGGTTCCTGCCGATCATTTTTATGAATTCAAAGACACTATAGAAGTCTATGATTTTATGAAAGGCATTCGCTTGAATGTAGCGGTAGAACACGATGATCACTCGTTTTTGAAATTGACGATCAAAGTACGTCACAAAATCGTTGCCGACGGTTTGGACGATAGTACGTTCGATGTGACCAATAAAGGGGTACATTTAAAAGCAACGGAGTTTAATGCGATGCTGGAAGATCCGAATACGATTGTGGTGGATTTTAGAAATCACTACGAAAGTGAAATCGGACATTTTGTTGGGGCAATTACGCCCGACGTCGATACGTTTCGGGAATCCTTACCTATTATAGAAGCACAACTTTCCGAACATAAAGAAGATAAAAACCTTTTAATGTACTGTACCGGTGGTATCCGTTGTGAAAAAGCAAGTGCTTTTTTCAGACACAAAGGGTTTAAAAACGTGTACCAGTTGGAAGGTGGAATTATTGAATATACACGTCAGGTAAAAGCAGAAGGACTGGAAAGTAAATTTATCGGTAAAAATTTCGTTTTTGACCACCGTTTAGGCGAACGGATTACGGATGATATTATTTCGCAGTGTCATCAGTGCGGAAAACCATGCGACAATCATACCAATTGTGCGAACGAAGGTTGCCACCTTTTATTTATCCAATGTGATGACTGTAAAGCGGCTATGGAAAACTGTTGCTCGTCCGAATGTCAGGACATTACACATATGACGTTGGTAGAACAGGTTCAATTGCGTCGTGGTGTCAAAAATGGAAACATGATTTTCAAAAAAGGAAAATCGGACGCCCTGAAATTTAAAAAAGCAGAAACGTCTGCCGAACAACCTTTGGCGGTTGCCGTTGCGGAAAAACCAAAATCAATCCGTCAGCGTATCGCGGTAAAAAAAGTATTGATCGGAAAAGGTGAACACTACTACCCGAAAGCACAAGTGGGACAATTTACAATCGAAAACGGAGAATTGAACCTTGGAGACGCCATCCTTATCGTTGGGCCAACCACTGGGGAACAAAAAGTAACCGTAGCAAAAATGCAGGTTAACGGAGCCGCTTCCGAAAAAGCCGTTAAAGGTGATAAAGTGACGTTTGCCTTACCGTTCCGCATTCGATTATCGGATAAATTGTTTAAAATTACAGAATAAATCGCGATGACATCTTCTGGAAAAATTGAACTCATGGCTCCCGCGGGGAACTTTGAGTCGCTTCAGGCTGCGTTGGATAATGGAGCCGATTCGGTGTATTTTGGTGTCGAACAATTAAACATGCGTGCCCGGTCTACGGTGAATTTTACCATCGATGACCTGCCGGAAATTGCCCGACGTTGCGACGCTAAAAACGTTAGAACCTATCTGACATTAAACACGATTATATACGACCATGATTTGTCGGTTGTAAAAACATTGCTGACAAAAGCCAAAGAGGCGAATATAACAGCGGTGATTGCCTCCGATCAGGCGGTAATTGCCTCGGCGAGAACTTTGGGAATTGAAGTGCACATTTCAACACAGTTGAATGTGACCAATATTGAAACGGTAAAATTCTACAGCCTTTTTGCCGATACCATGGTATTGTCCCGCGAATTGAGTTTACGCCAGGTTAAAAAAATCACCGAACAAATTGAAAAAGAACAAATCAAAGGGCCATCCGGGGATTTGGTTGAAATTGAAATATTTGGTCATGGCGCGTTATGTATGGCGGTATCGGGAAAATGTTACCTGAGTCTGCATTCGCATAACTCCTCGGCCAATCGCGGTGCGTGTAAACAAAACTGCCGAAAAAAATACACGGTTATCGATCAGGAATCCGGATTTGAGATCGAAATCGATAACGAATACATGATGTCGCCTAAAGATTTATGTACGATCGATTTCATGGATCAGGTCATCGATTCCGGAATCCAGGTGCTAAAAATTGAAGGGCGTGGTCGTGCGCCGGAATATGTGGCAACGGTGATCAAAACCTATCGGGAAGCGATAGACGCCTATTACGACAAAACCTATTCCAAAGAAAAAGTCGCCGTATGGATGGAAGCATTAAATACGGTTTACAACCGCGGTTTCTGGTCGGGTTACTATTTGGGTCAGAAATTGGGAGAATGGAGTGATAATCCGGGATCGAACGCGACACAGAAAAAAGTATATGTTGGGAAAGGCATGCATTTTTATCAAAAATCCGGTATTGGTGAATTTAAAATTGAAGCCTACGATATTAAAAAAGGAGATACGGTATTGATTACCGGACCAAGCACAGGAGCGCAGGAAATGGTCATCGAAGAATTGTTTGTTAATGATACGGCAACCGATAAAGCTACCCGTGGCGACAGTTGTACGATTAAAGTACCGTTCCGTATCCGTTTGTCTGATAAATTGTATAAAATTGTAGAAGCCTGATGGTAATCGTAACCTTACAGCGGAACAAATGCATCGGTTGTAATTACTGTGTCGAAATGGCACCGGGTCAGTTTCAGATGTCGAAAAAAGATGGGAAAACGGTGTTGTTAAAAGCCGTCGATACCAAAGGATTTCACACCTTAAAATCGCCCGATCATACCATAGCCGAAAATTGTGAACTGGCCGCCAAAGCCTGTCCGGTAAACATCATCACGGTAAAAGAAATCTAAAAACCGAATTGCTTTATAAAAAGCCTGTTACGTTATAAAAAATGTAACAGGCTTTTAAATTTTTCATAATTTGGAGGTCGCCACCGGTAACGGTATATGAATGATGCTAAAAAATAGTATCTTTACACACAAAAACATTTTACGAACAAGTAGTGACACGGTCACGATCTATATATATTCAAAGCATATGGCATGTACAAACTGTTCCACTGGGAGCGCCAAAGACGGAACTCCTAGGGGATGTAAAAATAATGGAACCTGTGGTACCGACAGTTGTAATAAACTAACGGTTTTCGACTGGTTATCCAACATGAGCCTGCCCGGAGGCCAGGAACCCTTCAACTGTGTTGAGGTTCGCTTTAAAAACGGGAGAAAAGAATTTTTCAGAAATGCGGAAAAACTAACTCTGAGTATTGGTGATATTGTTGCTACCGAAGCTTCACCGGGACACGATGTGGGAATTGTAACCCTTACGGGAGAACTGGTGAAAATCCAGATGAAGAAAAAAAATGTGAATCCCGAGGGCGAAGTAGCTAAGATTTATCGCAAAGCGACACAAAAGGATATTGATATCTGGATTGAAGCCCGCGATAAGGAAGAGCCGATGAAAGTACGCGCCCGTGAGATTGCGATTAAATTAAACCTGGAAATGAAAATTTCCGATATCGAATTTCAGGGAGACGCTTCCAAAGCAACCTTTTATTATACGGCCAATGACAGAGTCGATTTCCGACAACTGATTAAAGATTTTGCAAAAGAATTTAACACCCGTATCGAAATGAAACAGGTGGGATTCCGTCAGGAAGCAGCCCGATTGGGAGGTGTAGGTTCTTGCGGACGCGAATTGTGTTGTTCGACCTGGCTAACCGATTTCAGAAGTGTTAATACTGCGGCCGCCCGTTACCAGCAATTGTCATTAAACCCGCAAAAACTGGCCGGACAATGCGGAAAACTAAAATGCTGTTTAAATTACGAATTGGATACGTATCTGGATGCTTTAAAAGATTTCCCGGAAATGGAAACCAAATTATATACCGAGAAAGGTGACGCAGTTTGTCAGAAACTGGACATCTTTAAAGGTTTAATGTGGTTTGCCTATACAAATGATTTTGCACACTGGCATGTATTAAAAGTAGAACAGGTAAAAGAAATCATCGCGATCAACAAACAGAAAAAGAAAGTCGCAGCGATCGAAGATTTTGCTATTGAAATCACCGAAGAAGCGGCGGAAAATAACTTCCAGAATGTAGTTGGACAAGACAGTTTAACACGTTTTGATCAACCTAAGAAAAAGAAACGACCTAATAAAAAACGTAAACCAAACAATACTTCAAATAATTCTTCAAAAGAAAAAAATGCTCCGAAAAAATAATTTTTTAGTTGTAGGATTACTATCGGTATTATTCTTGTCGTGCGATAAGAATAGAGTTTTTGATGAATATCAGGAAATAGACGGATCCTGGCATAAAGGTCAGAAAGTAACGTTCGCTTTCGACCAGAACGATACGATAACCAACTATAATATGTTTGTAAACATAAGAAATAACAATAGTTATCCGTTTAATAACTTATTCCTGATTGTATCGCTATTACAGCCGGATGGTGTGACCAAAGTAGATACATTGGAATATCAGATGGCCAAAGAAGACGGAACGCTACTGGGTGATGGTTTTTCCGACATTAAGGAAAGCAAGTTATGGTATAAGGAAAACACCCGTTTTCCAAAAGTGGGTAAATATACCGTAAACATTCAGCAAGCGGTTCGCGAAACCGGAAAAGTATCCGGTATGGAACAATTACAAGGTATTTCGGAAGTTGGATTTAGAATTGAAAAAGCAGAATAACTCAATAAAATGGCACAAAACAATAAAAATCAGAAAGAAGATTTTTCACCTTACGTAAAGAAATTCTGGAAATTTTTTCTTTACACATTTGGAGGAATCATATTATTCTTCCTTTTTGCTTCATGGGGATTATTCGGAGCGATGCCGTCGTTCGACGAGCTGGAAAATCCGAATTCCAATGTGGCTACCGAAATCATTTCATCAGACGGCGAAACGATTGGTAAATTTTATCTGGAAAACAGAACCCCTATTAAATATGCCGATTTACCGGATCATCTGGTAAAAGCATTGATTGCTACCGAAGATGAACGTTTTTACGAACATTCCGGTATCGATTCCAGAGGAACACTTCGTGCTGTTTTGAGTCTTGGAGGAAGTGGTGGAGCAAGTACGCTTACGCAACAGCTGGCCAAATTGTTATTTCACGGAGAAGGATCTAAATTTTTACCATTCCGTATTGTTCAGAAAGCAAAAGAATGGATCATTGCGACCAAACTGGAGCGACAGTATACCAAACAGGAAATTATCGCAATGTACCTGAACAAAGCCGATTTCGTGAATACTGCGGTAGGAATCCGTTCAGCAGCCAAAGTATATTTTGGAAAAGAACCGAAAGACCTAACGGTAGACGAAGCTGCTATGTTTGTGGGAATGCTAAAAAATCCATCGCTATTTAATCCGATCCGCCGATTGGAAAAAGTAAGAGAACGTCGTAATGTAGTATTGCGTCAGATGGAGAAAAACGACTTCCTGACCAAAGAGAAAAAAGAATATTATCAGAGCCAGCCCATCGTATTAAAATTCACACCGGAAAGTCATATCGAAGGAAAAGCAACGTATTTCAGAGAATACCTGCGTGAATTTATGAAGAAATGGGTAAAAGAAAACCCTAAGAAAGACGGTGGCGGCGAATACGATATCTATCGCGACGGATTAAAAATTTATACCACGATCGATTCCCGTATGCAGGAATATGCCGAAGAAGCGGTAGACGAGCATTTGGCGAATCTTCAGGAAGAATTTTTTATTCAGCAAAAGAAAAACGAAAACGCACCGTTTATCAATATTACTTCGGATGAAACGAGGAAAATTATTGAGCGTTCGATGAAAAATTCCGAGCGTTGGCGTATTATGTCTGAAAAAGGAATTTCAGAAGAGCAGATCAAAAAATCATTCGATGTCAAAACAAAAATGTCGGTATTTACCTGGAAAGGCGAAAAAGACACGATCATGACGCCGAAAGATTCCATTATCTACTACAAACACTTTTTACAAACCGGAGTAATGGCCATGGAGCCACAAACCGGATATGTAAAAGTTTGGGTTGGAGGAATCAACTACAAACACTTCCAGTACGACCACGTAGGACAGGGAGCGCGTCAGGTGGGATCGACATTCAAACCGTTTGTATATGCTACCGCTATCGAGCAATTAAAAATGTCGCCATGTGACTCCATTTACGATTCACCATTCACCATGCCAAAAGGGCGTTATGGAATTGATGCCGACTGGACGCCTAAAAACTCCAGTGGAAACTATAGGGGACTGGTAACCTTAAAATCGGCATTGGCCAACTCCATCAATACCGTTTCGGCAAAATTGATGGACAAAGTAGGACCACATGCAGTAGTTGATTTAACGAAAAAATTGGGAGTAAGCTCCAATATTCCGGAACGACCTGCAATTGCATTAGGAGCTGTTGAAATTACCGTAAGCGACATGGTAGCGGCCTATAGTACGTTTGCCAACCAAGGGGTTTATATGAAACCGCAGGTAATTACCAAAATTGAAGATAAAAACGGAGTGGTGTTATACGAATCGATTCCGGAGTCAAAAGACGTGTTGAGTAAAGACGTTTCCTATGCCATTATCAAATTACTGGAAGGGGTAACCGAATCCGGTTCCGGAGCGCGTTTGCGTTATGGATCGGGCGGACCAACCTATAAAAGGGTAACCGGATTACCGTATGCGTTCTTAAACCCGATTGCCGGGAAAACGGGGACCAGTCAGAACAACAGTGACGGATGGTTTATCGGAATGGTACCGAACCTCGCCATGGGTGTCTGGGTTGGAAACGAAGACCGTTCGGCGCACTTCAAAAGTACGCAAATGGGACAAGGAGCTACGATGGCACTTCCAATCTGGGGATTATTCATGAAAAAATGTTATGCCGACGATAAGCTGAATGTTTCGCAAAAACCATTCGAACGACCGGCGAATCTTTCGATAAAAGTAGATTGCTGGGCACCGAAAAAAGTGGCCGACAGTACGGCAGTCGAAGAGCCAACAACAGAAGAATTTGATTTCTAAATACAAAACGCCTTTTTAAAAAGGCGTTTTTTTTATATTTTTAACCAAAATTAAACAACCACAATATGATTAATAAAAAAGTAAGTAGTGTGCAGGAAGCGCTACACGATATAAAAGACGGACAGACCATTATGTTGGGCGGTTTCGGACTTTGCGGAATCCCGGAAAACAGTATCGCCGAACTGGTAAAAATGGATGTGAAAGACCTAACCTGTATTTCAAATAATGCCGGAGTAGACGATTTCGGATTGGGATTATTATTGCAAAAACGTCAGATTAAAAAAATGATCTCTTCGTATGTAGGTGAAAATGCCGAATTCGAACGTCAGATGTTGAGTGGTGAACTGGAAGTGGAATTAACACCGCAGGGAACCTTAGCTGAAAAATGTCGTGCGGCACAAGCGGGAATTCCGGCCTTTTTTACACCGGCAGGTTACGGAACCGAAGTAGCCGAAGGAAAAGAAGTACGCGAATTCAACGGAAAAATGCACGTGATGGAAGAAGCTTATAAAGCCGATTTCGCCATCGTTAAAGCCTGGAAAGGAGACGAAGCCGGAAACCTGATTTTTAAAGGAACGGCACGAAACTTTAATTCCTGTATGGCGGGTGCTGCAAAAATCACAATTGCTGAGGTTGAAGAATTGGTACCGGCCGGGACATTGGATCCGAACCAGATTCATATTCCGGGGATCTTCGTAAAACGAATTTTCCAGGGAGAAAAATATGAAAAGAGAATCGAACAACGCACAGTAAGACAAAGACAGTAATCATGGCATTAGATAAAATTGGAATTGCAAAGAGAATTGCACAGGAGTTAAAAGACGGTTATTTTGTGAACCTTGGAATTGGAATCCCGACCTTGGTCGCCAACTATATCCCACAGGGAATTAGTGTGGAATTCCAAAGTGAAAACGGTGTTTTGGGTATGGGACCTTTTCCGTTTGAAGGAGACGAAGATGCCGATGTGATCAACGCTGGAAAACAAACCATCACGACATTGCCGGGAGCTTCTTTTTTTGATTCGGCTACAAGTTTCGGAATGATCCGTGGACAACACGTGGATTTAACGATTCTGGGTGCGATGGAAGTATCGGAAAACGGTAATATTGCGAACTGGAAAATTCCGGGGAAAATGGTAAAAGGTATGGGTGGTGCTATGGATTTGGTAGCGTCGGCCGAAAATATCATCGTTGCCATGATGCACGTAAACAAAGCCGGAGAATCTAAAATTCTAAAAGAATGTACGCTACCGTTAACGGGTGTAAAATGCGTGAAAAAAGTAGTAACCGAGTTGGCTGTTATGGAAATCACACCAAACGGATTTAAACTATTGGAGAGAGCACCGGGTGTTACGGTTGAAGAAATCATCAAGGCTACGGAAGCGAATCTTATTATTGACGGTGATATTCCGGAAATGAAAATCGACTAATACAAAGCCGTATTTTATAAAAAAGCCTGTTCGATTTCGAACAGGCTTTTTTATACCTGACAGGTTTCTCAACAGTTTCCCAACACCTGACAGGTTTTTAAAACCTGTCAGGTGTAATCCTGCGGTTAATTCCCTTTCGGAATAGCGGCAATCAGTTTTTTGGTATATTCTTTTTGCGGATGGGCATAAAGCGCGTCGGCATCGCCAATTTCCTCTATTTTTCCTTTATTCATTACCAACACCTGATCCGACATATATTTAACGACGGCCAGATCGTGTGAAATAAAAATATAGGTAAAGCCAAAATTTTCTTTTAATTCATTTAGCAGATTCAGAACCTGCGCCTGAACGGAAATATCGAGTGCCGAAACCGATTCGTCACAAACAATAATTTTAGGTTGTAAAGCAATCGTACGCGCAATTCCGATCCGTTGCCGTTGACCACCGGAAAATTCATGTGGATAACGGTTAAAATAGTCTTCTCCTAAACCGACTCTTTCCAGTAATTCGATTGTTTTTTGTTTGCGTTCGGCATCGTTTTTATATAAGCCGTGTACTTTCATAGGTTCCATTATCGCCTTTCCAACGGGAATCCGGGGATTTAACGAAGAATAGGGATCCTGGAAAATAATTTGAATTTCTTTTCGGAGCGTACGGATCTCAGTTGTCGAAAGCCTTGTAATATCTTTTCCTTTATATAAAATATGACCGGCTGTGGCTTTGTCCAGCTGTAAAATAGCATTTCCCAACGTGGATTTTCCGCAACCGCTTTCGCCGACAAGACCTAAAGTTTCGCCTTCATAAATTTTAAAACTAACATCGTCGACCGCCTTAAAGGTTGTTTTTTTGCCAAACAAACCGGCTGTCGAAAAATATTCTTTTTCTATGTTTTGTACTTCCAAAATCGGTGTTTGGGCATACATTTTTTTATGATTTTCGGCTCGGTCTTCAGCGGTAATAACAGCCGTATCAATGGTGTCGTTTAAAAAATCCTGAATCGTAGGCAATCGTTTGGCGCGGTATTCCAATGAAGGGCGCGACGCGATTAAGGCTTTGGTATAATTGTGCTGTGGGTTTTTAAAAATCTGTTGTGCTTCGCCCTGTTCTACAATCTCGCCTTTATACATCACCAATACGCGATTGGCAATATCGGAAACCAGCGACAAATCGTGTGAGATAAAAATAATACTCATCCGGGTTTGTTGCTGCAGTTCTTTTAAAAGCTGGATGATTTCCTTTTGAACCGTCACATCCAGTGCGGTAGTAGGCTCGTCGGCAATTAGAATTTTCGGTTTACAGGCAATCGCCATAGCGATCATCACACGCTGTTTTTGCCCGCCCGAAATCTGGTGCGGGTATTTGTTATAAATACTCTCGGGATTGGGTAATTTCACCTTTTCAAATAGTGAAAGTACTTCCTGTCGGATTTCTTTTTGGGATAAATGGGTATGTTGTGCCAGGATTTCGGCGACTTGCGGACCACATTTCAGCGATGGATTCAACGAACTCATAGGCTCCTGGAAAATCATGGCAATATCGTTCCCTTTTAATTTTTGCCATTCTTTTTCGGATAAAGCAGCGATATTTTTACCGTCCAGTATAATTTCACCTTCGCTAACCTTTGCAATCGCTTTGGGTAAAAGTCCCATAATGGCCAGTGAGGTCACCGATTTTCCGGATCCGGATTCGCCCACAATGCCCAGAATTTCATTTTCATACAGGTCAAACCGGCTGTTTTTGACAATAGGTGTCCAGTTTCCTTCTTTGCGGAACGAAACCGTTACATTTTGTAGTTGTAAAAGAGGCGCTTTCATTAGTGCAAAGGTAATTAAACAAAGACGATTTCGTCTTCCACCAATAAATCTTCCCGGCGAAAACGCAACAGGATCTGCGCTACGGCAATGACGTCTTTTTCGCAATAGCGAATAATCCGGTCGATATCTTTTTCGATATGATATACATGACCTACCTGACTACCATCGATGTCGTCTTTTGGTGACGGAATACCCAGAATGTTTGTGAGTAGTTTTAAAGACGTAAAATGTTTAAAATCGCCAAATTTCCACAATTCCATCGTATCCAGGTGTGGCACTTCCCACGGTTTTTTTCCGAAAAGATTCAGTTTGGGAGGAATCGATATCCCGTTGATAATCATTCGGCGGGCGATAAACGGAAAATCGAATTCCTTGGCATTGTGACCGCAGAGTATATGTTGCGGCTGGTTAAAATGATTCGCCAGCAAATTGCTGAAATCTTTTAATATTTTGATTTCATCCCCAAAAAAAGATGTTACTCTAAAATGGCGGATGTCGCCGCGAATGGTAAAATACCCCACTGATATACAGATGATTTTTCCAAACTCGGCCCAGATTCCGGCGCGTTCATAAAATTCCTCCGGGGTAAAATCGTCTTTACGCTGGTATTGTGTTTTCAGGCTGTACAGTTCCTGTTTGGTTTCGTCTAAGTCGTTAAAATTTTCTTCTTCGGGAACGGTTTCAATATCCAGAAAAAGAATGTTTTCCAATCTTATTTTTTCTAACATGGCTTATAGTGTATTCTGTTATTTTCTTTTTTCAAGCATTTTATAGGCTTCACCCACATACACATAAAAATCGTTACTATGCGGATCGGTTTCGGTTTGAAGGCCTTTTAGATGCCCCAGGCGGACAATAATAACATTGTCTTCCGGAACCACGATAACGAATTGTCCCAAATGACCTCTCATATAGTACATTTTCTTTCCAAGGTAATTATGCAACCACCAGCCATAGCCATATTCGGGCGATTCCGGAAAACGTGGTGTAATCGATTTTGCGACAAAAGTACTGTCCAACAATTGTTTTTCATTCCATTTTCCGTTTTGCAGGTATAATTTTCCGAAACGGGCAAAATCGCGGGCATTACTGGCAATACAACAATAGGCTTTTTCAATTCCGTCGGGTGCATGATCCAATTGCCATAAGGCTTCGTTTTCGGCACCCATGGGTTGCCAGAAATTTTTTGACATATAATCCGACAGGTATTCACCAGTGGCTTTTTCGATAACCATTGCGAGTAATTCGGTTGCGCCACTCAGGTATTTAAAGCTTTTTCCGGGCGCTTCGTTTACTTCCAGTCCTAAGATGACCTTTTTGAGATCGTTGTCAAAATAAGCGCGGGTTACAATGGAAAACGGGCTATAATAATGTTCATCCCAGCTTAAGCCGGATGACATGGATGACAAATCGCCTACCGTTACCTCTTTGGCATATTTCCCTTTTAATTCCGGGAAGAAATCGGATACTTTCTGATCGAGACTTTTAATTTTTCCATCCATGATTGCTTTCCCCAGACAAGCCGAAACAATACTCTTGGCCATCGAAAAGGAATTGGATTTGGAATCTTTTCCGTAACCGTCGAAATAACTTTCGTGCCAGATACTGTCATTTTTGATGATCAGATAGGCAACGGTTTGAAGTTCCTTATGATTTTTGTTGAGTATTTCCGTAGCGGGAACGCTGTTATAATCTTTGGCGATTGCCCACGGTTGCGCGGTTCCTTTTTTGATTTCGCGGTTTGGAAATTCCTTATAATCGTCCAGAAAAGCAGTGGTATACCCTTTGAAATAAATAGTCCTGACCGCGCGAAGCAAATAATCGACATCGAAAATATACATCAGGATAATGATACCGGTAAGGATGATTAAAAACCACAGCAGGAATTTTTTCAGAAACTTCATAAGCACGGAATTTGTAACGTATCTTACGAATTTAAGGAAATTATCGGATTTTTTTCGGTTTCGGAAGGATTTAAAAAAGGCTTTCCTGTTTTACCGGATTTTCGTGTTCCAACAGCCATTGTTTCCGCCATAATCCGCCGGCATAACCAGTTAGCGAACCATCGGAACCAATTACTCTGTGGCAGGGAACGACAATCCAAATCGGATTTTTACCATTGGCAGCAGCCACGGCGCGAATGGCTTTTACATCGCCCAGTTTTTTAGATAATTCGAGATAGGACATGGTTTTTCCGTAGGGTATTTCCAAAAGTGCCTGCCATACTTTTTGCTGGAAATCGGTTCCCTTAGGATTGAGTGTAAAGGTGAACGTTTTTCGTTGTCCGTCGAAATATTCGTTTAGCTGGGAAACAGCTTCCTGAAAATGCTCCGGAATACTTTCGGAAACCAATCCGTCCTGATGCACCGATATAACGGAAATACCGTTTGCATCGCCTTCTATTTTTGCGATTCCAAGGGGTGTTTTTATAAAAATAGTGTCCATGGCGTAAAGATATCGGTTTCGTTTTTAGGTTGCAAATCAAAAGTTTGCATAAAAAAACCGGTTGTAAAACCGGTTTTTTCTATTCTTATTTCGCGTGACTCAAAATATAGGCTTCCAAGGCCACCAATTCTTCCTCGGGAAGATTTTTGGTAATGGCAAAATTGGTTTTCATCACGGAATATTGCGACGGATCGACAATAGGTTCTCCTTTTTCTTTTAGGAAATCAACGATACTGGCACCTTTTTCTTTATAGATTTTGGCAATTTCGGCAATACTGGGGCCAATCACTTTCTGATCGGGTTTATGACAGGAATAACACATCCCTTTACCATCGAAAACCTCCTGTCCTAATTCCAGTGTTAACTGGGCTTGCGTTTTTTTAACTTCCGGATACAGGCTTTCTTTTTTTTCTTCTTTTTTGTTACAAGCGGCTAAAAGCGTCATGCAACCCAGGATAAGTAGCGTCTTTTTCATGGGATTACTGCATTAATTTAGCAGCCTCTTTGGCAAAATAGGTCGAAATAATATTGGCTCCGGCTCTTTTGATGCAATGTAATTGCTCCATCATGATTTTATCGTGATCCAACCAACCTTTTTCAGCAGCGGCTTTTACCATGGCATATTCTCCGGATACCTGATATACGGCAACCGGAACGTTTACGGTGTCTTTTATTTCCCGAACGATGTCCAGATAAGCAATTCCAGGTTTTACCATTACGATATCGGCACCTTCTTCCACGTCGTGTAGGGCTTCTTTAATGGCCTCAATACGGTTGGCATAGTCCATCTGGTAGGTTTTTTTATCACCAAATCCAGGTGCGCTATCCAAGGCATCGCGGAAAGGTCCGTAGAAAGAAGAAGCATATTTGGCACTATAACTCATAATTCCCACATCGTGGAAACCACTTTCTTCCAGTGCTTTACGAATCGCAAGTACACGGCCGTCCATCATATCGCTTGGCGCCACAAAATCGGCACCGGCTTCGGCATGGCTCACACTCATACGGGTAAGTGCATCCACTGTAGCATCGTTTAGAATTTGTCCGTTTTCCACAATTCCGTCATGTCCGTAGATGGAATAGGGATCCAGAGCTACATCGGGCATTACAATCATTCCCGGAACGGCATCTTTAATCGCGCGTATCGTTTGTTGCATCAATCCATCTTTATTCCAGGCTTCCTTACCGGTATTGTCTTTTAAGTTATCGTTCACTTTTACATAGATATTGACTGCTTTAATACCCAGATCCCATAATTCTTTTACTTCTTTAACGGTTAGATCCAGCGAACGACGGTAGATACCGGGCATCGAAGGAATTTCGATACTAACGTCTTTTCCTTCTGCCACAAACATCGGGAACATAAAATCAGTCGGGCTTAAAGAGGTTTCACGAACTAACGAACGAATAGCGTCATTGGTTCTGAGGCGTCTATTTCTGTGTAATGGAAACATAATAACGTGTTTTTAGTGTGTCGCAAATTTAGGTATTTAAAACGGCATTTGCGATTTCGGTCATTGCATTAGAATAAGTTTAACACAGGGGCAAAAAAAAGAGCCTCAATCGAGGCTCTCAGTGTTTTAATTCGGTCTTGTGGGGTGAGTGGTCGGACACAGTAAGGAATAGATTCCGCTTCGGTCCGGATCGGTGATTGGATCGGTAACATCGTTACCGCCTTTTATTTTAGAACAGTCGCTTTTTGATAGTTCAACAATTGATGTTTTTTTGAACGCAAGTAAATTGTTTTTTGTAGTTTTCATGGTGTGTGGGTTTTTATTTGTTGATTCAAAACTAGACCTAAAAGCCTGATAATCAAAGTCAAGTATGCCTAAATTTATAAAAAAAATACTGTTTTTTGAATTTGTAAACATTTGTGAATCAGTTTGTTATAAATAAATTTTTCTTAATAAAAAAATGTTATTTTTGTTATACAAAAACCTGTTAAAATATGTTGCTTTCCCTACTAAAAAGAGTTTTTCTTTGTGCATTTCTATTGAGTTTTCAATCGATTTTAGCAACAGATACAAAGAATCAGTTAAAAGATTCTATTCAGAAATATATTTACAGCAATCCGGCGCTGGCCAAAAAATACATTCATCGGTATTTGTCGATTAGTGAAAAGCAAAAAGAAGACAACGATGTAATCATTGCGTATAATTATTTGGGGTATGTATGTATGACGTTATCGGAAACCGATAGCGCTTTTTATTTTTGTGACAAAGCGATTATCAAGGCCTACGGAGCCAATAACCAGAATCTGGTTTTGCGAGCCAAGATCAACAAAGCGAGTTTACTCTACCAGACCTACAATTTTGAACAGGCCTTATTATTGTACAACGAAGCACTTCAACTGGCTAATAAATTAAAAGATTCCTATAGCGTTCGGAGCATCAGTATTAGTATTGCGAATATCAAATACGAAATCGGGAAACACAGTGAAGCACTGGCAGTTTTTAAACGATATTTGAACAACGACGATATTTCCAAATCAGAACGGGCCTCGCTGGAACTCAAAATCGCGAAGACCTATCTGAAAATGAACCAGCCGGATTCGTCGATGATTTATATCAATAAGGGGTTGGACTATTGCAAAGCGGCAAACGATAAAGAACTGGAAGTCTATTTCCTAAACGTAAAAGGATTGAGCTTTTTAAAGAAAAAAGACTACAAAGACACCGAAGCGGTTTTGAATGAAGCCTTGCAAAAAGCGATTAAAATCAAAAACAAACGGATCGAAGCCACAGTAATGCTAAGCTTGGCCGGTTTAAGGAGCGAACAGAAGCAGTATAATGAATCGAACCGAGTACTAAAGGCTGGTTTATCCAAACAGAATAAATCGGACTTTGCACCGGAAGAGCTAACGGATTATTACAAATTGCTGGCCGAAAACTATAAAGCGATAGATAGTATTGGACAATCGAACTTTTATTATCAGAAGTTTATTGATGAAAACTCCAAAAAATCGGCAAAAAAAATCGGAACACTGGAAGATTTACATAAAATCGACATTGAAAAGATTGATAAGGAAAAGACTGATGAGGTAAAACAAAAAAACATTCTGATTGTTGCGGTTTTATTGTTAATCGGATTTTTAGGCTTTTTCTATTTCCGAAATAAGAGAAACGCAAGAGTCAACCAGGAGAAATTTGATATTTTGATTGGGAAGATCAACGATTTCGAGGCTAAAAAGCTATTAGAAGAACAGGAAAAAACAACAAAAAGTAAGACAAAAGAAGACATCCTCGAAAGTCAGCTTATTCCAAACATAACCATTAGCAAGGAAGAAGACATTATTGAGACAGCGGAATCCGGAGCAAGAGAAGTTCCACTGGAAGAACCTCTGGAATCGCAAGAAACCTTTGATGTAGAAAGCGAAACGATTGCGCATCAGGATGTTGTGCCTACCGATGCAACCTTTATCATTAAAGATGAGCGGGTAAATGATATATTGGAAAAACTGGAAAAACTTCAGGAAAAGAAATACTTCCTCCGACAGGACTGTACGCTACATAATGTGGCCAAAAAATTAAAAACCAATACGGCCTATCTGTCCAAGATTGTGAACAATGAGCTTGGAAAAAGCTTTAGTACCTATATTAATGAGCTTCGGATTAACTATGTAATATTGGAATTAAAGAACAATTCGAAGTTACGGGCGTACTCGGTAAGTTCGATTGCCGATGAGATTGGCTATAAAAGTTCCGACTCTTTTACCAAATATTTTAAGGCGGCAACAGGTATTACACCATCGATTTACATCAAAAAAATAGAAGAAATGAAACATAAAGAAGAAAGTACATTATAAAATGATATTTTTTGTAACGATCTGAAAGTCAAAACAATAACACCTTAAACAATGCCTGTTTTTTTATAAAAATAGGCATTGTTTGTTTGTGGGAGAAAAAAAAACGGCTTTACTTTGTCCTGTTGATGAATGAGAAATGAAATGATTTGATCAGAACATTTTAAAAACATTAACGGATGGGTTTTTAGGTAGCGAAAGTATTTCTAATATGAGTAGCTACTCAAAAAACACAAAAGGCATAAAAAATAAAACAGAGCGTGGAAGGCCCTGTTTTATAGAATGAATTACAAAACGAAATCCAACAAATTATAGGTTGGAGTATCTTTACAAAGATAACTTTTTATTTATTAAAGCCAAGCTTTGATACAAAAAGTTCCCTCCTTTCTAAAGACCCACTCACTCCCTTCTTTCGTTGGTAAATTTTAAGCCCTAAATGGGTAAAATGCTCAGGAACCGACTCGTATCGGATCCGAATGAACCGAATTTATTCAGGCCGTATTGCGCCATTCGAATGGTTACAACAAAACCATACTTGCGCCAATCACAAACTGAAAATTAATGGCGTTCCAGGAATGAAAACATTTCATAGTACGGGACGTTACAGCAGAAAATTTAAAAGAAACCATGAAAACGAAAAAAATGATCAACCCGTCGCGATTTAAAAAGAACACCATCGTCGAATTGAATGACGAAGCGGTACAAGAATCTCGATTTTATGCTTCGGTGAAGCGATTTTTTAGGGCTGTAACCCGATTTTTTACAGCAAAGCCTCAAAAAAAGCAATAGCCGATTGATCAGATTCCTCGTGGTTAAGATTGCATTCAAAAAGTATTTTGAACAGGATATCTAGTAACTAAATAAAACGAGAATTATGAAAAATCAAAGAATCGACATGCTATTCTTCTATAAAAGTTCCGTAGCGGAACTTAACGGAGAAGAATTAAAAAGAATCAACGGTGGCGGTGGTACAGACGTACTGCTAACCAACAATCCATTGAGCTGCACGTTTTGTGTGAACTCCAGTAAAGGACACTATACCACCGAATTCAACCCTATGACCGGACCACTATAATGGTTATCAGGCACTGTAAAAACAAATTTTAATCAATTGTAATAACTCTTAATTTTTAAATCATGAAAAAAGAAAACAAAAGCGTACTTACTTTTAAGAAAAGTTCAGTAGCAGAATTAGATCAAACAGCAATGCGCAACGTAGTAGGTGGTGGAACAACCATCGTTGAAGAGCAAACAACCATTATCTGTGGTGATTGTATTCCGGTTCCGGGACCCATCAGAACAATAATTAAAGCACAGTTCTAATATAATTTCAAAAGAGGAAAAACCGTACTATTCGGTTAAAACACTACGAAAGCAACGGTTTTTCTTCTAAAAAACAATGTTTAACACAAAAAACAATCTTATGAAAACGACAAAACACAACAATCGTCTTGATTTTGCAAAAAATGCAATAGTAGAACTAAACGACAACCAGTTACAAAACGTAAACGGCGGTTCAATGGATGCGATCATCAACTATATAGGTGATAAGTTAAAAGACATGATAAAACCACAGGTATAAACGACAACCTTATGAAAACTACACACACAACAAACCGATTGTTATTTGCAAAAAATGACATCGCAGAATTAAATGCTACGGAAATGATAACGATTAATGGCGGTAGTACGATTATGGGTGGCGAAACCTGTACGGGATGCGTATGTATCTCCGTTATCGGAACCATCATGCAGATCGAAGCGCTGTAAGTAAATCCCCTCTCTTTATAGTCCTATTCTTTATAATGTGAACAGCGGCAGCTGTTTGGCAACAGGATAATTATGGACTATGATGAAGTAATCCATAATCAAAACGAAAAAATACAGTAGTATGAAAACACAAGTAACAAACAAATTGGTATTCCAATCGAATGCAGTTGCCGAACTGGATGTAACAACAATGCATCAGGTAATTGGCGGCGTGACAACCTTTATCTGTGGTGACTGCGTGGTAATTACCAGCCGTATCGAGAAGGCATTGGACTAACAATACGTCCGGAATTTGAACATAATTCCAGGAACATTGCACGGAAGATTTAACAACAACAAAAAGTAAAACCTTATGAAAACACAAGCAACAAATAAACTTGCATTTCAATCGAGTGCGGTTGCAGAACTGGATTTAGAAGTGATGAACCAGGTAAATGGCGGCGCGACAACCTTCGTATGTGGAGAGTGTGTAGTGGTTACCAGTCGCATTAAAAATGGAATGGCGATCAACTAAAAAAATAAAGCTATGAAAAAGAAAACCATCAGTAAGCTGGAATTCCATAAAACAGCATTAGTTGAATTAAACGAACCGAAAATGGCGACCATTATCGGAGGTACATTAACTATGGCAGGAGGTACATCATTAGTAATGATAACGATGTATACGGCCATCAATAAAGTAGTGCGCTAAAAGCAATGACGTAATCTCATAAAAACGAAAAAAACTTTCATAAGAAAGAAGCGCCATTATTGATTGGATCCGATAGCGATATCGAAAAGATGTCTGCCAAAAGATCAAAAAACAGCATCATCCGTGAACCATAGCAAACGGGCATGTATAACCCGATGATAGAAGGGAACCGTACGTTGCAACAGCGCAACGCCGACCAATTCTGCCTGTTTGCCAGTCGTTCCGGGGATTGAAAATAACCAGGCGGTATGCTATATCGTCACGAAAACGGATAAACCAAAAAAATAAGAAACATGAAACAGCAAACGAATAACGCACTGATGTTTCGTAAAAATTCACTGGTTGAATTAAACGAACAAAAAATGAATGCGATTGCCGGAGGAACCGGAAGTACAACCTTTATCGGGACAACGTCACTGGTGATTCTTACCGTGGGAACCGAAAATGACATGACATTATTATAAAGCGGGAGCTATGAAAAAAGGAACAACCCACCAACTGACGTTTCAAAAGCGCTCGATAACCGAGTTAAACGAACAAACCATGGCTGCTATAGCCGGCGGAACGCTGACACCATCGAGTACAACTTTGATCACGATGACCTTACAAACGATTACCGAAAAATTTGACAACAACTAAAAAAATAAGAAATATGAAAAAAGCAGACCAAAACAAGCTTCATTTTAAGAAAAATGATATTACAGAATTAAACCAATCCACAATGCGCCAGATTGCCGGCGGAGGAGACACCATCAACGAACAAACGACATTGATTTGTGGTGACTGTATTTTGGTTCCGGGACCGATTCGCAATATCACGAAACTACAGCCCTAAACGAAAGCCCTATGAAAACAACACACAACAACAGACTGGCTTTTGCCAAAATTTCGGTAGCAGAATTAAATCCTGCAGATATGATAATGATTAACGGCGGATCGACAATTGTAGGTGGAGAAACCTGTTCGGGATGCGTATGCCTTCCGGTGCAAACAATTGTAAACGATAGATTTGCCGTAGCCTAAATGCAAGGTCGACCGGACATTAAGCGAAAAAAATCACAATAGATAGCGGATACAACTGCGGTAAGAAACGAATGTTTGCTTGCGTCAGGCTTGGCATGGCTATTCAGAACCTAAAAACAACAACAGTATGAAAACACAAAACACAACCAAACTGGCCTTTGCCAAAAACGCCATCGTGGAATTAAACGATGATCATTTAAACAATGTAAATGGCGGATCTCTGTTACTTAGTGCAATTGTAGTGGCTATATCTGTAGCTGCAGGTTACACAGTTGGAAAAAACCTGAATTAAATATACATAAAAAACAAAAAAAGATGAAAACAACAAACACACCAACAAAGCTTGCTTTTGCTAAAAATTCTTTAGTGGAATTAAATAACAATCAGTTACACGATATCAACGGCGGATCAACCCCGTTATGTTCCGGTTCGGCAATCTTTTATACGATTGTTTATACGGGAACGATGAATACCGTATTGGCTCAGGAATAGAAAGGCGATCTCAAGAAAACAACACAGTACACGAAACAGACTTTTGCGAAAAGTTCGGTAGCAGCATTAAACCCTGCAGACAGAATCAATGGTAATGATGGATTGACTATTGTTGACGGAGAAACCTGTTCGGGATACGGATGCTACGGTACAAACGGTTGTAAACGACGTATTTGTCGTAAGTAAAATAGAAAGTCGTCCGGACTTTAAGCGGAAAAAATCACACGACATAACGGAGAAAACCAGCGGTAAGAGAACATCTGTTTACTTGCGTCGGAACCGGTATGACTATTCACAACCTAAAAAACAATAACAGTATGAAAACACAAAACACCAACAAATTGGCTTTTGCCAAAAATTCTGTAGTAGAATTAAATGACGATCAATTGAACACTGTAAATGGTGGTTCGATAACAGTAACCCTTATTGTAACGGTATCGATATTGGCAGCCACTTATCTGGAAGCATAATAAATAAAACCGGAAAACCGAAACGATCCATTGACTGCTTTTTTCGGAATAAGATTCTTAACAAGGATCATTACAACTATATAAAAAGCGGATCATAATCGTTACGATAACGAATTACGACGGATTTGTCGTAAGTAAAACAGAAAGTCGCCCGGACATTAAGCGGAAAAAATCACACGACATAACGGAGAAAACCAGCGGTAAGAGAACATCTGTTTACTTGCGTCGGAACCGGTATGACTATTCACAACCTAAAAAACAACAACAGTATGAAAACACAAAACACCAACAAATTGGCTTTTGCCAAAAATTCTGTAGTAGAATTAAATGACGATCAATTGAACACTGTAAATGGTGGTTCGATAACAGTAACCCTTATTGTAACGGTATCGATATTGGCAGCCACTTATCTGGAAGCATAATAAATAAAACCGGAAAACCGATACGATCCATTGACTGCTTTTTTCGGAATAAGATTCTTAACAAGGATCATTACAACTATATAAAAAGCGGATCATAATCGTTACGATAACGAATTACGACGGATTTGTCGTAAGTAAAACAGAAAGTCGTCCGGACTTTAAGCGGAAAAAATCACACGACATAACGGAGAAAACCAGCGGTAAGAGAACATCTGTTTACTTGCGTCGGAACCGGTATGATTATTCACAACCTAAAAAACAACAACAGTATGAAAACACAAAACACCAACAAACTCGCTTTTACCAAAAGCGCTGTTACCGAATTAAACGATGCACATTTAATGGAAATCAATGGAGGATCGACACCAACAGTAACATTAGCCATAGTAACCATAGTGGTTATTGAAGCCATGATGGCGGAATAAGCAATACTCAAAAACGAAAACCATGAAAACAACACACCGCAACAAACTGGCCTTTGCCAAAAACGATTTAGTCGAACTAAATAACAGTCAGATGTTGGACGTACAAGGCGGAACATCTCCCTTTTTTCCTTCATCCATTATAGGCATAACCATTTTTATAGAAAAAGAAATGGAAACGAGCAACTAAACCTTAAACCATAAAACCATGAAAACAACACACCACAACAAACTGGCCTTTGCCAAAAACGACCTGGTAGAATTAAACAGTAACCAGATGATCAATGTGCAAGGTGGAACCTCTATCATTGCGACAACAATAGTTGGATCCACATCTCTTGTTACAGCTACATCTCCTGTAATATTTGATCAAGCGGAAAAAAATTAAGTCTTAACGATAAAAACAACAACGATGAAAACACAAAACACGAACAAACTGGCCTTTGCCAAAAACGACCTGGTAGAATTAAACAACAGTCAGATGATTGATGTGAAAGGTGGAACCTCGCCTCTTATTTTAACAACACTGTTTACGGTTACTTCTACGACTACTTTATTGGCTGATCAAGCAGTAAATTAATTCTTAACCTTTAAAAATCAAACAATATGAAAACGCAAACTTCCAACAAATTAGCTTTCGCTAAAAGTTCATTAGTAGAACTAAACGACAACCAATTAAACGATGTAAATGGTGGGACGACTCCGGTATGTGTAGGAGTAATCATCGGCCTTTCAATTTATGTCGCAATTGACAAAGCTTTAGACTAATCCTTAACCAACAAAAAACACAAAAATTATGAAAACACAAACTTCCAACAAATTAGCTTTCGCTAAAAGTTCATTAGTAGAACTAAACGACAACCAATTAAATGATGTAAATGGCGGAACGACTCCGGTATGTGTAGGAGTGATCATTGGCCTAACAATGAGCATCGCAATTGACAAAGCTTTAAGTTAATCTCTAACCAACAAAACTTTAAAAACATGAAAACGCAAACTTCCAACAAATTAGCTTTCGCTAAAAGTTCATTAGTAGAACTAAACGACAACCAATTAAATGATGTAAATGGTGGAACCACTCCGGTATGTGTAGGAGTGATCATTGGCCTAACAATGAGCATCGCAATCGACAAAGCTTTAGACTAATCCTTAACCAACAAAAAACACAAAAATTATGAAAACACAAACTTCCAACAAATTAGCTTTCGCTAAAAGTTCATTAGTAGAACTAAACGACAACCAGTTAAACGATGTAAATGGTGGAACCACTCCGGTATGTGTAGGAGTAATCATCGGCCTAACAATGAGCATCGCAATCGACAAAGCTTTAGACTAATCTCTAACCAACAAAACTTTAAAAACATGAAAACGCAAAACGCAAACAAATTAGCTTTCGCTAAAAGTTCATTAGTAGAACTAAACGACAACCAGTTAAACGATGTAAATGGTGGAACCACTCCGGTATGTGTAGGAGTAATTATCGGCCTAACAATGAGCATCGCAATCGACAAAGCTTTAGACTAATCTCTAACCAACAAAACTTTAAAAACATGAAAACGCAAAACGCAAACAAATTAGCTTTCGCTAAAAGTTCATTAGTAGAACTAAACGACAACCAGTTAAACGATGTAAATGGTGGAACCACTCCGGTATGTGTAGGAGTGATCATCGGACTTTCAATTTATGTCGCAATTGACAAAGCTTTAGACTAATCTTTAACCAACAAAAAACACAAAAATTATGAAAACACAAACTTCCAACAAATTAGCTTTCGCTAAAAGTTCATTAGTAGAACTAAACGACAACCAGTTAAACGATGTAAATGGTGGAACCACTCCGGTATGTGTAGGAGTGATCATCGGACTTTCAATTTATGTCGCAATCGACAAAGCTTTAGACTAATCTCTAACCAACAAAACTTTAAAAACATGAAAACGCAAACTACCAACAAATTAGCTTTCGCTAAAAGTTCATTAGTAGAACTAAACGACAACCAGTTAAATGATGTAAATGGCGGAACGACTCCGGTATGTGTAGGAGTGATCATCGGTCTAACAATGAGCATCGCAATCGACAAAGCCTTAAGTTAATCTCTAACCAACAAAACTTTAAAAGCATGAAAACGCAAACTACCAACAAATTAGCTTTCGCTAAAAGTTCATTAGTAGAACTAAACGACAACCAATTAAACGATGTAAACGGTGGAACGACTCCGGTATGTGTAGGAGTGATCATTGGCCTAACAATGAGCATCGCAATCGACAAAGCCTTAAGTTAATCTCTAACCAACAAAACTTTAAAAACATGAAAACGCAAACTTCCAACAAATTAGCTTTCGCTAAAAGTTCATTAGTAGAACTAAACGACAACCAGTTAAACGATGTAAACGGCGGAACCACTCCGGTATGTGTAGGAGTGATCATCGGCCTAACAATGAGCATCGCAATCGACAAAGCTTTAGACTAATCTCTAACCAACAAAACTTTAAAAACATGAAAACGCAAACTACCAACAAATTAGCTTTCGCTAAAAGTTCATTAGTAGAACTAAACGACAACCAATTAAATGATGTAAATGGTGGAACCACTCCGGTATGTGTAGGAGTAATCATCGGACTTTCAATTTATGTCGCAATCGACAAAGCTTTAGACTAATCTTTAACCAACAAAAAACACAAAAATTATGAAAACGCAAACTTCCAACAAATTAGCTTTCGCTAAAAGTTCATTAGTAGAACTAAACGACAACCAATTAAACGATGTAAACGGTGGAACGACTCCGGTATGTGTAGGAGTGATCATCGGCCTAACAATGAGCATCGCAATTGACAAAGCTTTAGACTAATCTTTAACCAACAAAAAACACAAAAATTATGAAAACACAAACTTCCAACAAATTAGCTTTCGCTAAAAGTTCATTAGTAGAACTAAACGACAACCAGTTAAACGATGTAAATGGTGGAACCACTCCGGTATGTGTAGGAGTGATCATTGGCCTAACAATGAGCATCGCAATCGACAAAGCTTTAGACTAATCCTTAACCAACAAAAAACACAAAAATTATGAAAACACAAACTTCCAACAAATTAGCTTTCGCTAAAAGTTCATTAGTAGAACTAAACGACAACCAATTAAACGATGTAAACGGTGGAACCACTCCGGTATGTGTAGGAGTGATCATTGGCCTAACAATGAGCATCGCAATCGACAAAGCTTTAGACTAATCCTTAACCAACAAAAAACACAAAAATTATGAAAACACAAACTTCCAACAAATTAGCTTTCGCTAAAAGTTCATTAGTAGAACTAAACGACAACCAATTAAACGATGTAAACGGTGGAACCACTCCGGTATGTGTAGGAGTAATCATCGGCCTAACAATGAGCATCGCAATCGACAAAGCTTTAGACTAATCTTTAACCAACAAAAAACACAAAAATTATGAAAACACAAACTTCCAACAAATTAGCTTTCGCTAAAAGTTCATTAGTAGAACTAAACGACAACCAATTAAACGATGTAAACGGTGGGACGACTCCGGTATGTGTAGGAGTGATCATTGGCCTTTCAATTTATGTCGCAATCGACAAAGCACTGGACTAATTCAAGACAACAACAACGAAAGAATTATGAAAACACAAAGCGAAACCGGATTAGTTTTTACTAAAAGAGCATTAGCGAAATTAAACGACAATCCGTTTCACGATGTGAATGGTGGAACCACTCCTTATATGTGTCCTTGTACTTCAGGAGTAATGACCTATTACCTGCTGGCTGAATAAGTTTTACAGCAGACGTAAAAAAGGCTATCTGTAATAGATAGCCTTTTTTATTGGCATTAAATCAAATAAAAGAAGAGTAGATTCTGTTTGCCAGGAGTAATTATTATAACGATTTAAAAAATATTTTTTTAGCATTATAAACAGTATTTAAGTTGTTTATTTTCAATTTTTTTTTAACCATTCTAGTTTATAGAAAGTAAGTCATAATAGAAATCATATGTTATACAAAATCATGTTTATAAGCTACTTGTTAAAGTTGAATTGTTTTTTAGTGGTCTGATAGTCAAATGGTTATTTTTGTTTTCTTGAAAAAAGCTAAATATGGTAGTATTTGAAAACAATAACATTTGTTTTACGGTGTTTCTGAAAATAACTTTTTTTTCGACTTTAGAAGCCACATATATATTCTGTTTATTGGGTATACTGTTGGTTATTGTCTTAATCATTTTTGTTTTTTGTTATTACTGGTACAGTAAAAGTGAAAAGGAGCATAAGGAAAAGTTTCAGATTTTATTCAATAAGATTAATGATTTTGAACTGAGAAAAGGACAGCAGAAGAACGTATTGTTTATTTCTGAAAATAACAATGGTCGAAAAGATTTTCCGGATGATGCAACATTTACGATTACGGACGAACGGATAAAGGACATACTTGAGAAATTAAAAAAACTGGCACAACAAAAATATTTTCTGCGTCAGGATTGTACCCTACATAATGTTGCTAAAAAATTAAAAACAAATACCGCTTACCTGTCCAGAATTGTAAACAATGAACTGGGGAAGAGCTTTAGCAATTATATTAACGAGCTTCGAATTAATTATGTCATTTCGGAATTAAAAAGTAATTCAAGGCTTCGGTCTTATTCGATAAGTGCGATAGCAGATGAGATCGGATATAAAAGTCCGGATTCTTTTACTAAATATTTTAAAGTAGCTACTGGTGTTTCACCCGCAGTTTACATCAGAAAAATAGAAAAAATGAAACATACTTCAATCTGAATTAAGTTGCTGTTAATTAGGTTTTTAATTGGTTAAAAGTGTACCGGTTTTTTATAAAAATAGGGTGAGTTTGTTTGTGGAAGCCAAAAAAGCGACATTTCTTTGCCGTGTTGATGAAGGAGAGATGTGACGATACAATCAAGGCATTTCGAGAGCAGCAACGGATGGGTTTTTGTGTAGCGAAAGTATTTTATTAAATATGAGTAGCTACTTCAAAAACACAAAACAGGAAATAGAGTTCTTATATCTCATAGGTATCCCTGTTAAATGGAATACAACTCCCCTGATGTCTGTCTAAAAATCTCCAATCAAATACAGACAGTTTCAAATTTTGAAATGAAACACGAATACACCCCTTTAAGAAAAAAGGAACAACGATTATTTACAATTTGTCTGAATTGTAAAGTTTCCCCTAAAACAAGAAGAAACGGTTTGATTTTTCAGCCGATTGGCGGTACTGTTATTAAAACGGTTAAAAGAGGATTTCAATCCCTTTTTAACTAAAAATAGCTATTGGACTGGCGCGCGTAAAGTCCTGACAGGAGTAACCTGAAAATCCTGAAATAGAGTAAGGGATAATTTTAAATACAATAATTTAGAATGAAAAAGCAGAAATCAAACAATAAGCTTGTTTTCGATAAAACAGCTATTGTAATATTAAATAAGGATCAGTTGCAACAAGTAAATGGAGGAACGTTCTCAGTAGGTTCTTTATGGCAATTGGATCACGGGTTTTGGGAAATAACATATAACAAAAAACCTACTGCCCAGTATTATCATACCGTAACGAGAGACTAGGATATTCCACAGCTATGTAAAAATAAAAACCACAGGAGGAAGCTATAAAAGCAACAATAGCAATAATACGTTTTTTAGGATATAGTATTGCTGTATTATCGAAATCTCGGATCGGTTTTTAGAACAAAGAAAACCCCCATTAGCAACTAATGGGGGTTGAAGAAGAAGAGAGGAGGAACGTATCAGGAATATTTAAAAGAAACTTTCCCGAATTTGTTTCCTTCCGAATTATACGTTTTTTCTAAAAATGAAGTAAGGGCATTTTCGTCGGTAAAAACCTGGTCGATAACCAGGGTGTCATTTTTAAAACCATCAATGCCATTTTTAAGATCCTCACCGGTTCCGAGGCAGTTGGCGATCAATTGCACATTGCGGAACATCAGATCGGCGATCAATGTAGTAAGATTTATTTTTTCAGTCGTTTTCATTTTTTCAGACGACTGGTTATAGACGCCGCAGGTAAGATAGCGTGCGTTGAAGTTTAAACGACTGCATAGTGCCGTTAAATAGGTATCGGCAAAAGCATCCAGTACCACATCAAAATACAAATGATCCGGGAACACCATGTCTTTAAAAGAAAAAATTTCCTTGATAAACGGAAAATGACGTTTTACGGTATCCGTATTTTTTCCGGAATAGGACAATCCGTACACCGTACAGTTTTTATCCTTTAGAAGGTTTAAAAAGAAAAAAGAGGTATTGGAAGTTACTGAAGTCACCAAAACCACATCACCGTCCTTGATATTCGCTTTGCGAATCATTGCTGCCGCGGTTTGCGCTCCGATACTCATACTTCCGGCCTGTTCTTCCGGTATTTCGTCTGGAACTTTCATCAGTTTACCGTGATGATAAATTTCAAATTCTCTACTGGCATGATTGGAAGGGATTCCTGGCATTGCATTATCTTCCGGATACGGAAAGAAGTTATTCCCGATTACTTTGTCGCCCACTTGTAAAGTGGTTACATTTGAACCCACTTCTTCAACAATACCACAAAAATCCGATCCGATAGGATAAAACGTTTCCTGTTCCATATCGCGTACCTTTTTCCAGGCTTGTTCAATAATGCCCAGATCCCGGTAGTTTAGTGAAAAACTGGTTTTACGAACCAAAACATAATTGGCAGTAGTGGTAGCGTTTGTATCAAAATCCGGTGGATTGGCAGTTACAAAACCAAGTGGAATCTGATGTTGATCGATAGCAAACAGATGCCTTTTTCGGGCATCTGTTTTTTCATATAATGACGGACTTAATACAGCTAAGGCTCTCATAAATTATAGCATTTCAACTTGTTTGGAATCGGTGTTTTTAGCTTTCGAGGTGTACAATTGTTTGCTGTAATAACGATACAGATAATCGTAAACCACCATTTCGTGAACGCGTTGTTTTGCGATAAATACCCGGTTACAGATCATATGCAGGTAGCTTAAAGCAATAGAACCGAAAGAAGTAGGCAGTTTTTGTTCCCGTGCCAGTTCCTGAAGGTGTTGTGAAATCGTACTATTTTTAGCCGAACGTTCCTTTAAGATATCCCATATCGGTGCATACATAGCATCGGTTAGCGATTCATCCATAAACAATTCGATATCGCGTTCGTTTTTGGCAAACATCTCGTTGATCTGTTTGTTCAGGTCGCCGGAACCGGAACGATTAAACTCATTTCCGAAACTCGTTTTGGCCACTTTAAGCATTTCCACGCGATCTTTAAGGCTAAAGCCAAGGTCTTCCAATAAGAAATGCATCGATAGTAAACAGAATTTCCAACGGATTTTCTCGCCCTGATCGCCTTCGATCATATCGGAAAATCGCAACGTACATTCACTGTCGTAATGGAATAAACTTTCGGTTTCGGCAATTGCCAGATGACCGTAACGTTGTAATTCTCTCAGATAGGTATCCGTTTGGGTTTTCCAGATGATATTGTTCTTTTCAAACGGTTGAACGTGTTTTTTAATGCTATTGATGCATTCCGTAAAATGTTGCTTGTCGTTTAACAATACGCGAAAGCGTAAGTGATGACCTAAAGCATCATGATAGCGGATAAAAAACCATTTTTGAATCAGGTTTTTAGCTTCCAGTTCGGCAACAATAGGATTGATGGCGCGATTTAAAAGTTCTTCACCGGCTCTTTCACCACAATAGAATTTATAGTACAACCATTCTTCACCGATAGAGAACGACGGAATAGCAGTAATCTCATTTGGAGTACCTTCTGCAAACGATTTGGTTTTATAGGCCGATACGACTTCGGTGTGCTTGTTGTTGGATTCTTTTTTCACTTCCGCATTTCGGTAGGCCGAAACAATAAACTCATTGCAATAGTTTTCGGTAACGGTATCGTCTTTAAACAAGAACTCTTTTAATTGAATAAAACGTTCCCCTTTTAACATCAGGGCAAATACTTTGCAGCTTAAATCGTTAGTAAAGTTTACCACCACTTCGTTATCGCCCTGTACAAAAGCAACCACATCCGGGATTTGACGTTCGCGTTGGAAAGCACGCACCGATTCGATCACGTTTTCCTCTTTTAAACCAGTAATGAATTTAATGTCCTTTTCAGACAAATTCCAGGTCGCTCTCGATAAGATAATATCGTTATAAGACAACCTCGGAAGAAAGTCAAAATCGTTTTGAAGATCACTCCATGAGAAACCGATTCCTGAAGACTCCTGATTTTGAAGGTCGCAAAGGAAGTGATAAATCGGTAAAGCATTAGCGCTAAAGTTATGTGCATTTCCAAGGCGAGGAATAACCTCTTTACCCAGTCTTTTCGAACGCAGGATGATACGGTTGTTTTTTACTGAAACATATAAATCATCAACCAGTATTTGGTGGTCCAGATCCAAAGAGGAACTACCCAGATACGGAATTTCATAGTCTCTCTGGAAACCGCGGTACAGGATATTACCTGTTCGGGCTTGTGGTAAGTGGATAATTTCGGCAATAATTTTATCCGGATGTAACGCATTTTCTTTTTCGGAAATCTCGTTACACAGGTTCATAATATTTTCGTTCAGGTGACCGAAACGCCCGATAAGACCATTAGCCGAAGGACCGCTAACATAGGACAAGGCGATTTTCTCTTCGTTGTTTTCGTGGAACATATTAAAGAAAACCGAGAAACTGTCCGGATACAAACGTTCTTTTTCGTCAAACTGGTTGATTTCCTCATCGGTTAAAGCAATGGTTTTGGTTCCGGATTGCGTCGCCTGAATCAGTTTTCGGAATAAGAAAGCGCGTTCCGGGCTCAGATTCACTTGTTTCTGATTCGAATAGTTCGGAATAATATTTAATTCGTCAACCAATGGTGTTTTGGCACCGGATTGTTTTCCGTAACCGATTCCCACATCCGGATCTAATACCTTGATCAGTGGTTGTTCGTATTCTTCGTATCGCTCCGAGAATTTACGTTTGAATTCTTTTAGGTTTCCTTTTTCGTGTACTGGTTGTAATTTGTTTAAAGCGGTTACACCGTTGCGCAGCTTTTTAAGCACCTTATTGCTCAGACTGGCATTCGGCAGGTTTCGGTAACCGTCCACCTGGAATAATTTAGATTCGTCCACTTCGTCCAGTTCCTGATTCAACAAGCTATAAATTTCCTGATATTTTTCAGGATCGTTAAATACCTTTTCATCCAGCGTGCTGATTTTTTCTTTTAAGTTCACGATCAGTTCGCGGATCACTTGTGCTTCGTGGAAATTAAAACGATCCTCATTAAATATAGTGATCAGTTTTTCGAAATAATCCGCACCAGTTAATGTAAATTCCAGTTCACTCACCAAAAACTGGCTGTCGATAATGGTATTGATAAAGGCAACCGCATCTTTTTCGGTAATGTCGTCCGAAATAAGATATTGAGCCATTTCGGAAATAGTGGCGCCGTTCGTTGCATTTTTCAGGATCACATCCAGATATTCGGTAGCCATAACTTCCGATATTTTATGAAGTCGTGCGTTCTTTTTAAAATAGTATTCCACATAACGGTATTTGTCGAAAACGGTATAGATAGAATTGTTCGGGAAATATTTCAGGACATTTCGGATCGCATTATCTTTCGTGATCACCGGCATAAAACTACCCAAAAAGTACATATCGTATTTGGTAGAACGACTGATGGTTGCGTTTTCGAAATCAATTTTGGTTTCCGGTCCCATATCGATAGCCGATACATGGGCAAACATACCGAAAGGCGTACAGCGGTTCGACATTCTGGACGTATATTTATAAAGCGAACCTTTCAGGTTTTTCAGATCGCTTTCATCCTGGAAAGCTTCTCCTTTTTCCCATAATTCCAGCGCTTTGTAAATACTCGGAGATCCGATAAACAAAGCCTCACGGTTTTTAGGGTTTTTAAAAACCTCCTGGATCATTTCCCAGGTGATATCCATTTTTTTCGGCTCAAGGGGCGTTCTAACGATAGCTTTATTAGCAAAAGAATAATTTTTCATACTATAGTTGGTTTGGGTTTTTTAGTTTAAATTGTTTTGCCACATTTTGTAGTAGTAGCCTTTTTGGTTTAGTAAATCGTCGTGGGTTCCGTTTTCGATCAGTTCCCCTTTTTTAAACGCCATGATAATATCGGCATTTTTTATGGAATGTAGTTTATGTGCGATCACAATAATTGTTTTCCCCTGTTTGGATAAATCATCAATTAAACGTTTGATTACCAGTTCCGATTCCGAATCCAGAGCGGATGTGGCTTCGTCCAGGATGATCACTTCCGGATCTTTATATAAGGCTCTGGCAAAAGCAATACGCTGGCGTTCTCCACCGGATAAATTGGCGCCAAATTCCCCTAAATAGGTATCAAAACCGTTTGGTAACGATTCGATAAAATCGTAGGCCCCTACTTTTTTACTCACTTCAATAATGCGTTCCATATCCGGATTTTGATCACCAATCGCAATATTGGAGATAATCGAACCGTCAAAAAGTTCCACATTCTGTGGTACGGTAGTGATCAATTTGTTGATACTGTCTTTTGCAATATATTTCAGATCGTAATTTCCTACCGAAATCTTCCCGTCGGTTGGATGATAAATATTCTGAATCAGAGAAGCGATCGTACTTTTTCCACTACCACTTTCCCCGACAATCGCAGTGAATTTTCCTTTTTGAATGGTAAGATTCAGCTCTTTAAAAGTATTTCTTCCGATTTCATAGGAGAAATCCACATTTTTGAATTCGATATCACCCAGATTATTTTTATTGAGGTTGATGGTTGCTTCCGTTTTTTCCGTATCCAAATCCATGATACCAAACAAACGATCGGCTGCAATCATGGCATTCTGAATCTGAACATTGGTTCCGATTAACTGCGAAGCCGGACCTGTAAAATAGCCGATTACCGAATAGAACGAGAACAATTCTCCCGGCGTAATTTGTCCGTCGATAGCATAATGCGTCCCGGCCCATAACAAAATCACAGTAAAAATGCGCGATACAAACTCGGTTGAGACCCTTGAAAAAATACTGTTAATACCGGAAGTGTAAATACTTTTTAGAAGATCAATAAAACGCAATTCCGTTTTATTTTTGGAGAAATCTTCCAACGATAACCGCTTTATGGTTCCGATATTTTTAATGGACTCGACTAATTGTGCTTCCAACATAGCATTTTTTTCCATCACCTGACGTTCTGCTTTTTTATTCAGATTGTTGACGATAAAATATATGATCACATAAACCGGAATAATCAGGGAAACAATCAAGGCCAGTTTCCAGTAATAGGTATACATAAAGATAAAAGAGAAAATCACGATCAGGATATTTACCGATACACTTAGCGCTGTTTCGTTGATCAACAAACGAATTTTAACGGCATCACCAATCCGGGACATAATTTCACCGATACGCATCGTGTCGAAGAACTTTTGCGGCATGGTGAACAAATGCTTGTAATACCCCAGAATTAAGCGGGAATCCAGTTGCTGGCTCGTTTTCAGCAGGAAAAAATCCTTTAAGGCACCAAACGTAAATTGCAACAGGATGCAGCCTAAAACGATAACACTCATGAGGTTTAACAGACTTTTGTTGCCACTAACCAATACGAAATCGGTAATTTTTTCTACGTAGATAGACATCGAAAACCCGAGCAAAGTGTAGATGACCGCGCCGATAAATGCCTGAATCAGGATGTATTTATGTGGTTTTAATAAGAACGTAATGCGTTTCAGGTTGGATATTTTTTCGTTTCGTTCCTTAAAAATATCTTCATCCGGAATCAGGATCAGAAAATATTCGGTGGACATTTCCTTGAATTCCCCGTGTGATTTTTTTTCAATTTTTCCGGAAGCCGGGTCCATGATCTGGATATACTTATCGGTTACTTTGTAAATCACGACATAATGTGGAAATTCGTGTTCTTCATGTTTAATGATCACATGCGCAATTGCCGGAAGCGGAATGTCTTTGATACTGTCGAAAGAAGCTTTTACTCCTTTTGCAAGAAACCCCAATTTAATAGCTGCTTCGCGTAATCCCAAAAGGGTAGTTCCTTTTTGACTCGTACTGGCGTATTGTCGGATACGAGCGATTGGCAGACTTAGGTTATAGTGTTCGGCAACTGATGCCAGACAAGTGGCGCCACAGTCACTGAAATCGTGTTGTTTTATAGCAATCTTATTCATTTTTAATGCTGTTATAAGGGTTTAACCAATCTTCAATTTCATCAAATAATAGCTGGAACATACTTCTCTTGGTCAGAAAAAAACGACTGGTTAGTGTCATTCCTTTTTTTAGTTTTCCTTCCGAACCGTTTTTCAGATACAAACTTTTTTTAGCGATCGAGCTTCTGATCTTATATACCGGTGTATCGCTTATAAAAACCACGTCTTTTCCGACATCAATAATTTCTCCGGTTGCAAATCCCCATTGATTGGAGTTGTAGGCATCAATCTGGTATTTTACGTTTTCTCCTTCTTTGATAAATCCGATGTCCGAAGGCGATACATAGGTTTCCACGATAATATCTTTATCGGGTGAGATTTCGGCAATCACATTCCCTGGTGTTACGGTACTTCCTTTAGTGATTCCCTGTACGTTTAGTAATTCCCCGCTAATTGGAGCGATCAGGACATACGTTTTTTCTTCTTCGCGTAACTGATTGGAATTCGAGTGAATATTGGTAACGGACTGTAAATAATCGGTTAGTTGTTTTTGCCAACCTAATTCCGCCTGTTTGATGATGTTTACCCGGTCATTCTTCAATTTGTTTAATTCCAACAGCGTTTTTTCATATTCGGCTTTGGCAATAATTTGTTTGTTATACAAACGATCGGCGCGGTCGAATTCGGCTTGTGAAGTTTTGATTACAACATCAATATTGTACAGCTCCTGTTCGTGTTTCAGGTATTCTTTTTTGTATTGTTCGGTTTTCAGTGCGCCGTAATTTCTTTTTAAAAGGTGACGTAGATCCGTGATATAATCCCGGTACTCGCTGGTTTGTACATTATTTAGGCGTCCTTTTTCTTCAATTATTTTGTGATCAATTACAAGTAAAGTATCACCGGCCTGTACTTTTTTATTTTCTTCCAGCCGGGAAAAGACTACGCGCCCGCTAGCCGGAGCATATAAGGCTGCTTTTTTCTCCTGTGGAATAATTTGTCCACGGCTTGTCGTATACAAATCGACATAGATAAAAGGAGTGGCAATAATGATACTAAACAGGGTAACAAAAATGGCCCAGAAAATAATGTTGGTTTTTTTGTTGTGTTTTGCAATATGATATTCTACCGTACTTTTTAGAATATCCTCCGGAAAAATGTTTTGGTCGTTCATAGCGCTATTAAGTTTTGAGTTGGACTTAACTGACCTTTTCGCTTAAAAAATTCAGTGTTCATAATCGTGTGGGTTTTGATCCAAAACAACGAATAATATATAGCGTACACAAGTGAAGGAACCCGAAATTTATAAAAAATGACTGGTTTTTAAGGTTGTAAAATACTGATTTACAATTATTTATGTTGTTTTGGATTTTGAGAAGCTGCTTTTGGAAGCATACAGTGAAAAAGGAGGAAAGTTGTCCTTTCGAAAGGGAAAGAGGTGCAAAACAGCGTCCCTAAAAAAGGAATAAAAAGGTGTTTTTTGACGAATTATATCGGAAGTCTGTCCAATTGTTTTTCGATTTTTTGAAAAACTTTTTTAATGGGTTTGGACTCTTTAAAGCGATATCCGATAAAAAAATCGAATCCAATACGGCTACTGATAAATTCCGTATTCAGTTCGTTGATGTAGTTAAAATTCCGGTAATTTGCTTTGAAGCCGGAAAAAAAGTTACTGTTGTTAAAGCCCAAAGCGAGGTTGGCATCGATGTTAATATTAACACCTTGTGAATTTTTTTCTAATTCCTGACTGCTTTGATTGTTGAGGTAAAAGTTTTTGGAATGATTATAGCCGATTCCGGGATGTAATCCGGCTGTGGCAAACCATTTTTTGTCCAACACCAGATTGTACATATAGCCGGCCTGAACGATCACATCATAGGAATAAATCTTATCGATAAAGAGCTTGCTGCTATTATCTGCATTGGTTTCCAGTGTATTGTAGGCATAATAAATGCTTGGAATAAAAGAACCCACGCTTTTCATTTGCCGTTCCGTTTGGGATTCGTAGGCGCGATAGGAAAAATTACGATTAACAATAAAGAATGTTTTTCCGCCATAGGTATTCACTTTCATTTGTGCGAAAGCCTCGATAAGGGCATCATTATCCGGATCGACCAAATAATACCCCTGTACGTTTTTATAGATAATCTCCTGTCGAAGTCGATCGGAATAGAAAAACTTAAAACCCAAATCCAAAATTAAAGTATTCCCTTTAATAGCATTGTCGTTATTTCCCGGGAAGAAACTGGGCGAAAAAGAAACCGTAAGCCCCAAAAAACGATAGTCAAATGAAAAACGGAGCTTAAAAATCTCATTCGGAATAAATTTATTTTCCGATTTTTCCTTGACATTGCGGATATACAGATTGTTAATATCGGAATCGATATTCAGTTTGCATATCATTTTATTAGCATAATTGACACGATACAGCGTGTCGTATTTTTGCGTAACTTCTTGAATGGAATCATTCTGTGAAAAAGCAAAAGTCGACAGGAATATGCAATATCCGATGAAAACAAGTTTTCTAAAATCCATCGGTTAGAGGGGAATGGTTAGCGTATCGGTCATGAATCGATTTAAGCCCGCAAGGTACAAAAAACTATTTTAGCCAGTCAACGGGTGTTTTTAAAACGGAAAGCAACTGTTCTTCAACACTGTCTTTTTCCGGGTGATGATCATAAACCCACTGTACATGAGGTGGTAAGCTCATTAAGATACTTTCGATACGGCCATTGGTTTTTAATCCGAACAAGGTTCCTTTGTCGTGTACAAGGTTGAATTCCACATAACGGCCACGTCGGATTTCCTGCCAGGTTCTGTTTTCCGGTGTATAATCCAGTGTTTTCCGTTTTTCAACAATTGGAAGATAAGCCTCCAAAAAGCTGTTTCCGACTTCGGTAACAAAAGCATACCATTGCTCCATGGTCATTGTTTCGGTGGCTTTGCAATGATCAAAGAAAAGTCCGCCGATTCCTCTGGCTTCCTCGCGATGTGCATTCCAGAAATAGGCATCACATTGTTTTTTAAACTGATCGTAAAATGTCGGATTGTGTTTGTCGCAGGCCGTTTTACAAACCTGATGGAAGTGTCTGGCGTCTTCTTCAAACAGGTAATAAGGCGTTAAATCTTGTCCGCCACCAAACCATTGGTTGATAACGTTTCCGTCTTTATCATACATTTCGAAATAACGCCAGTTCGCATGAACCGTTGGCACCATCGGATTTTTAGGGTGAAGAACCAAACTCAAACCACAGGCAAAAAAATCAACGTCACCTACATTAAAATAGGCTTGCATCGCCGCAGGAAGTGGTCCGTAAACGGCAGAAATATTAACGCCACCTTTTTCGAATACGTTACCATTTTCGATCACACGGGTTCTGCCACCACCACCTTCGGGACGTTCCCAGATATCCTGGTGAAAAACAGCCTTACCGTCGGCTTTTTCCAGAGCTGCGGTAATGGTATCCTGTAAATTTTGTATGTAGGTATAAAATTGTTCTTTCATATTATAATTTATAAACGAGCATTAAACCACCGCGGTACGGAAGAGATTCCCCGCTTTTATTGTATTTCTCAGCGCCATCAAGTCGCTCATGAGTTGAAATTGTATATCCTTTGTAAAAACCCTGATGGGTTCCGCCACCTAAAAATAATTCAAGGCTAAAGCGATCATTTATCGGATACAAATAACCAATAGTAGCACCGATCATCACGCCAATACCTTCCTGATAATAATCCATATGAAAGGAATCCCATTTCTGGATTTTATATTGACTTCCACCAATGTGTGCGCCAACAAAAAAACCTTTGTTTATATCTTTGGTATAATAGCGAACTTCTGCAAAAGCCAATGTAAATTCCAACGGACTACCTTTTACCGATTTCCAGAAAGAAGCGGTCGCATCGAACTGGAACGTCATTTTCTCACCGATTTTGGTTTCGATTCCAAAATTCGGAATGGCCGCCAAAGCTGTCGCAACATTTCCTTTAATACGGGTCTGACCGAAAGTAACCGAAGTTATCAGGCAAACCAACAGGTAAAACATGTTTTTGTATGTCACAGGGAAAGGGGGGATTTATTAGGGGATACTCTTTTTTATTTTTGGTATTCTTTTACCGCTTCTACAAATGCTTTTGCATGATCAACAGGGATATTCGGTAAAATACCGTGTCCCAGGTTTACGATATATTTGTCTTTTCCGAAGGCATCGATCATTTCGTGTACCATTTTTTTGATGGTTGGAATAGGCGATAACAAACGCGAAGGGTCGAAGTTTCCTTGTAAGGTGATGTTTCCACCAGTTAAGTAACGCGCATTTTGCGGCGAACACGTCCAGTCTACTCCTATGGCAGAAGCTTTACTTTTGGACATTTCGTTTAGCGCAAACCAACATCCTTTTCCAAAAACAATCACTTCTGTATGTGGTGCCAGAGCTTCTACAATCTGGTTGATATATTTCCAGGAGAACTCCTGATAGTCGACTGGTGAAAGCATTCCGCCCCAGCTATCGAAAATCTGAACGGCATTCACTCCGGTTTTTACTTTTTCGATCAGATAGGCAATCGTGGTATCGGTGATCTTTTGCAATAAAGCATGCGCCGCTTCCGGTTGCGAAAAGCAAAACCCTTTGGCGGTATCGAAACTTTTCGAACCTTTTCCTTCTACAGCATAACAGAAAATCGTCCACGGTGAACCGGCAAAACCGATCAGCGGCACTTCATTGTTTAGCATTTCTTTGGTCAGTTTGATGGCATCCATCACATAACCTAACGATTCCTGAATATCCGGATTGTAAACTTTCGCCACATCGGCAGCCGATCGAATCGGATTTGGAATAATTGGACCTAAATTGTCTTTTAGTTCCACATCAATTCCCATGGCTTGTGGAACGACAAGGATATCCGAAAAAAGGATCGCCGCATCGGGTTTTACAATACGGATCGGCTGAACGGTTATTTCAGCAGCCAGTTCGGGAGTTTTACAACGGGTGAAAAAATCATATTTGTCGCGCAATGCCCGGAATTCCGGTAAATAACGACCTGCCTGACGCATCATCCATACCGGTGGTCTTTCCACGGTTTCTCCTTTTAAAGCTCTTAAAAATAAATCGTTCTGTATCATAATCTGTTGTTTTGAACAATCGTCTAATCGATTGCTTATTTTTTTATTTTAAATATATTGACAATGGTGTGGTTTACTATGTCGGTATCTTCCCATTCCATTCCGAGTTCACTGAAAATAGCTTCGCGTTCCTGATCGGCCGGGCTTACATGGGCGAATAGTGCTTTGATTTTCATGGTGTCAAAAGCCGTTTTAATGCAATGTTGCAAGGCTTCTTCGGCATAACCTTTATCGCGAAATTTGGGAAGAAGTGCATAGCGAAGGACTACTTTTTTAGGATCGTTCGCATCGGGTTCCAATCCGCATTGTCCGATAAGGATGTTACTTTTTTTATCGATCAGGGCATTCAAACCTCCGGATTGCTGTTCGTATCGTAAAAATTGCTCTTCAAACCATTTTTTACAAGCTTCTTCGGGTGCTTTTCCGGCATTATAAAATTCGATGGCCTCGTCATCATGGTGATACGGTAGCCAGTTTTCGAAATCCGACGCAGTCAGTTTTCGGAATACTAAACGATTGGTTTCCTGATTTTCTAAAAGATAATTCATGACGATACGGATTTGAAATGAGTAAGACATTGAATTATCGTGTTTTCAATGGTAGGCTGATTGGCAATAATACGGTTTTGTGTGGTATTTTCCAATGCTTCGGCCGTGGTTGTTCCGATACAAAAACACATTTCGTCGGTTATGGTATTTTCTTTTAGATAACTTTCAACCCCCGACGGACTAAAAAACAAAATGCCATTGGCTTTGGTTTTTATCGGATGCGGGGTTAATAAGGTGGCATAAACGGTCACTTCGTTAAAAGCGATTCCAGCCAGATGCAAGGCTTCGGGTAGTGTATCCCGACGCAAATTACCATTAAAAAAGGTAAAACTGGTTTGCGGATAATGTTGTGTAATATAATCGGCCAGTTCCGCGGCATATCCGGTACAAGCGATTACTGTAAAACCATTTGCTTCGAGTAAGGCTTTGGTTTTGGTGCCAACGCAAAAAACGTCTTTATGTTGTAAGGTTGTCAGATCGGCATGTCTCAGGATACTATGAACCGCATTCTGACTGGTAAAAAGCAGGGAATCGTGAAGGATTGGCATTGAAAAAGGCAAGTCTTCCGTTTTAATAAAATCCGATTCAATAACCGAAAAACCGGCATTCAGCAGGTATTGCTTCTGGTTAGACAGAAGTTTTTTGGTGCTGATGATACGAATCGGTTCGGGCATTATTTTTGTAATGTTTTTTTGATAAGCGTCATCAGGACACTTCCACCATTATCCAATACTTCGCGAGCGGCTTTTTGACCGAGTTCGCGGTAATCGTCCCGGGAAACCACTTTTTCAATCTCGTGTTTTTCGGTTCCGTCCAGCGAAAATAGAACCCCTTTAAAGGTGATAGTATTTTCGGAAATGGTTGCCAAAGCACCGATCGGAGCGGTACAACCACCTTCCAGTTCCCGTAAAAACTGCCGTTCGATATGCGTACAGATTTCGGTTTCGTTATGGTTTAATCGGGCTACGGCTTCACGACAAAAAGCATCATTTTCCATCGCAACAACAACCATTGCCCCTTGAGCGGGTGCGGGAGTCATCCAATCCAGATCGATATACGTATCGGGTTTCAGATTGATACGTTCCAGTCCGGCTGCAGCAAAAACAGCACCGTTCCAGTTGTTGTCGTGTAATTTTTGCATACGGGTATTTACATTTCCGCGTAAATCGACCACTTCGTGCGTTGGATATTTATGGAGCCATTGCGCTTTACGACGAAGGCTTCCGGTGGCAATAATTCCATTACCGTTTAAAAAATCAAGGTTTCCTTTATGGACTAAAATATCGACAGTATTCGCGCGTTCCAAAACGGCTGCCTGCACAATTCCTGTTGGAAGTGCTGTGGGAACATCTTTCATCGAATGAACGGCAATGTCTACTTCGCCTTTAATCATCGCGATGTCGAGCGTTTTGGTAAAAATACCGGTGATGCCCAATTCATACAAAGGTTTATCCAAAATAATGTCGCCTGTAGATTTTACGGCGACAATTTCTGTAGGGTATCCTAAGTCGTTTAGTTTTTTGGCCACGGTGTGCGCCTGCCATAACGCCAGCTCACTGTCGCGCGTACCAATACGTATTGTTTTATTCATTTTTAGCAGTTTCTATCTGGAAAATTTTTTCAATCCATTCGATACTTTCGTCGACCATGGTATTGTTGTCTTTCAGATGATTGGCAAAATGGGTGGTTATTTTCTGTATGATGCGGGTACTGATAATTTCAGCCTGCTCCTCGTCGAAGTTATCGAATTTTTTGCGTTGAAAATTCAATTCACTTTCTTTAATCGTGTTGAGTTTTTCTTTTAACGCATGAATGGTTGGTGCAAATTTTCGGGCTTTGGTCCAGTTAAAGAATTCTTCTTTTATTTCTTCGATAATGGCCTCGGCTGCCGGAATGTGTTTTTTGCGGTTTTCCAGGGTTTCATCGGTCATTTGCGAAAGATGATCCATATGGACCAATGTTACATCCGACAATTCTTTTACATTGTCATCAACATTTTTAGGTACCGATAAATCCAGAATTAACAACGGTTTTTTCAGATTCAGGATGGCTTTGTCGATTGTTGGATTTTGTGCTCCGGTAGCGACAACAAGCACATCGGCTTTTTGAATTTCCAATTGCAGGTCGGCATAATCTTTTACGATCAGGTTGAATTTACCGGCAATTTTTTCCGCTTTGTCTTTGGTTCTGTTGATCAGTGTAATATGATCATTTTTGGTATGTTTAACGAGATTTTCACAGGTATTCCGTCCGATTTTACCGGTTCCGAACAATAAAATATTTTTCGAACTGATATCCGGAACGTTATTCATAATATATTGCACGGCGGCAAACGAAACGGAAGTAGCACCGGAACTGATCTCGGTTTCATTTTTGATACGTTTGCTGGACTGGATTACAGCGTTGATCAAGCGTTCCAGAAAATTATTGACTAAGGTATGATTTTTAGATTCCATAAAAGCATTTTTCAGCTGACTGATAATTTCGAAATCACCTAAAATCTGACTATCTAATCCGGTTCCGACACGAAACATATGGTTAATGGCTTCGTTGTTTTTATAGACATAGGCTACTTTCTGAAAATCTTCGATAGTACCCTGACTGTTTTCGCAAAGTAATTTTATTAACTGAAAAGGATGTTGTGCATAACCGTAAATTTCGGTTCGGTTACAGGTAGAGGTAACGATCATGGCGTCAAGGCCATCGTTTTTGGCTTGAATCAGTAAGTTGTTTTTCGCCTCATTGTCAAGGCTGAATTTCCCTCTCATCTCGGCATCCGCTTTCTTGTAACTCAATCCAACGGCATAAAAAGTTGGATGCTTCGATATTGTATTGTTCTCCATTTTTTCCACTTTAATCTAAAGTTAAACAAAAGTATTACTATCTGATTTATAAAAATAACGCTCAAAGGTCTTTTTGTATCGCTTCGAGATATTTTAAACTAAAATAGGATTGTCTGCTCAAAATCTTTTAAATTTGTAGCGAAATCAATGCCTTACGTAATTTTTATTTGGAATTATTCTAAATAAAGAAAATCCGTGAGTTTTTATTTATATACGAAAAAATACCGCTATGGGTTCTCAGGAAGACATAAAAATTGAAGACGACTTTTCTTTAATTCGTTTTCAGAATGATACGAATGAAGTTGTAAAGTTTGAACGTCCGGTGAGTATGGGGTTGATCCAGTTTCATTTTGGACTGAAGGGAAAAGCGAAGTTTTTGTTTAATCAGGGGAGTTATGGTCTGGATCTGGTTGAGGAAAAATCACTGTTGCTTTACAATCCGCAAAAGGAATTGCCGTTACATTTAACCATCGAACCACATTCGTGGGTGGTATCGGTATTGATTTCGATTCAGAAATTCCACGCGTTATTTTCGTCCGAAGCCGAATATATTCCGTTTCTTAGCGATGAGAACCGGGATAAAAAATATTATAAGGAAGAAAATATCAGTCCGTCGATGGCGATTGTATTGAATCAGATTTTTAATTATAACCTGAATCCGTCCATTAAAAAGCTATATTATAAAGGTAAAGGATATGAATTGCTGAGTTTGTTTTTTAACCGAAGTGAAGATCCCGATGCCGAACAATGCCCGTTTCTGATTGACGAAGAGAACGTATTAAAGATCCGGAAAGCCAAAGATATTGTGTTGGCTAATATGGCGGAGCCACCAGGATTACAGGAACTGGCCGATCAGGTGGGCTTAAATCTGAAAAAACTTAAAATGGGATTCAAACAGATTTATGGTGATTCGGTATACAGTTTTCTATTTGACTATAAAATGGAATATGCGCGAAAATTGCTGGATAGCGGTTCGTATAACGTAAATGAAGTCGGATTGAAAATAGGATATAGTACGGCGAGTCATTTTATTTCGGCTTTTAAAAAGAAATTCGGAACGACGCCCAAAAAATACCTGATGTCGATCAATATCAGTTCTTAATATATAAAGTAGTTATAGGAGTATTAAAAAAAGAGATTAGTAGAAACCATAAAATACTTCGCAAGCCGATAATTTTGCGAAAAAAAGATTTATGAAAGGAGTATTGTTAGTAAACCTGGGTTCGCCGGAAAGTCCGGAACCGAAAGATGTAAAGCCGTATCTGGATGAATTCTTAATGGATAAATATGTAATCGATGTACCTTTTTTACTGCGTGCCTTACTGGTAAGAGGGATTATCCTGAGAAAACGCCCGGAGCGTTCGTCGGAAGCGTATAAAAAAATATGGTGGGAAGAAGGTTCCCCTTTAATTGTACTTTCCAAGCGTACGCATAAAAAAGTACAGGAAAGAGTAGAACTTCCGGTAGCATTGGCCATGCGTTATGGAAATCCTTCCATTTTAAGTGGTTTACAGGAATTGGCCGATAAAGGCGTAACAGAAGTGCTGTTGTTTCCGCTATATCCGCAACATGCGATGGCATCGACTACAACCATTCTGGTATTGGCCGAGGAATTGCGTCAGAAGCATTTCCCGCAAATGAAGTTTACGATAGTACCGGCTTTTTACAATAAAAAGGATTATATCCAAAATCTGGCCGATTCAATTAAAAAGCATCTGGAAGGTTTTGCATACGATCATTTATTGTTTTCGTACCACGGTATTCCGGAGCGTCATATCCGTAAAACCGATGTAACCAAATCGCATTGTAAAATCGACGGAAGCTGTTGTAATACACCATCACCGGCACACGAATTCTGTTACCGTCACCAATGTTTTGAAACGACAAGACAGGTGGTGGAATTATTAAATATCCCCAAAGAAAAATACAGTCAGACGTTTCAATCGCGTTTGTCCGGAGACAAATGGTTGGAACCGTATACCGATATTGAGATCAACAAAATGCCGGAAAAGGGCATTAAAAATCTGGCCGTTGTAACGCCGGCTTTCGTAGCCGATTGTTTGGAGACGCTGGAAGAAATTGCCATGGAAGCCAACCATCAGTTTAAAGAACACGGCGGCGAAAACTTTTTGGCGATACCGTGTTTAAATGACGACGATAATTGGGTTGACACGATGAGCAACTGGATTAAAGACTGGTCTAAAAATTAACGCCATTTAGATGGAAGAATATTATAATTATATAAAGTCCCTGCATCTCATCTTTGTAATCACATGGTTTGCGGGGCTTTTTTATATCGTTCGGTTATTCGTTTATCATGCTGAGGCCAAAGATAAACCGTCGCCGGAAAAAGAGATCCTGATCAAACAGTATCAATTGATGTCCTACCGTTTGTGGTATATAATTACCTGGCCTTCGGCCATATTGGCAAGTGTTTTTGCTTTTTGGATGTTGTTTTTTACAACACTGGGAAATGCCTGGTTACAAATGCCGTGGATGCATGTAAAATTGGGATTTGTGTTCCTGTTGTACTTGTATCATTTAAAATGCCATCAGATTTTTCTGCAATTACAACGCAATGAAATTCGCCATACGTCGGCTTTTTTTAGAATATGGAACGAAGGCGCAACCCTTATCCTGTTTGCGGTAGTGTTTTTGGTTATTTTAAAAGATGCGTTGAATTGGATTTATGGCGTAATCGGAATTTTTGTATTTTCGATCCTGCTCATGTTAGGATATAAACTGTACAAACGAATTCGGGAAAGAAACCAGTCATAAATGTTCAAAGATTTCAAAATAACGCAATTATCATTACAAGTCCGGATTTTTTTCTCGATGATTTGTCTTACGCTGATTGCGTCGGTTTTGATCGCTACCGTGTCGATTTATCAGTTCCGAAAAGAAGCCCGGATTTACCATCAGGACCGATTGGAACGGAAAGAAGATGCGATTACGCAGCACATCAATTATATCCTTTCTACGACAACCTATCCGCTAACAACGGAAAACCTACCGTTAATTTTTAAAGACAAAATCCAGGAATTGGCCAATATTCATGCACTGGAAATCAATATCCACGATCTGAAAGGAAACCTGTTGATTTCGTCCAAAGGAAACTTTTCGATCGATAGTCTGGCGCGTCCCATATCGCCAATCATTTTAAAAATCATACAATCGTCAACAAGCAAACGTTTTGTCGACTTGCGACAGATAGACGGGCAACGGTACCGTTCGTCCTATAGTTATTTGAAAGATACCAAATTCAAACCGTTGGGGATTCTCAATTTACCATACCCGGAGGAAACCAGTTTTTACGAAAATGAGGTGAAAAACTTCCTGATCCGTTTTGGACAGGTTTACTTTTTTATGTTACTCACTTCCATTATGCTGGCGTATTTCCTGTCCAGTTATATTACCAAATCCTTACAGGCGATTAGTGAACGAATTTTTGATACCCGTTTTAACAAGAAAAACGAAAAAATACCGATAGAAGCCTCCAGTAGTAAAGAAATTATTTCCCTGATTACGGCCTATAACGGAATGGTAGACAAACTGGAAGAAAGTGCGGTCAAGTTGGCGCAAAGTGAACGGGAACAAGCCTGGCGTGAAATGGCCAAACAGGTGGCTCATGAAATTAAAAATCCACTGACACCGATGCGTCTTACGGTTCAGAGTTTTCAACGTAAATTTGATCCGAATGACCCCAATGTGAATCAAAAAGTGGATGATTATTCGAAAACATTAATCCAGCAAATCGATACGATGAGTTCGGTAGCGTCGGCTTTTTCCAACTTTGCATCGATGCCGGCACAGCAAAATGAAACGCTCGATGTGGTAAAGGTTGTCCGACTGGCACTGGAGATTTTCAATGAATACTATATTTATTTTGAAGCGGATCAGGAAGAAATTATTACAAAAATCGACCGGACACAGTTGATCCGTATTATTACGAATCTGGTTAAAAATGCGATACAGGCGATTCCGGAAACCGAGCCGGAACCAAAAATTGAAGTAAAGGTTTACAAAGAGCACAACAATGCTAAAATTATTGTTAAAGACAATGGTGTAGGTATCAGTATGGAGCATAAAAATCGTATTTTCGAACCTAAATTCACCACCAAAACCAGCGGTATGGGATTGGGATTGGGAATTATAAAAAATATTGTGGAGAATTATCACGGAACCATCACCTTCCAGAGCGAAGAAGGAAAAGGAACCGTTTTTTTGGTAACATTACCAATCATAAACACCTAAAAATCAGATTATGAACTACGAGAACATTTTAATTGAAAGAGAAAACGGTATCGCGGTAATCACGATTAACCGTCCCACGAAGTTAAACGCCCTTAATAAGGCAACGATAGAAGAATTACACAAAGCATTTAAGTCAGAAAACGAAGACCGATCGATAAAAGTAATCATCATTACCGGTAGTGGCGACAAGGCCTTTGTAGCCGGAGCGGATATTTCGGAATTTGCTAATTTTTCAATTAAAGAAGGAGGAAGACTGGCCGCACAAGGACAGGAAATGCTTTTCGATTTTGTTCAGAATCTGGAAACCCCGGTTATTGCTGCAGTAAACGGATTTGCTTTAGGCGGTGGATTGGAGCTGGCGATGTCGGCTCATTTCCGTATTGCTTCCGACAATGCCAAAATGGGACTTCCGGAAGTATCTTTGGGTGTAATTCCAGGTTATGGCGGAACACAACGTTTACCACAATTAATTGGAAAAGGGCGTGCTATGGAAATGATTATGACAGCCGGAATGATCGATGCTCCAACTGCATTAGGGTACGGATTGGTGAACCATGTGGTACCACAAGCGGAATTACTGGATCTTGCTAAAAATATAGCAACCAAAATCACTAAAAATTCCAGTGTAGCGATCGGAAAAGCGATCCAGTCGGTAAATGCCGGATTCGAAGAAGGCGTAAATGGATACCATACAGAGATCCGGGCTTTCGGAGAATGTTTCGGAACCGAAGATTTTAAAGAAGGAACGACTGCTTTTTTAGAAAAAAGAAAAGCCGAATTTCCGGGGAAATAGATTAAGAGAATAAAGAGAAAGCCCTTGCCAACTAGTTGGCAAGGGCTTTTCATATATAGATTAACGTGGATTAGGATTTTTCGTATATAGTCGGGCTTTAAGTTCTTTAAATTTAGCTTTTGATCTTACATCGGTATTATGTTCGCACCATGATAATGAAACATCTCTTTTAAGGTCGGGATAACGATCCCATCTTTTACAATATTCAGGAGCAAAATTTCTCCAGGGACTTTCCAGCCATGCTCTGTGGCCCAATGGGAATCCGGCATAGGGATAACCAGCAGCGCCATCAACAATGTGAAGGCCGGAAAATTGATTTTCTCTGTAACTTGGATTTGGAGTCATTGGCCCGGAAATAGATCCGTTTGCAACGGTATACCATCCTATAATCTGACTTATAGGGATGCCGCCCATGGCAGAAAATTGATTTTCTCTGTTTCTGAATTGTCCAAGGATATTAGAAGTATAAAAAATATTAGGGGCCTGAGCAATTACATAAATATAAGAAGTCTGCAGACGACTAAATAACCGGTTTCCCTCGATATAAGCCCTTTCAAGAGAGTTGTTAATGCTTATGTAACCATAAGAATCCCTCGTCTCAGATCTGGAATGTAGGTATAAACTCATTTGTTCTACATTTTCTCCCCAGGTCAGATAGGTCTGATCGTCATTGTCATCTCCGATAATTCCTCGAGATTCCTCTATGTGCTCTGGAGTTCTGCTTTCTGCGCGGAAAAACTGGTTTGTGAATCCAGGAACGCTAGTAAATATTGTATAAGGATGCGGACTTCCGGAAGGAATAACGTTTCGGTTATAGTTTGGATTTTCCCGTACTTCCACCTGGTGGTAGCTACCATCTCGAAAATGATACCGAACTGCTCTTCTAATGTTACTGCTGGGAATGTGGCCTAAAAAGGCCCATTCCTGTTGTTCCTGGAATAAAGTAATCAACTGATTGACACTGGCTCTTATACTGCTATTTATAGTATTGTTTGCAAAATGTTGAAATGAGGGTATAACGCCATAGGCATTTGGGGTAGGAGTAATAACATATAACCAGAACTCCTCATTGGGCATAGGTTGAGTAGGATTTGTGGCCCAATTTAGAGAGGAAGAAGTGGATACCCATCCACTTGGTGCTACACCCTGTTGGTATAACGATATTCCGGACACGTGAGCAATCAGATCATTGTTTTGTCCTCTTGGGCTAAAGCCATTTGCAAAGATATCGGAAGGATCCCTGGTGTCTCTCCGGTAAACAGTATTAGGAGGATTTATAATGTCTCTTTCAGGTCTGTTGAGATTGGTCTTTTTTTGGTCTTTTTTTGTAAGAATAAAATCGGTGTATGCACTGGCTGTGAGACGAGGTCCCGTAGTAAGGGTTATATATAATTTGCTGTCTTCCGGATATAATGTTCCTAATATATCCCTGATTACAGCATTTTTAATATATCGGGTATAAAACATATCGCCATCATACTCTATAGAGTTTGTTTTTCCGGATAATATATTTGCATAAATCAGAACTTTTGGATTGTGAAAAGTTAAAGGCTTTTCATGATAATAACCGTAATCCGGAATATCTTGCCGTCTTCCAGACTCCAATTTATGCGAAATAGTAGGAGGGATATCAACATCCTTGGCAGAAACCATGGTAATGGTGCTTTTAAATGCTAAATGATAAGAGACGCTGTCAACAGTAAAAACAGCAAGGTTTCCCATTAAATCGGTTCCTTCCCAAATTCCCAATAAATCATCAATTGAGATATTGTCATCGCGATTTTTATTCGTAGGTGTATTGGATAAGAATTTTTCATCCATCTCAAAATCCGAACAAGAACTTAAAATTACAATAATAAATAAAAGATAGAAATGTTTCATAAGACTAAAATTTATAGATTATACGATCTACAAATTCTGAAAAAATTAGAAAAAAATCATTTTTCAGGGATAAAAGTCCCAGTTCGATCTTAAAAGTTCTTTGTTGGGTTTTTAGGGGTTTACTTTTTGCGAACGTATTCTTTTATCGGTATATTTTTGATGATCACATCAGATAATACTGCGTTGCCATCTTTCACATGTACAAGGGCATACGTAGGGAAGGAAGTAGTATCGCGTACCTGTTTCCGATAAGCTACTTCTGCATCGTAAGCTTTGCTTTCTTCCATATAATAGGTGTTAAAGGGAAACGAAAAGTGAACATTTCCATCGAAAGCATAATTTACTTTAGCGAGAACAAAATCATCCATACTGTTTTTATCTTTGGTTTTAACGGCTTTTTTAATAGCGGCAAATCCATTTGTATCTTTAGTCAGATAAATATAAACAGGATCGCCACTTTCCCAGGTCGAATCTTTAGATGGAAAGGATTCCAATGCATATTGTAGGGCGATATATTTTCCAACAAACGGATTGTTCGGATCTACCGGAGCGGTTTTAAATTTATAGGCCGTACCTTTTTCGATGGTTTGCTGGTTATCCCAGATCATGGAAGCCGGAACTGTAAGTTGTATCAGGGCAACGATTCCAAAAAGGAGTAAAAGCTGTTTTGTTTTCATGACCTGTTATTTTTTGTTTTCTGTAATAGAATATAATTCGCGTAGAAAAATCCGACACCAACAGCAATAAATAGTAAACCCCGGATGACAAAAGAAATATTGGTGTCAAAAAAGCGACAGATGATCAGTACGGCAATTATCACCAAACCATAATTGAGTATGGTGAAATCGGATTGTTGGGAACCGTTTTTGATCAGTAAAGCACCCATAAATAAAACCACAATATTGGTGAGGATCATTCCGATAAGATTGTCGGTTAGTGCCAATAGAAAGATCAGGTTAAAAACCAGAAATACTACTTGAAAACCGTTGATTTGCCGGATGTCTTTTTTCTTTTTTAGAAAATAACGACCGAGTAGCACTAGAGTGGTAATCTGTATGGATAACAGTAGTATCAGATCGCTGGTATTGGAATGATTGGCCTGATAAAATTCCAGCCAAAACCATTTTGAACTCAGGATGATGGACAAAATACTGGTTCCGAGAACGCCTAAAATGGGATAACCGTTTTTGATAAAACGCTGTTCTTCGAAAAAAGAAAGTGTGCTGGTATTGTAAAACAATCCGAACAATGAAATGTAAATCAGGAAGCCCAAACGGGATGTTCCGCTAAAAAAAGCGCCCAACAGAATCGTGATACTAAACGGAAGCAGCCAATGGAAAACCGATGTGATGTTTCCCTTTGGATGGTGTTTGCAAAGGCTGTAATAATGCGGTAGGAACAATGCGATTAGGAGTAGATAAAGCCATGGATAACCGGGGTTTCCATAGCCGGTTTCGACACCATAATACGTAGTAAAAAGCAGATGGAGTAATGCCAGTGCATTCGATTTTAAAATATAAAGCACCGGAACAGACAGCAATATCCAGGTAAGCAGGAAATTGCTAAGATTGCCCGGTATATTATAAATCTGACTGATCAAGGCAATTGTCGCTCCGATAGAAAAAAACAAAAAGGTTCCGGTGACTTCTTTCCAGACGGTACTTTTTTGTTTTACGATGGCATAACCGGTAAAAAACTGACAAATCACAAGCGGAAGAAAGGCCAGCGTAACTTTAGCGGCTTTAGGGAAATCGTCCCAGTTATGTGCAAAAATCAGAATGATTCCCAGGCCGATCAGAATCGCACCCAAGACTCCAAAAATGGTTAACAGACTGTTCGATTTTGTATCCGGACTATTGCGGTAGTAGTGCTCGATAGCCTTTGCCGTTTCCGGACTGATGATTTGGGCATCAACTAATTTGGGTAATTCTTTGACAATTTTCGAACTCATAACGGGATGATTTACCACTAAAATACGGTTTTTAATCTAAAAAAAGCGCAAAAGAAAAACAGTTTAGTTAGTGCTATTGGCCTGTTTTATGTCACGGGTATTTTTCTGAACGGTGATAGCGGCAAATAAACTTAATACGAATGCCATACCATAAAAGCCTTTTTCGCTTAATGCCAGACTGGCATTCCATAAACCGATAACCAATAAAGTGATGGATGCAATAGTAGAAAACCAACTAATTCCATAATAGATTTCCGTAACCGGAATGCCTTCCATTTTATCCCGTACACTTTTTTGAACCGAAATCACAGAGAATAAACCAAATAACAGTAATGTAAAATAATACCCTTTTTCATTTAATTGCATCGTTGCATTGGACAATCCGATACAAAAAGCGGTAACACCAATCAGGAGTACGCCCCATGAAGCACCTACAAAAGCGTTACTGGGTTTTTGCATCCCGGTTTTAGGGTTGTTCTGATTTTTAGAAACGGATTCATCGGTGGTGGTTGTTTTAAAATCTTCCATAATTTATTTTGTTTTTTGTTGAGTCAAAATTCCTATAAAAAATAATGCTTTAAAAATCAATTTTTAATAAAAAATGACGATATAAAAATGATTTTAATATCTTTATTCAGATAAACAAACAATCGATATGAATTCTGTTTCCGGAATTATAAATATACTTTCAAGTACTGAAAAAGAAGAATTTGTATTATTTCTTAAAAAGCAAAATAAAAGACATGATACGCATAATATTCAGCTTTTTACGCTTTTAAAAACTGATGATATCATAGAAAAAAACATTGATTATAAAAACAAGCCGGCATTATATGCACTTCGCAAGCGTTTGTATGATAATCTTATTGCATTTATTGCAAACAAACGTTTTGAAAATGATACTTCGGAAGAAAAGATGATTTTAAAATTGCTTATTGCAAGCAAAGCTTTTTTCGAACACAAACAGTACAAACCGGCCTTTAAGACGTTGCGAAAAGCAGAAGAAAAAGCGGTAAAAGGAGAATATTTTAATCTGCTGAATGAAATCTATCATATCGGAATCGAATACGCACATCTGGATAATAAAATTGTTTTTTCGGAACTGGTTGAAAAATACCAACGAAATCAGAAAAAGTTTTTGCAGGAGGAACAACTCAACCTGGGTTATGCATTATTACGGCAGGAATTGTCAAAAATCAAACGCGGTACAGTGGCTTTCGATTTTCAGAAAACAATCCAGTCAACGATCGAACAATTTAATATCTCGCTAAAAGAAATTCTAACGTTTAAATCGCTGTATCAAATCCTTTTTATTGCCAATGAATATGCTGCGCTCCTTAACGATTATTATCAAATCGAACGCTTTGTAAGTAAAAGTTACCTTTTTATTCAGTCCAAACAGGAACAGGCAGACCGACATTTGTTTTATCATATTCAGATACTGTATTTTATTGCGAACATGCTTTTTAGGAATAAAAAATTTGCCGAGGCATCGACATATCTGGATAAGATGGAAATGACAATGCAAAAACAGGACAAGGTCTATTTTGAACGGTTTTACTGTCGACTCCAATTACTGCGATGTCTTACGGATAATTATTCCGGAAATGCGGCAGCTGCAATTGCACGGGCAGAAAGTGTTTTGAAAACACATAAAGGAGTAGATATTTCTGAAATACTGGATTTGCAGTTAAGTCTGGCGGTCTTCAACTTTCAACAACTTAATCTGAATCGGGTACAGCAAATCTTTAAAAACTTTAACCATAGCGACACCTGGTATGAAAGCAAGCAAGGTATAGAATGGACGATCAAAAAGAACCTGATCGAAATTTTATTACATGTTGAATTAAAAAATCTGGATTATGTACAGTCCCGATTAAATAGTTTTAAAAGGCGGTATAAGAAATACCTGTTGGAAATTAAAGAAGAACGCGTCCATGCATTTCTTTTGTTGGTAGAAAAATACCTGAACGCGCCCGAAAGCTTTGCGTCTTTGACGTTTAGAAACCAGGTTAAAAATGCTTTTCAATGGAAATCATACCGTAAAGAAGACATTTTTGTAATGAGTTTTTATGCCTGGTTAAAAGCAAAGATTGAAAAAACGGATATTTATACGGTCACACTGCAATTGGTACGCGAAAGCTGATTATTTCTCTCCGTCCCATTCGGCATAAAACTGCGATAAAAAGCCTTCCATATAGTGATGGCGTTCCAGTGCAATTTTTTTACCGGTTTCGGTATTCATACGATCTTTTAGCAACAATAATTTTTCGTAAAAATGATTGATCGTTGGCGCTTCCGTTTTTTTGTATTCCTCTTTCGACATATTGAGGTTTACCGGAATATTCGGATTGTGTAAGGTTCTGTTTTTAAAACCACCATAGTTAAACGCACGGGCAATTCCGATGGCACCAATGGCATCCAGTCGGTCGGCATCCTGAACAATATCCAGTTCTTTCGAATGGAACTTGCGATCGAAATTTCCGCCTTTAAACGAAATGTTTTCAATAATGTTGATCACATGCTGTATCGTTTCTTTCGGTGTGTTTTCACTCTCCAGAAAAGCACGTGCCATTTTTGGTCCAACCGTTTCGTCGCCATCGTGAAACTTACTGTCGGCCACATCATGAAGGAGTGCACCGAGTTTTACCACGGTAAGATCGCAGTTTTCACCCTGAGCGATTAACAGGGCATTTTTGTAAACCCGTTCGATATGGAACCAATCGTGTCCGCCTTCGGCATTTTCAAGTTGTTTTTTTACAAAAAGGATAGTGTTGTCAATTAGACTACTCATAATCGGTATAATTTAAAAATCCTTCCGGTTGCGAAAGGATTTTTGAGATGTTACATTATTTTATAATAGCGGGTTGTACCCATTTAAAAATATGAGGTTCCTGAGAAACGACCATCCTCTCGGCGATACGTGTCATTCGGGCCGGTAATTTCATTAAATAATCACGGGCTTTTTCGGCTTCATCGTTCAAACCGGCAATTTTATCGATTTCCCATTTGTCGATTAATTTTTGCAAAATATCCACATAATCCATAGCAGTATATACACCGATACGTTGTGCCGATTCTGAAAACTGTTCGAAAGCCGAGCCTATTCTTTCTCCGGATTCACGAATAAGATGCGCGGGCATCGTGATTTTTTGCTTCATCATATAGTGGAAAGCCATCATCATCTCACTTGGATCCACTTTAAAGATACGGTTTACAAACTCGCTGTAGGCATGATGGTGACGCATTTCGTCTCCGGCAATCATTTTACAGATTTTAGAAAGTTTGTGATCACCAAATTTTTTAGCAATCTGAGCCACACGGTTGTGCGATACATAAGTTGCTAATTCCTGAAAGCTTGTAAATACAAAGTTTTTATACGGGTCACGGTCGGTTCCGGGATCGAAACCATCGGTGATCAAATGCTGCGTGGTGATTTCTACTTCACGCATATTTACACGTCCGGAAAGGTATAAATATTTGTTTAGCAAATCGCCGTGTCGATTTTCTTCACCAGTCCACTGGCGGATCCATTTGGACCATCCGTTGTCCGGGTGTTGTGATACACCTTCCACATCCATCAACCAGGATTCGTAAGTGGGAAGTGCTTCTTCGGTAATGGTATCGCCAACGAGAACTACCCAAAAATCATAAGGTAATTCTTTTGCGATTTCGCGTAATTCGGTTACTTCATCAAGGAAGGATTCTTTTTCGGAATTGGGCAATAAATCTGTTGGCTGCCATATTTTTTCTATTGGCAACAGATATTGCTCGACAAAACTGTCGATGTTCTTTTCCAGAAACTGCATCACTTCCAGACGTACATTTTTTATTGACATAATCTTAGTGTTTTATTCCCTGAACCACTGCATTTTCGGTCTTTTCCATGATTTCTGCGAAGGAATAGTCTTTTACTGCAAAGGGTTCGTGAATAGTGAATTTTAAAGAGTTGCCCAATCCAACCGGGAAAAGTCCAAAACGTGCCATTTTCCAGGAGTTATTGATTGATATCGGAACGATATAGGCTGATGGGGCATATTTACATAAAATTTTCAAACCGTTTTCGGAGAATTTTTTCGGAGCGCCGGTTTTGCTTCGGGTTCCTTCCGGGAAAATTACTGCCGAACGGTGGTGTTGTTCAATATATTCTGCCAGACCTTTAATAGTTGGCAAGGCTTGCTTTGGATCTTTTCTATCTATAAGAACGGATCCGCCGTGTCTTAAATTGTATGAAACGCTTGGAATTCCGCGCCCTAATTCTTTTTTACTTACGAATTTAGGATGCGAACGACGCAGGTACCAGATAATGCCAATGATGTCATACATACTTTGATGATTGGCTACAAAAATTACCGGAACATTTTTCGGAATGCGTTCGCGGTGTTCAAAGGTATATGTAGTGCCAAGCAGATTGGTACACTTGGTTAGCAGGAAATTCAGGTAATCCACACTTTTCTTATGCGCCTGATAGCCAAAAACATTCAGGCAGATCCATTGGATCGGATGAAAAATCACCAGACATAATCCGAAACACAGATAGTAAATAACGGATAACGGATACGAAATTATTTTTTGCATAATTGTGGCTATTTCGCGCAAAGATAAATAATCAATAAATAAAAAAACCACGCTTTAACGTGGTTTCTATTATTTTATATAACAAAATTAACAGTATTCGTTATAAGCGTCTTTTAGATTTTCGGCAATCATCTCTGCCGGGCGACCTTCAATGTGGTGGCGTTCCAACATATGCACCAATTCTCCGTTTTTAAACAAAGCCATACTTGGCGATGAAGGCGGGAATGGGAACATGTGCTGACGGGCTGCATCAACGGCATCTTTATCGACACCTGCAAAAACAGTGATCAACTGATCTGGTTTTTTACCATTATCAAGGCTCATTCGAGCGCCCGGACGTGCATTTCGAGCGGCACAACCGCAAACCGAATTGACTACTACCAAGGTAGTTCCTTCTTTCGAAAGGGCGTTTTCTACATCCTGGGCACTATATAATTCCTGAAAACCAACGTCTGATAATTCAGCACGCATTGGTTTTACCATTTCTTCTGGATACATAACATTTCTTTTTATGATGTTTATGCCACAAAGTTACAAAGTTTTACCGTATTTCAGAATCATCCGATTCATAAAGATTTGTTATTGTATTCCGGGTCATTTGAGCTGAAACAATAAAGGCCCCCAAGGGCCCCTTATTGTTATATATGTAATTAAAAGCGATACGTAAGCATTCCGGAAATGTTTCTCGGATCGGTTTGGTTGATAAACGAAGTTCGGTAGGCATTATAACCGATCTCGTTAAAGATGTTGTTGATAAACAAGCGAACACCCCAATGTTGGTCGAATTTATAAGCTGCCTGAACATTGACATTCATATAGGCATCAATGTCGAACGGTTTTTGCCCGGGAACGATCCCTTCGTGGGTAACCGCTCCGGCCGACCAGTCGTTCATCGGTCTTTTTCCGGTATAATAAGCTCCGGCTCCCACTGAAAGCCCTTTCAAATTTCCGGTAAACGTATAATTAGCCCAGGCATTAAAAGTATGCTTTGGGGTATTTAATGGCGATGAATTATAAACATAAGCCGTATGCTCTTTGTATTGGGCATCAATATAGGAGTAACCGGTGATCACTTCAAGATTTTCCAGGATTCTACCGGATAATTCCACTTCAATCCCCTTACGCTCGTCATTACCTCCTTTTTGATAATAGCCGGTAGCTACCCAGTTTTCATCGTAAACCGGAAGGTTCATGTCTCTGTTGTTAATCTTAAATAAAGTCAGGTTAAAACGCAGTCGGTCGTTAATCCAGGTGGTTTTAAAACCGGCTTCAAACTGATCCCATCTTTCGTTACCCAGCTCTTCGCCATCTTTACTTAATAAAGTGGCGCTTCTTGGATTAGAACTATTGGTATAGGAACCGAAAAGGTTAATGTTTCGCGTAGGGGAAATGATAAGACCTGCCAACGGATTCCAGGCGTCATTGCGTTGTGTTCCCACGGTACTCGATTTGGTAATTTCAACACTGCTGTAACGCAATCCGACAAATGTTTTTAACCATTTGTTCCACGTTATCATATCCTGAACCAATAAGCCTAATGCTCTTGTTTTGGAATCTTCGGAACTACCAAAAGGCAATACACTGTTTGGAGTCGGGTAATTATTAGGGATCGATCCGAAAACATTGATCGTGTCAATGGCCACCGATTTGGAATTGGTTGTCGAAACGCTGCTGCTGGAATAATCCATACCGGCCTGGAACGTATGTTTTACAAAACCGGTTTGTACATCCTGTCCGACTAAATCCAGTTGTAATACATCGTTTACGTCTTTTCGGGTACTGTTGCTAATGGAACGTTTGCGCTCGTTAAAGCTTGATGCCAGTTGTGACAGGCTGGCCCCGGTATCGTCAAGTGCCAGATCCGATTTAAAGTAAGCCGCACGTAATGAAAAAGTATCATTTAATTTTCGGTCAACGCGAATCGTATAGGTGGCATTTTTAGTCGAAACACGATCGGACTTAAAGCCCAGGAATTTATCATGCGGTAAATCATAAATAGCATTTATATCGTTTCCGGCCAGATTAACAGTTCCTAAATCCGGAGTCCGGCTATCGTCCAGATAATCCATTTCTACGGTAATTGTGGTTTTATCGTTGGCTTTCCATTGTAATGACGGGTTAAAATACAATCGTTCACTGGAAATCATACTTCTGTAACTATCGCTTCTTTCGTAAGCACCATTCACACGAAAAGCGATTTTCTCGTTATCATCGATAGGGCCATATACATCAAAGGTAGGACGGAACAACCCCCAGCTTCCACCGCGAAGTGAAACTTCTCCGCCTGACTGGAATTTTGGAGTTTTCGTAACGATATTGATCACGCCACCCGGACTTCCGATATCGGTTGCAACACCTTGTGTAATGGCCGCGGTTCCTTTTAATACCTGGATATTATCGATACCACTGGCATCGGTTAAAATACCGACACCACGGAAATCGGAATTCACACGAACACCGTTTTTCAGAATCGGAATGCCACGGAAACCGCGGGAGGACATACTTTCTCTTTTATTTCCATAAGTCGCAAAAGTATATACACCCGGTACGTTTTTGGTTGCGTCGGAAATCGTCAGGTTTCCTTGTTGTTCGATTAGTTTGGAGGAGATGATCGAAATACTCTGGATTTGTTCGCTTGGTTTTAACGGTAATCGCGTCAAAGCCTGAAGTTTTTCGGGTTGTTTGTTTCGCTTTCCAAATACTTCGACTTCGTCCAGCATTTGTTCGTTCACTTTTAATTTGAAGTTTACCGTAGTACCTGGTTTATCGATGTTAACGATGATGACTTCCGTTTTATAAGACAGACTGGTAATTTTAAGGGTGTATTTACCGTAGGTCAGATTGGAGAATTCATAATTACCGGAAGTATCGGTAATGGTTGATTGGTTGCTTTCTGCGATAATAACATTGGCATGTGCTACCAGATTGTTATTTTCGTCGGTTACAGTTCCTTTTAATGTACCGTTTTGCGCTAATGTGGTTAGGCTGAAAAAAAGGCTAAGGAGTAGAATCGATAAAAGTTTCATATTGCATTATTTAGACTCAATAAATATAATGCAAAACTAAGGCTTTCCTAAAACATAAAAAAAGATAGTGTGGTATATTTTTAAAGGATTCTAACTGTCAGTATTTCAGGTGTTTGTATTTGATTTTTAAATTTATAGTTCATTTATTATTATTGTATAAAACCCTTTTTTTTAACATATTTTTTTTAACAACAATAGGGTTTGAAAGGTAATTTTGGGATATATTGAAAAGACTACGGTGTATGTTTGAGAAAAGTTTTGTTTTATCGAATGTAAAAATAAAATAAAATTTATGCTGTTTTTTTGCAAAAAGTGCTTGTTTTTGGCGTCAGTTATTGATTTTGAAGAGCTTTATTCAGAACCACTTTTAATTCAGGTGTTGTTAAAAAACGATTGATCTGGAAAACAATCTCGTAGTTACGATTTAGAATACAGGAAACCGGGAAAGAAAGTTGCCGTTCCATCTGTCCGAGTACGTAAGCCAGTTCGTGATACCCGTCAGCCTGGTAAGGAAAGATTTCGTTATGAAATCCAATAGTTGATTTCGTCTCGGCATCAAAAGCAATAAAATAGAAATGATCATTTAAAATAGAAATGATTTCCGTATTTTGAAACGTCGTTTTTTGCATCATCTGGCAATACTTACACCAGGAAGTGTGGATAAAAACAAAATAGGGTTTCGGATTTTCTTTGAATTGTTTTTCGGCTTCTTCAAACGTATACGTTTTCAATTGGGCAAATCCGTGAGGAATCACCCAAAAGAAAACGAACAAAAAGAAAACGGTTTTTTTCATTATTTTAAAGTATAGCGCAATCCGAGGAAACCGCGAATGCCCTGATTGGGTCCGTAAACATAACTCGGATCAAAGGTTAGCGCATACGGATTATCCGGTGTGGCGATTACATTTCCACTTGCGTCGTGTTGTACGTTATGATCAAAAGGATCATTGGCACGTGCAATAAGAAACGGATTCCCTTTATTTGGCGTCCAGTTCAATAAATTTTTGACACCACCGTAAATTTCGAAATTTTTTAGCCTGGTGTAGGTCAGTTGTATGTTTTGAATACTCCACACCGGCGAATATTCTTTTCTGGGGTCCAAAGGTCCCAGTAACGGCAAACGCATCGGTCCGTACAGGTTTCCGGTATAATCGATATCCAGATACAATTTCGGAATTTTATACGAAATCGCCCAGGTTCCGGAAAAACGTTCCGTTAGCATCTGTCGTGTGGTGACACCGTTTTCGGTTTTATTCACATCCATATAAGTTGCGCCAAGTATAACTTTTAAACCATTGTTAAACACCATATCGATATTCGTACTGATTCCTTTGGTAATCGCATGTCCGTCCAGATTTTTATAAATAATCTGATTCGGATTGGTATCGTAATCCGGAATAATGGAATTGGTAAAATAGGTATACCAGGCACTGGTTTCGAGTCCGATAAAATTGCCGTCTCCGAAATAGAATTTTTTCAGATAATTCAGGTTGACGTTATAGGAGCGCTCGGGCTTTAAATCGCCTACCACAATTACATCGCGCGAACCGGTAAGTGCGGCGTGTTCTTCGGTAAACAGATTGACAATTCGGAAACCGGTTCCGGCATTTAGTCGGATAATATTGGTATCGTCCACTTTCCATTTATAGGCAAAACGAGGTGTGAAAATAGAACCGTGGTTGCTGTTGTAATCGTATCGGGCACCTAATAAAATACTGTGTTTTTGGGCGAAAGAAATCTCATCCTGTACAAAAAGACTCGGAATCCAGGTTTCATCGGCCGTTACTGTAGCCGGTGTATTGTCGTTATACAATTGATATCGGACAGCTGTACCAAATAATAAATCGTGATTTTTAATTTTTTTATCCCAGGTAAGTTGTCCGAAACCAATACGCTGAATGGCCATAAAAGGGGAATTACCATAAACAGAATTCTGATCGTGATTGGTATAGGAAAACGAAAGCAGCATTTTTTCGCTCACCGGAAGTTCATAAGCTCCGATCAATTCCCAGCGTTTGGTGTAAATACTTTCCCCGTAAACTTCGTCGCCACCGCGGTATTTCTTTTCCCATTGCATCTCACCGCCCCAACGATCTTCGTAAAAATAGCGTCCGGCGATTGAAAACAGCTTGTTGCTTTTCCGGTTAAAATTCCATTTCTGAAAAACCGAAACCCGATCCTGTAGTGTCACATCGGTAAAATTATCATTGTTTTTATCGATAGGATTGCTGTAATTAAAATAATTGACACCGGTTAAAAACGAAACCGATTTTCCGATATTGGATTTAAAACCCAAATCGGTATTCAATTCGCCCCAACTGGTTCCGAAGGCATCGGCCGAAAACACCGGTGCATTTTTCGGGCTTTTGGTGATAATGTTGATCAATCCGCCTACGGCTTCACTGCCATATAAAGACGACGCGGGTCCTTTTACGACCTCTACCCGTTCCAACAGCGAATTTGGAATACCCGACAGGCCATAGACGGTCGACAAGCCACTTACAATAGGCATTCCGTCAATTAAAACCAAAGTATACGGACCTTCCAGGCCGTTAATATGAATGTCGCCGGTATTGCAAACATTACAGTTGAGTTGCGGACGTACCCCGTTTACATTTTGTAAAGCCTCAAAAATATTGGAAGTGGGATTCTTTTTAAAAAAAGTAGGCTTGTACACTTCAACGGGAACAGGGCTTTCGAGTCTGTTCACCGCTTTCAGTGTACCGGTCACTACGACTTCGTCCAACGACTGGTTTTCTTTCAGATCGAAATGAACCATTGCCGGAGTCGCGTTATGAATCGTTATGTTTTTTTTCTGAGATCGGAAACCGGTAAAGCTTACCTGGATTTCGTAGGTTCCGTCCGAAACGTTTTCAATTGTAAAAAGGCCGTTGGCATCGGTCGAAGCACCGAGTTGCGTTTTGGCAATAAGCACATTGGCATATTGTAGCGGAACGCCATCGGAAGTGACTTTCCCTTTTATAGTAGTTTGAGCCGAAATGGAGTAACCGCTTAAAAGGCAGACAAAAAAGAGCAGAATTAGATTTTTCACAATATTATTTTAGATTAAAACGAAGTTAAAATTTAGACAAAACTAAAAATATTTTTTGAATCAAAAAAATTTGTATTTTTGAAAACATAAAATTTACCCATGACGCATTCAGAAGAGAACTATTTAAAAGTCATCTACCATCTATCGGTTGTTTCGCCAAGAGGTGTTAATACCAACGCTATTGCCGGCATGATCGAAAGTAAAGCCTCGTCGGTTACCGATATGGTTAAAAAACTGGCTGAAAAAGAACTAATCCTGTACCAAAAATACCAGGGAGTAACCTTAACGGAAAAAGGCTTGTTGGCGGCCAAGATGATTGTACGTAAACATCGTTTATGGGAGGTGTTTCTGGTTGAAAAGCTTGATTTTACCTGGGATGAGGTACACGATGTAGCCGAAGAACTGGAGCATATCAAATCGGAAAAACTGATCAATAAACTGGATGCTTTTTTAGGCTTTCCGACAGAAGATCCGCATGGGGATCCGATTCCGAATGCCAAAGGAGAGATCAAAAAGATAGACAAACAATTGTTATCCGATCTGGAAACAGGACAAAAAGGGATATGTGTGGGTGTAAAAGACTCTGCTTCGAGTTTTTTACAATACCTGGACAAACAGCAAATCGCATTGGGATCGAAAATTGAGATCATCGGTAAGGAAACTTTTGATATGTCGCTAACGATTATAGTAGACGGAAAAGAAATGATTATATCGAATAAGATTGCGAATAATCTCTTTGTGAAACTAGCCACCTGATTATGATGCAAAAAACAACAAATTCACTGGAAGAAGTACACGAATCGGTTGCCATAGTACAAAATACTTCTGTATGGAAAAAAATCCTGGCCTTTTTTGGTCCGGCCTATATGGTGAGTGTCGGTTATATGGATCCGGGGAACTGGGCAACCGATATTGCAGGGGGAAGTCAGTTTGGTTATAAACTGATTTGGGTACTACTGATGTCCAATATTATGGCGTTGCTATTACAAAGTCTTAGCGCCCGGTTGGGAATTGTCCGCCAGCGGGATTTGGCTCAGGCCTCGCGTGATACGTACTCCCGTCCGGTGAATATGGTGTTGTATATTTTGGCGGAGATCGCTATTGCAGCCTGCGACCTTGCCGAAGTGCTCGGAATGGCTATCGGGTTGCAATTGTTATTCGATATTCCGTTGCTTTGGGGTGTTAGTATTACGATGTTGGATACTTTTTTACTGTTGTTTTTACTGAATAAAGGAATCCGAAAGATGGAAGCCTTTATTATCGCATTGATTGCTATTATCGGTTTGTCTTTCCTGATCGAAATGTTTCTGGCAAAACCCGATGTCACCGAAATTGCCCGTGGGCTTATTCCTTCCATACCCGATAGTACGGCCTTATATATCGCCATCGGAATTATCGGAGCGACGGTCATGCCACATAATCTTTACCTGCATTCGTCATTGGTTCAGACACGGAAATTCGATCGCAGCAAAAAAGGAATCAAACAGGCAATCCGGTATAATTTTCTCGATTCGTTTCTGGCGTTAAACATGGCCTTTTTTGTCAATGCGGCAATTTTAATTTTAGCTGCGGCTGCTTTTTATAAAAACGGAATGCACGAAGTGGCCGAAATTCAGGATGCACACCGATTACTGGAACCCTTACTGGGAACGCATTGGGCTTCGATCTTATTTGCTGTGGCATTGATTGCTGCCGGGCAAAGTTCTACGATAACCGGAACACTAGCCGGACAAATTGTTATGGAAGGCTATCTGAATTTACGGATTCAACCGTGGGTGCGCCGGATCATTACCCGTTTAATTGCGATAGTACCGGCCTTGATTGCAATCATTTATTTTGGGGAGTCGGCCACTGGAAAACTACTCTTGTTAAGTCAGGTGATTTTAAGTTTACAATTGGGATTTGCCATCATACCGTTGATTCATTTTGTAAGTGATAAAACAAAAATGCAGGGATTTGCCATTGGAAAATGGACTAAAATAGCCTCGTGGCTTATCGCGCTGATTATCGTAATGCTAAACGCCAAATTGGTTTTCGATGAAATTGAAACCTGGGTTACTACTTCCGAACATCCTATTTATATCTGGTTGTTTGTGGTGCCAATTGCCATTTTCGCAGCCTTTTTACTACTCTATATTATCATCAAACCATTTGTGGAAAAAAACAGAACGATCCCGAATCTGGTTCCGCATATCAATGAAATCGTAGTAAGTGAATCCAATAAACCGATTGTATATTCCAAAATAGCCATTGCGCTGGATTTTTCAAAAACCGATCAGAAGAGTATTGCGAGTGCGTTACAACTGGGCGGAAAAACGGCACATTATACGATTATTCACGTCGTGGAAACGGTTGGAGCTATGGTACATGGGAATGAAACCCATGACTATGAAACAACCAGTGATCATTACTATCTGGAAGAATATCAGAAAGCACTCGAAGCACGAGGTTATCAGGTGAGTAGTATACTGGATTTCGGAAGTCCGAAAAAAAGTATTGCCAAAGTGGTCAATGAAAATGATTTCGATATATTGGTTTTGGGCGCACACGGACACAACTGGTTTAAAGACCTGTTGTTTGGGACTACGGTCGACGCGGTACGGCACAAAATCACCATTCCGCTTTTAGTTGTTAAAGACCATTAACTGCACCCGCAATCCGGACCACCGCAATTTTTCTTTTTCTTTTTCCAGAAATATTTTCGGATAAAGAAAAGGACGGCCGCAGCCAAAATTACATATACTGCTATTTGTTGAAAATCGATCATGATTATTGCAAAATTTGATACGCAACCAGTGAAACGACATACGCAAAGCCACTCATAAACACCAATTGAATCATCGGCCATTTCCAGGAATTGGTCTCTTTTTTAGTGATAGCCAGTGTTGAAATACACTGCATCGCAAAAGCATAGAAGAACAAAAGGGAAACACCGGTGGCAAAATTAAAGACCTTTCCACCGGTAATCGGATTGATCTCGGCATTCATTCGGTTTTTAATCGTAGTTTCTTCTTCGGAATGACTTCCTACACTGTAAATCGTCGCCAACGTTCCTACAAAAACCTCACGAGCGGCAAAGGAAGTCACCACAGCAATACCGATTTTCCAGTCATATCCCAACGGGCGGATCACCGGTTCGATCGATTTTCCGATTATCCCGATATAGGAATTTTCTAATTTATAGGAAGCAACCAAGTCTTCTTTTTCACCGCTGATTTTATTTTGTGCTAATTCCTGTTCGATAATTTGTTCGGCATTTTTAAAGTTCCCGCCAGGCCCATGCGAACCCAGAAACCATAAAATAACAGACAGTGCCAGGATAATTTTACCAGCTCCAAAAACAAAGGCTTTGGTTTTTTCGATCACATTTAAGGCTACGTTTTTAAATAACGGCACTTTGTAATCCGGCATTTCAATCACAAAATAGGATTTCCCTTTTACTTTTAGGATTTTGTTCAGAATATAAGCGGATAAAATAGCCATTCCGAAGCCCAACAGGTATAAGGTCATTAACGTTAATCCTTGTAAGTTGAAAATACCCAATAGGCGTTTTTCAGGGATGATCAATGAAATTAAGATCGCATATACCGGTAAACGTGCCGAACAAGTTGTAAAAGGCGTTACCAATATAGTGATCAGTCTTTCTTTCCAGCTTTCGATATTACGCGCCGCCATAATCGCCGGGATTGCACATGCCGTTCCGGAAATTAAAGGCACCACACTTTTACCACTCAGCCCAAAGCGACGCATGATTTTGTCCATCAGGAACACCACACGACTCATGTAACCGCTTTCTTCCAAAATAGAAATAAACAGGAACAGAAATGCGATTTGCGGAATAAAAATAATGATACCGCCCAGTCCGGGAATGATCCCTTCCGAAATCAAATCGGTCAATAATCCGGGAGGTAAGTTTTCCGCAGCATAGGCACTTAGCGATGCAAAACTTTCATCGATAAAATCCATCGGAATACTCGACCAGCTAAAAATCGACTGGAAGATTAACAGGAGAATACCGAAAAAGATGATATAACCAAAAAATTTATGCGTTAAAACACGATCCAGTCGGGCGCGGATATCGGTTGCCTCTTCGCGGTTAACGGTATAGCCCACTTTTAGCACATCGTTGATAAACTGATAGCGTTTTATGGTTTCTTTTTGTTGTAATCGTTTTAATTCTGCCTCCGATTTAACAAACGATTGGATTGAAACTTCGTTGCGGTGCAGACCTCCAAAGTTTACATCCTGCGTAATCACAAGCCATAATTTATATAACAGTTGATTTGGAAAAGTATGACGCAGGTTGTTAAAATAGTCCGGATCGATTTCGGAAGCATTCAAACAGGGCTCTGTAGAAAGCTCTTTGTAATTGATGATCAGGTTTTTCAGGTTGTCGATTCCTGTTTTTTTGCGGGAACTTACCAAAGCAATTTTGGTGTTTAATTCCTTTTCCAAATACGGAATATCCAACGTAATTCCTTTCTGTTCCATACGGTCGGACATATTGATCACCAAAATGGTAGGAATTTCCAGATCTTTTATCTGAGTAAAAAGCAGCAGGTTTCGTTTTAAGTTTTCCACTTCGGTAACCACCACGGCAACATCGGGAAAATCCTTGTCGTTTTTATTCATCAACAACTCGATCACGACATTTTCGTCGAGTGAGCTGGCGTTTAAACTATACGTCCCCGGTAGGTCAAGAATGGTCGCTTTAACGGAAGGGGATAATTTGGAAACCCCTTGCTTTTTGTCGACCGTGATACCCGGGTAGTTTCCTACTTTTTGATTTAAACCGGTTAGCTGATTAAAAACGGATGTTTTTCCGGTGTTCGGATTACCTATTAAGGCTACTTTTAACGTGCTTGTACTCATGAACTTATTCCTTTATAATCTCAACCTCAATTTGTCTGGCGGTTTCAAGGCGAATCGCTACGTGGCTGTCGTTAACATTAATATACAACGGATCGCCCAGCGGAGCTACTTGTAACAACTCTACGGTATTACCGGGAAGGCAACCCATTTCCAGTAATTTAAGAGGAATTACGTCAACATTAAAGTCGTTAATTAAAGCTTTCTGTCCTTTTTTTATCTGGGCTAACGTAATTTTCATCTTATTTAGATTGAATTAAAATAGAAACACAAAAGTAAGCATTTAAAACGGATGCGCCATGTTAAAACCGACTTTCACATTTTTTTATGAAACCTGTTTAAAGGATTATTTTTCCTGAGCCGACAACCAGTTGATGTCTTCCAGTAGTCGTTGTACATCTTCCATTTTGGTTCCATCGTAGAATCCGCGGACACGACGTTTGCTATCGACCAACACAAAATTTTCGGTATGTACCATATCATAAAGTTCTTCCGGTTTTCCGGTTTTAACAGCCAGATACGATTTACGGGCAATATAATAAATGTCTTTTTTGTCTCCGGTAACCAAATTCCATTTGGTGTCAATCACGCCTTTTTCCAGTGCATATTTTTTTAACACCGGTACACTATCGATATCGGGTGTTACCGAATGTGACAACAACATTACCTTAGGATTGTTTTTGATTTTGTCCTGAAGCCATACCATATTAGTGGTCATAATCGGACAAATAGTCGGACAAGTGGTAAAAAAGAAATCGGCCACATAAATTTTCCCTTCGTAATCCTTTTGAGTAATCGTTTTTCCGTTTTGATTGACAAAAGCAAAATCGGCAATAGTATGTTTATTGGCTACGTGTTGTATCGTGGTGTCCACCAATTCCGGATTAACCATAGACGGTGTATAGATAGGCAAGTGTTTTTTAGGCGTTAGTGCGTTATAAAAAAGCGTAATGATAATAGCGGAAAGAACAAAAAGAACGATAAAAAACAGTCGGTATTTTTTGAAAAAGCGAAGCATGATATAATTTTTTGCAAAAGTATAAAGAAGTTCGCTATAAGGAGGTTAAATATTGCCTAAATCACAGCAGGTTTAATTTTAACAAATAAAAAAAGCGATTCGGCGATGAATTCTTATTTTTGTTATCGGAAACACAAATAGCAACCAAAATTAACAATATGGAAATAAAAATGAATAAAGGCGTATTATTGGGCGCAACCGCTACGCTGGTTTTGTTTTCCTGTAAATCAGGACAGACTAGCGCATCGGCCGACAAGCAGGCGACGCATCCGGGCATCAATTTGAGCTATATGGACAAATCGGTTAAACCGGGTGATGATTTCTTCCGTTATGTAAACGGAACCTGGTATGACAAAACCGAAATTCCAAGCGATAAAACCCGTTGGGGAAGTTTTGACGAACTACGTCAGAATACGGATAAAGATGCATTAGCGATCTTAAAAAAAGCGGCAGCCGACAAAAATCTGGATCCAAATTCCGATCAGGCCAAAGCGGTAAATGTGTATAAAACATTTATGGATACCATTGCCCGAGACAAAAGAGGTATCGATCCGATTAAAGCGACATTAGCCAAAATTAATGCGGTTAAAAATGTACAGGATCTGAATGCACTTTTACTGGAAATGGAATCAGAAGGCGGTATGGGATTCTATGGAATGGGAGTAGGAGCCGATGCTAAAAACAGTAACCGTAACGTAGTATATGTAGGTTTGGGAAGTCTTGGATTACCGGATCGTGATTATTATGTGTCGGATGATGCCGATTCAAAAGAAAAAAGAGAAAAATACGTAGCGCACGTAGCGCGTATGTTGCAGTTTTTAGGGGAAGGACCAACCCAGGCGAAAGAAGATGCGAATAAAGTATTGGCATTGGAAACGGCAATGGCCAAACCAAGACTGGATCGTGTGGAACGTCGCGACAGACGAAAAACATACAATCCGATGCGTGTAGCCGATTTACAAAAATTGACACCATCGGTAAACTGGAAAAACTATTTTGAAGGTGTAGGCATACAAAACCTGGATTCGTTAGTGGTATCACAACCACGCTATATGACGGCTTTGGAAGACATCTTCAAACAAAATGACGTAGACAGTTGGAAAGCCTATTTGCGTTGGACATTGATCAACAAATCAACAGGTGTATTGACAACCGATATCGAAAATGCCAACTGGGATTTCTATAGTAAAACATTACAAGGAGCGATCAAACAACGTCCTAGAGAAGAAAGAGCCTTACAGGTTGTAAACGGAACGGTAGGTGAAGCCTTAGGAAAACTATATGTAGCTGAAAAATTCCCGGCCGAGGCGAAAGCCAAAGCCAAAGCGATGATCGAAAACGTATTCCTGGCTTTCGAAAATCGTATCAACCGTTTGCCATGGATGACACCGGCAACCAAACAGGGCGCGATCCAAAAATTACGTAAATCGACTGTTAAAATCGGATATCCGGACAAATGGAAAGATTATTCCAAATTGGTAATTACAGGACCTGCTAATGGTGGTGCGTACTACGAAAACATGAAAAACGTAGCCCGTTGGGGATTCCAGGAAAATATCGACGATTTGAAAAAGCCGGTAGACAAAACCCGTTGGGGGATGTCACCGCAAACAGTAAATGCTTATTTCAATCCGTCGTATAATGAAATCGTATTCCCGGCTGCAATTTTACAACCGCCATTCTACGATTATAAAGCAGATGAGGCGGTAAACTACGGTGGAATCGGAGCCGTTATCGGACACGAAATTTCACACGGATTTGATGATTCCGGAGCGCGTTACAATGCCGATGGAAACTTAGTAAACTGGTGGACAGACGAAGATTTAAAACAATTTACAGGATTAGGAGGCGCTTTGGCTGCACAATACAGTGCTTTGGAGCCGCTACCGGGAACATTCGTAGATGGTAAATTTACGTTAGGGGAAAACATTGGTGACCTTGGTGGTGTAAATGCTGCTTATGACGGACTACAGTTATTCCTTAAGAAAAACGGAAACCCGGGTTTAATCGACGGATTTACACCGGAACAACGTTTCTTTATTTCATGGGCGACAATCTGGCGTTCGAAAATGAGAGACGAGGCGATTAAAAATCAGGTGAAAACCGACCCACATTCACCGGGAATGTACCGTGCTTATGTACCGTTACAAAATGTGGATGCTTTCTACGAAGCATTTAGCATTAAACCGGGCGATAAATTATATGTAAAACCAGAAGACAGAGTTAAGATCTGGTAATGCAAAAGCCTCCCATTTGGGAGGCTTTTTTTATAAATCGGCGTTTTATTTTTTCTGAACCACGATTTTCTGAGTGATAGTCGGTTGGTTTTCCGAATTGATCTTTATGATATACACTCCTTCGGAAAGTGCCTGTAAGGATAAAACATTATTCGGACCGTTTAACGGTTGTTGAAGTACGGTTTTACCAGTGATATCAATAAGGGAAACATTGGCTTGTTTCACTTCCAGGTTATTAAAATCGATATTTAAAATATCTTTAGTCGGATTTGGATAAATCAGCATATTGTCGTTTACCGAAATAATTGAGGGTTTTCCAAAATCCAACTCCGGTTCCGCTGCTTTCATATTTTTGGTAGGTAATTCTCTACGATACATAGCGGCCAGAGTAGCTTCATACCATTCTCTATACCAGAACCACCAACCGGAGCTGCGTTTTTCATACTTAATATTAAAAATCTGATCCGGAGCTGTTGGTGCCGCTTTTACCAGAAACTGACGCGAACGGTCATTCAGGTTCCAGTCGCTATATGATGAACTACCGCCGTTACTCCAGTTAAACGACATTCCGGGACCACCGTTACTATAGTCGTAACTTCCAATCCAGGAATTGCTGATCGCCAGATATTCGCTATAGCCATCGTTATCCAGATTACCGGTCATCATTTTATAGCTGAAATGCGCCGGAGTGACATTGGTAGTGGTAAAGCTGGTTCCCAATCCCTGTCCGCCGGTTAAGGTCCAGCCACTTCCGGTAAAACGCATAATGGCCGAAAAACTACTGGACGAATTGCTCACAAAAGCATACAATTCATCACGGGTAGTGGTGCGCATTTTTCCTTTCATATACCGTTGAATCTGTGAAATCTGTAATCCACCGATCCATCCGGAACCGTTGTTGCTCCATATGGTTTGTGGCGAATACCATCCGCCCGGAGACGAATTGAATTTTACCAAATGCGACCATCCGTTTGGATTTACGCAAAGTAATTCGTCTTTTCCGTCGCCATCGAAATCACCCACAAGGAAGGTGTCTTTTGGACCCATATACCAATAGGCAATAGGGGTGTTGCTACCATTATTGCTCCAACGTTCCTTCCACGACCAGGTCGAAGGGAGGTATTCTTTAATTTGCGCCCAACTTCCGGTATCGGTTCGCGACAAGATTTCGGTTTTTCCATCACCGTCAAAATCACCCGAATAGTAACGATCGCCATAATTGCGGTACCAACATCCGAACGTTCGGTTTCCGTTATTTCCCCAAAGGTGATACCAGTCGGTTCCCTGATCGCAGGAGAAATCCATAATACCAGCCCAGTTTCTGTCGGGACTGGCAAAGAAAATTTCTTCATCATTATTTTCTCCGTCAAAATTTCCGGTCAGAATATAATCGCCTTCCTGCATATACCAGGAAGCAACCCATTTCAGATTACGGTTATTGGTCCAGGATTTTACCATTTCGTTAGGATTATTAATATTGGCATAATCGTTTAGACAATACGCATGATTGTTACTTGAGTTCAAGATAATACTTCGGGTATACGGGCTAAAATACAGTGGTGTAAAAGTAGATGTGTACATACACATAATTGGGATGTCACTACCGCTACAGGAAGAAGTTCCGTAGTGTTCATCATCGTGTAGGGAGCCAAAAATATGACCGATCTCATGCGAAATAATCCGGGTACGGGTTGGATCTTTTCCAATCACGCCATAAGCCCAATTCGTGTTACAAAGCGAATTGGTAAAAGCAATTCCAACCGTTCCGTTATCCGGGCGTCTTCCGGTAAATAATAAGGCCAGATCCCGAACTTTATTGGTGTGATTGGCATTCCAGTTGTCCCGGAATTTATACAATAAATCGGAAGCATTATTGGTGTTGTACAATGTCGTATTATTGGGTAAAAGATTGACATGTCTTACGATAAACGAAATATTGAAATAATGCGTGTAAATACATTCTACTAAAAATAAGCTTTGCAGGATATTGGAAGCAGAATTCGTTCCATTCTGATCGCACCATATTTTATCACCTTCAGCGGCAATACTCAGAAATCGTGGCGTACAGTCGTTAAAATAACCTTTCTGTCCTGTTGAGGTCTGTTGGAGCGCATCTTGTATTTGAATGCAACGTGAGTTTTGCGTACTGATAATGTTTCCGAGGTTAAAAACCAGTAACGGATTTTCATCGGTCACAAAATCGTCACCGTTTAGTTTGATAAAATCCTGAAGAGACGTATAATAGAGTACTTCATTGCTTTCGGTATTCCATTTTAAACCGACAAGATTGTCATTAAAAACAGCCAGACGTGCCAGGATGGTTGAATTGTTGTCTACAATTCCTTTTATGGTTGGAACATTATAGTTGAGGTCAGTTTCAAAGGTTCGTTGGAATGTGATCTGATTTTCACCACCTTCATGAGTAACTCCTTCGGTATAATCGAGGGCGCGCATGTCGTGGCGTTGCATGGTAAACTTGGTCGTACCGGCATCAGATTTCAGAATGAATTCAAGCGCATACGGATTTTTGAGCAGGTAATCGTTTAAAGCGGTATAATCAAAACGATAGGCCGAAAAACCTTCCACACGACCGTGGAGATATTCCTGAATTTGAGGACTTAACTGTGTCGGTTGTAATTCATACACCGGCGTTTGGTTTTCCTGAGCTTGGGTATAACTTGGAGGATCGTCCGGACTACTGGTTTCCGGAACCTGCGCCATTGCTGTAAAAGAAAGCAGCAAAGCCGACAGTAGGAGTAAGCTTTTTTTCATAATTTATTGTTTTTGGTGTTAATATGCTATTGGTGACTATGTGAATGCTGTAATACCTTGAAAACAAATGCGAAAAATTATGAGGCTTATAAAAAGGGTAGTTTTTTAGTGCAAAACGTACTATTAAAAGATGTTTTTTCGGCTTAAAATGGTAATTATTGTATCAAATATAAAAAATTAATTAAATGTTTGTTAAAATTTCACCAAGAAACTTACAAAACAAATTTTTTGTGATAAAAGTTGTTAAAAATGAAAAAACCGACCTTGTTGGCCGGTTTGTATAAGGAGGAAATTATTTCCGTTTGGAACGCATTGCCTTAACCTGTGTTAGTGCGGAATCCTGCGCCAGTTTTTTGTAGTCGTCGGAATCGATAGCATAGAGTGCGACTTTACCTTCGGCATTGTGATGCGTTCCCCAACCATAGCGTTTGGACAAAGGGGAACATCGCAAACACGCCTGACTTTTGGAGAAAAAGAACTCCCGTTCCGACTCATAATCGGATTTTGGAATATGATTTTTCAGCGCATAAACCCTAAATAAAATGTCATCCGATGTATAGCGATACGGATTGTCGCGAAGTGTTTCAAACTGTAAATTCACCGCCGATTTTTCGTTTCCGCGTATCGGTGGAATTTCGGCTTGCGAAACCGGACAATCTTCGGCAACGGCAATAAACGTATTGCTATAATTGGTCGACTTCATGGTGTTTCGATTAGATCCCAAAGATTCCCATACAAATCGGCAAAAATGGCCACTTTGCCCCAAGGCTCTGGAACCATATCCCGAACGATGGTAACATTATGTTGTCGGAAATGAGCCAGATCGCGTTCGATGTCGTCGGTATTCAGAAAAAAAGAAACCGTACCGCCGGTTTGGTTGCCAACGCGTTCCTGTTGTGCCGGTGTCGTCGCTTTGATCAAGGCAAATGCGCTACCGGAATAACCCTTTGGTGCCAGCGTTACCCAACGGCTGCCATCGTCGCCGTGTCTGTTTTCCAATACCGAAAATTGAAGTTTTTCCGTATAAAAAGCAATGGTTTCGTCATAATCGTGTACCAAAAGGGTAATATGCGTGATATTTTGTTTCATGAGTGATAGTGGATATGGGGTTCTTTATTCAGGAAAACGCCAAATTCCTGTATTTTGTTTTCCAGCGGTTCGGTTAACGAAGGCGTAAAAGAATCGAAAGGATGGATATCGATGGTTACTTTTTGATTTTTGATGATCCGTTTCCAGATGCCAATAGCCTTTCCGTTATGCAAAATAACCGGATGAAAAATTCCGTTTCGGGTAACCGCTTTTTTATGATGATCAATAGTTAGCGTTGCGGTACGATCTTTATAACTAATGATACATTCGTCGAACGCCGGTAACAGGTGAATCGTATTTTTAGGAACCGATGAAGAAATCGTATGGGAAAACCAATAGGTTTCGGAACCGATACTTTCAGACTGAAAATCGTGTTGGATCAGATCGAGTGCTTTTCGGACTTCAGACAACGACAATCCGGACCACCATTGGAAATCGGCTAGTGTCGCTGGACCATGACTGGAAAAGTACTTCCGGGCGAGTTTTTCCAAGGCCTCCTCCCGACTAATGGTACTTTTTTGCGGAACCCATTCTGCTAACAACGCATACGTGGTTTTTCCGTTTTTGATTTTTCCGCTACAGATCAGTCCGTCCTGTTCGGCCAAAATTAAAATATGCGACATCCGATTGTCGTAGTTCGCAATACCATTTTGCTCGAATAAGGCAACCAATTCCTCACGGGTATGATGCTTGTTTCCGACCAGTGTTTTTTCCAAAATGGAATACGAACGCGAAAGGACTTCGGGCGTCAGTTCGAGTTCTTTTAGCCGTCCTTTGGCAGAACCTTTAATCCGTTTGGCCGATAAATCCAGCATCCAGTAAATATCGGACGCGGCAACCGTATGCCAGGTCGGACGCATAACATGGGTGCGAACAATCGAACCGGAATTAAATGCGGCTTCAATTTCGGTTTCAGAAGTGCCGGGTTTTCGGATACCCAAAGCCCATTTCGACATGGCAAAATCCTGCGCCTGAAACGCACCCATTCGGGATACGATTTCCGTAATATCCAGTGCCGGACTTTGGTGTAACCACTGGTTGTTGAGACGAAGGCTAACGATATCTATTAAGTCCATTTGGGATTGTTTTAGCTATAAATGTACCGCTTTTTTTACATCATAATTCGGCAATCTGGAATTCATATTCTAAAATGTGCTGTACTTTTTCCGAGCTGATGCTTTTTCCGGACGATGGTTTTTCGTGACTGAATTGCGGTAACGGTAATCCGAATTCCAATGCTTTTCGGGTATAATATGCTTCCCGTGTAGGATGGGAAGGCGCGACGGCATTAAAGGTTTCGTTCCAGATTTCTTTTTCGATTATCGCCAGAAGAATACCGATACAATCCGTTTGATGGATAAAATTGATCGGAGCTTCGGGGTTTTCGATATTTTCCTTTCCGGCGAGGAATTTTACCGGATTCCGATCGTTCCCGATCAGTCCGCCAAATCGGACAATAGTCGTCTGAAGATTCGGATTCTCAAGTAAGTAGTTTTCGGCTTCCAAAAGTTGCTTTCCGTTTTCGGTATCCGGTTGCGGAATTGTGGATTCGGTTACCGTTGCATCGGTATCGGAATACACCGAAGTGGAACCTATAAAAAGGACTTTCGTAACCGTTGTTGTGACAATACAGGAAATCAAGGTTTGTATTTTGGCTACAAAATTCTCCCGGTTTTCACCTCTAAGTTTCGGCGGAATATCAATGATGACAATTTCTTTTCCGGAAAGTAAACCTTCCCAATTGCCTTCTACCTGATCTTCGTAGCATTTGATCAAAAAAGGATCGATTTGCGCTTCCTCTAATACCGACAATTTTTCGGGTGAGGTTGTAGAACCGCTCACCGAATAACCGTGTTGGATCAGTGTTTTTGCCAATGGAAGGCCAAGCCAGCCGCAGCCGACAATTGCGATAGAAGGTTTCATGCTGTTGTTTTTATCGGAACAAAGTAACTCCTTTTTTTGGTGACATTTGCTCTGCTATACGATTAAAAAATCCCTTTGTGTTGTAACGCCTGACGGATATGTGCCAAATGATGTCGGGAATGCCAATGGTATAATCCGATGGCTTCTTTTAACGAATAAAGGCGTTGGTGTTGCGGATGAAAATACAACAGATTCAAATCCTGTTCCGACAAATGATCAATCAGATAACTCCAACGACTGTGGACACCTTTGATGATTAGTAAGGAGGCCGAGATACCGTCGTCTTTTCCATCGGGCGTAGCGGCCCAAAGTTGTTCTTCATACGGTCGGATTGCCGGAACATTTTCGGTTAACGTTAGTTTAAAACGGATAAAACTGTTCATATGACTATCGGCCAAATGATGCACCACTTGTTTAATCGACCAGCCATCCGGTCGGTAAATCCAGTTTAGTTCCGTTTGAGGGAGCGCTTTTACCAGTTTTTCCAGTTCCAAAGGTAATTCCCGTATTGTCGTTTTCCATTCCCGTATATGATCCGTATCGATTTCCGTAGGAACGGTAAATTTCCCGATCGGATATTGTAATTGCTCGAGTTCCATTGTGTGTTTATGGTTTTAATTTTTTGATTTGATACAAATCTTTTCTCCGATCTTTCATAATGCGGACACTACCGTGTTCGTGCAATTCTTTCAATAAATCCACATCCACGTCTACTATTAACGTCATTTCGGTATTTGGCGTGGCTTCGGCCTTGATTCCGTTGGTTGGAAACGCAAAATCCGAAGGGGTAAAAACGGCCGCCTGCGCAAACTGTATATCCATATTGTTTACCTTGGGAAGATTTCCGACACAACCGGCGATGGCAACATAACATTCGTTTTCGATAGCCCGCGCCTGCGCACAATTGCGAACCCGTGTATACCCGTTTTGCGTATCCGTAAGAAACGGAACAAACAGAATATCCATCCCTTCGTCGGCCAGTAAGCGGGACAATTCCGGGAATTCCACATCATAACAAATCATAATACCGATTTTTCCACAATCGGTATCAAACGTTTTGATTTGCGAACCGCCTTTCATACCCCAATAAAACACTTCGTTTGGTGTAATATGAATTTTGGAATACATTTCGGATGTTCCGTCTCTTTTACACAGAAAACCGACATTGTACAAATTCCCGTTTTCCAGTAGCGGCATACTGCCGGTAATGATATTGATATTATAGGAAATCGCGAATTCCTGAAATTTTTTCCGGATCGAATCGGTATAGCGCGCTAATTCCCGAATCGCATCGGCTTCCGAAAGATGATTGTAATCGGCCATTAGGGGCGCGATAAACAACTCCGGAAACATGGCAAAATCGCTGGCATATCCGGAAACGGCATCAATAAAAAACTCGGCCTGTTCGAATAGTGCTTCCAGATTGTTGAGCGGTCGCATTTGCCACTGAATCAACCCTAGTCGGATGACACTTTTTCGTGTGTTGATCAGTTGTTGATGTTTTTCATAATAAATATTATTCCATTCCAAAAGCACGGCATATTCCTGCGAACTAACATCGCCTTCGAGGTAATTTTTCATCACCTTGATGACGTGGAAATCATTACTCAGTTGAAACGACAACACCGGATCGTGGATTTCCTTGGCACGTACTTTTTCGATATATTGTTTTGGCGTCATCTCTTTGGCATGTTCGGCATAACGCGGAATTCTTCCGGCGAAGATGATCGATTGTAAATTCAGTTTTTCACAGATTTCTTTTCGGGCATCATACAAACGCCGTCCCAAACGAAGTCCGCGATAATCCGGATGAATAAAAACATCGATACCGTATAACACATCGCCAAAAGGATCGTGAGTGGAAAAGGTATAATTTCCGGTGATTTTTTCATAGGTATGTGTCGCACTGGCCTTTCGGTTATCTACAATTAATGAAAGCGCCGAACCGACCACTCTGTCGTCGACCAGTATTACAAGTTGTCCTTCCGGGAAAATTTCCAGCAGGCGTTCGATTTGCTCTTCTTGCCAATAGGCTTCTTTTAGTTCGCTATAGGCTTCCACCATGGAATTTTTCAGTTCTTTATAATCTTCGATCTGTAGATTTCGTAACTCAACTTTATTGATGGCTTTTTGCATAGGGAGCGTATTTTTTAGAAAGTTACAAAAAATACCGTCTTTTTACAAACGAGCGAAAGGTGTTGCAATAGGAGATTTTCACACAAAAGAGACATTTAACAGGAGGGTGTTGTAATTTTAACACTATGCTAACATTGCGGATAATGCGGGTTTGCGGGCTATTCTGTTGTATTGTAAAAACATTTAACAGTATAGAGTCTTTGAAATTGTATTATTCTTATAAATTTGGTTAAAAAATAATCAAATACTACAACATGAGACTAAAACTACTTATTGCAACAACTCTTATTAGTTTTTGTGGCGCCCATGCCCAGAATTTTAACCAGAGTCAATGGCTTTGGAGTGCTGTAACCGAAAACAGCGGCTTGCAGGAAAATCAACCACAAGGTTTTGTTGACCGGTACGGCAACTATATTATGCTTGGAAATTTCAGAACCGATACGGCAACAATACAGGGTACTACGATACAAAACACCAGTGATGCGGCGGCTCCGGTTAAAGGGGATGCCTATATCGCCAAATTTGATACGAACGGAGTGCTATTAAATGTAAAGCATTTTAGCGGAAGCAAATACGAGCAATTTGCAGCGCTCGCCTATGATGGTAATGATCATTATTATGCTATAGGAAGTTATAACGGGAATATGCAGATTGGGACGACCACTTTGACAAACCCAAACACGTATGGAGATCGCAGTTTTATCGTAAAATTCACATTAGACGGTAATCCGGTTTGGATTAAGGAATTTCCGGAGTATATGGGAGGCGGTTATCTGCAATATAAAAACAACTACCTGTATTTAGCGGCCAATTATTCGTCGGATCAGTTATCTTTTGAGGGGCAAACCTTACCGATGGCCAATTATGCACCGACAATTCAAGGGATGGATAAAAACCTGGTGGCCAAATTCGATGCTAATACCGGTAATCTGATTTGGGTTTCGTCTTCGCGTTATACCGGAACGACCAGTTCGAACATGTCCGACCGAATCGGGGCACAGATGAAAGCCATGGTTGTAGACAACAATGGAAATGTTTATATCGCGGGCGATTTTCTGGCACGTTCGGTAACTTTTGGAAATATTACGCTAAACCGCAGTTCGAGTTCAAACGCAGGACTGTTTTATGTGCGTTACGATAATACCGGAGCGGTAGCTTGGGCAAAAACGGCTACCGTTGGGCCAAGTTCCGACACTAAGGCGTACAACCTTGCGGTAGATTCGGCAAACAACGTATATTTGGTAGGGATGGCCTATAACTCGACAATAAATTTTGATGGAACCATTTTACAGTTCCCTGGAAATTACGGTGGTTATATGGTAAAACACGGTACAGCCGGAAACCTGATATGGGCTAAAAAAGCGGGAATATCAACAGATCAGGCACCGGGAACCAATGCGAGTTCATCGTCAAAGTTTTCGAGATTGTATATCGATGCACAGGATAATATTTATGTAGGCGGAAATTTTTACCGATATGTCAATCTTTCCCCGGATTTTACCTATACTATCGATAATAATTTTTTCAACTTCATTGCCAAATATAATGCACAAGGAACGGTACAGGCGTGTGAGATCTATCCTGCACCGGCGAATGGTTCCTCTAATTTGAAAGTACTGGATTCCGATCCGGATAATTTTACGATTATTTCGACGGCTTCTGTAGACATACAGTTAAACAATCTAAACATTGTAACCAACGATAAACAATCGGTATATATTGCCAAAACAGGAGAATCGGCTCTAGGTCTTGCCGAATTTGGAACCGCAAATTTTGCAGTATATCCCAATCCGGCCAGCGAACGATTGTTTATTAAAAACAAGGAACAATTATCCGATCAGGCACAAATCGCGGTATATGACTTAAACGGGAGACAGATTTTTAAGGTAACAGGAGCTACTATTGGCGAAAAAGGAATTGAGGTATCCAAACTGGCCGCCGGAATTTATGTGTTGGGAATTGAAGATGCATCACAACAACTAAAAGAATATCAGAAATTTGTAAAAAACAAATAACCCTACACTCCCTTTTCCCCGAATTAAAAGTTAACCTATTAAAATTATGAGCCATGAACACATTGAGAAACCGAGTGCTATTGATCGGAAACGTAGGAAGTGATCCGGAAATTAAGACATTAGAAGAAGGTAGAAAACTGGCAAAATTGTCGGTTGCTACGAACGAAGTGTATTACAACGAAAAAGGTGAAAAAGTTACCGATACACAATGGCATGTTGTAAAAGCCTGGGGGAAGCTAGCCGACATTGTTGAGAAATTTGTAGAAAAGGGAAAAGAGGTTGTTTTAGAAGGCAAGCTGGTTCACCGAACCTGGGAAGACAAAGAGGGACATAAACGCTATTCGACAGAAATTGTCGTAAACGAGATTTTATTGCTTTAAACGAATTAGCTGTAAATGTAGGAAGCTACCCGGTAGGTATTGGTATGGGCCTGGATAATTGTTCGGATATCCGGCGAATAGCCGCCGCCCATACTACATTGAACCGGTATTCCTGCGGTATGGCAATGTGAAAATACAATTTCGTCCCGTTTTTTACAGGCATCGAGCGAACAGGCGAGTTTTCCGAGTTTATCGGAAGCCAATATGTCGACACCGCTAAGGTAAAAGATAAAATCAGGGCGTTCTGAGGCAATGAGTTGTGGCAACGTCTGATGTAACAGCGATAAATATGCATCGTCGGCCGTATGATCCGGCAGTGCGATATCCAAATCGGAACGTTCTTTTTTAAAAGGATAGTTCGACTGACCGTGCATCGAAAAGGTAAAAACGGAAGGATTGTGTTCGAAAATCGCAGCGGTTCCGTTTCCCTGATGTACGTCAAGATCTACAATCAGAATTTTTTTTGCCAACTTACGATCCAGTAAATACTGGGCCGCAATAGCCTGATCATTCAACAGGCAAAAAGCCTCACCATGGTCGGCATAGGCATGGTGCGTACCACCAGCGATATTAAAAGCAATTCCGGTTTGTACTGCTTTTTCGGCACCGGTTATGGAACCTTGTACCAATCGTAATTCCCGTTCGACCAATTCGGCAGATAACGGAAATCCTATTTTACGTACAGCCCTCGGATCCAATGTTAATCGGATCAAATCGTTTACATATTCTTTTTGATGTACAGCCAATATTGGTTGCATATCCGGCATGTCCGGTTCAAAAAAAGCATTGTCGGAAACAATGCCTTCATGTACCAATTGTTGTGGTAGTAATTCGTATTTGATCATCGGAAAGCGATGGCCTTCCGGTAGCGGATGTTTGTAAATCGGATGGTAGGCAATCGGGAGCATACCCTTTTTACGGATTTAATTCGTCGATCAATTCCAATAAGTTGAGTTCCGCATCATAACGGGCACTATAGGCAAAAGGCTGTTGGTTAAAAGCCTTTTCGTAAATGTGCAGATCCGTTTCCGGTGTCAGGATATTTTTCAGATTATCTTTATGAATCCATTCCAATATTCCTTCGTTACATTCGGGTGCCGGTTGGTATGGGATTTCGGCCAAATAGACAAAAGTAAGCCAGTTGTATTCCACGGGAGAAACCTCGAAAAGCGTTCCCATATAGGTAAAATGTTCCGGACGAATACCGGTTTCTTCAAATGTTTCGCGTATTGCGGCATCCAAAGGTGTTTCGTTAGGATCGAGCTTGCCGCCAACAGGTACGTAATAGCCTTTAAAGGGTTCTTTAAAACGTTTTAGTAAAAGCAACTCATCATTACATTTTAAGATGATAAAAGCGGCAATTTTTCTCATTTCTGATCCAGTTGTTTTTGTAATTCTTCAAAAAAAAGGCCTACATGATAGCCGTCGGCCAAACCATGATGCACATGTACGGAAACCGGCATTTCTCTTTTTCCGTTGGTTAGCGTCATTTTTCCAAAGGAAATTTTCGGACAACTATCCGGGAACGTAAAACTACGGGCATGTGATAATGACGTAAAGTTTACCCACGGAATGGAAGAAAAATGGATCAGATTATCCATTTCAAAACTTCGGGTAAAAAGCCCCGGCGTTTGACGAACCCTTTCGATTTCGTTTTGTGCAATGGTTTTAAACGTCTGAATATCGCGATCAAATTCGATCAGCGAAAAGCCAAAAGAATGATCTTCCCGCAAGATCGTCGAAGACGCATCGATACGATCGTAAATAACCACCTCATTGTCCTGAATCCGGTAGCGAAAAGCTTCGACAGCATTTACCGCTACGAGCGTTTTGTACAGGTAATAAATAAAAAACGGCACACCGGCTTCCTTGGCGTTATCGTAGGCTTTGGTACAGTCAACCGTTGCGATAAGGCCGAAAAAAGGCTCTTCGAAATTTTTAAAAAATTCGAAGTGTTCTTTTCTGCTCCAGTTGGCCAGGTCTAACTTTTGTTTCACGATACTAAAAGTGGTAGGATATCGGTTAATTTTTCAATGGTTCTAAAGTTGGGATGTTCCACTTTATGATCGATACGTTCGTGCGCCCAGGTGGTGTGGAACGGCACGTGTACGGCATGACCACCAATTTCCAATACCGGTAATACATCCGATTTCAACGAATTTCCAATCATAAAAAACTCCTCCGGTTTTAGATCCAAACGGCTTACCAGTTTTTGGTAATCCAAAGGCTGTTTATCGGACATTACTTCAATATGGTGAAAATAAGCCCCGAGTCCGGAATCGTGTAATTTGCGATGCTGGTCTTTCAGATCGCCTTTAGTAGCAACCACTAAACGGTATTTTCCTTTTAAAGCATCGAGTGTTTCCTCAACACCATCGAGTAACTCGATTGGTTTTTCCAGTAATTCTTTTCCCAATTCGATGATTCGGCCAATGATGGCCACATCGATGGTATTATTTGAGATTTTTAAGGCCGCTTCGATCATCGAAAGAATATAACCTTTGATACCGTAACCATAGGCTGGTAAATTCTGGATTTCAATTTTGAATAACTCCTGCGACAATCCCTGATGGGATAAATAATCTTCCATCAGACCGCAGAATTTTTTTTCGGTTTCTTCAAAATAAGGCTCATTTACCCAAAGGGTATCATCTGCATCAAAGGCTATAACTTTTAGTGCCATTCTATTTTATTTTTAAGGTCTTAGTTAATCGTCGCTCCGTTTTTCACACCATCGGTATCCGGGTTTACAAAAACCAGCTTACCTTCGGCATTTTCCGTCATCAGGATCATTCCTTCGCTTTCGACACCACGTAAGGCTCTTGGTGCCAGATTGGCTAAAACGGTCACTCTTTTTCCGATAATAGCTTCCGGTGCAAAATGCTCGGCAATACCCGAAACGATCGTACGAACATCAATTCCGGTGTCGACTTTAAGTACCAGTAATTTGTTTGCTTTTGGCATTTTTTCGGCCGAAACAATGGTTCCTACACGTAAATCCAATTTGGCGAAATCGTCAAAAGTAGCCACTTCTTTTTGTGGTGTTACCACTTGATTTTCGGCTTTATTGGCCACTTTTGTAGCCTCTAGGCGGTCGATTTGTTTTTGAATTTCTTCATCCTCAATTTTAGCGAATAGCAATTCCGCTTGTCCGATCTGATGACCTGCCGGTACTAAATCGGAATTTTGAGCGATATCATTCCATCCGAAAGCATTGTCAATTTTTAAAATTGATTTTAATTTCTGAGCGGTAAACGGAAGGAACGGTTCGGCTAAAACGCTCAATGCCGCAGCAATCTGTAAGGCTACATACATTTGCGTTTTTACTCTTTCCGGATTTTCTTTTACAATTTTCCACGGTTCTTCATCGGCCAGGTATTTGTTTCCTAAACGCGCCACATTCATCAATTCACCTAAAGCTTCGCGGAAACGGTAGCGCTCAATTGAACTCGAAATAACCGCCGGATAGGCTTTTAATTCGGTTAAAGCCGCTTCGTCTGCTTCGGTTAGTTCGTTAGGTTGCGGAATGATACCGTCGTAGTATTTGTTGCTTAATACCACTACACGGTTGATAAAGTTTCCGAAAATAGCAACCAGCTCATTATTATTACGTGCCTGAAAATCTTTCCAGGTAAAATCATTGTCTTTGGTTTCCGGAGCATTGGAGGTTAAAGCATAACGCAATACGTCCTGTTTTTCCGGGAAATCGATAAGGTATTCGTGTAACCATACCGCCCAGTTTTTGGATGTCGACAGTTTGTTACCTTCCAGATTCAGGAACTCATTGGCCGGAACATTGTCCGGTAGAATATAACTGCCTTCGGCTTTTAACATCGCCGGGAAAATCACACAGTGGAAAACGATGTTGTCTTTTCCGATAAAATGCACCAGTTTGGTATCCTGGTCTTTCCAGTACGGTTTCCAGTCTTTTCCTTCTCTTTCGGCCCATTCTTTTGTGGATGAAATATAGCCAATAGGTGCGTCAAACCATACATATAGTACTTTTCCTTCGGCACCTACAACCGGAACCGGAATTCCCCAGTCCAGATCACGCGTAACGGCACGCGGTTTTAAACCGTCGTCCAGCCATGATTTTACCTGTCCGAAAACATTCGGTTTCCAGTCGTTTTTATGACCTTCCAAAATCCATTCTCTTAAAAACGCATCATATTGATCTAATGGCAGGAACCAGTGTTTGGTTGATTTTAAGATTGGTTTTGTCCCGGTTATGGTTGATTTTGGATTGATTAAATCGGTTGCGTTTAAAGACGTGCCACATTTTTCACATTGATCGCCATAGGCATCTTCATTGCCACATTTTGGACAAGTTCCGGTCACAAAACGATCGGCCAGGAATTGTTGGGCTTTTTCGTCGTATAATTGTTCGGTAACTTCTTCGATAAATTTACCGTTGTCGTATAATTTTCTGAAAAAATCAGAAGCGGTATCGTGGTGTATTTTAGCTGAAGTTCTGGAATAATTGTCAAAAGAGATTCCGAAATCAGCAAAAGATTGTTTAATAATCCCGTTATATTTATCGATAACTTCCTGAGGTGTAATGCCCTCTTTTTTTGCTTTCATCGAAATGGCCACACCATGTTCGTCACTTCCACAAATAAAAGCTACATCTTTACCTTGCTGACGTAAAAAACGCGCATAGATATCAGCCGGGACATATACTCCAGCTAAGTGGCCAATATGAATCGGACCGTTCGTATACGGTAAAGCAGCTGTAATGGTATATCTTTTAGGATTTTGTATCATAAAAAAAAGATTATATTTTGAATGTATTTCAAGATGAAATGCAAAAATAGGCTATTAACCACGAATTTGAATGTTTTTTTCATTCAAATTGTGCAAAAAAGCGTTGACAAATCCTTTAACAGATGTTTATCGGATTGTTTTAAAAACGCTAAATTTGTTAGAAACGATTTCAAATGAAAACAAACCACCTCCATACGTATGCTGTATTTTTGAGATCATTTTTGATTTTACTGTTATTTTTTACAACGACCGATTTATATTCACAACGAAAAATGAAAATTCCATCCTATTTAAAAAAAGGTGATACCGTAGCCATTGTTTGTACCGCAAGAAAATTTTTTCCAGAAGATGCCGAACCCGCCATAGCATTGTTAAAATCGTGGGGATTGGAAGTCAAATTAGGGCGTACGATAGGATTGGATAGTTGTCAGTTGGGCGGTACGGATCGCGAGCGTATCGATGATTTTCAGCAGATGATGGACGATGATAATATCAAAGCGATATGGTGTGCCCGAGGTGGTTATGGAACGGTTCGCATTATAGACGGATTGGATTTTACGAAGTTTAAAAAACATCCAAAATGGATCATTGGATTTAGTGATGTTACCGTTTTGCATAGTCATGTCCATAATATGAAAGTGGCAACCCTGCATAGTATCATGCCGTTTACGGTGCCACGAACGGAAGAAATTTCTAAAGAAACCTTACGTAAAGCGCTATTTGGAGAGAAAATCCGATATGAAGTTCCGGCGAAAGGATATGAAATTAAAGGAAAAGCAACAGGACAATTGGTAGGAGGTAACCTTTCTATATTATACAGTTTGTTAGGATCAAAATCCTCAATTGATACAAAAGATAAGATATTATTTATAGAAGATCTGGACGAATATTTATATCATATAGATCGAATGCTGTATAATTTAAAAAGAAATGGTTATTTTGACGGACTAAAAGGACTTGTAGTAGGAGGGATGACAGATATGCATGATAACGAAATTCCTTTTGGGCAAAATGAAGTAGGTATTATCACTTCCATCGCAAAAGAATATAATATTCCGGTATGTTTTTACTTTCCGGCCGGACATGTTAAAGATAATCGGGCACTAATTTTAGGGGCTACGGTTAATTTTGAAATAACCGACGATCAAGTTGTGTTAGAATTCCAATAAAATAAAAAATGGCACGTCATAATGAACTTGGAAAAGAAGGAGAATCGCGTGCAGTAGCATTTTTGATACAGAACGGCTACGAAATTCTGGAGCGAAACTGGATATTTTGTAAAGCCGAGATTGACATAATTGCAAAAAAAGGTACAACTTTAGTAGTTGTAGAAGTTAAAACTCGTTCTAAATTAGAGTATGGATTACCACAAGAATTTGTGAAATCGAAGAAAATTCAGCTTTTAGTGAAAGCTGTTAATGAATATGTAATACTAAGGGACATCGAATGTGACGTCCGTTTTGATATAATTGCTATTCACAAACAGGGAGCTGTTTTTGATATTAAGCATTATCCTGATGCATTTTATTATTTCTAATTTATTTTTGTTAAAGTTTTAACAGATTGTTTTTTTTGTAATTTTACGAGATTTTTAAAACCCACTATAATTATGAAAACTATTTCCTCTGTAGTTGAACATTACATTAAAACGAAACCCTTTTTGCTCAATGGCCTCTCCCAGGGTATTATTAATCTGACCTCCTTGGCAAGAGTAATGATGCCGGAATTAGAGCAGGAATTAGGGAAAAACATTAAACAAGGAGCAGTCGTAATGGCTCTGAAACGATTATCGGAAGAACTTGGTTTCCGGATGAACCACAAACTGGATAAAGTTCTGAAGAATCTGGGAGAAATTACTGTACGTTCCTCATTGACGGATTATAATTTCGCAATTACTCCCAAAGTATTGAGTTGTCAATCGGATTTAATCGCAGAAATTAATAACTATACAGATATATTCTATACTTCTTCGCGAGGGGTAAATGAAACCAATATCATTGTAAGTGATTCCCTAAACCACTTAGTAGAGAAATACTTTGCAGAAGAAAAATGGGCTCATAAAACCGAAAACCTTGCTTCGATTACGGTAAAGCTACCTAAAGATAACCTTTCTGTACCGGGATTGTTTTACTATGTATTTCAACGTTTGGCATGGGAAGGTGTGAATATTTGCGAAGTAGTTTCCACAAATTACGAATTCACCATTATTGTTAGCGATGATCAAGTAGATATTGCTTTCAAAGCTATTAAAGATCTTAAAAGTTTGTAGTTAAAAGGTTAAAATTGTGTAGTTAAGCCGGGAATGTGAGTCAGAACCTAAATATTTTTTATATTTGGACTGACTAAAATACTAACTAACCCCGCAAAATGAAAAAATTTACACTTTTTTTAGCCCTTTTAACCGGGCTGACTGTGTTTTCGCAAAACAGGGTCGCCCAAAGGGTCGCCGAGTTACGCTCACAGAACACAGACTTTAAAAAATTTTCAGTATTAGAAGCGTCGACTAAAACTCCAGGTAAAGAAATTGCCAGAGTTGTAAACGACGCTTCTTTTGCTATTATAAAAGAAGCTGCTGTCAATGAAATCGTGTCCAAAAAACCCAACGCGATCGAATTGAATCTACCGTACCATAACGAAACGGTAACACTACAACTTTATCGAGTAGACTTGTTAGCAGAAGGTTTTCATCTGGATACCGATAAAGGAAAAAACATCACTTACGAACCAGGAGTGTATTACCGTGGTATCGTGAAAGGTGACTCTAACTCCTTGGTGTCTTTTAACTTTTTTAAAGGAGAACTGAATGGAATTGCTTCTAGTTCAAAATTAAGCAATTTGACAGTAGGTAAATTGGACAAAAAAGGAAACAAATCAGACTACATCATCTATGAAGATCAAAAGATGAATGTAACCCACGATTTTGAATGTGCTACGGATGATAGAGTTGAAGAGTTTAAAAACGCTCCAACAACTCCATCAGCAAGTCCGGCCAGTAATAAATGTGTAACAGTTTATTTTGAAATCGATTATAATTTATACCAATCAAACGGAAGTAATACAACGACAACTTCCAACTGGATGACTTCGGTTTTTAATAATGTACAGACCTTATATAATAACGATGGAATTACGACAGCATTAAAATCGGTATACATCTGGACCTCACAAGATCCATATGAAGGTGTAGGTAACAGTTCTGGTGATTACCTGGCAAAATTTAATGCAGTACGACCTGTTTTTGACGGTGATGTAGGACAATTGGTGGGAATCGACCCAGGAGGATTAGGTGGAGTGGCAGTAACAATCGGAGGATTGTGTACCGCGAATAACTACTGTTATTCAGACGTGAATTTTAGCTATAGTACTGTACCAACCTATTCTTGGACGGTTCAGGTAGTTACACACGAATTAGGGCACTTACTAGGTTCAAGACATACGCATGCTTGTGTATGGAATGGAAACAATACTGCTATTGATAACTGTGCGCCGGCAGCTTTAGGAGCAACATCCGAAGGATATAGCTGTATGACCAATCCGCCAACTATTCCTTCTTCTAGTACAAAAGGGACTATTATGAGTTATTGTCACTTAGTGAGTGGTATCGGAATTAGTTTTAACAATGGATTCGGATCACAGCCTTCAGCGGCGATTATAAACCATGTTGATTCCAGAACTTGTTTAAGTACGGATTGTATCAGTACTTGTATTAATACGGTTACGGATATTAATTCGACTATGGGTGCCGGAAATACATCGGCTGTGATTACCTGGTCGGATGCAGGAAGTGCTACCTCATGGCAAATTGTTGTGTTCCCGTATTCAGGAACGGCAGGTCAGTATACTACGGTAAATGCCAACTCATTTACGGCACAAAATTTAACACCAAATACGTATTACAGAGTGCGAATCCGTCCGGTTTGTGGCTTTGGAATGACCGCATTGTCCAGAGATTTTATATTATTGACTGGAGCAGATTACTGTAACGGAATTCAATTGACCGATACGGGTGGAACATTTGGACAATATGGTAACAATCAGGTGTTTGTTAGAACGCTTATTCCAAATCTGGCAAACAATAAAGTAAAACTAACCTTTACTGCTTTCAGACTGGAAGATGGTTATGATTTCTTATATATCTACAACGGATCAAGTACAGAAGCACCATTAGTAGGCGGAGCTGGTTTAACCGGATTAACGTTACCGGCACCAATCGAATCGACTGCTGCAGACGGTGCTTTAACTATGAAATTCGTTTCTGACGGAGGTGTAACCGAAGCAGGATGGGTGGCAACAACCTCTTGTACGCCTTCTTTAGGATTGGAAGATGCTGTGTATATGGATTATTCGTATTACCCGAACCCGGTTAACGGTTTTGTAAATATTACATCAAAAGATGCAATAACAGCAATTCAGGTATTTAATGTTCAGGGACAATTGTTATATAACAGTCAGTTGAACGACCTGGCAACAAAAGTAGACATGACAGCCTATGCGACCGGAACCTATCTTTTCAAAATGAAAATCAACAACCAGACCGTTAATTTTAAAGTTGTTAAATTATAATTAAAAATAACGAAATCGGATGATTAAAGCCGTTTACCACTTTGGGTAAGCGGCTTTTTTAGTTTCAATTCCTTATCTTTGTTTTGAAAACAAAAAACTAACTATGTACGAAATTATTCAAAAAGGCCATTCCGGATTGGCTTATTTAGCTTTATTGGCTTTATTCATCGCTGTAATCAACGCTTTTTTAGGAATGAGTTCCAAAAGAGATTTTGAACCAAAAGACAGAAGAATTTCACTTTTTGGCTTGATCTTTTCTCATATTCAGTTGCTTTTCGGTTTTATCCTATATTTTGTTTCACCACTGGGTTCGGCATCATTCGGACAAATGAGTAACAGTGCGCTTCGATTAACTTCTTTGGAGCATCCGCTAATCAATATCATTGCTATAGCATTGATCACGGTTGGTTGGTCGAAACATAAAAAAGCAGCTACCGGAACGGATAAATTCAAAAAAATAGCCGTTTTCTATGCGATAGGATTGCTTTTAATACTAAGCAGAATACCATGGAGTTTATGGTTTAAATAAAATGAAGGCCCGTAAGGGCCTTTTTCAACTTGGCATATTTCTTGCCCTTCATCATCTAAAAAACGAATAGAATGAAAAAAGTAATAGTTTACATCGTATTTGTTACACTCGCTGTTTTGTTAATCAGTACAACAACCGGAAGGGTTTTCGCTTTTCAGGCAGATCCGAAAGTGAAAGTGAACGATACGATAAAAAAAGATTCTATCACGATTCAGGGAGGTCTTAAGCTTAAGAATTATAAAAAAAATGTACATGCATCGTATTATGCCGACCGATTTAATGGAAGAAGAACCGCAAGTGGTAGAAAATTTGACAATGCAAAATATACTGCTGCGCATAGAAATCTGCCTTTCGGAACTAAAATAAAAGTAACGAATGTAGCCAATAAAAAAGCCGTTATCGTAGAAGTAACCGATCGCGGACCATTCTCACGAGGACGGGAAATTGACCTTTCTAAAAAAGCGTTTATGGAAATCACACACGGAAAAGGCCGTGGATTTGTAAACGTAAATATTGAAGTGATTCAGGATTAAACTATTCGAGTTTACTTCCTTTTGCTGCCCACCATCCCATAGTTTCCACTTCCAGTCGTCCGGATTTTACCGCCGGATCCAATTTTGCAAGACTGTCGGCTTCGCGTAATGTAGGCGTGTTAAAAACCAGAATGCCCGAAATGGTTTCGTGTTTGTCCATAGGACCGGCAAGGCTGATTTTTCCGTTTTGATGCAACCAGGAAAGATGTTCCATATGCTTTTTCTGAATTTCCTCAGCGTCCTCTTTTGATTGGGTTCTGTTGGGACCTTTTTTTAGTAAGACCAGGAAATATTTTTGCATCACATAGGTGGTACCATTGTCTTGATAACTAAAAGTCTCCGGTACAGGTCTGGCTGGAATAGATGGCGTTTGAACTGTTTTCTGAGGACTGCTACAGGATAAAACCGCAAGCAGAAAAAGTAACGTATACTGCGGCATTTTCATTTTACCAGAGTTTATAAGGGTTGTTGCTTAAAAAAGCATTGTAAAACCGTTTGTCGCCGGTAACCTCGGAACCGAGCCAGTCCGGCTTTTCAAAGAGCTCGTTTTCCGATTGCAATTCCACTTCGGCAATAATCAGTCCTTCATTGGCCCCGAAAAAAACATCCACCTCAAAAGTGTGGTTTCCTTTTCGGATCTCATAACGAACTTTGTCGATAACACCTTTTTCGCAGAGTGGCAGGAGCATTTCGGCATCGGAAACCGGAATTTCCGTTTCCCATTCCAGGCGTGTCGTTCCGGAAGCATTTCCGATACCTTTAACGGTTAGAAAACCTTTTTCGCCCTTAATACGAACGCGAACGGTTCGTTCCGGATCCGAATTAAGATAACCTTGAACAATCCTGTTTTGATGGTGCGATTCGGTAATAAAAGCCTCGGATTTGACTAAAAACTTTCGCTCGATTTCCTGCATTTTCTGGAGAAATTAATATAAATTAGGAGCAAGTTAAGAAAATTATAGCTCCCGGATCGTAATTTTGCCACAGAATAATTTACCAAAAACAAGCGCATGAATTTAAGACATAAGCTACAATCTAAGACAACGATAGGAAACCTGTTTGATAAACATTTTGAGAACCAGCGGTATGTCTCTGAAGATAGCTTACATTTTTTAGTGGATCTGGTACATTTGTTTCGGCCGAAAAAGCCGAAGAAAGAAGTAACGGTTTCCATCGAAAAATTGCTTTATTTTCTCGAAGAACACCCGGATAAACGCGAATTGCTGATTGGCTACCTGGCACAGTTGTTTAAAGAACGAAAATTCAGTCGGATGTTATCGGACGCTGCGATTTTACAGGATGCCGATTTTGTCTTCGAAGTCAAGAAAAGATTATTGGCTAAAGTACTACCGTATCAACCGCAAAAAGACACCCTTCAATATATCCTGAATCAGGTTTTTTATCTGAATTCAGATGGTATTTGGATCAAAAAAGTTCCAATGGAAGAATTATTGCGATTATTTGATCTGCTTTCGTTTCGGGATATCTATGTTTCGGTTAAAGAAAAATCACCATTATCCGAATTGCTTAATGTGATGAACCTGATTCCGCAGCGTATGAGCGGAAGAGCGATGGAAAATGACGTGATCAAAATGGTGCCGGAATACAGTCAGTTTGAAAGTCCGTTTACAGCTTTTGAAAAAGAGTTGCAGGAAATTATCGAAAAAATACGTACCGGAGAACAACATGCCATTACTTCCGATGATTTGTTGTATAAGCAACTGCTAATCCTGCACAAACAATGCGAAGAGTATGTCGACAAAGCTTTTGCCAACAGTTCCAAATACGGGATTTCGATTAAGGTAAACCAAAGTTTGTTACGCATTCGACAGCAATTGTACCGTATGAAAATCCTGATTCCGTTATTGGTAGTCAATAAAGAAGAAGACAAAAAACACAATACGATTCAGCTGGCATTACAACTCATTAAATTCAACTGTTATAAAAACAACGTTGGTCAGCTGATCAATGAAAGTACGCAATTGCTTTCGTATGAGATCACACAACATACGGCCAAAACGGGAGAGCATTATATTACCGAAAGTCCGAAAGAGTATTTCGGGATGCTAAAAGCTGCTTTAGGAGGAGGCTTTATTGTGGGGATATTGTGTATCATCAAATTGTTGTTTTCCAAAATAGAAACCAGTGCTTTCGGACATGCATTTCTGTATAGTTTAAACTATTCGCTTGGTTTTATTGCCATTTATCTTTGTGGCTTTACATTGGCGACCAAACAACCGGCGATGACCGCAGCGACCATCATTCAGGCCTTGGAAAAAGGGATGAAAAAACAAGGGAAAACAGAAAACAAACACAGTTCGTTTGCCAAATTATTCGCCCGTTTGTTCCGATCTCAGTTTATCGCATTCGTCGGAAATGTTGTTATGGCTTTTCCGGTTTCCTTATTGGGAATTTGGGCGATCGATCAGGTTTTCGATTACAATATTGCTGAAACAAAATGGCCCAAACTATTAGGCGATCTGAATCCGATTTTTTCACCGGCGATTTTTCACGCTTCGATAGCCGGAGTATTCCTGTTTTTATCGGGAATCATTTCCGGAAGTATTTCCAACCGAAACAAACACAATCAGGTGTATTACCGTATTCAGGAGCATCCGTTTCTGAAAATGAGTTTCGGTGTCGAAAAAACAAAAAAAATAGCCAACTGGTTTGAACACAACTGGGCCGGTATCGTTTCGAACGGCTGGTTTGGAGTTTTCCTGGGAAGTACGGCGTCGATAGGGATCTTTTTGGGGTTAAATCTGGACATTCGACACATTACATTTGCGAGTGGAAATTTTGCCTTAGGATTATACGGGATGAATTTTAAAGCCGATTTATGGATGATTGGCTGGAGTATTTTAGGAATCGGACTTATTGGTTTTATGAACTTTATTGTCAGTTTTGGTTTGTCAATCGGATTAGCGTTCCGTTCCCGAAATATACCGCTTTCGGAATTCCGACTTTTAAACAAGGCCATCTGGATTCATTTTAGAAAGCGACCGCTATCGTTTTTTATCCCGGTAAAAGACAAGCGGGAGGAAGAATCCGTTTCCTGATTTCGTCTGTTTTATAGCCTATATTTACTTTATGGAAACGACCCCGAATTTCAGAAAGATTATTCACGTGGATATGGATGCGTTTTATGCTTCTGTAGAGCAAATGGATAATCCGGAATTAAAGGGGAAGCCGGTAGCCGTTGGCGGAAGTGAAGTCAGAGGAGTGGTTTCAGCAGCGAGTTATGAAGCCCGTAAATTTGGCGTTCGAAGTGCGATGAGTGGTTATATGGCGCGCAAAAACTGTCCGGAACTTATTTTTGTTCGTCCCCGCTTTGACCGGTATAAAGAAATCTCTAAAAAAATCCGGAAAATATTTTACGAATATACTGATCTGGTAGAACCGCTTTCGCTGGATGAGGCCTACCTGGACGTAACGGAGAATAAAAAAGGGAATCCGAGTGCCACGCTAATCGCGCAGGAAATCCGGAAACGTATTTTTGAGGAAATCGGACTAACGGCTTCAGCGGGAATTTCGGTAAATAAATTCCTGGCAAAAGTAGCCAGTGACTATAACAAACCCAACGGACAAAAAACAATTAATCCTGAAGAAGTAATCCAATTTCTCGAAGACCTGGATATTAAAAAATTCTACGGTATTGGGAAAGTAACGGCCGAAAAAATGTACCAGAACGGGATTTTTACCGGAAAAGATTTAAAGGCAAGATCGCTGGATTATCTGGAGGAACATTTTGGAAAAAGCGGAACCCATTATTACAATATTGTAAGAGGTATTCATAATAGTGCGGTAAAACCGGATCGAATGTTAAAATCGGTTGGTGCCGAAAGAACCTTTAATACCAACTTATCATCCGAAATTTTTATGATTGAAAAGCTGGAAAATATCGCAAATGAATTAGAAAAACGGCTGAAGTCTCATAAAATAGCCGGAAAAACGGTAACGTTAAAGATCAAATATTCCGATTTCACACTGCAAACGCGAAGCAAAACGCTACCGTATTTTATAGCCGACAAAGCTCTGATTCTGGAAGCGGCGAAAGAATTGCTATATCAGGAAAAAATGAAAGATTCCGTACGCTTACTTGGTATTTCGTTACACAACCTGAATACGGAAATCAAAAAAACTGTTGCCGTACAATTGCGGTTTGACTTTTAAAAAAAACCTGCCGATTTCGACAGGTTTGTACTATTTTATAATCATATGGATTAGCTGATTTGAGAAATACGCAGGGTGTTAACCATCCCTTTGTCAATTACCGGCATGGCGGCCAGATTAATCATCATATCGTCTTCTTTTACAAATCCTTTTTCTTTTGAAATGCGGTTGATGTCTTCTACGGTATCATCGGTACTCACCAATTTGTCGTAGTAGAACGTATGAACACCCCAAAGTAAACCCAGTTGGGTCACAATTTTTTTATTGGACGTAAATACCAAAATGTGAGAATGAGGACGCCAGGCCGAAATCTGGAAGGCCGTATAACCACTATTGGTTAGTGTTGAAATCGCTTTTGCATCGATATCATTGGCCATTAAAGCGGCGTGATAACAGATCGATTTGGTAATATAGCGTTTGGTTCGAACTAATGGCGGATTTTGCGGAACCTTGATTAGCGGTGAATTTTCAACACTTTCGATAATCTGCGTCATTTTTTCAATTACTTGCACCGGATAGTTTCCTACGGAAGTTTCTCCGGAAAGCATCACTGCATCGGCACCATCCATAACCGAGTTGGCTACGTCGTTAACTTCGGCACGGGTTGGTGTTAAACTGGTGATCATCGTTTCCATCATCTGTGTTGCGATAATAACCGGAATACGGGCTGTTTTGGCACGGTGAACCAGTTTTTTCTGAATCAACGGAACCTCCTGAGCCGGAATTTCCACGCCAAGATCCCCACGGGCAACCATTAGTCCGTCGGCAAAAGCAACGATTTTATCAATATTTTCAACCGCTTCTGGTTTTTCAATTTTAGCGATAATCGGAATTTTATGATCGGAATGTTTGGCAATTAGATCCTGAAGATCCTCCAGATCTTTTGGCGTTCTGACAAACGATAAGGCAATCCAGTCCACTTGATTTTCGATAGCGAAAATTGCATCACGGATGTCTTTTTCCGTTAAAGCCGGTAATGAAACTTTAGTATTTGGGAGGTTTACTCCTTTTTTCGATTTCAAAGGACCACCTTGAATTACCACGGTTTTTACCTCAGTGTTTTTATCGGTTTCCAGTACTTCAAAAATCAGTTTTCCGTCATCCAAAAGAATACGCTCTCCGGGATTTACATCTTTTGGAAACTCTTTGTAATTCATATACACCCTTTCGGCAGTTCCCAGAATATCTTCTGCAGTAGTAAACGTAATGGTATCACCTTTACTCACTACTACGTCTTCTTTCATGACACCGACGCGAAGTTTTGGGCCTTGCAGGTCGGCAAGAATAGAAGTGGTATAACCAAATTCATCGTTTAGTCCTCTAATAATATCGATACGTTCTTTAACATCCGTATAATCAGCGTGAGAAAAATTAATTCGGAAGACATTTACTCCTGTATCAATCATTTCTTTTATTATTTCTCTTGTACTACAAGCAGGGCCAAGTGTCGCTACGATTTTTGTCTTTTTTCTTGTCAGCATTGGTATTAGAAAATTAAATTATTTTTCGATTTTAGTTTGTTTTGTTCAATTTTATAGGCCGTGGTAATCTGTTTGATTGTCAACAGCTGATCAATCAATTGGTCCAGGTCAAAAAAATCGTCTGTGTTTTCAATTTTTATGATATAATCCACTTTTTTGAGTTCCGGCAACAGGTATATGTTGGTTGCGATATCAAATTCCGTTTCCTCAAAAAGGGATGTGGCTTTCGTTTGTCGGGTAACCAGTGTTGTTTTATTTGGAATCAGATTCCAAAATAATTCATGTGCTTCGTCGTCGAAAATAAAGCGGGTAAAATGACTTTTTCCTTCCGGTACCTGAATACCGATATCCTTGCTGCTTTTTTCGAATGTAACGGGAAGCTTCTGGTTGATAAAATAGGCTAACCGATAGTCTTCCAGAGTCGAATGAATTGCAATCAATTCATAATCTTCGGAGATAAAATCGTTAATCAGTAGTTTATGAATAGCCATATTCTTTGAAAAAAATCCAAGGGTAAAGATACTACATTAAAGATTTAAAAAACAGGAAAGTAAGGTTGTTAACGATAATTTAGCAAAGACTGCACTTACTTTTTGTTAATTTTTTCCTGTAATGCGAAATAGGCGCGTTGTGAGGCTTTTTCCTCGGCCTTTTTCTTGGAAGTAGCTCTGGCTTTGGCTATGATTTTATTGTCGATCTTTAGTTTTACGCCAAAATATTTGATTCCTTCGTTACCGTTATCTTCGAAAACGTCGTACTGGAAGGTATGTTTTTCTTTCTGACACCATTCGATAAGCAGGCTTTTGTAGCTGATTACTTTTCCTTCGAGTTTGGCAATATCCACATACGGAACGATCACTTTTTTATGGATAAATTTCTCGCAATAGGTAAAGCCGCGATCCAGATAAATAGCGCCGATTAAGGCTTCAAATAAATTGCCGTGAATGTTTTCGCCAAAGTGCTGTGTCGATACTTTGCTTTCCACATGTCGGATCAGGTTCAGGTCTTTGCCGAGTTCGTTCAAATGTTCGCGACTCACAATTTTAGACCGCATTTTGGTCAGATAACCTTCGTCGCCGGTTGGAACTTTATTGAACAAATGTGCCGCAATTACCGATCCCAGCATGGCATCGCCTAAAAATTCCAGCCGTTCGTAGTTCATCGGATTGCCCTCATCATCAGATTTATTCATCGAACGATGGGTAAATGCCTTGCGGTAATGAATCATGTTTAGGGGTTTGAATCCCAGTATTTTAGAAACTTCATCAAAAAAAATCCCGTCTTCATTAGAGCGGGAATTTGAAAATATTTTTTTGATAATACTCATTACAAGACTACAGATCCAATTTTTTTACAAGTACACAAGCATTGTGACCACCAAAACCAAATGTATTGCTCATAACCACTTTCATATCTCTTTTCTGAGCCTGGTTAAAAGTAAAATTCAATTTATTGTCGATGTTTTCATCGTCTGTAAAATGGTTGATGGTTGGCGGAACGATTCCGTGTACAATCGAAAGGATAGAAGCGATGGCTTCTATAGCTCCGGCAGCACCTAACAAGTGACCGGTCATCGATTTGGTAGCGTTCAGGTTTAGGGTATAGGCATGTTCACCAAATACGTGTTGGATTGCTTTACTTTCGGCAATATCACCAAGAGGTGTCGATGTACCGTGCATATTCACACCGTCTACGTCGGTAGGTTGTAAACCGGCATCGCGTAAACAGTTTAACATTACATTTTTTGCACCAAATCCTTCCGGATGCGGAGCCGTAATGTGATGTGCATCGGCCGACATACCACCGCCGCCTATTTCGCAATAGATTCGGGCGCCACGGGCTACTGCGTGATCGTATTCTTCCAATATCAAAGCACCGGCACCTTCACCTAAAACAAAACCTTCACGATCTTTGTCCATCGGACGGGAAGCCGTTTTTGGGTCATCATTTCGGGTTGATAAGGCATGCATGGCGTTAAAACCACCCATTCCGGCAATAGCTACAGCTGCTTCAGATCCGCCGGTAACCATTACATCGGCATGTCCTAAACGGATGTAGTTAAAGGCGTCTATAAGCGCATTTGTGGAAGAGGCACAAGCCGAAACCGTAGTAAAGTTTGGTCCTCTAAAACCATATTTGATGGAAATATGACCGCCTGCAATATCGGCAATCATTTTAGGGATAAAGAACGGGTTGAATTTCGGGATACCATTACCTCTCGCAAAATCGGTCACTTCCTGTTGGAACGTTTCCAATCCGCCAATTCCGGATCCCCAGATCACACCTACTCTGTCTTTGTCTAATTTATCAAAATTGAAATTCGCATCGTTAACGGCTTCTTCGGATGCCACCATTGCATATTGTGCATAGCGATCCATTTTTCGAGCTTCTTTACGATCTATGAAATTCTCAACATTAAAACCTTTTAATTCGCAGGCAAATTGTGTTTTGAAGTTGGAGGCATCAAAATAAGTAATTGGAGCGGCTCCGCTTACACCGTTAATAAGACCATTCCAGTATTCTTGAATATTGTTTCCAATAGGAGTAAGAGCACCTAATCCTGTTACTACAACTCGTCTTAATTTCATACGTTCAATTTTATAGTTTCAATTTAAACAAAAATACCCATGTTGTTTTCTTTTATAAACTAAAGGAAACATGGGCAATTTGATAGTATATTTAATGATTGTTACCAATCAGTTGTATTTCTTAACCAAATACCGTTGAAAAATAATAACACCCATGTATTCACAGTAAAACCGGAATACATGGGATTAATGAGGTTATTATTTTTTAGCTTCTTCTATGTAAGAGATAGCTTGGCCAACAGTAGAAATGTTTTCAGCTTGGTCATCTGGAATTTGAATATCGAATTCTTTTTCGAACTCCATAATAAGCTCAACAGTGTCTAATGAATCAGCTCCTAAATCGTTAGTGAAGCTTGCTTCCGTTACAACTTCGTTTTCGTCAACACCTAATTTGTCTACGATAATCGCTTTTACTCTTGATGCAATGTCTGACATAATCTTTAATTTTAAAATTTAATTTGTTGGCAAAAATAAAAAACTTTATTTTAAAACAACATTTTAGTTAATAAATGTAGCTACGAAAATAAAAAATTAATTTGAAAAGGCTCTCAAAAACTGTTTAATATCATTTATTATTCTTTTTTTTGCGGTCTGAAAAACAAAGGATAAATGAGAAAGATCGTCATATTTGCCTCGGGTTCGGGAAGCAATGCAGAAAAAATAATTTTACACTTTAAAAATAGTAATTCAGGGGTTGTTTCGGCTGTTTTTTCGAACAAACCGGACGCAAAAGTGTTGGAGAAATCCCAAAATTTAGGAATTTCGACTGTTGTTTTCGACAAAAATGCGCTTTCCGACGGTACGGTTTTGGCAAAAATTGACGCGATCGATCCCAATTTAATCGTTTTGGCAGGTTTCCTTTGGAAGTTTCCGGAATCGATTATCGAACATTATCCGGGGAAAATAATTAACATTCATCCGGCCTTATTGCCAAAATATGGTGGAAAAGGAATGTATGGAATGAATGTACACCGTGCCATACTCGAAAATGGCGAAAAAGAAACCGGAATTACCATACATTATGTAAACGAACACTATGACGAAGGCGGTATTGTGTTTCAGGCAACCGTATCGGTGGAAGATTGTACCACACCAGAAGCCATCGCGGCCAAAGTTCACGAACTGGAACACGAACATTTTCCGACAGTAATTGAAAACCTATTAAAAGCATAATTTGAATTCTCACGAAGTACATATATATACAGACGGCGCAGCCAAAGGAAATCCCGGCCCGGGCGGTTATGGTGTAATCCTGGAATGGGTTGGTAAACCGTATAAAAAAGAATTTTACGAAGGATTCCGGCTAACAACGAATAATCGAATGGAATTGCTGGCGGTAATTGTTGGTTTGGAAAAACTTAAAATACAGGGAACAAGTGTTTTGGTAGTTTCGGATTCCAAATATGTGGTCGATTCCGTTTTAAAAGGATGGGTCTTCGGATGGGAAAAGAAAAACTTCGACGGTAAGAAAAATCCCGACCTGTGGATGCGTTTTCTAAAGATATACCGCAAGCACCGTGTCGATTTCAGATGGATCAAAGGACATAGTAATCATCCTCAAAATGAGCGTTGTGATCAATTGGCGGTCATGGCTTCGCAACAGGAAAAACTTTCGGTAGATACCTATTACGAAAAAGTGCAGCACGACTAAGCACAGTTTTGTAAAACTTTACGATTACTTTGTGAGGCTGAACCGTTGCAACTCTGAAACTTATGAAGTATATTTGCACCCTAATTTTCAACACGTTTTATGAACAAACTATTAATTGTAGGTACCGTTGCGTTTGATGCGATTGAAACGCCATTCGGAAAAACTGACAAGATTCTAGGTGGAGCGGCAACGTATATCGGATTGTCGGCTTCATTTTTTAATATAAAATCAGCTATCGTTTCTGTAGTAGGGGAAGATTTTCCGGAAGCGTATTTGGACTTGCTTCGAAATAAAAACATCGATATTTCGGGAGTAGAAGTGGTTAAAGGTGGAAAAACGTTCTTTTGGAGCGGACGTTACCATAACGATTTGAATTCCAGAGATACCTTAGATACCCAATTAAATGTACTGGCTGATTTCCAACCGAAAGTACCGGCCGATTATACCGATGCCGATGTGGTGATGTTAGGAAACCTGCACCCAATTGTACAAAGCAGTGTTCTGGATCAGATGACAACACGTCCGAAGTTGGTGGTATTGGATACCATGAATTTCTGGATGGATTGTGCACTACCGGAATTACTGGACGTAATGAAACGAGTAGATGTAATTACCATTAACGATGAGGAAGCGCGTCAGTTATCAGGAGAATATTCCTTGGTTAAAGCGGCTGCCAAAATCCATACAATGGGACCAAAATATGTAGTGATCAAAAAAGGAGAACACGGCGCGTTATTGTTCCATGATAAAGACGTTTTCTTTGCGCCGGCTTTACCGCTGGAGGAAGTTTTTGATCCGACCGGAGCCGGAGATACTTTCGCAGGTGGATTCTCAGGATTTATTGCACAAAGCGAAAACATTTCGTTTGGCAATATGAAAAATGCAATTGTATACGGTTCGAATTTAGCTTCGTTCTGTGTAGAAGAATTCGGAACACAACGTATGGAGCGTTTGGAAAAACACGAAGTACTATCCCGACTACAACAGTTTAAAGCGTTGACACAGTTCGACATCGCATTACAAGATTAACGGAAACATCCGAAGCCTCGAAACGGGGCTTTTTTTATTAATACACAACAACAACACAACAACTATGAGTGACGCAATAAAACACGAGTGTGGCATTGCCCTTTTACGATTAAAAAAACCATTATCCTTTTATAAAGAAAAATATGGTTCTGCATTCTACGGAATACAGAAAATGTATCTCTTAATGGAGAAGCAACATAACAGAGGACAGGATGGAGCCGGTTTGGCAAGTATTAAACTGGATGTGGAACCGGGAGAGCGCTACATTAGCAGAATCCGTTCCAATCAGTCGCAGCCGATTCAGGATATTTTTGCGCAAATCAATCAGCGTATTAACGAAGAATTGACCGCGCATCCGGAGTATAACGACAACGTGGATTTGCAAAAACAGGAAATTCCATATATCGGAGAATTGTTTTTAGGACACGTACGCTATGGAACTTTTGGTAAAAACAGTATCGAAAGTGTGCACCCGTTTTTACGTCAGAACAACTGGATGCATCGCAACCTGATTGTAGCCGGAAATTTTAACATGACCAATGTTAAAGAATTGTTCGACGATTTGGTTCGATTGGGACAACATCCAAAAGAAATGGCCGATACTGTTACTGTAATGGAAAAAATCGGACACTTTTTGGATGATGAAGTAACCGATTTGTACCAGCAATGTAAAAACGAAGGATTAAGTAAAAGAGAAGCGTCACCGGAAATTGCAGAACGTTTGGACATTGCCCGTATTTTACGACGCGCGTCCAAAAACTGGGACGGTGGCTATGCTATGGCGGGACTTTTAGGGCATGGCGATGCATTTGTAACCCGTGATCCGGCTGGAATCCGTCCGGCATTCTATTATCAGGACGACGAAATCGTAGTTGTGGCATCCGAAAGACCGGTAATTCAAACCGTATTTAATGTGCCGTTTGAAGCTATCCGTGAAATCACACCGGGACATGCGATTATCGTTAAAAAAGACGGACGCGTACTGGACGAGCAAATTCGCGAAGCCTTACCGTTAAAAGCCTGTTCGTTCGAAAGAATTTATTTCTCCAGAGGAAGTGATGCCGAAATTTATCAGGAACGTAAAGAATTAGGAAAATTGATCATGCCGGCGGTTCTGGAAGCCATCGGAAACGATACCGATAATACGGTGTTTTCGTATATTCCAAATACGGCAGAAACCTCTTTTTACGGAATGGTTGAAGCCGCACAGGACTTTTTGAACCAACGTAAGATTTCTGATATTTTAGCGAATAAAGAAGCGTTGACCGCCGAAAAATTACAGGAGATTTTATCGGTAAAACTCCGAACCGAAAAAGTAGCGATTAAAGATGCGAAACTCCGCACCTTTATTACCGAAGATAGTAGTCGCGACGATTTGGTAGCGCACGTATACGATGTAACTTATGGTGTGATCAAACCAAGTGATAATCTGGTGATCATCGATGATAGTATTGTACGGGGAACAACCTTAAAAAAGAGTATTATCAAGATGATGGATCGTTTGCACCCGAAGAAAATCGTAATTGTCTCTTCGGCACCGCAAATCCGTTATCCGGATTGTTACGGAATTGACATGGCGAAGTTGGAAGGTTTAATCGCTTTTCAGGCGACATTAGAGTTGTTAAAAGAACGCAATCTATACCATTTGGTAGACGAAGTGTACCAAAAATCAAAAGCGCAGGAAAACTTCCCGGATAGTGAAGTGGTCAACTATGTAAAAGAAATTTATGCACCGTTTACGGATCAGGAAATTTCGGATAAGATAGCTGAGATGCTAACCTCTTCGGATGTTAATGCTGAAGTGAAAATCATTTTCCAGACCGTGGCGAATTTACACACGGCTTGTTCGAAAAATTTAGGGGATTGGTATTTCACAGGTGACTATCCAACCAATGGTGGTAATCGCGTAGTGAACCGTGCTTTTATGAATTTTTACGAAGGTAAGGACGCCCGCGCATACTAACAAGTAGTTAAAAACACGCTTTTTATCGAATTTATTAGTAGATAATCTGATTTTTTTGATAGCAAAAAGCATTGACAATACATTTGTATCACCATAGCATTAGTAGGTTAAGTTTATGGTAGATTTGGGGCAAAAAGGGTGGAATTCTATTCCACCTTTTTATTTTAGGATCAATAAAAAACCCCGACAGTAGTACCATCGGGGCTATTTGTAGTTGCTATTTTAGATTATTTTGCAGCTGCATAACGTTTTGCTACTTCAGCCCAGTTAATCACATTGAAAAACGCCTCAATATAATCCGGTCTTCTGTTTTGATAGTGCAAATAGTAAGCATGTTCCCAAACGTCCATTCCTAAAATAGGAGTTCCGCCACATCCGATACCGGGCATTAACGGGTTGTCCTGATTTGGAGTGCCACAAACATCCAGTTTTCCACCTTTCTGAACACATAGCCATGCCCATCCGGAACCAAATTGTGTTGCGCCAGCTTTTGAAAACTGTGCTTTAAATTCGTCAAAAGAACCAAAAGAAGCGTTGATCGCGTCTGCTAATTCTCCAGTTGGTAATCCGCCACCGTTTGGCGACATTACTTCCCAGAATAAATTGTGATTGTAAAAACCACCACCATTATTACGAACAGCTGCTTTAGACAAATCAAGACCGTTAAGGATTTCTTCAATCGTTTTGCCTTCTAAATCGGTTCCGGCAATTGCAGCGTTTAAATTCGTAGTATAAGCATTGTGATGTTTAGAATGGTGAATCTCCATTGTACGGGCATCAATATGAGGCTCTAAGGCGTCATAAGCATATGGAAGTTTTGGTAATTCGAAAGCCATAGTCTTTTTATTTAAAGATTAGTATTAATTTTATTCAAAATTATAAATTATACTTTGGAATAAAAAATAGTAATTTTCTATTCCGATATTGGTAATGCCAATATAAACATTTCTTAATTGTGGAGAAAACTGCTTTTTCAATTTATGACGCTTCCGCCGGATCGGGAAAAACCTATACGCTTGTAAAAGAGTATCTTAAAATTTTGTTGACAGCCGACTCGAATGATGCGTATAAAAAAATTCTGGCCATAACCTTTACCAATAAAGCGGTAGAGGAAATGAAAACCCGGATTGTAAACGGTTTGTCGGAGTTTTCAAAACCCGACACCAATGACAAAGCGTTGGAGTTGATGAAGGACATTTCGGCGGAAACGCGGTTAAGTCTGGCGACAATTCAGGACAAATCGAAAGCGATCATCAAAAATATTATCCATAATTATGCGTCTTTCGATATTTCTACGATTGATAAATTTACTCATAAAGTAATTCGTGCTTTTGCACACGATCTGAATTTACCGGTAACCTTTGATGTTTCGCTCGAAACCGATTCGCTTTTAATGGAAGCCGTGGATGCCATAGTGGCCAAAGCGGGTGAGGAGAACGAACTGACAAATCTATTGGTCGATTTTTCGGTGGATAAAACCGATAACGACAGAAGTTGGGATGTGACCGGCGAATTGTTGGATGTAGGGCGATTATTACTCAATGAAAACAACCGGAACGAGATTCATAATTTCGAGGATAAATCGATCGGGGAGTTTCTGGAGGTTAAAGCTAAACTAAAAGAAGCCGTGTCGCATCTCGATGCGGATAGTGTTGCAAAAGCAGATGAAGCCATGGCGCTGATCGAAAGTAAAGGAATCGATCTCAAATCATTTTCCCGCGGAACGTTTCCCAATCATTTGGGGTATATTCAGAAAGGCGAATTAAAAAGTTCGCATAAAAAGTTTCGGGAGATCGATGATATCGCGGTTAATAAAACAGCAAAAGATAAGGATGTAATCGAGTCGATTTCCGGAGAGTTGATTGCTATTTTGGGTGCGGTCTATAAAAATTACGAAAAAAAGAATTTTTATACGGCTTTCTTAAAAAACATAACGCCATTGTCGTTGTTAAACTCGATTAGTCAGGAGTTGGAACGGATTCAGAAAGAGCAAAACATACTGTCGATTTCGGAGTTTAACGCGATCATTTATAAAGAAATTCAAAACCAGCCGGCGCCGTTTATTTACGAACGTCTGGGTGAACGCTACCGTCACTTTTTTATCGACGAATTTCAGGACACGTCCGAAATGCAGTGGCATAATCTGATTCCGCTAATCGACAATGCACTGGCCAGTGAAGATTTGTCGGGTGTACGCGGATCGCTAATGATTGTAGGTGATCCGAAACAGTCCATTTACCGTTGGCGCGGTGGAAAAGCAGAACAGTTTATTGCGCTGAGCAAATGCCATAATCCGTTTTCAAACCCGGATAAAAAGCTCGTCCGACTGGAGAAAAACTACAGAAGCTACTCGGAAATCATTCAGTTTAACAACGCTTTTTTTGCGATGTTGGCCGATGAATTTTCAAACGAAGATTACCAGGATTTGTATCGCAATCACAGTCGCCAGGAAAACAATTCCAAAATAGGCGGCTATGTCAATATCTCATTTATTCCCGAAGTGACCGAAGTAAGCGATGAAGACGGAGAAGAAACCAACGACAAGGAACAATTGTATCTGAAAGCGACCTTAAAAACGATATATGAGGTTGCTGCAAAAGGCTATGCCTATAAAGACATTGTGTTGCTTACGCGAAAACGATCGTCGGGTGTGGCGTTGGCCAATTACCTGACGGAAAACGGGATCAAGATATTATCGTCTGAAACGCTGCTGATCGAAAATGCCACCGAAGTACGACTGATTTTAAACGTGCTGCGGTATCTGAAAAACAACAACGACAAAGAAGCTAAAGCGGCCTTTTTGTATTTTGTAGCGCGCTATCGTCAAAACCAGTTGCAGATTCACGATTGTATCGAACAGGGGATGCAGCAGGAAACAGAAGTCGCATTGGAAAGTTGGCTGCGGGAACTCGGCATCGAAATTTCATTTGATGAGTGTCGGAAAAAATCGCTCTATGAAACGGTCGAAATTATAATCGCCGTTTTTATAAAAGAAAAAAGTACGATTTCCTACGTGCAGTACTTTTTGGATCTGGTATTGGAACGAGACGTGCGAACCCAGTACGGGATTGCGGATTTTCTCGATTACTGGGAAAAAAACGGATCCAAATTTAGTATTCCGTCGCCCGAAGGGAACAATGCGGTTCGTATCATGACGATTCATAAATCCAAGGGGTTGGAATTTCCGGTGGTGATTTTTCCGTTTGCGGAAGAAAACTATGCGGCCGCACCGCGGAATAAGATGTGGCTCGAAATGGAAGAAGACGAATTTGCGATTTCCAGAGCCTTGGTCGATGCCAAAAAAGAAGTATCGGAATACGGTGGAAAAGCCGCCGAAGTCTATGAAGAAAAAAGTCAGCAGGACATTCTGGATAACATCAATGTGTTGTATGTGGCGTTAACCCGTGCCGAGGAACAGCTGTATATTATTTCCGGGCGGAATGTGAGCAGTAAAGGGGAACTGCAAAATAACATGTCGTCGTTCTTTATCAAATACCTCGATTTTCAGGGTGTTTATAATGAGGATAGCATGGTGTTTGAATTCGGAGAACCGAACCGGCAATCGGTGGGAGGAAGTTATACCGATACACAGCAGCTAATCGTGGAAGTAAACGAAAAGTTAAATCCGAAAGCGATTAAGATTGCTCAACGGGAAGCATTGATGTGGGGAACGACACAGGAAAAAGCAATTGAATTTGGAAATATACTACACGAAATACTATCGTTTATCAAAACCAAAAACGACATTCCGCTGGCGTTGATCAAAGCACAGGAAACCGGATTGATTGTCCGGATGCAAAAAGAAACCGTCGAACAGACGTTGCATACGATTGTAGATCACGAAGAGCTGGGGCTGTTTTTCGAAGAAGCTGATGCGGTTTACAACGAACAAAGTATCATTAAAAAAGACAGTAGAACCATTAAACCTGATCGCGTGGTTATACGCGGGAAAACAGCCTATTTGCTGGATTATAAAACCGGAGCACATCAGGCCAAATACGCCCGTCAGCTGGAGGAATATGAATTGGCTTTACAGGAAATGGGATTTGAGGTTGCGAAAAAAACACTGGTGTATATAGGCGAAACGTTAAATGTAATACATTTGTAACCGGAATAATAATAACCGAATAAACAGCATATCATGTACGGAAAAATCAAAGAGCATTTACAAAACGAATTAAATGCCATTCAGGATAACGGATTGTTTAAAAAAGAACGCATTATCACGTCGCCACAAGGTGCGGAAATCACCATTTCGACCGGAGAAACCGTGTTAAATTTTTGTGCGAACAACTACCTCGGATTGTCATCGCATCCGGAAGTGGTTCAGGCGGCAAAAGATGCTTTGGATACACACGGATTCGGAATGTCGTCCGTTCGTTTTATCTGTGGTACGCAGGATATTCACAAAACATTAGAGCGAAAAATTGCCGATTTCTATGGTACGGAAGATACGATACTGTATGCGGCTGCTTTTGATGCCAATGGAGGTGTTTTTGAGCCGCTATTGGGAGAAGAAGACGCGATCATTTCGGATAGTTTAAACCACGCTTCGATTATCGATGGTGTGCGTTTGTGTAAGGCGGCCCGTTACCGTTATGAAAACAACAATATGGCCGATTTGGAACAGCAGTTAATCAAAGCAAATGCAGAAGGAAGACGCTTTAAACTGATTGTAACCGACGGTGTTTTTTCGATGGACGGTTTGGTAGCGCCATTGGATAAAATCTGCGATTTAGCCGACAAATACGATGCGATGGTGATGGTAGACGAATGTCATGCGGCCGGATTTATCGGAGCGACCGGAAAAGGTACGTTGGAAGCTAAAAATGTAATGGGGCGTGTGGATATTATAACCGGAACATTAGGGAAAGCCTTAGGTGGCGCTATGGGTGGTTATACAACGGCCAAAAAAGAAATAATCGAAATTTTAAGACAACGTTCAAGACCGTATTTGTTTTCAAATTCATTGGCACCGTCTATCGTGGGCGCGTCGATTAAAGTTTTTGAATTGTTGGAAAAAGATACTACATTGCGCGACAAACTGGAGTGGAATACGAACTATTTTAAAGCAGGAATGAAAGCGGCCGGATTTGATATCATCGATGGCGACTCAGCAATTGTGCCGGTAATGCTTTATGATGCAAAACTTTCGCAAGTAATGGCAGATGAATTACTTAAAAAAGGAATCTATGTAATCGGCTTCTTTTTCCCGGTGGTTCCAAAAGATAAAGCAAGAATTAGAGTACAATTGTCTGCAGGTCATTCTAAAGCGCACTTAGACAAGGCGATAAGTGCATTTACAGAGGTCGGAAAGGCATTGGGAGTAATTCAATAAGAAGTTTTTAGTAAGAAAAAGCGAATTTTTTAACAAATTGCTTTGTAGTTAATATTTTACATCTTACTTTTGCTGTAATTATAACGTATTGTAATTAAATAAAAAAAGTATGAGACATCTAAACAAATTATTCGTAGCAGCATTGATGTTTGCGGGTCTAAGTTCGCAGGCTCAGGATAGCAATAACCCTTGGGCTATTACTATTGGTGCGAATGCTGTAGACACTAGATTCAGTGCTAGCAAGAAATTAGAAGACCAGTTTTCACAGTATTTTAACGCAAAAGCCAACTGGAACATTATTCCATCAGTATCTTTTGTTAACGTTTCCAGACACATTGGAGATAACTTCTCTTTTGGCGTAACGGGATCGGTAAACAAAATCACTAAATTTGTTGAGCCAAGAGTTACAGTTCCTGGTGATTACAATGTGGTGAATCCTGGAGATTTATCTTACTACGGAATTGATGGGGTTATTAACTATAGCTTCATGAACCTTATCGGATCTAAAGTTATTGATCCGTCTGCACACATCGGTGGAGGTTATACTTTCTTTGGTGATGCTAGTACAGGAACCGTTAACGGAGGTTTAGGATTAACTTTCTGGTTCTCTGAAAACGTAGGTTTATCGTTCCGTTCAACTTACAAACATTCATTTGATGAGACAAGAGATCCGTCAGTAGACGTTCCTTCTCACATGCAACACTTCGCGGGTATTACTTTCAAATTTGGAGGTAAAGATACAGACGGAGACGGAATCTATGATAAAGATGACGCTTGTCCGGATGTACCTGGTTTAAAAGAATTCCAGGGTTGTCCTGATACAGACGGAGACGGAATTCCAGATAAAGATGACGCTTGTCCAGATGTAGCTGGTCCTAAAGAATTCCAGGGTTGTCCTGATACAGACGGAGACGGAATTCCTGATAAAGACGATGCTTGTCCTGAAGTAGCTGGTCCAAAACAATTCAACGGATGTCCTGATACAGACGGTGATGGTGTGCCAGATAACGTAGACAAATGTCCTACTGTAAAAGGTCCTAAAGAAAACGGTGGTTGTCCTTGGCCAGATAGAGATGGTGACGGTGTAGCTGATAAAGATGATAAATGTCCAGATGTAAAAGGAACTGTTGCTAACAACGGATGTCCTGAAGTTTCTGACGAGACTATCAAAAAATTAAATGCTTACGCTAAAACGATCTTGTTCAACTCTGGTAAAGCTTCTTTCCAAAAACAAACTTTCCCTGTGTTACAGTCAATCACTGCAATCTTAAAAGAGTATCCAAACTCTAGATTCAGCATCGAAGGACACACAGATAGCGATGGTAAAGATGCATTCAACCAAAAATTATCTGAAGACAGAGCTAAAGCTGTTAAAGATTATTTAATCGAAAACGGAATTGACTCCGATAGATTGTCTTCAATCGGATATGGTGAGTCTAAACCAATCGATACAAACAAAACAGCGAAAGGTAAAGCAAACAACAGACGTGTTGAGGTTAAATTAATCAAATAATTTCCCACACAAATAAATATGGAAAACGCCCCGTTTATCGGGGCGTTTTTTTATTTTTATACTATGGCAACGTTTTCCTTTTTAGACAAACTCAGTAGTGCGATTATCGATCAGTATCAGGATACTATCTCTAATATAGTGATCATCCTTCCCAACAAACGAGCCCGTATTTTCCTGATAGAAGCCTTGAAAAAGCAATTGCCGGGTACCTTATTTGCACCGGAAATCGTCAGTATCGAAGATTTTATTCAGGATGTTGCGGGAATACGAACCTGTGATAACATCGAATTGTTATTTGAATTCTACGACGTCTACCTCGAAGTAACACCACCGGAAAAACAACAATCGTTTGAACTGTTTGCCAACTGGGCCAAAACACTGATACAGGATTTTAATGAAATCGATCGCTACCTGCTAAAACCGAGTCATATATTTTCATATCTAAAAGATATTGAAGATATCAAACACTGGTCGTTGGATCTGGAGAAAAGAACCACGATGATTGAAAATTACCTGGAATTCTGGAAGCTTTTACCGTTATACTACGAATCGTTGTATGATCATTTATTGCGGAAAGGAATTGGATATCAGGGATTAATTTATCGGGAAGCGGTAGAAAACCTGAATCATTTTTCGGAAGCGCTCGGATCTAAAAAACTCATTTTTGCCGGCTTTAATGCCTTAAATCAGGCCGAAGAAAAAATCATACAGCATTTATTGTTTAATGATCAGGCGAAAGTCTATTGGGACATCGATGCTGCTTTTTTAAATGATTCATTTCACGATGCCGGTTTGTTTGTACGCCGATTTAAAAAAGAATGGAAACAATATACTACCCAGCCTTTTGAATGGATTGTAAGCGATTTTAGTCAGGAAAAAAATATCCGGATCATCGGAACACCTAAAACCGTAGGACAGGCTAAAATAGCCGGAAAATTAATAGAAGAAATTCAGCTTGAAACCGAAAGTCTGGACAAGGTTGCTTTGGTTTTAGGGGAAGAAAATTTGTTGATTCCGGTGCTTTATGCTTTACCGTCATCAGTGGAAAGCCTCAATATCACCATGGGGTATAATAGTAAAAATAACCCGGCTCAGATCCTGATCAATAAGCTGTTTAAACTTCATACCAATGCTGTTCAGCGAAACGAAAAAAGTTACGTTTTCTATTATAAGGAAGTGTTGGATATACTCACGCATCCATTGGTGGAGCCCTATGTGAAAGCCGGATCACTGGTTCAGGTGATCAATAGAAATAATATCACGTTTTTAACGTATAAAAAGCTTTTTGAAATCCAGGAAAAACCCTCCGCATTGTTCCAGTTGTTGTTTGAAAAATGGGATAATAATGATGTCGGACAAGTATTGGATCGATTGTCACAAATCATATTGACAATCAAATCGTTTTTAAATAACGATAAGGAAGAAGACAAGTTGTCAAAGACCTTTTTGTATTCGATTTTTAAAGTCATTAACAAGTTGATCAACTACCACGAAGCGCATCCGAAACTGGATACGGTGAGTACGCTTTATACGGTGTACAAACAAGTGATCGATCTGGCGGAAGTTTCCTTCGAAGGAGAACCGCTAACCGGACTTCAGATCATGGGGGTATTGGAAAGTCGTGTTCTTGATTTCGAAACTGTAATCGTAACGTCCATGAATGAAGGGAAATTTCCGGCCGGAAAAACCATGAATTCGTTTATTCCGTACGATGTAAAACGCGAATTGGGATTGCCTACGTACAAAGAAAAAGACGCGATTTATAGTTATCACTTTTATCATTTGCTGTTGCGCGCCAAAAACATCTATCTGTTGTACAATACGGAAAGTGAAGGTTTGGATGCAGGTGAACGAAGCCGATTTATAACCCAATTGGAAATCGAAAAGCAACCGGCTCATAACTTGTCGCATCAAATTTATAATGCCTTTTTACCGGACAAAGCCTACGAACCGGTAGCGGTACCAAAATCGGATCGGGTGATACTGCGTTTAAAAGAAATCGCAACCGGAAAAGGATTTTCGCCTTCCGGACTGACGACCTATATGCGGAATCCAATTCAGTTTTACAACCAGCGAATTCTGCGTATTTCGGAGGTGGAAGAAGTAGAGGAAAATATTGCTTTGAATACACTGGGAACGATTATTCACGCCACTTTGGAAGAATTGTACAAGCCGTATGTTGGCAAATTCCTATCGTTTACCGATATGGATTGGTTGTTTGCGATGGCCGATTCGGAAGTGGAAAAACAATTCCGATTGGTATATAAAGAAGGAGAAATTTCGAAAGGAAAAAACCTTCTGGCATTTGAAGTGGCCAAGCGGAATGTATACAATTTTTTAAAAGAGGAAAAGCGTCAACTGGAAGCCGGTGATGCGGTTAAAATAATCGCTTTGGAAACGCCGTTGGAACGAACACTGGAAGACAGTCGGCTACCGTTTTCGGTAAAAATTGCCGGAAATGTCGACCGGATCGAACAGCGCAACGGAAAAATCAGGATTGTCGATTATAAAACCGGAAAAGTTTTAAAAAACAACGTACAGTTAAAAGAGTGGACGGGGTTAACGGAAGATATCAAAAACGACAAAATCATACAGTTGCTTTGTTATGCATTTATGTATGAAGAAAAAACAGCAGGCTTAGAAATGGAAGTCGGAATTGTATCGTTTAAAAACATGCGTGGCGGCTTTATGCCTTTTGGTAGAAAAGTAGAAAAAGACTACGAAACGATTGTAACCCCGGATATACTTGCCGATTTCAGAACGCAGCTTGTTATACTGATCAACGAAATTTTGAATCCCGAAATTCCTTTCGAAGAACAAATCAAATAATTAAACGGTTTTAAAAAAATCGCGTAACGCGTTTACCAGTTCGTCCCGATTTTCCAGATGACTCATATGACCGTCGTTAAACGTCACCAGTTTTACGTTGGTATTTTCGATTTGCTCCAGACTATCCTGATAATTTAAAACCGGATCTTTTTTACCGAGAATCAGCATAATCGGATAGGGTGCAAAATGCAAAATCACTTCCCGGTCGTTACGGGTTTTCATGCCTTCGAGTGCGGCAATAATCCCTTGTAACGGTGTTTTTAAAGCTTCCGTTTTGGCGGTTTCGATTGCATCAGTCAATCGGTCGCGGTTGTCTTCGCTAAAAAGATTGGCGATCGACATTTTAATAAAATTCGTATAACTCTGCTTAACGGCAACGATAGCCCGGTCGCGGTTGCGTTTTCGTTCGTCACTGTCGGCTCTGGAAGTCGAATTTAAAAGTACCATTCCTTTTACGTGATCCGGATATAGTTCGGCAAAAGCCAGCGCCACATAGCCACCCATCGAATGCCCGATAAAAACGGCCTTCCGAATCCGGAGTTCGCTTAAAACCGTCTGAACGGCATCAGCCATATCTTCCATACTATGAATATAGCCAATCGATTCCGATTGTCCATGCCCTAAAAGATCAATGGTAATAACGCGGTATTTTTTAGAAAATTCAGCCGTATAAAAATCCCACATTCCGGCATTTTCAAGGAAACCGTGCAAAAAAACCAATGCGGTTCCTTTTCCGGTATCCGTATAGGCAATCCTGGCGTTTTTAAAAAGGGTAAACTTCAAAGTAAGCGATTTTGATACTGCAAAAATAAAGAATAAAGCGAGACGGCCGAAAAAGAAAACGGTTTGCAACCAAAGCTACAAACCGTTTTTATGATCCGTTTGATATTGTATTACGAATGCATCAGGCTTTCGATTTCATCCGCCTCGATAGGAATATTGCGCATCAGATTAAATGGTTCTCCATTAGCCTGGATCACCACATCGTCTTCAATACGGATTCCAAATCCTTCGGCCGGAATATAAATTCCTGGTTCGATAGTGAAAACCATGTTTGCCTGCATCGGTTCGTATAGTAAACCGTAATCGTGTGTATCTAATCCCATATGGTGTGAAGTACCGTGCATAAAATATTTTTTATATGCCGGCCATTCCGGATTTTCGTTTTGAACATCCGCTTTGTCAAGCAAACCTAATCCCAATAACTCAGACGTCATAATTTTGCCAACTTCCACATGGTATTGTTTCCAGAAATTACCCGGAACCAACATTTTGGCAGCTTTGTTTTTAACGCGTAATACAGCGTCATAAACCTCGCGTTGTCTTTTGGTGAAACGTCCCGAAACCGGAATCGTACGGGTCATATCGCTGGAATAGTTGGCATATTCGGCACCTACGTCCAATAACAATAAATCACCGTCGTTACATTGTTGGTTGTTTTCGATATAGTGTAAAACGTTCGCGTTGTTACCCGAAGCGATAATTGGTGTATAGGCAAAACCTTTGGAACGGTTTCGTAAAAACTCATGTGCAAATTCGGCTTCCACTTCATATTCCATAACGCCTGGTTTAACAAACGATAAAATACGACGGAATCCTTTTTCGGTAATATTACATGCCTGTTGAATCAGATCCAGTTCTTCGCTTTCTTTTACCGAACGAATGCGCTGTAAAATAGGATTGCTCTTTTCTACTTTATGTGCCGGATACGTTTCTTTCCACCATTTGATAAAACGAGCCTCACGTGTTTCCGTTTCTACAGAAGCGCGGTAGTGTTCGTTGGTGTTGATGTATATCGTATCGGCATAGGTCATCAGTTCGTATAACACTTTTTTGAAATCCTGTAACCAATACACCGTTTTGATACCCGACACTTCTAAAGCGCGTTCTTTGGTAAGTTTTTCACCTTCCCAAACAGCGATGTGTTCGTTGGTTTCTCTAAGGAAAAGCATTTCTTTCTGATGTTCGTACGGAGCATCCGGGAAAAGCACTAAAATACTTTCTTCCTGATCTACGCCCGACAGATAGAAAATATCGCGGTGCTGAGCAAACGGAAGCGTACTGTCGGCACTAACCGGATAGATATCGTTGGAGTTAAAAATGGCAATGCTGTTTGGTTTCATAGCCGCAGTGAATTTCTTGCGGTTTTTGATAAAAAGGTTTCGGTCAATCTGATGGTATTTCATAACGAAATAAATTTAAGTATAGAACTTCAAATTTAAAGATTTTAGGTCGAAATGGTGTTAATGCCAATTTAAAATTTTGAAGAATTCATAATAATGGGTAATTTTCTGCCATGAAAAAAATACGATCCCTCTTTATCTTCCTGTTTTTTGTGACAATTTTGCAGGCGCAGGACAAAATGCCGTATCAGTTATTTGATAAAAAAGGAAAAAAGTCAACCTATAGCAAACTGCTAAAAGCAGCTGAAAAAAACGATGTAGTTTTATTTGGTGAGCATCATGATAATTCGGTGGTACACTGGTTACAGCTGGAACTGACAAAAGATCTGGGTGAAAAAAAAGACGTGGTATTAGGTGCCGAAATGATCGAAGCCGACAACCAAAAACAATTGGATCAGTACTTGCGTGGTGAAATTGATCAAAAAGCATTTGATACACTGGCAAGACTTTGGAACAATCATAAAACCGATTACAAGCCATTGGTAGACTATGCGAAGGAAAATCACAAACATTTTGTAGCTACCAATGTGCCGCGCCGTTATGCCAGTATGGTTTTTAAAAAAGGACTTGAGTCTTTGGAAGCATTGACACCGGAAGAGAAAACCTGGATCGCACCATTGCCGATAGCCTATGATGCGCAATTACCGGGTTATGTAAAGATGATCGAAATGATGGGGGGTCATGGTGGTGATAAGTTGCCAAAAGCACAGGCGATTAAAGATGCTACGATGGCCTATTTTATCCAAAAAAATCAAAAACCGGAATCGATATTTATCCATTATAACGGAACCTATCATAGCGATAATTTCGAAGGAATCTATTGGTATTTAAAGAAAGCTAATCCGGAAAGTAAGATAATTACCATTGCTACGGTTACGCAAAAAAATATTTCACTATTAGAGGTGGAACACTACAATAAAGCCGACTATATTCTCGTTGTAGATGAAGATGTAACCAAGACCTATTGATTTAACAAAATCTTGGCAGGATTTTTGTTGGTAATATTGTGTTAATCCAGACTATGAAACTTAAAAGCATCATATTAGTATTTCTACTTGCCATCGCATTCTTTTCGTGTGATGACAATGATGATGTGAAAAATGCTGAGCCACACTTGGTGATGCGATTTAAGTTTGATGCGACACAGCCAAGATTGAACAATTTGGGACAACCTGTGGCTGTTGCCGAGGGTAATGCGGCACAATCCCCTTCGTTTAATGCAATCAGTTCGCATTATATGGAACTGGCGCCCAATGCTAATACGGCCTTAGGTATGGGTACGATACTGTACCATGCGCCCGAAACAATGGCAGGAGGGGCGAAAGCGATCGATTTCAGTCAGTCGAAAATTGTTGGTGAAAACGAAATCTTTTTGTCGATACCCTTAAGTCAGGTAGCAACAGGAAGCTACGAATGGATACGGACATCGCTTTCGTATCAAAACTACGATATCAATATTTTGCATCAGGGAACCGATTATACCGGTACGCTGGCTAGTTTTGTCGGTTTTAAAACCTATTTGACCACACATCATATCGGGAACAGCAGTTTTCCGGTAAACGGAAACCGCGAACAGGGTTATTGGGCTTTGAGTGTAAACGGAATGCCGTTTTCGGGTCAGACCGAAGCCGGAGCGACCACGGTTCCGAATCCGCTTTATGCGACGTCTCCAATTCCGCCTAAATCGTGTGTCGTAACCGGTAAATTTGCTACGCCTTTGGTGATCACCGGAAATGAAACCCGCGACGTTGAAGTGACGCTTTCGCTGTCCGTAAACAACAGTTTCGAGTGGAAAGAAGTCCATGTGGATGGAAAATACGAGCCATCGGCCGGGGAAAATGTGATTGATATGGGCTTAAGAGGTTTGTTGCCGACCTATCAGAAATAAAACTCCAAAAGTTATTCTGCTATAATTTAATAAGATAGAAAAATGAGAATATGTTTTTCTCAGTGCTATCGGATAAATACTTTAAATTCATTATAAATAAGCCTGAAAGGGTTGCGGTTAATTTGAAATAGCCTTATTTTTGTTTGATTTTTTTAAAAACTATTACAATCAAACACTATGGCGAAATCTGCACTTTTAAAGTCATCTATTGGAAAGAAATACTGGATGGCTCTTACGGGTTTATTTTTATGCTTGTTTTTGGTGGGACACTTAGCAGGTAATCTACAGTTATTGTTCGGTACACAATTGCAGTTCAACGAATATGCATTGTTTATGACAACCAATCCAGCGGTAAAAATTCTATCTTATGTTACCTACATTTCGATCCTTTTCCACGCGATCGACGGTATTCTTCTAACTATTCAAAACAAAAAAGCGAGGCCTATTGGTTATGCGAAGAACAATGCTGGAGCAAACAGTGCCTGGGCATCTAGGAATATGGCTGTTTTAGGGACATTGATTTTGATTTTCATTGCAACGCACATGGTGAACTTCTGGGCAAAAATGCACTTTACAACGATGCCGTTACAAAAAATTACGGTTGAAGCACAACCGGGAGCGACTCAGGATTTTTACCTGACTTCAGGATGGGGACAGGATAAATTTATTCCGGTACAAAGTGTTGATGGTGAAAATATCGTTATTGACGGACGTGATTTCTACTACACAAAACCACTTAAAGTGAAATTTGCAGAAGGATATAAAGATTTGCATACGATTACAATTGAATTCTTTAAAGATCCGAAATGGGGATTGGCATTCACAATTTTCTACGTGTTTTCGATGGCGGTATTAGCGTTCCACTTACTACACGGGTTTAACAGTGCATTTCAGTCGTTAGGAGCGAACAATCCTAAATACACCCCGGCGATCAAAGTTTTCGGAAAAGGATTTGCAATTATTGTACCGTTATTATTTGCTATTATTCCTTTATATATTCACTTCTTTAAATAATCCTATAATAGATAAAGATTATGGCATTAGATTCTAAAATACCTCAAGGTCCTATTTCGACGAAATGGACAGACTATAAAGATCATATAAACTTAGTGAACCCGGCCAACAAACGTAACATCGATGTAATTATCGTTGGAACCGGATTGGCAGGTGGTTCGGCTGCAGCAACTTTAGCAGAATTAGGATATAACGTAAAAGCATTTTGTTTTCAGGATTCTCCACGTCGTGCGCACTCGATTGCGGCACAGGGGGGTATCAATGCGGCAAAAAACTATCAGGGAGATGGTGACTCAACTTTCCGTTTATTTTATGATACGGTAAAAGGAGGCGATTACCGCGCCCGTGAAGCAAACGTACACCGTTTGGCGGAAGTTTCGGCTAATATTATTGACCAGTGTGTGGCTCAGGGTGTGCCTTTGGCTCGTGAATATGGCGGATTATTGGATAACCGTTCTTTCGGGGGAACTTTGGTATCGAGAACGTTCTATGCAAAAGGACAAACAGGACAACAGTTATTATTGGGGGCTTATTCTGCGATGAACCGTCAGATCGGACGTGGAAAAATCCAAATGTATAACCGCCACGAAATGTTGGATCTTGTAATCGTTGATGGAAAAGCAAGAGGAATCATTGCCCGTAACCTGGTTACCGGAGAAATCGAAAGACATTCGGCTCACGCTGTAGTGATTGCTTCCGGAGGTTATGGAAACGTATTCTTCCTTTCCACAAATGCGATGGGAAGTAACGTAACGGCAGCCTGGAAAATCCACAAAAAAGGAGCGTATTTCGCAAACCCTTGTTATACGCAAATTCACCCAACCTGTATTCCGGTTTCGGGTGATCACCAGTCAAAATTAACATTGATGTCCGAGTCATTGCGTAATGATGGTCGTATCTGGGTACCTAAAAAATTAGAAGATGCACAGGCAATCCGCGAAGGTCGTTTAAAACCGACGGATCTTGCTGAAGAAGATAGAGATTACTATTTGGAAAGACGTTATCCATCTTTTGGTAACCTTGTACCACGTGACGTAGCATCGCGTGCGGCAAAAGAAAGATGTGATGCCGGTTTCGGAGTAAACAAAACAGGAGAAGCGGTTTATCTTGATTTCGCCTCTGCGATCCAGCGTTATGGAAAAGAGCAGGCAAAAATCAAACACTTAAATCCAGAGGATGCGGCTCTTGTTAAAAAATTAGGAACAGAAGTAGTAGCCAATAAATATGGTAACTTGTTCCAGATGTATGAGAAAATCGTTGACGATAATCCATACGAAACACCAATGATGATCTATCCTGCGGTTCACTATACTATGGGTGGAATCTGGGTAGATTATAACCTGATGACGACTATCGAAGGTTGTTATGCTATTGGTGAAGCCAACTTCTCTGATCACGGAGCGAACCGATTGGGAGCGTCTGCTTTGATGCAGGGTCTTGCCGACGGATATTTCGTATTACCGTACACTATCGGAGATTATCTGTCTAAAGATATCCGTACCGGAAAAATCTCAACCGATTTACCGGAGTTTATCGAGGCAGAGAAAAACGTTAGAGAACTGATTGAAAAATTAAGTAAAAATAACGGAACACATTCCGTAGACTACTTCCATAGAAAACTTGGAAAAGTAATGTGGGATAAAGTAGGAATGGCGCGTAACGCTCAAGGATTATCAGAAGCGATGGAAGAAATCAAAGCTATCCGTGAAGAATTCTACAGAGACGTTCGTGTACCAGGTGATGTTAACGGATTCAACCAGGAACTGGAAAAAGCATTACGTGTAGCCGATTTCCTTGAATTAGGAGAATTATTCGCGAAAGATGCTTTACATCGAAACGAATCATGTGGTGGACACTTCAGAGAAGAATATCAAACCGAAGAAGGAGAAGCACAACGTGATGACATTAACTTTGCATACGTAGCTGCCTGGGAATACAAAGGAGATCCAAGAGAAGCCGTATTACACAAAGAAGAGCTGAAATTCGAAAATGTGAAACTGGTACAAAGAAGTTACAAATAATGTAATGTGTTAAGGGATCCTCTTAATACTTAATACTTAAAGTTATGAATTTAACGTTAAAAATATGGCGTCAGAAAAACGCTCAAGATAAAGGACAATTAGTTGATTATAAAATCAGCGATGTGTCACCGGATATGTCTTTCCTTGAAATGTTAGATGTATTAAACGATGGATTAGTTGAAAAAGGAGACGAACCGGTAGCATTCGACCACGATTGTCGTGAAGGAATCTGCGGAATGTGTTCCCTTTATATCAACGGAGAAGCTCACGGACCGGACAGAGGTGTAACAACATGTCAGTTACACATGCGTATGTTCAAAGATGGTGATACGATTTTTATCGAACCATTCCGTGCCAAAGCATTCCCGGTAATTAAAGATTTAGTAGTAGACCGAAGTGCTTTCGACAGAATCCAGCACGCTGGTGGATTTATTTCGGTAAATACTTCCGGAAATACACAGGATGCCAATGCTATTCCAATTCCAAAACACGATGCCGACAGAGCTTTTGACGCGGCAACTTGTATCGGATGCGGTGCTTGTGTGGCAACTTGTAAAAATTCATCTGCTATGCTATTCGTATCGGCCAAAGTTTCCCAGTTTGCCTTATTACCACAAGGTAAAGTTGAAGCAGCCGAGCGTGTACTAAACATGGTAGAGCAAATGGACCATGAAGGATTTGGAAACTGTACCAATACAGGAGCCTGTGAGATCGAATGTCCAAAAGGTATTTCGCTTGAGAATATTGCTCGTATGAACAGAGAATACTTTAAAGCAAGTATCAAATAAGTTTTAAAAAAATCACGATTCAAAAACGCATCCTTCATTCCGTTGGGTGCGTTTTTGTTTTTTACATCGAAATTATGTGTAGAAACGGTTTCTTTTGACAGAACTTTTATATTTTTATTAGATAAAAACGCGCCAACCCTAAAATTAACAACACGAGATGAAAATCAGTATCATTCAGGCACCGCTATTTTGGGAAAACCCGGAAGTGAACAGAAATTATTTTGCAGCTAAAATTCAGAATATACCAGAAGACTCCTTGCTAATTGTTTTGCCGGAAATGTTTAGCTCTGGTTTTACGATGAATCCTGGCGAAGTCGCCGAACCGATGGATGGTACAACGGTAAACTGGATGAAACAGACGGCTACGGAAAAAAACTGCGCCATAACGGGTAGTCTGGTGATTAAGGAAGATGGGAATTTTTATAATCGTTTGCTTTTTGTCTTTCCAAACGGCGATGTCGAACACTACGACAAACGCCATTTGTTTTCTTTGGCGGGAGAACATAAAACCTACACTTCCGGAGGAACCGAACGTTTGGTGGTGAACTATCTGGGCTGGCGTATTTGCCCGTTAATTTGCTACGATTTGCGATTCCCGGTATATTCCCGGAATAATGACGATTACGACTTACTGATTTATGTAGCCAATTGGCCGCAGGTACGAATTCTGGCCTGGGATACGCTTTTAAAAGCAAGAGCAATCGAAAACATGTCGTATGTGATTGGTGTTAACCGTATTGGCGACGATGTGAACCATAATTTTTATTCCGGACATTCACAGGTCTTGGATTATCTGGGAAATGCATTAGTAGAACCGTTGGAAAAAGAAGTGGTCTTTTCGGTACAACTGGATAAAGAATTGATGCTGGCGAACCGAAATAAACTGGGCTTTCTAAGAGATCGGGATAAATTTAATCTGCTTTAAAAACCTGATCGACATCCCAATTGGCGCGCACATCCACTTCCCCCGGAAAATAGAGAACTTCTTCTGGTAGTTCTTTTTTTAGGAAATTACCGGTATCCCATTTGCGGTTTTTATTATCGTCGTAAATAAGACGTAAGGTATAGGTGCTTGGTTCCAGTAAATTGAAATCAATGACCGTCTCTTTTTCGCTATACTCCGTGGCGAGTATCTTTCCGTTTTTATCCAATACTTCCAGTAAAACCGGAAAGCGTTTTACATTTTCAAGGCGGACACGCAAATTACCAAAATCGGTATTGCTACGCGTACCTAAGGTATACTTTAAAGTATCGTTTTTGGTTTCGTAAAAATCGGTCAAAGCACCCGGTAAGAGGGTTAGTTTATACCGTTGATCGGCTTCTTTTTTAAAGTCGATTTCCAGTTTCTTTTCATATTCAAGATATTTAAGCTGGAATGGTACTGCTGCTGTTGAATCTTTAACGTTGATGAGTTTGATTTTTGAATTATCGATTTTAGACAAAGGTATCGAGGGTGTAATGGTGAAAATATCTCTAAAACCGATTGAGCCGGTTGGTTTGGCTTCAAAAGACAAGGTGTCGCTTTTGGTCTTCATTTCTTTTAGTTTTGCGACAAACTCTTTGGTATAATCGCCATTGCTAACATGAATCTTCAGGGAATCGGCTTTTACTTTAGGAAACCAAATGTTTAAGGAATCTTTGGAAGGATATTTTGTGATAACCGAAGTCAGCGGTTCACCACCTTTGAAAACCGTAATCTTTGTGTTTTTTGCTTTTTCCTTACCTTCAAAACCCATGATCAGTTTATTGGATGTTTCCTGTGTCGGCTTTTCGGCTTTAAAAGCCAGTTCTTCCTTAAACAAATCCAAACGGAAGATAGTATCGTTAGGAATCCGTATCGGTTTTTTAAAGAACGCGATTTTATCCTCTTTCGGGTTGAATTTATAATCGTTGTTTTTGTCTTTAAGTGCAACAAGATAATAATCGCCTTCTTTTAAGTTTTCCAGTGTAAAAACCTTTAAACTGTCCAGTGTATTGGTTATATAACGAGGTTGTTGTTTAAAAACGGTAGAATCGGCAAAAGTAGCCGCTTCGTAAAGCATTACGGAAACAAAGTGGTCAACTTTTTTATCGTATGCATCACGAATGATCCCGCCAATTTTTAAAGAATCGATATACGATCCGGTCGAAAAAACATATTTAAACTGGGAATACGGGTTTTGCTCATTATTATCGGAAATACTTTGCCCGAAATTAAAACTGTAAGTGGTATTCGGTTGTAGCGTGTCTTTGATTTTAATCGTGATATATTTACTGGCATAGCCCATTGGAACGATATCCGGAGCTTTTTTCATTGGAGGTGAAATAATTAACTGCTTGTTGATGTCTTTTACCTTAATATATTCACTAAAATTGATTTTGATAAAATTACCGGTAAAATTAGTGCTGAAATTCTTAGGCGTACTAAAAGTAATCGTCGGCGGAATAGTATCTTTCGGTCCACCGGAAACCATACCTCTTTTGGCACAACTGGTTAGTAGTAGCGAAAAAACAACAATAAGAAAAGCGATGCGGTATTTCAACATGTTAGCAGTGATTTTAACAGCACAAAATAACGATTATATTCAGTGGAAAGAAAATCTTTTTAGAAAATCTTTGTAAAATTACGAGTCGGTATAGGCAATGGTGGCAATACTTAGTCTGGCTCCCGGTATTTTTAATAATTGTTTGCCACAGGCTTCCAGCGTCGAACCCGTGGTTATCACGTCGTCGATTAACAGGAAATGGTTTCCATGACAGTAATTGGTATCGCGAAGCGCAAAGAGTTCTGCATCGGTTTCGGTTCGCCCGAAAAGCGTCTTTTGGGTTTGGGTTTTTGAGTACCGTTTCCGGTATAAGAGTTGGTCGTTATAAAAAGTATGTAAACCGTCTGCCAGAGTGCGGCCAAATGTGGTCAGCTGATTATAGCCGCGTTCGCGTAACCGTTTTGGGTGTAGCGGAACGGGAATGATATCGGTCACGGTTTGTAAATCCGAATTGGCTTCAAAACGAAACAGATACCATTCGGCCAACAAAGCGCCAATTTCCTGTCGGTTTTTGTATTTCAAATGGTGAATAAGTTGCTGCGTAATTCCTTTTTTCCGGTAATATAAAAGGGATGATCCATGAACTAAGGGTAGTCGTCCGTAGAACTTTTCAAAAGTCGTATTGGAGTTGGTAAACGGATGATTCGTGTAAGGGAGCTCGTGACGGCATTTTAGACATACAATCTTCTCATTTTGCAATAAAACGGAATTACAGCCAACGCAAATTGGCGGAAAAAGTAAGTTTATCAAGTTTTTTATCATTTCGTCGATTATTTTTTTTGTATTACGGAAGGTGGAATACTTTTAGTGATTATTAAATACAAATGGTCCGTAAAAACGCTACAAAATTAATTCAGGTAAGTGTTGGTGTTCTGCTCATCGGAGTGTTCACCCTGTCTTTTAATTTATATCGGTTATCCGTTGAAAATAAGACGCTTAAAGATAAGCTTTCTCTGGAGAATTCCCTTCATAAGAACGAACTTCTGGAAATTTTAAAGCGGTACGATTCGGTCAATAACATGCTGGTTGGCCGAACAAAGGCAATGATGGCTCCTTTTAAATCGGAATTACCACCCAATACCCTTTTAAAAACGGTCGGAACCAGTCATCTTAAGACAGAAGTTGTCAAAAACAAACCCCTAAGTGCTAAAGTCAAAAAGGAAAAACGAAAACCGGTTAAAGCATTAGCCGAATCCGACGCCTCCTCCGATACTTCCGACGCCTCTTCGAAATACTTAAAAGCGCTCAATGTTAGTGTGAGAGGCGTAAAAATCATCTACAATGACATCCTCGAAACCAATCGTTCCAAAAAAATAGACCAGATCCGCATTTGTTATACCTTAGGTTATAACGAAATCGTTCCGAAAGGAAATCAGGAAATCTTTTATCAGATTGTAAATCCGGAACATATGGTACTGGCCAACTGCTCGCATCCGGATGAAAAATTCAACTGCGATTTAAGCTGTACGGCAAGAGGAATCGTATTCTACGAAAATAAATCCACCGACGTTTGTGCCTTTGTCGATGTGGATAAAAAAAAGCTGATTCGCGGCGATTATGAAGTGAACATAATCCATCAGGACCGTATAATCGGAACCGCGAATTTCCAATTTAGATAATTGGTGTAAAAAGTTAAAATTTCCCCTGTTTTATACAATCTCTTTTTCCTATTTTTGCAACATGGCAAAACAAGACGACTTATTTAAAAATGTAGTTTCGCATGCAAAAGAATACGGATTTATATTCCCTTCAAGCGAAATCTATGATGGTTTGAGTGCAGTTTACGACTATGCTCAGAACGGTGTTGAATTAAAGAAAAATATACGGGAATACTGGTGGAAATCCATGGTTCAGATGCACGAAAATATAGTTGGTATCGACGCGGCTATTTTTATGCACCCAACAACCTGGAAAGCTTCCGGCCACGTAGATGCGTTTAACGACCCGTTAATCGATAATAAAGATTCCAAAAGAAGATATCGTGCCGATGTTTTAATTGAGGATTATGCCGAAAAATTAAATCAGAAAGCACAAAAAGAAATAGATAAAGCCCGCGAACGTTTTGGCGAAGCTTTTGACGAAGCCCAATTTGTAGCGACCAATGCACGCGTAATCGAATACCGTTCCCGTCAGCGAGAAATCCTGGAGCGTATGGCGCGTTCGTTGGAAACCGAAAACCTGGCCGATGTAAAAGCACTGATCGAAGAGCTTGAAATCGCTTGTCCGGAATCGGGATCTAAAAACTGGACAGAAGTACGTCAGTTTAACCTGATGTTCGGAACAAAATTAGGTGCTTCTGCCGATTCGGCGATGGATTTGTATTTGCGTCCGGAAACGGCTCAGGGAATTTTTGTAAACTTCCTGAACGTTCAGAAAACGGGACGTATGAAAATACCTTTTGGTATTGCACAAACCGGAAAAGCTTTCCGAAATGAAATTGTAGCCCGTCAGTTTATTTTCCGTATGCGTGAATTTGAACAAATGGAAATGCAGTTTTTCGTTCGTCCGGGCGAAGAAATGAAATATTACGAATACTGGAAAGCAACCCGATTGAAATGGCATCTTTCATTAGGACTTGGAAAAGAGAATTATCGTTTCCACGACCATGAAAAATTGGCGCATTATGCCAATGCTGCTGCCGATATCGAATTTAATTTCCCATTCGGATTTAAAGAATTAGAAGGAATTCATTCCCGAACCGATTTCGACCTTAAAGCGCACGAATCGCATTCCGGAAAAAAATTACAATATTTTGACAACGAAACCAATTCCAGCTATGTACCGTATGTAGTGGAAACATCTGTTGGATTGGATCGAATGTTCCTGGCGGTTTTCTCCAAAGCCTTACGGGAAGAAACGTTGGAAGACGGATCGACGCGTACGGTATTAAAATTACCGTCGGTGTTGGCGCCTACCAAAGCAGCCGTTTTGCCATTGGTTAAAAAAGATGGTTTACCGGAAGTTGCCCGAAATATTATTGACGATCTGAAATGGGATTTCAATGTATCGTACGACGAAAAAGATGCTGTAGGACGTCGTTACCGTCGTCAGGATGCTTTGGGAACACCATTCTGTATTACGGTTGATCACCAGACATTGGAAGACCAAACCGTAACGATCCGTCATCGAGATAGCATGAAGCAGGACCGCGTTAAAATTTCCGAATTAAGAAGCATTATTAGTGAAGAAGTTTCGATGCGCAACTGGTTAATGAAAATGTAATACCCTATATCGAAAAAGCTTTCCGTAATTGGGAAGCTTTTTTCGTTACGGTTGCGAACTAACTTGGGGTTAAAATTACGGTTCGGGTAGCCTTTTTGGGACAAAACAGGAGTTTTGAAAGCCATTAAAAGTGTTAAAATGGACAAAAAAGCTAAAAAAAAAGTCAAACCGTAAAAAAAACTGAAAAAAACCGTAAAATGCTTGTGTGGGAAACAAGTACTTTTACAGTGTCATTAAATACTTAATTAAGTTAGTTTATACAGTATAAGGTAAATATAGTGGATTACCTTCTTTAGCCCAGCCTGTAAAAGGTCTTGCTACAGCCCAGCCAAATAGAGGATTTGGTTTAGCTCATTAAAAATCAAGCGTTAGTAATGTACTAACGCTTTTTTTATGGATTTATTTTAATTTTGTAAGAATTTCTACTCGTTTTCCAAAGCATTCCATCCTCTCGCTTTTAATGGGATCTTGGTGTTGGCTCTGGTAATCAGGTGAATTCCATCGTTTTCCGGTGTCATATGACCAATTACCGTAAAATTCGGATTCGCTTTGATTTTGTCGTAATCGTCCATTTTAATAGTAAACAATAATTCGTAATCTTCACCGCCATTAATCGCGATTGTTGTACTATCGACATTAAATTCCTCACAGGCATTGATCAATTGTGGATCCAAAGGCAATTTGTCTTCATATAAATTACAGCCTTTTGAAGAATTCTTACAAAGATGAATGATCTCAGACGATAACCCGTCGGAAACATCAATCATCGAAGTTGGTTTTAAATCCAAAGCCTCCAATAATTCTTTAATATCCTTACGGGCTTCGGGTTTTAACTGACGCTCGATTAAATAAGTATACGCATCCAGATCGGGCTGGTTATTCGGGTTTACCTGAAAAACCTGTTTTTCGCGTTCCAAAACCTGTAATCCCATATAGGCTGCGCCGATATCGCCGGTCACAACCAATAAATCGGTTTCGTTGGCACCGTTACGGTAAACCAGTTCTTCTTCCTTAGCCTCGCCAATAGCGGTGATGCTTATAATCAATCCTTTTTGAGAGGAAGTGGTATCACCACCAATCACATCTACATCATATATTTTGGAAGCCAGTGCAATTCCGTCATACAATTCTTCCAGTGCTTCCAGCGGGAAACGGTTCGAAACGGCAATCGACACCGTAATTTGTGTCGGCTTGGCATTCATCGCACAGATGTCGGAAAGATTTACCACAACGGCTTTATAACCTAAATGTTTTAAAGGCATATAGGCAAGGTCAAAATGAACACCTTCTACCAGTAAATCGGTAGAAACCACCACTTTTTTATCCTTAAAATCCAGTACGGCCGCATCGTCGCCAATCCCTGTTAATGTGGATGGCTGATTGATTTTGAAATTTTGGGTCAGATGACTTATTAATCCAAATTCGCCCAGTTGCGACAAACTGGTTCTTTGAGGTGTTTTGTCTTCTATCATCGAAATAAAGTATAAGGTACAAAGTTGCGAAGGTTTTTTAAATAAAAAAAACGCATCCGGTTAAATGGCGGGCTTTAAAAATGAAAGTCCTACCGTTTCATCGAAAAATGGGACTTAAATTCTTTTTCTTCTCCGTTATCTTTAAAGATTACCTTAAACCAATAATCGGTCGACGGAAGCGGATAGCCGTTATAGGTTCCGTCCCAACCCGGTCCGTCCGGTCGAAGTTGTTTTAGGAATTTACCATAGCGGTCGAAAATATAAATCCGTGCATCTTTTTGATTTCGCAGGTCGCGGATATTCCAGGTGTCGTTATAGCCATCGCCATTAGGTGTGAAAAAATTCGGGTATTTCAGAATAAAAGCTCTTAGTCGGATATTGCCGCAATTGTTTTTGGTATCGGTAATGGTTACCCAGTGTTCGCCACCGGAAACATTAGTGAAATAATTGGAAGATTGCGGATTGCCATCGTCCAGTTGATATTCGTAGTGACCATATCCACCGGTTATGTTAACGGAAATCGAACTGTCATCAGAAAAAGGTTCTCCAACGGAAAGTGTAGCTACGGCTATACTGGATGGTTCAATGGTTACAGTCGTTGGATTATAATTGCAATCGTTACCCGACTCCGGAGTGAGTTTTATGGTGTTGATCGTATACTGCCCAACCTGAGTAGCGGTATAGTTTGGTCCGGTATGAATCAGTTGGTTGTTTTGATACCATTCTACCGTAAACAAAGCAGGATTTAATCCGGTTGTAATCGTATAGGACGTCAGCGGATTCTGGGTCAGCGGATCCACACAAATGATACCGTCTGGTATATTCAGGTCTAATAAAGGATATATGGTAACCAGAAACGGTTTTTCGATAAAACAATTTGCATTATCGGGAGCTGCAAGATATACATATACGGTTTGTGAGGTCGTTATATTGTCGCCCGGTTGGTAGGCCGTGCCCGTTCCGCCGCTACCGCTAAAATAACCGCCCGAAGGCAATGGCGGTAAGGTATAACTACCGCAGCGTTCTACGTTGTTGAAATTCGGAAGTGTTGGAGTGGTGGAAATCGTAACGACAAAATCATCTTCGTCCGTACAATTAATACGGTTTCCGGAAATGGCATATACATATACCGTTTGACTGGTGGTTAAAACAGTTCCATCCGGAATAATAGCGCCCTGACCATTTGGTTGCGCGTAATAATTTCCTACGGTAAGATTGGGTAGCGTATAGCTGTCGCAGGCTTTAATGTCGTCAAACGTACCGACCTCAACACCAATTGCATTTACGGTGAATACCGTTTGATTACTACATTGCGGAAAATCGTTCCAATTGTTATAGATATACAGCGTTTGCGTAGTCGAAATTTCCGTACCAGGACTTAACTGGGTTCCGGTTCCACCTGGTCCTGTAAAATAGTTTCCGTTGTTTAAAGGAGGTAATGTAAAAGTGGTGCAGGTATAGACATCGGTAAAACTATCGATTGGAGGAACGGGCCGGATGGTTACGGTAAATGCATGTTCGTTGGTACAACCGTTGGCTGCGACAGCATAAACATAGATTGTTCGTGTGTTGATCAGCACTTGTCCGGCACTCATTTGTGTTCCGGTTCCACCGGTTCCGGTATAATAGTTTCCATTCGTTAATGGAGGTAAAATATATTGACCGCATTCCATTCGGTCGGCTGGTGTGTCGACTAAAGGTTTTGGAAGTATGGTAATTTGATAATTTAAAAAATCCGTACAATTGGGTGTGCTTGTGGTTGGCGCGTAATAGTAAACGGTTTGTGAATTGTAAATCACCGTGCCGGCCGGAATTGGGGTGCCACCACCTAAGGGTTGGGTATAATAATTTCCGACTTCAATAGCAGGTAATGTATATTCGCCACAAGCGGTTACCGGTTGGAAAGACGGGCCGTCGATGATGGTTACCCGGAAAAGATGCTCGTCATCACATTCTCCGTCAAAAGCATAAACATAGATATCCTGAGACGTAGTAATAACGGTTCCAGGCTGTATTTGGGGCCCCACACCACCCGGTTGGGAATAGTAATTGCCAAAGTTCAACTGTGGTAAAACATAGGAATTACAAGTGATCACATCGTTAGGTTTGTCGACAACGGGTTTTTGTAAAATCCGGATATTATATATTTTTTCCTGACAAACATTTCCGTTGACCACTGCATAAAAATAAATCGTCTGATTGGTGGTTAATACCGTTCCTACGGGTAAAAGCGTTCCTGTTCCGCCTGGTCCGGTATAAAAATGACCCGCCGGAGCACTACGGATAATATATTGTTCGCATCCTACTTCCGGGAAGCTTAGCTGATCAATTAATGTTACAACAAAGGTAGTTTGATCGGCGCATCCCAAAGGTCCGGGGGCGGTATTGTATATATAATAGGTGCCTTGTTGGGTAATGGTATCGCCTGGGAAAAGTGGCGTTCCTGATCCGCTGGAACCCGAAAAATAATTTCCGTTGGTAATAGGCGGTAATACATAGCTGCTACATTCGATAACATCCGGATGGACATCCACCAATGGAAGTGGTAATATTGTGATGGTAAAACTGGTAAGCGCATAACAATTTAGATTATTAACATCGGTCATTCGTACCCATATGGTAACCGGCGATTGTGATGCATTTACGATAAAAGCCGTCGGATCGGTAATACTGTTAGTGTTGCTATCGGCGCTGCTTTGCGAGGTGAAATATTGGATACTAAAGTCACTAAGGCTTTGCCCGTTTAGGACAATTGGTGTTTCCACCGTCAGGTCAAAGCTTAGCTGACCATTGCGATTGCTGCACTTGGTCATGTTTAAAGCCTGTCCTGGAGTAATGGTGTTGTTAACGATCAGGTCGAACGATGTGAGATTGTCGCAAATAACGTTTCCGTTATGTTTGCGTACCTTAATATAGATAGTTTGTCCGCCGGTGCTTAAATAGTTATTAATGTCGGAAGCCGGAATTGGATTGTTGGCATTGGCATCGGCCAAAGAGGCATAATATAAAACATCGAAATCAGCAGGATTCAAGCCTAAGACTGTGGCATTATTTTGAGTTAGATTGAAAGGATAATTGGTCGATCCGTTATTGCAAACCCGTATATCTTGTGGTGTACCGATGGTCAGATCGGTAATCTCAATTTCGTCGGTCATTTGGCAGGTACCGTTTGTAGTAGTGGCGATCACACTATAAAGTCCGGCTTGCGTAACACTTAGGGATGATGACGTGGCGCCTGGAATAATATTGTGATTGAAAGTCCATACATGATTGAATTGTGGTCCTAACCCGGATTGTAATACGATGGTTTCGCCCTGACAAATAGTAGTGTCGGAACCTAAGTTAGTATTGGTCGTAAAACTCTTTCCGGCGATAAAAACAGCCGAGTCAAAATTGGAATCGTTATAATCGCCAATGGCTAGCTTGATCCGGTAGGGATTGTTAGGTGTAACCGTTGACGAAGCAGTTAATAAAGTGGTTTGTCCGCGCATATTGATTGCCGAAGTGCCCGGATTGTTCACATTATAACGGCCAAATAAACCCGGATTAGACGAGGTGCAGCCTGAATTGTATTGGTTGTCTCGAATCGTTTTTATGGAAATCGGAATATTGGTATTGGGAATCACCGCCAGGTTTGTGGTAACACCGGTGGTAAGATCGGTTAGCAGAAAAGCAAAGATATCGTTGAAACCACATTGGTATTCGCCATATTCGTTGGAAGCAAATAGAAAATCAAAACTAAAACTACTGGATAAAGGTGTAAAATCGAACTGTATATAAGCGACATCCCGAATCGGAAGTGTTTGTCCACTGGCATTACTGATATTTTGTAGATCGGGATCGCCAGCGTTGGTGAGAAAAGAACTTTCATTTAACCCGGTATATTGCCCTTCGGTATATTTGGCGATACCGTTTCGTATCACAATGCCTTCCTGAATCGGGAAATTGGGATTGGTATTGGTAAACTGTCCGATACCGCGATGAGACGAAAACTGGAAATTCGTTTCGTTAAAGCAGGAATTTTGCAAAAGAATGTTGCTCACTAATTGCGGAACGGTTTGTGATGTAGTGTCAATAGCAATTCCCTGCGCATAAAAAGTAAGGCTGGAAAAAAACAGCAACAATAAGAAAACTCTTTTCATGATGGGGGCATTAATCTTGTAAAGTTACTAAAAAGAGCTTTTTGTTATATTAAATAAGGTATTAGATTTGTTTATTGTTTTGAAAAGATAGTTAAATTGTTAAAAAAATAAGTTATTTTCAAAGTGAAACGTTGAAGGGCGGCGGTGAGGAATCGATAAAAAAAGACCGGATTGTTCAATCCGGTCTTTTATCTGATACTAATCGTTTAATTTTAATACAGCCATAAATGCTTCCTGCGGGATTTCAACATTACCTACCTGACGCATACGTTTTTTACCTTTTTTCTGTTTTTCGAGTAATTTACGTTTACGGGAGATATCCCCTCCGTAACATTTTGCAGTTACGTCTTTACGCAACGCTTTAATTGTTTCACGGGCGATGATCTTAGCACCGATAGCTGCCTGAATCGGAATGTCAAATTGTTGACGTGGGATCAGCTCTTTTAGCTTTTCACACATTTTTTTACCGATGTTATAGGCGTTGTCGGCATGAATCAAAGCCGATAAAGCATCTACAGAGTTTGCATTTAAGAGTACATCCACTTTTACCAGATTCGACGTACGCATTCCAATAGGCGAGTAGTCAAAAGAGGCATATCCTTTGGAAACCGTTTTTAATCGGTCGTAGAAATCAAATACGATTTCGGCCAATGGCATGTCGAAAGTCAACTCCACACGTTCCGGTGTTAGATACGTTTGGTTGGTGATGATACCGCGTTTTTCGATACAAAGACTCATTACCTGTCCAACAAAATCCGATTTGGTGATGATTGTTGCTTTGATATATGGTTCTTCCACGCGGTCCAGTTTGGATGGTTCCGGTAAATCGGAAGGATTGTTTACAATTTGTGGAGTATCCGGCTCTTTTTTGGTGTACGCCAGATACGAAACGTTAGGTACCGTAGTGATCACGGTCATGTTGAACTCACGCTCCAGACGTTCCTGAATGATTTCCATGTGAAGCATTCCCAGGAAACCACAACGGAAACCAAAACCTAAAGCGGCCGAACTTTCCGGGCTAAATACCAGCGAAGCGTCATTTAGCTGTAGCTTTTCCATGGAGTTACGAAGCTCTTCATAATCCTCGGTGTCAACAGGGTAAATACCGGCAAAAACCATTGGTTTTACATCCTCAAATCCCTGAATCATATTTTGAGTTGGTGTTTTGGCATCGGTAATGGTATCACCCACTTTTACTTCGCGGGCTTCTTTGATACCAGAAATCAGATACCCTACGTCACCGGTAGAGACAACCTGTTTGGGAACCTGGTTTAATTTTAAGGTTCCGATTTCATCGGCAAAATATTCATTACCGGTAGCCATAAATTTAATTTTCTGACCTTTACGGATTTCTCCGTTAATCACACGGAAAATAACTTCAATTCCGCGGAACGGATTGTAAACCGAGTCAAAAATCAAAGCCTGAAGAGGTTCTTCTTTATCACCTTTAGGTGCCGGAATACGTTCAATAATGGCTTCCAGAATTTTATCGACACCCAGACCGGTTTTTCCGGATGCCGGGATAATATCTTCCAACTTACAGCCTAACAGATCCACGATATCATCGCTCACTTCTTCCGGATTGGCACTTGGTAAATCAATTTTATTTAGAACAGGGATAATTTCCAGGTCGTTTTCCAATGCCAGGTATAGATTGGAAATGGTTTGTGCCTGAATACTCTGTGCTGCATCCACAATTAAAAGTGCCCCTTCACAGGCTGCGATCGAACGGGATACCTCATAGGAGAAATCCACGTGACCCGGAGTGTCGATCAGGTTCAGGATGTACTGTTCTCCTTTATAGGTGTACTCCATCTGAATTGCGTGACTTTTAATGGTAATACCACGTTCGCGTTCCAAATCCATATTGTCCAGCAACTGAGCTTGCTGCTCACGTGCGGTCACGGTTTGGGTAGCGTCCAGTAATCGATCGGCAAGGGTACTTTTCCCGTGATCGATATGTGCAATAATGCAGAAATTTCTAATATGCTTCATCTTCGTTTTGTATCAATTTTAAAGGCAAATCCGAATGCAGATCGGCCATACCTTTGTTAAAAAACAAAAGGACTTTATAAGCCTTTGTACAGATAATCAGCCGTATATGGGGATTTTCTATATAAAGGTAGTGAAATAATCCGCAAATATAATTGAAAGTTGGTCAGTTACAAGCGGATAGTATTGAAATCACTGTCTTTTTTATGTCGATTCAATAATTTTCAGAAAAGACAAGTAAGGCATCGGTTGAAGTGCTACTCAAAAGCTTTACAGTAACGTTAAGAAAAAGAATTGATTAAAATTTGTAATTTTGCGGCAAAATGTAGATGATGGTCAAGATTGGCAATATAGAATTACCGGATTATCCGCTATTACTCGCACCTATGGAAGATGTGAGTGATCCGCCATTCCGCAGGTTGTGCAAATTGCATGGCGCGGATTTGATGTATTCCGAATTTATTTCTTCGGAAGGATTGATCCGTGATGCGATGAAGAGTCGTAAAAAGCTGGACATTTTCGATTATGAACGACCGGTAGGGATTCAGATTTTCGGAGGGGATGAAGAAGCGATGGCCTTATCGGCCAAGATCGTGGAAACCGTAGAACCGGATTTGGTCGATATCAATTTTGGTTGTCCGGTAAAAAAGGTCGTTTGTAAAGGTGCCGGAGCAGGCGTTTTAAAAGATATTGATCTGATGGTTCGTTTAACCAAAGCCGTGGTTAAAAGTACGCATCTGCCGGTAACGGTAAAAACCCGTTTGGGATGGGATGACGATTCGATTAATATCGATGAGGTAGCCGAACGATTACAGGACGTCGGAGTTCAGGCACTTACAATCCATGCGCGCACCCGGGCACAGATGTACAAAGGACATTCCGACTGGACGCATATTGAACGGGTAAAAAATAACCCGAGAATCACGATGCCGATCTTTGGTAATGGCGATATCGACAGTCCGCAAAAAGCCTTGGAATACAAAAACCGATTTGGCTTGGATGGAATTATGATCGGACGTGCGGCGATTGGATATCCATGGATTTTTAACGAGATCAAACATTATTTTGAAACCGGTGAATTACTAGCAGCGCCTACGATCAAAGACAGAGTGGAAGCGGCACGAAACCACCTTACCTGGTCAATGGACTGGAAAGGCGAACGCGTTGGGATTGTAGAAATGCGTCGTCATTATACCAATTATTTTAAAGGCATCCACGGATTTAAAGAATACCGTCAGAAACTGGTTACTCAGGACGATAGTGCGGTACTGTTTAAAGTCTTCGAAGAAATTGAAGACGCGTATGCCGATTATCAGATGACATAAAAAAAGAGCTGTGAATGAACAGCCCTTTTGTGTTATAGTAAACCTGTCAGATCTAAACATCTAACAGGTTTTTTTATACTTCAACGCGTTTCCAACGCCCTCTGCGATACAGAAAAATACTGGCGATTGTAATTGCTGTTTCGGCAATCGGAACCGAAAGGAATACCCCGGTTGGCCCCATTTGATAATATTTGGCCAACAGATACGCCAATGGAATCTGGAACAACCAAAACCCGAAAAAGTTTACCCAGGTTGGTGTCCAGGTATCACCTGCTCCGTTAAAGGTGTTGATCAACACCATTCCGATACCATAAAAAACATAGCCTAAGCACATAATGTGTAGCGCTTCAACTGCGATATTTTGTATCAGTATATCGTCTGTAAAGAAGCCGATAATATACTGAGCAAACAGAAAGGTAACAACCGTAATTACAGCCATAAATGCTACGTTATATTTAGCGGTTGTGATTACCGATTTTTCGGCGCGTTCCACCTGTTTGGCACCAAGATTTTGTCCTACCAGGGTAGAAGCGGCATTACTCAATCCCCAGGCCGGAAGGATAAAAAACATCATAATTCGTAAAGCTGTCTGGTATCCGGCCGATCCATGATCACCGCCGGTTGTAGCCACCAGTTGCGCTAAAAAGATCCAGCTACACGAAGCGATTACAAACTGTAAAACACCCGGAGCTGCGATTTTGATCAATGCTTTTATCTGTTTGAAATCCGGAATAAAATAAGAAGGGATGATTTTTAAAATGCCCCGACCGTTAAACAAATGGTACAATTGATAGAGTACGCCGATACTTCTACCGGTAGTCGTCGCAATTGCAGCACCCGTTAGTCCGAAAGCCGGTATGGGCCCGAAACCATTGATCAATATCGGACATAAAATAATGTTACAGATATTGGCCAGCCATAAACTTTTCATCGCGATCGCGGCATTTCCGGCTCCGCGAAAAATTCCGTTGATCAGGAAAAGCAACATAATACATAAGCTACCACCCATCATAATGCGGGTAAAATTCACCCCATAATCGGCGGCTTCCTGAGAAGCGCCCATCAGTAATAAAATATCTTTGGCGAAAATAAACCCGCCAATACTGATAATACTATTGATAAAAACCGCAATAATAATAGCCTGCATACCGGCTTTGGCTGCGGCAACCGGATCTTTTTCTCCGATACGACGCGCCACTACGGCGGTTGCGGCCATACTGATTCCAATGGCAAGTGAATAGATAATGGTGATTACCGATTCGGTTAAACCTACGGTTTGAATGGCGTAGCTACTATGCTCCAAATGGCCCACAAAATACAGGTCGACCAAAGCAAAAACGGATTCCATCAGCATTTCCAAAACCATGGGAATGGCCAATAGGATTACTGCTTTTTTGATACTACCGCTGGTATAATCGAAATTTTCGTCCCCTTTAAGGGCTTGTTTGATCGTATTGAAAATTTTAAAAAGAGTGCCTTGCGGCCTATTTGTTTCTGTCATAATAATTAGGATTAATGATTGATAAGATCCCGAAAACGGGAAGGCAAGTGAAATCGAAATGTCCTAAATTATCTCCGGATAGGTTAGGACGATGCAGAAACTTTCATCGGCGTTCAGTTATAATGAGCGACAAATATAGAATTTATTTTTCAGGAGAAAATCTATTGTAATAATTTTTTACTCACGCGACTGGAGGCGATAAGCGATGCCAGAAAGCCTAAAATAACGATCGTCAGTAATACGGTAAGAATGTTCATAATATCGAAAACCACCGGATAGGCCATTGTTGGCGTAACCATGATCAGTGAAAACTGTTTTTGCAGGATCACCACAATAATACCGAGCACTAAACCGATTAGTCCTCCGGTTACGGTGATCAAACTACCTTGAAGCAGAAAAATACTTCTTAGGTGTTTGATTTCGGCACCGAGATTAAAAAGTGTTTTCAGATTGGCTTTTTTATCCAGAATCATCATGATCAAGGCACCGATCAGATTGAATAATGCCACGATGATCACTAATGTAAAGATCAGGTAAACGGCAATATTTTCGGTATTCAGCATCTTGTAAAGACTGTCGTTGAGCTGCGCCCGTGTTTTGATTGAAACGGAGTCTTTAAAAATAGATTTGATTTCGGATAATGCCAGATTTTCATCGGCTCCGGCTTTAAGCTGAAATTCGATAGCAGTCACCTGATTGGGTTTGTATTGCAATAATTCCTGTGCCAGTGCTAAATCGGAAAAAACGTATTTGTTATCCAGATCTTCGTTGATGGCATAAATCCCAATCGGAACCAAAACCGCTTTGTTAAAAGCGTCATTCGGATTGTCGATCGTGCCTTTGCCGGGTTTTGGTACAAAAACTTCAAAGGTGTTGTTGTAATCGAAAAGTCCCATCGACAATTTATTGGTAATGCCATATCCTACGACTACCTGACTGGTATTTGGATTGAGCCACTGACCACCATAAATTTTCTTTTCAAACGGGTTGATTTTTCTGTAGATGCTATCCACACCTTTTAAATAGGCTACCTGTTCCTTACCATTAAAATAGAACAAAACGCGTTCCTCGACCACTTTGCTAAAAAGCGCGATACTTTTGGTGTTTTTAAGCTGTTTTTCCTGTTCCGGACTAATGGTGAGTGATTTGCCGGTTTTTCCGAACATTTTCAGATCGGGATCGGTATCGTTGGCAAACGAAAGACTAAACTCCCTTAGGCCACTAAAGACCGAAAGCACAACAAATAAGGACATAGCACTAACAATAATACCCAGCGATGCAATACCGGTAATGATATTGATCGCGGTGCTTTTGCTAAAACTAACGGTATATCGTTTGGCTATGTAAAACGGGAAATTCAATTACGATTTTTTTCGTTTGATTAGAAGTTCCGGGTTTTCGATCGGGTTTTCGTCGCCGCTTAATGCTTTGTCGATTTTTTCGATATAATCAAGGCTGTCATCGATATAGAAAGCCAGATTGGGTACTTTGCGCAATTGTAGTTTTACACGTTGTGACAAATCGTGTTTGATCAATGGAGTATTACTACGGATAGCGTTTAGAATTTCGGCTCCTTTATCGGCCGGGAAAATGCTCAGGTATACTTTTGCGATAGATAAATCGGTGGTGACACTTACTTTCGATACGGAAATAATTAGATTGCTAATTCCGTTTTTACGCACTTCGCCCTGCAGAATATCAACAAGATCTTTCTGCAAAACGGTTCCTATCTTTTTTTGTCTATTTGTTTCCATGATGCAAAAGTACAATTTTTTGGATTGTAAATTTTTAAAGTTGACGGCGGATAAAGTTTTTTATCTTTGTTTTCGGAAGATAACAACCCAAAAAACAAAATAAGAAGTACTAGAATGAGAAAAATAGAGCATATCGGAATAGCGGTAAAAGACCTTGAAGTGTCCAATGTTATTTTTGAAAAATTATTTGGTGCGCCGGCCTACAAGCAGGAGGAAGTGGCAAGCGAAGGTGTGAAGACCTCTTTTTTTAGGAACGGACCGAATAAAATAGAATTATTGGAAGCCACCACTCCGGATAGTCCGATTGCAAAATTTATCGAGAAAAAAGGAGAAGGGATTCATCATATTGCTTTTGATGTAGAAGACATTGTTTCGGAAATTGCCCGTTTAAAATCGGAAGGGTTTACGGTATTGAACGAAACGCCAAAACGCGGTGCCGATAACAAGCTGGTGGCCTTTTTGCACCCTAAAGGGACCAATGGTGTACTGGTAGAACTGTGTCAAGAAATTTTGGAATAAGTTTGCACTAAACGAAAAATAGTAGTAATATTGCAGCCTCTAAACCGGTCCTATAGCTCAGTTGGTTAGAGCACCTGACTCATAATCAGGTGGTCCTTGGTTCGAGCCCAAGTGGGACCACTGGTTAAAAAAAGAAAAGCCTTACAGAAATGTAGGGCTTTTTTGTTTACACCTGACAGGTTTCAAAAACCTGTCAGGTGTAAACATTTCTTTTTATTTTTAATCCGATAAACATAACAAATGGAAGCAGCTATTACCGCCATCGTTCAGGGCATGGAACAGAAACACGTAAATGATCCCACTGTTCCGTATGACTTGGATCGGATTGTAGCTATGATCCTTTCGGATCTGCCACAGGCGATAAAAGCCATCAACAATCTTGATCAAAACACATTGGAATGGATCGCCTCGCGTTTTGAAGAAATATCGTACAAAGCGCAGCATAAAGAATTTGTTATGTGTTTAGAAGGTTTGCGGGTTAAATTTCCAAATAGTGCTATACTTAAACAAGATGTTTTGGAAGGTGTTGAGGCCTACTATGGAGAAACCGAATAATGGCCTACTCTTTATTTTTTAACTGGTAGATACCAAAAACATAATCGCTCGGATTAGATTGTAGAAAGTTGTCCTCCATTTTAAAAAGATTTTGTAAAACCTGTTGCTTATCGGCGGTATAGTTGTCATTTTCTATAAAATGATGTGCAATATCTTTTAAGGTGCTATGAAGTAAATTGTTGCCATATGGTTTTTCTAAAACGATATCAAAGTGGGTATAAATGGCAGGGAGTATACTTTCTGAATCCACACATTCGGAAGGATCTGCAATAATCATTTTAAAAATCCCATTGCCGTAGTAATGGTTTTTATAATGCCTTGTTTTGTAAATTTTTCGGTATTCTTTCGGAATAGACTGTAGTGCTTTGTTGATTTGTTTAATTTGTTCCTTTGAATATTGAAGTCGGTTTTTTCCAACATATTCATTGATGATCAAATATCCTTTTGGTTTTAGACTGTGTATAACGGTATGCTTTAGGAAATGCGGGATTTTGTCGAAATGGTGTAGCGAAGCATGGAAGAATACGGCATTATATTTTTGGGAATCAAAATTATAGGTTACAATATTCTCCAGATAGAAAAAAATATTATTTAGTTTTTTGTCTTTAGCGGTTTTGATGGCGCTATTTAATCGTTTTTCACAGAAATCAAAACAATCGATTTGCCAGTGCGGGTTTAGTTCTGCGAGTAGTAGTTCATGACTACAATCACCTGAGCCGAGTGCCAGTACTTTGAACTCTTTAGTGTTTTGAAAATAATTCGCGCTGAGAAATGCTTCATAGCCAATATCGGAATGACCGGTAATTAAGCGATTCCATCTTCGTCTGACTTCAGGGATAATCCAAAAATTGGCACTGTCTATTTTTTCTTCATTGAAAGCACTTATTGTTCGGGCATAAGGTGTTATTTTCAGTTTGGACAATAGGAAATTTGGCCCTCTTTGATGCAACTTAATAAAAACGTCTTTGATGTCTTCTAGTGTTAGGAAACGCATTGGCTTTATCGTTTGCAGATTAAGAAGAATAAAGTTAAATGATAAAAAAAGAGCAGGGATTATCAGGCAAGTCATGTCTTAGAAATGACCGTTATTTTCTTATAAAATCAAGATTTCCGAAAAGCTTAAAAAAAACATGGTAGAAAAAAGTAAAGCTTTATAGAAGTGTAAGGGTGTTTGGGGCTTATAATTGTACCGCTAATTTATTTTGTACTTCAATTGTTCCATTACATATAAAAGACAAAACAGGTAAGAAGCAATAATGGCTATGGATATCATTACAACGAGAGATTGTGTCATTATTCTATTTTCATTCCTTTTAAACCTTTTGCCTGGCCTTTTTGCTATTCGCTCTCTTTTAGTCGGTGAATCTTGTTGATAGATCGTATGATTTGTTCCACTATTAGCTTTATTACTAAATCCGGTATTTTGCCAACCTGTTGTACTTTGATAATTGGAAAACTGCGGTGTTGCGATGGGCTGTGCCTGAGTTTTAGCAGAGCCGCCAAACAGCGATTTAAAAAAGCCGACTGCAGAATCAATAAAGTTAGTCACCCCATTAACCGCATTGTCATAATTTCGGGCGCTAAAAATCGGGTTGCCCCAGTCTTTTATTCTCCATTGGTCGTAGTTGTCGTGAAAGCATTTAGGCAAAAATATAGCAGTCGACTTATATTATTTCAAAGCTGTTAGAGAAATAAGTGGTGTTAATTTCATCTGATGATTTGCCATATACAATTTTTAATCTAAACTTTTTAAACATTAAAAAATTCTTCAAATAGAAAACTTTTTTAATAGATATATTCTTTTTTACTATTTGATGTGGGTTAATAAGATTTATGACGGACACTCTTGATTCTGGTTGACTTATATCATTGATTAGTTCAATCCAACGATTGTCATAATATTCGATGCTTATGTAATAATATTTTTTTTCAGAATTATTATTAATTGTAAACTCAATATTTTGGTTTTGATTATAACTTTTCTTTAAACCTTCAATTTTAATTTTATCATTATTATTTAAGGTTAAAGCAGAAAAAAGAAAAACAGACAAAACAAACAAACTTTTCATAATATAATAGATTTAATTTTAGTAATACGTTTTGCCTAACGTCGAAGTATTAGGCGTTGGATAATTAACAATAATTTTTATTGATGAATGTGTTTGAGCATAATTAATTAGTTTAGGGAAAAATCCCTTTCCGACTTCGATACAACCATGTGAGTATCCTTTATGAGAATTGTGTAAATAAAAATTACTTCTGCCAAAAGTATTTGTTTCTGAACTGGGAGTTAATCTTGCTCTTATTGTACCCCAACCGGGATAGCTATATGTGTTTCCTGAATTTGTTGTATATGTAGATGGTATTTTTTGAATTCCCATTCCAGGAAGAGTTTCTCCAGTAGAAGCATTAATGGCTACAGTTCTGTTAGTATCTAAACTTAAATTAGTATTATAATTTCCTTCAGGTATTGGGCCAGCATTAGGCGTATTTTGCATGCTTGAATTTTGATATCCAGGTAACCCAGATGTTGCCGGAAATCGATCAATAACCTTTCCTTTTCCATCGAACCAAATAATCTCTGTTCCATTATAAACAAGATAATCGGCTCCTCTTTGTTCTAATGGATGAAGTGCATAACTCAACCCACTATTAGCGTTATTACTAAATCCGGTATTCTGCCATCCCTGTATACTTTTAAAATTGGAAAACTGCGGTGTTGCGATGGGCTGTGCCTGAGTTTTAGGAGAGCCGCCAAACAGCGATTTAAAAAAGCCGACTCCAGAATCAATAAAGTTAGTCACCCCATTAACCGCATTGTTATAATTTCGGGCACTAAAAACACGATTCCTCCAGAAGTTTTCTCCACTTGTCGTATCGCTTCTCCATTGCGAAAATGCATATAAAACATAACATTGTCTTCTTCCCAATATTTCTTTATAAAAAAATCGCGCATACCTTATTTAAAAATTGAATTTCCAGGATTGATTGTTTTTCCTTTTAAAGGAATATAAAATACTCTAGTATTAAATGACTTTGTAATTCAATTGGCCCATTACATAAATAATACAAAAGAAGTAAGAAGCAATAATAGCCAAAGTTATCAACGCAACGAGTATACCGCCAATATCCACTTTTCTTTTCGGAAGGCTGTCATATTTTTTGACAATATTTTTCCATTTGTTTTTATGGTCAAAGGTGTAATAATTGAACCCTGCTAATAAGAATAGCATAATAAGGCTAGAGGGTTGAATACCTCCGCCTGTTACGTCTTTTTCAATACCTGTGAAATAATGGAAATATACGACAATAGAGTTGATCAGGAAAATTTCTAGAATGATCATAAAAGCGATTGCCCGCCATTGACTCCAAAGATTTGGGATGGAATTACTCTTAATTGATTTATACGTTTTGTAAAAAAAGTATTGATATGCTTCAAGTAGTTTCATGTTTTATAGTTTTAAGGCACCTGGCCAAATTTGCCATTGTGGATTAATTGCTGTATTCTCTAAATATAAAGTATGTTGGTCATTGGCAAGTCCAGGGTTTTGAGCGTCTCCAGTCCAACCACCAGGGTAAAAAAGATCAATTCCAGAATATAATAAAGATGGGATAGGATTAATTCGCATACCATAAACAGTCATAAAGGCATTAAAAATTGCTTTATTAGGAGATACAGAGTTAATGTCATTTGGACCTTTGGAATAATAATTAGCTATTCCTTGTGCGTCTAATACGGTGCCTACTCCTGCTCCTACATACCCTAGATTTTTAGCTATGCCTGTAATGCTGTATGTAGTAATTCTAGCAGTACTACCTCCTCTCCAACCACTAGCATAATACTTAAAGCTGAAAGCGTTTCCATTATAGGCTCCATTAGTTAGTCTGAAAGAGCCTGGAACTTGTTCCATAGCAGAAATAGCAAAACCAACTGTTGTATTCATATCTGCAATAGATTTAGTATTGTCCATCATATATTTGTTAAGACTAGGGAATATGATCGCTTGACTATTTGTTGGTGTTCCGGGTAGTCCAGTTTTTATATTTGCAAATCCCATTTCTTGCCAACTTCTTACATTTTTAAAATTAGAAAACTGTGGCGTAGCCAGAGGTTGTATCTCTGGCTTATCGGAACCAAATATTGATTTAAAGTTGCGTCCAAACCAATTGCCTATCGATTGTATACTGGCTTTGAAAACATTGGAGACCTTAGTTCCCATATTGTCAAAATTCCGGGCACTAAAATTACTTTCTGCCCATTGTTTTATTCCCCATTTGTCCCAGTTATCGGCAAAAAAGGCCAATCCATTCCCGATACCAATTTGTCCTCCGGTTCCCGGTTGTCCTCCATTTTGTTCATTGCCGTAAATTTCCCCGCTATAATCCACATATTTTAACGGGTTGTTTAAACAATACCCATAGCGATTATAGTTTTGCACTATAATATCATTCATCCATCTACTCATATTTTTAAAATTTTAGTGTCGATGTTTTGGATTCTGTAAACATATAACCAAATCCTCCTTTTGTCATGGGAGTTAACTAGTTTCTTGAGGTTGCTTTATCTTTTATATATTATTTACATAGATCAATTTAATAAGCTATTTTTATTCGATTTGATAGTAAAGTAATAATTCTTTCTTTATAGTATCAATTATTAAAATCTCGAAATCTCTTTCATCATCTTTATCAAAATGATATTTATAATAACCTTTTTTAGAATTTCTATAATCTAGTGGAATCTCATTAGCGGGGAGTGAATTACTAATTGGTAAAGTAATAAAATTTTGATTATGAATATATTTGAAATTGTCTTTGTTTAAACTATTAAGTTTAATAGTAATAATTCTATAACCATCACCATTTGGATTCCATTCTTCTTTATCGGTTAATATTTCATATTTAAAATTAGAAATATCAAAATCAAATTGCTGTAATAGAGCATTTTCAGAAGTTCTATTAAGAAGGCAACTACTTGTCGTCAAAAACATTAAGATTATAATGAATAGAATAGCTTTTTGCATAATTATAATTATAGTTAATATTAAAACTTTTTCCGTCAGAAATAGTATTGTAAGTTCTGGTAAGTATTTCATTAAAAGTACTTCTTACTCCCCATTTTTTTGAATCAAAATCATATCGATCATAAAAACCATCAAATACTAGTCTCTCATTTTCGACTTTATATGATACTGTCGCTCGTCCAAAAGATAAGGCAAGATCTTTATCCGAGTCATAGAAATTTATGGTAGTTTCGTATCGGTTGGGACCAACTTTTGTAAAATTATTATAATCAATTTTTCCCTTTTTGATTAAATAATCAAATTCTTTTTTTGATAAGGAGAATTCTTTTCCTGATTTACCTTCATAATGAGCTCGAAGTCTGTTAAAGAAAGTGTGTTTTTCTTGTATTCTATGTGCCAGATCATTCACTCCATTATTAACGGTGATATTGTTAAACCCCTTTTCCTGCCATCCTGTTGTACTCTGATAATTCGAAAACTGCGGTGTTGCGATGGGATGTGCCTGAGTTTTAGGAGAACTGCCAAACAGGGATTTAAAGGAACTGTATAAAGAATCAAAAAAGCGGGTTACCCCATTAACCGCATTGTCATAATTCCGGGCGCTAAAAACCTGATTAGCCCAGCCTTTAATTCCCCATCGATCGTAGTTGTAGACCGTTAATTGGATTAGACTTCCAATACCAATTAGACTTCCGGAACTAAGCCCTTCCGGATGGTTGTGTTCATTACCGTAAATTTCCCCGCTATAATCCACATATTTTAGCGGGTTGTTTAATACCCATAGCGATTATAGTTTTGGGTATTATACGGATCCTGAATATAAACATCGGGCGACAGGAAGCGGTGTAATTTAGAGAATTAACACCTTTTTTTGGGATAGCTACTCGCTTAATCCGTGCTCCATTTCAATTTTTCGTTGCCACTCTCTTCTTTCTTTTTTAGCTATTTTTGGATCTTTATTGTCCACACCAAATTGCATTTCAAAATAATCTTTTCTTTTAAAACCATATGACTTTGCTATTACAAAATTAGGAAATGAAGAATAGTATAAATTATAATCCCTAACACTCGAATTGTATTTTTTAATAATCTTATTAGTTTTTTCTATATTATCTAGTGTATTCTTTAGTATGTTTTTCTTTTCAACATTGGCTAATTGGTGATTTTCAGAATAGAACTTTATGAGGGGTAGCATATACTTATTTGCCAAATATTGTTTATAAACAAAATCGGGATTACGTTCTCCAATATCTTTTCGATTTGCATTATATTCTATTAAATAGATATTCAAGCTATCTGAATATTGAATGTTTTGTGGACTTCCGGTAATTAAAATTCTCAAAAGATTGTTATTTTTATCTTGAGTTTTTAGTAATTCAGTCCAATTGTTATTGACAGTTTTTAGTTTATTATCTAAATTATTTTTAGTACTATTCTTATACACAAAATATAAACCTACAATTAACAAAGTAATAATTAAAAATACGGTTATTGAAATTATTAATGCTTTTCTCATAGTTTACTATTTTAATAAAATTTTACCATTCAGATCCTCTTTAACCGTGCTATGAGTGTTAAAATTTATATGATATCATTGTCTTTTTCTAGTACCATTTTTCTCTTGTTAAAACTTGACTTCGACTGAATACAGGTTGTTCTTTTACTATCTGTTTATATCCTGAAAACTCGAATTTAATGAGTCCTTTATCTGTTATGATTTCGAAGTCCCATAAGGTGATTTTTTTATTTGGCGACAATCTAGGATTTATCCTGTTAATATCTAGAATATTTAAACCAATAATATTTTGAAAGTCTATATCAATCTTTAAATGTGAAACATTAAAAAAAAGCAATACACATGGAGATACTATAAAAGTATATGTATTATCCTGATTGTCTAGAATCCAATCAAATAAATAATCAATATCTAAGCCGAATTGTAAGTTTTCATCTGGAAAAGAGATGGCATGGATATAGTTATCATGCCATTTCATCTCCTCAAAATTTTCATCTGTCAATATTTCTATAATGTCCATTTTTATTTTCTTTTAAGATAATTTTGTATAATTCTAATATCTTGTTGAGGCATTGGTCGAACCCATTGTTTATCTTTATTCCAAAATATTTGGCCTGTTTTTGGATTAATATTTGGTAAAGATTGCTGTATATGAGGGGTTGAAACTCCCTTATATGTTGCTCCTTGAAGAGCAAAATGTAAAGTTTTATTTGGGGTTCTTATGTTGATAGAGTTTTTCTTAATACGATTACTGATTTCTAATGCTTGTTCTGTAACTTTAGGTATTTCTCTAGCGCCAACGTTACTCCCCGCTTTTGCAATACTTCTAGTTGCAAAACCACTACTAATTCTTGCAGTAACTTTTGATAACGCATTCGCGGCTAGCATTTCTGCTTCAGCTATCGGAATTGCAGATACTAATTTAACCCCGGATTCCGTACCGCTTAATGCATTTCCGTAGCGATCCTCACCGGTGATATAGCCACTTAGTCCATCCCAAGCTAAAGCTATCGGATTTATCTATGCGGGGTTATGTGTTCAGAAACTACGATTTATCAATGTCAGGCTTCTATTATGAGAAAAAGAATTTTTAGGTCTATTAGAGTTAAAACCCACTATTACAGGTTTTGTCCTTTCAATTTTTCTTTCGTTTCTATTATCTTTTGCTTTAACTCCTCTACAGTAGAAAAAGCTTTGGAGTCTAATTTATGGTCTTCCTCGTATTGAGAAAATCTACTGGAAATTTGGCTTAATTCTGCAAATGCCACTTTCTCAATATCAGTAAGAGTATTACTATCAACTTCTAAATCGTAAGAATAATAAAATTCATCACAAAAAAATGGTTCGTCAATTTTTCCTAATAAATATTGGCTAATAAGCCAATACAGTCTTCTCTTGTCGCTTTTATCGTACATATTTGAGTAAGATTTTATTTTGGACAGTACTTAAAATGCCAAATAGAGTTTGTTGTTTTATCGTAAAGAACTTCTAAATTATATATCTTTCCATTCTTCCACATTTCGGTTGTATGCATTAAAGCTCGTGACCCTCTTGGATCTGCGACTCCTTTAGAACCTCTTATTGCTCGCTCTAAAATTTGAATAGGTACAGCTCTGCCTTTCTCTGCCATATGTCCGGCAGCCCTTGCACTAAAATTGAACAGTTCTTTTTCTCCTTTAGCGGCAACATTACCACCCGCTTTTGCAATACTTTTAGAAATAAAACCAGTACTAACTCTTGCAGTAACTTTCGATAACGCATTCGCGGCTAGCATTTCTGCTTCAGCTATCGGAATTGCAGATACTAATTTAACCCCGGATTCCGCACCACTTAACGCATTTCCGTATCGATCCTCACCGGTGATATAGCCACTTAGTCCATCCCAAGCTAAAGCTATCGGATTTAGCTGATCGGTTAAATATACAAATTTATGCAGGTAATCCATAAAACTGCCACTACCATCGCCACCATATTTAACCCCACCTAAAAAACCCTTTTCCTGCCAACCTGTTGTACTTTGATAATTGGAAAACTGCGGTGTTGCGATGGGTTGTGCCTGAGTTTTAGGAGAGCCGCCAAACAGCGATTTAAAAAAGCCGACTCCAGAATCAATAAAGTTAGTCACCCCATTAACCGCATTGTTATAATTTCGGGCACTAAAAACCTGATTACTCCAGTCTTTTATTCTCCATTGGTCGTAGTTGTAGACCGTTAATTGGATTAGACTTCCAATGCCAATTTGCCCTCCGGAACTAAGCCCTTCCGGATGGTTATGTTCATTACCGTAAATTTCCCCGCTATAATCCACATATTTTAGCGGGTTGTTTAAACAATACCCATAGCGATTATAGTTTTGCGTATTATACAGATCCTGAATGTGGTTGTCCGACGACAGGAACCGGCGTAATTTCGGATCGTATAAACGTCCGTTCATATTGATAATTCCGACGCTTTGCAGGTGTTCGTGTCCGGTATAACCTCTGTCTAAAACGGTCAATCCAACCAGATTGCGACTTTGTCCGTCCTGTATTTTTACAATATTTCCCCACGGGTCAAAAAGGCGTTTTTCGACTACAGCGCCCGCCTGATTGGTAATCGCGAGTATACTGCCTTGATAGTCACGGTGTAAATAGAGGTATTCGGCTGTTGTTCCGTTGTCTTTTACAATTGCAGGGGCGGAATAGGCATCACCACCTACAAAAAAGACAAAAGAAGATTCTCCGGTAGCCTGATTGGTTGTGATTTCAGTACTGCCGTCGAAACTATAATCCTTACGAAACTGCCGCTGTTTGATATCGGTTTGTAAACCACCATAAAACATCGAAGTACGGTAGTGGCTATCGTTGTATTTAAAGTCGATTTTTTCGATACCGGTTTCCGTAATTGTCCTCGGTTTTCGGAATACATCATATTGAATGTCCAACTGGCGCAAATCGGTTTTCGGATTATCGGTTTTACGAATTCGGATATCGTCAAACCAAACATTGCCACCACCGTTATTGTCTACGCGGATACTTAGTTTTTTGATATAAGACGGTACTTGAATGGTTCGTTCCAAATAAACCCATTGGTTGGTCACTTCGGTATACTGATCGGCCACAATGGTATAATAACCGGTTTCGGTTTCGGAATTCATAAACAGAAGAATTCTCGAAGCGGGGCCGTCGCTGTATATCCATCCGGAAAACGTATAGGAGACGCTGTTCGGATTGTCAATCGGAATCCAATTAAGGGAATGTGCCGTTAATATATAACCAGGACTGTGAATTTTTAAAGAATATTTCCCGGATTTAGCTTTAGAATCGTCGTAGATTGGATATCCTGATGGAACACCGCCATATTTAAGAAGATGCTCCCAGCCTTTTTGTGCTTCCATACCATCGTTAAAAATACCTTCCCGGCTTTGATAGTAGGAAGTGTCCTCCGTGTTGAGGTCGATGGAGGTGTTTTGATAGGTTTTATTGACATCGGTATAGTTATACTGACCTAAATTGTTTTCGGTAATACGACCACGGTCGTCGTAGTGCTGTTTTTCAATAAGCTGTTTTCCAACCCATAAGTCATCGATATGAAATACTGTTGCCGTACCAATATCATTACCCGTACCATCTTTATCAATATTTAAAGTGATATAAGGGTATTGTGTAACCGTATGTTCGAATTCAAGAATGCCATTTTGGGCGTAACCTTTAAATGATTCATTCCATAATCCGCTCGCCGGATCGGATTCTACTACTAAAACGCGGACTTTATTCGTTGTTCCTTTATCAACTTTGACTTTTATGGAAAACTTGTCCCCTATTTTAGCTTGTGTTACGATGGTCTTTATGACACCGGCATAACCTTGTGTTGCGGTTACTTTTAGCTGGCCGTTTTGATTGGTTACAACTGCTCCCAATTGTGTTCCGAACTCAGCTGTTCCCGAACTAAAATCATTGTTGTGAAGGGTTACCAACTCTTTATTCCATTTTACCAAACGATCCTGATTGTCGTATTCAAACGGTTCGGTCGTGTTAAATAAACTATTCGTACGGCTGCTTAAGTTCTCTCTGATCGGATCGAACGTAGTTGTAAAATTAAACAGTGATCCGGATGTGTTTTTGGTTTCAAAAACAGAAGGGAAACCAAATGAATCATACGTGTTTACTTGTGTCAAACCATTACCAAAAGAACCATTGATCGTTTGCCCTCTTTGATTTACATTATTGGTAGACCATAGTACCTGACTGGTAGCATCGTCCATAATCTGGTAGACATAACCATTTTTATACGTGTATTTAAATGTCTTGGTACTGGTTTTATTATTTGTTAGTGAAGTAGCCGTTAGTTTTTCTTTTTCAACCCTTCCAAAACTATCGTATGTTAGCTCTTTTACAAACTCACTGGTAGCTGTAACATAGATGATTTTTTTCGGTCTTTTAAAAGTATCATATTCATAGACCTCAGTCACCTGATCGCCATCAACACTGGCATTATCGGTATTTTTGCTGGCCAATGTTCCATCCGGATTATACATATAATAGGCGTAAGGGACGTCGCTATCAGTAGAACTAATCTGTTTCGTTTCTAAACGGCCAAATTGATCGTATGTATAATCGATGACTCCATTTGGAGTTGTTTCTTTTGTAATCGCTCCTAACGAATTATAGCTGTATTGATAGGTGCCGGCTGAAGGATCTTTGAGTTGTGTTTTTCTACCCCAACCATCTTGTTCTATAGTAATACTGCTATCGCCATAATTTACCTGTTTTAAACCACCATTGGCAAAATATTGTTGGTTAATGGCATTATTCGAACTGATATCATCGGTTTTGGAAATGACATTATTAGCCGCGTTTTTGGTGATACTTTCGGTTTTTAAACCGTCGTATACACGGGTCGTTAAACCGGAATAGGTTATGGTTTGGGTTTTTCCGGTTGCCGCGATACTTTTGACAAGCCGGTCATATGGATCAAATGTAACTTCATTCCATTGGCTTGGTGCCGAACCGATATAGGGTTCGCTACTTTTGATTTTACGACCTAAAATATCGTATACAAAATCGGTATAGCTAATCGAACCATCGATGTTTTTGACCCCGGATTTGATAAGCCTTCCAAGATCATCCAACAACGATTCACGATAGCTACCGTCGTCACCGGAAACCGTAACCCTGGTTTTTTCATCGACATTCGAATAGGAAAAAACAGTACTGAAGTAATCGGTTATTTTTGTTTTTCGCCCCCAAAGATCATATTCATGGGCCACGGTTCTGCCATCGGGCGTTGTCACGGTTAATAGTAATCCACTATGGTTGTTATAGGTGTAGATAGTATTTAGGCCTTCTATACTGGTGCTTTTCGTGATAAAACGACCACCTGGATCATATTCCATACTACTGATCCGCGGCGTTATTCCGTTTGCTGTCAGTGTGTTTTTTGTGACATTTCCGAACGTATCGTATTCATAACGTGTCGTTACATAATCCGTATTATGTCCTTTGGTTTTGATTTCCGATAGTAAATTATTGGCATTATAGGCATATATTTCCTCCGTATTCATTTGGTCGGAGCCATAGGTTTCGGTATTCTTTTTGGTTGGGCGGCCAATGCTATACGGAGTCCCTTGCGGCTGGTTGAAATAGTCAAAAGTGACCACCGTTTTTTTGTCAACCGTATTTCCTTGTTTGTCAACCGTTGTATGGGTTAACAGGTTCTGGAAATCATCATAGGAGGCGGAGACTTCGGTCGTAGTACCTTTCAGACTGTTTATAGTAGTTGAGGTGTCTGTCTTAATTTTAAACACCTTATTGGAAAGCAGTGTAGCCGAATAGGTAATGATCGATTTACTGATAAATGAAGTCGGAGTAAAATGCACCGATGGGATAGCCAATCCGGTAACGGTATAGCTTTCGGATAAAGCGCCGCGTCTGGAAATATCGAATTTCGAAATAGTGGAAATGATTTCATTGGGATCATTATACCAATTGGTACTCATCGTAGAGCGAAAACCTAAGAAACCCAGTCCTTCCACATTATATACGGCACCACAATATTTATAATCCTGTTTTTTATATTCGTTTTTGCTTCGGCGTTCCAGCCGGGAGACTACCGAAATAGAAGGGGCATTGCTGATATCGGCATTCGGATAGTTTTCGATGTTGGGACTGTCGTTATATACAAGATCAAAGGTGTTGGTGTCCGGAGCTATCAGCGGATGGTAGGTGATGCGGTCTTGTACGCCATTACCAAGTGTTATTGAATTTAACGTGGTGTCTTTTGCGTTAGATTTGGCTGCTTTAAAATTAAAAATGTTGTTTTTAGCGATAAAACTGATATCCTGACTGTTGTTGATTTTGTCAAAGCTGATAAAAGCCGGAAGGGAATATCGGTCGACAGTAGACGAAGCAGGAGTTGAGGCACTACCGGCAGGGGCAAAATTGGTACTGGTGTTTTTATAATATTGAACCGTAATAGAGGCTTTTCCGGAGTTCGAACAACCGAAATTCTCTACGTATATTAAATCCGTTTTTCCGTCTAAATTAAAATCGGTTGGAATGATATGGCGCACAAAAGAGCAATCATTTTCCTGCGTACTCGGGTGATACGGAATACTATAATGATGCTTGGATTTTGAAAAAGAAATGCCTGTGGATGAATATTTAACAAAGTTATGACCGCTACCGGTTGGAAGTATAAAGTCGGCTTTTCCATCGCCATTATAGTCCCCCATAAGGATTGGGTAATTCAAATTAATGCTACTATCAGCATAGGTACATAATTGAATTAACAGGTTGTTATTGTTAAGCGTATATACGGTCACTTTTCCGGAATCGAAAACCAGAATGTCCGATTTGCCATCACCATTATAATCCACAACACGAATAATGCTATAGTTGGTTATTGTCAACTGCCCGGCATTATTTACAAAACCAGAGGGTATTCTTTTATCCAGATTGATAAAGTAGGATTGACCTCCGGGACGTTGGTTGTTATAGGAATTACAACCTTGCCGGTAGGAATAGGGTACCGATTTATCAACAGCAATAAGATCGGTAAGTCCGTCGCCATTAAAATCGCCGCTAAGATACGTTTTGGGAATTTCTTTTGTTATTTCGGTAGGAATGGCGTTGGCGGTATGGTTAAAAATAATAAGTTCTGGGCCTTTTAGTCCAATAGCGCAGGGTTTTTTGTCATAACGGAAACTAAATTTAGGGAACTGATACGACTTGCGATCCTGAAAATATACCGGAGAAGCGGTTCCGGCTGCATAAGTACTAAAGGTCGTTGTATTGTCGGATGGATTGGTTTTGATTAAGGTCCAGGCTTGTGTTTGCATTAATTTGTAGCCATAGGAAGAACTTCCGCCCAGCCATGAAACGGGGACGATTTCATCGAAAGATTCGGGTACGGGTATTTCCGATCCGATGTTATACTGGTTTTCCTGAAAGTTGGTAAACAGCCAGTATTTTTTTCGGGCATCCGATCCGAAAGTAGGATACAAAATAATATCCGTTTTTCCATCACCATTAAAATCTCCGGTAACGGTTGCGGCATTTTTATAGGATATATTGTTTGCCGATAAGTTGGTTGCAATGGGATTGTAAAAAAGTGTATCCGGTGTGTCGTCATAGGTGAAAACCGTAGGATTCCGACTTTTAACAGTGCCTTCGCATGCTGAGGATTCTGTAATACGGGTTAGTCTTTCATAACCTAATGAGTTGCTGTCATGCGTTAAGCTATATTTTCTGTAGTGAGAATTAAAAGCATTGGTTGGGTGTACCTGTATATAACTTAGAATATAGGCCTCTGTAAAAGGAATTCCTCCGATATAGGCATTTTCGTAACGATTTCTCTTTTTATAATGGAAATATATCGTATTGCAACCTTTATTGGCACCAATAGCACCATAGCTTATCCTCATGATTCGGGAAATGTTTAAAAACTTGGCGTAGGAATAGTTGATACGAATACCCTGAGGGTTTTCCCAATAGTCGATAGACCATTTTAGTTCCGATCGCGATTCGAGGTGGTTGCCATATTGAGCCTTGGAACCGTCAGGGTATTCTACCAGAAAATACTGAGGACCATAGATAGCACCTAATGGCGAAACACCAAAAGAGGTCACTTTTGTAGTCGAAAAATTTTCAGTTTCATATACCGTTCCATTTGCTCCATAAGTGCCGGAAGTCCCATTTTTAATCCGTAACCGCTGGCCATCCAGTGCAAAACGATCCAAATTGTCAAAGTCGACAGGATCAGGGATACCGTCATGATATTTGGTGGATGGAATTCGGGTAATGGAAGAGAGTCCGGAAACGGACCAGCCATAACCGGCGATATTATTCCCACTCTGACTGTCGTACGACAAACTGATTTGGGGAACGATACCTTTTATACCGGGTAAAACTTCGATAGGGATCGTATAGTTGGCGGCTCCGGATAGCGAAACGGTTAGATTTCCTTCGGTGATGCCTGCTTCGGAAGAATTTCCGGTGGGAGCACTAGGCGTTATCGATTGTCTGTCCTGACTTGATAATCGGTTGTTGCCGATCGGATCGGGTGTGTTTTTATTTACTACAGGAATAATTCCCGGTACAGGTATCCCATCGGGAGGAGTTTGTGATACGGCCTGGATAAAGGTACATAAGGCGCATAAAAGAAGAAACGGCGTGAATTTTTTGACCATAATTGAAATTTGTTAGATCGAAAAATCAGCGGAAACAGTTTATATAGCAGGAGAGTAGGGAAGTGCGTTCAAAAAACACAACAATGGTTATGGTTTCCGAACTGTTTCTTCGAAAGATTAAAAACTAAATAGCGGAGGAGAATTATTTATTCCTGATTTTTAAACAGTTGTTATGGAGTTTCGGAGTAGAAAATTAAAGTTGTCTTTTTAGATTGGCCAAAAAGTGATCTTTCTTTCCGGTTTAATGAACGTTTTGTTTTGGTTTTTCTGTAGGAATAAATTGATCATATAACATCTAAAAAGTAAAAAAAGAAAATAGGTGTTAGAAGTGTTAATGAAAATAGAGGTATTGTAGTATTTTTTTGAAAGGAAATACTTTAAAGCTAGAAGTGTCGTTTGTAAAATAATAGCTCTCCTGGGATATAAATAAGTCTTATTGGGACAATTAGTCTGATTTTTGCAGATAAACAGAAAAAACGGAGTATTGGTCTATTTTTTTATAGAAAAAGATTGTTTTGTTAAAAAAACTTGCTACATTCGTGTCCTGCAGAACTACTGGCACAAAGGCTTGTTTTCTGTGTGAAATTTGCGATTATTTTAAATAGATTAACAATTTCTTGTAAAATATTTGTTATTCACGTTAAGAATATTTTTTATTTTTGCCAAATGAAAAACAGCTTTATAAAAATAGGAGTCTTTTCCTATTTCATTTTAAATACACTGTCAGCTATTGGAGCGCCGGTACCGCCGCCGCCGGAAAATGGTGCGCCGCCACCTCCGGGAGCGCCGTTAGACGATCGCATTTATTTGTTGTTGGGTGTAGGTCTGTTATATGCATTTTACTATTATAAAAACTATCATACAAAAAAAGCGTCCGAATAATCGGACGCTTTTTTTATTGTCGCAGTTCGTGTAATCTGCTGACGTATTTTCCAATTACATCAAATTCCAGATTAATGGTAGTGCCGACTTTAAAATTTTTAAAGTTAGTGTGCTCCATAGTATAGGGTATGATGGCAACACTAAACTCGTTTTCTTTAGAGTTAACCACGGTAAGACTGACACCGTTAACGGTAATAGAGCCTTTTTCGATCGTGATGTTGCGTAACTGCTGATCGTATTCAAATGTGAAATAAAAACTGCCATTCGCATCCTGTATACTTTTGCAGATTCCGGTCTGGTCCACATGACCCTGAACAATATGACCGTCCAGACGATCGCCTAGTTTCATTCCTCTTTCCAGGTTGATCAAATCTCCTGTCTGCCAACTGCCTAAATTGGTTTTGTCGAGCGTCTCTTTTATGGCGGTTACTGTATAGGTGTCGCCATCAATAGCAACCACGGTTAAGCAGACTCCATTATGGGAAACACTTTGGTCAATTTTAAGTTCGTTGGTTATGGAAGATTGGACCTGAATGTGAATATTGTCGTTTTCTTTTCGGATGTTCCGGATGGTTCCGAGAGTTTCGATAATTCCTGTAAACATAACTGATTTATTTTGCTAAATTTGCATATCCAAAATTAGTAATAAATAACTAGTCGGCATGGTGAAAAAAGCAGAAAATATAATTGTAGGAATCTCCATAGGGGATCTAAATGGGATTGGGAGCGAGGTAATATTGAAAACGTTCGAGGATACCCGTATGTTGGAGCTATGCACGCCGGTCATTTTTGCTAATGTGAAAATCCTTTCCTTTATAAAGAAAACATTACAGCTCAATGCAAATCTTCACGGGATTGATAAGATGGAGCAAATTGTTCCTGGAAAAATCAACGTGTTGAATGTATGGCGGGAAGGTGTAAATCTTGAATTTGGTGTCAATGATGAAAATGTAGGGAAATATGCTATCCGGTCGTTTACAGCGGCTACAAAAGCGCTAAAGGAAGGATTGGTTGATGTATTGGTAACGGCGCCAATCAATAAATACAATATACAGTCGGAAGAATTTCATTTTCCGGGACATACCGATTATCTGGATCAGGAATTGGAAGGCGATGCGTTGATGTTAATGGTTCAGGATGGTTTACGGGTAGGTTTATTTACGGATCATATTCCGGTTAACGAAGTGTCGAATCATCTTACGGAAGCGTTGATTCATAAAAAAATCGAGACGGTTCATAAAACACTGATTCAGGATTTTGGAATTACGCGACCTAAGATTGCTGTTTTGGGATTAAATCCGCATTGTGGTGATAATGGTGTAATTGGAAAAGAAGATGATGCGGTAATCAAGCCGGCTCTGAAAAAAATGTTTGATAAAGGAATTATGGTTTTCGGACCGTTTTCGGCAGATAGTTTTTTCGGATTAAGCCAATATGAAAAATACGATGCTGTTATTGCGAACTATCACGATCAGGGATTGGTTCCTTTTAAGACGTTGTCATTTGGAAACGGCGTGAACTATACGGCGGGACTCAACAAAATCCGAACGTCGCCCGATCACGGAACGGCCTATGAAATTGCCGGAAAAGGAGAAGCCGATTATAATTCGTTTAAAGAAGCGGTTTATCTGGCGATTGATGTGTATAATAACCGGAACGAGCATAAAGAACTGGTTAAAAACCCTTTGAAAACCAAGCAAAAACAGTTATAAACAAAAAAATGTTTACAACTCCTTTGAAATTCCAATAATTTTATATCTTTGCACGCTCAAAACTGTTGTTATGAATATTGATAAAGAATTTTTGATCCCCTTTGTTGGATTAAAGCAAGGGAAGCACCAGTTTGAATATCATATAGATAAGAAGTTCTTTGAGCACTTTGATTTTGATGACTATAATGGTGTTGCTATCAAAGTTGATGTGATTCTGGACAAGAAAAGCACAATGCTTGAAATCGCTTTTAAACACAAAGGAACGGTAAATGTACCTTGTGATTTAACAAACGAGGATTTTGATTTGCCGATTAAAGGTAAGATGAATTTAATTGTAAAATTCGGTGATAGCTTTAATGATGAGAACGATGAGTTGCTGGTGTTGCCTCATGGTGAATATCAAATCAACATTATGCAATATATTTATGAAGCAATTGTACTGTCGGTTCCAACCAAAAGGATTCATCCCGGGGTAAAAGACGGAACGTTACAATCGGAAGCAATTGATCGCTTAAATGAATTAGCGCCAAAAGAACAACACAAAGAAGAAGAAAATACAGATCCCCGATGGGACAAATTAAAACAACTATTAACGGATAAATAATATAGTAAGATGGCACATCCTAAGAGAAAAACCTCGAAAACAAGAAGAGATAAAAGAAGAACGCATTATAAAGCGACGGTTCCTCAAATTGCTACATGTCCTGTAACAGGAGAGGCGCATTTGTATCACAGAGCTTACTGGCATGAAGGTAAAATGTACTACAGAGGCCAGGTTGTAATTGATAAGCAAGAAGCTGTTGCTTAATTGAAGAAAATAATAGAGAAAACTCTCACTATGTGGGAGTTTTTTTTGTTAAAAACTCTTTGAAACGAATTAAGTAGCGATAAAAAAGGCTTGGTTTCGGATTTTTTTTGTAATTTCCACCACTTTTTTCAGCTAAAATTTGAAAAAGAAAAAGTAACCCATATGACTAAAATTACAGCAGCCATTACAGCGGTTGGATCCTATATTCCGGACTATGTTTTGTCGAATCAGGTTCTGGAAACTATGGTCGATACCAACGATGAATGGATTACCACTCGTACGGGAATTAAAGAAAGACGTATTCTCAAAGAAGAAGGACAAGGGACTTCTTTTATGGCAATTAGAGCCGCACAAAACCTGATTGAAAAATCGGGAATTGACCCCAAAGAAATTGATCTGGTATTGTTGGCAACAGCAACACCGGATATGCCGGTAGCTTCTACCGCAGTATATACCGCAACACAAATTGGAGCGACAAATGCTTTTGCCTACGATCTGCAGGCGGCTTGTTCCAGTTTTCTATATGGGCTTTCTACAGCCTCTGCTTACATCGAATCAGGACGTTATAAAAAAGTATTATTGATAGGATCAGATAAAATGTCTTCTATTATTGATTATACCGACAGAGCGACCTGTATTATTTTTGGAGATGGTGCCGGTGCCGTATTGTTCGAGCCGAATACCGAAGGTTTAGGTTTCCAGGATGAATATTTAAGAAGCGATGGGATAGGAAGAGAATTCCTTAAAATCGAAGCAGGAGGATCTATATTGCCGGCTTCTGAAGAAACGGTAAAAAATAAACAACACTTTGTACACCAGGATGGAACAACTGTTTTTAAATATGCAGTTTCCGGAATGGCCGATGTAAGTGAGAAAATAATGGAGCGTAATAAGCTTACAAAAGAAGATGTCAATTGGTTGGTAGCGCATCAGGCGAATAAACGTATCATTGATGCTACTGCAAACCGAATGGGATTAGACGAATCAAAAGTATTGGTAAATATCCAGAAATACGGTAATACCACTTCAGCAACTTTACCTTTATTGTTGTCTGATTTCGAAGATTCTTTAAAAAAAGGAGATAATATAATTTTTGCCGCATTTGGTGGAGGCTTCACTTGGGGAGCTATCTATTTAAAATGGGCTTACAATAAACAAAAAACTAACTAAATCAAAATTCCGAACAAGATGGATATTAGAGAAATTCAAAACCTAATCAAATTTGTAGCGAAGTCTGGTGCTACTGAAGTAAAATTAGAGATGGATGATTTCAAGATCACCATTAAAACTACAGAAGCAGGAGCAGCAGAAACTACTTATGTTCAACATGTTCCAATGCAAGCGGCAGTTCCGCAAGCGGCAGCACCTCAGGCAGTAGCAGCACCTGCACCGGCAGCACCGGTAAGTACTCCGGCTGCAGATGACGACTCCAAATACCTGGTAGTTAAATCACCGATTATCGGAACATTATACCGTAAACCGTCACCGGATAAAGCACCTTTCGTAGAAGTAGGAAGCACTATCAATAAAGGTGATGTGGTTTGTGTGATCGAAGCCATGAAATTATTTAATGAAATCGAATCGGAAGTATCCGGTAAAATCGTTAAAGTATTAGTTGACGACGCTTCTCCAGTAGAATTCGACCAACCGTTATTTTTAGTAGACCCATCATAAGAAATTTTAAATGCTAAATTTTGAATGATGGTTTTTTTATGCCGCATTTAAAAGGATTTAAAATTTAACCCGAATTTAAAATTTCAAGAGATGTTTAAAAAAATATTAATCGCAAACAGGGGAGAAATTGCGCTTCGCGTAATCAGAACCTGTAGAGAAATGGGCATCAAAACTGTAGCCGTATATTCGACTGCAGATGCGGAAAGCCTACATGTTAAATTTGCTGACGAAGCAGTTTGTATCGGTCCTCCGCCAAGTAATTTATCCTATCTGAAAATGTCGAACATTATTGCGGCTGCAGAGATCACCAATGCAGATGCAATTCACCCCGGATATGGATTCCTTTCGGAAAATGCTAAATTTTCCAAAATTTGTGAAGAGCACGGTATTAAATTTATCGGAGCTTCACCGGAAATGATTGAAAAAATGGGCGACAAAGCTACGGCTAAAGCGACCATGAAAGAAGCGGGAGTTCCTACTATTCCGGGATCAGAAGGTCTGTTGGAATCGTATGAACAAGCAGAAAAATTAGCCAAAGAATTCGGATACCCGATTATGTTAAAAGCTACTGCCGGTGGTGGTGGAAAAGGGATGCGAGCGGTTTGGAAAAAAGAAGACTTACAGAAAGCATGGGAAAGCGCGCGTCAGGAAGCCGGTGCAGCCTTCGGAAACGATGGAATGTATATGGAAAAACTGATCGAAGAACCACGCCATATTGAAATACAGATTGTAGGAGATTCCTATGGTAAAGCGTGTCACCTTTCAGAAAGAGACTGTTCAGTACAACGTCGTCACCAGAAATTGACGGAAGAAACACCTTCTCCGTTTATGACGGACGAATTGCGTACGAAAATGGGAGATGCAGCGGTTAAAGCGGCCGAATATATTAAATATGAAGGAGCTGGTACAGTTGAGTTTTTGGTTGACAAACACCGTAACTTCTACTTTATGGAAATGAACACCCGTATTCAGGTAGAACACCCGATTACGGAGCAGGTAATTGATTACGATTTAATTCGTGAGCAGATCTTAGTAGCGGCAGGAGTGCCAATTTCCGGTAAAAACTATTTACCACAGTTACACTCTATCGAATGTCGTATCAATGCCGAAGATCCATATAACGATTTCCGTCCGTCACCAGGAAGAATCACAACGTTGCATTCACCGGGAGGACACGGGGTACGTCTGGATACACACGTGTATGCCGGATATACCATTCCGCCAAACTACGATTCCATGATCGCGAAGCTGATTACTACAGCACAAACAAGAGAAGAAGCAATCAACAAAATGAAACGTGCTTTGGATGAATTCGTAATCGAAGGAATCAAAACGACAATTCCGTTCCACAGACAATTAATGGACGATCCGGATTATGTTGCAGGAAACTATACTACAAAATTCATGGAAGGTTTTGTAATGAAAGAACCGGCAGAATAAGCCCGAAAACAAATCATAAAAAACCGCACTATTTAGTGCGGTTTTTCTTTTTAGTTACACTACACCGTGTGTCTTATGGGATAGTCTATCGGTTAAACGGTTCTTCGTTAATCCAGTGAAACCCACGTCCGGTAAGTAGAAAATCGGCTTTGGTTTTGTGTTTTAACTGTATTTTTACCGAATCGGCGGTTTTAAATAGCAAACCGTCTTTGGTTTTTTCATAGCGGAAATACTCCGCTTTGGGAACCGTTTTGTCGTTGTCGGTTATTTCGCGTAATATAACGTATCGGGCTACCGTATCGATAGTGGAGGTAAACTTAACTTCCCGGTTATTGGTATAGCGGATAGCTGCTCCATCGCGGGTTTCGAAAACAAAATGCAGATAGCCGGAATTGTTTTCCGAATCCGTTACTTCATAAAAACCATATAGTGGTGGATTGCCGGAATTCTGATGATGCATTTTCAGATAGGCGATTAGAAAAGCCGAAAAGATCCCGACAGATAAAAGTAGTTTAAAACCCGTCTTGATATAGTGCAATACTTTTTCCGATCGGGCATCGCCCAAATAGATAATGTGCTCTTTTTGCGGTACGGCTTTGTCGAGAATAAAGAAATGCAGCAATCGGCAGCGTTCGTAATATAAAAGAATCAATGCGGCTAATAGCATGTGCATGGAGCTGAGTTTAACCGGAATGTCATAACAAAAATTCATCATGACAATATTGGACAGTACTCCGGTGAGGATTACCGTTCCTAATGTGACTGTTTTTCGGTTTAATAGTAAAAGACCTCCAATCACTTCGGCGAAGCCGGCAAAAGCCGTGTAATAAGGCGAAAACTGCATAAAGGTCCATGCGAGTCCCATGGGCGACGATTCGCCGTAAGGTTGTGCCAGTCGGAAATATAAAATAGGAGGAAACTGAAAGGGGAATACTTTGCTAAATCCGTAAACCAACATATAAAACGCGAGATACAGTCGGAGGGTTACCTGAAAAAGGTAGCGTAGGGTGGTATAAGTATTTTTATTGTTCAGCTGACTGAGCTGCATGGTTACCGGTAGCGCCAGAATCAAACTAAGACAGAGGTTCCAAAGCACAGTGATGTAGGCATAGGTGTTATCGCCACTTCCGTGGCCACTGGCTTCAAATGCATAGCCAATATGGAAGAGATTTTTGGCCGACCAGAATACCAAAGGATTTAGTACCAGTGCAAATAGGAAACTGAACAGGTGGAAAATAAAATAAATAAACAGAAAATTCAGTAGATATTTCTTCAATGGCATAGCAATTCGTTTTTATAAATATAAACTGTATTTTCGTGTAAATAGTATGCCATAAAAAAATCCCGGAGCGATTGCTTCGGGACTTGATTTTGATTGATGATAGTAAGGTAATTGAGGTATATTATAATTTTAGCTTTTTAGCAATGGCCGATGGAATCGCTCCTTTATGAACCATGATGTCGGTAGTTTTGTATTTTACGAAATCTTTCGTCATATACAAATAGCCTTTGTAATCATTGGAAAGACCCCATGAGTTTTTCACGATATAGTATTCTTTACCGTTCTGATCTTTAGAAATTCCCACGATATGCATTCCGTGATCATCGGTAGTGGTATAATTGTCAAATGCTTTCTGACGCAATTCTTCCGTGATTTTCATTTCCGGTTTCGGACCGTTAAACATATCCGCTTTTTCTTCCGGAGTCATATCCGCAAAGTTTTTCTCCGGAATAAAGGCTACACCATTTTTCCAGCTAAATCCTTTTTCGCTAACGTCACCCGCCCAGGCTACGGTATATCCTTTTTTTACAGCATTGTCGATGATTTCTGTTAACTCATCCATTTTGACGTTATATACCTGATCGAAAGCCCAGTTATCCGGTACTAATAAAGTGAATTTGGAATAATATGGGTATTCCTGTAGGGAAGAAATTTCCACATAATCGTCCGGGTTAATTCCCACGACTTCTTTAGCAAACGATTGCGGCGTGTATTTTTTTCCTTTATAATCAAAAGAAGTCGGAACCTGACCTAAGTAAGCGTCAATAACAGCAGTATAGGCTTTTTCCCAGTTTGGGGTTAACTCTCCATTTGGATTTTTAACCACAGCGGCCAATACGCCTTCCATTACACCACTCATTTCGGCAAATTTATTTTTATCGGTTCCGTAGTTTAATCCGGTATAAACCGTTTGCGGAACAGCACCATATTTGCGGTACATATTCATAACATCGTGGAAAGCACCACCATCGCCTAAGGTAACGGCACCATGCATGCGAACATACATTTTTCCTTTTTCTACATAAGCGTTACGGGCAGAGAAAATCTGAGATAATTCAACGGGTTGTTTTCCCATACGGATCATTTCCGACTCGATAAACGAGTTGGCTGAATAGCTCCAACAGGTTCCGGATGAACCCTGGTTTTTGATAGACGTATTTTCCAGGTTGATAACATCGGTGAATTTGAACGACTCTTTACTGTTTGAACTCGCATTATTCTTTAACGCATTTACTAAGTTGTCCTGTGCGAATCCGGAACTTAAACCCATTAGTAAAGCCGAAGCTATTACAACTGGTTTAATAGAAAAATTGTACATAATTTAATTTTTTTGATTTCAATTAATTTGAGTCCGAAATTAGGATGTTGTTACACTGGAAACCAAATTTTAACACATATTTATGTTTTTGGTAACCTTAGTGAAAAAGCTTTTCTTACGGATCTAATTTATTAACAGGGGAAATTGAGGAAGCAATCGATTAAAAAAGGATAGGAAATAAAAAGGGGAGGTTGGAAAGGCTTATATTTTTAGATTCTTAATTAGCCGGAATTCGGTTTTCCGGATAGTGGAGGTCGCTTTAGCCATAGATTTGATTTCCTGAGTGAGTTCGGATAATCGGGTACAGGCTTTTGCCCTGCTATTTTTAAGTAGTAAGTATTCGGAATAGATTGTGATTACGGTATCATTGGCCTGGGTGGCTTCTTTTTTTATCGCTTTTAAGGCCAATATGGATAAGGTTTCATCAAAAGGAGTATATGTGTTTTTAAGATTTTCAAGTGAAGTAATCACGGATGAAAACAACTGAATCTGTGAGGTATAAGAAAGATAGGCCTGGTTAATGTTGTTTTCAATACTGCTGTTGCCAACATTGTGAATTCTGTTAGCGCCTCGTATCTGGGATATAGAATCTGAAATTGAGAGTGCTTCGCGGGAGGTTTTTCCAAAACATTTCTTAATAAAGACTCCTATACCGGACAGGCGTTTGCGAATGGCATCGTCTCTTTTAATAAAGATTCGTTTCAGATTTTCCACTGCATCAGAATACAGTTGTTTTTTTAGATGGACGGCCGTATTCTGTGTTTTAATAATGGTAATGGTTGTTTCCAGTTCAGAAATTAACGCCTTACAATTTTCAGGCAGATATAGGCTGTTTTCTTTTAATAAAATAAGCAGTTTTTCTGCATTTGTAACTTTAATACGATAAATGGATTCAGAACAGGATCGCATGGCATAAATATTAAATTAATGTATAGTGTTTAAATGCTTTGGGAGCAAAACAGTATTTCGGATCGGGAGATTATGCCGTTAAAAAAGGGGAATACAGGAGATGTGTTCCGGTCGAAGAGGAAATATAACCGGTTGATTGTAAATATATAAAAAAAATATGAATTGCTGCATTTTTAAAAAATACAAAAAGAAAGCGTATGATATAATTTATCGGAAACTGCCTTTTGCTGTAGAAAATACAAAAGAATGTTTCATTCGGACTTGAGTCGTCCGGTGGGAACTTAGTAGCATAAAAAAACCGGAGCATTGCTCCGGTTTTCTACAAATTATAAGGTTTCGTTTAACCACTTGAAAAATTCACGTTGCCACACCAGCGCGTTTTGTGGTTTGGTAACCCAGTGATTTTCTTCCGGGAAAAGCATAAAACGACTTTTGATTCCTTTTAGCTGTGCCGCCTGGAAAGCTTCCTGTCCTTGTCCGATTGGAACACGGTAGTCTTTTCCGCCCTGAATAATCAGGATAGGAGTATTCCAGTTGTTAACCAATTTTATAGGGTTAAATTGTGTATAGGCTTTCTGAGCGACAGAATTATTGGTTTCCCAATACGCACCACCGTGATCCCAGTTGTTAAAGAATACTTCCTCGGTAGTTCCGTACATACTTTCAAGATTGTACACACCACAGTGGGATATAAACGTTTTAAAACGGTTTTTGTGAATTCCGGCCAGGTAAAATACCGAGTATCCGCCATAACTGGCACCAACAGCACCCAATCGGGTTTTGTCTACATAGGATTCTTTAGCCACATCGTCAATAGCCGATAGGTAATCGGCCATTACTTGTCCGCCCCAGTCTTTGCTGATTTGTTCGTTCCATTCAACACCATGACCTGGCATACCGCGACGGTTTGGCGCTACGATGATGTAACCCTGAGAAGCCATCAGTGAGAAATTCCAACGGAACGAATAACTTTGTGTTAACGCCGATTGTGGTCCACCCTGACAATATAATAAGGTAGGATATTTTTTGTTTTTGTCGAAATTGGGAGGAAGGATCACCCAAACCAACATTTTCTTACCGTCGGTAGTCGTTACATACCGTCTTTCGGTTTTACTTAAAGTTAGCTTATCGTAACTTTCGTTGTTTACGGTGGTTAATTGTTTCCAGCCTTTTTTCTTAAGATCGTACGCATAAATTTCCGGCGCATGATTCATATCGGTACGGGTTACGATAGCTGTATTCCCGTTGATACCGATCAATTCGGTAACGTCAAAATCACCATTGGTAATTTGCGTAACACGTACGGCAATTTTAGTCAGACCCGGGAAGTTCACTTCAAATAACTGGCGAGTTCCGTCTACAGCGGCAATAAAATATACTTTTTTACCATCGGCACTCCATTTGAAACTGTCTACCGTTCCGTCCCATGCAGCGGTTAGATTAATATCAATTCCTTTATGACGTACGATGATATCATTTTTGTCGGCCTCATATCCGTCGCGTTTCATTTGCAACCAGCTTAGGTCACCCATAGGCGATAAAGTAGGATGTGTATCATATCCCGGATTGTTTTCCGTTAGGTTGCGAGTCGTTTTGGATGCGATATCATATTCGTACAAATCGGTATTCGTACTGATAGCATACGCGGTGCCGGCTTTCTTTTTGCTCACATAAATAATTTTGGAACCGTCGTGCGACCATATATAATCTTCGTCTCCGCCAAAAGGTTTTTGCGGAGCGTCGAACGGTTCGTCTTTCATAATGTCGATAGCACGGGCTTTGTCGGTGTTTTCGGCATAAAAAACGTGGTTGTGACTTCCATCGTTCCAGGTATCCCAATGACGGTAATCCAGTCCGTCGTAAATTTGAGCTTCCGATTTTTTTAACTCCGGGTAAAAATCTTTTCCGAGTACTTTGGCTACTTTGACCTCTTTATGTGATAAGATATATTTTCCGTCTGGCGAAACATTTTTATCGGCCACCAGATTTTTTACATCCGGAACCTCAGTAGGAATACCACCATTCACCGGAAGGATGTAGTATTTGGAATTCAGTTTGTTTTCGTCAATGGAAGGTGTGGCTACTTTGTAAACAATATTCTTCCCGTCTTTTGAAATCCCGATAGGGGAAAGACGTCCCAGTTTCCAGAGAATATCCGGATTCAGGGTTTCTTGTGCTGTACTTGTCAGTCCCATCATACCCAGGGTTAAAATAAGTAGTTTTTTCATTCGTGAATTAATTTTTAAAAAAGAAAGCTTAAAAGTAAGCATTTTATTGAGATTAGCCCGTTCTGCCGGAAAAGTAAAAAGCGGCCCTATGAGGAGGCCGCTTTAGAAGGATTAATTAAGGGATAGCAAAAACGCTTATTGTTTGATAAAACGTTTGCTGCTAACCGTATCGTTATCCTGGATTTCAAGAATATAATTTCCGGTTGCGATAGTGCTTATCGCAATGCTATTGTTGCGGATGGAACCGTTAAGCACCTCCTGACCTAACAGGTTAAAGATTCTGAAAGTTGCCTTTTCGGATACATTTGTAATATTTAGGAGGTTACTGGCCGGGTTCGGATATAGTTTAATATCGGCTACCGTAGTGTCTCTGCCAACATAGTTTTCTTTAGCCGAAGTCGTGATGTTTACGGTATAATCTTCCACTTCACCATAGGAGAATGCTTCGCAGGCAGTTGGGATACCGCTGTATTTCATCGAAACGCGCATTCTTGTAGCGCCATTCAGTGCTGTGGCTGGTACCGTAAAGGAACCTGATGCCGGAGTAGTGGTTGATGCCGCTCTGCTCCATACCAGTTCGCCACTGTCGGTAAAATTGCCATTCTGATTATAATCAATCCAAACAGCAAAGCCTTCAGAATAAGTTGTTCCGGTCCAGGTTGGCGTTACGGTAATCGTGTTCGAAACACCTTTCACCAGATTCGTGCTGATGCTCGTATAATCAGAATAACCGGTTCCGCCTGTAGACGCATTGTTGATTGTACCCAACTGAACGCGTCCGATATATTCGTCTGCTACACTGTTTCCTTTGGAAGTACAATAGGTAAGCGGAGTCGTTCCGCCGGTTTGAAGGTTTACGGTATAATCTTCCACTTCACCATAGGAGAACGCTTCACAGGCTGTTGGAACCCCGTTGTATTTCATTGATACGCGCATACGGGTTGCTCCCGTGATCGCAGTAGCTGGTATGGTAAACGTTCCGGTAGCCGGAGTTGTTGTGGCCGCCGCACGGCTCCATACTAACTCACCGGCATCGTCAAAATCTTTATCGCCGTTATAATCAATCCAAACGGCAAAACCTTCAGAATAGGTGCTTCCGGTCCAGGTTGGTGTTACCGTAATGGTATAGGCGCTGCCTTTGGTCAGGTTGGTAGAAATACTGGTAAAATCGGTATATCCGGTTCCGCCGGTAGAGGCATTGTTAATTGTTCCCAGTTGTACACGTCCGATATATTCATCGGCCACGCTATTCCCTTTGGATGTACAATAGCTCGCAGTAGTTGGTAAGGTCGTTACGGAAACCACATTACTTTCGGCCGAAATATTGCCGGCGGCATCTTTCGCTTTTACCGAAAAAGTATAGGTTGTATTCGCCGTTAATCCGGTTACATTATAAGTAGTTGTTGTTACAGTACCTAATAGGGTAGTGCCACGATAGACATCATAACCCGTTACACCCACGTTATCGGTCGATGCGGTCCAGGATAAATTGGTAGTTGTTTGCGTCGTTCCGGAAGCGGCTAAGCTGGTTGGAGCGGTCGGTGCTTGTGTATCACCTCCGGTTCCGCCGGTAATGGTAAAGTTCACATTCGAAATATCAAAGAAGATATGATTGGAACCTTTTACCATAATACGGTTTTGTGTCCCCGGATTGTTTGGTACGGTAATCGATTGCGTTCCGTCGTTTGGAGTTCCGGCCAGGATGGTAATTGGATACGTATTTCCGCCATCGGTCGATAAAAGGATATCCACATTAGCGGCATTGACGCCATTGGCGGTTGTTCCGGCTACGTTCCAGGTTACGGTTTGCGTCGATCCGGCAGCCCATGATACAGCAGTATTTGGCGCGCTTACGGTAAAAGGTCCGGCAGTAGCGTTTACAGTTACAACCATATCATCACTATTGTTGGCAGGTCCTCCTGCTCGGTTATCGCGAACTGTCAAACGGAAATTCATCGATCGGGCGACATTTGGTACGGCTTCCCATTTCCAGGAAGTTGCTCCGGTTTTAATGGTACTCATTTGCGGGAAATAACGCACTCCGGATGTCGTTGGAATAAACGATTTAAAAGCAGGTCCGGATGTAGCGGTTACACTCGGATAGGTGGTCGTTGAAGTCCCGGAATCCATTTGTTCCCAGCAATAGGTCAATGCATCGCCATTGGCATCGGTTCCGGTTCCGGTTAGCATAAAAGGCGTGCCTTTCGGAATGGTATAATCGGCACCGGCATTGGCTGTAGGAACGGCATTTCCGGTAGCGGTATTGGTCTGACAGGTTGTTGTCTTAATATAATTGGTCACCTGTTGAATACTCACCGCATGGAAAAACGGATCGCTGTGTGCCTGTACATCGGTGGCTCCGGTAATACCGGCATATCCCATAATAGTCGTGCCACTTCCCGGTTCGGTTTGTACACCGGTTCCTTCGTTACTAAACGTAAACGTGTGATTGGCTCCAAATTGATGTCCCATTTCGTGGGCTACAAAGTCGATATCAAAATTATCGCCCGTTGGAACGGTACTGGTGGTAAAGCCACTACCTTTATTCGACTTACAAACACATCCGATACAACCGGCATTTCCGTTGTTTCCGATGGCCGACATCAGATGGCCGACGTCATAGTTGGCCGCACCGATAACGCTGGTTAAAGTCGATTGTAACTCCGAATTGTAATTAGCATCCGTACTACTGTATGGATCGGAGCTGGCACTCGTATAAATCACCGCATCGGTATTGGCAATTAATACCATTCGAACGCCAAAATCCATTTCGAAAACACCGTTTACACGGGTCATCGTGTTGTTAATTGCGGCTAGAGCGAGTGCTTTGGTTCCGCCGAAATAACTGGTGTATTCACCAGTTACCGACATCGCCAGGCGATACGTTCGCAGTGTGCTGTCATCGGCATTCGGACGAAGTGCTTCACCGGAATTACCCACTTTCGAAATGGCATGGTCCAGTACCTCGCACTCAAATTTTGTAAAACCGGCTATTTTGTCCGAGCGTTTAAAAACAGAATAGGTTTTCAGATCGGTCGAATAGGGTTCGATAAAAACGGTCTGTTTATCGGCGGCTGTTCGCATTGCCTGTACGCCCAATGGCGAAATACTAACGCGGATAATAGCAGAAGGATCGTCAATACCTTGTCCGACATACGATTTTATTTCGGGATAACGGGCGGCAAGTTCCGGAGCCATCACCGAAGCTTCCGTCATACGGAAACGTTCCAGGTCACCATCGGCATTCGGGAATGCGATGATAACACTCGATTTGGCATACGTCAGCGACCGGTCCGGTGCTTGTAAAAGTGCCGTTTTGAGCCCGTTAAGGTTCAGGTCAAATAGGTTTTTAACGGGAAGTGGTGCTCTTTTTTCGAAAGTAGTCTGACTACTTTTTTTAGAAGACACTTTCCAGAAAGGATTTCCGTTTTGGGCAAAGGAAACACTCGTGATTGCCAATAAAGCAATTGAAAGTAATTTGCACTTCATAGGTTGTGAGTTTTTTAGGTTAAATTTTTCGAATAACAAATATATTTTAACATTTTTTGTTTGAATCGTTCAAAGGTGATCATAAGTGAACCATAACTGAATCTTAACTTTTTGCTTTGGTAAAATGATTTGTTTGTGATTTTGCTAATTTGGAGCAGCTAAAAGAGGCCGGAAGCAGATGATAAATTGCTTTTTATGAAAATAGCAACGGGCAGTTTGGAAAAATATACCTATTTTCACGGACTAAAATTGAATGCACGTGAAAAGTAACAACAAACTATTTATCGCAATTATCGTTTCATTAATACTGGGAGTCTTCCTGGGGTATTTGGTCAATTCATTAGGAAAAGGAAATACACTCCGGTATACACCTGCAAAAGAAGGCGCTGATGAACTGATATTTGAGACCAGTGACGGGGTAACCCACCATCAAAAAGTTTTTGTTATAAAGGATAGTCTGGAATACAACCAACTTCATAAAACCTTGCCGGCAGACGTTATGGTCGTGGTGGCGAGCAGTAAAAAAGTGAGTCTGGTACCGGAGGTGTTAAAAACCAACACCACTTTAAAACTCGAAAAAACGCATAAATCGGTTAATGAATCCGTTACGTCTATTGACAATATCGACTCGTTTTCCGAAAAAATAAAATTACTGGGAACCATCTTTATTCGTCTGGTTCAGATGATTATTGCACCGTTAGTGTTTTCGACCTTAGTGGTTGGAATTGCAAAAATGGGCGATATGAAAATGGTGGGACGCGTTGGAGCCAAAGCCATGGGCTGGTTTATTTCAGCATCACTGATGTCCTTATTATTAGGAATGGTACTGGTAAACTGGTTGGAACCGGGTAAAGGAACACCGATCAAAATGGAAGATGCTTCTTCGGCCGGGGAATTATTGGAAAAAACACAATCGTTTTCGCTGGAAGAATTCGTAAAACACGTGGTTCCGAAAAGTATTTTTGAAGCCATGGCAACCAATGAGATTTTACAGATTGTAATCTTCTCGGTATTATTCGGAATTGCATTGGCTTCTTTAGGTGAAGCAGCCAAATCGATCATTAAAATGTTGGATGTTGTTTCGCATGTGATCCTGAAAATGGTAACCTATATTATGTGGGTAGCACCATTAGGTGTATTTGGTGCCGTTGCAGCCGCTGTGGCGAGCTATGGTTTTGGAATCTTCGGATTATATGCCAAATACCTGTTGGATTTTAGTATCGGAATTGCGCTTTTATGGGTCGTATTGCTCTCAGTTGGTTATGTGATCTTAGGAAAGCGTTTATGGGAATTGTTACGACGAATTAAAAGTCCGTTGTTAATTGCTTTTTCAACCACCAGTAGTGAAGCGGTTTTCCCGAAATTGGTAGAAGAATTGGAACGCTTCGGTTGCCAGAAACGTATCGTGTCGTTTACCTTACCGTTAGGCTATTCGTTTAACCTGGATGGAAGTATGATGTATATGACCTTCGCGAGTATTTTTATTGCGCAGGTATACGGAATTGATATGCCAATCGAAAAACAATTAACCATGTTACTGGTGTTAATGCTCACCAGTAAAGGAGTAGCCGGTGTGCCAAGAGCCTCTCTGATTGTAGTGGTGGCGACCTGTGCTATGTTTGGTATTCCGCCGGAAGGAATAGCCTTGATATTACCGATTGACCATTTTTGTGATATGGCGCGAAGCATGACCAACGTTCTTGGAAATGCTTTGGCAACTACAGCCGTAGACAAATGGGAAACAGCGAATGAAACTAACTAACTAATATTTATATAATTTACCCAAAAAATTATGGAAGGCTTTAAATGGACAGAATTGTTGAATCCGGAGTTTTATATTAATCTGGAAATCGGCGGACACCATATTGGAATTTACGTTGTATTGTTTATTGTTTTTGCAGAAACAGGCTTGTTTGCCGGTTTCTTTTTACCGGGAGACAGTTTATTATTCCTTTCCGGAATTTACAGCGAAGTGCTGATGCGCGAATTAATGACTGTTCATGGTGATTTTGCCAATGTAGCCTTGCTGGCCACACTTGTAGCGATTTCCGGAATTATCGGGAATATTTTCGGGTATTGGTTTGGAGCGAAAAGCGGACACTATTTGTATGCCAAAGAAGACAACTTCTGGTTTAAGAAAAAATACCTGATCCAATCGCGTTTGTTTTTTGAAAAACACGGAGGACGTGCCATTATTTTTGCCCGTTTCCTACCAATCTTACGAACTTTTGCACCGATTGTAGCGGGGATCGTTCAGATGGAGAAAAAGAAATTTATGTTTTTCAACATTGTAAGTTCGTTCCTATGGTCGTTTACCCTGATTTTCTCAGGACACTATTTGTACCGCTATTTATTGGACAACCACAATATGGATTTAAAAGCCAATATCGAATATATCGTAATTGCGATTATTATCCTTTCTACATCGCCACTTGCGATTAACTATCTGAAAAATAAAATCAAAGAAAGAAGAAGCTAATGCTTAGTCTGAGTTACTGGGAAATTAAAAACTGGTTTTCGAACGTCGACTATACGGTAGTGGGCAGTGGTATTGTCGGATTACATACGGCATTGCGCCTGCGCGAACGATTTCCGAACAGTAAGATTCTGGTACTCGAAAAAGGGCCGTTGCCGCAAGGTGCGAGCACTAAAAATGCCGGTTTTGCGTGTTTTGGGAGTCTATCGGAAATTATAGACGATCTGAAAAATCATACCGAAGACGAAGTGGTACAATTAATCGAAAAGCGTTGGCGCGGATTGCAATTGCTTCGTAAAAGATTAGGTGATCAAACGATTGATTTCCGTCCGTATGGTGGTTATGAATTGTTTTTAAGAGACGATGAAGTCAGTTATGCCGAATGTCTTCAGAAAATGCCATTGGTCAACGAAGTGCTGAAACCGCTTTTTAAAGCCGATGTTTTTTCAAAAGAAGTGGATCGTTTCGACTTTAAAGGGATTCAGGACTATTTGATCTTTAATCCGTTTGAAGGCCAAATCGACACCGGAAACATGATGCAGGCTTTGTTAAAAGAAGCCGTGACAAACGATATTCAAATCTTAAATTATCAAACCGTTACCGGTTATCAGGATAACGGAAACAGCGTTGAGGTGCATACTAACGATTTTATCGTAACAACCGGAAAGCTGTTTTTTGCCACTAATGGTTTTGCCGGAACGATCACCAATGGTGCGGTTCGACCGGCCAGAGCACAGGTTTTAATTACCGAACCGATTCCAAATCTCGATATCCGCGGAACGTTTCACATCGACAGCGGGTATTATTATTTCCGGAATATTGGCGACAGGATTCTTTTTGGTGGCGGAAGAAACCTCGATTTTGAAGGCGAAACCACCACAACTTTTGGTCTGACGGAACAAATCCAAAACCGTTTGGAAGAATTGTTAAAAAATGTAATTTTGCCGAATCAGGAGTTTCAGGTTGCCCATCGTTGGAGCGGAATCATGGGAATGGGAACGCATAAAAAACCAATCGTAGAACAACGCTCTCAAAACGTCTTTTGTGGCGTTCGCCTTGGCGGAATGGGAGTGGCTATCGGAAGCCTGATTGGACAGGAATTAGCAGATTTATTAGAATAATGGCGGTAAAAAAAACATCAAAAACAAACACCAAACCCAAATCAAAAGAAGAAAAAAGAAGTTTTGGCAATAAAGTAGCACGCTTTTGTATTAAAGTGTTTCTATGGTTTTTTGCCATTTCCCTGTTTTTTGTAATCCTGTTTAAATTTGTACCGGTTCCGTTTACGCCTTTAATGGCAATCCGGGCCATGGAAACCAGAGAAGATGGTAAAGAAAAGGTTTGCAAACACGATTGGGTACCGTTGGAAGACATTTCCGAAAACCTGCAAAAAGCAGTTATTGCCAGTGAAGACGGTACATTTTTAGATCATAACGGTTTTGATTTTAGCGCGATGCAAAAAGCATTTAGTAGTAATCAGAAAGGTCGGAAACTAAAAGGAGGAAGTACCATTTCGCAACAAACCGCCAAAAATGTTTTTTTATGGCAGGGAAGAAGTTACCTGCGCAAAGGACTGGAAGCCTATTTTACCGTCCTGATCGAACTCATTTGGGGGAAAGAACGCATCATGGAAGTCTACCTGAACAGTATCGAAATGGGAGATGGAATTTACGGCGCGCAAGCAGCATCGGAATTCTGGTATGGGAAAAGTGCCAAAAATCTGTCCAAATACGAAGCAGCCGGAATTGCAGCTATCTTGCCAAGTCCGAGACGATTTAAAGCTTCCAATTCATCAGCCTATATCAACAAACGAAAAGATAAAATTGTCCGCGTAATGCGCCATATCGGGAAGATCGAATACTAATAGAAAATAAAAAATCATATATGTAAAAAGGCTGTTTCATTGAGAAACAGCCTTTTTTGATCTTGCAAAAGAGATTAATTGCTGGCAGCTAATTCGCCAACTTTGATAATGGAAACGTTCGCATCGACTACTTCGTGCCAGTTCCCTTTATCATCGGTATACATAAAATTCGCTTTTCCGGACTGCCAGTCCGATTCCAATACCATTCGTAGTTTGGTGTTTGGCAAAATAACCGGTCCGATTCCGGCATGCGGCGGGAATTTAATGTTCGGATATCCTTCGGCGGTTACCAAAATATGCGTGTTTTTTGGCATAACCGTCATATACGTATAATCACCACGTAAATCGGTAAACAATGTAAAAGGCGGATTAACGGTAGCATTGTGAACCACTCCTTTTCCGGTAACGGTTTGTGCAGGTGTGTTTACGGCAAAATGTACTTCGAAAGTAGGAGCTCCCAGGTTTGGAGAAGCAATCTTGTACGAAACGATGAATAAACCAGATTTTGATTCCATAATGAAATAGATTTGAGATTAGGATAACAAATTTCAGCGGTTTGAAGGAAGTATTTTAACGTAGAAGTACGGAATCTTCTTTTTACGTAAAATTACGTGTCAGGGATTTGGATGTTAGTGTTTTAGGTGTTTTTGGAGGAGATCATAATAAAAGGTTTTGTAACAATTGTAAGGATGACGCGTCTAATAGATAAATCAAAAAACGAACAATTATGTACGCACATGAAATCGATTACCAGATTTTTGGTGAAGAAATGCAATACGTCGAAATAGAACTGGATCCGCAGGAAGTAGTAGTTGCTGAGGCGGGAAGTTTTATGATGATGGACAATGGTATCAAAATGGAAACCATTTTTGGAGACGGATCGGCACAACAACAATCCGGAATTTTCGGGAAACTGCTTTCGGCTGGAAAGCGTGTTTTAACCGGAGAAAGTCTTTTTATGACCGCTTATACGAATCAGAACAACCGCAAAAGTAAAATCAGCTTTGCATCACCCTATCCGGGAAAAATTGTAGCGATCGACCTAACGAAATACCAGGGGAAATTTATTTGTCAGAAAGATTCGTTTCTATGTGCGGCGAAAGGTGTTTCCATCGGGATTGAATTTTCCCGTAAACTGGGAACCGGACTTTTTGGAGGCGAAGGCTTTATCATGCAAAAGATCGAAGGCGACGGAATGGCTTTTGTGCATTCCGGAGGAACTTTGGCGCGACGCGAATTACAAGCCGGTGAAGTATTAAAAGTGGATACCGGATGTATTGTCGGTTTTACAAAAGATATCGATTATGATATTGAATTTATTGGTGGTATCAAGAATTCGATTTTTGGAGGGGAAGGTTTGTTTTTTGCAACCCTACGCGGACCGGGAGTGGTTTATGTACAATCATTGCCATTTAGCCGATTGGCCGACAGAATTATTGCTTCGGCTCCAAGAGCTGGCGGAAAAAGCAGAGAAGAGGGAAGCCTTTTAGGAGGTTTAGGGAACCTGCTGGACGGAGACAACCGTTTTTAAAAAAGCATTTTTTTCTAATTAATTGATTTTTATAACAAAGAAAAGCGCCCTGCAATTGCGGGCGCTTTTTGAATTATTGATAAGAGCGAATTACTTTTTTAGATTCGGTAAACTCTTAATTCCCATATTGTACAGCGTAAAGGCAAAAATGTCTACACTTTCCTGAATCGAAGCGGCAACCGATTTTCCGGCACCGTGACCGGCATTCACATCAATACGGATTAAAACCGGATTAGTTCCCGTTTGTTTTTCCTGTAATTCGGCCGCAAATTTAAAACTGTGCGCCGGAACTACACGGTCGTCATGATCGCCGGTAGTTACCAATGTGGCCGGGTATTGTACCCCTTTTTTTACATTGTGAACCGGTGAATAACCTTTGAGATAATCGAACATTTCTTTGCTGTCTTCCGCAGTTCCATAGTCGTATGCCCATCCGGCACCGGCTGTAAACGTATGGTAACGCAACATATCCATTACCCCAACGGCTGGTAACGCCACTTTCATAAGGTCCGGACGTTGTGTCATCGTAGCGCCTACTAATAATCCACCGTTCGATCCTCCGCGGATCGCAAGGAAATCTTTCGAAGTATATTTGTTAGCAATCAGGTATTCGGCAGCCGCGATAAAATCGTCAAATACATTTTGTTTTTGAAGTTTGGTACCGGCATCATGCCATTTTTTACCATATTCACCACCACCGCGAAGGTTTGGTACGGCATAAACACCACCGTTTTCCAACCAAACGGCATTCGAAATGCTGAAACTTGGTGTAAGACTCGCATTAAATCCTCCGTAACCGTATAGGATTGTCGGGTTTTTACCGTCTAATTTTGTTCCTTTTTTATATGTGATGATCATTGGTATTTTTGTCCCGTCTTTCGACGTATAGAAAACCTGTTTGGACGTATAATCCTCGCTGTTAAAATCTACTTTTGGTTTTTGATAGATTTCCGATTTTCCGGTTTGCGGATCGTAGGAATAAATCGTTCCCGGTGTTGTATAGTTGGTAAAGTAGAAATATAGTGTTTTCACCTCTTTTTTACCACCAAATCCGGAAGCCGTTCCTACGCCCGGAAGCTGCACTTCGCGAACCATTTTTCCGCTATGATCGTATTGACGTACAACCGATACGGCATCTTTCATATAGTTGGCAAAGAAATAACCGCCACCGTTACTTGGCGTTAATACATTTTCGGTTTCGGCGATAAAATCTTTCCAGTTTTCCGGTTTCGGATTACTGATGTCGGTCGTAACAACACGTCTGTTTGGCGCATTTAAGTTGGTCACGATAAACAATTTTTCACCGTCGTTTTCAATGACATAACTATCACTGTTAAAATTATCCAGAATGGTAATAATCGGACTATTTGGTTTGGTAAGATCTTTAATATACAATTCGTTTCCGGAGGTCGAATTCGCAGCCGAAATCACCAAATATTTATCGTCTTCGGTTACCGATCCGCCAACATAACGTCTTTTCTGATCCAGTCCGAAAACAACTTTATCCTCTTTTTGAGAGGTTCCCAATTTATGGTAGTACAATTTATGTTGATCGGTTTTGGCCGACAATTCGCTTCCGGTTGGTTTGTCGTAACTGGAATAGTAGAAACCGTCGTTTCCTTTCCAGGACACACCACTAAATTTAACGTCAAGCAAGGTATCTTCAATCACTTTTTTAGTGATGGCATCCATGATGATCACTTTTCTCCAGTCGCTACCGCCTTCCGAAATGGAATAGGCTACTTTCGAACCGTCGCGGGAAAAATCAAGACCACCTAAAGAAGTCGTTCCGTCTTTTGAGAATGTATTCGGATCCAGGAAAACTTCTTCTTTTCCGGAAGCATCTTTACGGTAGATCACCGATTGGTTTTGCAGACCGTTATTTTTGGTATAATAGGTATAGTTTCCTTCTTTAAAAGGAGCACTTATTTTTTCATAATTCCACAGTTTTTCCAAACGGGCTTTTAAAGCATCGCGAAAAGGAATCTGACTCAGGTAGTTGTAGGTCACTTCGTTTTCAGCCTTTACCCACGCGGCAGTTTCGGCAGAACGATCGTCCTCCAGCCATCGATATGGGTCTTTAACATTGGTGCCGAAATAGGTGTCATTCGTTTCGGTTTTGCGGGTGTCCGGGTATTTTAATTTTACCGGCCCCTTGGATGTTTGTGCATTCATCATGGTCAGACTACAAACCACAGCCATGGTCGTTATTGTTTTTTTCATCTACTTGGTTTTTGGTTTCTAACAAAAATAAGGAATCAATTGTTATAGTTTCGTTAAAATAAAAAAGTGCTGTGATAGCACAGCACTTTTTAGCGGAATCCGTTATTTTTAGTTAATCGATTTATGATCATGTCCGTGATCACCACCATCGGCACCAATATAGATTTCAAGAAAAACCTGTTGTTGGTTCCCGGCTTTGTCCAGACAGAAAACCCCTAAATGATAATGACCGTCGGTAAAAGGTTGTCCACTTGCATCCAATGCCGGAATCGGGATATGTTGGTGAAACTCTTTAATACGCAATCCGGCTTCAATCGGGAAAGTCTGCTCATAATGGAAATAACTGGCTGCTTCTGCACCGGCCATTTTTCCGTGTGTATGCCCGTCTTCCGCACTGTGAACTTCCACTTTATAGGACGCCAATTCCACATTATCGGTTAAAACGCCTTCCAGGTGAATTTCACTTCCGGGCGTAAAACCTTCGTCTAACACAGGTTCTGTAATGGTAATCACGGGTTTTTCGGTGTCTTGGTCGTTGCTGTCGCTACTACAAGACGTAAAACTTAAAGCGGCAATAGTGGCAAATGCATATAGATATTTAATATTTTTCATGATATAATTTTAAAAAGTGTTTGATTTTATTTGATTTCGTTGTTGTGTTGTGATCCGAATAAAATCAAACGGCTGGCGGACCTCTTAAAAAACAGGAAAATAAGGTTTGTGAACCGTATTTTTTAATAAGTCGAAATGGCTTTTCAACAGGGAGTACGGCAATAAAAGGCGTAAAACTAAAAAAGCTAATCGCTGTAATCGCCGGTACTTTAAAAATGTGCAGTTCACAATTATGGGCATTGTGCTTTTCGCCAAAAACAACCCTTTTTTCAGCGGTATAATGAAACGTGTGTTCCGTCCAGAAATAGTGAACCGCATTATTGATTTGTGGAAAAGCAAAAATCAGACACAGCAGTATAACAATATGTTGCTTGTATTTATTCATGTGATGCTTTTCCAAAAGGGATGCGGATTAATAACTGAATGTTACGTCCCATTTCCGGGATTTCCAACGCCCTGTAATAACTGTTGTGATTAAAATATTTGGTGTTAAAGGCATTGTTGACTGATAGCTGGACATTGGCCAGGAAATTACCCAGTTTGATATCGCTTTTCAATGCGCCGCCAAAAATGGAATAACCCGGTGTGATCAGCTCGTTTTGCGCAATCCGGTTTTGTTCCAAAGCGGTTCGTCCGTTTACGGATAAAACGGTATTGCTAAAAGCTTTTAACGGTTTAAACTGATAGCCGATTTCCCAATAACCGTTTGCCGGTGGTGTAAACGGTAACGGGTAATCTTTGGATGCATCCGACGTAATCTGGCGGTTGTACAGGTATTCCAGTACAACTTCGGCTGTGATCCGGTCGAAGAAACGTTTTTCGACACTGATTTCAAATCCGGATAAAAGGGCTTTCGATTGCGAATATTGGTAAACCTGACCGCCATGCGGTAAAATCGAAAATTGCCCGGACGGTTTTAGGAAAATATAATTACTGAAATAGTACAAATACGGGCTAAAAGCCATTTTAAAACGATCTCGGGCATAGCTCAGTTTGGTGTCGAATGAAATTCCTTTTTCGGGTTTTAGCGTAGCATCACCCATCTCATGTCGGAAAGCACCGTGATGAATTCCGTTGGCACTTAGCTCGATCGCGGTTGGAAAACGGAAATTGCTGCCCAATGTGACCGTTAGGTTCCAATGGTTATTTATCATGTAGCCCATTCCTAAGGACGCATTAAAACTGGAAAAATTTTTGTCGATATTCTGACTTCTTTGCGCATAGAAATTTGCTACCGTCTGACTTTGTCCGTTTCCGGTCAGGTAGTCGTATAGTGTCTGATCAAAAAAGCTGTCAATAGCGACTCTCGCCCAGTCAAATCGGATTCCGGCATTGAGTTTTAGTTTGTCGGAAGCGGTGTAATCATGGATCATATAAGCCCCGATAGCGTTTCTCGTAAACTTTGGTAGCAGAAAACTATAACCGTCAATCGTATTGCTCTGGTACTGATTCTGTGCGCCAACCGTAGTCTGATGTGCGGTCGACCAGATGTATTTGTATTTTAACTGCGCGTCCAGTGTCGTTAAATTAAAATCCAGTTCCAGATCCGGATTGACTTCCGGTGGTTGCTGATTGCTGTAATGCGTATGGAATTTACTCCACTCCTGACGGTGGTTGTTTTGAAAACTAACCGAAGCATTTAACTGTGCATTTTCGAAATTCCATTGGTTGTTATTGATGATCTTAAAATGATTCACCCGCTGGTACGGCAATCCGATATTGCGATCGTCGCCATCGTCCTGAACGGCGGCAATCGACGGAATACCATGAGCGCCCGGAAAGAATCCCGATTTAAAATAGACATTACTGATGCTTATCGTGGATTTGAATTTTTCACTCACGTAACCGATTTGTCCGAAGAAATCCGTTTCCCGGCCGGCGGTGTTTTTTAACCGCTGATGGTATACCGGAATATGAGTGTTGAGGTACAGAATTTCATCTGTTGGAACTTTATAATCCCCAAAATCCAAAACCGTTCCTTTTAATTTGTAAAAGAAATGATCCTTCCGGTATTTGATTCCTACGGAAGTTCCAATAGTATTGTTAACCGATTTGGCGATGGCCAATGCCTGGCCGGAAAAGCTGTTTTTGGCCGGAACGGCATCGTTGTTAATACTGATCACGCCACCCATGGCATCGCTTCCGTATTCGATCGCGCCTACACCTTTTACGACTTCTACGTTTTCGGCATTAAAAGCATCGATCTCCAATCCGTGGTCGGCACCCCATTGTTGACCTTCCTGTTTGACGCCGTTTTCGGTTACGGCAATCCGGTTAAAACCCAAACCGCGGATAATCGGTTTGGAGGTTCCGGCTCCGATTTCCATCGCATTCACACCGGGAAGTTTTTCCAACGATTTGGCCAACGATCCGGCATAGGATTCCTGAATGTAGTTCTGATTGACCTTTTCGGAATTCTTGACACTTTGCGGTTGCCCGGCTTTGTTGATAACGACTTCTTTTAACGCGTTAAGATCCGGTTTCATCCGAAACGAAATGGATATATCATCGTCAACCGTAAGTAAGGTATCGATAGTAGTGTATCCGATATAGGATACGATAAGGCGTTTTTGACCGGACGGAATATTTTTAATTTCAAATACACCAACGGGATTGCTCGCAGTGCTTTTGTCTGCGATATGAATATGTGCTCCGTTTAAAGGCTGTTTTTTTGCATTGGTAATGGTCCCTGAAATTCTATTCTGGGAAAAACCGGAAATTGCAGCCCATAGTAAGCAGAGAACAAGAAAAGATTTTTGTTGCATTTTTTCCTGATTCAGATAATATACAATAGCCCATAAAACCATAGGGGATTATGAAGCGGAACTACTGGTATAATTATGCGAATACAGGTGGAGCCCGTAACGAAAAAAAGGAACCGGAAAAAACAATCGGTTTTTCTGTTTTCGCGATGTGTTGCGTTAGGGTTTTGGAGGTATTGGTAAAGGTAAACGAAAAGAATTCAGTTGGCAGATAACTGCTAAATGTAAATTCGCAGGCAAAACAATGATCGAAATCATGATGGGCATGCGTGAATTCTGTTTTGGATATATCGTATTTATGATGGCAGTGTTCGTGCGTAAATTCCTCTGCCAAATGTTCGAATGAATGAACCGACTGGAACAGTATGGCAAACAATACCGCCAGAATCAGAGAAAGGTTCAATATGGCCAGTTTCTTTTTCATTCCCTGCAAATATAGAAAACGAAAAAAAGAAAACCGTTTTATTTTAACAAAATTTAAGCTTTGTCAAAATAAAACGGTTCGTATTGTTAGAAAACAAGGTTTATACTAAGTTGTTTGCTACCAGATATTCAGCAATTTGAATCGTGTTGGTTGCGGCTCCTTTTCGAAGGTTATCGGCCACGATCCACATGTTTAAGGTGTTGGGCTGACTTTCGTCACGACGGATACGCCCTACAAATACATCGTCTTTTCCATGCGCATAAATGGGCATTGGATAGGTTTTGGTATCAATATTATCCTGAACCACAACACCCGGGGTATGGTGTAAAATAGTACGGATCTCAGTTATGTCAAAATCATTCGCAAATTGAATGTTTACCGATTCGCTATGACCGCCCACTACCGGAATACGGATAGCGGTAGCCGTAACGGCAATCGTTTTATCGTTCATGATTTTCTGTGTTTCGCGAACCAGCTTCATTTCTTCTTTGGTATAGCCGTTTTCCTCAAAAACATCACATTGCGGAATAGCATTACGGTGAATCGGATACGGATAGGCCATTTCGCCCTGAATTCCGGCATATTCGTTTTCCAGTTGTTTTACCGCCTTAACACCTGTTCCGGTAATCGATTGATAAGTCGAAACCACCACGCGTTGGATTCCGTATTTCTGGTGTAACGGTGCCAATACCATTACCATTTGAATTGTCGAACAGTTTGGGTTGGCAATAATTTTATCTTCTTTGGTCAATGTTGAAGCGTTAATCTCCGGAACCACTAGTTTTTTGGTTGGATCCATGCGCCATGCGGATGAATTGTCGATAACGGTGGTACCCACTTCTGCAAATTTTGGAGCCCAGTCTAAGGATGTTTGTCCACCGGCAGAAAAAATGGCAATTTCAGGTTTCAGATCAACCGCTGTTTGTAAGCCTACTACCGCATATGATTTTCCCTTAAATTCAATTTGTTTTCCGACCGACTTTTCGGAAGCGACAGGAATTAATTCGGTTACGGGGAAGTTTCTTTCTGCCAGTAATTGTAACATTACTTCGCCTACCATTCCGGTGGCACCTACAACGGCTACTTTCATTTTAATAGAGGTGTTATATAGTTAATTTTTAGTAGAACAAATGTAAATAATAAAGCTGTTAAAAAAACAATAAATAAAAAAACCGTTCGGATTAGGAACGGTTTCATTTAGACTATAGTAAGCCGATTATTTTTTCAATAAATCGCGGATTTCAGCCAATAATTCTTCCTGAGTTGGTCCGGCTGGAGCAGCAGGAGCCGGTGCTTCTTTTTTCTTCGCGGAATTAATTCCTTTGATTAATAAAAATAACACGAAGGCAACGATCACAAAATTGATAACGGCCGATAAAAACATACCATACTTGACACCGCCAAAAATGGTAAGCTCTTCGATTTTAGACAAATTAGCCGCTTCCAGTGCTGGTTTTAACAATAAAGGTGTAATCACATCATCGATAAACGAACTGACAATTTTACCGAAAGCACCGCCAATGATAACCCCGATTGCAAGATCTACAACGTTGCCTTTCATGGCAAATTCCTTAAATTCTGATAACATTCCCATACCTTATACTATTTTAGTTAAAAATTTACGTAACACTAAAGTACTAAAACCGATTAAAATTTTAACAAATTTAGTAGTATTTTTTATTCTTTATAGAAAATGCGTTTTACCCGTTGGGAAATGCTGGTCAGGATTTCGTACGGTATGGTGCCAATCGTTTTAGCGATTTCGGTTACCCGTGGTTGTTCGCCAAAGAGGATCACGCTATCGCCTACTTTACAATTAATATCGGTAATGTCCACCATTAACATGTCCATACAGATATTGCCGATAATAGGCGCTTTCTGGTTTTTGATCATCACATAGCCTTTCTGATTACCCCAACTTCGCGGAATACCATCGGCATATCCGATCGGAATGGTTGCCGTTCGGGTTTGCTGTGTGGTCATAAATTTCCGACTATAGCCCACACTGTCGCCGGTTGGTACATCTTTGATTTGTAGAATCACGGTTTTTAGCGTGCCAACGTTTTCCAACTGTTTCATCTCGTTTTCGTCGTTCCCTACACCGTATAAACCAATACCAAGGCGTACCATATCAAATTGATATTCCGGGAAATTGTAAATCCCAGAGGTGTTTAGGATATGGCGTATCGGTTGGATTTGCAACGCGGTTATAATTTGTTGTGACCACTGATCAAAAGTGTGAATCTGATGTAAGGTGAAATCATTAAACTCCGGTCCGTCACTGGCCGAAAGGTGCGAGAAAATACTTTTTACCGAAACAAAATTATTGTGTTGTAACAGCTCAATCAGTTCGTTTAGGTTTCCGGCTTCAAATCCCAGTCGGTGCATACCGGTATCCAGTTTGATATGAATCGGATAATTCGACAGGTTTTTTTGTTGTGCCAGCGTAATAAAACGCTTCAATACTTCGGGCGAATAGATTTCGGGTTCGAGATTATAGGCAATCATAGCCGAAAAAGCACTATTTTCCGGATTCATTACGATAATTGGCATGTCAATACCGGCATTGCGTAAAGCGATTCCTTCATCGGCAAAAGCCACGCCCAGATAATCCACTTTGTGATGGGCGAGTAACTTGGCAATTTCAAAACTACCGCTTCCGTATCCGAAAGCCTTTACCATGACCATTACTTTAGTGCCTGGTTTTAATTTCGATTTATAAAAATTGAGGTTATGACTAATCGCATTCAGGTTGATTTCCAATACGGTTTCGTGCGTTTTTTCCTCTAGAAGGGTTACGATTTCTTCAAAGTGAAAATTGCGTGCGCCTTTCACTAAAATTGTTTCGTTTTCGAAAGCTGCCGGATTATACTGATTCAGAAAATCGGAAGTATTTTTAAATGGAATAAAACCTTTGAAATCGGATAAATAACGGCTAATGGTTTCGCCGATACCGATTACCCGTTCAATTTTATTGCGGGTTAGTAAATGGGCTACTTTAGAATACAGTTCGTCCACTGGAAAACCACTTTGGAAAATATCCGAAAGAATTACCGTTTTCTTTTGATGTGTTTTATGTTGTTCGAGAAAGTCCAGTGCGATTTTTAACGATTGATAATCAGAGCTGTAACTGTCGTCGATAATGGTACAATTGTGAATTCCGTTTTTAACCTGCAAACGCATCTCCATCGGATACAGATTTGGAATGCGTTCCTGTATAACCGATTCGGCATAGCCCAAATACAAAAGCGTCATCAAGCAATGAATGGTATTTTCCACCGAGGCAGCATCCTGAAATGGTACCGTCACCGAAAAGTGATGTTCCTGATATGTGATATTAAGTGAATTTCCTTGTTTTTGAATGACAACATCCGCTTTGGGATCGTCAAAACTCCAGGAAAAGGTTTTAAGTTTTGCATCCAGTAGGGAGTCGATAGTATCATTTTTTTGATAAATCAGGACTTCTGTATGTTGGAAAAGCCTTAGTTTTTCGGTTATTTTCTGACGGCGGTCGGAGAAACCTTCGTCGTGTGCGGTTCCGATATAGGTTAAAATTCCAATAGTTGGTTGGATAATCGGTTCCAGTTTTTCCATTTCGCCGGTAGTGGAAATCCCGGCTTCAAAAATACCCAGATTGTGTTTTTCGTTAATCCCGATAACAGATAAAGGTACGCCCACCTGTGAGTTATAGCTTTTCGGACTACGGATGATGTTGTATTCCGGGCTTAGTAAAAAGTTAAGCCATTCTTTTACAATCGTTTTTCCATTACTACCGGTTATGCCAATCACCGGGATACTGAATAACTTCCGGTAATAAGCGGCAAACTGTTGTAAACTTTGCAAGGTGTCGGTTACGACCAGGAAATTAGCCTTTCCGCTAAGTTTTTCTGGGATATGATGGACTACAAAATTGGAAACGCCTTTTGTAATTAGGGATTCAATATAATCGTGACCATTGTGATTATGACCCGCCAAAGCAAAAAACAGGGTTCCGGAACCGTTTTGTAACGAACGACTGTCGATGGAAACATTGTCAACAGTACAGTTTTCGTCATTTCCATACCATTTGGCAGCAATGACAGGGACTATATTTTTGATGGTAAAAATCAAGGTGTGTTTTATTTTTTATTAATTGAAGTCAGAAATTCAGCTGCAGTCATCACAGGAATTTCTGTTTTTTTGAAATCTTTTTTGTTACGGGTGATAAAAATATCGCTTTTTACGGTCAAGGCGCTATGATAGTGTACGGCATCTTCAAAGTCGTTAAAACCGGAAGCTAACGCTTTGTCGACGGTATTTGCGTTTGTTGGAGCGACATCGCAGAGGATCCGAAGCTTTGTTAAAATTCGGGATAACTTTTTTTTATCCATGTGTTTTGAAAGGACATAAAAAGTGTTGATAAAAGAAAGCGGAGTGGCAATTATTTTGAGTTTTTTGCTTTCGGCCAGTGTGGCAATCTTTGCTATAGGCTGATAATACGGCTCTCGTTGTGCGATAAGGTCGATAATGATATTGGTATCTATAAAAAGCGTTTTCATTATTGATGCTTTTCGGAATAGTGATTGCCCAGTTCTTTTTTATAATCAAAATCTTCCGGTAAAGAAGTTGGCTGTGACAGCTCTTTTACAAAGGGTGATATTTTGATTTCCTTGGAATTATCTCTGGGGTTGTCGGATGTTAACGATTGCAGATAGGACTCTATGATCCGGGACAAGCTTTTTTTGTTCCGGGAAGCATACTCTTTGGCTTTTTCGATAACCTCTTTATCAAGTTTAAGCGTCAGTTTACGATCCATGGCTTCGGGTTTACTACGTATAAAATTAGGGAAATTATCCGTACAATCTTCAATATTAGCGTTTTTATAACACGAAGCGGAATGGGGTTACTCGTTGTTTTTTTTGTTTTTGGAATTTTTCTCTTTCTCTTGTATTTCTTTCATGGCCGTAAAATAGGCGGCACGACTTAGCGGTTCGTATTCTTCGGTTTCGCCAAGCAAGACAAGATTGTCGTTTTGCGCTTTTCGGAAGCTGTAATTGGCCAGATTTCCGGTACGGGTACATACGGCGTGTACTTTGGTAACATATTCGGCAGTAGCCATTAGTGCCGGCATAGGGCCAAAAGGATTACCTTTAAAATCCATATCCAGACCGGCAACGATTACGCGAACACCGGCATTGGCCAGATCGTTGCAAACCGCTACAATTTCATCGTCAAAAAACTGCGCCTCATCAATACCTACCACATCGCAGCCATCGGCCAGAATACGGATATTCGCCGCAGCAGGAACAGGTGTAGATCGGATTTCATTCGAATCGTGTGAAACCACCATCTCATCGTGGTAACGGGTATCGATGGCCGGTTTGAAAATTTCAACGCGTTGTTTGGCGAACTGAGCCCTTTTTAAACGGCGTATCAATTCTTCCGTCTTACCGGAAAACATAGAGCCACATATGACTTCAATCCACCCAAATTGTTCTTTATGATTTACCGTATTTTCGAGAAACATTTTGTACTTTTCAAGCTGTAAACAGCGTTTTTTTCTGTTACTTTTGTAATGGAAACAAATTTATTAAAATAACCATCGTTTTACTCCATATAAAAGCAAAAGTTATGAAGAAAAAGTTAGAGGCCGAGTTGATTAGTATTGCGCATCGCATTTTAAAATTAAAAAACAAATCGGAAGTAATTCAGTTACACCAGGAAACGCAAAAGTTGTATGAAATCTTATCCGTATTGCGTTTTTATGAAGAAAATTTTGAAGAAGCGAAGCCAACAATCGGTCTGCCGGAACTGGAAGAAAAACTGGAGGAGACTTTTGAAAATAAGGAACCGGAAACCGTAGCCGTTATCGAAGAACCGAAAAAAGAAGAACCGGTTGTGCCCGAAAAAGAACCGGAGGTGGAAACGATTGCTACGCCGGAAGAAACGTTGGAAGCCGTAATTACAGAAGCGTCTGTTTCGGAAGAAGAAAATACTGCTATTGAAGAAGTGGTGTCAGAACCGGAACAAGAGGAGGAACCGGAAGAGCCGGTTGTAGCGGAAGCGGAAAAAGTAGTCGTAGGCCAGATCGATATTGACGAAAGTGATCTGGATGAAGAAGAACCGCTGATTGAAGAAGAAAAAGCTGCTTTCCCGGAAGTAATGGAAGAGCCTGTTTTCGAACCGGTAAAAGAAGAACCGAAAAAAGAAGCGCAACAAATCACACTAGAGGATTTGTTGGGTCAGCACACCTATAAAGAACCGGAGTTTGTAAAAGTAGAAGATGTACCGGCTGAGGTAGAAAAAGTAGCCGATATCACTTTCGAACCGGTATTCGAAACCAAGGTGGAGACACAATCAATGTCGATTGATGCGGAAAAGGATGCCTATAGTCGTAAAACCGATGCTGTAGGGAAATCGATTTCGTTGGGATTAAACGACCGTATCGCTTTTGAAAAAAATCTTTTTGGCGGAAGCGGAGAAGATTTGAATCGCGTATTGTCGCAATTAAACAGTTTTGATAATTATCAGGATGCCCAGAATTTTATCGAAGACCTGGTAAAACCGGATTACAATAACTGGGAAGGAAAAGAAGAATACGAAACACGCTTTATGGAGATCGTTGAGAAGCGATTTTCATAATAACGATACCCATTCATTACACCAATCGGTATAAACTGCGGTTTGTGCCGATTGGTGTTTAAATTTTACGCTATGTCTAAATTATATTTGGTCCCAACGCCAATCGGAAATCTGGAAGACATGACTTTCCGGGCGATCCGTATCTTAAAGGAAGTCGACTTGATTTTGGCGGAAGATACCCGTAACAGCGGAAAACTGCTCAAACATTTCGAGATCGCCACACCGATGCAAAGTCATCATATGCATAACGAACACAAAACGGTCGAGTATATTATCCGAAGACTACAATCCGGAGAAACGATTGCGTTGATTTCGGATGCAGGAACACCGGCCATTTCCGATCCGGGCTTTTTACTGACCCGCGCTTGTGTGGAAAACAAAATCGAAGTGGAATGTTTACCCGGAGCTACAGCTTTTGTCCCGGCTTTGGTCAATAGCGGATTGCCAAATGACAAATTTATATTTGAAGGCTTTTTACCGGATAAAAAAGGCCGACAAACGCGTTATCTTGCATTAGCGGAAGAAACCCGTACGATGATTCTCTATGTTTCACCGCATAAACTGGTCAAAACATTAGCTGAGTTTGTACAGTATTTTGGTGCCGACCGACCGGTTTCGGTATCGCGGGAGTTGTCCAAACTGCATGAAGAAACCGTTCGCGGAACCGCCGAAGAGGTTTTGAAACACTTTGAAGCCAAACCGCCAAAAGGAGAAATTGTAGTGATTGTAGGCGGAAAGATCACGGAAAAAGAAACGAAAAAAGATAAAAACGAAGCGATATGACACATCAGGTACGCACCAAATGGTTGGGGAAAATGCAATTTGAATCGACAAATCCCAGTGGTGATTTAATGACGATTGATGCCGGACCGGAAAATGGAGGTGAGGGAAAAGGACTGCGCCCGAAAGCGTTGATGTTGTCGGCATTGGCCGGTTGTACCGGATTGGATGTGGCTTCGCTTATCGAAAAAATGAAACTGGAGGTTGCTGATTTTACCATCGAAACGGAAGGCGAATTAACCGAAGAACATCCGAAAACCTACCATACTGTTCGGGTGGACTACCATTTTTACGGGAATAACCTCGAACCGAAAAAACTGGAAAAAGCGGTCAACCTTTCTGTTGAAAAATACTGTGGCGTGATGGAAATGTTCCGTCAGTTTGCCAAAGTTGAAATCAAAATACACTACCACACCCTATAAAATCAAACACCTGACAGGTTTCGAAAACCTGTCAGGTGTAACGCACAGATAGATTTATAAACCATACAAAATACCACTATGCGCTGGACACTCAAACCTAACCCGAATCCCCATAAAACCAGGGAACTGGCTGCCGAACTGGGCGTGACGCCATTAATTGCTGCTTTATTGGTGCAACGCGGTGTGGAAACCTTTGAGGAAGCGCGCGCTTTTTTCCGACCGGCGTTCGAACATTTACACGATCCGTACCTGATGCAGGATATGGATAAAGCCGTGGCGCGTATCGAAACCGCCATAACAGCCGGAGAAAATATTTTGGTGTTTGGCGATTATGATGTCGACGGAACTACGGCTGTGGCCTTAATGAGTTCGTACCTTAGAAGCTATTATCCGAATGTAGCCACCTATATTCCCGACCGGTATGCGGAAGGGTATGGCGTTTCGTTTCAGGGAATTGATTTTGCAGAAGACAACGGATTTACACTGATCATCGCGCTGGATTGTGGAATCAAATCGGTTGATAAGGTCGAATATGCGAAACAAAAAGGCATTGATTTTATTATCTGCGATCACCATCGTCCGGGAGACGAATTGCCGGAAGCCATTGCCGTATTGGATCCGAAACGACAGGATTGTGCCTATCCGTATAAAGAATTATGCGGATGTGGTGTCGGTTTTAAACTAATACAAGCCTTGTCGGCCAAGCGTGGACAAAGTTTACGGGATTTGATTCCATATTTAGATTTGGTAGCGACGGCTATAGCCGCGGATATTGTTCCGATTACCGGAGAAAACCGGGTTTTGGCCAAATTCGGATTGGAAGTGATCAATAAGAATCCGCGTCCGGGGATTAAAGCACTGATTAAAAATGTCAAAAAACAGGAATTAACGATCACCGATGTGGTTTTTATTATAGCGCCCCGTATCAATGCCGCCGGAAGGATCAAACATGGTAACCATGCGGTAGCCTTATTGACCGAGTTTAATCAGAAACAGGCGGAGGAATTTGCCAGTCAGATTGAAACTTTTAATGCCGACCGAAAAGATCTGGACAGACAGATCACCAAAGAAGCCTTAAAACAGATTGAAACGAATGGCGAACAGGAACGATATACAACGGTTGTCTATCAGGAAGACTGGCATAAAGGCGTTATCGGAATTGTAGCTTCCCGACTGACGGAAGTGTATTATCGTCCGACCTTGGTTTTCACCAAAAGTGGCGATAAACTGGCCGCTTCGGCGCGATCGGTTAAAGATTTCGATGTTTATAATGCCTTGGAAGCCTGTTCTGATTATCTGGAACAATTCGGCGGGCATATGTATGCGGCCGGATTGACGCTAAAAGAAAGCGATTTTGAATCGTTCAAAAATCAATTTGAAAGAGTAGTATCGGAAACCATTACACCCGATTTGCTAGTGCCGGAAATCAGTATCGATGCCGAAATCGATTTTTCGGATATCGACGATAAACTTATTCGTATCCTAAAACAATTTGAGCCGTTTGGTCCGGAAAACATGACACCGGTTTTTATCGCGCGTCATTTAACGGATAGCGGTTATGGTAAAGCAATTGGTCAGGATGAAGAACATCTGCGATTATTTGTTAAACAACAACCTGAGGGGAAAGGATATGCAGCGATTGGTTTTGGTCTGGCTAAAAAAATCGGACTTACTCAAAATCAAAAACACTTTGATGCCGTTTTTTCAATCGACGAAAACGAATGGAACGGCACTGTAAGTGTACAACTTCGCTTACGGGATATTAAAGTATCTTAATTAACAGTTTGTTGGGTTTTCTGAAGAAAGTATTTCTCTACTTTTAGTTTTTATAAAAAACAAGAAATGATTTCAACTGAAAATCCGTTACACGGAGTTCACTATTCTATACTGGATTTAGCGGTAGTTTCTCAGGGTGACACCTATTCTGACACCTTCCGAAAATGCCGGGAACTGGCTCAAAAAGTGGAAGCTTTAGGCTATTCGCGTTTTTGGTTATCCGAACATCACAATATGCAACATGTCGCGAGTTCGGCCACTTCTGTTCTGATTGGCAATATCGCCGAACATACCCAAACCCTACGCATTGGCTCCGGAGGTATTATGTTACCCAACCATTCGCCACTTGCCGTAGCAGAGCAATTCGGAACACTAAGCACTTTATATCCCGGACGGATCGACCTCGGATTGGGACGCGCACCCGGAACCGATGGTGCGACTGCGATGGCCTTACGCAAAAACAATTACGACCTGAATTACGATTTTGAAGCACATATACAGGAATTACAACGCTATTTAAGTGCCGAAAACAGTACGGCAAAAGTGCGGGCTTTTCCGGGCGAAGGGATCGATATCCCGTTATGGATTTTAGGCTCCAGTATGGAAAGCGCTATCCTGGCTGGAAAATTAGGATTACCCTATGCTTTTGCGGCTCATTTTGCACCGGCGCAATTTTACCGTGCGATCGAATTGTACCGACACTATTTTATTCCATCGGAGTATTTGGCGGAACCCTATATTCTGGCTTGTGTGAATGTGGTTGCCGCGGATAATGATGACGAAGCGAACTATTTAGCTACTTCGCTGTATCAGGCTTTTACCGGAATCATCACCAATACACGCCGGCCGTTAATGCCACCGGTTGACGATATGGATGCGGTATGGACTGCCGATGTTATGGAAGCGGTTATGCAAATGACGGCCTTTACATTTGTAGGGAATAGAACCACTTTACAACAGCATTTTAATGAGTTTATACAAGCTACCAAAGTAAACGAAATAATGGCCATTTCGCAGATTTTTGATCAAAAGGCCAAATTACGATCCTTTGAAATATTGGCAGAAGTGTTTCAAAAATAATTACGGATAGCCTTAATAAAAATGGTTTTTTGGAATGCCCTTATATTGGTAGGTCCCTGGTATAAGGGTAGGTCCCTGGTATAAGGGTAGGCTATCCTGAAAATAAAATTATTTTATTTAGAATGAATATAAATAATTTCCTATATTTGTTTAAAATTAAAGGTGATGCAACAGATAGAACAACTATATCATAACGATTTCGGAGTAGCATTTTTCTGGATTAAAGACCAGCAAACCTTACGTCATAAGGTACAGTTGGTATTTAAAGAAACCGGATTTTACCTGACTCGCGAGCAGATACAGGAATTTTCGGAACTGATCGATTTATCGTGTCAAAGTACTTGTTGTTCGGACTGTGAAATGCGTAGTCGTTGCCATAAATTTTTATTAAAAACGCCATTTGAAGCCCTGGATCTTGCGGTAACGCAAAAAGAAGTATACCAGATTAAAGATCTGGTAGAAGGAACGCTTTTCCAGTTGGACCTTAATACCTATTTGGATGAGTTGTGTAAAAACTAAACACTCTTCAATACATAGGTAACGATTCCCCAGATGATCAAATCATTTTCTTCGGTTACTTTTATCGGATTGTAATCGGTATTTTCCGGGATGAGGTAGATACAATCCTTTTCGATTTTAATCCGTTTTACGGTAAATTCCCCATCGATATAACAAACGGCAATTTTATTATTTTTTGGTTCCAGACTACGGTCGATCACCAGAATATCGCCATCGTCGATACCGGCACCGCACATCGAATTTCCTTTGGCCCGTGCATAAAAAGTAGCCTCCTGATTTTTAACCACCACTTTATCCAGACTGATTTTAGTACCGTCGAAATCGGCGGCAGGCGAGGGAAATCCCGCTTTGATACCATCGGCTATAAAAGGTAATTCTACCGAAGCATCGCTTTCGGGCATAAAAAATTTCAGGGGCGTTTTGTCTAGTGGCATTGTATTTCCAGTATGTCTTTAATGTCGGTTGTATAGTTGGGTGAAAGATGCTGTTGTTTCATTTTCCAGGTTCGTTGTAAATCCTGATTTCCCAATCGGATTTTTCGATTGCCTGTTTTTTGGTGATAGTTGTCCATGACCTCCATCAATTTCTGATGTCTTGGATTTTCTTCTTCAAATAAATGCAATTGCTTTTGATCCTGTGGCATCAATTGGGTTACGATTACACCAGCTTTGAGATAGACCGCATTGGGTTCGTATAACTTTTCGAGTAAGCCGATAGCCATATTGCTAATCGTGATATTCGAATTGCTGGCAAACGGCAGGTTTTCCATCAGACTAAAATAGTGTCGTTTTGAGGGTGTTTGGTGTTTGTCTTTTACCAAAAGCACTACCACGCTATAACAACAGGATTTCTGTTTGCGCAGTTTTTCGGCACAAACGGACGCAAAAGTGGCAATTCGTTCCCGTATTTCCCGATAATCGGACAACTTTTTTTCGAAACTACGGGTAATGGCGATACTCTTTTTCGAATCCTGTTGCGTTTCGAGTTCAAGCACGGGAATTCCGAGTAATTCGCTTCGAAGTCGCAGGCCAACAACCCCCATTTCCCTACGGATCCAGGCTTCGTGTTCCGGCAAGGTAAAATCATAGGCGGTAAAGATCCGTTGCGCTTTTACTTTTTTGATCAAACGATAACCGATACCCCAAACGTCTTCAATTTTGGTCCACTTTAAGGCTTTAATACGTTTTTCTTCGCTGTCGATTACATAGACACCACCGGTACGTTCCTGGAATTTTTTCGCGATTTTATTAGCGACTTTCGACAGTGCTTTGGTAGGCGCCATGCCGACGCATATTGGAATACTGAGCCATTTCTGGATTCGATTTTTGATTTGGATTCCGTAATCGTGGTAATCGGCTATTGGCATACCGTCGAAATTCAGAAAAGCCTCGTCGATACTGTATTCTTCGACGTGTGGTGTAAATTGTCGGAGGATATTCATCACGCGTCCGCTAAGATCACCATAGAGCGCATAATTGGACGAAAACACTTTAATGTCGAGTTGTTTGAGTTGATCGCGCACCTGGAATTCCGGAGCGCCCATTGGAATACCGAGCGCTTTGGCTTCTTCACTACGCGAAATGATGCAACCGTCGTTGTTGGATAAAATCACGACGGGTTTACCCACGTATTGCGGTTGAAATACCCGCTCGCAGGAAGCATAAAAGTTGTTACAATCGACCAAAGCATACATGGTGTAAAATTACGATTTTGGTCGTTAGGGAGACAAAATAAGGCGTTAAAAGTTACTGTTGTTTGGTTTGAGCGACAGTCCGCTTGCTATCCGTTCGGTTTCATAAGCACCTCCGGCTCCGGTAACAAAACCCGAAACAAAACCGTTTCCGGCTTGTTTTAATGTAACATCAAAACCAATATTAATTTAACCTATCGGTTATTTAAAGTTAATGTTTTATGTTTTTCGATTATCTTTTATAAGATTTGAAGTCCTTGTTTTGTTTTTGTTTGTCTAGTGTTGATATTTATTTAGTCAACTTTTTTCAGGACGAGACACTTTTATTAAAAAAGTCAAATGTATTTTTATCTTTTTTGAAATGGAAATTCAAATATTTATTTTCACAAACATTCAGATTAGGTAAAGTGTTCTTTCCCATTTCTACAAGACATTCTAAAATATCCTTTGGTGTGTTTTCTAATGATTTTTCTTGTCCAGATAGCATAAGCGTGAAAGTTATGGATATGAGCAATTTTAAAAATATATGTTTCATGATTTTATTGATTTAAAAAGTAACTAAAACTCCAGGGTCTTATACCATTACTCCAGAGGTACATTTGGGCATTTAATAAATATGGGTGTATGCTAATGTTAAATATCCCTGAAAGATTAAGTGCTCTTGAAGTATGAGTTACACAACTACTGAGTGCTACACTATAAACCAATTTCCCCGTCGCTTCCTTAACGTTTAACCAATGAGCATATTTCTCTATTGTATTCATATTAACTTTTAAGTTTTGTCGCCAAAAAGCGTTCCCTTTAGTTGTATGGGTATCCCATTTATTAGTCCTTTCATCCAGTGCCAACTGCCTCCTGGATCTGTATATCTGTTTGGACCAACAGATATAATTCCATTTGGGTCTGTATTAGCCGGATTTCCATTGCCATAACCAGTTGCTGTTGAAGATCCTTCTTTTACAATGGCGGAATGACCTGTTGAGTCGGAATGTTCTGTTACTAAATCAATTCCTTTAGGATTCAGGCCTATTAGTGCATCACTCACATTAGCCAAAGCCCCAAACCCATACCCTAAATTTTCTATAAAAGAATTCCCTTTTTTTCCGGGATATTCCCAATTGTCTGGTACTAAAATTATAACTACCAACTCCAAACGACATAGAAATATCCGATTGTCCTCCGGTATAGATATAAGTTCCAACGGAGTTGGTTACTGATGCTCCGGCAATGGCAGCTGTATTGGCAAACGGGATTCCTGATGTTGCAATAGCACCACCTAAATATCCGGATACACCACCAGCAATAGCACCCCCGGCCATATAACCCCAGGTTTTTCCCGAACTGTAATCCCATTGGAAAGGATTCAGGGTTCCATTGGCCTTACTACCGCCTATCCACATACCAATATCCGCTCCAATGGCTGCCGGGAGAAGAACAGGGCAAAAAATCGCTGCTAATGTTGTAAATATAAACTCCCCACTTTCATCCGTATACTTCAAAGGGTTGTTTAAGCAATAGCCATACCGGTTATAATTTTGGGTGTTATATGAATTCTATAATTATCAAGAAAGAGAAAATATTTTAATTATTTAAGCTTTTATAAAATTTTTTAATATAATCAGGTTCATAATCTTTTGATATAAAAAGATTATCTCTATAATATAGATAATCACTTTTAACATTCCAGTCAAATTTATATTCTTGTACTTTTAAGGAGTCTTTCAATTTTGAGATTTCATTAAAAGCATTTATTTCAAATAATTTTTGCCTTTGTCGGTCGATTTTAAGAGTATACTTTTTTTGTTTAAGCTTTATGTCAATATTTAAAGCTTTATTTTTATAATAAATTTCTCCGTTTTTATTGTATAGTTTTCCTCTTTTACTATTATTGTGATTATCAAAATAATCTAAATAACCGAATTTAATATTAGCAATTTCGACTACTTTAGGTAGCTTTTGATTATCGTAATAAATAGTCCATGAAAAACTTTTTCCAATATATATATGTTTAATAGGTTGCTTTTGCGTATTTAAGTTTAAAAGAAGCAATAAAAATAGTTGTATTTTTAGCATAGCTTTAATGATAAGAATAGTAATAAGAATATAAAATGGACTAACACCAAGACTTCGTAAATACATTTGTCCGTGAAGAATATAAGGATGGAGCCCCAAGGCAGGTGCTCCTGCTAAGCTTAATACTCGTTCAGTATTTTCATTTTTTGTTGATTAGAACTAGTTAAAAAATTAGGATGAATAGCTTTATATAGTTTATCCTTATTAAATTTATGTTTAACATACGATTCACTTGTATAAGCTTGAATATTTAGCCCCTCTATAATAATATTCCCTTTACCATCTTTTTTGTATGTATAAGTATGGTTAGAGGGATAATCTTTTTTATTGATTTTTATTATTCCCTTTTTATCTGAAAAATATATTTTATAGTTAAGTATTTGTTTAACTACATTATCTTGAACAATAACAAAGCCAATAATCGACTGCCCATATATCTTTGGTGAAGCTTCATATACATAAACATCTTCCTGTAAAGGTTTTAAATTGGATTCTTTTTCACACGAAAAAAAAAACATAAATATTATTAATAAATTATTCATTTTAATTATTGATTAAAGTAATATGTGAATAAATCGGGTCTTATTCCTACAGAATATGCCCAAGTTGTAGCATGTAATAGATATGGGTGAATACCAATGTTTGGTATTCCATTTAGCCATAGTGATAATGATGACATATTTACACAATTGATTGTAGCACCTTGATAGGGTAAAATTTTTCCTAACCATCTTACTAAATTAACCGAGTATTTATTTACTGTAATGTCAACCGTAAGTGGAGTGTTGTCATGTAGAATATAATCGGAAGTACTTTTTCGTAATTTCAATGCAAATCCTAGTCTAGTTCTTGGAACCTTTGTGTCATTTGGTCCATAAGACATTAAAATGTCTTTGGTATTTTTATCTCTAATTGCACTATGGGATATAAAATCTGTATCATCTGTATATAATTCTGAATGAGTGCTATTAATAATTTGATTTATATCAGCTAGGTTAGCCAAAGCCCCAAATCCATAGCCTAAATTTTCTATAAAAGAATTACCTTTTTTACCGAGATACCCCAAAGTACCATTTGTAAAATCATAAGAAGCAACACCAAAACTTATAGAAACAGGAGACTGTCCACCGGTATAAATATGCGTTCCTAATGAATTAATAAGCGAAGCACTTGCTATGGCGGCAGTATTCGCCATAGGTATGCCAGAACCCGCTATTGCCGAGCCGGTCCCCCCTGACAAACCGCCAACAACTGCTCCGGCTGCCATATAACTCCAGGTTTTTCCGGAACTGTAATTCCACTTAAATGGGTTTGTTGTTCCGTTGGCAATACTTCCGCCGCTCCACATACCAATATCAGCACCAATTGCCCACGGTAAGAATACCTGACCTCCGGGAATAATACAAGCAAGTGCTGTAAATATAAACTCACCACTGGGATCGGTATATTTTAGCGGATTATTCCAACAATACCCATAACGGTTATAGTTTTGAGTGTTATAGGGATCCTGTACGTAATTATCGGGCGAGAGAAAGCGATGGAGTTTCGGATCGTATATCCGTCCGTTCATATTGATAATCCCGATACCTTGTATATGTTCGTGTCCGGTATAGCCGCGATCGAGTAGTGTGAGCCCGGCCAGATTGTGACCTTGCCCATCCTGTACTTTTAATAGTTTCCCCCACGGATCAAAAAGACGTTTTTCGACAAAATTCCCGTTTTGGTTGGAGATCGCCACGATCGTTCCCTGATAATCCCGATGGAGGTAAAGGTATTCGCCTGTCGTTCCGTTATCTTTAAAAATAGCAGGCGCGGTATAGGCATCACCACCTACAAAAAACACAAAAGTAGAGACTCCTGTTTGCTGGTTCGTGGTAATTTCCATCGAGCCGTCGGCGGCATAATCTTTTCGTAAAGGTTGTTGTTCCGGGTCTTCCAATCCACCGTAATACATGGTATTTCGGAAATGATCGGCGGTATACGAAAAAGCTACTTTTTCCACTCCGGTTTCGGTAATGGAGATTGGTTTTTTAAAAAGGTCATAGGTCACATTCAACTGACGGATGTCGGTTTTTGGATTTTCAGTTTTTCGGATTCGGATATCGTCAAACCAAACATTGCCACCGCCGTTATTGTCCACACGAATACTAAGCTTTTTAATATACGCCGGTACATATACCGTTCGTTCCATATAAACCCATTGGTGGGTCACTTCGGTATACTGATCGGCTACAATAGTATAATATCCGGTTTCATTTTCGGAATTCATAAACAGGAAGAGCTGCGAAGTAGGGCCATCGCTGTATACCCATCCGGAAAAGGTGTAGGAAGCCCCATGCGGATTGTCAATCGGAATCCAATTAAGGGAATGTGCGGTTAATTCATAATCCGGGCTATGAATTTTTAAGGAATACTTTCCGGATTTAGACTTAGAATCGTCGTACGTTGGATGCCCGGAAGGAACCCCGCCCCGTTTGAGAAGATGTTCCCAACCTTTTTGGTCTTCCATACCGTCGTAAAAAATTCCTTCCCGGTTTTGATAATAGGAAGCATCTTCCGGAAAAAGATCAATCGAGGTATTTTGATAGGGCTTACCGTTATCGTTATAATTATAATATCCGAGTTTGTTTTCGGTAATTCGCCCGTTATCATCGTACTGTTGTGTTTCGGGACGATCCATTGTGACCAGCAGATTATCCAGAAAAAATAGCATCGGATAGGTTTCGGCCAAAGGCAATGTGTCAAAATGCAATTCGATAACCGGATATTGCGTTACGGTATGTTCAAAAGACTGGGTTCCATTACTTGTATAATCTTTGGGCGACTTAAAGTACTGTCCGTTATCTGGGTTGTATTCCCAAATAGAAATACGGGTTATGTGGGTAGTTCCTTTATTGAAATCGAACCGGATTTTTAGTTGATCACCGACTTTGGCTTTGGTGAGCAACACTTTTTTAATACCCGTGCAATTTGGTGTTATGGCTACTTTCAGGCTTCCGTTTTCGTTTGTAAGCGTAGCACAGGTTTTGGGTTCAAATTCCCCGATAGCCTGATCGAAAGTATCGTGGTGTAGCATAACCGTTTCGTTATCCCATTGTACCAATCGGTCGAGTGTATCGTATTGAAAAGTAGCCGAATGGTTTAATAGATTGTTTTTCCGCGCGGTAAGATTTCCGGTTCGGATATCGAATTGCGTTACCAGATTCAGCATAGGTCGTCCGGCGGAAGTATTCCGGTTTGGATGATAGGTATCCGATCTTTGAATGTAACCATAATCATCATACTGATTACCGATATGGAGACCGTTGCCAAAAGCACCCTGTGTAAGCTGATCACGGGCATTTACCGAATGTGCTGTCCATAAAGCCTGTCCGGTAGCATCATCCAGTATCTGATGACGGTACCCGAACTGATAGGTATACCGGAAGGTTTTCGAACTGGTTTTTCCGTTGGTTTTTACGGTAGCGGTTTGTTTTTCTTTGTCAATCCGTCCAAAGGCATCGTAGGTGAGTTCTTTGATAAAAGTAGCATGAGGTGTTGCTAGTGTAATTTTTTTAGGTCTTTTATAATCATCATATTCATAATATTCCTCATTGGTAACCTTTCCGGTTAGGTATTCTTCGCGAATCGAACCGTAAAGAGTAGTATCGGCATTATAGTAATACCGGGTATAATAATTTGTCCCGTCAGTGGCTTCTTCTTCCGTCATAGTTGTACGGCCGTAGTCATCGATAAAATTTTTAACGATTCCTTTTGGCGTTACCGTGGTTCGAAGTTCACCAAACGGATAATAGGTATAACGGTATTCGCCGGCAGAGGGATCGGAAAGCCGGGATTTTCGTCCCCAATTGTCGTATTCGGTCGTAATCCTGGAACCCTGGAAATCCGATTCCGTTACAGCTCCGTAGGCGTTATATTTAAAGGAGATGGTTCCGCTGGTATCGGTACTGCTAACGATATGCCCGTTTGCATTTTTAGTATAGCTTTCTAGCCGGTTTCCGTGATCTGTTGTAACGGTAAGCCCGTTATAGGAAATCCGATTGGTTTTCCCGGTAGGTAGTACAGTCTCGATTAAACGACCGTATTCATCATACATATAGGTAGTCCATAGGGAAGGTGTATACTGAAAGGGATCACTTTCTCTTGCTTTTCGTCCCAGATAATCGTATTCCGTTTCAGAAAAGTACCACAGTCCGTCGAGGACGGTTTTTCCGGTTCTAATCGACTGTCCCAGAGCATTTACAACACTAACGGCACTACTTCCATCTTCGTGGTCTGTTTTTGTAATATATTCGTTTGCTCTTTTAATATAGGAATAGGAGATCCTTTTCCCGAGGTAATCGGTAGTTGTAAGAGGTTTTCCCCAGGGATCATAGGCAGTAGTCGTCCTGAGTTGATTCGGATCCGTTTCGCTTGTTACTGTTCCGTATAGCGGATGGTAAGTATATTGTGTTACCTGTCCAGAAGCAACGTCTTTATTTGTAACCATAAACCTAGCAGTTGTATCGTAGGTATATTCGGTAACACGTGGTGTTGTAGGAATGGCAGATCCGGGTGTGCTTATTGTTTTTTTAAGGATATTGCCATAACGATCGTACTCAAAATCTTCGGTAAGAAAATAGGATTCTTCCAGCGGCTTTTGTTGTGTTTTTTGTAGCGTACCGTTAGCGTTATAGGTATATCGTGTTTCTGTTGGATACTCATCAGGATAGGCTTTTGTTGTGATATTTTTTTTTGTTCGGCCAATATAATAGCTGTTACCCGTACCCAAAGGATTGTTTTCGTATTCGGTTTCGACAGTAGTTTCACCTTGAAGCGTTGTACCGGAAAAGTTTTGTGTTCGTACAATTTCCGGCAAACAGAATACCGGTTGGTACAGATAATCTGTTACGGTTTTAACCGAAGTAAGGTAATCGGTTGTGGTTTGTCGGGTGAGTAATGGCGTGTAGACTTTATTATTTGTGGTGATCGCAAATTCATTAACCATACTACTGATCACATTCTCCGGGATATTGGATCCGGAGGTAAACGAAAAAGCGGCTCCGGAGCGTTGTAGCTGTGCATAGGTATTGATCAGTAATCCTCTTTTGGTTGGATCGTTGTGCATAACATTCCATATTTTGGAATCGGAAGGATTTTGATACCAACTGCTTCGGGCGGTTTTAGTAAATCCTAAAGTGCCAAGACCAAGCATATTAACCGTATAGCCGTGGTATTTAAAGTCCTGATGGCGGGTTATTTCACCAACAGTATGAGTTAATCGGGATACGACCCGGTTAAAAGGCAATCGTTTGATTTCGACATTGGGATAGGAAACACTATGGGAAGAAGAGTAAAATTCGTCCGGATTTCCATAGCTGTCATTTTGGTCCGAAGTATCGAGTGGCTGATAGGCGATTTCATACACCAAAGCCCCATCGGCAGTGGTTACTTTTTTAAGCAGATTGTCTTTTGCAACATCTTTGGTGAAATTAACATAGGTAACCTGATTGTAGTGGTTTCGAACCATAAGGATTTCCTTGTTGATGCCGTGTCGGTATGTTGATACAATTGGGATTACCATATCCGGGGAATCACTGTGATGATCACAGGAATTATCGTAATTCTGACATGGTGTTTCATAGTCGAGTGTAAAGCCACTGGTGCCTGTTTTTCCGATGTTGTTGACAAAAGAGGTGATTTTCCAGTTGGTATCGTGATCATTAATGGTCCATTTGGGTTTGTAATAATTGCGCCAGATCCGAACCAGATCCGATTTTCCATCGCCATTGGTGTCCAGAACGTAATACGAACTGTATTGTATACCATCTTTAAAATGCATGCCGGAATGCTGCCAGTAGTCGACAATACGGAAGGTTTCCATGGTGAAAAAGGAAGTGTGATCGGGTTTTGGATTACTATAATAGATATCCCACCAATCATTGGCTTCGTTATACTTTCCACTGGCTCTTGGCAACATGACATCGGTTTTACCATCACCGTTAAAATCGCCAAACAGGATTTGTTTATTTTCGGAATAAGTGCTAAGTGTTCCTTTTCCTAGCAGTTCAGGTTCTACCCATGGTGCTGTTGGAAGTTGTTTAAAACCGACCACTTTATAGGTTCCATTGGGATTGATAATAAAAATATCCGATTTGCCATCGCCGTTAAAGTCGCCGACATATCTTTTTTTTCCGATCAGTAAATCCGGATTTGGAAGAATAGCGACACCAGGAGTCTGGCCTGCCGATAAAGAGTTACCGGTTAACAGACTGGATATGTTAGGATTTAAATCTACCCATAGAAATTGTCCGCATTCGTACTCGGTAAATCTTTGTCTGCCACCAACTCTGCATATTTTGTAGAGTAGTACTTCTGATATCCCATCTCCGTTAAAATCGCCTTCGAGAAACGCATTTTTTGCCGAAGTACAGGATTTACTCGGATTAAAGCAGGGCAGATGTGTAGGAAAATCAAAACGTTTGGTATAGGATAAAGTGAGATTATCATTTTGAAGATTGTATACTTTAAAGCCTTCTCCTTCCGAAAACTTAACGATCGATTGAAAGGGATTTAATTTGTTGACAGAAAGTGTCGTGGCGGTAAAGGTATCCTGTTTGTCAAAAACGATTGGGGAATTAACAGGTGTCTGGCCAGTGGTTCCGAGAAAATTGTTTGTAAAAATCTGATTTTCGGTTGTAAAATCAAGTCGACCGTCGCCATCAAAATCACCGCTCAATGTTATAGCGCTAAAATCGAGATTATTCTGATAAGACGTTAGAATTTCTGATCCGATATTCTGAGTTTGTGTGTTTTCATATTCGAAGATTACCGGATTAGCGGGTTCCATGGCGCCATTAAACTCCTGAATTTGAGATACCTTTTCATACCCCAATTGAGGATCTGTGATATGGGTAAACTCATATTTCCGAAACAATTGGTTATTGGTTTTGACCTCGATATGGGACAAAAGTGCTATTTTTTCGAGTTTTTGTCCTCTGGCATAAGCCGACTCTGTTCGTTGTGCTTTTTTATAATGGAATTGTATGCTGTTTAACGGATTCAAACCATGAGTATTGCCGCTAAACCGGATTTCGCTGATACATAAACTTTTGGCAAAAGGCTTAGTATAATGATAGGTAATAAAATTTCCAAGCGGATCTTCATACCGGCGGATATAAAATGCTGAAAGATCAGTACTGTTATTGTCGTAATTACCATACCAGGAACGCGACCCATCGGGTGCAGTCACTATAAAATAGAGTCCAAATCCGCTTCGTTGTAATTCGATTTTAAGGTTGGATTGGGTTTCGGTTTGATAAACAGAGCCGATTTGCCAATATTCGCCGGAAACCACCAAAAGACGTTGCCCGTCGAATGCGAGTTTATCGGTGCTGTCAAAATGAACCCCTTCACGGGAACCGTCCAAATCGGTACGACTTGCGATTCGGGTAATGGCCGAAATAGAACTGATATTCCATCCTTGTCCGACAATTCCTGTAAACAGTCCGCTTTGATATACGATATTAATAAGCGGACCGGTATTTTTCAAACTGGGAGGCCGCGCAATAGGCAGGGTATAGGTGGCTGCTCCGGTGTTTGAAATTTCAAGTTTCCCCTGTGTATCGTGAAACGGCTGCTGCTGTGGAAATGCTGTATAGTACCACAAAAGCATCGCAAAATGTAATAGTTTCCTCATCGTATTAGAATTTAATTATGGATGATTTACAATTTTGATGTTTTGGGATAGTGAAGCAGAACGTTATTTTTTGATGATTGTAAGCGCCTGCTGTTCGCCATTAGTATAGTTGATAATCAGACTATAAATGCCAGAGGGACAGCCTGAAAAAGGGATTTTAAAACCGGATTGTCTTTCAAGATTTGAAAAAGTCCTTATATGTTGTCCGTTTATGGAATAAAGCGCAATAGACACGGGTAATTTATTGTCTACAGAAGACCATTTCAAATATAATTCATCAATTACTGGATTAGGGTAATACTGGAGTTGTTCTTTTGGTTTTGGCGGAATAGTGTCAGGTCTGGCAATCCGATTGACTCCAGGTTCGACAACTCCGATACATTCTTTACAGATTAGTTCTCTGGTGATTTGATTCCCGGCAGTATCATAAGAAAAATGTAGGGTTTGAGCCTTGGTGTCGATGGAGTTGCATAAAAAACAACTCAGAATAGTGATCAATGGTAGAATAGCGACCTTCATAATGATTTGGATTTAATTAGTATGGAGGACGATTGTTTAAAAACATAAGTTAGAAAAAAATGTTTAAAAAAATCATGGGGGAGGAGTGTGGGATGAGAATTGAATATTTTATGCCCGAATTTGGCTTTTAGGTTGCAAAAAATAGCTGAAAATTTTTTAGGTACTTATAATAACTAGCAGATACACCAACAAAAAAAGTCACCAGTTTCCTGATGACTCTTTTAGTAAGTATAAATAAATGTTTGTATTATTGGCTATAGTAAATCCATTAGACAGGAAGGGAATAAACCGATAGCGATATTTAGTCCGATAGCCAGTACAGCTACGATATAATATTCGAAAGGAACCGGTTTTTTAGCTTCATTCGGTTCTTTGGTGTACATTGCGCTGATTACTTTAAAATAGTAATATACACTGATGATCGAGTTAATGATCCCGGCAATAACCAGAATCAGATACCCTGCTTGTAATGTCTGATTCAGGATAAAGAATTTGGCGAAGAATCCGGAGAAAATCGGTATACCGGCCATCGATAATAAGGATGCCGATAAAACAGCAGCCATTACAGGATTATTTTTTCCAAGTCCGTTAAAGAAGGTAATGCTCTCATCGTCTTTATCGTTACATACGTAAAGGATGACAGCAAAAGCAGCAATACCGGCAAGGGTATAAGCCGTCGCATAGTAAAACAAACTTCCGGTGGCGTTAGACAGATTTAAAAGAGCCATTAGCATAAAACCGGCATGTGAAATACCCGAAAAAGCCAACATTCTTTTGATATTGTTCTGACGTAATGCCATGATATTACCAACTGTCATCGAGAAGATAGAAATGATCACTATTACGGTTTCATATGCAAAATTCATATTACCGTTCATGGCCATGTTTAACTTAAAGAACGTAGCCATAGCCACTACTTTTGCCAACGTACTCATCGTAGCGGTAGTCAAAGCAGGAGCACCTTCGTATACATCCGGAGCCCAGAAATGGAATGGAACGGCAGCAATTTTAAACAACATTCCCACGGTAATCATGCATACCCCGATATAAAACCAGTCGCCCGTTGCAGCCGAATTGGATGCTTCGTAGATCATGTTCATATCGAACGATGCTACAGCACCGTAAATCAAAGCGATACCAAAAAGAATCACACCCGATGCAAACGATCCCATCAGGAAGTATTTCATACCGGCTTCATTACTTTTCAGACTCAAAGGCTTACTTCCGGCAAGGATATATAAAGAAATGGATAAAATTTCAAGACCTAAGAAAAACATCGCCAGGTTTCCAAACGATACCATAGCGACAGCTCCTAATAAAAGGAAAATTTTGATCGCGATAAAATCAGAAACTTTAGAGGGGCGGTTTTTGTAAAAATGGTGACTCAGCGTAACCAGGAAAAGGGTTAGCAGAATAAACAGACTTGAAAAAGCTACCGTAAAACGGTTTACTACAATCATATTGTTGTAGTAGCTTTCGGTTACGTTAAATTCAGTCACGGTCATACCCAATATCGCCAACAAACCGGCAACGGTTATTGGAATAATGGCTTTTCGTAAGTTAAAAATTTCAGCTAAAAGGCAAACAACCCCTAATACTGCAATTGCTATTATTGTACTCATTATGCTGGACTAAATTTATTTAATATGTACTAAAATATCTTGTATACTTGGCGTAATCAAATCGATGATTGGTTTCGGATACAATCCGAAGAACAATAAAAATCCGATGATTAGCACAAAAACAATTCCTTCATTAAAGCTCACATCTGCAAATGGTTTTGCATTTGTTTCTCCTAACATGGCCTGTTGGAACATACGCAACATATAGAATGCTCCCAGGATGATAGTCGTTCCACCCACGATGGCAAAGCCCAGATTGGTTTGAAACAAACTGTATAATACGGTAAACTCACCTACAAAGTTAAATGTCCCCGGTAAGGCAACCGATGCCAATACCAGAATCATAAACATGGACGTGAATTTTGGAGATTGCGAACGGATTCCGCCCATTTCGGAAATGGTACGGGTTTCATAACGACGGTAAATGATTTCGGCTGCAAAGAACAAACCAACGATCACAAAACCGTGGGCGATCATTTGTAATACAGCACCGCGCAAACCGTCTAAAGTTAGCGTATAACATCCGGCAGCGATTAATCCCACGTGCGCCAAAGACGAATAGGCTAATAATTTCTTTAAATCGCGTTGTTTTAAAGCGACAATCGAACCGTAAATCACACCGGCAATACTCAACCCAACAATGGTATAAAGTAATTCCTGAGCGGCATTTGGTGCGATTGGCAATTGCCAGCGGATTACCGAATACAATCCCATTTTAAGCATGATACCGGACAAAAGCATGGTTCCAACAGTTGGTGCTTTCTGGTACACATTGGCCTGCCAGGTATGGAATGGGATGATTGGAATTTTGATCGCATAGGCAAAGAAAAAGGCCAGGAAAATCCAGAACTCTTCTGTAGACGATAATTCCAACGCATATAATTTATCCAATTGGAAGCTTCCGGCTTTTTGGTACAGGTAAATAAACCCGACCAACATAAATAAGGAACCGGCAAACGTATAGATAAAGAACTTGATCACTGCTTTTTTGCGTTCGGCGGCATCACCATTACCCCAAAGTAAGGCGATAAAATAAATCGGGATTAACGAAAGTTCCCAGAAAATATAATATAAGAAACCGTCGGATGCCAGGAAAGTACCTGTCATCGCAAAAGCCATAAACATAACTAAAGCATAGAAGTTTTTGGCGTTGTTAAAATTGTTTCCAAAAGAAGACAGGATAATTAACGGCGTTAATACGGTGGTTAAAAGTACCATCGCTAAAGCCAGTCCGTCTGCTTTTAGGGAGAAAAGAATATTAGGGTTGGTCATCCAGACTGCCGAAAAACCGCAGTCAACCCCCTGATTATATTGGTTTAAAATCATAAGGGAAACGCCAAAAGCAACTGCACTAAAAAGCAACGCTACTTTGGATGCCATTTTATTTCCTGAGAAATAAGTGACAACCGCTCCGAGTAATAAGATTAAGAGTACTATTGTTACGTCCATTTTTAACAGATTATCGTAAAAAGAATAAATAAAACACTACCGAACAAAGTCCGAATACAAAGGCGAATAAATAAAAACCGATATTTCCGTTTTGTAATTTTTTACCTTGTAAAGCCAATCCGTCGGCAACTGCTCCGAATCCGAAGATAATTTGCGACAATCCGGTCTCAATATAATCCCTAAGGAATTTTGATAACGAATACATTGGTTTTACAATTACGGCCATATAAGCTTCGTCCACATAGTATTTGTTGTATAACACTTTGGCAAAGCCAGTGATTTCACTGTCTTCAGCCGGAACTTCTGATTTTTTGATGTATTTGGAATACGCAATTCCAATCCCGATAAGTGCTCCTACAACGGCGAAAGCCATTAGCATATACTCGGTTGTACCCAAATGATGCGCTTCGTGTGGAGCATGTGCAAAAATTGGCTCCAGATAATGGTTTAACCAACTGTTCCCCGGAAGACTAATCGCACCACCCACTACCGATAATACCCCTAATACCATCAATGGGAAGGTGATTAACATCGGACTTTCATGTAAATGATGTTTTTGTTCTTCGGTACCTCTGAATTCTTTAAAGAACGTTAGGTATAACAATCGGAACATATAGAAAGCGGTCATAATGGAAGCTACAGCTGCGATTACCCATAATACTTTGTTTTCGTGGAAAGCTACCATCAGGATTTCGTCTTTAGAGAAGAAACCGGCAAATGGTGGAATCCCCGAAATAGCAAGCGTTGCCAATAGGAACGTAAGGAACGTCACTTTCATCACACCTTTTAAACCACCCATTCTACGCATATCCTGTTCGCCGTGTAAAGCATGGATAACCGATCCGGAACCCAGGAACAAACAAGCTTTAAAGAACGCGTGTGTGATTACGTGGAATACCGCTACTTCATAAGCTCCCAAACCTAAAGCCAGGAACATTAATCCCAATTGGGAAACGGTAGAGTAGGCCAATACTTTTTTGATATCGTTTTGTACCAATCCGATAGAAGCGGCTACCAACGAGGTGATCGCACCAACTACAGCAATGATATTCTGAACATCCGGTGTTAAGTCGAATAAGAAATTCAAACGTGTGATCATAAAGATACCAGCGGTAACCATCGTCGCCGCGTGGATTAAAGCCGAAACAGGAGTTGGTCCTGCCATCGCATCCGGTAACCAGGTATACAACGGAATCTGCGCACTTTTACCGGAAGCTCCGATAAATAAACACAGTGTGGCAATGCTCAACCAACCGGCTACTTCAGGATTTGATCCCGATAACACCGCTTGCTTGATCGTCATAAAATCCAGGGAATTGAATAAATATCCGATGATAAAGATTCCGATCAGGAAACCTAAATCCCCGATACGGTTCATGATAAATGCTTTTTTAGCCGCGTCGTTGTATTCCTGATTTTTATGCCAGAACCCGATTAACAGGTAGGAACATAATCCAACGCCTTCCCATCCGATAAACATGATTAATAAGTTGCTTCCCACTACCAAAGTGATCATAAAGAAAATAAACAAATTCAGGTAGGCGAAAAACTTATGGATGTTTTCGTCGTCATGCATATAACTGATCGAGTAGATATGGATCAACGATCCGATACCGGTAACGAACAACAACCATAACAGGGATAACTGATCTAACAGTATGTCGAAATTAATGCTGAATTTTCCTAATGAAATCCAGTCGAATAAATGCACGTTAATAGGTTGTTTGCTTCCGCTTACTTGCGCGAAGAAGTAGCAGGAAACGAAGAAGGAAACCACTACGGCTAACGTTCCCAGAACACCGGAACCGGTTTTACCGAGTTGTTTTCCAAAAAATATATTAGATAAAAACCCGACAAAAGGGGCCAATAATAAGAGTAAAACGAAACTTGTCTCCATTAGGGATTATCCTTTTAAATTCTTTAAATTGTCAATATCAATCGATCCAAGGTTACGGAAAATCGAAACCAGAATCGCTAAACCTACGGCTACTTCGGCAGCGGCCACAGCCATCGAGAAAAATACGAATACTTGTCCGGAAGCATCCTGATGGAAGGTCGAAAACGCAACCAACAGTAAATTCACGGCATTCAACATGATCTCGATAGACATAAACATGATGATGGCATTTCTACGCAAAAGGATTCCAAAAACACCTATGCTGAATAGTAGAGCCGATAAATATAAGTAGGTTTCTACACCTATTTCTTTTAAAATATGTTCCATATCAATTTAGGCTTTTTCTTTTTCTTTTTTAGAGATTAATACCGCACCGATCATGGCTACCAATAGTAATACCGAAGCAAACTCGAACGGAACCATATATTCGTTTAACAACACCTGACCCAAAACTTTAATCGACTGGAAGTCGGTTCCCGAATTGTAATAACTTTCTACAACCGGTTTTGTTTTTAGTAAAGCAGCCAATAATACCAACGCAACCAAACAGAATGCGATAGTAGCGGCAATGATGATCAGTTTTGGTTTGTGTTTTTCGTGTTCTTTGTTCAGGTTCATCAACATGATGGTAAACAACATCAAAATCATGATGGCACCGGAATATACGATAACGTGCACAATTGCAAGGAACTGCGCATTTAGTAACAGGTAATGTCCTGCAATCGAAAAGAAACAGATAACCAGATAAATCGCACTGTGGATCGGGTTTCTGCTAAAGATCGTAAGCAGCGCCGTACCTAGTGTAATGGTCGATAGTATATAAAATAAAACTTCAATCATAATTAACTTGCCTTATTCTGGTTAGTATTTTGGATGGCCATTTCCAATGGCATGACCAATTTGTCTTTTCCGTAGATAAAATCTTCACGGTGGCTGTTCGATTTCACGATAACCTTTGATTTAGTAAGGTAAATCGCTTGTTTCGGACATGCTTCTTCACATAATCCGCAGAAAATACAACGCAACATATTGATTTCGTAGATCGAAGCGTATTTTTCTTCGCGGTATAAATGTTTTTCTTCCGGTTTACGCTCTTCGGCTTTCATGGTGATTGCCTCCGCCGGACAGGAAAGCGCACAAAGTCCGCAGGCAGTACAACGCTCACGACCTTCGTCATCGCGCATTAACATATGCTGACCACGGTATACCGGGCTAAATTCCCGTTTTTGTTCCGGATATTTAATGGTAACTTTTCGTTTAAACAAGTGGCGGATCGTAATAACTAAACCTTTAGCGATCGCAACCAGGTAAAGGCTTTCCCAAAAAGTCATCTTTTTGTTGGAAACCTCTTTTTTTCTTCCTGATAATGAAACTGTATCTAATGACATTTCGGTATATTTTATTATTGGAAAAGTAAGATTACTGCTCCCGTTATAACAATGTTTACAATGGCAAGTGGAATTAACATCTTCCATCCCAAATTCATCAACTGATCGTAACGGAAACGCGGTATGGTCCATCGGATCCACATATAAAAGAAGATGAAGAAACAGATTTTGGCAAAAAGAACCACCATTCCGATAACGTTCGCGATGTTTACGCCCCAGTTTTCAACTGCCCAATCCATTCCAGGGTAGTTGTACGCTCCGAAATACAATACGGCCAAAATCGTTGATGAGATAAACATACTCGCGTATTCGGCGAATAAATAGAATCCCATTTTCATAGACGAATATTCCGTATGGTAACCACCGATCAACTCGGCCTCACACTCGGCAAGGTCAAATGGTGTTCTGTTGGTTTCGGCAAAAGAACACACTAAAAAGATCAGGAATCCAAGCGGCTGGTAAAAAATATTCCAGTTCATACCGGATTGTTGCGCTGCGATTTCGCGTAAACTCAACGTTCCGGACATCATCACCAAAGCGATGATTGCCAGTCCCATTGCTACCTCGTACGAGATCATTTGTGATCCGGCACGCATAGCACTCATCAGGGAGAATTTATTGTTGGACGCCCATCCACCAATCATAATACCGTATACACTCACCGACAAAACGCCGAAGATAAACAGCATCGCTACGTCGATATCGGTAGCCTGAAGGATAATATCACGTCCGAATAAATGTAATTTGTCACCCCATGGAATCACCGCACTTGTAATTAATGCCATACTCATCGAAATGGCAGGTCCGATTACAAACAGGAATTTATTGGGGGTATTCGGTAAGAATTCTTCTTTTGAAAACAATTTCAGACCATCGGCAAGCGGTTGCAGGATTCCTCCTTTACCGGCACGGTTGGGTCCGACACGATCCTGAAGCCAGGCCGCGATTTTACGTTCGGCCAAAGTAGAATACATGGCCATTAGCATGGTTAAAGCGAAAACCGCAATAATAATGACACTTTTTTCTATAATTATCGTACTCTCCATGGCGTATTATGATTTAGAATTTTCGGTGTTCTTAAGCGGAACTTCCACCATACTGATTTTCTTTCTGTCCTGATCACGACCTAAAAGGATTTGGTTTTCGGTTTCGATCGTTACTTTGTCCAGTTTACGGGTGTAGTTGTTCTGGTTGATTACGGAGAATTTCTCGAATTTACGAGGTCCTTCGATTACCCAGTCTTTTACATCTTTATGGTCAAAACGACAGCTGTTACAGATAAACTCTTCCACTTCGTGGTATTCGTCTTTACGGGCTGTTACACGCTGAATTTCGTTTCCGAACATCCAAACGGTTGTTTTTCCACAACATTTATCACAGTCTCTATGCGCATTGAATGGTTTGTTAAACCAAACTCTCGATTTAAAACGGAAAGTTTTATCGGTTAAAGCACCAACCGGACATACGTCGATCATATTTCCGGAGAATTCATTATCGATCGCTTTGGATATACAGGTTGAAATTTGCGAATGATCTCCGCGGTTTATAACACCGTGTACACGTCCGTCGGTTAACTGATCGGCTGTCATCACACAACGGTAGCACAGGATGCAACGGTTCATATGTAACTGAATATTGTCACCGATGTTTTCCGGTTCGAAGGTTCTTTTCTCTTCGATAAAACGGGTTTCGGATTTTCCGTGGTTAAAGCTTAGGTTTTGCAGATCACATTCACCAGCCTGATCACAAACCGGACAATCCAGCGGGTGATTGATTAACAGGAATTCGGTAACCGATTTACGCGCTTCCTGAACTCTTGGCGAAGAGATACTTTTTACTTCCATACCGTCCATAACACCAGTTACGCACGATGCCATCAATTTCGGCATTGGCGTAGGGTTGGCATCACTACCTTTGGAAACTTCTACTAAACAGCAACGGCATTTTCCTCCGCTTCCTTTTAATTTGGAGTAATAACACATTGCCGGCGGAACGGATTCTCCTCCAATCATTCGGGCAGCCTGCAGGATAGTGGTTCCTGGTTCTACTTCTATTTCGTGACCGTCTATAGTAACTTTCATAGTGCGATTCTTGACTTTATACTGTTTGTTTTGCAATTAAGTGGCGTACCTTTTCGAAAGGTTCTTCCACAAAGTGATCTCTGTTTTTGATCTTTTCCGGGAAACGAACGTGGTATTCGAACTCGTCTCTGAAGTGACGAATTGCGGCAGCCACCGGCCATGCAGCGGCATCACCCAACGGACAGATGGTGTTTCCTTCGATTTTGCTCTGAATATCCCAAAGCAGGTCGATATCTTCCATACGTCCATGACCGTGTTCGATTCGGTGTAATACTTTTTCCAACCATCCGGTACCTTCACGACATGGCGAACACTGTCCGCAGCTTTCGTGGTGGTAGAAACGGGAAAAATTCCAGGTATTTCGTACGATACAAGTGGTGTCGTTATAGACAATAAACCCGCCGGAACCCAACATGGAACCGGTAGCAAAACCACCGTCGCTCAACGATTCGTACGACATTAAACGATCGTCTCCGTTTGCAGTTTTATAGATTAAATGCGCCGGTAAAATTGGCACGGAAGAACCTCCCGGAACCAAAGCTTTAAGCGGTCTGTCGTTCATCATACCTCCTAAATACTCGTCGGAATTCATAAATTCCTCCACGCTTAATCCCAATTCGATTTCGTAAACACCCGGGTTTTTGATATGTCCGGAAGCCGAAATCAATTTGGTTCCTGTAGAACGTCCGATTCCGATAGCGGCATAATCTGCTCCGGAATTATTAACGATCCATGGCACAGTTGCAATGGATTCTACGTTGTTTACTACAGTAGGATTGGCCCATAAACCACTAACCGCCGGGAATGGTGGTTTGATTCGTGGGTTTCCTCTTTTTCCTTCCAATGACTCGATCAAAGCGGTTTCCTCACCACAGATATAGGCTCCGGCACCACAATGTACATGAAGGTCAAGAGAGAAATCGGTTCCTAAGATGTTTTTTCCTAACCATCCGGCCGCATAGGCTTCTTTGATGGCTCTTTCCAGGATTTTAAATACCCACATATATTCCCCACGAATATAGATATAGGATAAATTCGCACCCAACGCATAGCTGGATGTGATCATACCTTCAATTAATAAGTGTGGGATATATTCCATTAGGAAACGGTCTTTAAAAGTACCCGGTTCCGATTCGTCGGCATTACAAACCAGGTGTCTTGGTTTACCCGATTTTTTATCGATAAAACTCCATTTTAGTCCCACGGGGAAACCCGCTCCACCACGACCACGCAATCCGGAAGTTTTTACTTCTTCGGTTACTTCGTCTGGAGTTAATGTTTTCAGTGCTTTTTCAACAGAAGCATAACCCCCGTTCTGGCGGTACACTTCGTAGGTTTTGATACCTGGAATATTTATCTTGTCTAATAATATCTTTCTTCCCATGGTATTATTTATCGTGTAAGTTGATTTTTCCTTCTCTGCATTCCGCGATGATGGTATCCACCTTTTCTTTGGTCAGGTGTTCTTTGTAGAAATCACCAATTTGCATCATCGGAGCATATCCGCAAGCGCCAAGGCATTCCACACCCACAACGGTAAACATACCGTCCGGAGTGGTTTCTCCTTCTTTGATACTCAGTTTTTCGCAGGTATAATCCATCAGATCTTCGGCACCGCGAACGGCACAACAGGAAGTACGGCAAAACTCGAACATGTATTTTCCGATTGGTTTCTGGTTGTACATTGTATAAAATGATACGACCTCGTATACTTCAATCGGTTGGATGTTTAAGATTTCGGCTACTTTATCCATTAACGGATAACTCAACCAGTTTTCGTGTGCATCCTGTACTTCGTGTAATACCGGCAATAAAGCTGATTTTCTTTTGTCGTCCGGATAATGGCTGATCAACTCGTTAATACGGGTCATCAGTTCCGGCGTGATATTTATTTCTTGTTTATACTGTGTATTTTCCATAATCCTTATGCGTCTAATTCACCTGCAATTACGTTAAGACTTGACAAAGTTGCGATAGCATCCGAAAGCATTTGTCCTCTCACCATATCGTTATACGCCTGATAATAGATAAAACAAGGTCTTCTGAAATGCAAACGATACGGTGTTCGGCTACCGTCGGTGATCAAATAGAAACCAACTTCTCCGTTACCGCCTTCTACCGGATGGTATACTTCGGTTAACGGAACCGGAACTTCCCCCATCACAATTTTAAAGTGGTAGATAAGGGCTTCCATATTGTGGTATACTTCGTCTTTTGGAGGCAGGTAATAATCCGGAACATCGGCGTGGAAAGGTCCTTCCGGAAGTTTTGCCAATGCCTGACGGATAATGCTTAAACTTTCCCATACCTCGGCATTACGCACGCAAAAACGATCGTAGGTATCACCGTGTTGTCCTACAGGGATATTAAATTCAAAATCTTCGTAGGAACTGTACGGTTGCATGACACGAACGTCATAGTCGACACCGGCAGCACGCAGGTTAGGACCGGTAAAACCATAGCTAATCGCTTTTTCGGCAGAAATAGCTCCAACCCCGATCGTACGATCCATAAAGATACGGTTACGGGTTAGCAGGTTTTCAAACTCCTTCCATATAGGAGGGAACTCTTCCAAAAAGGCATCGATCTTTTTAAAAGCTTCCGGACTCCATTCTCTTTCAAAACCTCCGATACGGCCCATGTTTGTTGTTAAACGGGCGCCGCAGATTTCTTCGTAAATTTCATAGATTTTTTCACGGAACTGGAATACATATAAGAAACCGGTTAAGGCTCCGGTATCCACACCCATAACCGAACTACAGATAATATGATCGGCAATACGGGCTAACTCCATTATAATAACACGAAGGTATTGTACGCGTTTTGGAACTTCAATTCCAAGCGCTTTTTCCAACGTCATCCACCAACCCATATTATTAATAGGAGCGGAGCAATAGTTCATACGATCGGTTAAAACCGTAATCTGGTAGAACGGTCTGTTTTCGGCAATTTTTTCGAAAGCACGGTGGATATAACCCACGGTTCCTTCACCGTCCAGAATCCGTTCTCCGTCCATCAGGAGGATATTTTGGAAAATACCGTGTGTGGCCGGGTGCGTTGGCCCCAGGTTTAATATGGAAAGTTCGCTGCCGTCTTCATTGCGTCTCTTTTCGATTTCTTTCGCATATCGGTGTTCCGGTGATAATAATAGATCTGACATTTTAGCTGTAAAATATTTTTTTCAGGTTACTATTAGCAATTTTGGGATGTTCTACCGAAGAATCGGTCGTCTTTATCGGTACGTCCGCTGTCTTCCATAGGGAATTCTTTTCGTAGCGGGAACGACGTCATTTCATCCATATTCAGGATACGTTTCAATTGCGGATGGCCTTTGAAAATAATCCCGTAAAAATCATAGGTTTCTCTTTCCTGCCAGTTGGAACTCAGGAATAGTCCGGTAACCGAATCGATTTCCGGTTTATCGCCATCCAAATAGCATTTGATACGGATACGAACGTTGTCCATCCAGTTGTGCATGTGGTATACCACGGCAAACTGGCGTTCTTTTTCGTAATCCGGGTAATGAATACCACACAAATCGGTTAGGAAATTAAAACGTAAAGTAGCATCATCTCTAAGAAATTTCATAACTTCTACGATAGAGTCTGATGCTACTTCAAATGTGAAAATATCATGTTGTTGAAAGAAATCGGATACTTTTAAACCGAAGTTTTCAATAAGTTTATTCTGTATTACGGAGGTTTCTAAAGCCATTTTACTTGATGTTATAAGAACCTAATAAATCTTTATATTCGTCGGAACTTCTTCGTCTAACGGATTCATTCTTAACGATTTCCTGTAGTCGCATAATACCATCCAGAATTTGTTCCGGTCTTGGTGGACATCCGGGAACATATACGTCAACCGGGATTACTTTGTCGATTCCCTGAAGTACGGAATACGTATCGAATACACCACCGGATGAAGCGCAGGCACCCACGGCAATTACCCATTTTGGTTCGGACATTTGCTCGTATACCTGACGTAAGATAGGCGCCATTTTTTTAGCGATTGTACCCATAACCAAAAGCATATCGGCTTGTCGTGGTGAGAAACTCATCCGTTCCGATCCGAAACGTGCCACATCGTAGTGAGCGGCCATAGTAGCCATAAATTCAATACCACAGCAAGAAGTTGCAAAAGGCAAAGGCCATAGCGAATTGGCTCTGGCTAATCCGACAACGGAATCCAATTTGGTAGCAAAGAAACCTTCACCGGCATATCCTTCCGGTGCGTCTACCGTATTATATTTTGAAGTATCACTCATCGTTTTATTATTTTAAACTTTAAGTATCCCAAGTGTTTTGAGACAGATTAAAATTCTGAATTCTTTATTCCCATTCCAATCCTTTCTTCTTGATTACGTAGAAGAAACCTACGACAAGAAGTGTCATGAAAATACCCATTTTCATAAAACCTTCCACACCCATGGCTTTGAAATTCACAGCCCAAGGATACATGAAGATTACTTCAACATCAAAAAGAACAAATAATATGGCGACTAAAAAGTATTTAACGGAGAAAGGAATACGGGCGTTTCCTACAGATTCGATACCGCACTCGAAGTTTTTGTCCTTGTTTTGAGAGTGTCTTTTAGGACCTAATAGCCCTGAAATTATGATCGTTGTAACCACAAACCCGATAGCTAGTAGTGATTGCATCACTATTGGAATGTAATCAATTTGATTTGTTTGCATGATTTTAGTTCTCTTAATTCTGGAAATAATTCACAAATATACACTCCTAAACGGGATAAGCAACCTAATTTTTTAATCAATTTGCCGTTGTTTTCTGCCATAAATGCAAAACATATTTAGACTAAATATAAATAACAAAATTTTAAGGAACTATTTTTAGGGAAAGTGAAAATATAAAAAAGCCGCTCGGTTACGAGCGGCTTAGTCCATTTAGGTAACCAAAAATTAATATATATATTAGTCTTCGATAACTACTACTTTAGCAGCTACTTTACCTTTTCTTCCGTCTTCTTCTTCGTAAGAAACTTTGTCACCTTCGTTTAAAGTTTCAACTTTAATTCCAGTAGCGTGTACGAAAATGTCTTTTCCAGTTTCTTCGTCAGTAATAAATCCATAACCTTTGGATTCATTAAAAAATTTTACTTTGCCTGTTCGCATAGTGTAATAATAAAAAATAATTAATAATACTCAAAGATATACTTTTTTTTAACACAAGCAAGTTTTTGATGAAAAAAAACAAACAAAAATGTTTAAATTTTGAGGACTTTAAATTAGTGTTAATATTTTTTTAAATCGATAAAAAAAAGCGGAAGTTACTCCGCTTTACTGTGTTATTTAAGGTCTAATTTTATCGATAATTCTTCGAGTTGTTTGTTGTCGATCGCTGCAGGCGCATCAATCATTACGTCTCTACCGGAATTGTTTTTAGGGAAAGCAATAAAATCGCGAATCGTTTCCTGTCCGCCTAAAATTGAAACCAGTCGGTCAAGACCAAAAGCCAATCCACCATGTGGTGGCGCGCCATATTGGAACGCGTCCATCAGGAAGCCGAATTGTGCTTTAGCCTCTTCATCGGAGAATCCTAAATGCTGGAACATTAATTTTTGTGTTTCTTTATCGTGGATACGAATCGATCCGCCGCCAATTTCATTTCCGTTCAATACCATATCGTAGGCGTTGGCTCTCACTTTACCCGGATCGGTGTCCAGTAAATGCATGTCTTCCGGTTTTGGAGAGGTAAACGGGTGGTGCATCGCGTGGAAACGCTCGCTTTCTTCGTCCCATTCCAAAAGTGGGAAATCTACTACCCATAACGGCGCGAACTCATCGGATTTACGCAATCCCAAACGGGTTGCTACTTCCATACGTAAGGCACTTAACTGCGTTCGGGTTTTGTGAGCCGGACCGGATAAAACTAAAATTAAGTCACCCGGGTTGGCGTTGGTCGCTTTCGCCCAGTTGGCCAAATCGTCCTGATCGTAGAATTTATCTACCGATGATTTGAAAGAACCGTCGGCTTCATATTTACAATAAACCATACCGGATGCACCAATTTGTGGGCGTTTTACCCAGTCAATCAGGTTGTCTATTTCTTTACGGGTATAGTTTGCAGCACCAGGAACGGCGATACCGACTACCAATTCGGCCGCGTTAAATATGGCAAATTCTTTATGTTGTGCTACGTCGTTCAATTCTCCAAATTCCATTCCGAAACGGATATCCGGTTTGTCATTACCGTAGGTTTTCATGGCATGATCGTAGGTCATTCGTGGGAATTTGTCTACTTCGATACCTTTTATTTCTTTTAATAAGTGACGGGTTAGTCCTTCGAAAGTATCCAGAATATCTTCCTGTTCTACGAAAGCCATTTCACAGTCAATCTGTGTAAATTCCGGTTGTCTGTCGGCTCTTAAATCCTCGTCACGGAAACATTTTACGATCTGAAAATATTTATCCATACCACCTACCATCAACAATTGTTTAAAAGTTTGCGGCGATTGCGGTAAAGCGTAAAACTGCCCTTCGTTCATACGGGATGGCACTACGAAATCGCGCGCACCTTCCGGAGTCGATTTAATTAAATAAGGTGTTTCCACTTCACAGAAGTCTTGTGCCGACAAGTAGTTACGTACTTCCTGCGCTACTTTATGACGGAACAATAAATTGTTTTTTACCGGATTACGACGAATATCCAGATAACGGAACTTCATACGGATATCTTCACCACCATCGGTTTCATCTTCGATCGTAAACGGAGGTGTTAAAGCGGTATTCAATATATTTAGTTCGTTAACCAAAATTTCGATATCACCGGTTGGCATATTTGGATTTTTGGATTCGCGCTCGATCACGGTTCCTTTTACCTGAACCACAAATTCACGACCTAATGTTTTTGCTTTTTCAAAAACTTCCGGATTCGTTCTGTTGGCATCAAAAATTAATTGTGTAATTCCGTAACGGTCGCGTAAGTCCACCCATATCATAAAACCTTTATCACGTGTTTTTTGCACCCATCCGGCTAAAGTAACTTCTTTGTTGCTATCGGAAGCGCGTAACGCTCCACAATTATGACTTCTGTACATTTCTTAAAAATTTATGCGCAAATTTAGGTTTTTTGTTTCAAGTTTAAAGTCAATAGGTTAAAGTTTCTGCGGAATAAAATGGTGAAAAGGAATCGGAATCGTCCTAAAACAGGCTTTCAATGTTAAATTTAACTGCAATGTTATGAAATTGTTAAGTGAAAGTTTTGAAATTGTAAATATGTTTTTTAAATTTGATTTGAAATTGATTAACTATTTAAAAACCAAAGCTATGAAAAAGAACTTAATTGCCGGATTGTTGCTGTTTTCTGGAGTGATTTTCGCTCAAAATGTAGAACCTAAATATGAGATTGTCGGTAATTTAGTCAAGGCGACCTATTATTATGATAATGGTCAGTTGAAACAGGAAGGCTTTTACAAAGATGCAAAACCGCATGGGAAATGGGCTTCGTTTAACGAAGACGGATCCAAACAGGCGATAGGAGAATATGCTGACGGACAAAAAACCGGAAAATGGTTTTTTTGGAATAAAGCGACACTAAGTGAAGTAGATTATTCCAACAGCAGAATTTCTGATATCAAAAACTGGAAACAGGAAGCGTTGGTGAACAGAAATTAATTATGGTTTGACTTTCAAAAAAAATTAATACTGTTTGCAGGACCTTAATAGGGTTCGCTTCTAAATGGGGAATGGCGGTTATGAAATTTCATAACCGCCATTCTTAGTTTAAATTGCTTTGTTTGTTTACATTTTATGTGTTGGTGTAAAACCGTCCTCACTTACTTCGTTCGGAACATAGTCTTCTACCATCAACTGTGCATAATCGGTTGCTTTTCCTTTTGAGAATTTATGAACGATTTTTTCCATGATGTCATAGATTACCGGAACGATAACCAAGGTCAGGAATAACGAACTGATCAAACCTCCAATAATAACCCAGGCCAAACCGTTTTTCCATTCAGCACCGGCACCCGAAGCTAATGCAATCGGTAACATACCGAATACCATCGCGATGGTCGTCATCAAAATCGGACGAAGACGCGCATGGTTTGCCTGAATTAAGGCATCGTGAATTGATTCACCGGCTGCACGACGTTGGTTGGTAAAGTCGACCAACATAATCGCATTCTTACACACCAATCCAATCAACATGATGATCCCCAGGATGGTAAAGATATTCAACGAGTTGTTGGTTAAACCTAAGGCCAGTAACGCACCGATAAACGATAACGGAACCGAGAACAATACCACGAATGGGTGAACGTAACTGTCGTAAAGTCCCACCATTACCAGGTAAACCAAGATAATCGCTGCTAATAATGCAAACCCTAAGGTACCGAAACCTTCGGTTTGGTTTTCCATATCACCACTCCAAACATAGTTTACTCCGGTTGGTTTGTGTAATTTTTCGAAAGCCGATTGCCATTCTGCAGCAACAGTACCGGTTGGACGTCCAACAGTTTGTCCCTGAACGGTAACCGAAGCACTCTTATCACGACGCTCCAACTGACTCGGTCCAGATCCTTCTTTTACCGTAGCAAATTGCGATAATTTGATTTGTTCTCCTTTATTATTAACGAAGATAAGGTTACTTACATCGTTGATGTTCTTTCTGTCGAAAGTATTGTATCGGATATTGATATCGTATTCGTATTCTCCGGCACGGTATTTACCATCGGTATTTCCACTAAAAGCGGTTTGCATCGTCATACCTACAGTTTGAAGTGTAAGACCTAAAGCAGCCATTTTATCACGATCCACCTGAACGTTAACCTCCGGGTTTCCGGTTTCAACGGATAATTTAATCTCCGAAGCTCCTTTAATTTTATATAATTCTTTTTCGGCTGCTTTGGCAAAAACCATCGCGCTGTCTAAAGTGGTACCGGTAACCACCAACGCCAACGGCGCTTCTTCGGCAGTCCCCATGATACTCATACCTACGGTTTTGATTTTCGGACCTACCAAAACGTTTTGCATTTTCAGTTTGGTCTTCGCCGCATATACATATGAGTCATCCTCCCGTTGATCCTGATCCACTAATTTTACACGGATTTCCGATTTATAAGCGGTTGCCTGTGTTCCACCAAAACCTTCACTGGTTTGTCCTACAGTGGTGATCAAACTTTTTACTTCTTTTTGTTTTTTAAGGAAATCTTCCGCTTTTTGCGTCATAAAGTTGGTTTGCTCCAATGAAGCATCTTTTGGCATTTCAATTTGCACTAAGAATTCACCGGCATCCGAACGCGCGAAGAACTCACCACCTACATATCCTCCGGCAACCATATATAAGGAGGCAAAGAATAAACCGGCAACAATTCCTAAGGTCGTTTTCTTATGACCTAAACACCAAACCAAAATATCACTTACCCAGTTGGTGAAACGGGTTAATATTTTTTCGAATCCTAAAATGATACGTCCAAATAAGTTTTTACCTTCAATATGCTCCAGTTTACCGAAACGGGATGATAACCACGGTACAATGGTAAAGGAAGAAAGTAACGATAATAAGGTTGAGATAATTACGGTCACACAGAACTGTGTGATAATGTTCGATACCAATCCGGTACTCATCGCGATCGGTAAGAATACCACCACGATAACCAAGGTAATCGAAACTACGGTTCCACCGATTTCGGACGTCGCATCATACGCGGCGCGAACCCGGTTTTTACCCATCTCCATGTGCCTGTATATATTCTCCAATACCACAATCGCGTCATCCACAAGGATACCTACTACAAGAGAAAGACCTAATAAACTCATTAAGTTTAACGTATAATCAAGGAATACAAATCCGATAAACGTTGCGATTAACGAAGCCGGAATAGATACCATTACGATCAACGAGTTACGTACACTGTGAAGGAAGAACAACATTACAAGGGCTACCAGGATCACCGCAAGAATCAAATCGTGGATAACCGAATCGGCTGCCTGAAGTGTAAACACCGAGCTGTCGTTTGCGATATCCAATTGCAACTGCTGCTCTTTATAATCGACGCGTAGCTTGTTGAGTAAAGCCTGAATATTCTCACTCACTTCCACGGCATTCGCATCGGATTGTTTGATTACCTGAAGGATGATTGCATTTTTCTCATTTACACGAGCAATTTTTTCTACGTCTTTTTGGGTATCCTGTACATCGGCGATATCCATTAGACGAATTTGAACGCCTTTATTATCGGACACAATCAGATTTCGTAATTCGTCTACTGTTTTATATTTACCGGCCAAACGGATCAAAATTTTCTGATCACGTGTTTGGATACTTCCGGTAGGGAAATCCAAATTGGACGTAAGGATTCCTTGTTGTACTTGCGGAATCGATAAACCGTAGCCTTTCATTTTGTTGGCATCCATGTTTACCTGGATTTCACGCTCCTGACCACCAATTAAACGGATCTGCGCCACACCATTTACACGGGATAAAATCGGGCTGATCTTTTTATCGATTAAGTCGAAAAATTCGGCCTCGTTCATTTTGGCATTGGCGGCAATGGTCATGATTGGTAAATCACTAAAGGAGAACTTACTTAATGACGGTTGTTTTACGTCGTCCGGAAGGTCACTCAATACCGCGTTAATCTTACGTTGCGCGTCATTTAACGCATAATCCACATTGGCATTATTGTTTAACTGGATCGCTACAACGGATAAACTTTCGTACGATTTGGAGTCAATTTTTTTAATGTTCTCCAAAGAGGAAATCGCATCCTCAATTTTTTTAGTCACTGTATTTTCCACCTCACCAGGAGAAGCCCCCGGATAGATGGTCGAAATACTGATTACATTATTTTCGAATTTCGGGATCAACTCGTAGCCCAAAAGGCCGTAGCTGAACAATCCCCCTAATGTCAGAATCGTAAAGAGAACGACAATTAGTGACGGGCGTTTTATGGATATTTCTGCTAATTTCATATATTTCTTTAAGTTTTAAGTCAGATGTTGTTGGTGCAACACCGCACTATTTTAAAACCGTAACTTTTGCACCATCAGTTAAGTTGATCTGACCACTAGTGATCACAATATCCCCATCGCTTAATCCGTTAAGGATTTCCACTTTTTCTCCAATGATTCGTCCAGCGGTTACATTTTTCATTTTCGCGGTTCCGTCTTTTTGCATTACAAAAACCTGATTGGCGCTCACACTTCCTACGAAGGCGTTACGTGGTACAATCATTAATGGTGTTTTGTCGCTCGATGAGGAGAATAAAGCCGTACCGTACATACCCGCTTTTAGGTCGTTTCCGGTATTGTTTGCGATTTCGATTTCTACCGGGAAGTTCAGGCTGCTATCGGCTTTTGGCGCGATAAATGTGATTTTTCCGCTGAATTCTTTATCCGGATAAACACTGGCTTTTACTTTAATCGGTGAACCGATTTTAAGTCCGGCGATCTGATCTTCGCTTACCGTTACTTTTAATTTTAACGTCGATACGTTTACCAGTTCGAACAATTGAGTTCCTGGCGAAACTACCGATCCCGGTTCGATAAAACGTTTGTTTACGATTCCGTTGATAGACGATTTGATACTCGCATCACCCAATGTGATTCGGGCTTGTTGCAAATGCGCTTTGGCATTGGCAAGTGCCAGTTTTGCCTGATCCAACTGTTGTTTGGTAACACCACCGGTTTTATAAGCGCTTTCAAAACGTTGCGCGTCGGTAGCGGCATTCTGATACGAAGCTTCTGCATTTTGTAAATCCACGTTGATTTTATCGGCTTTGATAATCGCTAACGTTTGTCCGATACGTACCGGAGTCCCTTCGTCCACTAAAACTTTGGTTACTCTTCCGGAGTTTTCGGCCGAAAAATTCAATTCCTGAGACGGATAGAAATTTCCGTTGGCTACGAAATCCAGAGAAACCGGTTGCGTTTTTACCGTGTCAATTTTGACAACAACCGTAGCATTGGTTTCGGCAACCACGGCTGTTTTCTCTTCATTCTTTGCTTTATTGCTGCTTAACACATAAGCGATCAGGCCTAAAGAACCTAATATAACGACTGCTGTGATAATTTTTCTTTTCATATTGATTGATGGTTATTGATTTAAAAGTGATTTTAGTTCTCCTTTGGACTTGATGATCTGAATTTCGGCCATTTTGTACTCCAATAAGGCAGAAGTGTAGTTGTTTTTTGCTTCTGTTAATGCATTTTCAGAATCCAATAGGTCGGTTAAAGACGCCAGTCCGTTAACGTAATTGTTTTTAGTGTTGCTGAAAACTTCTTGCGCCAGCGTCACATTTTCTTTTTGATTGTTGATCGTGATCAAACTGTTGTTCAATTGCGATTTAGCATTTTCGAATTCCAATCCTAAAGCCAGTTCGGAATCTTTAAGGTCTTCTTCGATTTTTTGTAAACTGATGTCCGCCTGTCTTACTTTAGAACGTGTTGCAAAACCAGTGAATACAGGGATTTTAAGGTTTAATCCGATGGCAGAGAAATCCGACCAGTATACGCCATCGGCTGGTTTGGCACCCAAAGGCATCACAGGACCTTGTCCGATATAGTTATAGTTGGCCGTAAGCGAAAGCGTTGGATAATGCTCGGCTACAAAAGACTCTTTTTGGTATTTTAAAAGTGTTTTTTGTTTTTCAAGTAATTGATATTCGGAACGGTTGGTAACCGATGGTGTTTCGTTTAAAAACGGTTTAACCTGAATGTCTTCTTTTACGATTTCGATAGGTGTAGAAGCCGGTAAGCCAATTAGGAACTTTAACGAGTTTTCCTGCATTTGTACACCATTGACTAACTGTTGTCTGGTAGAGTTTAGGTTGATCAATTTAACATTTACCCGATCCAGATCGATTTTTTTAGCCAATCCGTTTTTAAACTGACCGTCGATGATGTTACGCACTTTGGTTGTGTTTTCCAATGTGCTGTCGATCGTGTTTAATTTTTGTTTTTGTACAAATACCTGATAGTAGGCATTGGCTACTTTTTCGATCACCTGCTCTTCGGTTAACTGTGCATTTACCTGATAGAACTCACGTGTTGATTTGGCTGCTTTTAAACCCGTAAACACCGAATAATCGAAAATATTCTGAGTTAGGGAAGCGCCACCAACCGAATTCCATTTTTGGCCTAACGGAGCCAAAATTGTCGTACCCGGTTGTCCGAAGAAATCACCCGGTAAGGCATTTAACTGTAGGATAGGATTATAAGTAAGGCTTCCGTTCAAACTGATTTGCGGTAAGGCACGGGAACGTACTTCGGCTATTTTGTGATTACTGTTTTCCACTTCCAGCTTGGCCTTTTTGGCGTCGGCTTTATTTTCCAAAGCATATTTCAGCGCGTCCTTTAACGACAAACGCTGTACCTGAGCCTGGGAGAGAATGGCAAAAAATAATAACGCAATTGTTATTCTTGTTTTCATATGATGTTTATTGATTAATGAGTAATTTTTCTAAGGTTTCAAGCCCTTTCGGGGTGGCAATACCCCGAACGTGGTATTCCAACAGTTTTTCATCCAGTTCCTTACGAGTGTACATTTTTTCCGGGAACAATTCAATGTCCATGGTGCTCATGGCGCTGGCGTAATAAATACGTCCAATAAAATCCACATCGATCTCCTGACGGAATAACCCGGCTTCTTTACCGCGGTTCAGGTTGTTGATCACACAAGTGTCCATTTTTTCAAATTGAAGCGATTTTAAACAATCGTGGATTTTAGGATAGTATTTCTGTAACTGGAAAATGGTAGAGGAGTTTTCCTCTTTTATATTGTGCTGCACATAATCTTTAATATCGAATAATTCTTCGATTGGATTTTTACCCAATGCGCAGATCTCGTCAATGCCGGACGATATTTTTTCAAACAAATAGGTAGTCGCAGCTTTTACTAATTCTACTTTTGTAGCGTAGTGTTCGTAAATGGTTTTTTTTGAAATACCCATTTCAGAAGCGATATCATCCATCGTCACACTTTTAAAGCCCAGATTCAGGAACATGTCGGATGCTTTCTCTAAAATTTCGTTTTTCATGGTCAAAAAATTTCGGCAAATGTATAAAGGAAACTTTTAATACTAAAAAAGTTTCCAAAGTTTTTACGATATTTTAACATAAATTTTTTGCTTTGACGGCGCGGATATTTGCGTTACTTTAGCCAAAAATATCAGGCATGCACCCAGTAAGTTATTATCAGACGCTCATTGCAGAACACTTTTCAAAACTTTCGATCGAAAAAGAACCGAGGAATTTATACGACCCGATTGTCTATATTTTATCGTTGGGAGGAAAGCGGATGCGACCGGTTTTAACCCTGATGGCGGCAGAAATTTTCGATACCGATGCCAATCAGGCAATGGCTGCGGCAACCGCAGTGGAGTTGTTTCATAATTTTTCGCTGATTCACGACGATATTATGGACGATGCGCCGTTGCGAAGAGGAAATGAAACGGTTCACGAAAAGTGGGACATCAATACCGGGATTTTGTCAGGTGATGCGATGCTGATTCTGGCCTATCAATATTTTGAACAATACGAACCCCGTATTTTTTCGGCCCTTGCAAGGCTGTTCAGTAAAACTGCTTTGGAGGTTTGTGAAGGACAACAATGGGATGTTGATTTCGAACAGCGAGACGATGTGACCATTCCGGAATACCTGAAAATGATCGAATACAAAACCGCAGTGTTGGTAGGAGCGGCCATGAAAATGGGCGCGATCGTTGCGGGAACAACCGTTGAAAATGCCGATCTGATATACGATTTTGGATTAAATCTGGGGATTGCCTTCCAGTTGCAGGACGATTATCTGGATGCTTTTGGCAATCCGCTGACTTTTGGAAAACAGGTAGGGGGTGACATTATCGAAAACAAAAAAACCTATTTGTATTTAAAAGCACTGGAATTTGCCAATGCCGGAACCAAAGCCGAATTGCAACATTTGTTTTCGATTCAGCCGGTAGATAACAGTGATAAAATTACGTCGGTGAAAAATATTTTTATCGAAACGGGAGCGGCCAAAGTGACGCAGGAAGCGATTGCGATGTATACATTAAAAGCATTCGAGACCCTTGAAAAAATGAATATTTCCGAAGCGAAAAAACAGGAACTAAAAGATTTCGGGGAAAACCTGATGAAACGACAGGTATAATGATGTTTGTAGCGCCCTTAAATACCGATTTACTGCTTTCGGAAGCACAAAAAGAAGACTTGTATCTAAAACTGGTAGAGCAGGTCAATAAAGACTTTAACCTGGCCAATGAAAGCTTGGATTTTGACGTTTCGATTGCGCCAATCGACTTAAAAGTGCGGTTGCATGACAAAATTTACCAGTTAATCCAATATAAATTCGCCGAATACCTAAACCTGTTGTACATCATCGATGTTCCGGAAGAGCAGATCAAAAGTCTGGACGGTTCCGATTTGGTGGAACTGGCCGAACAGGTTACTTTTTTAGTTTTAAAACGCGAATGGCAAAAAGTCTGGTTTAGAAATAAATTCTGACAAAAGGCAAAAATGCCTCGCTATACACATTGTTACTTTCCTTAAACAAAACATTGTAGCGAACTCCGATGGTAAAGTTTTCTACACGATACCCCGCGCCCAGGAATAATGCGGTATTCCAGAAGTCATCTTCGATATGCGGATTGAATTGCGTATAGGTATTATTCACGCGAAGTTGCTCGAGTTCGGCTGATAATTGTATTTCCGGTAGTGGGTTAAAAAGGGTGATAATGCTCGCACCGTAGATGTAGGAATCGTAGTAGTTTTTTTGTTTGACATAACTTCCGCTAAGACCGATTCCGGCTGCGAAATATTCGTTCACCTGATAGACCGCACTTGGGGCGACGTTAATATTTGTAAAGTTATTCCCAAAGTTTAGTCCTAAACCGCCTCCAAACCGCACGTGTTGCCAGAAATCACTTTTTTGAGCCGTTTGTTGATAAACTTGTGCTTTTATTGTAGAAGTCATCATTAAATAAAAGACACAACTCAAAATAATTGTTAAAAAACTGTTGATGCTTGATTTGATGTTCATTTTTAGGAATATTTTATGACATAAAAGTATGAAAAACATTGAAAGATTATTACAATTGTCGTACTTTTGCGAAAAATTTTCTAACAAAAAAGGTCTTTAGACAAAGTTATGGATAGGTTTTCCTTTTTAAACGCGGCACACACTGCATTTTTTGCAGATTTATACGATCAATATTTACAAAATCCAGATAGCGTTGAACCAAGTTGGAGGAGTTTCTTCCAGGGGTTCGATTTTGCGAGCGAATATAGCGAAGGTCCGGTTGAGCAACTGGCAGCAGTAGCAAATGGACAAGCCGATTGTTCTATTGTTTCGGACAAATTACAAAAAGAATTTAACGTTTTAAAATTGATTGATGGTTATCGTACCCGTGGTCATTTGTTTACCAAAACAAACCCGGTTCGCGACAGACGAATTTTTACGCCATCATTGGCAATTGAAAATTTCGGATTAACCACAGCCGATCTAAACACTGTTTTCGATGCAGCGCGGGTAGTAAACCTTAACCCATGTACGCTTCAGGAAATTTTAAACCACCTGAATAAAGTATACTGCGAGTCTATCGGAGTAGAATATATGTATATCCGTGACCCGGAAGTGATTGAATGGATTCAGAAAAGACTGGACATTAACGACAATCACCCCAGTTTTAATGCGGATCAGAAAAAACGAATCCTTAAAAAATTAAACGAAGCGGTTTCTTTCGAAAACTTCCTTCATACGAAATACGTTGGACAAAAACGTTTCTCATTGGAAGGATGTGAGTCGGCGATTCCGGCATTGGATGCTTTGATCGAGACGGCAGCTGAAAAAGGAGTGGAGCAGTTTGTAATGGGAATGGCACACAGAGGTCGTTTGAATGTACTGGCCAATGTTTTCGGAAAAGCAACTCAGGATATTTTCTCGGAATTTGACGGAAAAGATTATGACGATGATGCCTTGTTCGATGGAGACGTAAAATACCACTTGGGATTAACAGCAAACCGTACCACACAAACCGGAAAAAATATCAATATTAACCTGGCGCCAAACCCGTCGCACCTGGAAACAGTTGGAGCGGTAATCGAAGGGATCGCCAGAGCCAAACAAGATCGTTATTTCCCGAACGATACGACAAAAGTATTGCCAATCGCCGTTCATGGTGATGCCGCAGTAGCCGGACAGGGAATTGTATACGAAATCGTTCAGATGGCAAAACTGGACGGTTATAAAACCAACGGAACGATTCACTTAGTGATCAATAATCAGGTTGGATTTACAACGAATTATTTAGACGCGCGTTCGTCTACGTACTGTACCGATATTGCCAAAGTAACCTTGTCGCCGGTACTACACGTAAATGCAGATGATGCAGAAGCAGTAGTGCACGCGATGTTGTTCGCCTTGGATTACCGTATGGAATTTGGATCCGATGTATTTATCGATCTTTTAGGATATAGAAAATATGGCCATAACGAAGGTGATGAGCCTCGTTTTACACAGCCGCAACTTTATAAAATCATCTCAAAACATAAAAATGCAAGAGATATTTATGCAGAGAAATTAAAAGCAGAAAATGTAATCGACAGTAACTATGTTGGAGCATTGGAAGCCGAATATAAAGCGGGATTGGAAGAAAATCTGGAAGCTTCCCGTAAAAAAGATTTAACGATCATCACACCGTTTATGCAGGATGAATGGAAAGGATTTGAGCAGGTGAGTGATGAAGGAATGTTACAGAAATTCGATACGAAAGTAGACAAAGCAGTCTTAACTGATATTGCTAAAGTTGTAACCGAATTACCGTCTGATAAGAAATTTATCAGCAAAATTCAGAAACTGATTAACGACAGAAAAACCATGTTCTTCGAAACGGACAAGTTAGACTGGGCAATGGGCGAAATGTTAGCTTATGGTTCCCTGTTAACCGAAGGATACGATGTGCGTATCTCTGGTCAGGACGTAGAACGCGGAACCTTCTCACACCGTCATGCAGTTGTAAAAGTGGAAGATTCAGAAGAAGAAGTGGTATTGTTAAACCAGTTAAAAGATCAAAAAGGAAAATTCTATATCTATAACTCGTTATTATCGGAATACGGAGTTGTAGGTTTTGATTACGGATATGCTTTGGCTAGCCCGAATACCTTAACAATCTGGGAAGCACAGTTCGGAGATTTCTCGAACGGAGCGCAAATCATGATCGATCAGTATATTTCGGCTGCAGAAGATAAATGGAACAACCAAAACGGATTGGTAATGTTGTTACCGCACGGATACGAAAACCAGGGTGCAGAACACTCTTCGGCCCGTATGGAGCGTTATTTGCAGTTGTGTGCCAAACACAATATGTATGTAGCGGATTGTACCACTCCGGCGAATTTCTTCCACTTGTTGCGTAGACAAATGGTAACCAAGTTCCGTAAACCATTGATTGTATTCACACCGAAGAGTTTGTTACGTCATCCGTTAGCGGTTTCTTCCATTGAGGAATTTGCAACCGGAAACTTCCAGGAAGTGATCGACGACGTAACGGTAAACCCGAACGATGTAAAATCGGTTGTTTTCTGTACGGGTAAATTCTATTACGACCTATTGGCCGAAAGAGAAGAAAAAGGAAGAAACGATGTGGCTTTGGTACGAATCGAACAATTATTCCCGTTACCGGTTGAACAATTAAAAGAAGTATTGGCGAAATATCCGAATGCCGACGATTTCGTTTGGGCACAGGAAGAACCGAAAAACATGGGAGCTTACGGCTATATGCTAATGAATTTTAACGAAGTGAAATTCCGTTTAGCATCGCCAAAAGCTTACAGTGCGCCGGCAGCAGGAAGTTATACCCGTTCCAAAAAACGTCATGCCAATGCAATTGCGATGGTTTTTGACAAAAATTTATTCAATTAAATTGTACATTTGAAATTCAGATAAAAATAACAACACCTTATAAAATTATATACCGATGATTTTAGAAATGAAAGTCCCTTCACCGGGGGAATCGATCACAGAAGTTGAAATCGCAACGTGGTTGGTAAAAGACGGAGATTATGTAGAAAAAGATCAGGCTATTGCAGAGGTTGATTCCGATAAGGCAACCCTGGAGTTACCAGCGGAAGCGAGTGGTATTATTACCCTTAAAGCGGAAGAAGGTGATGCCGTTGCAGTAGGTCAGGTAGTTTGTTTAATCGATACAGGAGCCGCAAAACCGGAAGGTGGCGCAGCAGCACCTGCAAAAGAAGAAAAAGCCGTTGAAGCTCCTAAGGCTGAAGCTCCAAAAGCAGCTCCGGCACCGGCAGCTACTACATATGCTACGGGAACACCATCTCCGGCAGCACGAAAAATTCTTGATGAGAAAAACATTCAGCCTGCAGAAATCGTTGGTACAGGTAAAGGTGGAAGAATTACAAAAGATGATGCGGTAAATGCAGTTCCATCTATGGGTACGCCTACAGGTGGAAGCAGAGGATCGGAAAGAACAAAATTATCCATGTTGCGTCGTAAAGTAGCGGAAAGATTGGTTTCTGCTAAAAACGAAACAGCCATGTTGACGACGTTCAACGAAGTGGATATGAGTGCGATCTATGCTTTACGCGAAGAATATAAAGAAGCTTTCAAAGCAAAACACGGATTGGGATTAGGATTCATGTCTTTCTTTACAAAAGCGGTTACAAGAGCGTTACAACTATATCCGGATGTAAACTCTATGATCGACGGACAAGAGAAAATTTCATACGATTTCTGTGATATTTCCGTAGCGGTTTCTGGTCCGAAAGGATTAATGGTACCGGTTGTACGTAGTGCAGAATTGTTAACTTTCAGAGGTGTGGAAGCAGAAATCAAACGTTTGGCGATTCGTGCCCGTGACGGACAAATCACGGTGGATGAAATGACAGGTGGTACATTTACGATTTCAAATGGAGGTGTATTTGGAAGTATGTTGTCAACACCAATCATCAACCCGCCACAATCCGGTATTTTAGGAATGCACAATGTGGTAGAACGCGCGGTAGTTAAAAACGGACAGATCGTTATTGCTCCAGTGATGTTTGTAGCCTTGTCATATGATCACAGAATTATTGATGGCCGTGAATCTGTTGGATTCTTAGTGGCTGTAAAAGAAGCGTTGGAAAACCCGGTAGAAATCTTAATGGATAACAATCCTAAAAAAGCTTTAGAGCTATAAATAAGATTTTCCGATACGATAAAAAACCACGCATTTTGCGTGGTTTTTTTATGCCTGTAACCGAACCGATTTAAAAAAGATTAAATAACCTTTAAAAGAAAAAATACGAACAAAAGCAAAAAACAATATTTTTGTGACAGATTAAGTAAGAAAAAATAAATGAAACAGAAACGAAAATCGGCAGCGATTGGTTTTATATTTATAACCATGCTCATCGATATTACCGGTTGGGGGATTATCATTCCGGTGATCCCAAAACTGATCGAAGAGTTGATACAAGGCGACGTTAGTGTGGCATCCAAATATGGCGGATGGTTGACATTTGCCTATGCCTTTACCCAATTTATTTTCGCCCCGGTAATCGGAAACCTAAGCGATAAATATGGACGAAGACCCATTATATTGGTTTCCCTTTTGGGATTTGCACTGGATTATTTGCTGTTGTCGTTTGCGCCGACTATCACCTGGTTGTTTATAGGGCGGATTCTGGCCGGTATCACCGGAGCGAGTATTACCACAGCCTCAGCTTATATTGCCGATATCAGTACCACTGAAGACCGGGCAAAAAACTTCGGAATGATCGGAGCGGCTTTTGGCCTCGGATTTATTATCGGACCGGTAATTGGTGGTGTATTGGGGCAATATGGCGCGCGGGTTCCGTTTTATGCAGCTGCCGTTTTGTGTGCAATCAACTTCCTGTATGGATTATTTGTTCTTCCGGAGTCGCTGACCAAAGAAAACCGACGTCCTTTCGACTGGAAAAGAGCAAACCCGGTAGGATCGTTGTTAAACCTGAAAAAATACCCGTCTTTAATTGGGTTGGTGGTGTCCATGGCGATATTGTACATTGCGGCACACGCTGTTCACAGTAACTGGAGTTTCTTTACGATGTACCGTTTCCATTGGGACGAAAAAATGGTCGGAATTTCATTAGGAGCCATTGGATTACTGGTTGGTTTGGTTCAGGGAGGTTTAATCCGGTGGATCAATCCAAAACTTGGAAATGAGAAAAGTATTTATATGGGGATGTTTTTGTATACCATCGGAATGTTCCTGTTTGCCTTTGCCTATGAAGGCTGGATGATGTTGATGTTCCTGGTACCGTACTGTCTGGGAGGTATCGCCGGACCTGCATTGCAATCGGTTATAACCAGTCATGTGCCACCAACGGAGCAAGGTGAATTACAAGGAACTTTAACGAGTTTGATGAGTGTAACGTCCATTATCGGGCCGCCATTAATGACCAATACGTTTTACTTTTTTACCCACGACCAAGCGCCGTTCCAATTTCCGGGTGCGCCCTTTTTGTTGGGAGGAACTTTGATGTTGATCAGTACCATAATATCCTATTCGGTATTCCGGAAAGGAAAATTATAGATAGTATTTGTTTACAATAAAAAAAACCTGTCGGGATGTGTTCTGACAGGTTTTTTGTTTTTCAGGCCTCAATTTTCTGAAGCATATTAAGTGAAGCTTCCAGACTGAGATTGTGATAATCGGGATTGTAATTGTCCCAGATTTTCCAGGTGTTATGTTGTTTCTTGATAAAATACGTCTGTAGATCTACTTTGTTATAGGTATTGCTAATCGTGCCGGTTGCGTCGCGCCATTCCAGATTCCAGCGTTCTTTGGTTGAAATTACAGTCAGTGTATCGTCAATACGCGTAATCCGGAAATCATAGATTTCGAATTTCGACCGATTGTTATCGGTGTTTAAAAAGAGGTTTAATTTAGCATATTTTTCCAATAGTCCTGTGATACGTTGCGTTAGTGGACCGTCTTCAAAAATAAAATCCGATAAACGACTGAGGTTTACTTCAGGAAGTTTTAACAGACATTGAAATTCATCTTCACAAAATTGGTGGATAAGATGTTCAAAATAGGCAGTATGTTCGTCGGTACTATCGAATAACGAAATGAGATGTGTTCTTTCCTTATGGTTCGCGATAAAATTGTTTAGGGAAGCATAACCGATAAAAATAGCCAGTTTGTCCAATGTTTTCAGGAAACGCAAATCGGAGTTTTCTTTGGTTTCGTAATCATTCGTAAAAATACGATGTAAGGTAGTACTTGAAATAGTGGTTCCCAGTTCGTTTTTCCGGTTTCCCTGAAGGTATTCCGACCGCGATAGGCTGTCGGCTATAAGCTCCGAAAGGATGATGTACTGGGCTCGTTTCCATGATTTGACACTAGATAAAGTACTGTTAAGAACGGAAGGATGGGTTTGAATTCCTTTTTTGAGTTGCTCAATAATCAGTTTCATTTTTAGTTAGTTAATGGGTTAGATTTTAATTTATTTTGGGTTTAGTGTCATTAAATAAAATAAATTAGTTTGAGCTATTTTGTTAGGTAATTGGTGGTTGTTTTAACAAAATACATGTAAATATAAATAAATTTAACTAATTTGGCTGATGTTTTATTTTGTCTTTTGTGTGTGAAATAATTTTCATAATAAGATTGAAAAATGGAAAAAGATTGAAATGAAAGGAGAATCAAACAAGGTAACAGGATGGCAGTTTGAGGATATAACAACAAAAAACGGAACCTTTTGAGTTCCGTTTTTAAATGATTTGCTTTATTGATTTCTTATTCGTAGTAAACGATGGTATATCGAAAAATAGTTTAGAATGGAAAAATAGGAGTCAGCGTCATTGAAAGATCGGCATCATTTTTACGATATTCATCCTGATACGTCAACGGTACTAAATTCCACTCTCCCTTATCTTTAAACTCTTTAACAATACTTTGTATGGATTCTTTAGCTGCTTCTCTGTCGGGATTTCTTAAGTGGGTTGCGGTTTGCCATTTCTTCGAAACAGGCTTGATGCTCACCAATAAAATTTCTTCTAAATTCAGTTGTAATTTTTGCGGAACGGTTTGAGAAGCTACGCCTAGTAAAACCACAAAACCATCCTCCTCTATAAAATCTTTTGGAGTCAAAAAGCTTGATAAATCCTGATTGGCATTGTTTTCTTTATTGACCCAAAGCTCAACACTTTTTTCGCTAAATTGTATAGGCGCTTCTCCGTGATCTTCCATTAACGGTTTAAAATTACCCTGGCCAATTGCCATTTGAGAAGTTCTGTTTATAAGGGCTACGGCAAAATGTTCGTGAATTACTTCATACGGAATAGCACCGTGAAATTCCATATATAATTCTGCGCCAATCCCGTTATATTCAAGATCTCCATCTTCATCAGGATTGCTATAAATATCGGAAAGCCCATCCGTAATTAAAATAGTAGATTCCGGTGCATAGATAACCCTCATTGTGCAGGAATTGTGAGTGGAACTGGATCCCGGCCATGAATGATTACTGTCATCTACTCTTAAATAAATAATACGGTCCTCTAATTTTCCTAAAGAATTAAAAAAGGCATGTCTTTGTTTTTTGCATTCTTCCGAAGCCTCTTTTCGTTTTTTATAGTCCGGATCTAATTCAATTTGAGCTACCGTTAAAAGCTCTAATCCATACGTTTCAAATGCCGGATCGGTTTTTGCTTTTATAGTATCATTTTCATAGATAAAATAAAGACGCTCTATTTTTTCCTCTAATTGATGGTAAATAGAAAGAATGTCTTCTTTCTGTCCAAAATGATCAAATGAACTTATTTGATCATCATAATAATAAGTTACATCAGTAAACATTCCTATTTCATCAGCTTCTTTTTTAAAATGAAACAATGCTTCTGCTTTATAGGAGGAAGCCAGGTCATCGCAATCCGACAATTTCCGTAAAGTACTTATAGTATTCTCTTTTATACTTTCAAGCAACATTGGGATCGTGTATTTTTCTGCGTTAATCAGTTCTCCTTTTTTAAAAGTGTATTTTATTTTGGAATGTTCAGGGAAAAAATCAGAAAGTTTAAAAAGATTACAGGCATCAATTGGGATAATATGTGCTATAATTTCTTCCGGAGTGTATTTTTCTGAATAATAAGAGCTGTGGCGAATTCCATTTTCGTAAAAATAAATGCGCCCGCGGGAACTTCCGTATGCCGTTTTAAGAGCTTCAAAATGATAGGTACGGCCTTCAACCAATAATGGGGCTATTTTTTCAGAAAGTGCCACAATTATTTGTTGTGCTTCCTCAGAATTCAGGTATTCGTTTTTCATACAATATTGTTTTTTCAGGTTGGCAAGAATTATAAAACAGACGAGATGAATCCGTACATTTTCCGACTGGAAAAATAGCACAAAAAATGTAACGTTTAAAAAAATGTAAGAAAAAAAGTATGATTATAAGTTTGTTAAAAAAGCATGGATTAGATAGTTTAAACGATAACCCAAAGTGGATGTCGGAGTTTAATACGTAAAAGATAGATCAAGATATATTTAGTGCCGAAATTCAATATAGAATAAACATAAAGCCTCCGTTGTCGGGAGGCCTGTGTTTTATTCTTTTATAACTTTAAAGGTCTTGTTTTGATTGTTGACGGTGATCCGAACGAGGTAAATTCCTTTGGAAAGATTCGAAAAATCAATTTCGTGTAAAGTGGTATTTACGTTGCGGTCGAAAACAATCTGACCTAACAAATTCGAAATCGTTATTCCGGTAAAAGCCTCCGGATTCGAAATGGTCAGGCTATTGGTTACCGGGTTTGGGGAAAAGCGTAACTTTTCAAAAGTAAAATCGACATCACTTAACGTTACCGTTGTGCTAATCGAAAACGGCGGACACGCGGATTGTATCGGAATAATCGTTATCGTATGATTGCCAACGGCTACGTTTTGAAAAATGGGACTGCTTTGTGCGGGGCCATTGTCCAGTTGGTATTGGAAACTACCCGGATTGTCCACAGTGATCGTTACCGTTTGGTTGTTTGTCGTTGCAGTTGCTGTCAGTGTGGAAGATGGAAGTAATGTCGCTGTTGCTGTCGACTGGCAACCGGTGGTGCTATTAGTGACTGTTACGCTATATACGCCAGGAGTAGTGGTGCTATAGGTATTTCCGTTGGCGCCATCGATCGGATTATTTCCCAACGACCACTCAAAATCGTAGTCCGTATCGGATAATTGACTATCAAAAATATGAGGTACACTGGATTGTGTACTCGGATCAAAACAGAGCGTAGCGTCATGTAGTTCGACTTCCGGCGTTGGAAGCGCGATGACATTTAACAAGGCGTAGTGAACACAGCGTTCAATAGTGCTATACACTTTAACAATAATAGACGTTTGAAACGGGGTCGTATTGATATAACTTTCCGGATTGGGTATCAGGTTCGCTTCACTACCGATTACATTGGAATTCTTATAATAGGCGACAGAATAAAAGGAAGTATCCAAACCAGTTAAAATAAGATTACTATGAGCCGTAAGGTCGAATGTTGCATATCCGTCATTATCGGTATCGCAAACCGATAAATCCGGTATAGGGAGTACAAGTGGTATAGAAGTGTAAACATCAAGCCTTGGTGTCCAGCTACTATTTTCCGATTCAGAACATTTTGCCCGTACATAAAAATCGTAGGATGTACATTGTTCAAGGTTGGTAACGGTATAGGGATTGGAATTGGTAATGGTACCTGTAGAAGAAGCCGTAGGCGCGGGACTTCCGTTAGGAAGTATAATAATTTCCCACTGTGTTTCACTTCCGGCAGACATTGATAAAAGTGATATCGAATAGGATGTGGAGGCAGCGGGAAGTACAATCGAAGGTGCCGGACAATTTTGCCCCGCCGCAAAATTGTTGATCAATATAAAAAGCAATAGGGTTAAGGAGTAGTTTTTCTTCATAGGTATTGGTTTTCAGTAGGCTGGTTTTTCAAAGCTATTAAAAATCGTACAAAATACACAAAGGATTTCTAAAAAAAGCCTCCGTATTGGGAGGCTTTCGACTTATTCTTTTACGATTTTAAAGGTCTTGATTTGATTGTTGACGGTGATCCGAACCAGATAAATTCCTTTGGAAAGATTCGAAAAATCAATTTCGTGTAAAGTGGTATTTACGGTACGATCGAAAACAATCTGACCTAACAAATTCGAAATCGTTATTCCGGTAAAAGCCTCCGGATTCGAAATGGTTAGACTAGTGGTAACCGGATTCGGATAGTAGGCTAATTTCTTAAAGTTAAAATCTTCGTTACCCAATGCTGTTAACTGAACCGTCACAGCCAAACGATCCGGACTTTCAATACCATTAATGGTTTGCGAAGCATAATAGGTAGTATTGTGCGTTAAAACGGTAGTCAAGGGTAACGGTGTTTGAGTCGTTGTTGTTAAACCGGGAGCCGAAGGAGTGGCATACCAATGAATGTTTTGTCCGTTAACAACCAGATTGGCTAAGGTTTGTCCTTGTGTAAATGTTTGTGTCGATTGTCCACGTGGTGCCGAAGGTGTCGTCACCTGTACGGTTAGGTACATAGGGGAACAACTGGAATTAACAGGGATCACAGCAATAGTGTGGGTTCCTAAGGTTACATTTTCAAAAATATTGCTCGATTGTGCCGGTTCATTGTCGATCTGATACTGGTAATTTCCAGGTCCGGCAGCATTGATTGTAATAGTTTGATCATCTATAGAAGCAGTAGCGTTTACAGCATTGGAATAAGTCAGTAAAATTGTAGCCGTAGCGGTACATCCTGTAGCACTGTTTTCTACGGAAACAGTATAGGTTCCTTCGGTTGTTGCCGAAAAGGAGTTCCCGGTTGCTCCGGCAATGATTACCGAGTCTTTATGCCATTGGAATAAATATCCATTGGCTGGTAAATTAGTGTTAATGCTATAAGGGGTGGCGGTACTGTTTATTTGATCATAGCAGATTTGACCATTTGCCGGTAAATAAACACTTGGTGAATTTGTTGTTCTGATGTAGAAACTGCCAATCGCAAAACATCCTGAAGTGTTGTTTTCTACCCGAACATAAATTTGCATTTGCTGTGGATTGATATTTACATAGTTTGTCGGCGAAGCCAAAGCATATGCATTGGTATACGCGTGGGATATTGTTTCAAAAAAAGTTACGGTATATTCAGAAGGATTAAGGCCGAATAAAATGGCGTAATTATTCGAAGTTAAGTCAAATGTGGCAATACCGTCCATATTGGCATCGCAAACTTCCAAATCCGGAATATCAGAATTAACCCCTAAATTGGTTGAAAAAGGCATTGCCGCCGTCCAATTGCTGCTTTCTGTTGGAGTACAAATAGCTTTTACATATGCATTGTAAGTGGTACATCCGATAAGATTGGTCACCACAAAAGGGTTGCTGGTTACAACAATTCCGGTTGTAGTACTGTTTGGAGCTGCCGTTCCGGCGGGAGTGATATAGACTTCCCATTGTGTTGTGGCGGAACCTGTCCAGCTGATCACGGCAGAATTCGAGGTGATATTGGTCACCGCGACGTTACCCGGTACGGGACAAACTTGCCCCATAACGACAGTCATTACAAGTGATACGAGTAAGGAAAATAAGTAGTTTTTCTTCATAAGGTCAAATAGTTGCTAATTTGACTCTAAAACTACTAAAAAATTGCGAATAGCGATTATTTTTTCTTGAGATAAAGATAATGATTGTAATAATCGATAATTCCTTTGCCTTTTAATAGGATATCTGCACCAATTATCCCGTGAACCGGTTTCGCTTTGTACTGTTGAAGTGCAAGATTCACATGACTCATATCAAAAATGACCACTGAAAAATCATCCGTTTTCCATCGCGAAAGTTGTAACAAATTACCTGAAGCCATTTGTGTGTGCATACCGGTAGCGCCGGCACCGGAAGCTTTTGTTGGAGAATCTTCCGCGGATAGTAAAAAATGACCAATGCTTTCAAAACCGATACAACTGTTGGAAGCGCCGGTATCTAAAATAAAATCACCGGAAACCCCGTTGATCTTGGCTTTGATCAGTAAATGTTGTGTTTTCGATACTTTAAAAGGGATTTTGGTATAGCCGTTGTCTTTTAAAACGTCCTGTAAATTTTCCATAAATCAAATGTAGCTTAAAAAACGAACAACTTTGTACCTTTGCAACTTTAAAAAGACAAGATTAGGATGACTTTAACAGATACCCATACGCATTTATATTCGGAAGAATTTGATCAGGATCGGGATGAAATGATTGCAAGAGCCATTGCAGCAGGTGTGACCCGTTTTTTTGTACCGTCGATCGATTCGACGTATACGGAAAAAATGTATGCCTTGGAAAAAGCCTATCCGGGACATATATACCTCATGATGGGTTTGCATCCATGCTATGTAAAGGAAAATTACAAAGAAGAACTGGCGCATGTAGAAGCGGCATTGGCGCAACGGGAATTTAAAGCCATTGGTGAAATCGGGATCGATTTGTATTGGGATAAAACCACACTGGAGATTCAGAAAATAGCGTTCCGTTATCAGATTCAACTGGCTAAAAAATACAAATTGCCCATTAACATTCATTGTCGGGAAGCATTCGATGAAATTTTTGAAGTACTCGAACTGGAAAAATCAGACGAATTATTCGGTATTTTCCATTGTTTTAGCGGAACCTACGAACAGGCTTTACAGGCTATTTCTTATAATATGAAATTAGGAATCGGCGGTGTTGTAACCTTTAAAAACGGTAAAATTGATCAATTTTTAAACCAAATTGACCTAAAACATCTGGTATTGGAAACCGATTCGCCCTATCTGGCACCGGTTCCCTATCGCGGAAAGCGAAACGAAAGTGGTTATACCCGATTAGTGGCCGAAAAACTGGCGGAACTCTATCAACTTCCGGTTGCCGAAATCGCCCGAATCACTACGGAGAACTCCAAAGCAATTTTTGGGATTTAACAAAGAATTTCCCTTCAATTAATAAAATTTTCGTTCATTTGTGGATTGTTAAATTTATAACTAATGTCAAAATTTGATCATATACGCCAGTTTTATGATTCTGAAGTAAATGAAGCACTGCAAAGCATCATGCATCATCCGATGATGAAGGCTTTGATGAGCTTTACGTTTCCCGATGTAGATGAAGCGGTATGGATGGAGCAATTAAAAAGGACACATTCTATCAGAGACTTTCAGGTAAATTTTATTTATCAGTCGGTACAAAGAGTGTTGGAAAAAAGCTCCGATGGCTTAACCACTTCCGGTTTCGAGAAACTGGATCCGAATACGGCTTATCTGTTCATTTCGAACCATAGGGATATCATTCTGGATACTTCTTTATTGAATGTCAGCCTTTTTGATCATGGAATGATTATGACGGCCTCGGCAATTGGAGATAATCTGGTACAAAAGTCCTTTTTATTATCCCTTTCCAAATTAAACCGTAACTTTTTGGTACAACGCGGATTATCGCCAAGAGAATTACTGCAAAGTTCCAAGCTGATGTCGGAATTTATGTACCATTTGTTGACAAAGGAGAATCGTTCGGTATGGATTGCCCAGCGCGAAGGACGTACAAAAGATGGAAATGATGCAACACATCCCGGTGTGTTGAAAATGTTGGCAATGGCCTGTGAAGGAAAAGACGTAATTCCCTTTTTTAAGAAATTAAAAATAGTACCGGTATCGATTTCCTATGAATACGACCCTACGGATGCATTAAAAATGCCACAATTAATGGCCGAAGCAAACGATGAGGTGTATATAAAAGAAAAAAACGAAGATTTTATAACGCTGATTAGCGGCATTATCGGACAGAAAAAGCGAATCCATATCCATGTTGGTGACATATTGGATACGGAATTGGATAAGATTGGTGCCGAATTTGATAATTCCAACAAACAAATTCAGGCATTGGCACAGGTAATCGACGATTCAATTCTGTCGACCTACAGATTGTGGCCAACCAATTTTATTGCTTACGATTTACTACATAAAACGGATCAATTTTCGGATAAATACACACAAAAAGAGAAGCAACTTTTCGAACGAAGATTGGAAATGAAATTAGGTGCAGAAGTAAAAACACTGCGTGATGGTTTCCTGGCGATGTATGCCAATCCGGTTATCAATAAAATGAAATACGAAAATGTCTAACCGACCGAACATTCTGTTAATCTATACAGGCGGTACCATTGGTATGGTAAAAGATGCCGAAACGGGTGCGCTTAAAGCCTTTGATTTTGACGAATTGTTATTACGCATCCCGGAATTAAAGCTGTTAGACTGCGATATTGCGACGTTTTCGTTTAAAGAACCGATCGATTCGTCTAATATGAACCCGCAAAAATGGGTGGCTATGGCGAATGCAATTGAAACAAACTACGATAAATTTGATGGCTTTGTGGTGTTGCACGGTTCGGATACGATGTCGTATTCGGCTTCGGCATTGAGTTTTATGCTTGAAAACTTAGGTAAGCCGGTGGTGTTTACCGGTTCGCAATTGCCAATAGGGGATTTAAGAACCGATGCAAAAGAAAACCTGATTACAGCAATACAAATTGCGACCTTAAAAAATAAAAACAAACCGTTGATCACGGAAGTATGTTTGTATTTCGAATACAAATTATACCGAGGGAACCGGACAACCAAAATAAGCGCGGAACATTTCAATGCTTTTGCATCGCCCAATTATCCGGCCATTGCCGAATCGGGTGTGCATTTAAAAGTAAACGAAGAACTACTGTTCCATAAAAGCGGAACTAAAAAACTAAAAGTCAACACGGACTTCGACGATCATGTAGTGATCATCAAAATGTTTCCGGGGATTAACGAAAGCGTATTACAGGCGGTTTTGCATATTCCAAATCTTAAAGGAGTTGTACTGGAAACTTACGGTTCTGGTAATGCACCAACGGAAGACTGGTTTATTGCGACGCTGGAAAAAGCCATCGAAAAAGGACTTCATGTGGTCAATGTGACCCAATGTTCGGGCGGAAGTGTGAATATGGACAAATATGAAACCGGATTGGAGCTTAAAAAAATAGGCGTTATTTCGGGTCGGGATATCACTACGGAAGCCGCGATAGCCAAGCTGATGTACTTGTTGGGACAGCAGGTTTCCCCTTCGGTTTTTAAAACCATATTCGAAACGGCAATTCGCGGTGAAATGAGCTAGAAATTTTTTCAGAAAAGCATTGAAAAACAAAATAAAAGTCGTTAATTCGCAGTCTGAAAATTTAGAGAGGTGGCCGAGTGGTCGAAGGCGCACGCCTGGAAAGTGTGTATACTCCAAAAGAGTATCGAGGGTTCGAATCCCTTCCTCTCTGCTAAAGTCCGTAATCATTGATTTACGGACTTTTTTTATGCTGTAAATAATCCAAAAAAACCTTTAGGATTGTAAAAAAGACATGAAATTATAACGTAGTTTATCTGTTAACGGCAATTATAGAATCCACCGGTTTACGAAGCGGTTATTGGAACTAAAAAGTTAATAATACGAGAGGTAAACGATACGTTAATGGCTTTTTTATATTAAATAATCTCCAAAATATTCGTGTAATTGTAGTTATTGAAACTTGGTCAGATATTCCTTTTTAAAATATTGAATTTGATCATAGTCGGAAATTTTTAAAAGATTCAATAACGTCAGATATCCTAGTTTCCCGTCATTGCAGTAGCGTATAAAATGCTCTTTATCCTGGATGATTTGATCTTCTGTATTTTGTTGAAAATGAATAGGGATAATGGTTCCATCAGTCAAATATAAGTGTAATAAATTGTCAACACCATTCGAGTATTTTCCATCAAAATCGCCTCTCGAAAAAGCAACGCGACCTTTGTAATCGTAAATGTTTTCCAGACTTATTTTTTTTATTTTGTCCAGCGCATAAAAGGTGTCATCTATTTGTATACCGTCGTGAAGGAACTCCAAAGAGGATGTCAATTCGCCTTTTAAAGTTTTGTATTTATTAAATTTAAAAAGTCCGATGATCATTGATACAAAAAGAAGTATTAATGCGACATACATCGGTATTAATGCCCATAAGCTTTCGTTAAAACCTAAGGCCAGACAAATTAATGTTGGTGTTAAACAAATTAGCGATCCACCATAGAAAATAGTATTCGGAGTGATGTACCATTTTTTTGTTTTTCGAAGGACTTTATATTTCATTTGGGAATAATAAAACGTATTTTATAAAATTTACGACTTCTGTACCGGATATACAAAATCGGAATGGTTCCGGAGTATAGGAAAACTCGATTTCTAAATTTCGATCGTATTATTTCGGTTTTTTGAGTACCAAAAAATCAGTTGCGGTAACTTCAATAGGCGTTTTAAATTCAATCCAATGCTCCCGGTTGTCGGTTTCGCCATCATCCATAATTCTATACGACGAATAGCCATTTTTCATAAAAGGAAGTTCGACCCATTCGTAATCCGATACATGACCCAGATTTTGTTTGTCGATCGTCTCGAGCCAATTTAGTGCGATATCAATCTCTTTCTTTTGCTTTAAAATGGCTGCTTTGTTGGCATTACCTTCCCGTAATTGCGCTACCAATTGGGCTTGTTTTTCTTGTAATACTTGTATTGCATAATTCATAAAGACTTTATTTTAATGATAATTTAAATAGAAAAAGATTAAAAATGGATTAGGACATTCAGAAATATAAATGTCACGGATTTTATACAATTTACTTCTTCGGTACCGGATATATAAAATCAGAAATGTTATTTCGTAAATCCTGATCGGGATCGGCAATTTCATCGTCCGGATAGCCAATAAACGGGCTTCTTTTTCCGAAGCCAAAATACCATTCTTCAGTTTTGATCAACCTGTATTCAGATAGAAAACCGGCTTCATTTTTTTCTGTAGTGGACGATAGTCGGTTGGTCCAAAATAGCGTATAAGAACCGAGTGAACTTTCTATGTGGAATTGGGCATTTTCAAAATCGATATTCCGTAGGATATGTTCCATTTTTAGTATAAAAGCATTCCAGTCGGAGGTATCGAGTCCGAAGTATTTATAGGTCGCCGCAAATCCCAGCATTATGTTTTCATAATAATACGGAACTTCGTAGTCGCCAAAACTAAACATATTGGTGTTGATAAACGGGTAAGTGTTGTCTTTTTCCAAAGTTTTGATAAAATCGATCGACTTGTGATAATCCCGGTCAATTTTAATATAGCCGTAAATTGAAGTATATTCCATTTTTAGGATTTTATTGTTGTAGTATTTCAAAAGACAGGTTGTTACAAGTACAATTTTAAAAAAATAATTCCGTTCAACAGATTGAAGAACGGAATTAATAAGGCATCCTTTTCGGATTTCTTTAAACAACTTTTATTTTTCGGTGAAATTAGTCGCCCTTGCTAGCCGAAACGATGCTTTCGATCAATTCATCTAATGGCTCGATTTTTTCAGTTTCGCCATTTTCTTCGTATTTGGCGCGCAGCGGACGTAAAATAGTAAGGAATTTATCGAAAATATGTTCCTGGATGATCGGTGAATCGACCACTTTGTAGATACTGCGCAGCATCCAGATACGGTTGTATTCCGTGCGCGACATCACGACATAAAAACCTTGTGCCATTTCGACCGACCAATCGCGTAATTCCGTCAGAATTGCTGCCGCACCGAATTGACCGGAAGAAATAGTACCAAAAAAGGTCTCGATTTCTTCGAACAATTTGGTAGATTCTTCATCATTTTGTTGTTGGAAAAATTCTTTAAGCGATTGTGCCGCAGTTTGCGCATTGATATACACGTTTCCGGAGGCGTATAAAAAACCGGAAAGATCGATTTCGCCCTGGTAAATCCCATCGATAAATATCGCTAGTCCTCTCAAATGATGTCCGATGTCATCGTGAGACAGATAGTCGCCATAACCGGGCAACACGTCCATAAAACGTTCGAGCGTACTGTCCCAATCTTCGAATGCCGCCCAGTTTTCGATCAGGAAAACAGCACAGGTGCGTTCGATGATTTCGTGGTCCAGATCAGCACTGGTGATCGAATTATCGCGGTAGCTGTCGAGGAAAAGATCGATTCCGTTAATATAATCCTGATACGAATCGCTTTTAAGCAATTGTAGTATTTGATCTCTCATGGATTATTCTTTTGTTTTTTTGACGATTTCTTCCATTAAGGCGCGTTGTAGTTGCTCTTTCGGTAGTGCTTTCGGAATAGCAAACAATCCGTAGATAACATTACCGTACTTTTTGCTACTCGGGAAGTCTTCTTCAAGGTCGATTATGGTACGTATCGTATACGCTTCGTCGATTAGAAAGGGTAAATCGCCTTCATAGATTTTTGCAATACGAATCCCATTGCTTTTCGTGCCCATCGCATTGGCCATGTGTTCGGCGACTGCATTGCCTTCGTACAAGCTGTTCATGTTTACCAATACAAAATATTTGTCTACTGCCAAATCGAAACGCATCAGTTCGTAATTTGATTCATCCGGTTTTGGAAGTACAAGCTTGTAATCGGACGCTTTAACCAAACTGTCGTTCGTATCCCAAACCGATACCTTATAATTTCCAGCCGGAACTTGTTTGATAAGAAATTCGCCGGGTTTGATTTTGTCGTCGATGGTGTAGATTTTCTCCAGCTTTCCGTCGGCCATGATTTGTTCAAAAGTTACGGATCGCAATTCGGTTCCCGTATTCATAAACTTAACAGCCTGAGTGGGTCCGGTAGGTCCGTTTTGAATGTAATAAATAGCATAGGCGATGGCTATTAAGGCGATAAACGCTACGCAGCCGATTTTAAAGAATTTTTTCATAGTTTTATAAATAAGTCATATTCCCATTTCGCATCAATGGGTGTGTTAAAATGGTATTGTGTAATATAAGTGTTTCTGGTGTAACCTGTGACATCCGGGTCACCCGTAACGAGGTCCCATCGGTCGTAATCGGTATCCGTTGGCGTAAAACGTGCGATTATTTTTGGCTCGCCGTTGATTTGTGCTAATACGAAACAATCGTCCAGCGTCATTTCTTTCGGATTGGCGGCAGACAGGTAACACACCCAGATTTCCTCGTAATGCTGATGGTCGTATTGTACGATTTCATACAGATGACGCGGTTTTGGTTGTTCGTTTTCTGTTATCTGAGCTTTCTCCCATTCGAAATTGATTTTGCGATAATAACCCCTTGTTATATCTGTCATCGCGTGTAATTGGTCTATCGTAGCTGCATCATTCGTACGAAGTACTTCGACTTCGGTTTTGATAAAATCATCTAATAACTTCGTGATGCTATCCATTTTTACGCGCCTGTTATTTTTATGATACTCATAAAAATTCCATTGGTCGCGAAGTACTTCGTTCAACGCGTTCCAGCCCTGTCTTTGCGATAAGTCGATTGCATATTGCCATGATGCTTCCACCAGATCCAGACGGTTTGCAAGGCCCGCCCAATAGGCTGTAGACACCAAGGTATCCCAACAGGCTTCGGGATCGTTGTACTCTTCGTCGAAACGTTTTGCAGCAATCCAATGCTGATCACCGGTGTATTGTTTGCTTTCGATCAGCGTCGTAGCTTTATACAACGGATGGTTGGCTACTTCATCGGGTAAAAAACCGTCGTGGTCACGTGCCGAATTAATAGACAAACTCACACCCCACATCATGTCGTTAGAATGACCGTAGTAGTATTGGTATCTCTTAAAAGTCATTTCATCGCAATCCAACCCGTGCGGCATACAGGCATACTTCCATAAATGCCAATACCGCTTTTCCATTTGGATTTTGTTTTTAGGTTCCAGATCGTAAGCACGTTGCGCGAGTACACTACGCACATAAGCATTCCAGATCCCATAGTTTTCCTCCTGGAATTCGGGTAGGAATTTTTTGTCGTCGATTAACTGAGCAAAGAGATCGAATGCTTTTTTGTGCTCGGGTGTGTCGTAATAATGATTCCAGAAATCACAGTAAAAAGAATCATAATTTCTTTTTGCTTTTTTAAAGCGCTCCTGATTTTCTTCATTCAACAGATAGGACTTAAGAAAATCCAGATTGCCTCCGCCCAGATAATCAAAAAGCGGCTTCGACTGACTGATTGCGGCCTCCAGATCGGATTTCAAACCTTTGATTGCAGTGGCACTCTCCATTAATCTCAGGTAGGCCATCGGAATCATTGCTTTTAGGTTTGGCGCCTGAGTAATGGCGGCGGCCCCATCACTAAACCATATCCCTTTTTTAAGGTTCACTACGGGCGCCTCTTTTAAAGATGTCATTCGAGGCGAAAGCAATACGGCTAAGGTACTGTAACCTTTATGTTCGAACGCAAAAGGTGCCTGAAACCAGAATCCCTTTTCGAAGAAACGGATCTGCTCGATTACGCTTCCTTTTCTGTTGAATTCGATTTTTAAGGCTTTTTGGGTATTCTGACCTTTATAAAGTCGGTTTAGATCGGCCTGTAAGCTATTGAGAGGTTTCATTTTTAAGTCGATTGGTGAAATTGCCGTATTAAACGCGTCTTAGGGGAATAAAACAGATTGTACGAGCCATAAACTTCATCGTCATAAAGAGTAGCGATGTATTGCATCAGCTCGCCGTTTTCGTCTTTAAAGATGTCGAGCGTATAATCGGTTTTGCGCACATGGTCTTTTTCGTAGGTGGTTTGATCCCAAATGGGTTCTCCGCCTTTATAAATGCTTTCGCTTTTTACCGATTTGTCGACTTCAAAATAGGTTGGTTCGTCCTCGTATCCGTCAAAATTATCTTCCATGTCATTGGCGCACCATTTCAGAAACTTCTCGTCGAAATTTGAGATTGGCGTTTCACTATACGACACGATTTCGTATTTGTTGTCGGCAGTAAGCCTGAAATCGGCATAATCCAGAAAAACCGGTGTCACGATAAAATGAAACACAACATCGGCGAATTCCGGTTTTATAATCGATCCCGGAATGCTGTATTGCGGTAACAAAATTCGTTGCTCGAAATGTTTGGGTTCGGCAAGGACGTCAGCGGGTTTCGGAAAAGAAATGATTATTTTACTCCAATCTTCCGGTTTCGCAATCTTTCTAAGCCCAATAGGTTTTGACTTTGCCATTATTTTGCTTTTGCTTTTTTCGGTGTTAGAAGTTTTGCCATTTCGGTGTCTTTCCAATGTTCGGCCACTTCTTTTGCAGTGGTTCCGACAGGAAGTGCGCCTACTTGTTTGGTACTTCCGATTGTGGTATCGAGACCGGCTTTTACCAGGATTTTTGCCATTTCGGCAGGTCCGCCTATATCGCCCAGATAATGTCCGGCCGTCCATCCGTTTCCATCCAATTGGTTGATGTCCACATTTTCGTTAAGTTTAAGAAAAGTCTTTAAACCGTCGACACGTTTACTGCGCGCTACGTAATGTAAAGGCGCAATTCCCTGTTCGTTTTTGACGTCGAAAGACGCTCCTTTTTTGGCCAATAGCTTGATTGCTTCCGGTTCACCGGCGGAGCAAGCCATGATCATTGGAGTATTGCCATTGTTACCGCGAATGTTTACATCCACTTTTTTCTGAATCAGATGTTTGGCCAGATAGATACAGCCTACGTAATTGCGATGCTCGGTTGGTCCCCAGGAATATCCGGAGATATCGTATTGATCCATAAGCGAAAGCACACGTCCTTTTTCGTTTTCACCGCCATTGTACGGTTTTATATAGCGGAAACAGCCGTTTTCGATCAGGTATTTTACATAAACACCGGAATTAGTTCCTTCCGATTCCCAATGTTCGACTTTGGCTTGTCCCAAACGCATCAAAACATTAAGTAAAGGCGAAAATCCATATTCGTCCAGGGTGTTTACATCGGCACCAGAGTCAATAAGGCGCCATCCAAACGCATAATTACCGAGCGATGCGGCTACGTTTAACGGCGTTTTCTGTTCGTGATCTCTGGTTTCCATTAACGGTCTTTTGACTTCCGATATGTGGAGTAACTCGTAGAAGTCGTTTGCCGCCGCCACGTGCAGTATCGTCCCCTGACTTGAAGTCACCACGTCGGTTTTAGCCCCGTTTGCAATCAGATCCCGAACGATGTCTATGTGTTTGTAGGCAGTTGCCAGATGGATCGGATAAAACGATTGATTATCCGCCACATTTGGGTTGGCACCGTGTTGCAGTAAAAGTTGTACGATTTCGCGATGACCATAGGCCGCTGCGCAGTGTAAAGCGCCCGAATTGGGTCCCATGGCACTCGCATCGGCACCTTTGGCAAGCATCTGCTTTACCGTTTCGATATCGCCGGCTTCCGCGGCGATTACAAGTTCTTTGTTGATGTCCATATTTGGTTGTTTTGGTTGGTTAGGAACCTTGGTAGCATTGCCGTCCGAGGCTCAAAAAAAGTATGCTGTATTTGTAATTATTTTACTACGGTTGCTTTTGCCGCTTCGTTAATTGATTACGATCAATCGAACTCATAATCACTCGCATTTTTTCAATAAATCGAAGATTTCTTGTCCCTCTTTTTCAATTTTTTGCAGTTCTGTATTGAAATAGATCGGAAATTTCTTTCGAAAGTACAATTTAAAATCAATTAAACAAATAGTTGTATATAAAATGATTGTTAAATTTCACAAATACGTGTATTTTTTTAGTACTGTAACTGTTTTGTGAATGCCTGATTCTGAATGTAAAACGCTTAAAAAGAAATAGAACGACTTTACTACTTTTTCATTTTTTCGAAGGCAAACCCTATATCGCCAATCTGTGTTTCAAAACGGGATCCGTCAAATCCAAAAACCGGACTTTTATATAAAAAGCGAAAGCCATCTTCATCTAAATAATGGTGGTGAATGTAGCCATCCTGTATGTTGATAAAGGTTTCCCGAACAGTGAGTTCTCCTTCTTTTTTTGTGTCATAATCCATAACCTTTGCCAGACAGCTAAAGCGGAGGAAATCGTTGTTATAGCGACTCACAATAAGATGTATCGTATCGCCAAGTGGCATAAAATTGGTCATATTGTAATTAATCCGTAATTGTCCGGTTTCCTTAGTGGATAGCCATTCCCCAATAAGTTGGTCCGGATGGATATCGGATACTTTATAAAAAAAGCCTTGTTGTAAAGCCGTATATACTGCTTCGAAAAGTATTTTTAATTCATTTCCTTTTTGAGGGTCGTTAAAAATCAGGTTGTTTATTATGAACGTTTGGATTGTGGTCCCGTCATATTGGGCGAATCCTGCCAGTGCTGCTATATTTTTTGTGGTTTGATTGTTGGTTAGCTCTTTTTCAGTAAGAATCTTATGTAGAATAACAGCAAAAGCCTCTGTATTTTGATCATTCAAAAAACGGTCCAGGTCAAAGCCATCATTTTTGATGCCTCCGCCTCCGATTTTATAGGTTCCGAAAAATTCCTTTTCCAATTGCGCGCACTCTTCTTTGAATAGCCGTCTGAAATCATTTTCGGAAAGCAAATAGAGTTTCAGGAGTCTAATCAATCGGGGACTTGTGAAATATAACTGCGATTTAAAAGTAATGTATTCCAAGATTTGTGATTAAATGTTAACGTTGTCAAGTTTGTTTTTTAATGCCATCATCGTTGGGTTTGTCGGATCGAAAACGGCTACTGATTTGAAGATTTCTTTTATGATCCTTATATTTTGAATATCCTGTTTTAAAAGTATTTCAAAATGATCGTTGATAAAATTACAATTCTCAAGAACAATCCCGGAGAACTCGCGATATTGAAGTCCTCTTTCCTGTTCGATGGCAAGAATTGGGAGTAATAAATGCAATCGGTTTGGAATGGTTTGTGTTAGTGTTTCAATATCATAGAAATCATAATAAACGCCATTAGCGGTATAGCTGTAATAACCGGAAAGTATCGCTGCTGTAAAAAGTTCCAGTTGGGAAGTGGTCCAGTTTTTCAGATCCTTTTCCAGCTCCTTCCAATCATAAGCGGTAAAAAATGTTTCGAAAATACGGATGATATCTGAGGCACCATGTTCTTCGTTCCAGTAATCACTATCCTTATGCTCGCCTTCCAGTACGATGCGATAGACCGCTAATACCGCAGGATTATCACGCTGTGTGGTGCAGTTTGTCGCATATTTTTGTCTGACAAAATCAAAGTCGGGTTGTGACATCAGTTCAATTTTACTGTATTTGATCAATGAATTCGGTATCGGAAAGTTGCAAATCGGCATCCGATAAATTTAAAGAGATCAAAACGCTATCGATCGGGACTTCGCAATAGGACGCCTTTCCCCATTTTTTAAAAGCCGGCGGATCGTTCTTTACCAGTTGAAAAGCCCGTCCGAGAATACTGTTTAAAGCCGTTGCATCCGAATACGGTTCCTTAAATGCCAGTAATTGTCGCATATAGTTGAGCAGATATGCCGTACTGATATCGGCAAAATCCGTTGTATGAATGGTATCAGTACATTTAGACTGTTCCGGAAAAGAAAGTACCGAAAACAAATCGACACCCCATTCGACGTAATCATCGGGATCATTTTTGGGGATTAAAGTTTCTAATTCGGAAATGATATCGGTGATAACATCCAGGTCCAGTTCACTCAGGTGCCCGATTTCGGAATAGGATTTCGGCGTAAATCCAAAAGTAATATTCCGTTTTAAATGGGGATATTTTTTGCCGACTACAATACTTTTGATCGTATTCATTCGCTATGACTTTTTGCGATTACTAATATAGTAATATTGTATTGATATTCAGAGGTAATAAAAAAATGTAACATTAAAAAAGAGGGGCGTGAAATTATCGAATTGTCTGATTAACGTCATTAATCAAGCCAATCGTTATCAATTCTATGTCGACGGAAAACGGATCATGGTGATCAATTATCCATTTTTAAAAATAAAAGAGATATACGGGCCTGAGATTACATTTTTGCCGGATAAACAAATTATCACCTTCCTGTGGCGTATAGTCAAAATCAAAACAGTTTTCGCAATTCAGATTTAAAGCGATCCATTTGGCATCCAATCCGTTTCCGATGGAATTGCCGGGCAAAATATATTGTCCGGGCATGGCACAATTTTTATAGTCTTCAACAAAACGGAATAACTGCCAAATATAGATCAGCGGAATAGTATCGTTCTTTTTGTTGCAAACCGGAATAAGTTGATCACCAGATTTTTTATAGAATTCTTTTTCCCGGAATTTGATGGTTTCCGGTTCACAGCTACAAAATTTGATACCTTTTGTAAAGTCGCACATATAGACCTATAATTTACTTTTCGTTTTTCCGGCATTTTACCAAAAAGAACGGGAAATTTTCCGGAACCGTCGTGATATCGAATAAACCAAATGGATCAAACTCCCGGTGAACCGATTCCAGATCATAGAAAAACAGAGTCACACCGTCGATTATTTCATAACGATCCGGCCCGAGGTATTTTCCGGTACCATAGGTAGCGGCTTCTTTGGTGATCATCGTAAAAATCATATAGCCACCTTCTTCCAATTGATCGTAGCAATCACGGATTAGTTTTTTTCGTTCTTCCTCATCTAAAAGGTGAATCAGCGCATAGCAAAATATACCATCATACTTTTGATGATCAAACGGCATGTCGGTTACCGAACCATGAAAAATTTTTAGCGTATCATCATAATGTTTCCGGGCTATTTCGATAGCCGTTTTTGAAATTTCAATTCCGGTTACGGTCATTCCGTTTTCCCTGAAAAGCTGTGCATTCCGACCATAACCGATTCCCGGAACAAGAATGTTTTTTAGGGCCTGGGACACAAAGAAATCGTTTGTCATCACGGTAGACTGCGCGGGCGTAAAACCCCACATTTCTTTTTTATCAACAAAACTGGCTTCCCAGAATTCGGGTTTTTCCATAAATAATAATTTTAAGAATGGTCCTTTATAATAGACCAGATATGTCCATCTTTATTGATCCGGATCGTATTAACATAAGGTGTTTTGAAAAAAGATTCCATTATAATCTGATCTTCTTCATCTGCAAAACAGTACAAAACAGCATGAGTTAGCAGGCATTTTTTATAATCATTATAGAAATAGAGCGTATTATCGCTTGCATTGCTATCCATAACACCGTTTAAAAACTGAACGCGTTGTTGATAGGCGTAAGCATTGTTGTCCCATCGTTCGAATTTTTCGAAAAGGTCTTCGTTTAGTAAAAAATAATCCCGATCGATAAAAAAAGACTTGCTTTTTACAGCATGATCCAGTAATAGAACAATATTCCGGGAATACAGAATACTTCCTTTTTGATTCTCAAAATAGTCAATCCGAATGTCATTTTCCCTATCGGTTTCCAGTAGGAGCTGTTCGCAAATGGTAACGACTTTTTTAAAAACAGCAATTTTGTGTTCACTGATTTCAAAGTCTTCCGTAAACGAAAACCGTTGGAATATTCCGTCTTTAGCAGAAAAACCACCGGCGTAATTATTAATAAAGCCAAGAAGGTAAAAAATTTTAAGATTCATAAAGTGGGTGGATAGTCAGATTTAGTTCCCATTATTTTTTTGCATGATTTGAGCTTAATAGTGCGATTAGTCATCGCCATTAGGCTAAGAATGCAAGATACTACTTTTGTTGTTTTTCTATCCCGTTTACAGTGTTTAATGATCAAATTATTCCCATAAAAAACCAAAACAAAACGTTCATTAAGTTGGAAAGAAAGATCATTTTTTAGTCAATTCAAAAAAGAGATTCTAATTTTCTATTCCAAACGTCCTTCTAGCCGTTTTAAAAATAAAAACGGATAATAATTCTTCCTCGCATTAATAGTTTTTCAATTTTCGAAGAAATAGTCGAAACCATAAACATTGCCGTGTTTTTCAGACACATCCACGGCTCTCCTGTTATGTGAATGGTTTCAATTGATTTTTCGACTCAATACGATTTCACTTATGGGAAAAAAAATTACGTTGTTCATTATTCTATCCGCCTTATTGTCTGCTATTCCGGTCTTATCGCAAGAGCCTTTTATTGGGAGTGCCACCGAAGTAGGTTTTACCGAAGGAGCATTATCGGTTTCGCTATCCGGAGCTGCAAACTATACGATACCACTTCAGCTGCCTCCGGGAATTAATGGGGTTGTACCTAAAATCGGGATCAGTTATAATAGCCAGTCCGGTGTGGGAATGCTGGGGTACGGATGGAATCTTACCGGTTTGTCCGCGATTGCAAGGGTGCCATCAACTAAATTTCACGATGATAAAATTGAAATTATCAATTATAATCGTTTGGATAATTATGCGTTAGACGGTCAGCGGCTGCTACTGAAAAGTGGTATTCATGGTAGGGATGGAGCGGTATATGAAACGGAAAATTATTCGAATACCAAGGTCACACTTGTTGGCGGTATTGAAGGGGCGCCGGATAGAGGTCCGGATTATTTTATTGTGGAATACGCCGATGGATCCAAAGCCTATTATGGGTATATACACGGGAATACGTCCCATTCCAGATCGCAAACGGAATATTCCATTACCTATTGGGAAAACCCTCAGGGATTGCGAATCAATTATTACTATACCAATTATATTTCAAATACGACCATCCTGAATAGTATCCGGTACGGATCGGCCGGTACGGATACGCCAATAAATGAAGTTGTTTTTACGTATAAAAACAGATTGAAGCCGGAAGAATTTCATATTGCCGGACTTCAGAAAATCAATGATAAAATTATAAGTGAAATACAGGTTAAAGGAAATGGAGTAGTCCTGCGCAATTATGTTTTTGAGCATACGATAAGTGTTCTGGGACATGAAAAACTGGTCAGTATACAGGAAAAAACGGGGGATAACACAAAGAGCTATCCTAAAACGGTTTTTCAATATGTTGCTAATTTAACCACTTATTCCAAGCAAATTGAATTTGCAAAAACCATTCAAACAACTATTCCTTTCGCCAATATCAAGCGAACCATTACCGGAGATTTTGATGGTGATGGAGAAATTGAAATCCTTACAGGAAGTGCTGATTTTGAGAATCACGCTATCGGAATTTATAAATTAAATCGATCAGATGAGGCTGTTAATCTGCTTACTCAGACGACCCCGGTAACGATCAGCACCGTTTTTTCCACCGTAAATTTTCTGGATAGTAGTTTTAAAAAGAAAAACCGGCAAGGCTGGTGCACGGTTGAAGGAGGAAATAATGCGGTAGTTAAAGTGTATTCATACAATAGCAATACCGGTAGCGCCGATTTAGAATACCAGAAAAGCTTTACGTCTATTATTCCGGAGCATAACAGTAATGATATGAACTCGTATTCCGGTTGTTTTTCTTTGCCGGGCGATTTTAATGGTGATGGATTAACGGACTTGTTGTTTCTTAAAAACAATGGCGACGGAACACTGGCAACCCAGTTTGTGGATTTAGACAGAAGACTGGCATCTGATTTGACTTATAATTCCGGGACATTGAGAATTGGAAATGTGACCGGTACTTTTGCTAATGGGGTACCGATTGTAAAAGGAAGCTTCCAATTTAAAACCGGCGATTTTGATGGTGATGGTAAAACCAATCTGATTATTTTCAGAGGAGATCCGTATAACGCGATGGATATTTATTCGTTGCGAAACCATGTTTTTGTAAAAATATACAGTTGGACGACTCCTTTGCCGGCCTATCTGGGAAATCCATTTACTACGACAGGGCATTCGGTAAATGGTATTCGGATGTTCCCGATTACGATAGGTGATTATAATGGCGATGGTAAGAGTGATATATTTTTTCCGGCATTGGGGAAAGTGTTAATGGCTACAGGCGGGATGCAATTTATAGAGGAATTATTGCCCTCCTATGACGGATCGGAATCGTATAAAGAGCAATTTTTGGCACTGGATTTTAATAATGACGGGAAAGACGACATTGTAAAACTTTCCCCGATATTGGTAAAAGAACCAGGCAGCACTTCCTATACGATCTGGACGGATAACCAAGGCGCGCATCAATGTTGTCCGGTTCAGAATTATTACAAATTTCATGGACTTAAAATAGAGCATTATTTCAGAATGGGTGCTACTTCGGTTTCGTTACCGTGGGGGCATCAGTCTTTTCAGCGAATGATGTATGTCCGCGGTATTCCGTATGCCGAGATGAACCGGTTTGATAAAAAGCTGGTAGTACTTTTTACCCGAAAAAGTAAAACGGATGGTAGCAAAACCGAAATCGCACTATTGGGAGGCGATCTAAGTAACAAAATTTCGTTTTTCACCAACAAAAGCTTTTTGGATGATGAATATTTACTTCAAAATATTCATGTTAACGGTACAAACCAAACGATTACCTATGCCAATTTAAAACCGGGAAACGGGGTGTATTTTGCCGGGAATGACATTGAAATATTTCCGAATTATACGATTAATATTGCTGAAAAATTTAAAGTCGTTTCGAAAATACAGAAAAGCGGACCGGCATATTATAAAAGTCAGGATTTCCGTTATCAGGGCGCTGTAGCTCATGCGGAAGGGTTAGGATTCTTTGGATTCCAATCGACGTTGAAAACCAATTGGTATGACGATCCGTCGAAAATCATATCCCATGTAACGAAGTTCGATATGAATAAAAGAGGAGCCGTAATTCAGGATTTCTCCGTTCTTGGATTAGTTTCGCCAACATTAACCCTGGCCGCTACCGATTCCTTTATCAGTAAAAGCAATACGCTATATAATAACGAAGACCGCTATGATGAAGAACCTGTATTGCCCAATAAGGTATACAAACTGAGAAAAACACGGGTTCTAAATTGTAACGGACTAACCGGAGTAAACAGTGAAACGACGATGGTTTACAATGCCAGAGGTAATCCCACTACGATAACCACCACGGTAAAAAACGGAACGACGCTCGAACGGACTACGGAGGAAAATTATACCTACGCTCCGCTAATAACCACCCCTTATATGATAGACCGGCCAAGGAGTAAAAGTACTACGGTGACCCTTGCAGGGAATGATGTGGAGCGTAGCCAGGAGGTGTATTTGTATGAAAAGAACCTGCTAAAACAGCTAAGACTAAGACCGAGGGGGCATAATACCAGATATCTTACCGAAAATAACAAATACGATCGCTATGGCAATCTAATCCAAAAAACACTGTCGGCCACAGGAATGGCACCCAGGGTTAGCAAATGGGAATATGACACACCAACACATCGTTTTGTAAGCAAGAAGACGGATATTTTGGGAAATCAAACCACCTATACCTATGATGCCAGTAGCGGTTTAATGCTAACAGAAACAATACACAACAGTACTAACCCCATGACCACCACTTATGCCTATGACAAGTGGGGGAAAACGATCAAAAAAACCGATTATCTGGGGAATAATGAAAAATACACCTATGCGAAAACGCGTGGATACGGAGTACTTAAAACTACTATAGGTGACGATGGTAGTAGTAGTAGCACTCAGATTGACGCTTATGGAAGGGAAGTGCGGAGAGGGACAAAAAACAGCAACGGGAAATGGTCGTATGTCGATTTGAGGTACGATATTGAGGACAGGCTTATCTCCGAAACGCTCCCCTATTTTAACGATTCGAGTGCTACGGTATGGAATGAAATGCAGTATGATCTATATGGCAGACTTATCCAGGCCGTTTCATTAAAAACTACAGGTTCTCAGGGTAAAGTTATAAATTATACCTATTCCGGTTTAACGACAATTGAAGATGATGGTATCCAGTCCAAACAAAGTGTGTACAATGCACTGGATCAGATTGTTTCGTTAACGGAAACGCCGGGCGGAACCATTACCTATAGTTATTATGCAAACGGTAAGCTGAAAGAGTCGGTTTACGAAGGAGGAAAAATTAAATTGGAGTATGATGGCTGGGGTAACAAAACAAAACTGGAAGATCCTTCTGCCGGAATGTATACTTACCAATACAACGCATTTGGAGAACTTACCAAAGAGACCACACCCAAAGGAACCGTTAAAAATTTTATCGACGATTTTGGCCGGCTAACCCAAACCGAAGAGGAGTCTCAAAATGAGAAATCGTATTATACCCGCTATTTTTATAATACCGATCATATCCTTCAGGGGGCTATACGCGAAGAATACCTAACCGGAAAGGTTACCAATGAGGAATATTATGAATATGATGATTATAAAAGGCCTAAAAAAATTACACTAGCAACACCTCATGCTACTTTTATCAAAGAACTCACCTATGATACCTTCGGAAGAATTGCAAAAGAAAAACAAACCGCGACGGTAAATATCAGTGGAAAAAATAGCTCCAAAACTTTCCGTTATAGCTATCGTTTTGGCTCTCGCTATCAGATATTCGACGACAGTAACGGTCAGGTTTTATGGACCGGAAATGAAGTGAATTCAAAGGATCAGCTTACACGGGGAACCTTTGGAAATGAATTGCTTCTGGAACAATATTATGATGAATATGGGTATATCCGGCAAGCCGATATATACAATCCTAGAACACAAACACCTATTTCAAGGCCCGATTTTACACTGACGTACCAGTTTGATTCCCAAACCGGAAACCTTGACGCACGGCAAAATTATGCATTTAATCATTTTGAAACCTTTCAATACGATACACTCGACCGATTGGTACAATGGGATAACGAAACGGTTATGCTACACCACGATACTTTCGATCAGGCTATCGGGGAATTTGAACCCAAAACCTGTGCTACGCTTACAAACGAAAACGGAAGCCTGAAAGTAGCCATAACACCAAATTGCACGGGTATTAAAAAAGTGTTGCTCACCAAAGCCAAAGTCGGTGATCAACTAAAAATCCGGTTCGATTTCAATAAAGGAACTACTCACATAACCCGTATTTCTATTTGGGAATACAACCCAGATAACGGACAGTACTTTAAGTCGCCCAAAGATTATACAAGTAATGGAACCCAGTCTTTTGAACATACCGTCACGCAATATCCGGTTATCGAATTGCATTTTGACACATTGCCTTTGGCCGAAACCTATCCGATGCTATTTTTTCTGGACAATCTGCTGGTAACAATGGATCGCCCCGAAACACAACGATATGACAACCGTGGTCGTATTACCGAAAACAAACTTGGGCAATATAACTATACCGATACCGATAAAGCGTATCGAAACACTTCCATCGACCTCAACGCGGAGGATGCTTCCTACTACCAAAACCGGGAAGGGATCTTTAACGATGGGATGGAAGCGCAAAAAGGATGGTCGGATTTAGGGATCGGATGGAGTATCTTCGGTAAACCGATATACGACGATTCCAAGTCCAAAACCGGAAAATATTCCTTAAAAATTCATAATCCGACCGATAAATCACATACCCTTCATGCTGATCGTTGGATTCCAATTGACAATCCGCATGGCGCCTCTTATACTTTTTCCGGATGGGTATACAGCGACAGGCCCAGTTCGCGAATTCTTCTATTTATGAATTCCGAAACCGAAACGGGGTATTATACCATCGTGGCCGATACATATACCGAAACCACTAACCAATGGGTGTATATGGAGCGAACCGTATATGTCCCATCCCACATTAAAAAATTAAACATTAGAGTGGACAATCAAGGAGGTGGCAATGTTTGGTTTGACGATATCCGAATCCGAAAAACCAGTAACCCGAAAACTGATTTGCGCCAGTTGAATGTTACCTATGATCTGTTTAAAAAACCCATAACCATTACCGAAACCGGTGTCGAAAAAGTAGCCTTTTCGTATACCGCCGATCATTTCCGAAATACCATGTATTACGGTGGATTGGAAGACCCGGAACAACAACCTTTACGAAAAGATTATGCCGCCGATGGCTCGATGGAAATTACCACGAACCAGCAAACAGGAGTCTCTACTTTTGTGTTTTTTGTAGGTGGTGATGCCTATACCGCTCCGGTGGTTTTTAAGGACAACGGAACGACAGGCGAATACCTTTACCTCCATCGGGATTATCAGGGAACGATCGTGGCCATCTCCAACCAAAACGGGAATTTTGTCGAAAAACGGCTTTTCGATCCGTGGGGGAAACTATTAAAAGTACAGGATGGGCAAGGTCACAATCTGGTCGGTTTAACCCTATTGGATCGCGGTTATACCGGACACGAACACCTACAAAGTGTCGGGCTTATCAATATGAATGGCCGTTTATACGATCCTAAACTCCACCGGTTCCTCTCGCCCGATACTTATATTCAGGATCCGTATAATACGCAAAATTATAACCGTTACGGTTATTGTTTAAACAATCCAACCAAATACACCGATCCAACCGGGGAATTCTGGTGGCAGGCCATAGGGTATCTTTTTTCGGCCTATATACACGGCGCACAGGCAACCGGTGAGGTGAATCCGTATAAATGGGGAGATACCGGAGTCTACAATGCGATTTTAGGACCAACGTCATCGGCCGTTTCCTATACCACTACAGAATATGCGAACTCCTACATTGATAACTATAATAACCATCCGAAGATAAATTATTATGGAGCAGTTATTAACCAGAATGATCATCCGTATGTACCGGTAGCAGTCATTCAGATGCCCACACAACATCATTTTCTGGGGGTAAACATGACGGCACTTTCGGACGGTAATTTCTTCGATCGGTTTGTATATGGCACCTTTAACATCCCGGTACAATATTTGATGGGAAGAAGCGTTCAGGATGGTAGTATGCGTAACCTCAACGGTACGCCTACGGCCACGGAAGAGGGCACTTTAGCTTTTGGTTCGTTACCTTTATGGTTTATAGGAGGTAATGCTGGCGCGACGCAAGCAGAAGCAAGTACCAAATTGTTGGAGCAAACTGGGCAGGTTGCTAGGACGGGAACTAAGTTAGGAACGTATGAATTAGAAATAACTCACGGGCTTACTAAATCCAAAAATGCTTTTTCAAAACTTAAAGCTAATATAAAGCTAAATGGGATTCAGGAACCAATAAAGTTTGTAGAGCATAATGGTAAAAGATTCGTTGTTGACGGCCACCATCGCTTAAGGGCAGCAAAAGAGTTGGGAATTCAAAATGTTCCAGTACAGCAAGTAAAACTACCTTATGCTGGTTATAAATCAGTTGATGATCTAATTTATTCTCGTTACTAATGGCAATTTGGCAATATACATTTCAAGTTTTACCAAAAGAAAGTGTAAATACTTTAGCGGAAGATTTTTCCTTTAACTATACAGATGAAGGATTTGATGATGAGTTATTTTGGGAAAATTACCCCCTTAAAAAAGGCTTTTTTAATAAAATCAATTCAATCCTCGAAAAAACTAAATCTTGGAGTAACGATATTGATTTATACGGTAATCAGGAATCAAATTGCTTTGAGGTTCTTTCTGATAATGAAGGTAATGTTCTCTCTGTTTCTTTTAGATTAGATTTTACAAGTAACTATGAATCGATATTAAGGCACATTCTTGAGTTTTGTAGCCTTAACGGATTAGTCATTTTAGATGAAGGGTTAAATATTGTTCCGTTGAATCACGGACAAGTACTTAGTGTTATAAGAAATTCACAGCAAATGAAAAGGTATAAAGAATTGTCTGAAGAAGATGAAAATTATTATTAGTACTAAAAAGATAAGGAAACACAAAATGAACTTGTTTATTAAATTATTACTGTTTGTTTTTGTTGCACTCGTTACGAATGTAAAAGTAATGGGTGCAGCCATTACTTTTCCGAATATTCAGGAGAGAACAAATTCAAATTTATTTCATACACAGATAGCAAAGACAGATGGTTCCATCCTGAAAAAAGTTGATGGTCTACTAGTCGACCTGTTTTAAGATTAGTTTTCTTTAATAGGAAGTAAGCGTTCAGGATGGTAGTATGCGTAACCTTAACGGTACGCCTACGGCCACGGAAGAAGGCACTTTAGCTTTTGGTTCATTACCTTTATGGTTTATAGGAGGTAATGTTGGGGCGGCGCAAGCTGAGACGGGCGCCAAGTTGTTGGAGCAAACCGGTAAAGTTGCTAGGACGGGAAGTCTCGGAGAAAAACTTTTTTTAAGTGAAAAATTCGGAATTACATCAGAAAAGTTTGGAAGTTCTCTTGTAAAAGCTCAAGGGGCATTTAATAAACCAGGAGGTTTCTTTAAAATGGGTTGGTCAAATGTTGCTAAAAATGGTGGTGGGATGCAAATGCGAATTGGTATAGGAAGTAAAGCTGTAAATCCAAATCAAGCGTTGTTCCATATGTATGTTCCTAAAACTTTTGTTCCTAATAGTTTTGCTAATCCATCGATGCAGGTAAAACTCTCACTTTACAAACTTGGGCTATGAATATAAAATACGAAAATGAAGTTTATAGTAAAATAGAATTGATTAATTCTGTTTTAAAGGACATAGGCATTCCTTCTTTAAAAACAAATAAAGACTTTACAATAGATGAACAATTTCACCAAGAGCATTATGTGAAGTTTTCATTACAAAAAACTAATTGTATTAATTTAGAATTAATTTTTATAAATAATGCTTTGCAGATAAATATAGATAGAACGAATGAATCTTTTGAGTGGTCAAATAAACAAATCAAAGAGAATGTTGAGGAAATAAAAAGCTTTGTCAAAGTGCTTTTTACAAGTAGGATTAAAGTAAAGTATTGTGGCTCTAACTACACCAAAATCTCCTTTTTTGATGGTAATGGATGTAATGTTAAAACTTTAAAATATGTGAGCGGGCTGTATTTGAAAATAAGTTGTCAATCAAAAGAATACTCGCCAATTTATATTAAATGAAGCTACTTCTGAAAATGCCTCATCCTAAAATAGGTTGAAAGATTTTAGGGCAAGTCTCTTTTAACAGGAAGAAGCGTTCAGGATGGTAGTATGCGTAACCTTAACGGTACGCCTACGGCCACGGAAGAAGGCACTTTAGCTTTTGGTTCGTTACCTTTATGGTTTATAGGAGGTAATGCTGGCGCGACGCAAGCAGAGGCAAGTACCAAGTTGTTGGAGCAAACCGGGCAAGTTGCTAAGAGTGGAAGTGGATTAGTTAATCTTACAGAAGAAACTTTTTCACAAGCATTATTTAAAGGTGTCGAAAATGTGGGAGGATATTCCATTTATGGAACAAAAGGATTAGTAGGAAATACGCTTAATAGAAACATTTTTTTGATTGAAGCTTCAGGAGGAAAGAGTCTTTCAGGATTCAGGTCTTTTGTCGGAAGTTTAGAGCGCGAAGCTTTAGGAGCCGGTGCAAATAAAATATCTATTTACGGTTCATCGATCATCAATAAAGGCTTTCTTAATCCTAATATAGCTAGACGCTTTGGTTACTCTTTTAAGCAATCAGGCAGCGGAGTATTTTTACAAAAAACTTTAAGATAAATTTACTATGTATACTACTGATAAATCATCAATATATATATCCATTTTTAAAAGAAAAGGCGGAGAGGGGTTAAGCACTAAGATTATAATGGACATAGATAATGAGAGGTATAATAGTTTGTTCGCTCAGCTAGAAGTAAATGAAAAGCCGTTGCTTATCTACTTTCAAAGCATGTTGAATTGGTTTTTGCTTACCAATAGTAGAATTTTGATGTCTAATGAGGGACAATTTACATTTTTATATCTTGCCGACATAATTGAGGTACATCCAGCATTACAGGAAGAAATGAATGATAAAATTAACGATAAACAAAAGTTTACTAGGTTAAAAATAAAAATGAAAAATGGGAAGTATTTTGTTTGTAAATTGGAAAAAGGACAACCTTATGAAGGAATTTATCAGGTGTTGCATTATATAGCAACCAACAACTCTTAGATTATTGTGTTTTACTTGATGCAACTAGATGCTCGTATTATGGAACAAACTTTAATCAACCAATACGGTTTAAATAATTTATTGAATATAGGAGAGTAGGATTTTGTATATCCTGAATTTGAATAAAACAGAAGTCTGGTAAGTCTGAGTTTTTTACATTGTATATCTCGTCTTGAAAAAAGTTGATGAACTAATAGCCTACCTATTTTAGAACGAATTATTGAAACGTTCAGAATGGTAGCATGCGTAACCTTAACGGTACGCCTACCGCCACAGAAGAGGCCGCTTTAGCTTTTGGTTCGTTACCTTTATGGTTTATAGGAGGTAATGCTGGCGCGACGCAAGCAGAGGCAAGTACCAAGTTGTTAGGGGAAACTGGAGGAGCTGCTAAGACGAGTACTTCGTTTACAGAAGGTTCATTCTCTGTGTTTAATTGGAAAGGTTATCCAGTAGGAGGAGTAAAGCCCATGGGGCCGTTTAGACTATTGGAAGGTGCGGAATATACTTCTGCTCGAAATTTGGCTAACTCAACTAATGCAGCTATGCGTAGGGCTAACCCTGAAATGTTTAAGGGGGTACAAATACACGAAATACACCCTGTGAAATTTGGTGGCAGCCCAACAGATCTTTCAAACAAAGTTTTCTTGACACCAGAGCAACACCGCCTCTACAATACATTTTGGTTTAAACTTCAAAATTCAATTAAATAAGATGAAAAAGAATATTGAAAAAGAAATTGAACGGTTGAATAAAAATGATGCGCCTGATAATGCCATTTATTCTGCATTATTAAAAAAAATAGATTTTGAGATTGATAAAGACTTTCTTGAATTTATAAAAATGTATGATGGCGCAGAAGGTAATATTGGGAACAATAATTATATCTCATTTTGGAATACGGAACAATTAATAACTCTTAATCCATATTATGAAGACAATAAAGATTGCGAAGAATTATTCTTTTTTGGGACAGATGGTTCTAACTTAGGATATGCTTTTGAGAAAAAAAATGGAAAGATTATTAGTGTTGATTTTTTAGATATTTATCAAATTCAATCTGATGTTATCGCTGACACATTTGAACTGTTTTTAAGCGAATTGTCAAATAACTAAGAATGGCAACAATAGATAGAAATACAGCTCCAACAAAACAAGAAATAGAAACCTTTTTAAAGGAGGTAGATTTTAATTTACCTAAAGGGTTTATGGATTTCTTTAAAGAAACAAATGGTGCGGATATTTGTACAGGCAAGAAGTATGTTCTTTTATGGGCATTGACTGATATGGTTGAACTGAATAAGGAATATAATGTAGAAGAGTATGCTCCTGAATTCTTTATTTTTGGTTCTGATGGGGGCGATACTGCTTTTGTGATAGAGAAAAGCACCGGAGATATTTACGAAATGCCATTTATTGGTATGTTTAAAGAAGAGGCGGTTTTTAAAAACAAGACTTTTACAGAATTTATAGAGAGCATATAAAAGTTGTCTCGCCCTGTAAAGTTGACTAACTATTAGTTGATCTATTTTAGGACAAGTCTTCTTTACTAAAAAGAAGCGTTCAGGATGGTAGTATGCGTAACCTCAACGGTACGCCTACCGCCACGGAAGAGGGTACTTTAGCTTTTGGTTCGTTACCTTTATGGTTTATAGGAGGTAATGCTGGCGCGACGCAAGCAGAAGCAAGTACCAAATTGTTGGAGCAAACAGGAGGAGCCGCTAAGACTGGAAGTAGAGTGTTTGAAGTGGGTTCATATAAAACTCTTAGAGGTGTTGAAGTAGGGTTGGATGCCCACCACGTTGGACAAAAAGCTTTGATGAGTAAGTTTGTTCCGGGCTACAATCCAAGTACAGCTCCGTCAATTTTAGTACCCAAGTTAGGGCATACTAAAGGTGCAGGAGTTTTATTAAGAGGAACGTCAGGTTTTTCAAGCGCACGTCAAGTATTAGCACGAGATATTTTTGAATTGAGACGTGTATATCCAAATATTCCTAATAGTCCTTTGCAGCAATTAATTCAAATGAATAAAACAATGTACCCAGAAGTCTTTGTAAAATAACAATTATGAGTTATACAAAATTAATAGAAGAAAAATATGCCGAAGCAGTTAAAGGTATTAAAGAAAAAGAAGAGTGGTCTAATGAACCAAATACAAAATGGTATAAATATATAATTGGGCTTCCCGTTCAGTTACAGATTTGCTATTTAATAGTTGTGTTTCATAATCAGATTTTTAATGGAGGTTTTCATCAGTATTTTGTAAATGGATATGGACAATTTGCAAAGGAGACTATTGATGCACTTAAAACAATAGGTGCATTAAAAAAAGCTGAGTTATTAGAAGAAGCTTTGAAAATTGTAAACTCTGAGAGTTATTCAGATGAAACTTTTAGAAAGAAGTTATTGGGAAAACAAATTTCTCAACTATTTTCTAAAGATGATTTATTCGAATCTTTGGATAATTTAGATAATATTTATTATACTGACGAAAATGAGGATATAGAGCGATTATTAGGGAACTATTTGAGAGGCTACGAAGAAGGTAGATAGGTGAGGGATTAGCCTTTAAAAGAGCAATGTCTCGTCCTGAAAAAAATTGACGAACTAAAAGTCGGCCTATTTTATGGCAAGTCTTTTTTAACAGGGAGAAGCTCAGGATTGTAGTATGCGTAACCTCAACGGTACGCCTACGGTCACGGAAGAAGGCGCTTTAGCTTTTGGTTCGTTACCTTTATGGTTTATAGGAGGTAATGCTGGCGCGACGCAAGCTGAGGCAAGTGCTAGATTGTTGGAGCAAACTGGGCAGGTTACGAAGGGAAGTAGTCAGATATTGAGTTGGGGAAATAATGCAAAAGGACATTTAATAAAACATGCTGATGTACTAGGATTTGGAGGACACACTCCACAACAGCTTCAAAAAATGTTACCTCAATTAAGGGGTGCTGCAAATCAGTTGTATAACAATGTTAATCCTACATTGACTAGATTAGGTCGTTGGGGAGGACAAACTGATGATGTATTAATGTATATTACCAATAATGGGAAAATGTTGATTACAAAACAAAATGGCGAGTTTATTACTGTGATAAACAAGACATCGAATAATTGGTACCAACTTGCTAAGCCAATAAAATAATTTCATATGACAGAGTTTAAAAAATTAATTAAGAAAAAGGTATTCAGGTTATTTCTTGTTGTATGGGCTCCATGGGGAGAAGAAAAAGAATCTGATATTGATATATCTTTTGGTTTCGTTTTCAAAGATGAATCCGAAAAACTATGTGTTATCAGTGTAGATAAGAATGATTTATGGTCGCCGTATATTTCTTATGAACCGCTTCCTATAAGTAATTATACTTGGGAAGATTTTTATCCTAGAATAAAAATGTGGATGAAAGCTAAAAATGATAATTTAATTATTGATAAAGAGTATTATGAAGTAACCAAAAGTGATAGATTTAAATCAATTACTGGTGCCGAAATTGAAGGAATAGAATTCATAAGCATAGAAGGTAATACAGAACCATTTGGTGTTAAAATATTTTTTAAAGATGATTGTATTATTTCTATACCTAATTCTGACGGTAATACAGTAGAAACAAAAGCATTCAATAAGAATAATAGTATTGAAAATTTTAAACACTTGGGAAACATAATATATTCAAGAGTATAATGTCTCATCCTAAAATAGGTTGACAAATTTTAGGACGAGTCTATTTCGTCGCTTTTCCATTCGTTTCGCAAACTGTTTTCTAAAAGTTGCTGATAGATTTGATGTGCCTCCTCATGTTGACCGGTTAAGTGAAAGGAATCCGCTAAAGCAATTTTTGCTTTTTTGTTGTCTCCATCCTGTTCCAGAGCCTTTTGCGCCAGTGCGATACTTTCGTCAAAATTTAATAGTATAAAATGACACTTCGCTAAGGATGCCAATACTTCCGGATCGGTATAATCCGTTTCGTTTAAATTCGCTGCGGCAAATTGCAAGGCTTTTTCGGGATAACGGTCAATTACAAAACGTTCGATGACCTGTGCTTTTGGAATCCGGTGAAAATAAACCGAATCCAGTGCTGCAAAAATAACCCCGCGTTTATCCCATACCGATTGTATTTCCTTCCATTGATTATAGGCACCTTCAAAAGCATAGGAGGGAGGAATCACATTCCCTTTTTTATCTTTAAATTCATAGGCGACATCACCATCGGTTACGCCGATATAGCGCTTTAGCGCATCTTCAAAATCAATGGTAAAGGCTTTGTCTTCTACGAGGGGAGTGCTTTTTCCGAATAAGGTTTTAAAAAAGGACATTTATTTTGTTTATAAGTTGATCAAATAATACTGTTAATAGTAAAGATAAAAAGAACTATCAAAGACAAATATATTGAAACGACTACTGGGTTTTTCTAATGCAAATAGTTTTTAAAAAAGATAATTGATTTTGTGATATCAAACCGGATATTGTTTTAGAAATAAGAATCCAGTAGAAGAAAAAGGTTGTAAAGGGTAGTGTTGGCTTCAAGCTTTTAAAAAGGGAATAGCAGTTATAAACGCTATGGTTGTATTGTTTCAATGACCTATAGTGGGAAAACGGCTTCGATTTGTGTGCCTTTTCCAATATTGGACTTAATATTCAATTCGCCTTTTAATGCTGTGATCCGTTCGGTCATATTTTTTAAACCAATCCCTTTTTTGGCAATTTTCAGGTCAAAACCAGCGCCATCGTCACTTACGATTAATTGTACTTTGCCTGTTTCGGTAAGGGTAAGGGTCACAAAGGCATTTTTAGCATTCGCATATTTGTTAATATTCAGAATGCCTTCCTGTACGATACGATAGATATTGATTTTGGTGGTATTCGGAACCGTATCCCAATCGATATTTTCATCGATTTCATAGTGGAAATCCGTGGTATTGATATTTTCCTGATTTTTGATCAGGAAGCTTAACAACTCGGTAAAATTACGCTCTTCGAAGTACGAGTTTTTGGTCAGATCGTGCGAAATCGTACGGATCTCTTTTTCAATATTCTGAAGCTCCAGAATATATTCTTTTCGTTTTTCAGTCGCTTTTTCATCCGCTTTATTATTAAAAAAACCAAGGTTCATCCGAACACCATAGATCTTGTTCATAATATTATCGTGCAATTCCATGGCGATCCTGGTCTTTTCCTCTTCTTTAGCAGTGTTGACTTTTTCCTGTTGTTCGACCAACAGGTGATAGATTTCCTCGTTGGCTTCTTGTTGTTGCTGGATTAGCTGAAGTTCTTTGTTTTTGGCTTTTAAATGGCGGATAATCCCTAAAGCGGTCACCACAAAAATAAAAAAGGCCGCACCAAGTAATATATACAGATTTCGTTTGGTTAGCACTTCGTTTTCTTCTTCGAGTCGTTCCGTTTCATAGGCAATACGGGCATATTTGTTACGGGTTGCTCGTTCTTTTTTCTGTAAGCTGTCGCTAACAGCAATATATTCATCGGAATACTGTTGACTTCTACTGGTGTCGATTTTGGATAAGAGTTTTAAACAGCGCAACAGTTCATAATAACTTTTGGTGTCACTGGCGAGCTGATAACTTTCCTTTAGTGTTACGATCGATTGGAGGGTGTCTTTCTGGATGAGGTAAAATTCGCCCAATTGTACTTTGCTATACGCAACACCGGCCTGGTTTCCGAGGCTGTCCCGAAGGTGAATTGACTCGTAAAACATCTCTTTCAGATCCTTAAAATCGCCGGCTTTCATTTTGGAATACGCCAGATTACTCAGCGTAGCAGCATAATATTCCGGGAAAAGTTTGCGGAGATCTTTAATCGCAATAATCTTTTCGAATTGTTTGATCGCTTTTTGATGCTCTCCGATTTTGTCGTACATATAACCGATATTGTTCAGTGTTGGGATATAATACCCAAGAATAACTTTCGGATCGGTTTCTTTAAGTTTGAGTTTGTCGTATTCTTTTAACGCGAGTTCGTGGTATTTTAGCGCACCGTTAAAATCATTTAATCCCTGAAGAGAATTGGCAAGAATATTATAAGCGCTATAGGTAAGCTTATAATTTCCGGATTTATTGAGTAATTGTAGCGATTTGCTGGCTTCGATTTCACTTTCAATGTAGTTGCCCTCGCTATAGAGAATCCCTCCTTTGTATAATAGCATACGGCCAACATTTTCCGAGTCTTTTAGGCGACGGTATATTTTTTCGGCCTGAAGATAATAATAGAAAGCACTATCCTTTTTTATAGGCTCGTAGCAATCGCCAATATAATACAGCGCTTTTGCAGTAGCAACACTATCGTTGGCATCATTGGCCAGGTTAAAAGCTTCTTCACTGATGATTCTGGACGTCTGAAAATCGTTGAGGCGGTAGAATTCGTCTGCCAGCTGGAAATGAAAATTCCGGGTAATCGAGTCGTTTTTGCGCCGGGAAATTTCATGGAAAATAGAATCCAGTAATACCTTCTTCTTCGAAAGTGATTTCTGATTGTTGTTCGCGTCTTTGAACAGCGCATTTATTTTTTTATCCGAAACAGCAATGTCACTTTTTTTGTTCATCTCACAGGAGAACATCAGAAAACAGAGGATAAGACAAAATATAAATTTCGATACTGGGGCGTTCAAAATGGTTGCGAATTAGGGATTGATCAAAAATAATATAAAAAACCTAGGCAATATAAGTTAATATCGCAACTTATATTGCCCAGGTCAAAAAAAAACGTTCGTTTTTATATTATCTTTTTGGAGGGTTCAAAGTTCCACCTCCGTTATCGTCAAGATTCGGGCTGATTGGTTCCGTAGTTGTATTTGGAGTATAGCTCGGAAGCATACTTGTTGAGTCGGCAGCAGTACCACGCATCATATCGTCATTAGTATTGAATTTTCGGGCACTGGTTTCTTGCGTTACATCATACTCATCAGTTGAACATGAAAATGTTAATCCGCCAACAATGATAAGTGTCAAAATAAAAAGAGCTTTTTTCATAAAAAAAATATTTTAATGTTAAGAAATGGGGTTGCTACAACATTTTTGTGGTGTAGTGGTATTTGATTTGTTTTTTTGCTGAAAGTTGGGATTACTTACCAGTATTACTGAAGATGTCATGTGTAAAGCATGTTCCCTCATCTTAGTAATTGTTTAAAGCTTTAAATTGTTCCGTCATTATTACAGTTACAAAATTAGATAAGGAACAAGCTGTTTTGGTAATCATTAATCGTGTATTTAGTGGTTGTAAGGCGTTTGTTAGTGGATGTATCATTTGTACGTGTAAACAATAGGTTTTTGTTAAGATGAAATTCGCCTTATAATGGTATCGATGTTATCTTTATACGATTTGGAGAAAGGTATGGAAATTTCATTATTATTTAAATAACATTTCAATTTTCCCAAATGTATGCGGGAAACATAATTAATATTTACGATCGAACTGTTGTGTACCCTTAAAAAGTAAAAAGGAAGCAGACTTTCAAAATGCTTTAAGGTTTTGTAAGCGCTAACTTTCTGACCGGAGCTAAGGTAAATATCGGTGGTATTATTGTCGGCTTTTAAATGCGTAATGTCTTTTAAATGCACAAACTGATAATCGCCGTATGATTTTACACAAATAGTTTCAGGCTCTTTAACCGGATTTTTTTTCTGAAAGCGAAGCAGGCACTTTCGTAACTCGCTCTGGCTTAAAGGTTTTAACAGGTAATCAGACACCCCTTTTTTAATAGCTTCAAATGCATGACTTTCATCAGAAGTAATTACCACAAAATAGGGTAATTCTTCCAGAAATTCGTTAAGTTCGGATAAAATAGCAAATGATAAATCCGAATCCGGTTTTTTAGAAGCGATTTCAATGAACACCAGTTTGGGTTTTAACTCCAATATCCGGTTAATCGCTTCTTCTTTCGTCTTAATCACACCAAGGCACAGAAAGTCTTCAAAATCTTCAAAAACTTCCAGAATGTTCTTGGCTACCTTCTCATCGTCATCGATTAGCAAAAACGGATAATGCACAACTTTAATTTTAGTGCAAGCTATTACTTTCGTCTGAAATTGTTTTACGGATATTCCGTACTTTTTCGTTAGATTTGTAATAGAAAAAAAATCGTATGGCCAAAGAAATAAATATTCTGCTAGTAGATGATCATCCAATGACATTAGATGGTTATATCAACTTGCTTTCTGAATTTAATACCGATGAGTTGATGCTTAATTTTACAACGGCTCATAATTGTACTACAGCTTATACGACCATTATGAACTTTTCCAGGCTAAAAAAAGATATCGACTTTGCTTATCTCGATATTAGCTTGCCGCCTTATAAAGAAATGAACATCGAATCGGGAGTGGATCTGGCACTGTTGATTCGTGAAAAATTCCCAAAGTGTAAAATTGCGCTGCTAACGATGCACAATGAACCGGTGCTGATCGATAAGATCATGAATAAAGTCAATCCGGAGGCGTTTATTTCGAAATGCGATATCAATTTTGAAATGTTTCCCAACGTATTCGAGAAAATCTATGGAGGCGAAACCTTTGCCAGTCACACGATTTCCAATGCCCTGAAAGAACTGATGATGAAAAACATCAAATGGGATTCTATCGATAGTCAGATTCTGTTATTGATTTCTCAAGGTGTTAAAACGGCCGATCTTCCCAACTATATTCCGTTGTCGATGAGTGCACTGGAAAAACGAAAAGCCAATATCAAAAGCCAGTTGCTACGTTCCAAAGGTGGTGACAAAGAGTTGATCGAAGAAGCCAAAAAGATCGGACTGATTTAAACGGTCAAAAGATTCGGGACAATACATAAAAGTAAAGCTAGTTTTTACTACTTTAGTACAGAAATAAGTAAAGTATGATTAAAGTTGGCCTGCTATATCTCTTATTAATCCTTCCCGTAGGTCTTTGGGCACAAACCGAAGAAACGGTAAAAAAAGAAGAAGAAAAGAAAGTTGTCGTAGACTCGCTGTACCGGGAAGATCAGTTTTATATCAGTATTGCTTATAACTTAGTGCGAAATAGTCCGCGTGGCTTTTCGCAAAACTCCTTTTCATTGGGTCTGAGCGCTGGTATTCTCCGCGATATTCCGCTAAACGATAAACGTACTTTTGCCATAGCGCCGGGAATTGGTTATACATATAACAGTTTTCGTCAAAACATGAAAATTGAAGAGATCGATGGTATTGCGAATTACTCGATCAGTTCCGATTTCGAAAAAAATAAACTGGAAACCCACTATCTGGATATTCCGATCGAAGTGCGTTGGCGAACCTCCACACCGGAAAGCCATAAATTCTGGAGAATCTATTCCGGATTTAAGTTTAGTTACCTGCTCTATAGTAAATCGGTGTATACCGGAAGTACCGAAAAAATCAAAGTATTTAATAATTCCGACCTGAATAAATTCCAATACGGACCGTATGTCGGAATCGGTTATAATACGTTTAATGCCTACGCCTATTACGGACTAAACCCATTGTTTAAATCGGGTGAGATCGATGGTGAAAAAATCAAAATGAATGTTTTTAGCTTTCTGGTAATTTTCTACATTCTATAACCAGAAATACCATAACCCGATTTGCGGTAAAGCGCCAACCAGTATTCCGATGACAATCTCTTTCATCGAATGGGCATTCATATACAAACGGGACGAAGCCACAATTCCGATACTGCATATCGAAAAAGCAATCAGGTTTACGAACCGGATATGGTAATGCATGGAAATCCCAATGATAAAAAGGGTTATCCCAACAATTCCGACCATGTGTAAACTGGTTTTAAAGTGGAATAGGAGTAGGACTAAAGTGATAACCGAACTGATCAACGCACCCAAAAAGAAAAAATACAACTCCGGAATCGGTAGCATGGTGAGCGAATGTTCGATCAGTACCAGAAAAAACATCGCCTGAAAAGCCAGTGGTAAGCGGCGCTCTTTTTTCTCCGACAACATAATCCCCGAACGAATCAGGCCGAGTGATTTTAGTAAAAAATAAGTCGAAACCGGTAAAAATAACGTCAGAATAACCACCTGAAACAGGATCAGATAAATCTCATGCGGATAAAAATAATTCCGGGTGACGAAAAAATAAAACAATGCGGCATAAACCGAAATAAACAGCGGATGGAACAAATAAGAAAATAACGGGAAAATCTTTTTGAAATCCATTGAAGTGATTGGTTTTAAATCGGCAATTATATTTTTTTTCGCATACGTGCCACCGGAATATCCAGCTGTTCACGGTATTTGGCGATCGTTCTTCGGGCAATCGGATAGCCTTTTTCTTTTAAGATATCGGCTAGTTTGTCGTCGGGAAGCGGCTTACTTTTGTCTTCCTCTTCGATTACATTCTGTAAAATCTTTTTAATCTCGATGGTCGAAACATCTTCCCCCTGATCGTTTTTCATAGCTTCCGAAAAGAATTCCTTGATCAGTTTTGTGCCGTAGGGGGTTTCTACATATTTGCTGTTGGCTACTCGGGAAACCGTCGAAATATCCAAACCAACCATATCGGCGATGTCTTTTAAGATCATCGGTTTGAGCTTGGTTTCATCGCCATCAAGAAAATACTCCTGTTGGTAATGCATGATCGCGTTCATCGTCACAAATAAGGTTTCGTTACGCTGTTTGATCGCATCGATAAACCATTTGGCCGAATCCAGTTTTTGTTTGATAAACTGTACGGCATCTTTTTGAGAACTCGATTTTTCACGGGATTCCTTGTACGTTTGCAGCATTTCCTGATAATCTTTGGAAACGTGCAATTCCGGTGCGTTTCTTCCGTTTAATGAAAGTTCCAGTTCGCCGTCGATCAGGCGGATTGAAAAATCCGGAACCACATGCTCTACAGTACGGGAATTGGTGTCGAACGAACCACCCGGTTTTGGGTTTAGTTTTTCGATTTCGTCAATCGCCTTGCGGAGTTGCTCCTGTGAGATATCGTATTTCTGCAGTAATTTGTCGTAATGTTTTTTGGTAAACGCATCAAACTGGTTTTCGAGTATGTCGATGGCAAGTTCGATCGCTTCAGTTGGCGTTTTATGGCGAAGTTGTAACAACAAACATTCCTGCAGGTCGCGCGCGCCAACACCCGACGGTTCCAATTCGTGGATAATGTTTAGAATACGCTCCACATTTTGTTCGTCGGTATAAATGCCCTGCGTAAAAGCCATATCGTCTACGATATCCTGAATATCGCGGCGGATATAGCCCATATCGTCGATACTTCCAACTAAAAACTCGGCTATTTCGCGCTCACTGTCGGAAAGGATAAACGTATTTAATTGGTTGATCAAATCCTGGTGAAAACTCACCGGAGCGGCAAACGGAAGACTGCGGTCTTCGTCGTCATCACTATAATTATTGGCTTGTAGCTTATAATCGGGCGTTTCATCGTTGCTCAAATACTCGTCGATATTGATTTCGTCGGCATCAATGCGTTCATTGTCATAATCGTCGTATTCGTCATAATTATCGTCTTCATATTCGTCATGCTCCATAGCGTCCTCTTTTCCGGTTTCCAAAGCCGGATTTTCCACAAGTTCTTCCTTCAGACGTTGTTCAAAAGCCTGCGTAGGCAATTGAATCAACTTCATCAGTTGGATTTGCTGAGGGGATAGCTTTTGCGATAATTTGAGCTGTAAATGTTGTTTAAGCATTTTTGTATTGTGTATTCGGTTTTGGGTTAATCAGAGGCAGTAGGATACGGCCATAATAAAGTAACCTTTGCCAAATTATTATTTTCAAAAATAAAAAAAAATCGGCAAAGGTTAGTATAAGTTTAGCAGGTACTGTGATGTGAAACCGAAATTAACACATTTTCAGTGTAACCTGACAGATAAACGATTCCAGAATTAGAATTCAGCGTTTTGCGGCGTTCTTGGGAATGGAATTACGTCACGGATGTTAGACATACCGGTTACGAACAATACCAGTCTTTCGAAACCAAGTCCGAAACCACTGTGAACGGCTGTTCCGAAGCGACGGGTATCCAGATACCACCACAATTCTTTTTCATCGATTCCAAGGTCGGCGATCTTTTGTAATAATACATCCAGACGCTCTTCCCGTTGTGATCCACCTACGATTTCTCCGATTCCAGGGAATAGGATGTCCATAGCGCGAACCGTTTTTCCGTCTTCGTTCAAACGCATATAGAACGCTTTGATTTTTGCCGGGTAATCAAATAAAATTACCGGACATTTAAAGTGTTTCTCTACAAGATAGCGCTCGTGTTCGCTTTGTAAATCGGCACCCCATTCGTCAATGATATAGTTGAATTTTTTATTTTTATTTGGTTTGGAGCTTTTCAGGATATCAATTGCCTCGGTATAACTTACGCGTTTAAAGTTATTGTCCATTACAAAGCTTAATTTTTCCAATAAGGACATTTCGCTTCTTTCGGCCTGTGGTTTTGATTTTTCTTCGTCCAGTAAACGTTGTTCTAAGAATTTCAGATCATCGCCACATTTGTCCACCGTATATTTGATCACATATTTGATAAAATCTTCGGCCAGATCCATGTTGTCCGCCAGATTGTTAAAAGCTACTTCCGGTTCGATCATCCAGAACTCAGCCAAATGGCGTGAAGTATTCGAGTTTTCGGCGCGGAAAGTAGGGCCAAAGGTATAAATCTGACCTAAAGCCATCGCATAGGTTTCGCCTTCCAGCTGACCCGATACGGTTAAATTGGTTTCTTTTCCGAAGAAATCTTCTTTAAAGTTTACCTGTCCGTCTTCGGTTCTTGGCGTACCGTCGAAAGGCAATGCGGTAACGCGGAACATTTCTCCGGCACCTTCAGCATCCGATCCGGTGATGATAGGTGTATTTACATAGAAAAAGCCTTTTTCCTGGAAATATTGGTGTACGGCAAACGATAAAGTCGAACGTACGCGCATAATGGCTCCGAAAGAGTTGGTACGGATTCGTAAATGCGCATTTTCACGTAAAAACTCCAACGAGTGTTTTTTCGGTTGCATCGGGTATTTTTCCGGATCGGAATCCCCTAGAATTTCCAGTTTTGTCACCTGGATTTCCACCGTTTGTCCGGCACCCTGACTTTCTACCAATGTACCGGTAACGCTCACGGCTGCACCGGTAGTGATTCGTTTTAGGGTTTCATCCGGAGTATTTTCAAAATCAACAACACACTGAATATTATTTATCGTAGAACCGTCATTCAACGCGATAAACTGATTATTTCTAAATGTTCTAACCCAACCTTTTGCTTTTACTTCATGCAATGTCTTCGTACCGTTTAGCAGGTCCTTAACTTTAGTGTGCTTCATTGTAATGATTTTTATATTGATTTTAAGTGAAAAAAAATTTGCAATGCCCGCAAAGGTAATAAAAAGCCTGTCAAAAAGATAGCTTCTTATTTTAATTTAAAATGAAAATAGGTTTGCAAATCCGTTCTAATAAAAAATCCGCTGTGGAGCGGATCTTTTACTTATACTTTCATGATTTCGGCTTCTTTTGCAACCAAAGCCTCGTCAATCTTTTTAATGTAAATGTCCGTTAATTTCTGAACGTCTTCTTCGGCACTTTTGCAGATATCCTCGGATGTTCCGTCTTTTTCTAATTTTTTGATATCGGTATTCGCTTCTTTACGGGAATTTCGGATACTGATTTTAGCATCTTCCGCTTCCGATTTAGCCTGTTTTACCAGGTCGCGACGACGCTCTTCGGTTAATGGCGGAACACTAATGATGATATTGTCACCATTATTCATCGGATTAAAACCAAGATTGGCAATCATAATGGCCTTTTCGATAGGTTGTAACATGTTTTTCTCCCATGGCGTAACAGTAATCGTACGCGCATCCGGTGTGTTTACATTAGCAACCTGTGAAAGTGGCGTCTGAGATCCGTAATAGTCTACAAAAACACCACCCAACATCTGAGGGGTTGCTTTTCCGGCACGGATGTTTAGGAATGCTTTTTCAAGGTGCTCTAAAGAACCGTTCATCGATTCTTTGGTGCTATCTAAAATAAAATTAATTTCTTCGGTCATGATACTAATTTTTATAATTCAAAATTAAATATTTACTGTTGTTCCAACAGTCGCTCCTTCACAAACTTTTAATAAATTACCTTCTTTGTTCATGTCGAAAACGATAATTGGTAATTCGTTTTCCTGACTTAACGTGAAAGCGGTAGTGTCCATTACATTCAATCCTTTTTTCAATACCTCATCAAAAGAAATATAGTCGAATTTCACGGCATTGGCATCTTTTTCCGGATCGGCAGTATATACACCATCTACGCGGGTACCTTTCAGGATTACATCGGCATTAATTTCCACACCTCTTAAAACGGCTGCGGTATCGGTTGTGAAATACGGGTTACCGGTTCCGGCACCGAAGATTACGATTCGTCCTTTTTCAAGATGACGTACCGCTCTTCTTTTGATATACGGTTCGGCAATAGCCTCAATTTTCAAAGCAGTTTGTAAACGGGTTTGCATTCCGGCTTCTTCCAAAGCACCTTGTAACGCCATTCCGTTGATTACAGTGGCTAACATTCCCATATAATCCCCTTGAACTCTGTCCATTCCGTTACTGGCTCCGGCTACACCTCTGAAAATATTTCCACCTCCAATTACAATGGCGATTTCAACACCGTTGTCATGGATTTGTTTAATTTCAGCAGCATATTCGGCCAACCTTTTCGGATCAATACCATATTGGCGTTCTCCCATTAAAGCTTCACCACTTAGTTTCAAAAGAATTCTTTTGTATTTCATTGCAAGTTTTGTTTAGTGGTGCAAATATAGTTATTATCTGTTTTTTTAAAACGAAGTCCGTAAATATTTCTTAAACAAGCCGTGAGCATCCAAAGAAAAGGGATTGGTTTATAATTTCAATTCGAGATAGGATTTTTTTGCCGCCTCATATCCGATATTAAAAATCGCTTCCATCCGGGTTTTGTTGGTTTCGAAAGTGCTGAAAATGGATAATTCTTCCGGTTCGATCACCCAGTCGCAATTGTTGAATTTCTGCATATTCGAATTGGCCGAAAGCAGATCGAAAGCACGTGTGGTCACCGCTTTTATCGACGAGAGGTCTTTGGCTTCGATTTTCTGAATCGGACTCACATAGACACCAATCAGTGTGTCGCAGCGACCCTGTAATACATCGGTTGGGAAATGATTCAGAATGCCGCCATCACTATAAATGCTTCCTTTGATTTCGTAGGGCGACATCACACCCGGAAATGAGGAGGAGGCCAGAATGGCATCGACAATTTTGGTGTCGGGGCTAAAAATTTTCAGCTTGCCTTTTACCATGTCGGTGGCCGTAATATGGGTTTGTATTTTCAGATCGCCTAAAGTAGCGTCTTCAAAAATGGAACTGAAATACTTTTTAAACGATTCCGAATCGATTAGCCCGGCTTTTTTTAGTGTAAAGTGTTTCCAGTGGAAAAAATAAATCGACTTAAAAAATTCCAGAATCTCTTCGGGTGACTTTCCCCAGGCATATAAGGTTCCGATAATCGAACCGGCACTGGTTCCGGCAATATGGATTGGCCGTATGTTTTTTTCTTCTAAAAATTTTATCGCTCCGGCATGCGCCAATCCTTTGGTTCCACCGCCGGAAAGGATCAGTCCGATTGATTTTGTTTGTAAATCCATCTTTATTGTAAAAAGATAAAGTTACACTTTTTGTCCATTGGATTGTTACTTTTGTTACTTTTTAATGTGGACATTTGCGCTAACTTTGCACCGCATACTAAACAAAGTGAAATGGAAATGTATATTGAAGAAAGTCTGAAAAGAAGTTATTCGTATCAGGAATATAGAGGCTTGGTGACGAAATTGCTAAAAGAAGGAAAATCGACCGGGGCAGAACAATCGGATGATTTGTTGCATTACAGTGAATTAAATGAAGTCCGAATGAATCGTTTGGATAAAACGATACCGGTTCCGAATGTTATTGGTGAAGGATTAAAAAATATCGAAAAAAAATACATCTGGTTGGTACTTTCGGAAGGTTGGTGTGGCGATGCGGCTCAGATTGTGCCGGTATTGCATAAAATGGAATTGGAGGCGCCAAATATTGAGATGAAACTGGTATTCCGGGATGAAAATGAAGAGTTGATGCAAAAATTCCTGACCAACGGCGGAAAAGCGATTCCGAAATTAATCGTTCTGGATGCGGAAACAAAAGAAGTAAAAGCCGATTGGGGACCACGTCCGCAAGGTGCGAAACAGTTGATTCTGGATTATAAAGCGCAACACGGCGTGATTGACGAAACCGCCAAAACCGATTTGCAAAAATGGTATTTAAAAGACAAAGGTTTGTCGACACAAAAAGAATTACTCGACCTGATGCAAGGTTTGTAATAACAAAAAAAGTACTCTACGGAGTACCTTTTTTATTGTGGCGTTACTGACTCTTCAAAATCGGTAACGATCATAGCATTTTTAACGGAATAATCTCCTATTTTGGTGCGTCGTAATGCAGTTAAGTGCGCCCCGGATTGTAACGCAACGCCATAATCATATGCCAGTGAACGGATATAGGTTCCTTTGCTACAAACCACCCGAAAATCTACTTCAGGAAGTGCAATTCGGGTAATCTCAAACTCATGGATAACTGTTTTTCGGGCGGCAATTTCGACTTCTTCGCCTTTACGGGCGTGTTCGTACAAACGCTTTCCATCTTTTTTTATGGCTGAAAAAACCGGTGGTTTCTGGTTAATTTCACCTAAAAATTGAGCTATGGTTTTATACAGTAATTCCTCCGTGATATGATCGGTTGGGAAGGTCGCGTCGATTTCGGTTTCCAGATCATAGGATGGCGTGGTAGCGCCAATATGAAACGTTCCGGTGTATTCTTTGATCATTCCTTGTAATTCCGGAATGCGTTTGGTGAACTTACCGGTACATACAATGAGTAATCCCGTGGCTAACGGATCGAGTGTTCCGGCATGGCCAACCTTGATTTTTTTTAAACCCAGGTGTTTTTTTAGCGACCATTTAATTTTGTTTACGGCCTGAAAAGACGACCATTGTAACGGTTTGTCAATCAGAAGGACCTGACCTTCCTGATAGTGTTCTGCGGTTAAGGTTTCCATTATTTAGCGGAATAAAAATAAAGTAACAAACCAATTCCAACTACAATCCGGTACCAACCCCAAAATTTAAAACCGTATTTGGTAAGCACATTAATAAACGTTTTTACAGCAACCAAAGCGACTATAAAAGCCACAACATTTCCGATGATAAAAAAAGTAATATGATCCTGATCCTGTAAAATCATTTCATAGCCTTTCATTTCGGTGGCGGTTCCTTTTCCCCATGTTTTTACAAAAATGGAATAAACCGTCACGGCCAACATGGTTGGAACGGCCAGAAAGAACGAAAACTCAGCGGCGGCTTTTCGGCTTAAACCCTGTGCCATTCCTCCGATTATCGATGCGGCCGAACGCGAAGTTCCGGGCATCATGGCCAGGCATTGCCAAAAACCGATCGCAATACCATTTTTGATCGTAATCTCTTTTTCGTCGAGTATCGTTGGGTTTTTAAACCATTTGTCGGCAAATAATAAAACGACTCCACCGATAACCAAAACAGATGATATGGCAATCTGATTACCTAAAACGGCTTCGATTTTATCGTCGAAAAAGTAACCCAAAACCAAGGCCGGGATTACCGAAAAGGCCAGTTTAAAGTAAAAAGTAAGATTGGTGAAATCGAAAAACTTTTTCCAGTATAAGGCTACAATCGAAAGAATAGCGCCAAACTGAATGGAAACCTGGAACATTTTTAGAAACTCCGATTCTTCCATACCCATTAAAGCGGCTGTAAAGCCCATGTGTGCGGTAGAAGAAATCGGTAAATATTCGGTTAGTCCTTCGACTATGGCAATAATAAGTGCTTGTAATAAATCCATTAATTTTCTGCGCTATCCTTTTTAGGGTTTTTTAAAATAGCATAAATCGTAATTCCGAAACCGATTAGTACAACCGTTGGAGCCAGTTTGATACGTCTGAAATCAAAAATATCGGAACTAAATACATTTGGATCGTTACTACCACCGCCGGACATTAGTATAAAACCAAGGGCGATTACGGCCAGTCCGATAAAAAGGATTTTATAGTTGCTGCTTTCAAAAAGAAAGTCGTGTTTGTGCTTGTTTTCGTTTTCCATTAGAGTATTGAATTGATGATTCTTAATATAAATCGTCGGTTCTTAAATTTAAAAAGCGTTGTGTGGCAAAAAACGTACTGATCCAGGTGATGATAATTCCTACTACTAGTACGCCGGCCAAAACAATTCCGGTCGACAGGTAATCGGTAGCAATCCCCAGACTTGGGAACATTCCGTCGACATAATAAACCAGACCGATTAAAGCGGCAATGGCTAATCCGGAACCGATTAATCCCAGTTTGATACTTCTCCAGATAAACGGTTTACGGATAAACGATTTGGTCGCGCCAACCATTTGCATGGTTTTAATAATAAAACGGTTCGAGTGAATCGAAAGGCGAAGTGAGCTGTTGATCAAAAGCATAGCTACAAAAGCCAGTACGCCACTAACGATCAAAATCCAAAACGTAATTTTCTTTACGTTTTCATTTACCAGATCCACTAATTGTTTGTCGTAGATTACCTCGGTAACCATTGGGTTTTTACGGATATTGTTTTCGATTTCCTTAATACTGTCGGAAACTACATAATTCCCTTTCAGGTGAATGTCGTATGAATTTTGAAGTGGGTTAAAGCCAATAAACTCCATAAAATCCTCTCCGATAATGTCTTTGTGTTTTTTAGCTGCGTCGTCTTTAGAGACAAAAGACTGGTTTTTTACATAATTTGAGGCGGACAATTGTGTGCCGAATGCTTTCAGAATACTATCATTGGCCTGATTGTTAAAATAAACCGACATCGGGATATTTTCTTTAACATCATTGGAAATCTTTTCAGAATTGATAACAAAAAGCCCCAATGCGCCCAACAGGAACAACACTAAGAAAATACTTAAAATAACCGAAAAATAGGAAGAAATAAGTCTGCGTTTTTGATACTTTTCAAAAGATGTAGCCATAGAATCTGATTTAAGCCGTAAAAATAAGAAAGAAAATTGTTTTTAAGGTTTATAACGCTCAAAGTTTTAACTTTCTTATAATATAATGTAAATTTGCCTGCCCGAAAATGATACCCTATATTCGGGATTCAAAAAAGGAATACTAAAACAGGAAGATTATCCGGTAATTATAGCAATTCAGAGTAATGAAGTACAATCCAAATCAAATTGAAGCCAAATGGCAAAAGTACTGGTCCGAAAACCAGACCTTTAAAGCAGCGAACGATTCCGCGAAGCCAAAGTATTTTGTGTTAGATATGTTTCCGTATCCATCGGGAGCGGGACTGCATGTTGGGCATCCGCTGGGCTATATCGCGTCTGATATTTATGCGCGCTACAAACGTCACAAAGGATTCAATGTGTTACATCCGCAGGGGTATGACAGTTTCGGATTGCCGGCCGAGCAATATGCGATTCAAACCGGACAACATCCTGAAAAAACAACCAAAGAAAACATCGCCCGTTACCGCGAGCAATTGGATAAAATCGGGTTTTCATTCGACTGGAGCCGCGAAGTACGTACTTCCAATCCGGACTATTACAAATGGACACAGTGGATTTTTATCCAATTATTCAATTCCTGGTATAATAACGACAGCGACAAAGCCGAAGATATCAGTACGCTAACGGCCATTTTTGAAAAGGAAGGAAATGCAACGGTAAATGCGGTATGCGATGATGTCATCGTACCGTTTACAGCGGCACAATGGAATGCCTTTACAAAAGAAGAAAAAGAAAAAATCTTGTTGCAATACCGATTGACCTACCTGGCGGAAACCGAAGTAAACTGGTGTCCGGCCTTGGGAACGGTATTGGCAAATGATGAAATTATAAACGGTGTATCCGAACGTGGTGGTCACCCGGTGATCCGTAAAAAGATGACCCAGTGGAGTATGCGTATTTCGGCTTATGCCGAGCGTTTGCTACAAGGATTGGAAACGATCGACTGGAGCGAAAGTATTAAGGAAAGTCAGCGGAACTGGATCGGGAAATCGGTTGGAGCTGCGGTGACATTTAATTTAAAAGGACATGACGAGAAAGTAGCCGTTTTTACGACGCGTCCTGATACTATTTTTGGTGTTACTTTTATGACGTTAGCACCGGAACACGAATTGGTCGCTAAAATCACAACACCGGAACAAAAACAAGCGGTGGATGCCTATATTGAAGCTACGGCAAAACGTAGTGAAAGAGATCGTATGGCCGATGTGAAAACCATTTCGGGCGTATTTACCGGAGCTTATGCCGAGCATCCGTTTACCAAAGAACCGATTCCGGTTTGGATTGGCGATTATGTATTGGCGGGTTACGGAACCGGAGCTGTAATGGCCGTGCCATGTGGTGACGAACGGGATTACGCGTTTGCGAAACATTTCGGTATTCCGATTAAAAACATCTTCGAAGGTGTGGATATTTCGGAAGCAGCCTACTCCGACAAAGAAAATACAGTTATAGCCGATTCGGATTTTCTGAACGGTTTAAATTATAAAAAAGCAACCCAAAAAGCGATTGAAGCTTTGGAACAATTGGGACAAGGAAAAGGTAAAACCAACTATCGTTTGCGTGATGCGGTTTTCTCCAGACAACGTTATTGGGGGGAACCATTCCCGGTATATTATGTAAACGATTTGCCGCAGATGATCGACACCAAACATTTGCCAATCGTATTACCGGAAGTAGAAAAATATTTGCCAACCGAAGACGGACAACCGCCATTAGGAAATGCAACCGTTTGGGCTTGGGACAATGTAAACCATAAGGTAGTCAACAATGATTTAATTGATCATGTAACGGTATTCCCATTGGAATTAAACACCATGCCAGGTTGGGCGGGAAGCTCATGGTATTGGATGCGTTATATGGATGCGCATAACGATGCGGCATTTGCTTCGGAAGATGCCTTAAAATATTGGGAGAATGTCGACTTGTATATCGGTGGAAGCGAACACGCAACCGGTCACTTGTTGTATTCCCGTTTTTGGAATAAATTCTTAAAAGACAAAGGATTTGCACCAACGGAAGAGCCGTTTAAAAAACTGATCAACCAAGGGATGATTTTGGGAATGAGCGCGATAGTGTATCGATTTACAAATGGGGTGGAAGTAAAATTTGTGTCTAAAGATAAGATGCCGAATTCTGTGAATAAAATGCAAGCATTTGGTAGTTTATTGGAGAGAGAGGGAGTTGAAGTTTCAGATGATGCCTTTGTTGTTAGAACAATAAGTGTGTTGTCAACTAGTGATGAATCATCAGAGGCTAAACGTAAAAATTTAGAACAGGTATTGAAAATCCATGTCGATGTGAATCTGGTCAATGCATCGGATGAATTAGATATCGACGCATTTAAAAGCCATGCGTTATATCAGGAATATAAAAATGCTCAATTTATTACAAACGAAAATGGCAAATTTATCGTAGGTCGTGAAGTGGAAAAAATGTCCAAATCGAAATACAATGTGGTAAACCCGGATGATATTTGCGAACAATACGGAGCGGATACGTTGCGTTTGTACGAAATGTTTTTAGGGCCATTGGAGCAGGCAAAACCATGGAATACAGCCGGAATTACCGGAGTATCCGGATTTTTGAAAAAACTATGGCGTTTGTATTTTGACGATAACGGACTAATTGTAACCGATAATGAACCAAGCAAAGAAGCGTTAAAAACCCTACATAAAACGATCAAAAAGGTGCAGGAAGATATCGAAAACTTCTCGTTTAATACCTCTGTATCCGGATTTATGATCGCGGTAAACGAATTGTCGGCGGCGAAATGTAACGAACGTGCCATTTTGGAACCGCTAGCGATTTTGATTTCGCCCTATGCACCACATATTGCAGAAGAATTATGGGAAGCGTTAGGAAACGAAGGTTCAATTTCGCAGGTTCCGTTCCCGGTATTCGATGCCAAACATTTAGTGGAAAGCAGTAAAGAATATCCGGTGTCGTTTAATGGTAAAATGCGTTTTAAAATTGAATTACCAATGGATCTGACAGCGGCTGAAATTGAAAAAATCATTTTGGCAGACGAACGTACGATTGCACAGCTTAACGGAAACGCACCGAAAAAAGTGGTAATTGTACCGGGTAAGATTATCAATTTAGTAGGATAATTCACCTGACAAAATTGCATATTTTGTTAACGGAACGCTAATTGGCGCGCAGTTTGCTATTCTTTTTGGTATATTAGAAAACTAAATAAAAAAGAGAGAACATGCTGGGATATTATATTTTATTAGGAGCGATTGCTTTAGTAAGCTGGATTGTTAGTAATAAACTAAAAAGTAAATTCGAAGAATATTCGAGAATCCATTTGCGCAACGGAATGTCCGGAGCGGAAATAGCCGAAAAAATGCTGGCCGATAACGGAATTTACGATGTAAAAGTGATTTCGACTCCGGGACGTTTAACCGACCATTATAATCCGGTGGATAAAACGGTAAACCTGAGTGAAGCGGTATACAACCAACGTAATGCAGCGGCAGCGGCAGTAGCGGCTCACGAATGTGGACATGCGGTACAACACGCCACAGCCTATAGTATGTTGCAAATGCGTTCCCGAATGGTGCCAATTGTAAACGTAGCCTCTGGGATGTCACAATGGTTGATCATTGGTGGTTTGATTCTGGGTGCGGCGGCCAAAGTGGGATTCGGATTTTACATTGCCATTTTGGGATTGATCTTAATGGGTGTTGCAACGGCCTTTAGTTTTATCACCTTACCGGTGGAATACGACGCGAGTAACCGAGCATTGGCCTGGTTAAAAAACAAAAACATGTTAAGTCAGCAGGAATATGCCGGAGCGGAAGATGCCTTAAAATGGGCGGCCAGAACCTATGTGGTAGCGGCTATCGGTGCATTAGCATCCCTACTATATTGGGCGTTCCAGGTTTTTGGAAGAAGAGACTAAAATAAAATTGAAAACGATAAAAAAATCCGGTGTGAAAGCACCGGATTTTTTGTTTTATAACTGTATTTGTCGTTCGATTTGCTGATCCAGGGAGATAAAGGTTTCCGTTCGGGAGACGCCTTCAATAGCCTGGATTTTTTTGTTGAGCAATTGCATCAGATGTTCGTTATCGTGACAAATCAATTTGATCAAAATACTCCAGTTTCCAGTGGTGTAGTGGCATTCCAATACTTCCGGTATCTTTTTTAACTCCCGAACAGCTTCCGGATTTCGGGATGCTTTGTCCAGATAAATACCCACAAAGGCCATTGTACTGTAGCCTAATATTTTGTGACTTACGGTAAAACGGGAACCGGTTATCACACCGGCCTGTTCCAGTTTTCGCAATCGTTGGTGAATGGCCGCACCGGAAATTCCAATCTTACTGGCAATTTGTAATATCGGTTTTCGGGCATCTTCCATTAGGTAACGCAGGATCTCCTTGTCGATGCCGTCCATTTCAACTTGTAAGGAATTAAGCTTCATTTGAAATAAATTTATAGCTAAAGTTACAAAATGAAATAGAAATTGAAATAAAAAAAGCCTGATTTTCGAAAATCAGGCTTTTGCTATTATTTGTATCCTTTGTACGGAACGTCTTTTTCTTTAAAAATCACACCGTATTCTTCCAATTCTTTTAAAATCGGAAGGTAAACCTCCTTGTTTAAAGGAAGTTGTACACCCGGCGTTGTAATATTTCCGTTTAGGATTTGTAACGTAGCCATGGCTACCGGTAATCCAACGGTTTTTGCCATGGAAGTATAGGTCTGATCGTCGCCAATACATACCATTGTGGCGTCAATTTGTTTCTTTTCGCCGTTTACTTCATAGCCAAATTTGTGATACATCACGATCATATCTTTGTCGTCCGGTTCCAATGTCCAGCTATCGGTCAGGATTTTTTCAAGAATCTGAGCCGGAGTAGCATTTTTCAGTCCGATGATTTTGTTGGCATTAAACAAATCCAATTCCAGCAATTTGTCCCAAACCACATCATCCTGATCGATTTTCAGAATATGACGTAATTTGATTTCAACGGAATCCGTAGGATGATACGGTAAAAACAAATTCACAAACTCGCGGTAACTCATCGTTTCCGAATTATCGATGGCATACGAATCGTCGGTCATTCCCAACTGTACAAACATATCCCAGGCTCTGGAATATCCTACGCGTCGGATCGTTCCGCGGAAAACCGTCAAGGCATTATCCAATCCGTAAACGCTACGGTATTTTAAGGAATCTCGGTTGGCATAGCCTTCAAAGCGGCCATAACCTTCTACTTCCAGAAATTCGGTTCTTCTGAAAAGTTTGTGATACGGAATGTATTTATAGGTACCTTCCTGAATAAACTTCGCAGCGCCACCCTGTCCGGCCAAAACTACGTTACGCGGATTCCAGGTAAATTTATAATTCCATAAGTTAGTGTCCGATTCCGGAGCTACCAATCCGCCGCAAAACGATTCGAAAAGAATTACATTTCCGTTTTTTTCGCGGATTTCATCCAGTACTTTCATCGCGCTCATATGATCGATTCCCGGATCCAATCCGATTTCGTTCATAAAAACAAGGTTATTGGCAATGGCAGCCTCGTTTAGTTCCTGCATCGCATCCGAAATATAAGAGGCGGTAACCATATGTTTTTTATAGGTAATACAGTCTTTGGCTACTTCAATATGTAAAAAAGCCGGAAGCATCGAGATTACGATATCGGCTTTCTGAATTTCCGCTTTGCGTTGTGCTTCGTTATGGATGTCGAAAGCAATAGCAGTGGCTCTTGGGTGATTGTTAGTTTTCTTTTGTGCTAATTCTAAAGATAAATCGCCGATGGTAAGGTGTAGATTTTCCTGTTCCGATTTATCCAGTAAATATTTTATGAGTGACGAAGCCGAGCGACCGGCTCCGATAATTAAAATATGTCTCATGCTGGTTGTTTGTTTTAAAAAGTCTACGAAAATATGAATTTGTTATTTTCTTTAAAAATATAAAAGATGATTAATGTCATTATTTAACTTTTTAAAATAATGCTACCTTTGATAGGAAATAAATACACGATGGATAGAAAAACAATTGCAGCGGCTGCTATAATGGGAGCTGTTGCTATAATATTAGGGGCTTTTGGAGCACACGGACTGAAAAAGGTGCTGGATGAAACACAATTGGCAACTTTCGAAACGGGTGTGAAGTATCAGATGTACCATGCCTTATTCTTATTATTTGTAGGAATGACAACATTGACAACGGAAAGGGTCAAAAAGACCATTTGTTACCTTACGGTTATCGGAGTGTTGTTTTTTTCGGGATCGATTTATTTGCTGGCGACGAGTACGGCAACCGGGATCGATTTTAAATTTTTAGGACCGATAACCCCAATTGGTGGGCTTTTGATGATCCTGGCCTGGTTGCTCCTTTTTGTACAGGTAATCAGGAAAAAAGCATAATATTTATTAAAAAAAAATTATTCTAAAATTAAATTTTTACTTTTGCGTTCTTAAATAACAAAACAACACATTTTTAAGTTATGAATGTTACGAATATAATTTCATTAGAAAAATACGGGATCAAGGACACGGTTGAGATTATTTATAATCCGTCTTACGATCACCTATATAATGAAGAATTAAATACGGAGCTGGAAGGATTCGAGAAGGGGCAGTTGACAGAACTTGGTGCCGTTAACGTTATGACGGGTGTATTTACGGGAAGATCTCCTAAAGACAAATACATTGTTAAAGACGATATTACAAAAGATACCATTTGGTGGACATCAGAAAAAGCAGTTAACGATAACAAACCAATTTCTCAGGATACCTGGAATGCTTTAAAAGAGACTACAGTAAGCCAGCTTTCCGGAAAGAAATTATATGTTGTAGATGCTTTTTGTGGCGCTAACGAAAACACACGATTAAAAGTGCGTTTTATTATGGAAGTGGCATGGCAGGCACATTTTGTAAAAAATATGTTTATTCGTCCTACGGAAGCAGAGCTTGAAAACTTTGGAGAGCCGGATTTCGTAGTAATGAACGGTTCGAAAGCAACTTTCAAGGATTATGCAGCACACGGATTAAACTCAGAAGTATATGTCGCTTTTAACCTTACCGAAAAAATTCAGTTAATTGGAGGAACGTGGTATGGTGGTGAAATGAAAAAAGGGTTGTTCTCGATGATGAACTACTACCTTCCATTACAGGGAATCGCTTCGATGCACTGTTCTGCTAATAAAGGAAAAGATGGTGATGTAGCGGTATTCTTCGGATTATCCGGAACCGGAAAAACAACCTTGTCAACCGATCCAAAACGGGAATTAATCGGAGACGATGAGCACGGATGGGATAACGAAGGGGTGTTTAACTTTGAAGGTGGTTGTTATGCCAAAACAATCGATCTAAGCAAAGAAAACGAACCGGATATTTTTAATGCAATCCGTAAAGATGCATTGTTAGAAAATGTTACGGTAGATGCCGATGGTAAAATTGACTTTAAAGATGGTTCTGTAACACAAAATACACGTGTTTCATATCCGATCTATCATATTGATAATATTGTAAAACCGGTATCGAAAGCCGGACACGCTTCTAAAGTAATCTTTCTTACGGCAGATGCATTTGGGGTAATGCCACCAGTTTCTAAATTAACACCGGAGCAAACCAAATACTTCTTCTTGTCTGGATTTACGGCAAAGCTGGCTGGGACGGAGCGTGGTGTAACACAACCGGAGCCAACTTTCTCGGCTTGTTTTGGAAAAGCATTCTTGTGTTTGCATCCAACGAAATACGGAGAAGAACTGGTTAAGAAAATGGAAGAGCACAATGCGACGGCTTATATGGTAAATACAGGATGGAACGGAACCGGAAAACGTATTTCTATTAAAGATACCCGTGCGATTATCGACAGAATCCTTGACGGATCGATCGAAAAAGCGGAAACGGCTATCGTTCCGATTTTTAATCTGGAAGTGCCTACAGCATTGGCAGAGGTGAATACGGAGATTCTTGATCCTAGAAACACCTATGCAGATGCGTCGGAGTGGACAACAAAGGCAACAGATCTTGCAGGGTTGTTTATCAAAAACTTTGTACAGTACACCGATAATGAAGAAGGTCAGAATTTAGTTAAGGCTGGTCCGCAACTATAATCTTATCCTTATAAAATATAGAAAAGCTATCTCGAAAGAGGTAGCTTTTTTGTTTTAGGTATAATTGGGTCTTGACTGTACGTTTTTGCCTGTGATTTTAGACGATCAATTGGTGTTAAAATTGTTAATTTTAGGTTGTTAATGTGTTATGTTAACAATTTGTGTAATCCGTAATAAAAATGTAAAAAAACCGTAATTTTTATCTATCATTTCGCAGTATTTTTAAGTGGTTGTTTAAGTAAAAGTATTTTTAATTTTAACAGTTGCTGGAGAGTAAGCAGTGGGCGGGGCTATGTTGTTGAAATCCAGTTCTGTTGAAATTAAAAGTCGGAATTTAAAAAGTGGAATTAGTACAATTACCAAAACACGAACTGAAGAATTGTGATACTTTAGGTTGGCGTATTTAAGTAAAATGGATACGATTTTTCCTTGATTGTAGATTTAAGAATTTCGGTTTTTGTATAATATTGTTTCTTGTAGCTGATAATCAGTTTTGCTGATGTTGGTGATAAGAAAAAAATCACATCATAAGAGTTATCCATTCGCTGATTGCTTAAAATGATGGGATTGTAATAGAATAGTCGGATCTATCCTTTATATATTCGATTTTGTTTTTTTGAGAGTTTAAAAGAAAAAAGCTTCCTTTAAGGAAGCTTTTTTTATTTTGAATTATTTGTCTTTGGATTCTTTGTTGGCTTTGGAGATGTATTTTTCTAAAGCCATGGTCATCGACGGTGTTTCAGGTGTCGGAGCCATGATGTCAACGCGTAAGCCATGTTCAATAGCTTCTTTTTGTGTGGTGCTTCCGAAAACAGCAATACGGGTGTTGTTTTGTTGGAAATCCGGGAAATTTTTGAATAAAGATTTGATTCCGGTTGGACTAAAGAAAGCCAGTACATCGTAATAAACATCCTTTAAGTCGGAAAGATCACTCATAACCGTTCTGTAGAATGTTCCAGGAGTCCAGTCAACTTTTAAATTGTTTAAAGTTTGGGGTATGTCGGCGTTTAGCTGATCCGATGAAGGAAGTAGGAATTTTTCATCTTTGTATTTTTTAACCAACGGCGATAGGTCGACAAAATCTTTTTGACCCACATAGATTTTTCGTTTTCTGTAAACGACATATTTTTGTAAATAGAAAGCGATGGCTTCTGACTGGCAAAAATACTTTAAGTCTTCAGGAACTTTATAACGCATTTCCTCAGCAACTCTGAAAAAGTGATCGACGGAGTTTTTGCTGGTTAGGATGATAGCCGAATAATTGTTTAAATCAATTTTTTGCTGTCTTACCTCCTTAGCAGGAACGCCCTCTACGTGAATAAATGGTCTAAAGTCGACTTTGATTTTAAGCTTTTGTTGCAGCTCAAAATACGGTGAATTTTCTACTTTAGGTTCTGGTTGCGAAACCAAGATTGTTTTCACTTTCATATTAAAATAATTGTAATGCTCTAACTTTTCGTAAACCAATAATACATGAAATAATAGGGGGCTATTTCAAGAGTGCAAAGATATAAAATAAAATAGAACAGCTTACTTAGTATGGAATTTTGATAAATCTTTAATGTTAGTGCATAAGTTGCTATGTTTATTATTAAAATAGTAATGATAATCCCTAAAATTAGATTTTTTGATGGGAAATCGTTATAGAAAAGGACTAAATTGAGGGGTAGAACGAGTAATCCGATGTAGGTTCGGTAGTTAACTTTTTGTAAATTAAACTGCTCATTAAACTCTTCAATGTTAAATGAAGTGGCGATGATCTTTTCGATCAGGTATTTGGACAGGATAAATACCCCCAAAAGCGTGATAATCTGAATATACGAAATCCAGTTGGTTTTGGTGGTATAACCGTAATAACTCATGATGATTTGAATCAGGAATGCAAAGGAGATTAATTGTACCAGAAACATGGAAATGGTAAACCAGCTTTGCATGTTTCCGCTATCCTTGTAAATCTTAATATATTTATCGGATATTCCCAGTCGGATAAATTCGTTAAAACGGACTTCAAATATGGTTTTGTTAATAGCGAGTAAAACAAAGCACAGTACAAACAGTACGGTTGCCCAGTCTTTGTTTTCGACGACTCTTTCGGTAAATAATAGATCCATCATAATGCCTGTAAAAGTACTAATTTTTAAGTGGAATATTTTTATTATACTTTTATTATGAAACAACCATCGGAAATAGTGTATTTTTGCAGGCAAATTTAGTTAAAAAATGAGCTTGGGCATAGTTGTTATTCCTACATACAATGAGATCGAAAATATTGAGGGCATTATCAGAGCTGTTTTCGAATTGGACGTTTCATTTGATGTGCTGATTGTCGACGACAATTCGCCGGATGGAACTGCGACTAAGGTAAAAGAACTTCAGGAATTGTTCCCGAATCGCTTGTTTTTAGAAAACCGACTTAAAAAGTCAGGACTCGGAACGGCTTATGTACACGGATTTAAATGGGCATTAGCACGGAATTACGAATATATTTTCGAAATGGATGCCGATTTCTCCCATAACCCCAAAGATCTCGAACGTTTGTATAAAGCCTGCGTCGATGGTGCCGGAATGGCTATTGGCTCGCGGTATGTAACCGGTGTTAATGTGGTAAACTGGCCGTTAAACCGCGTACTGTTGTCCTATTTCGCTTCGGTATATGTCGACCTGATTACCGGTATGAAAATCCATGATGCAACGGCAGGATTTATTTGTTACAGACGAGAAGTGTTGGAAGAAATCAATCTGGATAAAATTAAATTTGTAGGATACGCTTTTCAGATCGAAATGAAATACAGAACCTTTGTCAAAAAAATGAAAATAGTAGAAGTGCCTATTATTTTTACCGATCGGACTAAAGGACAGTCAAAAATGAGTAATGCTATTATAAAAGAAGCTATTTTTGGCGTAATTACACTGCGCTTTAAAAAAATGATAAACCGATTATAGATTATAAGATAGAAAAGTACGATGAGCAAGATATTGATCAAGAATGCGAAGATTGTTAATGAAGGAGTTATCTTTGAAGGAGATGTGCTGGTGGAAGATAAATATATCAAGGAAGTTGCAGCAAGCATCAGTCCGAAATCTTCCGACTGTATCATTATTGATGCAGAAGGAAACTATCTTATACCGGGAGCAATCGATGATCAGGTGCATTTCCGCGAACCGGGATTAACCCATAAAGGAAATATTGCCTCCGAATCCAGAGCTGCGGTAGCGGGAGGAATAACCTCGTTTATTGAACAGCCCAATACGGTTCCGAATGCGGTAACTCAGGAATTATTAGAACAAAAATACCAGATTGCAGCCGAAACCTCTTATGCGAATTATTCGTTTATGATGGGCGGAACCAATGATAATCTGGAAGAGATACTGAAAACGAATCCCAAAAATGTAGCGGGAATTAAATTGTTTTTGGGATCATCGACCGGAAATATGTTGGTAGACAATGAAGAGACATTGGAGAAAATCTTTTCCAGTACGCCAATGCTGATTGCGGTTCATTGTGAAGACGAAGGAACGATTAAAGCCAATCTTGAAAAATATAAAGAAGAATACGGTGATAATATTCCGGTAAAATTCCATCACCTGATTCGTAGCGAGGAAGCGTGTTATATTTCGTCGTCAAAAGCGATTGAGCTGGCGAAAAAAACAGGTGCGCGATTGCATATCTTCCACGTATCGACAGCAAAGGAAACAGAATTGTTTACCAATAAGATTCCGTTGGAAGATAAAAAGATCACGGCAGAAGTATGTGTACACCATTTATGGTTTACGGATGCCGATTATGAGAAAAAAGGGAATCTGATCAAATGGAATCCGGCGGTAAAAACAGCAAAAGATCGCGATGAATTATGGAAAGCGTTGCTGGATGATCGTATTGATGTAATTGCAACCGACCATGCGCCACATACGCTTGAGGAAAAACAAAATCCATATACCAGTGCTCCTTCCGGAGGTCCGTTAGTACAGCATGCTGTTGTAGCGATGTTTGAGGCCTATCATCAGGGAAAAATTTCATTAGAGAAGATCGTTGAAAAAATGGCACACAATCCGGCAAAAATCTTTAAAATTGAAAAAAGAGGTTTTATCCGCGAAGGGTATTTTGCCGATTTGGTTTTGGTAAACGCCGGGCAACCGTGGACGGTTAAAAAAGAAAATATACTCTATAAATGTGGCTGGTCGCCTTTTGAAGGAGCTAATTTTAAATCGAGAATTACCCATACCCTGGTAAACGGACAGTTAGTTTATGTGAATTCAAAAGTGAAAGACATTCGTTGTGGTGAACGTTTGTTATTTGATAGATAAAATTATGAAAAAGATCCTGTTACTTATTGGTTTGCTGAGTTTTGTTGTTGCCTGTGATAAACAGGCAATGGAGAAGCCTGTTAATTTGATTCCGGAAGATAAGATGGTGGAAATATTAACGGATATAGCCATTTATCAAGCTGTAGAAGGTTATGATCCGCAGAAACTAACAACCAATAACGTGAAGTTAAACGATTTTATTTTTAATAAATATAAAGTCAATGCCAAGGTAATTGAAACGAGCAATAAATACTATGCTTCCGATGTGGAAGGATATAAAAAACTATATGCAAAAGTGATCGATAACTTAAGTGAACGACGAAAAGAAGCCGGAATTGAAATTGAAAAAACAACAGGTGTTAAGCCTGTCGATGCTCAATAATATAACGTTTTGCTAAATCAGAAAGATACGACTCCATAGGAGTAAAGGAATAGTCCAGTTGCTGGACTATTTTTTTTGGACTGAATGTTTCCTGTGAATGTGCCGATTTGGCCGTTGCTTTGGTAAAACTTCTTTTTTGGAAAAAAACAGTCGAAAACAACCAATCCAATCGCCAGGCAATTGCGGTGGCAAATGGGCCGGCATAAAAAGAAGGTCTTTTTTTAGACATACCGTCGGCAATGGTAAACAGGATTTTTTCCAGAGAAAGATTTTCGGCTACCAATGTAAAACGTTCTCTTGAAACCGAGCTGTCCATTAGTGAGATCATAATTTTTACGACATCCTCCACGGCAATAACGCCGGTTACTCCTTTGGAATAAAACGGGAATCCGGAAGCGATTTGTTTAAAAATTTGTCCGCTGCCATTGTTCCAAAAACCACTGCCAAAAATAATTCCGGGATTTACGACCACGACATCCAGTCCTTCCTGAGAGGCACGCCAAACTTCCATTTCGGCGCCAAACTTGGTAATGGCATAATCGCCATGCAGTTTTTCGGGATTCCAGTCGGTTTCTTCGGTAATAACCGATTGTCCTTCCGGAGCATCGCCCAAAGCGGCAATAGAACTCACATAACACAGTTTTTTTACGTTAAAGGCAATGGCGCAGTTAACAATATTCGCTGTTCCTTCGATATTTGTTTTTCGTAGCTTTTCTTCGTCTTTCGGATCGAACGAAATCAACGCGGCACAATGGTATACATAGTCGACATCCTTAAAGGCTTTTTCCAGTCTTGGGATATCGGTAATGTCTGCTTGAAACCATTCGATTTGATCAAAGGATTCCAGTTGTTGATGTGTCTCGAAAAGTCTTCGGGTTATGGCGATATTGACTTCGGTACGGAAAATAGCACGAACGCTTTCTCCTTTCTGAAGTAATTCCAGAAGAAGATAAGCTCCCACTAATCCGGTTCCGCCTGTAACAAGTATCATAGTTGCAAATGTACTAATTATCGCCACGGATAAAAGTAAGAAATATTTTAAAATTAAAAATTGTCAAAAAACAGGGTGTTTGAAATGCCTTAATTCGACTATCTTTGTGCAAATTGAAAAAAAAATGAAGAATTTTATTGAAGAAGTGACTTGGAGAGGAATGCTCCACGACGTTATGCCAGGCACGGAAGAACATTTGTTGGAGCAGATGCGGGTAGCGTATGTGGGAATTGACCCAACAGCGGATTCATTGCATATTGGACATTTGGTAGGCGTAATGATGCTGAGACATTTTCAGTTAAGCGGCCACAAGCCTTTGGCGTTGGTTGGTGGTGCGACTGGAATGATCGGAGATCCGTCGGGTAAATCGAACGAACGAAACCTGTTGGACGAAGCTACATTGCGACACAATCAGGATTCGATTAAGGCACAGTTGTCTCGTTTTCTGGATTTTACCTCCGATGCGCCCAATGCAGCAGAATTAGTGAATAACTATGACTGGATGAAGGAATTCTCGTTTTTGGATTTTATCCGTGATGTAGGAAAACACATTACTGTAAACTACATGATGGCTAAAGACTCCGTAAAAAAACGGCTTTCATCGGAATCGGCTGAAGGAATGTCTTTTACCGAATTTACGTATCAGTTGGTTCAGGGGTATGACTTTTTACATTTGTACAAAGCGAAAAATTGTACGCTTCAGATGGGAGGAAGTGACCAATGGGGTAATATTACCACTGGAACAGAATTGGTGCGCCGAAAAGAGAGCGGAAAAGCGTATGCGCTAACGTGTCCGTTAATTACAAAAGCCGACGGAACCAAATTTGGAAAATCCGAAGGTGGAAATATCTGGTTGGATGCCGAAAGAACATCGCCATATAAATTCTACCAATACTGGTTGAATACGTCCGATACGGATGCAGAAAAATATATCAAGATCTTTACCTTTTTATCAAAAGAGGAAATCGAAACCTTGATCGAACAGCATAGAGGTGAGCCGCATTTACGTGCTTTACAAAAGCGTTTGGCGGAAGAAATTACCATTATGGTACATTCGAAAGCCGATTTAGAAAATGCGATCAAAGCGTCGAATATTTTATTTGGAAACTCCACATCGGAAGACTTAAAAGACTTGGATGCCAAAACGTTTTTGGATGTTTTTGAAGGTGTACCGCAGGCTGAAATTACCCAATCGGAAATCGAATCCGGAGTGGGTATTATCGAAGCGTTATCGGGTAAATCCGGATTTTTGGCTTCCAATAGCGAAGCGCGTCGGGCTTTAAAAGAAAACTCGATTGCAGTGAACAAAGAAAAAGTAGCCGAAGACTACCAAATCACAAGTAAAGACCTGATCAACGGACAGTTTGTACTGTTGCAAAGAGGGAAAAAGAATTATTTTGTGATTCGTGCCGTATAAAAAGAGGGAGTTTTAAACTCCCTCTTTTTATTTTATAATACCATCAGGTTACAACCTCGTATATCGGAATTGTCAAACCGTCCGAGTACTTCAAAAGAATGGTTTGCATATTTTTTGCCTAAATCCTGTGTGGCAATAAACGAACAGGAATTGATATTGGCCAGATCAATCACATTAATACCACCGGTTTTGCCGGTTTCAATATAGGATAGCGCATCTTCCGTATCGCGAATCAGGATATCCATCCAGGGCGGGCATTCGAAAACGCCATCGCCTAACGAATACGCCTGCGAAAGTAATTCTGTCATGCCATATTCGGAGTGAATTTTAGAAACACCAAAACCCTTGCATAAAATAGCGTGCAATTCTTCGCGGATAATCTCTTTACGGCGTCCTTTCATTCCGCCGGTTTCCATGATGATTGTATTTTTTAGTTCGAACGATTGCATTTCGATCAGATCCAATAGCGCATAAGTAACGCCAATCAGGATTACGTTCTGACCTTCGTTATCGAGTTGGATTAACTTGGTTATCAGTTCGTCGTAATTGTTCAGGTAGAAGCCGCTATCCGGTTGGTTGGAGCGTTGTATCAGATCTTCGACCATATAGATAAGGGAAGAGCCTTCACGTTCCAGATAGGAGGGCAAAAGTGCCAAAACTACATAATCTTCAATATTGCCGTAGAATTGCGAAAAGCCGAGTCGGAAACTTTCTTCGTAATACTGTAAGTCGGTTACCAAATGCCGACTCGTCGTTGTTCCTGTAGTTCCGCTGCTTGTAAAGGTAGTCTGAACCGGATCGGTACTACTTACCACCTCGTGACTTTTAAAAAACTGGATGGGTAAAAACGGAATGTCTTGTATCTGTTTGACATTGGTTTTATCCTTTTTTAAAAGGGTGCAAAAATCCCGATAGACACTATTGTTGTCGAACTGATGACGGAAGACTTTGAGCGTGGTTTTTTCAAATTCCTTTTTAGAGGCAATCTGAAAGATATCGGCAGAAGTGATCAAGATTATAACTTTTTGAGCAAAAATACAAAATAAAAAAGCACCAACGCGAGTTGGTGCTTTTGAAAAAAAATATCGGAAACGGCTTACTTCTTGTCAATAAGATTTTGTACAAGTTTTTTAAGTTCGTCTATTTCCTTTGATTGTTTTTCCAGTTTCTGATTTTGAACTTCATTTATTTTGTTTTGCTGAAGAATATAGAGTGTTAACTCTTCGATTTTTTCCTGTTGGATTTTGGTCATCTCGCCTAAGGCAATTCCTTCTTCTGCAACCTGAGTAGCAGATGGAACGTTGATCAAATGACCTTTATCCAGAATGTGTTTTTCAACTTCAGCAAGTGTTGGTAATTTGTATTCCGGTTGGAAAACGTAATCGGCCCAGGCAGATTGAAGATTTACACGGACTTCTTCGGTTAAGATTCCTCCTTTAACAAACAGACTATAATTACTAATAGTAACGCCACCGGCAGTTGTTGGGAAATTACCAAAAGCGGTTCCAATGCCTACTTTTCCGTTTAGTTTTAGTAGATCTGAGGTGAAATCACCCCAAATAAGCGGACTTGTATTGAAACTGTTATTAATGATTAATTTGTTGCTAGTGTGTTCGTAATAACCTGAATAGCTGCCTATAAAGATATTGTTGGAACCCTGCGCCTCGCCACCGGCATTATGACCAATAAAAGTATTGCCACTACCGCTTTCATTTTCGCCACCAGCATAAACACCGAGATAAACGTTTTCATTTCCGCTAGAACTAGCTTTTCCACTTTCGTGTCCAAGATAGACATTTGATGCCCCTGTAGTATTGGTAATGCCGGCAGCATTTCCAATAAAAGTATTTGAATGGCCATTTGTATTTGCAATTCCGGTTTGATGCCCAAAAAAAGAATTAGAAATACCGGAAGAAGTGTTTATTTTTCCGGATTGATAACCATAGAAAGTATTTTTTTGACCGTTAGATCCTGCTTCAAGCCCGCCACTTGTTATTGATGAAGTCGCAATGCTTTGAGCGTTTATAATATTGATTGCAAATGTCAAACTGAGAGTTATAAAATATTTAGAGCACATATTATGTTATTGTTTAATTATTTTTTTCGTTACTAGTTCGCCGGTGTTTGATTTGATTGTTAGGAAGTAAATCCCGTTTTGTAAATCGGACATATCGATTTGGTATAATTGTGTACTTTCTTTTAATTTCTGGATAGAAATTGATTTTCCTTCAAAAGAACTAATAGCGATCTCTGTCATTGGTGCACCCGATGTTTCAATTGTTATACGGCTTGTAGTCGGATTTGGATAAAGTCGGATTTGGTCTATAGCTGTTTCTGGAGCCATTTTCAGATCTTCAAATACTGTTTTTTGTTCCGGACAATTTTCGATTTTAGCCAGCATAATGGCACCGCTTTTTACCACGCTATTCGGTTTAAAAATAATCGTATTTCCGGCTTTTAAATTTACATTGATACCACTGTTTATAGTGTAATTACCATTTAAAGTAATCGTATTTGAAACCTGATGCGTAGTGTTGGTCGCTTCGGTTGTATTTAAAACCAGATCGTTATCGCAGTTTGTTGTTGGGTTGCAGTTCGCTGTAATAGTCTTTGTCGCTGTACTGGTACAGCCATTAACATCGGTAACGGTAACTGAAATAGTTCCTGGAAGTGACGTCCAATTAACAAGCATGTTAGACTGGTTGTTTAATCCGTTAATAGACCCTGCTCCTGATGTTATAGACCATTGCGCTCTTTGTCCCTCTTCTAATACAACAAAATTATTGGTTGCATTACTGTTTGTAGAACAGGCAGATGTACTTCCCAGGATATTTACAGATGCCATGCCTACCGTTATGGTTTTGGTTATCGTATTTCCACCGGAAATTAAAGTTATGGTATAGGTGCCGGCACTTGAAAAAGTATGTGACGGATTAGCCAGGGTTGAGATGTTATTTGCTCCTGATGCTGAGTCTCCAAAATTCCAGCTAAAAGCTGCGGCACAAACATTTGCGTTGAATTTATAGGTTAGGCACCCGTTAGCACTATGACTTATGGTGTTGTTAAAAGCTGTTTCTATTTTCGCATCAACCATGTTCGGTAAAGCATAAGATAAAGATTGTTGTAAAATTGGCCCGTTAGGGGTAAAATTACAGGCATTAGCATTATCTGGTGTAGCTATGATATTTGGATTGTGTATTACGGCAAGTTTTGAATTTGTGAAGCTTAAATATATTTTGTTATCAGGACCTTTTTGAAATCCATTAATGGTTGCACTACCGTTAAAAATAGTCATACGACTTTCATTTGGATTTACTGCATTCGCATTTATTTGATATACTTTGCTTCCGGCGCCGTAATAGAAAAGAGCAGAGTCAGGGCTAAATGAACCTGAGTAGTAAAGTTCATTTGAGCTTGTTGATTTCATATTTGATACTGCTCCAGTAAACTTATTGAAATCAAATAAAAGCACCGTGCCTGCTCTGTTGATATAGGCTATTTTATTGCCGTTAGGTGAAAACTCTATTGTAGATAGATTTCGGGTAATATTAGTGGGCAGGGCAGTTTCATTAATAAAGCTCAATCCGGAAGAGGTTAAAGAGTAGACAACTAAAAAATAACCTGAAGATTTACGTGACGATGTAACGATCCAATAGCCATCACAATGTTGTGCAGCACTAACGCCTTCACCTCCTAATATGGAGTTGTTGTCACCGGTTAAGTAACCGTTTGGAAAGGTAATGGGTTGGCCTACGGTAGATGACATGGAAATTACGCCATTTGAGTTGTTTATAATGCTGTACCTAAAACCGTTATTTGTTAGATCTGAACCTTTTGTGAAGATGTAATACTGATTGTTGTTGGCTGGATTTTTTACAGTTATTGCGCCACTAGCAGAACTAGTGTCACCTTTTATGGAATTGGAATTGTTAATTAGTATGTGGTTTTTGTTCCAGACATTGATCCCGTTGGTGTAGAACAATACATTCCCGGAAGGATCATTTTGTACAGAACAAGCCTCCTGCATTGTATTAGTGAAAGGGATGGAAGAATTGTATAGGGGAGTTCCAGTGTTGAAATTAAGCCCGTTATAGGTACTGAAATACCAGGAATTGTCTTCATTTTGTATTGGTTGGCACAAAGAATTAAAGATTTGTTTAGCCGAAGTGGATGATGAGGTGCCGTTATTAATCGTTAATGTGACATTATAGGGAGAATTGCTTACAGAGGAAAATAAGTGTGTGGGGTTTTGTAATGTTGAGGTATTGTTATTTCCGGAGGCTGGATCGCCAAAGTTCCAAAGGTATGTTATATTCGAACCGGTCATGGTTGGTGAAAATGTAACCGTTGTTCCTTGGCAAGGAGCATAATTGCTTGCTGAAAAAGTTGCCGATATCATGTTTTGATAGTTACAAATACCGGTATAAATTGAATTGTCGGTATCGAATAATTCGTATCTATATGTGAATAAGGTGGCGAACATTCTAGAACGTTGCCCTTCGGAGAAGTGTGTTGAGCAATTGTCGTCACCATAATCCATATGATTGTGTATGTCGTCTGGTTGGTTGTTTGGCTCTATACAGGTGTCTTTGTTGATGCATAGGAAATTTGCGGTTTCAGTAGGTGGTGTATCGCAAATACGATCTCCGGCTAGATTGCAGTTTGAATTGTTTAGTTCTGTACAGCCCTCATGGAATGTATGATACAGTCCCAGGAAGTGACCAACTTCGTGAACGAGTGTTTTACCCAAGTTGTAGTTTGGCATTAGATTGCAATTTTGGCAATATTGAGCACTTCCAAAAACATCAGATCTGATAACGACACCATCAAATATGGGGGAAGTATTTGGAAACATAGAGTATCCTAAAGTAGTTCCCGCAGCACCGGTGTTGCTAATGCTTTTTACAACCCAGATCCTTAAGTAACGATTTGAAGAAATTGTGGTTCCGGCTATATTGACTAAATTTTGTTGTTCGGTTTGAGCATCATGATCGGTTAAAGCTGTACTTAAGAGGTGTACTATACCGGGAGTTGTTTGTGTTCCTCCGCTTGATGGGATTGCTATATTACCAGCTTTTGTTGCTAGGCAAAAATTAATTCCATGTGGATTGAAATAGGAGTTTAAGGCTGTTATCTGACTGGTAACCTGATTGTCTGAAATGTTTTCAGGATTATTAACCCCTCCGTGTACAATATAAACAACCACAGGGATCGTTATCATTGCAGATGCAGCTAACTTGGAACTCTGATTTTGAGTCTGATTTATTGTTCGATCCATCTCGTCCAGATAATTTTGGATCGAAGGATTTTCTTTTAGTGCATTGCGCATCAGTTCATCGGTAAGACAGGGTTCCGATTGTGCAAATCCTTTTATAGCGATTAACAGTACTATAAGGATAGTAAGGTATTGTTTTTTCATGCTGTTAAAGGATTATTTGTTATTTGTCAGATTGTTTACAAGTTTTTTTAATTCTTCAATGTCTTTAGCTTGTTTTTCATTGGTTTTATTTTGCTCAATGATGTACAGGGTTAATTCTTCGATTTTTTCCTGTTGGATTTTAAGCATTTCACCAATAGCAATTCCTTCTTCTGCAATTTGTGCTGCCGATGGCACATTTATTAAGCGACCTTTTTCCTGAATATGTTTTTCTACTTCGTTTAGTGTCGGTAATTGGTACTCCGGTTGAAATACATAATCCGCCCAGGCAGATTGAAGATTCACACGTACTTCTTCCGTTAATATACCTCCTTTTACAAAAAGACTATAATTGTTTAGATTAACACCACCGGCTGTTGTTGGGAAATTGCCAAATGTGCTTCCGATACCTACTTTTCCGTTTAGTTTTAATTGACTGGCTGTAAAATCACCCCATATTAAAGGAGTATCAGTTTCTTTGTTGTCAATATAAAGCTTATTGTCGATATCATAACTTAGTGCAACATATGCTCCAATCAATACATTGCCTGAACCTCTGCTTTCTGCTCCTGCATTGATACCAATAAATGTATTGTTATTGCCATCATTTTCTCGACCTGATCCATATCCTATAAAAGTATTTGTCGATCCAGGGGCAAATGCACCGGCTAGGCTGCCTATATATGTGTTTTGATTGCCCGTAGTATTATTAGAGCCAGAACCATAGCCAATAAAGAGATTGTTTGTTCCTGTTGTATTGTCTATACCTGAATGATTGCCGATAAAGACATTTTGTTTGCCGGAAGTATTTGTTCTTCCGGCTGAGTGGCCAATAAAGGTGTTGTTGCTGAATGTAATATTGTTTGTTGACATGCCGGCTTGATAACCATAAAAAGTATTGCCTTCTCCATTACTACCGGATTGTAGACCACCACTTGTGACGGTTGAATTAGAAGCTACGTTTTGTGCATTTAATGATAGAAATCCGCTTAAAAAGAACCCTGTTAAAAGTAGTTTTGTTTTCATATAAATTAGATTTAAAAAATTTCTGACAAATTAAGAAAATAAATTGTTTTAAAAATAACAATATGTTTTAAAATAAAAAAAAGCACCAACATTCGTTGGTGCTCGATAAGGTTAAGAATATGGAGGCTGTTATTTGATGATCAGTTTTTGTGTGGCGGTTTTTCCTTCTTCTGTAATTTTTAAAAGATACACTCCGGTGTTTAGATTGGAAAGCTGAATAGGGTTGTTGTTTTCGGATTTCAAATTCAGAACCTGTTTTCCAAGGATATCATAAATCTCAATTGTTTTATCAGATCCTGTTGTCGAAGTAATATAAAGGTTATCATTGTTGCTGGCCGGATTCGGGTATAATTTTAAACCGTCGATTTGGTGATCGGTTAGTCCCATTGGGGTGTTGTTTACCATTGAAAAATCATCATAGTAAATAAAGCCACCAACGCTGGTTGCTGATTGTCTGTAGGTACGCGCCTGAAAACGGAAATGTGTCGCATTTGTTGGAGCGGTTAGGGTAAAAGTTACTTGTACCCATTGTGCATTGTTGCTGGAATATGTTGTTGGGTGTAATGCATCTCTGTGGTCGGTTAGTTCCGATTCGTTTCCGTTGGAAATGTTAACCCAGGAATGCCAGGCACGGCTACGGGCTTTGGTATCGTTATCCAAAAACCAGTAGGAAATAGTGTAGTTATTTCCGGGAGTAACCGGGATTAGATCATTCGGACTTACGGTTTGTGTATCGTCCTGTGATTGATGTTTTACAGCTGATGCGCCGCTTTTAAAGATACTGGTTTCGCGTGTAATAAAATTATTAGCCGAGAAGGTTTCCGTGTTTACAGGTGTAAATCCGCTTGGAGTCGTGTTGTTGGTCCAGGTTTCAAAATTCCCGTTTGGAATTAAGTTCGTTTGGGCGTTAGCGGTTACGCTCAATGCGATGCTGAATAAAGCCAGGTAAATTTGTCTCATGGTTTTTTGTTGGCAAGATAGCGACCTGATGTTGGCTTTTGATCATCTTAAGGTAAAGGGTAGTTTAAGTTTTAAAATTAGAGCATAAAAAAAGCGTCAACATTGTTGACGCTTTTCTATATAGTGTGAAGAGAAATTATTTGATAACTAATTTTCTAGTAGCCGTTTTTCCTTCTTCAGTGATTTTAACGATATAAACACCAGCGTTTAAGTTAGAAACGTTGATAGCAGCTTCGTTTTCAACACGTGTATTGATTACTTGTTTTCCTAATACATCATAAACAGCAACTGATTTTACAGCTGAAGCATCAGATGAAATATAGAAGTTGTTTCCAGATACCGGGTTAGGGTATACTTTTAAACCAGCGATAGCATTTTCTTGTAATCCTAGTGTGTTATCTACTAAAGTTACGTCATCATAATATATAGCTCCTGAGTTTCCAGTGTCTTGGTATACACGGAAGTCAAAACGCAAGATAGTTGCACCAGCTGGAGCAGTAGCCGTTACAGAAACTTGTTGCCATCCTGTAGTGTTTCCATAATAGTCAGGTTGTAATGAAGTGTCAGTGATACCAGCTGAGCTAGTTCTCCAAGCTCCCCAGTGTCTTCCTTTAGCATTGTCTGTTTCGTCTTTGTACCAGTATGTCAATGTGTATTGGTGACCAGCAACTACAGCAAAGTCAGCAACACCAGCTCTTACGTTACCTGTTCCAGCAGGTGCTGTAAATTTAGCTGAACTTGTACCACCGTGTACGTTACCAGCCGCAGTTTCAAGAGTAACAGATCCTCCGTTTGCAGGAACAGTTACTGTCCATGAGTCAGGAGCACCAGCAGTCCAGTTTTCAAATCCACCGTTAGGTATTAAGTTTTGAGCATTGACAGCATACGATAATGCAACAGTTGCTAATAAAGTGTAAAGTTTTTTCATGTCTTGAATTGTTTTTAAAAAGTGGACAACAAAGTTAAGAAGTATTTCGTGATAAATGAAAACTTTTAATGTAAAATTATGGTTAAATGTAAGAAATAACCCTTTGTTAACTATTTGATAATAAGCTTTCTTGTTGCGGAAGCTTCGCCTTCTTTGATTTTGATGATATAAACACCGGTGTTTAAATTGGCGATATTCAGCTCTTTTGAGTTTAAAGTAGCTTGTAAAATACGTTTGCCTAATACATCAAAAATTTCAACTTCTTTATCTTGTGCCGATTTGGAAGTAATGTATATTTTGTCCCCGTTGGTTGGATTTGGATAAATGTTTAGACCTTCGATAGTGGTACCCGAAGAACCTTTTCCTTCCTGCGCGAATAAATTGGCAGAAAACAGAAAAAAGGCAACTAAGATAATATAAAAGTAATTTTTCTTCATAGGTCTGAATAGGGTATAAAGATATAAAAAAACTTCAAAAGTTATACCAAAAAAAATATCCCTCTAGTTAAAGAGAGATATTTTTTTGAAAAAGACTATAATTATATTTTTATTAGAATCCTACAGTCCATCCGGTAGCCCAGCTTGGAGTAGCAGTTCCGTTTCCGGCTCCTGTTGCAGCAGCCGATTCTGTGAATACAGGATTAATTACTTCGTTGGTAACAGAAGAACCGTCTGTTTTCTTACCTTTTGCGTTTGATCCTATTCCTTCGAATTTAGTGTTTGTCCCTTTTAAAGTAGTACCTACGAAAGAGATGGTTTGATCGTGTTCTACATCATATCCGGTTTTGAAATCTTTCAATACCACGTTGCTGAACATACCTTTAGTTCCTCTTCTTAGTTTTAAAGCCTGATTTTCTGGGTAAGCAGTTGCGTCAGCAGCACTTCCGGCACCGATTAAAGTTAAGTTTGTGATTGTTGGGTTGGAAACCGGGTTTGCATCAAAGTTGAACTCATAGTTATCAGCCTCGATACCTCTGTTTCCTTTTCCGAAAGCAAGTTTACCATACCAGTTGGTGTTAGTACCATTCCATCCTTCAGTCCAGTCAAATTGATCATCCTCGTTTCCGATAGAAATTAAGTTTGAAGTGTTAACGGTTCCTCCGAAAAATTCGAATCCGTCATCAGCACCGTGGTAAACCTCTACGTTTTCAACTACAGTACCAGAACCAACTCCGAAGAAAGAAACTCCGTTGAATTCTTTTTCAGTGTTGAAAGCAGCACCAGAATATTCTATTCTTAAATATTGAATTACACCAGAATTATCGTTTGCAACAGTACCACCGTATGTTAAGTCAGCAACTTCAGATTGCGCTGTAACCGTTCCTCTGTTGATTGGTGCTTTTCCACAAATTACTAAACCTCCCCAGTCACCAGCATTTTTAGTTGTCAAACCACTGGTCATAACTACCGGATTTGCAGCGGTTCCTAAAATGTTGATTTTACCCCCTTGTGCTACTGCGATATAAGCAGATGTTCCTCCGGTTCCTTCGATTCTTGTTCCGGCAGGAATAGTTAAAGTAGCACCGCTATTTACTTGGATTTTTCCAGTAAGCTTGTAAGTTGCTCCTGCAACTAAAGTTACTACACCGTCGTTGATCGTTCCTTTAAAATCATTAGCGTTAGCTGTGAAAGAAGAAGAAGGTCCGCTTGGTGTGCTCTCGTCAGACGAAGAACAACTTGCTAAAGTTCCTGCAGTTACTGCGAAAATTACAAATAATTTTACGATTGATTTTTTCATTTTGTTTTCTGAATAATTTTTTAGTTATGTTTGATGCAAAAGTGCTTCGTTTTTTTTTAAAGCGGGTTAAGCCATTGTCACGGTTGGATTAACATATAAAGAAGTAATTATTAAGCTAATGTTTCGTTTGTTAAGCCAACTTTACTTCAAAAAAGAAGGAGCGAATTATCGCTCCTTCAGGTATCATTTTCTATTTAAATTAAAACTGGTAGTTGATGTTAAAGCTCAGGTTCATTCCTTTGGTATAGGTTAACAAGGTAACATCACCGTTGTTGTTTTCCTGTACGCGTTCGATTTTAGGATTTAAAATGTTTTTAGCCATTAGTCCGATACCTAAGTTTTTATTGATTTTTGATTTTACAATAAAATCTAAGGTTCCTACAGCTTTGTCCACCTGATCACCGCGTAAGTTGGTCCCTAAAGCATAGATACGATCCGAGAAATATGAGTAGGCTAAAGTAGTGGAGATGTTCGATTCTTTGTTGTTCCATTCTTTAAAGAACGATACGTCAGCATTTAGTAATAAAGGCGATGCTCCGGTAAAGGCACTTTTCGATTTGGTAAAGTCAACATTATAACGCGTCTCTTTGTCCACTTTCGAACCGTTTAAGTCCTGAGTGGTATACATATAAGAAGCGTTGATTCCGGCTGTTACTTTTTTACTGTTGTTTTCGCCCGATTGGAAGATCAGTTTACGGAATTCGGCTTCGGCTCCGGCAACATAACCGCGATCTCCGGTGTTTATAAAGGAAATATCGTTGGTAGAAGAAGCGATTGTTACTTCGTTAATCGGATTTAAGATGTATTTTCCGAAAGCAGTAAACGAAATCAACTCTTCGCTTTTCGGGAACATTTCCCATTTCAGGTCTAAATTATAGTTGTCGGAAGGATATAAATCCGGGTTACCTACTTTTACTTCAGTTACATCTTCATAGATAAACAAAGCTCTTTCTTTAAACTGTGGTAAAGTGTAGGTTTTGCTCATTCCTAAACGAAGGTTTTGTTTTTCGTTTAGTTCGTATTTCATGATCAAGTTTGGAAGGAAGGTTGTTTTTTTGAATTCATCTTTGTCCCCAACTGGATCCAATTGCGTTTTCCAATCTACTTTCTGAAAGATATACTCGGCACGTAATCCTAAAACAGCAGTTAATTTGTCGCTGAATTTGTATTCGGTGTTCAAATAACCACCGTGGATGAATTGTTCTCCGGAATATTTCTGAGGATCAAGTGCGTTTGCGATTTCAGCATTTCCAACAAACGTACTGATTTCAAAATAACCATTGCTTAGATTTTGTTGGTTATAGAATAAATCCAGGTTGTCAGGATCTACAATAGTGGTCGTGTAAGGGCCAAATGTTTTAAAGTTAAACTGAGTGGCTTTAAAATCTCTGTTTTTAAAACGACCGTTATAACCGGCTGTAAATTTACCTCTAAAATCGCCACCGTTGGTTTTGTGGAACTTATAGTCAACCGAAGCCGTAGCAACCGTTTCGTATTCTTTTAGACGTTGGAAATAACGGTGGTTGTCCGGTTTTGACTGACTGATGATGGTGTATCCGGTATCGTTTTTTCGTAAGGTGTTATACATCCTGTCCGGAGTGTCACCAGTGATGTTGTTTTGAGCAACACCCCAATTGAATTTAGAACGATCACTAAGCGTGTGTTCGCCTAATAATTGGTTTACGAATAAGGTGTTTTTTACATATTCTGAACGGCGAATCAATCCGTTACCAGCGTCGGCAAGATCGGCGATATAACCGAAATACTCGTCTTTAACCTGGCTGGATGTATTGATAAATAAAGAGTTAAAGCTTACTTTATGATTGTTGTTGATTTTGTAACCCACATTCACCAATCCGGTTGTATTCGTATTGTAACCCATAGAAGAGAAGGTCTTGAAGTTTCGGTTTACCAAACTTCCGTCACCGTTTACGCTACCTTTAGCGCTTCCGTCGCGTTTTGAGGTGTATTCGTTTCCGAAAGATCCGGTGGCGAAAATACTCAATTTGCTTTCCGAACCGATGTCGAACGATTTACCTCCTGAGATTCCGAAAGAACCGGCTACCGGAGTTTTTCCTTCAAATTGCAAGGTGTTGAAATCATAAGTTGAAATCGTTTTCGGATTAGCCGGATTGCTAAAGCCGAAACTGTTTGGCCCTTTTGGAAGGCGGAAGTTGTCTTCGGCCAATGCATTGGTGTTGGCGTTGGAACCAATATCCAGACGTAAAAATCCTTTTCCTTTGTAATCTTTGGAAACGATATCGACGTTACCTCCGGCAAAATCACCCGACGTTTTTCCGTTATATACTTTGTCGATCGATACATATTCTACGATATCGGTTGGGAAAATATCCAATCGGATGTTTTTCTTTTCCGGATCGTTTGAAGGGATAGGTAAGCCGTTCATTGTAGTCGAATTATAACGGTCGCCCAAACCTCTCACATAGATATTTCCGGAACCTTCCTGTTTGGTAATACCGGTCGTTTTGGTAACCGCAGTAGCTACATCGCTCACGCCTTTACGGGAAAGTTCCTGTGCTCCGATACTTTGTTTTATTTCGATGGCTTTTTTCTGTTCTACTAAAAGCGCGCTTTCTTTCTGACGGTTGGTTTCGATTTTTAAAACCACATCTTCCAGTTGTACACCGGCAGTACCTAGTGCTTTGTCAATTGTCTTCGTTTCGCCCGAAGCAATTTTAAAAGGCACTTCTACGGTTTGATATCCTAAGAAGGCAATCATTAGAATGTGGTTTCCTTCCGGAACGCTCAAACTAAATGTCCCTTTTTCGTCGGTATTTGCGCCAATTGTTGTACCTTTAATTGTTACGCTGGCAAAAGGAAGTGGCTCATTGTTCATCTCCTTGTCTGTTATCGTACCTTTAACAGTCCCTTTTTGAGCAAAGGCGAAGACCGTGAACAATAATGTTGTTAGTAATAACTTAAGTTTCATTGTGTTGTTGTTTACGTGTTGTATTAAATTTTGCGCAAAGGAACCCTTTCGAAGTTAACCTGAAGTTAGTAACCTGTTATCGTTTTGTTGGGAATGTATTACGAAATCGTTAACAGATTAAATAATCGTTAACACATATAATCGTTTTGTATTATCTTTACCTTTACAACCCGAAAACACACATAGAGTGTCCATTATGAAGAAAAAAGACATTAAGATTTTATTGGTTGATGATGAGCAGGATATCCTCGAAATCGTAGGGTATAATCTATCACAGGAAGGTTATCAGATCGTAACGGCAAGCAATGGTAAAGAGGCCATTTTAAAAGCTAAAAAGGAAATGCCACAGTTGATCATTATGGATGTGATGATGCCCGAAATGGATGGGATGGAAGCGTGCGAAAACATCCGTAAAATCCCGGAACTGGCCAATGTGATCATAACATTCCTGACCGCAAGAAGTGAAGATTATTCACAAGTAGCAGGATTCGATGCCGGAGCCGACGATTACATCGCCAAACCGATTAAACCGAAAGTTCTGGTGAGTAAGGTAAAAGCTTTATTGCGTCGCTTAAAAGAAGATGAGCAACAAGGTGATGTATTACGGGTAGGTGAAATTGAAATCAACCGCGAAGAATACAAAATTGTAAAAGAAGGAGAAGAAATTATCCTGCCGCGTAAAGAATTTGAATTGTTCTACCTTTTGGCTTCCAAACCCGGAAAAGTATTCAAACGAGAAGAAATTCTCGACAAAGTATGGGGTAACGAAGTAGTGGTTGGCGGCCGAACAATCGACGTTCATATCCGAAAACTAAGAGAAAAAATCGGAGACGATCTATTTAAAACCATCAAAGGAGTCGGTTACAAATTAGAGATATAAATGTCCATAAGCTTTAAAAAATCATACAGATTTGCGGTCAAATCTGCGTTCTATATTACCCTTTTTTCCACCTTATTAATCGCAGGATTGACGTATTGGTTTTATGAACTGAACTATAAATTCTGTATTATTTTTGCTTCAGGCGTTTACTTTTTTTCCTTTTTCGTACTGCAATACCGCGTAGAACGCTTTATCTACCGACGGGTTAAAAAAATCTATGACGACGTGTCGTTACTGGATTCGACCACACTCAGAAGTCAGCCGGTTACAACCGATATGGCGACACTGATGAACGAAGTACAGAAATTTGCAAAAGACAAAAAAATAGAAATTGAAACGTTAAAAATTCGTGAGGAATACCGTCGGGAATTTCTGGGGAATGTTTCTCACGAATTAAAAACACCGTTGTTCACCGTTCAGGGCTATCTGCTTACCTTACTGGACGGGGCGATGAACGATAAAACCATCCGCAAAAAATACCTGCAACGCGCCGAAAAAGGAGTCGAACGATTGATCTATATCGTAAAAGATCTGGATATGATCACCAAGCTCGAAACGGGCGACCTAAATCTGGAATTTACCGAATTCAATATTGTAGATGTGATCCAGAATGTTTTGGATCTTCTGGAAATGCGTGCCGATCAGAAAAACATTATACTGATGTTTGATCGGAAATATACTAAGCCGGTAAAGGTTTTTGCCGATAAAGAGCGCATCCAGCAGGTAGTGACCAATCTTGTTGAAAATTCCATCAAATACGGAAAAGAAAACGGAACAACCGAAATCAGTATCGAGGATTTGGTCAATAACAAAGTGATTATTCGTGTAACCGATAATGGGGAAGGAATTCAAAAGCAGTTTATTTCCCGTTTATTCGAACGATTCTTCCGTGTGGACAAAAGTGGTGCGCGCTCCGAAGGCGGTTCCGGTTTGGGATTGGCCATCGTAAAGCACATCATCGAAGCGCACGACGAACGTATTTATGTAGAAAGTAAAATCGGTGTCGGATCAGAGTTTTCCTTTACGCTCGAAAAGACAAAATAACTGACGCCAGGTGATTTCCTGAGTGATATTTTTGAGTCCTTTATACATATCCACCTGATTTAAATCGCCAACTTTAAATTCGTCTTGTTTGGCATAAGGGACTAAACCTTTTTTCTTTAGTTTTTTGGCCAGATATTCTTGTTCATATTGACCTGGAGTTGGAATAAAAAAGGCTTTTTTGCCCAAATGCGCCAAATCCATAATGGTGGTATATCCGGAACGACTCAATACCATTTTACTCTGGTTAAAGGCTATTTCCAGTTCTTCCGTATTCATAAAATTATAGCAGGTGAAATTCAGGCGTCGCGAGATAGTTTGTTCTTCTTCAATCACACCACGGATAAAAAGGATTTTACCTTCAAAATAGTTCAGTTCCAGTTTTAATTTTTCTTCCAGTAATGTCCGTTGTGGTTCCGGTCCGGACAGAATAACCATCAGATCATATAAGGGCTCGACGGTCTTTTTGTGCAAACGACTTAACGGACCAATATATTTTACATTGGTTACCGGCGTTTCCGTATGACCCAGTTTTCCGGAAAGATTCGGACTTCCGGCGATATCCGGAACCCAGCATTCTCGGTATTTTCGGATAAACTGATGGTGGATTTTAGTCGTAATCCAGGAGGTGTTTCCGGTTAAAACATTCAATTGGTGCGTAATAAAAACCGAAGGAACTTTTGAAGAAAAAACACCCAGTCGGTTGTCGGAAATAATCCCGTCGATGGCTTCTTCCTGAATCCAGCGTTCCACCATTTTCCGTTCGTCCCGCATGGCGCGGTACATATTTGGAATCTGACGGATCATTTTCCATTTAAAATTAGCTCCGTTTTGAGCATACTGGATTTTATAAGAAGGAAGTTCCAAGGCTTGCAGGTGCGGAAATTCTTTTTCTAACAGCGACAACGCAACACCATCGGAAGCAATCACTGGCTGAAATCCGTGATTTTCCAAAGCCTCAATAACCGGGATGCAACGCGTGGCATGCCCAAGGCCCCAATTTAATGGAGCGACCAGAATTCTTTTTTTTCGTTCTTTATGCATTGTACTAAATATTCCAAAAGTTTTTCATTTTACCCCGCGGGCAATCCAAAAGACACAAATCAACCCCTGAAATAACAGGTCTTTATAAAAACCTGCGATGCATAACGGGAAGCGTAAACCAATCCGGTTATCCGGATCTAAATAAGATCGTTTTTGATAACTTATTTAATAACTGCAAAGTAAAACTATTTTAGTTCTTGGATATTTCCGTAATTTTACCAAAATTTTAAGTTTAGTCGTGGGAAGTAAAAATAAATTAAAAAGATTTAAGGAGAACGAGACATTTGGGAACGTATTTCAGCCAACTCGGGAAGAGGTGGTGTCCAATACTTTTCCGTTTAAAGGCAAATGGAAACAGGAGGTTTTTAAAAATGATAACCCGTTGGTGTTGGAATTGGGATGTGGAAAAGGGGAATACTCCGTTGGACTGGCCACGCGTTACCCGGATAAAAATTTTATCGGAATTGATATAAAAGGGGCGCGATTTTGGCGGGGAGCCAAAACAGCTGTTGAAAATGGACTGTCAAATGTTGCCTTTATACGAACGCAGATTGAATTACTGGAATATGTATTTGCAGCAGCAGAAGTAGACGAAATCTGGATTACATTCCCGGATCCGCAAATCAAATACAAGCGTACGAAACACCGTATGACGAACTCGGAGTTCTTACAGCGCTATAAAAAAATCCTGAAAAAAGACGGGATCATGAATCTGAAAACCGATAGCGAATTTATGCACGGTTATACGTTGGGATTATTACACGGCGAAGGGCACGAAGTGTTGTATGCCAATCATAATGTTTACAAAAACGAAGGAGCGCCGGAAGTAGTAACAGCCATTCAGACGTTTTACGAACAACAATACTTAGAACAAAATAAAGCGATAACCTATATCCAATTCAAAATAAAATAAAATAAATGCATTATTTCATGCCCCTCATACTTGGTTTTACAGTGGCTTCGATTGGGATCACACCACCCGGTCTGCTCAATATGACGGCTGCAAAACTAAGTGTGCGGGATGGTAGAAGTAAGGCATTGATGTTTGCATTGGGCGCTACGTTTACCGTATTTTTTCAAACGTATCTGGCAGTATTGTTTGCCAAATTTATCGACCGAAATCCGGAGATCATTAACCTGTTGCAGGAAATTGGACTTGGGATTTTTGTGTTGCTAACGCTCTATTTTTTTACGATTGCCAACAAGCCAAAGAAACCGAAGGAAGAGCTTAAAATGAAAAGCAAAACCAGTCGTTTCTTTTTGGGAATGTTACTGTCGGCACTTAATCTTTTTCCGATTCCGTATTATGTCTTTATCAGTGTATGGTTGTCGCGAAACGGCTATTTCTTTTTTAACCAATCCTATATTTCCCTGTTTGTATTAGGAGCTGTTATCGGATCGTTTTTGGTATTTTACCTCTATATACTGTTTTTTAAGAAAAAAGAAGGCGAAAAACCATCCTTTCTGATCAATAATATCAATTATATTATCGGAACCATAACCGGACTGGTTTCTATTGTTACCCTAATTAAGTTGATCAATAATAATTTGGGATAATGAAAGCCGAAAATGAAAATTTCTTTGAACGGGTGTATGAAGTGGTACGTCTAATTCCGTACGGACGGGTAACATCTTATGGAGCCATTGCGAAAACGTTGGGTGCGGCGCGTTCGGCACGAATGGTCGGCTGGGCGATGAATGCAGCACATGGGAAAGATGATGTTCCGGCACATCGCGTCGTAAACCGCGTGGGAATGCTCACCGGTAAACACCATTTCGAGGGAACCAATCTGATGCAGCAATTACTCGAAAGCGAAGGTGTTAAAGTAAAAAACAACCAGGTGGTGCACTTCGAAAAACTATTCTGGCAACCGGAAATACAGTTGTAATACTACGAATTTTCTTTTTCAATCAGACTAATAACAAATGTCGTATGCGTGCTGTCGCGTTGGTAGTTCAGATAACCGCCATGGGCTTCAATGATATTTTTGGATAGCGTCAAACCAATCCCGGCACCTTCTTTTCGCGTGGTAAAAAACGGAAGGAAAATTTTATCCTGAATCTCCTTTTCAATTCCGGCACCATTATCGGAAATCACAATAAACAAACGGTTATTGGCCACCGATGCGGATAGTTCAATTACTTTCGAATCCGTCGAATCTCCGGTTAACGCATACATACTATTGGTCAGCAAATTCAGTATAACCTGTTCCAATTGGTTGCGGTCGACATACAGCCAGCGGTCAAAATCGATTTTGTTATGGACGCTAATGCCATGCGTTTTAAACAAGGGCATCATGGTATCGACACAAGATTTTACAAGCGATAGTAAAGCGGTTTTTTCCTTTTGCGGTGATGGTAACATCGCCAGTTTCCGGTAATTGTCGACAAAGAATTGAAGATGATCACTTCGGTTGATAATCGTCGAAAGACTTAACCGGATATCCTCCAGATCTTCGGAACTTAAAGCATCCTGATCTACAATTTCCTGTAAATTCTGCGACAGCGAACGAATCGGTGTCAGCGAGTTTAATAATTCATGTGAAATCACCTTCATCAGATTAATCCAGGCTTCTTTCTCTTTTTTCTCAATTACCTTTTGAATGGAATCCAGAAAAATAATATAATATTCGGTATTGTAGCTCTTACTTAAAGACGCCTGTAAGCGGAACGTCTGAAATTCCGCATCGGCATTCGCCCGAATCTGAACAGATGTTTTCACTTCCTGAAAATCAAATTGCTCGATAGCCGAACAAAATGATGGAATCTGCTTTTTCAGATAATGCCATTTGGAAACCTTTGGCACGGTAAACTGATTTGAAAAATAATCGTTCATCAAAAAAATACCCCATTCCGCATCTTTTTTTTCAAGGATTAAAACACCGCTATCGATATTGTTTAAAATGGTTCGGTACACGAGTTCTTTGGACGTTTGTTCGTTTCTCCGTTCTTTTAGCGTTTCGTAAAGCTGGTGCAATTTGCTGTAATTTCCGGTTTTATACGCGTCGGAATAACTGGCCGAATAATCCTGCTGTAAAATAGCGGTGATGGTTTTATCGTAAAATAAAAAAGCATTTCGGATAAAATAATACATTTCCAGCGTGAGTAAGATTCCAAAAAAAACGAAACCAAATAAGGTATAGTAAAGTTGTTTTTGAAACAATACGATACAACTTCCGAGAAGTACCAGAAGTACTAATAAACGGATAAAAAAGGCATGGTGTATTTTCCAGGATTGTGTCATAAACGGCGGATTTAATCGTTGGTGTCAATTCCGAATTTTTCGATCCGGCGGTATAAAGCCGCTCGCGAAAGGCCCAATTCTTCGGCTGTTTTGCTAATGTTATACTGATGTTTGTGCAATGTTTTTTCGATGGTTCGCTTTTCCAGATCCGATAATTGCAGGTCTTCGGTTACGTTGTCCGGCTCGGAAATGGCAGTCAGATCCAGATCGGAAGCCGTGATGGTCGCCTCTTCACAAAGGATGACCGCTCTTTCGATTCGGTTTTCCATTTCACGGATATTGCCATTCCAACGATGCTTTTCCATATTTTCCAGTGCTTTCTCCTGAAATTGCAATTCCTCACGACCATATTTCGCAGCTAATTGTGCCAATAAAAAGTGGGCAAGCGGAATAATATCCTCGTTTCGTTCGCGTAAAGGTGGCAATGGAATCGTCATGGTATTGATTCGATAAAACAAATCTTCCCGGAAATTTTTTGCCGCTACTTCCTGTTTTAAATCGAGGTTGGTCGCGGTGATGATACGCACATTCAAAGGTCGGGCTTTGGCCTCGCCCAATCGGGTAACGGTTTTATTCTGGATAACCTGTAATAATTTGGATTGCAAATGCAACGGAACATTCCCGATTTCGTCCAGAAAAATCGTTCCGCCCTGTGCGGCTTCAAAACGCCCGGCGGTATCGGATTTGGCATCGGTAAAAGCACCTTTCGCATAACCGAACAATTCACTTTCAAAAATATTTTCATTTAACGAACCGAGGTCAACTGCGATAAACGGCTGGTCTTTCCGGTCGGAATGCCGGTGAATATAATCGGCAAAAACATACTTTCCGGTTCCGTTTTCACCAAGGATAAGTACATTGGCATCCGTTTTGGCCACTTTGTCGGCAATGGCATACGCCTGTTTGATCTTGGGAGCATTGCCCATAAAAACCGACTGACCGGTTTGAAGTTGTGGTGGATTCTTTTTTTGCTCTTTCCGACTTTGTGCTACAGCATTGTTGATCACAGTAAGTAATTTATCATTGTCCCAGGGTTTCATCACATAATCGAAAGCACCGGATTTAAGTCCCTCGACAGCTGTTTCGACCTTGCCAAAAGCCGTCATCAGGATGACGACCGTATTTGGTGTAAGCAACTTAATTTCCTTTAACCAGTGAATCCCTTCCCGTCCGTCTTCAAAACCGATACGATAATTCATATCCAAAAGAACCACATCAATTGGATTATCGGCGAGCAATTGCACCAATTTTTTGGGCGAATTGGCGGTATGAATGGTTTCAAAATGTTTTTTTAACAGCAGTTTTGCGGCTAAAAGAATATCATCCTGATCGTCGATAATTAAAATCTGGGCTTGTTTTTTTTTCATGGCTGTTCGGTTTCGGACAAAAAAGTGTCCGATACTGAACACTTCAAAATCATGGCGAATTATAAAACGATTGATAATCAGCAGGTTCTTGATTTTTAAAACAATGGCACGAAATTGTCCTTGTATATCGTATCAAAAAATCAAAAAATGGATACTGTTATCACTCGTAAAAATAGAAAAAATAGCTATCGTATAGGGATAGTGCTACTTTTTTTGATCGTTAGCTATTTTGCCTATTCCATGATCACCAAAGAAAAAAGCCTGAATATAAAACGAGATGAGATTAGCATCAAAACCGTAAGTAAAGCCTACTTTGAAGATTTTATTATGTTTCAGGCGAAAGCCGAGCCCTTAAATTCTATTTTGATCAATATTATTGAAGGCGGTTCGGTACAGGAAATTTTTGTGGAAAACGGTGGGCATGTCGAAAAAGGACAAGCATTAGCCAAACTGTATAATCCGAATACGGAATTAAGCTACCTGACACAGGAGACCTCCATGATCGAACAAATAAATAACCTAAACAAAGCGCGATTGGATATCCGAAATCAGGAATTAAATCTTGCAAAAGATCTGATCGCCATCGAACACGATTACAATACGGCCAAACAATTATACGATCTTAATGAACGACTGTTTAAAAAAGGAATCATTGCCAAAAACGAATGGGAAACGACGCGGGAAGGTTTCCGTTACCAACAGGAACGTAAAAATATTATCCAGCAAAGCATCCAAAAAGAAAAGCAAACCAACCAGATTCAGATTCAGCAAATCAATCGTTCGATAGCCACGATGGAGAAAAGCCTTGATATTTTGCGAGGGAATAAAAAGAACTTTTTAATTACGGCACCCTTATCCGGACGACTATCTTCATTCGAGCCGATTTTAGGTAAAAACTACCAGGCTGGAGAAAGTATCGGAAAAATTGATGTGATGCAAGGGTATAAACTGGTTGCAAAAGTCGACGAATTTTACCTGGAACGTGTATCGGTTGGACAAAAAGGAACGATCGAATACAAAGGGAAACAGTTCCCGGTACATATTGCCAAAGTAATCCCGGAAGTTAAAGACGGTAAATTTCAGGTCGAGTTGAGTTTTGAAAACGCCAAAGAACTGGATTTAAAACAGGGCTTAAGCTTTGGAGTTAAATTAACCCTTTCCGAAAGTGTAAAAACGCTGGTATTACCCAAAGGAAGTTTTAATCAGGAAACCTCCGGAAACTGGATCTTTGTAGTCAATGGTGATAAAGCCATCCGCCGTACGATCAGGTTGGGGCGGGAAAATCCGCTGTATTTCGAAGTACTGGAAGGATTAAAAGAGGGCGAAAAAGTAATCACCTCTTCCTATCAGGATTATAAAGAAGTGACTGTTTTACAATTTGACAAGTAAAATAATGGAATTAATAATAACTTTAACCGGAACCATTTTTAAGTCGGATAAACAAAAGAACAAAATGTAAAAACCTGGAAACGGGAAATCGAAAAAATCAATCAATCAATCTAAAAAACGACAGTTATGATCAGCATTCAAAATCTTTCCAAAGTTTTCCGGACGGAAGAAGTGGAAACAGCCGCATTAAATCAGATTGCGCTGCAAATTAACGAAGGGGATTTTATCTCTGTAATGGGACCTTCGGGTTGCGGGAAATCAACCCTGCTTAATATCATCGGACTTTTGGATGGTATTACCAGTGGCAGCTACAAACTTTTAGGACAGGAGATCAACGGACTAAAAGAAAATGAAAAAGCGAAGTTGCGCAAACAGCAAATCGGATTTATTTTCCAAAACTTTAACCTGATCGACGAGTTGTCGGTATATGATAATATCGAACTACCGCTGATTTACAATAACGTGGGTAGTGCGGAACGTAAAAAACGAGTGGAAGCCATTGCCGAACGGCTGTCGCTTTCGCATCGTCTAAAGCATTATCCGCAGCAACTTTCGGGTGGACAACAACAAAGGGTAGCCGTTGCGCGGGCTTTGATCACCAATCCAAAAATCATTCTGGCCGATGAGCCAACCGGTAATCTGGACAGTCGAAACGGAAACGAAGTGATGGAATTGCTAACCGATCTGCACGCCAATGGAGCAACTATTATGATGGTAACTCATTCCGATTACGACGCGTCGTTTTCACAACGAACCATTCATATGAAAGACGGCGTGATTCTCAGCGAAAAACAAAACGCCCGAAATGTAGATGTTTTGGTCGATGCCAAAGAAAATTAAAAACAACCCCAACCTTAAAAAAGAAAAACCATGATACGAATTGTAATTGCCATAACCGTAAGTCTTATCGGATTTGTGTGCCACGCACAGGTAAGTGAAAATAGAACCGTAGCCGCTTTCACAACCATAGAAGGCTCTCACGGTGTTGAAATACGGTATACGCAAAGTAAAACAGCCGGAATAAAAGTAACTTCAGACACGGCGGATAAAGTACAAATGATCACTACAGAAGTGAGCGGTGGCGTATTAAAAATCAAAATAAAAACCACTAAGGAAGTCAATAATTTCGAAATCGCACGAGTGGAGGTTTCGGGTCCGAATGTTGCCAATTTTAAATTGTCTTCCGGAGCCAAAATGACCTTCGAAAACGAAGTGGAAACCGCGAATGCGCAAATCACGCTTACGTCGGGTACCCATTTGAAAGGAAACATTAAAGCGAAAAACGTACAAATGGATATCAACTCCGGATCGGCTTTTAAAGGCGCGATTCAGGCAACGACGCTAAAAGCAGCATTATCGGGTGCCGGAAAAGCAACGATTACCGGAAAAGCAAGCGAATTAAAAGTGGATGCAAAATCGGCATCGGTTTTGAAAGCCGGTGATCTGGAAGCTAAATACGCTATCGTAGAAGCGGCAAATACTTCGAAAGTAACGGTGCGCGTAACCGAAAAGCTGGACGCTTTTGCCAGTTCGGTAGCGGCGATTGACTATTACGGTAAGCCGAAAGCGGTTACGGCCGACAAAAAATCATTAGGAACTATTACGGCAAATTAAAGATGATACAGAACTGGTTAAAAGTGTTTGTGTATCATTTTAAGCAACACAAACTGTTTTCCATACTCAATGTGTTGGGATTAAGCATCGGGATTTCCGGATTGATCTTCGCCATTCTGTATTGGAATGAGGAACAATCGTATAACGAATGGAACCCGGAAAAAGACAAGGTTTATGAAGTGATCAACGATTTAGGGGATTCTGGTAAATGGGCATGGAATGTAGCGCCAACCGCTCCGATTCTGGAGGCATCCTCCAAAAATATCGAAAGTTACTGTTATTATACGGCATGGTATTCGGAAGAAATTCTGAGCTATAATGGCAAAAAAGAGATGATCAAGAAAATTGGCGCTGCCGAAAGTAATTTCTTCTCCTATTTCCCTTTTGAATTTATAGCCGGAAACCCGAAAACTGCCATACAGGATCAAAGCAGTATAGCCGTGTCGGAAGCCGTTGCGAAACTGTTTTTTAAGGATGAAAACCCGATCGGAAAACAACTTATTTACGATGGGAAGCCCTACGCGGTAAGAGGTGTTTACCGTATTCCGGGTAAATCGTCGATGGCGCCTGATGTGATGCTGTATTTAAAAATGGATAAAAACAGCGAAAGTTGGGGTGATTTTAACTACGGATTGATGTTAAAAGTCAATTCGCCCGAAAAAGCTGCTGCGGTTGCTAAAGAAATTGAAGCGATTTACTACGAACATCGTATCCGGAAAGAGGCCAAAAATATGGGGATTTCGGAACAGGATTTTATTAAAAAATACGGAAAAATTACCGTAAGTCTGACATCGTTGGCCAAAGCAAGATTGGGCGATCAGATCAGCGGTTTGGTGGAAGGAAAAGGAAATTATCAGTTTTTGATAATCATGATGGGACTTTCGGTATTAATTCTGGTACTGTCGATCGTGAATTATGTGAATCTGGCGACCGCCAATGCGATTAAAAGAGCCAAAGAAATCGGTATCCGTAAAATTATCGGAGCGACCAAAAAACAAATTGTCTGGCAGTTTATTTTCGAAACGGTATTGGTGGTATGTGTCGCGTTAATTTTGTCGCTAATGATTGTAGAGCTGACCTTGCCGTATTACAATTCCTTTTTACAAAAAGACCTACAGCTGATTGGAAGCCAGTTTTATTTGCAATTGCTACTGATTGTAGTTGTCGTAATTGCATTAGCCGGTATATTTCCGTCGGTATATGTATCGAATTTCGAAACCTTAAAAGTACTGAAAGGTAATTTTGGACGGAGTAAAAACGGAGTATGGCTTCGAAACGGAATGCTGATTCTTCAGTTTTGCATCGCTACTTTTTTTATTATCGGTTCGTATATCGTATACCAACAGGTTAATTATATGACTAATAAAGAGTTGGGTTATAAAGGCGATCAGGTTCTTACGATTCCGTATCGTTCGAAAAGAGATGGAGCTGATTTCGCACGATACAAAACGATACAACAGGAATTACAAAAAATAAAAGGCATTAAAGGAGTAGGGGCCGGAACATTTAATTTTTCAGGGAACGGCGCTACGTCTTCTACCGGTTTTACGTATAACGACAATCCAATTCAGGCGCAAAACATGGGGATCGATTTCGATTTGCTTAAAATGCTAAACATAAAACTGCTCCAAGGTCGGGAATTGACTCCGGAACTGGCTTCCGATACGATTAATTCAATGTTGATCAATAAAACAACCTGGGAAAAGATGGGAGAGAAAGATCCCGTTGGAAAAGAAATTGAATGGAACGGCAGCAAATTAAAAGTTGTTGGAATAGTCGACGATTTCCATTTGTATGGGTTACAACGGGAAATACCGCCCATGGTTTTCTTTCATATTAAAACCATTCCGTGGATGCAAACCAATATCAACAGGATTTATATAAAAGTGGATCCGCAAAATATGGATCAGACCATTGCCGGTCTGGAGAAATTCTGGACGCAAAAAGTCGATACCGAATATCCGTTCAAATATGATTTCGTAGATAAAGAATATGCGCGAACCTATGAAACCTATGTCAAACAACGCAATTTGTTTTCGCTGCTCAATATTGTAGTGATCACTATTGCCTTGTTCGGATTGTTTGCGCTGGCATCCTATTCGATCGAAAGACGGATCAAAGAAATTGCGATCCGAAGAACCTTGGGGGCCGAAACCGGAATGCTACTTAAAAACCTATCGACACAATACATCATTTTTTGTGTTATCGGTTTTATTCTGGCAGCGATGCCGGCTTATTACCTGCTCAATAAATGGCTGGAAGACTTTGCTTTCCGGATTTCGATCACCATCTTGCCGTTTATTATTGGTTTTGTGGTCTTATTATCGCTCACATTGCTTATTGTGCTTTCGAAAGCCTATCAGGCCACGAGAATCGATATTCTGAAATATCTGAAATACGAATAATTCACTTTGATTTTTGACTACCTCTTGCTGCAATCGGACTTGTTTCGGTTGCAGCTTTTTTTGAAATAAGAGCTAAAAAAGCCGGATTGCTTGCTCGAAAATTGAATTTTAAAATGGATTTCCGAAATTAAATCGGGAATTTTTTAAAAAGAAACAACTGGAAACCGGTCTGAATTACCGTTATTGTCCCGGATTGAGGCTTTTGAAACCGGGAGTGTAAAGCGAAGCTATTGCGCAATAAACAAATACAATTCTTTATCTTTATTTTAAGAACTTTTCATCTTATCTTTGTAACATAAAGTCAGTCTTAATAAACGACTTAAAGCGAATAAAATAATGAAATTAGACAGGAAAGAAATTCTTAAAGCATTGGAAGCGATCTCCATTGCGGGAGAAGGTAAAAATATGGTAGAAAGCGGTGCGGTACAAAACGTAATCACTTTCGGAGATGAAGTAGTAGTGGATTTATTATTGCACACCCCGGCGTTGCATATCAAAAAACGCGCTGAGGTGGACATTATGAAAGTGATCCATGAAAAAATATACGATAAGGCAAAAATAAAAGTCAACATAAAAGTAGAAGCGCCGGAAAAACCGGAAATCAAAGGCAAATCGATTCCGGGAATCAGTAATATTATCGCTGTTTCGTCTGGAAAAGGGGGCGTTGGAAAATCGACTATTACGGCAAATTTGGCGGTAACGCTGGCGAATATGGGCTTTAAGGTTGGTGTTTTGGATGCCGATATTTACGGGCCATCGATGCCGATAATGTTCGACGTGGAAAAAGCACGTCCGATTTCGGTAGAGGTTGACGGAAAATCGAAAATGAAACCCATCCAGAGTTACGGTGTGGAAATCTTATCTATCGGTTTCTTTACCAGCCCGGATCAGGCGGTAATCTGGAGAGGACCAATGGCTTCTAAGGCTTTAAATCAGATGATTTTTGATGCCGATTGGGGCGAACTGGATTTTATGTTGCTGGATTTACCACCGGGAACGGGGGATATTCACCTGTCGTTAATGCAATCGCTTCCCATTACCGGAGCGGTGGTGGTAAGTACGCCACAGGCAGTGGCATTGGCCGATGCCAAAAAAGGGGTGTCGATGTTCCAGGCCGAAAGCATCAATGTACCGGTTTTGGGAATCATCGAAAACATGGCCTATTTTACACCGGATGAATTACCGGACAACAAATATTATATCTTCGGAAAAGAAGGTGCGAAAAATCTGGCAGCAGATTTACAGGTGCCCTTTTTAGGAGAAGTTCCGATTGTACAAAGCATTCGTGAAGCAGGCGATTACGGTCGCCCGGCAGCCTTACAAACGGCAACGCCAATCGAAAAAGCATTTGAAGAACTGGCGCGTTCCGTAGTACAGGAAGTAGTAAACAGAAATGAAAGTCTGCCGCCTACAGAAGCAATAAAAATTACCACGATGGCTGGATGTTCAGCTGTAAAAAAGAAATAAAATGACAACAGAAGAAATCAAACTAAACGTTGAAAGAGCACTCGAAGAAATTCGTCCGTTCTTAAATTCGGATGGTGGCGATATTACCCTTATCGAAATAGAAGACGATAAGCACGTAAAAGTTCGCCTTGAAGGTGCCTGCACGGCTTGTAGCGTAAACCAAATGACCTTGCGTGCCGGAGTGGAAACTACGATCAAAAAATATGCACCGCAGATTGAAACTGTGGTTAATGTAGCATAAATTCAGGATATAGTACCCGGCTTTTGAGATACAGAAGCCGGGACTTTTTTTGTCTTCAGGGTCTTTTCCTGACAGACAGTATAGTGCCTTCCATCGTTAAATTTCTTGATATTTGTCATAGAACAAGAAAATAATTCGAGGGACATTTGTGTCCTTAATTAATCCATTACGTAATGATTGAAACAGATATACTAATTATTGGCGCCGGTCCCACAGGGCTTTTTGCCGTATTCGAAGCCGGACTTTTAAAATTAAAATGTCATATTATCGATGGTCTTCCACAACCAGGAGGACAATTAACCGAATTATATCCCAAAAAACCCATTTTCGATATTCCGGGATTTCCGTCGGTATTGGCGGGCGATTTGGTCGATAACCTGATGGAACAGATCAAACAGTTCCAGCCGGGATTTACGCTAAATGAAAAAGCGGAAACGATAGAAAAACGGGAAGACGGAACATTTATTGTAACCACTGATAAAGGTACGCAACACCACGCAAAAGCGGTTGCTATTGCCGGTGGATTGGGAAGTTTCGAACCGAGAAAACCAATCCTGAAAGATTTGGAATTTTACGAGCAGGAAGATAAGGGAGTGGAGTATTTTGTAAAAGATCCTGAAAAATTCCGCAATAAAAAAGTAGTGATTTCCGGAGGTGGCGATTCGGCTTTGGACTGGAGTATCTTTTTGGCAAATGTAGCCTCGGAAGTAACGCTGGTTCACCGTCGAAACGAATTCCGTGGTGCTTTGGACTCGGTTGAAAAAGTTCAGGAATTAAAACAAGCGGGTAAAATTCGTTTGATCACACCAGCCGAAGTAGTTGGTTTTAAAGGGTCTGAACGTATCGAGTCGGTAGATATCGAAATCAATGGCGCCCGTATGAATGTAGAAACCGATTATTTTATCCCGTTATTCGGATTGACACCAAAATTGGGTGCTATTGCCAACTGGGGACTAGAAATCGAGAAAAACGCGATCAAAGTAAACAATGCGCTGGACTATCAAACCAATATCGAAGGGATTTACGCCATTGGCGATATCAATACCTATCCGGGTAAATTAAAGCTGATTTTATGTGGTTTCCACGAAGCGACTTTAATGTGTCAGAGTGTGTATAACAAACTGAATCCGGGTAAAAAATACGTATTAAAATATACCACCGTAAGTGGTGTCGACGGTTTTGATGGTACCCGTAAGGAAGCCGAAAAAGCGGTTGTAAAATCAATTGAATAGCCATGTCTCAGGATGTAACAATAATCATTACAGACCGTGAAGGAGCGGTTCATGAGGTACAGGCGCCTACAGATATGAATATGAATATCATGGAGCTGGTGCGTGCCTACGAACTGGCACCGGAAGGAACCATTGGTATTTGCGGCGGAATGGCCATGTGCGCGTCCTGCCAGTGTTATATACTCAACGATGTAGGTCTGCCGGAAATGAACGACGATGAAGAAGCGATGTTATCGGAAGCTTTTAATGTAAAAGAGAACAGTAGGCTTGGATGTCAGATTCATATCACGGAAGCATTAAACGGACTACAACTGGAGTTGGCTCCGGAATAATAATAAAGCGAAGATTTTTCTTCGCTTTTTTTGTAACATTTTGGAAAGTCTGCCGTATAATCACCATACGCGATAAATTTCCCGAATGGGGTATAATTAATGACACAAACTTCGTATTCTCCCGGATTACACCAACTTCTGACACTTTCTGTTCCAAACAGTAACAAGCTTACGGCGGCACAGGATTTTGTTCTTTTTACGGACACGATACTACAAAAATACCAACTCGAAAAAGTGGGTGTGGTAGTGCATTCTTTTGAAAATGATAGCTTTACGATCGCTGTCTGCTTAAAAGAATCGCATATCTGTATTCATACCTGGCCGGAATACAACCAGCTTACGATGGATATTTATTTGTGCAATTACCTACAGGATAACACCGCGAAAGTGAAGACTATAGCAAACGATTATATCGAATATTTTCAAGCGGATGTTATTAAAAATTTTGAAATTAACAGATAGATATGAGAATTACGTGCTATCAATGTGATACCCCTACAGATATTGAAGTGCCGTTTCCGGTGAAACAGTTTGTCTGCCCCAATTGTTTTAGTATTTATAAAGCAACCGAAACCGGCGACTTTACCTTTAAAGACAAATACAAATACGACAAAGAGATTGGTAGCCTTACACCGGGACTAAAAGGAATACTGGAAGGTGAGGAGTATACCATTACCGGAGTGATAATCAAGAATTATCAAAACTACTATTGGAGAGAGTATGTTCTTGCCTCGGCGACAGCTAAGTTTTTGTATTTATCGGAAGTGAACGGACACTGGATTTTGTTACGGGAAATTCCGGATGATTTTATAAAAGGCCATCCCAAAATAATCGATTATAACGATAAGGTTTTTAAGCTGTATGATATTGCAAGGCCGAGAATCGCCGCAGCGGCTGGTTTTTTTGATGTGAGTTTGCCAACAGGATTGGTAACCATGGCCGAACTTATCGCGCCACCGTATATGATCTCTTTTGAAAAGTTAGAAAAAGAAGAGCGAACGGTTTTTTTGGGCGAACATATTTCAAAGAAGCAGATAAAACGTATTTTTAAGCCTACGGCAGAATTGCCCAACCGGATTGGTATCGGATTGGTACAACCCTATATTTTTAATGTCCGACAATTGGCTTTGATATTTTGTTCGGTTACCTTGTTGATTCTATTGACGCATTTGTATGTGTATCACGATAAGCAGGAAGAAGTCGTTTTTAGCAATGACATTTCTTTTAGCGAATACAATGACAAAGAGTATATTTCCCCGGCATTTACACTTAATGGCGGTGCATCGCCACTAACCATTTCCGTGAATTCCGGAGTGGATAATTCGTGGGCCAATGCGCAGGTGGCGTTGGTAAACGAAACGACAAACGAAGAGATATATGCCAATAAAGATGTCGAATATTATCACGGTTATTCGGAGGGCGAAAGCTGGACCGAAGGCGATACGTCGGACGATTTTAGTATCTGTGGCGTGAGTGCCGGAAAATACCATTTGGCGATTACGGTTGTAAAAGCACCGGAAGATTTTACTAATACCGGAATGAGGGTAACAGCAACCTGGAACAAAGCGTCCTATTGGAATATTTGGATGCTGGTTATTATTATGGCCGTGATGGTGTTAATTACCTACTTTGGAGAGCTGTATAACGAAGTAAAACGATGGGAAGATAGTCCGTATACTCCTTATGAATAATAGTGATGACCATGAAAAATAATATGCAAACCTATATAATGCAAAATAAATGGCCACTGCTATTGGGGTTGGTCGTTTATTTGGTGTATTTGCAATTTGTAATCGGAGGAAACCGGATCTGCGATTGTGCCACAGTTGAAAAATACGGTACGTCAGAATCGCGTACCCATCATGTAAACCGATTTTATCATAAATAACCAAAAAATAAAAAATATGGATTTTATCAGTACAAAACTTATTTTAAACTCCTTGGTCTTTTCCGTTTTGGGATTGCTGATCTTGCTGGGGTCTTATTTTGTAATCGAAAAATTAACACCCGAAAATACCTGGAAAGAAATTTCCGAAAAGAATAATGTGGCGGTAGCGATTGTGCTGGCGGCATTTATTATCGGAATTTCAATGATAGTAAGCGCAGCGATTCATGGGTAAAAAATTCCTCCGATTTGAATTTTTATTGCTTATCGCCGTTTTTACAATTGCAACCTGTGGATTGGTATACGAACTCGTTGCCGGTACACTGGCGAGTTACCTCTTAGGGGATTCCGTAAAACAGTTTTCATTGATCATTGGTGTGTACCTCTTTTCAATGGGGATTGGCTCGTATTTCTCAAAATTCATTACCAAAAAACTGCTGGACACCTTTGTCGAAATCGAAATATTGGTCGGCTTAGTCGGTGGTTTAAGTTCGGTGGTGCTGTTTCTGTTATTCGAAAGTGTCGATTATTTTCAGTTTATCTTGTATCTGCTAGTGTTTACCACCGGTTGTTTGGTGGGACTGGAAATTCCGTTGCTGATGAACATACTAAAAGACCGTGTGGAATTCCGCGATTTGGTGTCCAATGTGTTTACGTTCGATTATATCGGAGCACTATTGGCGTCGATATTATTCCCTTTGGTTTTGGTGCCGCAATTGGGCGTAATGCGGACTTCTTTGTTTTTTGGTATGATCAATATCGCAATTGCGATTGGTTTGTGTTTTCTGATTAAAAAAGAATTAAACCGACCGTTTGTTTTAAAAGTAAAAGCGATTGCCTCGTTTCTGTTGTTATTGCTTGTTTTTATATTTTCGGAAGCTATTTTGTCCTTTTCGGAAGGCAAACTCTATGGAGAGAATATTGTTTATACGAGTTCGACACCCTACCAACGAATCGTGCTGACGCATAATAAAAGTGATTATCGTTTATACCTTAATAACAACCTACAGTTTAGCTCGGCTGACGAATACCGTTACCACGAAGCATTGGTGCATCCGGTAATGGCCGCTGCGAAAAAAATAGAACGTGTGTTGGTATTGGGCGGTGGCGATGGTTTGGCCGTTCGGGAAATCCTAAAATACAAAGAGGTAAAAAATATCACCTTGGTCGATTTGGACGAAGGAATGACAAAACTGTTTAAAACGAATACCATTCTAACCGGCTTTAATAAAAATTCCTTAACCGATCCGAAAGTAAAGGTGATCAATCAGGATGCTTATATCTGGGCTAAAAACTGTCCGGAAAAATTTGATGTGGCGATTATCGATTTCCCCGATCCGTCGAATTATAGTCTTGGGAAATTGTATTCGCTTAATTTTTACAAATCGTTAGAAACGATTTTAACTCCCGAGGCTTTTGTTGTGGTTCAAACAACATCCCCATATTTTGCTCCGAAGTCATTTTGGTGCATCAATAAGACAATACATGAAATTTTTCCCAAAGTGGATGCCTATCATGCCTATGTGCCGTCATTTGGTGAATGGGGCTATACCATTGCGGCTCGTAATCCGCAGGCTACTTTTGCCACTGTAAACAGGAAAGCAGATGGATTGCGGTTTTACAATTATCAGTTTGATAAATTTAATTTTTTTTCCAAAGATATGGTTTCCAATGACGTGGAGATTAATCGACTGGACAATCAGATTTTAGTGCGCTATTTCGATGAAGAGTGGGGAAAATTATAAATCAAGGCGTACATTTTTAAAAGGGATCGCAGCGTCATTGCTGTTGCTTCCGCTCGTGCAATCCTGTAAAGAGAAAGTTGCCGGGATACTCATCCGCTTGTCGGGAACCAATCATATATTGGGGCATCGGTTATGGGCGAAAAACTTTCCGAAACCAACTCGGGAGATCCGTATTCCATACCTGATTGTAGGCGGTGGAATTTCCGGTCTTAGCGCGGCACGACAATTTCACAAAAAAGGAATCACCGATTTTTTATTGCTTGAGATGGAAGACCATTTGGGGGGTAACTCCTCCAATGGCGAAAACCGGTATTCCAAATATCCGTTGGGAGCGCATTACCTTCCGTTACCCAATTTTCAGGATAAAGAACTGTTGCAATTTCTGGAAGAAAACAACATAATCACCGGATATGATGCAAAAGGTTTTCCGATATTTGACGAAGAACAGCTAACGTTTTCGCCTCAGGAGCGGTTGTATTATAAAAACAGCTGGCAGGAAGGTTTGGTACCGCGATTGGGAACGTCCAAAGCGGAAGAAGAACAGTTTCGTCAGTTTTTTGATAAAATGGAATTCTTTAGAAAAGCAATAGGCATAGATAATGCCTATTGGTTTGACATCCCATTGGCACTGTCGTCTACAGATCCGGAAGCAAGAGCTTTGGATGCGCTTACCATGCAGGAATGGATGGAACGCAACGGATTTACGACAGAAGCGTTGCGGTATTATGTCGACTATTGTTGTCGGGACGATTACGGCTTGGGCGTTGCCTATGTTTCAGCTTGGGCGGGAATTCATTATTTCTGCGGAAGGAAACACGATGCTACGGCCGATAAAAAAGAAAACGTGTTAACCTGGGCGGAAGGAAATGCAAGGTTGGCATCACATTTGAAAAAATATACCGATCAGAAAACATTAAAAAAGCATCTGGTTTATCAGGTGGAAATTCAAAACGATACCGTTACAATCGCGGCATTCGACAATGAAAAACAAGAATCGGTTACCATCATAGCCGATCGGGTGCTTCTGGCGACACCACAATTTGTAAATCAGTATTTGCTAACCGGAAGGAAGGAATTTTCAAAAGCATTTCATTATGCGCCTTGGTTGCTGGCTACGATAACGGTTGCGGAATTAATCGATAATCATAGCTATCCGTTGTGTTGGGACAATGTGATACACGATGCCCAAGGATTGGGTTATATTTATGATCAACATCAATCGCTGCAACAAGTACAACCGAAAAAAGTAATCACCTATTACCATAGCTTTTCGTCGGCAGATATACCCAAGACCAGACGAGCCTTGTACAAAAAGGATGAGGAATACTGGAAACAACAGGTCATAGCCGATTTGCAAAAAGCCCATCCGGATATAGAACAATACATCGAAACCATCGATATTCATCTTTTGGGACACGGGATGATCAGTCCTGTTCCCGGATTTTTATTCGGATCCGAAAAAGAACAGGCGCGACAACCCATAGCGAATAAAATCTATTTTGCCCATTCGGATCTGGCGGGAATCTCCATTTTCGAAGAGGCTTTTCACCAGGGGATTAACGCCGTAAATAAAATGATCAACGATGCAACCTTGGATTCATAAAGCAAAAACCGACAGTCTGTTTATTCTGTTACCGCCATTTTTGGTGTTGGCAGTGATTGTGCTTTTTCAGAAAGAAATCCTTTGGGCAGAACAACACTATTCGTTTTATACCTGGCTATTTCTGATTGTTTTTATCGATGTAGCACATGTGTATGCGACTTTGTTTAAAACCTATTTTGTAGCGTCGGAATTTCAAAAGCGGAAAAAATTATTGATCGGTGTGCCGATAGCGTGTTTTGGAATAGGCATGCTGTTGTTCTCTTTTGGAAGTGCCGTTTTTTGGTCGGTGTTGGCCTATATCGCTGTGTTTCATTTTATCCGACAGCAATATGGTTTTATGCGGTTGTATTCCAGAAACGAAGCCCGAATCAAAACGAATAAATATTTCGATAGTTTGGTCATTTATACGGCTACCGGCTACCCGATGTTGTACTGGTTTTTGTCACCACAGCGAAATTACAGCTGGTTTATGCCACAGGAATTTTTGCAATTTGAAAGCAGTTTTCTGATCGATATCGGAACGGTTTTGTATTGTGGCATACTGAGTGTTTATGTAGTGCGGACCTTATATCTGGCGGTAAAAGAGCGCTATTTTAATGTTCCGAAAAACATGGTGATCGTAGGAACGGCATTATCCTGGTATTTTGGGATTGTCTATTTTAATCAGGATTTGATTTTTACGGCTTTAAACGTGGTTTCGCACGGTATTCCGTATATGGCCTTGGTTTATTTAAAAGAAGTAAAGCAGAAAGAAGAAGTAGAAGCCGTTTCGCGTAGCAGAATAAATTATAGAAGCCTATTGTTTTATGTTGGAATTTTGCTGGGTATTGCTTTCGCGGAAGAATACCTGTGGGAAATAACGGTTTGGCAGGAACATTTCAGTACCGCCTCGTTTGACTTTAGTGCGTTGCATTTTCTTTTAGTACCCTTGTTGGTTGTACCACAGTTTACCCATTATATATTGGACGGATTTATATGGAAATCCAAATAAAAAAACATCCTGAAAAGGATGTTTTTTGTTTTATGTGGTTGCCAGGTTTTTCTGACGGATATTTTCTTCGATGGCATTCCATAATCCGATACGTTTTTCCAGCGCCAATATGGAAACGCTTTCCACTTCACTCCATTTCTCGGAATCTTCACCGCAAAGTTCGCTGATCATCTGCATTGCCATTGGACCGTGATCATCGGCATCGAGTTCGATATGGCGTTCGAAATAATAAACCAGTTTGGAAAGATCGGTTGCCGGGAAATTCTCCTGGAAATGTTTTAAGATGGCGGTAAACATACCCGGAATCAGATCTTCACGACCGAAGGTAAAAGCAGCGGCAATTTCATGCGGTTTTCCCTGTTCAATTACGCGGAAGGTAAAATCAAGGAAAGCCTTGATATTGGGATGTAGGCTACTTTGTTTGATCGACACAAAAATATTCTGAGTGTTCACTACGTTGTCCAGAAATTCGTATACCGTTGTTGTATTGGCGTGACAATCGTTCATCGCATCGATATACATTTCGAAATGACTCAGTCGTTTTCCGTCCAATGAAATATCGGATTCTTCCGCGAGTACAATCTCGTTGATCAAATAACGGGTTTCCGGATTTTTAGTAGCAAACCACGGTGTAGTCGTACAGGTTAGTTTGGATTGTAATGCTTTTAGCAATGACATAAAATCCCAAACGGCATACACATGTCCTTCGAGAAAACAATGCAGATCGTCTATATTTTGAATCTGACTGTATAAAGGATGATTTAAAAGGATATCCTTTTGAGGTTGAATTTTTTTATTGATGGATTTTATATTCATTGGTAAAAGTTTAGTACAAAAATAAACAAGCTAGCGGTTTTGTGAATAGCTTTTAACATTGATTTACGTATAAAGTGATCATTAGGTTTTACAATGTCTTGTTTTTACCATAAAAAAAGAGCTTGGTTACAAGCTCTTTTTAAATATTATACAGGGATTAGAATTCTATTTGAATGCGTTTAATCCGGTTACATCCATACCTGTTATCAATAAGTGAATATCGTGTGTACCTTCGTACGTTACAACCGATTCTAAGTTCATCATATGACGCATGATCGAATACTCGCCTGTGATTCCCATACCGCCTAACATCTGACGCGCATCACGGGCAATGGTTAAAGCCATATCCACGTTGTTACGTTTCGCCATTGAGATCTGAGCTGATGTAGCTCTTCCTTCGTTACGCAATACACCCAATCTCCAGGTTAATAATTGTGCCTTCGTGATTTCAGTGATCATTTCGGCTAATTTCTTTTGTTGTAATTGTGTTGCTCCAATTGGTTTGTCAAACTGGATGCGCTCTTTTGAATAACGTAAAGCAGTATCGTAACAGTCCATAGCTGCACCGATAGCGCCCCATGCAATTCCGTAACGTGCTGAGTCAAGACATCCTAGTGGCGCTCCTAATCCGGATTTGTTTGGTAATAAGTTTTCTTTTGGAACTTTTACGTTGTCGAAAATCAATTCACCGGTAGCCGAAGCACGAAGGGACCATTTATTGTGTGTTTCAGGAGTTGAAAAGCCTTCCATTCCTCTTTCAACGATCAATCCGTAGATTCTTCCTTCTTCATTTTTAGCCCAAACCACAGCGATATCGGCAAATGGAGCATTGGAAATCCACATTTTAGCCCCGTTTAGTAAATAGTGATCACCCATATCTTTAAAGTTGGTCACCATACCACCCGGGTTCGAACCGTAATCCGGCTCTGTTAATCCGAAACAACCGATAAATTCTCCGGTAGCTAATTTCGGAAGGTATTTCATACGTTGCTCTTCGTTACCATATTTCCAGATGGGGTACATCACCAATGAAGATTGTACAGAAGAAGTAGAACGTACACCAGAATCACCTCTTTCAATTTCCTGCATGATTAAACCGTAAGAGATCTGATCCAATCCGGCACCACCATATTCTACAGGAATATAAGGGCCGAAACCACCGATTTCTGCTAAACCGTTGATGATTTGTTTTGGGAATTCTGCTTTTTGAGCATATTCTTCGATAATTGGAGATACATCACGTTTTACCCAGGCACGGGCAGCATCACGTACTAATTTATGTTCGTCTGATAATAAATCGTCTAATAGGTAATAATCAGGAGCTTGAAATAAGTCTGGTTTCATTGTTTATAAATTTTGGTTCACAAAAGTAAGCAAACAAAATCAACTTTTCAACACTATAGAACGCTATAATATCGAATTGGCCTAAATTTTAGAGGTATAAATTCGCTGATTTAAAAATATTTTTGTTTTGAAAATAGGAAAAATTTAAAAAACAGTAAAATAGCTAAATTGAATACATTTTGTTGTAAATATAACAATTGATTGCTTGGAGTGGAGGAACAAAGATGTTTTATAACTTCAGGTAAAAATCTTTAGTCAGTGCGGTATATTCCGGAGTGTATTGATGGCGGGCGATTTCAATAACAAGTTCGTCTGTTTCCGGCTGATTTTCCGGATTTCGGGAAAAAGCGAGTAAGCTTCGTTTGATCTCGGTAGTCGGAGTGCCTTTAACCCGTGTGATTTTAAAAGGAAATAAATCGCATTCCTGCGCCAATCCGATAAAACGTTCTTCTTCTTTAAAAGGGATGATCACGGTAAAAACACCATTATCCGACAATAAAACCGAAGCGGCTTCAGTCAAATCTTCAAACGGCATGGCATCTTCAAATCGGGCCAGATCCCGTTGTTCGTTTTGAGAATAGTAGGTATCGGTGTAAAACGGCGGATTGGAAACGATCAGGTCGTATTCGTCTTCGATTTCTGCTGCAAATTCATCCAAAGCGGCATGATAGCAAAACAAACGATCGTTCCACGGACTGTTTTCGAAATTTTCAACCGCCTGTTCGTAGGCTTCTTCGTCAATTTCCAATGCGTCGACCTGTTCGGCAGTACTGCGTTGTGCCAGCATTAATGCAATTAAACCGGTTCCGGCGCCAATGTCCAAAATGCTATACGGATGATGATCAAGCGGAGTCCAGGCGCCTAATAAAACGCCGTCGGTACCCACTTTCATCGCGCAGCGGTCCTGTGCTATGGTAAATTGCTTAAACTGAAACATAGATGTTGTTAATTGTTCAGGTAGAGATCAACCAAACCTTCCGGAGTGTTTAAGATCACTTTTTTGTTCGGCCGGTCAATAGCAACGATAAAGTCATCGATCATCGGAACCAGAATTTCAATTCCATTGTTTTCGATTTCAAACAAAGGCTGCGCGGAGCTATCATTAATCGAAACAATTTTTCCGATAATTCCCAAACGGGTATCTTCCACATCAAAACCAATTACTTCGTGGAAATAAAATTTATTGCCTTCCAGTTTGGGTAAGGCACTTAACGGTAGGTATAAGGCACAGCCAAGTAGTTTGTCGGCTTCCTCTTCACTAGCTACATCTTCAAAACGGATTCTGAGAAAATCGTTTTTGTGTAGCGAACAGCTTTCAATAAAAAAAGGAACCAGATTATTGTTGAATTCAACAAAAACTGATTCCAATTCTTCGTACATTTCCGGTTCGTCCGTGTCTAAATAAGCCAGGACTTCCCCTTTAAAGCTGAATTTTTTAGCGATTTTACCTAAATAGAAGCATTCTTCTTTACGCATAGAATCGCCGGGTAAATTAAGCTTGAGTTTCTTCGTTGTTTTCTTCAACAGCAGGAGCCTCTTCAGCAACTTCTTCAGCAGCAGCTTCTTCAGTAGCAGCAGCCTCAGCAGCTTTAGCAGCTTCTTCAGCAGCAGCCAAACGCTTAGCGTTTACTTCCTGCTCTGCTTTTAACGCTTTCGCTTTAGCATCAGCCTGAGCTTTGCTTAAACCGTCTTTTTTAGCGTCAACTTTAGAAGCTTTCTCGTCTAACCAGGCAGCCAATTTAGCGTCAGCTTGCTCTTGTGTTAAAGCACCTTTACGAACACCTCCATCTAGGTGGTGTTTTAATAAAGCACCTTTGTAAGAAAGGATAGCTCTTGCAGTGTCAGTTGGCTGAGCACCGTTGTGTAACCATTGTACAGCACTGTCAAGGTTTAAGTCGATAGTAGCTGGGTTAGTGTTTGGATTGTAAGTTCCGATTTTTTCTAGGAATTTACCATCTCTTTTTGCGCGAGCATCAGCTGCAACAATCCAGTAAAAAGGTTTCCCTTTTTTACCATGTCTTTGTAATCTAATTTTTACTGACATAATCTTGTGATTAAATTTTGAGGTACACGACCTCTGTTAAATAAGGGTGCAAATATATAAAACTTTTAAATACAAACGAATACAAAATATATAAAATCCTTAGGTTCGGATGGGAAGAAAACGGGAGCTATCGTTTTGAAAACAAGATAACTTAGGTGTTTTTGTGATTTTTTATGATTTTATTAGCTTATTATCTATAAAAAACTATTTTTGTAGAAATATAATGAACCCAAATATTAATTTGAATTTAAAATGAAAAAAATACTTTCCCTTGTAGTTCTTGTGGCAGCATTCACTTCCTGTGAGCAGAACGTACAATTTAATAATCCGTCGCTTCAGGGTGAAAAGAACTATGGTTTATGGAGAGCTGCTGATGCACATGCTACCATTGGTGCAGACGGATCGGTTACAATCGAAGGGATCACGGTAGATGAGCAGGTGATTTTAAGAACATCTTCTTTCCAAAACGGAACGTATCCGTTAGGAACAACAAACCAAAGCAACAGAGCTAGTTTTATTTCGACGATGAACGGAATGGAAGATATCTATACGACAGGAGTTTTTAGCGGGCCAGCGAGTAAAATTGCTTTAGAAAACGGAGGAACTGGATATACTAATACAACTTCTGCCTTTACATCGGGTGGTTCCGGAACCGGATTACAGGTTGCGATCCAAACGACAGCCGGAGCGGTGAGTACGGTAGCGATTCACCTAAGAGGTACCGGATATGTACCGGGCGATATCGTTACTATTGTAGGTGGTGACAATCAGGCGAAATTCCGAGTGGTTAACGTTCAGGGAAGTGATGGAGAAATCAAAATTGAAAGCATCCAGGACGGAACGATTACCGGAAGCTTTAAATTTAATGCGAAAAACGATAACGATAGTATCGTAAACTATCAAAAAGGAGTATTCTACAGAATTCCGATTTACTAAATCGAAATATATAAAGATACAAAGCCACCTTTCGAGGTGGTTTTTTTATGAATTATAAATGTCTGAAATGAATAAATATTTGGCTTTTTGTGATTTTAACACTTGGTAAAAACACGCCAACTTTGCCTCATATTTATTGATGGACTTATGCATCGCAACACGCTGGTTTTTTTAAACCACAAAAAGAAGAGTATTTCAGGCTATCTACTCACTATCATTTTACTGCTTTCGGGCACAGTAACGATAAACGCCCAACAAATTACCAGGCTAAAGCTACACGATGCCTGGCAAATGGCCGAAAAAAACAACCGGTTTATTCAAAAAGCCCATATCGAAGAACAGGTTTCCGGTGAAACGGTCAAAACAAAAAAAGAACTCCGTTTACCCGAAGTGGAATTGCATTCCCTGTATTCCAGAATTACCAATCTGACAGAGTTTCAAAGTGGCTTTCTCCAGGGAAAACAGGTCACTAAAACCATCCCGGAAATCTACGACGTGTCGGTAGCATTCCGAATGCCGTTATATGCCGGAAATAAAATCAACCATACGGTAAAAATTGCCGAAAAAGAGTCGGAGTTAATGACTTTAAAATCCGAAAAAACGACCAACGACGTAAAGTTACAGGTTGTGGCTTCGTTTTTAGGAATCTATAAAATGATGGCACTTCAGGAAATAATTGACGAAAGCATCCAAGAGGAACAGGAACGTCTAAAAGAAGTACAGTCGTTTAAAAAACACGGAACGGTCACCAAAAACGAAGTCTTGCGCGCCGAATTACAATTATCCGATCGGGAACTGGACGCGCTCACCAACCGCAAAAACATTGCGATCGCCTTACACGACCTGAAAACCATGATGCAACTTCCGGATGATCAATTGATAGAACCGGACACGACACACTTACTTTCCGGATTACAGCATATCGAAAGCTACGACTACTTTTTAAAAGCGGCTTTGGATAACGAAGAGATAAAAATGGCGCAAAAGGAAATCGAAATCGGACATTTGGAAAAGAAACTCGTAAAGTCCAACTACTATCCGGTGATCAGTCTTTTTGGGAATTATAGTTTTAAATATCCGAACTATATGTTTTTTCCGCCGGATCCGTACCTCTATTCGTTGGGGCAAGTGGGGATTGAAGCCACATTTAATCTTTCCGCTTTGCATAAAAACAAAGCAAAATCCCGTATAGCCGATCAACAATTGGAGCGCCAAAAAATGGAAGCCGGCATTGTAAAAGATGCTGTCGAGGATAAAATATTTGCCGATTATAGGCATTATCAGGAAAGTCTCGCCCGGATTCCGGTAACCGAAAAAGCATTGGCATTGGCAGTCGAAAACTACCGGATTGTCAAATTAAAATACCTCAATCAACTGGTTTTGATCACCGAAATGATCGATGCCGATAATGCCTTGCTGGAAGCCCGGTATAAAAATACGGCCACCAAAATTGAAGCCGTGATGAAGTACTACGAGCTACTGCATACGGCCGACCGATTACACTAATTAGTCCAACTCAATATTTTAATTCAATTTTTACAAGATGGGAACACAAAAGGCGCCTAGGGCACATCGTTCTTTTCATACATTGATCACCGTAATTGCCGGTTGTATCGTTTTTTGCGGAATCGTACTCGGAATCTGGTTTCTGATTTTCTATAACAACCACGAAGAAACCAATGATGCGCAGGTCGATCAATATGTTACACCCGTCATGGCTAGGGTAACCGGATTTGTACAGGAAGTGCGCTACGAGGAAAATCAGTTTGTTCATAAAGGCGATACGCTGATCGTAATCGACAACCGGGAATACAAATCCCATCTCGACCGTGCGTTGGCCGATGTGGACAATGCGAAACAAAATATAAAAGTAATCGAAAACAGTGTTGCCGCCGTATCGAATAAAACGTCCGAACAGGAAGCGCAACTCGAAGCGGTGCGGACAGAAGTCTGGAAAACCGGACAGGATTACCAGCGGTATAAGGCTTTATTAAAGGAAGAAGCGGCGACCGAACAACAATTGGAACAGGTAAAAGCCGCTTACGAAACGGCAAAAGCACGGTACAGTGAAATTCAGAAAACCATCCTTACGACGACTTTAAATACAACAGAAACCCGTTCGAAACTGCCAACGGCTGCGGCTGTAGTACAATCCAATCAGGCGATGGCAGACAATGCCTCACTTTTCCTGTCGTATACTATAATAACAGCTCCGTATGACGGTTGGGTGGGTCGGAAAACCATACAGCCGGGACAAATGGTAAAAGAAGGACAAACGCTGGTTTCGATTGTCAGTAAAGAAAAATGGGTAACGGCAAATTTTAAAGAAACGCAATTGCAATATCTGACCATTGGTCAGGAAGTGGAGTTAAAAGCCGATGCGGTGCGGGGACGTGTTTTTCGCGGAACGGTGGAATCGTTATCACCGGCCAGTGGTGCGCGTTTTTCCCTATTGCCGCCCGACAATGCGACCGGGAACTTTGTAAAAATCGAACAACGGATTCCGGTTCGGATTAAACTGGCCGAAACCGATGATCAAACCGAATTTTTACGGGCGGGGATGAATATAATTGTAATAGCCGAACACCAATAGGCGATGTCGCAAACGAGTGTTTTTAAACCTTGGGTTCCGAATTGGGCGATCATCCTGATTCTGATTGTGTGTATGTTGCATTCGATGGTATTGTTGGGGGTATATACCGCGAATGTGACCTATTCGGCCAGTTTTTTGGATGTGGATGTGGAAGATTTACAGTTTTCGTTATGCGTAACCTATGGAACCTTTCTGGCTACGATTATGATCGAAAGCCGACTGTTTAAATTTTTTCCGACCAAAAAGTATTTTGTGACGATTTACAGTCTGGCGGCAATCACGTTTATCTTGTCGGCCTATACCGATAATTATTCCGTATTTATTATGCTGCGGATGGTCGAAGGGATTTTGATGGCCTTACCATGGATTCCGTTGCGTCAATTGCTGATCACCCGGTTTAAATCCAAAAATGCAGTGATCATCGGATTTAGCTGTAATTATGGAGCCTTGTTGCTGGCATCGCCTTTTATTATGAATGTCGCCGTTTGGTTACTCGAAAATTACGACTGGACGTATATGGCGTATGGTTCGGCGTTGTTTCAGATACTTTGTGTGGCGTTGGTTATGCTGACGTTTAACAACAATCGGTTTCATAAAAAAATCCCCTTGTATCAGGTCGATTGGGCGAGTTATATCTTGGTGTTGACAGCCATTTTATGCGGTTCCTTTTTCTTTATTTATGGAGAGCGGAAATACTGGTTCGATTCGTCACAGATCATTCTCGCGTTGATTATAACTTTAGTTACCGGCGGATTGTTTGTGATCCGACAACAATTGGTAAAAAGACCTTGTTTTGATATGAATGTGTTTCGCTATGCGAATCTTCGAACGGGTTTTTTTCTTTTTGTGATTTTTTATATTGCCCGGGCAACACTAAATATGTGTCATAGTGCGATGTTTGCCGTTTGGAATTGGGAACCCTCGCGCGTGGCACAGGTACAATACCTTAATGTGATCGGAAATGTAATCGGAATGGTTTTGGCGGGTATCTTTCTGGCAAAAGGCATGGCGACACGGCTTATTTTTAGTCTTGGTTTCCTGATTTTTGCGATCTATCACTTTTGGTTTACCTTTTTATTTGTGCCCGATGTAACGTTGTCAGATATTCTTATTCCCTATATGTTACAGGGTGTGGCCGTGGGCATTTTATTTGTACCGTTGGTGTTGTTTACGGTTTCGTCGGTTCCGACACATTATGCGCCTTTTTCCGGTACGGTTGGCGTAAGCGGTCGTTTTTGGGGAAGTACGATCGGTTTTTGTATCCTGCAAAATGCTCAGGTGTTTTTACAGCGATCGCATTTTACAAAACTACGCCAGTTTGTGTTGTCCGAAAGTCCTGAAACCGGCGAACGATTAGCTAAACTGACTCAAAGTTTTACGACCAAAGGATTTACGGCTGACGAAGCCTATAAACTAGCAGTTCAACAGTTGATTCAGGCTGTTTCCAAACAATCGGTATTACTGTCGGATATGGAGATTTTTACCGTAATCGGGTACGGACTTTTATTTTTAGTAGTCTTATTATTACTCAATAGGCATCTAAAACAAACCTTCGATCTGTTTAAAAACCGCGTATGGGGTAGTTAATGGCTGTTAACAAATTCTGCTATATTCTTTCTCTAAAAAGCAGTACATTTGAAAATTACTTTTTTTAAAATACGACAGATTTTAAAACACTGATTTTTAGCTATGTACTTGATATTTGATACCGAAACAACTGGTTTACCGCGAAGCTGGTCGGCACCCATTACCGATACCGACAACTGGCCGCGTTGTATCCAGATTGCCTGGCAGCTGCACGATGAAATGGGGAACCTGGTCGAACATCAGGATTATCTGGTAAAGCCTGAAGGGTTTAATATCCCGTATGACGCCGAACGGATTCACGGTATCTCGACCGAGTTAGCCATGGAACAGGGTGTGGCACTAATGGAAGTGCTCGAAAAATTTAATATTGCGCTGTCAAAAGCCAAATATATTGTAGGTCAGAATATTGGTTTCGACGTCAACATTATGGGGTGTGAATTTCACCGAATGAACGTGGGAAGTGATATGGCACAAATGCCAATTCTGGATACCTGTACCGAAGTGACCGCCGAATTGTTAAAATTGCCCGGAGGTAGGGGAGGACGATACAAACTGCCTACATTAACGGAGTTGCACCAATATCTTTTCGGAGTACCATTTGCCGAAGCGCACAATGCGACTGCCGACGTAGAGGCGACGACGCGCTGTTTCCTTGAACTGATCAAACGGGAAGTGTTTACCAAAGAAGAATTGGATGTGGATCCGGAGTACTTCTTTAACTTCCGCCAGAACAATCCGGGTGAAATCAAACTGATCGGTTTAAAGCATATCAACCTGAAAGCGGCTTCCGACGAAATCCGGAAGCGTTTGCAACAGCAAGAAGGAGAAAACCGTCAAACCGTTTCGGAAGAAGACAAAAAAGAACTTAAAGATGCGGCGTTTGCCCATTTGCACAACCATACCCAATTTTCCGTATTGCAATCAACGATCGGAATTAACGACCTGGTAAAAGAAGCCGTAAAATTTAAAATGCCGGCTGTCGCGATGACCGATACCGGTAACATGATGGGAGCTTTTCAGTTTGTAAGTGCGGTGTTAAATCATAACAAAGCAGCGGCGGCCAAAAATAAAGAAGCCGAGGAAAAAGGGGAAGAACCAACCGAAACGGAAGTAAAACCGATTGTAGGTTGCGAATTCTACATTTGCGAAAACCATAAAGACAAAACCAAAAAAGACAACGGTTATCAGGTGGTTTTCCTGGCTAAAAACAAAAAAGGCTACCACAATCTGGCCAAAATGTCATCGATAGCCTATACCAGCGGATTTTATTATGTCCCGAGGATCGACAAAACGGTAGTCGAACAATACAAAGAAGATATTATCGTGTTAACCGGTAACCTTTACGGAGAAGTACCGAGTAAGATTTTAAATATTGGAGAGAACCAGGCCGAGGAAGCTTTAATCTGGTGGAAAGAGCAGTTTGGTGAAGATCTTTATATTGAAGTGATGCGCCACAATCAGGAAGATGAAAACCGGGTAAATCAGACCCTGATTTCATTTTCTAAAAAACATAATATCAAGCTTGTAGCGACCAATAACACCTACTATGCGGCTAAAAAAGATGCCAATGCTCACGATATTTTACTTTGTGTAAAGGACGGAGAAAAACAGGCAACGCCAATTGGTAGAGGACGTGGTTATCGCTACGGTTTACCCAATCAGGAATACTATTTCAAATCGGGAGACGAAATGAAAAAGCTTTTCGCCGATCTGCCGGAAGCGATTCTTTCGATTCAGGAGATTGTCGATAAGATTGAAACCTATTCCCTTTACCGTGACGTACTACTTCCGAAATTCGATATCCCGGAAGCATTCCAGGTGGCCGAAGACGAAGAAGATGGTGGAAAACGTGGTGAAAATAAATTTTTACGTCACCTGACCTATGTGGGTGCGGCAAAACGCTATAAAGAAATAACCGATGACATCCGCGAACGACTGGATTTTGAATTATTGACGATTGAAAAAACAGGTTATCCGGGTTACTTTTTGATCGTACAGGATTTTATTGCCGAAGCCCGGAACCTCGATGTGTCTGTAGGTCCGGGTCGTGGATCGGCAGCGGGATCGGCGGTAGCGTATTGTCTTGGAATTACCAATATTGACCCGATTAAATACGACCTCCTTTTTGAGCGTTTCCTTAATCCTGACCGTGTATCCATGCCCGATATCGATATCGACTTTGACGATGAAGGTCGTGGTCGTGTTATGGAATATGTAATCAATAAATACGGATCGAACCAGGTGGCTCAGATCATTACCTATGGTAAAATGGCAACCAAATCGGCAATCCGGGATACGGCGCGGGTATTGGACTTGCCCTTATTTGAAGCCGATCGTATTGCCAAACTGATTCCGGGAATGATGCCATCCAAATGGAACCTGGCACGTTTTCTGGCGGAAGAAGAAGATCAGGTTAAAAAAGCTCTGAAATCATCGGACGAATTTGACCGCGTTAAAGAGCTAATCGCAATTGCGAAAGAACCGGATCTGGCGGGCGAAACCATTCAGCAGGCCAAAACACTGGAAGGATCGTTGCGAAATACCGGGATTCACGCCTGTGGGGTAATTATCACTCCGGACGATATCACGAATTTCGTACCGGTTACCACGGCAAAAGATTCCGATTTATATGTGACCCAGTTTGACAACTCCGTAGCCGAAAGTGCCGGATTGTTAAAAATGGACTTCCTGGGTCTGAAGACCCTTACACTGATTAAAGACACCGTAAAATTGGTGAAATACCGAACCGGAACCGAACTGGATCCGGAGAATTTCCCGATCGACGATGTGAAAACATACGAACTGTTCCAGCGTGGTGAAACCGTAGGAATCTTCCAATACGAGTCACCCGGGATGCAGAAATACATGAAGGAGCTAAAACCAACCGTTTTTGCCGACCTTATTGCGATGAATGCCTTGTATCGTCCCGGACCGTTGGAGTATATTCCATCATTTATCCGTCGTAAAAATGGATCCGAACCGATCGAATACGATTTGGATGCCTGTGAAGAATACTTAGGTGAAACCTATGGAATCACGGTATATCAGGAGCAGGTAATGCTACTGTCGCAAAAATTAGCGAACTTCTCCAAAGGAGATGCCGACGTTTTGCGTAAGGCGATGGGTAAAAAACAAAAAGAGGTACTGGATAAGATGAAATCCAAGTTTATCGATCAGGCTGTAGCCAATGGCCACGACGCGGTAAAACTGGATAAGATTTGGAAAGACTGGGAAGCGTTTGCGAGTTACGCATTCAACAAATCCCACTCGACCTGTTATGCGTGGATTGCGTATCAGACGGCTTATTTAAAAGCGCATTATCCGGCCGAATATATGGCAGCGGTACTGTCGAATAACATGAACGATATCAAACAGGTGTCTTTCTTTATGGAAGAATGTAAGCGAATGGGCTTACAGGTATTGGGGCCTGATGTAAACGAATCGTTTTATAAATTTACGGTAAACGAAGACTATGCCGTTCGTTTCGGAATGGGAGCGATCAAAGGAGTTGGGGGAGGTGCTGTAAACACGATTGTCGATTGTCGAAAAGACGGTAAATACCGATCGATATTCGACCTGGCAAAGCGAATCGATTTACGGGCGGCCAATAAAAAAGCTTTTGAAAACCTGGCATTGGCCGGAGGATTCGACTGTTTTGCTGCGACACACCGGGCGCAGTATTTTCATACGGATGGTGATAACCTGACGTTTTTGGAAAAAGCAATTCGCTATGGCGCAAAATTTCAGGAAAATGAAAACTCCTCACAGGTAAGTCTTTTTGGAGAAGCCAGTGATGTACAGATTCCGGAACCGGTAGTACCGCCATGTGAAGAATGGAGTACGATGGAAAAGCTGGCGAAGGAAAAAGAAGTAGTAGGGATTTATATTTCGGGCCATCCGTTGGACGATTATAAATTTGAAATGAAATATTTCTGTAATGCGAGTCTGGATACCTTAAAAAACATGGAACAGCATGTTGGAAAAAACCTGAGTTTTGGCGGAATTGTAACCGGCGTAGAACACCGGGTGGCCAAAAACGGAATGGGATTTGCCAGTTTTAACCTTGAGGGCTATGATGAAAGTTACCGCTTTTCGATGTTTCGGGAAGATTATCTGAAATACCGTCATTTTCTGGTAGCCAACTACTTTATGTATTTTAAAGTCAACATCAAGGAAGGTTGGGTGAATAAAGAAGGGAAACGCACGGAACCGCGGATCCAGTTTTTAGATGTCAAACCATTGCAGGATGTGTTAGCATCTTTTGCTAAGAAACTGATCATCCAAATGAATATAGCAGAATTACAGCAAAACCTGATTGCCGAATTACAGGAAATTTTCCAGATGAACGGTGGCGATCACAGTGTGACTTTTGAAGTGATGGAACTAGAGAAAGTGAAGCGTGTTGTAGAAGCACCACTGGTAGTGGAAGACGATGCAGTTGTCGAAGAGGTGTTGGAAGATGCCGAAATAGATATTCCGGAAGAAAAAGAAGAAATCCGGGTGGTGACGAAATTGAGTATGCCGAGTCGGAAGTTAAAAGTCAATATTTCTGCCGAACTGTTGCAGGAACTGGAAAAGATGCAGCTGAATTTTAGATTGAATTAAAGACTGATATTCCGATTTTAAGTGTCTGATTTGAATTTCCTTAAAAAAATGTGAAATCGATTTTAACAATTCGGACATAACGAAAACTGATTTTAAGGCGTTTTAAAAGTGAAAATAAAAAGCTACTTTTGTAGCTAATAAATCCTAAAAGAAAATAAAATGGCACAAGCAATAACAGATGCTACTTTTGAAGAATTAGTATTGAAATCAGATAAACCGGTTTTGGTTGACTTTTGGGCGGCATGGTGCGGTCCTTGTAGAATGGTAGCTCCGATCATTGATCAATTGAGTGAAGAATATGCAGGAAAAGCCGTTATCGGTAAAGTTGATGTAGATGCTAATCAGGAGTTTGCAGCAAAATATGGTGTGCGTAACATTCCTACCGTTTTGGTATTCCAAAACGGAGAAGTAGTGGGACGTCAGGTAGGGGTTGCTCCAAAGCAAACCTATAGCGATGCAATCGACGCATTATTATAATCATTCCGATTATTCAATATAAAAAGCCCTGTCAACAGGGCTTTTTATATTTTTAGTAACCCCTACAGGTTTTTATAACCTATCATATAATTCTTATTTTTTATTAAAACGAGAGTTTAACCCCGATTCCATTGGAATTAGCCGTAAACCGCATTTCATAGGAATCGTTACTTCCTACTGTTTTTAGACTGTCGTTATAGCGTTCAATACTTTTCTTTAATTTTTTTGATCTTCCGGAAAGGACCGGGATCGAAATTATGGTAGCGGCCAATCCTACATAAGTAAGTGGTGTTGGATATTTAACATCAGCTGTAGCGCCATAAAGCACATCACCAGCGGCCAATCCGATACCAAATCCTAATAATAATCCTCCAACAGTGGTCTTGGTGCGTGCTGCTTGATACAATTGCAAAGCCTCCGTATTGGACTGAAGTAATTCCCGTATTTCTTTGTTTTTAAGTTTTTTTTCATCCTTAAATATCGTACTTCTTTTTAAGGATAATTCCTGTGAAAAGGCTGAAATGCTGATCAATAATGCTAAAATTGCAATTGTTTTTGTCATAATTTTTTATTCTTTTATTTTGGTTTTTTAAAGATTTGTTATTTTCTCTTTTTTGGCAACTTAAAGTCCGTTGGGTTTAACACTCCTGTCTGGCAAAGATAGTAGTTAGATTTAATTTCTATTTATTTACGAATCATTTATCCTTACCTTAATGTTGTTTGTATATTTTATAACTGGACAGGAGTTATTAAGGAACTGGATCTGGTTTTCTACTTCGTGATATCCGGGGTAATCTCTCCTTTACAATATTCCTCTGGTGTCTTCTATTTATTTCCATGTTTTGTAGGAGTGTCTGTATCACCATTATGCAACGCAATGATTTAACCCACTTACGACCAATGCGGTTGCGGCGCCTTGCCAGAAATTTCACCGGTTAATGAGGCTCCGGCACCACCGGAAACCGTACCAAAGGCAATCATTCCGAGATTGCCACCGCCGATAATCCCTGAGTTCAGTTTGAAGATTATAATAGAACTTCCATTACTGCTTAATAAATATTATTGGGATTTTTTTGCTTTTTATATTTAGTGTGAGTTTCAGACTATCACATCTATTTTCATTAATTTTGAATGTAGATTTATAAACGTTTGATATATAAGAGCTGTTTTTAAAATATTTACTTGAAGTAAATGAAATACTATTATTAAAAAAATTACTTTCTTTATTTTTAAATTTAAAACGAACATTGAAGTTTGTTCCATTTTTTTTCAGACCAAGCTTCTAAAATTTCAATATTCGTTTCGGTTTTAAAAATATATTTATTTAAAAAAACATTTTTGTGTTTTGCTTCATCAATTGATAAACAAACATTGTTTTCCTTTTCTAATCCAACGTCTGTCTTACAGCGAATAGAAACAATTAATAATGAAGATATTAAAATATAAATTATTTTTTTTCATAATTATCGTATTATAGGTCCACCTGTAATCATTTCTAAATATCTCATATTTGGTGAAGATGTAAATCTTTCTCCTCCATAGACGTTAATTGCTTGAAGGCCATCTCTAACAACATGCCCACAATTATGAAAGAGAATATGATAATAACCATTAGCACTTTTGTATGCTGCATTTACAGCTTTCATAGCGTTTTGATACGTTGTTTTTATAGAAGCTTTTAGATCATCATATCTGGATAAGTATTTTAATGCTGAATTTCTATTTGAAAGTTCAGGAGTGGTACCTGTATTTTCTAAAATAGACACAGAATTTCCTCCAATTATAGAATTCCCATCTGTATCAACTCTACCACCAGAAGCAACATAAGTCCAAACTTTTTTATCGTTTCCAGCAACCATTGCCATATGACCTGCTCCTCCAACTGCTTTTGAGTCGTTTAGTACAATAATTTTGCTGTCCTTTTTAGCAAAACCTCCGTGCAACACATGGTTTAACCCGTTTACCATAAACCGAGCAATACCCGGCTTTTTGTACTATTGTTTATTTTCTATTCTTGCTTTCTCTCGTTCCGTAAAGATTTTTTCACGGTTTTTGTTGGCAAAAAATATCAAAATTAAAGCTAGTATTACAACATATAAAATAATTACATACCCTCCTTTTTTATCATTTTTAAAATTATAGTTTAAAAACTTTCTATCTTTTATGAAAAGAAAATAGTTTAAAAGACTTATAATGAGTATGTAAGAAAATATAAAATACTTATTTGGAATTAATGTATTAAAAGAATTGGGGAATAAATAATCAATTAGAGATACAATAAACACTATTGAAAAATAGATTATTAAAGTACTCGTGATTACTGTGAAATAAAGGGATAATCCTGTATCCTCCTTTCTAACACGGTGGTAATAATCATATAGTCTGAATAATAAATAATTGTATATTCGCATCCTTATTTTGGTTTAGTAAACATTGTGTTTCCAGAAGAATATTCGTAAATAGCTTTTCCTGCAAAATAACTTAATGAAACAGGAGCAAGAGCGGGACAAATCATAGGGGCTAATGCAAAAATAGTATCCACTCCAAATTCAAATCCTGACATATTTCCACTTCTATAATCCATGTACTCAAACCCGACTCCTGCCAGACCTAGCCCAGTACCTCCAACTTTGAGTACTTTTGAAACAGAAGCAGCTTTTGGTGCACCTCCTCTAACAAATTTTGCCATTGGAGAATTTCTTGCCAAGTTAATGGCACCTAAAGTATTACCTTCTACTTCTACTATCTTAGCAAAACTCGGTTTTACGGTTTCTTTTCTAACTTGTGTTTTTGATTTCTTCCCCGGTGGATCTGTATCACCACTATGCAACGCATGATTTAATCCACTTACTACCAATCCGGTTGCGGCACCTTGCCAGAAATTACCACCGGTTAATGAGGCTCCGGTAACACCGGAAACGGAACCAAAAGCAACCATGCCAAGATTTCCGTCACCGATAATCCCGTTAAGACTTCGAATTTAAAATCTAGTATTTTTCTATTGGATCAAACCATGCTTTACGTTTTGTGACTTCTATCATATGTGCAATCGTAATAGGTGTTTTTTTAGCGTATTTCTTTTCGATTCTTTTTGTAAACATATTTATGAATAAAGCGTCCCAAAAAGTTAGTTTATAAAAATAACGATCAATCTCAAAAGTAGCATATCCTGATTTTATATCAAATTCAGTTAAGAATTCTTCGAATATCGATATAGCATCTTCTCTATCTAGATTTATAGTATTAATAATTGTGTCTAATGAAATTTTATCATCTTTTAAGACCCATTTGTTGAAAAAATTAATGACTCTATTTTCTAATGATTCCATGAATTGATTATTTGACAAGCCCTAAATAACAATAAGGATTCATTCGAATCCTTATTGTTTTCTTTAATAAAGTTACTAGTTCCCTTTGGATAAGGAGAAATTATTTTCCAGTTCAGAATAGTCATCTTGTAGAACCAATAAAAAGGTTGTTTGTTTTATAAGGAGATTAATGCCGGGTTCTTTTTTTCTTTTTTTGAATTGGAAAGAGATCATCAATATCGATATCAACAGGAATGTCGTCTTTGGGTAAGGGTTTAAAAATATATTTCTGGTAGGGAGCTTCCCGAATTCTTTTGGCTAAATGTCTATTTAACTTCATGTTAATTTTAGGAAAAGGCTTCGCTAATTTCAGATAAAGGGTGTCGCCTGTTGAATCTAAATATCCGGTATAGTTTGCAGGATATTGCCTCCAATCCATTCCTGTTGTGAAAAAAGTAAATAGCCCTTCCAAATGAATGGTATCACGACTAAAATAATATTTTCCATAGTCTAACCTTACATTATTGTTTTTTATTTCTTTAATTAAGTTCGAATTTACCCAGTCAGAATGAGGAGACTGAATGAAATGGTCATTTTTTAGAAATAAAATCGGAGAGATGTAGACATATCTCTTAAAAGCTTCAATACTGTCATTTCCCTTTGAGATATCATATAAACTATAGACGCCATTTAGCTGCATTTTAGTGGTATCTGATGTGGATTTGATTTCAGGTATATATGATCTTCTTTTTTTAATTGTACTTCCATAAAAAATAAGGAGACCGGTAGCTAATACTACGATAAATAGATGTTTCATTAGTACTATAAATAAGATGGATTATGAATAGACGCGAGATTAATGTCGGGTTCTTTTTTTCTTTTTTTGGATTGGGAAAAGATCCTTAATATCGATATCAACAGGAACATCGTCTTTGGGTAAGGGTTTAAAAATATATTTCTGGTAGGGGGCTTCCCGAATTCTTTTGGCTAAATGTCTATTTAACTTCATGTCAATTTTAGGGAAAGGTTTGCCTAACTTCAGATAAAGAGTATCCCCTGTTGGGTTTAAATATCCGGTATAATTTGCTAGATATTGTCTTCTATCCATTCCTGTTGTTAAAAAAGTAAATAAACCTTCCAGATGGATGGTATCGTCTCTAAAATAGTATTTTCCATAATCGAATATCCATTTCCTGCTTTTTGTTCGGGCTATTATAATAGAATCATAAGTTGAATACGTATTTTGTATAAAATATCCCTTCTTTAAAAAAAGTATGGGTTTATGATAAATAAACTTCTTAAAAGCTTCGATACTGTCAACTCCTTTAAAAGTGTCGTATAAGCTATAGAGGCCGTTTAATCGGATGCTATTGGTGTCTGATATAACTTCTACTTCAGGTATATATGATCTTCTTTTTTTAGGTGTACTTCCATAAAAAAGAAGGAGACCTGTAGCTAATAGTAAGATAAATAGATGTTTCATTAGTAATATAAATAAGATGGATGATAGCTCCCGAAGTAACTATACATACGGGATTTTAATTTAAAATCATAGAAATACGGGGTCAATACAGGGCCTATTCCGATCGTCCTTTTTAGGCCGCCCCCATGTATCCAGTTCTGAATATCGTGAAGTCTTTTTTCACTGTTATGACCGGCAAAAAAACTTTGTCCTTTGTTGATGACTCCTCCATAGAAGGTTCCGGCTCTTAAATGATGCGTCTTTTCAAAAGTGTAATTATAAGTTTTAGGATGAGACTCTGGAATTGTTATGTCTTTCATCATTTCGCCTGTCATCATGCTACCTCCTATAGCCAGAGTAAAGGCATCGTTTATTTTATAAGTGGCTAATAAACCACCTGTTCTGTAACGATCACGTTTATCACCAATGTGAGGCAAATAATCTTCATCGATACGAATCCCGAAATCACCAATTTGAAAATTAATAGCGCCGACTCGTTGTGCCGTATTTCCGGAAAACGTAGTACTGGACAGGCCAATACCATAATTGGCATGGCCGTCGTTACAACCGGCAAAACCTCCAACTCCAAAATAGGAGCTATTGCCAGCGGCTTCCCCTAATGAACTCATACCGGAGTTATAACCGGCACTTATACTGCTACTCCAAACAAAGTCACTGAGTTTTCCACTAGCATTTAAACTTCCTCCGGCAGTGAAACCGCTACTACCAAAACCAATCATAGGAGAAATACCAAGATTGAAATTAGCGGATTGATAAATTGGGATATTCGGTAAAAAGCGATTAATTTGATTTATGCCAGCTGCAAGAAAGGCTTGCCCTACTGTTGTAATACCGCCACCGCCAAGACAACCTCCCACTGCGCCCATACCTGCAGACATCGCAATCTGACCAAAATTCATTTTTCCATCATGGATCAATAAATCGACTCCTACATTTACTGCTGCAAAAATTACTGGGACAAACCAAACAAACTCTCCATCAGGATCGGTAAATTTTAGCGGGTTATTCCAACAATAGCCATAGCGGTTATAATTTTGCGTATTATAGGGATCCTGCACATAATTATCGGGCGAGAGGAACCGGTGGAGTTTTGGATCGTATATCCGTCCGTTCATATTGATAATCCCGACACCCTGTATATGCTCGTGTCCGGTATAGCCGCGATCGAGTAACGTTAATCCGACCAGATTATGATCCTGTCCATCCTGAACTTTTAGCAATTTCCCCCAAGGATCGAAAAGGCGTTTTTCGACAAAATTCCCGTTTTGGTTGGAGATCGCCACGATCGTTCCCTGATAATCCCGATGCAGGTAATAATAGCTGCGGGTTTGCCCGTTATCTTTAAAAATAGCAGGCGCGGTATAGGCATCACCACCTACAAAAAACACAAAAGTAGAGACTCCTGTTTGCTGGTTCGTGGTAATTTCCATCGAGCCATCGGCGGCATAATCTTTTCGTAAAGGTTGTTGTTCCGGGTCTTCCAATCCACCGTAATACATGGTATTTCGGAAATGATCGGCGGTATACGAAAAGGCTACTTTTTCGACACCGGTTTCGGTAATGGTTATGGGTTTTTTAAACAGATCATAGGTAACATTCAACTGGCGCAAATCAGTTTTCGGGTTACTGGTTTTTCGGATTCGGATATCGTCAAACCAAACATTGCCACCTCCTTGATTGTCCACTCTAATGTTTAATTTTTTAATGTGGGATGGGACATATACGGTTCGCTCCATATACACCCATTGGCTAGTGGTTTCGGTATATGTATCGGCCACGATGGTATAATACCCCGTTTCGGTTTCGGAATTCATAAATAGAAGAATTCGCGAACTGGGCCTGTCGCTGTATACCCATCCGGAAAAAGTATAAGAGGCGCCATGCGGATTGTCAATTGGAATCCAACGATCAGCATGAAGGGTATGTGATTTATCGGTCGGATTATGAATTTTTAAGGAATATTTTCCGGTTTTGGACTTGGAATCGTCGTATATCGGTTTACCGAAGATACTCCATCCGATCCCTAAATCCGACCATCCTTTTTGCGCTTCCATCCCATCGTTAAAGATCCCTTCCCGGTTTTGGTAGTAGGAAGCATCCTCCGCGTTGAGGTCGATGGAAGTGTTTCGATACGCTTTATCGGTATCGGTATAGTTATATTGCCCAAGTTTGTTTTCGGTAATACGACCACGGTTGTCATATCGTTGTGTTTCGGAGCGATCCATTGTTACCAGCAGATTGTCAAGGAAAAACACCATAGGATAGGATCCGGCCAGAGGCAGTGTATCAAGGTGTAGTTCGATAACCGGATATTGCGTTACGGTATGTTCAAAAGACTGGGTTCCATTACTTGTATAATCTTTGGGCGACTTAAAGTACTGACCGTTATCTGGGTTGTATTCCCAAATAGAAATACGGGTTATGTGAGTAGTTCCTTTATTGAAATCGAACCGGATTTTTAGTTGATCACCGACTTTGGCTTTGGCGAGCAACACTTTTTTAATACCAGTGCAATTTGGTGTTATGGCTACTTTCAGGCTTCCGTTTTCGTTTGTAAGCGTAGCACAGGTTTTGGGTTCAAATTCCCCGATAGCCTGATCGAAAGTATCGTGGTGTAGCATAACCGTTTCGTTATCCCATTGTACCAATCGGTCGAGTGTATCGTATTGAAAAGTAGCCGAATGGTTTAATAGATTGTTTTTCCGCGCGGTAAGATTTCCGGTTCGGATATCGAATTGCGTTACCAGATTCAGCATAGGTCGTCCGGCGGAAGTATTCCGGTTTGGATGATAGGTATCCGATCTTTGGATGTAACCATAATCATCATACTGATTACCGATATGGAGACCGTTGCCAAAAGCACCCTGTGTAAGCTGATCACGGGCATTTACCGAATGTGCTGTCCATAAAGCCTGTCCGGTAGCATCATCCAGTATCTGATGACGGTACCCGAACTGATAGGTATACCGGAAGGTTTTGGAACTGTTTTTTCCATTGGTTTTTACGGTAGCGGTTTGTTTTTCTTTGTCGATTCTTCCAAAGGCATCGTAGGTGAGTTCTTTGATAAAAGTAGCATGAGGTGTTGCCTGAGTTATACGGTGTGGTCTTCTATACTGGTCGTATTGATAATCTTCTTTATGAACGATTTTCTCATTTTGAACGTTTTTTCGGATAACGCGTTGCGGCGTATGATCGGCATTATAATAGTACCAATTCAAATAGGAATTTCCGTCATTGTTTTCTTCCAGGGTTTCCTCGGTAACACCGAACCGATTTATAGTATGTGTTGTGCTACCTTTTGGAGTAGTGGTAGTCCTGACTTCACCAAAAGGATAGTAGGAGTATTCGTATCGACCCGCTGAAGGATCATTCAAGCTGGATTTTCGTCCCCAATTGTCGTACTGGGTTGTAATTTTAGTACCCTGAAAATCCGACTCGGTTACGGCTCCGCCTGCGTTATAGTTATAAGTAACAGTACCACCATTATCGGTACTGCTAATAGTATGTCCGTTTGCATTTTTAGTGAGACTACTGGTTTTTCGTCCATCGTCGGTAGTTACCGTTAGGCCATCATAGGTAATGTGGGTTATCTTACCAGTAGGTAATGTGGTTTGTATTAACCGTCCGTTAGCGTCGTAAGCATAAGTAGTCCATAGGGAAGGCGTATCCGGAAAGGGGTCGCTTTCCTTTATTTTTCGTCCCAGAAAATCGTATTGAGTTGCTATATAGCTCCATTGACCATCGGATAGTTTTATTCCCTTTTTAATCTGCTGACCAAGCGTATTGGCTACGGATATACTACTGCTACCATCGGTATTGGTGATTTGTGTGGTGTAACCATCGCTGTTTTTAAGGTACGTATACTGCGTACTATTATCCAGATAGTCCGTTGCCGAAAGTGGCTTTCCCCAGTTGTCATAAACCGAAGTGGTGGTTATGTGATTGGGCTCGGTTTTGGTGAGAACCGTTCCGTATAAGGGATGATACGTATATAGGGTGATATGATCCAACATATTTCTGGAATTGATGATAAACCTGCCAGATGGATCGTAGGTATATTCGCTAACCCGTGGTGCTACTGTAGGGGATGCATCAGGAGCACTCAGGGTTTCCTGTGTTATATTACCATAGTCGTCGTATTCAAATTCTGTTGTTATATAATAACTTTCGGCCACCGGTTTTTTCTGGATTTTTTGCAGTGTTCCATTAGAATGGTACGTATAAAGCGTTTCAGATTGATGCCTGTCATTATAAGCGGAAGAAGTTTCGATGGTCTTTATCGGTCTGCCGATATAATAGTTGCTTCCGACACCGCTTGGATTGCTTTGGTATTCGGTTTCGAAGGTCGTTTCGCCCTGTAAGCTTGTATCCAAAAAATTTTGCGTTCGTACAATTTCCGGCAAACAGAATACCGGCTGGTACTGATAGTCTTTTACCGTTTTAACCGAAGTAAGGTAATCGGTTGTGGTTTGCCGGGTAAGCAAAGGCGTATAGACTTTATTATTTGTGGTGATCGCATATTGGTTAGTCATACTACTGATCACATTCTCTGGGATATTGGATCCGGAGGTAAGCGAAAAAGCGGCTCCGGAGCGTTGTAGCTGTGCATAGGTATTGATCAGTAATCCTCTTTTGGTTGGATCGTTGTGCATAACATTCCATATTTTGGAATCGGAAGGATTTTGATACCAACTGCTTCGGGCGGTTTTAGTAAATCCTAAAGTGCCAAGACCATGTATATTAACCGTATAACCATGGTATCGAAAATCCTGATGGCGGGTTATTTCACCAACAGTATGAGTTAATCGGGATACGACCCGGTTAAAAGGCAATCGTTTGATTTCGACATTGGGATAGGAAACACTATGGGAAGAAGAGTAAAATTCGTCCGGATTTCCATAGCCGTCATTTTGGTCCGAAGTATCGAGTGGCTGATAGGCGATTTCATACACCAAAGCCCCATCGGCAGTGGTTACTTTTTTAAGCAGATTGTCTTTTGCAACATCTTTGGTGAAATTAACATAGGTAACCTGATTGTAGTGGTTTCGAACCATAAGGATTTCCTTGTTGATGCCGTGTCGGTATGTTGATACAATTGGGATTACCATATCCGGGGAATCACTGTGATGATCACAGGAATTATCGTAATTCTGACATGGTGTTTCATAGTCGAGTGTAAAGCCACTGGTGCCTGTTTTTCCGATGTTGTTGACAAAAGAGGTGATTTTCCAGTTGGTATCGTGATCATTAATGGTCCATTTGGGTTTGTAATAATTGCGCCAGATCCGAACCAGATCCGATTTTCCATCGCCATTGGTGTCCAGAACGTAATACGAACTGTATTGTATACCATCTTTAAAATGCATGCCGGAATGCTGCCAGTAGTCGACAATACGGAAGGTTTCCATGGTGAAAAAGGAAGTGTGATCGGGTTTTGGATTACTATAATAAATATCCCACCAATCGTTAGTTTCGTTATACTTTCCACTGGCTCTTGGCAACATGACATCGGTTTTTCCATCGCCGTTAAAATCGCCAAAGAGGATTTGTTTGGATGGTGAATAAGAATCCAAAGTGCCTTCGCCCAGAATTTCAATTTCCAACCAAGGTGCCTGAGTAAGCTCTTTAAAGTTAATCACCTTATAGGTTTTGTCATTCTTAATAATTAGGACGTCGGTTTTTCCATCGCTATTAAAGTCCATAGTGTGAATACCAACTCCTTCAAATAATCTCGAATTAGTAAATTCGATATATCCTTTTGTACCAAGGGTTGTAGAACTATTTGGATTTAGATCGAGAATTCGGGCTAAATTTGGTGTTGGATTCTTTTGAATGACTTTCTTGCAAGGGCCCTCCCAGTGAGGAAATGGCATTGGATTTCCAGGTGTAAAATTGTATTTTGTAGACTCTTCATAACCAATTATTAATACCTCTGATATTCCATCACCGTTAAAGTCGCCTTCAAGATATTTGTTGGAATCTTTTATATATGTTTGATTATGGCAGGGGCTACTGGGACAAGAGGAAGTGCAATAGCCGAAGTTGGGTAAGGCAATGGCTTTTTGATAGGCTGTTTCTAATGATCGCGAAGCGCCGTTAAAGTTGGAAATATGGAAAGTAACACTTTCTAAATCGGATAATAAGGAAACAATCGATTGAAAAGGGTTGAGTTTTCCGTTATGTAATGTAGTGGCGGTAAATTTTCCTGAGGAAAGATTTGGATAGGAGAAGGTAATAGGGGTTGAACTATTGCCCTCAAATAATTTGGTGTAAATTTTATTATTATTCGTTATAAAATCCAATCGACCGTCGCCATCAAAATCACCGCTCAATGTTATAGCGCTAAAATCGAGATTATTCTGATAAGACGTTAGAATTTCTGATCCGATATTCTGAGTTTGTGTGTTTTCATATTCGAAGATTACCGGATTAGCGGGTTCCATGGCGCCATTAAACTCCTGAATTTGAGATACCTTTTCATACCCCAATTGAGGATCTGTGATATGGGTAAACTCATATTTCCGAAACAATTGGTTATTGGTTTTGACCTCGATATGGGACAAAAGTGCTATTTTTTCGAGTTTTTGTCCTCTGGCATAAGCCGACTCTGTTCGTTGTGCTTTTTTATAATGAAATTGAATACTGTTTAAAGGAGCCAGACCATGGGTATTGCCGCTAAACCGGATTTCGCTGATACATAAACTTTTGGCAAAAGGCTTGGTATAGCGATAGGTGATGTAATTTCCAAGCGGATCTTCATACCGGCGGATATAAAATGCTGAAAGATCAGTACTGTTATTGTCGTAATTACCATACCAGGAACGCGACCCATCGGGTGCAGTCACTATAAAATAGAGTCCAAATCCGCTTCGTTGTAATTCGATTTTAAGGTTGGATTGGGTTTCGGTTTGATAAACAGAACCGATTTGCCAATATTCACCGGAAACCACAAGTAGCCGTTGGCCGTTTAATGCCAGTTTATCGGTGCTGTCAAAATGAACCCCTTCACGGGAACCGTCCAAATCGGTTCGACTTGCGATTCGGGTAATGGCCGAAATAGAACTGATATTCCATCCTTGTCCGGCGATTCCTCCCAATAGACCGCTTTGATATACGATATTGATCACCGGCCCTGTGTTTTTAAGACTCGGCGGCATGGCAATGGGCAAGGTATAGGTCGCTTGTCCCGCGTTGGAAATTTCCAGCTTCCCCTGAGTGTCGTGAAAATGTTGCGCCGGTACCAAAATAGAATAAATAAGCGTCCATAGCAATAGTAATCTTCTCATCATAGTAGGTTTCAAATTATGGGGGGCGATCAGTTATTCCGGGGCTTTGGGGAATTAGGGGAGATTTACTGTAAAAACAAGCGGCTCTATAATCGGACTCGAAATGGCCGTCTTTGATAGAGTGACAATAAGCGATTGGATTATTAAAGTATTAAAAATTTGTTTTAAAAGGTATGCGATAGTACAGATGTACCCGTTAAAACAGGATTTGACTTATATTCGGGCTAAAGTGACTGTTTGTCTTTTGTTGTCGCGATGTCTTTTAAAACTGTAAAAAGTAAAAAGGGTTTGATTTCGTGTCTTAAATTTTAAAAGAAGCTTTTTTAAAATAGAAAAGCATTCAATTATCTCATTATCTTTGGAAGTATGAAGATTGACCATCAAATTGCAAAAATATCAAGTTTTCAGCATCTGGAGCTTTTGGCCAACCAGATCGTAGAAGGCTTTATTTCCGGGATGCATAAAAGCCCGTTTCATGGATTTTCGGCCGAATTTGCGGAACATAAAGTCTATAATCCCGGTGAAAGCACCCGACATATCGACTGGAAGTTATTTGCCAAAACCGACCGTTTGTATACCAAGCGTTTCGAAGAAGAAACCAACCTGAGATGTCACCTGATACTCGATAATTCCTCATCGATGCATTATCCGGAATTAGGGAAAGAACAGTTGTTTTACGAGAATAAAATTGGATTTTCGGTATTGGCCTCCGCGGTATTGATGAACCTGCTTAAAAAGCAGCGCGACGCGGTAGGGTTAAGTGTTTATTCGGATACTTACGAATACTATGCTCCCGAAAAAGGTAGTGAGCGTCATCATCGGATGTTGCTCAATGTACTGGAAAATGTTTTACAAGCGCCAAAATCGTCAAAAAATACCGATACGATCACCTTTTTACATCAGATAGCGGAAAAGATTCACAGAAGATCAATGGTGATTTTATTCACGGATATGTTTCAGGGGGAAGAGGACGAACGTCTGTTTAAAGCCTTGCAGCACTTAAAACACAATAAACATAAAGTGGTCTTGTTTCATATAATTGATAAAAAAACAGAATTTCGATTCGATTTTGACAATGCCCCACGGAAATTTATTGATCTTGAAACCGGTGAAGAGATCAATCTTTTTGCCGAAAATGTCAAAAATGATTACGAAAAATTGGTTCAGGATTACTTTACAAGAGTAGCAAATACCTGTACGCAGTATAAAATTAAGTATGTTCCGGTTTCGGTTGACGAAAAATTTGAAAAAATAATGACTACCTACCTGGTTGAAAAACAAAAGTTTGGGTAGTAATCTGAAATTAATTCTGATTTTTTTTTAGAATTTGTTTGGAGAAATGGAAAAGGGTTGTATATTTGCAACCGCAATAAAGCACTGGTTTGGTAGTTCAGTTGGTTAGAATACATGCCTGTCACGCATGGGGTCGCGGGTTCGAGTCCCGTCCAGACCGCCAGTAAAGAGGAAGCCTTTCGAAGAGAAAGGCTTTTTTGCCCTCTTAAAATATTTAAGATTAGTTGTGTTGTTTAGGTACGCAAGTACCAGGTTTAGTAGTTAGACCAATGAAAAGCTTTCCTATGTTTCTGAGTGCTCAGATTCGGGAGGGCTTTTTTGATTTTGTAAGTCTCAGTTATTATAAATACTGGTGTTCAGGGAGTTATAAAAAACATGATTTTTTCTTTAAAAAATGTTTGCAAATCATTAAAAACGTTCTATATTTGCAACCGCAATAAAGCACTGGTTTGGTAGTTCAGTTGGTTAGAATACATGCCTGTCACGCATGGGGTCGCGGGTTCGAGTCCCGTCCAGACCGCCAGTAAAAAAGAAGCTTCTCATATCGGGAAGCTTTTTTTGTATCTTTTATTTGATGTATTACGTTTGTATCATTGATTCGGATCACTTGGATGTTTATAAAGAGGTTATGATGAATCCGGATGAACGTTTGAAGTATATCATTTAGAGGGAGGTAGTGAGTTCACTTCACGTGCATCCGATTGGAAATTGGTTTATAGTAAAGTATTTGAAACTAAAAAGAAGCCTTTTATTTTGAACTGCCCCCAAAAAGTTAGACACTATTTGGAGGCTTTTTTATTTGATATTGTTTCATTTTTTGCAACTGTTACTCCGTATGGATAACACCGGTGGCGATGGCAATAGCATTTATTTCCTTCCTGTGTAATTGAAAAGGCAGGAATTCCGGATTTTCGGAAACGATCAAAATGTGGTCTTCATCTTTTCCTTCGAGAACCCGTCTGATTAATAATCCTTGTGTTGTGCTTATAATATAAATGTGATTCCATTGCAGGAAACTGTCCATTGGGACTCTTTTGCAGGCAACCAGATCACCGCTATTGTATTTTGGACTCATGGAATTTCCTTTTACGCTAACCAGAAAGTCGACATCTTTAAAAGTTGGGACGTGATATTTTTCAAGAACGTGATCAGTGGTGATCAGAGCTTTATATTTAATCTTGGAAAAAGCCGTTTCGGTAATCAACGGGATTAAAGCGGTGTTTTTAAAGGATACACAGTCGAAATTGATATTGTTTTCCACTGTGGGATAAGTATCACGGTTTTCGTTTGCGGCAGAGTTGGAATTAGTGTTCTCGTACACATTGTCTTTTCGGAACATTTTTCCGTTACCGAGTAATAGCCATTCGGGTGAAATATCGGGAAAAGTCGTCAGGATATGAATCAAAGTCTCGTCTTTCATACTGGCAGTTCGTTTGATAGCAGTCTGAATAGAGTTGTTGGACATATGGATTTTCTTTTCAAAAGCACTGATGGATAAACCGTAATATCGGATTATTTCTTTGACACGTTCTATAGGCTTCATATGTATAATATTAGGTTTAGTGTTAGGTTGTAGCTTTTTGGAGTGGGTAACTTGGGTTTTAGTTTCCTTATTTGAAACTAAGAAGTTGATATGTAAAGTTATAAAAAAAAAATAAAATTATTTGCGGTGGTTTGATTTTTAGATAAGGTTGCTGTTGCGGTTTCTTTTTTTGAAACTCATATGTTAAATGAATGAAGTAGTAGCTATAGCGATTGTATTATATGATTGTTTTGTGGTTGCACATATTGAAGTTTTAATCCGGATAGGGTTTTCTGTTGTAAACGGGTATTTTGTTTAATGGCGATAGGAACAGAAAAGATGTAATATCGGATTGTTTCTTTATTGGGCTGTATTGACTTCGCAATTAAAAGATTTTCTCAAACAATGTTCTTTTTTTGTTAGAATATTTTTGCTATATTTAGAATGAAGTTAGTGTATGGGCATTTCTGTATAAAACAAAAAATCAATATACAAAGTTATGAAAAAAAATAAGTATAACAAGTATAATGTTCTTGTAATTAACAGGCTTTCAGAGAAATATGGATTTACAGGATATTATATTCGTCAGTGTTTACGAGGCGATCGAAAGAACTTAACGGCTGATCAATTGAGAAAAGAGTATAATAATCTTAGTAAAGCGATTACCAAGCTGTTGGAAGAAAGCTAATCAAAAGCGTGTTTTAAAATCGCTGTGGTATAGGATAAATATTTTGTAGCACAGTAAAAGTGTGTCCTTATGGTTTTAATTTTGGAAAGCACGCAGCTAAAAAAAACAAAATGTTTTTTTATTGTTTTTATATGTAAAAAAATAACATATATATAGTGTATATGTTTTAAAATTGTATTTTTGTACTTGAAATGTTGGATGTTTATCTTTTAATGTAGGCCGAAACTATAGAGAATAACGCTTACATTTATAAGGCCTACTGGCTAAATAATGGCATTGAACATTTTCTCCGTATTTCCTAAAAAAAGGAATTAGATTTAATAACACCTCCCCTCAATAAATTTCAAAATAACTTCGATTTGTCGAAGTTATTGTTATGTGTTATAAAAAATTAGGAATGATCTTGTATGAAATATAGCCTTTTCTTTTTAGGATTACTCGGGATTTTGCCGTTGGTATATAGTCAGTCTAAACAGGCGGAATTCGATAGTTTATTTCAAAAAGCAATACGCTTGGATGCCATCGCATCGCCACAGGCATTTACCGCGGCTATAAAGGCAATTACTTATGCCGAACAAACCGCTTATAATCCTGGGATTTTAAAGGGAACATTGTGGATTTGCGAGCATTATATCAGAAATGGAAACGATGCACAAGCCCTGTTATTTGCTGCTAAAGCAGAAAAAAAAGAGCCTTTTCTGAAGGGTGATGGCAGTGTGAAATTAAAGCGAATTAAGGCCAGGAGCCTCATTCGGATGGGTTTTTATGAAGAAGCCGATAAAACACTGCAGGAAGCGTTGACTTATGCTTTAAAACTAAAAGGCGACAAAAACATACCGTTGCTGGGAGCTGTATATACAGATATGGGAACTAATTATGCCGAACGTAATGTTACGTCGCATCTAGCCATCGAATATTATCAGAAAGGTTTACAGTTATTTCAGAAAATGAAAGATTCGGATCCGCTCAAACCGCAATATACTTTTTGGGTATTGGTGAAAATCGCATCTTTTTACCGAAAACAGCGACATCCGGCTAAAGCACGACAGTATTTAAAAACAGCGGCATTGTATTCAGGTCAGCTGAAAAATAATTTGGGAAAAACAGACTTTTATTATAACAAAGGGATAGAAAGTAATACGGAAGGAAAAATAGATGAGGCAAAACAATATTTTCAGAAAGCACTGGATATCGTAAAGCGGGAACGTAAAATAACCTGTAAAAAAGAGTTGTATTATGAACTGTTTAGAGTTTGTCAGAACTTAAAAAAAACAGACAGTTGCCGATATTACCGGCAACAATACATATTGTATAGCGATAGTCTTCATCAAATGTATCGAAAAGATGCCAGTGTGGCCCTGCGTTTTTTTGAAAAAGAAAAACAACAGGAAATAAGGGAACGTTCGTTAGTATATTTTTTGATACTGTTGCTTTGTATACTCATTATTCTGGTGGGCACTACAAAATTGTTCCGGGATCACAAAAAATTTATAATACTGCTGGAAGAGAAAATAGCAATAGAAGGGCGATTGCAAAAAAACGAAAGTAATCTGAACCAGATAAAAAAGAAGAATAATCTCGAGGTTGGCACGACAGTAACACTGAGACGACTGGTGAAAGAAGGGAATCCGGCCTTTCTGATCGAGTTTAAAAAACTCTATCCGGATTTTTACGACCGTTTGTTGGTATATAATTCGGAAACGGGCAATGATATGAAGTTTTGTGCCTTGATCAGATTAAATTATACTACGATACAAATGGCCGAATATACAAAAAGTACGATTCGGGCAGTAGAATCCAGAAAATACAGGTTACGGAAGAAATTTAATATTCCAAAGGATAAGAATATTTATGAGTGGTTTCAGGAATTTTAAAAGGGAGGACAATGGAAAAGATTTTTTTATACAGTATGATAATACTGCTATCCGGTTCAGTTTTTGCACAGCGCTATACCGAGTTGCAAATTGATCAAATGATACAAGATATCGATCAGATGGTCGGTAAAGAACCGGATAAGGTATTGCCAGCAAGTTTTAAGTGTTATAATTATTCAAAGGAAATCAATTATAAAAAAGGAATGGCGAATAGCCTGCTGTTAACAGGAAAAGGTTTGTTGTCATTGGAGCAGTATGATACCGCTTTGGAGTATGCGGCCAAAAGCGAGGCTATTGCAAGCAGACAGCATTACAGTGAAATAATGTGTGAGGCCTGTCGGATGGAAGCAGAATGTTATCGTTTGTTGGGTGTCGAATATCAGGTGTATAAAATGTTGCAGAAAGCAATGCGATTTACGTTGGATATTCGGGACCAAAATAAGCAGTATCATGAAAAAGGAGTAGTTTTTAGCGATATGGCACATTACTATGAGCGAATGGAAAAACAGGACTCGGCGTTGGTTTATTATGAAAACAGCGATAATATGTTGAGTAGAATGAAAACCGGCCCGGTCAAAAATGTCGATCGATCGCTGGTAGCCTCCGGGATGGCTATGCTATGTATGGAAAAACAACAATACGATCTGGCGGAGATGTATCTTAAAAAAGCAGAAGCTCTGGGAGAATCGACTGATGGTACCGAAGTAAAAATGAAAATTCTCCGAAATAAAGCGAAACTCGAAGCAGCCAAAGGGAATAGTGAAATCGCAATTGCGTATTACGGAAAAACACTATTGCTGGCAAAACAATTAAAAAAAAAGGAGCTGCAGACGCTTATTTATCACCGATTATCGATGTTGTATGAAAAAACAGGAGAGGAAGAAAAAGCGGTGCAATGTTTTTTGGAAGGTCATAAAATAAGCAATCATCTGGAAAAAAACAAAACAACTGCTCGTGAAATACCGGTAAAAATGGTCGTTAAAAATACAGAACAGCAATTTAAAAAAAGTAGAATGGGAACTGTAACAGGTCTGTGTATTGTAATATTCTTTATTCTGTTTTTGGTGGGACGCATATTTTGGTATTGTAAAAAAATGAAGGATGAGCAATTGGCAATGAAACGTACGGAACAAGAATTAAAGCGTAAAGAAACTTTTTTAAAGCAAGTACAAAATATTGATGAGATAACAATCGAAAAAGTTGTACAGTTGGGAGTCGAGAACGATCCGCAATTTCTGCCACAGTTTGCTATCATACAAATGCCGTTTTACGAACGTTTACTGGAACTAAAGCCATCGTTAAAAGAAGAGGAACTAAAAATAGGAGCCATGCGGAAACTGGGATTTTCGACAAAAGAAATTGCTATTATTACCGATGTTTCGGTACGGTCTGTGGAGGCACGGATCTATCGAATCCGAAAGAAAATTAAAGAGTTTTTTAGCGAAGAAGAGCAACATTGGTTTGAAATGATATAATGAAAATTATTATAGAAAGGTAAATTTGTTATAATTGTTTGAAATGTGTATTATTTTGATTTTTATGCTTTTATGTTTTTTATTTTTATATAGAATAGAAAAAAAGTAGTAATATGATAAAAAAATACATATTGAATATATTCGTGCTTGCCTTCAGTATAGTACAGGCGCAGGAATTTTCGATCCGGGAAATGCCGAACCTGATCAATGTACAATATAGCTCGGTCGCTTTTGCCGACGTAAATGGTGATGGGAATGCGGATTTATTGCTTTGTGGCGCCGATGGCGGTTATGCATTGCGTTCCAGTTTATATCTGAATGACGGACAAGGAAATTTTTCGTTATCCGATAATCCCGATTTAATGGTTATCCGGGAAGGTGCTGCCGCTTTTGCCGATATCGATGGGGATGGCGATCAGGATTTACTCATTACCGGAATAACCGAAGTGGTGACACCAGCCGGAAACTACGGAACCCGAGTAAAATTGTACCGAAACAACGGAGCCGGCTTGTTTTCGGAAATAGCAAATCCGGGTTTGGAAGCCGTAAGTCAGAGTGCGGTTTTGTTTCAGGATATTGATAACGACGGTGATGCGGATCTGATTATGACCGGGCAAGGAGGAGGAGTGGCTGTTACGAATCTGTATGTTAACGATGGCAATGGTAGTTTTACAGTAGCCAATGCCAATATACCCGCCAAAATTAATCTGATGTATTCGTCCATCGCAATGGCAGATATCGATGGTGATGGCGACCCGGATTTGCTGCTAACCGGAATGGATGGAGCAGATAATCAGATCAAAATGGCTTTATATAAAAACAACGGATTAGGCGTTTTTACCAAAGTAAATAACCCGGGAATTGAACCGATTTTTACCGGAGGAGCCGTTTTTGAAGATGTTGATAACGACGGTGATTTCGATCTGATGATGATGGGTGCAGATCCGTTATATGGCAAAGTCGCAAAATTATACCGGAACGACGGAAACGGAAACTTTACATTAAAAGCGAATACCCCTTTTATCGGAGCACAATATGGCGATGTGAAGTTTGCCGATGTGAATAACGACGGCTTAAAAGATGTGTTGATCACCGGTTACAGAAACCCCAATATGCGAGCCGATTTATATATCAATAACGGAAATGCCGAGTTTACAATGGCTACGGATATGCCTTTTATCGGGATGAATAATAGTGCCTTGGCTTTTGCAGATATAGATAATGATAACGATATGGATCTGATAATTACCGGGCAGAATTCGCCATTGGGAACCCTGACAAAGTTATACATTAACCAGACCAATATGCTGTCGGTTGCCGATCCGAAGACGCAGATTGTAAACGTATATCCAAACCCGGCACAGCACACGATTAACATACAGGTCCCGGACGGGACGATGGTTGGAAAAATTGAAGTATACGATAGCCGGGGTAAATTGGTTGTACAACAACAATCCGGACAAACCCTATCGGTTGAAAAACTACCTACGGCATTATATATGGCGGTAATTTATACGGACAAAGGAATTTTAAGACAGAAAATAGCCAAATATTAAAAACCTGTCAGGTCTCAAAGGCCTGACAGGTTTAGTAGTAAATTTAAAACCAGATATGGCGATAATCCCATACTTTGGCTAGAAAAAGACCAAGGTAAACCATGCAAACCACAAACTTGATAAAAGTGGAAGCCAGAAAACCGATAAAAGAACCGGTAGCAGCTTTAACAGCCCGGTGATGGTCTTTGCTGTCATAAATTAATTCACCAACCAACGCGCCTACAAATGGTCCGATAATAAAACCCAGCGGAATAGGAGCGATAAGTCCGATGATTAACCCGATATTGGTTCCCCAAACACCATATTGACTACCACCGAATTTTTTGGTGCCCTTGGCAGGAATAACATAGTCCAATATGGCGACAGCAACCGCTACAAATAGCGTTATACCCAAAATCCAGTAACTAAACGGAATGCCTTTGGTCAGGTAAAGTAATAACAATCCGACCCAACTAATTGGTGGCCCGGGTAAAACAGGAAGGAAACTACCGAGTATCCCAACCAACATACAGATCAAACCCGTTATTAGTAAGAAGTATTCCATAATTTTAGTACTTTTGACGACTTAAAGTTACGATTTATCATTGTAAGAAAGAACAGCGGGATTTAGAAACCTGTTTTAAGAAACATAAAAAATGAAAAAACACTGGCTTTTATTCTTTATAGTAATGGCGATAACTTCCTGTCAGTTTTCTGATAAAAAAGTACAATCGGAAGACGAACTACTACAAAAAGAACTTAAAAAGATCGACTGGAAAAAAGTGGATGCTTTCCCAACCATCGATGCCTGTGAAGCGATTTCCGATGAAACCCAGCGACGCCAATGTTTTTTCGAATACCTCACACAAACCATACAGGAAAAACTAAACATCGATACATTGGCGGTTTTATATCCCGAAATTGATACCATCGCGGTAAAAGTAACCGTATTCCCGGACGCGACCATCAAATTTGAACCACAGTTTCCGAAAGACAGTGTGGCCTATGATAAAGTAAAAATAGACAGTATTCTACACAACCGTCTGGTCGATTTTCCAAAGATCAATCCGGCGATAAAAAGAGGCGTTCCGGTGAAAACACAATTTATACTTCCGGTTATTTTGAACGTAGAGAAGTAAACATCCTTCCTTTCCACGAATAGGAACCATTAAGGGAAAACAAGGCAACAGCAACCGAAAAAAACGGATAGATAATACTACTGATCAATACTGAAGTCATCTTCATATCAAGTAAACGGTTCGTTTGCCATATTAATATCCAGTCGACTGTAAATTTTAGAAGTGTAAAGCCTAACAGCAATAACCAGCTTATTTGCTCCGTAATGGCAAGTACCAGTACCGTTAACAGACAGCAATTGGCAAGGAAAACAACAAACGCCAGTCCTTTTGAAAAATCCGATTGATAGGCCCCGGATTTAGATGCCCAACGCACATGTTGTAAGAAAACTGCCTTCCAGCTTTTTAGCGGTTTCGTTTGAACGATAGCCGCTTTGGTTTTTAAATAAAATACCCGCTCCGGATCGTGCGCAATGGCTTTTTGTAGTAAAAAAACGTCATCTCCACTGGCAATATTGGTGTTTCCATTAAAGCCATCCAGTTCGGAAAATAGCCGACGATGATAAGCCAGATTGGCGCCATTACACATAAAGGCTTCGTTAAGTCCAAAACTGCCCAAAGTAGCGCCCTGCAAACTCAGTATATCCATCTGTTGGAAATGGGACAACAATCCGGGATCTTTTGGCAGGTTAACCGCTCCGGCAATCATTGCAGGATTTTGTTGCTGAACGCATTTGTCCAGGGTTAACAACCATTGGTAAGGAACACGACAATCGGCATCGGTGGTCACAATCCAATCTTTTTTTGAAATGGAAACCGCGCGGGTAATGGCATCTTTTTTGGGAGCATTTGTGGTACGAACATTGTCCAGTATCGTCACATGAAAAGCGGTATGTTCCATACGCCAGGTATTGATCAAACGAACTGATTCATCTTCGGAAGCATCATCCACAAAAATAATTTCGAACAATTCTTTCGGATAATCCAATACGGCAAATGACGCTAATAAGTCCGATAAATTCGCAGCTTCATTCCGGAAAGGAACCACAATCGAAAAAGAAGTTTGTGCCTTTTTCGGGCTACTATCAAAGGATTTTACTTTTGCAGATCCGTAGATGAGTAAGCCGATAAAAAGTGCATAATCGATAAAAATCAGGCAAAAAAGAAGGATTAGGATTTCCATTGGGATTTAAAATTTAAAACAAAATAACTACCGATTATAACCGGAAGTACCACGTTTAAAAACCACATCAAGGTACTAATAAAAACGACAATCCATTCGTTCACACCCAACAAACCAAAAAAATACAAGGCCACACTACCTTTTACCGCAAAATCCAGAAACTGGAACGTTGGAAGCGACGACGCCAGAAAATACACGCTGGTTATTGTAGCCATTAGGATGGGATAAGGTAGATTCACGTCGAATACAAGGAAAAGAATATAATATTGATGCGAAAAAACCAGATAACGACCAATCGCCAGCACTATATTTTTTCGATGTACGGATTTTGGGATTTCGTTTATTTTATGGATCAGTTTTTCAATAGAATAGCCTTTGATGGTGATGCGTTTTGCCAGAAAAAGAACCACAAGTAAGACAAGTAGAGAGCCGAACAATATTAGTACGGTTTGCGAGGTGATTACCTGAAAAGAAGCATTAAAATACAGCAATCCGAAAAGCCCGAAAATTATAGTTAAAACCATCTGAATCCCGTTACAGATCAGATTTAGAAACACAATTTTTTTAGTCTGTGATTTTTCAAAAAACAAGGCCTTTCCGGCATATTCTCCAATACCGTTTGGTGTAAAAATCGCAGCGGTTAAGGCGCCCAGAACCTGTTTTGAGGCTTCGCCAACGGAAACCGGACGGATTACCGAAACCAGATTTTGCCACTTTAAAATCTCCAGAAAACGATTCAAAAACGTCAGTAACAGGATTAAGGCAATACTGCCAAAAGTCTGCTTACTTTGTATTAAAGTGATGAATTTTTCCCAATCGAGTTGGTCATTTTGCATCAATTGCTTGTAAATAAAATAAAAAGCGGCGCCTACAATCAAAAGTTTGACTACAAGAACGAGGAATTGTTTAGCTTTGTGGGATACAGAAATCATCGCTGCAAAATAACAAATTAAAATTGGCAAACGAACGCATCATATTAGGAATTGATCCCGGTACCACAATCATGGGATTCGGTTTGATAAAGGTTATCAATAAAAAAATGGAGTTTTTACAATTAAATGAATTGCAATTGTCCAAATACGATGATCATTATACTAAACTGCGAATCATTTTTGAACGTACTATCGAGTTGATCGAAACCCATCATCCGGACGAAATCGCAATTGAAGCACCGTTTTTTGGAAAAAACGTCCAATCGATGTTAAAACTTGGGCGAGCGCAGGGTGTGGCGATGGCGGCAGGTTTGTCCCGTCAGATTCCAATCACGGAATACGAACCGAAAAAAATCAAAATGGCGATTACCGGAAACGGAAATGCGAGTAAGGAGCAAGTGGCTAAAATGTTACAACAATTACTGGGATTAAAAGAATTGCCGAAAAACCTGGACAGTACCGACGGTTTGGCGGCTGCCGTTTGTCATTTTTTTAATTCCGGAAAAGTGACCGTTGGTAAGAGTTATTCCGGTTGGGATGCTTTTGTAAAACAAAATGAAGATCGGGTAAAAAAATAACATTCGTTTTGGCAGGAATTTATATCCACATACCGTTTTGTAAGCAGGCGTGTCACTACTGCGACTTTCATTTTTCAACTTCTTTAAAGAAAAAGGATGAAATGATAGCCGCATTGGTTCGCGAACTGCAACTCCGTCAAAAAGAATTGGGTAATGAAACGGTGGAAACCATTTACTTTGGCGGCGGAACACCGAGCATTTTACCCATAACGGATATTCGTTTACTTATCGATACGATTTACGAACTTTTTAACGTGGCGGATAACCCGGAAATCACCGTAGAAGCTAATCCTGACGATTTATCGGAAGAACGGATTATCGCGTTGTCGGAAAACGGAATCAATCGATTAAGTATCGGAATCCAATCGTTTTTTGAACAGGATCTGAAATTGATGAACCGGGCGCACAATGCAACCGAAGCTTTAAAATGCCTTCAGATTGCGACACAATATTTCGACAATATCTCAATTGATCTGATTTACGGAACACCGGGAATGGACAATCAGCGTTGGCTTGAAAACATTCAACAGGCGTTGGATTTAGGTATTCCGCATATTTCGAGTTATGCACTAACGGTCGAGCCTAAAACCGCTTTACAACAATTTATCAAAAAAGGAATTGTACCGCAACCGGATGATGCGGTGGCACACGAGCAGTTTTTATTGTTAGTTGATCAGTTGGAAACAAATGGATTTGTGCATTACGAATTGTCCAATTTTGGAAAGGAAAACTACTTTTCGCAAAATAATTCAGCCTACTGGCTGGGTAAAAAATACCTGGGAATTGGTCCTTCGGCACACAGTTATGATGGAATCCATCGCAGTTGGAATATCGCTAATAATACTTTGTATATTAAAACTATCGCAGAAGATAAACTGCCGTTGGAAATCGAAGCATTAACACCAACCGACCGTTATAACGAATATGTGATGACCGGATTGCGAACCATCTGGGGCGTATCGATTGACCGTATTGAAGCCGAATTTGGCCCGGTTTATAAAGACTATCTTTTACAGGAAGCACAGCAGTATCGGGATAGTGGAAAACTGGAACTGAAAAACAACATCTTGCGAACAACCCGCGAAGGAAAATTCTTTAGCGATGGTATTGCGAGTGACTTGTTTTTTGTGGATTAAAAATACCGTTTAAAAAGGATTGCATGGAAGTCAAATCCTAAGGGAAAAGGTTTATATTTGATGATATAAATGACCTTAATCAGAACCATGAAAGCCATCATCCATCATAAAAACCAGGATTTTGAAGTCAATTTAGCACAGCCTATCGACATTTCAATACCCATAACCAATACCGATCAGAATCCGATTGCCTGGTATATCGAAAAACCGGTTATCGAACCGGTACGTTTCGGCGATTGGATTGGGAAAGTAAGCGAAGGAAAATCATCGACCAATTTTAATAATATCTTTTTTAATCCGCACGGACATGGTACCCATACCGAATGTCTGGGGCATATTACCCGCGATTTTTACAGTATTAATCAGTCGTTGCAACAGTTTTTCTTTACAGCCGAACTGGTTTCCATACAACCGGAACAACAAGGGGACGACTGGGTGATCACCAAAGCACAAATAGCGACAGCATTGGGCGATAAAAAGCCGGAAGCCATCGTAATCCGTACCCTTCCGAATGCTGCCGAAAAAAAATCCCGTAACTATTCGAATACCAATCCGCCGTATCTGGACGAGGCGGCGGCTACTTTTATTTGTGAAACGGGAATCGAACATCTGTTAATCGATTTGCCTAGTGTAGACAAAGAACATGATGAAGGGAAACTATTGGCACATAAAGCCTTCTGGAATGTGACGGATGTTGGTAATTTGAATTCGGATGCCCGAACAACTGCGACGATTACGGAAATGATCTTTGTAAAAGATACTATTTCCGATGGAAGCTATTTGCTCAACATACAAATCGCCTCTTTTGAGAACGATGCGTCACCAAGTAAACCAATACTTTATACCATACAATGAAAAAAATACTCCAATTAGAAGAAGCGGCCCTGTTTTTAGCGGGATTAATCTTGTTTTTACAACTGAATTTGACCTGGTGGTGGTTTCCGTTATTATTGTTAGTACCCGATGTATCGATGTTGGGCTATCTGTTTGGAAATAAAATTGGAGCCTGGAGTTATAATTTTGCGCATCATAAAGCAGTAGCCATTATCGTCTATTTTATCGGGATTTATACGGTAAATAAAAATCTGGAACTGGCAGGAATCATTTTGTTTTGTCATTCCAGTATGGATCGGGTTTTTGGCTATGGATTAAAGTATATCGAAGGCTTTTCGAAAACACATTTGGGAATAATAGGAAAACATAAAACACAATAAAATGGATATACAGACGTATTATGAGTATTGTTTGTCTAAAAAAGGGGTAACCGAACATTTTCCTTTCGATGAAGATACGCTGGTGTTTAAAGTAGGTGGAAAAATGTTTGCTCTTTCGTCATTAAAAGAATGGGAAAATGGTCGTCCGTCCATAAATTTAAAATGTGATCCGGAAAAGGCACAAGAATTGCGGGGACTATTTGACGATATCAAACCGGGATATCATATGAGTAAAATACATTGGAATACCGTTACGGTAAACGGCGAATTACCGGATAAATTTGTCAGAGAACTGATCGCGCATTCGTATGATTTGATCTTTAACAGCCTGACAAAGAAAATACAAAGTGAAATTAATCAGTCCGAAAATTAGAAAAATTCAAAAGGACTTTGCAATTTTGCATTCCGTAAAATGAAATCAAATAAAACAGCATTACGCTGAAAGGATAACAATATGAAAGATCAAATTAAAAAGTTTTTAAACGAAGACCAGGATCCGAAAGCCATTGAGAAAATTACGTCCAAATTACAGGATTTGCTGATGCGAAATGAAGAGGTAGGCTATATCGGTGTACAAAAAAAACCGGCGATCACCGTATTTCCGGACAGTATTGTACTGACGAACAAACGCATTATTATGTGTCGTCCGAAAAACCTGGGACTATCAATGGATTTTGTAGATTATAATTGGGATGATATCGCCGGAGCCTTTGTAAAAGAAAATATTTTGGGTTCCGAATTCTCCTTTTCGACCAAAAGTGACCTGACGATCTCGATTGATTATATTCCGAAAACACAGGCGCGAAAACTATACACCTTTGCCAAAGAACAGATGGACGCTTTAAAAGAACCGTTAAATCCGGTACAAGCGGCACCTGTTACGGAACCAACACCGGTTGCCGAAGCATTTGTAGAGGAAGTGGAAGAAGTGGAAGAAATCGAAGCCGAAGAAGTAACCAGTTTTGCTGAAATATTGCCGGCTACTCCGGTTAGTTATCAGGAACCGGTTGTCGAAACGCCGGCACCGACACAAACGGCATCGGGAGACAAAAAATTAAGCGACCTGACCAAAGAGGAGCTTTTCGAAAAATTGCAGAATTATAAAAAATTACTGGACAACGGGCTAATTCTTCAGGGTGAGTACGATACCTTGAAAAAAGAGATTTTAACTTATATGTAAAACACTATCGTATGGAAAAAGGTAAAGACGTAGAAACACTGATTCCGCACCGGGCACCGTTCCTGTTTGTAGATGAAATTCTTTCGGCTAACGAAAAAGAAATCATAGGAGTATATACCTTTAAAAAAGATACGGATGTCTTTATAAAAGGTAGTTTTCCAGAACTCGAATTCGTGCCGGGAACAATACTGATCGAATCGATGGCACAATGCGGAGGCGCCGGCGTACGGTTATTAGGTGTTTCAAAAGGTGTTTTTGCCCTTGCGCAGATCGAAAGTGCCCAATTCTTTAAAGCCGTAACCTATGACGAACAGGTGCGATACGAAATTGCGATACAACGGATGAGCGAAAAAATCATCAAACAATCCGGAATTGCTTATGTTGGCGATGTCAAAGTAGTAGAAGCTTCCTGGATGTCCATCCGGATTGATTCGGCTCAATAAAATATAAAAGCTCCGTTATTAACGGAGCTTTTATATTAGAGTGCTTTTTTCTGTTTTTCCGAAAAATTGTCGGCTTGCATTTCCAGTAATTCGATTGCTTTTTTCTTTTTATAGTCGTACAATCCACGATCCTGTCGTATTTCGGCATACACATCGTCATAAATACCGGCATCGGTAGTGCGTTGCAATTCCCGTTGGTAGTTGTTTTGTTCCAACAGCGTTTTAAGCGCCATTTCGGAATCTTCCAGTTTAAAATCGTATTCGCTTTTGGCGGCTAATAACTTCGCAATAATGGGTGAGGTTTCGATCGCTAAAAACAAAAGCATAATAAAAATCGAAGGCAGACTTGGTAGTTTGTTTAGCGCATTGATACGCGCCATCAAACCGTCGAAACCGTCGATTACCGGTTGGGTATCGCTCACTTTTTTATCCAGTTCGGCCTGTAAAGTCTTTGCTTTGGCCTCTTTTTCGATGATCCTGGCCAGATTTACTTTCCGCAACGTATCCAATTCTTTTAAAGCCGCATCGTGTTTATCGCGTTTTTCTTTATAAACCGGACCTTTGCCTAGTTTTAGGGTTCCTTTGGTTCCTTCGGCTTCGGTGATATAGGTTGTATAAAGATCGTTAACCTCTTTTTCTTTTTTAAGAATATCCGCTTTCAGACCGTCAATTTCGGCTTTATTTTTGGACAGATCCGTTTGGAAATAATTGGAGACTTCCTTTTTATTTGCCAAAGCCATGGCATTTTTTTCTTTAAGTAATACGGTATTGATTTCCTTTTCGAATATTTTAATCTCCAATGGTTTGGAGATAACAATAGCGATGATCATTGCCAGAATAATCCGTGGCGTTGCTTGTAGGAATTCGCTCCAGAAGCGGTCGCGTTTCCGAATGGTTGAAACGATAAAACGATCCAGATTAAAAATAAGCAATCCCCAGACGATCCCAAAGAAAACGGCCGTATACGCATTGTCGAAAACGGTATACAAGGCGTAGGCACTTGCGATAAAAGCCATAACGGCAGTGAAAAATACGGTTGCTCCGATCCCGGCGTATTTGTTTTGTTCCCCGTTACTACAGGAATCGATGAGGTTTTTGTCTGCGCCGGAGCACAGCATAAAAAAACGTTTTAACATGATTGATGATTTTGATTGATGATGATGCAAATGTAACGCCAAAAAAGATATAATGTTGTAAAAGCTTGATATATTTTGGATTAAAGGCGAAAGTGACACTGTAAAGAGTCCGAAAGACCACCGATTATTTACGGCAGATAAAAACAAAAGCAGGTGGAATGTTGAAAAAAGTAAAGCGGATTTTTACTTTTGAGAAAACAGATTTTAGCTTCGAACGCAATTTTAGCGAATATTGAAACTGTATAAAAGCACCGGATTCCGAAAGGCAATATTTTGAGTTGATCAATATATTATGAACCATATTTTCCGGTAATACGGTAAGCGGGAGCGACGATACGATAAAATCGGCATGCGAACAATGGTAGTGACGCAAATACGATTCGATTTTTTCAGCACTGTCGTTGATTACAATCAGACGGGGATCGTTGATTTGTTTTAAAGCTTCGTAAAACTCTTTGTTGACTTCAAAAATGAGTAATTTTCCTTCGGGATGTAGTCTTTCCAGCAGTTTTAAAGTGAAAATTCCTGTGCCCGGACCATACTCTACGATACAACGCGCGGTTTTAAATCGGATTGGCCGTAGCATTTTTTTAGCCAAAAAGGAGGAACTCGGTGACAAAGCACCAATAGTTCCTCCTGATTTCAGGACTTCGGATATAAATTTTTTGTCCAAAGTAATATGTTGTAAATACTCTATTTACTCAGTTCGGTAAAATATTTGTAGAACAATGGAATGGTTTCGATTCCTTTCAGGTAATTAAATACACCGAAATGCTCGTTTGGCGAATGGATGGCATCGCTATCCAATCCGAATCCCATTAAAATGGTTTTGCTTTTCAATTCTTTTTCGAATAAAGCTACGATTGGAATACTTCCGCCGGAACGTACCGGAATCGGTTGTACACCAAAGGTATCGTTATACGCTTTGGCAGCCGCCTGATAGCCAATACTGTCGATCGGAGTTACATAACCTTGTCCGCCGTGGTGTGGTTTTACAACCACTTTAACGGCTTTAGGAGCGATGCTTTCGAAATGTTTCTGGAATAATTCGGTAATTTCTTTCCAATCCTGATTCGGTACCAAACGCATCGATATTTTGGCATGTGCCTTGCTGGCGATAACGGTTTTAGCGCCTTCACCGGTATAACCGCCCCAGATTCCGTTTACATCCAATGTTGGACGGATGGAATTTCGTTCGTTGGTTACATAACCGGTTTCTCCGTATACATCGTCAATATTTAGGGCTTTTTTATAATTCTCCAAAGAGAAAGGTGCTTTTGCCATTTCGGCTCTTTCTTCTGTTGAAAGTTCCTGTACTTTATCATAGAATCCCGGAATGGTAATATGATTGTTTTCATCGTGAAGTGACGCAATCATTTTGGCCAGTATATTAATCGGATTGGCTACGGCTCCACCGTATAATCCGGAATGTAAATCGCGATTTGGTCCGGTTACTTCCACTTCCACATAACTCAGACCTCTAAGGCCGGTTGTGATGGAAGGCTGCGTATTGGAAATCATTCCCGTATCGGAAATCAGAATTACGTCGTTAGCCAGTTTTTCCTGGTTGCGTTCAACAAACCATCCTAAGCTGGCAGAACCCACTTCTTCTTCACCTTCGATCATGAATTTAACGTTACACGGAAGTGTGTTGGTTTGGACCATATACTCCAATGCTTTTACGTGCATGTACATCTGACCTTTGTCGTCGCAGGCGCCACGCGCAAAAATAGCACCGTCAGGGTGTAATTCGGTTGTTTTGATTACCGGTTCGAACGGCGGAGAGGTCCATAATTCGATCGGATCGGCCGGTTGTACGTCATAATGACCGTATACTAAAACCGTAGGTAATTTCGGATCGATGATTTTTTCACCGTATACAATAGGGTAGCCTGGTGTCTCGCAAAGCTCTACAAAATCGCATCCGGCTTTTTCCAGACTGGCTTTAACGGCATTGGCGGTATCGATAACATCTTGGGAGTAAGCACTGTCGGCACTTACAGAGGGAATTTTTAATAAATCAACTAATTCGTTTATAAAACGTTCTTTATTTTCCTGAACGTATTGTTTAATAGTATCCATTTATAATGCTAATATGATGAAAGCCAAATGTACAAAAAAAACTATCAAAAATTTTTTCATTTTTTTCTTGGATGGTAAGAAGTAATGCGTATATTTGCACCCACAATAACAAAGCAATTGCGCTTTACGAAGTTGTCCTGCGGGTGTGGTGAAATTGGTAGACACGCCAGACTTAGGATCTGGTGCCTTCGGTGTGTAGGTTCGAGTCCTATCACCCGCACAAAAGCCTCTGATTTATCAGAGGCTTTTTTTATGCAAAAAAACTAACGACTTGACAGGTGATGTCTGTTGAAAATGTGTGTTTTAGGTTTTTTTTTGCCTTGCTTTTATTTGGTTCCGTTTCGAGTTGTGATAAATAGCTGTAATCCTTTACATCGGTCGTAACGTATTACTATAGGTAATTTTATACGGATTTTTGGTTTCCGCATTGTCCTTCATCACATAAATAAATTTGTACTGTTGTGCTTTTTTTGGTTCAATTATCACTTCTTTATTGCTTATTTTATCGGTAATTGTTGTTGGAAGTGTATTGTCGATTCGCAACGAATGTGCGATTCCATTTCCCAGATTGGTGATGGTGGTTCCTTTATATAGCGTCTTTTTCTCGTTCGAGATAGTAACCAGTTCACCTTTAAAGCCTTTGGTAAGAATAAGAACCGAAAAGTTTTCACCATTGGCATTCATATCAGACAGAAATTGCTTTTTCTGACTCTCGGAAACCGAGCGGAAATCGTCGCGATACTGCACATTGGAAGTACTGCACATTGTAAATAATAAAGCAAAAAGAAATAGGGCTATCGTTCTCATAAAATCAAAATCAAAGGTTCATACTATAAAAGTAACGGGTTAAAAGGCAATTCTATTATATCTTTGCAGGATTAAATCTAATCGGAACCGGAAATGATTCATAAAATTGGGCATAGAGGCGCTAAAGGTTTTCTGGCGGAAAACACGTTGGAATCCTTTAGTAAAGCACTGGATTTGGGTGCCAATGCGATCGAATTGGATGTGCATGTTTGTGCTACCGGAGAAATTGTGGTAATCCATGATTTTACGGTAGACCGTACGACCGATGGTTTCGGAGAAGTACATCAGTTATCCCTTTCAGAATTAAAAAAGTTCAAGATTGAAGCATTGTACACGATTCCTTTATTAGAAGAAGTATTGGATTTAATAGCTGGAAAATGTTGGATTAATGTGGAATTAAAAGGACACGGAACAGCAGAACCTGTCGCTGGACTAATTGAGCGATATGTTAATGAAAAAGGCTGGGAGTATGCCGATTTTGTAGTTTCCAGTTTCCAGAAAGAAGAATTAAAAAGAATTAAAAAAATAAACCCTGAAATTCCAATCGGAGTACTCACTCAGGCCAGTGTAGAACAAGCGATCCATTGGGCTGATCAATTATCGGCCCAGGCGATTCACCCGCATTTTTCATTGCTAACCGAAGATAATTGCAAAGAAGCGCAAGCAAAAGGATATGCAATTTTTACCTGGACTGTTAATGAAGAAGATGATATCCGCCGTGTAAAAGCATTGGGTATTACCGGTATCATTTCCGATTATCCGAACAGATTATGAATGCAAACTACGATGTTATCATTATAGGTGGTGGAGCGGCCGGTTTTTTTACGGCTATCAACATTGCCGAAAGCAATTCGAAACTAAAAATAGCCATTCTCGAGCGTGGTAAAGAAGTGCTTTCCAAAGTGCGTGTTTCCGGGGGGGGACGATGTAATGTAACGCACGCCTGTTTTATTCCGAATGAACTGGTTAAATTTTATCCAAGAGGCGAAAAAGAACTAAAAGGCCCTTTTCACCAGTTTTGCTCGGGTGATACGATCGAATGGTTTGAACGCCATGGAGTAGAATTAAAAATTGAAGACGATGGAAGAATGTTTCCGGTCACCGATAGTTCGCAAACCATAATCGATTGTTTTCAACTGGCGGTTAAAAAACTGGGAATTGATGTGCTAACCGGACAAAGTGTACAATCGCTTTTTCGGGGTGAAGACTATTGGAAAGTAGAGACGACACAGGAGACCTTTAAAACTTCAAAAATAGTGATGGCTACGGGTAGCAATCCGAAAATGTGGGAAATGATGCAAACCTTAGGGCATTCCATTGTACCACCGGTACCATCTCTTTTTACCTTTAATATTAAAGATCCTAGAATTAAGGATTTAATGGGCGTTTCGGCTCAGGCTACCGTAAAAGTAAAAGACAGTCGACTACAGGCTTCCGGTCCGTTATTGATCACCCATTGGGGAATGAGTGGCCCTGGAATTTTAAGGCTTTCCGCTTGGGGTGCTCGGGAATTGTTTGCTAAAAATTACCAGTTTGTACTACAGGTAAATTGGTTAAATGACCTCGATTTTGAGGAAACGGCCGAATTACTTCGCGAACTTAAAAAGGAACACGCCAAAAAAGGAATCGTAAAAAAATCACCATTTGATTTCCCGAACCGATTATGGGAAAGTTTGGTACTGGCTTCCGGGATTTCGGCGGAAACCAAATGGGCCGATTTGTCCCGTAAACAATTGGATGATCTCGCCACACAATTGGTAAACGGCTCGTATCCGGTAAACGGAAAGAGCACCTTTAAAGAAGAGTTTGTGACCGCCGGAGGAATCGATTTAAAAGAGATCAATTTTAAAACGATGGAAAGTAAAATCGTACCGGATTTGTATTTTGCGGGAGAAATTCTGGACATTGATGCGATTACAGGTGGCTTTAATTTTCAAAATGCATGGACTGGAGGATTTCTTGTGGCTAAAAACTTCTCAAATTGACATTTTAATAATCAAAATTGTGAGAATTATTTTTATTTTTAACACACAAGATGTGTTAGAATAAAAGTTTATGCCCCTAAAACCCGTTTGCAGGTTAATCCTGTTAGTATTTCTATTGCCTTACATGAATGTAATGGCACAAAATGTCACTTTAAAAAACTTTAAACAGAAAAATGGACTGCCCAGTAATGAGGTCTACGATATTTTTCAGGACAAAAACGGAGTGATGTGGTTTGCTACCGATCGGGGATTGGCAAATTACAATGGATCAAAATTTAAAAAATTCGAACCCAAAGACGGACTAACCGATATTACCGTTTTCGATTTCTTTCCTCAGGAAAACGATCAGATATGGTGTACTACCTTTAACGGTAAACTATTCTATTTTGAAAACGGATCCGAAAAATTTATACCCTATCGGTATAATAACGTTATCGAAAATTTTTTTAAAGAAAGAAATCTGTCCGGATTTTTAATCATTTCATTAGCAGTTGATGCTCAAAATGCCTTACATTTTTTTACGACTTCCGGTTTTTATCTTAAAATCGATGCAAAAGGAACGCTTACGTGTATTTCTGAAATAAAATTACCAACAGAAGAGCCGCGGTATTTTCACTATAAAAAGATTAATAAAAAACAAGGAATCGAATATTTTTCAGAGCGAAAATCGGAGTTTACGCCCTATGCCAGAATAAATGAATCCATAAAAAGATTTTTTAGCTTTAAGGACATTAAGGTAGTTTATACGGAAGGAAAGGTATGGATTTTTCGAAAAAAAGGAAATCCGCTTCTCATTTCAGGTAAAAATTCCGAGCCATTGGAAAGTGGCGAATACGATGCGGATCATTTTTGGATTAGTTATAGAGGGAAAGGGATATTTGTATACGATACAAACGGAAAAGTCGTAAAAAGAAGTCTCAATGGACATTCTGTTTCCCGGATTTTTAAAGATAATTTCAATTCGCGATGGTTTTCAACGGTTAATGGAGGCGTTTTTTACGAACAGGAAGAAAAAATAGCTAAAAATATACTAAAAGGAACCTACATTTACTCGTTAACCCGTAATGCGGAAGGGGAGTTGTTTTTAGGGTGCTATAATGGCGATGTTTATAAAAGAACCCAAAAAGGTGCATTAGTATTGTTGTATCGCGGATTGACAAACAAACCGGCAATTGTACAATATTATAAAGCAGAAAAATGCACCTATTATATGGTTGATGGGATGCTTTATACCGATACCGGAAAACAAATGATTTGTCTTGGAGGCGTTTTAAAAGCATCGGACGATACTCCGGTACCGATTATCTCGCGTTTTGGTATTCTCAATGTAATTGAGGAAGCAAAGGTTCGGAAAATAGACACCCTAATGTTCCGTATACACGATGTTTCGGAGCATGACGGTAACTATTATTGCGCTTCGATGAAAGGCATCAAAGTGAGTAATGGAGGTGAAAAGTATGTTACGATAAAAAAGCGTTTGCTCAATTACCGATTTGATGATATGGATTATGAACCGGAACGAAAAGTTTTTTATCTCGCCAGCTTAGGTGTCGGAGTGGTGGTTTACAATCCGCATACGGGTGCGACCATGAATATTGACAAATCAAAGGGATTGTCGGACGATTTGGTGACAGAAGTATATGTAGAAGATAAAAATACCATTTGGGCTTGTACAAACTATGGACTCAACAGAATTACATTTGACAAAGACGGTACGTTTAAGGTACGTTATATTACAACATCCGATGGTTTGTCAGAAAATCAGATTCGGGATGTAGAAATTGTAAACGATACCATATATGTAGCTACGGCCAATGGTTTGTGTAGTATCGCGAAAAACAATTTTGAAGCAATTTTTAATAAGCGGAAATACTTTCTGCGATTAAATGCAATAGCGGTTAATAGTACGATTCTGGATAAACCGGCAAAACAATTGTCCCTGTCGTATGATAAAAACCAGCTCGATTTTTGGGTTGAATCGGTTGCCTATGGTCGAAAAGAACAGGTCTATCGCTATAAATTAAAAGGACTACACGAGAATTGGAATTACACCAGCGATCGCAAAATTGCCTACGAATTTATCCCGCCGGGACATTATGAATTACAAGTACAGGTTTTGGAAGACAACCGTCTTTTTTCAGATGAAAAGATCCGTCTTCCCATCACAATTCGCAACCCATTTTGGACAACCTGGTGGTTTATTATTATCGTAATAGCTGCATTGGGAGCCTTAATTTATCTCTTTTTCAGAATTCGGGTACTAACGTACAATAAAGATATTATCCGGGAATTACTGCGATTATGGGTGCGGAAAATCAAAAAGAAAGAAAAGTATTTTGTATTTAAAGAACAAGGTAAGGAAATACGGATTCCGACCAACACCATTCTGTATGTCAAATCCTCCGGAAACTACATGGATATTGTGACCGAAGAAAAAGTATACGTCATGCGATGTAAAATAGGCGATTTTATCAGTAAGGTACCTGATCCGTTAGAATTTTTACGGGTACATCGTTCGTATATCATACGCATTGACAAAGTGGAACAGAAAACCAAAAAAATGGTATTGATCAAAAAACAGGAGATACCGGTAGGCGAAACCTATGTCGAAGAACTGGATAAAATCGTCTTTTAAGACAAAGGATTTAATATAGGGTAAAAAAGCCATCACAAAATAAAAGGTGTTGGTAAAACGGGTTAATATCAAAAGGTTGTTTTGTCACTATTTGAAACACTGTTCATCACAAATTGCGATTTTTCAACTGTTTTTGCTGTTGTTGCGAATAGTTTTGTGGTAATAACCTCTAAAACTTTTTTATGAAAAAAACAGCATTACTTTTTTGTGCATTTCTACTCTTTATGAGTACAAATCTCTTTGCGGCGTTAACAGGAAACCTGCAATTTTCTCCGGCGTTGGGTGCGAACATAACGGTTTATCCGAATAGTACGCTTTATCCGGCTAGCTATGAAGTACGAATTTCGGTTTCGTCTTATTCCAATACATTTTGTGCGGGAAGCTATTCTCTTTCATTAGAGCGCAGAAATATTACAAACGGCACATCGGGAACCTGGGGAAGTGTAACGCCCAATACTCCGTTTCCAAACCTTGGAACTGTCGAGTCGTATTCCGGGACATGTATGATTTATCAAGCTCATGCGACTAAATACGAATACAGAGTAAAAATTGTTTTCAATCCTACGGGTTCATCTGGTACAACTTGTGCTACTATGGCAAACGAAGAAAAATATACCAATATCGGAACGGTTCAGGTAAAACCAAAAGCAGTGCCGAACTTTACCGTAAATGGGATGACTATTCCGGCGGATGCATCCCCGTTATCTCCATGTTATTCACAAGCATTAGTTATGGATGCCGATCTAACTAGTAATGAATCCGACTATTTTATGGCGGTAGCCGAATCCAATCGTTGGTGGGAAAGTACCGGAAATTTAGAATGGGGCGGATGGTTTGCTGGTCAGGCTCCGGATAATATCGTGGTTCAGGACAAAATGCTTAATAATAAGCATTATTTTACAGCACCAACACCAGCTCAGGTTACGGCGAGCCCATCGTTAGCGGTTTTAAAAGGAGGATTGCTTCAAAGCCCACCATCTTTAGCCGGGCAAGACCGTTATTATCGTCTCCAGATCTGTGTGGGCGAACCGGAATGGACCTGTAAAATGGTTTTAGTTCGTTTCGATATGGGTTGTAGAACCGCTTCGGTTGTAGATGTATCTGATTCAAAAGAAATAGGAGAATTTTTAACGGAAGAAAATACATCTGGTGTGAAGTTATTCCCTAATCCGGTGAAAGATGTTGTTAGTATCAACACCAAAGAAAAAGTATCCGGATATACGGTTTATAATTTAAGCAATACGATCGTAAAAACAGAACAAAACAAAAAAGGCGATCTTCAGCAAGTAGACCTTACCGGTCTTAAACAAGGGTTATATGTTATTGAAATCACTACCGAAAAAGGAGTGGAAAGACATAAAATCATAAAAGAATAATAAATTAGTAACTCAAATAAAACCTGTCGGATTTAATCAAATCTGACGGGTTTTGTTGTTTTTGGAGGTTGCGTTTGGAGTGATTTAGGATCGAATGCGATCAAGCTATTTTTCAAACTAAAAGAGAGTAAAAAAGATCGTCCCAAAATAAAAGGTGTTTGTAAAATAGATAAATATCGAAAGATAATTTCGTCACTATTTAGTATAGTATTCGTCACAAACTGCTATTTTACGGGTGTTTTAGTACATGATGCGAATAGTTTTGTACCATCAACTTTTAAAACTAAAAACATGAAAAAAATTATTTTCGAGGTAAAAAGAGCTGCGATTGTGTGCGGATTGTTTTTACTAACAACCTTGTCGGTAAATGGGCAAACTTTGACTTTAGGGACTACAAATGCATTAAGTATGCCGGCTCCAACAACTTCTGGAAGTCCGGTGACGTATATGTATAATGTAACCATACCGTATTTTGCCAACCAATTAACGGGGACGTTTAATATAACCGTTCCGTATTCTTGTCCGACAAATTATACAAAAAAGTTATTTTTAAGCAATGCATTAGGTGCAGTAAACTCATCATCTGGAAGCAATATAATAACAATTCCGGGGACATTGGGAGTTGGAGTAAATAGTTATACGGTAACCGGGTACTGTGAAGATGGGTCGAGTTTGCCGGATCCGGTAATAACAACATTTAATATCAAAATTATAGTGACGCGAGAAACAGCACCGTCTGTTAGCTTAAGTTTTGCGCCATATTGTAAGCTTACGCCTAATAGTAATCCGCCACTGTATAATGGTTATATCGGATTTAATGTAACAGGAAATTATGCAAATGCCGGTAAATTATATTTAAGAGTAACAAATGCTTTGGGGACTTGTCCTACTGCCGATTATAAAGTGACCTTGTTGAATGCTTCCGGAGCAGCTACGGCTACTATTAATCCTACAGCTAGTTTTTACGATTGTGCCGCTGGTACAACCTATACAATTAAGCTGGTATATAAAACAACAAGTATGTCGGGAACGGCAATTAGCTATGTTGTGAATAGTGGTGAAATTGGTTGGACGGATTACAGTTGGGCGAAAACATTTCGATCATGTCTAAACAAACTTGAACCTGTACCTGGAGATCCGGTATTTGGACGTAACGTAGCTGAAGACATGACGGCTGAGCTTGCAGATGTTAAAAAATACAACGTATATCCAAACCCAACCAACAGCGATTTGAATATAGCACCAGCCGAAGGGAAAGAGATTCGTAGTGCTAAAGTGATCGATCCAAGCGGTTTTGTATACGAAACCAAAGCGTTTCGTAACGGAAAAGGAAAGCAATCCATCAATATGAGTCATTTAAAGCCGGGAATCTATTTTGTAGAAATCGAAACCAACGAAGGGGTGTTTGTAGAAAAAGTAGTGAAAAACTAAATAACATTAAAAACGGTTTTGAGCTTGCCGTTTTTATCCGAAGCCTGTCAGGATGTAATGTGCCTGACAGGCTTTGTTTTTTTACAGATTTGTGATTATTCCCGTCCGCCGTCGAGTTTGTCCTGCCATTCTTTTAGTTCCGACCATTTTCCTTCGTACGCCATTCGGGCTTGTCGCGGCCATGTTGTAGGATTATGCATGGCAAAACGTTCACCGGCTTTATGGAGGATCTCATTGCAACGGTCTACCGAAGTTTCCGACAATGCTTTCCAGGAAAATATCCCCGAAGTGTTGAATAATTCTTCAATTTTAGGACCAATACCTTCGATAATTTTCAGATCGTTTTCGGTAATTTTTCTACCCAGTACCGAAGCGGCCAGTTTGGCATTAAAAGGTTCAATTATTGAGGTAGCGGCAAATCCTAATGAAGAACCCTGACGTTTCAGAGCGTCCAGTTCGGCTGTAAGTGTTGCGGATTTAGACCGGCAATTGTCCAGATCAATTTGTAATTGCTTGGAATTATGGTTACCCGATGTAGCTGATTTACCAAGTAAATAGCCTAATAATGCACAGATTAAACCTGTAATAACCGGGATGAGTATACATGGTGCATTCATATGTAATGGTGTTAGATTAATGGATCGTGATTACGGTACGTCTGTTTTTAGCTTGTCCTTCTTTGGTAGTGTTGCTTTGCAACGGATCGTCCGGACCTTTGGAGCTGCTGTTGATCTTATCTGGTGGGATGCCATTTTGAATAAAGTAATTTTTGGCAAAATCGGCACGTTGCTGCCCGATATGGATATTGGTTTCGCGGTTGCCGACATTGTCGGTATAACCTATGATATCCAGTTTGGCATTTTCCACATGATCGATATAGCGTATCATATCAGCTATTTTCTGACGGTCGGTTTCGGATAGGAGAATCTCAGTTTGTCCAGAGTTAAAATAGAGTGTCAGTGGATTGGTGTTCAATTGTGTTTTTACAGCTTGCCAGTCGGTTTCCGGCTTGGCTTCGGTAGCGGGTTCGACAAGGTCAAAGGTGATCGGTCCGAGCAGTGTTCCGTTCTGAACAATCAAGTCATCACTAATTTTGCCATTAATTTCAATTTTAGCGGAAGGGATTCCCTGGGAAACAAAATAATTTTTGATCTCGTTGGCCCGCGCATAGCCCAGATTTGGAAAAATGGAAGAATTGACTTCGTCTTGTAGCGCAAACCCGTTGATTTTTAATAATGCCGGACTGTTTTCAAGAAATGATTTTAGTGAAGCCGCCCCGATTGCTATCGAATCGTCGACAGGAAGTAGTTTTTTAAAATCATTTTTTAAAAAATTAAAATTATCCTGTGCGTTAAAACGAATGCCGTTGCCTTTCAAGGCAAACGGATAGGCCGGATGAAGCGTGGTATTGTCTGTGCTACCAATAGCTGTGTTGTCCTTTTCAGAACAGGTATTGCCACAATGGACACAACAAAATTGATGGTACAAAAAACAACCGATAATTAGGGTTGCTAGTATACCAAGAAGGTAAGTCGCTTTTTTTGGCATAATCGGTAAATTTGATTTATTCTCAAATTTAACTAAAAATGCTTTTTATTTCTTTGTTTTTGGTTAAAAAGTATATATTAATATTGATTAAGTTGCCATATGCTTGCATTTAATACCCCTGCGAAAGTAACCCAGGCAAGATAGGGTAGCAACAGATAACCGGCAATTTTGTGAATCTTTCGAAACGATTGGTAAGTTTCGTAAATCATTAGCCAAAGTATAACCAGCTCGATTAAAGCCAATAAAACATTGTGAAGTCCGAAAAATAAAAACGACCATAACGCATTCAATCCCAGCTGAATAGTAAAGAAAAGCAAGGCTCTTTTTACGGCATCGCGTTCAAAATCAATCCGATTCCAAACCAGTCCGGCTGCAATTCCCATCATAATGTATAACGTACTCCATACCGGAGCAAACAACCAGTTGGGCGGATTAAACGACGGTTTTACCAAAGTAGGATACCAGGTTTCAATACTGCCACGGGTTACAATTCCGGAAAAATAACCTACCACCAGACAGGTTACCACGATCATTACTATACGGGTGATGTTTTTCATACTTCAAAAATACACGAATTCCGGCAATTTTTTCCAATGGATCGCTATTTCAAAAAAAGTATCTTTGCGTAAATTTTTAAGGATATGTTTTTAGAAAAAGATTTTGTTTACAACGGAACGTTGGATGGTGTGGAAAACGGAAATTCCGAATGGAGCGCGCCCAGCAATATTGCGCTGGTAAAATACTGGGGGAAAAAAGAACACCAGATTCCGGCGAATCCGTCGGTGAGTTTTACGCTGAATAATTGTAAAACCATTACCAAACTGTCTTTTTCGAAAAAAGAATCCGCTGCCGATTTTTCGTTTGACCTTTTATTCGAAGGAAAAGAAAAAGAGTCTTTCAGACCAAAAATCCAGAAGTTTTTCGAGCGAATCGAAACGTATTGCCCGTATCTGAAAAACTATCATTTTGTTATCGATACCTTAAACACCTTTCCGCACAGTTCCGGAATTGCCTCCTCGGCCTCAGGAATGGCGGCATTGGCGATGAATATTATGGATTTGGAAAAAGCTTTAAACCCACAAATGGACCAAGCTTATTTTTATAGCAAAGCCTCCTTTTTGGCGCGTTTGGGCTCCGGAAGTGCCTGCCGAAGCATAAAAGGAAATGTTGTGGTTTGGGGAACGCATAAAGAAATTGAAGGTAGTTCTGATCTGTTTGGAGTGGAGTTTCCGGGACAGATTCACGAAAATTTTAAGAACTATCAGGACACGATTTTGTTGGTTGACAAAGGTGAAAAACAGGTGTCGAGCACGATAGGTCACGATTTGATGCACAATCATCCGTATGCCGAAAAACGCTTTGAACAGGCGCATGTTAACTTGTCTCAGATCAAAAACATTCTGGAAACAGGCGATGTGGAAAATTTTATCAAAATCGTCGAAAGTGAAGCGCTTACGTTACATGCCATGATGCTTACTTCTATGCCGTATTATATCCTGATGAAACCTAATACACTTGAAATTATCAACCGCATTTGGAAATACAGAAGTGAAACCGGAACGCCGGTGTGTTTTACACTCGATGCCGGAGCAAACGTACACGTCTTATATCCGGAATCGGTAAAAGAAAAAGTATTGGCATTTATTCAGCAGGAATTAGTTGGCTATTGTCAAAACAGTCAGTACATTTGTGACGAAATCGGAAAAGGAAGCGAAAAGAGCAATTAAAACTTTTTTTCACTACCTTTATACTAGATTTAGCGGTAAACCGTTTCTAAAGCAGGAAATACGTATATGAAAGGACCACTTTTTTACTCGAAAATTTTACTCTTCGGAGAGTATGGTATTATCAAAGATTCCAAAGGGTTATCCATCCCGTATAATTTTTATAACGGGGCATTGAAAATAGCCGAAAACCCAACTTCGGAATCGATAAAATCAAATGCGGCTTTACAACGTTTTACAGCCTATCTGGAAGATATTCAGGAAGAAAACCCGGAATTGGTAACCTTTAATATGGAAGCCTTAAATGCCGATGTGGCTCAGGGAATGTATTTCGATTCCAGTATTCCGCAAGGATACGGAGTGGGAAGTAGCGGTGCTTTGGTGGCGGCTATTTATGATAAATATGCCAACAATAAAATTACCGTACTGGAAAACCTGACACGCGAAAAATTACTACAGTTAAAAAATATCTTTGCCCAGATGGAATCCTTTTTCCACGGGAAAAGTTCCGGATTGGATCCGCTAAACAGCTATCTGAGTTTACCAATATTGATCAATTCCAAGGATCATATTGAGCCAACCGGCATTCCGTCGCAAAGTACCGAAGGGAAAGGAGCTGTATTCCTTATCGACTCCGGAATTGTAGGTGAAACGGCACCGATGGTGAATATCTTTATGGAAAACCTAAAAGATCAGGGTTTCCGAAAAATGCTAAAAACACAATTCGTAAAATATACCGATGCCTGTGTGGAAAACTTCCTGCACGGCGATGTAAAATCCTTATTTTCCAATACCAAAAAATTGTCGAAAGTAGTCTTGAACAACTTTAAACCGATGATTCCGGAACAATTCCATCAGGTATGGCAAAAAGGGATCGATACGAACGATTACTACTTGAAATTATGTGGCTCCGGTGGCGGTGGTTACATACTCGGATTTACGCAAAATCTGGAAAAAGCTAAAGAATCCTTAAAAGATTATAAGTTAGAGGTCGTTTATCAATTCTAATTTATAACTTTTCGGTCGGAAAATTCCGCGGATGATAAATTAATAGCCAAAACCATGCTTACCCGTAAATCCAAATTGACTTTGATGAAGATCCTCAGTTTGTTTTCTGTGGTACGGGGTTATAATATTCCGATTATTGTACTGGCGCAATACCTGTCATCGATCTTTATTCTGGCCAAAGACGAACGCGCATTGGATGTGATTCTGGACTGGCGTTTGTTTATTCTGGTGTTTGTATCTACGCTAACAATAGCTTCCGGATATATTATCAATAATTTTTACGATGCGCAGAAAGATCTGATTAATCGACCGAACAAATCAATGCTGGATCGATTGGTGAGTCAGCAAACCAAATTAAAAGTTTACTTTGGATTGAATTTCCTGGCAACGGGTCTGGCCTATATCATATCCTGGCGGGCGGCTTTCTTTTTTGCAGCCTATATTTTTCTGATCTGGTTTTATTCGCACAAGCTTAAAAAATACCCGATTGTTGGAAATCTGACGGCTTCTGTCCTTGCGGTAATGCCATTTTTCGGAATATTATTGTATTTCAAAAACTTTTACCACGTAATTTTTGCCCATGCGGGATTCCTTTTTCTATTGATCCTGATTCGTGAAATGATCAAAGATCTGGAAAATATCAAGGGGGATTTGGTATCCGATTATCAGACCATTCCGGTTCGTTTCGGAACTAATGTATCCAAAAAAATGATAACGGCTTTAACGATCGCTACGGTTATTCCGGTATTTATCCTGGTCGAAAAATACGATGTAGGTTATATGGATATTTACTTTTATATAGCATTGATTATCTTGATGTACTTTATCCGGTTATTGTGGAAATCGGAAACCCGCGAAGAATATGTTCAATTGCATATGATATTGAAAACCCTTATTGTAGCCGGAGTTTTCTGTATTGTACTCATTGATCCTACGGTTTTGGTCAACGGCAAAAAACTATTGGCCGGACTATAACAATCTTTCAAAATACTTTTTTAACACACAAAGAGATAAATAGTATCTTTGCAAAAATTTTTTAGCGAAATGAATAACGGAAAAGGAAATAATAAAAGAGGTTCTTCCAACGGCAAACCGGGTTTTGGACCAAAGAAATCAAATGCGGCTGGGAAACCGAATTTTAAAAAAGACGATAGAAAAAGTAATTTCTCAAAACCGAAACCGGACTTTGAAAAAAAGCCGAAAGCGCCTAAAGGACCTGCTTCGGATGATATCCGTCTGAATAAATATATTTCTAATTCTGGCGTTTGCTCTCGTAGAGATGCTGATATTTATATCCAATCGGGGAATGTAAAAGTGAATGGAGAGGCGATTACCGAAATGGGTTATAAAGTGAAACCAGGTGATGTTGTTAACTTTGACGGAACGGTGATTACACCGGAGAAAAAAGAATACATCCTGCTAAATAAGCCAAAAGGATTTACTACGGCCGGCGATGGAGACGGAAATACGGCAAATGTGTTGGATTTGGTACGAAATGCAACCAAAGCAAAACTACAATCGGTTGGACGTATGGATAAAAGTACAACGGGATTGTTGTTGTTTACAAACGATTCGGATATGGTTCGTAAATTTACGGCCCCAAACCAACGTTCGTCAAAAGTATACCAGGTAACACTGGACCGTAACCTGAAATTTGAAGATCTGGAAAAAATCCAAAAAGGACTTACGATCGATAATTTTAGAGTATATGTAGAGGAGATTTCGTATATCGAAAACGAACCGAAAAGTGAAATCGGTTTAAAGATGAAAACGTCCAATGTAAAAGTTGTGCGTTCTATTTTCGAACATCTGGAATATGATGTGATTAAAGTAGACCGCGTTGTTTTTGCGGGACTGACCAAGAAAAATTTACCACGTGGAAACTGGCGTTTTCTGACCGATCAGGAAATTATAAACCTTAAAAATATATAAATCCACAATCCTGAAGCTTGCTTCGGGATTTTTTTACCATACTAATGACACCAGAAACATTACAATCGATTGCCTTTCGTTGGTTTGAAGCGTTCAATACCAAGCAACTTGACAAATTACTATCACTTTATGATGAGGAAGCACAGCATTTTAGTCCGAAATTAAAAATGCACCAACCGGAAACCAAAGGATTGGTTGTTGGGAAAGATGCTATGCGTGCCTGGTGGCAGGATGCATTTAACCGTTTGCCAAGCTTGCATTATAAAGTGACGTCGTTAACGGCAAACTCCGATCGTATTTTTATGGAGTATATCCGTCAGGTAGATGGGGAAGAGGATATGCTGGTTGCCGAAGTACTCGATGTAAAAAATGGAAAAATAATAGCATCACGTGTATATCACGGATAAAAAAAGGCTGTCTATTACGACAGCCTTTTAGTTTAGTTTTTTAATGGTTTGGCACCATTGTTCAAACCGCGTTTGTTGAGTAGCGGTGTGATGTTCGGTTCCTCACCACGGAATTTTTTATAAAGTACCATAGGATCTTCTGTTCCTCCTTTTTCAAGGATATATTTACGGAAAGCTTTGGCTTTTTCCGGGTTGAATAACGAAGTGCTTTTAAACGCTTCAAACGCATCGGTATCCAAAACTCCGGACCAGATATAGCTATAATAACCAGCCGAATAACCCCCGGCGAAAACATGGCTAAAATACGTACTTCTATAACGCGGAATGATTGAATTGATCAATCCGATTTTTTTCATGGAACTAGCCTCAAATGCAGTCGCATCCTGTGTGATGGCTCCGGTTTGTGTATGGTATTCCATATCCAGTAACGAAGCAGCTAGATATTCTACAGTAGCAAATCCTTGGTCGAAAGTGCCGGATTTTTGTAATTTTTCAATTAACGCATCGGGAATTACAGCTCCGGTTTGGTAATGCTTGGCATACATTTTTAAAACTTCTGGCTCGGCAGCCCAGTTTTCCATAACCTGAGACGGTAATTCTACGAAGTCTCTTGGAACCGCAGTTCCAGCCATACTTTGGTAATTCACATTCGATAATAAACCGTGTAGAGCATGACCAAATTCATGAAAAAATGTTGTCGTTTCGTCAAATGTTAATAAAGTGGGTGCGTCGCCAATTGGTTTGGAGTAATTACAAACGATTGAAATCACCGGAGGAATACGTTTCCCGTTTTCCATTTGCTGCGCACGGTAGGAGGTCATCCAGGCACCACCGTTTTTGGAAGCACGCGAATAGAAATCCATATATAAAGTACCTACGGGAGTTCCGTCCTTTTCCATAACTTTCCAAACGGTAACATCTTCATGGTATTTTGGAACATCTTTTAGTTCTTCGAATTTCAACCCATAAAGATTTTCGGTTACTTTAAAAATCCCCTGTTGTACATTCTGAATACTGAAATATGGTTTTACTTCCTGTTCATCCAGATTATAACGTTCCTTACGGATTTTTTCGGCATAATAACGCCAGTCATACGGTTGTACGGCATCGGAAATACCATCGGCCACCATCATTTTTTTGATATCGGCCGTTTCCAGTTTTGCTTTTTCAAGTGCCGGTTTCCAAAGTTTGGTTAACAACTCCGTCGCTTTTTCCGGTGTTTTGGCCATACTTTCTTCCAATACATAGGCAGCGTGGTTTTTATAACCTAACAAACGTGCTTTTTCACCGCGTAGGTTGGCCATCTGGATTAGATTTTGTTTGTTGTCGAATTCGTTATTGTTGTTGCCACGGTTCTGATAAGCTGTCCAGATTTGCTTGCGCAGTTCGCGATTAGATGCATATTGCAGGAATGGCATCACACTCGAATTACTCAGTGTAAACACCCATTTTCCATCCTTTCCGGAAGCTTTGGCTTTGGCCGCTGCGGCAAGGATCAGTTCGTCCGGTAAACCGGCTAAATCCGCTTTTTTATCGATCACTAATTCGTAGGCATTGTTTTCTTTAAGAATGTTGTTGCCAAATTTTAGTGATAACAAGGATAACTCTCCATTGATTTTGCGCAGTTTTTCTTTATCGGTTTCCGAAAGATTCGCACCACTGCGCACAAAAGCTTTGTATTTTTTCTCCAGTAAACGGGATTGTTCCGGAGTTAGTTTTAAGGTTTTACGGGCCTCCCAAACCGCTTTTACCCGGGCGAATAATTTCTCATTCAGATTGATATTATCATTGTGCTTAGAGGATATTGGTGCCATTTCCTGAGCGATCGCCTGTAGTTGGTCGTTTGTGTTGGCTGAACTCAGATTGCTAAAAACAGTCGCAACCCGATTTAAAAGCTGTCCCGAATTTTCGAGTGCCAGAATGGTATTATCGAAAGTTGGTTTGGCCGGATTATTCGTAATGGCATCGATTTCCTGTTGGTGAATTTTAATACCTTCCAGTAAAGCCGGTTTAAAATGTTCGTTTTTAATCAAATGGAAAGGAGGAACTTCATAAGGAGTATTGTACGCGGCCAGAAGCGGATTGGTTGGATCGCCGTTTCGCTTGGATTTGTCCTCGTTTCCCGAAAGTAAAGACATTCCCACAGTTGTAAGAATCAGAACAGTTTTTGTAATCATGATGTTATTTTGATTAATTTAGTTATGTAAAAATAACAGAAAAAGTGATTACCGTCGGTTATAGCACATTTTGTTAACGAATTTTTATGAGCCGAATACGGAATATTCTGTTAAAATTTGAAAATTAGATAGTACTTTTGTAGTATGAAGCGCTCCCCTAAAAATATAATCCTCAAGACCCTTAAGATCACTGGAATCACAATCGGTAGCATATTGCTGTTATTATTCCTGATTCCGTTGCTGTTTCCGGGAACCATTGCCGAACAGGTAAAAAAAGCCGCGAATCAAAAACTGGATGGCGAACTGAATTTTAAAGAAACGCATTTGTCGTTTTATAAGCATTTTCCGTCGTTAACGGTTTCGTTGGATGAATTTTCGTTAAAAGGATCGGCACCCTATCGAAACGATACTTTGGTAGCGGCAAAAGAAGTGGCTTTCGGAATCAACCTGAAACGCCTTATTTTTGACAATCAGGTGAGTATTGACGAGATTTATTTGTCCGATGGACAGGCGAATATCAAAGTGGACGAACACGGACATGCGAATTATAATGTCTATATTTCGAATGCACCCAAAACAGCCGACACTACAGAATCGGCTTCGATACGACTGGATCGGATCGAAATTAAAAACGTTCATTTAAAATACAACGACCTTTCAGCTAAACTGGCGATCGATGCCAAAGATTTTAATTATATCGGAAAAGGCGACTTGGATAAGTCTATTTTTGATCTGACAACAAAGGCGCGAATCGGATCGTTGGATTTTGCTTTTGACGGAGAAACCTACCTGAAAAACAAAGTGGTTAACGCCGATTTACTAACGCGAATCAATACCAATTCCCTGTCGTTTGTTTTTAGACAAAATAACCTGAAAATTAATAAACTTCCGGTGAAATTTATCGGAAAACTGAACTTCCTGAAAGACGGATATGATATCGATATTCACGTAGAAACCCAGAATAGTAACCTAAACGATTTGTTCACCGCGATGCCACCGGCCTATGTGACCTGGTTGGAGAAAACAAAGGTACAGGGACAAACGGATGTGTTATTTACGTTCAAAGGAATCTACAACGCTTCTCAAAATAAAAAACCCGATTTAGGCTTGGCAGTTAATATCCGCGACGGTTATATCGCTTATAAAGATACACCGTTTCCGACTTCGAATATCTTTTTAAAATTCAATACCCGAATGCCATCGTTAAATCCGGATTTATTGGAAATCGATATGGATTCGATCCACTTTAATGTTGGGAAAGACTTTTTGGCTGGGAAACTCTATTCCAAAGGAACCAAACATATCAATGTAAATACCGATATGAAGGCCAAACTGGATCTGGAAAAATTAAACCGTGCTTTGGGATTGGAAAAGATAGAAGTCAAAGGATTGTTAACCACGAGTATCAAAGCCAAAGGCGATTATGATGCGACTCAGAAGCTATTCCCGATTACCGATGGATTTTTAGCCCTACAAGGTGGACGATTAAAGACACCGTATTATCCAAACCCGATCGATTCCATCCGAATCAATGCGCGTATCAAAAATACAACGGGTAATTATAAAGATCTTATGGTAAAAGTAACGCCGGCTTCCTTTCATTTTGAAGGCAATCCGGTGTTTGTCGCAGCCGATTTATCGAATTTTGAAGATCTGTCTTATAAAGTCAAAGCTAAGGGCGAAATTGACGTCGCAAAAGTCTATCAAGTATTCCGTCAGGAAGGACTTGACGTAAAAGGGTATATCAAAGCCGATTTATTTTTACAAGGAAAACAGAGCTATGCTACTACGGGACAATATGGTAAAATGAATAACAAAGGGACCCTGGTATTACGGGATATTACGGCAAAATCGCAGTTTTTTCCAAAACCATTCCTGATCAAAGAAGGTTTGTTCCGATTTGATCGCGACAAAATGTTTTTTAACGCTTTTAAAGCGGGCTATGGGCAGTCGGATTTTAATTTGAATGGTCAGTTACAAAATGTAATCAATTATGTATTGAACGATAAAAGTGTTCTTTCCGGAAACTTCGCGTTGCAGTCCGATTTTCTAAATGTTAACGAATTTATGGCCTACAATCCGGATGGTGTCAAAACAAATAATTCCAAGGTCAATGCGAAAAAAACAAAACCGAAAGAACCAACGGGTGTTGTTGTGGTACCTACAAATCTGAATGTTTCGGTTGTGGCCAATGCTAAAAAAATTGACTACGATGGTTTGGTACTGAATGACATGTCTGGAAAAGCAATGGTCAAAAAAGGAAAAATCATGTTGCGCAATGCGGGTATTGGCATTATCGGAAGCCGGATGACATTGGATGGTGTTTACGACGATGTAAGTGCCGATAAAGCGAACTTTAGTCTGCGTTACCGCGCGAAAGATTTCGATGTGAACCGTGCGTACCGTGAAGTGAAATTATTCCGCGATTTAATGACATCGGCCGAAAAAGCCGAAGGAATCATAGGTGTCGATTACCGTTTACGCGGCGTACTCGATCAGAACATGCAACCGATCATGCCATCGTTAAAAGGAGATGGTGTGGTAACGGTTAAAAAAGTAAAAATAAAAGGGCTGAAATTGTTTTCGGCGATCAGTAAAAAAACAGGATCCGATGGTATCAATGATCCGGATTTAAGTGAAGTGGAAATCAATTCGAACATTAAAAATAATGTGATCACTATTGATGAAACGTTGATCAAAGTAGCTTTATTCCGTTTGAAATTCAAAGGGCAAACCAACTTTGCCGGTCAGATGAATCTGCGAATGCGTTTGGGATTACCGCCATTCGGATTAATCGGAATTCCGGTTGTGATTACAGGAAACAAAGACAATCCTAAAATAAAAGTATTTAGCAAAACGGGCGAAGAAGTTCCCGAAACCGAATACAAAGGAACACCGGCACCGGCTACGCCACCTCCTTCGGAACCAAAACCGGAACCGTCGGTAACACCCGCACCGGAAAAACCAAAAGAAAAGGAATAGCATAAAAAAACACTCGTTCTAGGAGTGTTTTTTTATGTACTTTAACGATTGTAAAATTGTAATGCAAAAATAAAATTGAAGTATAATTTTTATATTTTATGAGTCCAACCTCTCTCAATGGCTTTGTTTTTGAGTTTTTTGGCACTTTTCTTCATTTGATTGGTTGTTGCGATATTGGTGTAGTCAATGACAGCATGTCCGGCAAATGGGGTATTGTCTTCGTAGGCATTTAAATTTTGAATGGCAATTACTTCTGCAAATGTTACCGATAAAACGCCCGCAGAAACATAATTTTGAGTAAAGTGGTTAAAAGAGTCTAGGGCTGAAAATTTTTCACCATTATAAACAGAGAGTTTTTTATTATCTTTTTCTGAAGGCGTAAATGCTAAAGAGGCAATGTTGTTTTCAGCTAAGAAAGCCTGTTCGGAAATAAAATTATTTTGAATCCAGCTAGGATGTATTTGCCGATGAAGTAAAGTTGCGTTGGTCATTAATTACGTGATGTTTTGAGAAATAAGAGTGTTGATTTTAATCCAGTCGGAAGGAATTTTTAAGTCAATATTTTCCTGAAAATCATTATTATCGTTTTCCATGTCGAAATAGAAAATATCTGCCTTTAAATGGCTTAGATCTATTTCTATTGAGATTTCAATGGTGCCTTTTTTCCATTCAAGAACAATATTTCCATTTAATGTTGGGAAAATAGCAGGTAGTTGTAAGTCAGAATTAAAATAGGCATTAAAGTAATCTTTAAAAAGTAAGGTATTCTTTTGGTTTAACATCTTGCCATCTACACCGTCATACCATTTGTCTTTCAACTCTAAAAGATCGTTTAATCGAACACTTACGTCAAATGGATCCAATATGTCCATTGATTCAATTTTTTCGATGTGAATTAGTTTGTTCTGATTATTAAACAAACCTGTCGCTTTTACCGAAATTAATGTTTTGTTTTCATATTCTTGAAAAGCTGTGATAATGGTGTCGTGAAAATCAGTTACGATAGGACATTCGTAGGTAGCGTCTTTTAGTTCAATATAAAAGACTTGTTTTTTTTTATCTATAGCAGATATACGAACGTTTTCGTGGATCAATTCCGAATATTCAAGTTTTTCATTTCGAGAAAGCAGTATTTTTCTTCGCGTATTTTTGCTGAACGTTACATTTCTTGTAGAAGAATCGGAATTTAGAAAGTCGATCGTTTCGCCTTCTTTTAAGTTTTTTCCAATTCGGTTAAAATAGTTTAGAAACTTGCTCTCTGTTTCAACAGATTTATCAGAATTTGCATTTTCAATTAATTCAAATACTTTATCCCGGGCTTTTTCAAAATAGCTAAAATACTCGTCGTTAGGAACACTGATGTTAGGAGTAGCAAAAACACTAATAGTAGTAGCGATTACTATTTGTGGAATGGTACTACCTTCTTCTATAGTTGAAAGTTTCAGATAAATATTTTCTGTAAACCCTTTGGGGACTCTTTTTCGCTGCGGATTGAGATCAAGATATATTTTTTTTGCCAGTTCAAAAATTAACTCTTCAAAAGCGGAGAAGTCTTCTAAAATATTGACAGGAAGCGTGTGGTCATCAAAACGTTGTCCTTCTAATTTAGGTTTGATAAAAATCTTCTCTGTTGACATAAATATATAGTAACAATAATAAATCGAAATAATGTTATAAAGGAAAGAAATTCATGATATTGTTAGAGCTATTTATACAAATATAAGTTTTTTATTCTGCTAAAGAAAAAATGTATTTTGTTTATCAGTGAATTAGGAGTGTTTTTTTGAGTCATTTGATAAATTATCAGGAAAAAATGGTAACTTAATTCCTGTATTTAAAAATTCCTAAAAGAAAACAGATTTCGGGTTATTTAGTATTCATCGATTCTAAAATCATAACGATGGAAAACACAACTGTACTCAAAAAATACATTCCCCAAGTAGTATTGATCAGCGCGTTTGTTATAACGTCCTGTTCCGGATTTCAGCCCAATCGGATGAAATCACAATTGTATACGAGTAATTGCAATCAGCAGAATGTCTACAATTATACGGTAGCCGAAATGCCCCAACCCATGCACACCATTCCGGTCGACACGGCTCTGGCCTCGCGATTTAGTTTTAAAAGTCTGAATGCGGCCAATGCGATTGGTGTTTTGGATTTGGTAGGGGATTATGTGACGATACGCAAAAAATATAAACAGGATCCAACTATTGAAAACCGACTAACGCAATTGGAGTTGGTTCAAAAGTTAAACCAACGCATCAATATCGCGTCATTGGAAGTATCGGCGGTTTCCTCGGAAATGGATTGCGAAGAAGAACGAACCAGTCAGATCGCCGATTTTTTAAAAGGGAAAGAGGACGAAACGGAGAGTAAATTAACCGTTGGAGCGATCGTAATCGGCGCTGCGGGAGCGATTGCTTCCGGATTGTTAATCGACAAAGGAAATACCGGCGATTATATTGGACTGGGAACCGGGATTACTGAAGCCACCTTAGGGATGCTGATTCTTCGGAACAAACGCAGTATTGAGTTTTATCATAACCGGAATGCGTTGCGTGATATATGGGAAGGTCGGCCGACTTCTTCTATTTTTCCGCCAACGGTTTGGTATTATCTGAATTATAGCAATCCAAACGAACCGGGAAAAGTCTCTTTCCGTCGGGAGATTATTGAAAAATGGATGAATTTTGGTCAGATTGCGGATGAAAAATCCAAAAAGAAAACCCAATTACTGGAATTGTATTTTGGAAATGGCGGTAAATATTCGGCACAGGAATTGGATAACCGGGCCAATATGTACGACCAGTTGGAATCGCAGATCAACCTGATGAAACAGGATTTAAAAGCGCTGTCGATGGAACTGGAAAACCTGAAAATATAAGTAGAATATCTTCCGGGCAATGTTGTTTGTCCGGAAGATAAGTTGTATTACCAGCCTAAATAATACGCCGGATCCAGCCATTCCGGACGCTCTAGTCCAAAATGAGTTTCCAGCATTTTTTCGGCTTCACATAGTGCGCCTTCAACCCATCCTTGCTGATCGGAATAGGCTTCCCCGCAAATATGGATTTGTTCTGTTGGTTTTGGTTGTCGCATGTATGGCATGACATTTTTAACCTCATATCCGGCTTTCCAGGCGTGATATCCGGCACCAAACGGATCATCGGACCAGTCTCTGAAATAGGTCACATACGGATCCGGGATTTCCACATCCGGACCATGTAGTTCGCGTAACTGGTTCATCACTTCGTTTACCATCATTTGGGAAGCCTGAACGCTATCCAGTTCGTGTAGTTCTTTTAACGAAGCCGATTTGGACGCTTTTACTTTAAAAAGAATCTTATCGTCCGATAGTGCTTTCCAGAACGTTTCGGTTTCCATGTCTCCGTAACTACCCAATAACATTGAATTATCGGTATGCGTATCGGTGCCAAAATAATAGCACTGGCGCATTGGTAAATCGGTTATGGAATGCCCGGAATCGATGCCTAGTTTTTTCCACCACGGATGCGGGAATCCCATCAGGATTTTAAAAGCCGGTTCCATAATCACCGAACGGATATTATTGTTTAGCGTACTGTCTTCATTCACATTAAAAAAGAAGTTTTCCTGATCCAGTAATTCCAGCGATCTACGCGGCATCGCCAATACGATATTATTGGCATAAACATGCCATTCCTCATTGGTTTTAATATTTAGGAACGTCAGCTGGTATTTGTGCGAATGCGTAAAAGCGTGCTCTTTTGTAAAGGTAATTAATTTGTTTTCTGACCAGATACAGGCGCCCGGATTGTCCATATAGGTGTTGGCAATGGCGTAGGCAATACTGTCAAAACCTTCTTCAATGGTTTTATAAACGGTCCCTTCGGAAAAGTCGCCCACCATATATGGGAAGGCTTCAGCTGAATTCCAGTTGATTGTATTGGAATAATAACCGCCGGCATTGGCTAAAAAAGTATAACCTTCCTGTGATACCTGATCTTTGATCAAATTCCAAAAACCGATGTCGTTTACTTTTCGGCCTTCGTAAGGCGATCCTTTAAAATTATAGCGCAATTTCGGTTTGATATCGTCCCATTGGCGACTCGTTATTTCGAAAGTATAGTCGTATTCGGATGTTTTTTTGACGAAAGCCGAATAATGCTCCCGGAACCATGGATCGGCCATTAGCACGTCATAAATGATCTTATTGAACAACTGATCGGAACTAAAACCGATAGTGTCGTCATTCAGATAATAACGGGTGATGAACTTTTCACCGGCATCCTGAGCCACATTCCAGGCATCCTGTTTACAGCGCTCTTTTCGCAAATACATCAGTAATTTTGAAGTGTCGCCCATTGGAAACGGCACCGGGTTCATTTTGTCAACCAGTACCTGTTTGCGTTTGTTTAGATCGGGTTCGGTTAACGGATAACCTTCAATAAGTGTGGTTACGATTTCCTGAGATGTCAGGTAGCGCATTCCACCTAATTCGCCCCAGAAATCCATTCCGGGCATAATCACCGATTCCAGTCGGCCGCCTAAACGGTCATTCAGATCAAAAATCTGAACCTGATCGGCGGTGAATTTTTTATCGGCTACCAGTCGGTAAGCTGTATATAATCCGGAAGTACCGGCGCCAACAATGGCTACTTCAATTTTTAAACCGGGTTCCATCCCCGGATTTAAAGGTGTGTTTTTATTCATAATGGTAGGTTTTGGTTAATGGGTTGAAGCGCTCTAAAGAATTTATAACCCAATTGGAAATTGGAAATATCGTAATCGGATTTACCATCCAAAGCCATATCGGATAAGATCTTACCCAATAGCGGCGTAAATTTGGCCGCCCATCCGGTCGCATAGACCACGATATCCTCATGGTTGGGAACGTAGCTTGGTGCGAAATCGATGATCAATTCTTTATTCGGGATTTTACTCAGTGCGATCAGACAGGTCGACGTAAAGCAAGCCTCGGTATCCAACCCGGTCATATGATTTTTAACCCATTCGGAGGTGTAGTGCAATTCTTTTTCGTTCGGAATAAAGGAACGGTCGTACGGTTCGTCCAATGGTTCGATTACAAAATCGGGTGCGACACGGATATAGTCCGGATGATCCCAGTCGACTTCCGGGAAGCCATAAAACTGATTGCCATTGTCGCCTTCGGCATTCTGAAAGACAAACCAGGTTGGATATTGTACTTTTTCGTTGGTCTTTTTAAAATAGGCGGAAGCCATATTCCAATAGGTTGCTTCAATCGTAAAATCCAATAAGTTGATCACACTATTGATATACGGACCGGGAGTGATCACGATTTTTTTAGCGGCATAATAACCATTGGGAGTCGTAAGGTGAAACAAATCGTCTTTGCGTTCGATATCGGTTACCGGAGATTGTTCCATCAAAGTGATATTGGCGTCTTTCCGGCAAAGCTCCAGTAAGGTTTCGATAGTCGCTTTAAAGTTGATACTGGCACCGTCTGCCTGAAACAAACCGGTATAGTTATCCGGTAGGTTGCGGAAATTATATTGTTCTTCGACTTCCTTGGCGGTCAGTTTGGTATAGGGAACGTTGAGTTCTTTTAAGGCGATTTCAGCTTTTGCGATATTTCCTTCGGTAGAGTGCACCTCCGGATCGCCAAACCAAAGCGTGCCGACTTTGTCGAGTAGTTCGGTTTCGGTATGGCTTTGGAGTTCTTTCCAATACGGTAAGGAATCCAGTGCCATCTGAACCATATATTTTTCAGGATACGGAATACGGAATTGTCGGGAAACACCGGCAGAACTTCCCTGTTGGTTTACAAAAGTAAACTGTTCCAGCACGAGTGTTTTGGCCTTTCTTTTTCCCGAATAGTAGGCAGTGGACAGGCCCATAGCGCCGCCACCAATCACGATTACGTCATAAACGTCATTTGCAGTAGTCTCCATAATAAGATGTAGGTTGTCTTGGTTATGAAGTTAAAATTAGGCGCTATGAAGGTAGGATTTTACAGTAGAAACACCTGTTTTAGTTACTTTTTGCCGAAGCGGAAATAAAGGCGTTTTTTGCGATCCGGCAATGTGTTTTATAAAGTGTACAGGAGTTGTATCAAGAAATTATTTTCGGTAAACGCATTTTTAGTTTTAAAGAATTGATTTTTGTCGTCACGCTTACTAAAAAACAAATTGTTCGATTTTCCGGAGCTAAAATGTAGCGCCACCGAAATATGTTTTGATAGCGAATAATGCAGTTCGATAAGGTAACCGATTTGGAGTGCTTCGGCTTTAAAATCCTGTATTTCATCAAAGGTTAGCGGGAGGTTTCCGGACGAACCGATAAATTGCGATTTATAGTTCGAAGTACTGGCAAAAGCTCCTACGGAGGGTGTGAATTTGTTGATATTGTAGTACAATTGGATGGGTAGTTGTAATTTGAAATTTGTACAATCAATCGTTTTAAAAAGCTTTGGCTGCTTGTTGTTTGTAAAATAATAGCCATTAAGAACACTTTCATTTTGTGTGGCATCAAACGAAAACGAACCTATCCAGTAAAAGGCGTCAAATCCTATTCCGACAGAAAAATCGGAATTAAAAAGTGCTTTCCGGGTCCAGATTCCAAGCCCAAGGCCGACGGTGTTTGGCGCATTCATTTCTTTAAAAAGACTATTTCGGGCGATACCCAAATGTAGTTTTCCGCCAAAAAACCAACTTTGAGCTTGCTGTTTTTCGATCCTTTTTTTATCGGTCACCAGAACAAGTGTGTCAATTGCGACCTCGAATTTTTTTCCGTTTTGAATTAATTCCAGTTTATCTTTTTTATCGGTTTCGGAAGTAAAAACTGCCTTGTCAATTTTGGTAAAAGGTTTTTCGACAAAAACCGTGTCGTATACGATGACTTCTTCATACACAAAAACCGTGTCGGTCTTTTTTTCCTGGGAAAAAGCAAAACCGGTAAAAGCTAAAAAAAAGAATAGGAGTTTATCGCGTAACATAAATAGTGTCTTTTTTTACAATTTGCTTTTTAATGACAACTACTTTCTGAGGTTCTTCCTGTATTGAATCTTTTAGTGTGGTAACAATTGAATTTGCAGTTGTTTTTGAGGTATTGTTTTGTAAAACCGTTGCTTTTTCCGGTGTGGTAACTGTTGCTTTTTTATTCGGATTTGGACGAGTAATCGTTTTGGTTTTTACGGAATCGTTCGTGTTTATAAGCGGTTGACTGATAATTATATTTGTTATCGGTTTTGGATGCAATTCCGGTGTTTTTTGCTCCGGAATAACGTTATAATGAAATACGTAGGTATACATCAAAACGCTGAGTATGCTGATCAAAACTAAGCTTGCTGCGATCGTTTTTACGGCAAAAGTAGTTTGGGTTAAACCGATAAAATCCTTTGGAAATGGCAACTTCTCCGAATGTACTTCTAATTTTTTCTGTGGTTGTATTTCAAAATCCTGGAACGGTTTTCGATAATAGTTGGCAAACATTTGATTTCCGAACCCTAAGAAAAGTAAAAAAGCAATGCGGCGTTTTTTCTTTTGATCAACCGGTTTCTCCTGAATTTTTTCAAGTAAAAAGGCTTGAATGGCTTTCCGGGCCCGGAACAAATGCGATTTTGAAGTCCCGGTTGAGATGTTGAGTATTTTACTGATTTCAACATGCGAAAACTGGTCGATTACATAGAGGTTAAAAACCGATTTGTGGTGTTCCGGCAATTGGTCGATTGCTTCCAATATATCGTTCTTTTCCAAATCGGAACTCAGAAGTATGCTTTTTGAATCTATTTCTGCGGTGTTCATAAGAGTAGTGGTATCAGCAATTTCGCAGTTTTGGTCGGTTGAGAAGTTTATCTTTTTGGTTTCTTTTAAATGATGGATAGCCATGTTGATCACAATTCGGCTTAACCAGCCATTTATAGCGTTGGCGTCTTTTAGCGTGTTTTCCTTTTGGATCGCCACGATAAAAGAATCCTGAATAATATCTTCGGCCGTGGCCAGATCTTTGATGTACCTGCGACAAATCCCCAGTAATTTTGGGGATGTCTTGCTATAAATTTCGTTCCAGTTAAAGGTTGCCATCGTTTAATTCTGAACTACAAAAACCGACATAAAGGTACCATCGGAATCATTGATGTGCATGGCTTCAACACCATTAACAACCAAATGACTGGTATAACCATCTCCAACGGCTACCTGTGTTATTTTGTAGGCACCACTGTTTTGAATTTTAAAATCGATAATACCGCCCAATTCCGGCTGACTGTTATCGAATGAAACACCGTTTTTGTAAATCGTATTCGAACCATTGGTAAGATATAGGTCCGTGGTAAACTGCATTTTTGTAATTCCGTTGATCGGTGCCGGAAGTGATGTTTCCGCATTGGTGTTGGTATTTTTATAATAACCGGCATTATTCAAGGTTCCGTATACAAACATTTCGGAGCCATTCGAAGCCAAACCATTTAGAATCGAATTTGGAATTTCGTTAAAAATACTGTTGGCATAATAGCCGTTAAGTGTTTCGTTTCCATTCGCGGAAGCCGTGATATAAACCGTGTTGTTTTGTATTTTAATTTGTGGAAGATTCTGAACATAGTGACCATAGTTACGAACGGTAGTTTTAACACCGTTTTTCCAATAAGCAAGTGTATAATCATCGAAAGTAATAATCGGTTTTTTGGTATAACCCACCAAGTAAACATCGTTTCCAACGACTTCCATATCGGTAATGGTCATTACTTGTTCCTCATCGGTGCTTAAAGCAGCTTTTAGATTGGTAAGCACTCCGTTTTTCCAAAACATCGGAACGGTTTCCAATGCCGTTGTTGTCGCTCCGATTCCAATTCCTAAAACATAGACATCGTTATTGGATACGATTATTTTGCTTGCGGTTGGAGCGGTAAAACCATTGGAATCCAAAAAAACAGGTTGGTTGTTTTTCCAATAACACGCCTGATTATTCTTTTGACCGGCAACATAAACATCGGCCGAGTTTGTCGCGGTTGCATTGGAATTCGAAATCAGGTCTTCACTACAGGAAATTTGTAATAACGCGGTGGCCAGAGTTAGAACAAGTAGTATTTTTTTCATAATAAAAATAAATTAGGTTAATATAGTTTAATTTTATTATAAGAGTGAAAAAACGATAAGGGTTGCAGTAAAAAAGTAAAAATATTTTGAATTTATTTCAATCGATACGATTGACGCTTGATTTGTAGCTGTAGAAAAGTGATTTATGGAAAAAAGAATAGTTCCTATTAGGACTAAAAAAGGAAAACCCTTGAAATCGTAAGAGATCAAGGGTTTTTTGTGGTGCCTCCAGGAATCGAACCAGGGACACATGGATTTTCAGTCCATTGCTCTACCAACTGAGCTAAGGCACCGTCCTTATTGCGGTTGCAAATATAGAATCATTTTTCGGTTTTCCAACACTTTTTTATGGAAAAAAGAGGGTGTTTTTGTAACTGACTCAATGTTAAGGAATTATTTTCTTAAATGTTTTTTTGGATTACCGTTTTGGCTTGTTACTTAAATAAAAAGTTAACTCGGCATTGTCGTAAAGCTCGCCATGTAACAGATAATCGCGATCGATTTCTTTATTGTTTAAGGTGATTTTCTGTACATATACATTTTTTGGTCCTTGATTGACCGTTTTTATTTTTAGCGATTTGCCGTTTTCAAAATGCAAGGTAGCGGCTTTAAGCAGCGGACTTCCGATGGCATATTGATCCGATCCCGGAAGCACCGGATAAAAACCAAGCGCGCTAAAGACATACCAGGCACTCATCTGACCAGCGTCGTCGTTTCCGCACAAACCATCAATCGAATTGGAATACATCGTATCCATAATCATACGAACGCGCTCTTGTGTTTTCCAGGGCTTACCGGTCCAATTGTATAAATAGGGGATATGATGCCCCGGTTCGTTACCGTGTACATAGGCGCCGATGATACCGTCGCGGGTAATATCTTCGTTTTTCTCAATATATTTATCATCCAGTTTGATCGAAAATACCTGATCAAGCTGTGCGGCAAATTTGTTTTTACCACCCATCATTTCGATCATGTGATCAATATTATGCGGAACATAAAAACCGTAGTTTAACGCATTTCCTTCGATAAAACCTTGTCCGTGGGTGTCTAGTGGATCGAAAGGTTCTTTCCATTTTCCATTGTTTAACTTCGGACGTATATAACGGGTCGACGGATCGTACACATTTTGGTAATTTTCAGAACGCTTCAGATATTCCTGATAAACGGTCGTATTATTGGCTTTTTTGGCAATCTGTGCGATACACCAGTCATCGTAGGCAAATTCCAGAGTTTTCGAAACGGAATTACCACTTTTATCTTCCGGAACATAACCCAGGCGCATATAACTATCCAATCCGTCGAAATAGGGAACGGTCGACGTATTTTTTCCGGCGGTAAGTGCGCGGTTAAGGTCGACATCGGTGGTGTTTTTGGCAATGGCGTCGGCAATTACGGAGATCGAATGATACCCAATCATACACCAGTTTTCGTTGGCGTAATGACTCCAAACGGGTAGCATTTTATGAACGCTTTGATCGTGGTGTGCCAACATGGATTTGATCATGTCGTTATTCCGTTTGGGTTGGATCAGATTAAACAGCGGATGTAACGCGCGGTATGTATCCCAAAGCGAGAAAACGGTATAATTGGTGAATCCGTCTGATTCGTGTACGTTCTGATCCAGTCCTTTGTATTTTCCGTCGACATCTTCATACACAATTGGGCCAAGCATGGTGTGGTATAAGGCGGTATAGAAGGTTTCTTCGTCTTCCGGTTTTTGGGTTTCGATGGTGATTTTGGATAGTTCTTTATTCCATTTATCGCGTGTTTCGTGTCGGGTTCTCTGGAAATCCCAATGCGGAATTTCGGTTTTTAAATTTAACAGCGCGCCTTCGGTACTCACCGGTGATAAGGCGAATTTTACCTGAATCTTTTCGTTTTCCTCGGTTTTAAAGTTAAAATACGCACGGATGTTTTTACCGGCCATTTCCGGGAAGTTTTCTTCTTCATTAAAACGACGGTAAAAGCCATTGTATGGGCTGTTGTCGTATTTTTTATGACCGTAAGATAGGAACGGTTTCGAAAACTGCATGGCGAAGTATACCGTTCGGGTTCGTCCCCAACCATGGGTTTGGCGGTAGCCGGTTACGGTCGAATCGTTTTCCACGCGAATAAACGTCCAGACATTTTTGTCATCGTAATTGTAAATATTATAAACGAGGTCTAATATAATATGTGCGGATTCCGATTTCGGAAAGGTATATTGATGGAATCCGACGCGATCGCTGGCGGTTAATTCGGCTTTGATGTTATAACGATCAAGTTTGACCATATAGTAGCCGGGTTTGGCAAATTCGTTTTCATGGGAGAAATTCGAAAAATAACCGCTTCCGGGTTCGCTGGCTTTTCCGGGATTTAAATCGAGTTTTCCGGTGGTAGGCATAATCAGGAAATCGCCTAAATCGGCATGACCGGTTCCGCTAAAATGGGTGTGGCTAAATCCGAAAATCGTTTTATCGTCATATTGGTATCCGGCACAGTATTTATAAGCATCCGGATTGTATTTGCCGTCGACAAACATAGAGGTGTAATTGGTTTCGGGGCTTAATTGTACCATTCCGAACGGAGTAGTAGCGCCGGGAAAGGTATGCCCCATTTTATGAGTACCGATCATCGGGTTGACAATATCGGCTGGTCCGGCAACGCGTTTCTGACTAAAGCAAACGGCGGTAACCAGCAAAAAGAAAAGGGATAGTTTTGTAGACATGAGCGATCTAATAACAAAAATGATAGCTCAAAGATACTTTATTTTCGTTTTCAGAAAGTTGAAAATAAATAGCCGTAAAATAAAAAGAACACACTCGAATTGAGTGGTTTTAATTTGTTTTATGTTAGACGCCATTCGGCAAGCGTCTTGGTAAAATAGTTTTGGAACGTTCCGGTACTATTTTTTCCATTGCATATATAATAACCTATAAAATGCTCCGGGTAAAAATCATGTTTGCCAATAGTTATTTTGCAAAAATAATAGTTGTTTCCGATCCGACTTTTATGGCTGTAAAATACTCCGCTCCAAAAACCATTTAGGTTTTGACACATAGCCTCGCCGATATATGCGGTTAATTTTGCTTCAAGATCACATTTTGCGTCTTCGGAGTTGAGAGGGAAAGTTTCTAAAATACGATCGATTTCTGATTCTAAACTTTGAAGACTAAAATCAAGTTGATAACCAAATGCCTGCATTTCTTTTGAAAATAAACTAGCGGTCAACTTTGGATCGTCGGGTTGGTTGTTAGGAGTCATTGCAGTGTAAAGTGAATAACAAAACTAAACAAAAAACCCTTGAAATCATAAGATATCAAGGGTTTTGTAAGTGGTGCCTCCAGGAATCGAACCAGGGACACATGGATTTTCAGTCCATTGCTCTACCAACTGAGCTAAGGCACCGTCCTTATTGCGGCTGCAAATATAGGGGCATTTTTTATTTATCCAAAACAATTCGAAAAAAAAATCTATTTGTATCTTTGAATTTTAATCGGAAAAATAATGCTTTTAGCAATAGATATAGGGAATACCCGGATTAAAGTCGCTGTATTTGAAAAAGATAGCTTGCTTGATCAGGATGCTTTTGATAAAACGGAAGCTGTAAATCGGATCTCAAAAATCCTTGAAAAATATACACAAATAGAAAATGCGGTGCTTTCCAGAGTCGGATTTTTGGACGAAACGGTTCTGAAATGGCTGGAAAGTCAGCTAAAAGTGCATGTTATTACTTCGGATAGTCCAATGCCGTTTCAAAATCGGTACGAAACGCCAAAAACATTGGGTATCGACCGAATGGTACTGGCTTCGGGCGCAGTATTTCAGTTTCCCAAACAAAACCGACTGATCATCGACTCCGGAACCTGTATCACGTACGATTTTATTGATGCCGACGACAATTATCTCGGTGGTGCCATTTCGCCGGGACTTCGGTTGCGGTATGAATCCTTACATAATTATACGGCAAAATTACCGTTATTAACCCTTGAAAACCCGTCGGGCTTGATCGGAGGATCTACAAAACAGTCGATTCATTCCGGTGTAGTAAACGGTTTTTTGTGCGAAGTTGACGGGCTCATCGAACGCTATCGTCAACAATATCAAGTTTTAACAGTAATTTTAACAGGAGGTGATACGGATTTTTTGGCTAAAAGCGTAAAAAACACCATATTTGCCAATCCAAATTTTCTATTGGAAAGTTTGAACCACTTATATCAATATACAATCAACAAATGATTAAAAAGATAATTCTAGGCACTAGTTTGCTTTTTTCTTCCGTAATTTTTGCGCAGGAAGGTACTGCTTCGCCGTATTCATTTTATGGAATCGGAGATGTAAAGTACCGCGGAACCCATGAAAATAAAGCCATGGGAGGGTTGGGGATCATTCCGGACAGTATTCACCTGAATCTTCAAAATCCGGCATCGCTAGCGGCCTTACGCCTAACGACATTTTCGGTGGGAGCGACAAACCGTAGTACGACTTTTAAAACGGATTCGCAAAAAGAAACAGCAAGCAGAACGACATTCGATTATCTGGCACTGGGATTTCCGATTACTAAAAAAGCGGGTGTTTCGTTTGGAATCATGCCATATTCCTCTGTTGGATATAAGGTGGATCAAACAACAACTACGCAATTGTCAACCGGAGATATTGTAAATACGAACAAACGTTTTACTGGTGAAGGTGGTGTAAATAATGTATTCTTAGGATTGGGATATAAAATCACGTCGAAATTAAGTATCGGAGCTGATTTTCAATATAATTTTGGACGTGTGGAAACCAAATCCGTTGTTTTTCTGGACGATGTATATCTTGGAAAAAGAGAAATCAATACGGCTCGTTATAGTGGAGTCGCCTTTAATACCGGTTTGATGTATCAGTCTAAAATTAACAAAAAATACGATTGGTATAGTAGTTTTACCTATTCCCCGCAAAGCAATTTAAAAGCCGATAATAGCGGTTCGGTAGCAGCAATAACCTATTCCGGTACCGGAGCAGAGTTGGAATCGGATGTGGTAAACTATGAAGCCACGCAATCTACGTTTAAATTACCGGCTAAATATGCATTAGGAACTGGTTTTGGAATTGCAAAACAATGGTTTGTTGGTGCTGAAGTAACCTTTCAGGATAAAAGCGAATTTGTAAATCGTTTTGATCAGATTACAAATGTTGGTTTCGAGAAATCCCAACGTTATGTAATTGGAGGATATATTACACCAAAGTTTAATTCGTTTACAAGCTATTTGGAGCGTGTAACGTATAGAGCTGGTTTCCGATATGAAAACACCGGGCTTGTGATCAACAATCAATCCGTTAAAGATTATAGTATAAATGCCGGTTTTGGACTGCCAATCGGTCGAAGCCTTTCGAATCTGAACGTCGGATTTGAATACGGTACAAAAGGAACAACAGGTAGTAACCTGGTTCAGGAAAACTACTTTGGAATTTATATCGGACTGTCGGTAAATGACCTGTGGTTTAAGCGAACTAAATACGAATAGTATTCTGATGAAGGTACACTTTGGAAAATATTTTCTAACATTAGTCACAGTTCTCGCTGTGACTGTGTTTTTTTCATGCGAAAGCAATTTTAAAGACGTACAGCGTATCAATGCGGTACCGTTTTCTCCCATTGGTGAAGCCGAAAATGTGAACTTAAAATACACCGATTCGGGTAAGATCAAAGCGATATTAGTGAGCCCGTTATTGTTGGATTTTTCCAATTTAAAATATCCGTATACTGAATTTCCGAAAGGCGTATTTGTGACCCTTTTTGACGAACGTGGTAATAAAAGCTACGTGGAATCCGACTATGCGATTACCTACGCTAAAACCGATATTATCGATTTACAGGGTAATGTAAAGATAACCTCGAGCGATGGTAAGGTCTTGCAAACGGAACAATTGTACTACGATCAGAAAAATGAATGGTTTTTTACCGAGAAATATTTTAAATTTACAGATGCGAACAGTTACCTGGAAGGAAAAGGTATCGATTTTAGCAAAGATTTTTCAGTTATGAATGCCCAGCAAAACAGGGGCGAGATTTCAAAGATAGAGTAATTATGGGATTATTAAAGTACGTCCACTATTTGTATTTGGTTTTAGCAGTATTGTTTATTTATGAAGGCGTACGGCGACAACAGGCCGGAGAAAGCTACCTGATTAATTTTCTTTTTGCGGCTGTAGCCATTTTTATGTTTTTCTTCAGAAGGCATTTTTCAAACAAGATGAAACGATAGGATAAGCAATATATGGAAATAGCGATAATCATAACGTGTCTGATTTTGTCCGCGTTCTTTTCCGGGATGGAAATAGCCTATATCGCTTCCAATAAAGTTTACCTGAGTATCGAAAAAAAACAAAACACTTTTTTTTCAAAAATACTAACCCGACTCACCGAAAAACCGGCTCATTTTATAGCGTCTATGCTATTGGGAAAAAGTATCGTTTTTACGATTTACGGTTATTTTTCCAGTGCATTGGTGGTGCAATTGCTTCGGGAACACAGTGTTTTATTAAGTCCGTTTCAGATGATTGTGATGCAGGTGGTTATGGCAACCGCATTGTTATTACTTACATCCAGTTTTCTTCCGAAAGTTATTTTTCAGATTTATCCGAATACGCTGATTAAAGTACTGGCCTTGCCGGCCTATTGCTTTTACCTGCTATTTTCCGGGATTTCCAAGATTGTCGTAGCGATTGCTGATAAAGTCCTGGTTCATGTTTTTAAACTCGAACGAAATAAAGAGGTACTGTATTTTAATAGGGGCGAGTTGGGAACCTATATTACCGAACAGGTCAATGCGGCCGAAAACCAGCAGGAAATAGATACCGAGATACAGATTTTTCAGAATGCATTGGAATTTTCCGATGTAAAAGTGCGCGATATTATGACGCCGCGAACGGAAATTGCTGCGGTGGAATTGTGTGATAATGTTACAGAACTGCGGGAATTATTTGTAGAAACCGGTTATTCCAAAATAGTGATATACGAAGGGACGCTTGATAATAGCATCGGATATGTGCATTCGTTCGAACTGTTTAAAAAACCAACCGATATTCAGTCGGTAATGATACCGGTGGAATATGTACCGGAAACCGTGCTGATTAAAGAGGTGTTGGATTTGCTTACAAAAAAGCGGAAAAGTATGGCGGTAGTTATCGACGAATATGGAGGAACTGCCGGTATTGTTACGGTAGAAGATATTATCGAAGAATTATTCGGAGAAATTGAAGATGAACACGATTTGGAAGAACTGATTGAGGAAAAGCGAAATGATCATTCATTTTTGTTTTCGGCTCGTTTAAATGTGGAATATGTTAACCAGAAATATAATCTTAAAATTCCGGTAAGTGATTCCTATGTTACATTAGGAGGCTTCATTGTACATGCGACCAAGGAAATCCCGCAACAGGGACAGCAATTGGAGTTGTCCGGTTACCGGATTATAATACGCGAGGCTTCCGGTAAACGAATTGAATTAATCGAAGTTCGTATCAAAGAATAAAGAAATATCCAAATAAAAAAGTAAAAATATTTGAAAATATAGTGGGACATCTTTTATTATTAAATAGATAATTGTATTTTCGCCCACTGAATAAAAAAAATAATATCATAAAAGATGGCAGTTTTATCAAAAATTAGACAGCGTTCGATCCTTTTAATTGGAGTTATCGGATTTTGTTTGCTAGCATTCGTAATTGGGGATGTTATCCAAAGCGGAGGATTTAGACAAAGTACACGTAACGTAGGTAGTGTAAATGGAGTAGATATCTCAGCTCAGGACTTTTTGCAAAAAGTATCTATGGCAGAAAAAAACAGCCAGGGTATGAGTAATACACAAGCTTCAAACGGAGTTTGGGAGCAGGAAGTAAAACAAATCCTATTAGACGCTGAATTTGAAAAAATCGGTTTAAAAATCGGAAAAGAGCAAATGATTAATGTGATCAAACAGAATCCTAACTTTGCTCAGGATCCAAGATTTTTAAATGCTGCCGGTCAGTTTGACGTAAATAAATTCAACGAATTTGTAGCCAGTATCAAATCATCGCAGCCGGATCAGTGGAATAACTGGTTGGCGTATGAAAAACAATTGCAGCAAATGGCTACCGAGCAAATGTATTATACCATGATCAAAGCAGGTCTTGTAACGACTAAAAGTGATGGTAAATTTGCTTACGAAAGAGAAAATGACAAAGTTAATTTCGACTATGTAGCGGTTCCATATACTACAATCAACGATGATGAAGTAAAAGTTTCCGATAGCGAAATTTTGGATTACGTTAAGAAAAATCCTAAAAAATACAAATCTGAAAACTCACGTGAAGTAGAATACGTATTCTTCGAAAACAAACCGTCTAAAGAAGACGAGGATGAAATGAAGAAAACAATCACAGGATTGTTATCCGGACGTGTGGTTTACAACGAAAAAACAAGTACTAACGATACCTTACCAGGTTTCAAAGGTGCTAAAAACGTAGAAGAGTTCGTAAACGCGAATTCCGATATCAAATACGATTCATCGTATGTAGCGAAAAAAGACCTGCCATTGGAAAACCAGGAGCAGTTGTTTAACCTTGCTACAGGAGAAGTATTTGGTCCTTATATCCACAACGGTTACTATTGTTTGTCTAAAATGATGGGTAGAAAAGGTGGAGCGACTGCAAAAGCAAGTCACATTCTATTGAGCTATGCCGGGAAAATGCCAGGTATTACCAGAACAAAAGAAGAAGCAAAAGCGAAAGCAGAAGAATTGTTAAAACAAGCACAGGCAAATCCATCAAGTTTTGCCATGTTGGCGATGACCAATACAGACGATCCGGGATCAAAACAAACCGGAGGTATGTACGATAACATCCAACCTGGTCAAATGGTGAAAACCTTCAACGATTTCGTATTTAACAACCCGGTAGGTAAAATCGGAATGGTAGAAACAGAATATGGTTTCCACGTAATTAAGGTAGACGATAAATACGACGCTGTTCGTTTGGCTACTATTGCACAAAAAATTGAGCCATCTGAGGCAACTGCTGATGCGATTTATGTAAAAGCTACAAAATTAGAAGCGGAAGCTGCAGATAAAGATTTTGACAAAGTAGCAAAAGAAATGGGATTAACGGTAGTTCCGGCTATGAACGTTAAAGCGACAGACGAAAGTCTTCCAGGACTTCAAAACCAGAGACAAATTGTACTTTGGGCATTTGGAAAAGATACAAAAGAAGGAGCTGTTAAGAAATTTGATAACCTTGAAGGACATATCATCGCAAAATTAAAAGGGAAAAACGAAACCGGATTGATTTCTTTGGAAGAGGCTAAACAAACGGTATTGCCAATCCTGAGAAACCAGAAAAAAGCGGAGAAAATCAAAGCTAAAATGCAAGGTGCTACTTTGGAAGCGGTTTCACAAAAATCAGGTGCTGCTGTTAACGTAGCTTCAAATGTGACAATCGATAACCCAAGTATCCCGAACATCGGGCAAGAGCCTAAAGTTGTAGGAACGGCTTTCGGATTAGGAAACGGAAAAACTTCAAAATTAATTGAAGGTCAAATGGCTGTTTTCATGATCAGAACGAAAGACGTAGTAAAAGCTCCGGCTTTACCCAACTATGCGACTTACACTGCAAAAATCAAAACACAATCACAAGGCGCTTCTTCATACCGCGTAATCGCTGCCCTGAAAGCAGCTGCTAAGATTGAAGATAACAGAGCTGCGTTACAATAGTATACCGACTGTAGTCCATAAAAAAAGGCATCCGATGAAAATCGGATGCCTTTTTTTATGATGCTTTTTTTATAAAATCATTTCAGAATAGGGAATAACAACCGGAAAGCCTTTTTCTTTAAAATAAGCCGTAGGATCACCTGGCGCTATGGCAAGTATAAAATCGCCGCCCCAGGCACCAAGACTCTTTAAGACGCCTTTAAAATCGTTGAAAAAGCGTTCCTTAACGGTTTCCATTTCCAATATATCACTTAGCATACTTTCGTGTTGATTGATCAACGAACCGAATTGATACAAATCATTGGCAACAAGAATCGCTTCCGTTAGCGCATCGATTTTAGGAATCATTTTGTCAATACGTTGCTGTTTGTCGTAATAACTCATAATCGCCGATTTGCTGCTTTGCTTCTGATTCAGATAGACAAAGTACAGATTTTGCTGAAAGGATAAATCCAACTGCAAAGGGGTTACCGTAGGTCGTTTAAAACGCGTCAGCTGGTAAATGATGGGGGTATTGTTTTGCGCACAGGCAATGTCATAACCGCTACCGCCAAAACTGGTTTCCAGCAAACGATAGGCGTCGATCTGAAGCCATTGTGCGATATTATTAATCAAAGTCGAAGACGTACCAAGTCCCCATAAACGCGGAAACGTTAAACGCGTCGTTACACTATATCCGGTATCGGAACCAAGAAAATCAGGATTAAGCTGTGCGGCTTCATACAAAATTTCGATTAAGGTGTTTTTGATTTCGGCTTGCGATCCGAAATTTTCCTTATTACGAATACTGTCAAACGAAATAGTGTCTTCAAACCAGATGCTCGAATCGGCATCATAACTTTGCCAACGTATCATTTGTTCCGGGCCTTTTTCGATATCGAGAAACTGACCGTATTTTGTGGGAAGTGCAATCGCTTTCGCACCGTCCAGAACGACATATTCGCCGGTAAGCAGGAGTTTTCCGTTGCTGTAAAAAGTCTTTTTCAAAATGAATTATTTACGTAAAGATGCCAAATAGTCAACTACAGCCGAATGACTCACCGTGTGATGCTCGAAATGAGCGGTTACCTGTAGACGTTCGGTTTCGGTAGCCTGAAACTGATTCAGGATATTCATCAAATGCATTTTCATATGCCCCTGTTGAATTCCGGTCGTCGTTAAGGAACGTAAAGCGGCAAAATTTTGCGCCAGTCCGGCAACAGCTACGATTTGCATTAACTCTTCGGCAGATGGATGTTCCAACATTTCAAGTGCTATTTTTACTAAAGGATGTAAGCCGGTTAAACCACCTACTGTTCCCAATGCCAGAGGGATTTCCATCCAAAACGTAAAAATACCGTTTTCGACTTTGGCATGCGAAAGGCTCGAATATTTTCCGTTTCGGGAAGCAAAAGCATGCACTCCGGCTTCTACCGCTCGGAAATCATTTCCGGTTGCGATCACCACGGCATCGATACCGTTCATGATTCCTTTATTGTGTGTTACGGCGCGATACGGTTCGATTTCGGCTATCTGAACAGCACGAACAAACTTTTCGGCGAACTCTTCCTGCGAAATATGTTTGTCTTCTTTTAAATCGGCTACCGGACAGGAAACTTCCGCTCTAACAAGACAATTCGGAACATAATTAGACAAAATACTCATCACCACCTGGATTTGTTTTTCCATTTCCGAAAAAGCATCGTACTGAAGCGCTTGTTCTTTTAAGGTCTTGGCAAATTGCTCCAGACAGGAATTGATAAAATTGGCCCCCATACTGTCTTTGGTATTAAAAGTAGCATGAAGCTGGTAGTAATGCTCCAGTTCGCCGGTTTTATCGCGCAGGTTGATATCGATAATTCCGCCACCTCTTTTTTGCATGTTTTTCGTAATGCTTTCGGTCTCGGAAAAGAATTTCGGTTTAATGGTGTGGAAAAAGGTTTCCAGTTTATCGGTAGCACCTTTGTAAATAAAGTGTACCTGACCGATTTTTTCGGTACTGATCACCGTGGTTTTAAAGCCACCACGATTGGACCAGAATTTGGCTGCTTTTGACGCTGCTGCTACTACAGAACTTTCCTCGATAGCCATTGGAATGGTCACATTTTTTCCGTTGATCAAAAAATTGGGTGCCACACCCAAAGGCATGTAGAAATTGGAAATTGTATTTTCAATAAACTCATCGTGAAGCTTTTGAAGGGCTTCGTCGGAATTCCAATATTGGGTGATAACTTGTTTGGCAGTTTCCGGATTGTTAAAATGGGTGTTCACAATCCAGTTGATTTTTTCTTCTTTCGACAACTTCGAAAATCCAGCAATAGCTTTCGTCATTTTTTGGCATCTTGAATTCTACTGCAAAGATAAGATTTCGAAAATGCAATCGGGGATAATTTTTAAAATACGTTTTTTTAAGGAAAAAATTACAGTAAAAACTTATAAAATTGGCTTTAAATTCGAAAATTGAATTTGCATTTAACACATAAAGTTATGGCTAATTGATAAATTTTCACTAAAATTGGAAGTTTTTTTACCATTTGACAAAATGAATTACTTTAAAAAATCGTTATTTCTACTGTTACTGACATCATTGTCGGCGGTAGCACAACAGAAAATTACGCTCGAAGAGATTTGGAGCGGTGCTTTTAGAACGCAGGGAATGACTGCTTTAGAAGCGATGAAGAACACGAATCAGTATACGGTTCTGAATTATGACCGGAATTCGCGGTCGTCACAAATTGATCTGTATGATTTCGCCACACTAAACAAAGTCACCACGCTGATCGACTCTAAAGATCACAAACAACTGGACGGAATAGACAGTTATACTTTTAGCCCGGACGAAAAGAAAATTTTAATTGCGAATAACTCTGATCAGATTTTCCGCCATTCTTTTGTAGCCGATTATTTTATCTACGACATTGCCAAAAAGACCCTGACCAAACTGGCCGACTATAAAGTTCAGGAGCCAACTTTCTCACCGGACGGGACCAAAATAGGATACGCACACGACAACAACTTATACGTGTACGACCTGACCACACAAAAACACACTCAAATCACGAAAGACGGAAAGAAAAACCACATCATCAACGGTATTACCGATTGGGTGTATGAGGAAGAATTTTCGTTTGTACGCGCTTTCGACTGGAATGCCGGAAGTGATAAAATCGGATTTATCCGTTTTGACGAAACCGAAGTACCGGAATTTTCTATGGACATGTATAACCAGGGATTATACCCGACACAATACGTATTCAAATATCCAAAAGCAGGAGAGAAAAACGCGATTGTATCGTTGCACGTGTATGATGTAAAGACCGGAGCAACAAAAAAAATCAACCTGGATACCTACAAGGATTTCTACATTGCCCGTATCAAATGGACCAATGAAGCGAATACGTTAAGTGCGCAGGTATTAAACCGTCATCAGAACAATCTGGATCTTTTATTTGTAGACGGAAATTCCGGAGCGACAAAAATCGTTGTAAACGAAAAAGACAAAGCCTATGTGGATGTGACGGATAACCTAACGTTTTTAAAAGACAATAGTTTTATCTGGACCAGCGAAAAAGACGGTTTTAACCATATTTACCATTACGACAAAAACGGAAAGTTAATCAATCAGATTACCAAAGGGAAATGGGAAGTGACCAACTACTATGGATTTGATACTAAGACGGGAACAATTTTCTATCAGTCGGTAGAAAACGGTTCCATCAACCGTGATGTATACAGTATTAAATTAAACGGAAAGGACAAAAAGAGACTAACTACTGAAACCGGTACCAATGCGGCGACGTTTAGTCCGAATTTTGAGTATTTTATCAATTCGTTTTCAAGTGCTAAAAACACACCGCGCTATACCCTTAACGAAAGCAAAACCGGTAAGCTTGTAAAAACCATCGTTTCGAACGAAGCTTTGGAAAGCAAACTGGCAAAATACGATTTACCAACAAAAGAGTTTTTTGAATTAACTACCGAAAAAGGAAACCGTTTGAACGCGTGGATCCTGAAACCGAAAGATTTTGATCCGAACAAAAAATACCCGGTATTTATGTACCAATATTCCGGACCGGGATCACAACAGGTAAACAACGACTGGAACAATACCGACGACTACTGGTTTGCGATGTTAACGCAACAAGGGTATATTGTAGCTTGTGTTGACGGACGCGGAACCGGTTTTAAAGGAGCTGAATTTAAAAAATGCACCTATAAAGAATTAGGAAAATTTGAGGTAGAAGACCAGATCGACGCTGCAAAAGTAATTGGGAACTACCCTTATGTTGACAAAACCAGAATTGGAATTTTTGGTTGGAGTTATGGAGGTTTCATGTCGTCAAACTGTATTTTCCAGGGGAATGACACCTTTAAAATGGCCATTGCTGTGGCTCCGGTGACCAGCTGGAGATATTATGACAGCGTTTATACAGAACGATACATGCAGACACCTCAGGAGAATGCATCCGGATATGACAACAATTCACCAATCACACATGTGGCGAAATTAAAAGGAAACTTCCTTTTGATCCATGGAACTGCCGATGACAATGTGCATGTGCAGAATACCATGAAAATGGTCGAAGCGTTGGTACAGGCAAACAAACAGTTTGACTGGGCGATTTATCCGGACAAAAACCACGGTATCTACGGTGGGAAAACCCGTTTGCAATTGTATACTAAAATGACCAACTTTATCAAAGAAAAACTATAATTAAACCAAAAACCAAAAACGAAGCAAATGAGCGAACAGAAAGTAAAACAAGGACATCCAAAGGGACTTTGGGTATTATTCGGAACCGAGATGTGGGAACGTTTCAATTTCTACGGAATGCGTGCGTTGTTAACTTTATTCCTGGTTAATTCATTATTAATGAAAGAGGCTGATGCTTCTTTAATTTATGGAGGATTCTTAGGTCTTTGTTATTTAACACCTCTTTTAGGCGGGTTTATTGCCGATCGTTTCTTCGGGAACAGAAATTGTATCTTGTTAGGAGGTTTTATGATGGCTGTAGGTCAGCTGTTACTGTTTACCAGTGCGACCGTTTTTCCAACAAATTTACCATTAGCGACCACGTTAATGTGGACAGCACTTGGGATTATTATCTTCGGAAACGGATTCTTTAAGCCGAATATTTCCAGTATGGTGGGAAGTTTGTACCCAAAACAGGAAAAAACAAAATTAGATACTGCTTTTACCATTTTCTATATGGGAATCAACATCGGTGCATTTTTAGGACAGTTTATATGTCCGTTTGTAGGAGATGTTAAGGATTCGGGAGGAATAAGAGATATCCATGCTTTTAAATGGGGATTCTTGGCAGCCGCTATAGCGATGTTAATAGGAACTGTGTTGTTCTATATCCTTAAAAACAAATATGTAGTTACCCCGGAAGGAAAACCTATCGGAGGACTACCTTCCGGTCATGATACGGGAGATTATGAAGAAGGAGAGTCTCAAAAAGCTCATTTTTCACCACTTTCTTTAGGACTAGCAGTTGTAGCATTCATAGGATTATTTTCAATCTTTCATTACTTTACGGATGGTGATAATGTGGTCAAAACAATTATTTATCCAATTATCTATGCGAGTGGTTTAACATTGGCGGGTTTAATTTTATCGGATAAAACATTAACAAAAGTAGAAACACAAAGAATTTGGGTTATTTATATTGTTTCGTTTTTCGTGATTTTCTTCTGGGCTGCTTTCGAGCAAGCCGGATCTTCCTTGACATTTATTGCGGATAATCAAACCGATCGTAACTTTTTCGGATGGAACATGCCACCATCAATGGTACAGATCTTTAACGGATTATTCGTTGTAATATTTGCTGTTCCTTTCAGTATCTTATGGGATAAATTAAGAAATGCAGGAAAAGAGCCTACTTCACCATTCAAACAGGCTACAGGATTAATGCTTATCGCAATTAGTTACTTTATTATTGCTCATAGTGTAAAAGATTTAGGAAACAACGGATTATTAGCTATTTATTGGTTAATCTTATTATATCTTATTCAAACTTTTGGAGAATTATGTTTATCACCAATCGGATTATCACTAGTTGGTAAATTGGCACCAAAGCGTTTTGCTTCTTTGGCATATGGAGTATTCTTTATTTCAAATGCAGCAGGTTATGCATTATCCGGAACATTAGGATCTATTTTACCCGCTACAGGAGACAAATTCAATAAGGCAAAAGAATTAGGAATCGACCTTCAGGCGATTTTAGACAAAACTGTTACACCAACTGCTGAACAGTTAAAATTATTAGCCGACAATCAAATCAGTGCACAAAACCCTGTTTTTGCAGGATTTGAAATTCACAATTTATATGAATTCTTTATGGTGTTCGTTGTATTGTGTGGTATTGCATCAATTGTATTATTCTTATTGACTCCGGTTCTTAAGAAAATGATGCACGGTGTAAAATAATTTTAATCCCTTTAAAAAGCAGCTATGTGGAATAAACATCCAAAGGCATTGCCATTTTTGTTCCTGTCCGAAATGTGGGAACGTTTCGGTTATTATCTGATGATCGGTATTTTCACCCTTTATCTAAAAGACGTGGAAGCCGGTTTTGCAATGACCGAAAAAGAAGCCTCCGATTTATACGGAACTTTTATTGCATTAGTATTCTTAACACCGTTTTTAGGTGGATTAATAGCCGACCGTTATTTAGGCTATCGCAAATCGATTGTATTGGGAGGAATCCTGATGGGACTCGGATATTTCCTGATGGGCGTGCATTCGATTACCGTATTGTATATCGCAATGACGCTGGTTATTGTTGGGAACGGATTTTTTAAACCGAATATTTCGACCTTGTTAGGAAACTTCTATTCCAAAGAAGAATATAAAGACAAAAAAGACGAAGGCTACAATATTTTCTATATGGGGATTAACGTAGGCGCCTTTATCTGTAACTTCTTCGGTGCGGCACTGCAAATCCTGTTAGGATGGCACTGGGCTTTTATGGCTGCCGGTGTGGGGATGTTTATCGGAGTATTGGTATTCCTGATGGGAACCAAACACTATGCAGGTTATGATCATAAAAAAGGCGTACAGGATGGTGACATGCCGTTCTGGAAAATCGTATTATTTATCCTGGTACCGTCAGCGGTATTTGGAGTAATCGGATGGTTGCTAAAAGGAGTGGCTTCCGAGTCCAATCCGGACAGTTATATCTTCGGATCCGATAGTACCGATGCCTTTATCTTTGCCTGTATTCCGGTAATATTGTTTTATTCCAGCTTGTATTTTAAAGCCAAAACAGAAGACAAAAGACCGATTGCGGCCTTATTGGCCATTTTCGGTGTTGTAATATTATTCTGGGCCGTTTTCAAACTAAACGGCTCGGCATTGACAACCTGGGCCGATCGGTATACCGATCGACAAACAACCGGTACGACTTCGAAAGTCTTTAACGGACTAAAGTTGGCCAAGGAAGTCGAATATAAAAAAGACTCGGTCGAATTATACGATGCGCAGTTCCGTTTGCAAAAAGAAAACGGTGTGGTTAAAAAAGAAGTCAACTACCCGTTGTATTTTAGAAACGTAGCACCGGAAAAACTACCGGCCGAAGGATCAAAAGTAAGTTTATGGGCCACCAATTTAAGTCAGTCGATTAACCCGGGTTGGGTAATCATCCTGACGCCTTTGGTAGTCGCCTTTTTTACCTTCCTTCGCAACCGTCGTAAAGAACCGTCAACACCAACCAAAATCGCTTTCGGTTTACTGATTTCGGCCTTGTCGGTATTGGTTATGGTTGCAGCGGTAAAAATGGGAGGAAACGGAACCGAAAAAGTAAGCGTATGGTGGTTAGTGGCCAATTATGGTGTGATCACGATCGGGGAACTGTTTTTAAGCCCGATGGGATTATCGGTGGTTTCCAAATTAAGCCCAACCAATATCACCTCGTTAATGATGGGAGGATGGTTTTTAGCAACGTCAATCGGAAACAAATTAAGTGGCGTATTAGCCAGTATGTGGGACACCTACGAAGACAAAACCGACTTCTTCTGGGTCAATTTTAGCTTATTGCTAACGGCATCCTTAATGATGTTTGTGTTGTTGAAATGGTTAAATGCCATTATGAAAGAAAAAGGAATAAATTAGAATATGTATCAAACAGATAATTTAGAAACAATTCAAAATTTTAAAGGCAAGTACCCCAAACAATTGTGGTACTTGTTTTTTAGTGAAATGTGGGAACGTTTCAGTTTCTACGGAATGAGAGGGATGCTGGTAATCTTTATGGTAAGCCAGCTAATGATGAACGGAGAAGTAGCCAACCTGCAATATGGCGCTACTCAGGCATTCGTATATGCCTTTACTTTTATAGGCGGATTGTTTGCCGACAAAATCCTTGGGTATCGTAAATCCCTGTTTTGGGGAGGATTGCTAATGATCGTGGGAAGTGTGATTCTGGCAATCGATCCGAAGCAGTTTTTCTTTTTCGGAATCAGCTTTACGATTGTAGGAACCGGATTCTTTAAGCCGAATATCTCGACCATGGTTGGGAAGTTGTATAAAGATGACGATATCCGTAGAGATGCGGGATTTTCGTTGTTTTATGCCGGAGTTAACCTGGGTGCTTTAATCGGAGGATATATCTGTATCGCGGTAGCCAACGGAAGCATGCTAAGTAGTATGGTGCCGGAACACCTGCGTTGGAATGTAGCCTTTGGTTTTGCTTCGGTGGTGATGTTTATCAGTTTAATCACGTTTACGCAAACGCAGAAAAGTCTTGGTCCAATCGGACTTTCACCCTTAACACATCTGGAAACATCCAAGAGAAAGTTATACGAATATGCAACCTATATCGGATCGTTAATCGTATTGCCCATCATCATGACGATGGTGTCCAAAACGGAATATACCGATATCTTTATGTACATTATCGGACCGTGTTCGTTGTTGTATTTGTTTTATGAAATGAAAAACTACTCGGTAGCCGAAAATAAAAAATTATTAGCGGCCTTGGTATTTATCATCTTTTCGATTTTCTTCTGGGCGTTCTTCGAACAAAGTGGTGGGTCGTTAAGTCTTTTCGCGGCAAACAACCTAAACAATACCATGTTCGGAATGAAATTTGATCCGAATGGTGTGAACAACTCCGCAAACTCCTTGTTCGTAATTGTTTTCGCGGCTTTGGTCGGAATGGTGTGGTTATGGATGGCGCGTAAAAAAATCGAACCCAATACGATTGTGAAATTCGGATTGGGATTCCTGTTTCTGGCAGGTGGTTTCTACGTATTTTACTATACTAAATTCTTTGCCGATGCCAACGGTATGACAGGTTTAGACTTGTTTACATTCGGTTGGTTTGTGATCACCTTCGGGGAACTGTGTTTGTCACCGATCGGAATGTCGGTAATGACCAAATTATCACCGGAAAAATTACAGGCGGTATTAATGGGAATGTGGTTCCTGGCGAGTGCCTACGGACAATATTTCGCAGGATTGTTAGGAGCCAACATCGCCAAAGCTTCCGAACATGCGACCAACCTTGAAAAATTAAATATTTATGCCGATGGCTACAAGCAATTGGCACTTTACGCCCTGATTGCAGGGATTATACTGATTGTTATTGCACCACTCGTTAAAAAATTAATGCAGGGCGTTAAATAACATACTAAATTAAGCATACCATAATGGCAACAACTTCAGCAAACCCCGATTTTTTTAAAACCAAAGTATTAGGACATCCGTCAGGATTATTCGTATTGTTTTTTACCGAAATGTGGGAACGTTTTTCGTTCTACGGAATGCGCGTATTATTGGTAAATTTCCTTACAATGGCCGTAGCCGGAGTCGACATGCCGGGTTGGGGATGGAGTAGTGAAAATGCCGGAGCCTTATTCGGAACCTATGCCGGATTACTCTACTTAACCCCGATTTTGGGCGGTATGATAGCCGACCGTTATATCGGTTACCGTTGGGCGATTGTAGTTGGTGCCGCCATTATGACCCTCGGTCACGCCGCTATGGCTGTAGAAACCGAGTTTATGCTTTACCTCGGATTGGGATTACTCGTTATAGGAACCGGATTCTTTAAGCCGAATATGACTTCGATTATTTCTCAGATGTACAAAGACCTGCCGGAAAAAAAGGACGGTGCCTACACCATTTTCTATATGGGAGTTAATGCCGGTGCTTTTTTCGGAATGATGCTTTGTGGTTATCTGGCGGAAAAAATCGGATGGAGTTGGGGATTCGGATTGGCCGGAATCTTTATGTTATTAGGAACATTACAATTCTGGATGGCCAAACCGCTATTCGGAACGATTGGTGATGTACCGGATAAAGCCAAGAAAGATGCCGAAATCGATGCGACCGAAAAACGGAACCCATTCACCACAATCGATAAAATCCTGATTGTGATCACATCGTTAATTGGTGTATTGTATATTTTTAACGATCCATTATCCAAAATCGGAAAGATCAATATTTTACCACAGGAATTTGTAGTTTCAAAAGATACCTTAACCGGACCTTTGGTTGTAATTATAATCGGCCTGGTGTTGTTCCTGTTTTTGGCAATTAGTCGTATTCTACGGTACGAACGTGTGGTACGCGATCGTATGTTTGCGTTTATCGTATTTGCGTTTTTTACCGTTTTCTTCTGGTTATCGTTCGAACAGGCGGCAACGTCACTGGTTATTTTTGCCCGTGATTTTACCGACCGCGCACTGGATGGAAATTCATTGGTGATTTTTAATATTGTAAACACCTTACTAACCGTAATTCCACTGGCGATTATTACATGGGTTTTGGTTTTATTGTTTAAACAAACACGATCTCAGATTTTACGTTCGAACATTACTCTGTTTATCTGTTTCGGATTGATGTGGGGCATCGTAATCTGGATGTTATACCGTGAATTCACAAGTGCAGCATCCGAAGTGACGGTTTCCTGGTTTAGTATCCTAAACTCCTTTTTTATTATTGTTTTTGCTTCGTTATATACCCGTTGGTGGGATAGTAAATACAACCCAAGTGCGGCGGTTAAATACGGATTGGGATTAATCATTATGGGATTAGGCTATGCCGTATTGGCCTATGGTGCGTCGGTGATTCCGCAGGGTGCCGTAGCCGGAACCGTACGCGTTAGTATGATCTGGCTTATTCTGGCCTATTTATTTCATACCTTAGGCGAATTGTGTCTGGCACCGGTAGGACTATCCTATGTGAGTAAACTGGTACCGCCGCGAATGATTGCTTTTATGTTTGGAATGTGGTATCTGGGTATCGCCATCGGAAACAAACTGGCGGCTAGTGTTGGAGGAATGATTGATGATGTGGTACGCGATTATGATATGACAACCTTTTTCCTGATCTTCACACTGGTGCCGATTGTAGCGGGTAGTTGTATCATGTTGCTGAATCCGGTATTGAAAAAATTAATGCATGGTGTTAAATAAATGTTTTAGTACATGAAAAAACTAGTTTTTGTATGCATATTTGCATTGGTTTCGATGTTGACAAACGCACAGGAGACTTCGCTGGAATGGCATACGGATGTTAAAAAGGCGGTACAGCTTTCGCAAAAAGAAAACAAACCGCTGTTTCTGTTTTTTACCGGAAGCGACTGGTGCGGCTGGTGCATCCGATTGCAGAAAGAAGTATTTTTTCAGCCGGAGTTTGTTACCTGGGCCAAAGAAAATGTCATTCTGGTAGAATTGGATTTTCCGCGGAGAAAAGCATTGGCACCCGAAATACAACAAACCAACAATCAACTGATGCAATTATTTGGCGTTAGAGGTTATCCGACGGTATGGTTTGTAAAAGCAACGGAAAAAGAAGGGAAAATTAATTTCGAAAAACTGGGAAGTACCGGATATGTCGCTGGCGGACCGGCAGCCTGGTTAACAGGAGCAAATCAAATAATCAAAAAATAAAATAAAAAGCAATGAAAAAAATACTAGTACTATTGTTCCTGACGGTTGGAGCAATTGCTGCCCAGGCGCAGGAAATCAGATGGATGACGTTTGATGAGGCAATTAAAGCCCAAAAGAAAAACCCGAAACCCATTTTTATGGATGTCTATACCGATTGGTGCGGACCATGTAAATTATTAGACAAAAATACATTTAGCGACAAAACGGTTGCGGATTATATTTCAAAAAACTACTATGCCGTAAAATTTAATGCCGAAGGAAACTCGGAAGTAAATTACAAAGGCAAAAAATATACGAACCCGACTTTCGATGCCAACAGAAGGGGAAGAAACGGAATCCATGAGTTTACCATGTTTTTACAGGTTCAGGGGTATCCGTCGATGTTTATCTTAGATAAAAAAGGAGATGTACAGTCACCATTGGTGGGCTACAGAACTCCTGAGGAATTGCTAAAAGATTTAAAAGGTTAATTGATACTAGCAATTGAAAAAAATCCCTTTTTACCGGTAGCGTAAAAAGGGATTTTTGTTTTCCGGCAACTCACTTCCCACCGCGTTATGTCGGATTTATAATTGGTTCCGTCAGCGATGATCAATTTCGGTTGTACGATACCAATCAGTCGATCCAGATTAATTTTTGGATGATTGATCAATATGACAATGTCCGGCTTTTGAATAGCGTCGTATATTCCATCGCGATCAACAATCAGGATTTTTCGACCGTTATAAAAAAACGTATTGCGTAGTGGCAGATATTGGATTTTAGGATAAAATAAACCACTTCGGTAACATTTTAGATTGCGGTTTGTATCGATAAGACTGTCGTTCGAATAGACTGCAAGATGATTGTGGTTCTTTATCGTGATCAGCGTATGTTGTTGCTGAAAAACAACTAATTCGTCCGTATTTCTCGTACGATATAGCGTAAGCCAATACGTGACTTGAAACAAGATAAGCGTCGAAAGCAATCCCATTAATCGGATCGGATTTCGTTTTTGAGACCAAAAAAGCAACGTGATCAGTAGTAAATAAAGAGCCAACAGTAGGCCAAGGTTAAAGGGAAGATCGCGTAGCGTTAACGAACGGAACGATGCGATCCAGCCGATATACGAATTCATGGTTTCGATCAGAAACGACAATACTTTCCCTAAAAATAAAACAAGACTTCCCGGGATAAAATTAAGGATCGTCAGTAGGATGCCGAATGTCAGAATAACGGTCGTCATGGGTAAAACCACCAGATTGGAAACGATAAATAATAACGGAATCTGATGAAAATAGAAAAGGCATAACGGAAGTACGCCAATCTGGGCGGCAAACGAAACAAACACGATTCCGATAAAATAACGGGCGATCGGATTTTTCGGTAATCGGATTTTCTGAAAAACAGTTTGCAGCGAAATAATGGCAAACACAGCCATATAACTCAATTGAAAACCGACATCAAAAACAAAGTTGGGTTTCAAAACCACCAAAAGAAGCAGGGAAACCAAAATGCCCTGATAACTATTCGCCGAACGGTTTAAAAAAAGACCCAAGTTCAAAAAACTCAACATCGTTACCGAACGAACCACCGAAGCCGAAAAGCCAGTCAATAGCGCGTAAAACCAAAGAAGTACTATTGGGATCAGGAGCTGTAGTGTTTTGCCGTTTTTAATCCTTTTTAGCGGCTTTGTTAGAAAAAATAGGATTCCGTATAAAAGGGCGATATGAAGCCCGGAAATGGCCAGAATATGCGCCGCACCGGCATCGGCATAAGCGGAGACAGTTTGACTATCCATGTCCTGTCGTTGTCCTAATACCAAAGCATTGATAATATGTTGTGTTTCCGGTTTAAAATGATGCTTTACAAAACCTTTGAGTAAGCGATCGCGATAGGTGGCAATCCGACTTGTAATGGTATTGGAATGACCTGTGACTATAAAATTGTCCTGATTCAGATAAATTTGATGGAACACATTCCGTTTGGCCATATAATCGGCATAATTAAACTGAAAAGGATTGCTGTTTTTCGGTAAAGCGGCTACAGCATCGTACAGGAGTATTTCGGAGCCAATTACAGGCTTGGGAAGGACAATCGATTTCGAAACATAGAGTAAAAGTGTTCCGTTTGCTTTTTGCTGATCGATCTCCGACACCTTAAAAAGATACTTTTCGAAAGCAGTACGGGTTTTTAGTCGTTCCGAGAGCATTCCCCGGATGGGATAATGTCCGTGATGGGGTAAATAATGACTATAATGTTTCTGCTGATTTGGCGCATAATGGAGGTGATGTGTACAACTTCCACAGAGAAAAGACAGCAAATAAACACTAAGTCCGAAATAGTTTTGTTGGATAAAATGCCGGTTGGAATAGCCATAACAAACACAAAACAGGACAAATGAAATCGCTAGGGCTATAAAAAGGACTGTTGTGTCCGGTTTTGTATAAAAGTCGACTACAATTCCGGATACAAAGCAACACGTAATTCCGAATATGGGATATCGCAATACCTTCATGGAAACAATAAGGTATTGAAAAAAAGCGAAAAATAAAAACCGGGATTAGTTCACCATTCGGTTGGCCTGAACAAACGAACGCTCGTAATACGGTTCTTTTGTTGACGAAATGATCACACCGCTGGACGTTGAGGAATGAATGAATTTTATTTCGTCTTCGACTACTTCTACAACCAGTCCGACATGATTGATAACCCGTCTGCCATTGGTTTTAAAGAAAACAAGATCCCCGCGTTTAATATCTTTAAATTCGAGTTTTTCGCCCACTTTGGCCATGTCGTTGGAACTTCGGGGCAGTTGCATGTCAAACGAACTAAAAACAGCGGTAACAAGTCCGGAGCAATCCATTCCTTCGCGGGTTGTTCCGCCACCGCGATAACGAACACCAAGATAATCCATCGCGCTGTTGGTTAATTGTTCGGCCAGATAACTTTCGTTTTCATGGCTCACAATGATATCGTTTTCCGGAATATCACTGTCTACAATTTTTCTTTTTTTCTTATCCGTTTTTTTAGATTCGGACGGTTTGGCGTTTTTATCGGAAACGGCTACAGTTTTAGATTTTGTTCTTTCGGAATAGGTATAAACTCCTTTTTTTTCGGCTTCTTTTTTAGAAGTGATAATGGTAGGAGCGGCAGTTTTACAGGAAACCACCAGAAATAATAAAACCAATACTTGTATAACCTTTCTCATATCTTCAAACGCTTTTCAACAAAATTAGGGAAATAATTTTTTGGGCTTATGTTAAATTATCCATAATTAAACGGGCCGTTTTATCGCTAGCACCTTCTCCGCCGAGCTTTTCTTCCAGCAAATCATAAGCAGCCAATACTTTGGAACGATGATTCGGCTCTAATATTTTATGCAGCTCTGCTTTAATTTTTTTAGGATTGCAATCGTTCTGGATCAATTCGGTTACCACTTCCTGATCCATGATCAGATTTACGAGTGAAATATATTTTAAGGTGATGATGCGTTTGGCAATCTGATACGAGATCCAGTTTCCTTTATAAAGCACCACTTCGGGGACTTTAAAAAGCGCGGTTTCCAGGGTGGCGGTTCCGGAAGTGACCAGTGCCGCATGTGCCACACTCAGCAAATCGTACGTTTTATTTGAAATAAAATGCACCCTTTTGTTGATCAGGAATTGTTGGTAAAACTCAAAATCCTGACTTGGTGCGCCGGCAATCACAAACTGATAGTCCGGAAAGCTGTCGACAGCCGATAGCATTTCGGATAACATTTTGGAAATTTCCTGTTTCCGGCTACCGGGTAATAATGCAATGATCGGTTTGTCGTCCAGATCGTGCTCTTTTCTAAATTTTTCGGTATCGGTTTTTGGCCGGTTATGAATCGCATCGATTAACGGATGGCCAACAAAATCGACCGGATACTGGTGTTTTTTCTCGTAAAAATCCTTTTCAAAAGGAAGAATCACATACATTTTATCCACATCGCGCTTAATAGCATGAATACGGTTTTCTTTCCAGGCCCAGATTTGCGGCGAAATATAATAATGTGTTTTCATACCAAGGGCTTTGGCCCATTTGGCGATACGCATATTAAAACCGGGATAATCGATAAAAATCAACACATCCGGTTGAAAAGCCAGAATATCGGCTTTACAGATTTTAATATTATTGAGGATCGTTTTCAGATTCATAACGACTTCTGCAAACCCCATAAAAGCCAGATCGCGGTAATGTTTTACCAGTGTTCCGCCGGCTTGTTGCATCAGATCACCACCCCAAAAGCGGATTTCGGCTGTGGGATCGTGTTGTAAAAGAGCTTTTATCAGATTGGAACCGTGCAGATCGCCCGAAGCTTCCCCGGCAATAATATAGTATTTCATGTTGGTACGATTATAATAGAACGGTTAGGATGGCCAAAAAAAGGGTTGCCAGTACAACACCACGTGCCATTTCTTCTTTGTGGAATTTTAATAAAATAAAAAAACAAATCAGATTAGCAATAGCACCGAGCGTGATCACTTTTCCGGATAAATGTTGTTGGCGGATAAAATGCAAGCCTTCAATACCGCGAATATCGGTAAACAACAACAGAAAAAGTCCGGCGCCAATACAGGCGGCCACAATACCGATAAGAAACCCGATGATAAGATCTTTTTTAGTCATAGTGTTTTTATGGATTAAGATTCCAGGTATTCAGTTGCTGGATGGCATGGTGTGCTGTTAAATCAAATTGAACCGGAACTACGGAAATATATCCGTTGGCCAACGCCCATTCGTCGGTATCTTCACCTTTATCCTGATTGATAAATTCGCCGGTTAACCAATAATAGTCTTTCCCTTGCGGATTGGTTCTTTTATCAAAACGCTCTTCCCACATGGCTTTGGCCTGGCGACATACTTTGATTCCTTTGATTTCGTCTGCCGGTAATTTTGGCAAATTCACATTTAGAATAACACTGTCGGGTAATCCTTTTTCCAGTACTTGCAGCGTGATCTTCTTTACAAAAGCCTTTACCGGTTCAAAATCGGCATTCCAGCTAAAATCGAGTAGCGAAAAACCAATGGCCGGAATTCCTTCGATACCGGCTTCTACCGCGGCGCTCATCGTTCCGGAATAGATGATATTGATAGATGAATTCGAACCGTGGTTGATTCCTGAAACACAAAGATCCGGTTTGCGCTTTAAAATTTCATGTACGGCAATTTTTACACAGTCAACCGGAGTTCCGGAACAACTGTATTCCATATCCAGATCGGCATCGATTTTGACTTTTTCGATATGTAGCGTATTATTAATGGTGATGGCGTGTCCCATAGCCGATTGCGGACTGTCGGGCGCCACTACAACTACATCACCAATCTCTTTCATGACAGCAATTAAAGCACGTATTCCGGGTGCAACAATACTATCATCGTTGGTTACCAGAATCAAAGGTTTTTTGTTCATTTCGGGCATTTTTTTAACTTTCGCTAAAATACGCAATTTCTAAATTTGTTCTGGTACAATTTTTGTTTTTTGAAATTTTAAGAAAGGGCTGATGATTCACTAATAAAAAGAAACCTTTAACAAAAAATTATCCGTATATTAAGAGAGTGGCGTCCTTTTTTATGTAATTTAGTTGAAAAATAGTAATGAATACTTTTTGGCAGTTTATGAAGAGAAATTATAAGATTGTATTGTTGATAACCGCTTTGTCAGCAATACTTTGGAGTTTTATGCCCAGCAAAAAATCAGATCCGGAAAAAGACCGTCTTTTACTGGAATTACTGACATTTGTGTTGGAAAAAGGGCATTATGATCCGGTGCAGATGGATGACGCGTTTTCAAAAAGTGTTTATAAAGAATACATTTCGGCACTCGATCCGTCGAAGCGATTCTTTATCCAGTCGGATATCGATGAGTTTTCGAAATACGAGACACAGATCGACGATATGATCCGTAATAAGGATTTAACCTTTTTTGACCTTACGTATACCCGTTTGATGGAACGAATGGGAGAAGCGAAAGGCATTTACAAAGACATTCTGGCACGTCCGTTTGATTTTAATACAGACGAGCAAATCAATCTGGATTATGACAAACAGCCGTTTTCTAAAAATAAACTGGAATTAAAAAGCCGTTGGGAAAAACAACTGAAATTAAATGTATTGTCTTCTGTAACCGATAAGCTGAAATTACAGGAAAAAGACAAAGAAGATAAAGGAACCAAAAAAGAAGGGACAACCACCAAAAAAGAATCCGATTCCAAACCAAAAACAATGGAAGAATTGGAGAAAAGCTCTCGAGAAACGACCTTAAAATCGTTGGATGAATATTTTGGATTTGTTCAGGAATTGGATCGTGACGATTGGTTTTCAGTGTATCTGAATGCGATTGTTGAACGATTTGATCCGCATACCTTTTATTTTGCACCGGACGACAAAGAGAAATTCGACATTAGTATTAGCGGAAGTCTGGAAGGAATCGGAGCGCGTTTACAAAAGAAAAATGACTATACTGAAATTACCGAACTGATACCGGGTGGACCGGCATGGAGAGGAAAACAATTGGAACAGGGTGATGTGATCATGAAAGTTGCTCAAGGGAATGCAGAGCCGGTAGATGTGGTTGGAATGCGTTTGGACGATGTGGTGAAAAAAATTAAAGGTAAAAAAGGAACCGAGGTTCGTCTGACCGTTAAAAAAGTAGACGGAACGATCAAAGTGATTCCAATTGTCCGTGAGGTGGTTGAAATTGAGGAAACTTATGCCAAATCATCGATTGTAAAAAAAGGGGATATGACGTATGGTATCATCAATCTTCCGAAGTTCTATATCGATTTTGAAAATAAAGATAAAAGAGACGCTTTTAAAGATGTGGCTCAGGAAATCGAACGCCTTAAAAAACAAAATGTTCAGGGAATTGTGATGGATCTTAGAGACAATGGTGGTGGATCGTTACAAACCGTTGTCGATATGGTTGGTTTATTTATTGATCAGGGGCCGGTGGTTCAGGTGAAATCGGCTAACGGTAAAAAAGAAGTATTATACAACAAACAGTCAAAAGTACACTGGGACGGACCGTTGGTGGTGATGGTGAATAATTTCTCAGCTTCGGCATCCGAAATTTTTGCAGCAGCCATCCAGGATTATAAGCGCGGTGTAGTGATTGGAAGCAAACATACCTATGGAAAAGGGACGGTACAAAATGTAATCGACCTGAATCAGTTTATCCGAAGTAACCCTTATGGTGACTTAGGTGCGTTGAAAACAACTACGCAGAAATTCTACCGTGTTAACGGAGGTTCTACACAACGCGAAGGTGTATTGAGTGATATCGTAATGCCGGATCGTTATTCGTATATCGATATGGGTGAGCGTGATATCGACAATGCAATGCCGTGGGATAAAATTGACCCGGCGAATTACCAACCGGTAAAAGGATTGGATTTTACAGCAGCTATAGCAAAAAGTAAAGAGCGTATGGCGACAAACGAGCAATTCAAATTGATCGATGAAAATGCCAAATGGATTAGCTCCCGTAAGGATATGAATACATTGAGTCTTAACTTTAATAAGTTCCGAGCTGAAGAAACGGCAGTTGAAAACACCGCTAAAAAATTCAAAGCACTGGCCGATTATAAAAACAATTTGTCATTCGGATCCTTGCCATATGAAAAAGAAATGTTTAAAAATGACACCGTACTGGCTCAGAAAAGAGAGCGTTGGCATGAAAGCCTTGGTAACGATGTATATGTTGATGAGGCTTTGAATATCCTAAACGATATGAAAAGTAGTGGAAAAGATGTTAAAGGTTCCATCACATTAAAAGACAAAAAAAATAAAATTGTTGATAAAGTAAATTAATGAGTTTATCAAATCAATCGCTTACTGCTTTAGCGCTCCAGAAATTCCGCAGGAATTTTTGGGGCGTTTTCAGTTTAGTGTTTATAGCTGTACTGGTTTTTATTTCCGTTTTTGGCTATTTTTTAGCCCCGGATTCTACCCAATATGCCAACTGGGGTGATCTGGCCATTCGTTCGAAAGAACCCGGTTTTAAAGTGACGATGTTACAGGTTCCGTTGGAAAACCAACCTGAAAGTCATTGGTATGATTATTTTACGGGTCATCCGGAAACGGTTATGCAAAAACCGATCAATACTTATAAAATAGCAAACGACAGCTTGTATTTTGACGAGTATTCGGACGATAAGAGTATTGTTATTTCCGATAAAATTCCTTTATCTGCTTTTGGAAAAGCTGTTGGTAATAAAACGATTGAAAAAGAACATATCACCGAAAAGAAATTCCTTTTAGGAACGGATAATCAGGGACGTGACCTGCTTAGTCGGTTGATTATTGGATCGCGGGTTTCGATAGCCATCGGATTTGTAGCCGTTTTGATTTCACTGGTCGTTGGAATTTTCTTTGGCGCTTTAGCAGGTTATTATGGCGGTAAGATTGATGCGATGGTGATGTGGTTGATCAATGTAATTTGGTCCATTCCTACCTTGTTATTGGTCATCGCGATTACATTGGCACTGGGAAAAGGATTCTGGCAGGTTTTTGTAGCCGTAGGACTTACCATGTGGGTGGAAGTCGCCCGTGTGGTTCGCGGCCAGGTTATGGGAATTAAAGAAATGCAATATGTAACCGCGGCACGTGCTTTAGGCTATACGAACAGCCGGATTATATTCCACCATATATTACCCAACAGTATGGCACCGGTGATCGTAATTTCGGCGGCCAATTTCGCCTCGGCAATTCTGGTCGAAAGTGGATTAAGCTTTTTAGGATTAGGTGCGCAGTTACCCGTACCGAGTTGGGGTGCTATGATCAAAGATAACTACAATTATATCATCCTCGGAAAACCCTATCTGGCGATTATTCCAGGTGTGGCCATGTTGCTACTTGTTCTGGCCTTTATGATGATCGGAAATGCATTACGCGATGCGCTTGATGTAAAGACATAAATTAATGATCTCAAAATAAAATTGTTTATTATGTTTAGCGTTCTGTTTTGTCCGGATGCTGTTCCCTTTTTAGTAAGTTGAATTTACAAAATTTGTAAATTATTTTCGTTTTTTGTAACTTTAACTAGCACAAGAGTTTATGTGGGGAATTATGGAGGTCAATACGAAAGTATTTAAAGAAATATGTATTGAACGGGTTGAAGATCAGGATTACAAAACGATAACAAAGACACGATTTTTCTTTAATTGGAAAACGGAACAACAAAATAAGGTATACAAACTAAGAATTTTAGAAAGTGAAATTGTTTTAGGACTAATGTCGCTTATAGATTACCGGGAGGATTGTCTGTTAACCATAAATCTTTTGGCAGTTTCCAAAGAGAATAGGGGGAAGAATAAGCAGTATGAGGATATTGCGGGTAATTTAATAGCCTATGCCTGTCGGGAAGCGATACGGTTATATGCAGAAAAAGGATGTGTTTCGTTATTGCCAAAAACAGAACTAAGGCAGCATTACATTAGTAAATATGGAATGAAAAATGCTGGAAAATACCTGTATTTAGACGGAATATTATTGTTTAATCTCGTAGAAAAATACGACAGATGAAAAGAGATCAATTAAATAAAAAATATACAGCGGAAGAACAGGCCGAATCATTTGTGTTTCGTAGTAAGAGCACTTCAAAACAAAAAAAAGAAGCTGCCGATGAACTGAATCGGGCAAGAAAAGACACTAATGAGTCGTTAACGGAGCATCAGTTATTGTATGCACGTGTACAACAATTGCGTTTTGAAATAGAAGATTATTTGAAATCGGGTGTTTATACTAAAGAACTGTCTTTTGCTTTTTTTCTGCGAAAATATATACGGTTGCGCTATAAAATAAATAAAGACTTTGCGAAAGACATACAATTGTCTGAAACGGAGTTAAGTTCGATATTGAGTAATGATAGATCGCCGAGTAAAAAGACCATTATTCGCTTAGAGATTCATTCTAATAATGTATTACCGGCTCTTTATTGGTATAAATTGCTGGAAAAAGAAAAAGAGTACGAAATACAAATGGATAGTGAAATCCGAAAAAGCGAGGAGAAGCATGTTCAGAATCGTTTGATTCTGGATTTCTAAATCAAAAAGGGCTGTTTTCAATTTGAAACAGCCCTTTTTGGTTTTATGGGGTAGTATCTCACTAACTGTGTAAGTATAAAAATAATGGGGTTTTAAAACCCCATTATTTTTATGTTTAATTTTAAATGTTACACAGTCTTATGAAAAAAGAAGATTTATTATCGGAAGAGTTTTTAAAACAGTTTAAAACTGGAGAAGACCTAAATGGCTTTCTTGCCCAACTACAAAAGCGTGGATTGGAAGCTATTCTTAATGGCGAATTGGATTCTCATTTAGGGTATGATAAACATGAGAAATCCCCCTGTTCGAACTCTCGTAATGGTTTTTCCAAAAAGAAAATAAAAACCTCTTTTGGTGAATCAGAACTTCAGGTTCCCAGAGACAGAGAAGCTTCTTTCAATCCCATGATAATCCCTAAAAGGCAAAGTATGGCTGACGGATTGGAAAATGTCATCATATCGCTTTATGCCAAAGGAATGAGTGTTAGCGATATTGAAGAACAGATAAGGGAAGTGTACAATTTTGAGGTATCTACCTCTACTATATCAAGGATTACAGAATCGGTATCCAATGCATTGTTGCTTGGTAAAACCGTCTATTAGAGCCTGTTTCTTTAATAGTTTGGATGGATGGTATCGTATTTAAAGTTCGTGAAAGCTCTAAGGTCATCAACAAGACCATTTATCTAGCTGTAGGCCTAAACAGAGACGGTAAAAAGGAAGTTCTTGGTATGTGGTTAGGCAAGAATGAAAGTGCCAGTTTTTGGTTGGGAGTATTAACGACTTTAAAAGCCCGAGGTGTGGAAGATATTCTCATTACTGCAACTGACAACCTCAATGGCTTTACACAAACCATTAAAAACGTATTCCCGGAATCGCAAACACAAATCTGTGTTGTACATCAAATCCGGAACTCAGCCCGTTATATAGTCTGGAAAGATAAAAAGGAGTTTTCTAAAGATATGAAACAGATTTATGATGCGCCAACCAAACAAGCTGCAAAAGGAGCTTTGGAAGATTTTGCCAGCAAATGGAATCATAAATATCCTTATGCTGTTAAATCCTGGGAAGAAAACTGGGAGGAACTTACCGTCTTTTTTGACTTCCCAATTGAAATCAGAAAAATCATTTACACCACAAATCTAATTGAAAATCTTAATGGAAAAATTAGAAAATATACCAAAAACAAATTGTCATTCCCTACGGATGAAGCCGTTTTAAAATCCGTATATTTGGCTTTAAGAGAAGCAACCAAAAAATGGACTATACCAATCCATAATTGGGGATTAATCCTCAATCAGTTCTTAACCATATTTGAAAAAAGGGTTCAACTTTAAGTAAAAAGTCAAACCCTGTTATTTTTTAACTTACACACTTTTTGGGATAGTGTCTTTTATGGATTACGCGTTTGGATTGAGATTTTTCAGGTTTAATTGCGCTTCCTGTAATTCAATTTTACGCTCTTTATTTTTGTTGGTCAGTTTTAACAGCTTTTTCTTCCATTTGATGTCGTCTTCGGGAGTAAGCTTGTCTTTGTCTTTTAAGGTTTTATACTTTGCAGTCTGCTTGTCCAAATCCTTCTGACTGTCGGCTAACCTTTCGGTTGCTTTATGAACGTTTTTCTGAGCCTTTTCGATATCTTTTTTGACTTTTTCGGCTTTTTGCAATTCTTTGGCCAGTCGTTTTTGTTCTTTTTCGGCCGTTTTACGCTGTTTTTCGGCTTCTTTAAGTGCTAATTCGTGTTCTTTAAGCTTTGCTTTTTCCAGTCGCTCTTTTTCTTCTTTGATTTTTTTTAAATCGTCAAGACTTTGTGAAAGATGTGCTTCGGCATTGTTGCTAACGGTTTCTTTCGAAATTTCCTGTCCAAAACTAAACTGTGTTGAAATAACAGCTAGTGCAACCATCAATTTTACTTTCATAGATACTACTTTTATTAATTTTAAAAGGGTTATAACTATTTATTATCTTTACAAATGTAACAAAAATCAAGCCATGTCTGTAGTAATAGCGATGAAACGACCTCTATTTCTGATAAAACTCCTTTTAATGTTTTTTTTCTTGTTTTCATGTGATAAAAAAGCAACTGAAGCTTCCTTTTCCGGAGTGGCTGAAAAGGAAATTGTGACCGAAGCCGATAGCACATCCGCTACTTTTACGATGGCAAGTTTTGACTATTTTCCCACTTCGACCACTGGAGTGGTGATCAACCATGAAGCGTATTCCTTTTCCTATGTCGAACCCTATGAACAGGCAGAATGGGTAGCCTATACACTAACAAAAGATGATTTGTCCAACAGGGACTTTAAGCGTCCGTTGTTTACAGAGGATAAAGACGTAAAATCGGGATCAGCAAGTTGGCGAAATTATAAACAATCCGGTTATGATAAAGGACATTTGTGCCCGGCTGGTGATCGGAAAAAGAATTATAAAATGTTTGAAGAAACCTTTCTGACGTCTAATATTTCGCCGCAATTGCATCACTTTAATGATGGTGTCTGGAACCGACTGGAACAAAAAGTACGGTATTGGGCTACAAAGTATGACGGATTATATGTGGTAACCGGAGGCGTTTTATCTGAAAACTTAAAAACCATCGGCAAAGAAAATGTCGCCGTTCCGAATTATTTCTATAAAGTACTGATGACCAGAAAAGGCGATAAAATGATCGGTTTTTTGGTGCCACATGCGGTAAGTGATCGTCCGTTATACGAATTTGTAGTCGATGTGGATACGATTGAAAAACTGACCGGTATCGATTTCTTTCCACAATTACCGGACGCTATCGAAAATAAATTCGAAAAGAACAGCGATTATAAAGCCTGGAGTTTTAATTAGATTACCATTCGTTTACTTTGTTGGCATCCATTTTCAGGAATACAAACAACAAAATGGTGAATGCCCATAAACTCGATCCGCCATAGGAGAAAAAGGGTAGTGGTACTCCAATGGTTGGAAACATCTTGATCAGCATCGAAATATTTACAAAAAAGTGGGTAAACAGGAATGTTGCGACACAATAGCCGTACACCCGACTGAATTTTGTTTTCTGATGTTCGGCAAGATAGATAATCCGCATAAAAAGGGTTACAAATAATACGATTACAACTGAGGCACCGGCAAATCCCCATTCTTCACCAACAGTTGTAAAAATATAATCGGTATGTTGTTCCGGTACGAAACCACCTTTGGTTTGCGTTCCTTCGAGATAGCCTTTACCAAGCCAGCTTCCGGAACCAATAGCAATCATCGACTGATTCAGGTTGTATCCTTCCCGCTGCATGTTGACGTCTTTTCCAAGAAGTACATTAATACGATCTTTCTGGTGTGCTTCCAATACGTTTTCGTAAACATAATCCACCGAGAATACAAATCCGGTTATCAATACAAAAATAATCCCGTAAACAAGCGGATTCCGATTGATACGACGGTTAAAGATATAATGGATGATCATTATAATAAATGCCAGTATAACGATAAATACCGGTTTGATAATCAAGGCGAGAATAAAGAGTACAATTGCGATAAAACCGGTCCAGAGATACCAGCTTGGTAATCCTTCGCGATATAAAACGAATACCAGTGAAATAAAGATCATGGCGCTACCGGCATCGGGTTGTAGAAGGATTAAAACAACCGGAAAGCCAAATACGGCCAGTGCGATTATCTGATGCTTAAATAATTTGATATTGATTTGTGTGTCACTCAGTAGCTTCGCTAAAAGTAAAGCCGTGGCGGTTTTTACGAACTCAGACGGTTGGAAACCGAAACCGCCAAACTGGTACCAGTTGGTTTGTCCTTTAATGGTCTTACCAAAGGCAAATAGTCCGAGGAGCAGGACAATACCTAGTGCATAAAAGACAATAGCGTACTTTTCGAATATCTTGGCATCCACAGAAAGTATGGTGAAAATCAACGGGATGGTAAGCATGATAAAAAGCATCTGCTTACCGTAGGTCTGACTTAAATCAAAAATGGAGGTTTCCTCAAGAGGTAACGAAGCCGAGTAGATATTCATCCACCCCATGATCACCAATACAATATATATAAGTATGGTAATCCAATCGATATTATTCGCTACGCTCTGATTTTTCATTATCGGTTATTAATTGTAAAAGGCACACCACTAGTCACCTTGTCGTATTCATGTTGTAAACTACCTTCCAGCATTCTTTTTTCCAAATCGGTACGGGTAATGGTCTTTTTCAGATATTTTTCAATCATCAAACTGGAAATAGGCCCGGCCCAACGCGCACCCCAATAACCGTTTTCTACCAATACGGCGATCGCGATTTTAGGATCATGTCGCGGTGCAAAGGCTACGAAAACCGAGTGGTCGGTTAGCTGTACTCTTTTTCCGTTGATTTTGGTAAAGTTTTCGGCCGTACCGGTTTTACCGCAAATCTCAATTCCTTCTACACGAAGGCTGGCTGCGGTTCCCATATTGTACACGTCGAATAAACCATCGATCACTGGTCGGAAATATTGTTTGTCGATAGATGTAATGTGTTTGGTTGTAAACTTTTTATCGATCTTATGTTTTTCAATTTTTCGGATTACGTGAGGGGTATAGTAATAACCTTCATTGGCAATTGTGGCCATCATATTCGCCAACTGAATTGGTGTCATGGTTACCTCACCCTGTCCGATGGAATTGGAAATAATGGTTGTACTTTTCCAACCCCCATTCGGATACCAACGATCATAGTAGCGAGAAGTCGGGATATGTCCTTTTCTTCCCGGTGGAAGATCGTAACCCATAAAATTTCCTAATCCGAAGCTCTTCATATGGGCACTCCAGGCATCCACACCAAAACGAGGTTTGTTATATTTTTCGATGGTTCGTTTAAACACATTGGCAAAATAGGCATTACAGGATTTGTAAATGCCGTTATGCAATTTGATATTTCCGCCGGGACAGTGGCATTTCATAAAAGCACCTCTACCGTAGGAAAACCCGTGATGACAAACAAAGGTTGTATTTTCGTCGATTACTTCTTCCTGAAGTCCGGCCAGACCGGTTAATATTTTAAAAGGTGATCCCGGCGGATATTCTGCCAAAAGTCCGCGGTCGTATAACGGCTTTGCAATCGAATCGTTATACAACATGGTATAATTCTTAGAACGCTCGCGACCTACCAAAATGGCCGGATCATAAGATGGAGCGGTCACCAAAGCCAGGATTTCACCGGTTTTGGGTTCGATCGCAACAATACCACCGCGTTTATTTACCATTAAAGCTTCGCCATACTTTTGAAGTTCGGAATCGATAGTTAAGGTGATGTCTTCTCCTTGAACGGCAATTGTATCATAAATACCGTCTTTATAGGGGCCTATTTCACGGTTAAAGCGATCCCGTTGGATATATTTTACTCCTTTGGTACCGCGTAAAACCTCTTCATACATCTGTTCTACACCTTGCATACCGATCAAATCCCCGCTTTTGTAATACGGTTTCTTTTTGATGATGTTATCGTTTACCTGTGTGATATAACCAAAGATATTGGCACCGACGGCCACCTGATAGTCCCGTAAAGAACGTTTCAGAATCTCGAAACCGGAAAATTTCCGGATCTTTTCCTGAAAAGCAGCGTATTCCATTTTGTTTAACTGTGCGATAAACACCGATGGGAGCATCGGACTGTAAACACGTGCTTTTTCAATTTTTTTGATAAAATCTTCTTTGGTAATATTAAGTAGATTACAAAATTCCAGGGTATCGATATTTTTAACATCCTTTGGTGTTACCATAATATCATATGACGGCTGGTTGGCTACCAATAGCTGACCATTACGGTCGTAGATGTAACCGCGTTCCGGATATTCGTATTTGATTTTGATCGCGTTATTATCCGATTTTTGGATATAGGAATCGTCTAAAATCTGCAAATAAAAAAGCCTTGCCATTATCAGCAGTGCTGCAATAACAATCAAACCGGGTAATAAAAGTTTTCTCATCGTTTGCTAGGCTTAATTAAATAAATAATTATGATGCAAAGCAGTAAGGTAAATATAGTGCTTAGTAAAGTTCGCAATAAAATATCCCAAATAAAATTAAAACGGAATATTTCTAATAAATATAATACTAAATGATGGGTAACTACAGCAATAAGGATAAACGAAAAACGTTCGGGCGTTAACTTATCGGTAATTTTAACGGTTTGATATTCGTAACTCACCCCGAATGAGAATTTAAAAAAGGTTGGTCTGAAATAGGCCAGGGTTACACAGGCCGCAGCATGCACTCCTCCGGAATTGGAAAACATATCCATCACAAGTCCCAGAAAGAAGCTGGCAACCAGCAAACCGGCTTTACTACCGTTTACCGGATATAAAATGATAAAAAGAATATACGGATACGGATTGATAAAACCCAGAAAGTCGATGTTGTTAAAGATAACAACCTGTATAGCGAGCAGCACGACAAAGCGTAAGCTATTTGTGATAAACGTACTATTCATTTTTTGTCTCTTCTTCTAATTTCTGGATTTCCTGTTTTTTTAGGTTTTCAATTACATAGACATGGCCTAAATTGGTCATATCGTTAAATAAACGAACGTTCAGCGTATAGTAATTGGTTGCCTTGTCGATATACACTTTATCAATAGTACCGATAGGAATATTTTCAGGAAAAATTTCCGAACGACCACCGGTAACAATAGTATCGCCTTTACGTACAGAAGCCAGACGAGGAACGTCGATCAACTGAGCAAAACCTACATTTTTCCCGTTCCATATCAGGGAACCGAAGTGGTTTGATTTTTTAATCTTGGCATTGATCTGCGATTTCACATTCAGAATACTTTGTACGGTCGAATAACTACTGGATGTTTTTTCGATAATACCGACTACGCCCAAACTGTTTACGACACCCATATCGGGTTTAATACCGTCCTGTTGTCCGCCCAATAAGGTCAGGTAATTTTCTTTACTGTTAAAAGTATTGTTGATTACCTTGGCATTATACACTTTTATATTTTCGATTCCGGACGGTTTCGGTAAGGCACTTCCGGCTGTTAAGGAATCGGTATTGTTAAAAAGCAGTTTTTTCAACTGAGCGTTTTCATTGGCCAGCTGGTTGTTTTGTTCGCGAAGGTTCAGATATTCTTTAACGTTATTGATCTTTTCGTATACAAATCCGGTAAACACATTCGCCGAACTGATATAGCGGCTTCTATGATAGGAATGGGATTGTATGGTCAATGATAAAGAAATGCCCAAAAGCAGCAAAAACAGTAACCGGTTACTGTTTTTTAATATAAAGTTAAAGATTTGCTGCATGAATTAGTTCTTTATTTGATAAGAATCCCTTTGAATTTCTGAATATTTTTTAATGCCATTCCCGTTCCTCTTACAACGGCTCTTAATGGATCTTCGGCGATATAAACCGGTAAATCCGTTTTTTGAGAGATACGCTTGTCAAGTCCTCGTAACATCGAACCTCCTCCGGCCAGATAAATACCGGTATTGTAAATATCGGCGGCCAGTTCGGGTGGTGTTTGTGATAAGGTTTCCATAACCGCATCTTCAATACGTTGTATGGATTTGTCTAAGGCTTTTGCGATCTCGCGGTACGAAACGTCCACCTGTTTTGGTTTCCCGGTTAACAAGTCACGTCCCTGAACCGACATTTCATCTGGTGGCGTATCCAGGTCTTCCGTAGCGGCACCAATAGCAATTTTAATTTTTTCAGCGGTACTTTCTCCAACAAAAAGGTTGTGTTGTGTTCGCATATAATACACGATATCGTTAGTAAACACGTCACCGGCAATTTTAACCGATTTGTCACAAACAATTCCGCCTAATGCAATTACCGCGATTTCGGTAGTACCCCCTCCGATATCGACAATCATATTACCTTTCGGTTGCATAATATCCACACCGATACCGATAGCCGCAGCCATCGGTTCGTGGATCAGGTATACTTCTTTTCCATTAACCCGCTCACAGGATTCTTTTACCGCCCGCATTTCCACCTCCGTAATACCGGAAGGGATACAAACCACCATTCGCAAAGCCGGTGTAAACATTTTTTTCTTTAGCGCCGGAATGCTTTTAATGAACAAACTGATCATTTTTTCCGATGCGTCAAAATCAGCAATTACACCATCCTTTAGAGGACGTATGGTTTTGATGTTTTCATGAGTCTTACCCTGCATCTGGTTCGCCTCTTTACCAACAGCAATAATTTTCCCAGAAACACGATCACGAGCAACGATAGATGGACTATCAACGACAACTTTGTCATTGTGGATAATAAGGGTATTTGCGGTACCTAGGTCAATCGCAATATCCTCAGTCATGAAATCAAAAAATCCCATACAAAAAAGGGTTTAATACATTTATAAATAATTAGCCTACAAAAATAATAAAATTAATGTTTAAAATGACGAACTCCGGTAAATACCATCGCAACTTTATTTTCGTTACAATAGTTGATACTCAGTTCGTCTTTTATAGAGCCACCCGGTTGAATAACAGCGGTAATTCCGGCATTTTTTGCCAACTCAACACAATCCGGGAAAGGGAAGAAAGCATCGCTTGCCATTACTGCTCCGTTCAGATCAAAAAGGAATGAATTTGCTTTTTCTACAGCCTGGCGTAAAGCATCCACTCGGGACGTTTGTCCGGTTCCGGAAGCGTATAGCTGTTTGTTTTTGGCAAAAACAATAGTGTTTGATTTGGTGTGTTTACAGATTTTTGAGGCAAACAGTAAATCTTCAATTTCCTGTTCTGTAGGTGCTGTTACTGTAACGGTTTTTAAAAGCTCTTTATTGTCTGTAATATTGTCTTTATCCTGAATTAACATTCCATTAAGACAAGTGCGTACCTGTTTTGTAGGTAATTCCACCTCATTCTGGATCAGGATAATTCTGTTTTTCTTTTCTTCTAAAATAGCGATCGCTTTTTCGTCATATGCCGGAGCAATTACCACTTCGCAAAATAATTTATTGATTTCTTCCGCAGCGGCTTCGTCAATTTTTCCATTGGCGATCAAAACACCACCGAAAGCCGAAGTCGGATCACCCGCTAAAGCATCCAGATAAGCGTCTTTCATTGTCTTACGCGTTGCCAATCCGCAAGCATTATTGTGCTTTAAAATGGCAAATGTCGGATCGTCATTTTTAAACTCGTTCATTAGGTTTACCGCCGCATCAACATCCAATAGGTTGTTGTATGAAAGCTCTTTTCCGTGTACTTTGGTAAACATCGCGTCGAAATCGCCAAAGAAATATCCCTTTTGGTGCGGGTTTTCCCCATAACGCAAAATCTGACCGTTGGCTACACTCGCCTTATAAACCGTTTCATCGGTATTGAAATAATTGAAAATCGCACCGTCGTAATGTGATGAAACATGGAACGCTTTGGTTGCCAAAAGACGTCTTTCTTCCAAAGTAGTCGCGCCGTTTCCGTTGGTAATCATATCAAGGAATAACGCATATTCGTTAACCGATGCCACGATAACGGTATCTTTAAAGTTTTTAGCCGCCGCACGGATCAGGGAAATACCACCGATGTCGATTTTTTCGATAATATCGGCTTCATTAGCTCCGGAAGCAACAGTTTTTTCAAACGGATACAAATCAACAATAACCAAATCAATTTGTGGAATTTCATATTCCTTCATTTGTTGTACATCGCCTTCGTGATCCTGACGGTTTAAGATTCCTCCGAAAATTTTCGGATGTAAGGTTTTAACGCGTCCGCCTAAAATGGAAGGATACGACGTTACATCTTCCACAGGAACTACCGGAATACCCAGATTTTTAATAAAATCTTCGGTTCCACCGGTTGAATAAATCGTCACATTGTGGTCATGTAATTTTCTAACGATAGGTTCCAGGCCGTCTTTGTCGAATACCGAAATTAAAGCCGATTGAATGGTTTTTGTTGTGTTCATTGTGTTGTTGTGTTTTTTAAAGGTGCAAAAGTAATTATTGTTACAATAACATTCAAAAGAAAGGGCATTAGATTTTAGTCTTTTTTGATTTTTTTTCGCGGTTTTTGATCTGATTCACAGCTTTATTGGATGCAAAACTTTAAGCGATAGAAGAGAATCGGATACGGGTCGGGTTTGGGTATGATGGAACTATTGGGTATTTGTGTAAATTTTCTGTAACATTTGCGGTTTTTTACCTACTAATTGGCTAGGATATTGCTCAAAAAATACAGAATTTTACAAAAGTTAAACCCGTCACTATGTTGTTATACCTGAGACTGCTAAAAGAAAGTTTGAGTTTTGCACTCAATGCTTTGCGGAATAATAAATTGCGAACCCTGTTGTCGCTGTTGGGTGTTACAATTGGTATCTTTTCGATTATTGCCGTACTGGCGGCTGTCGATTCTATGGATCGTAAAATTAAAAATGACCTTAGCGGACTGGATAAAAATACGATCTACCTGATGCGTTTTTCATTCGGACCATCGGAAGTACCCCAATGGAAACGCGAGCAATTCCCGGATGTAACCTACGAAGAATTCGACTATCTGAAACGGTCATTAAACGATCTGGATAAAATTTCATTCAATCTGTTTACCCGTAAAGAAAATATCAAATACGAATCGAATACGGTGAGCAGTATTAATGTGACCCCGTGTACTAATGAGTTTATCGATATTGAAAAGCTAAAATTTGCGCAGGGACGTTTTTTTAACGAAGCAGAATCCAATTCGGGCTCGCCGGTAATCATTATTGGAAGCGAAGTCGCAACAGGATTGTTTGGCACGATGGATCCGATGGGTAAAAAAATACGTTTATACGGACAACGGTTTACAGTGATTGGTGTTCTGGATAAAGAAGGATCAAGTACTTTTGGACCGAGTAGAGACGTTTCGGTTTTCCTTCCTGTAAATTTTCTAAGACGATTATATGGTGATAATAGTGATATGCTAACGCCGGCGATTCTGATAAAACCGGTAAAAGGTGTCGATATCGAAGCTTTTAAAGGTGAATTGATCCAAAAGTTACGTACATTCAGAGGGCTAAAAACCGGAGATATCAATAACTTTTTTATCAATGTATTATCCGGATTTACGGATCTGATCGATAATATCGTCGGGCAAATGAATGTGGTAGGCTGGATTATCAGTGGTTTTTCCCTGTTGGTAGGAGGTTTCGGAATTGCCAATATTATGTTTGTGTCGGTAAAAGAACGAACCAACCTGATTGGGATTCAGAAAGCTTTAGGAGCGAAAAATCGATTTATATTATTCCAATTCCTGTTTGAAGCCGTTATTCTATCGGTAATCGGAGGATTGGTCGGAATGTTTTTGGTTTGGATTATTGCTTTGGTATTGTCGAAAGTATTGGACTTTGAATTTGTACTTGGTTTCTGGAATATCATTATCGGAACGTCACTTGCCGCTTTTATAGGATTAATTTCCGGGATTATCCCGGCGATTTCAGCCTCCAAACTGGACCCGGTGGAAGCCATCCGAAGCGGAATGTAAACACGGGTAAAAAGAAAGAACACCTGATAGGTTTTTAAAACCTGTCAGGTGTCAAATACTATAGTAGTATTGTATACTATTATGCTGAAGCAGTCGCTACGTTTTTATCGATTTTATTTACCAATCCCACTAAAACTTTACCCGGACCGACTTCTGTAAACAAAGTGGCACCGTCGGCGATCATTTGTTGTACGGATTGCGTCCATTTTACCGGAGCGGTTAATTGCGTGATCAAATTCTTTTTGATTTCAGCAGGATCCGAAACAGCTTTTGCCGGTACGTTTTGGTATACGGGACAAATAGGCGTGTTAAATGTTGTTGCTTCGATAGCTGCTGCCAGTTCTTCGCGGGCCGGTTCCATCATAGGCGAGTGGAAGGCACCACCAACCGGAAGGATCAAGGCACGTTTTGCTCCGGCTTCTTTCATCGCTTCGCAGGCTTTTTCCACAGCCGTTAACTCACCGGAAATTACCAACTGACCCGGGCAATTGTAATTGGCAGCTACAACCACTCCGTCGATTGAAGCACATACGTCTTCTACCACTTTATCCTCAAGACCTAAAACGGCCGCCATAGTAGATGGAGTGATTTCGCAGGCTTTTTGCATCGCCATGGCTCTTTGGGAAACCAATTGTAAAGCATCTTCAAACGATAAGGTTCCGTTGGCAACCAAAGCCGAAAATTCCCCTAACGAGTGACCGGCAACCATTTCCGGTTTAAAGTCGTCACCAAGGGTTTTGGCCAAAATAACCGAATGTAAAAAAACAGCCGGTTGTGTTACTTTGGTTTCTTTTAATTGTTCGGCAGTACCTTCAAACATAATGTCGGTAATGCGAAAACCTAATATCTCGTTTGCTTTTTCGAATAGCGCTTTAGCCAGTGCCGAATTTTCGTATAATTCTTTACCCATTCCGGTAAACTGCGCTCCCTGACCCGGAAATACATATGCTTTCATATTCTTCTCTGTTGGTTTTGTTTGTTATTGACAGACAAAAATAGTGTTTTTTAGCATATTGGAAAGCAGATTGTTGCCGAGCCTGAAATAAGAAACCGTTGCAGTTTCCCTAAAAAGGTAGGCTGCAACGGTTCTACTTAAAACCAGATTATGAAATAATTATTGCTTTACAAGTTGTAATTCGATGTTTAAACGAACGTCGTCGCTCACCAATACACCACCGGTTTCCAAAGCGGAATTCCAGTTTAAGCCCCAGTCTTTACGGCTGATTTTTCCGGAAATGTTTAATCCGGCTTTGGTATTACCCCAAGGGTCTTTCATTAAACCGCTGAATTCTACCGGTAGTTTTACAAATTTAGTAACACCACGTAAGCTAAGATCACCGGATAATTCGTAGTTATTGTCGTCTACTTTGGTAAAAGATGACGCTTTAAAAGTCAGTTTTGGATGGTTCTCCACATCGAAAAAGTCAGCACTTTTTAAATGGTTGTCACGATCGGCATTTCGGGTGTCTACCGAATTCACATCGGCTGAAAAGCTAATCGAAGCATTTTCGAAGTTATCACCATCGGTTGTGATGGTAGCGTCGTAGTTTTCGAATTTACCGGAAACATTAGTAAACATCATGTGTTTTACTTTAAATCCTATTTCGGAGTGTGTCGGATCAATTGCCCATTTTGTAGTTGCCATAATAATATGTTTTAAAAGTTATAATATTGTTTTTTAATTTTTTATTTATTCGATTTCCATCGGAACTTCCATTAATAAGAATTCAGCATCGGAAGTCGCGGTAATGGTTACTTTGTCGGTATTCCAGATTCCCAATCCATCGCGGGTGTCTAAAGCCTGATCATTTACAGAAACCGCCCCTTTTAATACGAAAACATAAAGTCCGTTTCCGTCTTTTTTAAAGGCGTATTCTTTTGCGACACCGGCGTCGAATTTCCCCATGTGAAACCAGGCATCCTGATTGATCCAAACGCCTTCGTCATCCGGATTTGGTGACAATACCTGTTGTAACACATTATGTCTTTCGTCTTCGTTTAATGTGATCTGATCATAACGTGGTGCGACATTTCGTTTGTTCGGGAAAACCCATATCTGAAGGAACTTAACCTCTTGATCTGCGTTTTTGTTGTATTCGCTATGACGTACACCGGTTCCGGCGCTCATCACCTGGATATCACCTTTTTTGATAACGGTTTTGTTACCCATACTATCCTGATGTTCCAAATCGCCTTCCAGTGGAATACTGATGATTTCCATATTGTCGTGCGGATGTGTCCCAAATCCCATTCCGGCAGCTACCGTATCGTCGTTTAAAACGCGTAAGGCTCCGAAACGAACCCTTTCCGGGTTAAAATAATTAGCAAAACTAAAGGTGTGGAAACTTTGTAACCAGCCATGATTGGCGTTTCCTCTGGTGTTGGCTTTATGCAATACGATATTTTCCATAATCTTCGAGTTGGTATTTTGAATATGATTAAATCCTACAGGTTCTTGTGGGTCGGAAATAGCTTCTTTGGCTAATGCCGTTCCGGTGATGACAGCTCCGGTTCCCAACAAACTTTTTTTGATAAAATCTTTTCGGTTCATAACGGTTATTTTGATAGTTCAAAGATACAACCGATTGATAACGAATATACTTAACCTAGATTAAGAAATAAAAAAATCCCCGTCACAAGTCGTGGAACGGGGATAGGAAGTTTATTTTTTGAGTAAACGGGCTTTCATCTTACTGAAAAACTCCGGCGTTACTCCTATATAAGAAGCGATTTGTTTTTGTGGCAGGCAATGGATCAGATCCGGATGTTTTTTGGTAAACTTGTCATAACGCGCTTCGGCCGTAAAACTAAGGTTGTCAATTAACCGTTGCTGATTGGCGACAAGCGAATTCTCAATCAGTATTCTAAAAAAGCGCTCCATTTTAGGAACTTCGTCATAAAGGCGCTCCTGGTTTTCTTTGGATAACAGAATCACCTCCGAATCTTCATTGGTTTCGATATATAATTGTCCGGGACGTTGCGACAGATAGCTGTACATATCGGCAATCCACCAACCAGGTGAGGCAAAACTCACCACATGTTCCACACCGTTTTCATCGATCGTATAACTGCGCAAAATACCTTTGATCACAAAATAGGAGTGAAGGCATATTTCGCCCTCCTTTAATAAAATGCTTTTGGCTTTATAGGATTGAAATTCCGTAGCCGCCACGACGCGCTCCTGTTCTTCGGAGGTGAGTGTGACATATCGGGCAATAGTATCAAGGAGTAGGTTCATGTTTTAGGCGTTTACGGTTATCAAAGTAGCGGTTTCTTTAGCTCTTTCGGTAATCGATTCGATAGGAGTTTCCAGTGTATCACTGGTTAAAACAACCCCCATTCGACGGTACGGTCTGGAAGTCGGTTTACCAAATATTCTGAAATCTGTTTTCGGTAAAGCGGCTACTTTTTCAATTCCGGTATAGGTTGGCTGTTCGGAATCTTCCGAAGCCAATATCACGGCACTGGCACCGTTTTTTTCTAAAGTGATGGCTGCAATTGGCAGGCTCAAAATGGCGCGTAGGTGTAATTCAAACTCGTTAAAATTTTGTGTCCCGGCTAAAGTTACCATTCCGGTATCGTGCGGGCGTGGTGATAATTCGGAAAAATAAACTCCTTCGTTTGTCAGGAAAAATTCCACACCAAACAATCCGGCGCCACCTAAGGCTTCGGTTACTTTTCGAGCCATATCCTGTGCTTCGGCGATAGCTGCGTCGGATACACGAGCCGGTTGCCAGCTTTCCTGATAATCCCCGCGTTCTTGTCGGTGGCCGATTGGCGCGCAGAAAAGCGTTGGATTGTTATTTTGGGTTACGGTGAGTAAGGTGATTTCGGAATGGAAATTCACAAAAGCTTCCACGATTACTTCCACGACATCGCCGCGGGAACCGTCTACGGCATATTGCCAGGCTTTAGCGATATCATCTCCCGATTTGATAGTCGACTGCCCTTTTCCGGACGACGACATTAACGGTTTAACCACACAAGGAATCCCAACTTCCGCAACGGCTTTTTCCAGTTCTGCCGCCGAAGTCGCATAGCGATAATTCGCGGTGCGCAGCCCTAAATCCTTAGCGGCCAAATCGCGGATCGCTTTTCGGTTCATCGTAAAGTTGGCTGCTTTGGCCGATGGAACCACGGTAATGCCTTGTTTTTCGTAATCGTAAAAACGCTCGGTACGAATGGCTTCAATTTCCGGTACAATAAAATCGGGTTGGTGTTTGGCTACCAGGGCATCTAAAGCAGCGCCATCTAGCATGTTGATCACTTCAAAACCATGAGCAACCTGCATGGCCGGAGCGTTAGCATAGCTGTCGACAGCAATTACCGTTTGTCCGATACGTTGTGCGGCGATCACAAATTCTTTTCCGAGTTCACCGGAACCTAATAGTAGTATTTTTTTAGTCATTGTAGAGTGTTGTATTTTAGTAGTTTGTTGTTGTGAATTGTCGGATTGACCGTTAAAAAAAAGTCCCGACAAAGTCGGGACAAATTTATGCTAAAACTTCCGAAGTTGCTACCGCTTCTTTAATACGGTGCAAAGCTTCTTTTAGTAGATCGTCGCTGGTTGCGTATGAAAAACGGATACAGTTCGGGTTTCCGAAGGCATCACCTGTTACTGTGGCTACATTGGCTTCGGCCAAAAGATACATGGCAAAATCATCCGCATTGTTGATCAGTGTGCCGCGTAAAGTTTTTCCGAAGAAAGCCGAAACATCGGGGAAAACGTAGAAAGCACCTTCCGGTACGTTAATTTTCATTCCGGGAATTTCTTTAATCAAACCAACTACAAGATCGCGTCGTTGTTGGAACGCCTGAACCATGTGTTTTAATACGGTTGGATCGGCTTCAACTGCGGCAATCGTTGCGCGTTGTGCGATGGTATTGGCACCACTGGTAACCTGACCCTGCATTTTGGTACAGGCTTTGGCGATAAATTCCGGTGCACCGATATAACCTATTCTCCATCCGGTCATGGCAAAAGCTTTGGCTACTCCGTTTACGGTAATGGTTCTGTCTAACATACCTGGAATAGACGCGATACTGCAATACGATCCAGTGAAGTTAATATGCTCGTAAATCTCATCCGATACCACATAAACTGAAGGATGTTTTTCCAATACGGCTACCAATGCCGTTAATTCTTCTTTGCTATATACCGAACCACTTGGATTACAAGGAGAACTGAACCACATCATTTTGGTTGTCGGTGTAATCGCTGCTTCCAGTTGTTCCGGAGTGATTTTAAAGTCACTATCAATGCTGGTTGGAACTTCTACCGGAACACCACCGGCCATTTTAATGATTTCGTAATAGCTTACCCAGTAAGGCGCTGGTAAAATCACTTCGTCACCAGGGTTGATCATTACCTGTGCAATATTATATAACGATTGTTTCGCACCGGTTGATACTACAATTTGAGACGGTTTGTAGTCTAATCCGTTATCTCGTTTGAATTTTTTACAAATAGCTTCCTTTAGTTCCAGGTAACCTTCTACGGGAGGATAGGAACTGTAATTATCGTGAATGGCCTGAATAGCGGCTTCTTTGATAAAGTCGGGCGTGTTAAAGTCAGGTTCGCCAAGACTTAAACTGATAATGTCTATTCCGGCGGCTTTTAATTCTCGGGCTTTGGCAGCCATGGCCAGGGTTTGCGATGTCGATAAATTATTAATTCTATCAGAAAGCGGATTCATAAAAATGATTTTGTTTTGAAGTTTATGGTTTATACGTAGTTTTTAAGCGATAGCTGGTTTTTGTCCCATTTCTTTTAAGTGTTTGAAATGCGAGTAAACCGCAGAACGCATCGTTTTAAATTCGTAATACGGAAGGTTGCATTCCATAGCCGTTTGTTTTACGATTTCCCCGATTTTACTATAGTGAATATGACTGATGTTCGGGAAAATATGATGCTCGATCTGGTGATTTAAGCCACCGGTATACCAGTTGACAATTTTGTTTTTTGGTGCAAAATTGGCAGTTGTATATAATTGATGAACGGCCCAGGTGTTTTCCAATTCTCCGTTATCGTCCGGTTGTGGGTGGTGAATGTCTTCTACAACGTGTGCCAATTGGAACACCACACTCAGAATTAATCCGGCGGTATAGTGCATGATGAAGAATCCTAATAATACTTCCCACCAAACGATTCCTAAAAGCATCGGAAGGATTAGCCATAAAGCAAAATAAATGATTTTGGTAATGACTAATGTGGTCCATAATTTAAACGGACTTGGGAATTCACCATACGATAATTTTCGTTTGATATAACGTCGCATCTGACGGAAATCGGTCGTGATCGCCCAGTTAAACGTTAGCAATCCATATAGGAAAATAGAATAGTATTGTTGAAAACGGTGTACAGGTGACCATTTGGCGTGTTCGGTAAAACGGATAATGCGACCTGCGTCAAGGTCTTCGTCATGACCGTGGATATTGGTGTAGGTATGGTGCAATACATTGTGTTGTACCTGCCAGTTGTATACATTTCCGGCCAGGATATACATACTGCCGCCCATAATTTTGTTTAACCATGGTTTTGAAGAGTATGCCCCGTGATTTCCATCGTGCATCACGTTCATTCCCACACCGGCCATTCCAACGCCAATCAGGATCGTCATTAGTAAATGGATCCATAGCGGCATACTAATGGTTAGGATTAAAAAATACGGGATCAGAAAGATACTAAACATGATAATGGTTTTCATGTGTAGTTTCCAGTTTCCGGTTTTCTTGATATTGTTTTCCTTAAAATAATCGTTAACTCGTTTGTTTAGTGTCCTGAAAAATTTTAAACTATCGGTTTTTGAAAAAAGTGGAGTCTGTTTTATCATAAGTTTATTAAAATGCAAAATTTTCGTTCAAAGGTAATTATTAATAGAAATGTAATAGGTTAAAAATGAAAAAAAATGAAGGACAAAATGCTTACTTTTGCAGAAAATTTTGAATAATGCAGGATATTGTAAAGTATTTTCCTAATCTAACAGAAGATCAGGTTTCTAAGTTTCGTGAATTGGAAGTTTTGTATAAAGATTGGAACGCTAAAATTAATGTGATTTCGAGAAAAGATATAGACGAATTGTACGAAAAACACGTATTGCATTCACTTGGAATTGCGAAGATACAGGAGTTTAAACCGGGATCAAAAATTATGGATGTGGGCACCGGAGGCGGTTTTCCGGGAATCCCGTTGGCGATACTGTATCCTGAAGTGGATTTTTATCTGATTGATGTGATTGCCAAAAAAATCCGTGTGGTAAATGAAGTGGCAACCGCTTTGGGATTGCAAAATGTCAAAGCCGAACAAATGCGGGCGGAAAACGTAAAAGAAGAATTTGATTTTATCGTAAGTCGTGCGGTGACCAATATGCCGGATTTTGTAAAATGGGTAAAAGATAAGGTGAAGAAAAAGCAAAATCACGAACTGAAAAACGGGATCCTTTATTTAAAAGGGGGCGATCTGACGGAAGAGTTGCAGGATTTTCCAAAAGCAACCCAATATGATCTTGCGGATTATTTTAAAACAGAATTTTTTGAAACTAAAAAAGTGGTACACTTACCATTAAAATATAAGGTTTAGTTTTTACACCTGACAGGTTTCAAAAACCTGTCAGGTGTAAATTATAAGAAATAAAAAAGGCTCACATTAGAGTGCTCCCAAAAAGTTAGACAAATTTATAATTAAATTTGACAATAATGAGCTCGGTATTTCACCGGGCTCATTCCATTTAAATTAAGTTTAATTCTATTGTTATTGTAATAGCTTATGTACTTTTTAAGCTCTTGTTTTAAATGTTCTGTTGATTTAAACTTTTGAAGATAAAACAACTCTGATTTAATAATACCAAAAAAGTTTTCTATAACAGCATTGTCTAAGCAATTCCCTTTTCTTGACATACTTTGAGTAACTCCCTTGTCCTTCAATAATCTTTGATATTGTTTCATTTGGTATTGCCATCCTTGATCAGAGTGCAATATAAGCCCAGTATTATCTGCTATTTTCCTAAATGACTTTTTAAGCATATTAGTGACCTGTTCAAAATTTGGCCTTTCTGATAATTCATAGCTTATTATTTCTCCATTAAATAGATCAATGACAGGAGACAAGTATAGCTTCTTTCCCTTTACATTGAATTCGGTTATATCAGTTGCCCATTTTTGATTGGGTTGTTCTGCTTTAAAATTCCGTTGTAATATATTAGGTGCTATCTTGCCATGTTCTCCTTTATACGATTTATATTTCTTAACTCTTATTAAACTCTTAAGCCCTAAAACTTTCATTAGTTTCAATACAGTCTTGTGATTAATTACAAAACCTTTATTCCTTATCTCAAGAGTGATACGGCGATAGCCCAGACGACCTTTATGAGAATGATAGATCGATTTAATCAACTCTTTAAGCTCTGTATATTTGTCAATAACAGCGTTTCTCTTTTGATGATAATAATAACTAATCCGTGCCATATTTGCATGATCCAATAAAAGAGATAGATCATGGTTATGCCTTAATTCCTCTATGGTTTGTGCCTTTTGTTTTGCTCGGCTTCTTCTGCTTGAATTAAGGCTTGTAACTTTTTTAAATAGGCTACTTGAGCACGTAAAGATTCATTTTCCAGTAAAAGCTCTTCTTCTCTGGTCAAAGGTTTATCGGATTTCTTTTTAGCTCTTTTGTAAGTCATCGATATGGGTTTTCCTTTTGGTTTTTGTACTAAACCTGGTTGCGCCATGGTTTTTAAATTGACGCTGCCAGGCCAAGATTATCCCATCATTGGGAATGTTGAAAAATAAACAGGCCTGACTCAAAGATAAACACTTCTGATCAATGGTACGTATAACTTTTAGCTTAAAATCGGAACTGTAATTCTGATTCTTACGGGATAACAGACCTTCTTTTCCATACTTAAGATAGAAGTTTATCCATCTTCCAAGATTAGTTTTACTAATTTCTTGCTCCTGAGCAACTGAGCCCTTTGAGCGGTTTTTATTTAATACTTCTTCTACACAATGAAGTTTAAATTCATAATTGTACTTGACTTTTCTTTCCATAAAAAATGCCCCCAAATAGTGTCTAACTTTTTGGGGGCAGTTCACATTAGTGAGCCTTTTTTTGCACCTTACGGTGTGATATATTATCCTAAAAATGGATATCTGTAATTTGTTGGCGGAACGAAAGTTTCCTTAATGGTTCTTGGGGATACCCAACGCATTAAGTTCAATACCGAACCGGCTTTATCGTTAGTTCCGGATGCTCTGGCACCACCAAACGGTTGTTGACCTACAACAGCTCCGGTTGGTTTGTCGTTGATATAGAAGTTTCCGGCTGCATTTTCAAGGGCTTTAGTAGCTTGTTCGATAGCGTAGCGATCCTGACTAAAGATAGCTCCTGTTAAAGCATATTCAGAAGTACTGTCTACTAAAGCAAGGGTTTCTTCCCATTTCGCATCTTCGTATACATAGATTGTCAACACAGGTCCGAATAATTCGGTTTCCATAGTCGAGTATTTTGGATTTGTCGTAACGATTACCGTTGGTTCGATAAAGTATCCTACGGATTTGTCGTAGTTACCACCAGCGATAATTTCGGCATCGCTGTCTTTTTTCGCCTGATCGATAAATCCGGCTAATTTGTCGAAAGAACTTTCGGAGATTACGGCGGATACAAAGTTAGATGGATCTTCCGGTGATCCCATTTTCATAGAAGCGATATCGGCAACTAATAATTCTTTAACTTGAGACCAGGTTGATTTTGGTAAATACGCTCTGGAAGCTGCCGAACATTTTTGTCCCTGATATTCGAAAGCACCTCTCGATAAAGCGGTAGCCACCTGAGCTGGAATAGCCGATGGGTGTGCTACTACGAAATCTTTACCTCCGGTTTCACCTACGATTCTAGGGTATGTTTTGTATTTGCTGATGTTTTGTCCGATTTTAGCCCACATATCGTTGAAAACGCCTGTAGAACCTGTAAAGTGGATACCTGCGAAATCAGGACTTGCCAATAATGTATCGGAAATCATTGAAGAGTTACCATACACTACGTTGATAACACCTGCCGGTAAACCAGCTTCTTTGAAAACCTCAACAATTACGTTAGCCGAGTAGATTTGTGTAGCACTTGGTTTCCATACTACTACGTTCCCCATTAAAGCTGGAGAAGCTGGTAAATTTCCGGCAATAGCAGTAAAGTTAAAAGGAGTGATCGCATATACGAAACCTTCTAACGGACGGTGTTCTACACGATTCCAAACGCCTTCTGACGAAATTGGTTGCTCAGCATACACCTGAGTCATAAACTGAACGTTAAAACGTAAGAAGTCAATTAACTCACAAGCCGAGTCAATTTCTGCCTGGTGAACGGTTTTTGCCTGTGCAATCATTGTAGCGGCATTGATTTTAGCTCGGTAAGGACCTGCTAATAAATCGGCTGCTTTTAAGAAAATAGAAGCACGGTGTTCCCACGAAAGGGCGGCCCATTTTTTCTTTGCTTCCAGCGCTGTGCTAATCGCTTTTTCGATATGCTCTTTTTCGGCTTGGTGGTATTGTCCCACGATGTGTTTATGGTCGAATGGAGGTGTTAGGTTTTTGGTGTTTCCGGTGCGGATTTCTTCACCACCTATATATAAAGGTACATCAACATTGGCGTTGTACAATTCTTTGAAAGTTGCTAAAACAGCATCTCTTTCCGGCGTACCTGGCGCATACGATTTTACAGGTTCGTTAACGGCTTTAGGTACATTATAAATTCCTTTTGGCATAACAATTTGTATTTATTATTTATCAAATTTTCGCGTAGCGAAGATACAAATTATTCACGAAAAAGGTGTTTTTTGTGGTGTTAATGCTTTGGTAAAAAATGAATTAATTCAAGGCAAAAGGAGCGCTTAACCGGAATGTAGGAATTATTACACGGAAGGAGCGGGTTGAGGTGAAATTGATCATGTTGAAATACCCGCGCATGGCTCCAAACGGTGAAGAAAGCAGGCATCCGGAGCTGTAGGTGTGTTTTTCACCCGGTTTGAGTACCGGCTTTTTACCGATCACGCCTTCGCCGTCAACAATCTCAAGATCGTTAAGGGAGTCGTAAATCTCCCAGTGACGCGAGTTCAATTGAACGGAATCCTTGCTTTGGTTTTCGATCGTGATCTCATAACTAAAGGCAAAGTGAATCTTGTAGTTTTTGAAGTAAGTGCCTTCAAAACTAGTCAGAACTGAAATTTTTATGCCTCTGGTTATTTGTGAAACCATAATTTTTCCGATTGGATTTTTGGGAAATAATTCCAAAAATAGCAAATATTTGAATCGATTCGGATAAATTTAAAACTTTTTTAATTCGTGATGTTTTCAGAAGTGGCAAAACCACGTCCGATGATTTTGTCATAGCGGTCGTTGTTTCCGCGATAATACACAATTACAAAATAATTGTTTTCCGTTTGGTAGAAATTGCCGTCAATAGCGTTCTGATTGTCTACTTTACCCTTGGCATCCAATAAAACATATTGGTAGTTTACAAAACCTTGTTTCAGTAAAATAGCCTTTTCATAAACACCTTTCTGCGCGTTAAAATCCATTTTGTTTTCGGGTGCCAGAGCAAAATTGTTAAACATCCCGTTTATGTAAATGTCTTTCTTATCGATAGTTGTTGGCGGAATCAATGTAAAATAAACCCAGGCGTAATCGGCTTCGGTTTCACCGTTTTCGGAGCCAATATTACGTACGTAAAAACTACCGTTGATATCCGGATAATAGGTGTATGGTTTGTCACCTCTCGGAGAATTGGCAAATAGCAGGGAATTGTAAATTTCACCGGAAGTCACCTTTCCTACGTTGTTGCCGGGATTACGGATGTCTTTATTGTCGAAATACAAAAACTCGTTACCACCCCAAAACTGGGTTTCCTGATTGTAACGGTAAATTAAATCAGCGCCTAAAGTATACTGTGGTTTGATGTTTAAAATGGCATTGTCCCATCGCCCGTTTTGTAATAACGCAACTTTAATATTCTGAACCGGATTTTGCAGTGTGTTATTGTCGCCCATTTTGATAGTAAAATCCAGATTTTGCTTTTTCTCGATATCGGTCAGGTTACGGGAACGTTTGATTTGTAACGGAACGGAAAGGTTTTCTTCATAAATGATAAAACGTCTGGAAAAAACAAGCTCCTGGTTGTCGTTAAAAATTTTGATCATGTAATTACCGGATAATAATATACGGTTAAAACGATTCGGGAAGGCCTGTTTGTAATGCGAATAAATCTGGAGCGTATTAAAAGAATTCTGATACGTCATAATTCTCTGATTGTCCATTCCCTGAAGGTATTCCGATTTGGCCAGTATGGTTGGCGTCCAGTCGTAATTGTATTGGGTAATCGTATAATAATAATCGGCTTCGTTGCCAAATAAATCATCAAACTGTAATTCGAAAGTATCACCCAGACGAAACATCGGAATGGTATTGGCACCGCTTTGAACAAACGACACGGTTTTGATGTTGAACGGTGGATTCACTTCCTTTTCAACCTGGGAAAAAACGGAAGCAGAACCGGATAATACACAAGACAGAAGCAGTAAAAATCGTAGTTTTTTATAAAATAACATAGGGCTTTTTTGAATTGTCAGTGAGGTAAAGATAAACAATTCGCTACAACAATCCGTTAAAAAAAGCTATCCGTTATGGATTTTATTTGCGACAAACGGGAATTATTTCCCCTTTGGCCAGACAATAGCGTTCTACAAGTTCCGGTGCAATTTTTTTCGTATAATCTTCTTCGGTTACGGTAAAGCCCATGCTGCGAAGCTTGTCAAAATAATCCCGTCCGTATACGCGCACATGATCATACTGACCAAAAATAGCGGCCCGTTCTTTCGGATCGGTAATAGAATCGTCTTCGAAAGTTGTGGCGCGGTTTAAATCCTGCGGAATCTGAAAAATCCCCATGCCACCGGGTTTTAAAACGCGGTATAACTCCTGCATGGCTTTGGTATCGTCTGGAATATGCTCCAAAACGTGGTTGCACAAAATCAGGTCGTAGGAGTTATCGGCAAACGGAAGATTACAAATGTCGGCCTTAACATCGGCCAGTGGCGAAAGGAGGTCGGTTGTGGTGTACTCTAGATTTTTCTGGTTTCGGAAACGTTTGTAAAAAGCCTGTTCCGGAGCAAAGTGCAATACTTTTTTAGGAGCGGTAAAGAAATCGGTTTCATTTTTCAGATACAGCCAAAGCAAACGATGCCGTTCCAGCGAAAGTGTGCTGGGCGACAATACGTTATTCCGTTGTGTTCCGTAGCCGTACGGAAGGAAACTTCGGAAGCTTCTACCATCGATTGGATCGGTAAAGGTATTTCCTTTTAGGGCCAAAGCCAAAACAGGGCGTGCCACATAACTCAGACGGATCAGTAGCGGTCTCGGAATGGTATTTAGTATAAATTTGAAAGCGGATTTCATGTACAGGAATTTATCATGCAGACACTATATAAGGATAGCGTCTGCATGGGGCTTGTTTTTAGAGTACTAAAGCTTGTTTTCGGAATTCGTTTTCTTCGTCGGATTGAATACCTAATGCCTGATAGATGTATTGAAAAGTGGATAATAATTCCGGTTTTCCGTCTACTATAGCCACATCATGCTCAAAATGAGCGCTTGGTTTTCCATCGCGGGTCGAAATTGTCCAACCGTCTTTTAGGGTTTTGATGTTTCGGGTTCCCATATTAATCATCGGTTCGATGGCAACAACCATCCCTTCAATGAAAAGTTTTCCACGTCCTCTTTTACCGTAGTTTGGCATTTCCGGTTCTTCATGCATTTTACGGCCTAAACCATGTCCGACTAATTCGCGGACCACTCCGTATCCATGACCTTCGGCATATTTTTGAATCGCATTTCCAACATCTTCCACGCGGTTTCCGATTTTAAATTCACGGATACCGACATATAAGGATTCTTTGGTTACCTGAAGTAATTTTTTCGTTTCGGGAGCCACGTCACCGATTTCGAAAGTATAGGCGTGATCTCCGTAAAACTCATTTTTAATAACACCACAGTCAACCGAAACAATATCGCCTTCCTGAATCGGTCGGTCGGTTGGTAAACCGTGGACAACTTGGTCATTTACACTGGTCAATAAGGTCGACGGACATCCGTATAATCCTAAAAATCCCGGGATGGCATGGTGATCTCTGATAAAAGTTTCAGCTAATTTATCCAGTTGAAGCGTAGTGACACCGGGTTTGATTTCGCCGGCAATCATCCCTAAGGTTTTGGAAACCAAAAGGGCACTCTCACGCATTAATTCTATTTCTTCTCTTGTTTTAGGAATAATCATAACGTTATTTTTCAGACTGCAAAAGTACAATATTCTGTTGATTATTTTTAATTGAAATGCAGGTATGAGTTTTATCATATTTTCGTAACTTCTCGGAGTTTAATTTTACCCAAAAGTAAAGTGTATGAGCAAATATGTAACGGCAGCGGAAGCTGTTAAAGTAATAAAGTCAAACGATCGTATTTACGTTCAGGCGGCAGCGGCCACGCCAACTGTTTTGACTAAAGCGTTGGCCGAGCGGGCATCCGAACTGAGAAATGTAGAATTATGCCACCTGCATACCGAAGGAGAAGCGGCTTACGCAAACCCGGAACTGGCAGCAAGTTTTCACGTCAATTCCTTTTTTATCGGGCAAAACGTCCGGCATACGATAGCATCCGGAAACGGATCGTATACACCGGTGTTTTTAAGTGAATTGCCCCATTTGTTCCGGAAGGGGGCTATTCCGTTGGATGTGGTTTTTATTCATGTATCACCACCGGATAGCCATGGCTATTGCTCGTTGGGTGTTTCGGTAGAAGCATCGATTGCCGCGGTGGAAAATTCTAAAATAGTGATTGCTCAGGTCAATCCGAATATGCCGCGAACTTTTGGTGATGGAATTCTACACGTTTCGGAAATCGATTATCTGGTTGAAGTCAATGAACCGATTCACGGGCACGGATCGAAAGAAATTAATCCGGTTGAAGCCAGAATTGGGGAACTGGTAGCCGGACTGATTGAAGATGAAAGCACACTGCAAATGGGAATTGGCTCGATACCCAATGCGGTTCTGGCGCAATTGGTAAATCATAAAAACCTGGGTTTGCATACCGAGATGTTTTCGGATGGGGTAATTGATCTTATTGAAAATGATGTGATCAACTGTAATTTTAAAGGCGTAAACCGCGGCCGGGCTTTAGCAACCTTTTTAATTGGTTCGCAACGGTTGTATGATTTTGTAAATGACAATCCGTTTATTGAAATGCGGGAATCGTCTTATGTGAATGATACTTCTGTTATCCGTAGAAATCCTAAAATGATAGCCATCAATTCGGCGATAGAAGTCGACATTACCGGACAGGTTTGTGCCGATTCGATCGGAGCTAAAATGTATTCGGGTGTTGGAGGTCAGATGGATTTTGTTCGTGGTGCCTCACTCAGTAAAGGAGGAAAAGCGATTATTGCGTTACCATCGGTAACAAAAAGAGGAGAGAGCCGTATCGTACCATATTTAAAACAAGGTGCCGGAGTGGTCACAACCCGTTCGCATGTGCAATATGTGGTTACGGAATATGGTATCGCCGATTTATACGGTAAGACACTAAAACAACGTTCGGACGAACTGGTAAAAATTGCGCATCCGGATCACCGGGAATGGATTGAGAAGGCCTATTATGAACTAAGTCATTTCAAATAAAAATAGAAAAAGCTCCATTCGGAGCTTTTTCTATTTTTGAATCGGATGTAAAAGCGAATGTTGTGTCATCGCAGCCGGTTTTTCGATTCCCATTAACTCTAGTATGGTTGGTGCAATATCGCCTAAAATACCATTGTCGATAAATTGTAATTCCTTGTCTACTAAGATGATAGGAACCGGATTCGTAGTGTGTGCCGTATTGGGTGTACCATCCGGATTGATCATGGTTTCACAATTACCGTGATCAGCAATTACAATAGTAGTATAATCGTTTGCCAAAGCGGTTTCGATGACTTCTTTTACGCAGATGTCAACGGCTTCACAGGCTTTAATCGCGGCTTCCATAACACCGGTATGGCCCACCATATCGCCATTGGCAAAATTCAGACAAACAAAATCCACGTCACCTTTTCGTAATTCCGGGATTAGCGCATCTTTAAGATCGAAGGCACTCATCTCCGGTTTCAGATCATAGGTAGCAACCTTTGGCGACGGACATAAGAGTCGGCTTTCACCTATAAAAGGTTCTTCACGGCCACCGGAAAAGAAAAAGGTAACATGCGGGTATTTTTCCGTTTCGGCAATCCGGATTTGTTTTTTATGGTTTCTCTCCAGGACTTCTCCCAGTGTTTCGGTAATGTTTTCCTTGTCGTAAATGACGTGAACATTTTTATAGGTATCGTCATAATTGGTCATTGTCACATAATACAAATCCAGTTTGTGCATGTTTTGCTCGTGCAGGTCTTTTTGCGACAACACCTCGGTTAACTGACGTCCGCGGTCGGTTCTGAAATTAAAGAAAATCACCACATCACCGTCTTTTACTGTAGCAATCGGATGCTGTTGTTCGTCAACGATAACAATTGGTTCAATAAATTCGTCAGTCACATTATTATGATAACTGGCCAAAACACTTAATACCGGATTGGTAGAAGGTGTGCCTTGTCCGTTTACGATAAGATCATATGCTTTTTTGATACGTTCCCATCTTTTATCGCGATCCATAGCATAATAACGCCCAATAATTGAGGCCAGTTTGGCATTAGAACGGTGTAGGTAATTTTCAAGATCTTCGATATAGCGCGCACCCGATTTCGGATCGACATCACGACCATCGGTAAAAGCGTGCACAAAAACGTTTTGTACTCCCGATTCCTGAGCGGCATCCAACAGACCTCTTAAATGAGACGTATGGGAATGCACACCACCATCGGAAACAAGACCTAAAAAGTGAACCGCTTTATGGTTCTTTTTGGCATAGTCGAAAGCGGCTTGTACTTCTTTTTCGTTATTTAACGTTTTTTTCTGAACGGCCAGATTAATTTTGGCCAGATCCTGGTAAATAATTCTTCCGGCACCAAGGTTCATATGACCCACTTCGGAATTTCCCATCTGACCTTCCGGAAGGCCAACATTTAGACCATCGGTACGTAACGAAGCATTTGGATATCGGGTATAAAGACTGTCAATAAAAGGCGTGTTGGCATTGTCGATTGCTGAAACTTTAGGATCGGGTGATTTTCCCCAACCATCCAGAATCATTAAAATAACTTTCTTTTTCATGTTTTGAACCATTTTTTGGCATTGTTGTAATCAATATAGTAGCGAAAACTAATTGATAGTGTGTTGTTAAGATTGTTGCTTAAAGTGCGCTCTAAATTATCAATAATATTTTTATTTAAGCGTCTTTCGGAGTGAATTGCGTTGTTGCGGTACAAAATTGACAACTGACTACCGGGCGCAAACCACCACGAATAAGATAAATCAAAATTCCAGATTTTAAAATTAGAATTTTGATTCTCGTTATAGGTTGCATTGGGAAGAAAATAACCCTCGTTGGTTAGTGTAAGAAAAGTAAGATTTTCGGCATACGACCAGTAATAACGTGCCTTCAGGTTGATGGTCATTCGGCTGTTAATCGAAAATTTTCCGGTTACAGTATTTTCGATCGTATTTCGGTTTCGGTTCGCAAAGATGATCTGATCAGCATCAAAATCGACCCAGCCTTTTTCGTTATTTTGACGGTTCCAGTCCATTGCGTAAATCAATGTAAACTGATCACTAAAACGATACCGCGGACTAATCCGGATTCCGAAATTCCGACGTTTGTCCTGATCGTAAAAATCTACAAACAAATTGGCATCCAAAGCAAAAGGATAATTATAGTTGGTGGAAATATCAATCCAGTTAAACATATATTTTGGATTATAGACATAGCGTCCGTCTTTGCGAGGCTGGTAAAAATCGAAAGTTTCAAATGGCGACACTAAAAAACCGGCTCCGAAATAATGATTCTTTTTATCGGTAGTTTCCAGATTAAATTCCAGCGAAGCTTCCTGCGGTTTTCCGGTCACATTTTCCAGTTCGGTATAGGTAATCGTACTAATTTTAAAGGTGTTAAAAGTCTTATTCGGATTTAGAATACGGTAACTACCATTAAACGTAAGGTTATGATAGTTGGTCATAAAAATGATTCCCAAATCATTGATGTCGTATTGGTCTGATATATAGGAGGCATTCGTGCTAAAGCGATAGTTGCCGCTGGTTTTCCCAAAGTTGAGATAGGCCGTATATCCGTTTTTATTTCCATCGAAATCATTCACGTGACTAAATTTTACATTTCCGGAAAGATTATAGGTGTTGGCTTTGGTATTCAGGTCGAAAAGGAAAGCACTCACGTTTGCATCCCGAAAAGCACCTTCGCGGATTACGCTGGTATTAACTACTGAGACGGATGAATTTTTGCGGAAACGCTGATCCAGTACCAGAATGTTATAGTTGGCCAAAGGTTCGACCACTTCAGATCGGATGGCTCCGGTTTCGGAATTTCGGATGGTCGCTTCGGCTTTTTCGGTAACCGCATTCATCACACCAATTCCGAGCCCTTTTGATGTCCGACCGGAAATTTTAACGGCATTGATCAGATTGATCCGTGACGGATATTGTTGTATTTCTTCATTTTCGCCAACATCCGGTGAAGTAGACGGCGACCCGCCAATCCTACGGGAATAGAGTAGGCTTCCCTTGTTAAACATATCGGTACCTTCGGTAAAAAAAGGTCGGTTTTCATTAAACTGTTGTTCAAATGGGCCAAGGTTTAGAACTACGTTGTCGAAGGCGGTTTGTCCGAAATCCGGTACAAGAATTGCATCCAGCGTAAACGAATCATTGATTCCGTATTTGATATCCATTCCGGCTTTAAACTCGGTATTGGTACCATTGGCTTTGTTGTTGTTTATGTAATAGGAAGAATAGGGAATCAGAAAGAGACGGGTAGGCGGTTTGATATCCTGAATTCCTTCTAAAATTCCGGCTTGTGTAATTGTATTTCCGATCTTATTATCGATACGATTCCAGGTGAATTTCTGGCGATCCCGACGAATTTCCCTAAAAAAATTCACGCCCCATATTTGTTCTTTTTGTTCGGAAAAACGCAGGGCGGCATATGGAATTTTCATTTCAACCGTCCAGCCATAATCGGTCAGATTGACATTGCTATACCAGATGCCATCCCAGGAATAATCTTCTCCGCTTTCGGTGGCAAGACAATCCATTTGTGTACCGGCGGTACTCACAAAAAAGCGAAAATCCTGTTGCCCGTCGTTATAACCATTAATAAAAATACCGAAAAAATCGGAGGTTCCGAATTTATCTCTTTCGGTGATTTCTTTCACAATTTTAGATGGATCATCATACAGAAAGGCGGCAATATAAATACCGTCGTCATCGTATAAAACCTTTACTTCGGTACGTTTTTCGTAAGGTGCGGAGTTCCCGTTATCGGGTTGAAAGGTGATAAAGCCGGTTGCAGATTCCGCATTTTTCCATTCATTTTCGTTGGGTTTTCCATCGATAATAATAGTGTTTCTAAGCGGTGAAGCCTTAAGTCTTTTTTTATTTTGAAAGTCGGGTGTAACCTCCTGTCCGAAAATAAATGTTGCATTTATGGCAATAAAAACGATAAAAATTACGTTTTTCATTTAATTTTTGAGTTGAAATTAACAAATATACTTTTTTTAATTCTGTTTTGTAAGAATAAATGTTGTTTTAAATGTTAAATTGTGATAAAATGAAATTAAAATGTTAAAGTTAGGGGGTAAATAATAAAAAACATTTGGTTGTTTAAAATTTATCTATATTTTTGGACTCGACACACAGTAATATAATTAATAGAGTATCAATGGCTTATAAAGTTTTGCCGGTTTTGTTCCTTTTTTTGTTGTCTTTTAAACCACTAAGCACAAAGGAAACAGACCCACCAAAGTTAGTAGCGGCCAACGCGAAAGCTTCGTTTGAATTAAAAGTTAAAAATTTATACACAGCGCTCAATCCCCAGACGTTTGCTATGCCAAAACTGGAGAGTTTTTCCAAAGCATTGGAAGGTTTTTACCAGTTGAAAGAACAAGGCCTTATCAAAAAAGATATTTTAACTTTAATCGATTTTAGTTTGTCTTCCGCCCAAAAACGACTTTGGGTGATCGACATGGCTACCAACACTATTTTATTGCAATCGGTAGTATCGCACGGACGTAACAGCGGTGACGAATTTGCTACGCAGTTTTCCAACGAAAACAACTCTTTTATGAGTAGCTTAGGTTTTTACGCTACTGGTGAAGTATATCAGGGTAAACACGGAATGTCTTTACGCCTGGATGGATTGGAATATGGCATCAATGACAATGCGCGCAATCGTGCGGTTGTGATGCACGGTGCTGATTATGCCAATGAAAACATTATTTCAAAACAAGGCCGATTGGGAAGAAGTCAGGGATGTCCTGCTGTTCCGGTTGCCCTTCACAAAGAAATTATCAATTTAATAAAAGAGAAATCCTGTCTTTTTATTTATCACCCGTCACGTAATTATGAGAATAAGTCTAAACTAATCTCGTAATTTGGCGTAGAGTTCGAAATCAAGATCATAAATATCGTTTCTGAATTGAAGCCCGTCTTTGTCCATCCATGCTGTCCAGTACAGCTGATGCACAAAGGTGGGTTTTTTCAATACAATACTTTGCGTTTTATTGGATGCAATCATTTTATCCACACGTTCCTTACTCCAGTTGTTTTCTTCTTTTTCCAGAATAAATCCGGACAACTTAAATGGATCTTCGACACGGATACAGCCCGAACTTAACGCTCTGTTATTGAGTTTAAAGAAATCCCGGTGATTGGTGTCATGCAGATATACCAGATGTTTATTGCTAAAATTAAATTTGATTAATCCTAAAGAATTATTGGATCCCGGTTTTTGTACATAGCGATAATTGTTGGATTTTCCGGCATTCCAATTTTCCGGACTAACCACATTTCCTTTCATATCGTAAATGGTGATTCCGGTTGAGGCAAAATAATTCAGGTTTCTACTGGCCGACGGCGTCAGGTCTTCTTTTAAAATCGTTGGTGGAACCGTCCATGTAGGATTGATCACCAAATTACTGAACTTTGACGATAATACCGGCGTACGTCTTTTGGCGCGTCCCACAACCACCCGGTGATTCTGGATCGTATCGTTGTTGTTGACCAGGTATAAATTAAAATCAGGAATATTAATAATTACATAGCTTTCGCCTAAATCTCTTGGGAACCAACGCCAACGTTCCAAATTGGCTATGATTTGTTTTTTTCGTTGTGCTTTCGAGAGATTCATCGCGGCTACGGTTCCTTTTCCGATTACGCCATCGGGTGTTAAGCCGTGTCGTTTCTGGAATTTTTTTACAGCCGACTGTGTTTTATCGTCGTATATTTTTGTCAGGGAGTCCGGTTTTTTATAATCACCCCAATAGGCCAGTCGCTTTTTGACGTCGATTATAGCTGCATTGGTATCGTTAGGAATCAATTTGTCCTTAACAGCAATATGTTTAAGATTGTCATTGGGCATACTTTCGATTTTGCGAAGCGCATCTTTTAACCTTAAATAGACAATGTGTTGTGGTTTTAAAGAGTCCAGACTTTGCAGAATGGTATGGTTTTTTAGCGCATACTGTAATTTATGACTAAGGTCAATCTCTTTCGGATACATATCCCAATCGGAATATAATTTGGTCGGTTCCAGTTTACCATTATACAAATGGCTGGCCAGTTTATAGAAGATTTCCGTATGAAGGATATCATTTGTGATCCGGTCTTTTTCGGCCAGATTTTTATGATTGTTGTCTTGTTCTGTAATCGTACTAAAGTTATAATCGTCCGGGTTAAGGCCATCTAACTCAATGTTTTTAATGGATTCGGTTAGTGCAGAACGATCCTTTTCCAGCGTCCATACGGTTTTATACAGGTTGTTTTTATAGAATTGTTTTACAACATCGGAACTATTGGCAAAATAAGTAGAATCAATTGCAATAGCTTCGGGAAAAGCAAGCGGCGCCACTTTTACCGTGTCTTTGTGTACAATTTGTTTGTCTGCAATAGCAGCCGGTTCCTTTTTGCAGCCAAAAAGAAACATGGGAACCAATAATAGACAGTAGCGTTGCAACATAGTCATATAAATTTATTCTATAAGTTACGAAAATAATAGTAAACCAGAAAAACGTGTAGGTTTTTATACCATTTTCCTCATAACAAAATGTATGCCGATTGTTGGAATGTCAAAAGCATCACCGACAATTTCATATCCCATTTTTTTATAGAAATCGACAGCAGCTTCCCGCGCATTAAACCAAATGAGGGAACCGTTCTGTTCTTTTATACAGATTTCTGCTTCGCTAACAAGGCGTTCCCCATATCTTTTTTTTTGGAATTCGTTCAAAACTGCCATTCCCCGGAGCTGAAATTGCCCAACCTGAGGAAATAATTTGTGGCAGGAGGCAAAAATGGAAACAATTCCAGCGAGTGTACTGTTGTTGTATAACCCTAAATGCGTAGTTGTTTCCAGATCGTCTCCTTCAAAAATACAACTTTCCAAAGGCCTACCCGGTCGTAAAACCGGCTAACGTACCTGAAAAGTAGTAGTACTGTTGATTTTTTTTACGAAAACCATTTTTGCTCTTCTGAATAAATTCAGATACTATAATTATTTTGACACATAATATAATTATAACTTAGATGCAGGAAAAATGAAATAGTTGCTTCGAAAAAAACTATTTTTTTTAAGTGGTACCCCAAAAGCAATCCTATGTGGCATTTTGAATAGCGATAAAGCCGGAAATTTATTTTTTGGACTGCATTTTAAAGGCATTATAAACCGCCTGGTGAATAACCGTTGCATGGGTTTCATCGGGCATATAATCGAAAATTACTGTTGCATTTTTATGTGATTTGATGGTCTGGTATAGCGCTTCCACTTCCTGATACATTTTCAGATCTTCGGCTTTGCTTGGAGCGCCAATATAGATCGTAACCGGATTTTTTAGATTTTTGGTAAGCAGATCTCCGGCATTTTTTAATAAAACCTGTTCGCCCCACCATAAACTCGGACTAATAATGATATAATTGCTAAACAACTGCGGACGTTTGATTAAAATTTCGGAAGCCATTAATCCGGCCAACGATTCCCCGATAACGGTTTTTTGCTCGTTGGTACGGTAGTTTTTCGTTATATACGGCTGTAATTCTTTTTCAAGAAAATCCATATAGTGTTGCGAACCGCCATATTGCGGAAAGCTACTCTTTTTAAAACCTTCTTTCTCGATAAAATCGATGTTGGTTACGGCAAACGTAAAATCCCGTCTTCGGTTGGTATTTTCAATTCCTACGACAATAGACTCGGGTAAACGATTCACCCACGATTGCGAACTAAAGCGCACGATTCCTGCCAGATGTATAAAATCCTCTTCCATACCGCCGTCAAGGATATAAATTACCGGATATTTGGCATTAGGATCGTCATTATATCCTTCCGGAAGCGTGATATTGATATTTCGGTTTTCATTTAAAATTTTAGAAAATAAAACGTCCGATTTTCCAATGATCAATGATTTGTCCTGGGTTTGTGCAACCATAGTAGTAGCGAGTAGAAGAAAGCAGGCTAGTAGCAGATTTTTTAAGGAGTGTATCATATAATGGTATTTATTTTTTAGTTTGAGTGATTTTTGACGGGTTTCCAAATATCAGGCTTTATTTTTTATTTCAATGCCCAGTAATCGGACAAAAATATCCGAAATAAAAAAGAAAAACATTTATAGCTGTTGAGGCCGGATTATGGTTTTGGCTTGATACGACTCAGCTGAGTGGGTGTAATGCCAAGAAAGGAAGCGATATGATGTTGTTTGAGCCGTGGCAACAGGGCAGCATAGGAATCCAGAAAGATGTTATAACGAATTGTAGCATCATCGGACTTGGTAGAAATTTCCAGCATCTCTTTTTCGATAATCCAGTTTTTTTCCAGATAATTGATGTAAAACAGTGCGATGTCGTGTCGTTCTGCTACTAATGCTTTAAAACGATCGGCCGGAATACTCAGTACAACACTGTCTTCTAAAGCTTCAATCGAAAAATGACCGGGCGTTTGTGTTAGCAATGCCGATGCTGATGCGATAAATGTATTTTCGGGAAAGAATTTTTTAATAACCTTTTCGCCGTTATCCGTCAGGAAATAATAAGCAAAAAGACCTTTTACTACATAGTAGTAGTGTTTGGGAATACTACCTGCGGTTAAAAGCGAACTATTTTTTGGAATGCTGCTTTCGTGGCAAAGTGCTTCCAGTAATGCAATACTTTCGGGTATTAGAATAGCGGTACTTTCAAGATTGGAGCGGAAGGAACTTACAGGCATACGATTTGGGATGTTTTCCATTTTGATAGCACTAAATTACAAAAACAGGAACCAGTATTTTTAAAAAAGTAATTGATTTTAGACCGCCAATTTTTATTTTTTGGTCTTTTTCAGACTATTTTTTGATACAACCGAATAGGGAATTGATGTTGTTAGGAATGCCTTTTCTAAATAGTGACGGACTTAAATAATTGAAAATTAGAAAGCTGCGGTTGGGTGCGGAGCCTTATTTTGTCGGGCCTTTTAAATGGTCGGCACACGGTCGGAAAACGACTATTGGCTATTTTAATTTTTTTTAGAAAAAAATTGCAGGGGAGTAAAATTATTAATTATATTTGCACTCACAAAAGCGGAAGTAGCTCAGTTGGTAGAGCTCCAGCCTTCCAAGCTGGTTGTCGCGAGTTCGAGCCTCGTCTTCCGCTCTGCTAAAAACCTGATGGGGTTTTAAAATCCATTGCATGCGGAAGTAGCTCAGTTGGTAGAGCTCCAGCCTTCCAAGCTGGTTGTCGCGAGTTCGAGCCTCGTCTTCCGCTCTGAAAAAACCTGATGGGGTTTTAAAATCCATTACATGCGGAAGTAGCTCAGTTGGTAGAGCTCCAGCCTTCCAAGCTGGTTGTCGCGAGTTCGAGCCTCGTCTTCCGCTCCATAAAAAAACCGAAACATTTGTTTCGGTTTTTTTGTTTTATACTGGTGCTATTTCAGATTACTTAAATCGCTTTCAGGGGCAATTTCTTCCGGTTCCTGATGCTGACGGAACAAACGCGCATGTAACGCTCCTTTAAGTATGATGGTATTTCCGCTTACTTCCAACCAGCTTCCTTCGCGTAATCCCAATACCGGCTGCGGATTAAAATGATGGAATTCGTTAATGCGGGTCTCTCGGGTTTCGCCCATATGGGTTGAATTAACATCCGGATCCAGATAATGCGGATTGATGTTAAATGATACAAATCCCAGTGTTTTAAAACTCGGTGGATATACAATTGGCATATCGTTCGTCGTTCCCATCGTTAAGCCACAAATATTACTTCCGGCTGAGGTGCCCAGATAAGGTGTTCCGTTTTTTACAGCGGCTTCCAGAGCGTCGATCACTTTGGTTTGATACAATTGTGTTACTAATAAAAATGTATTTCCGCCACCGGTAAAAATACCTTCCGCGGCAGCTATAGCCTCAATCGGATTTTCATATTCGTGAATTCCCTTTACCGCAATATTGATTTTAGAAAATGCCTCGCGTACTTTATCGGTATAAGTGTCATGCGAAATCCCTCCGGGACGGGCATACGGAATAAATAACAGGTTTTTTACATTTTCGAAATGTATAGCCAAAGTCGGTAAAAGATAGTCCAGGTAACTTCCGTTGTGAAGGGTGGAAGTACTGGCAATTATAAGTTTTTTCATGTTGTTGGGTTCGGTTTGGGTCAAAGATACATTTAATTACAAAAAGAAAGTCAAATGTGAAATTCTCGCTTTTAACAAATTTTTACAATGTTGTTGGCAATAAATTTGGAGAATAAGCAAATATTTTTACCCAATATATTCGAATTTATTACGAACTCACCTTTTTGCATGAAACAAAAACTACTATTTTTTTTATTGATGTGTACCACGCTGCTTACAGCGCAAAATGAAAAACCGCTAAAAGGGAAGCTAATAGCTGAAAACAACAGCGATATAGAAGGAATTTCAATTGTAAATCTAACTACGGAAAAGCAAGTGTTGTCTCGTAAAGACGGATCGTTTTTGATCAATGCTGCGGCCGGAGACGTCGTGCAATTTTCGTCTATTCAATATGAAGAAAAAAAGATAACCGTCAAAGAAATTGATTTTGAAGATGGAGAACTATTACTAAAAATGGTAGCCAAAGTGAACAAATTAAACGAAGTCTATATTGAAAAGAGTGGCATTACTTCCGAAAAACTGGGGATTGTACCGATGGGACAAAAACAATATACGGCAGCCGAACGGAAGTTAAAAACGGCGGGTGATTTTAAACCGATTCAGTTGCTGAATATATTAGGAGGCGGTGTGTCGGTAGATGCGATCGTTAATAAGATATCCGGAAAAACCGCGCAACTTAAAAAAGAGCTGGTGGTAGAGCGCCGCGAAATGTTAATGGATCGCTTAAAAGGCTGGTTTCAGGAACCTTTTGTGACGGATGAACTTAAAATTCCGCAGGAAAATACCGATGGGTTTTGGTTGTATGCGATGGAGGATGCCGGTTTTAAAAAAGCGGTTAATGAAAAGAATAAGACTTTGGCGACTTTTTTACTAACGGAGCTGGCTGTAAAATATAAAAAATTAATTTCCGAATAAATGTCCGGTAAAAAAGCATATTGCGAAAAGGCGCAGCAAATGAATAAGATTTTTCCTTTGATTTTATTGGTAATTTCTGTAACTTCATACGCACAGAATATAAAAGTCCTGAAAGGGAAAGTTATGGCGGCTACATCGGAGTTGGACGGGATTCACGTGATCAATAAACGAACGGAAAAAGCGGTAGTGACAGAAAAAGGCGGCTTTTTTTCAATAATGGCACAACCGAATGACACGCTTATTTTTTCGGCGGTTCAGTTTAAAGGACGGCAAATCCGACTGGAGGAAAAGGATTTTAACGAAGAGTTGTTCTATGTCAAATTAGACGTGATGGTACGCCAGTTAAAAGAGGTGGTGATCAATGAATATGGAAATATCAATTCGGAAAGTTTGGGATTGGTTCCGAGAGGACAGAAAAGATACACACCGGCCGAAAGAAAATTAAAAACAGCCACCGGAACCGACGCACAAATAGGTACGAATACGGTTGTAGGTCTTGATCCATTGTTAAACTGGTTTTCCGGTCGGACATCGATGCTGAAAAAAGAAGTTGAAATTGAGAAAAAAGAACTGTTCCGACAGAAGTTGGAAGGGATGTATGACGAAGAGTATTTTGTGAATACCTTAAAAATTCCACAGGAATATGTACAGGGATTTATCTTTTATGCTGTCGAAAACGAACGATTTACTGCAGCGATAAAAGCGAAAAATAAAACGCTGGCTACATTTTATCTGAATGAACTGGCCGTTCAATACCGAAAAATAATTACAGATGAAAAATAAACTGTTGCTTATCCTGTTGTTACTGACTTTTCAGGCGTTTTCACAAACCACTACCCGGGAACTGCTAAAAGGTCAGATACAAATCGATAGTCTTGATGCCGAAAATATTACGATTCTGAACACGGCAACCCGCATTAAAACGAATACCGGTAAAATGGGTGAATTCGAAATTTATGCCCGGGCAAAAGATACACTGGTTTTTTCGAGCCTATCGTTTAGTCCGCTGATGGTCGTATTGGAAAAAAGAGATTTCGACATGCAAATTCTTCGGATCCGACTTACCGTCGAGGTAAACCAGCTAAACGAAGTAATTGTAAAACGACTTTCCGGTGATTTGGAACGGGATACCCGAAAATTAAAAGATCGAAGCCAGCGGATAGCCGTATCGGAGAATACCTTATTTCAGACCGATTTTAAAACCGATTACCTGACCAGACCAACCACACCGCCGGTAATCCCTAATATGAGTCCGTTAATGGGCGTCGACTTTATTAAGGTGGGAGAAATGATGGGACGCCTCTTCAAATCCAAACGCAAAACCGATACCGGAACTGCAACTTTTGTAACCGATAAGATTTTTGCTGATGCGGTACGAGAAAGAGTTTCAACGCCGTTTTTTACCGATGTTTTAAAACTTAAAAAAGACAATATCGGTCCATTTTTAACCTATTGCGATCAGGGCGCACTTACTCGCGAATTATTGGAGCCGCAACACGAATTTGAACTGATCGATTATCTGATCAGTAAAAGTAAAACGTATCAACAGGCGAAAAAGAAATAATACTATCTTTGGAGGATGACAAAGTTGTTGCGATACGGTTTTTTATTCCTGTTATTGTTGAGTCTTAGTGCGGCGGGATTTCATAAATTCTATGTCTCTATTTATCAGGTCAACTATGTGACGGAAAAAAAAGCCCTGCAGATAACCGCGCGGATTTTTACGGACGATTTGGAAAAAGCCCTGGAACGAAAAGTAAAGAAAAAGATTTATCTGGCCACTACAAAAGAAGCACCGGAAGCAGAAGAACTTTTAAAAAAATACCTGACCGATAAACTGCATATCCGCATTAATAATACGGAAAAGGCGATCCGGTTTCTAGGGCGGGAAATCGAAGACGATGTTGTGATTTGTTATCTGACGGTACCGGTAACCGAAAAAATTACATCGGTAGAAGTATACAATACGGCATTGACGGAAATATATCCGGACCAGCAAAATATCATTCATACGAATATAAATAGTAACAAAAAGAGTCTTTTGCTGACCAATAGTAATCCAAAAGAAAAAATTGAATATTAGACTGTTATAATCATGAAAAAATCGGCATCTGTTTTTTCAATACTGGCTTTGGCAATTCCCTTGATGACCATGGGCCAGGATACAAAAAATTCGGGTAAAAGAGAACCCGGACATTACGACACGAACAAGTTTAGCCAGATGTATACCCAGATGGCAACTCCAAACATGTTCCGTACCGCATCCGGTGCACCCGGCCCGGCCTACTATCAGCAACAGGCAGATTATAAAATAAAAGTTGAACTCGACGATAAAAATACCCGTCTGAGCGGCGAAGAAACCATTACCTATTATAACAATTCACCTGATCCGTTGGATTATTTATGGGTGCAATTGGATCAGAACGAAAAGAAACCTGATTCCAAATCGCCATTGGTAGAAAACCAGCGAATGGATGGCGCGATGACGCCCGACGGATTCACGAAGAAATTCATGCAACAACCGTTTCAAGGTGGTTATAACATCGAATTTGTAAAAGACGCCAAAGGGAATCCGATGAAATATACGATCAATCAAACCATGATGCGTATTGATCTGGATAAAACCCTTAAAAAAGGTGAAAAAATCTCGTTTTCGATAAAATGGTGGTACAACATCAATAATTATAGAGTGGACGGAGGTCGTTCGGGATACGAACATTTTGATAAAGATGGAAACAACCTGTATGTAATTGCGCAGTTTTATCCGCGTATGGCCGTTTATAACGACGTAGAAGGATGGCAAAACATGCAGTTTTGGGGCGAAGGAGAATTTGCCTTGCCGTTTGGTAACTTTGAAGTAAGTATAACCGTTCCGGCCGATCACGTAATGGAAGCCACCGGTGAACTGCAAAATCGCAAAGAGGTTTTTACAACCGAACAGCTAAAACGCTATCAACAGGCCGAAAGCTCCTATGACAACCCGGTTGTCGTAGTGACGCAGGCCGAAGCCGAACAACGCTCCAAAACCGTTTCGGATCAGAAAAAGACATGGAAATTTAAAGCGACCAATGTACGGGACTTTGCTTTTTCGACGTCGCGAAAATTTATTTACGATGCGATGGCGGTAAAAATTGGCGGTAAAAATGTTATGGCCATTTCCTTATATCCACCGGAAGCGAATCCGCTATGGGAACAGTATTCTACTCGTGTAGTAGCGCATACGCTAAAAAGTTATTCCAGCTATACCTTTGATTATCCGTATCCGAAAGCCGTTTCCATTTCGGCCGAAGATCAGGGAATGGAATACCCGATGATCTGTTGGAATTATGGGCGTCCCGATGAAAAAGGCTTTGTGAGCGACCGATTAAAATACGGAATGATGGGCGTAATTATCCACGAAGTAGGACATAACTTTTTCCCGATGATCGTTAATTCCGACGAACGCCAGTGGACCTGGATGGACGAAGGTTTAAACACCTTTCTGGAATACCTTACCGAACAAAGTTGGGATAAAAACTTCCCGTCAAGCAGAGGGCCGGCAGCTAAAATCGTACCGTATATGAGTGGTGATCAACGATTTTTGGAGCCGATTATGTCCAATTCGGAAACCATCCATCAGTTTGGTGCCAATGCCTACGCGAAACCAGCTACCGGATTAAATATACTACGCGAAACCATTATGGGACATGAGTTGTTTGATCATGCATTTAGAACCTATGCCAACCGTTGGAAATTCAAGCATCCGACACCGGAAGATTTTTTCCGTACGATGGAAGACGCTTCGGCTGTTGATCTGGATTGGTTCTGGAAAGGGTGGTTTTACTCGACCGATTATGTCGATATTGGAATCAAAAATGTAAAACAATTCTATGTGTCGGAAGAGCCAACCAAAGAAATGAAAGATTTTGCGGCCAAAAGAGGACGTTTTCTAAAAGACAATGGACCATTTGTGTATTTGGTATCCGATAGTAGTGAAGATTTTAAACCGGGCATGAAAAAACCGTTTGTCATTCAGGATGTAAAACTACTGAATGACTATGTGGAAACCTTGTCACCGGAAGATCGAAAAAGTCTGAAAACACCGAAATATTTTTATGAAGTCGAATTCGAAAAACCAGGAGGAATGATGATGCCGATCCTTGTGGATTTGGAATTTGAAGACGGAACGATCGAAAATCACGTATTTCCGGTACAAATCTGGCGCAAAGGAAACGAAGTGGTAAAACGCGTTTTTGCGACCGAAAAACCGGTTAAAAAAATACAATTGGATCCGAAACTACAAACTGCCGATATCGATGTAACCAACAACGTATGGCCGAAAGAAGCACCAAAATCGAAGTTTGATCAGTTTGAAAAAAACTAATAGAAGCACTCGAAAGAGTGCTTTTGTGTTAATAAAAGTCAAAAACCCGGAAATAAAACCGGAACTTCGTAAATTTGCTACTTATAACTTTCAAACTTATAGACCATGTTTGGTATCGGAGGCGGAGAAATATTCCTTATTATATTAGTCGTTTTAATGTTATTTGGTTCGGATAAAGTGCCGGAAATCGCAAGAACCCTTGGGAAAGGGATGGCGCAGATTAAGCACGCAACCAACGACATTAAAAACGAAATTCAGAAAAGTGCCGAAGAAAATGGCCTGACCAAAGACTTGGATTTTACCAAAGACTTGGACATGGATCTGACCGGAGGTATTCGAAAAGAAATCGACAAAGCTAAAGAGGACATTGAAGATATTTCCGGACCGATAAAACGACAAATGTAATTTTGGAGCATTTAATTCAACTTGATAAACAACTACTGGTTTTTTTAAATAGTCTGGGTTCCGAACGTTTTGACGGACTCTGGCTGATCATTACCAAACAAGCCTATTGGACACCAATATTTCTGTATGTATTCTACCTGTTGTACAAAAAACTGGGTTGGAAACATATGCTATTGGTGATTTTTTCACTAGCTTTATTGATTGCATTTACCGATCAGATGACAAATCTGGTAAAAAACAGCGTACAGCGTTTGCGTCCGTGTAACGATCCGGAAACCAAAGACATTATCCGTCTGGTTAAACAAAGTTCGTCGTTTAGTTATTTTTCGGGACATGCAGCCAACTCACTGGCATCGACTACGTTTATCGTATTGATTCTACGGAAATACTATAAATATGCGTTTTTGTTTTTCCTCTTCCCGTTGATTTTTGCGTATAGCCGTATTTACCTTGGATTGCATTTCCCGGGTGACATTCTTTCCGGTTATATTTTCGGAATGGGAACCGGTTATTTGTTTTCAAAAATATATGAAGTCTATCGGAAAAAATACTTTCCGGATAGTATATAAAATCAGACCTGACAGGTTTTTTGCAAACCGCTGAGAAACCTGTCAGGTCTAGAGTATATAAAAAGAAAGGGATAACATTGAACTGCCCCCAAAAAGTTAGACACTATTTGGGGGCATTTTTTATGGAAAGAAAAGTCAAGTACAATTATGAATTTAAACTTCATTGTGTAGAAGAAGTATTAAATAAAAACCGCTCAAAGGGCTCAGTTGCTCAGGAGCAAGAAATTAGTAAAACTAATCTTGGAAGATGGATAAACTTCTATCTTAAGTATGGAAAAGAAGGTCTGTTATCCCGTAAGAATCAGAATTACAGTTCCGATTTTAAGCTAAAAGTTATACGTACCATTGATCAGAAGTGTTTATCTTTGAGTCAGGCCTGTTTATTTTTCAACATTCCCAATGATGGGATAATCTTGGCCTGGCAGCGTCAATTTAAAAACCATGGCGCACCAGGTTTAGTACAAAAACCAAAAGGAAAACCCATATCGATGACTTACAAAAGAGCTAAAAAGAAATCCGATAAACCTTTGACCAGAGAAGAAGAGCTTTTACTGGAAAATGAATCTTTACGTGCTCAAGTAGCCTATTTAAAAAAGTTACAAGCCTTAATTCAAGCAGAAGAAGCCGAGCAAAACAAAAGGCACAAACCATAGAGGAATTAAGGCATAACCATGATCTATCTCTTTTATTGGATCATGCAAATATGGCACGGATTAGTTATTATTATCATCAAAAGAGAAACGCTGTTATTGACAAATATACAGAGCTTAAAGAGTTGATTAAATCGATCTATCATTCTCATAAAGGTCGTCTGGGCTATCGCCGTATCACTCTTGAGATAAGGAATAAAGGTTTTGTAATTAATCACAAGACTGTATTGAAACTAATGAAAGTTTTAGGGCTTAAGAGTTTAATAAGAGTTAAGAAATATAAATCGTATAAAGGAGAACATGGCAAGATAGCACCTAATATATTACAACGGAATTTTAAAGCAGAACAACCCAATCAAAAATGGGCAACTGATATAACCGAATTCAATGTAAAGGGAAAGAAGCTATACTTGTCTCCTGTCATTGATCTATTTAATGGAGAAATAATAAGCTATGAATTATCAGAAAGGCCAAATTTTGAACAGGTCACTAATATGCTTAAAAAGTCATTTAGGAAAATAGCAGATAATACTGGGCTTATATTGCACTCTGATCAAGGATGGCAATACCAAATGAAACAATATCAAAGATTATTGAAGGACAAGGGAGTTACTCAAAGTATGTCAAGAAAAGGGAATTGCTTAGACAATGCTGTTATAGAAAACTTTTTTGGTATTATTAAATCAGAGTTGTTTTATCTTCAAAAGTTTAAATCAACAGAACATTTAAAACAAGAGCTTAAAAAGTACATAAGCTATTACAATAACAATAGAATTAAACTTAATTTAAATGGAATGAGCCCGGTGAAATACCGAGCTCATTATTGTCAAATTTAATTATAAATTTGTCTAACTTTTTGGGAGCACTCTACATTGTTATCCCTTTTATTTTTTAAAGAACTCGGCTCACGGTAAGTCCGTCGCGAATTGGTAATAAAACCGTTTCGACTCTTGGATCGTCTTTTAGCAGCTGGTTGTACTCCAGTAATATTTTGGTACTCTTATCATTGGCTTTTACCGTTTCCAGAATTTTACCGGACCACAATACATTGTCCGATAAAATCACCCCGCCTTTATTCATCAACGGAACGATCATCTGGAAATAGTTGATATAGTTTTCTTTATCGGCATCAATAAAAACCAGATCAAATTTTTTATTTAACGTCGGAATAATCTCCAAAGCATTCCCCAAATGTTGGTAAATCTGGTCTTTCCATTCCGATTGATCAAAATATTTGCGTTGGAAATCGAATAACTCCTCGTTGATATCGATAGTATCCAAAGTACCGTTTTCAACCAACCCTTCGGCCAGACATAACGCGGCATAACCGGTATAGGTTCCGATTTCCAGAATAGCCTTCGGGCGAATCAATTTGGAAAGTATACTCAAAACGCGCCCTTGAAAATGGCCGCTCAACATACGGGGTTGCAGGATTTTCTGATGGGTTTCCTTATTTAAGGCGGCCAGCAAAGCCGGTTCGTTTTCGGAATGTGCCGCTACATAATCTTCTAAAGTCTCGGAGATAAAATGCATAACGTAAATTTTTTACAAAATTACAAATTACCAAAAGCAGAAACGGCCAATTATACAAATAGTTACTAACTTTGTGCCATGCAAACGGAAAAGAAAGATATTAGAGCGTTAAGTAAAGAGCAGTTACGCGATTTTTTTGTAGCTCAGGGCGATAAAGCATTTCGCGGGAACCAGGTATACGAATGGCTATGGAATAAAGGCGCGCATAAATTTGACGATATGACCAATGTCGCCAAAGCAACGCGGCAGATGTTGGAGGATAATTTTGTGATCAATCATATTAAGGTTGATCAGATGCAACGTAGTGAAGACGGTACGGTAAAAAATGCGGTTCGTTTACACGATGGATTGATAGTGGAAAGTGTTCTGATTCCGACGGAAACGCGAACAACAGCTTGCGTATCCAGTCAGGTGGGATGTAGTCTGGATTGTAACTTCTGTGCTACAGCGCGTTTAAAACGAATGCGAAACCTGAATCCGGATGAGATTTACGATCAGGTTGTGGCAATCGACAACGAAAGCAAACTTTATTTCGACCGTCCGTTGTCGAATATTGTATTTATGGGAATGGGAGAACCCTTGATGAACTACAATAATGTAATGAAAGCGATCGACATGATCACTTCTCCGGAAGGTCTGGGAATGTCGCCAAAACGAATTACCGTTTCGACGTCTGGGATTCCGAAGATGATCAAAAAACTGGCGGATGATGAAGTAAAATTCAAACTGGCTGTTTCATTACACTCGGCCGTCGATGAAATCCGTTCGCAGATCATGCCTTTTTCTGAAAATTTCCCGTTAAAAGATCTACGCGAAAGTCTGGAATACTGGTATTCCAAAACCAAAAGTCGTGTAACCTACGAGTATGTGGTGTGGAAAGGGATCAATGACGATAAAAAATCGATCGATGCGTTGGTTAAATTTTGTAAATACGTACCGTGTAAAGTAAACCTGATTGAATACAACCCAATCGATGATGGTGAATTTCAACAGGCTCCGGCAGCGGCAATCGAAGCCTATATTAGCGCGTTGGAACGAAACGATATTGTAGCAAAAGTACGACGAAGCCGTGGAAAAGATATCGATGCGGCTTGCGGTCAGTTGGCCAACAAAGAAGCAGAAGCATAAAAAAAGCCCCTTTAAGGGGCTTTTTCAATGGTAATAACCATGTAATCTAAAGTGATAATCGAAGTTTCTTTTCCGGGATAAAGCTGTTACGCTCTATATATTGATCAACATAAAATCATTTCAACAACCGTATCAATCAGGTTGTTTTTCCTGTAAAAAAGAGGAAATGATTTATTGGTAATTATATAGTAACGTAAAAAAATAAAGTTTAGTATAAAAATTATCATTTTTTACTTTCCGCCCAAATTGGTATATTTGAAACCGATGAAAATTGTAGAGCAAATAAAACAACCGATTGGTACGGAAATGGAACTTTTTGAAAAGAAGTTTCATGAATCGATGTCTTCAAAGGTTGCTTTGCTTAACAGAATTACGTATTATATTGTAAACCGAAAAGGAAAACAAATGCGACCGATGTTTGTTTTCTTAACGGCAAAAATGGTTTCCGGCGGAACCGTTAACGAACGGACCTATCGCGGTGCGTCGGTTATCGAATTAATCCATACCGCCACTTTGGTTCATGACGATGTCGTTGACGACAGTAACCGTCGTCGTGGCTTTTTTTCGATCAATGCTTTGTGGAAAAACAAAATCGCCGTTTTGGTGGGCGATTACCTGTTGTCCAAAGGATTGTTGCTTTCGATCGACAACAATGACTTCGATTTGTTAAAAATCATATCTGTTGCGGTTCGTGAAATGAGTGAAGGCGAATTGCTTCAGATCGAAAAAGCAAGACGACTGGATATTACGGAAGCGGTTTATTACGAAATCATCCGACAAAAAACAGCGACGCTTATTGCGGCTTGTTGCGCCTTGGGAGCCTGTGCGGTAAAACCCGAAGATGCGGAAGTGGTGGAGCGGATGCGGAAATTCGGAGAATTGATCGGAATGGCATTCCAGATCAAAGATGATCTTTTCGATTATACCGATGATGCTATTGGTAAACCGACGGGAATCGATATCAAAGAACAAAAAATGACACTTCCGTTGATTTATGCACTTAACAATTGTACGACCAAAGAAAAAAACTGGTGCATTAATTCCATCAAGAACCATAATAAAGACAAAAAACGCGTTCGCGAAGTCATTGCTTTTGTAAAAGAACGGAACGGACTAATCTACGCCGAACAAAAAATGGTGCAATTCCAACAGGAAGCACTTTCATTACTGCAAAATTTCCCGGATTCACCTTATAAAAACGCACTAACGTTAATGGTGAACTACGTGATCGAAAGAAAAAAATAATTTTTTTTAAAATAATAGCACTGTAAAATATTGTTTTTCAGTGTTTTTCAAAAATTTTTAAACTTTTTTGTATATCCCATACAACCATTTACAGATTAAGCCCGTCTATAGTAATAGAAACATCTGATAATAATTTTGAAAGTAATCAACCTACATCAGGAAGAAAAGGAACTAATCGCGTTGGCAGTCGAAAACAATCGACATGCACAGCACAAGATTTATTCGCTTTTTGCTCCGAAGATGCTAAGTGTTTGCCGACAGTATTTAAAAGATGTTCATCTGGCGGAAGATGTGATGATCACTGCTTTTATGAAAGTGTTTACCAATTTAAAAGCATTCGAACATAAAGGCAGTTTTGAAGGATGGATCCGACGGATTATGGTTAACGAATGTATCTCACACATCCGGGTACAAAAACCGGTAAAATTTACCGAAGACGAAAGTTATTTTGAAGAGCGTTTTAACGATATCGAAAGCCAATTGTCGGTAGACGATATTCAATTTCTGATCGATAATTTGCCCGATGGTTACCGTATGGTTTTTAACCTTTATGCAATTGAAGGCTATAAACACCACGAAATCGGGAAAATGTTGGGAATTAGCGAAGGAACATCGAAATCTCAACTTTCGCACGCCCGTAAAATGTTGCAGGATCAAATTAACAAACTAAAAAATTATCAAAATGGAACCGAATAAATTAGAAGAGGATTTCAGAGATAAGTTGAATTCGAGAATGATTCAACCCTCCGAAATGGCATGGGACAGATTGGATGCGATGCTTTCGGTTTCCGAAAAGAAAAAGCCGAAACGCAACTATAAAAAATGGTTGTCTATGGCCGCTGTTTTTGTCGGAATGTTGCTTGTGGGAACCTTATTCATGGAACAACAAAAAGAAGACCTGAAAATAAAAGACACTATAAAGACAATTTCGACACAAGATTCGGACGTATCGGAAACGGAAAACACTACGGAAACAGAAATAGTTGAGGCGGTTACTCCAGAGTCAGTTCAAGCGGAACAAAAAGAAATGGCAGCAGTTGTAAAAACGAATGTAAAAGCAGCTGTGAAAGTACAATCCGGCGCCGATATCGGACAACAAACAGCAACCGCTCCGGAAACACAAATTGTTGAAGTAGCACCGTCAAAAGAAATCAAAAAGATAACTACTACAGTAGATGTGGAAAGTTTACTGGCATCGGTGGATAAAAATGCTCCAACAAAAAGTACGATTAAAAAAGGGAATGTTAAAGTCGACGCCAATTCCCTGTTAAGTACTGTTGAAGGAGAAATCACTACCGACTACCGCGAAGGTGTATTTCAAACGATCAATCGGAATTTTAAAACCGTAAAATCGGCTGTAGCGAATCGCAATACTGAATAAATCAATCAATCGAATAGTTAAAATTTAGAATTATGCAGAAAATTATTTTTTATGTAGTGGCTTTCGTATGCCTGGTGGTGACGAAAATCCACGCTCAGGAAAACTTTGAAAACCGTGCTAAAGTAATTGCAGCCAATATCGAAAGAATCACCAAAGAGGAAAAAGCAATCCTAAAAAACAAGGTAGACAGTATTAACGCACGTTGGGAGCAAAATCAGATTACCCGTGAAGAAGCCGATACGCAAAAATTAGAAGCGGCCAATTACCATGCCAAACGAATCGAAGAACGTGTAGCCGTAGAGGAAGCGAACTTAAATCTTTTGGTAAAAGAACAGGTAGATGGTAAAATTAAAGAGCGTGACACAACGAAAACCGATGAAGAAGGTTATTTCGTGTTAAAGTATAAAAAAGGGAAAAATAAATTTAAGTCCGGCGAAAAAAGAACAACAACACAGTTGGTTGTTGCCGGTGGAGTTAATAACGTAGTAACCGACGGCGCTTTGGCAAATTCAAAATTCAGATATTGGGGTTCCCATTTTTATGAAGTCGGATTAACGTTGAATACGCGTTTGGCAAAAAATGATAACCTGTTACATTTAAAATACGGATTTTCGGCGGTGTATAACAATCTGAGACCTTTTGATAATCAGTACTTTGTAAAAAACTACGATCAAACGGATCTTGCGCCTTCATCAGTATGGTTAAAAGAATCCAGATTGCGCAACGTACAACTAATCTTTCCGGTGCATTTGGAATTTGATTTTACACCGGTTAAGACCAACGACAAAGGCGAAAAAGTTTTTAGGACACATCAAAATTTTCGTGCCGGAATTGGAGGATATATCGGTGCCAATCTGAATACCAAACAGTTTTTGGAATACGAACGCGAAGGTTATGATATTGAAGAAACCCAGAATAGCGGTTTTAATACCAATGGTTTTATATATGGTTTGAGTACTTATGTAGGCTATCGTTCGATGTCGTTATACCTAAAATACGATCTGAATCCGTTGTTTAAAGATAATGTTACCAATCAAAACAACATTTCATTGGGATTGCGTTTTGACTTCAATTAAAGTTTAGGTTAGTTATACTTTTTTATCAGGTGCTCATAACGGGCACCTTTTGTTTTTTAACCGATACAAATTTGTAAAAAATAACTCCCGTATCGTATCTTTGTCGGACTATGATTGCACAGAATACTATAGATACCGTTTTCGAAACAGCCCGGGTTGAGGAAGTAATTGGCGATTTTGTCCAGTTAAAACGAGCGGGAAGTAACCTCAAAGGGTTGAGCCCGTTTGTAGACGAAAAATCTCCGTCTTTTATGGTCTCACCGGTTAAGCAGATCTGGAAAGATTTTAGTTCTGGAAAAGGCGGGAATGTAGTGACGTTTCTAATGGAGCACGAACATTTTTCCTATCCGGAAGCCATTCGTTACCTCGCAAGAAAATACAATATTGAGATCGAAGAAACGGAGCAATCCAATGAAGAAAAGGAAGAAGCCAATGAAAAAGAAAGTATGTATCTGGTTTCCGAATTTGCGCAACAATATTTTCACAATATACTGACGCTTTCAGAAGAAGGAAAAGCCATTGGTTATTCATATTTTAAAGAAAGAGGATTTACGGACGAAACAATCAAAAAATTTGGATTGGGATATTCGCCCGAAACCTGGGACGCGTTTACCAAAGAAGCACTTGGCAAAGGATATCGTCTGGAATACCTGGACAAAACCGGACTTACAATCGTAAAAGACGACAAACAATTCGACCGTTTTAAAGGTCGGGTGATGTTTCCGATACAGAGCATGTCCGGACGCGTATTGGGATTTGGTGGTCGTATATTGACCAATGATAAAAAAGCGGCCAAATACCTCAACTCACCCGAAAGTGATATCTATCATAAAAGTAAAGTACTATACGGAATCTTCCATGCCAAACAGGCCATTGCCAAACAGGATAACTGTTATTTGGTGGAAGGGTATACCGATGTGATTCAGTTTAACCAGGCCGGAATTGAAAACGTAGTGGCTTCGTCCGGTACGGCTTTAACACCCGATCAGATTCGACTGGTCAACCGTCTGACCAAAAATATTACAGTCCTTTTTGATGGTGACGCGGCCGGTTTACGTGCCTCTGTTCGCGGGGTAGATCTTATTCTGGAAGCCGGAATGAACGTAAAAGTATGTTCGTTTCCCGATGGAGAAGACCCGGATAGTTTTGCTAAAAAAACGCCATATGACGAATTAGTGCGTTATCTGGACGAAAACGCGAAGGATTTTATCCAGTTTAAGGCTTCCCTTTTAATGCGGGAAGCCAATAACGATCCGATTAAAAAAGCCGAGCTGATTCGCGACATGGTTACGAGTATTTCCAAAATTCCGGATCGTATCAAACGCGAAGTATATATACAGGAGTGTTCCCGAATTATGGATATTTCCGAACAGGTTTTGGTTGATACGCTGGCGCAAATGGTGCAAAAAGATGTGGCCGATGCCGGAAAAAAACTAAAACAGGAGCAAAAAGAAAAAGTTTTCGAAGTAGTTAAAAATCAGGAGGGAATAGCGGCGTCCAAAGTGGATGTGCAGTACGAACTGGAGCGAAAACTGATTGAAATTCTCTTGCTATATGGAAATGCTGTAGAAGAATTCGAAGACGTCATGTTGAAAACGAATGAAGAAGGTGAGATGACGGAAGTAAGTGAAATGAATAATTATAAAGTGTACCACCGAATTTATCTGAGTTTACAGGAAGATGAGGTTGAATTGGCTAACGAATCGTTCCGGGCGATTTATAATCACCTGATCAATTATTACCATCAGAATGAAACCTTCGAAATAGAGCAATATTTGATGCGACTGGAGCCGGAACTGGCACGTGAAGTGACCAATATTTTAATGGAAGAAGAGCGGGAATCCTTACACAATTGGGAAGTACAGCAGATCATTGTAAAACAGAAAAACCAAACGATAAGTCAATACGTTTCAGAAACTATACTGACTTTACGTTGGTTTTTAGTAGACAGGATCATTAACGACCTTAAAAATTCCCTTAATAGGGAAGTCACGGCAGATAATTCGGAAATCCTGATGATGGCAGTAGACTACCAAAAATTAATCAATACTTTTTCGAAAAAACTGGGACGCGTCATGTCGCGTTACAGTTAGACGATTTCTAATGTTTTGGCCTTATTGACCAGATCAACCAGATTCGTTACATGTAATTTAGTCAGTAAACGAAGCTTGTAGGTACTAATTGTTTTCTCGTTTAAATTCAACAGTTTGGCAATCTCCTTGTTTTTCTTTCCATCGCTTAAATAGCGTAATACTTCGATTTCCCGGGATGATAATTTGCGGTAAAGTCTGTCAGTTTTACGTCCTTTGTTTAGAAGTGCAAGGTTTTTACGAACGGCCTCACTAAAGATAATGTTCCCGACAAAGACGCTTTTTATGGCAAACTCTAATTCTTCCAATTTCGAGTTTTTATGCATATAGGCCGAAACGCCGGCTTTTAATGCATTGGGTGCGTAAATTTGTTCAGCTAAATTTGTAAAAATAACAATCTTAGTGTTCGGGTACTCTTTGGTTAAGGTTTTTACGGTGCTAATGCTGGTTAAACCGTCCAATTCCAAATCTAAAACAACGACATCTACGTTTTTTTTCCGTAGTAATTCCTCAAGGCCATATAAATTACTAACAACTCCGACAAAATTGATCTCCGAATTATCCTTGAAAAAGGATTTCACCCCATACTGAACGACGGGATGATTATCTGCTAAACAAACTTTTATCATCTTCAATAGGTTTTAATAGTAATTATCTGTAAAGTTACTAAAAAAAATATAAACGATTGATAATCAGTGAAAGAAAATTATTTCAAATCTTCGGGGATGTTACAAACCGGTATTGGGTTCATTTTGTGTTGATTAGCAGTGTTAAGTCTACGGTAAATTCTCATAACTTCGTGTTCTCTTCCTACAAAATCGTTTTCAGTCTTATCATTTTTGTATGCTAGCATAGCAAATTCCAATTCATCGTAGCTCGCGCCCAACTGATCTTCGTCACTTCGATCGTCTCCAAACAATCCGTCTGTAGGTTTTGCCTGAATAATGCTCTCGGGTACATTTAGGTATTGTGCCAGTAAACGAACTTCCGATTTCATCAGGTCGGCAATCGGACTTAAATCGACACCGCCATCTCCGTATTTGGTAAAAAAGCCTACACCGAAATCTTCGATCTTATTTCCGGTTCCGGCAACCAAAGCACTGTGCAATCCGGCAAAATAGTACAGCGTGGTCATGCGCAATCGGGCGCGTGTATTGGCCAGGGTAAGGTTTAAAATGGCTTCGCTATCCGAAGAGGGTACCTGTTGTTTGAAATTTTCGAAAACCGGAGTCAGATCAGAAATCACACTGGAAACATTCTCAAAGCGTTTTTTAAGCTGATCAATATGTTCCTGACCTCTTGAAACCTGACTGGCGGCCTGGTGGATTGGCATTTCCACACATAAGGTCGGTAAACCGGTCTGTGCACATAGTGTAGAGGTCACGGCCGAATCGATCCCACCGGATATGCCCACAACAAAACCTTTAACGCGGGCTTTAGTGGCATAATCTTTTAACCAGTTTACAATATGCAGGTTGATTTTTTCAGCTTGGAAGGAGTTTGTTGGAACCATAGAAATATTATGAAGATTTTATAAAACGGTAATGTTATATTTGCAAAAAAATAATTGCGATAAAAATAACAAAAAATTAGCCGTGATTATCCGAGTGATGCAATCAAATAGGAATAGGGCTAAAACGTAAATATAAATTCACAGAGACATGAAAAAATATTTGACAGGGGTTTTTATGGTTTTGGTGCTGATCGCCTGTAAAAAGGAAGATAAAGTGGCAAAGGAAGTGGATAAGATCCCGGTGAAGGTTGAAATCGAACGATTCGATAAGGTTTTTTACGAATCTCCGGTTTCCGATTTCCCAAAAATCAAGCGGGAATTCTATTATTTTTTTCCGGCAGGAAACCCCGATTCGGTTTGGACCAATAAAATGCAAAACCCGTTATACCGCGAATTATATGCCGAGGTAAAGAAAAAATATCCAAACAACAATGCCTTTGAAGGTGACCTGGTGGATTTGTTTAAGCACATTCAGTACTACTTCCCGCAATATAAAACGCCAAAAGTAGTCACATTGGTATCGGAAATGGATTATGAGAACAAAGCTATTTTTGCAGATAGTTTAGTGATCATCTCATTGGATATGTATTTGGGGAAAGACAACCGTTTGTATGAATTTCCACAGTATTATAAACAAAACTTCGAACCGTCGCAAATGATGCCGGATATCGTGGCAAGCTTGGCAACTAAAGAAATAAAGACAACAGACGATCGTTCCTTATTGGCGCAAATGATCTATTTTGGAAAAGAGTTGTACATGAAAGATCTGCTGCTGCCGGATATGTCGGATGCGGATAAAATTGCCTATACCGAAGAACAGCTAAAATGGTGTCAGGAAAACGAATCGGAAATGTGGAAATACCTGGTAAACGAAAAATTGTTGTACGATACCAATCCAAAACTAACACAACGTTTTATATCGACGGCGCCTTTTTCCAAATTCTATCTGGAAATCGATGCTGAATCGCCGGGAAGAGTAGGAACCTGGTTGGGATGGCAAATTGTGCGCTCGTATATGAAAAACAATCCGGACGTAAGCCTACAGCAATTACTGGTAAAAGAGGCAAAAGAAATATTTGATAACTCAAAATACAAACCTAAAAAATAATGGCAAAGAATATTAAATCCGAAATAAAAATACAAATCGAACTGGACGAAAACCGCGTTCCGGAAAAACTAAAATGGAAAGCAGCAGACGGTGGTGTAGAATCGGCCGAAGCCAAAGCAATGTTGTTGGCCATGTGGGATAGTAAAGTACAGGAGACTTTACAGATTAACTTGTGGACAAAAGACATGCCGGTAGATGAAATGAAAGTATTTTTCCATCAGACTTTAGTGGCTATGGCGGATACCTATCACCGTGCTACCGACGATGAGAAAATGACGGATACCATGCGGGACTTCTGCGATTATTTTGCAGAAAAACTCGAATTGGGTAAAAAATAAAAAAAAGCGGTTGAAAAACCGCTTTTTTTATAGATCATTATTTTTAAAAATACCATCGTTCACGCCATCGATAAAATCCAATAGCGGTTCGCGGCCAACAACGTCCAGTGAGGACGTGATAAAATGTTGTGGCATTTCTTCCCAGTTGTTTGCTAATAACGCTTTGCGGTATGCGGCAACATTTTGTTCCACTTTTCCTTTACTGATTTTGTCGGATTTGGTAAAAATGATACAAAACGGAACTTCAATTTCACCAAGATAGTTGATAAATTCCAAATCGATTTTCTGGGCTTCCAGTCGGATGTCAATTAAAACAAAAGCACAAACCAATTGTTCTCTTTTCTCGAAATAATCGGTGATAAATTGCTGGAACGTTTCTTTTGCTTTTTTTGAAACACGTGCATAGCCATAACCCGGTAAATCGACCAAAAACCAGTTATTATTGATTTTAAAATGGTTGATCAATTGTGTTTTTCCGGGTCTTCCCGAAGTTTTCGCCAGATTCTTATGGTTGGTTATCATATTGATCAACGAAGATTTTCCCACGTTGGATCGTCCGATAAAAGCGTATTCCGGTAAAGGTTCTTTCGGGCATTTGCTTACTTCGGAATTACTGATCACAAATTCGGCAGTATTAATTTTCATGGTTTCCGGATTTCAGATTTGTATTAAAAAAGCATTCGGTACTTTTTTGGAGTACCGAATGAAAGTATATTATAAGTTGGCTTTTTTGAGCCACTCCAGCATTAGTCGGTTAAATTCGTCCGGATGTTCCATCATCGCGGCATGTCCGCATTTATCAATCCAGTATAAATCGGAATTTGGTAAAAGTCGGTTAAACTCTTCGGCTACATCCGGCGGCGTTACTTTATCGTTTCGTCCCCAGATAATTCCGGTTGGTGTATCCATTTTTGGAAGATCTTTAGCCATATTGTGGCGAATCGCACTTTTGGCAATCGCCAGTGTTTTTAAAAGCTTCATTCGGTCGTTAACGGTCGCATACACGTCGTCAACAATTTCTTTAGTAGCAACTTTCGGATCGTAAAAAACATCCTCGGCTTTTTTTCGGATATACTCATAATCGCCGCGTTTCGGATAGCTTTCGCCCATAGCGCTTTCATAAAGTCCGGAACTTCCGGTAATCACCAGTCCGGCCATTTTTTCCGGATACATTTTAGTATGATATAAGGCGATATGACCGCCAAGAGAATTCCCTAGAAGGATTACTTTTTCATAACCTTTATACGTAATAAAGTCTTTTACAAACTTAGAAAAAGCCTTTACATTGGTTTTTAAAATACTATTGGTGTAAAGTGGTAACTCGGGAATAACAACTTTGTAACCTTGTTTTGGAAAAAAATCAGCGACTCCGTCAAAGTTACTCAATCCACCCATTAGTCCGTGTAAAATAATGATGGGCGTGCCTTCTCCTGCTTCAAAATAACGGTATTTGCCCTCTTTTTTTAACGTATGCTCCATGTATTTATGATACGGTTTCAAATTCTCACAAATATAGGACTTTCTAAAGAAATAAGAAGTTTTGAAAGGTAAAATCGAAAATACTTTGCCTTTAAGAAATTGTAACGCTTTTTTCTAACAGTAAAGTGCTAATTATCAGCTGCTTTTTGTGGGTAAAAATCAGAAAAGGGCGATTTATTTCGGGTTTTGGACGATTATTAAAAATGTGTATAAAAATCGTTCTTTTTTTAAGGATAATGATAGGATTGGAGAAAAACAATGCAATATTCTTAATGATTAGAAATGAGAACATTAGTGAAATTTCCTATATTTTAGGTTTTAAGTGTAAAAACTTATCAACAAAGTGGGAATATGTGGTAAAAAGTGGTAAAAAAAACTGTACTTTTGCTATAAATCAAATCAAAAAGAGCGAATCTTGACCAACATAATCGGGACATATGAGTGTAAAATTGATTCAAAAGGAAGGCTAATGGTGCCGGCTCCTTTGAAGAAACAATTGCCTGCTCCAACCGATGGTTTTGTGTTAAAACGCTCCATTTTTGATCAGTGTGTGGAGTTGTGGCCTAAAGCGGAGTGGGATATCATGATGTTGAAAATCAACAAACTGAACCGCTTTGTGAAAAAGAATAACGACTTTATTCGAAAGTTTATGGCTGGTGTGAAAATGGTGGAGATCGACGATGCCGGACGACTATTGATAACAAAAGATCTGATTGAATATGCGGGAATTTCCAAGGATTTGGTTTTGACCTCAAAGGTAAATATCATCGAGATCTGGGACAAGGATTTGTATGAAAAATCAATATCGGGAGATGATATGGATTTTGCAGACCTGGCCGAAGAAGTAATGGGTAATTTAAATGACGACGAAAATGGAATATCATAATCCGGTATTATTAAAAGAAACGGTTGGTGGGTTGAATATAAAACCGGATGGTATTTATGTGGATGTAACCTTCGGTGGAGGTGGTCATTCACGAGAAATCATGCGTCATCTTGGGCCAAACGGAAAATTGTTTGCCTTTGATCAGGATGCCGATGCTTTGGCAAATGTGATCGATGACGAACGATTTACACTGATCAATGAAAACTTTCGCTATATCAAACGGTTTTTGCGTTTTCACGGCGTAAAACAAGTCGACGGGATTTTAGGTGATTTAGGGGTTTCGTCCCATCAGTTTGATGTTCCGGAAAGAGGATTTTCAACCCGATTTGATGCCGAACTGGATATGCGAATGAATCAAAAAGGGGAATTGAGTGCTTTCCATGTCGTAAACGAATACGATGAATCGGATTTAAAACGGATGTTCTTTGATTATGGAGAATTGAAAAATGCCGGAGCACTTGCCAATACTATTGTAATAGCACGTAAAGAAAATCCGATCCGCAATACCGAACAATTAAAAAAAGTGTTAGGCCGTTTTTTACCGGCACACAAAAGCAATAAAATTCTGGCACAAATCTATCAGGCGATACGTATAGAAGTAAACCAGGAAATGGATGTGCTAAAAGAGTTTTTGGAGCAGTCGCTGGAACTATTAAAACCGGAAGGGCGTTTGAGTGTGATATCGTATCATTCGCTGGAAGACCGACTGGTAAAACGTTTTATGCGAAACGGAATGTTTGAAGGAGAACCGGAACGCGATTTCTTTGGAAGATTTGAAGTTCCGTTCCAGTTAATAGGAAAACTGATCGTGCCTTCGGAAGAAGAAATTGCAGTAAACAACCGGGCGCGGAGTGCTAAATTAAGGATCGCTGAAAAACGCTGAAACAAACGAAAATACGAAGAGTCATGATGAAAGAAGGCGTTTATAGTTTGTTAAAAGCAAAGTTCCTGATTAGCGATGATGCGTTGAAAAATTGGCGCTTTATCGTTTTTCTGATTTTATTGGCTATGATAATGATTGCCAATTCGCACCGATACGAACAGAAAACATTCCGAATTACGGAACTGACAAACGAGGTAAAAGAATTGCGATCGGAGTTTGTAGATCGCAGATCGGAATTGATGGAGCTCAAAATGGAATCCACCATATCAGCCGAAATGGAAGAGAAAGGAATTCAGCCGTCATCGGTTCCGCCAAAAAAGATAAAAGTTAAAGAAGAAGAAAAGAATATTCTAAAAAAAATATGGCAGTAGAAGATAAAAATATCTCTTATCGAATCTATCTGGTGGCCTTCGCGATTTTCGCGATGGCTATTTTCGTTGCTATAAAGCTAACGAATATCCAGTGGGTGGAAGGAGAATATTATCGGAAACTGGCCAAAGAGCGCACGGTAAAAAACTTTGTTATTCCTGCGAATAAAGGAAATGTATATTCAGCTGACGGAAGTTTACTGGCGACATCGATTCCGAATTATACCATCCGTTTTGATGCGGTAGCGCCGAAAAAAGAAGATTTTGACAAAAATGTAAAACCGCTGGCGGATTCGCTTTCCGGATTATTAGGAAAACCGTCGAGCTATTTTCAAACCGAACTGCGCAGAGCCCGTGCCAACAAAAACCGCTACTATCTGTTAGCGCGTAAGCTAAGCTATACGCAATATATGAAAATGAAAAGCTTCCCGCTTTTTAACCTGGGAGCGTATAAAGGTGGAATGATCACCGAACAAAAAACGGTACGGGAACATCCGATCGGAAAAATTGCCGAGCGAACCATTGGTTATGAGCGTCAGGATGAAGGAGGGAAAGAAACACGAGTGGGGATTGAAGGTGCTTTTGGAGCCTATTTAAACGGAAAAGACGGTCAGCGTTTGATGCAGAAAATTGCCAAAAATCAATGGAAACCGATCAGTGATAATAACGAAATAGAACCACGCGACGGTTACGATATCATTTCAACGATCGACGTGTATATTCAGGATATTGCGCACCATGCCTTATTAAAACAACTGGAATTATACGAAGCCGATCACGGTTGTGTGGTGGTGATGGAAACCAATACCGGTGAGATCAAGGCGATTTCCAATTTAGGAAGAACCAGTGATGGTAGTTATTACGAAACGATCAACTATGCGGTAGCCGAATCGCACGAACCGGGATCAACCTTTAAACTGGTTGACCTGATTGCATTACTGGATGATCGAAAAGTAGATACCAGCAAAGTATACGATTCCAAAGGTGGCGATATTACGTATTACAACCGTCACGTTCGCGATTCCAAAAGAGGCGGATATGGGAAAGTTACCCTGGCCAAAGGATTTGAAGTATCGTCGAATACGGTAATGGTTCAGGCCGTTTACGACAATTATAAAGACAATCCGCGCCAGTTTGTAAACCGTATCAACAACCTTGGATTGGATCGTCCGTTAGGATTGCCTTTTAAAGGAGAAGGAAGGCCATTTATTCCGCAACCGGGCGAAAAAGGATGGTCGGGAGTAGCCTTGCCCTGGATGGCTTTCGGTTATGGTGTTTCGATTACGCCCTTGCAAACGTTAACCTTATACAATGCCGTAGCAAATAACGGTGAAATGGTAAAACCGCAATTTGTAAAAGAAATCAAAGAATGGAATAAAACCATCAAAAAATACGATAAACAGGTGTTGAATCCAAAAATCTGTTCGGATGAGACCCTTAAAAAAGTACATGCCATTCTGGAAAATGTGGTAAAACGCGGAACGGGTTCCAAATTGTATTCAAAGGATTTTTCGATGGCCGGAAAAACAGGTACCGCTCAGGTAGATTACCACAAAGGCGACGGACAAATGTATTATGCATCATCGTTTGCCGGATATTTCCCAGCCGATAAGCCGAAGTATTCCTGTATTGTAGTGGTGCACAAACCGAATACGTCAAAAGGATTGTATTATGGAGCCGATGTCGCCGGACCGGTTTTTAAGCGTATCGCGCAAAAAATATTTACCGATGTGCCATCGACAAACGAAGTGAAAAAATTAAACCGCAAAATCCTGAATCAGGAACAAAGCTATGCGGCTTATTATGATAAAGTACAGAAAAAAGACAACATCGTGCCGAATGTAAAAGGAATGACCGGAATGGATGCGGTGGCGTTGTTGGAAAATTTCGGACTTAAAGTGAAAATAAAAGGAATAGGAAAAGTAAAGCAACAGTCCATTTTACCGGGACAAGTCTTTACGAAGAACCAAGTAATAACATTAGAATTATCGTGACAGCCCTAAAAGACATATTATATAAAGTAGCGATCGAAGCGGTAAAAGGCACGACCGATGTATCGGTTGGCAAAATTGAATTCGATTCCCGAAAAATAGAATCGGACGATGTATTTGTTGCGATCAGAGGAACCGTCTCCGACGGGCATGATTTTATTGAAAAAGCAATCAGCCTGGGTGCGATAGCGGTAGTTTGCGAATTAGTGCCGGAAACAACCCACGACGGGATTACCTATGTTCAGGTAGCAGACACGAGTTTGGCATTGGCCTATATGAGTGCAAACTACTATGGCGATCCGTCGGCCAAATTAAAACTGGTTGGGGTTACCGGAACGAATGGGAAAACAACCATCGCGTCCCTGTTATATCAGATGTTTAAAAAGGCCGGTTATAAAGTAGGATTACTGTCAACCGTAAAAATTTTAGTCGATAACAAAGAATATAAAGCCACACATACCACACCGGATTCCTTAACCATCAATCATTATATGAATGAAATGGTCGAAGAAGGTTGTGATTATTGCTTTATGGAAGTGAGCTCGCATGGGATTCACCAGAAACGTACCGAAGGTTTGCATTTTACCGGAGGCGTTTTTACCAACCTGTCGCACGACCATTTGGATTACCATCCGACATTTGCGGAATACCGCGATGTGAAAAAATCATTTTTTGACAACCTGCCGAAAACCGCTTTTGCGATCACCAATATCGATGACAAAAACGGCCCGGTGATGTTGCAAAATACCAAAGCTAAAAAACGGACTTACGCTTTAAAAACCTATGCGGATTACCGTGCGCAGATTTTGGAAAACCAGCTTTCCGGTTTATTGTTAAAAATAAACGAACAGGAAGTATGGGTTCGCCTGATCGGTTCGTTTAACGCCTATAACCTTTTGGCTATTTATGGCGTGGCAATCGAATTGGGAATCGAAAGTCAGGAAGCATTGCGACTGTTAAGTGAGCTGGAAAGTGTTTCCGGACGTTTCCAGTATATTGTATCCGCGGGCAATATCACCGCTATTGTCGATTATGCGCATACGCCTGATGCCTTAGAAAACGTATTAAAAACGATAGAAGATATCCGCACCAAAAACGAACAACTCATCACGGTTGTAGGATGTGGCGGCGATCGCGATACCACCAAAAGACCAATCATGGCCAATATTGCGGCAACGATGAGCGATAAAGCCATTTTTACGTCTGATAATCCGCGAAGTGAAAAACCGGAAGCCATTATCGAAGACATGGAAAAAGGCGTGGAACCGCAAAACTATAAAAAAACGGTATCGATTGTGGATCGCAAACAGGCCATCAAAACCGCCTGTCAGCTCGCACAACCCAATGATATCATCCTGATCGCCGGGAAAGGGCATGAAACCTACCAGGAAATTCAGGGTGTACGTCACGATTTTGACGACATGAAAACGGTAAAAGAACTATTAGAACAACTTAATAAATAACCAGATGCTGTACTATTTCTTTCAATATTTAGATAAAACCTTAGATATTCCGGGGACAGGAGTTTTCCAGTATATCACGTTTCGATCCGGTCTGGCTATTATTTTGTCGTTAATGATCTCAACGATTTTCGGAAAACGGATCATCAATTTTCTGCGAAAACAACAAATCGGAGAAACCGTTCGTGAATTAGGGCTGGAAGGTCAGAAAGAAAAAGCGGGAACGCCAACGATGGGAGGATTGATCATTATCTTTTCTACGTTGATTCCGGTATTTTTATTAGCAAAACTGGATAATGTTTATGTGATGTTGCTAATCGTAACCACCCTTTGGATGGGAACCATTGGCTTTATCGACGATTATATCAAGATCTTTAAAAAAGACAAAGAAGGACTAAAAGGGAAATTTAAAGTTGTTGGACAGGTTGGACTGGGAATCATCGTAGGTTCGGTATTGTATTTCCACCCGGGTGTTACGGTACGAACCGACACGGCTACCAGTAATATTTTTCAGACGCCGGGAACTACAACCATTGCTCCGGCGCCAACAGAAGAAAAATCAACAGCGACTACGATTCCGTTCTTTAAAAATAACGAATTCGATTATGCCGAATTATTAGCCTGGACGGGCGATGGCTACGAAAAATATGCCTGGTTAATTTTTATTCCGGTTGTTATTTTTATCATCACGGCGGTTTCCAACGGTGCCAATCTTACCGATGGAATCGACGGGCTGGCAGCGGGAACATCGGCCATATCGGTGCTTACGCTCGGGATCTTTGCCTTCGTTTCCGGTAACATCATCTTTTCGAATTACCTGAATATTATGTATATCCCGAATTCCGGGGAAATGACGGTCTACATCGCGGCCTTTGTAGGTTCGCTCATCGGTTTCCTCTGGTACAACACCTATCCGGCAAGCGTATTTATGGGTGATACCGGAAGTTTAACCATCGGAGGGATTATAGCGGTCTTGGCTATCGCGGTACGTAAAGAATTATTGATCCCGGTATTGTGTGGAATTTTCCTGGCCGAAAATTTATCCGTAGTAGTACAGGTGGCCTATTTTAAATATACAAAAAAGAAATACGGCGAAGGAAGGCGAATCTTCCTGATGTCGCCTTTACACCACCATTATCAGAAAAAGGGCTATCACGAAAGTAAGATCGTAACCCGTTTTTGGATTGTGGCGATTTTGTTAGCAATTTTCTCATTGGTTTCATTAAAATTAAGATAGTATGAGACTAGTAGTATTAGGAGGCGGAGAAAGCGGTGTTGGCACTGCGATCTTAGGAAAGAAAAAAGGATATGAAGTGTTTCTGTCTGATTTCGGAAAAATTAAAAACAACTATAAAGAAGTGTTGATTCTGAACCAGATTCCCTGGGAAGATGAAAAACATACAGAGGATTTGATTCTGAATGCCGATGTGGTGATGAAAAGCCCCGGTATTCCCGACAAGTCACCGATTGTAAAAAAACTAAAGGAAAAAAATATTCCGATTATCTCGGAAATCGAGTTTGCCAACAAATTTACAAATGTCGTAACAGTTGGAATTACCGGGAGTAACGGAAAAACGACCACGACCATGCTCACGCATCACCTGTTAAAACAGGGCGGATTAAATGTAGGTTTGGCCGGAAACATCGGAAAAAGTTACGCCTGGCAAATCGCCGAAAACAAATTTGAAGCCTATGTTTTGGAATTAAGTAGTTTTCAGCTCGACGGGGTTATCGACTACAAACCGCATATTGCTGTAATCACAAACATCAGCCCGGATCATTTGGATCGCTATAATTACGACTACGGTCAGTATATCGAAGCCAAATTCAGAATTACCAAAAACCAGACGGAAGACGATTACCTGATTTATGATGCCGATGATGAAGCGATAACCGACTGGCTGAGCAAAAACAAAATACGAGCAAAAAAAGTTCCTTTTTCACTCACAAAAACACTGGAAGAAGGCGCTTATATTAAAGACGATACGATTTATACCAACATCAACAACGAGACATTTATCATGCCAATAAACGAACTATCATTAGAAGGAAAACATAACGTAAAAAATGCAATGGCAGCAACTACAGTAGCGCAATTGATGCGTATCCGAAAAGCAACAATCCGCGAAAGCCTGTCCGACTTCCAGGGAGTGGAACATCGTTTGGAAAAAGTACTGAAAATACAAAATGTACAGTATGTAAACGACTCGAAGGCGACCAATGTTAATGCGACGTTTTTCGCTTTGGATAGTATGACCACGCCAACGGTTTGGATCGTTGGAGGTGTGGATAAAGGAAATGATTATGCCGAATTAATGCCGTTGGTACGCGAAAAAGTAAAAGCAATTGTTTGTTTGGGTGTGGATAATTCCAAAATCATCGAAGCTTTTGGTAATGTAGTAGATGTAATGGTGGAAACCACCAGCATGACCGAAGCGGTAAAAATTGCCCAGAAAATGGCCGAAAAAGGTGATACGGTTTTATTATCACCGGCTTGTGCCAGTTTCGATTTATTTGAAAGTTACGAAGACCGTGGAAAGCAGTTTAAAAACGCCGTACAAAGTCTTTAAAAAATAAAAGAGAATTACAATGAAAGCATTATTAACCAATTTAAAAGGAGATAAAGGGATCTGGGCATTTGTGTCCCTGTTGGCTCTGTTTTCTTTTATGCCGGTTTTTAGTGCCAGTACGAATTTGGTTTATGTCGTCGGAAAAGGGTCAACCATCGGATATCTGATGAAGCACCTCGTGCATATTTTTATCGGTTTCTGCCTGATCTATTTCGTGCATAAAACACCCTACCATTACTTTAAGGCCATTTCAAAAGTAGCCTTACCGATAGTGGTATTATTACTGGCCTATACGATGGTTCAGGGAACGACCATTGGCGGTGCAAATGCCAGTCGTTGGATTCAGGTGCCGTTTATCGGAGTCAGTTTTCAGACCTCGGCATTGGCGCTCATTGTGCTTATGGTATATGTGGCCCGTTACCTGTCGAAAATCGAAGGAAAAGAATATACATTTCAGTCGTCACTTTTTGAACTTTGGTTGCCGGTTTTTTCAGTAATAATATTAATTTTGCCGGCCAATTTTTCCACAGCGGCCTTGATCTTTTCAATGGTGTGTATGTTGGTTTTCGTAGGGAAATACCCCATGAAATACCTCGGAATTATTATCGGTGCGGGATTAGTGGGATTGATCATGTTCGTTCTGGTCGCCAAAGCCTTTCCGGATGCCATGCCCAACCGTGTGGATACCTGGATGAGCCGTATCGAACGATTCAGTTCGGATGAGCCGAATGAGGATGATTATCAGATTGAAAAAGCAAAAATTGCAATCGCTTCCGGGAAAATTTACGGATTGGGACCGGGGAAAAGTGTACAGAAAAACTTTTTACCGCAATCGTCGTCCGACTTTATTTTTGCGATTATCGTGGAGGAATACGGATTGTTGGGCGGACTGGCGATTTTGTTTATGTATCTGATGCTGTTCTTTCGTTTTTTGATTACCTCACATAAAGCACCGACCATGTTCGGAAAATTACTAATCGTTGGCCTCGGTTTTCCGATTATTTTTCAAGCGTTGGTCAATATGGGCGTAGCGGTAGAATTACTACCTACAACCGGTCAGACCTTACCGTTGATCAGTAGTGGGGGAAGTTCGATCTGGATGACCTGTATTGCAATTGGGATCATTTTAAGTGTGACGAAAAAAGAAGAGGAAATCGCACAGGAAGAAGAAGAGAAACGACAACGGGAAGAAATTTTGCAACGCCTTATCGATAAGGAAATGGAAAAAGAAGAAGTAGTTGCAGAAGATTATTCCATCGAGACAGTGGGCGATAACCCGATGAATGCCGTTTTAAATAAAGAATAATAGTTGTAAGCAACACCAAAATAAAATGAAAGAGAACCCTAAATTCATAATTAGCGGAGGCGGGACCGGAGGACATATCTATCCGGCTATTGCTATTGCCAACGAATTGAAAGTTCGCTTTCCGAAAGCAGAAATCCTGTTTGTGGGCGCGAAAGATAAAATGGAGATGCAAAAAGTACCACAGGCCGGTTATCCGATTAAAGGATTGTGGATTGCGGGAATTCAGCGAAAACTGACATTGCAAAACCTGATGTTTCCGTTAAAACTGATGTCCAGTTTAACCAAATCACGCGGGATTTTAAAACAATTTAAACCTGATGTGGTTATTGGAACCGGAGGTTTTGCCAGCGGAGCCGTATTAAAAGTAGCGGCCGGAATGAATATCCCAACCGTGATTCAGGAACAGAATTCCTTTCCGGGAATCACGAACAAATTGTTAGGAAAAAAAGCCAACGCAATATGTGTGGCTTACGAAAATTTGGAGCAATTTTTTCCAAAAGATAAAATCCGGTTAACCGGAAATCCGGTTCGTCAGGATCTGATTTCGGTTGCGGAAAAAAAAGGCGAAGCCATTGCGCATTTCAAACTCGATCCGTCCAAAAAAACACTATTGGTGTTGGGGGGAAGTTTAGGTGCCAGACGAATCAATCATCTTATCGCGAAAGAGATCGATTGGTTGCTGGAACAAGGAGTTCAGATCATCTGGCAATGCGGAAAACTTTATTTTGAAGAATATAAACATTTTGCTGAAAAGGAAAATGTACAGGTTTTGGCTTTTATTGACCGTATGGATTTGGTATATGCCGCGGCCGATATGGTGATTTCCCGTTCGGGAGCGTCATCGGTTTCGGAGCTTTGCATCGTTGGGAAGCCGGTAATTTTTATTCCGTCGCCTAATGTAGCCGAAGACCATCAGACAAAAAATGCCAAAGCGATTGTCGATAAAAAAGGGGCATTATTGCTCAAAGAATCGGAATTGGATAGCCATTTTGAAAACACGTTTGCAGCATTACTGCACAACGAAGAACAACAAAAACAATTAAGTGACACGATTAAACAATTGGCTTTACCCAATGCAACAAAGCAAATTGTGGATGAGATTGTCCGATTGATACGATAACAAAAGAAATTGATCGCAGGAGCATGAATTTACCGCAAATACATAACGTATATTTTATCGGAATTGGAGGCATCGGAATGAGTGCTTTGGCCCGTTATTTTAAAAACATCGGGAAAAATGTAGCCGGATATGATAAGACGCCGACGCACCTTACGGCCGAATTGGAAGAAAGTGGTATTGTGATCCATTTTGAAGATAATGTGTCTTTGATTGACGAAGCTTTCCGAAATAAAGAAAATACGCTGGTGGTGATTACGCCGGCAGTTCCAAAACAGCATGCGGAATGGAATTATTTTCTGGATAACGGATTTGTAGTCAAAAAAAGAGCGGAAGTATTGGGAATCATCACCAAAGATACGTTTTGCTTCGCGGTAGCCGGTACACATGGAAAAACCACCACGTCCAGTATTTTAGGACATGTTTTGTATGAAAGCGGTGTCGATATGACGGCCTTTTTAGGTGGAATTGTAGAAAACTATAATTCCAACCTGATTGGAAATGGAAAAACAGTAACCGTAGTAGAAGCTGATGAATTTGATCGTTCGTTTTTGCATTTACATCCGGATATCGCTTGTGTGACGTCGATGGATGCCGATCATTTGGATATCTATGGTGATAAAGCCTCGATTGAAGCTTCTTTTATAGAATTTGCGAATAAAGTGGCCGATAAAAAACAACTGTTCGTAACCAATGGCCTGCCGATCGAAGCCGTGACGGTGGGAATCAATGACGACGCGCAGTTTACGGCAAAAAATATACGAATTGTAGACGGCTGGTATGTGTTTGATGTTGCCACACCTACCGGAGAATTAAAAGACATTAGATTCGGATTGCCCGGCAGACATAATCTGACGAATGCTTTACTGGCGTTGGCGATGGCCAAAACCTACGGGGTTTCGGATAGCGATATTGCAAAAGCGCTATTGAGTTTTAAAGGCGTACGAAGACGTTTTTCATTCCAGATTCGGAAACCGGAGTTTGTGTATATCGACGATTATGCGCACCATCCAACCGAAATCAACGCGGTACACCAGGCGGTTCGCGAATTGTATCCGGGAAAAAAAGTACTGGCGGTATTTCAGCCGCACTTGTACAGTAGAACCCGCGATTTTGCTGATGATTTTGCAAAAAGTCTGTCGCAATTTGACGAAATTCTGTTGTTGGATATTTATCCGGCGCGGGAATTGCCGATGGAAGGAATCACGTCCGAATGGTTATTGGGGAAAATCGAAAACAGTAACAAAAAACTGATTTCAAAAGAAGCCCTGATTCCGGCACTGGAAAACAGCGATGCACCAGTGATAGTAACAATAGGAGCAGGCGATGTGGGGGAAATGGTACCCGATATTCGAAAAGCATTAGAAGTAGTAAAAAAATAACAAAACGATGAAAAAAATAAAATGGACAGATGTAAGATTGGTACTCATGATTGGAGTAGTGATTTTCCTGTACTCATTTTCATCGAAGCGAAATGAAACCCGTTATCTGCAAAAGACAGAGGTTCGGTTTAAAGGTGAAAACAACCTTTTTATCACGCCTGAAACGGTTGATAACTTGTTAATACAAAATTTTAACAAAGTTACGAGCATAAGGAAAGATAAGCTAGATTTGAATAGATTGGAGCATATTCTCGACAGTAATGAAATGATAGCCAAAGCAGAGGTTTTTGCCACTATTGACGGGACTTTAGAGGCAGTCGTGACACAGAAAACACCGGTAGCGCGGGTCGATGATGGAGAGCGTTCTTATTATATTGACTATGAGGGAAATCAGATGCCGTTGTCGGATAATTTTGCAGCGCGGGTTCCGTTAGTTTCGGGTGAAATAAATACCGAAAACAAAGGCAAACTGACTGAAGTACTCCGGAAAATTTATGACGATGATTTTTTGAAAAAAAACATCACCGGGATACAAATTTTGCCCACAGGAAGTCTGATAATGACCAACCGGAATTATAATTATCAGATCCTTTTCGGAAGAACGATAAATGTTGATAAGAAGTTTGACAACTATAAGGCCTTTTTTCAACATGCGATAAAAGACACCCTTATCGGGAATTATAAAACAATTAATCTGAAGTTTACACAACAAGTAGTGTGCACCAAATATTAGAGTATGGAAAAAGAAAGTATTGCAGTAGGTTTGGATATTGGGACAACCAAAATTGTCGCCATGATCGGCAAGAAAAATGAGTACGGCAAATTAGAAATTTTAGGGGTTGGAAAATCCAAAAGCCTTGGTGTGGCGCGCGGAGTTGTAAACAATATTACGCAGACAATTCAATCCATTCAGCAGGCCGTTTTGGATGCCGAGACGGATTCGGGATATAAAATCAATGATGTGGTGGTAGGCATAGCCGGTCAGCACATTCGCAGTATTCAGCACAGCGACTATATCAGTCGTCACAATCCGGAAGAAGTGATTGGTGATGCTGATATTGACTTATTGATTAATCAGGTGCACAAACTGGCCATGTTGCCGGGAGAGGAAATCATCCACGTGTTACCACAGGAATTTAAAATCGACGGACAATCGGAAATCAAAGAGCCTATCGGGATGTATGGTGGCCGACTGGAAGCGAGTTTCCACGTGGTAGTAGGGCAGGCATCTTCGATCCGTAATGTGGGACGTTGTATTAAAAGCTCCGGTTTGGATTTGTCCGGTTTAACATTGGAGCCATTGGCGTCGGCTGATGCGGTGTTAAGTCAGGAGGAAAAAGAAGCCGGTGTAGCATTGATCGATATCGGAGGAGGGACAACCGATCTGGCCATTTTTAAAGACGGTATCATTCGCCATACGGCAGTAATCCCATTTGGAGGAAATGTGATCACCGACGATATTAAAGAAGGTTGTTCGATTATTGAAAAACAAGCCGAGTTATTAAAAGTAAAATTCGGATCGGCCTGGCCGGGCGAAAACAAAGACAACGAGATTGTTTCGATACCGGGATTACGAGGACGCGAGCCGAAAGAGATATCGTTAAAAAACCTTTCGAAAATCATCCACGCCAGAGTGGTGGAAATTGTAGAACAGGTTTTTGCGGAGATCAAAGCCTACGGACATGAAGATCCGAGAAAAAAACTGATCGCCGGAATTGTATTAACAGGAGGTGGCGCTCAGTTAAAGCACATCAAACAATTGGTGGAATACATCACCGGAATGGACACCCGGATCGGTTATCCGAACGAACATCTGGCCGGAAATTCCGACGAAGAAATCTCCAGTCCATTATATGCCACGGCAGTAGGATTGGTGATGAACAGTATCCGAAATAATACGAAAAGTGCAACGCCACTGGCCGAGATTAAAAAGGAACAACCAAAAGTGGAAAGCAAACCACAACCAGTGCGAATCGAACCGGAACCGGAAGAGATAGAAGACGAAATAATAGCAGAAGCAGCGCCGATAAAGCCAATTAATGTAAGAAATGATATAGATTCTGAATCTACCAAAGAAAAGATTAAAAGAGGCTTTTTCGACAAGTATATAGATAAGATTAAGGAATTTTTAGATAACGCAGAATAAAACCGATACGATATGAACAGCAACTCAGAATTTGGAAGTATTGCATTTGATTTGCCAAAAAACCAATCAAATGTGATTAAAGTTATTGGTGTAGGTGGCGGTGGTAGTAATGCCATTAACCACATGTTTAAACAAGGGATTAAAGGAGTAGATTTCGTGGTTTGTAATACCGATTCACAGGCATTGCAAAGCAGTTCGGTTCCGAATAAAATACAACTTGGCGTTAACTTAACAGAAGGGCTTGGAGCCGGAGCGAATCCAGAAGTCGGACAACAGTCGGCTTTGGAGAGTATCGAGGAAATTGAAAAAATGTTGGACGTAAATACCAAAATGGTATTTATTACGGCCGGTATGGGTGGTGGAACCGGAACAGGAGCCGCACCGGTAATAGCGCAATTGTCCAAAGAAAGAGATATCCTGACTGTAGGGATTGTAACGATTCCATTCCAGTTTGAAGGGAAAGTACGTCAGGAGCAAGCCTTATTAGGAGTGGAAAGACTTCGCAAACAGGTGGATTCGTTAATCGTTATCAACAACAATAAATTAAGAGAAGTATACGGTAACTTAGGATTCAAGGCCGGATTCTCCAAAGCGGATGAAGTATTGGCAACCGCTTCACGAGGAATCGCCGAAGTAATTACGCACCACTATACACAGAATATCGATTTAAAAGATGCGAAAACCGTATTGTCCAATAGTGGAACTGCTATCATGGGATCGGCTGTGGCAAATGGCGAGAACAGAGCGAAAGATGCGATTGTAGATGCATTGGATTCACCGTTGTTAAACGACAACAAAATTACCGGTGCTAAAAACGTATTGTTATTGATCGTTTCCGGAACCAACGAAATCACGATTGACGAGATCGGAGAAATCAACGACCATATCCAGGAAGAAGCGGGGCACAATGCCAACATCATCATGGGAGTTGGTGAAGACGAATCGTTAGGGGATGCTATCGCAGTAACCATCATTGCTACGGGATTTAACGTAGAGCAACAAGCAGAAATCGTAAATACAGAGCCAAAAAAAATTATTCACACCTTAGAGGGTGAGCAAAAATTGGTTCAGGATTTATCGGCAACCGGATTTGTACCGTCATTTGATTTTTCGACTCCGGTTGAAAAAGCGGCGGCTCAAGCGATGATTAACGATATTATTGCTGAACAACCGGAAGAAAAAATCGTTTTCGCTTTAGAAGAAGTGGAAGAAGAAGTATACGAAAAAAAACAACCGGCAGCAGTAATTGAAGAAGAAATAGAATTGCCAACGGCTGATTTTATCAATAACCTGGATGTATTTTTCGAAATCGTTTCACCGGTAAAAGAGGAAGCTCCGGCTCCGGTTATGCGAGACGTTCGCGAAATCGAGGTAATCGAACCGCAGTTTGTACTGCCAAAAGTAGAAGAGCAAATCGCCTTTTCATTCGACTTACCGGTAACAGCAGCTCAGGACAGAGTTGTTTTCGACCTTAGTAATGAAACCAAAGATATTAAAGTAAACCAGCCAGTTCAGGTAGTTCCGGTAACGGAAGTAAACCAGTCGGGAGTGGTAAAATACTCTTTGGAGGATTATATGGAGAAAGAAAACGAATTATTGGCTTCCAAAGCGGTTGAACCGGTAAAAGAAGAACCGGTTGCGGAAGAGTTAAACTTTACGATGCGAAAAGTAGAGCCGGCTCAGGTACAATCCAGCTTTGACGAGATTTCTCCGGTTGAAATGACCATTGAGGAAACCTTACGAATGAGAGCCGAAGAGCGTAAAAGAAAAATGAAAGAGTTCAATTACAAATTCAATAACAGTGCATCACGCGTTAATGAATTGGAAAAAGAACCGGCATATAAAAGAATGGGAGTTGATTTAAACGCCACTTCTGTCGATAATAGTAAATCGCGTATGTCATTGGGAATGGATAGTAACGACGACTTACAGTTGCGTTCGAACAACTCTTTTCTACATGACAACGTAGACTAACTAACCTATATTTGAGAAACCTTTAACCCGAAATCGAACCCGATTTCGGGTTATTTTTTATATCTTCGCACAGCATACCGGAACAAAGAATGTCGTACAAATGGCATTCGGGGAATCACTTTTTCGGATCATAAACTAAAATTAAACCAATAAATATGAGCTTACAGACTAAGATCATGGACGAAATGAAAACGGCCATGAAAGCCAAAGATACCGTAGCGCTAGAAGCCTTACGTGCCATAAAATCAGAAATCTTATTAGCACAGACTTCCGGAGCGGGTCAGGAATTAAAAGAAGAAGACGAAATAAAAATATTACAAAAACTGGTAAAACAACGAAAAGACAGTGCGGCTATTTTTAGCGAGCAGGGACGTGCAGATTTAGCGGATCCGGAATTGGCTCAGGTTGCCGTGATTGAAACGTTTTTACCGGCGCAATTGTCTGAAGCAGAAGTAGAAACAATTATAACAAAAATTATTGCCGACGGTGGTTTTTCCGGAATGGGAAGCATGGGACAGGTAATGGGAGCTGCTTCTAAAGAATTGGCGGGTAAAGCCGATGGGAAAACAATTTCAACAATTGTAAAAAAGCTGCTGACATAATTTGCAAAAATCAAATCAGATTGTTTTCTTTGCAATCGGATTAAAAATGGCCGCGTAGTTCAACTGGATAGAATATCAGATTTCGGCTCTGAGGGTTGGGGGTTCGAACCCCTCCGTGGTCACCTAGTCTCCAAAAGAGTTTTCTTTTTTGGAGACTTTTTTTTGTTTTTAAATTATTGATTTGTAGTGATTTAAGTTTTTTTTGCTTTGATAGTGTATTATTTGTCGTTTTTTTAGCGGTAATTAAATCAAAAACAGACACTTTATTACTAAAAAGTGCCCAAGCCTTGTAATTACTGGCTTCTATAGACTTAATCTACACTTTTTTCGCAATAGCTGTGATGTCTTACTTTATGATAAGATAACGGGATTCGAACCGTATTTAAATGATTGATTTATAGTGTTTTGTTTTTTTAATCCGTACTTTGAAAAGAGGAATTTAAGCCATATTTCATAGGAAATAATTCTACAAGTCTTTTTTATAGTAAAGTTCGAACCGCATGCAAGCATTAGATAGACTTGTTTGGAATCTCCACTACGCTTTTATATTACTTTAAGTGTAATCATGATAATCATGACAATACTAAAAAATGACTTTATTAACGCAAAAAAAATAAACACATGATAGAGTTTCATGACATGATTTTAATAACGGAGATTCAACTCCAATCCAAAATTGCACAAAGAGCTGCAGAACGTTTACTGGCTACGCATGACAAATTTGATAATGTAGAAACTTGGTGCTCAATTCAGTCTATTCTTGTGGCAGCTGGGAACATATCGAAAATTCTATGGCCTAATAAGAAATATGAAATGCGTGGCGAAAGATTAAGGCAATGGCTCAAAGTTGAAAATGACAATCCTCTTTCTAACCGTAAATTTCGTAATCATTTCGAACATTACGATGAGCGTGTTGAAGAATGGTTTAATAATAAATCAGGTGGTGTATATATCGATTTGGCTATGAACCCCGCTCTTAGGAGTCAATTTTTCAATGATCCTCCTTTAAATACCCATAGAGGATATAACTCATTTAATAATTCAGTTGTATTCCGTGGTGAAACACTTTATTTAGACGAATTATTAACAGCAATTTCTGACATACTTAATAATAGCGGGATGGATGGATTAAGAGGTTTCTTTTGAGGAAAGCTTAAATGACAATAATTTATTCTCGTTGCTATTAGTTGTTCAGTGTCAAATTTGTGACAATAGCAGCCTAATGATGACAGTATTACGTTACCAAATCGTTACCATTTTTATTTGAAAATCTGGAAAGCCTATAAACAAGGCGATAGAAGAAGAAGGGTGCGTACCCTTCCTCTCTGCAATTATTTGAAATCCGTGATAATTTTTTTTCAGGTTTTTTTATTATACGTATTTACGCTATTCTTCCCAAGTAAACAAAGCTATTCTCTTCTTTTTTATTACAAATTCTAATTCAACACTTTAAAATTTATTTGTCTATAAATTAGGTAAAAACACGTATTGCTTTCTCATGTATAAATTGCTTTCTTGCGTATTTGTGGATACGGGGTTACTTTTTAACGAAATAAACTCGTAAAAATTTAGTGAAAACACTGTTAGCAGTTATACATAATCACCTCTGGAAAAAATGTGCCTATTGAATGCATGAATGTGCAAACAAAAAGTAGAATAAAAGTTAAGCTACATTTTTATACATAGTTGTTTTTTACGCCATTCTTTCATCGGCTATATTTAAGATTTTGTTCGTATCACTAACTCCAGGCTAAGTTAGCATATCCAGTCAGACTATGATAACCCTGTAATTGAAATATAATTAACGACAATATAATTTAAATGAAAGTATTTATTAGTTGGTCTGGAAACAAGAGCCATAAAGTTGCATTAGTTTTCAGAGATTGGTTTCCTTCAGTAATTCAAACAATTGAACCGTATGTTTCATCAGAAGACATTGATAAAGGTGCAAGATGGAGTACAGACATAGCAAAGGAATTAGAGAATTCAACATTTGGAATTTTATGTGTAACCAAAGAAAATATGAATGCACCTTGGCTTTCTTTTGAAGCTGGCGCATTATCAAAAACAATGGAGAAATCTTTTGTAAGTCCTTTTCTCTTTGACATTAAACGTTCAGAAGTGAATGGTCCAATTTTACAATTTCAATCTACAATTTTTCAAAAAGAAGATATTAAAAAACTTTTAAGCACACTAAACAAAGCTTGTGGAGATACTTGTATTACAGATGCAAGACTTGAAAAAGCTTTTGAAGTTTGGTATCCGACTTTGGAAGAAGAATTAAATAAATTGAAAAATGTTCAAGACGACCCAGAAGAACATAAAGAAAAAGAAGATAGTAAAATTCAAACCTCAGAAATACTCGAAGAGATTTTAGACCTTTCTAGAAATAATCAAAAGTTGCTACGAAATCCTGAACCAAAACTTTCTGATAATATTGAAGAAATCAAAAGATTAGTTCAAGACCATTATAGTAGATATGAAAGAAACGAAATAGAATTAAGACATATGTCCAAAAGATTTCACCCAATGATGATGGAGGAAATATTGCATATGCCATTAAAAAATGGAGGAAATCATTTTGGATTTTTAATCTCGTTAAGTTTCTTCAAAAATGACTTTCCTTGGATATATGATTTAGGAAAAGAGCTGGTAGAGGTTCTAAAATCAAAATCTGACAAGAAAACCAAAGTGGTAGCTGTAGAAGAATTTAAAGAAGTATTAGAAATCACGTTAGGGCATCCAATGATAAGAGAAATGAATGGAATGAGGAAAGAAAATCTAATGTACATTAAAGAGCTACCTTATCTACTAAACAAATATTTAGAAAATCTAATTTATTAAACAAAAAGCCGGAACCGCTAAGATCAGTTTGGCAAATATGGCGGGTGAAGTCCTTCTGTGAAACATTTGTTCAAGGTTCAAGTAAGTAATTAAATTGAACTTTAGTATTAAAAATTCGCCATATAGGCAAGCCGAATAATGTTATAGGTAATGGTTTCCAAACTACACTTTTAATTAAATAACCAATGAAAATTAAAATATGAGTAAAAGCTACAATTATTCTGCATTTTATGTAAGTGAACCATTCAATGAATCATCTTTAGGAGCACATGCAGCTAAAGATTTTTGTTATTACAACATGCTTAAAGCATGGAAAGGAGCTGATAATTCATTCCCATTTAATAATGCACATGATACAACTTATAATGTTAGAGATAGTAGTGATTGGGAAAATACTCTTAAACCAAGACTTAGACAAAGATTAAGAAATTCTCAAAACATTATTTTATTTTTAAGCGAAAACACGTTAAATTCAAAGGCTTTAAGAGAGGAGATTGATTACGGTATAAATACACTAAATCTTCCGATAATTGTAATATATCCTGATTTAAAAACTAGAGATGAAATTCTAACAAATGATAAAAAAAAATTAAATAATACTGTAATAAACTTATGGAACAAGTTACCCGTTTTTAGGGATTCAATGCAAAATGTATCAGTTCTTCACGTTCCAATGAACAAAGAAACTATTAAAAAAGCTTTAGAGGATTCAGATTTTAGAGATGGATCTAATATAGAATCTGGAAATTATTTTTATTAATCTTATCCAAAGATGAAAGTTAATTTTTTAGACAAAGGAGTTAGGAGTAAATTTTGGATTTTCTTCTCTGTTATTTCAGGTATATTATCATTTGTCTTACTTTTTAATGTTGTACCTGATGGATACAAAGATTATTTAAAGTTATTTGGATATATCACATTCAGTATATTAATTCTAATTTATTTAGCAATTTGGTGGTGGGCAAATCGGCTAACAAATATAGAAGTAGATGTAGATGGCAGTAAAGTAAATATTAAATGTGGTGACTTATTTTCTGAACAAGGATTAAAGGTGATACCATTTAATGAATATTTTGATACTATAGTTGATGATAAAATTATTTCAAATAGTTCGCTGAATGGTATTTATATAAATAAATTCTTTAATAACAACATTGCAGAACTTGATAGTTTTATAATAGATAATTCAGATCAGCTAAATATAATAAATAATCAAGCTGACAGAAGATATGGTGGTAAATCAGTCAAATTCAAATTAAGTACAATCTTTGTATATGACGATTTCATTCTAACAGCATTTTCTAAGTTTGATGAACATAATAAAGCAACCCTTACAATGCCTGAGTATATAGAGTTTTTAATAAATTTTTGGGATAGAGTAAATCGTGTTTATGCTCAGAGAACAGTATCTGTTCCAGTTTTTGGCTCTGGAATTACGAGAATTAAAGAGCATAAGAACATAAATGATGAAGAGTTGTTAAAAATAATGCTTTGGACATTTAAATTAAGTGAAATGAAATTTAAATACCCAGCTAAACTTACTATAGTAATTCATGAGGGTAAAATTGGACAAATAAATCTTTTTGATATTAAATCAATAGAATTGGGTTTATAAAATTAAATTACCAATAGGGTATTTTAACACACGATTGCTATATCGGTTATTTCAATAAAGTATATGTCAAATTTTATCAATGTCAACTGAGATACTGAAATTGGAAAAAATCAAATTCGCTAATAATTTAGTTAATTTTTCAGCCTAGCATTTTCAGTATATTTGTTTGTCGTGATTTAAAACAATATAAGAGTGTCATGTAATAAAACACATCTAATGTCGCCTAATAGGCTTCCTCAGGCTTCTTTGTTTAATCTGTAATATATAGATCCTATAATACGCCTAATTTATTGTTGACAATTCGTAAATAAAAGATTTAAATGTAATTGATGATGTTCAACAAGATCATATTGAAAAAAAACTCCAAATTCGACAGTTGTATGCGTATCGAAATAGCATTATCGATTAAAAGTTCTTACAGTTTTATCTTCGTCAATATAAAATTAGCGACCTTATAGATATTATGTTTTGTATATGCCGAGATAATATTGACTACGCAGCTAAGAGATCGCTTAGAAGCTTTAAATCTTCGAACAATTGGTTCGAGATTTGTACCTTCGAGTTCACTTAAGGAGACAACTATTGTTTAGTTGTCTCCTTTTTTTATAGTATAAATGGCTGAAATATAAATTCTCGAAATATTTCTATTTTTATTGATACATCAATTATATTTGCATCAAATGAATAAGTATGAAATTTACAACTCCTACACAAACGATTTTCTACTCCATAGAACGAGCCATTAAAGAATACCGGAAATTCGGCCAGAAAAATATTCATAAACTGGCTGATGATATCACCTTGGATCAAGCGATGGTATTGTTCCTGCTTGCGCGAGAGCCGGAATTATCACAAAAGGAGATGGCGGCGCTTGTTTTTAAAGACGTGGCTTCATTAACACGGATGATTGAGCTGATGGTGAAGAATGGTTACCTGGAACGAACGTTCAAAAAAACGGATCGAAGACAGTTTCAGCTTAGCCTGACGACTAAGGGTAAGGAAATAATTCACGAACTCGAACCCGTCATCACAACTAGTCGGCAGACTGCTTTGGAAGGCTTAACTGACGGAGAGATCGAACAACTAAACACCCTGCTCCAAAAGATTATTTCCAATTGTAACAGAAATTAGCTACAGAAATAGCACCAAAAAACAGAACCGATGAAACAACTTATTTTTTTGTTCAGTATACTGCTTGCCTTACCGGGCTATAGTCAATCCGATATACCTTCTAGGCTGGCGGCCTATCTTCAGGCGCAGACAGATGTCAACGGCTTCTCAGGTGCTGTATTGGTAGCTAACAAAGATACCATCCTGTTACAACAAGCCTATGGGTTGGCCAATTACGATTGGAAGATCCGGAATACCCCGGACACAAAATTCGGACTGGCTTCCGTAAGTAAGCAGTTTACTGCAGTCGCGATCCTACAGTTGGTTGAAAGCGGGAAACTGTCACTCGATTCCAGACTGAATACCTTTTTCTCCGGTTTCCCGAAAGGTGACACTGTGACTATTCATATGCTATTGGCGCATACTTCGGGGTTGGATGCGGATTTCGATGAATTGTACCTAAAATCGACCCAGCTTTCCAATGACTCGGTATTGGCAGCGATTGAAAAAAAACCGTATCTCTTCTCCCCAGGAACGGCATGTAGCTATAGCAATATTGGATATTTCTTACTGGCCCGGATCATAGAGCAGGTTTCTGGTGAAAAATATGCCGATTATTTGCAAAAGCATCTGTTTTCTGTAGCAGACATGCGCAACTCGGGCGTAACTACAAATGACGCGATCATTCCCCAAAAAGCAAGCTTTTATTGCCGTACTGCACAAGGCTATGTCAACAATCCGTATATCAACTGGGAAGTTAATATCGGGCATGACGGGATCTATTCCACGGTTGAAGATCTGTATCGTTGGAACAAGGCTCTATTCCAGGGAAGGAAGCTCATTTCGGAAGCGAGCAAAACGAAAATGTTTACGCCCTATAACGACCAGCATTTTGGTTATGGGCTGATCATCAATCCTCCCTATAACCAGGGACATCAGCTGATTGCCCACGATGGTGGGTTTTTCGGGGTCATGACCTCCTTCAATTGGTTTAGCCAGGACAATTTGTTTATCGTGGTCTTATCCAATAATCAATCGCCCTCTTATTTAATCGCTCCAGCTCTTGCGGGGATCGTATTCGGGAAACCTGTGACGCTGCCCTATCATCATGTACAAGTTCCGACAAATACCCAACTCTACGACGATTATGTTGGAAAGTATGAGAACATAAACATCCTGAAAATAAACGGAAAACTCTGTTATAATGATGAAGAAATACAGCTTTTACCTGAATCGGATAAAAAATTCTTTCGGGCAGATAACCCGGATAGAACCATTGAATTTATCGCTGATAAGAAAGGAAGAGTTCATTCGCTTTTAATAACGAATGCCGGTGTGCAGGTGGTTAAACGAAAAGAAAAATAGTACCCCAAACACAAGCCTATATTTTCCAGTATTTCATTATTAGAGGCGTTGCCTTTTTGTGCGGTAAAAGCAACGGTAAATTCGCAGATCAATCACGATACTGCCCGGATTTAGGAAGTGGATTCACCCGGTAATTCATTGGTCGATAGTTTTTTCAGAACAGAAAAAAGTGTAGCTTTGGGAAAACATAAAGCCTTATGAAGTTTTCGTTAGCCGCTCTTTTTTGCTTGCTACTTTCAGTCCCTGTAGTGGCACAAATCTCAAAAACAAGACACACTAATGATCCATTTTTACAAATCGATTCCGTACTGACAAGCGTTTTAAACGACCAGCATATTGCCGGTTTTGCAGTAGCGGTTGTAAAAGGTGATCAAGTGATTTACAGCAAAGGATTTGGCTATCGCGATGTCGAAAACAAAAAACCGGTTACAACCAATACCCTTTTTGCAATAGGTTCAAGCTCCAAGGCTTTTACGGCTTCCTTATTGGGATTGCTGAAAAAAGAAGGTAAACTGACCTTTGAAGATAAAGCCGTTGACTTGTTACCACAGTTGCGATTTTATAATGATGCAATGAACAGTCAGATTATACTGAGAGATCTGATGGCGCATCGATCGGGGTTGTCCCGATACGATTCGTCGTGGTTTCTATTTAATTCCAAAGACAGAGATAGTATTATTGCCCGTGTAAAGTATATGAAGCCTACAGCAGCCGTACGCGAGAAATGGTTCTATAATAATTTTATGTACCTCGCACAAGGGATGATTGTAGAGCGATTTAGTGGTAAAACCTGGGAAGATAATATAAAGGAAAAGTTTTTTATTCCTTTGGAAATGACGCGTTCGAACACCGATATTATCACGTTTCAGAACGATAGTGATGCCGCTTTGCCTTATACGGTATCGAAAGAAAATGCGATTAAAAAGGTTGACTATTACAACATTAACGGGATGGGACCTGCGGGAAGTATCAACAGTAGTGTAAACGACATGGCCAACTGGTTAAAGGTTTGGATTAACGACGGGTCTTTTAAAGGAAAAGAAATCTTACCCAAAAACTACATCACCGAAGCGATGAGTTCTCAAATGGTTATGAGTGCTGATCTGCCGGATAAGCATAGCGATATTTTTTTAGCCAATTATGGTTTGGGTTGGATGATCGGTTCCTATAGAGGACACTACCTAGTAGAACATGGCGGAAATATTAACGGGTTTTCGGCGAATGTTGCCTTTTTTCCTTCGGATAAGTTAGGGATCGTTGTCCTGACAAATCAAAATGTATCGAAAGTTCCGATGATAGTTTGTAATTCTATTGCCGATAGAATGCTCAATTTAAAACCGGAAGACTGGAATGGCGAAGTAAAAGCTGCTGCGGCAGAAAAAGCGTTTCAGGTAAAAAAGGAAACTAAAAAGATGCCCGTCCCAAATACAAAACCATCCCATCCTTTAAAAGAGTATGTTGGCTCTTATGCAAACCCGGCCTATGGAACCATCAAAATAACCATTGAAAATAAGGGTTTATATACAAAATTACAAGAGGGTAAAATAATACTGAAACATTTTCATTATGATGTTTTTGATCCAAGAGCTGTCGATAAAAAAGGAAAAGTGGATACCGGGCAAAGTAATTTGATGTTTAATTTTACGTCCGATGTAGACGGTAAAATTCATGGAATAGAACTGCTTCTGGATGGTAACGAAAAACCGGTACTATTTGAGCGGGTTGCCGATAAAAAGTAAGTATTTCCAGTATAAAAAGAGCAAACCATTTAGAGTGCCCCCAAAAAGTTAGTCAGATTTATAATTAAATTTGACAATAATGAGCCCGGTATTTAACCGGGCTCATTCCATTTAAATTAAGTTTAATCCTATCGTTATTATAATAATTGATATACTTTCTAATCTCTTGTTTCAATTGGCTTGTCCTTTTTTATATTTTATATGTGCTGTAGTTGCGAATAATCGGCTGCTTGTTTTCTGTCAGCTTGAACGAACTTTTAGTTCAAAATAACTTAACAACAGTTTATTCAGTATTGATTCCATTTTTTATTAGGTAATATTGGTTTATGGCCTAATTGATAGTGGATTATGAAAGCAGTTTTAAAAGTATGGATTGTTGTCATTCTGATAATATTTATAGGTTACGAGCTGAAAGAGAAAGTTGTGAGCCGTACAAAAAAAATAAAAGTAAAGGAAGCGATTCCGGGAGAATGGTTTGAAGAAAAGAAATTTTCAACGGCTTCTAAGGAAAGGTATACCGGAGAGAACTTGTCAAAAATGCTCCGAAAAGATAGTGCTTACATGTCATGCTGTTTCAAAAGCAGTGCTTCAATTGAATTATTTACTGATGCACATTCAAACCATTGTGTAAAGCGTGTAATTCCGGATCAGAAACGGCTAAATAAAGAGTTGCATTGTAAGAAACTTAATGACTTGTTTAAGAGTGTTAAATTTAAAAAAGCTATCCGATATTTGAAAATGCCTCAAGTACTGGATGGTGTAAAGGAACAAGGTTTTAATTTGTCTGTAAATGAAAAGAAAAGTCTTGTCGTATCGGAAGTGCCCGAAAAAAATACAGGAAGTAATCATGTCAACTATTCGAAATGTCCCTTATTATTTGGAGGGATACATTGTCATCTGAAAAGCTATTATGCAATGTTTTCGGCTACCGATCTCTTTATGTTGGATAAATTCTATTCCGGACATAATTTTATCAGAAACAAAGGGAACCGCGATCCATCACTGCCCGTTCATTTACTCGTTTCGACTATTGGCGTATATGCAATATCGGCCGATAATCTTCAGACATTAGAAAAACTAAGAGAAATTTATTCGAATAATGGTAAGAGAAAAAACTTTAGACAAAGTTTAGAAAAGAAGTATAAAAAAATAGAAAATAAGAGTTTTCCTGTAAGAAATTACCAAAATGCATTTTTAGAGTTCTTACACGAAAATGAGCTGGAAATTTCGTTGTATAAAGCCAATAATGATCTTACAAGTTGGCATAAATTAGTACTTAAAGTAGCTTCAGGGTCAAACGCAATAGCAAAAAGCACTTATCTAAAACAATCTTGTGATTGCTTGTAAATGGAACTATTGTAAAGGTGGAAACTACTACAAAGCAACCGTCTTTTTAAATCGGACACAAAATCAAAATCAATTTTCGGGAAAACAGGGAATACAAAGAGAAACAATAACGTTTGATAGAAACAAATAAAAATCATTTCTTTGTAAGAATCAGTAAAAACGCCTTTTTAAATTTCTTGATCCCATTGCTATGAAAGCGCTTTATTTTTTGGTTGCGGCCTCCGCGGAGGAAGATGATTTGATAGTGATGTGGAGTGCCATGGCGATTGTACTGATGATCTTGTTGGCGTATGGTATCCGATTGGCCGAACTGTTTTATGCGTATTTTTTTAAAAAGCCATTTTACGTCCATTTTTATCTTTTTCCACAGCAATTAACCGATGCACAATTGTATGTTTTGCAAACGCAATTTCCGTTTTATCAGCAATTGTCACCCAAATATCAGGCTTACTTTGAACATCGGGTAAAATGTTTTATCTCAAAATACCAATTTATCGGTCAACAAGGGCAACCAATCACCGATGAAGTGAAAATATTGATAGCGGCGACGTCGGTGATGCTCACTTTTGGCATGCGCAACTACCTGTATACTGTTTTTACGAAGATTGTCGTCTTTCCGTCAAAATACTATTCGGCAGCCACTCAGGCGTATCATATTGGAGAATTTAACCCGGCATTAAAAACAATCGCTTTTTCCTGGGAAGATTTTGTCGCCGGTTATCAGGATGCGCACGACAACCGTAATCTGGGATTGCATGAATTTACCCATGCGCTGCATTTTCAGTGTGCTAAAAGCAATCATGTGAGTGCCATACTTTTTGAAAAAATGTTTGCAAAAATCTTACAGGAATTAAAAAATCCGGAGTATAGTGAGCAACTCCGGGAATCGGGGTATTTTAGGGAATACGCATTTGAAAACCGGTATGAATTTCTGGCCGTATTGCTGGAACATTTTTTTGAAACCCCGGAAACATTCCGAAACCATTTCCCGGTTTTATATGATCATATTCAAAAGATGATTAATTTTAGAGATCGTTAAGCGTGAGTTGAAAAAACAACAAAAAGATGCGGAAATGTTTTGATTACATTATCAGATATTTAAAATTCTAAAAATAGTGTTAAATTAAATTTAATGTAGTGACGAATACAGCATTTAAAAATTAGCTTTGTTGTTGATACAAATAAAGCAATACAAAAAAACTACATTACGATACTATGAAAGGTAAACATATTGTATATCTCGTTCTGATTATAGTGTTGGGCGGAATGATATTCTATCGCGTTTCGGCTAATAAAGAAAAAGGGGATGGCGGTAAAAAAGGCGAAGGTAAAAACGCTACAAAAGTCTCCGGAATTGTGTTGAAACCACAGGTGTTTTCCGATAATTTATCCCTGTCGGGTTCCATTGAGGCGAACGAACAGGTGGAAATCAGGAGTGAAGTTTCCGGAATTGTAGAAAGTATCAATTTTAACGAAGGAACTCCGGTAACACAGGGACAGGTGTTGTTTAAAATTAACGATAGCGAACTTCGGGCACAACTGGCGCAGGCCAGAACCCAACAGGCATTGGCTGCCGAAAACGAAAGAAGAGCCCGCTTGTTATTGCAAAAAGAAGCCATCAGTCAGGAAGAATACGATACGGCCAACGCCACACTGCGTTCTACTCAGGCACAAACCCAGCTGATACAGGCGCAATTGGCCAAAACCAGTGTAAAAGCTCCTTTCTCCGGAAAAATAGGACTACGGGCGATTTCAAAAGGAACGTATGTAACGCCAACAACCGTAGTGGCAAACCTGGTCAACATGAATCAGGTGAAAATTACCTTTTCCATACCGGAAAAATACGCTACCCAAATGAAAAAGGACGCGACCATTTCGTTTACGATAGCCGGATCAAAAGATGTCTTTAAAGCCAAAATATATGCCATTGAGCCGGGTGTGGATGTTGCGACCCGAACGCTTCAGATGCGCGCACTGGCACAAAATCCGGATGGGAAATTACTGCCGGGAACCTATGCTGATGTTGCACTTCCGCTGGAAAGCATTAATGATGCCTTGTTGGTGCCAACCGAAGCGCTGATCCCAATTCAGAACGGTAAAAAAATATTTATAGCCGAAAAAGGTAAAGCCAAAGAAGTTGTTGTAGAAACCGGACCGCGTACGGCCAAAGATATCCTGATCACTTCAGGCTTAAAAACGGGCGACACGGTATTGACCAGTGGTGTGATGACACTTAAAAATGATATGCCGGTTAAAGTCGCGATCAAAAACTAATGCGAAGCCTCACCTATTAAAGCACTGAAACATGAGTTTATCTACGACAAGTATCAAAAGACCGGTTTTAACGATCGTAATCAACCTGATGTTGATTTTGTTCGGAATCATCGGATATACCTATCTGGGCGTACGGGAATTCCCATCGATCGACCCGGCGCAGATATCCGTTCGAACGAGTTATACCGGAGCTAATGCCGATATTATCGAGTCGCAAATTACCGAACCACTCGAAAAAGCGATCAACTCGATCGACGGTATTCGGAATATCACCTCCTCTAGTAATCAGGGAAGTAGTAATATCACGATTGAGTTCAACCTTGATAAAAATCTTGAAGAAGCCGCAAACGACGTACGGGACAAAGTGTCGCAGGCGGTACGAAGCTTGCCACAGGACATCGATGCGCCGCCGGTGGTTTCGAAAGCCGATGCCGATTCGGATCCGATTATTACCATGACGGTTCAGAGTGATAATAAAAACGTACTGGAACTAAGTGATTATGCCGACAACGTGATTGCACAGCGTTTGCAAACCATTCCAGGCGTGAGTAGCGTACAGATTTGGGGACAACGAAAATATGCGATGCGTTTGTGGATCGATCCGGTAAAACTGGCATCCTATGGTTGTACGGTTTCCGATGTGCGCGAGGCCTTAAACAAGCAAAACGTGGAATTACCTTCGGGGAAACTAACCGGAGACAATACCGAACTGACGGTAAAAACGATTGGAAATTTATCAACCGAAGAAGAATTTAATAAAATTATCATTCGTGCCAATGGTGATAACATCGTTCGTTTGAGCGACGTTGGAAAAGCCTCTCTGGAAGCCGAAAACCTGGAAACAAAACTGAGCGATTCCGGTCAGCCGATGGTTGGTTTGGCGATTATTCCACAGCCGGGAACGAATTATCTGGACATTGCCGAAAAATTTTATGTGCAATACGACCAGCTCAAAAAAGACTTACCGAAAGATTTTAAACTGAATATCGCCATCGATAATACCGTTTTTGTAAAAAAAGCGATTTTGGAAGTAGCCGAAACCCTGTTGTTATCGGTTATCCTTGTAGTATTGATCATCTATGTGTTTTTCCGGGATTGGGCGATTGCTTTCCGACCGTTGATTGATATTCCGGTATCGCTGGTCGCGACCTTCTTTATCATGTATATTTTCGGATTCTCGGTTAACGTATTAACCCTGTTAGCGATCGTTCTGGCAACCGGATTGGTAGTTGATGACGGTATCGTAGTAACCGAAAATATCTTTAAAAAAGTAGAAGAAGGAATGTCGCCGATTGAAGCGGCTGTAAAAGGTTCCAACGAAATCTTTTTTGCCGTGATCTCGATTTCGATTACGTTGGCCGCGGTATTCTTACCGGTAATTTTCCTTGAAGGATTCGTAGGACGTTTGTTCCGGGAATTTGGAGTGGTTATCGGTGCGGCGGTATTGATATCGGCCTTTGTATCGTTAACGTTAACCCCAATGTTAAATGCCTACCTGATGAAAGGAGGCGAACAGAAAAAAACAAAATTCTATAACCTGACAGAGCCGTACTTTGAAAAAATGAACAAAGGTTACGCTGCGTCACTGGTAAGCTTTCTAAAACGCAAATGGTTGAGTTTTCCAATTTTGATCGGATGTATCGGATTGATTGTGCTATTCTTTAAAACCTTACAAAAAGAAACGGCACCGTATGACGATCGTAGTTATATCACCATGCGGGTAACCGCACCGGAAGGAGCGACCTACGATTATATGGATCGCTTTATGAGTGAGCTAACGAACTTAATAAACGACTCTGTACCGGAGAAAAAAGTTAGTTTGATCATCACATCGCCCGGATTTGGATCGGCTTCTGTAAATAGTGGTGTAGCGCGTTTGTCATTAGTAGAACCGGATCAGCGAAAACGATCGCAAAAAGAAATCGCCGACGATTTATCAAAATGGACCAAACAGTATTCCGAAGCCAAAGTAGCGGTTTCCGAATCGCCTACAATTGCCGTAAACCGTAGAGGAGGACTTCCGATACAATATATTATTCAGGCACCGAACTTTAAAAAACTGGAAGAAAAAATTCCGGAATTTATGGACGAAGTGGCCAAAGATCCGACGTTCTCAATTACGGATGTAAACCTGAAATTCAACAAACCGGAGATTTATGTCACCATCGATCGTGAAAAAGCGGAGAGTATGGGGATTTCGGTTATCGATGTAGCACAGACGTTACAGCTTTCATTAAGTGGTCAGCGTTTTGGGTATTTTATGATGAACGGAAAACAATACCAGGTAATGGGGCAATTCGATAAAAAAGACCGTAGCGCGCCAATGGATCTGACTTCGATGTTTGTACGTAACAAAGACGGAAAGCTGATTCAGTTGGATAACGTAGTGAAAATAGAAGAACAAAGTAGTCCGCCGCAGCTTTACCATAACAACCGCTATATGTCGGCTACCGTTTCGGCGGGATTAGCACCGGGTAAAAGTCTTGGCGATGGTATCGAAGCGATGGAAAGAGTTAAGGCCAAAGTGCTGGACGATACTTTTACAACCGATTTGGGTGGAGAATCCCGTGACTTTGTGGAAAGTAGTTCGAATACATCATTCGCTTTCGGACTGGCTTTATTACTGATTTTCCTGATTCTTGCCGCGCAGTTCGAAAGTTTTATCGATCCGTTTATCATTATTCTAACCGTTCCGATGGCGGTTGCAGGAGCTTTATTCTCCTTATGGCTATTCGGTCAGACGTGGAATATATTTAGTCAGATAGGTACGATTATGTTAATTGGACTGGTGACGAAAAACGGTATCCTGATTGTCGAATTTGCGAACCAACTCCGGGAGCAGGGTAAGAGTAAATACGATGCGATTGTGGAAGCGGCCGAATCCCGTTTACGCCCGATTTTAATGACCAGTTTGGCCATTGCATTAGGTGCGTTGCCAATTGCGTTATCGTTGGGAGCTGCTTCGCAGAGCCGTATGGGAATGGGAGTGGTTATTGTGGGAGGGACCATCTTCTCGTTAATATTGACATTATTTGTGATTCCGGCGATTTACCTGATGTGGTCGAGAGCGCGTAAACACCGCCCGGAATTTGATACTATTAAAGACTAATTATGAAACAGTATCTGTTAGTTATATTTGCAATTGCAACGACAAATCTGGTAAAGGCACAGGAAATTCTGACTGCCAAAGAAGCCGTTGAAATTGCGTTAAAAAATAATTACGACATTCTGATCGCGACAAATCAGGCGAAGATCAGTGAGAAAAATGTAGGAGTTGCCAATGCCGGAATGTTGCCAAGGTTGGATGCGACGTTGACCAAAAATAACAACCTGCAAAATTCAACGCAAACACAGGCCGATGGTACGCAAAGAGAACTGAATAATGCCAAAAACAACAGCTTGAACTATGGCGTTACTTTAGGTTGGACCCTATTCGATGGTTTACGCATGTTTGCGCGCTATGATCAATTAAAAGAACTCGAAAAACAAGGAGAAACACAATTAAAATCGGCTATTGTAACCAAAGTGGCCGATGTGTTGTCAACCTACTATGATTTGGTGCAACAACAACAAATGCTGGCTACGTTGGATACTGCCGTTGTGATTTCGAAACAACGATTGCAAACGGCAGATAATCGTTATAAAATTGGAAAAGCATCCAAATTGGAAGTTTTAAATGCTCAGGTCGATCTCAATACCGACGTAACGAATCTGGTTAAGCAAAAGCAATTGTATGCCAATACGATAACCCTGTTAAACGAATTACTCGTTCGCGACCGAACCACAACGTACCGGGTTGAGGAAACGGTTCACATTGATAGTAAACTGGAATTAAAAAACCTGATGCGTTTGGCGGAAAATCAAAATCCGGATATTCAGTTGGCTATTATTAATAAAAGAGTCGCCGAACTGGATTTGAAACAGGTAAAGGCTAACAGGTATCCTGTAATCAGATTAAATTCGGGTTATAATTTTGCCGAAACGGAGTCCAGTCTTGGTTTCGTTACCCAATCTTCTTCCAGAGGATTTAACTATGGATTAAGTGCGACTCTGAACATCTTTAACGGGTTTCTGCAACACCGAAACGAAAAAATTGCTAACCTTCAGGTTGAAAACACACAATTTCTATTGGACAAACAAAAACAAAGCCTGAATACACAATTAACGACCGTATTTCAATCCTATCTGACCAATTTGGAGTTAAAGGAACTGGAGGCAAAAAATGAAGACATAGCGCGACAAAATCTGGATATTACCTTGGAAAAATTCAGAATAGGAACGATCACTACAATAGAATTCCGAAACGCCCAGTTAAACTACATTACTGCCCGAACCCGTCATAATGCGGCGCGTTATCAGGCAAAAATTTCAGAAGTGGCTTTAAAAGAACTAACCGGATCAGTAACATTTTAATGAACATATAAAAGATTGCAGAATATGATTTTTGTCAATGTTTTTGTAAATTTATAAGGCTAAATTAGCTCATAATCAAAAATATATAGTTATGAAACATCGTGTTCCTGTATCGTCTATTATGACTAAAAATGTGGTTAAACTCAATCTTACTGATGATTTGACCAAAGCCGAAATGCTCTTTAAAAAAAATAACATCAGACATATCCCGGTGGTGAATGGAAATAACATCATTGGAATGCTGAGTTATACCGACTTGTTGCGTATTTCGTTTGCCGACGCTGTAGACGATGACGAAGAAATTATTGATACTACGGTGTATAATATGTTTACAATCGAACAGGTAATGGCTAAAAGACTGGTTACCATTGCTCCCGAAACGACCATTAAAGAAGCGGCCGAAATATTGGCAACAAAAGAGTTTCATGCTTTGCCGGTTGTTGAAGGGGATTTGTTGGTTGGAATTGTGACAACTACTGATTTGATTAAATATTTGATACAACAGTATTAATTTTAATAAAATATGAAATAATATTCAAAATAATTGTTAATTTTAATTGATCAAACAATTAATTGGATATTATGAAAAAAACTACTCAAAAGAATTTTTTGGCCGTGTTAACACTGGCTTTAATGGGACTGACTGCTTCTGCGCAGGGGTTTTATACAAATGGAGGGCTTACTACGGGAACGACTACTGCTAACGGTTCGACCACTTCACCGGCAGGATATACCTGGAGTGAATTGCAATCGGTAGGAGGTTCTACAAATACTAATTTAGGGTTCGGGGCTATTTTTAATACTGCCGCTACTACGAATTTACGTATTGCAGATAATTTTACAGTAACGTCTACCATGAATCTGACAACAGTGGATTTGTTCTGTTATCAGACAGGTTCTACAGGAACAACACCTCCGATTGATCAGATGCGTGTTCAAATCTGGAACGGAGACCCGTCTTCAGGAACGGCTACCGTAGTAGCGGGTAATATGACTGCTAATATCTACAATGCTGCCGGTAGTGGTGAGGCCAATATGTACCGTATCGGGAACAATACACCGGGTACTACCCGTAAAATATGGCGCATTAGCGGAAACCTTACTGCGACATTGGCTCCGGGAACTTACTGGGTCGATTTCCAGGTGCATGCGACAAATGATGGCTCTATCTTTTTCCCGGCTGTAACCATTCCAGGTGCGCTTACAGTTGCAGGCTCGAATGCAAAACAGTATAGTGGTACGGCTTGGGCTGGAATTGTAGATGCCGGATCGACTCAGGCGATGGATATGCCTTTTATTCTGAACTATCAGGCTTTCTTAGGAACTGAAAGCTTTATAACGAATAATAAAATGCTGTTATATCCGAACCCGGCTACAAATGTGTTAAATCTTAAAGTTAATTATAATGCGACTCAGGCAGTTCCGGGACGTGTTGAAATTTATGATTTAAAAGGCGCTAAAGTACTGGATCAGAAATTGGTTCTGGCGGATGCAGATAATTACCCTGTAAATGTTGAGTCATTAAACAGAGGAGTGTATCTTGTGAAGACTTTTGATGTCGATAATAACGAAATCGTAAAAACAAAACTGGTAAAAGAGTAATTGTTATAATATGATCAAATAAAAAAAGCAGCTCGAAAAGGCTGCTTTTGTTTTTTATAAAGAGGTGATCTTTTTTAAATCGGCTATAGTTGCAATGGGATCGGAAGCTTTAAAAACGTAGCTACCGGCTACCAGTACATCGGCTCCGGCTTCGATAAGCTGGCGGGCGTTTTGATTGGTTACACCGCCATCGATTTCGATTAAGGTTGAAGCATTGTTGCGAGTAATGATTTCTCTTAGTTGTTTTATCTTTTTATAGGTATTCTCAATAAACGACTGACCGCCAAATCCGGGATTAACACTCATCAGACATACCATATCGATGTCGTTGATCACATCTTCCAGTAAAGCGACATTTGTATGAGGATTCAAAGCAACACCGGCTTTCATGCCTTCAGCTTTTATGGCTTGTAACGTACGGTGTAAATGGGTACAGGCTTCGTAATGAACCGTAAGAATATCCGAGCCAAGATCTTTAAAGGTTTTAATATAACGGTCCGGATCGACAATCATCAGGTGAACGTCAATTGTTTTACGGGCATGTTTGGTGATGGCATCTAAAACCGGCATTCCAAAGGAGATATTCGGGACAAAAACGCCGTCCATAATATCAATATGAAACCAGTCGGCCTCACTGTTGTTAATCATTTCGATGTCACGTTGCAGGTTGGCAAAATCCGCTGCAAGGACAGAAGGGGCAATTATGTTATGTTTCATTGTGTTGTGTTTGTTTGCAAAGATAACGAAATGTTGGATTATGATTGCTGGAGAACGAAAGAATTGCGAAAGAAGAAAAAGGGTAAAAAAACAAAACTCCGGTAATCAGCCGGAGTTTCAATCATCAATCAAAAAACGAACAGTTATTGAAACTGTTGTTGCGTTTAATATTTTTAGTACGAATGTTCAATTTTATAAAGATAATAAACATTCTGTTTTTTCCTAATTTTTATCCTAAATATGTTTTTAGGATTTTACTTCTGGATGTATGTTTTAATCTGCGGATCGCTTTCTCTTTGATCTGACGAACACGTTCACGTGTCAGGTCGAAAGTTTCACCGATTTCTTCCAGTGTCATTGGGTGCTGATCACCTAAACCGAAGTAGAGACGAACCACATCAGCTTCACGAGGTGTTAAGGTTTCTAACGCTCTTTCGATTTCGGTACGTAACGATTCGTGAATCAATTCCCGATCCGGGTTTGGTGATTCACCGGAACGCAATACGTCGTAGAGGTTAGAGTCTTCTCCTTCAACTAACGGAGCATCCATCGACAGGTGACGACCGGAGTTTTTCATACTCTCCTTAACGTCATTAACGGTCATGTCCAGTTCTTTTGCGATTTCCTCTGCAGAAGGAGCGCGCTCGTTAGACTGCTCTAACAAGGCATACATTTTGTTGATCTTATTGATCGAACCAATTTTGTTTAAAGGAAGCCTTACAATACGGGATTGTTCCGCTAAAGCTTGTAAGATCGACTGACGAATCCACCAAACGGCATAGGAAATGAATTTGAAACCACGTGTTTCATCAAAACGTTGTGCCGCTTTAATTAACCCCAAGTTCCCTTCGTTAATCAAATCGGGCAAAGTCAAACCTTGATTTTGATACTGTTTAGCTACCGAAACCACGAAACGCAAGTTTGCCTTGGTTAGTTTTTCTAAGGCTCTCTGGTCTCCGGCTTTAATTCTTTGTGCTAATTCTACCTCTTCATCGGCGGTAATCAAGTCAACTTTTCCAATTTCTTGTAGGTACTTGTCTAAGGAAGCAGTTTCACGGTTAGTAACCTGCTTGGTAATTTTAAGTTGTCTCATTTAAGAATCTCCTCTTTTTAAGTATTCAGTAATTATACGTAACCGGTTGTAAAAAAGTTACACAATTTTTAAAAATATTTTAAAATAGCGTAAATTCTGTGTAAAGCACTTATTTTTAGCTGGTTGTTTTTGATGTTTGCAGCATTTGATTACCGCTTATCAGACAAATATTGGTAGCCTTTTAAAAATCGATGGTAATCTCGTTTTTTAAACGCTCGATGTAGAAATCAATTTTGTGTAGTGATTTGTTAAAGAATTGTTTGCGGTCTTTGGTACCGGATACGTTGAGTGATTTAGAGTTTTTAAGCTGATTTAAAAAGAAACGGAGCGTACCGGAACAGGTTTCCTGATCGTCGGTTATAAAATACCCCAACATGGTATAGGGAATAAATAATGCCTGTTTTTTAGGATCCGTAACTAATACATTATTATTTAAAATCAGCAATTCATTATAATAGATATTGTATCGTGGATCCTGAACACATTTTTCTTCGGCTTTCTGTATAATGGCTTTTAAATCGTCATATAGCGCAATTGCATTTTGTAAGTTAACCAGTCCGGCTTCAAAGAAATACAGGATTTGTTGTAGTGTACTGTTGATAGTCGTATCGTTCCAGATTTCATGTACTTCAACGGATTCGTATACTTTTTTCAGCGTTTGCGTATATTCGGACAACTGACCGTCGATTGAAAATTTCTCGAACGATTCCTGATTTTGATCCCCATTTAGAAGATTCATCCATACATATAGTTTGAATTTGGACAATAAGGTACCATCTGCCGTATAAAAGAGCGGAATATCTTTGGCCGAATAATACATTTTGGTTTCGGAAAGAGACTTGAATAACTGTAATTTTTCGGACGAATGTTTGAAATACGCAATCATATCGGTCATGGAATGGATCTCTCTGGTTTTTTCGACGATTACTTTCTGATCCTGAAAAAACAATTTATCCATAGAGATTTTATAATGCCCACAAAGGGTAACGGTTTCTTCTATGGTAAATTTACTTTTTTGTGAAATCCGCCGATGTGCGGCATCATAGCTGATATTTAAAACGGAAGCGAGTTCGCTAATGAGCGAAGTGTGATCCGATAGTTGTTTTCGGATTGCTTTTAAAAGGATTTCCTGTTCTTTCATGATTTGCGATAATCACAAATTTAAAATTTTTAAATAACATTAAGTACAATTTTGTGTGTGAAAAATGCAATAGGTTTGACTATCAATTTTAAACCCTAAAATTATGAAACTACAATTCACCGCTTTTTTGATGCTGTTGCTTTCCAACATGGTTTTGGCACAGGATACGATAACGGTTACTACCGAAAATCGAATGCTACCATTGGCAGGTGAGGAACATAAGGAAGTATATGCTAACGAACAATCTGAAAGTATGAACACGCGGGACAGTATTCGGATATTTAGTCTTTCTCCGATTCATAGACGTGTTAAAAAAGTAAACGGATTGACTTTAGGTGTGGGGCATTTTCGAAACAGTAGGATAAAATTTCAGGAAGTAAATGGTTTGAATATCGAGGCAAGTCCTATAGCCGCAGGGTTGATTACATTTGGGATTGGTATTACTATTGAAAGTTTTTTTGTGGCGGCAAGAAAGGATCCTTTTGAAAGTTTTTCTTTAAGTAGGACTGTTTTGAAGCAGGATGATGATATACTAAACATCCGGGTTAACGGATTAAATATAAGTTCGGGTGGATTCCTGCAGGGCGCGCAGGTTAATGGTTTTAATATTTGTGTGGTTTCGGTAATGAATAAGATGAATGGTGTTTCGGTTACCGGAGCGATTTTGAGTGCGGGAAAGATGAATGGGATTTCGGTGTGTGGGATTGCAAACATGGCCGAAACCGGGAATGGATTGCAACTGGCTATTTCGAATGTGGCCAGAGATTACCGCGGATTGCAAATCGGTTTGTTTAATAATGCTAAAAACCTGAGAGGCGTTCAATTTGGCTTATGGAATACAAACGGAAAACGAAGACTCCCTTTGGTGAACTGGCAATTTAAAAGTTAGACGATGAAAAAGATTCCTATTCTACTGATCGTATTCCGACTCCTTTTAGGGCCGGTTATGATTGCGCTGACGTATCGTTTTGGAGCAACCATACGTTTTGAGTTGGTTGTTTTAATCGTTCTGGGTTTGCTATCGGATATTTTCGACGGAATCGTAGCGCGAAAAACAGGCGTATCGTCTGCGCAATTACGACGTATGGATAGTCAGACGGATTTGGTTTTTTGGTTGTGTGTGGGATGGTGTTCGTGGTTGCTACATCCGGAAATTATCCTGGAACACAAAATTCCGATAGCAATTGTCTTTGTGATGGAAGTAATGACCTATGGGATTAGTATCGCAAAATTTGGAAAAGAAACCTGTACGCATGCTTTGTTGTCGAAATTATGGGGATTGACGTTACTCACGGTTTTTGTTTCAATCATTGGTTTTGGCTATGGTGGATGGTCGATGAAAACAGCGGTTTTTTTCGGATTACTATCGCATATCGATGTCTTTTTGATCATTTTGTTATTACCCAAATGGACCTATGACGTTCCCAGTTTTTATCATGCGTATTTAATCCGGAAAGGGATTGCTTTTAAAAAGAATGCCCTTTTTCATGAATCGGAAAAATAAAAAAGGCTAATACAAATGCAGTACTAGCCTTTTAATAAAACGTTGCTATTCCTATTCTACCCAGAAAGGAGGTATTATATTCGACGAGAAAGACGTACAATCACCACATGCTGCGGGCGTTAAAGTATAAGAGATTGGTGCATTATGAAAATCATAAATAGTCATAAGGTTATTAGTCAGAAAGGAATTTACAGCAGGAGCAGAACATAGACCACCTCCATAACAATATAAAAATTCTGTGAGATAACAATCTACTTTGTAAGGCGGTAATGCCTCGCCCGGGAAAAGATCGGCATAGTTAAAGAAAATTCGCTTGGATGAAACGGTTGAAACATCGAAGAAACCGATTGCTTTTTCATTCGGATTATTTACCGATGTAATATTTCCGCGGAGGTATCCGGGTTGATTCGGTGAAAAGATAGTTCCGCCATCGGATATTTTTTTTAAGTTTTTGTAATAATTGTACGCATGTAGGTTTTGTACATATTGCCGCACCAGAATCGTATAGCGGTGACTCATAATATAATTCTGGTTACTGATAAAACGCACCGGGAAATCGACACTGTTTTCTATGGTTTTGCCTTTGTCAAACAATAAGATTTCGGTGGATTTATCGGTACTGTAACAAATTCGGGCTTCTTCCGTACGCGGAACCATCGTTATTTCAAGTTCATACAGACTTGGACCGTGAACAAATGCTTTAACAGTTAGCCATCTTGGTGCGATCACTTTATAACTCTCTTCATATTCGTAACGGTAAAATTGCGACGCGTTATTCGGATCTGGACTTTTCGCCCGAATTTCCACGCCTCTTATATTGTCAATGGTTGTTACATTGGCGGTTACGTCTTCTAACGGATTGTCTGGCGGCAAAATCTCTTTAGTGGAGACATATTTTTTACCGTCGCTGGTAATCACCGTTAGTTGGTACTGTTTTCCGGGAACGGCCTGAAAAGCATTAACTGAAGTATAGGTACGGTTACTTTCTGCAAAAGGATATTCATTTCCGTCGCTGTCGGTTATCGTCACATCGGCATTTTCTTCAAATACCGGTCCGAAATCTTCAAAGCGATAGGTTCGGAATACTTTTACGGTTTGTTTTTCAAGAATATTGGTGATGGTGGCTTCAATCACCACGGCATCTTCAAAAGTGTCCGTTTTCATTTTATACGGATCGGTACAATTGGTCAGACCAAAACCGATCAGTAGCAGGAATACAAGTTGGGTTACAAATTTTGTTTTCATAACGTATGGGTGTCATTAAATGGTGAAATATAGGGAATAGAGGAGCCCGGACATTCCGAAAACGGAACATCAATTATGATTTACGCTATAGATAAGATAAGCCGGTTTATATGGCCGGCTTATCTGTAAGATTGAAATTCTAAGAGAATATTATGGTACTTCGATATACTCTTTGGTATAAACCGGTTCACCTTTTTCGGTAAAACCTTCCAGAATAATTTCGAAAACCCCTTTTATGTCAGAAGTGTAAAAAGAAACGTTCATCGGTTCCTGAGCAACGTTCAGATTTGGGAACCAGGCTAACTGGTAGCGATAATCCGGAATTCGGTCCAGATTTTGCGTTCCGTCGTATTTCGGACTGTAATAGGTTTTCTTTTTCTGAGGTCTGTTGATTTCTGTTTTTTTAATAAAATCACCCGAAGCTTTTGTCTGATAGTCGAAATTTTTAGTAATGATATTTACAACACCACTATACATAATTGGCCCATAGATGTATGCCTTATTGATAAGGGATATTTTATGAATATTATAGGTGTTGTACTGAAATAATTCATCACTATTCTGAAGCAACAATCCATCAACCATGATCAAAGGATTATCAATCGAACCATCGTTAGTCGAGGTATTACGAAGGTGAAGGGAATACTTACCGCTATTTTCGCGGAAAAACAGTTCCGGTACAACTTCGGTTACCGTTTCTTTAAAAGAAGAAAAACGGGTATAATCGTCCAGGAAATAATCTTTTTGCAACGGATGGTAAAAAGGCTGCGTACGCGGTGCTATTTCGAGACTATCTCTTTTTCTGGCGTAATAGGCATTTTCCACCTGATTGGCAGTAGAACGCTCTTCGATAGCGGCTCGATAGGCGGGATTCAGCATAAAAGCTTCCGGAAAACGCAACTGCGACAGGTCGACATTTTGCATATCGGTTAGTACAACGCTGTAGTCATCATGTTCGGCGTCGACCACTTGTATTACTGCATTATTGGTATTTGGAAAACGATCCAGTGTAAAAAAGAAATTTCCGTCTTTATCGGTAACGGCCATCTTCATTTCGAACGATTTTCCGGGCAATGATAGTGCTATGTTTTTATTTTGTACTTCCTGGTTGCTTTTCGACGTAATTTTACCGGTAAGCAATTCACCTCTCAGTTCCGGAATATGGACAGTTCCACCGCCGGCCACAGGTGTGTTATTCGCATTCGAAATAAAAGATTGCGGTGTTGCTTCGGATGGGTTTGTAAGTGCATCTACTTTTCGTACTGAAAGCGAATAAATACCTTTGCTGCCATTGGTCAGCGGATTAATGGTAAGATTGATCTTTTCGCGATTTCCATAGCTTTTTTTATCACTGTTAAGTGCGATAAAATTGCTGGAAACTTTGTCATAGGTGTTTTTAAGGGGCAGATTTTCTTTGGAAACCGGATTTTTTCCTGTCAGAAATGGATTGATCACCACCAGATCCTGTTGGAAAAATGCAGCTGCATTATTGTTGAGCATCCAGTTGGTATAGGCAATTAGCTTATAGTTCCCGGTTTTTAAGGTGGTAGGGATAAAGAAATCGCCCTGAGCCACACCATTGTCCAAATGTATTTTTTGTTTTAAAACACTTTTTTTATCGGCATCGATTACTTCGATATAGGCGATTTTACTAATCGTACTGCTCGTGTTATTACCGGCATTAAGGCAATACAGATTATAAAAGCAGGATTCGCCGGATAAAAGCATGGTAGTATTAGCGTGCACATAAATACGTTCCAGAGCCGCAACGGTCAGGTTACTTTTTTTGGAACTGCCTTGCGCGATACTGTTATGACTAAAGAAGCAGCTTGCTCCTATTAAAATCAGGGGTAAAATATTTTTTCTCATTCCCAGAATGAAGGTATTACGTTAGACGAAAAAGAGGTGCAATCACCGCAGGGTGCTGGTGTTAAAATATAAATAGGAGCGTCATCGAATTTATAGATCACCATGACGTTGGTATTGATGTAACCTACAACCGAAGGACCATTACAGGAGGGATCTAAAGTAGAGAAACAATATTTTTGTGACAGCTCAGTGCAGTTTACTTTGTAAGGAGGTAAAGGTTTACCCGGAAACAGATCGGCATAATTAAAGAAAATTCGTTTGGTGGAAACCGCCGATACGTCAAAATAACCGATTACTTTTTCACTTGGATTGTTTACCGATTTAATATTTCCGATTAAAAATCCCGGCTGATTAGGAGACAGGATAGTTCCGGAACCGGATAGTTTTTTTAAGGATTTGTAATAATTATACGCATGTGAGTTTTGAACGTATTGACGTACCAGAATACTGTAACGGTGACTCATAATATAATTCTGATCACTGATAAAACGCACCGGAAAATCCACGCGATCTTCTGTGGTTTCATTGGAATTAAATAATAGAATTTCCGTTGATTTATCCGTGCTGTAGCAGATTCGGGCTTCTTCCGTACGCGGCAACATGGTTAATATGGGCTGATTCGGATTTGGTCCGGAAAAATAGGCTTTAGAAGTAATCCATTTCGGGGCTACAATTTTATAGGTCTCCTCATATTCGAAACGATAATATTGAGAAGTGCTGTTTGGATCGTAACTTTTTGCGCGAATTTCAACACCGGTAACGTTATCGATGGTTTGTACCGTGGCGGTCACATCGTCTAACGGATTATCGGCTGGCAAAACCTCTTGGGATGAGGTGTATTTTTTACCATCGCTGGTAATCACCGTTAGTCGGTATTGTTTACCGGGTTCCGCCTGAAAGGCATTCACCGATACATAGGTGTTGTTACTTTGTACAAAAGGATATTCATTTCCGTCGCTATCGGTTACGAGAACATCGGCATTTTCCTCAAATGATGGCCCGAAATCTTCAAAGCGATAGGTTCTGGAAACTTTTATGGTTTGCTTTTGAAGTACATTGGTAATGGTCGCTTCCACTACTAAAGCATCTTCAAAGGTGTCGGTCTGCATTTTATACGGATCGGTACAGTTGGTTAAGCCGATACAAATCAGTAGCAGGAATGTTAGTCTGGTTAAAAATATTTTTTTCATAACGTATTAATCGCGTTAAAATCTGAAATTATAAGTAATAGTAGGAATAGGGATAGAGAAAATAGAAGTTTTATATCCTTTAACCTGTCCGTCTTCAGTTACAAAGTATACGGAATACGGGTTGTTACGTCCCAGAACGTTGTAAACCGAGATATTCCAGAAACTGTGTGCCAGTTTTTTAATTTTATGATTGCCTTCAATGTTTATACCGATATCCATACGATAATAATCTGGAATTCGGAATTCATTTCGATCGCTATATAAGGTGTATTCTGCATTTCCAAACTGGTACTTTCCTACTGGATAGGTAATGGGTCTACCGGTTTGATAAATGAAATTCATAGATAAGCTGTAACGTTTTGTAAATTTATAATTTAAAACGGCACTAAAATCATGTGGTTTATCAAAATTAGCAGCAAAGAAAGCTCCGTTGTTTACTTTTTCGGCATCAAACGGACTATCCAGTTTGATCAAGGTTCTGGAATAGGTATATCCAATCCAACCGTTCAGTTTTCCGGCCGTTTTCTTTAGTAACAATTCCACACCATAGGCTTTTCCTTCACCTTGTAACAATTCGGTTTCGATGTTTTTGTTTAACATGATTTCGGCTCCTACTTTATAGTCCAGAATGTTGTTCATACGTTTGTAGTAACCTTCCAGGCTCACTTCATACATTTCATCTTTAAATGTTTTGTAAGCACCCAGAGAGAACTGTTGTGCATCCTGCGGTTTTACATTCAGATCGGATAATTTCCATACATCGGTTGGCGACTGAGTCGTGTTACTCGATAAAAGGTGCATGTACTGATACGTTTTATCATAACCGGCTTTGATCGAAAACTCGTCGGTAAAGGCATATTTAATGGCTAATCGAGGCTCAAAACCGCTATAGGTCTTTACCACTTCATTGTTACCAAACGTACGAACTTCGGCAACGGTTTCATTACTTTTTGGTAATCCGTCTTCATAAATACGCTGGTTAGAAGCGCCTAAAGCAGCAAACATGGAATAACGTAAACCAATATTAAAGGACAACTTGTCATTGAATTTAAAGTTATCGGCAATATAAATAGCCGATTCCAATCCTTGTTGTTTGTCGAGTGCAATAGGAACCAACTTCGAATTTTCGCCGATAGGATCCAGGAATCCTGGGTTTACACCATACAATTTACTGGCGATACCATAATTGAAAGTATGTTTTTTATTGTAATCATAGTTAAACTTCAACTGCAATTGTGTTTCGTCAATTTTATAACCATAGTTAAACGCTTTCTGACTTTCGGCTTTGTCAAAATCAATATTGAATTTATATTCCGAATTGGTCAGGACTAAAGCCCCTTTGTGTTTCTCATTAAAATTGTGATTCCATCGCAACGTCGCCAGTCTGTTACTGTATTTGTAAATCGAATCGGAAGTAATACTAAAAGCATCACGGCTGTAATAAAAAGTCGCCTCAATATCGTTATTGGCGTTAATTTTATGATTGTATTTTGTAATAACGTCATAGAAATTCGCCTGACTGTTTTTTAAAGACGGCTCGTTAAGCGATTTTAAAATCCAATCGGAATAGGTCGCACGACCACCAACCAATAAGCTGGATTTCTCTTTTACAATCGGAGTAGTGACCATTAAATTACTGGTTACAGGACCAATACCACCTTCTCCGGAGAATTTGGTTGTATTTCCGTTTTTAGTGGAAATATCGAAAACCGACGACAATCTTCCTCCGTACTCAGCCGGAATACTACCTTTATAGATATCGGCTTTGTTAATGGTATACGGATTGATAGCGGAGAACAAACCGAAGAAATGCGCCGGATTATACAATGTGGCATCATCCAACAGGAAAAGGTTTTGGTCTTCTTTACCACCGCGAACGTTAACGCCTGAAGAACCTTCACCAGCCGATTTAATACCCGGAATGGTTGTGGCAATTTTCAGGATATCCCGCTCTCCCAACACGGTAGGAACGTTTTTAAGATCTTTTATGTTGATCGAGGTTACACCGGCGATAGCACCTTTAACACTCTCCCTTTTTTTACCGCGTACGTTCACTTCTTCCAATAGCGTAACGTTTTCGGTGATGTTTAAATTAAGTGTACCGTTATTGTACATCATAATCTTCCGTGTCACTTTTTTATGGGTAAACGATTCTACTTCCACCACATTTAAACCCGACGGAAGTTGTAGGCTATAATGACCGGTATCGTCGGTCATTGCTGTAGCTTCGTTATTTGGTGTTTTTATGATCACATTGGCAATAGGCTCTCCGTTTTTGGTGTTTTTGATATAACCGGAAAGCTCAAACGTTTTTCTTCCGGTTACTTGTGATTCCTTTCCGATTAGTGAAACGGAATTGCCTTTAGAATCGCCACTGGTAGCGTCGTCATATTGTTGGTAAAATACGGGATCACCCTGAATCACCACTTCGTCACTTTTACGCGTAGTGGTTTCACCGAAATAATTGTCGGCCAGTTTGGAATAAATAATACTATTGTTGGTAAGAATCACATTATTCTTATCTACAAAAAAGTTAAGGTCGGTATCGCTGAAAATTTCAGTCAGGATTTCATCCAGAGATGCCTGATTAAAATTTTTGGTGATCCGTATGTTTTTATAAATCTCCAGCCAGGAGTTGTCGAAATAGAATTTATAGCCTGAGGTAGCTTCTATTTTGTTCAAGGCAGTCGGGACATCAGAATTGTTCAGTTCCAGGGATAATTTTTGTTTTTCCTGAGAAAAGGCAGCCTGACTGTACACGAGAATGAACAGAGCAAGTAAAATTTTCTTCATTACGGATGGTTAGTTTCGAGTAGGGAATTGATTTTGTGGATTAGATCGTCATAGAAAAGATATTTGTTTTCCTTTTCCTGAGACTTGTTTTGACTGTATAAGTCGTTAATTTTCTTTTTCAGATCGGGAAACAAGGCGATAAGATCGCTCTTGGAAGCTATTTTGTGGTAGGTGTCATTACGATAGATATAGTAGTCATTATTATCTTCAAACTCATTATAGGTACGGGTACCATTTACAATCTCGCGTCTGTCTTTATGATGTTTGATATAGAAACTAAAATTGTTTCCTTTTAGATTTTCTTCATAATAGCCTTTTATAAAAGTGATCATTGGAGAAACTTTTTTTCCAAGGTTGACAAACTTTTTGTTGTTGATTGTAAACGCATCTACATTTTGCTGAATAAGTTCGATTCCTACATTTCCGGATTCGGCCGATGGTTTGTAAACTAAATTATCCTGATATAGATCGTATTTTATGTCTATGTCATAATAATATTGATTTTCATACAAAACAGATGCCTTAAGCGGTGTGTCTGATAAATAATAGCGATGCTTCCCGTTTAAAAGAGGATAGGGATTGGTGTGATAGTAACCATTGTTAATGGCTAAGCCTTGTTTACCAACAAGACTGTCATGCATTTTTGTAATGTACCGTTCTTCAGATTGTGCCTGGGTTTTATAAAAACCAAAAAATAGGGTATAAATTATTATAATGCATAATTGTTTGGGTGGGTTTTTGAGGATCATTTATAAAATAAAAGTTTTGATTGATAATATAGCAGATTGCCAAAAGTATAAATTATATCGTCTCAAAAAATTATTTTGAAAACTTTAACATTTATTTCCCGATCTAGTGAAATAAAGTAAAAGCCCCGACTCAATTAAGAGTCAGGGCTTTTTATGAATTAATTTTATAAAAATTAACCTTGTTGTGGCGTGTCTTTTTTCTCCTCCGGTTTGTTCTCTCTCGGAGGTCTTGGCAATAAAGCTTTCTTAGAAACTTTAGCTTTTTTAGTTTTCGGATCGATACCCATGTATTTAACGTCAAAAACATCTCCGATTTTAATGACATCGGCTACATTTTCTACGCGTTTCCAGTCTAGTTCCGAAACGTGAAGTAAGGTTTCTTTACCCGGTACAAATTCAACAACTGCTCCGAATTCAAGAACTTTAACCACTTTTACAGTGTAGGTTTCGCCTTCTACAGGAGCGAAAATTGTATTTTGGATCGAGCTGATTGCTTTTTCCATTCCGGCAGCATTGGTTCCAAGGATTTCAATGATACCAAGATTACCTTCTTCATTGATAACGATAGTGGTTTCGGTTTCAGCTTGTAAAGCCTGGATATTTTTACCACCTGGTCCGATAACAGCACCGATGAAATCTTTAGGGATTTCAATTTTGATGATTTTCGGAGCTTTCGGTTTAACGGTAGGGTTTGGCTGCGCAATAGTTTCGGTAATTTTACCTAAAATATGCAGACGTCCGTCACGAGCCTGTTCAAGGGCTTTCTCCATGATGTCGTAGGCCAATCCTTCGATTTTGATATCCATTTGACAAGCCGTAATACCATCGGCAGTTCCGGTAACTTTAAAGTCCATATCCCCTAAATGATCTTCATCACCAAGGATGTCGGATAATACAGCCCAACGGCCTGTTTTATCGTCTGAGATAAGTCCCATTGCAATACCCGAAACCGGCTTGCTGATTTGAATACCGGCATCCATCAACGAAAGGGTTCCGGCGCAAACCGTAGCCATCGAAGAGGAACCGTTCGATTCCAATACTTCTGATACCACACGAATCGTGTATGGACAATCGGCAGGGATCATGTTTTTTAAAGCACGTTGTGCTAAGTTTCCATGGCCTACTTCTCGACGGGAAGTTCCTCGTAAAGGTTTTGCTTCACCGGTTGAGAATGGTGGGAAATTATAGTGAAGATAGAATCTTTCTTCTCCTTGTTCAGAAGGTAAATCAATAATATTCGCTTCTCTTGAAGTTCCAAGAGTAACGGTAGCTAATGCTTGTGTTTCACCTCTGGTAAATACAGCCGATCCGTGTGTTGATGGTAGATAATCTACTTCACACCAGATAGGACGGATTTCAGTTGTTTTTCTTCCGTCAAGACGTAATCCTAAATCTAAAATTACATTACGAACGGCTTCTTTTTGTGTTTTAGAAAAGTATTTGGAAACCAAATCTCCGTTTTCTGCTAATTCTTCTTCAGTAAACAGGGCGATTACTTCTTCTTTAACAAGGGCGAATTTCTCACCTCTTTCTTGTTTTGAAGTTCCTTCTTGTGCGATTGCATAGCATTTGTCGTAGGCCGCTTCTTTTACTTTTGCATAAATAGCCTCGTCATTTTTCTCTTGCTCATACGTACGTACTTCGGTAAGACCTAAAGCGGTACGTAGTTTGATTTGTGCGTTGATTTGTGTTTTAATGGCTTCGTGTGCAAATTTGATTGCTTCCACCATTTCTTTTTCGGAGATTTCTTTCATTTCTCCTTCTACCATGGCAACGGAATCCAAAGAAGCTCCGATCATCATATCGATGTCCGACTTTTCTAAATCCTGTTTGCTAGGGTTGATGACCAATTTTCCGTCAATACGACCCACGCGTACTTCAGAGATATACGTTGTAAATGGAATGTCGGAAACAGCTAATGCAGCAGAAGCAGCCAAACCGGCTAATGAATCGGGCATTACGTTTTCGTCGTGCGACATTAATTGGATCATTACCTGCGTTTCGGCATGGTAATCGTCCGGGAATAACGGGCGTAAAACACGGTCAACAAGACGCATGGTTAAAACTTCGCTATCGCTTGGACGTGCTTCACGCTTAAAGAAACCACCCGGGAAACGTCCGGCTGCGGCAAATTTTTCGCGATAATCTACTGTTAACGGTAGGAAATCTACTGGACTGGCGGTACGGGCAGATACAGCAGTTGCTAATAACATTGCATCGCCCATACGAACCACGACAGAACCGTCTGCTTGTTTGGCTAGTTTTCCTGTTTCGATAGTGATTGTTCTTCCATCACCTAAATCGATAATTTCTTGGGTAACCTTAGGAACCATAAAATTAATTTTAATTCTTAATTAGACAAATGGGTTTTAGTTGTGTTGTTGTTGTCGTTGTTGTTGTAGTTGTCTAATACCCAATGAAAAACCAAACTTTTTTCTGTCAAAATATACAAAACAAAAAGAGGCGCGCAGGCGCCTCTTTTCAGTGATTATTTTCTGATGTTTAATTCTTTGATAATCTCACGATATCTGTTGATATCTTTTTTCTTTAAGTAGTCAAGAAGACTTCTTCTTTTACCTACCAATTTCACTAGCGAACGCTCGGTGTTATAATCATGACGATTAATTTTTAAGTGTCCGGTTAAGTGGTTAATTCTGAATGTGAATAACGCGATTTGCCCTTCTGCAGAACCTGTGTTAACTGCGGCTCCACCGTGTTTTGCGAAAATATCCGCTTTAACTTCTTTAGTTAAATACATGCTAATATTATTTAAATGATTATTATGTAGTGAATTAGGAGTGTTCCTATTTCGTGTGCAAAGGTAGCTTTATTTTTGGAACTAACAAATAAAAACAGGAAACAATGTTAAAAAAGTTGTGCAACCTCCTGATTTACAAATTCCAGAAAACGCTCATCTGCAGCTGTAAACGGATCCAGAACATGCGAGTCGATGTCGATCTGACCGATGTTAACACCATTTACAAAAAGCGGTACCACGATTTCGGATTTTACCGTAAGGCTACAGGCAATATAGTTGTCCTGTGCTTTTACGTCGGGAACCACAAAATTCTGATTGGAAACCGCCACTTGTCCGCAGATACCTTTTCCAAACGGAATCACGGTATGGTCGGTTTCAGCACCTACATAAGGTCCTAATACCAGTTCTTCTTTATCGCCGTTGCGGAAATAAAAACCAACCCAGTTGTAATATTCAATATGATCCTGTAAAAGCTGACAGATGTTTTTTAGTTTTTCATCCCGGCTACTATGGGTGTCGGCAACAATTGCGGTCACTTTTGGTTCTAATTCTTGAAATTTCATAACATTCTTTTTGCAAAAGTATTTATTCGGAGCGTTTTAATTTTTATATTTTTGTTAAAAATAAAGCGGTTTGAAAAATCTATTCTTCCAATATAAGCCATTTTTTATCTTTCTGATAAAATTTCTATTGCTCTATGTTATATTGACAGTAGTGTATAAAGGATACCTCGGACAGTATGATGCCGAAAAATTTCAAACCGATGGAATTACGACTTCAGTGGCTCTTCAGGTCGAAAAAACACTGTACTTTTTAGGGGAACCGGTAACAACGGCTCCAAGCACTCAGGATGCATCGGTGGTAATCCTGTTACGCGACAAACCGATTGTGCGAATCATCGAAGGTTGTAATGCGGTGAGTATTATGATACTTTTTGCGGCTTTTATTTTTGCCTTTTCTTCCGGATGGAAAAAGACCTTCCTTTATATTGTTGTTGGAATTATCCTGATTCATATCCTTAATGTGATACGAATTGTATTGTTAACGATGGCTATAGATCGTTATCCGGAACAGGAACATGTACTACACGGCGTGATTTTTCCGTTGTTTATCTACGGCGTTGTTTTTTTGTTATGGGTACTTTGGGTTCAAAAATTCTCCGGTTATGCTACAAAACGTGTGGAAAAATAAACAAACCATTTTAGGGATCGTGTTGGCGGTTATGTTACTGGCTGTAATCCGAGCTTTCGAAAACCAGCTTTTTTACGATCCGTTTTTGGCTTTTTTTAGAGGCACTTTTCAAAATGCAGTTTTGCCAACCTACGAAACCGGCCGATTAATAATTAGTCTGTCGCTACGGTATTGGTTAAATACTGCAATATCTTTAGGTATTATTTATATCGTTTTTAGAGAAAAATCACTACTCCAATTATCTGGGTTGCTTTATGTATTCTTTTATATAGGATTGTTAACTGCTTTTGTAATAGTGTTAAAAAGTTCCGACAAACCGGATTATATGACCTTGTTTTATATCCGTCGATTCTTAATTCAGCCATTGTTACTGCTATTATTCCTACCGGCATTTTATTATCAAAAGAAAAAATCGTAATATTTTTTGTACCTTTAAAGAAGTGTAAAAAGCGATTTAAAGGATGAAAGTTGTAAAACAGTCGGGAGATATCGTAAAATTCGACAGTGAAAAACTGAAACGTTCCCTGCAAATGTCCGGAGCCAGTCCGGAAAAGATAGAGGAGATTCTCAATATAATTGTCAATCAGCTTTATGATGGTATGCCTACCCGGAAAATAAACCGTCAGGCTTTTCAGTTGTTAAAAAAAACATCAAAAGTACATGCGGCCCGTTATAATCTAAAAGCGGCAGTTCAGGCTTTGGGACCAGCTGGTTTTTTCTTTGAAAAATATGTAGCATTATTGTTTGAAAACGAAGGATATGTTGCCAAAACCAATCTGGTTTTAAACGGGAAGTGTGTGACACATGAAGTAGATGTGTTGATTAAGAAAGATCAGCGGATCGGAATGGTTGAATGTAAATTTCATAGCCGGAATGATATTAAATCGGATGTAAAAGTACCGATGTATATTTTGTCCCGGTTTAACGATTTGAAAAGTAAAACCCATTCTATTTTTAGTCAGAGCGATACGATCACCCGATGTTGGGTGATTACCAATAACCGTTTTACAACCGAAGCGCTACAATTTGGCCGGTGTTCCGATTTAAGGATGGTGAGCTGGGATTATCCTGAAAAGGAAAGTCTGAAATTTAAGATAGAGGAAAGCGGACTTTTTCCGATTACCTGTCTGACCACCCTGACACAAAGTGAAAAGGAGAAATTATTGATCACGGGAGCTTTACTGGCATCAGATATATTGGATAATAGTCAGTTACTGGAAGATATAAATATACATTCGAGCCGTATTAAAAATATTATCCGCGAAGCTTCAGCCTTATGTGAACACCTCGGGAATCAATGTAAAATTTTTAACGATTAGCGTATGAAAGTTCAGTTTTTAGGTGCCGCTGGTACGGTAACCGGTTCCAAAACACTTATCGAAAGTGATAATGGTACCCGTATTTTAGTAGATTGCGGTTTGTTTCAGGGTGGAAAATTATTGCGGAGTTTTAACTGGAATCCGCTATCCGTATTGCCGTCCACTATCGATTATGTATTGCTCACACATGGCCATTTGGATCATTGCGGATGGTTGCCACGATTGGTTAACGAAGGCTTTGATGGGAAAATCTTCTGTACCGGGCCTACAAAATCGATCAGTAATCTGATTTTACAGGACAGTGCCAAGATTCAGGAAGAAGAAGCTGAAAAAGCCAATAAAGAACATTATTCAAAACACGATCCGGCCGAACCGCTCTATACAGTTGAACAGGCCGATAAAGTGCTGCCGTATTTTAAAGTCATCGCCATCGATACGCCTTTTGAATTGGAAGAAGGTATAACGGCTACCTATTTTTATGCGGGGCATATTCTGGGGGCTTGTTCCATTACATTGGAGATTGATGGAAAGAGACTCGTGTTTTCAGGCGATATCGGGCGCGACAATGATGTGTTGTTGTATCCGCCCGTACATCCAAAACAAGCCGATTATATTTTTCTGGAAAGTACCTACGGAAACAAAAAGCATCCGGACAACGATCCGAAAGCCGAACTGGAAGCCTGTATTAACGAAACCTATGAACGTGGTGGTAATGTCGTGATTCCGAGTTTTGCAGTCGAAAGAGCACAAAGTATCATGTATCTGATCTGGCAACTTAAAAAAGAAGGGCGAATACCCGATATGCCGTATGTTATTGATACGCCGATGGGAATAAAAGTACTGGATATTTTTACCGATAACGGAAAATGGCACAAACTGAAATGGGAGGAATGTACCGCAATGTGCGAAATGTTTACGATGATCTCCAATTATGAAGAAACGATCGAAGCAATTTACGACGATCGCCCGAAATTAGTCATTGCTGCAAGTGGGATGATCACCGGTGGACGGGTTTTAAGTTATCTGGAACGGTATATCGTCCGACCGGAAACAACCGTTGTTATTGTAGGCTATCAGGCGGAAGGAACCCGTGGCCGAAAATTGTTGGAAGGCGAAAAAGAAATAAAAATTTACGGGCGCTATTATCCGGTGGAAGCAAAGGTTATTGAAATTGAAGGATTATCGGCACATGGCGATCAGGACGATTTGGTAAACTGGCTGTCGGAACTGGAGAATAAACCGAAAAATATATTTCTGGTACACGGCGAAGCGGATAGTTTTACCGAATTAAAAGCGACCATCGAAGCACGGTATGGTTATGAATGTATCATTCCGGAACTGGAACAAAGTGTCGAATTATAAAGGTATTAACACACTACTACAAAAAAAGTACTATTTTTGTGGCAATGAAAATTAAAAAGCACATTAGTTTATTGATAGCGATGCTGATATTGGTCTCCAATGTCGGACTGGCTTTTAATGTGCATTATTGTGGTGGTGAAATCGCCTCGGTTTCATTGGCCTACAAATCGGAAATGCCATGTATGGAGACCTCCGATTCGGAAAGTTCCTGTTGTGCCGCCACCGAAAAAAAAGACAGCTGTTGTTCGAATAGTAAAGTCGACTTAAAGAAAAATACTACCGATAATATTATCGTAAAAAGCTTCCAGCTTGATTTGGGGTCTTTTACAATAGTCGATAACTGGAAACCGGTAGTCGATAGCGAAGAGGAGGAAGTAATCGTAAAAAGTGATGTTGCGTCTTTTTACTGCGATAGTAATGCGCCGCCGCTTTTTAAACTCTACTGCCAATATATTTTTTACGCCTGATTTTTAATGCTTTGAAATCCTGCGCACGCTGCGCATACCTTACATTCAAACATTAAAAATTAAATTATGCACAAGAACTTTATGTTTTTTCTGTTGCTGTTTGTCAATTTTATAACAGCACAAGAAAATGTAACAGGTACGATTACCGATGAACACAATCTGCCTGTAATTGGAGCTTCCGTTACCTGGAAGGATACCACAATTGGAGTAACCACCGACGAAGATGGAGCTTTTAGTCTACCGTATTCAAAAGAAAACCATTTATTGGTGATCAGTTATGTGGGTTATGAAACGCAAACAGTTGAAATTCACGAACCGAAAGCGGTTAAAATAAATATTAAACCCACCAAAACACTGGGTGAGGTTGTCGTACAAACCAAGCGAAACAGTTTACAGAAATCCTATGTAAAAACGGCAAATGTTGTTACGATGAGCAGTAAAGAACTGCTTAAAGCGGCTTGTTGTAACCTTTCCGAAAGTTTTGAAACCAATCCGTCGATTGATGTAAACTTTTCAGATGCGATTTCCGGAAGCAAACAGATCAAAATGCTGGGACTAACGAGCCCGTATATTCTGATTGCCGAAGAGAATATTCCTTCTGTTCGTGGTGCCTCGCAGGCCTACGGGTTATCCTTTACACCGGGAACCTGGGTTGAAAGCATACAGGTAACTAAAGGAGCCGGAAGCGTGGTAAACGGATATGAGAGTATCTCCGGGCAGATTAATACCGAGTTGATCAAGCCTGCTAATGATATTCCATTCTTTCTTAATGCCTATGGTTCGACCGACAGTCGTTATGAACTGAATACCCATTTCAATAAAAAAATATCCGATAAATGGAGTAGTAGTCTTTTCCTGCATGGGAATGCCCGTGTTGCCAAAAACGATATGAACCACGATGGTTTCCTGGATAATCCTTTGGGAAAACAAATTAACGTACTCAATCGTTGGCAATATAGTGATGCCGAAAAAGGATGGGTAAGCTTTATTAACCTACGGTATATGCGTGATGAAAAGCAAACCGGACAGGTAGAATTTGATCCGAACCGGGATAAATTTACCACTAACTATTGGGGATCCGAAATCAATACCGATAAAGTAGATCTTTCCACAAAAATCGGATATGTATTTCCGGATATGCCCTACCAGAGTATCGGTTTTCAGAATTCCTTTAATTATCACAAACAGGAATCTTATTTTGGTTTTAACCAATATAATATCCAACAAAACAGCTTTTATTCCAATTTGATTTTTAACTCGATTATCAGTAATACGCTGAATAAATTTTCAACCGGGTTAAATTTTACGTCCGATGATTATAATGAATATGTATTTGTTGGATCGGGTATGGATGTGAGCCGTCGCGACAATTCCATCGGAGCCTTTTTCGAATACACTTATGACAATACGGATAATTTTAGTCTGGTAGCCGGAGCGCGTTATGATATTCACAACCGGTTGGGTGCTTTTTTTACACCGCGTTTGCACCTGAGATACAATCCGTGGGAAAAAGCGGTTTTCAGAGCATCGGCAGGAAGAGGAAAAAGAAGCGCGAATATCTTTGCCGAAAACCAGCAATTATTTGCTACATCACGAGCGTTTAACATCCTGAATACGGGTGGAAAAATTTACGGATTGGATCCGGAAATTGCCTGGAATTATGGAGTGAGCTTTATGCAGGGCTTTAGTCTTTTTGGCAAAACAGCTGAGGTAAGTGTCGACTTTTATCGTACCGATTTCGAAAATCAGGCGGTAGTCGATTTATATGCGAGTCCGCAACAGGTATTATTTTATAATTTAGAAGGGAAGTCGTATGCAAACAGCTTACAATTGGAGTTTAACTACGAATTTTTCAAACACCTGAATCTGCGTACGGCCTATAAATATTATGACATCCAGACGGATTATTTAAGCGGAGCCAAAGAGCGTCCATTGCAAGCCAAACACCGTGTTTTTGCGAATCTGGCTTACGAAACGCATATCAAAGAAAAAGGGCAGCAATGGAAATTTGATTTTACCTATAACTGGATGGGAGAACAACGTTTACCAAATACAGCCGATAATGCTTTATTACGGGATCGCCTGCCGGATTATTCACCGTCATTTTCGGTAATGAATGCGCAAATTACCCGAACATTTTCGAGTACGTTTGAAGTATATGTAGGAGGTGAAAACATTGGAAATTATAAACAGAAAAAAGCTATTTTAGGGGCAGAAAACCCATTTGGCCCGTCGTTTGATAGTTCAATCATCTATGCACCGGTATTTGGACAGATGTATTATGCCGGATTGCGATTTAAAATTAAATAACTAAAATTAGAAACAATGAAAAAAATAATAGTAATACTTTTGGTGTCGTTAGTAGGATTTGTGGCACAGGCACAGGAAAAGAAAAACAAAAATGCAAAACACGATATTGCAGTAAAAGGAAACTGCGAGATGTGTAAAAAACGTATCGAAAAAGCGGCTTATGGTGTTCCGGGTGTTAAATCGGCGATATGGACAGCCGATAGCCAGTCGTTACATGTGATTATGAATGAAGAAAAGGCGACGCCGTTACAATTACAGGAATCGATAGCCAAAGCAGGACATGATGCCGGCGAAGTTAAAGCCAGCGCTGATGATTATGGGAAGCTGCACAGTTGTTGCCAATATGAACGATAAAATAAAAATCCCGATTCGAAAGAATCGGGATTTTTTTATGAAAGAAGCGAAATAACAATACTGTGACTAAATCATCATTGTAAAGGACAAGAAGGGAATTGCGTTGTGTCGAGCTGTTGTAAATGAATATATTGTATTTTGCTTTAAGATGGACGGAGTGTTAAATGATTTTAAAAGTTCGGATAATTACAGAACTTTTTGTACTTTTGAGATGAGGATAATAGGACGGAAAATAATTTTAAAATTAAAATGGAAGAATATCGGAAATAAAAAACTGTGCAACGCAATTGATCAATTACTCGCAGATTTAGAAACATTCGATTTTAAAGTAGCGACTATAACGGATATTAGAAAAGATGCAGATTGTGTACATAACGAAGGTTTTTATTTTTTTAATATTCATATCCATAGGACGTTAATTTTAATCGAAATGGATGATGAAGGAGAGGCAACCATAGTTTGGGCCGGATCGCATCAGGAATATGAAAGGACTTTTAAAAACAATAAAGTGACCATTACAAAATGGTTGCGTACTAAAAATTATATCGAATGATGAATACCGATTTTACAATAGACGAATTTATAAGAAAAGGCATCATTACCGATGAACTGGAACTGGAGCGTGCGCTAATTGCCGATCGGAAATTGCGACTGCTGGCAAAAGACAACCTGCATTTTAAAAACCTTAGAAAAAAACTAAGAAATTTAATTGAAGCATACGAACGCAAAGAATGGTCGGATGTGGGACAACTAACAGACGGCAAACTGGCGGAAAGTAACTTTTGGGAAACTGTAGCGGAACAGGAACGGATTTTTATGGAAAAAAGAAAACACCTTATTCGAAAAGAATTAAAAATTCGGAAGCTGACGCAACAAGATTTAGGACATCTATTAGGGCATAAAAGTAAAACACATATGTCGGAATTAATGAACGGAATAAAACCGTTTACGTTAAAAGATTTGGTGTTGATAAATCAATTGTTGCGGATTGACATAAAAGAATTGATTCCAGTTTTTTTGTCAAAAGAAGATAGGATTCGGGTACAATCAGCGATAACAGAACTCGGAAAACCACAGATCAAATTATGCGGTTAGAATACAATATTGAATAAACAACAGCTACTTGTTCTATAATATAAACGAGAGACCGTTATCCTAGTGCAGGAATGAAAAATAAAAATCCCGATTCTTTCGAACCGGGATTTTTGTTATAAAAAACATAAAAACACCTGAAAAGTAAAGATTGCGACTATGCTTTCCATGGCTTTTTGCTCTGAAAAAGGTATATTTGTGACAATAGGTCGGGTGTGATAAAAATCCATTTTTAGAGGATCAATGTTATGGAGAGGGATTTTCAAAACCGACTGCCTATCGCCTGAAAACTCACTTTACTACATTATGAAAACAACTAACATTTTAGCGACAGGATTGCTGCTGCTAGGGTTTTGTATGCCACAACACTTGCAGGCTCAGGACTTTTTTAAAGACAGGAAGCTTAACCTGAACGAAGACGGTTCGAATTATGTGAAATTTACATTTCTTACGCAAGCCTGGTTACGCCATCAGGATTTTAACCCAGGATCAACGATCAACGGAGTAGCGCAGGATAACGGTACTGATATTGGGATCCGTCGTTATAGAGTACAAATGTACGGTCAGTTAACCGAACGGGTCTTTATCTATACCCAATTTGGGGAAAACAATTTTAACAATATGTCCGATCGGAAAGTAGGCTTTTTTGTACATGATGCGATGGGAGACTATGCGATAGACAAAGAAAAGCTATCTTTGGGTATGGGATTATCGGGCTGGAGCGGACTGGCGCGTTTTGCATCACCTTCGGCCGGAACGATTCTAGGCGTAGATGCGCCTTTATACCAACAAAGTACCAACGATGTAACCGATCAGTTTTTACGGAAGTTATCGGTATTTGCCAAAGGTAAACTAGGAAAACTGGATTACCGAATTGCGATGGCCAAACCAATGAATATTCAAAAATCGGCAAACTATAATCCAACTGTTACGGCTAATGCGACTTTTTCTTCCGAACCGCCCAATATGCAATGGAACGGATATTTTCAGTATCAGTTTAAAGATCAGGAGTCCAATCAGACGCCTTATATGACCGGAACCTATTTAGGAAAGAAAAAAGTGTTGAATGTTGGTGCGGGATTTATCTACCAAAAAGACGCTATCTGGCGACTGGGAATAACCAATGATACGATTCGTGAAAATATGGTGCATTTGGCGGCAGATGTATATTACGATGCTCCGATAGGAAGTAGCGGGGAAGCGATTAGTGCTTATGGTAGTATCACGCATTATGATTTTGGTAAAAACTATACCCGGAATGCGGCTGTAATGAATCCTGCAAACGGTACCAAAGACCCGACTATTTTAAATGGAAGTGGTAATGGTTTTCCGATGTATGGAACCGGAACCATTTTGTATGGTCAAATCGGATACAAGCTAAAAGACAATTTGATTGGAAAAACGACTTTAATGCCGTATGCTTCGTTGCAACACGCGAATTATGAACGACTCCATCGTGCGATGCAGTTTTACGATGTAGGTGTCAACTGGTTATTGTCCGGGCATACTTCCAAGTTTACCGTTGCTTATCAAAGTCGGCCGGTTTACCATACAAACGGTGATTACCTGGATCGAAAAGGTGCGATCATTGCGCAATATCAGGTGTTCTTTAATTAAGACTATAAAAAAAACCGAAGTGCAAGCTTCGGTTTTTATTTTATAACTGGATTGTTTTTTCTTCGGAAATAAGTTCTCCGTCAGGACCAATGCCTTCAATCTTTACTTTAATGCTTTTCTGGTTGTAATTCGGAATAGAAAAAAGGAAATCCCCATTTTGATCCGTTCGTACATCCGGAATCCAGTTAATCGTTCCGTAGTTGATAAACCCTTCACCATAATCCTGATAATACGGATTTTTAAAATCTTTCGGATCCTGAGCGGCTCTTTTTACAACATAAGATTGGGCTTTTGATGCTGCTTTATCAGTTCCCATATAACGCTTGGTATAAATACGAATAAAACCGCTTCCGCCATCTATGCCCATTCCATAGCCACTTTTACTGATATAGATTTCGTCGACCATATCCAATGACATTCCAATAAGCATTGTTAAATCCGGTTGTAATGGTACATCATCTACAAAAACGGCAGGTGAAGGATTGCCTCTTAGGGATCGGGTAATTCGGTTGTTGATATAAACAGAACCGTTTTTATAGACCACATCAAAACCGTTGGCACCGATAAACGAAAGGATTTCGCGATACGAAGCAAAATCACCACTGCTGATTTTGTAGCCTCTGGCCATGGAGTTGTTATACCGGCCTATGTTTTTTAAAGGAGGTGGTGTTTTGGCTTTTTTCTTAATAATCACATTATCCAGCTGAATTGCTTTTTTATTTTGAATTTGGGGTATTGCGAGCGTTTCAGTTTCCATAATTGCATCGGTAGGACATTGAAAATCTGGTTTTGGAAGCGGTTTTAAAAACGGACTTTGTCCGTCGAGAACCTGAATGGACATCGGGAGATTTTCGGTCATCCCATTTTTGTTATATAAGGTTAAGGATACGGAAGCCGAATCGTACAGGATAGCATTGTTAAAAATAAATTCGTTTTTATCGTTGATAGCCGATTTTTTTCGGACACTATTATAAAAAGACCCCATTTGTACGTAGTAGTCACTTTTATTGGTGATTTTTTTATTGATCGTTCCTTTGATTGTAACTCCAACTTCAGATTTATAGGTTTCGATCGGAATGGGAGATTTTGATATTGTTTCAAAATCGTATTTCGATTTTTGTGTGATCAGATATGTATCCAATTCGTAGTGTTTCCCTTTTGAAAAATCGGAAAGATAATAGGATGTATTGGTTATCATAGGGTTGTCCAGATAGGTCGAAAATACAAAGTTGTCGTATAGGGATCGTGCATTTCCGATAGCGGCTGTTTTTTCGGGCAAGACAGATATGCTTAGACTGCCAAAAGGAATAGGGGACTTGCCTTTAAAATAGAGTGTATCATTTCGGGTTTCCGACAAGGATATTGTTGCTTTTTTAACCAGGTCATACGGTTTAAAAATAAGGCGCTCGGCTAATTTTTTATTGTTGGCATCAATCAGAGTCAGCGTGTTGATTCCGTTGTAAAAATACTGGTTATCGATAGTGAATGTGTCTTCCGTTATGCCTTTTTTAAGAGTAAGTTTTTCAATCAGGGAAACTTTTTCATCCTGTTGGATTATAAGCGAAAGTGTCACATCGGAATAGGACGGACTTGAGGTTTTGAGTGTTAAGAAAGCTCTTTCGGACGATGTATAATTATTGATGCTAAATGTAAAATTTGAGGTTTTAAAAGACGGTAATGCAAAAGTTTGGGTGTTGTTTCCGATGGTAAAAACCGCTTTGTAAGGCGCATTATAATTTTGCAGTAAGTCAAATCGGCCGATACCTTTTTCATTAGTCGAAAAACTGGTTACCACAATTCCTTTGGCATTTAAGACAGAGCCGTTTTTAATGGCAATGGGATTTCCGTTACAATCGGTTATTTTAATAGCGATTGTGTTCGAATTGTTTTCTAAAAAAGCACCGCTTTCAGGGAAGAATTGTACTGTAAGCGTCTTCGGGTTCGCAACGGTATTGGTGTTGAAAGTAGTTGCATCAACGGGATTTAAGATCGTAATGGGGTATACCGTTGATTCATCTTCCTGAAAATTATTCATAAAGTTTGTATACGCCCTGATATAATACTTTCCGGATTTCATTTTTTTATCCGGACGAATATAGCCCTCGAAGGTTCCATAACCGAGATAGTACAATTTTGATTGTATTTTAAGGCCTTGTTCGTCTAGTAAATCAATATAGATATTGGTTGTTTTGGTGGATGGGATTTTGCTTTTTTCTTCGATAAAATAGCCTTTAAACCAAATACTTTCTTCATTCAGATATACCGTTTTGTTGAGATGCAAGTGAATTTTTTCCCGATCGGATTTAAAATAATTAGTGTAGTTTGTTGTAATCTCTTTTTCCCTTTCGGTTTCCAGTGTAGTTTGTGCGAGACTGCCGTAGTGTGTGAACATGGCGAGTATAAAGAAAACGGAAAATTTATTCATATTTATTTTTTTTCTCTGTATTGTGAAAATAAATATACAAAAAAAACCGCCACAAAATTGTGACGGTTTTTGAATATAAGTTATTTGGAATTTTACATCATTCCTGGCATTCCGCCACCCATTGGCATGGCACCAGCAGCGTTTTCCTCTTTGATTTCAATTAAGGCACACTCCGTGGTCAGGATCATACCCGATACCGAAGCAGCATTTTCAAGTGCCACACGGGTTACTTTTTTCGGATCGATAATTCCGGCTTTTAGCATGTCTACGTATTCGTCTGTTTTAGCGTTGTATCCGAAACTGTCTTTACCTTCGGCTACTTTTGCTACAACAACCGAACCTTCCAATCCAGCATTTTCAACAATAGTACGTAACGGCGCTTCAACAGCACGGGAAACAATCTGAACTCCGGTTGCTTCGTCAGCATTGTCGGCTTTAATATTTGCTAAAACCGTTTTAGCACGTAGTAAAGCAACACCACCACCGGCAACAATTCCTTCTTCTACTGCTGCACGAGTTGCATGTAAGGCATCATCCACACGGTCTTTTTTCTCTTTCATTTCCACTTCAGAAGCCGCACCAACATATAATACCGCTACACCACCAGCCAATTTAGCAAGACGTTCCTGTAATTTTTCTTTGTCGTAATCGGATGTAGTTGTTTCCATTTGAGCCTTAATCTGGTTCACACGGTTTTTAATCATATCCGCTTCACCGGCACCGTTTACGATAGTCGTATTGTCTTTGTCGATGGTTACTTTTTCACAGGTTCCCAACATATCCAACGTTGCGTTTTCCAGGTTGTATCCGCTTTCTTCCGCGATAACAGTTCCACCTGTCAGGATGGCAATATCTTCCAACATCGCTTTTCTTCTGTCGCCAAAGCCTGGTGCTTTAACGGCAGCGATTTTTAATGCACCTCTTAGTTTGTTTACCACCAAAGTAGAAAGCGCTTCACCATCTACATCTTCAGCAATGATCAATAGTGGTTTACCCGATTGTGCCACTGGTTCCAGGATCGGTAATAACTCTTTTAAAGACGATACTTTTTTGTCGTATAAAAGAATATACGGTCTTTCTAATTCCACTTCCATTTTTTCCGGATTGGTCACGAAGTAAGGTGATAAATACCCTCTGTCGAACTGCATTCCTTCTACCACATCCACGTAAGTGTCGGTACCTTTTGCTTCTTCAACGGTAATAACACCTTCTTTTCCAACTTTTCCGAAAGCAGTAGCGATCAAATCACCAATTACATCATCGTTGTTGGCAGAAATTGAGGCAACCTGTTTGATTTTGTCGGTTGAGCTGCCTACTTCCTGTGCCTGTTTCTGAAGATCGGCTACAATAGCTTCTACCGCTTTGTCGATACCTCTTTTTAAATCCATTGGATTGGCACCAGCTGCTACGTTTTTAAGACCTTCTTTTACGATAGCCTGTGCCAAAACCGTTGCAGTGGTAGTACCGTCACCGGCTAGATCATTTGTTTTGGAAGCTACTTCTTTTACCATTTGTGCTCCCATGTTTTCCAAAGTGTCTTTTAATTCCACTTCTTTTGCTACAGAAACTCCATCTTTTGTTACGGTTGGTCCGCCAAACGATTTACTGATGATTACATTACGTCCTTTAGGACCTAAAGTTACTTTTACTGCGTTTGCCAATGCGTCTACACCGCGTTTTAAACCATCGCGTGCTTCAATATCAAATTTTATATCTTTTGCCATTTTATGTATTCTTTAATTTTACGTATTCGTTTTTATGGTTTGTATTAGATGATCGCTAAAATGTCATCTTCTCTCATAATCAGGTAGTCCTTACCTTCGAATTTTAAATCGGTTCCAGCATATTTTCCGTATAAAACAGTGTCACCAACCTTAACGGTTAGCGGTTCGTCTTTTTTACCGTTTCCAACAGCTACCACAATACCTTTCTGAGGTTTTTCCTTAGCTGTATCAGGGATGATAATACCGGAAGCGGTTTGCGTTTCAGCAGCCGCAGGTTCCACGATAACGCGATCTGAAAGTGGTTTGATGTTTAATGCCATAATACTATATTATTTTATGTTATGATTATTTAGATGCAAATTACTTTTCAGAAAGTATGCCAATTGCTAAAACTGACAGTTTTTTGTAAAAAAAAATGCCAGCACTGACAGGCTGGCATTTTCTAGGGATTGTTATATCTTATTTTTTAGCTTCTTCAGTCGGAGCTGCGGGAGCTGCTGCGTCAGTCGCTGTCGGAGTTTCAGATGCTGCTGCCGGAGCCGCTGCTTTATCAGCTGCTGGTTTTGCCGGAGCCGGAGCTGCTGGAGCTGGTGTACTATTGTCAATTAATTTAGAACCGTTATCTCCCATGCTTCCTGTAAAGCTCAAGCTGGATAATAAAATCAATACGATTAAGGCTGTAGCCAACGTCCAGGTACTTTTGTCAAGGAAGTCATTTGTTTTCTGAACACCACCCATCATTTGAGAACCACCAAGGCTTGATGATAATCCTCCACCTTTAGGGTTTTGAACCATGATAACCACAATAAGTAAAAAACAAACGATTGTTATTAGTACTAAAAAAACTGAAAACATATTTTAATTTTTTAATTGTTATTTTGTTGTAATATCTTAATATCCGAAATTCGGTCTGCAAAGAAATGACTTTTTTCTGGATATTTCAAAATTAATATTTCATAAGCTTGAATTGCTTTCTGATATTTTTTTTGTTCAAGGTAAACTTTAGCCAGTGTTTCGGTCATCAGATAGGAGGTGTCTTGTGAAGATTTCTCAATGTTTACGGGAGCTGATGGCGTATTTTTGACTGGCGTTATTTTTGGATTTGTCTCGATAAATTTGTCGATTAAATCTGATTTTTTCTTTTTCTCCGGATCAATTTCTTCTAAATCGGCCGGCTTTTCACGGTCAATAGGGCTGAATTTGGCCAGTTGTAGCCATTCCTGGAACGAATGTTTTTCTTCTTTTGAGAACTCCAACGGCTTGCCGATTTCGAGTTTTTCCGTAGCTGCTTCGATTGTTGCAGCTTCTTCAATGATTGGTTCCGGTTCCGGCAATACGACTTCTGCCACAGGTTCGGGTTCGGCTACGCGTATAGACGAACGAATGGATTGCTCCAATGCTGTTTCGACTTTGGGTTGTTCGGTAACGGAAGGTTCTGCTTCCGGTATTTCAATTTCCACTTCGGCTTCCTTAATAGATGAGCGTATGGATTGTTCCAGAGGATCGACCTCGGGGATGGTTATTTTGTCTTCTTCCGGTATAATAACTTTATACTGGTTGACAATAATATCGTGGATTGCAGCTTCTTTTTCTTCAAAAAAGGCCTGTTGAATTGCAGTGAAATTTTTCGAAGTAATAAATTCAAACAGAATACTACGGTCGGTAGTATAGGCGGCTGTCTTTTTTAACTCCTGATTATAACGATAACTATTTTCGTCGTAAAGCCCTTTAAGATGTATGGCACGAGCCGCCTGGAAATAGGGGAACTGATGCAAAACCGCCTCCAGTTCGACAGTTTGCCGGGACCGGATGTTTTGGGGGTTATTGAGTAAATATGATAAATCGTTTACGTTCAAAATGACAGATTTAGAGTGTTACCACTTTGCTAGTGACTGGTTGAATACATCCTGAGTAATCCTTTCGAAAACAACATTCAGGGCTTCCGATAAACGGGAGCCTACTAATTGATCATTAGCCGGGAAATCATAATAGAAAGAGAATTTTCTTTCGAAATCATCGTCCGATTTATTTTTATTGGTAAAGCGTACGTTAATTGTGATCGACAGTCTGTTCTGATCGGCGCCCTGATTGGCGTTCGACCCCATAGGTGTAATACGGTAATCGGTTATTTCACCTTCATAGATCAGGTCACCACCGGTATTGGTAAGACTCAGGTTAGTTTGATTCTGAATAATCTTTTGCAGTTCGAGTGTAAAAGTTCGTTCGATACCCGGTTCAACCAAAGGAGCATTATTTTGAAAATAATTCACCTGAAATGTTTTGGCGTCTATTTTTCCGGTTCCGGTAAAATTATAAACGGAACAGCCGGTTAATACTAACAGGATCGGTATAATTAGGATGTATTTAATAGCTTTCATGGTATTACAAATCGAATTGCTTGATTTTTCGGTATAAAGTTCGTTCGGAAATTCCCAGTTCGTCTGCGGCGGCTTTTCGTTTTCCTTTGTTACGTTCCAGTGCTTTTTTGATCAGTTCGATTTCTTTCTGATCCAGTCGAAGGGAATCTTCTTCCTCAATAGCCTCAGCGATAAGATAATTTTCATCATCATCATCGTCAAATTCTTCCTGTATGGTTTCCGATGGCATTGGAATGACTTCCAGACTGGTTTGTTTTTCAAACGGAATCTCGTTTTCTTCTGTGGAGCCGTAAATACGTTGAATCAGGGTTTTATTACTTTCCTGTACCTTGTTGGTATTTCCGTTTTGCATTAATTCCAACGTCAGTTTTTTCAGATCGTTCAGATCGCTTTTCATGTCGAAAAGAATTTTGTACAGGATTTCCCGTTCGGAACTGAAATCACTGTCGGCTTTTTTCTCGCTGATCACTGAAGGCAGATTACTACCTTCCATCGGTAAATACGATTGTAAGGTAGCGAGTGAAATATCACGGCTAGTCTCCAGTACAGAAATTTGTTCGGCTACATTTCGCAATTGACGGATATTTCCGCTCCAGCGGTATTTGGTGAGCCATTGGACAGCCCCTTCGTCTAATTTTAAAGGCGGCATTTTGTATTTATGGGCAAAATCGGATGCAAATTTTCGAAAAAGCAGATGGATGTCTTCTTTTCGTTCGCGTAAGGGCGGAAGATTAATTTCTACGGTACTCAAACGATAATAAAGATCCTCCCGGAATTTTCCTTTATCGATAGCGCTAATCATGTTAACATTGGTAGCCGCAACAATTCGCACATTGGTTTTTTGTACCTGTGAGGAACCTACTTTGATAAATTCTCCGTTTTCCAGTACCCGTAGCAAACGCACCTGAGTGGTTAGTGGTAATTCGCCTACTTCGTCAAGGAAAATCGTACCACCGTCGGCCACTTCAAAATAGCCTTCACGGGTAGCGGTTGCCCCGGTAAACGCCCCTTTTTCGTGTCCAAATAATTCGCTGTCGATCGTTCCTTCGGGAATAGCACCGCAGTTTACGGCGATATATTTTCCGTGTTTCCGGTGGGAAAGGGAATGGATGATTTTCGGAATACTTTCTTTACCTACACCGCTTTCACCGGTTACCAATACCGAAATATCGGTTGGAGCTACCTGTATGGCTTTTTCGATGGCGCGATTGAGTTTCGGGTCATTCCCGATAATCTCAAAACGCTGTTTTATGGCTTGGATGTTTTCCATGACAGAGGTTGTTTGGGTTATATTGATGAATGGACCGGTTTACAATTAATTCATGTCGGAATAACCGGTTGCTTCTCCTATTAGTGTAGCGGTAGTACAATCGTTGATTTTTACCATAACAAAATCACCTACTTTGTAGTTTTCTTTCGGGAAAACAACGACCACATTCTCAGAATTTCTTCCGGACCAATGGGCGTCCGATCTTTTGGATGTTTTTTCGATCAATACTTCTACCGTTTCGTTTAGGAAACGCGAGGTTCGTTTATGACTTAGTTTTTGTTGTAAATCAACAATTTCCTGTAAGCGACGTTTTTTAACTTCTTCCGGAACGTCATCTTCCATTTTACGGGCTGCCAGTGTTCCTGGTCTTTCGGAATAGGCGAACATATAACCAAAGTCATATTCTACATATTCCATCAGGCTTAAGGTATCCTGGTGATCCTCTTCCGTTTCCGTTGGGAAACCAGTGATCATGTCCTGAGAAATAGAACAACCCGGTATAATTGTTTTGATTTTATCGACCAATGTCATATACTCTTCACGGGTATGCTGACGGTTCATTTCCCTTAAAATTCGAGTACTTCCGGATTGTACCGGTAGGTGGATATAATTACAGATATTTGGATGTTTAGCAATGATGTGTAATACTTCTTCGTGCATATCCTGTGGATTGGAAGTCGAAAAACGGAAACGCATTTTGGGATGTGCGATGGCACACATGTCCAATAACTGAGCAAAATCGACTGCAGTAGCTTTTTGCATTTCGGTTGCTTTTTCAAAATCTTTTTTCAATCCGCCACCATACCATAAATAACTATCCACATTCTGACCTAAAAGCGTTACTTCTTTGAAGCCTCTGCTGGCCAGATCGTTTATTTCTTCGAGGATACTTTGGGGTTCACGGCTACGTTCGCGACCACGGGTAAATGGAACTACGCAAAACGTACACATATTGTCGCATCCTCTAGTGATGGATACAAAAGCGGTAATTCCGTTACTGAGTAAGCGGACAGGAGAGATGTCTCCATAGGTTTCATCCTTAGACAAAATAACATTGATAGCATCACGACCTTCGTCTACCTCTTTTAAAAGGTTTGGAATATCTTTATAGGCATCCGGACCAACCACCATGTCCACGATTTTTTCCTGTTCGAGGAACTGACTTTTCAGACGTTCGGCCATACAACCTAAAACGCCGACTTTCATACCCGGGTTTATTTTTTTTACGGCATTGTATTTTTCAAGACGTTTACGCACGGTTTGTTCTGCTTTGTCCCGAATAGAGCAGGTATTAACCAGAACCAAATCGGCCTCTTCCAGTTTTTGGGTTGTATTATACCCTTCGTTGGCCAAAATAGAGGCAACGATTTCACTGTCGGAAAAATTCATGGCACAGCCATAGCTTTCGATAAAAAGCTTTTTAGAATTTCCTTCTTTATTTTCGAGAACAAGACTGGTTCCCTGTTTATTTTCTTCAATAATCTTTTCCATATAGCACTATAGAGTGAAAATCTTCATAATCTGCAAAGATAGTATTAAATTTTATTTTCTGACAAGATGACAGATTTGTTTAACACAGATTTTCAATTGTGCTGAAAAAGGCCTGAAATGACTATTCCGGCTATCTTCTGAAAAGATCCCGGAACTGATATAACAGGCGTTCCAGTAGGCGAAGATCTTCGGTGATAATATCAGCAGTTCCACCCATTTCCTGTTGGAAGGTAATTTTTTTATGGTAGGATGTATTTAAACCTTTAGGAAGGGAAACATCAATTAATAAAAGGCCATCTTTGTCGGGTGTTAACGAAATGGATTTTACTTTTCCTTTCACAACACCGAATTCGCGATCGGGATAATTTAGTAAACGAATATTGACATCCTGATTGGGTTTTAGTTTTCCGGCATTGACTGTTCTCGCTTTGACTTTACCGATATATTGAGTAGAGGATTCCGGAATAACGGTAAATACATTTTCGCCCACATTGATCGTTTGGTTTTCCTTCCAGATTTGCAGATAGGACACTTCGCCCGGAATGGACGCCCGAAGTACATACGCCAGATCCCAGTCGGCAATAGCCTTTCGTAACTGATTATAGGATTGTGCCATATTCCGGAAAAAAATGATCTGATCTTTAGTCTCGTTGATCTTCGTTGTTTTGCTACTGCGATTGAGTTCGTTTAATGATGAATGCAATTGTGAGATCTGAGAATTCAGGCTTTTTATGTTTTTTTCGTTCTGTAGGTAATCGATATTTTTGGTTTCCCACTCCTGTAATGCGATTACACCATTGTCGAATAGTTTTTTATACCGCTCCAGTTCTTTTTTCTTAAGCTGTAACTCGGTTTGTGCAATCGATGCCTGTTGTTCCAAAAGCCCTAAGCGTTCTTTTAGCTGAATGGCTTCATACCGTTGCGCACTGTTTTCCACACGATAGGGTTGTAAATCTTTATTCAGTTCGTAATTGGCATAGTCTTTTTCGAAAAGAGCAAAAACGCTGGAAATATCACCTAGTTGTAAGGTGGTTAATTTTTCAAAAGGAAATTTAAACTCCGGATTGATTTTTAACGTATCGGTAATGCTTTTTAAAAGAAAAACATCCGGATAACTGGCCGTATTTTCAATAACGGCCAAAGGAGTGTCTTTTTTAACTTTGCTACGATCCGGAACCAATATTTTTTCGATTCGACCCGAGGTTCGGGCGATCAGTTTTTCGGGAGGTGTTTGCGTTGTTATGGAAATTTCGGCAGTCACGATATCCGGATAACGGACAAACCAGGACAGGATTAACATTAATGATAGGATAATGAAAATAACAATATTGCCCCATCGGATCATCCAATGTGGTACCTGCGATAGTATTTCCTGAACTTCTTCGCTTCTTAACTTTATATCTGTATTTCTATGTTGCGGCATTTGATCGATTTTTATTTTAATTGCCCAGTTGTAACTGGTTTTTAACCAAGCGGTAGTAATTTCCGCGACTATCAACAAGCTCGTCGTGACTTCCGACTTCAATAATCCGTCCTCTGTCCAATACCACAATCTGATCGGCATTCATAACAGTACTCAGCCGGTGAGCGATTACCACTACGGTTTTATCCCGAAAAAAGAGATCCAGTTTTTGCATAATTTCCCGTTCGTTGTTAGCATCCAGAGCGGAAGTTGCCTCGTCAAAAAACAACATCTCCGGATTTTTATAAACGGCACGGGCAATTAGTAAACGTTGTTTTTGTCCGGTACTCATTCCGGTACCTTCCATCCCGATTTTAGTGTTATAACCCAATGGAAGTTCTTCTATAAATTCCTGTATATTGGCCACATCGGCGGCATAGGCCAAACGCGCTTTATCCACTTTATCGACTCCGAGTGCAATATTATTCGCAATCGTATCGTTGAAAATATAACCTTCCTGCATCACAGATCCAATATGCGAACGCCAGGTTTTTTGAGACATATTTTTAAGATTGGTCCTGCCTAAAAAGATCTCCCCGGAATTCGGATCGTAGAACTTTAATAAAATTTTCATTAGTGTAGTTTTTCCGCTACCACTAGCCCCTACAATGGCGGTTACCTTTTTGGCCGGGATAGTCAGGCTAACATCTTCCAGCACCGGAACGTCGGAACCGGTATAACGAAACGAAAGATTTTTGATATGCAGCGTCTCGTCTTTTGGGAAATCGTGAATTTTTTCATCTTCATCCTGAGTTTCATCGTCTTTTTCGTGTATTTCCGATAAACGCGCCAGGGAAATCTTCGCATCCTGTGCTTCCCGAATAAAACTGATCAATTGTATAATAGGACCATTCAAGCTTCCTACGATAGAACTGATCGCCATCATCATCCCCAGCGTAATAGCCCCGTCGATAACCAATTTGGCCGAAAGGAAGATGATCAAAATATTTTTAAGCTCGTTGATAAAATTGGACCCAATCGACTGGGTTTGTTCCAATACCAGACTTTTCATAGACACTTTAAACAAACGCGCCTGTATGTATTCCCAACCCCATCGTTTTTGTTTTTCGGCATTGTGGAGTTTAATCTCCTGCATTCCGTTGATCAACTCAATGACTTTACTCTGTTCCTGGCTGACTTCCGAGAAGCGTTTGTAATCGAGATCCTCCCGTCTTTTCAGGAAAAGTGTTACCCATAGGAAATAGAAAAAACTACCAATAAAGAAAATGGCAAAAATGGTCAGATTGTAATAAGCCAAAACCGCTCCCATGATGATCATGTTTACAAAAGAAAACAATACATTTAGGGAAGATGTGGTTAATATCCGTTCGATCCGGTGATGATCACTAATACGTTGCATAATATCCCCGGTCATTCGTACGTCAAAAAATGAAATGGGCAGATTCATCAGTTTGATAAAGAAATCCGAGATCAGGGAGATGTTAATGCGAGTAGAAAGATGCAGTAAAATCCAACCTCGGATAAACTCCAGTCCGGTTTTTCCGAAAAACAAAAACAACTGCGCAAACAAAACCATGTAGATAAAATGGATGTTCTGATTTTGTATTCCTACATCGACCACACTTTGGGTTAAAAAGGGGAAGATCAGTTGTAGGCAACTTCCGGCCATTAATCCAATGATCAACTGAACAAGAAAGGTTTTATAACGTAGGATATATTTGGAAAGTAATCCGAAACCAAAAGCTTTATTATTGGAGTCGGATTCAAATTCACTCTGGTAAAACTTCGGTGTTGGCTCGATTAACAATGCAATTCCTTCTTCGGTTGTTTCAGTAACATTATTGCCGATCCAGAATTTAAGAAATTCCTCTTTATCGTACTCCAAAAGTCCATGTGCCGGATCGGAAACATAGAGTTTGTGTTTTTTTACTTTATAGAGCACCACATAATGGTTGTTATTCCAATGCAAAATACAAGGAAGCGGTACTTCCTGTAGTTTTTCCAGCGAAATACGCACACCCAATGTACGGAAACCGATTCTTTCGGCGGCATCACTCAATGATAACAAATTGCTTCCTTCCCGGGTTGTTTCGGAAAGTGCTCTTAGCTTCTGAATATTGATAACCTTTTTATAGTGCTTGGCAATTATTTTAAGACATGTAGGACCACAGTCTTTGGAATCGGCTTGTTTATAGAATGGGAATTGCGACATTATTTGTTTGTGTTGATTCTAATGATGCATAATGCGATCATGTTTGTGTTCATTTTGCGGATAATTCTCCATATTCACAAATATATAAATATTGTTAAGGAAAGCTTTAAATTTATTTTTTTTATTCAAAAAGTTAAATAGTATCTTTTGAGTTGAACTTTATAAGGAATAATGTTTTATAGTGTTTTGTTTTAATGGGTTTTATGCATGTTTAACCAAAGCTGTTTTCATAAGATTTATCTACAGTCCCAAAAACCGGAAAAAAGTTTAAAGCCATATTTTATTTCATAGTCCTTCTTTTTGGCATCAACCATGGTTGAAACAATAAGCATTTTCTTTCTCATTGCATTTACTGTATCTAAGTTTATGTTTTTTATATGCCCTAAAGCCGCGGGATTTAAAAGATAGGCTCCAGTTAATTTAATTTTGTCACAGTAATAAGGGAATTTGGATTTATAGCGGTAGGCATTATCATAAATAAGACCAACATCTCTTGGGTGAATATTTCCTTTTTTGATTTCGTTTAATAAGGTTTTTTTTAGGAGGTAATACGAGCAAGGGTTGTGTACAAGGATGATTTGTGCCCATACTGTGGATAAACTTTCTTCTTCTGAGTTCATATAGAATAGTTCTTTATGTTTTTTTCGCTGCTGATATAGATCCAAGTACGATTTTCCAATTTCACGAAAGATAGAGTTGTCTTCGATGCCGATTAGTTTATCACCCGGAAACCCTTTGTTTTTTTATGTACTTGAGAAGTTTTTGTGTGGTTTGGTATACAATGTTATGGTATTTAGGTTTCTGTTTGTTCAATTGATCTTTAATAGCGAGGTAATAAATAGTATTTCGATAATAAAAGTCAATTCGGGCAATATATTTTTTCTGTTTTGATTATACGTTTTGATGAGTTTAGTGTCTTTTTGTAATTTCTGCAATTCTTTTTTAAAGAGCGGATAATAGTTTAAATGCGCTATTTTTAATCCCTGTTCAAACCCCTTTTCAATATAAAAACGATAGGGTCTTTTTTCGAAAAGAGCGATTTGAGCAGCGTTGACCAAATCTTTAACATATATAAAGTTGTATTCTTTAAAAACCTGATTGTAGTAAAACAGAGTGCTATCCGTTTTGTGTTCCATAAAGTAAAGTTCCTCGGCTTTATTTATCAGGGTATGATACTTGGTGTAATCATCGGTTTGAGAAAAAACAAGGCAAGAATAGAGACCCAATAAGAGTAGTACCTTTTGTTTCATAACAAGCTATTTGAACTGATAACGTTGACAATATCAACGCTATCAGTTATTAATGTTAGCATTCCCGATACCAAAAATCCCGGGCAGCACCACCTCCATCAACGGATCCGGTTTCATTTGTGCGGTAATCGTAACAATCCGGATTACCACCTCCATAGGTTGTAGCTACTTTTGCACCTCCAATAATTGATTTCATTTTCTTTAAAGGATTGAAATCGATCCTGTTCTAAACTTTCTAATTTTTTCATGATGCGTAAACTTTATAGATTGTTTTTTAAAATAAATGTTTAGATATTATATATTCATTCAGTTGATAATAAACATTCAAGAATAGACTTAAAACAAGTTTTGTTGGCATCCTCATATTCCAAATGTAGGAACAGTTTTTTAGCATTTACTAAAAGAGTACTACGCAAAGACACGCAGCAAAACACGCAAATGCACTCAGTAACGCAGCAAAACGAAAATAAAGCTATAGATGTAGCTAAAAGAGAAGTGAGAATAAATAAGAAACCCTATAAACCGTGTTCGGCAGTTTGTAGAATTTGAAAGCTAAAATTATAAGGGAGAAAGGGAAGCGTTAATAGTAATAAAAAGTTTTTATATCTGCTTATATTGAGTTTATCCATATATCAGTATTTGTTTTTTTTACTTTTTTCAGATCTATTGAAAAAAATATCTTATTGGAAATTACTCCAATTTCTTCTAACGATTTGTAATCTTTGTCTCCTTTCCATTTCGAAATGTAGGGGTTATAGGGGCATTCCTCTTCAAAATAATAGGCTTTGTTGTTTCTTTTTTTTGGAGTTCTATTATCAATACACATATATCGGAACTCACAGTCTTTACAAATATCAATTTTATCTTTGTTAATATTCCATAAGTTTTTGTAGTTCTTGCTTTGAACTATTTCTGCCAAATCGACATTTTTAGTAAGATTTGAAAAAATACGTTTTCCTTCAATACCATTCTTGATGTTTCCATCTTTGTCAATGTATAGTTTTCGATTGTAATAAGAATTAAATCGTAGCGATTCTGAAAAGATATTGATGTTAATGAGGAAAAAAGGGCTAAAAACAGAAGGAATAGTGTCTCGTTTTTTATTGTAGAAATTAATATCCGTGATTTGTTTTATTTCTTTTTTAATACTCTTCTTAAAAGATGAAAAGCTTGTGTCAGGTTTTTTTCTAATGTGTAAATCAATTGATTTAAAGGTTGTAGTACCGATTTTTTCTTTAAGTAATGAGTATAATGCTTCCAGATTTTCGTAATTATCAATTCTAATTAATACATGTTTGCAGTTAAGTTCTTCTACTATTTTAAAATCAAAACCAGAAGTTGTTTGACTGATGTCGATGATTGTATTACTTATTAATGAAGGATTAGTCCATTTGAAATTTATTTTCGGAAATGCATCTTTGAATTCTTGAGGTATAAAAAAACAATATTCTTTTTCGATTAAATAGTTTAGCCATAATTTTTCATTGGTATCAAGTTGATCAATTATAGTGTCCCGATTCATGTTTTCAAAAGAATAAAGTTTGTTTACAATGGCTAAAGGCAAAAAATCATAAGTATTTCTAGGTAGGTCATATATACATGATCTGTTAAAGCCATTAATAACTGGAGTTTCGGCATGAAACTTTAAAATCATGGCATTTGTAAAATTAGTGGTTTGTGATACTTCATTTTTAAATAGAGATCGGTTGCGTATGATTTCGATACAATGTAGTTCTCTGAGTATATCGATTTTTGATTCGGTTCAAATTTTCCAAGCCTAAAAAACAATGGTAATGATTCAATTTGTGAGTGTTCCATATTTTGAGATTTTATTCAATTCTTTAGCGATCTGTTTTTCGAGATAATAATTACAAGGTTTTGAAACTTGTCCAAATTGCCCAATAGGGTTGACTTCCAAAAAAACGTATTCATTATTTGAAGAAACAAGCATGTCTATAGAGCCGCTGTTTAGTTTTAAGACTTTCATTAGTTTTTTTAATTTTATTTCTATAGTTGCAGGTAACTTAAATGGAGGAGTTCTATTCGGTTTTTCCTTATTATAGTTTCTAAAATCTACGGATGTTTTTGGGTCGTTTTGAGAAAATATGGCGCTTGAATAAAAAGTACCCATTAAGTAAAAAACCCGTAATTCAAATAATTTATTAATATGTTCTTGAAATAAACTGGGAAAAAAATATTCGGGTAATAAATTGAAAATTTCTTCAGTGACAATGTTTGTTATTGCGTTAAAAGATTCGGTTTTATTGTGAATGAAGATTCCCTGAGAAAAATTTTTAGTGATAATTTTTGAATGTCTTCTCATAAAATGAGAAACGGCGGTTCTTTTGGTAGCGATTATGGTATCAGGAATTTTTAAACCAATAGTAGTCGCTAGTTTCAAAACAGCTAATTTGTTAATCGTAATATCACGGTGATTATTGATTGATTTTTTACAGATATAATTTGTGAATAGTTTGTGAATTTCATTTGCTTCAACTTGCAAGTGCCTGTTGATTTGTTTACTAATGATATCGTTCTCAATAATTTTAGGAATGAAAATACTGTAATGACTTCTTCTGTACCAAAAAGCGGTGAAATCGTGCAGATTATAACTTTTTTTATTAATCGAAAATTCAATGTCAAATTTAGAATTACCAATAGTAACCGACTTATAGGTTATAGTGTCATTAACCGAGATTCGTAAAAAAGGAATATTGTAATGCCTTAACCAGTCGATTACATCATTCGTCGACAAATCATCGGGTGAACTTAAAATCAGTACCATTTAAATTCGGATTTAATTTTTTTTGCAAAATCAGGATCTTTTATAGGAATTTCGTCATTGCTTTTCCAATGATCCGGTATGTTTTTAATACTGATCAAGCCGAAAACCTGATACCCATAATGCAAATAGGAGAGGTTGTCGTAATTTCTAAAAATCATATAGTCAATCTGATCTTTTAAATAGGCTTTCTTGTAATAGGGATAAAATAAGGTCCAATAATTATCGTAATTAGCCTTGGCCTGTAGATTGTGGATTGTAACGATCCCATAACCGTTTTGAACTAAAGCAAACGATTTAGCGGTTGGTAGATTATGGTATTTTAGGCTTACATTATGTAGCGTACTGGCATTCTTGTAGAAATAGCTGGATAGTAATTCCATATTTCTTTCTTTCTGAATGGAGTCTAAACCTGGTATTTGCGAAACATTAGCGGCATAACTATTTACAAGCTGGTCTTTCATAGCCAACTCATTTAATATTCGAAGGTCAATCTGTTTTTCAAAATTATTTTTCAACCATTTTGTATGACATTTGAGATACATTTTTTTAAACCATTTTGATAAATCACCTTTCATTATGGCATTATAATACTTTTCGTCTCCAGACATATAGGCCACATTAAAACCGTATTTTTCGACTAATAGGGACAATTCCTTTTTAAAAAAAAGAATGTCGTTATGGGTAAAACTGCTATTTAATAACCTGTATTTAAAATCTGGCTCATAACCGCCGCTTTGTCCTTCCAACTTTAAAATATTTTTTTTCAGTATGGCATATTCTATTTTACTTGAAATAGAATCGTGTATAAAAACATCTCTTGTGTTTTGACTTACGGAATAGAAACAGATAAAACATAAAATGAGTGTGAAGTGTGTTTTTTTCATAAATTTTTTCGTCTCATTTTGAATGTTAATAATGCATTTTGTTAATCACACCAATCTTGTCCTACTTGTGTAGGTGTCGAATCGGAAAAAACATCAGTGCTTCCAACATTGTCTCCGCAGTCTTGTCCACCCATCGTACACTCTGTATCCCCGGTTGCTTCTGATTCCACTGGTCCTGATAACATATGACCACCATTGATTTTCTGTTGCGATTGTTTAAGAATTCTCGCATCTTCAAACTTTTCGAATAATTTTGATCCAAATTTTTCCATAACATATAGATTAGATTAATTAATGCTTTTTATCACCAGTTTTGAGGTACTCAGCAAAAAAAACAGGGTTTAGTTAGTCCATTAATATTTATTGTGGACTAGAAATTAATTCAAGAAAATAAAATAGATTGGAAGGAATAAAACTAGTTCTACCCAAATGTAGGAACAGTTTTTAAGCATTTACTAAAAGAGTACTACGCAAAGACACGCAGCAAACACGTAAAGACACTCAGTAATAGTGTGAAACGAAAATAAAGCTATAGATGTAGCGAAAAGAGAAGTGAGAATAAATAAGAAATCCTACAAGCCGCGCTCTGCGATTTGTAGGATTTGAAAGGTGAAATATAATGTAACGTTATCCGACTTTAATTCGGATTAACTAAAATGCCGACTCCTCGAAATTCCCCGATCATTTCATCGGCAAATAATATAAACTCCTGTGTTTTGTATTCATTTGGATACTGATAGCTATTGATAAAGGTAGCTGGAGTATATAAAATTCCATTGGCATCACACCAGGAACGATGGGACTGAAGCAACTGTAACTTTTCCGGACTTGGATTCCCGGATTTATGTTCCCATTCCGAAATATTCTTTTTCTCAAACCAATCCTTTAATAGGAGTAAAGCCTGTTTTGGATTCTGAGAATAGGCTTCCAATACCTCCAATACAATTTTGGTCGAAAGGTTGTCGGGTTTCTCATACGGAACACTAAAAATAAATTGGATCTGAATATCCGTTCCGTGTTTTTCCAATAACGAGAAATAGGCTTTAAAAGCGTCAGTACAATAACCGCATAAAGGATTGGTAACCGCCTGGATCGTAAGAACCGGATTATCGGAGCCAAATCGTACTTCATGATGTTGTGGAATAGGACTAGTATTCGGCAATTGTTTCTTATATAATAAGGAGGTGAAAAGTCCGTAGTTGCGTTTGAATTTAAAGAAATCCATTTCACTTTTCTTTAAAGCGATGTTTTTTTCGATTAGCACTTTTATATAGTGTATTCCTAAACCAACCAGTGTAATACATAATAACGCTTTAATCCAGTAGGTCGCGTTAAAGGTTAAAAGGAGTGGTGTTGTAAAAACAACGCCCATTTCCAAAAAAAGTAGCAAAGCAGTTGCTAAACAAAGGGCGCACCATTCTTTTAAAACAAACGCCTGACTGTATAAGGAATACAAAACGGCCGGTATTGCGGCTAATAAAGCAATTGAAAAAAAAGTGACGTCAAAACCGATAAAGAGTAAGATCGGCAATTGGGATGTAAAGAAGATACCGGTAGCGGTACTAAGTGAAATCAGTCCCAAAAAACGGACTTTAGAATTAATGATGTTCGAGCAACTCCCTTTTTCGTTTAGTGTGCTACACAAAGTGGCTGTAATTGTGTCCCGGATGCCCAATTCTTCTTTGGTGATCAGCCAGCTTATATAAATGCCGATAAGTGTCAACAAACCGATAAGTGCTGATATAAGTGAAAAGGGATAGAGTAGCGTCAGTAGTGTTAAAGCAGCAGCGATTCCTAAAACGACTAATATTTGTCTGTTTTTGGCGTTTGATGGCACCGTATTCTTTTCTACAACGATAACCGTTCCGGACCAAATCGTCTTAAAATCGGCATAGCTATATTGTTGTGATTTCTTTTCCGTGCTCTTACAACTAATGCGGTTTTGGGTTTTATGTACCGAAACAAAAATGCTTTTACCTTCCATATTGATTAAGGTCAGGAAAAACTCTGGAAGTTGTTCTAATGCTTCAACAGGGACGGTAGCGGCCAGGTTTTCAATGCCGAAATAATCGAATGTATCCGAAACCGATCGAAAACTAGGGTAATCCTCATGGGATAATAGTTGGAGATTCAGATCCTCTTTATTTAAGGAGTGTGAATTTTTGAGTAGAAAATCATTTATAAGGTTTATGAAAGAGGGCATATTGTAATTTTTTGGTAAGAAATGTGAATTATTTTTTCAAAAATCATCATAAAGTGCGTTTGTCCAAAATTTTAAATGTTAATTTTTTTAACTTTTTTGGATTATTTATAAATAAAAGTGGCGATAATGTGTAAAATGTATTCCCGGCGTTGTTTTTGGAAGTCAGGTGGGATAAGTGGTGGTTTAATTTTTTTAAATCAGGTGGTTTAAAACGACTATCGGAATGGAATAATTGCTGTTATTACGGATCGTTATTAACAAAGAAATGGGAATAAATAAATAGGTTTTAAAAAATCAAAAAATGTAATATTTAAAAAAATCATATACTTTTGCGGAACAAACAGAAGAAGTATGGCAAAGAATTTAGTGATTGTGGAGTCGCCTGCCAAGGCAAAAACGATAGAAAAATTTCTAGGAAAAGACTACCAGGTGGAATCAAGTTACGGACATATAGCCGACTTGCCATCAAAAGAAATCGGTGTAGATATTGACAACAATTTTAAACCGAAATATGAGGTTTCCTCCGATAAAAAAGCGGTAGTAAAAAAACTAAAAGATCTTTCCAAGTCAGCAGAAATTGTTTGGTTGGCTTCCGATGAAGACCGCGAGGGAGAGGCTATTGCATGGCACTTGGCGGAAGAACTAAAATTGGATCAAAGCAAGACAAAGCGTATCGTTTTTCACGAAATCACTAAAACAGCTATTCAAAAAGCAATAGAAAACCCGAGAGGAATCAATTACGACCTTGTAAATGCGCAACAGGCGCGACGTGTTCTGGATCGTTTGGTAGGATATGAATTGTCGCCGGTTCTTTGGAAAAAAGTAAAAGGGGGTTTATCAGCCGGACGGGTACAATCGGTTTCCGTACGTTTAATTGTAGAGCGCGAACGCGAAATTCAGGACTTTAAAGCGGAAGGATCTTATAGTGTTACGGCCGAATTTGCTAATGAAGCGGGAAAAGCATTTAAGGCCAAACTGCCACATAATTTCAAAACAAAACAAGAAGCGGAAAACTTCTTAAAACAAAATATAGGATCGGACTATAAAGTTTCCGATCTGGAAACAAAGCCAACCAAGAAATCGCCGGCTGCACCGTTTACCACATCAACCTTACAACAGGAGGCGGCTCGTAAGCTGTATTTTCCGGTAGGAGTAACCATGATGTTGGCGCAACGCTTGTATGAGGCCGGATTGATCACTTATATGAGAACGGATAGTGTAAACTTGTCGCAGGAAGCTATGGCGGCAGCCGAAGCAGAAATCATCCGTTCTTATGGAAAAGAATTCAGTAAGCCGAGAAACTATGCGACCAAAACAAAAGGAGCGCAGGAAGCACACGAGGCGATCCGTCCTACGGATATGTCGTTGCATTCGGTAAATATCGACCGTGATCAGGCGCGTTTGTACGACCTGATCTGGAAACGTACACTGGCGTCGCAAATGAGTGATGCGCAGTTGGAACGAACCAATGTGAAAATTGTAGCAAGCAATCATAAAGAAGTATTTGGAGCGGTAGGCGAAGTGTTACTTTTTGAAGGCTTCCTAAAAGTATACCTGGAAGGAAATGACGAGGAGGAGGAAGAACAGGAAGGAATGCTACCGGCTTTAAAAATCAACGAAAAGTTAACGAACAATTATATAACGGCAACCGAACGTTTTTCGCGACCGCCGGCACGCTATACCGAGGCGGCACTGGTAAAGAAATTGGAAGAATTAGGTATCGGACGTCCGTCGACGTATGCACCGACCATTTCAACCATTATCAACCGAAATTATGTTGAGAAAGGAAGTTTTGAAGGTCAGGAGCGTAAATATGTCCTGTTAACATTAAAAGGTAATAAAATTGCGGATCAGGAATTAAAAGAAAATTTTGGTTCGGATAAAGGAAAATTAGTCCCAACCGACATCGGGATGATAGTAAATGACTTTCTGGTTAAAAACTTCGAAACCATTTTGGATTATAACTTTACAGCCAAAGTAGAGCAGGATTTCGATGAGATAGCAGCCGGAAATGAAGATTGGGCAACCATGATGCGTGTTTTCTATGATCATTTCCATCCCACCGTGAAAAATGTCGAAGAAAATGCAGAAAGAGAATCCGGGGAACGTATTTTGGGAGTTGATCCAAAATCAGGAAAACAGGTAAGTGTTCGTTTGGGTAAATTCGGACCGATGGCACAGATCGGAGATGTGGACGATGAAGAAAAACAATTCGCCAGTTTACGACCGGAACAGAATATTGGAAACATTACATTGGAAGAAGCTTTAAATTTATTTCTGCTACCTAAAAATCTGGGTACCTATAAAGGAGAAGAAGTAGAGGTGAATAATGGCCGTTTTGGACCTTATGTTCGTTTTGGAAGTGTGTTTATTTCGTTGCCTAAAGGCGAAGAACCATTAGATGTTTCATTTGATAGAGCTGTAGAGTTGATCAAAGAAAAAGAACAAGCTGATGCGCCTATCGGGATCTATAAAAACGAACCGGTACAAAAAGGGGTGGGACGTTTTGGGCCATTTATCAAATGGAATGGAATGTTTATCAACGTAAATAAAAAATACAATTTTGATAACTTGTCACAGTCGGATATTGTAGCATTGATCGAAGAAAAATTGCAAAAAGATATCGATAAAGTACTACATAACTGGGAAGAAGAAGGTATCCGTGTTGAGAAAGCACGATGGGGACGTTCGGTAATCCTGAAAGGAAAAGTAAAAATTGAGCTTCCGAAAGATGTGGATGCGTCGAAGTTGACTTTGGATGAGGTAAAAGAGATGATCGAGAAAAAAGCACCGGCCAAAAAAACAGCTGCTAAGAAAACAACGGCCAAAAAAGCAACAACCAAGACAGCTACCAAAAAAGCAACAACAACGGCAAAAAAGAAATAAGCAATGGCATTTGATTATATTCAACCGGTAGATGCCGATTTTTTAGAATTTATACAGGGGCTAAACGTCCAGACCTTAGGTCGAAAAGTGGTATTCCATACCGAAACGGAATTTCCTAATATTGAAAGTGCTGCGATAGCTATTATCGGAGTGATAGAAAACAGAGGATTTGCCGGTCATAATGATACGATTGAACTAACCGCGATACGGAAAGCGTTTTATCAGCTTTTTCCCGGAAACTGGGGTGCCGAAATCGTAGATCTGGGGAATATTGTTGCCGGAAGTTCTTCCGAAGACACCTATTATGTATTGAAAACAGCAGTCGCACACCTGATCAAAAATAAAGTAATTCCGGTAGTGATCGGAGGTTCTCAGGATCTGACTTATGCAATCTACAGAGCATACGACCAGTTGGAGCAAATGGTAAACCTTGTTGCCATTGACAATCGTTTTGATTTTGGAAAAGAAGAAGAGCAATTGGCTGGTCATTCGTATTTGACGAAAATGATTGTTGAAGAGCCCAACAACCTCTTTAATTATAGTAATGTAGGGTATCAGACCTATTTTAACTCACAGGAAGAAATTGACCTGATCGAGAAATTGTATTTTGACGCCTATCGATTAGGAGAAATCAGTAATAATTCGACTATTGCAGAGCCGGTTTTCCGCGATGCTGATTTGGTCAGTTTGGATCTGACTTCGGTCAAATCGAGTGATTCGGGGAACTTTACTCAATTTATGCCGAATGGATTTAACGGTAAAGAAATCTGTATTCTTTCCCGTTATGCCGGGATTAGCGATAAGGTGTCTTCTTTTGGTATTTTTAATCATAACAGTACCGAAGGAGAAGCCATGTTGGTGGCGCAAATTTTATGGTACTTTATAGAAGGCTATCATTACCGTTCGAAAGAATATCCATTTGGAAGTCGGGAGGAGTATTCCCGCTATATTGTGCCGTTGGAAGACGAAGAATTGATTTTCTATAAAAGTGATAAAACGGACAGATGGTGGATAGAAATACCCTTTTTAACAAGTTTTAACAATAAATTAAAAAGAAATACGTTATTACCTTGCACATATGAGGATTATTTGGGCGCAACAAACCATGAAATCCCGGAAAGATGGTGGAAGGCGCAACGTAAAAATATGGTTTAATTAACATGTTCGTAACGTTGAATGTTTAAAAAACGTTTATTTAAACCCTAAATTGTGTTTTATTGTTTTTTTTAAGTTTTTTTTAATAAATTTTTTGCTTTTTAGAAAATAAATAAATAGGTTTACGCCCTTAAAAATATAAATACTATTAACCCAAATTTATATGAAGAAGTTCATTGCATTAACAGCTGTTGTATCCTTGTTTTTCAGCTGTGGTTCTAACGACAGAGGTGAGCTGGTAGGAGTTAAAGGAAAGAAATGGCATCCGGAAAAGCCGTATGGTATGACTTTGGTTCCTGGTGGCGCTTTTATCATGGGTAAGTCAGATGATGATTTAGCCAACGTTCAGGACGCACCGACAAAAACGGTAACAGTTCGTTCCTTTTACATGGATGAGACGGAGATTACGAATAGTGAATATCGTCAGTTTGTCGAATGGGTAAAAGATTCTACAATCCGTGTTCGTTTAGCTATCTTGGCTGATGAGCAAGGGATGAAGCCAGGTTCTGGAGGAAATAAAGGTGGAAGTATTGGAGATTTCGCTTTTAGTGACCAGGATCCTGCAAAAATGTCTGCATACGACAAATACATGTATGAGAATTATTACAGCGTAGGAACGGATGAGGATCCTTATGCTGGAAGACGTCTTAACAAAAAAGTAAAGTTACATAAAGACCCGCAAAAATACCCGGATGAGTATTATGTTGAGGTTATGGACTCTTTGTATTTGCCTGCAAGCGAGTCGTATAACGGTTTGAGAACTTTCGACGTTTCGAAGTTGAAATTCCGTTACACCTGGATGGATATTCAGGCGGCTGCTAAAGATAAAAGCACTACGAGTAGCAGATCGAAAAGAAGTAAATTTATCAAAACAGAAAATCAGTTAATCTATCCGGATACTACCGTTTGGATTAAAGACTTCGCGTATTCGTATAACGAACCAATGCACAATGATTATTTCTGGCACCAGGCTTATGGAGATTATCCAGTAGTTGGAGTTAGCTGGAAACAGGCGAAAGCTTTTTGTGCCTGGAGAACGTTAAACAAAAACTCCTATATCAAAAAGAAAAAAGGAAGAGATCAGGTGAACTCATTCCGTTTGCCAACAGAGGCAGAATGGGAATATGCTGCCAGAGGTGGTTTAGAATCTGCAACCTATCCTTGGGGAGGTCCATATGCTAAAAATGACAGAGGATGTTATTTGGCAAACTTCAAGCCAAGCCGTGGAGATTATGCTGCTGACGGTGCACTTTACACTGTTGAGGCCAAATCATACGAACCAAACGATTTCAATTTATACAACATGTCGGGTAACGTAGCCGAGTGGACGGATTCATCTTACGATGCAGCTGCTTATGACTATGTTTCGACAATGAATCCAAATGTACCGGATGCTAAAAACCAACGTAAAGTAGTTCGTGGTGGATCTTGGAAAGATGTATCGTACTACCTGCAGGTAGGTACCCGTAACTTCGAATATGCGGATACAGCGAGAAGTTATATCGGATTCAGAACGGTACAGGATTATATGGGAGCGCAAGCTACCGGAAACAGACCGAACTAAAAATTCACAAAATAATTCAACTTAACTCAATTTTAAAATTTAACCAATTTTTATTTATAATTAACTTAACTAACTAAAATTTTATTTTATTATGGCACTACCTAAAAAAGTTATGAATTTTGCCTATGGTATGGGGGCAGCAGTGGTAATCGTTGGAGCTTTATTCAAAATTATGCACTGGCCAGGTGCGAGCCCGATGCTTATTATTGGTCTTGGAGTTGAGGCGTTCATCTTCGCATTATCAGCTTTCGATCCAGTTGAAAAAGAATTAGATTGGTCTTTAGTTTACCCTGAATTAGCAGGTGGAGAAGCTAAAAAGAGAGATGTGAAAAAAGCGGATAACCCAACTGAAGCGCAAGGATTATTATCTCAGAAATTAGATAACATGTTAAAAGAAGCTAAAATTGACGGTGAGTTGATGTCAAGCTTAGGTAACAGCATCAAAAACTTCGAAGCTGCTGCTAAAGGAATCGCTCCAACTGTTGATTCAGTTGCTTCTACTAAAAAATATGCTGAAGAAATGTCATTAGCTGCGGCTCAAATGGAATCTTTAAACAGCATGTACAAAGTACAATTAGAAAGTGCTACTCGTAATGCAGAGATCAACAAAGAAGTTGCTGAAAACAACTTGAAATTAAAAGATCAAATGCAATCATTGACTGCAAACTTATCTTCATTAAACAACGTTTACGGCGGAATGCTTTCTGCAATGAGCAACAGAAACTAATTAGTTGCATTATTTATTAATCTTTAAAACTAATTAGAAAGAAATGGCAGGAGGAAAATTAACCCCTAGACAGAAGATGATTAACCTGATGTACCTGGTTTTCATCGCAATGTTGGCATTAAACATGTCAAAAGAAGTATTATCCGCTTTTGGTTTGATGAACGAAAAATTCGAAACAGCTAATACAGCTGCTACAGAAACGAATTCACTTACATTAGGCGCGTTAGGTACGAAAGCTGCTGATAACCCGACGCAATTTGGAGAAGCTAAGAAAAAAGCAGATCAGGTAGCGGTTATTACTAAAAATTTCTACGATTATATCGGAAAATTAAAAGCTGATGCAACCGCAGGAGTTGAAAAAAACAAAGACGGAAAATTGCCTTACGAAGCAATGGATAAAGGTGACAAAATCGACGAAGGTTGGTTTAGTGGTGACGGATATTCTGCTAAAGGAAAAGAAATCGTTAGCACTATGGACAAGTACAGAGCTGATATGAAAGCAGTGCTTGGAAATGATCCAAAATACAAAGCAATCATTGCTGAAATCGATTCTAAATTCAATACAGCTGATGTAAAAGACGGAGAAGGTGTCACTAAAAAATATTTAGATTACAACTACAAAGGATTCCCATCAATCGCTTCTTTAACGAAGTTATCAGCATTGCAGAATGATGTAAAAGTTATCGAAGCAGAACTTTACAACGCATTTTTAGGAAACACTGCAATGGCAGCGGCTTCTATGAAAAACTATAAAGCGTTCGTAATGATGGATAAATCAGCGTTCTTCCAGGGAGAACAAGTTACAGGACGAGTAGTATTAGGTCGTTATGACGAATCTACTGTGCCAAAAGCAGTTTCTGTAAACGGTGCTACTACTTCAATTGAAAACGGATCTGCAGTATTCAAAATGGCTGCTGGAAGCGTTGGAGATAAAGATATCAAAGGTAAGTTTACTTTCATGGAAGATAACAAACCGGTTGAAATCGAAATCGCAGGTAACTATGTTGTAGTTCCTAAGCCAAACCAGGCTATCGTTTCTGCTGATAAAATGAAAGTTGTTTACCGTGGTGTACCAAACCCTATTTCGGTTTCTGTACCAGGTATCTCTTCTGATAAAGTAAAAGCGTCTGCTCCAGGTATGGCTGCTGCTGGAAAACCAGGTCAGTATAACCTTACTCCAGGTGCTGGAAGTGATGTAACGATCAACGTTACGGCTACTATGCCTGACGGAAAATCATTCAGCAGTAAAGAAGTATTCCGTATTAAAGGATTACCTTCTCCAACTGGAAAAATCCGTGGTGAAGTTGCTGCTAAAGGAGCGAAATCTAACTTAGAGGTTTGTACAATCTCTGCTGAATTAGAAGATTTCGACTTCCCGGTTACTGTTAACGTTACACAATTTAACATCAAAGTTCCAGGTCAGCCAACTATCGTGGTTTCCGGAAACAAAATGGATGCACGTGCAAAGGCAGCAATTGCTAAAGCGAGCAGAGGTGATATCGTTGTTATCTCTGAGATCAAAGCTAAATTCGTTGGTTTGGATCAAATGCCAAAAAGAGTTGCACCTTGTACATTTGAAGTACAATAAAAACGACCAGGTTTGAGTTTATAATTACTTAAATAGTATATAAAGAATAAAAAATGAATTGGAGAAATTTTTCATTAGTAATTGCATTTACTTTTAGCTCAATTGCAACTTTTGCACAGTCTAATCTTTTAAATGCAAAAACCCCGGCTGAAATCGGTAAAAAAACCGCAGCACAATTAAATGCAGATAACGACAAGCCGCTACCATACGGATATGTGGATGACCGTGATGTATTAATGGGGAAAAAGATTTGGGAAATTATCGACCTTGATGAAAGAGTTAACTTCCCGTTATATTACCCTATAGAAGGAAACTTAGGTCCGGATAGAAAACCATTATACGATGTGTTGGTAGAAGGAATTAAGTCAGGTAAGCTTACCGAAATCTATGATGATAGTTATTTTACAACTAAAAAATCATTAAAAGATATCGAAGCTTCCCTATTCAGAATCGATACAACTGATGCCGGTAAAGAGCAGTACAACAGCTTCACGGCAAAACAGAAAAAAGCAGGTGCTAAAATTTCTGAAGAGTATATCAACAAAACAGAAATCGCAGCTGTTCACGTATCCGATTATAAAGTTGTAGGATACTGGTATTTCGACACCCGTCAGGGCGAATTAAAATACCGTATTTTAGGAATTTGCCCAATTGTTCCGGACGTGTATACAATGGACAAAGAGGAGAAAGAATACATCGAATTGTTTTGGGTTTACTTCCCATCGGCAAGAGATGTATTACACGCCAGCAAAGCCTTTAACGATAAAAACTCGGCAATGCCAATTACGTTCGACCACCTGTTAAATTCAAGACGTTTCAACGGTGTGATTTACAGAGAAGAAAACGTTTATGGAGACAGACAAATTGACGAGTACGTAAAAGAAAATGCACAGATGCAATTATTGGAATCAGAACGTGTAAAAGAAAAAATCCGCAATTTCGAGCAGGATATGTGGAATTACTAAAAAATAATTTCTCCAATTTCATAAAAACTCTTACCCAACCGGTAAGAGTTTTTTATTTTTGTAGTATGGTAGATTATTTGATTGTAGGTTCCGGAATTGCCGGTATTTGTTTCGCAGAAACATTATTGCAAAACGGAAAAACCTTTAGGGTTTTGGAAGATAATTCCACATCGTCGTCGCGAGTGGCGGGAGGATTGTATAATCCGGTTATTTTAAAACGTTTTAGCCAGGTTTGGATGGCTACGGAGCAATTGGACTACGGTTTGCCTTTTTATGCGGCTATTGCCAAAAGAATCGGTGCGGAATTTGATTTTAAAATACCGATCTACCGGAAGTTTGCTTCCATAGAAGAACAGAACAATTGGTTTCATGCGGCCGATAAACCGAATCTGGCTCCGTATCTTTCATCTGATATCATCCATCGGAAATACCAATCGATTACATCCGATTTCGGTTTTGGTGAAGTACGTATGACGGGTTATGTCGATACGGCCGTACTATTGAATTCCTATAATGATTACCTCGACGAAAACAACTTGTTACTTAAAACACATTTCGACCATTCGAAATTGGTAATCAATGATGATTTTGTGCAATATGAGACACTATCCGCGCGGCATATCGTTTTTGCCGAAGGTTTCGGGATGATTCACAATCCGTTTTTTAATCATCTGCCATTAGATGGAACCAAAGGCGAATTACTGGTCATTAAAGCGCCGGATTTAAATCTGGATGTAGTTTTAAAATCCAGTATTTTTATCCTTCCTATCGGTAACGATTTGTTTAAAGTAGGGGCGACCTATAATTGGGATGATAAAACCGATTTGCCTACCGAAGCCGGAAAACAGGAATTAGTAGAAGAGCTGAAAACGCTGATCGATTGCGAATTTGAAATTGTCGACCATTTTGCCGGTGTACGACCAACGGTAAAAGACCGGCGTCCGCTCATCGGAACGCATCATGTATATCCTAATGTACACCTGTTAAACGGGCTGGGAACCCGTGGCGTAATGTTAGGGCCATTTCTGGCGGATAAACTCTTTGAATCGATCGAACAGAAAACAGCATTAGATGCTCAAATTGACATCAAACGTTTTTATAAAAAATTAGGAATCCGTTTGGATTCCTAAGCTTATATTGTGTCGTTTTTATCGATATGTTGTCTCCAGTTTTTGTCATAATGCACAAAAATGTTAATCCAGATGTTTCGGGACAAACGCATGATTACCGGCATAAAAACGATTAAGGTTGCTATAATAGCTATAAATGCAGTTTTAAGACTGGTTCCCAGAAAAATATGGGAAATAACAAAAGCAGCTACTCCAAAAGCGATACCAACACCATAACTCACATACATGGCACCGTAAAAAAAAGAGGGTTCGATTTTATAATAGATTCCGCAATGACTGCATTTTTCGTGCATGGTAAAAACATGGCTTAGTTTATACGGATTTTTCTCTACATACATGTTTTCTTCCTGGCATTTTGGGCAACTACCCGTTAAAATGCTGTTGAGTTTGCTTCCTTTTTTAAACATTTGTAAAAATTTTTGTAAAGGTACATCTTTAAAAAATTACCTTTGTAACCTTTGTAACAAAATTATGCTAAATATACACAATTTATCGGTTTCTTTCGGGGGCACCTACCTGTTTGAAGAAGTAACTTTCCGATTGGGAGCAGGGGATCGCGTTGGGCTTGTAGGAAAGAACGGAGCCGGAAAATCGACCATGCTTAAAATCCTGTCACGGGAATTGGCTCCCGATTCAGGAAGTATAGCTACAGAAAAAGAAGTAAAACTTGGTTTTCTAAAACAGGACATCGACTTTGTAAAAGGAAGAACCGTTCTGGAAGAAGCCTATCAGGCCTTTGAGGATATAAAAAATGCAGAGCTAAAGATGGAAAAAATCAACCATCAGTTAGTGACGCGTACCGATTATGAAAGTGAAAGCTATTCGGAACTGATCGAACAGTTAAGCGATGTAACCCATCATTACGAAATATTAGGTGGTTATAACTATGTAGGTGATACCGAAAAAGTATTGCTGGGATTGGGTTTTAAACGCGAGGATTTTGATCAGCTCACGGATACCTTTTCCGGAGGATGGCGTATGCGTATCGAATTGGCCAAACTATTATTGCAAACCAACGATATATTGCTACTGGATGAGCCTACCAACCACCTCGATATCGAGAGTATCATCTGGTTGGAAAGCTTTTTGCGAAACTTCCCGGGCGTAGTGGTTATCGTTTCGCACGATAAGATGTTTTTGGATAATGTAACCAATCGGACCATTGAAATTTCATTAGGAAAAATATACGACTTTAGTAAGCCTTATTCGGAATACCTGATACAACGTCAGGAAATTCGTGAAAAGCAGTTGGCTACGCAAAAAAACCAGGCTAAAAAGATCGAAGAAACGGAAAAACTAATCGAAAAATTCCGGGCCAAAGCCTCAAAAGCTTCGATGGCGCAATCGTTGATCAAAAAGCTGGATAAAGTGGAACGCATTGAAGTTGACGAAGATGATAACTCCGTAATGAGTATTTCGTTTCCGGTTTCGGTTACGCCGGGTCGTGTAGTGGTTGAAGCCGAACACGTGACCAAAAGCTACGATGAGAAAACCATCTTAAAAGACATTTCGTTATTGGTCGAGCGTGGGAGTAAAATCGCATTTGTTGGACAAAATGGTCAGGGGAAATCGACTTTTATTAAAGCGATTGTGAATGAATTCGAATACGAAGGAACCGTCAAACTCGGACATAACGTACAATTGGGGTATTTTGCGCAAAATCAGGCCGAATATCTGGATGGGGAGAAAACCCTTCTCGATACCATGATCGAAGCGGCAACCGATAGCAATCGGTCGAAAGTACGCGATATGTTGGGCGCCTTTTTATTCCGTGGTGATGATGTTGAGAAAAAAGTAAAAGTATTGTCTGGAGGTGAACGAAACCGATTAGCCCTTTGTAAGTTATTGTTACAACCGATTAACGTGTTGGTAATGGATGAGCCGACAAACCACTTGGATATTAAGTCTAAAAACGTTTTAAAAGCCGCTTTACAGAAATTCGAAGGAACGTTATTGTTGGTGTCACACGACCGTGATTTCTTACAGGGAATGGCGAATATCGTTTATGAATTCAAAGATCAAAAGATACGCGAATACCTGGGTGATATTAATTTCTTCCTGGAACAGCGCAATGTGCAAAACATGCGTGAAGTAGAGAAGAAAGATATTGCCAAAGAAACAGTGGTACAGAAAGATAATAAAGCCCTTTCGTATGAGGAGCAAAAGAAACAAAAAGCACTTCAGAACAAGCTGAGTAAAATTGAAAGTCAGGTTCAGGAACTGGAAAAGGAAATCCGAAAAGACGATAAAGCTTTGGCGGAACACTATGAAAAATTAATGCAGGATGCGTCTTTTTTTACAGCTTATGAAAAGAAGAAAAAAGAATTGGAACAGCTTTTGGAAGAATGGGAAAATGTTCAGGCAGAAATAGAAAGCAATAGCTAAAAATACAGAAAGAGTGGTTTACAGCCGCTCTTTTTTATTTAAACGGATTGCGTTCCTGCCAAAGTGTTTCCGGTTCCAGTGAACGGAATAGTTTTGAAATATAACGGTTGATAAAAGAATTTTCGTGTTGAATATAACCAAACATTTTCTCCGGTTTTGCACCTACGGAACTCTTGATTTCAAGAGCCGTACGGGCAAAAACAATTTTTGTAAAGCCTTTATTCACCGAATAGCCAATCATATCGTAAAGCATATTCAGATACAACATTTTGTCCCGTTGGTATTCGTCGTCATATCCCAGAAAATACGTGTCGATGGTTGAACCGTTTTGGATCAATGTATTAAAACCAATCAGTTTATGATCCAGAAAATAACCGTAAAATAAAAACCGATCACCCAGTAATTTTTTGAGCTTAAAAAAATGATTTTCGGCCAGGAAAAAAGTATTAAAAGGCGCATTACGCGCTACATTCTGATACAAACAATGAATGGTATCGGAATGTTTTTGGATGTCATCCAGACTAAACTTTTGTTTAACAATGTCTGTTGCCTTTTTTCGCGCTCTTTTATATTGATCCCGGTATTTTTTAGTCAATGCCTCTACATAATCCGTTTCGTAATTCCAGTTTTCCGGGATGTTAAAAAGCATATTGGGTTGAGTGGTGAACCGGTAAAATGAAGCGAATTCGGGAATTGCAAAAGAAACGGTATCATATTCGGAAAAATCCTTAAAAACAGTCAAATGGATTTTTGTTTTTTGTTTTCGGAAGTGTTCCTTTAATGCTTCTGTTGCCTGTAGTAATAGTGTAATAGCCTGCGACGGTTTCATTTTTTCGTTTAAAACAAAAGCATTCTGACCGGTAAGCATATTATTTCCAATAAAAAGCACATGAGCGCTAAAGTTTCGGAATATAAAATTGCGGGCTGACGTTTTAAGACAACTATCTCTTTCGCCAAATGATTCGACTTTGTTTAAATCCAAAAACTGCGATAAGGCAATTCCGCATAATTCGTCTTGTCTGAATAAACCGATATAATGGCAAACCATATTGGCTGGAGCCGATTTCTCCAGGACTTTAATATACGCTTTGCTAAGAAAAATATTGGTAACAGCGATATCATCCCAGTTTTTAGGGAGTTCGCCGGCAGTAGTATAAATTTTATAGGTAAAGTCTGTTATCACAAAATAAGAATCGCTCCACAAATGTAGAGCGATTAGTATATAAATAAGTGTTAAAAGATAAAAATTTCTATTTCATAGCACAAATTATTCCCCCCATAATCATACAGCTAACCACCCAGAAACCACCGGCGATTAAAGTATATTTCCAGGATCTGCGTTCAAAAAGGGCGCCGGTTCCTACTACTGGTAAAGCAAAAAATAATCCTGAGAAAAAGCCGTGTAGCATTCCGTGTTTAAAAGTGCGGAAAGCCTCGCCATAATCGGCCATAAAAGCTTGGTAGGACGGTTTTGCAACAGTAGGATCACCTCCAATCATTCCCAATGCTCCGAATTGGTGAATAGTCAGCATCTGAAGAATAAAAGAAATAAAAAAGGCATAGACAATAGCCATCCCGAATATAACAGCCATATTGCCTGTTTTTACCTGTTCTTCTGTTAAGTGTGCTTCTTTCATCCAGATAATACCGAAAACTTTAGGATTGTACCATATAAATCCAACTACAAGAGTGGATAATGCAGCTAATAGTAGCGCTAAAAAGTTAATTTCCATAATTTTTTGTTTTTTGTTGTATAAAAGTATGAAAATTAACACATTCTTTTTGATATTTTGTTTTAAATGATTTTTTTGACTGAAAATAGAATAGTTTAATAGCTATTTAACAGACAGGAGTATTACAAAATCAGTATACGCAAATCCACTCAAAAATTGATAAATTAAGTATATAATATATTGATTTTTAGTATGTTATTGTTTTTTTTTACTCTTGAGTATAGGTGCGTAGTTGAATTTTTTTTTCGCTGTTTTTTTTGCTATTACTTTGCTCTGTAAATGATTCGGAAATCACGTATGGATTATACAAGATTAAAGATTTCGGAGTCAGAGCGTTTATTAAAAGAGTGGAACACGTTGGAGAGTGAGTACCTTCTATACTAAATCTGATTTTGTTACAACTTAATAAAGAACAAAAGATGTTCTTTAAGGTGATTGTTATGTAATTATTTAAAATTAAAGTTTTTAGGGTTAAGTTGTTAATGAGTTGCCCATGTGAATTCTTGAAATTGATTGGAGGAATCAGTTTTGAAGTAAGGGAGTCTCTTAACTATTTAAATTATAAAAATTGTATCACCTGAAAAAAGTAAATAAGACAGTTTTATAGATGAAAAACAGATGATTTGAAAATAAAGTTTTTTGGAGTTAAACAGTTGTTAATGAGGTACCCTTTAGATTTTTAAAATTGATTGGGGAGTCAGTTTTGAAGTAAGGGTGTCTCTTAACTATTTAAAATGTAAAAATTGTTATCATCTAAAAAAGGGAATACAGTTTTTATAGATGAAAACAGATGATTTGAAAATAAAGTTTTTTGGGGTTAAACAGTTGTTAATGAGGCACCCGTTAGATTTTTAAAATTGATTGGGGAGTCAGTTTTGAAGGAAGGGTGTCTCTTAACTATTTAAAATGTAAAAATTGTTATCACCTAAAAAAAGGAATACAGTTTTTATAGATGAAAAAAACAGATGATTTGAAAATAAAGTTTTTTGGGGTTAAACAGTTGTTAATGAGGCACCCGTTAGATTTTTAAAATTGATTGGGGGAGTCAGTTTTGAAGGAGGGTGTCTCTTAACTATTTAAAATGTAAAAATTGTTATCACCTAAAAAAGGGAATACAGTTTTTATAGATGAAAAACAGATGATTTGAAAAATAAAGTTTTTTTGGGGTTAAACAGTTGTTAATGAGGCACCCGTTAGATTTTTAAAATTGATTGGGGGAGTCAGTTTTGAAGGAGGGTGTCTCTTAACTATTTAAAATGTAAAAATTGTTATCACCTAAAAAAGGGAATACAGTTTTTATAGATGAAAAACAGATGATTTGAAAAATAAAGTTTTTTTGGGGTTAAACAGTTGTTAATGAGGTGCTCTTTAGATCTTTAAAGTTGATAGGGGAGTCAGTTTTAACGAGAGAGTACCTCTTAACTATTTTATCTTAAATGATTTTTGCGAGGCAAAGGTATATTCTTTTTTTATATACTTCTAAAGAAAGATATTGTTTGTCGGTAAGTGACAATAGAATGTCTCGAAATGACTTTAGTGGTTGTGGTGTTGAAGGTTTTATTTCTTCGACTAAAAACCAGGTGAATTTCATTGCATTTGTTCGGTAATCTGATAGTTGGTTTCAGGAATAATACGACGTAGTTTCAAAATAATTGTTGGGGAAAGAGTATGGTTTTTTTACGATAATAGGTGCGATGGCTGTCGATGCAATCATAATGCTGTTTTAAAATGTAGGTTCGTTGCTATAAGTGTTGCTTTTAATTTGGGTAAAGAATGCTCACGCATACCATGAAAAAGCATCATTTTTTTTCGTTACAATGAGACAGATATTTAACCGAATTACTGTTGTTTTCCAGAGTTCATCTTTCCGGAGCCGAAAATTGTGCTAAAAATTAATTTTTAGTTTTTTGGATTTTTTTACATACAGCGTACACCAGATAATCGTTTTTTTTTGTAATAACGTTACCCGTTTTTACAGGTATGAAGTAACTTTTTCACGACTGCTTTTTCAGTATTTTTTCTTGTTTTGAAAGCAACAATAGTTTTGATATGCATCAAAGATAATTGTATCGATCTTTTAGTACTCTTATTAGGTCGAAAATTCGTTTTTAAAAGGCTTAATTCCAAATGGTTCTGGAATAGAAGCCTAATGATATTGGTATAGGCAGCAAAATACACTACATTTCTATGTGATTTAAAGTAGACATACTATAGCTGATTACTTCTTCGGCTACTGGTATAACATCTTTAGTCGTATTGTGAAAATGATTTAGAAGTAGCTGAATTTTATTTGGAAAATCCTTGATATAATGGGCAATTTCTTTCAATGGTTTCAGAACCGGTAATTTTTAAGTTATAATTATAAAAATTTATATTCGACAGCCATTTTAATGAGCTCTGCTACATTTTTAGCTCCGAATTTCTGAAGCAGATTGCGTCTGTGAGTTTCAACTGTTAGCGGACTTACGAAAAGTTCATCAGCAATTGTAACTGTAGTTTCGCCATTCGCAATTTTCTGTAAAATCTGTTTTTCTCTTTTTGTCAATGTTGGAATCGCTTTCCATTCGTTTTGCGATGGTTTCATTATGATTTCTTTCGCTTCTTTGCTAAAAGCCAGTTTTCCTTCCAAAGCTTCGGAAATACAGTTTAAAAGTTCGTTTGCATCCGCATTTTTTAGTACATAACCACCGGCACCGTTTTGAAGTAGTTGCATCATAATGCTTCGTTCCGCCTGATTACTCAAACCTAAAATAACCGTTTCTGGTGTTTTTTTCTTGATGATTTTGCAAAGCTCAATCCCATGGTAGTCGGGGAGCATAATGTCAAGCAATACAATATCCACCTCATTACTTTCGAGAAAATTGATAAAAGACTCCCCATTAGTAAAACTAACAGCAGTAATGCGTAAATTACTCTTTAATAATGTTTTCAGGCCTTCAATAACAATTGGATGATCATCTACAATGGCCAGGATAATTTTTGAAGTATCAGACATATAATTCGATGTTTATAGTGGTTCCCTCGTGAGGAGCCGAATGAATTTCAACAGTTCCATTTAGGTATTTAGCTCTGTTTTCAATATTGGTAATACCTATTCCTTTCTTCTGATCCAGAATATTTTTATCAAAACCGTAACCATCGTCTTCAACAGTGATGAAAAAAGTTTTTCCATTCTGACTGCATTGTACCATAATATTTTGGGCGTTTGCATGGCGGATGGCGTTGGATAGTGCTTCCTGAATAATACGGTAGATGATCACCTGGGTAGAAATCACCATTTCGGTATCCAAATTAAATGACTCATAACTAATGGAAATGTTCTGAGATTCTAGGGATTCACATAGATCTTTCAGGGCAGTTTCGAGACCAAAACGAAGTAATGTTTCCGGCATCATATTACGAGCTATACGACGTAATTCGGTAACCGCATTGTCGAGCTGACCGATGATTTTATGAATTTCTATGGGATTGGGATTTTTATCACCACGGCTCATTTCACCGGATAATTTTATTTTTATTCCGGCCAGCATTCCGCCTAAACCGTCATGAAGGTCGCGCGCTACCCTTCGGCGTTCCCGTTCTTCGCCTTCCAGCATGGCCTCGGTTGTAGATAGAAGTTGTTGTTGGTGTAATTCTTTTAATTGTTGCTGGTGATTGATTTCTTTTTGTTCCGATAGTTTTTTCTGATTTCTATAGAAAGCAAAAGCCAGTAAGGCGATGGCCAGAAAAAATAATGTTGATGCGCCAAGCAAACTACTAAAAAGCCGATTGTTGCGTGCTGCCAAGTCGGCTTCTTTTTTATCGGTTTCCAAAGCGGTGATTTTTTTCTGATTTTCTGCGTTTTGAAACTGCACTTCCAGCTCATTGATTTTCTCTTTGAGCTTACTGTCGTTAATACTATCACTCAGTTTACTGTATTGTGTCTGCCATTGATATGCTTCTTTCAGGTTTCCCATTTTTTCATTAACAGCGGCCAGTTGGGTATAAAACATTTTCCGATTGTTTACTTCGGCGGACAGATTGCCTTCCTTTAAAAGTTTTACTAACAAATCCCGGGCATTTTTATATTCTTCCAATTGCAGGTAAATATCATACTTTCTAAACGTAAGCATTTGCAATAAAGTCGGTTGGTTTAGACTTTGAGCCAGTATAATTCCTTTATCGATACTTTTGATAGCATTGTTAAAATAGCCTTTCGAAATAAGATACAACCCTTCGTTGTAATAGTAATAGGGATACTGTGTCGATTCTTGATGCGGCTCCAGGATAACTTTAGCCTTGTCCAATAAGATTTTAGCGGTTTCACTATCACCTTTGTAAATGAAATTACTTACCGCACCGAGGTAGGCGAGCATAAGTTCGGAAGATCCCGGTTTCTTTTTTTCGAGCAAATCGATAGCCTTTTTATTATAAACTTCGGCTTTATCAAATTGGGCGTTATACATAAAAAGAGTGCCCAATTGTGAATAATAATGTGCCATTTTTTCGGATTTACCGGATTGTTGTGCAAGCGGAATTGATTTGTTTAATAAAATATTAATTACGAATGGATCTCCTTTTTTATTTCGTTGCAATATACCATAGTTGTACCAGGCTGCTGCTGCTGCTTCATAACTGGCTGCTGTACGGAAGGCCATTAGTTTTTGAGTGGCTTTGTATAGGGATATTTGTGCCTTTTCCGGATGGATTGCCGATAGATGTTGGCCTTCATAAAAAAAATACAGCGCATTTAGATAGGGATTTTTAGCACTCAGTTGTTTGCCTTTGGTTAGGAACATCCGACTTTTTACAGTGTCTTTTGCCCGCCAGTAATCGGAAAGCAAAAAACTGGCATTGGCTTTACTACTATCGGCTGATCTGGAATAAACAATCTGACGAAGACTATCGGCATAGTTTTTTTCGTTGACGGGTAATAACTGTTGTGCAGTAACGGAAAAGAGAAAACCGTGTAGTATTAAAAAAAGCCATAAAAGCTTGCGGAGGTATGAGGACCGTTGCATGGGAGTGTATTGATTTTTGAGTAATAAACAAGAATTTTCTTTCTAAAAATATTCTTTTAAAAGCAAATTCTTTCAAAGATTGTAAAAACATCGCAAAAAGCCATGTGAATGTGATAAAATACCGGAAAACCATTAGAAAAAAATACTCATTTCCTGTTATTGTTGCTGTTTTGGCGGGAATCTAACTTTGCTTCAGAAAAAGATTGTTAACCATTTAGACATTTTATATTATGAGAAAGAAGATTTTAGCGACGTTAGTATTGACCATGGCCTTCGGATTAATTTCCACATCGTGTAGCAGCGATAGTGACGGGTCGGGAAATGGCAGCGGATCCGGAGGAACCAACAAAATGGTGCGTTATAAAGCAATAGCATCCGATAATGCCACAATTGATGTAATTGCCTATACCAATGCGCAAGGGGATATGACGACCCATACGGATATAAATGCAACTACTTGGGAAAGTCCGGAAATTAACATGCCGGCATCGGTACAGGCCATTTCGTTTGGAGGATCTGCCAATGTAGCGACACAAGGAGAAACAGGCACACTAAAAGTACAGATTATTATAAACGGCGAGGTGGTTAAAGAAAATAGCTCAACCGGATCGGTTATGTCGGCATCGACAACATTATATTAATATAAAAACAATACTACCCTCCGTTTATTTTTATCCGATAAAAAAGCCGCTTTACTAAAGCGGCTTTTTGGTTTTGTGGTATGTCCAATTTAGAATATTATTAGGAGCCATGTTTTGCGCTATATAAATTGTTCAAATTGTAGATTTTATTTTTTTTCGACCGTAAAACGCACATAAGGACTGTCGCCTGTGCTAATGGATCCGGTTATTCCAAGTCCTGCGGATTTTCGATAGATCCAGGGGCGGGTACTATTGTAGTATAAATTGTTATAGTCAATTTCTTTAAAATCGACCAATACATTATTGGTGTATACCCACGACCATGGGACATATGTTCCAAAGCTAATTTTTTGATTGTTATATAGATAGGTTAGCTGGTTGTATACTCCGGTTGCTTCCCCAGTATCGTGTGACGCTAATATAAGCCCATACTCTCCGGGAGGGATGTTGGGAGGTGAATTAAAAAAGGTGCTGTTGTACCAAGTAGCTTTACTTTTAAAAGTAAGTGTTTTGTCCGTTTTATTGTGGATTAAAATTTTTGCTGTTAGACCAGTCCCATATCCCGCCTTTAGATGGTCAATTTTTTTTAGAGCCTCCTGATAGCTTTTTGCCAGGTTTGAGCGGAAAGGGAATACGGTGTTTTTTATAAGGATAAGCTGACTTTCAAGCCCATAATGATCAGAACAGGATGCGTTAGCTATTAGAGACTCTGAATAATAACGACAATGTTCGATTACTTTAGAAGAATGAGCCGTCCATCCACTCGAAAAGAGGATATAATCTAAGCGTTGTTGATAATCATTGGACGAGCAATAATAGTGTGCCAAATGATTTGTTGCGCTGTTATAAGTATAGCCGGGGTTGTTTGGATTACTTTTTCTATAGGAATCCTGATAGTCAGGGAATACGGATTTTAAAATGTCATAATATTCATCAGATTCTCCGATAATATTTAAATCACCAACAATAATACTCGGAACCTCTAAATCGGACATATGATTTCTCATTTGTTGCAATTGTTTTTTGCGAGTAGCACTGTATGTTTCATCAGACTGGGTATGGGTAAAAAAAGAGACGAAATCCCCAAATGGAGTCGTGAATCGGGTTTTATGAAAGCCTTTTGGTGCAAACCAATCCCAACCGGCTCCATTGCCAAACACGGTAAATTCATTATCGGATATTGGAAATTTGGATAATACTAATAGCCCATCACCCTGATTGAGATTACACGCATTAGAATGGATGGAAAATGGAAACAATTCTTTTAAATTATTGAGCATACTGTTTTTGGTCCAATCGTTCCAGACTTCGGTTAGGAAAAGGACATCAATGTGAGCAAGGGAAGACTTAATAAACGTTTCAATTTGTTCCTGACGTACGGCGTCTTCAAAAGGAGCGGGTCCTAAATATAAGTGGAGGTTATAGGTGGCAATTTTTAGGGTGTGGTTCTGATTATTGAAAGCAGTTTTGGCTTTCAAAGCCATTATGGATTCACCTTCTTTTGAAAATGACGGTTCATCCTGACAGCCAATAAACACAAGTATACACAATAGCGCTGCAAAGAATAAAACTTTAGACTTCATAATATAATAGTTATAAAAAAATAAAATGAAGGGGATAGGTACGTTTAAAACCGGGTTTTTTAAGGGGAATTAAAAATTGATTGTAATCACTATTCGATCTCCAGAAATCGGAATAAAATAAATTGTAATTTCGAAGGTGAAGGTAGCTATAAGTGGTTAATAGAATGGGATAAGAAGTTTTTTTGTGTATCGGTGACTCTATTTGTCCTTAGTATTCCACCTGACTTTTGTATATTTAGTATATAAAACCGCAATAATGAAAATATACATAGGGTTGTTCGTACTGGTATTAACGTGTCTGGCTTGTCAGAATACAGAAAAAACGAATCCGATCGAAAGGCAAAAAGAAACCAGAAAGGTCATGTCTTTTGATAAGGAAAAATGGGCGGTTAAAAGTGATGCCGCCTATGCTTATAGGGCGATGATGCTTCAGGATTTGATCGATAGTAAGCGGTTAAAACAGCTCAAAAAAGCAGCTGTTTTGGAATTATTAGGAACACCCGACCGAACGGATAGCTTATATCTCTTTTATACCATTCTACAGAAACGGGCACTGTTTTTTCCGTTGCAAACCAAGTCGATGGTTATAAAACTAAAGGAAAATGATAGTGTCGAATGGGTAAAAATACACGAATAGTAAAATAAAAAACGGTAGATTTTATACTAAAATAAAGTAGGATGCCATTAGAAATAAGGAAAGAAGATAAAAATGATTTTGAGGCAGTTTCTAATCTCATTGAAAATGCTTTTAAGAATGTCGTATTCAGTGACCATCAGGAACAATTTTTAGTGGAACGCCTGCGGAATTCGGATGCTTTTGTTCCGGAATTGGCTCTTGTTGGAATTCTGGAAAGGAAAATAGTGGGGTATATTTTGCTAACGAAAATAGTAATCAAAGCCAATAATGGAGTTGAAGCCGAATCGTTGGCATTGGCGCCTGTAGCGGTTTTACAGGATTTTCAGGGAAAAGGTATTGGAGGACAGTTGATTCGGGAAGGACATCGTATCGCAACAGAAATGGGATTTGGATCGGTGATACTGTTGGGACATGAAAAGTATTATCCAAAGTTTGGTTATCAAATGACAAGTCAATATGGAATACGATTGCCTTTTGATGTGCCTCCTGAAAATTGTATGGTGATTGAACTGATCCCCGGAGCACTAAAGGACGTGTCGGGAGTTGTGGTATATCCAAAAGCGTTTTTTGAGTAGAAATGCGTAGTATGTCCGGGTGAAATTGTAATAACTACGAATTTCGGTTTTCCGGATTTAATAAAATAGTAATAGCATTTTCAATGTCCAGAATTGTTCCGTTGTCGGATTGTTGGTTGTAGAATATTACTTTGGCGTCATAATGTGCTACAAAATTATAAACGGGCGCTACTATTATTTTATTGCTGTTAGATATAAGCCCCCATTTTCCGCCTTGAACACCCCAATGCCCTTTATCGTCTTGTATATAGCGGGAATAATAGAGCAGACCGGTTGGATTAATTAAAAACAAGGTACTGTCAAAGGTTGGTTCTATCCAATTGTATACAAGCGGGATTTGTAAATTTTGGTTATAATCAAAAACAGCGCATTTGCCACCGTCTAAAACAAAAAACGAATCCAACGATGGTGAGTTTACAAAATCATGATCAAAATTGGGTGCTGCATTTTTCCGATCGTATACAATAATGGAGGTACGCCCTTGAAAAATCATATCATAAACAGGAGGGATGATCATATTAAAATTGCGATCCAAAAGTCCTCGATTTCCGATCATATCCGTATGGTCATAATAAACATCAGAACGGACTTTAGTATCATAGATCGTATAATAGGAAGGATCGTTTTCAAATGTAACCAGACCGTATTCAAGCTTTTTTAAAAATCTTCCAGTTTGATCAAAAAGATGATAAACAGCATGATCTCCATTGTTAATCACTTCCCGGGCTTTAAAAACTTCTAATGTCTCATTATATTCGATTTCCCGGAATGTAAGAGGGATGATCATTTCAAAAGTGGTCGTCATAACGCCGCAAAACGATCCGTTGGAAACCCGAAAACTTTTAGGATTTAGCTCCTGAAAGCTGTCAAAAATAGCGGGTAATATGATTTCAAAATTTTCATCGAGAATACCGGTTTTGGTTTGGGAATATCCGTCTGTTTTTTCAACAAAAGCACTAAAAAACAAAATGTTTTTTTTTGGTGTGCGACTGATTAATGGAATAATAATCGGTTGTGTCGATGAGTATTTCGCCCCCTTCCGATACTTTTAAAGCCCGGTTGGTGTTTGTAATTGTATCGAAAAGGTTTAAAACCGCAAATCCCCGGGTGTCATAAAACCCGAAAAAATCCCCTTGTTTTAAATTCAGTTTTTTACAAATAGAATCAAACACCTTTCGGATGCGTTCCATTTCAAGGAACTTTTTTTCGGCAATTGCTATTTCTTCCGGATTCATGATTTCTGAGGTTTCAGGTAATCTCAAAAATAAGGTAAAAAAAGGAGAAAAAGAGTGCTGAAGGCTGTTTCTTTTAGGGGAAAGGGGGGAGGTTTAAATCAAAAAAGCCCCTATAAAAATATAGGGGCTTTCTGAGTAGCGGGAACAGGACTCGAACCTGTGACCTTCGGGTTATGAGCCCGACGAGCTGCCTACTGCTCTATCCCGCGCTGTGCGTTTGTATTCTCAGTATGTTTTCTTAGTAGCGGGAACAGGACTCGAACCTGTGACCTTCGGGTTATGAGCCCGACGAGCTGCCTACTGCTCTATCCCGCGATGTTTCGAGTGCAAAACTACAACGAATATTTGGATTGACAAGGCTTTTTTTAAAAAAAATAAAAATTTCACTCTTATTCGCCTGATATGCCTACCTTTGTAGGCTAAAATTTTTACTATGGCACACAAAGCAGGTTTTGTTAACATCATCGGGAATCCCAATGTCGGTAAATCGACATTGATGAATGCCTTTGTTGGCGAACGCCTTTCTATTATAACGTCTAAAGCACAAACCACCCGTCACCGTATTCTGGGAATTGTAAACGGAGACGATTTTCAAATCCTGTTTTCCGATACACCGGGAATCATCAAACCGGCGTATGAATTACAGTCGTCGATGATGGATTTTGTAAAATCTGCTTTCGAAGATGCCGACATACTGGTATATATGGTCGAAATAGGAGAGAAGGAATTAAAAGACGAAGCGTTCTTTAACAAGATCATCCACGCCAAAATCCCGGTATTGTTGTTGTTAAACAAAATCGACAAATCCAACCAGGAACAACTGGAAGAACAGGTAAACCTTTGGAAAGAAAAAGTGCCGAATGCCGAAATTTATCCAATTTCAGCCCTTGAAAATTTTAACGTAAGCACCGTATTCGACAGAATTATTGAATTATTACCGGAATCGCCGGCCTATTATCCGAAAGATGCGTTAACCGATAAGCCGGAACGTTTCTTTGTAAACGAAACCATTCGTGAAAAAATTCTGTTGCATTACGAAAAAGAAATTCCGTATTCCGTAGAAATCGAAACCGAAGAATTTAAGGAAGACGATGATATCATACGGATCCGGGCGGTGATCATGGTAGAACGCGATACGCAAAAAGGAATCATCATCGGACATAAAGGTGCTGCGATCAAAAAAGTAGGAATCGAAGCCCGACAAGACCTTGAGAAATTTTTTGGAAAGAAAATCCATATCGAAATGTTCGTAAAAGTGAACAAAGACTGGAGAAACAGCAGTTACCAGTTACGTCGTTTCGGATACAACAATAAATAAAAATACCAAAATAGAAACAGTGTTGTAGTTGGGATAAGGCCGCTACAATTAAAATAATGTACTTTTGCAAAAAATAAAGAAAGATGAATAATATCGTAGCCATAGTAGGAAGGCCCAATGTAGGAAAATCCACTTTTTTCAACCGATTGATTCAGCGTCGTGATGCCATTGTCGATTCGGTAAGTGGTGTTACCCGCGACCGTAACTACGGAAAAAGTGAATGGAATGGAAAAGAGTTCTCGGTGATCGACACCGGAGGATATATTAAAGGTTCCGACGATATTTTTGAAGGCGAAATCCGCCGTCAGGTAGAATTGGCTATCGATGAAGCCGACGCGATCATTTTTATGGTCGATGTGGAAGAAGGCATCACCCCGATGGACGATGAAGTGGCAAAACTGTTGCGTAAAGTGACCAAACCCGTTTTGCTTGCCGTAAACAAAGTAGACAATGCCATGCGTGAAAAAGACGCATTCGAATTTTATAACCTTGGGCTGGGCGAATACTATACTATTGCCGGGATGAACGGAAGTGGAACCGGTGAATTACTGGACGCTTTAGTCGAATTATTACCGGAACTTCCGGATGCAGTGGAAGAAGAAAATCCGCTACCGCGTTTTGCTGTAGTAGGACGACCAAATGCCGGAAAATCGTCGTTTATCAATGCGCTGATCGGTGAAGACCGTTTTGTGGTAACCGATATCGCCGGAACAACCCGTGATGCGATCGACACCAAATACAACCGTTTCGGATTTGAATTTAACTTAGTAGATACGGCCGGAATCCGTAGAAAAGCCAAGGTAAAGGAAGATTTGGAGTTCTATTCCGTGATGCGTTCCATTCGTGCGATTGAGCACAGTGATGTTTGTATCCTGATGATCGATGCTACCCGTGGTTTTGAAGGACAGGATCAGAGTATTTTCTGGTTGGCCGAAAAGAACCGAAAAGGAGTGGTAATTCTGGTAAACAAATGGGATTTGGTTGAAAAAGACACTATGTCAACACGTGATTATGAAGCGAGAATCCGTCAGGAGATTGCACCGTTTACCGATGTGCCGATCCTGTTTGTATCTGCATTGACCAAACAACGACTTTTAAAGGCTCTGGAAACCGCTGTTGAGGTTTATGAAAACCGTAAGCAACGTATTGCGACTTCAAAATTCAACGAGTTGATGTTGCCTATTATCGAGCATACGCCACCACCGGCTTTAAAAGGGAAATACATTAAAATTAAATACTGTATGCAGTTGCCAACACCAACGCCTCAGTTTGTGTTTTTTGCCAATTTGCCACAGTATGTTAAAGATCCGTATAAACGTTTTATTGAAAACAAATTACGTGAGAATTATAACTTTTCAGGTGTTCCGATTGATATTTATTTCAGACAGAAATAGTTTGTTAAAGTTTCTATAAGGGCTTCTGTTTTTATATACGAAATCATTTCTTTTGCGGTTATTATGTTTACATATTAACCGCAATTTTTTTTATACAAATGCAAAAATTCACCTTACTTTTTGCGTTTTTGTTGATAAGTTGCCTGTCTTTTGCTCAGAATAATATGATGTTAAAAGGAAAGGTAATAGACAAAAACTCAGGATTACCAGCCGAATCGGTTACCGTTTATCTTTCGGTTGCAAAAGATTCTACACTTATTGACTACACGATTACCAACAAATCGGGTAATTTTGAATTTAGCGTTAAAAAAAATAGCCAACCGGTTTTTCTAAAGGTATCGATGATCGGGTATCAGGATTATAAGCAGGAATTGGATGGGATAACTGCATCCCGGGATTTTGGAACCATTGCAATAGTCGAATCGTCTAAAGTACTGGATGAAGTGATTGTAAAAACCGAAGCACCGCCCATTCGGATTAAAAAAGATACTTTAGAATTTAATGCCGCCTCGTTTAAAGTGCGTCCGGATTCCAATGTCGAAACATTATTAAAACAATTACCGGGTGTTGAAGTCGATAACGGCAAAGTAACGGTCAATGGAAAGGAAGTTAACCAGATATTGGTAAACGGCAAACCGTTTTTCGATAAAGACGGTAAGATTGCTTTACAGAGTTTGCCATCCGAAATCATCAATAAAATACAGGTAACCGATACCAAAACGAAAAAAGAAGAGCTCTCCGGACAAAAAGCCAGTTCGAATAATGCTACAATTAACCTGACGATAGATGAAGATAAAAACAAAGGATTTTTTGGAAGGTTTACCGGGGGATATGGAACTGACAGCCGCTACGAAAGCAGTGCGTTGATCAATTATTTTAAAGGAAACCGTAAAATCAGTTTTTTAGGATCATCAAATAATATCAATTCGGCCGGATTTTCAATGAATGAAATTTTCGACAATATGAGTGGCGGACGTAATGCTTCGGTGAATATTGGTGGAGATGGCAGTTTTGGAGTGAACGGAATGAATTTTGGTGGTGGAAAGGGAATTACCCAATCCAATATGGCGGGGTTAAATTATGCCGATCAGTTTTTCAAAGGATTTGATGTAAGCGGTAATTATTTTTATACCGATGCCACGTCAAAGAATGACAATAAAAGCCGGTATCAAAACTTTCTTCCGGATCGGACAATTATAACCGAATCAGTCGGAAACACGCGTGAAGATAAGTATATGCATAATGGAAGTCTTATTATCGAATATAAGATCGATTCGACGGCTACTGTATATGTTTCGCCACGATTTTCCAAAGGCAACACCAAATACAAAAGCCAGTCGGAAGAGGCGACGATGAACGAAAACAATCGTGTTTTGAACGATAGTGACAGTAACTTGTATAATGAAAGTGATAGTCAGAATTTTTCAAATTCCATTAGTTTTAATAAACAATTTGCAAAAAAAGGAAGAAGTCTTGGGATTGATCTCGATAATTCCAATTCCAAAGACATCGGAAGCAATCTCAACCAATCGAAAACCCGTTTTTATGACGACAACGGAGCTTTGCTTCGAACCGATAACCGGGATCAGATTCGGTATAACCGGAACTTTAACGACCGTGTGGAGATCGACCTGGAATATCTGGAACCGGTTATGGATTCCGTACGTTTAAAGCTGGCGGTAGATTATAGCTGGAATAAAGTATTGGATAATAAAACGGCGTATAACTATGATGCGACTACGGAAGATTATACGATACAAAACGATACGCTTTCCAATTTCCTTCGATCTACAACGACTACGATAAGTCCGAAAGCCGGAATCAATATCGAAAAAAATAAATTCTTCCTGAGTAGTTATTTCGGGACCAATATTACCCGTTTGGATAACGAATCGTATTACCTGTATCGAAATACCAAATTGATACGGGATTATATACTGCCCTCAGCTTCGCTATATATGAGCTACAAACTGTCGAAAGCCAAATCGTTTTCGATGAACTATTCCTATCGGGTTTCATTCCCGTCGGCCGTTCAGATGTTACCGGTAGATGACCCGTCAAATGCTTTGGTGAGTTATATTGGAAACCCGGATTTAGATCCGGCCACAAGCCATTCAGCGGGAATTTATCTTCGAAATTATAATTATGCTACCCGATCGGGTTATAGCTTTTCGGTTACAGGTCAGTATTACGACAGCCAGATTATAGCGTCAACCATTTATGATGAAAGCGCGAAACGTTATACAACTTATCAGAATATATCCGGAGGATTTAATCTTACAGGAGGCGGAAACTGGAGCAAAAGCCATATCATTGATATGCATAAATTCCGAATGGGTATTTCTCCGAGTCTAAGCCTTACAAAAGATAAAGGCTATACTAACGGAGAACTGTTTGATGCGTTCAACTACCGTTTTCGTACCCGACTTAATTTAAACTGGGATTATGGCGAATTATTGACGGTAACGCCATCGTACACGTATTCGTATAACGTGACGAATTATACCAATTACACAGTTAATTCGGCATCCAACTACACGCATCAGTTCAATCTGCAAACCACAAGTTACTGGCCTAAAGGATTGGTAATTGGAAATGATTTTGGATATACGTATAACTCGGCTATTTCCGACGGTTTTAAAAAGGATTTTTACCTGTGGAATACCAGTGTGGGCTATAATTTCTTTGATGACAGAATGTTGTTTAAAGTTAAAGTTTATGATTTGCTAAACCAAAATCAAAGTGCCATCCGAACAATTGGAGCCACCAGTATCCGGGATGAGGAGAATACGGTATTAAAGCGTTATGCGATGTTTTCGCTGACCTATAAGATTGAAAAATTTGCCGGAAAAGAGAAAAAAGGCAGCGGAAGAAGACCGGGTGCCTTTTAAGACAAAAAAAGAAGCTCAGAAAACGGCTTCTTTTTTCTGTTAGTCCCGAAGTATATTTGCAAAAAAATTGAAAAAGAAAGATGAAATATTTTTATGCCGGAATTGTGCTCTCCACCTTATTTGGATGTGAGCCCGAACGAAAGAACTACGATCTCAGGATGTTGCCGCGGGAATGGGTGCGGCTCACCAAAACAGCAAAAGGTCTGGTAGTCTATAATACCTGTGATTCCGGGAATTTATTGCTAACGATTACACATACCGGTGAAAATTCGGAAATCTTCCTTCACGGTCAGCAGGAAGATCAGGAATATCAGGTTTTAAACACCTACCAGTCGGGCGATACGATAGTAGCGGTAACAAAATGGAAAAACGGAAAAGAGGTACAGAGTTTTAAATTCCTTCCGGCCGAGAAGGAAAAACACCTGGGACGTTGGATGACAACGTTTCCAACCGGATTTACATCCGATAATATGTTTGTAACCACCGAAAAACAAAATCATTATCCCAAAGTCGACCAACCCTGCCGGGAATGTTGGGGTGATGAATGTGATTAGCCTACAGTATAAAACCTCACAGGTCTCAAAGACCTGTCAGGATTGTTATAGATATAGAAAGCGACTTAAAGTCGCTTTTTCCGTATAAATACCTGTTTTTAGATGGTAGCGACAACAGTATGGAAGTATTTTCGAAATGGATTAATATTGATCCTATAACTTGTTGAATAGAAAATGCCATGACAAAAAATACAACACGATTACTTTCCAATTTGCCAATTGAAGAATTAACTTCAGAAACCGATTTTTTAAATATTCTGGGTAAAGGGATATTTACGGTTTGGATATCGAAATTATTACCAAACAATCAGAGCAATTATAGGTAAAAACAGTTCATTGATTAGTGAAATATAGAATGGAAAATAGAAATTAGAGCACGAATCAAAATTGTATAGTAATGAATCTAAAACTATTTTTAATTACGTTACTCCTTAGCATAGGAATATTGAGTAATGCACAAACCAGAGCAACTGTTCTTTTCGAGGACGATTTCGAAAAATATGATGATTTTATTATTTCGAATATTGGGTCTTGGTTAACATTGGATCTGGATAAAACGAGAACACTACATCTAACCCAAAATTGGAAGAATTGCGGAAAACCACAGGCTTTTATTATTTTTAATCCATCCGCTTCGGGAATCGAAATGGCACGTTATACTACAAAAAGTGGTGAAAAATATGCTGCTTGCTGGACTTCGGAAACAAAGAAAAATGATGATTGGCTAATCAGTCCGCCTATTGCATTAGGAGCTTTGGCTAATGAAGTGAGTTTTTATGTAAAATCACCATATCAGGCTTATCTTGAAGAATATGAGGTAGGCATATATACCGGTACTGGTACGCCATCTGGTTCAGCGGATTTTACGATAATCTCCGGGAATACACCATTAAGGGCACCATTGAATTGGGAACAAAAGAAAATGAGTCTGGATGCCTATGCCGGGCAAACGGTAAGAATTGGAATCCACTGTGTTTCGCATAATAAAACCTGCTTTATGGTTGACAATTTTAAAGTTACTACAGATAAAAAGCTGACAACGGTGGATTTTAGTACAGAAAATTTTTCTGTTTTTCCCAATCCGGCTCAAGAAGTATTATATCTCCGATCAAAAAGCGGAATACGGATTAACGATATACGAATTTTAGATATAAACGGGAAAACAATTAAAAAAGTACCGCAACAACAGGAATCGGAAATACAAATCGCTATAGCCGACTTAACTGCCGGGATTTATTTTCTTTCCATTCAAACTGATGAAGGATTCGGGAGTTTCCGGTTTTTAAAAGAATAAAAGTTCAAACCCGACAGGTCTTAAAGACCTGTCGGGTTTGTGTTATTTAGATCTTTTTGAATTACCACTTTTTCGGGTTGTGCTATAAGTGGTTGAGGGGTTCTTTTCTGCCTGTTTTTTTGTTACATATCTGCCAGATTCAGCACTTCTGTATTCTTTTTTTTTCTCTTGAGCATTTGCTGTAACTGTAGCAAATGTGGTCAAAGCAATAAGTAAAATTAATTTTTTCATATTCGTTGTTATTTTATTGATTTTAAGTGAATTTACGAAAAAAAAGTAAGATCACTATACCTTAGTGATTTCAAACCTGACAGGTCTCAAAGACCTGTCAGGTTTAGCAATAAAAAAGGGTTGTTTCACTTTGGAGGCAGCCCTAACTTTTTAAAATTTATTCTCCTTTGAGTATTCTAAATATTCATAGAAATAGCCGTTTTCCAGTATAAAAAAATAAGCATGATTTTTATACCCCATTTCCTCTTCTAATGTCTTAGATAACGTGTTGTTTACTTTTTGCAGTGCTTCCACTACTGTTTCCTGTCGCATCAATACTTCTTTGAAAGCATCTTCGTTGTTTTTAGAATCCATATTTTAAGAATTTAAAATAAAACCCCCATACTTTAGCAGTCCTACACTTCTCACGGTGTTACGGTTGTTTCCAATACCGTCTGCATGGCATGAGGGAAATTTTTTGTAACTCTAAAGTGAGAACTTAGGAATCATTAAATTTACCATTTTTAACTTATTTTTTATTGTAATGTATTGATATATAGCGATTTTTAGATTAAATATAAATCAAGCCATTTTAATAAAAAGATATACAATAAAGCTGCTTTTTGAACCAGAAAAAGAAAAGGAAAGAATAAATATAGTATATAATTCGCAGTATGATTTTTAGGGAAAAATAAAAAGCCGGAACTTGTCCGGCTTTGTCTCATATTGTTTCAGTATGTTACCTTAAAACCTGAAAGATCTAAAAGACCGTAAGGTTTAGAAATAAAAAGGGCTGTTTTACTTTTGGAGCAGCACTGACTTTTTAAAATTCATTTTCTTTCTAGTATTCTAAATATTCATCGAAATACCCTTTTTCGGGTATAAAAAAATAAGCATGATTTTTATACTCAATCTTCTGTTCCAACACCATAGATAAATTGTCGTTTACTTTTGGTAAGGTGACAATCATAGCTTTTTGTCGTATGGGGAAATCTCTTGATGATTTTTGTTTTTTTCTTAGAATCTATATTTTGAGAATTTAGGAAATAACCACACCTACCTTATCTGCCCTACACTTCTCACGGTGTTGCGGTTGTTTCCAATACCGTCTGCCTAGCATGGAGCAATTTTACACTTAAAATGGATAGTTTTTCAGTAAACAAAATGAATAGTAACGGGGGATGACCTTAAAAAATCATACTTATTAAAGAAATATTTCTTCTCGGCATCAGAATCAGTACACAATATTTTGGATACTATTTGATATGTTGTTTTAATGATCAAATTATTGATGACAATGATAGTGTTATCGATTTTTTTGATTTTTAAATGTTTATAAACTATTGAGAGGTCAAAGCTATACAAAATGGGTTCAAGTATAGATGTACTTGGATTTTCCGTCTACGGGTTTTGTAAATTGATGATAGGTATAAAGTGCTTTTATCACTGTTTTGTTTGTTTTTCTCTAAATATAGATATGAAATTTTTAAACATTTAATATGAAAACAATAGTACAAAAAATTAAAATTGGAGTTGTTGTTTTAAGTACAACAGTATGGTGTCTTTCCTGTAGTAATGAGATGGAGAATTACAAGGAAAATCAGCAAGATCAGTTAAAATCGGCTTCAGGCAGGTTAATTGAAAGGGAATCAGTTACGGAGACATTAAATAAAGAAGAACTGGATAGGCTTTTGGAAGGAATGAAATTAGAATTTATATATACAGTTCCTATTATTGCAGAATATCGTCTGAAGGTACCTGAGAGTAAGGGTAGAGTAGTTCTTAGGGAGAAAGTGACACCGGATCATATCAAGCAATTGGGGTATACTACCGAAGAACAAGTATTGGAAGTCTTTAAAGTTAAAAGACACCAAATGGAAAAACCGAGTGGAGTTACGATTAATGATTATCAAACCTGTGCTATTCGTGAAACACCTATAGCTGTTAATGGAGGTCCTTGTAAAATTTTCGAACCATGTAAAGATAATGGTGGAAATTATTGTGTTTATCTAACAATGGGAGTACCGAAAATTACCCCTATGGGTGATGAAAATTCGGAATATAAAACAACCAGAACCATCATTGATAATGATTCGGATGAGGAAGATTTGTTTAAAAAAACGTACACCATTACTCAGGGGACATCTACAAAATGGGACGTAGAAAGATCTATCGGACTTAAATTGGGATTGAAAGTAGGGATGTCATTAGGAGAAACTTCTATAGAAGTTTCTGTAGGGATGACGACGAAAAAAGGAGGAACTAAAGACGAAAAAAGAGAAATAAAAGAGGAGTATACAACTAGAATACCCGCAAGAAAGAAAAAACAAATTCTTATAGTAGAAGAAATAAAAACACAATATCTTAATTATCAGATTCCGGTTAAAATGAATGGACTTGCAGGGTTACTAATGCATCGACGACCTTTTAGAAGATTTGCTCGGGCGTCAACTTTATTAAAAGGTAATAACATGATAGAAAAAGGAACCATTAAGGTCGAAAAGGCAACCGATTTTTATATTTATTCTAAAATACTCCCCTAAAGAATGTCTTTTCATTCTGAAAATAGAAATGCAGAATGTTATTATTCAGGGAGAGCCTATTAGAACAAAAGCCGGAACGAGTCCGGCTTTGTCTTATATTGTTTCAGTATGTTACCAACTTCCTCCGGCTCCGCCACCGCTAAATCCGCCGCCGCCAAAGCCGCCACCGAATCCACCGCCGCCAAAACCGCCACCGGAACTTCCGCCTCCAAAACCACCTCCGCCACCACGGCCAAGGCTGCTCAGGATGATCATGTCCAGTAAATCAGGTCCGCCACCACCGCCAATGCCTCCATTACCGCCACCACCGGACTTACGTCCACGCGCTAACACGATAATCAGGATAATGACAATAAAGATAAAAATAAAGATACCAGCTACACCATCGTCGGATTTATCCCCTTTTCGGGTGCCTTTGTATTTTCCTTTCAGTACCTCCACAATTGCGTCGGTGCCTTTATCGAGTCCGTTATAATAACTACCGGCTTTAAATTGCGGGATAATGACTTCCCTCGTGATTTCGCCAACGATACCGGCAGTTAGCCGATCTTCCACGCCATAACCCGGGGCAATCCAGATACGGCGCTCGTTTTTGGCTAACAGTATAAAAACACCATTATCCTCTTTTGCCTGTCCGATACCCCATTGATGTGCCCATTTCGGGGTTAATATCCCGATATCCTCGCCTTTTAACGACTCGATAGTAGCGACTACAATCTGTGTTGAGGTCGAATCGGAATAACGAACCAGTTTTTCTTCCAGGCTTTGTTTTTCCTGCGGACTTAAAAGATTAGCATAATCGTAAACGCTCGTTTGAAATTTTGGCTTTTCCGGTATGGTAAACTGTGCCGAAACCGGTTGCAGCAGTAAAAAGAATACCGGCAACAACAGGCTTTTAATAAATTTAGCAATACAATGTGTCATTTATCCTTTGGATATTTCGTTCGATAATTCGTTGGTATCGTCACTTTCAAAAGGAAAATACTGTTTTAAACGTTCGCCGGCTTTGATGATACCATCTACCAAACCGTCTTTATAACGTCTGTTTTTGAAGTGTGCTATCACGATGTCTCTGGTACAGTCCCAAAAATCGTCTTCCACGACCTTATGAATGCCTTCATCACCGATAATGGCAAAAGTATGATCGGAAACCCCTATGTAAAACAAAACGCCGTTTCGGGCTTTGGTTTTGTCCATGCCAAGGGAGTAAAAAACCTCCTGCGCTCTTTCGACCGGAGGTTTTTCGCTATGATCTTCCAGATGGACTCTGATTTCCCCGGAAGTATTTTGTTCGGCAATCTGAATCGCGTTCACGATTGCACGTTCTTCTTCTGGAGTCAGGAAATTTTCAGTAGCCGACATCATTTTTAGAATTTTACTTCAACCGGTTTTTCAGCACCTTCTACGGCATTGAAATACGCTTTTTCTTTAAATCCGAACATTCCGGCAAAAATGCTGTTCGGGAACATTTTAATATGACTGTTGTAGCCTTTAACCGACTCGTTAAAACGGGTTCTGGCTGTTAAAATCTGATTTTCGGTACTCGCCAGCTCGTCCTGAAGTTTTAAGAAGTTCTGGTTCGCTTTTAAATCCGGATATTGTTCAACGGTAACCAATAAACGCGATAAAGCCGAAGAAACACCGCTTTGCGCTTTGTTAAACTCCGCCAATTGTTCTGGTGTAATATTCGAAGGATCGATTGTAGTTTTGGTCGCTTCCGAACGGGCTTTTACTACTGCTTCCAGCGTACTTTTTTCGAAATCGGCAGCCCCTTTAACCGTGTTTACCAAATTACCGATCAGGTCATTTCGTCGTTGATACGAGGTTTGTACGTTACCCCATGCTTCCTGTGAAGCCTGGTCCATTTGAACAGCAGTATTGTTGATGCCTTTAGCCCAAAAATAGACTACAATAATCAGGAATACAATAATTCCGGGAACTAACCATTTTTTCATAATTACTTTTTTTAGATTGTTTTTTGTACTATTAGTCGTATGTTGGCCTGATGCGTTACAAACAGGCTTTCTTAAAGAATTGTTATAATTCGTTTTTAATATTCAATAATTGAATTTTGATAGCTTCTAATTTACGAATGATTTCGAATTTATCCAGCGTTTTTTTCTGTGCTTCCTTTAAATGGATTTTGGCTCCTTCGAGTGTAAAGCCGCGTTCTTTTACCAGATGGTAAATCAATTGCAGATTTTTGACATCTTCCGGCGTAAACATCCGGTTTCCCTTTGCATTTTTTTTCGGCTTCAGAATATCGAATTCCTTGTCCCAAAAACGAATCAGGGAAGCATTTACGTTAAAGGCCTTGGCGAGTTCGCCAATACTGTAATATCTCTTTTCTGGTAAGTCTAAATGCATTAGTCGAGCGATTGGTTTTCTTGGTTAGCTAATTGTGAAATTAAAACATATTCTTTGGCCGAAATCGAGCCGTAATAGAAATTCAGCGGGTTCACCACTGCTCCGTTTTTATGAACTTCATAATGGAGGTGAGGTGCTTCCGAACGTCCGGTACTCCCCACATATCCGATAATGTCGCCTCTTTTAACACGTTGTCCCGGTCGAACATTGTATTTGCTCAAATGGGCATATAAGGTTTCATAACCATAGCCATGGGTGATTTCGATATGATTCCCGTATCCGGAAAGGGAATTATCGGCTCTGCGCACCACTCCGTCGCCGGTAGCAAAAATCGGAGTTCCGGTTTTAGCTGAAAAATCCATTCCGGCATGGAACTTCCGCACTTTGGTAAACGGATCACTCCGGTATCCGAAACCGGACGCCATATGTTTTAAATCTTCATTTTTTACCGGTTGGATAGCCGGAATAGCCGAAAGAAGCTTCTCTTTGTCTTTGGCCAGTTTTAATATTTCGTCGAGCGAACGCGATTGAATTACCAATTGTTTGGTGATCACATCCACACGGCGGGTGGTATTCATCACCAAATCCGAATTGTTATAGCCTTCCAATGCTTTGTAGCGATTGATTCCGCCAAAACCGGCGCGACGCTGCTCATCGGGAATCGGAGAACTGTTAAAATAAACCCGGTAAAGATTGTTGTCACGCTCTTCCAGATCGCTTAATACATCGTCCAACTGATCCATCTTTCGGTTCAGAATGGCATAATTGATTTTTAAATTCTCGATTTCACGGGCTTGTAATTTATCTTTCGGCGTTTCGAAAAAAGGGGTGTTAATCAGTACGACAAAACACAAAAAACCGAATAAAGCCGATGCGACTAAAAACAAACTGATATATCCCACACGGCGCCCTTTTTTGGGTTTGATTTTTTGATAGGCTAATTTTTCAGAATCGTAATAATATTTTACCTTCGACATTTTCTAAAATATACTATTTTTGCACCTTATAAAAAGTTAAACGGCAACCTTTTGTAAGGTTAGACGAACAAATTTAATAAATGTTTCTGTAAAATACTTTCCCGAAGCAACATTTAGCTTGTTTCTTGCGTGTTAGGTAATGGTATGTTAAGTGTAAGTTGATGATAACAGGAGGTATAGGTCGGAAGGTTTATTTAATTTTAAGAAGAATTTAATACAATACGGGCGAAGTCAATTCGCGTCAAACAATGCAGTATATGAAATCACAAGACGTCAGAAAACAGTTTCTCGACTTTTTTCAAAGCAAAGGCCACCTGATTGTGCCTTCGGCTCCGATCGTTCTAAAAGACGATCCTACTTTGATGTTCAACAATTCCGGAATGGCTCAGTTTAAAGAGTTTTTCCTGGGGAATGGAACACCAAAAAGCGCCCGTATAGCCGATACACAGAAATGTCTGCGCGTATCCGGGAAACACAACGACCTGGAAGAAGTAGGAATCGATACCTACCACCACACGATGTTCGAAATGTTAGGAAACTGGAGTTTCGGCGATTATTTTAAAAAAGAAGCGATCAATTGGGCCTGGGAATTATTAACCGAGGTGTATAAGATCGATAAAGATATTTTATATGTAACGGTTTTCGAAGGTAGCAAAGAGGAAAATGTTCCTTTCGACCAGGAAGCCTACGATATTTGGAAAACCCTTATTTCGGAAGATCGTATCCTGTTAGGAAACAAAAAGGATAACTTCTGGGAAATGGGCGACCAGGGACCATGCGGACCATGTAGCGAGATTCACGTGGACATCCGTTCGGCAGAAGAAAAAGCTAAAGTTGCAGGGAAAGATTTGGTAAATGCCGATCATCCGCAGGTAGTAGAAATCTGGAACAACGTATTTATGGAATTCAACCGTAAAGCCGATGGTTCTCTTGAAAAATTACCGGCACAACACGTCGATACCGGAATGGGATTTGAGCGTTTGTGTATGGTATTACAAAACGTAAAGTCGAATTATGATACCGATGTGTTTTCGCCGCTTATTGAAAAAGTAGAAAGCCTAACCGGTGCAAAATATACGATTAAAGCAAAAGACGAAGACGAAGAAAAAATAAACATTGCCATCCGCGTTATCGTGGATCACGTGCGTGCGGTAGCCTTTGCTATTGCCGACGGACAATTACCGTCTAATACCGGTGCGGGTTATGTAATCCGTCGTATTTTACGTCGTGCAATCCGTTATGCGTTTACCTTCTTAGATAAAAAAGAGCCATTCATTTATGAATTGGTACAGGTGTTAAGCGATCAGATGGGCGCATTCTTCCCGGAAATCACGGCTCAGAAAACATTGGTGATGAATGTGATCAGAGAAGAAGAGGCGTCGTTCCTTAAAAAATTAGAACAAGGATTACATCTGTTGGAAAACGTAATTGCCGAAACAAAAGGTATTGTTATTTCCGGAGACAAAGTATTCGAATTATACGATACATTCGGTTTTCCGAAAGATTTAACCGAGTTGATCTTACGAGAAAGAGGTTATAATTATGATGAAGCCGGTTTTGAAGCGGCAATGAAAAAACAAAAAGACCGTTCGCGTGAGGCTTCCGAAGTTTCGACAGATGACTGGACGATTTTGGTAGATGGAAATGTTGAAACCTTTGTAGGCTATGATCAAACGGAAAATGAGGTTAAAATCACCCGTTTCAGAAAAGTAGACAGTAAAAAAGACGGAAAATTATACCAGATTGTTCTGGATAACACGCCTTTCTATCCGGAAGGTGGTGGACAGGTTGGTGATAAAGGTGTTTTGGTATCGGCAAACGAAACCATCGAAATTATTGACACCAAAAAAGAAAGCAACCTGATTCTGCATTTTACGAAAAAATTACCGGAAAATATAAACGGTACCTTTGACGCAAAAGTTAATAAAGAACTACGCAATCAGTCGGCAAATAGTCACTCGGCGACACACTTATTGCACCAGGCTTTGCGTTCGGTTTTAGGAACGCATGTGGAGCAAAAAGGATCGTTGGTCGCTCCAAATTACCTTCGTTTTGACTTTTCGCATTTTGCAAAAGTGACCGACGAAGAATTAAAACAGGTTGAAAATTTTGTAAATGCGCGAATCCGCGAACAATTGCCTTTAATCGAAAGAAGAAGCATTCCGTTTTCACAAGCGATCGAAGAAGGCGCAATGGCTTTATTCGGTGAAAAATACGGTGATAACGTACGGGCCATTAAATTTGGTGAAAGTATGGAGCTTTGTGGAGGAATTCACGTGCCGAATACCGCCGATATCTGGTATTTTAAAATCACAAGTGAAGGTGGTGTTGCAGCCGGAATCCGTCGTATAGAAGCGATCACAAACGAAGCCGTAAAAGACTTTTTTGCATCGCAGGAAACTACCTTAAAAGAGATCAAAGAAGCGTTGAAAAATCCACAGGATACGATTAAAGCGGTTGTTTCGTTGCAGGATGAAAATGCGAAACTGAAAAAACAGTTGGAAGCCTTATTAAAAGAAAAGGCGAAAAACCTAAAAGGAGCATTAGTTGGAGAACTTCAGGAAATCAATGGTGTTCAATTCTTAGCGAAGCAGGTAGATTTAGATCCAAACGGAGCGAAAGACCTGGCTTATGAATTAGGAAACTTAGGGACTAATCTATTCCTATTATTGGCAACTGCCGACGAAGGGAAGCCGATGTTAACCTGTTATATTTCGAAAGAACTGGTAGCCGAAAAAGGACTTAACGCCGGACAAGTAGTACGCGAACTTGGAAAATACATCCAGGGTGGTGGAGGTGGACAACCATTCTTCGCAACGGCAGGAGGGAAAAACCCTGGCGGAATTAAAGAAGCCTTGGAAAAAGCCATTGATTTCATAAGATAGATTTAAGATCACTAAAGATAAAAAAGACCCGAAGCATGCTTTGGGTTTTTTGTTTGCGTTAAACTGAGGTAATATCCTTAAGTTTGTAAAAACAAATACAACCATGCAATTCAGAACCCAAATACCCATTTGCAAGAGTGATAATCCGATCGATTATACGGCGCGGGTGGTGTCTTTGGGTTCGTGTTTTGCGGTGAATATGAGTGAAAAGCTGGATTATTTCCGATTCCGGAATTATTGCAATCCGTTTGGGATCTTATTTCATCCGCTGGCGATCGAAAAAAGCATTGCTTTCGCCCTACAGGAAAAACAATTTACCGAAACGGACATCTTTTTTCATAACGAACAATGGCATTCTTTTGACGCCCATTCGGACCTGAATGCAACCGATCCGGAAGTTTTGTTGGAAAACCTGAATCGCGCCACTTCCGTAACCCGAAACCAGCTTACCCATGCGACACACGTTTTGATTACATTAGGAACGGCTTGGGTGTATCGAAAAATAGAAGATGGTAAAATAGTTGCCAATTGTCATAAAGTCCCGCAAAAGCAATTTAAAAAGGAATTGTTGACAGTGGAAGCCATTCGGGAGAGTTTAGAAAAGATAATTGCGGGTGTTTCGCAATTAAATTCCAAAGTGAACTTTGTTTTTACCGTTTCGCCGGTACGCCATATAAAAGACGGTTTTGTAGAAAATCAATGGAGCAAAGCCAATTTGATCACGGCTGTTCATCAGACGATTTCGGAAGTACCCAATGCGGTTTATTTTCCGAGTTATGAAATCATGATGGACGAATTGCGTGACTATCGTTTTTATGCCGACGACATGCTACATCCCAATGGAATTGCGATCGATTATATCTGGCAGCGTTTTACCGAAACCTGGATCGCAGAAACGACCTGGCCGGTTATGAAGGAAGTCGATAGTATTCAAAAAGGACTGGCGCATCGTTCGTTTAATCCCGATTCGGAACAACACCGCCGTTTTCTGGAAAACCTAAACGGAAAGATTACTAAATTAGTAGCAGAATATCCTCATATTGCTTTCGGATAGTTATTCGGAATTTTCCGTAAAATAAAAGACCTATCATTACAATATGACAGGTCACTTTACCGACCGGGAGACACCCCAATCCATTACAAATGGAGCGAAATATATTCAGGAAACCAATTTTTGATTACCTTTAAAGTCAGGTAGATTAAACTCTTTTAAAGCTATGATGGTAGTGGAAAAAAGAGGTTCGTTTTTTACAATGCCGTATCGATTATATATAATTATTGCGTTTTATTATGCCACGAAAAACTTCAGAAGAAACACAGATCAAAAACATGTTAGTGCCCATAGTACAGGCGATGGCGCGTTCCGGGAAAATTATGTATTTGCTGATTTTTATCATCATCGGATTTGTAATCTATAAATGGGTGACTTCTGAAAAGAATACCACTTCGACCGAATACAATACCAATTTGATTCAACAGCAGATTAAAAATGTTGGAAAGCTGGTGGTGACAGAAGGGCATTATGCCCAGGTGATGACCTATAAAGACCAACAGAAATACCTAATGAACCTGTTGACGTTCGAAAAGAAAGCTTTGATCGTGATCAATGCGGATGTGACGGTGGCTTACGATTTACGTCAGGTAAAGTACGATATCGATGAAAAGAATAAAACCATTACGATCGTCAATATTCCGAAAGAAGAAATCAAGATTAGCCCGGATATTCAGTTTTATGACGTGGATCAGAGTCGGATGAATCCGTTTACCGGAGACGATTACAATAAAATCAGCAAAAAAGTAAAAGCGGACTTGGCGCGTAAGATGGAAACATCGACCTTAAAATCGAATGCCAAAAACCGATTGATCAGCGAATTGTCTAAAATTTTAATTCTAACCAATTCTTTGGGATGGAAATTACAATATGAAAATCAGGTGTTGGAAAACGAACAACAATTGAGCGAACAAGTGCAATTATAAAAGAAGCTTCTTCTAATAAAAATCCCTGTTAGGAATTAAAACGAACAGGGATTTTTTATACATTTTAAAACGAAAATGGCATTATAGTTTGCTTTCCAGACTATTCCAGCCACCACCATTAATCACTTCGATATTGTTTTGCTTTAAGACTGTCGCGGCTTGTGCGCTTCGCATTCCGGAACGACAGCAGGTAATCACTGGTTTGTTCCATTTTTTGATGGTAGCGATTTCGGTAGTGATCCGTTGTAACGGGATATTTTTCGAATTTGAAATATGTCCGCCGGCAAATTCTTCCGGTGTTCGTACATCAAGAATGATTGCACCTTTGGCTACGAATTCCCGAATCATCTCGTTTTTATTACCCAATCCTAATAAATCTAAAAGTCCCATAACTTTAATTTTTATCAAAGGTACGGGACTTTCATGTATAGGGTTGTAACAAATGTTACGGATTTATTTTACGCTTTCGTTTTCGAAAATCAATTCGAGTCCGTTGCTGATCAACAGTGCTACTTCCGGACGTGTTGTTTTTAACTGTTCCAAATGCGCCAAAACCTTGCTTTCCAAAGTGTGGTCGTTGTTTTTATGGGCCAGTTCGGCAATTTCAACAGACAATAACCAATCTTTCGGATGTTCGCTTTGTAGCGTCTCGAAAATGGCATCCGGGTTTCCGGTTGTTTTTCCTTCGCGGATATCGCGGATATCTTGGTATAACGCTTCCAGTTTTAAACGTTCGGCTGTTTTTTGTGCTTTAATGGTTTGCGAGGAGGGCACATGTGTGATCAAATCAAAACTTCTAACATCGGCCGGACCTGAAAAAGCGGAAGTGATTTTCTTTCCGACGGCCATATCATAAATGCCCCATTCCGGATGAAACAATACGGTATCGTTATGTGTCACCGTGCAGTTTTTAAAGCTGATGGTGATGATTTTTCCCTGTAAGTTTCGGGAACCAGTAATGATTTCTCCGGAAACTTTGATATTTCCTTCAAATTCCAGTGTAACAACCTGTCCTTCGAATATGGCATAGGCACTTAAATCCCTTGGACTCATATCTTCGATAGCCAGATTGATTCCTTTTAATTTTCCAACCGGACTTCCGAAACCTTCGGAATGGTATTCGGTACCATGACCAACCAGTTCTTTCTCGCGGTAGGATAAGGCTGTTTTTCCGGTTGTCTGAATATAAACCGGTTTGCCTTCGTGTTCGATTACATTGGTAAAAACACCGGAAACCTGAATGCCGGTGCTCAATTCTATGGTTCCTAAGGCTTTGGAATGAATTAATTTCTGAATCCCGGATAATCCGCCGGTGCGCAATGCCATTTTATTAGCAAACTCTTCCAGTACCAGATTGAGGTGCGCAAAATCAGGAGTGACATACAATTGCGGTTGCGGTTTGGTGATGTCAAAACTCTGATTGGCCGCACTAATATCGTAAGGAATTTTGGTTACATTATCGGTCATACACCAGGCACTTTCTCCAATAGAGGATAAAAGTCCGGCGCCATAGATTTTCGGATTGTCTACGGTTCCGATTAAACCGTATTCCACGGTCCACCAGTGTAAGTTTCGGATCTGTGCCATTTCAGACAATTCACCCATATCGTTTTGTAATTCATCGACACGTTTTTCGGCGGCTTCGATTTCGTTTTTCGGCGTACCTTCGGCTTCTTTCAGAATCGAAAGTAAACGGATCGCTTCATACATTTCGTAATCCCGTGCCGATGAAATAGCCTTACATCCGATTTCACCGAAACGGCGCAGGTATTCGGCATATTCCGGATTGGCAATAATAGGGGCGTGGCCGGCTCCTTCGTGAATAATATCGGGAGCAGGTGTATATTCGATATGTTCCAGCTGACGGATATCGGACGCAATAACCAATACGTTATACGCCTGAAATTCCATAAAAGCATTGGGCGGGATAAAACCGTCTACGGCAACAGCGGCCCAGCCGATTTCTTTTAGGATACGGTTCATGCCGTACATATTCGGGATGCTTTCTATAGAAATTCCCGTTTGGCGAAGACCATCCAGATACGAGCTGTGGGCTACTTTTCCGAGGTAATCCACATTTTTACGCATCACATAGCGCCAAACGGCCTGATTAATCGGAGTATACTCGTCATAATCCTGCGGTTTGATAAATTGCTTCAGATGCTTGGGTAAGCGCTCAATTAAGGGATTGGTTTCAAACGATGGATTCATGATTACAAATTGTTGCTGTTTGGTGTAAAATTACGAAATCTTTAGGGAGTTAGCAATTGGAATTTCAATCCCGGAATTATATTGTATTATTTTTAATGTATTCTATTTTAGAGTGAAACATAGCTGCCATTTTTGCAGCCCTTTCTTTGGCTTCTTCGGCAATTGGTCCGACAAAAAGGGAATCGATCGTAGTGGTAAATAGGGTAAGCCAACGGTTAAAATGTGTGGCATCTACGGGTAAAAGTGCATGTGGTGGGAAAGGTCGGCCGGAATAGGTATGGTTATCCAGTAAAATACTTTCCCAAAACCGATACATTTTGGCCAGATGTTCCGGCCAGCGATCCTGTATTTTACGATTAAAAACCGGTCCGATATAATCGTCCTGCTGAACTTTTCCGTAGAAAGTATTCACCAGTGCTTGTATATCCTCAAAAGTGCTGATATCGTTCATAATAGTTATAAAAAAGCCTACACAACAGGGTAGGCTTTATAGTTTTATAGTGAATTACATTATTTTTTTTGCGGTGGAAACTGCATCAGAATTTTAGAAACAAATTCGTTAATGCGCTCTTCTTTTCTTTCACGGTCTCTGGTTAAAACACCGGTTCCAATACCTTGCCAGATCAATTCTTTTTTACGGGCATCAATCAGGTCGATATAAAGTGTTCCTTCGGTAGTGGTGCTAACAGTACTGTAGGAAGGACCCCATCCCCAGCCATAGCCCCATCCGCCGTAACCCCAACCATAGCCGGCATTAAACTGGCTTACGTTGACCTGTTCACTGGATTTGGTGAAAATATTAACCAACATATCCGGATTGTCGCTTTTTGTAAAGCCTTTGGCAGTCATCTGATCGTCAATAGCGCGAAGGATACGTCGTTTGTCTAAATCGGAGATCTCAACTTTATCGATTCCATCTTTATGAAAGGCATAGGTTTTATACTGACTAAAGTCGGTTCTGTTGTCAAAATCGGATGCTACTCTAACGGAGCTACAAGAGCTGATGACCAAGAGCAGTAGTATCGGAAGGTATTTTATTGCTTTCATAATGTAATTAGGTTTTATGATTAACTAAAATAAAGATTCATCAACAAAATTCGGGAGAGTCACTTTTAGTAATGGCTGCGATTCCATGGCTCTTTTAATAGCAAAAACTGCGCCTTCGTTTCGCGCCCAGCTTCTTCTGGCAATCCCGTTGTTAACATCCCAGAAAAGCATTGATTCTAAACGTTTTGATGCTTCTTTAGTACCGTCAAGAACCATGCCAAATCCACCGTTAATTACTTCGCCCCATCCAACGCCACCACCGTTGTGAATGGATACCCAGGTTGCTCCCCGGAAACTATCACCGATTACGTTGTGAATCGCCATATCGGCTGTAAAACGGGAACCGTCATAGATGTTGGATGTCTCGCGATAAGGAGAATCGGTACCGGATACATCGTGGTGATCGCGTCCTAAAACCACATATCCGATTTCGCCACGGGCAATCGCCTGATTAAAAGCCTCGGCAATTTTGGTGCGTCCTTCGGCATCGGCATACAAAATACGCGCCTGCGAACCAACCACCAGTTTGTTTTCCTGTGCACCTTTGATCCAACGGATATTATCGGCCATTTGTTGCTGGATTTCGGTAGGAGCGGTTTGCATCATTTCTTCCAAAACCTGACAGGCGATAGCGTCTGTTTTGGCTAAATCGTCCGGATTTCCGGAAGTACAAACCCAACGGAACGGTCCGAAACCATAGTCAAAACACATGGGTCCCATAATGTCCTGAACATAGCTTGGATATCTGAAATCGATACCGTTTGGCGCCATGACATCGGCACCGGCTCTGGAACTCTCCAAAAGGAAAGCATTTCCATAGTCGAAGAAATAGGTGCCTTTGGCAGTGTGTTTGTTGATTGCTGCCGCATGTCGGCGTAAGGTCTCCTGTACTTTTTCTTTGAAAAGTGTCGGTTCGTTAGCCATCATGTCGTTGGCGTCTTCAAAAGAAATTCCGACAGGGTAGTAGCCACCTGCCCACGGATTGTGTAAGGAAGTCTGATCGGAACCTAAGTCGATATAAATATTTTCGTCGTAAAAACGCTCCCAAACGTCTACCACATTACCAAGGTAGGCAATAGAAACGACTTCTTTGTTTTGCTGTGCTTTTCGAACGCGGATGATCAGTTCATCAATATTTTCGATTACCTCATTGATCCATCCCTGTGAGTGACGGATATGGGTGATTTTTGGATTTACTTCGGCACAAACGGTGATACATCCGGCGATATTACCGGCTTTAGGTTGTGCACCACTCATTCCGCCCAAACCGGATGTCACGAAAACTTTACCGGCCAGATCTTCGCCTTTTTTAGCGATTTTTCGTCCGGCATTCAATACGGTAATTGTCGTTCCGTGAACAATTCCCTGTGGGCCGATATACATATAACTACCGGCTGTCATCTGACCGTATTGTGTAACACCTAAGGCATTAAAACGTTCCCAATCGTCCGGTTTGGAATAATTCGGGATCATCATACCGTTGGTTACGACCACTCTTGGTGCTTCTGCGTGCGAAGGGAATAATCCCATCGGATGACCGGAATACATTACCAATGTTTGTTCGTTTGTCATTTCGGCCAGGTATTTCATGGTTAGGCGGTATTGTGCCCAATTGCTAAAAACCGCTCCGTTGCCACCATAAGTGATCAATTCGTGTGGATGTTGTGCCACGGCATAATCCAGGTTATTCTGGATCATTAACATGATGGCTTTCGCCTGATCGGATTTACCCGGATATTCGGATAACGGTCGGGCATACATTTTATAATCCGGACGAAGGCGGTACATATAGATACGACCATAGGTTTCCAATTCGTCCGAAAATTCTTTGATCAATTCGGCGTGATGTTGGGGTTCGAAATAACGCAGGGCATTTTTTAGTGCCAGTTTTTTCTCGTCGTCCGTTAATATTTCTTTACGCTTTGGCGCGTGGTTTATAGTGCTTTCGTACGGTTTTGGTTGTGGTAATACAGAAGGAATTCCTTCTAAAATCTGTTCTTGAAACGTCATGATTGTTGTGTGAATTTCGTGTATTATAAAATGATAAAAATGCGCAGGTAATTCCCGGCTATGGATAGCGGATATCCGACCTGTGGTAGGATTTGTAAATTTTGATCTTATAGCGGACTAAAATGGCATCCATTTTTTATTTTTTTATCGTTCCGGTGTTTTTGTTGAATCCATACGGACAATGGCGGCATCCGTTTTTACAGCAATAGCCTCTTTTTAAATGAAAGGCTTCTGTGAACACTTTATAGCCTTCCGGGGACAAATAATAGTCTTCTCCGGGGATTAATTTATTTTTAGTATTTTGGTTGTCCATACGGACAAATTTAGGAACTTTACCGTTAATGATTGTACTTGTATTAAAATATTTAACGCCAAAAGGGTTTCGGGGCATTACCATTTTTCCTTTTGTGTTTGTGGCGAGGAAGGAGGATAAAAATGATGCAGTATTTCTGAATCATGAAAAGATCCATATCCGGCAACAATTGGAATTGCTGATTGTTCCTTTTTTTATTGGGTATGGGATCGAATTTCTGATCCGATGGCGGCAGTATGGTAATCGGCATACGGCTTATCGGAATATCAGTTTTGAACGGGAAGCCTATGCGAACGAAGCCAATCCGGATTATCTGTCGAAACGACCATTTTGGCATTTTATAAATTACCTAAAAAACCAATAACCCCGATGATCGATCATCGGGGTTATTGGTTTTTATTCGGAAGTTATTAGAAAATCGTTTTACGATCTACCGTAGCTCCGTTTTCAAGTGTGATTTTTAAGAGAACAACACTTGATGATTTTTTTACATTTTTCAAGGCGATTTCGTTTTCACCTACATTTTTATACTCGTCAATTTTTCGTCCTAAAACATCGAATGCGGTGATGTTTTTGATTCTTTCGTTAGCCGAGTTTACAGCCAATTCGTTTCCGCGTAATACTTTGATGCCATTTTCAAGACTAAAGTCACCGTTTCCTAATGTACCATTGTTAAAACGCAATACAAAACGTTCGTTAAAAGTACCGGCAGCCGATGTGAACGAGTATGGTGCTGTTCTTAAATCGTGGATTGTATTGGTTGTTTTATCTTCCAGATAAATTGCATGTGTATCAAAAATTCCATCTAAGTGATCAATTCCGATTTGGTAGGTATTCTGAGCGTTGGCATTGAAACCTAATGGAATCTGATCGGCTTGGTTAAACGGTAAAGGACGTGCCTGAATGGTCAGGTTCATGTCTGGAATAGTCGAGTAGAAGGTTACACCGTTTCCACCGAAAGACTGTCCATCAAGACCTCTGTCGAAATCCATAGTTGCTTCTTCATCATATCCTACTAAGATTTGGCTAAAAGCACCATTCTCATTCGCTAAATTCAACCAAATACGGTGTTTTTCCGATTCCCCACCGGCAACCGATTGTGTTTCCGGATTGATTGGTGTACCACCGTTTTTCATGAAATTATCATTCTTACCAGTAACACGCATACTGTTTGTAAACTTCGCATTTCCGTTGGCTAAACCTTTTACGAAGAAAGCCTGTCCGGAAGCGATATAACGGCTTGGTGCGCTTCCACCGGTTGCAGCGGTTGCTGTTGCTCCGAATTTATTTACGGTAGCATAATCAGCAGCAGTATAGTTATAGGCATATGTACCATAGAACGGGCTAGGGTTTGTGTTGCCTATAGGTGTATTGTGCGTCCAGATATAAACCGTACCGTCTACCAATGTTTTGTTGGTGTTGTCTGTCAGGAAAGACACCACATCGATAGCCGATGCATAAGGGTTTCCGATTAAGTTCCACTGATCATCATCTACAGTTACACCTCCGCCAACGTTTGCGTCTGTTCCGATAGCAATTGGAATTGTAATATCTCCATTGTTTGGTGTTCCTACGAAAGTAGCCGTATAGGTAGTTTTGTTGTTTGGATTAAGATCGAACGTTTGTGGCGCTCTTACGATGTAACCCATTCTTGGATCCATAGCGGTCGAATTGTTTACGCTAATCCAGTTTCCGTAACCACCATTGATAGTTGGTTGCCATTTCATGTATTTGTCACCCAATGTGTTTGGAGATAACATTGCTAATGTATATCCGGAAGCTAATGTTACCGGTGAATTCCAGTAGGTGAAATCATAGCGATACATCGGTTTTGTTGTACGTCTGATATTTACATTTCCAGAATTTTCTACATTGTCTACCTGTACGATACTAGCGTTATTGTCTATATTTAAGGTACCGTTATTTTTTACGTCAATTTTATTAACCACTTTGATTCCGTTAGTTGCCGGAATATCCAAACGACCATTCGTACGAACCGTTAAGGTTTTAGCCTGCGCTTCATAATTGGTTCCATTAATGGTTGAGGAATTGCTGGTTGGCTTAATGATCACACAGTTATCACTTGTAGGAACTCCTACCGGTAACCAGTTGTTCGGATCATTCCAGTTGCCATTATTACCCTGCCATACTTTCGATTTGTTAGTAACACTCACCGGTTTAGAAGCAGTACAACCATTGGTTAATTGAACATTAGCTGTAAAGGACCAGTTACTTACTTCTAATTGTGCTGTAGAGGGTTTGATGTATACCGTGTTTACAGCCTGATTGGTATAAGGTATTGTTCCGTTGGCATCGATATACGCATCGATAGTTGCTCCCGACCATGTAAAGTTGGAGGTTAACGGACGGTGTCCTGATAAAACTACGTCGTCGATAGCCCATCCATCGCAGTATCCTGCCTGGTAACGGAATCTGATTTTTAGATTGCTTACTCCGATATAGTCGTTTAAGTAAATAATAGTATTCACAAAACGGCTAGGAGCACCTTGGCTATTCGTATAACTTACCACTCTGTTCCATGTGGATCCATTGTCTTTTGAAACTTCTACGCTGGCAGTCTCTCCATTTCCATAGTACGAATAATACTGACGGAACGTTAAGGTTAAATCCAGATACGTTGAAGTATTATATGCATTTGTTGTTGTTAAGATAATGTCTTTTCCGCTAGTGGATACATCGGCAGTTGTGAAGGCAAATTTATTACCTGTAGTTCCAGTGCTTGAATTAATCGCAGGTTTCCAGTTGGCCGTTGTAGTGGTATAAATACTGGTTTTTTGTTGCCATTCGGTAGTGCTGGTTCCATTACCGGATTTAGTGAAAAGACCCAATCCGCTACCTTCAAAATTTTCATTAAAAAGCTCTACCAATTCTGTGCTACCTGCAGCAGAAATCTGTACAAAGTTATCATCACCACAAATTTCCGGAGAAGAAGGTGTGATGGTAACGTTTGGTACCGGTTTGATTTTTGCGGTGATAGCTCTTCGAACCAACGATTCGCAAGAACCGTTTACAGCGGTAACATAATAAGTTGTCGACATTGATAGCGAAGGTGTTGTATAACTTGCTGATGTTGCACCTGCAATTGGAGAACCACCGGTTTCGCTGGTGTACCAACGATAAGAAGTTACTCCTGCCGATCCAGTTACGGTTAAGGTTACAGGACCTTCGCCACAAGATTCTACTGTTGGTGCAGTAAGGATTTTTGCAGGACAATCGGCAATAACAGTAAGGATATAATCTTCGGTTTCTCCATTTGAATAACTTCCACAAGGAGCAATACCACCAGCATTAGCCGAACGAATACGTAATCGATAGTTACCCGGAGTTGTTCCTGCCGGGATTACAAATCCGAAAGTAGTCGATAAAATACCAGTACTTGAAGCATATACTTCTTCTCCGCTATCGGTGAAATCGTTGTTTTTGTTCCAGTCAACCCAAGCCTTGATAAATTGTCTGTCTGTTCCAGGGCTTGTTAGCACCACACTGATGTTAAGGTCACCACCGGCAATTTGCTGCGCAGCGTCCAAACTGGTAAAATCACCATATCCAGAAGTACTGTATCCGGAATTGTTGTTTACAGCATCTACAATAGCACCTGTTGTTTTAAAACTGGAGATATAGTAATTGCTTGATGTTGATGTAGCCGTACAGTATACGAATGTTTTAGCATTTCCGGTTAAAGGAGACGTTGTTCTGTATTTTGTACCTCCTGTACAGTTTGAGTTAAAAGAGTATACAAAGAAATAATACGTTGTATTGGCTGTAAGTCCGGTAGCGCTAAAAGTAGTATTGCCGTCGTTATCGATTACAATATTAGTGCTTCCTAAGTTTTGTCCGATAGAATAGTTCGTTCCGTTGGTAATTGTTGGAGCCGTACCGGTTGTATTGGCAATAACAAGGTAGTTGTCCGGAGCAGATGCTGCTGCGGTAAAGGAACCGTTTATAGAATTAGCTGTGATGCCATTTAACGTAAGTGCTGAAGGTTGTGCGGTAGGAGCAGTACAAGCCGCTGCTGGAGTCCAGGTATACAAAAGATTTGTATTTGGATATACATTGTTACGTGTTCTTACGGTTGCATTATTGGCTGTTCCGGCAGATGTATTTCCAGCCCAGGTATTGTTGCTTGAAAGGGATCTATTGTTATAATCGCTGTTGTTGCTTCCTCTTAAACCAACCTGAACATTCACATTGTTGTTGTTGGATGGATCACAAGAACCGTACGAAATGGATACAACATTTGTCGTCTCACTTAAACGGATCTGAAAATTAAAATCACCACCACGGGCACTACGCTCAGCATTAGTCCACTGTACTACAAAAACACGGTTTGGTGCGCTTCCAATCGTTTTATAGGTAATCGCATTTCCGTTGTTTACCATGTCAATACCCACAGCACTTACCGCACCGGCATATCCGGTACTAGAAGAAATAGGACTGTATTCTGAAGATGATGAAGTTGTTGATCCGAATGTGATAAACCCGTTTGAGTTAATCGAACAGGTGGTATAGTTGGTTCCGTTAAAATTAAACGTAAAACCAATTGCGATATTGTTTGCGGATACGTTGTCGTCCCAGTTGCTGTTAAAAACAGTAGTAGCACCGGAAAGAGCTGTGTAATTTGATGAGCTTTCGGAAAAAGTATAGTTGCTTACCTGACTGAAGCCGGTAGCGCAAACAAGTAAAAGCAGCAACGAAAGTAGGTTGCTTTTTGAGTTGAAAAAATTTTCAATTTTAAACGTAAATCGGGGGCGAATTAACATACTAAAAAATCTTTGGGGTTATTTTTACGGTGCGAAAATATGTACTAAGAAGCAGACAGAAGGTGTCTCGGAACCGAATTTCGATGAAGGTTTCTGTTTAATCGATAAAGTGCATTTTTGACCTCGACATGACCTTTTATGATACAGCCTTATTTTTGATTTGTATTGTTTTTCTGATGGTTATCTGTTTTTTGGATTCGGAGATTTGGGCGGTTTGTTTTTTGCTTTTTACAAGGTTTTTCTGTGTAAAAAAAACGTAGAAAAGGGTTTGGATGGAGGAGTTTGAGGCACCATTCCAAAAGATTATTTTGTTTGAAACAAAACGAAATAAAGTGGATTTGTTACAAAATAAAAATCCCCTGAGTAAACAGGGGATTGGTCTTGAAATGTTGTTAATTGTTTAGAAAATCGTTTTTCGGTCTACGGTAGCACCGTTTTCCAATGTGATTTTTAATAATACCACGCTGGACGATTTTTTAACGTTTTTCAATATGATATCGTTTTCATTAGTGTTTTTATATTCATCGATTTTACGGCCTAAAAGATCAAAAGCTGTAATATCTTTGATTTTTTCGGTAGCCGAATGTACTGCCAATTCGTTGCCGCGTAATACTTTGATGCCGTTTTCAAGGCTAAATTCACCGGTTCCTAAAGTACTGTTCGCAAAGCGCAATACAAAACGGTTGTTGAATGTTCCGGCAGCGGAAGTAAAGGAATACGGCGCTGTTCGTAAATCAAAAATCACGTTTAGCATTTTATCTTCCAGGTAAATGGCATGGGTGTTAAAAATGCCATCCAGATGATCAATACCAATTTCATACGTGTTTTGCGAATCGGCATTAAAGCCTAATGGGATCTGATCCTGTTCGTTAAACGGTAAGGCACGGGCCTGAATGGTCAGATTCATTTCCGGGATTATTGAATAGAAGGTAACCCCGTTACCACCAAATGACTGACCGTCCAAACTTCTGTCAAAACCCATTGTAGCTTGTGCATTATAGCCAACCAAAATCTGACTAAAAGCGCCGGATTCATTAGCTAAGTTTAACCAGATACGATGTTGTTCCGGTTCGCCTCCGGCTACACTTTGTGTTTCCGGATTGATTTTGGTGGTATCGGCCGCTTTTAAAAAACTGTTATTTTGTAAACTCACGCGCATGCTATTGGTAAATTTGGCATTTCCGTTTGCCAGACCTTTAACGAAAAAGGCTTGTCCTGAAGCGATATAACGGCTTGGCAGACTTCCTCCTGTGGCAGCCGTAGCAGTTGCACCGAATTTGTTTACCGTTGCATAGTCGGCCGACGTATAATTATAGGAATACGTACCATAAAACGGACTTGGCGACAGTGCAGATGGCGGAGTGTTATGCGTCCAAAGATATACGGTACCATCCATTAAAGCACTGTTGGCAGGGTCGTTTAAAAAGCTTACAATATCGATTGCAGACGCATACGGATTACCGATCAGATTCCATTGATCATCATCTACGGTTACACTACCGCCAACATTGGCATCGGTTCCCACCGCTATGGGAATAGTGATGTCGCCATTGTTTGGTGTTCCGATAAAAGTTCCGGTATAGGTCGTTTTAGTAAGTGGATTAACACTGAAAGTTTGTGGTGCCCGTACGATATATCCGATTTTTGGATCCATAACGGTGCTGGAGCTTACTGTAGCCCAGTTTCCGCTTCCACCACTAATAGTGGGCTGCCATCTCATGTATTTATCGGATAACGTATTGGGAGATAACATTCCCAAAGTAAATCCGGAAGCTAAGGTTACCGGTGAATTCCAATAGGTATAATCGTAACGATACATCGGTTGGGTAGTACGTTTAATGTTAACAATACCGGTATTGATAGTACTGTTTACCTGTACGATGCTTGCGCTGGTATCCAGGTTAAAAGTTCCGTTTGTCACTACATTAATTGTGTTAACCACTTTAATGCCGTTTCCGGTTGGGATATCCAATCGGCCATTAGCCTGAACGGTTAGAGTTTTGGCTTGCGCTTCAAAATTAGAACCGTTTACAGTCGAATAATTCGTCGCTGGTTTAATGATTACACAATTATCATTTGCCGGTACACCCACTGGTAGCCAGTTGTTCGGATCATTCCAGTTGCCATTAATTCCCTGCCATACTTTTGTTTTGTTGGTAACAGTTACGGGTTTCGTTGCGGTACAACCATTGGTGAGCTGTACATTGGCATTAAACGACCAGTTGTTCACTTCCAGTTGGGAAGCCGATGGTTTGATATACACCACGTTTACAGCCTGATTGGTATAAGGAGTGGTACCATTGGCATCAATATAGGCATTGATCGTTGCTCCGGTCCATGTAAAATTGGACGTTAACGGACGGGTACCGGATAGTACCACATCATCAATGGCCCAACCGTCGCAGTAATCGGCTGCATAACGGAAACGTATTTTTAAATTGGCAACACCTACATAAGCGTTTAGTGGAATACTTTCGGATGCGAATTTACTGGGATAGCCTTGTGTGGAGGTATAGGTTTTTACGGTTGTCCAATTGGTTCCGTTATCGGTTGATACCTCGATATTAGCTGTTTCACCACTTCCATAGTAAGAGAAATAGTGTCTGAAATTAAGTGTCAAATCGATAAAATTAGTGGTGTTCACCGAATTGGTTGTGGTCATAATCAGAATTTTACCGGTAGTGTTTACATCCGATGTGGTAAACGCGAATTTATTGCCAACCGATCCGGAGTTGATAGCCGGTTTCCAGGTAGCCGTTGTCGTGGTAAACACACTGGTTTTTTGCTGCCATTCGGTAGTGGTAGTTCCATTACCCGATTTGGTAAAACTGCCCAATCCGGTACCTGCAAAATTTTCGTTTAACAATTCGACTACTTCCGTGCTACCGGCTGCCGAGATTTGTAAATAATCGGAATCGCCGCATATTTCCGGAGACGCCGGTGTAATGGTGATATTCGGAACCGGTTTTATTTTAGCGATAATGGGAGTACGGGTAAGCGATTCGCAAGTGCCGTTTAAGGCTGTCACATAATAAGTTGTCGTAGTACTTAACGATGGCGTTGTATAGGATGCAGCGGTTGCGCCCGAAATAGGAGAACCTCCGGTATCGGTAGTATACCAGCGATAGGATGTTACGCCCGATGATCCGGTTACCGATAAGGTTACCGGGCCTGTGCCACAAGATTCAACTGTTGGAGCACTGGTGATTTTAGCACCGCAATCCGGAATTACTTTGATCAAATAATCTTCTGTTTCACCATTGGAAAGACTTCCGCACGATGAAAACGAAGAGCTTGATAAATAAGATCGAATACGTACACGGTAATTACCGGGATTGGTTCCGGCTGGAATCACAAACCCAAATGTTGTAGAACTGACACTAATCGTAGGCGAAAAGACCGTTTCTCCGGCATCGGTAAAATCACCGTTTTTATTCCAGTCGACCCAGGCTTTAACAAATTGAGTAGTACCGGAACTTCCGGATAGTATTAACGAAATATTGATATCCGATCCGGCAATTTGCTGAGCCGGAGCAAGACTGGTATAGTCACCATAACCACCGGTACTGTAACCGGAAGTGTTGGACGCCTCCACAATAGCACCAGTAATTTTATAACTGGAAATATAATAGGTCGACGAGGTAGAAGCCGGCGTACAGTTGGTGTAGGTGTAATCCGGCGGATACCAGGAATACACCAATCCGTTGTTCGGATAACTGTTACTTCGGGTTCTGTTGGTGTTGGTGTTGGAAGTTCCGCTTGACGTATTACCATACCAGGTGCTGTTTGAACTCTGTGATCGGTTATTATAATCGGCATTGGTAAGACCTCGCAATCCTACTTCGGCATTTAATGTCGTTGTGCTGCTTGGCGAACAGGAACCATAAATGATTTGTATGATATTGGTTGTTTCGCTTAATCGGATTTGGAAATTAAAACTCCCGGACTGAGATACGCGTCGTACATTATTCCATTGTACGATAAAAGTCCGGTTTGGAGCGGTTCCGGTAGTGGTATAGGTAATTGCATTCCCGTTGTCTTTAAGATCCATCCCCAAAGCACTGATTGCTCCGTCAAAACCGGCTCCGTTTACCGAAATCGGGTTGTATCCGGCTGCATCGCCTGCTACAGTAGTTCCAAAAGTGATAAAACCATTGGACAAAATAGAACAGGTGGTGTAATTCGTGCTGTTGTAATTAAACGTAAAGCCGATAGGGATGTTAAGGGCGGCGTTATTATCCCATGAAGTGGCAATGGCGGTCGTTCCGGATATGGACGAGTAGGTCGCGGTATTTTCCGAAAAAGTATAATAACTTACCTGTGCCTGTCCGATTTGGAAGCACAATAATAAGCCGGCTACTATTTTGAATAATGGAGTGTTTTTAACGGTAAGAGGAGTTGCGTTAAAAGCACCGGAAACTTTAAAAAAGTTGCCGGTTTTTTGGTTGTTTTGGTAGCTGTTTAACATACTTGAAAATATTAAGTGGTTCATTTTCAATACTAATTTAGCTACTAAAAAGGGGGTGATAAATGCGTTTTGACCGAATTTCGATAAAGGTTTCCGTTTAATCGATAAAGTACGTTTTTGTCTACTTTTTGACCTTTTGTTTCCGCATGTTAATTGTGATTTTGAGTATGTTTTTTGTATTTATTTATGATTTTTGGTTTTAAAATAATAGTGTTAATTGTTTTTAGGTGTTTATTTTTTAATTTAAGAAAGTGCTTTTTTTAGCGAAAAGTACCAGAATAGCAGGTGTAGGAAGCTATAAACAGATCGGATTTTAATATGCCTAAAAAGTTTAGATTGCAGAAAGAATAATAGCAAAGTTGCGATATAAAAAAAGACATCCTTTACGAAACAGAGGATGTCTTTTACTTTATTCATTAAAAATTTTAGAAAATTATTTTTCGATGCAGTATGCTATTGTCATCCAATGTTATTTTGAGGAGTAATATGCCAAACGTTTTTTTTATGTTTTTCAAAACAACTTCATTAGCGGAAACATTATAATATTGACCGATTTTACGACCTAGTAGGTCATATATGACAATATCTTTAATTTTTTTGGATGCTGAGCTTATGGTCAGTTCCTCTCCGCGTATGATTTTGATGATACTCTCCTGACTAAACTCCGGGGTGTTTAAAGAGTTACTGTTAAAACGAAGTACAAAACGGTTATTGTGAACCCCGGCTTCTGAAATAAAAGTATAGGGTGTAATTCGGAGGTCATGTATGCTGTCGAGTAATTTGTCTTCCAGATAAATTGTATGAGTATTGAAAATGCCGTCCACATGATCAATTCCGATTTGGTATTTGTCATGTGCGGTGGCATGATACCCCAAAGGAATCTGATCCTGATCGTTAAAGGGTAACGGACGTGCCTGTATGGTTAGATGCTTATCCGGGATGGTTGAATAGAATGTGACATGGTTTCCACCAAATAATTCGCCATCCAGTCCGCGGTCAAATGCCATGGAGGCATCCGAATGATACCCTACCAGGATCTGGCTAAACGCACCGGATTCGTTTGCTAAATTCAGCCAGATACGGTGTTCTGTAGGAGCAGGAGTATCCTGAGGTTGACTTTTGAGAGTCGTTTGGGGATGCTGAGCAGCTTTCATAAAGTTGTCATTCCGGCTACTCACCCGCATATAGTTGGCGAATTTAACATTTCCGTTAGCAAGACCTTTTACAAAAAAAGATTGACAGGAAGCGATAAAGCGGCTTGGATAGGAACCTCCGGTTGTTGCTGTAGCAGTTGCTCCAAATCGATTAACAGTAGCATAATCGGCCTCGGTATAATTATAAGTAAAAGAACCGTAAAAAGGATTTGGATTTGCTTCCGATGTTGGGGAGTTATGCGTCCACAGGTAAATAGTGCCGTCCAAAAGCGAACTGTTATCCAGATCGTTGAGAAAAGAGAGCACATCAATAGCCGAAGGATAGGGATTTCCAATTAAATTCCATTGATCGTCATTTGCTGTCACATTCCCGCCCACATTGGCATCAGTTCCGACCGCAATGGGAACAAGGATGTCACCATTGTTGGGAGTACCGCTAAAAGTTGCGATATAGTGAATTTTGTTGGCCGGATTGGGATCGAACGTTTGTGGCGCACGAACGATATATCCCATTGTAGGATCCATTGGAGTTGCAGGACTAAGCGTGATCCAGTTGCCATTACCTCCGTTAATTGTTGGTTCCCAACGCATATATTTATCTGATAAGGTATTGGGCGACAACATGGCGAGCGTATACCCGGAGTTTAGTGTAACGGGCGAATTCCAATAGGTGTAATCATAACGGGACATAGGCTGGGTAATCCGTCTGATCGTGACCATTCCGGAGTTGGGAACGTCATTCTCCTGGATTATTCCGGAATTATTGCCAACATTGAAAATACCATCACTTTCCACATTGATGGTATTGACCACCCGGATGCTATTGCCATCGGGAATTTCCAGATGACCATTTGGTTTAATCGTTACACTCTTTGACTGAGCCTCAAAATTGGTGCCGGTAATAGTGGGATAACTCCCGGCAGGTTTAATGATCACGCAATTAACATCGGTAGGAGTGCCCAATGGAAGCCAGTTGTACGGATCATTCCAGTTACCCGTGTAACCCTGCCATACTTTCGATCTGTTATTCACGGTTAGAAATTGTGAAGCGGTACAGCCATTGGTTAGTGCTATATTGGCGGTAAAAGACCAGCTGTTTACCTCCAGTTGGGAATCGGTAGGTTTTATATATACCACATTGGTCGGTTGGGAAATATAGGGAATGGTACCATTCGGATCAATAAAGGCATTAATAATTGCCCCGGTCCATGTGAAATTGGAAGTTAGCGGTCGGGTACCAAATAAAACGATGTCGTCAACGGCCCATCCGTCGCTATAATTGGCAGCATAACGGAAACGGATTTTTAGATTAGCCACATTTATATATCCATTTAACGGAATACTTACAGCAGCAAATTTACTGGGATATCCCTGACTGGAGGAAAAGGTTCTTACGGTTGTCCAGCTGGCTCCGTTGTCTGTCGAGATATCAATGTTGGCTGTTTCGCCTCCATCATAGAAAGAAAAATAATGTCTGAAAGTAAGAGTCAGGTCGATGAAATCGATTGTGCTAAACGAATTGGAGGTAGTCATGATCAGGTTTTTACCATTCCCGACAACATCAGACGTGGTAAAAGCAAATTTATTACCAATGCCTCCGGAATTTATGGCTGGTTTCCAGGCAGTGGTAACGGTGGTATACACACTGGTTTTTTGTTGCCATTCGGTTACCGAATTTCCGTTTCCGGATTTGATAAAACTTCCTAAGCCGGAACCTTCAAAGTCTTCGTTTAAGAGTTCCACGATTTCGGTACTTCCGGCAGCCGAAATCTGAAGGAGATCCTTGTCGCCACATATTTCAAGGGTTGTAGGCGAAATGGTAATATTTGGAACCGGTTTTATTTGGGCAATAATAGGCGTGCGGGTTAGTGATTCACAGTTGCCGTTTAGCGCAGTAACATAATAAGTAGTCGTAGTACTTAGTACAGGAGTGGTGTAGGTAGCTGTGGTTGCGTCTGGAATTGGAGAACCTCCGGTTTCGGTGGTATACCAGGCGTAAGAAGAAGCACTTGGAGATCCGGTTACCGATAAAGTTACCGGTTCGGCGCCACAAATGGTTACAGTTGGGGCATCGGTTATTTTGGCAGGGCAATCTGGAATGACTTTTATAATATAGTCTTCTGTTTCACCATTTGTCTGATTGCCACAAGGGGAAGGGTTGTTGAATAAACTGGCCCGGATTCGCAAACGATAATTCCCCGGATTAGTTCCGACAGGAATAACAAAGCCAAATGTAGTCGAGTTAACAGAAACCGAAGAAGAAAAAACGGTATCGCCAGTATCGGTAAAGTCTCCGTTTTTATTCCAGTCGACCCATGCTTTGATATATTGTGTTGGAAACGGTACCGGGCCACTTGCAACAGCGATCGAAATATTAATATCGGATCCGGGGATTTGTTGCGCAGGTGTTCGTCCGGTATAATTAGCGTATCCACCGGAAGTGAATCCGGAATTATTTGACGCTTCAACAATAGATCCGGTGATTCTGAAACTAGAGATGTAGTAGGTCGAAAAATCTGAAGACGGATTACAACTGGCAGTAGTATAATCAGGAGGATACCAGGTGTATGTTAAACCATTATTAGGATAGCTGTTATCTTGAGTTATACAGGTGTCGGTATTGGAAGTTCCTGGATTGGTGCTGCCATACCAGACAGCATTGGTGTTCTGGATCCTGTTATTGTAATCGCTGTTGGAAGCGCCTCGTAGTCCTACTTCTGCATACAAAGGGGTTGAGCCGTTAGGAGAACAAGAACCGTATACGATTTGTATTAGGTTGCTGCTTTCTTTTAATTGGATCTGGAAGTTAAAATTTCCCGATTGCCCAATTCTCCGAACATTTGCCCATTGTATGATCAGGGTTCGGAAAGGAGAAGAACCAGTAGTGGTATAGGTAATGGGAGATCCATTGTCCCGGATATCCATAGTCAGAGCGCTAATGGCTCCGCTAAAACCAACACCATTCACTGAAATGGGATTGTAACCCAGAGCATCATTAGGAACGGTAGTCCCAAACGTGATAAAACCATTTGACAGAACCGAAAATGTAGTGTAATTTGTACCATCATAATTAAAAGTAAAACCAATAGGGAGGTCAATAGCTGAGGCATTATCCCATGGAGCCGCTATTGCGGTTGTGCCACTTATGGAACTATAGGCCGAAATGCGTTCCGAGAAGTTATAATAACGCACCTGTGAGTGTCCGGTATGGAAGCATAATGATAGGCCTGTTATTGCATAAAATAACAACATGTTTTGAATTTTCGAAGCAATAACATAAAATCGAACGAGAACTTTTGAAAAGCCACTCGAACCTCTTTCTTTTTTGTAGCTGTTTGACATATATTTAAGTGTTAAGTTGTTCATTATCAGTTCTAATGTAGTAATTAAAAACAGCTTTTAAAGAGGGCTTTGAATGAATTTCGATAAAGGATTTTGTTTAATCGATAAAGTACGATCTTGAAAAAAAAGGAAAAAAAGGGGTGAGTGTAAACCTGCGATTTATCTTATTTTTTTAGTTAAAAAAGAGATTATTTTAGAGCTATTGTTATAAAATTATTTGTGTTAAAATAATTTTTTATGATAAAAAATAATTAATTTTAATGAATAAGGGAAGTGTCGTGGAGTTGGTATTGTGATGATTGTAAAAAGGAAGGTGGATTATAGGTGAGATGACAATTTTATCCCTTTTTTGTGACAGTTTATCCCTTGATAATAGATGACGAGTTTAATAGTGTATATTTATAACTACTTAAAAAACAATGATCATGTTACGAAAAGGTCTTTTACTTATAACAGTATTGGGTAGTACTTGTTTAAGTTATGCCCAGGTTTATGTAAGTCCCAGCAGTTATGTTTTTGTAAATAATGAATTACTATTTGTAAAACAGGATGTGGTTTTGGCCTCAACAGCCGGAAATGAGGGCAATATTTTTCTTAGGAGAAACGGACAATTACTACAGGGAGTAGCAGGGAGTACTGTAAATAGCGGAGGAGGAAAAATTTCTGTTTTTCAGGAAGGAACATCCGATAATTACGACTATAACTACTGGTGTTCTCCGGTTGGGAGTATTGCTTCCGGACAGGAAAGTTTTCTTGGGAATGTAAATGGAAATGTAAACAATCTTTTTTATCGGGCAGTTGATATTACCAATAGTACAACGGCAACTATTCTGCCTTGGGGATCCCATGACGGACAGGCCAATCCACTGAGTATTTCTTCCCGCTGGTTATGGAAATTTATCAATGGTACGACATATTCCCAATGGGTTCATGTGGGTAACGGTCAGCCAATTGCTCCGGGTGAAGGCTTTACAATGAAAGGAACAGCCGGTACAGATGCCAATAATGTAGACGGGATTGTAGCGAATAATCCGGGTAGCCGGCAACGAATCGATTTTAGAGGACGTCCCAATGATGGCAATATTATAATCCCTTGTCTCGTAGGACAACAAACTTTAACCGGAAATCCATACCCTTCGGCAATTGATTTGAGTTATTTTCTGTTGGATAATACAGCCTGTAGTGGTACTGCCCAGTTTTGGGAACAGGACAAAACAGTAAATTCGCATACACTGGCAAATTACAAAGGCGGTTATGGAACATTCTCACCAGCAGCAACACTTTCGCAGGTAACAGCCGGTACGGCCGGAATGGGAATTTATACTCCTGCGATTTTTTACTCGTATGATTCAGGCGGAAATCAGGGGCCGATAGCTTCAACTCCCGGTAATCAATATAAAAGACGCTTTTCTCCTGTCGGGCAAGGATTTCTTATCACAGGAGCGGGTGTGGGTGTAGTGACGATGCGAAATCAGTACCGTGTTTTTGTAAAGAAAGGAGCGGCGAATAACTCAGAATTTGAAAGAAATGTAACTCCGGCAACATTGGCAAATGTGAATGCGACTTCTTATGATCCGCATGTGGCAGAACTGGCCTTTCCGGTAGTTTTATCGGTTTCCGGTATCGACTATACCACCGAATCGATCCGACCACAACCACAGGTTCGTATGAATACGCTAATCGATAATCAGGGAGTTCGGCAAAGTGTAATCGGTTTCCATCCTGAAGCTACCGATGGTGTCGACAGAGGAATGGATGCGATTTCTTCCGATGATGGATTGCCTTCGGACATGTTTTTTGTAATTGATGATAAAGAATACATAATCAACATGGTGGCTTTTGATGAAAATAAGCGTCTTCCGCTTGGTTTTAAAAATACAGCGCCGGCAAATTATAAAATAACGGTACAGGAAATTATTAATGCCGATGATGTCGAAAATGTATACCTGCACGATAAAGTAAACAACCTGTATTATGATATTAAAAATGGGGTACATGAGTTGAATTTACCTGCTGGAACAAATAAAACAGGTTACGAAATTACCTTTAAACGGGATAGTAATCTGGGATTGGGTGAAAATATTAAAAATAGTTTCCAGGTATATCAGAACAATTCCGAACATGCTTTACAGGTTTCCAATCCAATGGCTTTAGATTTGAGCGCAATAGTTTTATACGATGTGGTTGGAAAAGTTATCTTCGAAAAAACGAAACTGGGTAATAATACATCCTATTCATTTCCAACGGCAAACCTGAGTGATGGAATATATATAGTAAAAATGGTTACAACGGATAATCAGGAAATAAGTAAAAAAATCATAATAAAAAATTAAAATTTATAGATGATATTTAAAAACAGCTCCGTATTTGGAGCTGTTTTTGTTTAAAATGATATTTTTGCAATTATGAAAAGTTACAACCAGGTATTGCCTTTTTCATTTCCGGACGGAATTACGCTTACGGTAAAAAGAGAAGACCGGGTGCATCCTTTTTTATCCGGAAATAAATACCGGAAAATGAAGTACAATCTCGAGCAGGCCCGAAAGGAAGGCTATACAAAGTTGTTGACTTTCGGTGGGGCATTTTCAAATCATATCGCAGCGGTAGCGGCGGCAGGAGCACATTTCGGATTGGAAACCATTGGTGTGATACGCGGCGAAGAGCTGGAAAGCGAAATAGAAGCCAATGCAACCTTGCGTTTGGCGCAGGAACAAGGCATGAAATTTGATTTTGTATCGCGGGAAAGCTATCGCGCTAAAGAGGATCTGATTTTTTTAGAGAAACTCAAGGAAAAGTACGGTGCTTTTTACCTGTTGCCCGAAGGCGGAACCAATACGTTGGCGGTAAAAGGATGTGAGGAAATATTAGAAACAACCGATAAGACACAATTTACCCATATTTGCTGTGCCGTGGGAACCGGAGGGACTATTTCAGGTTTGATCAATTCCTGTGGAGAAAATCAAAAAGTAATTGGCTTTCCGGCGTTAAAAGGTTCGTTTTTATCTGATGAGATTTGTAAATTTGTAAACAACGACCGTTGGGAACTGATAAATGACTATCATTTTGGAGGTTATGCAAAAATAAATGAGGATCTGATTCGTTTTAATAATGACTTCTACGCTCAGACAGCGGTGTTGTTAGATCCGGTATATACCGGGAAAATGGTCTATGGAATAATAGATCGGATTAAAAAAGGATATTTCCCTGGCGGATCCACAATTTTAATGATTCACACCGGAGGATTACAAGGGATTGAAGGAATGAATAAGATACTGGCTCGGAAAAAGATGCCGTTGCTTATAGAAAATATAGTCTGTAAAAAAGAGAATAATGATTAAAAAAATTTGCCTGCTGCTAACGCTTGTATTGCTTTATAGCTGCGGATCTTCGTCAAAAGTACGTACGACACCAACGAAGATTACGACAACCAAGAAAAACACAACAGTAAAAACACACTCGGGTTCAACGAGAACCAATGCTTCATCTTCGGAAAATTCCAAACCATCGGAAGTTCTCGAAGCGACTTCAAAGATAAAAGTAACGACTGAGATCGTAAATGCCTATATCGGTAAGTTTAACGAAACCGCAAAAGAAAACATGCGAAATCATGGTGTTCCGGCGAGTATCACACTGGCTCAGGGGATTTTGGAATCCGGTGCCGGAGTGGGAACCTTATGCGTAAAAGCAAACAACCATTTCGGAATCAAATGTCATACCGGTTGGACGGGAGATAGTGTACGCCATGACGATGATTCCGAACAGGAATGTTTTCGTAAATATAGTGACCCGGCCGAATCGTTTCGGGATCATTCATTATTCCTGACAACCAGAAGCCGTTATTCGGCCTTGTTTAAATTGCCAAAAGGCGATTATGTAGCCTGGGCAAAAGGACTTAAAAGTGCCGGATATGCCACCGATCCGAAATACCCGGAAAAATTAATCGGACTTATCGAGCGTTACGAACTCTACAAATACGACTCGGAAGTTATTGGTGGTGGCTATACAAAACCGGTGATCAAAAAAGATACCGCTACGGTAAATGCTGAAGTAAGCGGATCGACTTATAAAGTAGCACAAGGGGATACACTATATTCCATTTCCAGAAAATTCAATGTAACGGTAGACGAATTGATAAAAATCAATAATCTTACCTCAAACGCAATAGCAATAGGACAAATCATAAAAGTAAAATCATAATGTTATATACAAGAAGCAGTCAGCTGTTTGCTGAAGCGTCAGAAGTGTTACCGGGCGGTGTGAATTCACCCGTTCGTGCCTTTAAATCGGTTGGAGGAACACCAATTTTTGCCAAAGAAGCCAAGGGGGCCTATTTGTATGATGAAGATGGAAATCGTCTTATCGATTATATCAATTCCTGGGGACCGATGCTTTTAGGGCATGCCTATGAACCCGTAGTAACGGCAGTAATTGAAAAAGCAAAAAAAGGAACCTCATTCGGAATGCCAACAGAATTGGAAACGGAAATCGCCAAACTGGCCATTTCGATGGTACCCGGAATCGAGAAAATCCGATTTGTAAATTCCGGAACCGAAGCCTGTATGAGTGCTGTCCGACTGGCACGTGGTTTTACCAATCGCGATAAAATCATAAAATTTGCCGGATGTTACCACGGTCATTCCGATTCGTTCCTGATTCAGGCCGGAAGCGGCGCCATTACATTTGGAGCTCCAAACAGTCCCGGAGTAACACAGGGAACCGCAAAAGATACTCTTTTGGCCCGTTACAACGATCTGGATAATGTACGTTCGCTGTTGGAAGCCAATAAAAACGAAATCGCGGCCATTATTATAGAACCGGTTGCCGGAAATATGGGATGTGTGCCGCCACAGGAAGGCTTTTTAAAAGGATTGCGGGCACTTTGCGACGAACATGGGGCTTTGTTGATATTTGATGAGGTAATGACCGGATTTCGTCTGTCAAAAGGTGGTGCACAGGAATTGTTCGGAATTAACGCCGATATCGTAACATTTGGAAAAGTAATCGGTGGTGGTTTGCCGGTGGGTGCTTTTGCCGCACGAAATGAAATTATGAATTATCTGGCGCCATTAGGACCGGTATACCAGGCGGGAACTTTGTCCGGAAATCCGTTGGCAATGGCGGCAGGTTTGGCCATGTTACAGGATATCAATACCAATGAAGGACTTTTTGAACGATTGGAACAAAAAACGGCTTATCTGGAAAAAGGAATCCGTGAACAGTTGGAAAAAGCAGGTGTTGTATTTACGATTAATCGTGTCGGTTCAATGATTTCGGTTCATTTTGACGAAAGACCGGTAGTGGATTTCGATACCGCTAAAAATGGCGATAATGAAAGCTTTAAAAAATTCTTCCACGGATTGTTACAGGAAGGAATCTATATCGCACCGTCGGCCTATGAAACCTGGTTTATTACAGATGCATTGACCTACGAAGATCTCGATTTTACAATTGCAGCCGTAGGAAAAGTAGCCGCGACACTTTAAAAGAAAATAGCTATAAACGAAAAACGCACCTTTACGGTGCGTTTTTTATTATTCGGAAACCAGTTGTTTTACCAACTTCGGATTCGCGTCCAGTTTTTGAAGTTGTGCTTGTGTTAAAGGGGCACGTAAATAGTGATCCACCACTTTTACCAACTCTTTTTTTCGTCCTTCCGACAACTCCGGGCTCAGATTTTGATGTTTCATTACCAATCCTTTTTCGATCTCAACTTTTTGTGCATCAGATAGTGGGATATATGCGGTAAGTGCCGTGATGTCGTTTTGAACTTTTTTAGCGATTTCTTTTTGACGATCCTGCGCATTGGCAGCTACCGAAAAGGAAACAATCATAAAAAATAACGCAATAAATTTTTTCATTGTCAGATAGATTGGCTGATTATAGAGCCAAAGCTAATTTATTTTGCGATATATTGCTAAAAAAACAATCAAAAATTATTCAGGAGCATTGTTTTTAAAGTTTCGGGTTCTTTTTGTGATTTTTTCCTGGCGCATTTCACTCTGTTTTTCCCATTTCTCCATCTGACCGGAATTCAGGATTTTTTTCATTTCGCCTTTAAACGCAATTTTGTCGTCCATACGTTTGTTTTGAAGCGCAAAACGTTCGTCGGCAGTCATCTCTTTGTAATTTTTTCGGACATCACCCTGTGTAGCTCGTGCTTCTTCGCGTTTTTTGCTCTGATCCATTAATAGCTTTTCAACCTCTTTTTGTTGTTTGGCTGTCAGATCCAGATCCAAAGTCATTTTTTTAACCTGTAACTGTACTTGTCGTTCCGGAGCCATACGCTCGCGACCACCTCTCGATTCTTTTTCCTGTGCAAAGCCTAACATAGTTGCGCAAAGGCAAACGGCTAAAACTAATTTTTTCATAATGCTTTTCTTTTAAAGTTGTTACGATGCTTTGACCGCGGGAATTTCAAAAGGTTTAAAACCTGTCGCTCTAAATAAAAGTTAAAAAAAGGCTGAAATGTTGGACTTCTGTTAAAATAGAGCCGGATATTTTTTGGAGTTACCATTTTTGGGGGTTACCTTTGCCACGTGAAAAAAGGAATTGTAATACTCGTTTTTTTTGTCCTCTTTAAACCGATATTGCCGGTTTTTGAGTATATGATCAATTACGAATATATTACGAAAACCCTTTGTGAAAACAAAGCCAAACCTCAAATGGCCTGTAACGGAAAATGTCACCTGATGAAAGAGCTGGCCAAAGCTTCCGAATCGGAAAAACCGTTGTCTACCGACAAAAAAAATGTAAGAGCCGAAGTAGAAGTGCTCTTTTGCGAAATCCAGAAAAACTTTGATTTTAATCCGGCGTCAGTAACCGAAAAAGTTGCGGAAAACTTTTCGTATACCAATCTGTACCAACATCTGAACGTGGAAGGAATCTTCCATCCGCCGGCATTTATTTTTTAAAATTCAACCCGTTTAAGCGTTTTTTCTTTTTGACAGGAAGTCAAGAGGATCGCTATGTCGTATTTTAAAAAATAAAAAAAATGAAATTCAAATTATTAAACACTGTTATAGCGGTAGCATTGGCTATTGCATTGGGATCTTGTAGTACTGATAACGATGTGGTAAACTCCACCGAAGGAAGCGGAAGCTTAAAAATAAAATTTGACCACCGTTATGGGGATGTCGATTTTATCATGGGCGCGCCGTATACCACCTCTCAGGGTGAGACGATTAAAGTAGATAACATCAAATATATTGTAAGCAATATTGTGCTGACAAAAGAAGATGGATCGGTCTATGTATACCCAAAAAGCAAAAGCTATTTTATTATAAAAGAACAAACGCCAAGTTTGTTTACCATCGAATTAACCGATGTTCCGGCGGGGAATTATAAAACCGTAAAATTCGGTATTGGTGTCGATCAGGAGCAATTTAACTTAGGAGCTGCCGGTCAGGGCGATTTTCTGGCACAAGCACAATCCGAAGGCATGATGTGGTCGTGGAGTGCGGGTTATAAATTCCTGGCTTTCGAAGGTAATTTTACCTCGGCTACCGTAACCGATCCGACACTATTTAAAGTACATACGGGACAAACCGGAACGAACTATAACTACACAGAAGTTTCCTTAAACATGCCGGATAAAGCATTGGTACGACCAACCATTACCCCGCAGGTTCACGTGATGGCCGATTTGTCGAAAATCCTGGATGGAGCCACAAAAATCAACTTGTCACCACAACCAAATATCATGGGTGGTGCTGTTTTGGCTTCGATTACAGCCAATGTGGCTACCATGTTTTCTGTTGATCACGTTCATAATGACTAAATAAAATCAAAAAAGCTGTCGGTAGTGACTATTGACAGCTTTTTGAAAAACAAATCATTATGAAAAGAATCAGAACACTACTATTCCTGTTGCTGCCGTTTTTATGGAGCTGCTCGAATGATGATAGTCCTGAAGCCTACCAAAACATTCCGATCGATTTTAAAGCACCGACCAATTTCCCGGCCTTGAGCTATAATTTGCAAAACAATCCGCTAACGGAAAAAGGTTTTGAATTAGGGAAAAAACTGTTTTACGACGGTCGACTGGCATCGGACGGATTGGTATCCTGTGGTTTTTGTCACATTCAGGAAGATGCGTTTACACATCACGGACATTCTTTTAGTCATGGTGTGGGCGATAATATCGGAACCCGTAATGCACCACCGATCCAAAACCTCGCTTTTCAGCGGGCTTATATGTGGGACGGAGCAACAACACATCTGGATTTACAACCGTTGATTCCGCTAACCAGTGAAATCGAAATGAACGGGAATCTGGCGGAAATTGTCAGTATGATGAAAGGCGATGCGACCTATCAGAAACTATTCAGACAGGCGTTTCCCGACGGAATGATCAATTCTGAAAACATGCTCAAAGCATTGGGGCAATTTATGGTCATGTTGACCTCGTCCAATTCAAAATTTGACAAATTCAGAAGAGGAGAACCGGGCGGGACTTTAAGCGCTGACGAACAGGATGGCTATGGGATTTTTAAGCAAAAATGTGCCGGTTGTCATGCTACGGATTTATTTACCGATGATACCTATCGTAATAACGGTTTACCGATTAACCCGATGATCAATGATGTGGGGCGCTACCGCGTAACCGAGTTGCCACAGGATAATTACAAATTTAAAGTGCCAAGTTTGCGGAATATCGAAAAAACGGCACCTTATATGCACGACGGACGTTTTTCGACACTGGAAGCGGTTTTAAATCACTATTCCAACGGTGTGTTGGATTCGCCTACATTGGATCCGGCATTAAAGGCTAATGGCGCTTTAGGAATTCCGTTAACGGCAACTGAAAAAACGAAACTTGTAGCCTTTTTGAAAACACTAACGGACCACGAGTTTTTAACGGATCGCCGGTTTTCGGAATTTTAAAAATAACAAACACTTTTCTAAATTTTAGAAATAAGATTTGGATTGAAAAGAAAAATAAAATGAAAAAATATTGTCTATTAGTAGTACTTTTTTGGAGTGTGTTTACCTACGCGACAGAGAAGGATAGTTTGGGGATAAATCCGTATCAAAACTATTTTCGCTCACTCGAATATTTCGAAGAATGTGATGCCTGTGGTTGTTCGGCCAGTGGTGGAAGTCTGGGGTTTTCGTCGATGCTGAATACCAATTTTGTAGGGATACGCTATTTTAACCAGCGGTATAAAAGTAACGACGGATTGTTTTCGGATTCGCCGTGGTATGAAGAGAATTTTAATACCATTCAGGTGTGGGGACGCATTCCGATTGTGAAAAAAGTTCAGGTTTCCGTATTGGTGCCGTATCATTTTCATAATCGGGAAACCGTAACCGGCAAGCAGGATATATCCGGTTTGGGCGACCTTACGGTATTGGGGATGTACACGGTATATGAAACGGTTAAAGATAGCGCAGTGTTTTCGCATTCGATACAATTAGGTGCCGGAGTAAAAGCGCCTACTGGAAAATATCGCGAATTTACCAATGGAAGTGTAAACCCGAGTTTTCAGGTGGGAACCGGAAGTTGGGATTATATTTTTGCGACAGAATATGTGTTAAAAAAGGGGGCTCTCGGATTAAACACTATGGGGAGTTATACCGTTAAAACTGAAAATGAGAAATATTATCGTTTCGGAAATCAGTTTAATTATTCGTCAACAGTATTCTATTTTTTAAATAGTGAGAAGTATGTATTTGTACCGCAATTGGGTGTTGCCGGAGAAGTGTACGGGAACAATTATCAATACAAACAATTGCTTCGAAATACGGCGGGAGATATCCTTTTTGGAAAAGCGGGAATCGAGATCGGACGGGATAAGTTTTCGTTTGGCGCCAATCTGATGGTACCGATAAATCAAAATCTTACCGGTGGCAGAGTGGAAGCACAATACCGTTGGAGTGTGAACTTAAATTATACTTTATGATTTACACCAGACAGGTTTTTTAATACAACGCTGATAAACCTGTCAGGTGTTTTTGGATAAGTGTCGCCAGATAGGTTTTTCGAGGCGAGAACAGAAATCTGTCTGATATAGTAAATACAAACACCTGACAGTTTTTAAGTGAGAAAATGCTAAGACGGTCAGGTGTAGGCAACCGGATTAAAGTATAATCCGGTTTAGTGTAACAGAAACAGGCTGTCTCGAAAAAGAGGCAGCTTTTTTTTAAGGCTTATTTTGGGTAGTTGCTTTTTGCGGTTGATTTTGGAATCGTTTTTTATAAACGGCATCCCATTTGTCTTGCTGTTCCTGAGTGAGAATTGCTTTTAGATTCGTTTTCAGGGTTTTTAGACTTTCGATATATTCGGTTTTTAAAGCCTGATTTTCTTCCGGTTTAGCCGATTGTAGGCGTACTTTAATATCGTCGGTTTTTCGGTTATTTTCCGTGAGTACTTTTTCGAGTTGTTGCTGTTGTGTGGTCGTCAGGTTAAGATCGGTTGTCATACGTCTGACTTCCAGTTTGGCTTTTTGTTCTGCCGTCAGGGTTGGTTGCGCCTGTTCGGACGACTGGGCGTAGGTTGCCAGTGATAAAAAACTTACAATCAGGATAAAGAATGCTTTCATAATCCTATCGGTTTAAGTGGTAAACTCCGTGATATGTCTATTAAAAGTAAGGAATAAAACCGAAAAGGATGATGATTTTCTGTAAAGTACGATTTTTGTCGATAAAGGTCGTTTTCAGGGCGTTAAAAATAAAAAGGCCGACTAGTACTAGTCGGCCTTTTGGTTGTATATCGAAAACTTAGGATTGTAATTCTACGACTTTACTGTCGCCGGCTACAACCACTTTGGTTAATCCGTGTTGTGCTAAAGCTTTCATGGCTTTATCCCATTTTTTACCACTTAATCCGGCCTGATTTTTTAATTCGGCTAATTCCAGTGTGTTGGCATTTTTCTCTAAGATCGCAATAATTGCTTTTTCTTCGTCTTCCAATTCGATTTGTACGGCTTTTTTCTCCGGACGCATTTGTGGGAAAAATAGCACTTCCTGAATCGATGGATTGTTGGTTAAAAACATAATCAGACGGTCCATACCGATACCTAAACCAGATGTTGGGGGCATTCCGTATTCTAATGCACGTAAGAAATCGTTATCAATAAACATCGCTTCATCATCACCTCTTTCGGATAAGGCCAACTGCGATTCAAAACGTTCCCGCTGATCGATTGGATCGTTTAGCTCGGAATATGCATTGGCGATTTCTTTTCCGCATACCATCAATTCGAAACGCTCGGTTAATTCCGGGTTGTCGCGGTGTTCTTTGGTTAGCGGACTCATATCTTTCGGATAATCAGTGATAAAAGTTGGCTGGATAAAATTACCCTCACATTTTTCACCAAAAATCTCGTCGATCAATTTTCCTTTACCCATCGTATCATCTACGGCAATTCCCATCGATTGGGCTGCAGCCCGTAATTCGGTTTCTGTTTTTCCGGTAATATCAAAGCCGGTAAAATGTTTGATGGCATCTGTCATCGAAACACGTGCATAAGGTGCTTTAAAATCAACCGTATGCTCGCCGAAAGTAGCTTTTGTAGTACCGTTCACCTGAAGGGCGCAATATTCCAAAAGATTTTCGGTAAATTCCATCATCCAATTGTAGTCTTTATAAGCTACATAGATTTCCATAGCGGTAAACTCCGGGTTATGGGTTCGGTCCATTCCTTCGTTACGGAAGTTTTTGGAGAACTCATATACACCGTCGAAACCACCTACGATTAGTCTTTTTAGATACAATTCGTTGGCAATTCGCATATATAGGGGAATATCCAGGGAATTGTGGTGCGTGATAAACGGTCTTGCGGCCGCACCACCCGGGATTGACTGTAATATTGGCGTTTCTACTTCAAAATAACCTTTGTCGTTAAAAAACGTACGCATCGCATTGAACAATTTGGTTCTTTTGATAAATACTTCTTTAACCTGCGGATTTACAACCAAATCGACATAACGCATACGGTAACGCAATTCCGGATCGGTAAAAGCGTCGAAAACATTACCATCGGCATCTACTTTAGGTAATGGTAAAGGACGTAAGGTTTTGCTTAATAACGTGATGTTTTTGGCGCGTAAGGTTTTTTCGCCTACCTGAGTGGTAAACAATTCTCCTTCGATCCCGATAAAATCACCCAGGTCGATTAGTTTTTTGAAAACCTCGTTGTAAAGTGTCTTGTCATCGTCCGGACAAATCTCATCGCGGTTAATGTATAACTGGATACGGCCTTCGCTATCCTGTAATTCGGCGAAAGAAGCTTTCCCTTGTACGCGGGCAGACATCAGACGGCCGGCCACAATTACCTTCTTTCCTTCCTCAAAAGTTTCCTTGACCTGCTTCGACGTGTGGTTCACGGGAAACAAATTGGCGGGATATGGGTTTATTCCAAGTTCTTTCAACTTACCCAGTTTTTCTCTTCTGATGATTTCTTGTTCTGAAAGTTGCATAATTGTGATTTTTTTAAGTGGGCAAAGATAGACATATTTTAAAAAGGAATCAATTTCAAATTTTGAAAATGATAATAAAGGTATTGCAGATGGAAAATCGTATCTTTGAAAGCAAATTTGAAGCCTGAATTTATGAAGAAAAAAATCCGATTTGTCCTTACTTTGGTTGTTGCAGTTGTGATGACTGCGTGTAATTTTACAGAGACTATTTATTTGAATCCCGATGGAAGCGGTAAATTTTCGTTGGATGTCGATGCGTCGGCGATGATGAGCATTGCGGCTGAACAAGGCGATCGGAAAATTGATTCGACGTTTACCTTAAAATCATTGATGGACGAACGAAAAGATAGTATTGCCAAATTGCCATTGGCAGAACAGCAACGTTTGAAAAACCTGGAAAGCTTTTCGGTTCGGACGCATGTGGATCAAGTGGAAAAATCATTTTTGTTTACACTTTTCAGTGATTTTAAAAAACCATCGGATTTGGTTGATGCGTTGTCGGTTGTAAAAACGATGGACGATTTGAAAACGAATGGAAGCGGAGAGAAAGGCAGACTATCGGATATGGATAAGATGACTACCGATTTAAAGTATTCGTTCGACGGGAAAAAATTTACCCGTAAGGCGGCGGTAAAAGATCCGGCCATTCAAAAGCAGCTCACGGATAGCCTGGCGACGATCCGGCCGATGATAGAGGCTTTTACGTATACCGTAAAATACCATTTTCCGAAAAAGATAAAATCGATTACCGCAAAAGATCCGGTTTTTAGTGACGACAGAAAAACGGTAACCTTGCAATATCCGTTTATAGATTATATAGAAAGACCCGAAGTGATGAACTTTGAGGTGGTTCTGGAGAAAAAATAATGACGATGAACAAACAGATTGTATTACGGGATCTCGGATTAAAAGATTATAAAGAGGTTTGGGATTATCAGGAATCTTTATTTAAAGAGATTCTGGATATCAAGATTGCTAACAGGAGAGAAGAAAAAGAGGAGGTAACGCCCAATTATTTTTTATTTGTAGAACACCCACATGTGTATACGCTTGGGAAAAGTGGTGACTTTGCGAATCTGTTGCTTAATGAAAAACAGTTGGCCGATAAAGGTGCTTCTTATTATAAAATTAACCGTGGCGGTGATATTACCTATCACGGACCGGGACAAGTGGTTGGTTATCCGATTCTGGATCTGGAGAACTTTTTTACCGATATTCATAAATACCTTCGTTTTCTGGAAGAAGCTATCATTCGAACCCTTGCAGAATACGGATTGCAGTGTGAGCGAAGCGAAGGGGAAACCGGAGTATGGCTTGGGGTAGGTACGCCGTTTGCGCGAAAAATATGTGCGATGGGAGTGCGCGCTTCGCGATGGGTAACGATGCATGGGTTTGCGCTAAATGTAAATTCTGATTTGGGTTATTTTGATAATATCATCCCATGTGGCATAAAAGACAAGGCGGTTACTTCCTTACATGTAGAGTTGGGTGTTGCAAAAGTGGATGAGGAAGAAGTAAAGGCAAAAATTAAAAAACATTTTGCGGCCTTGTTTGAGGCAGAAATCAAAGACTAAAAATTATAGTATTTTATAAAGAAAAATCCTGATAAAATTTTATCAGGATTTTTTTTGTGGTTATAATTCCAGTTTTAATTGTTCCGGAAGTAGGCGAAACGACTTCCGGTGATAAGGTGTGGTTCCGTATTTTCGAATCGCTTCCCGGTGTTCGATAGTAGGGTAGCCTTTGTTTTTTTTCCAGTTGTACATGGGATATTCTTCATGTATGCGATTCATATATTCGTCGCGATAGGTTTTGGCCAGAACCGAAGCAGCAGCAATACTTAGGTATTTGCTATCGCCTTTAACGATACAGCTATAGGGAATGTCCTGAACCGGTTTAAAACGGTTGCCGTCCACGATAATATAATTGGGAGTTGGGTTTAGGTTGATAAGGCAGGTTTGCATGGCTTGTATCGAAGCATTGAGGATGTTGATCTCGTCGATAATCTCGGGTTCGAGGTGAATTACTTTAAAACACAGCGCTACTTCTTCTATTATGTGTTTTAGTTTTTCCCGTGTAATTTCGGACAATTTCTTCGAATCGTTTAGCTTTTCGATGATCACATTATCCGGTAAAATCACGGCTGCAGCGGTAACAGGACCGGCTAGACAGCCTCTTCCGGCCTCGTCGGTTCCGGCTTCCAATGTTAACTTAGAGTAATTCTGTAGCAGCATTTTTGTTTTTGGTAAATGTACAAAAAAAACACAAATATTTTGAGTAAACCGCAGTATAATAAGGGAGTTTTTTTGATATAGTGTATTTCTAAATGGCTTTTTTTAACACAAATAAAATGCTATAATTCCTATATTATATTTGTTTATTTAAGAAATTATTAAGAAGTTTGCGGAATAACTAACTCAAATAAATTTAATATGAGATCGAAGTTTAAATGGATTTTTACGCTTTTACTAGCGTTTTCGATGCAGTTTTCGTTCGCACAACAGGAGAAAACTGTTACAGGTACAGTGACCGAAGGAGGTTTACCGTTACCTGGTGTTAGTGTTGTTATTAAAGGAACAACACAAGGCACACAAACTGATATGGATGGTAATTACTCCATCAAAGCAAAACAAGGACAAGTGTTAGTGTACACATTTGTTGGAATGGAGACTTCTACTGTAACAGTTGGAGCTTCAAACAAAGTTAACGTTGCGTTGCAATCAGAAGCAAAACAATTAAACGAAGTTGTTGTTGGAGCTTTAGGTATCAAAAAGAGACAGGATGCAATCACTTCAGCTAACCAGGTTGTTAAATCGAAAGAGTTAACACAGGCAGCTTCTCCGAATGCGATTCAGTCATTAACTGGTAAAGTATCTGGTTTACAAATCAACCAGACGAACTCTGCAGTTGATGCAACTACAAGAATCGTTATCCGTGCTCCTAAATCAATCACTCAGAACAACCAGGCTTTGGTTGTAATTGACGGAGTTATCTCTACTGCTGCTGTATTACAGCAGTTGCCAACAGAGGTTATCGAGTCGGTTAATACAATTAAAGGTTCTCAGGGAGCTGCGTTGTATGGATCTGATGGTGTTAACGGGGTATTGATTGTTACTACTAAAAAAGGATCAACTCAAGGTCAGAAAATGTCAATCTCGGTTAACTCTTCAATTGACTTTTCTACAGTTGCTTACCTTCCGGAAAGACAAACAAGATACGGACAAGGATGGGATGGACAACACTATTCTTATGAGAATGGTACTTGGGGACCAGAATTTGATGGTTCTATCCAGCCTACAGGTTTGCCACAGGCAGACGGTAGCTTCTTTATGTTGCCTTACCGTTCTTTAGGAAGTGATAATATCAAGAAATTCTTCAAAACTGGAGTGTTAACACAAAATGGTGTTTCATTATCTTCAGGAAACGAGGATGGATACCTTTTCTTTACAGCTAACAAATTAAGAAACGAGTTTATCGTTCAGGATGACGTTTTGGATAGAACAAACTTCCAATTCAAAGCTGGTAAAAAAATCGGAAGATGGAATGTTGAGGGGAATGCTCAATATACTACACAAGAGTCTAGAACTACAAGTTCAAGTTTATACTATGATTTATTACAAACGCCAACAAACGTTCCAATCGAAATGTTTGAAAACGGAGGTAACTTACATGGATATAGCTACTATATGAGAAACCCTTACTGGGTACGTGATAACGTAAGAAACCAGTCGAATGCAGACGTTTTCAACGGAATTGGAAAAATTGGTTTTGAAGTAAACAAAAACATCAACGTTTCGTACACTGCAGGTGTTAACCTTTCTAGTACTAAAACGTTAGGTTATACCAATGATTATGTTGATCCATACCGTTACGGAAATGGTAACCAGTCAGTTATTTCTTCATTGTCTACATCTAACGGATCTACAAGAAGATTGTATGCTGATTTATTGATCAACTTTGATTATGATTTAACAAAAGACCTTAACTTAAAAGTTAATATTGGTAACAACGTACAAGATGTTTATGCTACTTCAACTGGAGCATCAGGATCTCAGTTAGCAATCCCTGGATTATACAATATCTCTAACGTATCAAGTGTACCGAATGCTACAAATTCATTCGCTAGATCAAGAAGATTTGCATTCTTTGGAAACGTTGACTTAGGTTATAAAGATTATTTATTCTTGAACTTAACAGGAAGAAATGAGTGGGTATCTTTCTTAGATAAATCGAACAACAACTTCTTCTATCCATCTGCAGGTTTATCTTTCATTCCTACAAAAGCGTTTGAATCATTAAAAGATAACAACGTTCTTTCTTACGCTAAAATTACAGCGAGTATCGTAAAAGTAGGTAGTGCAAATAATATTGCTGCTTATGAGATCAATAACCTATATACAAGAAGTACAGGTTATCCATTCAATGGAATTAACTCTTATGTGCCAAACGTACAGCCAACAATCGCTTACAACTCAAGAACGAATCCTTATATCAAGCCAGAGTTTTATGTAACGAAAGAGGCTAGTATTAACTTAGGTTTCTTAAAAGATAGAATTACTTTAGATGTAGCAGGTTATTTAAGTGACAATACTGATTTGATCACAACAACAAGTGCTTCTTACGCTTCTGGTAACCCTAACTATACAACAAACATTGGTGCTACTAAAACTAAAGGTATTGAGATTGACTTAGGTATTACACCTATCAAAACGAAAGATTTCACATGGGATGCTAAATTCAGCTTCTCTAAAACGAAAACTACAGTAGAAAAAGTTGCTGACAATACAAACTCAGTAGCAATCTACTCTCCTTATGGAACTTACGGTATCTTCGCTGAAGAAGGTGAAGAATATCCAATCATCAAAGGTTTCGGATACCAAAGAGATGGAGAAGGACGTATCATCGTTGATCCAAACACTGGTAACCCACTTAAATCTACGGAGTTAATGAAGTTAGGTAAAACTACTCCGGATTACATCTTAGGTTTAAATACCTCTATTGATTTCAAAGGATTACGTTTAGCAGCTGTAATGGATTACAGAACTGGACACCAGTACTATTCAGGTACTAAAAATACATTAACTAACTTCGGTTATTTAGTTGATTCAGCTGAAAACGGAAGAGGTGGATTCATTATTCCTAACTCTTCTTACTTAGATGCTAACACTGGAACTTACGTGGCGAACAACTCTGTAGTTACAGGTGGTGGTTCTTCAATCGGAGTACAACAGTATTATGCAAACATTTATTCAAACATCGATGAGAACTACATTTTAGATGCTACTGCTTTCAAAGTACGTGAGTTATCTTTAAGCTATGCAATTCCAGCTAAAATGTTAGAAAGAACAGGTTTAACTAGCTTAAGAGTTGGTGTGAATGCGAGAAATCCATTTACAGTATTAGCTAGAGAAAACAGAGGATATGACGATCCTGAATCATCAATTAATAATGGTAATGCTGTAGGTTTAGCTTCTGGTACTAGTAATAGTGGAGCAGGAGGAACTAACCAGTATCCAAACACTAGAACTGTTGGTTTCAGTCTTAACTTAACGTTTTAATTAAAAGAAGTATGAAAAAGTACAAAATACATTTATTTTCATTAGTAGCAGCATTAGGATTGTCCTCTTGTGACGATTACTTAGATATCAATCAGTCACCTAACAACCCTACTTATGAAAACGTAACGCCGAACTTAGCTTTAAGTGGAGCGATCACTCAGCCTTACCGTTCATTTTCTACAATGCCAAATGCATTAGGAAACTTATTTATGAACAGCTGGGGTGGAAACGTTAACTCGGTAACGGGTATTTATACTGTAGAGTTTGACTTAAATATCGATAACTCATTCTATTCAAGAATTTGGGAGAATTTGTTTTTAACGACTTTAGGTTTAACAAACATCCAGAATTTCCCTGCTGATAATTACGACAACCACAAGGCTATCGCAAAAATCATGAAAACGTTCTACTTCCAGTATTTAGTAGATTTATATGGTGATATGCCTTATTCTCAGGCGCACAATCCATTAAACACTACACCGGTTTATGATAACGCACAAACTATTTATAGAGATTTAGTGGTACAGTTAGAGGATGCAATCGAAATGATTGATAATGCTCCTGCCGGAACAAATGCAGTTGGATTAGAAGATCCTGTATTTAAAGGAAACATGACAAACTGGAAGAAATTAGCAAACACAATCAAATTAAGATTGTTAATCAGAGAATCTGGTGTTGCTGCTAGTCAGACTTACTTAAATGCTGAGTTCGCTGAATTAGCTGGTGCTGATTTCATCACAACTGATGCTACGGTTAACCCTGGTTATTCAAATGCGAATAACGACAGACAAAACCCGTTCTATAACACGTACGGATTCCAAATCAACGAAACTACAGAAAGAGCTTCTTATACTTCTACTGTAGCTACGGACAACGCGATCAAATCGCTTAACGGTAGTAAATATGGTGTGCCAGACGGACGTTTAGCTAGATTATTCAAACAAAACGGTGGATCTTGGGCTGGAGTTATCCAGGGGCAAACTGGTATCGAAGCTCCGGACAACTTAGCGAATCTTGGTCCTGGTTTGATCAAAAATTCTGCGCAAGACGGATATATCTTTACTGCTGCTGAAAGTTATTTCTTGCAAGCTGAAGCGGTACATAGAGGTTACCTATCTGGTTCTGCTCAAGGCTTATTTGAAGAAGGTATTAAAAAATCTTTCGTTCTTTTAGGATTAACAACAGCGGATGCACAGACTTATATCGATCTTTCAAATGCAGGAGGTGCGGTTAGCCCTAAAATTGGATGGGTAAATTCAACTAATAAAATTGAAACCATTATGATTCAGAAATGGATTGCTTTAATGGGTATCAATGGTATCGAGTCTTGGATCGAGTATACAAGAACTGGTTTCCCTGTAACGGATTTAGCTTTAACAGCTACAAGACCTGCAAAACCAGTACGTTTAATGTACCCGAACTCGGAGTATACTGCAAATGGTAACAACGTACCTAGTCAGTCTCAAAATGATGCATTTAATAATAAAATCTTCTGGGCATTACCATAATTGGTGATAACCTCAAAATACTATTAAATATGAAAAAAATTAAATTATTATTATTGTTTGTTGCAACTGCCGCTGTGTCGGTATCGTGTGACCTAGGCGATGAAGCACCATACTTTGGTGATTCAAGAGCTATCGTTGGATTTTCCAAAACTTCTCAAAGTAATGGAATCGTAACTGACGGAACTGATAAAACGGTTAATATGGTTGTCGAATTAATCGGAGGTAACCAAAGTTTACCTGCTGATAGCGATATCGCTGTTACGTATGATTTTGATGCAACTAGTAGTACTGCTACATTAGGACATGAGTTTGATTTTGCTTCTGCTAATCATACTGCAATTATTCCTGCTGGAAGCAAATCGGTTGTAATTCCTATTACGGTTCACAGTAACAATGTTGTTGTAAACGATGATAAAACTATTGTAATTAAACTTACAGGAGCTTCTTCTTCTAGCGCAACTGTTGTAGGATCAAACTACAGCAAATTAACAATTACTTTAGTAGGTTCTTGTTTCTCTAACTTAGCAGGTAATTATTCGGTATCATATACTTCAGGGACATTCCCGATTGTAGTTACGGAGGTTGGAGTAGGTTCTTACAAATCTAATATTACACCGGGTTATACACAGTATGATATGTTTTTCTCAGATCTTTGTGATACATTAACAATCACTGATTGGTATGCTAATAGCCAATACCCAATCTCTGGAACAGGTACAGTTGAGGCAAATGGTGATTTAAGATGGACTAGTGTTACAATCACAGGTATCTACTCAAACAGAGCGTACCTATTCAGAAAAGTGAATTAAATAATAATAGAGAAATATGAAAAAAAATAAAAGATATTTAAGTTCAGCTTTTGCATTATTGTTCACAGGATTAGCTTTTGTATCCTGTAACGATAATGATCCGGACTTTGTTTACAACGAAAAACCAGCAATTTCCCCTGAATTTTCTGCCTATACGGTAAATGAAGGTGATGCGGTTACGCTTGTACTTAAAACGAGTAAAGTGTCTAACGTTCCAATGGAAGTTAAACTGGAAGTTTTAGGAAACAGTACGGCAACTATAGATGATGATTTTACATTACCTGGAGTAGCAGTTGGAGCTGAGGATGGATTAGGAACGGATGGGTTTTTAGTAACTTTCCCGGCTAACACATCTACCTATACAATTACAATTCCAACTGTCCTTGATGATGAGTATGAGCAAGATGAATTACTTGCTTTAAAACTTACAGGGGCTCACAACATGAACGGAACAATTGACCAAACGGTTAATATTACGATTAAAAACGTAGTGAAAGACGAATTAGACTTAACACTTGCTTGGGATAAAACATTCGAAGCTGGAGGTCAGACGTATTCACTTTGTGATATCGAGTATGACGTAGACATCTTGGTTTTTGATTCTGGTTTCAACCCAGTTGGAGACGGAGCACAAACTGGTGACTGTCCGGAGCATTTAGTAATGCCATTGGCTGATTATCCAAATGGTACTTACTTAATCGTTGGATACCTTTATGGTGATGCAGGAGTTCCTGCTGCTGGTTTACCAGAATTCAACATTCCAATCACTGTTGATTATATCAGAGGTGGTTCTGCTACTTTACAGGCAGGTTCTTACACACAAACTACAGGATTCCTGACTTCGAACTCAGAAGGTGAGAATACTGCAGGTGCTGGAAACGGTGATATTACTATCATCGCTGCTGTGAAAGTAGAAAATGGTGTGTTCACGATCTTAAATCCAAATGACAATAGTGTTATTGCTCAAGGTAGATCTGCATCAACTGTTAACAAAATGGCTGCTGCTTTCAAAGCAAAAGCTAGTTTGAAAAAGAACAAAAAATAATTTTTAAATAAATATATTTTTAAGCGCCCCAATCTGGGGCGCTTTTTTTTTTGACAAAGCGATAAATTATAGCTCATTTTACAGAATAGCTGCATTATTTGTAAATTTCTAATACCTTTGCGATTCTAATATAGAATTATGAAGCATCTTTTTATAGCGGTAGTACTGTTATGTTCTTTTGCGATGTTGGGTCAGGAGCAGATAAAGGATTCAATAAAGCCGAAAAAATCACTTCGGGGCTCGGACAATAAAACCCATTTTGCGCCAATCGACCAATATAAAATTATTACGTTGGATCGCGATACTACCTTTGTGGATACTTCATTAACCATTAAAAAGGATTATGAACTAAACTACCTGCGTAAGGATATTTTCGGATTGATGCCGTTTCCAAACGAAGGACAAACCTATAATACACTGGACTACGGTCTGACCGCTTATAATGCTTATCCGGAATTCGGATTTAAAGCCAAGACATTCAATTTTATGCGGGCCGAGGATATTAAATACTATTCGATGCCCACACCAATGACCGAGCTTTACTATAAGTCGGTCATGGAACAGGGGCAAAACCTGGACGCTTTTATCTCATTGAATACCTCTAAGAATCTGAATTTTTCCATTGGGTATAAAGGACTGCGTTCGTTGGGTAAATATGTGAACCAGCTTTCGAGTACCGGTAATTTCCGATTCATAACCAGTTACCATACTACCGATAACCGTTATAATTTAAAATTTCATGTAGCCATCCAGGATATCCTGAATCATGAAAACGGAGGCGTAAAAAATCTGGAAGAATTCGAAAACAGTATTCCTCCTTATGACGACCGTGCGCGTCTGGATGTATATTTTAGCGACGACACCAAATCGTCACTCGAAGGAAAGCGGGTGTTTTTTGATCATAGTTTCCGACTCAATAAAAATAATCCGAACAGTCTGGTTTTTTTGCATCGTTTTAATTATGAATATAAATTTTTCGATTATTCGCAACCAACCGCCAACGAACGTTTCGGCGATTCCTATACCAGTACCATCAGTAATAAAACAAGATTTAACAGCCTCTATAATAAAGTTGGGGTAGCCTATTCCAATCAAAGTGTTGGTGATCTGGAGTTTTATCTGGAGGACTATCGTTACAATTATTTTTATAACAGTACGGTTATGAATGACGATGGCTCGATTAAGGTGCCAAACCGTCTGAACGATAAGATCAACTCCTATGGCGCACAATATACCTACTATAAAAACAAGTGGAAGGGAACCTTGTTAGTATCCAATTCTATAACCGACCAGTCACTGGCTAAAATAGAAGGTACGGTTCGTTATAACTGGGATACACGTAACGTTTTTACATTGCGTTTCCAAAACATGAACAAACTGCCCGATCTGAACTACAATTTATATCAGAGTGGTTATATCTTCTATAACTGGACGAACAACTTTAAAAACGAAAAAATTAAAAACGTTGAATTTGATGCCAAAACACAATGGTTGGATGCTTCGGTAAAATATAGCATTTTGGATGATCATTTGTATTTTGCAGATACGAGTACCGATGCGACTCAAGTGCTGGTTTCGCCACAACAATACGGAAATACGATCAATTACTTCTCGGTTAAAGTGGGACGTGAATTTAAAGTTGGTAAATTCGGTTTAGACAATACCTTTTTATACCAAAAAGTAGATCAGACAGACAAAATACTAAACGTACCGGAATTCGTTACGCGTAACTCCTTATATTTTAATGATCACTATTTCTCAAAAGCCTTATACCTGCAAATGGGAATAACCTTAAATTATTTTACAAAATATTACGCGAATACCTACAACCCATTATTGGGCGAATTCTATATCCAACAGGAAAAAGAAATCGGAAACTTCCCGATGCTCGATTTCTTTATCAATGCAAAAATCAAACGCACGCGAATTTATTTAAAAGCAGAACATTTTAATTCCAGCTTTACAGGCTACAAATATTATTCCGATCCGAATAATCCGTATCATGATTTTATGGTGCGATTCGGACTGGTATGGAATTTCTTTAGTTAAGGATGCGTTCGTAACATTTTATAATACGCCAAATAGCAATATCTTTGGCAAACAAAACAGACTTTTTTAGAAATTATAGACTAATGAAATACGCAAAAAACATATTGGAAACCATAGGGAACACACCTTTGGTTCAACTAAATAAAGTAACCAAAGAAGTAGATGCCCTGGTATTGGCAAAAGTAGAAACCTTCAATCCGGGGAATTCGGTAAAAGACCGTATGGCCGTAAAAATGATCGAAGATGCGGAAGCCGACGGACGTTTAAAACCGGGCGGAACCATTATCGAAGGAACTTCCGGAAATACCGGGATGGGATTGGCTTTGGCTGCGATTGTAAAAGGATACAAGTTGATCTGTGTGATTTCGGATAAACAATCCAAAGAGAAAATGGACATCCTTCGTGCTGTGGGAGCCAAAGTAGTGGTATGTCCTACAGACGTAGAGCCAACGGATCCGCGTTCATATTATTCGGTATCAAAACGTTTGGCCGAAGAAACACCAAATGCATGGTATGTAAACCAATACGACAATCCGTCGAATGCGATTGCACATTACGAACAAACCGGACCGGAAATCTGGGAACAAACCGAAGGGAAAATCACACACTTTGTAGTAGGTGTAGGAACCGGAGGAACCATTTCCGGAGTAGCAAAATATTTAAAAGAGAAAAACCCGAATATTAAAATCTGGGGAATCGATACATATGGTTCGGTATTTAAAAAATACCATGAAACGGGTATTTTCGATGAAAACGAAATTTATTCCTATATCACCGAAGGAATCGGAGAAGACATCCTTCCTAAAAACGTTGACTTTTCACTAATCGACGGCTTTACCAAAGTAACCGATAAAGATGCTGCGGTGTATACCCGTAGAATTGCATTGGAAGAAGGAATCTTTGTAGGAAACTCAGCCGGAGCCGCTATAAAAGGACTGATCCAGTTAAAAGAGCACTTTAAACCGGAAGATGTGGTAGTAGTGTTATTCCACGATAGTGGTAGCCGTTATGTTGGAAAAATGTTTAATGACGACTGGATGCGTGAGAGAGGTTTCCTGGACGAAGAAATAACCAAAGCAGAAGACTTGATCAAAGAGCATATCGATAAACCATTGGTTGTGGTACGTACGGAAGAATTAGTATCGCATGCGATAGAAAGAATGCGCAAACACAAAATTTCGCAGATTCCGGTAATTGATGTTACAGGATTTGTAGGTTCTGTAGACGAAACGGATTTATTCCAGAGTTATGTAGCCGATAAAAATGTAGCGGATAAACCAATCCGTGAAGTAATGGGGGCTGCTTTCCCGATTGTAAAACTGGGAACTCCGATTGACGAAGTATCAAAACTGATCAATAAAGATAATCAGGCAGTTTTGGTTGATTTAGGAAATGGGAAACACCATATTATCACCAAACACGATATTATCAATTCGATAAAATAATTACAACCTGACAGGTTTCGAAAACCTGTCAGGTTTATAACGATAAAAAAGTGCCGTTTGTAATTTACAAACGGCACTTTTTTAATTTCCGATCAGGACTCCCGAAACATTCCACGAACTGAAACTATTTCCTTCCGGTGCGCCTTGCGGAATCCGAATCTGTATCGTATGTTTACCCGCTTTCAGATCGCCCAAAGCTATCATAACCGGATTGGTTACGGTTCCCGGACACCAGTTCGAACGACTGTAATCGGATGAAGACAAGCCGTTGTTAAAATTCCCCGAAGCAGGATTAAACAATCGGTACGAACCACAATCCTGTCGCCAGGGTATAAAAGCAAATACTTCCTGTTGATCCAGGAAAATCCGGTTCTTTTTAGGGACAAATTCATCACCGTTTTCCCAACCGCCATGACCTGTGGTTATATAGCGAAGCTGTGCATTCGCAACATCGTTCGGTAAATCGAACGTAACCTCGAGGCCTTTGTCGGTATTAAACAGGGTCGCATAATCCTGTCCTGCCATTTCCATCACGTTAGTGGTATTAAACAACGGTAAAACAAAACGATTGGCAGTTGCTGGCTTATCTCCTTTATGGATGGTAATGTCCAAACTGATTTTATGACCGCCTTTATCGTAGTTCCCGATAAAAGTTCCAATCCATACCGTTTTAGTACTTAAAGTACTTTGTAATTCCGAAATATCCTGACGATACGGGACAATCTCATGCCATTTTTTATCTTTTAAGGCGATATGATTGTATTGTTGGATACCAAACGGAGTAAAGAAACGCATCAATTCCAATAACGGACTATAATTAGTAGTACGAACAATGCCCTGATACTGTTTTCCATTTCCGTTGTCATAAACCGGAAGGGATTTTACACCATTTTTCAAACCGTCTAAAAAGGAATGCGGCTGATCTTCCGGAATCACAAAAACGGAACCGGTACGATCGTAAGCATCACCATTGGATTGTTCCTGTAATTCGGTAAAAATCAGACTACCGGCAGGAATCTCCGGAAAGCTTACTTTTTTCAGAATAACGGTACCATTGGCATACCGGAAAATGCTATCATTAGATTTGGACTGATCGGAGAAATTGATGATCTCGTTTTTAAAAACAGCTATCGTGGTAAACCGACTTTTCCAAAGTAAATCGCGATAGGTTAAGAGATCGGTTTTCGGGCCGTTAAAATTATTAAAGGCCATCTGGTAAGGTGATATTTTCTTTTGTTTTTCAATTTTAGTAGCGGTAATCACATAATTATTGTTGCGTACCATTTCCAGAACCAATCCCAGGTCGGCTCCCAATACGGTTGGCGCACCTTTTACTTTTAAGTCGGTGGTGAACCAAAGTTCTATCGTGTTGGAATTGATAATTGTTTTGGCTTTTCGGCATTGGTAGCCCAGTATTATCTTGGTTTCCGGGCTAAGGTCAAATGTTTGCTTGGATAGTGAAATACTATCAGTAGTCGCTGCATTTTTAGCCTTGTTCCAAAAGGCCAGTTGTGTGAAATTACGGGTGTTCAGATCGATAAACGTTTGTTCATAAGGAAAATCCGCTTTACCGGATTGAATGCTGGTACTCGAGAGTAAAGTTGTTTGATCAGTTGCGGCAAAAACCAGAATCGGATCCTGATTTTCGAGTGCTTTTCCATTCGAACTTTTTAAGTAGGTTATCCTATAACCGTTGGACGGGATTATATCCCGTTGTGCGTACAGTATTCCGAAATGTAATACTAATACGATCGCGAATAATTTTTTCATTTTTTGTTGGTCGAGACACAAAGATAATTTTTTCTTAAATTAGAGATTTACTTTATATGCCATGCAGGAGATTTTTTTACATTATATCTGGCAATACCAGAAGATTACCGCATTGCCGCTAAAAACAATTCAGGGGGAAGCACTACAAGTGCTCAATCCCGGGTACTACCATAAAGAAGACGGGCCGGATTTTTTCAATGCCTGTTTAATTATAGAAAACCAACGATGGGCGGGTAATGTGGAGATTCATTTAAAATCGTCCGACTGGTACCATCACCGACACGAGATTAATAAAAAATACGACAATGTAATTCTGCATGTGGTCTGGGAACATGATATTGCTGTTTTCCGTCCTGATGGTTCCGAAATTCCGGTATTGGTACTAAAGACATATGTTCCGGATCATTTTTTAGCGGATTATTATCGATTGATGAAAGAGAAAAACTGGATTCTCTGTGAAAAAGACCTGCTTTTGGTCGAACCGATTTTCTGGATGAAATGGAAAGAACGCCTTTTTTTAGAACGCCTGGAGCAAAAAGTAAAACCAATTGAACTGCTTTTAAAAGAAAATAAAAACGATTGGGAGGCAACGCTGTTTTGTTGTCTGGCCAAAAGCTTCGGATTAAATACCAATAGTGAAGCTTTTTATCAGATTGGGAAATCCATTCCGTTTACCATTGTACAAAAAGAACGCTATATCGAAGGTAATCTGGAGGCGCTGTTTTTAGGAATGGCAACATTATTAGATGACAATAAGGAAGATCGGTATTTTTGTAGTCTTAAAAGAAAATGGAAGGAACTAAAGAAAAAGTATGGGCTTAACCGGAGGAGTAGGGTTCCATTGCAATTTTATAAAGTACGACCCGATAATTTCCCAACGATCCGATTGGTACAGCTGGCCGGATTGTATCAAAAACATTCGAATTTGTTCGATACTGTAATGCGACAGCATACACTCGCAGCGTTTTATGAAACTTTCAATATTGAAATGCCGGAATATTGGAACACCCATTATCGGTTCGATACGATGAGTTCGGGAAAAAGAAAAGTCAAAAAAATGAGTACTGCTTTCAGGCAACTGTTGTTTGTAAATGCCATATTGCCATTGCGTTTTTTGTATGCCCGTTATCAGGGAGAAGATTTTTCCGAAGAATTACTGGACATGGCTCGGCAAATCGTGCCGGAACAGAATAGTATAACCGACCGTTTCAAACAATTGGGAGTGAAAATTGAAAGTGCTTTCGATAGTCAGGCCATACTACAGTTAAAAAAAGAATATTGTAATTATAAACGATGCCTGCATTGTGATATCGGAAAAAAGCTATTGGGATAATCAACAGGAAAAACGTATTTTTGAATCAAATTAAAAACAGATGAACCTGATCACCAACATACGTCATTTTTTTGAAAAGCACGGATTCGAAGTGTCGTCACGATTAGCCGACCGGTTAGGGATGCGGGCAACCAGTGTTCGCCTGTTTTTTATTTACCTGTCGTTTTTTACGGTCGGCTTGTGGTTTGGCGTCTATCTGACGCTGGCATTCTGGTTGCGCTTAAAAGACATGGTTTATACCAAACGGAGTTCCGTTTTTGACCTCTGATAAAAAATGGACAGCAACAACAAATACGGGCTAAAATTCACGCGGGCGCAGCGAAGTGGTGTTTTTGTATTGTTGCTACTACTACTGGGAATACAACTTCTGATTTATTTTACCGGACAATTACAAGACACTCCTGAGATAAATCCGGAAGCCGAAAAATGGTTGTCACAGCAAATGGCGATCGACAGTCTCAAACGGGAAAATCAAACATCCAAAATGCAACTACAACCGTTTAATCCGAATTTTATTTCCGATTATAAAGGATATATTTTAGGAATGACGGTAGCCGAAATCGATCGGTTACAGGCTTTTCGGGCCCAAAATAAATATGTCAACTCAGTAGCGGAATTTCGTCAGGTTACCCAAATGGACGAAAAACGACTTGCCGAAATAGCACCCTACTTTAAATTCCCGGAATGGGTTAATCAAAAAATACACAAAACACAATCCGTTTCATATCCGATAGCAAAGCGACAGGAAAAAAAAGACTTCCAAATCGATATCAACAAAGCCACCCGTGAAGAGCTGCGAAAAATATACGGAATAGGGGAAGCTTTATCCGAACGGATTCTAAAAGAAAAAGAAAAATTCGGTGCCTTTGTCAGTGCAGAGCAATTCCGTTATATCTGGGGATTGTCGGATGAAGTGATCGAACAACTGATACAGCATTTCCCGGTGATCAATTCACCGGAAATAACAAAGATTGATATTAATAACGCCTCACTGAAAGAATTGGCACAGTTTCCGTATTTTCGATACGGGATTGCAAAGCAGATTATCACCTATAGGAGTATGACTGGCCCGATAAAATCCAAAGAAGACTTAACAAAAATTAAAGAATTCCCAGTTGAAAAAGTTGATATAATTGCCTTATATTTGGATTTTTAAACAAACAAACAGCAAAATGAATTTTGAATACAATGAAACGCAAGCTATGATCGCTCAGTCGATCAGAGATTTTGCCGAACAAAACATTCGTCCTAATATTATGGAATGGGACGAAGCGCAGACTTTTCCTGTCGATTTATTCAAAAAATTAGGAGAAATGGGATTCATGGGGGTTTTAGTACCGGAAGAACTGGGCGGATCCGGTTTGGGTTACCATGAATACATTACTATTGTAGAAGAAATATCAAAAGTAGATCCTTCAATTGGTTTATCGGTAGCAGCACATAACTCGCTTTGTACAAACCATATCCTGACATTCGGAAATGAAGAGCAGAAAAAGAGATGGATTCCAAAATTAGCAACCGCCGAATGGATTGGAGCTTGGGGATTAACGGAACACAATACAGGTTCGGATGCAGGAGGAATGAATACCACTGCGGTTAAAGATGGTGATGAGTGGGTGATCAACGGAGCAAAAAACTTTATCACACATGCGAAATCGGGTAACGTTGCGGTAGTAATCGTTCGTACCGGTGAGAAAGGGGATTCCAGAGGAATGACAGCTTTTGTAATCGAACACGGAACACCGGGATTCTCAAGTGGAAGAAAAGAAAACAAACTGGGAATGCGTGCCAGCGAAACGGCAGAGTTGATTTTTGACAATTGTCGTATCCCGGATGCAAACCGATTGGGAGAAGTAGGCGAAGGATTTATCCAGGCTATGAAAATTTTGGATGGCGGACGTATTTCAATTGGAGCTTTATCGTTAGGAATTGCGAAAGGAGCTTATGAAGCGGCTTTAAAATATTCGAAAGAGCGTCACCAGTTTGGAAAAGCGATCAGCGAATTCCAGGGGATTTCCTTTAAGCTGGCGGATATGGCGACCGAAATTGAAGCATCGGAATTATTATTACACAAAGCGGCGTTCCTTAAAAACAACCACAAACCGGTAACAACATTAGGAGCTATGGCTAAAATGTATGCATCAGAAGTGTGTGTTAAAGTAGCCAACGAAGCTGTTCAGATTCACGGTGGTTATGGGTATACTAAAGATTTTCCGGTTGAGAAATTCTATAGAGATTCCAAATTATGTACAATCGGAGAAGGAACCACTGAAATTCAGAAACTGGTTATCTCCAGAAATATCTTAAAAGGATAATAAATTGATCATATTATATTAAAAACCCGGTCTGCAGATCGGGTTTTTTATTGTGCCTGATTTTGCACCTGACAGGTTTTAAAAACCTGTCAGGTGTTTTTAATAAGGTCGGATACGTTATTTATAAGCTAAAGAAGAGTCATGTTTGACTAAGAAAGTTTAATAAAAGTTGTTTTCTGTTTTGTAATCAAAAATAAAGTTATACTTTTGCACCCATTAACGAGAGGAGGTGTTATATTATGTTGATTATACCAATTAAGGACGGAGAAAATATTGATAGAGCGTTAAAACGTTACAAAAGAAAATTCGACAAAACGGGAGTTGTTAGACAATTAAGAAGTCGTCAGGCATTCACGAAACCGTCAGTAACAAGAAGAGCTCAAATTCAAAAAGCAGCTTATATTCAGACACTAAGAGATTCTTTAGAGAATTAGTAGTTTTTGAATTTTACTATAGCCGTTAGTAGCAAAGTTTTTTAACTTTGTTGCTAACGGTTTTTTTTATTTTTATGCGAACAACTTTACAGGCCTATCAGGACTATCTTCAGAAAGAGAAAAACTACTCGCGACATACATTGACGGCTTATGTGAATGATGTACAGTTTTTTACAGCCTTTCTGGAAGAACAGGGTTTTGGGGTGACACTGGAAAAAGTGAACTACAGTCATGTCCGATCCTGGATTGTAACGTTGGTCGAATCGGGAATGGCAACACTCTCGGTAAACCGCAAAGTGTCTTCTTTAAAGTCGTTCTATCGGTTTTTATTAAAAACGAAACAAATAGAAGTTAATCCGCTTCAAAAACATAAGGCGTTAAAAGTGGCGCGAAAGGTTCAGATTCCGTTTTCGGAAAAAGAACTGGATCGGGTTTTTGAGGTGTTGGGAGAAGAGGATGGGTTTGAGGAAATCCGCAACCGTCTGATAGTAGAGCTTTTTTATACGTTGGGGTTAAGACGTTCGGAATTAATAGGGTTAAAATGGGTGGATTATAATGTGCATTCGAAAACGTTAAAGGTTTTAGGGAAGCGCAATAAAGAGCGTTTGTTGCCCGTTTTAGATTGTACAGACAGGTTAATTAATCGTTATCTTACGGAAAGAAAAAAGTTAATTTCAATAGTGGATAATGATTTGTTAATATTGAGCCAAAAAGGGAACAAAGTCAGTGAATCGTTTGTTTATCGATTAATAAATGATTACTTTAGTACTGTCTCTGAAAAGGTAAAAAAGAGTCCCCACGTTCTTAGGCATACCTTTGCGACGCATTTGCTGAACAATGGTGCCGATATAAATTCAGTTAAGGAATTGTTAGGACATGCTAGCTTGTCGTCGACCCAAATTTACACGCACAGCAGTCTGGCTGAGTTAAAAAAAGTATACCGGGACGCGCATCCCAGAAGTCGTGATAATTCCGAAAATTAACCCATTAAAAGTTTTTATTATGAAAGTAAATGTTCAGGCTGTCAATTTTAATGTTGACAAAAAGCTAATTGGTTTTGTTCATGACAGATTAGGGAAATTAGAAAAGTACTACGACAAAGTTGTTTCTTCCGACGTGTTTTTGAAAGTTGAAAATACCAGCGATAAAGAGAATAAAATAGTGGAAGTAAAAATCAGTGTTCCTGGAGATGAATTTGTGGTGAAAAAACAAAGCAAAAGTTTTGAAGAGGCAGTCGACCTGTCTGCGGATTCTTTAGAGCGTTTATTATTAAAAAGAAAAGGTAGGATAAGAACACATATTTAAGCAATGGGATTCTTTTTGAGGGCTTTATGAATTTGTTTCTAAAATAAATTTAAGAAGAAATAAAAAAAAGATGAAAAATGTTTTGATTAAAAAATAAATTCTATACATTTGCAGTCCGTTAGAAATAGCGGACTTTTTTATTACTGATGCCGGTGTAGCTCAGCTGGCTAGAGCAGCTGATTTGTAATCAGCAGGTCGTGGGTTCGAGTCCCTCCATCGGCTCAAAGTTTGGTAACTGTAATAAAATTGTAGGGGAGATACTCAAGCGGCCAACGAGGGCAGACTGTAAATCTGCTGACTAAGTCTTCGCAGGTTCGAATCCTGCTCTCCCCACCAGGTTCCGGAAACGGAAAACACCAGCCGGTGTAGCTCAGGGGTAGAGTGCTTCCTTGGTAAGGAAGAGGTCACGGGTTCAAATCCCGTCATTGGCTCAAGGTTTAGAAGAATTTGAACACTAATTATATAACTAAGATTAAATTATTAAATCATGGCAAAGGAAACTTTTGATCGTTCCAAACCCCACTTGAATATTGGTACTATTGGACACGTAGATCACGGAAAAACAACTTTGACTGCTGCTATTACTAAAGTATTGGCTGATGCAGGTTTATCTGAGGCAAGAAGCTTCGATCAGATTGACAACGCTCCTGAAGAGAAAGAAAGAGGTATTACTATTAATACATCTCACGTAGAATATGCTACTGCTAACCGTCACTATGCGCACGTTGACTGTCCAGGTCACGCGGATTACGTTAAGAACATGGTTACAGGTGCTGCTCAGATGGATGGTGCTATCTTGGTAGTTGCTGCTACAGATGGTCCAATGCCACAAACTCGTGAGCACATCCTTTTAGGTCGCCAGGTAGGTGTTCCAAGAATGGTTGTTTTCATGAACAAAGTAGATATGGTTGATGATGCTGAGTTGTTAGAGCTTGTTGAAATGGAAATCAGAGATCTATTATCTTTCTATCAGTATGATGGAGATAACGGACCAGTAGTTAAAGGATCTGCTTTAGGAGCTTTGAATGGAGAGCCTAAATGGGTTGCTACTGTAATGGAATTGATGGAAGCTGTTGATAACTGGATCGAATTACCACAACGTGATGTTGATAAACCATTCTTGATGCCGGTAGAGGACGTATTTACAATTACAGGTCGTGGAACTGTTGCTACAGGTCGTATCGAAACTGGAGTTGCTAATACTGGAGATGCTGTTGAAATCATCGGTATGGGAGCTGATAAATTAACTTCTACAATTACAGGAGTTGAGATGTTCCGTAAAATCCTTGATAGAGGTGAAGCTGGAGATAACGTAGGTTTATTATTAAGAGGTATTGACAAAGCTGATATCCGTCGTGGTATGGTTATCGTTAAGCCAGGATCTGTTAAACCACACGCTAAATTCAAAGCAGAGGTTTATATCTTGAAAAAAGAAGAAGGTGGACGTCACACTCCATTCCACAATAACTACCGTCCACAGTTCTACGTACGTACAACTGACGTAACAGGTACTATCTCTTTACCAGCTGGTGTAGAAATGGTTATGCCTGGGGATAACTTGACTATCGAAGTACAATTATTAAGCCCAATCGCATTAAGCGTAGGTTTACGTTTCGCTATCCGTGAAGGTGGTAGAACAGTAGGTGCTGGTCAGGTAACTGAAATCTTAGACTAATTTCATTTTGAAATAAAAAACCAGTGTCGTTAAACGACGACGCTGGTTTTAACAAACGGGTGTAGTTCAAGGGTAGAATAGCGGTCTCCAAAACCGTTGATGGGGGTTCGAATCCCTCCACCCGTGCAAAAACAGAATATGATGACAAAAGTTGTTAATTACATATCGGAAGCATTTGTGGAATTAAAATCAAATGTGACCTGGCCAGAGTGGTCTGAAGTACAACGATTAACCATCATTGTTGCGATTTTCTCGATTTTATTCGCGTTGGCAACATGGGGTGTAGATGTTGTTTTCGCCAAAGTGCTGGGAGGATTCTTTAATTTATTAAAAAAGGCTTAATTTTTTTGATATGACTGATAATAATGTCAAAAAGTGGTATGTAGTTAGAGCGGTTAGCGGTCAGGAGAATAAAGTTAAAAACTATATCGAGACGGAAATTAACCGTCTTGGTATGAGTGATTATATTTCTCAGGTGCTTGTTCCTACAGAAAAAGTAGTACAGGTACGTGATGGTAAGAAAATAAGCAAAGATCGTGTTTATTTCCCGGGATATGTGATGATAGAAGCAAATCTTACGGGAGAAATTCCGCATATAATAAAATCAATAACAGGAGTTATTGGATTTTTAGGGGAAACAAAAGGTGGTGATGCAGTACCGTTACGACAGTCGGAAGTAAACCGTATGTTAGGTAAAGTAGATGAGCTTTCTGTGAAAACCGATACCGCTGCAATTCCGTACTCAGTAGGAGAAACGGTAAAAGTAATCGACGGACCTTTCAATGGTTTCAATGGAACGGTAGAGAAAGTGAACGAAGAGAAGCGTAAACTTGAAGTAATGGTTAAGATTTTCGGAAGAAAAACACCATTGGAATTAAGTTTTATGCAAGTAGAAAAAGTATAAATTTTTGTTACATACAAACCACATCATTCGCTTCCAATGAAGATGTGCTAAATTTTTTTAAAAAATGGCAAAAGAAATTAGTAAAGTAGTTAAACTACAAGTTAAGGGAGGTGCTGCGAATCCGTCGCCACCGGTTGGACCTGCTTTGGGGGCTGCTGGGGTTAACATCATGGAGTTCTGTAAGCAATTTAATGCGAGAACACAAGATAAACCTGGCAAAGTATTACCAGTACAAATTACTGTGTATAAAGACAAATCTTTTGAATTTGTTGTTAAAACGCCACCTGCTGCAATTCAGTTATTGGATGCTGCAAAGTTGAAGTCTGGTTCAGGTGAACCGAATCGTAAGAAAGTAGCTAGCGTTACTTGGGATCAAATTAGAGCTATTGCTGAAGACAAAATGCAAGATCTTAATGCTTTCGAAATTGAGAAAGCAATGAGTATGGTAGCAGGAACAGCTAGATCTATGGGGATAACTGTATCAGGAAACGCTCCTTTTTAATCGTAAAAAGAAAAAGACATGGCAAAATTAACAAAAAAGCAAAAAGAGGCTGCTTCAAAAATTGAGAAGAACAAATTATACAGCTTGAAAGATGCATCTGCATTGATCAAAACTGTTGCTTCTGCAAAATTTGATGAGTCTGTTGATATCGCAGTTCGTTTGGGAGTAGATCCTAGAAAAGCGAATCAAATGGTTAGAGGTGTGGTTACATTGCCTCACGGTACAGGAAAAGACGTTCGCGTTTTAGCATTAGTTACTCCGGATAAAGAAGCAGAAGCGAAAGCTGCTGGTGCTGATCACGTAGGATTAGACGACTATTTGCAAAAAATCAAAGACGGTTGGACAGATGTTGATGTAATCATCACGATGCCGGCTGTAATGGGTAAATTAGGACCATTAGGACGTATTTTAGGTCCAAGAGGTTTAATGCCAAACCCTAAAACCGGAACGGTTACTATGGACGTAGCGAAAGCAGTTCAAGAAGTGAAAGCTGGTAAAATTGACTTTAAAGTTGACAAAACTGGTATCGTTCACGCTGGAATCGGAAAAGTTTCTTTTGAGGCTGATAAAATTTCTGAGAACGCTCACGAAATTATTCAAACGTTAATCAAATTAAAACCAACTGCAGCAAAAGGTACTTATATTAAGAGTATCCATATCTCATCAACAATGAGCCCTGCTATCGCCTTAGATCCTAAAGCGGTATAATTGGTAGTTAAAAATTTTTAGTATGACTAGAGAAGAAAAATCAATCGCGATTGAAGATTTAACTGCACAGTTAGCTGGTGCTAATATTGTTTATTTAGCAGATATTTCTGGTTTAAACGCAGATACTACTTCAAACTTAAGAAGAGCTTGTTTTAAGGCAGGTATTAAATTGGAAGTTGTTAAGAATACATTGTTGGAAAAAGCAATGGAAGCTTCAGATAACAACTACGGTGAATTACCAACAGTTTTAAAAGGAAACACTTCTATTTTAATTGCAGACATCGCAAATGCTCCTGCAAAAATTATCAAAGAATTCCGTAAAAAATCAGATAAGCCTTTATTAAAAGGAGCTTATATCAACGAGGAAATCTACATTGGAGATAACCTGTTAGATTCATTAGCTTCTCTTAAATCGAAAGAAGAGGTTATCGGAGAAATCATCGGATTACTTCAGTCTCCGGCACAGAGAGTTATCTCTGCTCTTAAAAATCAATTTAAGGACGAAGAAGGAACTGAGGAATAGTATTCCAACGAACGCGCATAATAAATTATATAATTACAAATCATTTTAAAAGATAGAAAAAATGGCAGATTTGAAACAATTCGCAGAACAACTAGTTAACTTAACAGTTAAAGAAGTTAACGAATTAGCAACGATATTAAAAGACGAGTATGGAATTGAGCCAGCTGCAGCTGCTGTAGTTGTATCAGGTGGTGGTGATGTTGCTGCTGCTGAAGAGCAAACAGAATTCACTGTAGTATTGAAAGATGCTGGAGCTTCTAAATTAGCAGTAGTTAAAGCTGTTAAAGAATTAACAGGTTTAGGTCTTAAAGAAGCAAAAGATTTAGTAGACGGTGCTCCTTCAAATGTTAAAGAAGGTGTTTCTAAAGACGAGGCTGAAGGTCTTAAAAAATCTTTAGAAGAGGCTGGAGCAGTAGTTGAGCTAAAATAAGCTAAGCTTACTCTAAAAAGCTAGGTTTAGGCCTTGAGAAAAAATCTCAAAGGCCTAAACCATTTTGCGTATAATAAAATTATGGTAACTTCCAGAGTACAATAATTTAAAATACAATCCCTTTTAATCGGTACGAAGAAAGAAAATGAAATATAACTTTCTGTTCATTTTCAGAGATGTATCGGTTTAAAAAAGAAAGTACAATTACACTGTGTATTTACACAAAATTACTTTTTTTTAATCAAAATTTTGTCCATTGATGTTAACAAATCAGACTGAAAGATTAAATTTCGCCTCGACGAAAAACATCCCTGACTATCCGGATTTCCTTGATATTCAGGTAAAATCTTTTAAAGATTTCTTCCAATTGGAAACCAAATCTGACGAAAGAGGTAACGAAGGTCTATATAATACCTTCATGGAAAACTTCCCAATTACAGATACAAGAAATCAATTTGTATTGGAATTCCTTGATTACTTTGTTGATCCGCCACGTTATACTATTGAAGAGTGTATCGACAGAGGATTAACCTACAGTGTGCCGTTAAAAGCACGTTTAAAATTGTATTGTACCGATCCGGAACACGAAGATTTCGAAACGATTGTTCAGGATGTATATTTAGGTACAATTCCATATATGACACCAAGCGGTACATTCGTAATCAACGGAGCCGAGCGTGTTGTTGTTTCTCAGTTACACCGTTCACCGGGTGTGTTTTTCGGACAATCTTTCCATGCGAATGGAACAAAATTATACTCTGCCAGAGTAATTCCTTTTAAAGGATCTTGGATTGAATTCGCTACCGATATCAACAGCGTTATGTACGCCTATATCGATAGAAAGAAAAAATTACCAGTAACGACTCTTTTCCGTGCTATCGGATTTGAAAGAGATAAAGATATCCTGGAAATCTTTGACCTTGCTGAGGAAATCAAAGTTTCTAAAACAGGTCTTAAAAAATATATTGGTCGTCGTCTGGCTGCACGTGTATTGAATACATGGCATGAAGACTTCGTAGATGAGGATACAGGAGAAGTAGTATCGATTGAGCGTAACGAAATTATCTTAGATCGGGATACGATTTTGGATAAAGACAATGTAGAGGAAATTATCGATGCCAACGTAAAAGCCATCTTGTTACACAAAGAAGATAACAACCAGGCCGATTACGCGATTATCCACAATACCTTACAAAAAGACCCTACCAACTCTGAAAAAGAAGCCGTAGAGCACATCTACCGTCAGTTGCGTAATGCAGAACCGCCTGATGAAGAAACTGCTCGTGGTATTATCGATAAATTATTCTTCTCCGACCAACGTTATAACTTAGGTGAAGTGGGTCGTTACAGAATGAATAAAAAATTAGGTTTGGATATCCCAATGGAAAAACAAGTGTTGACCAAAGAGGATATCATTACAATCGTAAAATACCTGATCGAATTGATCAACTCTAAAGCAGAGATTGATGATATCGACCACTTATCAAACCGTCGTGTACGTACCGTTGGTGAACAATTGTCGGCACAATTTGGTGTAGGTTTAGCCCGTATGGCCAGAACCATCCGCGAAAGAATGAACGTTAGAGATAACGAGGTGTTTACACCAATCGATTTGATTAATGCGAAAACATTATCATCGGTGATCAACTCTTTCTTCGGTACCAACCAGTTATCACAGTTTATGGACCAAACGAATCCATTGGCTGAGATCACACACAAAAGAAGACTGTCTGCCCTTGGACCTGGAGGTCTTTCGAGAGAGAGAGCCGGTTTCGAGGTACGTGACGTTCACTATACGCACTACGGACGTTTATGTCCGATTGAAACACCAGAGGGACCAAACATTGGTTTGATTTCATCTCTTGGGGTTTATGCGAAAGTAAATGGAATGGGATTCATCGAAACACCGTACCGTAAAGTAGAAAACGGTAAAGTGAATCTGGTTGAAACACCAATCTATTTAAGCGCAGAAGAAGAAGAAGGTAAGATGATCGCACAGGCGAATATCGAAATGGACGAGAACGGAACGATCACTGCCGACAGAGTTATTGCCCGTGAAGAAGGTGATTTCCCGGTTGTGGAGCCAAACGTTGTTCACTATACCGACGTAGCACCGAACCAGATTGCATCGATTTCGGCATCGTTAATTCCATTCCTGGAGCACGATGATGCGAACCGTGCGTTGATGGGATCGAACATGATGCGACAGGCAGTTCCTTTATTACGACCGGAAGCACCAATTGTTGGTACCGGATTAGAGCGTCAGGTGGCGTCTGATTCCCGAGTATTGATTAATGCGGAAGGAAGCGGAACTGTTGAGTATGTTGATGCGAACATGATTACCATTAAATACGACAGAACCGATGCGGAAAGAGCGGTTAGCTTCGATCCGGACGAGAAAACGTATCAGTTAATTAAATTTAGAAAAACCAACCAGAGTACGTCAATCAACCTGAAACCAATCGTAAGAAAAGGAGACAGAGTGGCAAAAGGACAAGTACTTTGTGAAGGATATGCAACGCAAAACGGAGAGCTTGCTTTAGGACGTAACCTACAAGTAGCGTTTATGCCTTGGAAAGGGTATAACTTCGAGGATGCGATTGTAATTTCCGAAAAAGTAGTTCGCGACGATATCTTTACGTCAATCCACGTAGATGATTATTCATTGGAAGTGCGTGATACGAAATTGGGTAACGAAGAGTTAACCAACGATATCCCGAACGTAAGTGAGGAAGCGACTAAAGATTTGGATGAAAACGGTATGATCAGAATCGGAGCCGAGGTAAAACCTGGTGACATCCTGATCGGTAAAATCACACCAAAAGGAGAATCGGATCCAACTCCGGAAGAAAAACTTTTACGTGCGATCTTTGGAGACAAAGCGGGTGATGTAAAAGATGCTTCATTAAAAGCGTCTCCATCATTACACGGTGTGGTATTAGACAAAAAATTATTCGCAAGAGCGGTAAAAGATAAACGCAAACGTTCTAAAGATAAAGACGATTTAGCACTATTGGAAACCCAATTTGAAGTGAAATTCAATGAATTGAAAGACAGATTGGTAGAGAAATTGTTCGACATCGTTAATGGAAAAACATCTCAGGGTGTAATGAACGATTTAGGTGAAGAAGTATTACCAAAAGGTAAGAAATTCTCACAGAAAATGTTGTATGCAGTTGAAGATTTCGCACACTTAACAAAAGGTCAGTGGACTACAGACGATGAAACCAATGCCATGGTGAACGACTTGATCCACAACTATAAAATTAAGTTAAACGACCTTCAGGGTGCTTTGAGAAGAGAGAAATTTACCATCACTGTTGGAGATGAATTACCATCCGGAATTTTAAAACTGGCTAAAGTTTACATCGCTAAGAAACGTAAACTGAAAGTGGGTGATAAAATGGCGGGACGTCACGGTAACAAAGGTATTGTTGCTAAAATCGTTCGTCAGGAGGATATGCCATTCTTAGAAGACGGAACACCGGTAGATATCGTATTGAATCCACTAGGGGTACCTTCCCGTATGAACATCGGTCAGATTTATGAGACCGTATTAGGATGGGCAGGACAGAAACTAGGTAAGAAATTTGCAACGCCAATTTTCGACGGAGCTTCTTTGGAAGAAATCAATGCCTTGACAGACGAAGCCGGAATTCCAAGATTCGGACATACCTACCTGTATGACGGAGGAACCGGAGAACGTTTCCACCAGCCGGCAACGGTAGGAATCATCTACATGTTGAAATTAGGACACATGGTTGATGATAAGATGCACGCACGTTCTATCGGACCGTACTCATTGATTACGCAACAGCCTCTTGGAGGTAAAGCGCAATTCGGAGGTCAGCGTTTCGGAGAGATGGAGGTTTGGGCACTTGAAGCATATGGTGCTTCCAGCACATTGAGAGAAATATTGACTGTTAAATCGGATGACGTTATTGGTAGAGCGAAAACTTACGAAGCTATCGTTAAGGGAGAAACTATGCCGGAACCAGGATTACCGGAATCATTCAATGTATTAATGCATGAATTGAAAGGTCTTGGATTAGACATCAGATTAGAAGAATAAATTTACACGGGAGTAGTCTTCGGATTACTCCCTTTTATAGCGTTTTAAATAAATCGATAGTATTCATATCATGACGAGATTAAAAGATAAAAATACCGTTAAAAGATTTAACAAAATTTCGATAGGTCTTGCTTCTCCGGAATCTATTTTGGCAGAATCAAGAGGTGAGGTTTTAAAACCGGAAACCATCAACTATCGTACCCATAAACCAGAGCGTGATGGTCTTTTCTGTGAGCGAATTTTCGGTCCGGTAAAAGACTTCGAATGTGCCTGCGGAAAATACAAAAGAATCCGTTATAAAGGAATCGTTTGTGACCGTTGTGGAGTTGAAGTTACTGAGAAAAAAGTACGTAGAGACCGAGTAGGACACATTAACCTGGTAGTGCCAATCGCACACATCTGGTATTTCCGTTCCCTTCCGAATAAAATCGGTTATATCCTTGGATTACCATCCAAAAAACTGGATATGATTATTTACTACGAAAGATACGTAGTAATTCAGCCGGGTATTGCAAAAGGACCAGACGGAGAAACCTTAAAGACCCTGGATTTCTTAACGGAAGAAGAATACCTGAACATTCAGGATAGCCTTCCAATGGAAAACCAATATTTAGACGATACCGATCCGAACAAATTCATTGCTAAAATGGGTGCGGAGTGTATCATGGACTTATTAGCACGTATTGACCTGGATTCGTTATCCTACGACCTACGTCACGCGGCCAATAACGAAACGTCTAAACAACGTAAAACGGAAGCCTTAAAACGACTACAGGTAGTAGAATCGTTCCGTGAAGCGAACAACAACCGCGAAAACCGTCCGGAATGGATGATTTTAAAAGTAATCCCGGTTATCCCGCCAGAATTACGTCCGTTGGTGCCGCTTGATGGAGGACGTTTTGCAACATCCGATTTGAACGACCTTTACAGACGAGTAATCATCCGTAACAACCGTTTAAAACGATTAATGGAAATCAAAGCTCCGGAAGTGATCTTGAGAAACGAAAAACGTATGCTACAGGAATCGGTAGACTCGTTATTCGATAACACCAGAAAAGCTTCTGCAGTAAAAACAGAATCAAACCGACCATTGAAATCCCTATCGGATTCCCTAAAAGGAAAACAAGGGCGTTTCCGTCAGAACTTATTAGGTAAACGTGTGGATTATTCAGCGCGTTCGGTAATTGTTGTTGGACCGGAAATGAAATTATTCGAATGTGGTCTTCCAAAAGATATGGCTGCCGAGCTGTACAAACCATTCGTTATTCGTAAGTTAATCGAAAGAGGAATTGTTAAAACGGTAAAATCAGCGAAGAAAATTATCGACAAAAAAGAGCCGGTAGTATGGGACATCCTTGAAAACGTAATTAAAGGACACCCGGTATTACTAAACCGTGCTCCTACGTTGCACCGTTTGGGTATCCAGGCATTCCAGCCAAAACTAATCGAAGGTAAAGCGATCCAGTTACACCCGTTAGTGTGTACGGCGTTTAATGCCGATTTCGATGGTGACCAGATGGCGGTTCACTTACCGCTTGGACCGGAGGCTATTTTGGAAGCACAATTATTAATGTTGGCTTCACACAATATCCTGAACCCGGCGAACGGAGCCCCGATTACGGTACCTTCTCAGGACATGGTTTTGGGTCTGTACTACATGACCAAAGAACGTTTGTCTACGGAAACGCACAAAATCTTAGGAGAAGGATTAACATTCTATTCTGCCGAAGAAGTAAACATCGCGTTAAACGAAGGAAAACTGGAATTAAATGCCCGCGTTAAAATCCGTGCAAAAGATTTTAACGAAAACGGAGAATTAGTATACAAAATCATCCAGACAACTGCAGGTAGAGTACTATTTAACGAAGTAGTACCGGAAGCAGCTGGATATATCAACGAAGTATTAACTAAGAAAAGCTTACGTGATATTATCGGTAAGATTTTAAGTGTTACCGATGTACCAACAACGGCTGCCTTCTTGGATAATATGAAAGATATGGGATACCGATTCGCTTTCAAAGGAGGATTATCCTTCTCATTGGGAGATATCAAAATCCCGGATCAAAAACAAGATTTGATCGCCGATGCAAACAGTCAGGTTGAAGGAATTTCCATGAACTATAACATGGGTCTTATCACCAACAACGAACGTTACAATCAGGTAATTGACGTGTGGACTTCAACGAATGCATTATTAACGGAGTTAGCGATGAAAAACATTAGAGAAGACCAGCAAGGATTCAACTCGGTGTATATGATGCTTGACTCTGGGGCGAGGGGATCGAAAGAGCAGATCCGTCAGTTAACCGGTATGCGTGGATTGATGGCAAAGCCTAAAAAATCGACTGCTGGTGGTGGTGAGATTATCGAAAACCCGATCTTATCGAACTTTAAAGAAGGTCTTTCGATCTTAGAATACTTTATTTCGACGCACGGTGCCCGTAAAGGTCTTGCGGATACGGCTCTTAAAACGGCCGATGCCGGATACTTAACCAGAAGGTTACACGACGTATCTCAGGATGTAATCGTGAACTCAGTGGATTGTGGTACATTACGCGGTGTTGAAGTATCGGCATTGAAAAAGAATGAAGAGATCGTTGAAACATTAGGAGAAAGAATCTTAGGTCGTGTAGCGTTACAGGATGTAATCAACCCGCTAACAAGCGAAGTATTGGTTGCTGCTGGTGAAGAAATCACCGAAGCTATTGTAAAAGCGATCGATGCCTCTCCGGTTGAAAAAGTAGATGTTCGTTCGCCATTAACATGTGAAGCCGGAAAAGGAATCTGTGCGAAATGTTACGGACGTAACCTGGCTACCGGAAAAATGACTCAAAAAGGTGAAGCTGTCGGAGTAATCGCAGCACAGTCTATTGGGGAACCGGGAACACAGTTAACACTTCGTACATTCCACGTGGGAGGTACCGCAGGTAACATCTCGGAAGAATCAAGCATTGTAACGAAATTCCGCGGAAGATTAGAAATCGAAGATTTAAAAACGGTTAAAGGTGAAGACAACGAAGGTAACACTACCGATATCGTAATTTCACGTTCTACCGAGTTGAAATTGATCGACGAAACAACCGGAATCGTATTAAATACACACAATATTCCTTATGGATCAAGCATCTTTGTAAAAGACGGAGATATTGTGGAAAAAGGAACAACCATCTGTAAATGGGATCCATATAACGGGGTAATTATTTCCGAGTTTACCGGTAAAGTAGCTTATGAAGATATCGAGCAAGGACAAACGTTCATGGTTGAAATCGATGAGCAAACCGGATTCCAGGAAAAAGTAATCTCTGAGGGAAGAAATAAAAAATTAATCCCTACCTTATTGATCTACGGAAAAGACGGTGAATTGATCCGTTCGTACAACTTACCGGTGGGTGCCCACCTTATGGTTGATGACGGAGAGAAAATTAAAGCCGGTAAAATTTTAGTAAAAATCCCACGTCGTTCGTCTAAAGCGGGTGATATCACGGGAGGTCTACCAAGAATTACCGAGTTATTAGAAGCACGTAACCCATCGAACCCGGCTGTAGTATCTGAAATCGACGGAGTAGTATCTTTTGGAAAAATCAAAAGAGGTAACCGTGAGATCGTGGTAGAGTCGAAATTTGGTGAGATTAAAAAATACCTGGTAAAACTATCCAACCAGATTCTGGTTCAGGAGAACGATTATGTAAGAGCGGGTATGCCATTATCGGACGGAGCCATTACTCCGGATGATATCTTGAGAATCCAGGGACCATCGGCTGTACAACAGTACTTGGTAAATGAAATCCAGGAAGTATACCGTTTACAAGGGGTAAAAATCAACGACAAGCACTTTGAGGTTGTAATTCGTCAGATGATGCGTAAAGTACAGATTCAGGATCCGGGAGACACCCTGTTCTTAGAAGATCAGTTGGCTCATACCAGCGACTTTATCGTAGAAAACGACAAATTATACGGAATGAAAGTGGTGGAAGATGCCGGAGATTCCGATACCTTAAAAGCAGGACAAATCGTATCGCCAAGAGAATTGAGAGACGAAAACTCAATCCTGAAACGTAACGACAGAAACCTGGTTGTAGCAAGAGACGTAGTTCCGGCAACGGCTACTCCGATTCTTCAGGGTATCACAAGAGCTTCGTTACAAACGAAATCGTTTATCTCGGCAGCATCGTTCCAGGAAACAACAAAAGTATTAAACGAAGCCGCAGTAGCTGGAAAAGTGGACGGACTGGAAGGACTAAAAGAAAACGTTATCGTAGGACACAGAATCCCTGCCGGAACCGGTATGAGAGATTACGATAACATCATCGTAGGTTCTAAAGAAGAGTTCAACGAATTGATGGCTGCTAAAGAAGAATTTAATTACTAAGCATCATGAGTGAGAATAAGCAACAAGGTCAAATCAATATTGAGTTGGATGAACAAACGGCAGATGGGATTTATTCCAACCTGGCGATCATCAACCACTCGAATACCGAATTTGTAATTGATTATATCAATATCATGCCAGGTGTGCCAAAAGCGAAAGTAAAATCCAGAATTATACTAACGCCACAACATGCCAAGCGTTTATTGGGGGCTTTAGCCGAAAATATCAATCGGTTTGAAGCCGCTCACGGTGAAATAAAAGAAGCAGAAATGCCTTCTATACCATTAAATTTCGGACCAACAGGTCAGGCATAATAGAAAGCCTCTCAGTTTTGAGAGGCTTTTTTTTTTGATACACCTGTCAGGTTTTTAAAACCTGACAGGTGTTTTTTTATTACAAAATGCATTGTTTTTTAAGAGTTTTATTTTTAAAAGATCAGGTATTATCCTCTTTTTATCAGAATGTAGTCACAAAAAGAATATTTTTTTTAAACTAATTGTGAAAAATTAAAAATAATAAATATTATTTGTGATATGCTTTGTGTAATGTTAATGTTATTAGAAGATGTTTAAAAATTTAGTAATTTAACCTACTAAATTATTTTGTATGAATAAAAAATACTATTCATTAGGCAATGAATCCGATTCATTGTTTAATCAAAAAGGAAATCGTAATTATTTACGGCTTAAGAACATTCGACAGCAGGCCTGTTTAATGTTCTTTTTGTTTTTAGCTGCGTTTGTAGGCCATGCACAGGTTACTACAAACGGGGGCTCGGGACTTAATCCTACCTATCCGTCATTAGCAGCGGCTATAACGGCATTAAATGGAGCGACAATTACAAGCCCGGTGGCCATTACGTTAACCGGAAATGAAACTGCTCCGGCAGGAGGATATGTAATTACAGCCGAAGGAAGTTCGACAAATGTAATTACCATTTCAGGAAGCACCAGTACGATTATGGCACCTACGCCACAAACATCCGGAGCATTAAACGATGCCATCTTTAAATTGGTAGGAGCCGACTGGGTAGTAATTCAGGGTTTCACCATGACCGAAAACCCGGCGAATACCACAACAACAGCCGGTACGAACAACATGACCGAATGGGGAATCGCCTTACTTTATGGTTCTGCGACAAACGGAGCGCAAAATAATGTTATTCAGAATAATACCATCAGCTTAAACCGTACCTATCAGAATACTTTCGGAATTTACAGTAACTCGACACACTCGGCTACAGCTGTAACCACTTCCAATCCGGCTACGGGAACAAACGGAGGGAATCACAATTTAAAAGTCTATACCAACGACATCAGCAATGTAAATATTGGAATTTTGGTTGTAGGACCTTCGGCTGCTGCCGACCATAATATGGGGCTGGATATCGGAGGAGGAACAACAGCAACGGGAAACAGCATTACGAATTTCGGAACAACCGGAACGTTTTCAAGTTATGCTAACGTATCGGGTTCTGTAAACGGCGTTTTAGTGCGTAATACCCGAAACCTTAACGTTTCCAATAATATCATCACCAGTTCAAACGGAGGGGTGACATCGGGAACCTTACGAGGCGTATATGTACCGTCATTTTCAAATACGCCAACCGGTACTACATTGATCGTAAATTCGATCGATGCCAATACCATTTCACTGCGAACGGGCACTGCTGGAGGTGTGATCATGGGTATTGCCTACGAAGGCTCTACCGTAAATACAAACACCACGTTAAATATCAATAATAACGACTTCAATACGTTTGGACATACAGTCGCCGGAACAGGAGCTATTACCCTGATTAGTAATACTGCGGCAACACTTAACACGAATATTGGTGCCAATAAATTTACCAACCTTTCGGTAAATACTACTGGAAACTTCACCTTTATCAGTAATAGCGTAACGCACGCAGCCGGTTCGGTGACCAATGTAAACAACAATCTTATCGTAACGGCTTTTAGTAAAACAGGAGCCGGTGGAACAGTATATTTTTACGATTCCTTCGGAAGTACCGTAGGCGGAACCGAGATCAACCAAGGGAACAACTTTTCCAACGTAACCCTTACCGGAGCGACTACTTTAGGAGGTTTCCGTACGGCAGATGGAAACACGCCAACCTATCCGACGAAAATTGTAATGAACAATACGTTCAATAACATTACAACTGGAAACGGAACGATGACCATCTTAAACGCGGGATACAGTTTAGTGGGCGGAACGAGTAACGTATCCGGAAACGTGATCAGTAATATCACCGGAGCCAACTCGATTGTAGGGATTACTTCCGCAGCCGGAGATCAGAATTTCTTTAATAATACCATTTCGGGTTTAACAACAACCGGAGGCAGTACCGTGAGTGCGATAGCAATTACCGGTGGGACATTACAAAATATATATAAAAATAAAATTTACAATATCGAAGCCAATAATGCTTCGGGAGTTGTAAACGGAATTTTAGTAAGTGGAAGTACCACTGTAAATCTGTCTAATAATATCATTGGCGATTTAAGAACACCAATTTCCAATGCAGCCAACCCATTAGTGGGGATTAATATTACAGGCGGAACAACGGTCAATGCGTCTTACAATACCGTACGATTAAATGCAACCAGTACCGGAGCATCGTTTGGATCGAGTGCGATTTCGGTATCTACAACACCAACCGTATCATTGCGCAATAACATCTTTGTAAACCAGTCAACGCCTAATGGAACGGCATTAGCAGTGGCTTTCAGAAGATCGGGAACTTCATTGACAACCTATGATGCAGTATCGAATAACAACCTGTATTTTGGTCCGACATTATTTGCCGATGGAACCAATACCGATACTGTATTGGCAACCTTAAAAACCAGAATGGGTGCACGCGATAGTGCTTCGATATCAGAAAATCCAACATGGACATCTACCACAGGAACGAATGCAGGCTTCCTACATATCAATACAACGGTGCCAACTCAGATTGAAAACGGAGGAACACCAGTTGTTGGAATTACAGACGATTTCGATGGTGATGTTCGTAATGCTACGACACCGGATATCGGAGCCGATGAATTTGCGGGAGTTCCTATGGATCTTACACCACCGGTAATTGCACATACTGTTTTGGCAAATGTTTGTACCGTTGGAACCCGAAACATTACGGCAACTATTACAGATGCCAGTGGAGTGCCTACATCAGGAGCCGGATTGCCGGTAGCCTACTGGAGAATTAATGCCGGAACGTATACAGCAGCTACAGCTACGAGTTTAGGAGCCGGACAATATCAGTTTGCAATTGGAACCGGAGCAGTCATAGGCGATACGGTAAGTTATTATTTCGTAGCTCAGGATAATGCCGGTACACCAAATGTAACCGCATTGCCGGCACCGGGAGCAGCTTCATTTACGATTAACCCGCCAGCAGCCGGTACGCCGCCAACAACACCATTCTCCTATAGTCTGACAGCGCCGTTAAACGGAGTGTACACCGTTGGAGTAGGTGGTGCTTATACAACCATTACGGCAGCTGTTGCCGATTATAATACACGATGTTTATCCGGTCCGGTTACCTTCTCTTTAATAGATGCAACCTATCCTGCAGAAACCTTCCCGATCACGATCAATTCCAATGCTGATGCTAGTGCTGTCAATAGATTAACAATTGTACCGGCTACAGGAGTGACACCAACAATTACAGGGTCGAATGCCACAACAATCTTTAAACTTTTCGGAGCGGATTATGTGACTTTCGATGGAAGTAACAACGGAACGACAACACGTGATTTAACAATTGCCAACACCAACGCAGGAGGTGTAATCGTATGGGTGGCATCGGTAGATGCATCCAATGGAGCAACGAATTCGATTTTCCGAAATATAAAATTCGTAGGAAATGCATCAACAACAACGGTAGCTGGTTTGGTAGTGAGTGGATCTACTTTAGGAGCCGCAGCAGAGTCGCCAAATACAAGCTTTACATCGATTAATAATACCTTTAACAAAATGCAGAATGGAATCTTTGCTATTGGAAATGCAACAACGCCGGATCAGGGATTTGTAATTTCCAATAACGTATTTGGTTCTACTGTTACAGCTGATAAACTTGGTTTCCGAGGTCTTGCAGTGCAAAATGCACAGGCGTTTGTGATTTCCGGTAACGATATTAAAGGGGTTATTACGACAACAACAAGTACTTCTTCCGGTATTTTGGTGGGAGGAGTTGCGATAAACGGAAATGTATTTAATAATAAGATTGCGGATGTTAAGAATACCAATTCAACCGGATATGGATGTAACGGTATTTATCTGAATTCCAATAGTGTGATAGCAGCGATCAACGTATATAACAACTTCGTTAGTGATATAGCCAGTTATGGATATTCTGCCGGAGGTGCCGTTGCGGATAACGGTTATGGTATTATTGTCGGACAAGGAGCGGGGTATAACATTTACCACAACACGGTGGCGATGAATACCAACCAAACCGTAAGTGGAAGACCGGCAGCAATAAACATTACTTCGGGTGTAACCTTGCCGGGAGCAATCAACCTGAGAAATAATATTTTTGCCAACTCGCAAACACAAAGCGGAGCGCGTTATGCGATCTATTCGGAGGCTGCGAACACGGTTTTTGCAGCAATCGATTATAACAACTATACGTCAACAGGTACTAACCTGGCCTATATCGGATCGGACAGAGCCGATTTAGCCGCATTGGTAACGGGTTTTGGTGGAAATGTGAATTCGAAAAACGTAGTACCGGTATTTACATCGGCAACCGACTTACATTTGGTTCCGGCATCGAATATTTACCTGGATAACACCGGAACACCAATTGCAACGGTAACAACCGACATTGACGGTAACACCCGAAGCATTACCACTCCGGATATGGGAGCGGACGAATTTACGTCGCCGGTTTGTACGGCAGCGGTTGGAGGAACGGCTACTGCTACGGTAACAGCCATTTGTACTTCTGGTACTTCAACAATTCAGGCAACCGGATATTCAACGGGTGAAACCACAACGTATCAGTGGCAATCGTCTTCCGATTTAGCCTTTACAGCACCGGTAAACGAAGGAGCAGCTACGGCAACGTATGCTGATCTGACAACCGGTACCCTTACACAAACCACCTATTACCGTTTGGTCGTAACCTGTGCAGCATTGGGATTACCGAGTTTTTCCAGCGTAGCGACAGTAACGGTAAATGTAACAGCATTACCAACAGCTGCGGCACAATCGTTTTGTAGTGGTGCGACAGTAGCCAACCTTGTTGCTACGGGAACCGGAATTCAATGGTATGATCAACCAACAGGAGGAACCGCTTTAGCGCCAACAGCAGCTTTGACAACAGCACCATACTATGTGACACAAACCATCGCAGGATGCGAAAGCGCCCGATTCCAGGTAGATGTTATTGTAAATGTAACGGCACAACCAACAGCAGCGGCACAATCGTTTTGTAGTGGTGCAACAGTAGCCAATCTTGTTGCTACGGGAACCGGAATTCAATGGTATGATCAACCAACAGGAGGAACCGCTTTAGCGCCAACAGCAGCTTTGACAACAGCACCATACTATGTGACACAAACCATCGCAGGATGCGAAAGCGCCCGATTCCAGGTAGATGTTATTGTAAATGTAACGGCACAACCAACAGCAGCGGCACAATCATTCTGTAACAGCGCGACCGTAGCCAATCTTGTTGCTACGGGAACCGGAATTCAATGGTATGATCAACCAACAGGAGGAACGGCTTTAGCGACTACAGCTACTTTGGCCACCGGTACGTATTATGTAACCCAAACCATCTCTGGATGTGAAAGCCCAAGATTAGCAGTAGCGATCACCGTAAATGTAACGGCACAACCAACAGCAGCGGCACAATCGTTCTGTAACAGCGCGACCGTAGCCAATCTTGTTGCTACGGGAACCGGAATTCAGTGGTATGATCAACCAACAGGAGGAACGGCTTTAGCGACTACAGCTACTTTGGCCACCGGTACGTATTATGTAACCCAAACCATCTCCGGATGTGAAAGCCCACGATTAGCGGTAGCGGTTACAATAAATACGGTAGGTGCGCCAACAGGAGCGGCAACGCAAGTTATCGCGGTAAATACACCGGCAGAAGCCACGATTGCCAGTATTGTAGTAACCGGAACCAATGTAATCTGGTATCCAACTTTAGTAGATGCTATGGCGGGAACAAACCCGTTGGCTGTAGGAACACAATTGGTGAGTGGAACAACTTACTATGCGATGCAAACCGTAGGTGGCTGTACGAGTGCGGCTCCATTAGCCGTAACGGTAACCGTAACCTTAGGTACTTCGTCATTCGACAAAGCCGCGTTAAAATACTATCCTAACCCAGTATTGGATATCATCACGATCAGCTATTCCGAGCCAATCAGTAATGTGACGGTATACAATATGTTAGGACAGAAAGTGATTGTTAAAAATAGTGTGGAAACACAAGTTGCTATCGACATGAGCGACCTGGCATCAGGAGCGTATATTGCCCATGTAAAATCGGGCGATGCGATGCAGGAAATCCGTATCATTAAGAAATAACCACTAAATTAACGTATCCGATATGAAATCGCCCGGTGAGAAATCGCCGGGCGATTTTTTTTAGAAAAAATTGTAAAATATATTGTGAAATTTAAAGTAGATATGATTTGATTTTAACTTTAAGAAGTTATACTGTTAAGAAAATGCGAGGTTTTTATTTATTTCAGATTTTTAATTGTTAAAAAATATTTGAATCCTTTTCAGTGTTATTATTTTGTTAAATTAGCTGCCTGTAAAAACTAATGACACTATTATGAAAAACTCTACTTATTTAAGTACGTTTCGATGGCGTAATGCATTGAAACTGCACTTTAAACTAAGTTGTTTGTTACTGATGGCATTGCTGGCGGGACACCAGGCAAATGCACAGGGGACACAAACAACCGTTTTGATTAATCCCAATGCCGAAGGAGGCTTTGAGAATGGTAGCACATTCGCCGCAAACGGATGGACTACTGTAAATGCATCCCTTAACACCTGGAATGTAGGAACCGTTCCGGGGTGGTTTACGGGTACTGGAGGTGCTTATGTTTCCAACAATTCGGGTACCGCATGGGCCTATGGAAACGGAACGGCAAACCGTTCTCATTTCTACAGAGATGTTACGTTTCCCGCTGGAGTATCCGTGGTAAACCTAAAATTCGACTGGAGAGGTAACGGTAACGACGGAAACTACGACAACCTACAGGTGTATATTGTAGACACCAACATTACTCCAACTACATCAGGACCAACAGGTACCAATACGACTACTACCGGATGGACAAACTATACCGATGGTACTACCGGATACTATTTGTTAAGTCAGAATGGAACCGTAGCACCGACTACTACCACCAACATTACGTTTAACCTTACTGCGGCGCAACTTGCTTATGTAGACGGTAAGACCAAACGTTTGGTTTTTGTATGGAAAAATGACGGATCGGGAGGGACAAATCCACCGGCTTCTGTAGATAATATTTCCTTAACCGCAACCGTACCAACGTGTTTAAAAGCATCAAACGTATTGATTTCGGCTATTACGACGACTTCAGCAACGCTTAACTGGACGGCTTCGGCATCGACTCCTAGTGGCGGATATGAATATGAAATCAGAACCAGTGGTGCTGCGGGAAGTGGCGCTACAGGACTAGCAAACAGCGGAGCAACAGCAGCAGGAGTAACTACTGCAGCGATTACAGGATTGGCTACTTCAACGAATTTTTCAGTATATGTGCGTGCCAACTGTGGCGGAGGCGATATGAGTGACTGGACAACGGCGGCAACGTTCCGAACCGGACATTGTGTGCCTTCGTCAACATCATCTGCGACCTACATCAACAGTTTTGTAACTACTGGTGGCGCTACGAATATTTCGAATACCGCTTCCGGATATACAACCGGAGGGTATCAGGATAATTATGCTACGGCAACCGTTAGTCAGTATGCTACGGGATCGATCGGTTTTACAACTACCATTACAGGTGGAACTGTAGGAACTGCAATCTGGGTTGACTGGAATAACGATTTAGTATTCGATACAACCGAACGCGTATATGTTACGACAGCCTATGGAAACGGTCAGACAGGAAGTTTTGTAGTACCGGCAGGAACAGCACTTGGAGACTACAGAATGCGTGTACGTATTGACTTCAACAGCATTACTCCGGATCCATGTTCGAATGTAAATGCAAGAACAGAAGCGGAAGATTACAAACTAACTGTAATTGCAGCACCATCATGTGTGCCACCTACAGCCGTTAGCGCTGTTGGCAACACGACTACAACGGCAACCGTAAACTGGACTGCATCGACTTCGACACCGGCAAACGGATACGAAATTTATTATGCGACAACCAACACAGCGCCAACAGCGGGTTCAACCGCCAATGCAACGGCAGCAGCGGGAGCTGTAACCGCACCACTTAGCGGATTGACACCTTCTATGACGTACTACGTTTGGGTACGTTCTAATTGTGGATCAGGAACCTATAGTACCTGGGCAGCCGGAGGATCATTCTATACCGGATACTGTGTACCTTCGTCGACCTCATCATTGACTTATATCAACAACTTTACCACTACAGGTGGATCGACCAATATTTCGAATCTTGCTTCCGGATATACAACCGGAGGATACCAGGATAACTATGCTACGGCAACCGTTACACAATACCCTACAGGAACAATCAACTTTACGACTGCTATTGTAGGAGGAACAGTTGGAACCGCTATCTGGGTTGACTGGAATAACAATTTAGTGTTCGAAACAAGCGAACGCGTATATGTAACTACTGCTTATGGCGATGGTCAGACAGGAAGTTTTGTAGTACCGGCAGGAACTGCTTTAGGAGACTACAGAATGCGTGTACGAATTGACTATAACAGTTCTACACCGGATCCTTGTTCGAATGCAAATACAAGAACAGAAGCTGAAGATTATAAATTAACAGTAGTAGCGATCCCATCGTGTATGCCTCCAACAGCAGTAACTGCAACGGCAAACACCGCTTTTACAGCCACTGTAAACTGGACCGCTTCGGTATCGACACCGGCAAACGGATACGACATTTATTATTCTGAAACGAATACAGCGCCAGGAGTAGGTACAACACCGAATGCAACGGCTGCTGCTGGAGCGGTTACCGCACCATTATCCGGATTATCGGCTTCAGCAACTTACTATGTTTGGGTGCGTTCTAACTGTGGAACTGGTAACACCAGTACCTGGACGACTACAGCGGTAACCTTTACAACGCCATGTAATCCACCGGTAATTTCGGCTACAACGCCAGCAAGTATTTGTGGACAGGGAACAGCAACTTTAGCGGCAACAGCCAACGAAGGAAATATTAGTTGGTATGCAGCACAAACAGGAGGAACGGCGCTTGGAACAGGAGCTTCGTTTACAACACCAGTAATTTCAGCAACGACATCCTACTGGGTTGAATCCAGCCGAGTAAATGGTACTGTAGCTGTAGGACCGGTTTCGCCAACTGCACAGGGAGGAACAATCGGAGTACAAACAACGGCGTGGGAAAATAACTTTACCGTTTTAAAAAGCACGAAATTAACTTCAGTAGATATCTTCCCGGTAACATCCGGACAAACCGGAGCGATTATAGTTCGTAGTTCATCAGGAGCAGTAATTGCAACCTATCCGTATACGACAAACGTAAGTGGAGGAGCAACAGCACAAACCATTACGTTAAACCATGCTTTAGCGCCAGGAAACTACCAGTTATATCCAACATTACCAACAGCTGGAGTAAGCCGTAACACTACAGGGGCCGTATATCCGTATACTTCTTCGGTAGCAAAAATCAACGGAAACGGTTACGACCCGGCTTATTTTATGGGAATGTATAACTGGAAATTCGAAGATTCTTGTACATCAGCCAGAACAGAAGTAGTAGCAACGGTAACGGCACCACCGGCATTAACCCTAAGCACAGCCAGTACAACAGTAGTTTGTAGCGGATCATCCAGTGCAGCAGTAACGATTACTGCAGGTGCTTCAGATTATGATACCTATACCTGGACACCGGCAACCGGAGTAACCGGAGATGCAACAAACGGATGGACATTTAATCCAACTGCAACAACTACGTATACCTTAAAAGCAGTTAACACTACCAGCGGATGTAATATCGAAGCTACTGTAGTAGTAAATATTAACCCGGCACCGGTAGTAAACGTTTCGGGAACACCATCTACAATCTGTGAAGGAAGTACGGCTACCCTTGTAGCAACGACTACTACATCGGCACCTGGGACCATCACAATTGGAACCGGAACCACATTAACCAGTGAAACTGCACAACCAACAGCATTCTGTAACCGTTGGGCACAATACTGGAATCAAACAGTATTTACAGCAGCTGAGTTAACAGCGGCTGGATTAAAACCTGGAAACATTACTTCGATCGCTTATAATATTACCACATTAGGAAGCGGAACGAACGTAACGAACTTCACAGTTAGAATGGGAACGACCACCAATACTGCCTTAACAGGATTTACAACAACCGGATTAAACTTAGTTTACGGACCGGCAACCTATACGCATGCAGTAGGAGTTAACACCATCACGTTTACCACACCATTTGTATGGGATGGAGTATCGAACATCATTGTAGATATCAGACAGGATGGAGCCGATTCAACAAATAATGCGATTACGTATTATACGGCTACAACCGACAATACTACGGTATCGGCTACAACCAGTACATTATCATCTACAACCGTTTTAGCAACAACTAATCCGACACCAAGTTTGTCTAAAAACAGATTAAACGTAGTATTCGGAGGACAGATAGCTTCAACAGGAGCAGGTAACTTAAACTGGACCTGGATGCCGGGTAACTTAACCGGAAGTTCTGTAACAGTAACACCAGCTACAACGACTACTTATACGGTAAGAGGAACAAACCCAACAACAGGATGTTATACCGAGTCTACCGTAACTGTAAACGTTAACCCTGCACCGGCAGCGCCAACAGGAAATGCGACACAAATAATCAATGCGGATACAGCAGATCAGGCTACTATTGCCAATCTTACAGCAACCGGAACAGCAGTGGTATGGTATGCTACCGAAGCAGATGCTTTAGCAAATGTAAACCCATTAGCGTCGACTACGCAATTGGTGAACGGAGCTACTTACTATGCAATGCAAACCGTAGGTGGATGTAGAAGTACTGCACCATTAGCGGTAACCGTAACGGTAACATTAAGAACAGGATCATTCGATATGCCAGGATTGAAATACTATCCAAACCCGGTAGTAGACGTATTTACGGTAACGTATACGAACGACATTACTTCGGTTGAGGTATTCAACTTAGTAGGACAACGCGTAATTTCAGTTCGACCAAATGCTACCACAGCATTAGTAGACATGAGTGTGTTGCCAACTGGAGCTTATATCCTTCAGATTAAAGCAAACGGACAATCACAATCTGTAAAAGTGATTAAGAAATAACATATTCGTTATGTGATGAATACGAAAGCCTCCCATTTGGGAGGCTTTTTTTGTACTCTGGATTTTGAAATTTGGTTCGGCAGGCGTTTATAGGATTTCTGATGTTTGTTTATCGGTAATAAAAAATTAAGCAACAAAAAATAGTTTTAAATATAACTTTATGTTTTGTTTTTACGGTTAATTGTTTTAAACTGGTATTTTTGTAACACTACTGGAAAGCACGTTGTGTTAATAACCATAAATAACCTAATATTTAATTTTTATGAATACAATTACATTATCATTACACCGATTTAGAACCAATAAAAAAGAAACCTTTAAACGAAGTGTTTACTGTTGGGTGGTATTGCTTTTGGGATTGAGTCAGTCGATAAATGCACAGGAGGCACCTTGCGACAATTTGCCGTCCTTGCTACTAGAAACCAATTCAATCACAATATGTAGTGGCAACGCTACTCCCGTAGTACACCTCAAATCCAGGGTTGGTGATTATGATAGTTATGTCTGGTCGCCGGTCGCCGGCGTAACAGGAAATGTTTCCACAGGCTGGGTATTTGATCCGGCAGAAACGACTACCTATACCTTAACCGGATCACAATTTGAAGAGGGTTGTACTAAAACAATTACAATTAAAATATACGTTCTGCCTAATCCGGACATGAATATTTTACCGGTTCCGACGATCTGTAAAGGGGGAGCGGCTAATCTGGTGGTTACAACAAATGGTAATGTACAGGTAGGAAGAGGTCAGAGAAAGACAATGGGATTTGAAGAACATTCGGCTTTTTGTAGTAATAAAGCGCAGTATTGGAATCAGACAGTCATTACGGCTGCAGAGTTAAGATCAGCTGGATTAAGACAGGGTACCATTACCGCGATTGGCTACAATCTTGCCGATAGTGGCAACAATGGACAGGTAAAAAACGTTACTGTTAATATGGGAACTACTACCAATACAACCTTATCCGGATTTGTAACGACAGGATTGGTTCAGGTTTTTGAACCTTCTGTTTACAACTATCATAAGGGCTGGAATATAATTCCCTTTTCAACACCCTACCTGTGGGATGGAGTGTCTAATATTATTATTGATATCAGACAGGAAGGTGGAGACAATTTCCGAAATCCGGCAACCTATTATACAGAAGCCGAAAATACAACGGTATGGGCTGCAACCGATATACCATCATCATCAAGTGTACTGACGGCAATGACCCCAACACCTACTCTATCCAAAAAAAGGTTTGATGTGCGAATTGAAGGACAGGTAATGACAGAGGGCACCTTATTTGCCTGTAATTGGACACCTGGTAACTTAACGGGAAGTCCTGTAGTAGTTTCTCCTTCAGAAACGACAACTTATACTGTTAGGGGAGTAAACAGTTCGGGATGTTTTGCTGAGAAAACAGTTACAGTACATGTGAATGCTACCGAAGCGCCGGAATCACCAACCGGAGCGACCGAACAAATCATCAATGTAGACAAATTATCCCAAGCTACTATCGCAGGAATTGTGGTCGCCGGAAAAAATGTATTATGGTATGCTACTGAAGAAGATGCCTTAGGGAATGTTAATCCGTTATCTGCGGATACGCCATTATTAAATGGTAGAACCTATTATGCGGTGCAGACTGTGGGGAGTTGTAGTAGTACTCCATTGGCGGTAACAGTAAAAGTAACGTTGGGAGCAACTTCGTTTGTCATCCCGGGATTGAAATACCATCCCAATCCGGTAACCGATCTATTTATATTATCCCATACGGATGCTATTGTTTCGGTTGACATATTTGATTTCGTTGGACAACGTGTGGTTTCCATTCGGCCGGATCAAACAAAAGTATCGGTTAATATGAGTGCTTTGCCAACTGGAGTCTATATTGTAAAAGTCCAGGCCAGTGGGCAATTCCAGTCAATAAAGGTGATTAAAAATAAGTAATCCGTTTTTGCTATAAACAAGGGCTGTATTTATGAACTGCCTCCAAATAGTGTCTAACTTTTTGGGTGCACTCTATTACGACAGCTCTTTTTTATTGAAATCGATTCGTAAAAACGGGCAGCGGGTTTTTTGAAGTGATGGTAATGTTTGTTTGTAAGAGAAGTCTTTTTAGAAAAACCAGATTTATTATAAAATAAACAATAAGTTAATATAATATATATAGTGTTTTTATTTTGTTATAATGTTGTTTTTTATTTATTAAAATGCTAATTTTTTATAATATATGATCAATATTTGCTTACATTGGTGCTAATAAACTGTTAATATTATATTTATGAAAAAAACTACTTTATTAAGCAAATTTGGATGGCATAAAAAACCGACACAGGGTTGGAGTGCTTTTTGTTTGTTTATGCTAACGCTTTGGCTAGGACAGTTACAAGCCCAGACGGTTTTAATTAACCCTACGGGAGATGGCGGTTTCGAAACCGGGACCACACTGGCCGCTAACGGATGGACGGCTTTAGATGATACAACCAACAAATGGGCTTTAGGAACAACTCCGGGATGGTTTACCGGAAACAGAGGAGCCTTTATTTCCAATGATGGAGGAACAACCTGGAATTACAATACAACCGCTACCAGTAGATCCTTTTTCTATAGGGATATTGCATTTCCGGCCGGAGCGACGGCGGTAAACCTTTCGTTCGACTGGCGTGGAAACGGAAATGACGGAAATTATGACAACCTGATGGTTTATATTATCGATACGAATATCACGCCAACCAATGTTGGACCAACCGGAACCAATACCACTACTACAGGATGGACAGGGTATACCAATGGAACAACAGGTTATTATCTGTTGCAACGTGCGGGAACAGCCAATCCGACAACAACAACAGCGGTAGCTTATGCGTTCACTACGGCACAGATGAACTATGTGGCCGGAAAAACAAAACGATTAGTATTTGTATGGAAAAATGACTCGTCCGACGGAACCAATCCACCGGCATCATTGGATAACATTTCATTGACCTCTACGGTACCAACTTGTTTTGCACCAACAGCGATTGTGTCAAGTGCGATCACCAAAAACAGTGCTACAATTGCGTGGACAGCACCGGCAACAGCACCGGCAAGTGGTTACCAATACGAAGTAAGAAGTAGTGGTGCGGCAGGAAGTGGTGCAACCGGCTTGGGAGCATCGGGAACTTCACCGGCAGGAGTGGTAACACAAAATGTTACCGGACTGGCACCATCAACAACCTATACGGTTTATGTGCGATCCGACTGTGGAAGCGGCGATTTTAGTGCCTGGACAGCTTCTGCTACCTTTACAACCAAATGTGATTATTTTGATATAACCGGAACAACACCGGGAACGGTATGTGGAACCGGATCGGCAGTACTTACGGCTACAGCCAGTGGCGGAACCATTAACTGGTATGCAGCACAAACCGGCGGAACAGCTCTCGGAACAGGTGGAACGTTTAATACGCCGGTAATTGCAACAACAACATCGTTTTGGGCAGAAACAAGTGTTCCGGGTACTACAAGTGTGGGGCCGGTTTCACCAACAGCACAAGGCGGTACAATTGGAACACAAACCATCGAGTGGGAGGTAAACTTTACGGTTTTACAAAATACAAAACTGATTTCAGTTGATGTTTTCCCGCAAACAGCTGGACAAAACGGAGCTATTATTGTTCGTAGCTCATCAGGAACTGTAATTGCTACCTATCCATATGTAACTAGTGTAGGAGGAGGAGCAACAGCACAAACCATTACGTTAAATCACACGTTAACACCAGGAAGCTATCAGTTATATCCAACGTTACCATCTGGTGGAGTAAGTCGTAATGTATCCGGAGCAACATATCCGTATACATCTGCGGCAGCAAACATCACTGGAAACGGATACGATCCAACCTATTTTATGGGCTTCTATAACTGGAAATTCGACCTGTCATGTGCTTCTCCAAGAACTGAAGTAGTAGCAACGGTTACTTCGGCACCGGCTATCACGTTAAGTGCAAACAGTACAGCGGCAGTTTGTAGCGGATCATCAAGTAGTGCCATTACACTTGCAACAGGAGGATCAAACTACGATACCTATACCTGGTCGCCTGCAACCGGAGTAACCGGAAATGCGACAAATGGATGGATATTTAACCCTGCGACAACTACAACCTATACGGTAACAGCATCGCAATCGGCGGGAAGTTGTGCTACAACTGCAACAGTGGTTGTAAACATCAATCCGAATCCGGTAGTGAATGTTGCAGCAACTCCGGCAACAATTTGTGAAGGAACATCATCATCATTAGCAGCGACAACGCAAACAGTAGGTCCTGGAACGGTAACCGTTGGAACCGGAACTACGTTAACAGGTGATACAACACAACCAACAGCTTTCTGTAACCGTTGGGCACAATACTGGAATCAGACGGTATTTACGGCAGCCGAATTAACGGCAGCCGGATTAAAACCAGGAAATATTACGTCACTTGCTTACCGAATCACATCATTAGGAAGCGGAACGAACGTTACCAACTTTACAATCCGAATTGGAACAACAACCAATTCATCGTTAACAGGATTTACAACAACCGGATTAAACCTGGTTTACGGACCGGCGACTTATACGCATGCGATCGGATTAAATACCATCACTTTTACAACACCATATGTATGGGATGGAACATCTAACATCATTATTGATATCAGACAAGATGGTGCAGATTTAACGTATAATGCGATCACGTACTATACAGCAACAGCCGATAATACTACGGCATCGGCTACAACAAGTGTATTGTCATCGACAACGGTATTGGCAACAACAAACCCAACACCGGCTTTATCTAAAAACAGATTAAACGTAGTATTCGGAGGTCAGACAAATACAACAGGACCTGGCGACTTAAACTGGACGTGGATGCCAGGAAACTTGACCGGAAGTACGGTATCGGTATCACCGGCTACAACAACTACTTACACTGTTAGAGGAACAAACCCGACTACAGGATGTTATACCGAGTCGACTGTAACTGTAAACGTAACAGCGGCGCCAGCAGCACCAACAGGAAGTGCAACACAAACGTTCAACGTAAATGCACCGTCTGACGCTACTGTAGCGAACCTTGTAGCAACAGGAACAGCAGTAGTATGGTATGCTACTGAGGCAGATGCTATCGCAAATGTGAACCCATTGGCGCCAACGACACAATTGGTAAACGGAGCTATTTACTATGCAATGCATACTGTTGGAGGGTGTAGAAGTTTAACGTCACTGGCTGTAACGGCTACGGTAACGTTAGGATCGGCTTCTTTCAACATGCCAGGATTAAAATACTATCCTAACCCGGTAGTAGATAAGTTTACAGTAACCTATACAAATGACATTACTTCAATTGAGGTGTTTAATTTAGTGGGACAACGCGTAATTGCGGTACAGCCAAACGCTACAACTGCCTTAGTAGACATGAGTGTGTTACCAACAGGAGCTTATATCCTACAGGTTAAAGCAAACGGACAATCACAATCTATTAAAGTGATTAAAAAATAATAGTTTTTTGAATAGCATGCCGAAGAGCCTCTCAATTGAGAGGCTTTTTTTATGGATTTATGCGATGAGTTAACAGAATGATAACCTTATGCATAGTATATGATAATGTGGTAATTAGTGTCTGGTTATTAGGGTTCTATATTTTTGTATGGCTCAAAATGAATGGGTAGAATACAATAAAAAAGAACTTATTTGAATGAAATTATTACAATTCAACATATCAAAATTAATTTGTAAACAAAGCTTTTTCGGAGTACTGGCATTAATGTTGTTCGCGGTGAACACCACACAGGGACAGGCAATTTTTAGCAATCCGATAACCGGGACAAATCCGAATACGGCCAATCCGTATACGACCGGGCAAACGGTAAGTCCAAATATTACCGTTTCGGGTATTGGCCGCGGATCGGGAATTACCGGAACCAATACCAACAACCGGTATAATGCTACGGGTTGGAATTCCGGAACCCTTTCGAATACCAAATATTTTGAATTTACACTCACACCATCGTCGGGTTATCTTATAAAATTTGTCAGTTTTGAATACACGGCACAAGCTTCCGGAACCGGGCCGACATCCTTTTCGTTTCGATCGTCATTAGATGGTTATGGAACCAACATCGGTGCGGCAAATGCAAACGGAACGACCATCAGTTTGGCGGCAGCAGCCTATCAGAACGTTACAGCTCCAATTACCTTCCGACTTTATGCCTGGGGCGCTTCTGCGGCTGGAGGAACGTTTAGTATAAACGACTTTGCTTTTAACGGAATTATAACCACAGCTTGTACGCAACCCACAGTAACCAGTTTTCTGCCAACATCGGCACCGGTTAACGCCCTGATCAAAATCAACGGTAGCGGATTTATGAATGGATCCGGAACTTCGGCAGTTTTGTTTAACGGTGTACCGGCAACGTCTTTTACCGTTATTTCAAATACGCTTATCGAAGCCGTAGTACCGGTTGGAAGCACCACGGGTGCGGTGAGTATCACGACCAACAACTGTACGGGGACTTCACCGGTTTTTACCGTACTTCGATCGACTTGTACCATGTTGTATTCCGATATTTTTATTTCGGAATTATACGATGCGGATCGTGGTGATGGCGGAATTATCGAACTGTATAACGGAACAGGAGCAACCGTCAATTTATCACAATATGCTGTTCTACGATACGGAACGGCCGGTGATCCGGTGCCTTCCTATACGATAAACCTGTCCGGAAATTTAGCATCCGGAAGCCTGTATCTGATCCGAATTGGAAACGATGCTCCGATTTGTACGTTTCCGCAAAATATAGCATACCAGACCGGATTTAATGCAGACGACGGCTTTGAACTGGTTAAAGGTGGAAATGTAATCGATGCGGTTAATGCGCCGGATAATACCGGGTATACCATGATCCGCAGAAACGACGTAGTAGCGCCAAACAGTGTTTATGTGCCGAGTGAATGGAATTCGTCATCAATAGAAAGTTGCGACGATATTGGGATTCACAATTATACGGTATCCAATACCACCTCAATAACCACGCAACCGATAGTACGTATGGTATGCGAAGGACAATCGGCTACTTTTTCGGTGGCCATGAATAATCCAACAGGAGTAACCTATCAATGGAAAATGCTAAATAGTGCCGGAGTCTGGGTAAATGTAACCAATGCAGCGCCTTATTCCGGAGCGACAACAGCAGTATTAACGATCAATAATGTTCCAATCGGATTTAACGGGAATCAGTATTACTGTTTTGTGACCACGCCGAGCTGTCAGGAACATTCCTATGCCGCAACGGTAAAAGTAGTGCCAAAACCAACTACCATGGGGATTTATTACAATTAACAAGAAACTCATCAAAAAACTCAATAATGAAAAAGAACTATTTTAAAGCATTAATTTTCACGATAGTGATGTTGGCTACCTTAGGAACGTATGCGCAACAAACCATCTGCGTAGGCGCAACAAAGAATTATAGCGTAAATACTCCGGGTACAGGGCCTGCGGGATCGACTTATACATGGACGGTAACACCGGCCACATTTGCCGGAACTATTACCGGAACACCCAATGTAAATACCAACGCGATCACGATTAACTGGGGAACCACCCCGGCGGGCGTATATACCCTTCAGGTTATCGAAACCAATGCTTCGGGATGTCCCGGAACGCCAGTAAACCTTACTGTTACGATAGAAGCGGCACCAGCCAATCCGGTTGTAACATTGGTTCAGCCAACCTGTACTGTAGCAACGGGAACCATTACGGTAACACCGCCAGCCACAGGAACCGGATATACCTATAGTATTGATGGTGTAAACTACCAGGCATCAAATGTTTTCAATAACGTAACAACAGGATCGTATACTGTAACCATCAAAAGTGCCGGAGGATGTATTTCAGGAAGTACACCAGCTGTGATCGATCCGCAACCGGCATTGCCATCGGCACCGGTAGCTTCGGTAACACAACAACCAACCTGTACGGTAGCTACGGGAACGATAACGGTAACCGCACCAACCGGAACGGGTTACGAATACAGTGTTGACGGAACAAATTATCAGACAGGAATGCAGTTCACCGGGCTTACGGCAGGAGCAACGTACAATGTTACGGTAAAAGCACCGGGCGGATGTATTTCTACAGCAACGACAGTAACCATCGATGCACAGCCGGTAGCACCGGTAACACCTGCAGTAATAGTAACACAGCCTACGTGTTCGCAACCAATGGCTACTATTGAAGTGACCGCGCCACTGGGAACCGGATTAACGTATAGTATCGATGGGGTGAATTATCAGACCAATCCAATTTTTAATAACGTAGGACAAGGTTCGTATTCGGTAACGGTACAAAACGCTGGCGGATGTTTTTCACCGGTACAAAACGAAACCGTAAACCCGCAACCATCGGCACCAACCACATCAGCAATCATTTTCAATTAGTAAACCGATAGCGATCGGCAGATTGGAAAAAAACAAAAGAATGAATCAAAAAAGAAGTCATAAAATAATACGCGCTGTGAATCCGAAACTACGAAAACTTGTTCTGAATACCTGTAGTAGTATCCTGTTGGGTATGGGGATTACAGGTTATGCCCAACAGGTCATCTGTCAGGGGATGAGTTCTTCGGTATATAAAGTCGATGCTGCCGAAAACAACGGATTGGGAACACCGGGTTCGGTATATAGCTGGACCATTCCGAATCCGAACTTTTCCGGAGCAATAAGCTTTTCGAATCCGGCGGGTACCAACGAAATAAAAGTCAACTGGGGGAATTCACCGGCGGGAACCTATACGATACAGGTTCAGGAAAAAGACGCGGCAACAGGATGTTTGGGGCCGATGCAACAACTAACCGTATCGTTGAAAAATGCCCCGCAACCTCATTTAGGAAACCAGTCGACTTGTGTAAACCCGGTAACCGGAAATCTGGTGGCTCCTGTTATTTTAAATCCGGGAATTCCGGCAAGCGGTTATACTTTTGTATGGACGTTTAACGGAGGAACCTTACCCAATACCACGCCAACCCTTTCGGTAAACCAACCGGGGAATTATACGGTTACGGTAACCGATACCGCTACCGGTTGTCAGGGAGCAGCTTCGGCAACGATCACGGTTTCGTCGACGGCTGTCGTACAGGCCATCGTAAAAGAAGCATTCGATCTGGATCAGATCATCGTAGTTTCGGCACAGGGATCGGGAGATTACGAATACCAGTTAAACGATGGACCGCTCCAGGATAGTCCGGTTTTCCAGGTAAGCACGGCGGGTTATTATACCGTACGGGTACACGATAAAAAAGGATGTGGCGACAGTCCGCTACGTGTATTGGTGTTGAACTACCCGCGTTACTTTACGCCAAACGGGGATTCGTACCACGATTACTGGAATATAAAAGACTTACCCAATCCGGAGAAGGCGACTATTACCATTTTTGATCGTTACGGAAAGTTGATCAAGCAACTTTCTCCTAAAGAAAGAGGGTGGGATGGTACCTATAATGGTTATCCGCTGCCTTCGACCGATTATTGGTTTGTATTGCATTATTATGACGAAGGAGTGCAAAAAGAATTTAAGGCACACTTTAGTATGAAGCGATAGTTTTTATTTTTGAGAGGAATAATTATGATCCTGTTAGAGAACCATTATGGATAATCTGACAGGATTTCCTTTTTTAGGCTGAAAAAAAATCGAATATCATAATGAAATAATGCGATAAAAAGCATGAAAAATGCGATAAAAAGTATTTTTGGGTGTTAATTAATATATTGGTAACATACTCATTTTCAAAATAGGTAACATCTTTATATCTTTGAAGTCTCAAAAAAACAAAAGTAAATTTATGAAACAAAAACTACATCAATTCTCATTGAAATATGCCCTATTCCTCGTGGTATGCTTTATGGGACTTAACACGTGGGGGCAGGTGAGTATTACTGCTTTACCTTACACCAAATCGGACAATTTTGATGCTTACAACCCATCAAATGCAACAAATGCGACTAATACGCTTCCAGCAGGTTGGTCTTTATCAGGTCCTACATCTTATAACGGAAGAAGTACGGGTACAGCAAATGGAGGAGGATTTTATGCCTATGGCGTAACAACTCCATCAGTCAACTTTAGTTTGGGGGCTTTACCATCGAGTACTAATACATACACGTACACCGTGAGTTTTGTAAATAATTCAGGATCTGCTATTACCTCATTAAAACTTTCCTGGGATTATCAGCAATGGCGTTATGGAGGTGCCAATACTTCCGGATGGGATCTTACCGGTACCGGAGCATTAGCTACGAATACAACTTTAAATGGAAAAGATTTCTCAGGAGTAGCGACAGGGACAAATGGTAACGTTGCTACAACACCAGTAGCTGAATTTACCTTAACCGGATTAAATATTGCTCCCGGAGCATCTTTTGGTATGTCTTGGGTATCGACAAATCTTTCAGGAACCGATAACGGAGTATCGATCGATAACTTTAACATGACCGCTACAGGTTTACCACCAGTGGCGCCGGTAGTAACAGGAGCTACTTTTAACGGAACCGTAGCAACCGCTTTTAGTCAGACGATTTCGGCTACAGGTAACCCAACAAGTTATACCTTGTTAACAGGTACTTTACCAGCTGGATTATCTTTAAATACAACAACAGGAGCGATTACCGGAACACCAACAGCAGTTTCATCGGCTTCGGTAACAGTAAAAGCAACCAATACTGTCGGGGATAGTGACCCGGCAACGATCAATTTTAATATTGGAAAAGGAAGCCAGACGATAACCTTCGCCAATATTAACAAACAATATGGTGACGCGGATTTTGCCTTAACAGGAACATCCAGTTCCGGATTGGCGGTTTCGTATAGCAGTAGTAATCCGGCAGTAGCAACTATTTCCGGAACTACCGTAACGATTATCGGAGCAGGAACAACCAATATTACTGCTTCTCAGGCAGGTGATGCCAATTATAATGCGGCTACCGATGTAGTGCGTACTTTAACAGTATCTAAGAAAAATGCAAACATTACTGGTGTAACGGCAAACAATAAAGTAGCCGACGGAACTACAGCAGCAACCTTATCGGGAACGCCAACACTAACAGGAATATTAGCAGCAGATGTAGCCAATGTAACTTTAGGAGGAACTCCGGTAGCGACATTTGCTTCCTCGGCGATTGGAAACGGAATTGCTGTGACGGTAACCGGATATACCATCTCCGGGTCGGCAGCAGCCAACTATAACGTAGTACAGCCAACCGGACTTACGGCTAATATTACAGCAATTGCTGAGCCGGTAGCAACAGCAGCAACGGCAGTAAACGCAAACGATTTTACAGCACATTGGAGTGCGGTTCCACAGGCTGATGCCTATCTTTTGGACGTGAGTGAATACGCTTCATTTTCAACTTCGGCAACTGCTAATATTTTAGAAAAATTCGAATCAGGATTAAGTACCAGCGGTTACGGGTTCGGAACTGTAACACTTACATCAGGAGTCTGGAGTATAAATGCGGTTCTACGAGCGGCTGTGTCTAGTGCCTATGATGGATATGGAGCACAATTACGAGCTAGTGATGGTAAAATGACATCACCAAGTTTTTCAAAAGTAACGTCGGTAACGTTCTTTGCTAAAAGAGGATCAAGTGCCAGTACTTTAAAAGTAAGTAAAATCGTAGGCGGGGTTACCACTTTATTGGAGTCATTCCCGTTAGATAATCTCGGATTTGATGAATATACCGTAGCGGTTAACGAAACGGCAAGCGATGTGAAAATCGTATTTGAAAACGGAAGCGGTGTTGGTTATATCGATGAGGTAACCATTAACTACACTACTACAGCACCTTCGTTTGTAACCGGGTATGACGGCAAAAACGTAGGGAATGTTACTTCTTATGTAGTAACCGGATTAAACCCAAATACAACCTACCACTACAGAGTTCGCGCAAAAAACACATCGACAACATCGGCCAATTCCAACGTAATTGATGTAACAACAGCTTTGACAACCGTAACCTGGAATGGAACGGCATGGTCGAATGTTTCCGGACCAACAGCAACAATCGAAGCCGTTATTGCCGGAGCGTATAACACCAATACGAACGGCGTGTTTACCGCTAAAAAACTAACGTTAAACTCGGGATCTTTCCGTTTGGCATCTGGAACCAATATTACCGTTGTTAACGATGTGGTAAACAATATGACGGCAGCAGATTTCGTAATCGAAAACAACGCCAACTTAATCCAAACAAACGCAGTAGCAAATACAGGAGCGGTAACCGTACATAGAAATTCTGCACCGATCGTAAGACTTGATCATACATTATGGTCAGCACCGGTTGAAGGACAAAACCTTTTTGGTTTCTCACCAAATACGCTGACAAACCGTTTCTATACCTATCAGACTACAACGAATACTTATGTGAATACAGGTTTAACCGCTTCTTCTACATTTGTACCGGGTAAAGGATTTGCAGTACGAGCGCCAAACAATTATCAAACATCTCCGGCTGCAGCTTGGGAAGGAGTTTTTGTTGGAAAACCAAATAACGGAAACGTTACGTTTACTTTAGAAAACACCGGAACAGGATACAACCTTGTAGGAAATCCTTACCCATCGGTTATCGACGGAACGGCTTTCTTAGGTGGAAACGCAACAATCGACGGAACATTATATTTCTACGCACATACCTTAACGATGAACGCTCAGGGACAATTTCCGGCGGGAACCAACTATGCTACATGGACACCGGGATCGGGAGGAGTTGCGGCTACTTTGGGAACTTCGGGAGTTCCGGCCAATGTGCCAAACGGTAAAATCCAGGTAGGACAAGGATTTATTGTGAAATCCATACCAGCTGGTGGAAATGTGAGCTTTGTAAATACGATGCGTTCGACTGATAATAATGATCAATTCTTTAGAGGAGTGGCTGGTGCTACTACCGCAACACCGGAAGAAATCGAAAGACACCGTATCTGGTTAAATCTAACCAATGATTCCGGAACGGCTTTCAATCAAATCTTAGTAGCCTATGCACAAGGTGCTACAGAAGGAGTAGACAGAGGATACGACGGATTGGCTTTTGGAAACACGGGAAGCAGCTTGTCTTCGAAAATTGAAGCAGCCGATTATACCATTCAGGGGCGTGCGTTGCCGTTTAATGACAACGATGTGGTAGCCTTAGGATTTAAAGCGGCTACTGCTGGAAACTACACCATCACCTTGTCTTCATTCGACGGATTGTTTGCTGGAAATCAGGATGTTTATATTAAAGATAATGCCAACAACGGAGCATTACACAACCTGAAAAACGGAGCGTATACCTTTGCATCGGCAGAAGGAACTTTTGATAACCGTTTTGAGATAGTGTACAAAACTACCTTGGGAACAATCGATGCTACATTGGATGCCAATGCAGTGGTTGTATACAAACAAAATACAAGCTTACATATCGAAACGAAAAATACTTCAATCAAAGAGGTAACCATTTTCGATATCAACGGACGTATGGTATATCAAAAAGCAAAAGTGAACAACAACACCTTGGTGATTTCAGATCTTTCTGTAGCGCAACAAGTGTTATTGGTTCAGGTAACGGCTGAAGATAACAAAACGACAACAGTAAAAGTAATTTATTAAATAAAATAGAAATCGGGTATGGTAAATATGTTACTTTACCCGATTTAATCCCATATATTATGAAGAAGATAGGAGTATACAGCTACATTTTTATTTTTACATTATTAGCTAATGTGGTAGCATTTGCAGAAGAAGATCCTGGAGATTTTGGTGGAGATCCTGATGATAACCCATTGGATACGCCAGTGGTGCCAATTAACGGATACGTGATATGGATGGCATTTATTGCAATCGCTTTTGCGATATTTGTGATCAATAAAAGAAGAGCAGCATTGCGTAACTAGAAATAAAAAAACCGGCTTAACTAGCCGGTTTTTTTATGCCTTGTTTGTATTTGCTTTTCGATAGTATTTTCGGATGAGTGAGAACGCTAGAATGATCGCCATAATAGCCAATAGTAAAGTGTATTGGTTTATCGGAACCGGTACTACAGGGTCTTCCTCACCCGGAGGATCATTAGGGGATAATTCATCAGCAAATAATGAAATGTAAGAAAATAATGAAAAAATAATCATCCATTTTTTTTGTAAAAGTGCGCTCATAAAACTTAATTAGGGAGCATAAAAATAGGAAAAATCCGGATAATATGTTAAATTTTACTATTAAATTAAGTGTCTTGTAAAATAAAAAAGCGTAAACTTTTGGTTTACGCTTTTTGGATATAAAGAAGTCTTTTTTAGTTTAATTCCGATGTAAAATGAAGTTTTACGGTAGGATATTTACTCTGTGTCATCTGAATTGAGAAATCCGAATCGGCAAGAAATACCAGTTGTCCGTATTTGTCTTTTGCCAGGAATTTTTGTTTGATTCGTTTAAACTCGGCAAATTCTTCGTTTTTAGTGTCTTCCGGACGTACCCAACAGGCTTTAAATGCCGGGAAGTTTTCGTACGAACATTTAGCGCCATATTCGTGTTCCAAACGGTATTGGATTACTTCATACTGAAGTGCGCCTACGGTTCCGATCACTTTACGGTTGTTCATTTCCAGTGTAAACAACTGTGCCACACCTTCATCCATAAGTTGATCAATTCCTTTTTCAAGCTGTTTGGCTTTCATTGGATCGGCATTGTTGATATAACGGAAATGCTCCGGTGAGAAACTCGGGATTCCTTTAAAGTTCATTAATTCTCCTTCGGTCAGGGTATCGCCGATTTTAAAGTTTCCGGTATCGTGTAATCCCACAATATCACCCGGATACGAAATATCCACAATCTCTTTCTTTTCCGCAAAAAAGGCATTCGGACTTGAGAATTTTAAGTTTTTACCCAAACGCACGTGTAAATACGGTTTGTTTCGTTCGAATACACCCGATACGATCTTAATAAATGCTAGTCGGTCACGGTGTTTCGGATCCATATTAGCGTGAATTTTAAACACAAATCCTGAAAATTTGTCTTCGTCCGGTTTTACGTTACGCGTATCCGAATCTTTCGGTCTTGGTGATGGCGCAATCTCGATAAAACAATCCAACATTTCGCGAACCCCGAAATTGTTTAAAGCCGAACCGAAAAATACCGGTTGCAGGTTTCCTTCAAGATAGGCATCGCGATCAAACGGAGGATATACTTCATCGATAAGCTCCAGTTCTTCACGTAATTTATTCGCCGGTTTTTCACCGATTATCGTTTCCAGTTCCGGACTGTTGATATCCGAAAAAGCAATGGTTTCTTCTATGTTTTTACGGCTGTCACCTTCAAAAAGATTGATGTTCTTTTCCCAGATGTTATAAATTCCCTGGAAATCGTATCCCATACCGATAGGGAAACTAAGCGGTGTTACTTTTAAACCCAGCTTTTTTTCCACTTCGTCCATCAGGTCAAAAGCATCCTTACCTTCACGGTCTAACTTATTGATAAAAACGATCATCGGGATATTACGCATACGGCATACTTCCACGAGTTTTTCGGTTTGTTCCTCAACCCCTTTGGCCACGTCAACCACCACAATCACACTGTCGACTGCTGTTAAGGTACGAAAGGTATCTTCGGCAAAATCCTTGTGACCCGGAGTGTCCAGGATATTGATTTTTTTGTCTTTATAATTGAACGCTAAAACGGAAGTTGCCACCGAGATCCCTCTCTGGCGCTCGATTTCCATAAAATCCGAAGTTGCTCCTTTTTTGATTTTATTGCTTTTTACAGCACCCGCTTCCTGAATAGCACCACCAAATAGTAACAGTTTTTCCGTTAATGTGGTTTTTCCGGCATCCGGGTGAGAGATAATACCAAAGGTTCTTCTGCGTTGAATTTCTTTTTGAAAGCTCATTTTAACAAAAATTAAGGACTGCAAAAGTAGCTATAATTTATGAGAACTTTTTAATCGGTTTAAAAATAAGAGCCTTACATCCCGCGATAATTTTTTGTTAATAGTAAAACGCATAGTTGTATAATGTAATTGAATTGTTATTTTTGTTGATTGCTAATCAACTAGTATAATGGCAATCGCTTTGGTGGTTGTAGATTTTTTTCGAGACTATAAATTATTTAAAATATTTTGAAAGAATGAGGTTAAAATATGTTCTGTTAGGTCTTTGTGTAGCAGCGACTGCCATGTCGTATGCACAGGATAAAACGAAAAAAGTACTTTTCAATATTGATAATCATCCTTATTATACCGACGAATTTAGCCGGGTGTACAAGAAAAATCTGGATTTGGTAAAAGACGAGTCACAAAAAAATCTGGATCAATATCTGGATTTGTTTTTGGGATATAAACTGAAAATTCAGAAAGCCAACAAGCTGGGATTACAAAATGACGCCAATTATTTAGCGGAGTTAAAATCGTATCGTACGCAATTGTCGCGTAACTACATGACCGATACTAAAGTGACCAAAGAGCTTGTAGATGAAGCCTATCAGCGTTCCCTAAAAGAAATCAAAGCTTCTCACATATTGATTACGGTCGATGAAAATGCATCGCCGGCTGATACATTAAAAGCCTATAATCAAGCTATGGATATCCGCAAAAAAGCGGTGGCAGGTGAGAGTTTTGACGATCTGGCGACACGTTATTCGCAAGATCCTTCTGCAAAAGATAACAAAGGTGATTTAGGTTATTTTTCGGTTTTCAGAATGGTATACCCATTTGAAACGGCAGCCTATAAAACCAAAAAAGGAGAGGTGTCCCTACCGGTTCGTACGCGATTCGGTTATCACCTGATCAAAGTAAACGATATCCGCGATAACAGAGGACAGGTTTCCGTAGCACATATTATGTTGATGAAAGCCGAGAATCCGGTTGAAGGCGAATCGATTAAAAACAATATCGACGACATCTATAAAAAAATCAAACAGGGCGAAAACTTCGAAAGTTTGGCACAACAATTCTCACAGGATCGTTCTTCTGCCGGAAAAGGCGGGCATTTACAACGTTTCGGATCGGGAGAGTTGAGTTCTGAAAAATTCGAAGACGTTGCTTTTTCACTTAAAAATCCGGGTGATATCTCCGAACCATTTCAAAGTCAGTTCGGATGGCATATTATCAAACTGATCGAAAAAACCCCGGTTCGCAGTTTTGCTGATGTACAAACGGAAATGGAATCCCGAGTACGTAAAGACGATCGTTCCAAACTGATCGATGCTTCGTTAAGTGAAAAACTGGCTAAAAAATACAATATAGAGAAAAATCCAAAACTATATGCAAAAGCAGCCAAATTAGTAACCGACAAATTTTATGAAGAGGCTTGGGAAGTTCCGGCTTCCACTCCGGAATTGGAAGGTACTCTTTTGGTGATCAATAAAGATAAAAAAGTAAGTGCGCTTGACTTTTTAGATTTTGTCAACACACAACAAAAAACAAAATGGGGTATCCGTCCGATCGGAAAAGTGGTTGACCAGTTGTATGGTAAATTTATCCACAACCAGTTAATGAACTATTACAACGACAATCTGGAAAAAGAGAATCCGGAATTTGCCAACGTAATGGACGAATACCGCGACGGATTGCTATTGTTTGATTTGATGGAAAAAGAAATCTGGAACAAAGCGAAAACCGATACCTTAGGGTTAAAAGCATTCTACGAGAAAAACATTGCCAATTACCAATGGCATCCGCGAGTAGAAGCTAATGTGTTTTCCTCGACCCAACAGGATGCAATCCAGCAGACCTTAAAATTTCTGAAAAAGAAAAAATCCATCGATTTTATCAAAGAACAACTGAATAAAGACAACAAAGTGTCTATTATGGTGAAGACTGGCGTTTTCGAAGAAGGAAGCGAAGCCTTACCAAAATACCCGAAACTAAATGTGGGGATTTCGGATGTGATCAAAGACGGAAATTACTATTTCGTAATCGACGTGCTTAAAAAAATGCCAAAAGGACCGAAAACATTTGAAGAAACCAAAGGGAAAGTAATTAACGATTACCAGCAATACCTGGAAAGCAAATGGGTGGACGAACTGAAAAAAGAGTTTACCATCAACATTGATAAAGGTGTATTTAGCGAGGTAAAACAGGAATTACAGCAATAAATAGATGAATAAAGCCGCTGTACTGTTTTTAATAGTGTTTTCGGTTTGGTCCTGCGACTATATCCGACCGAAACAAAAGCCCGAAGCAATTGCACGGGTAAACGATTCCTATCTGTATGCAGACGAAATCAAAGGATTGGTTCCTGCCGGAACCTCCAAAGCGGATAGTCTGATGATTGTTAAAAATTATATCGACAGATGGGCAACGCGTACACTATTGATGGATGCGGCCGAAGTGAATCTTAGTGATAAGGAAAAAGCCTCTTTTGACGTTTTGATCCAACAATACACAACCGATCTGTATACGGGTGCTTATATTGAACAAGTCGTGAAACAGGCTATTGATACGACGATAACAAAAGACGAATTGTTGCGTTATTATCAGGCAAACAAAGAAAATTTCAAAACAACCGGGACATTAGTCCGGTTAAAATATATCAATCTGACCAAAGATAATCCTAAATTTGCAGTCATCAGAAGCCGATTCAACTCATCCCGTAAAGAAGACAAAAAAGCATTAGAAGGAATGACGATACAATTTAAGAGCTATGCTTTTAACGACACGGTATGGGTCGATATGAATCAGGTGTATCGAAACCTACCGTTTGTAAACCCGGATAATCGGGACCGTTATATAACCGACGGAATCTCGTATGAATATCAGGACAGTCTTTCGGCCTATCTGGTAAAAGTGAATAAGGTTTTAGATCGGAACCAAACGGCGCCGTTCGAATATATAAGCCCAACGATAAAACAAATATTATTAAATAACAGAAAATTAGAATACATTAAGAAATTTGAAAAAGAGATCACTAATGATGCCATTAAAAATAAGAAATATGAAGTTTATAAATAAAAAGGCGGCTTTGATTTTCGGGTTGTCTCTGGCGTTCTTCGGAACAGCTCAGGCGCAACAAACCCCGAAAAAGAAGATTGACGGAGTGGTAGCCGTAGTTGGGGAATATGTTGTATTGGATTCGGATATCGACAAAACATTTGTCGAGTTACAGGCACAAGGGATTGACATCAAAAATATCACGCGTTGTGAAATGTTCGGGAAACTTTTGGAAGATAAATTATATGCCCATCAGGCCGTTCAGGATAGTATCGTGGTGACCGATCAGGAGGTGCACGACTTTATGAACTCGCAGTTAGACCAGATGGTAGAGCAGGTAGGTTCGATTGATAAAGTAGTGAAATTCTACAACAAAAAGAATCTTGAAGAATTTAAAACCTACTTTTTCGACATCGTAAAGATGAACAAACTAACCTCGCAAATGCAACGTAAGGTAGTGGATGCGGTAGAGATTACTCCGGAAGAAGTGCGTACGTTCTTTAAAGGGATTCCAAAAGAAGAATTACCGGTTTTCGGAGCCGAAATGGAAGTAGCGCAAATTGTGATTAACCCTAAGATTTCCGATGCTGAAAAACAAAGGGTAATGAATCAGTTACGCGAAATTAAAAAAGATGTAATGGATAATGGTGCCAGCTTTTATAGTAAAGCGGTATTGTTTTCGGATGATAAAGCGTCGGTACCAACAGGAGGTTTTTATAAAATCACCCGAAAAACACCATTCGTAAAAGAATTTAAAGATGTGGCTTTTAGTTTGGCGGAAGGAGAAATTTCCGAACCGTTTGAAACTACTTATGGGTATCATATTATCTACCTGGAGAAAATCCGTGGTCAGGAACTGGATTTAAGACATATTTTGATCATTCCGAAAGTATCGGATGAGGCAATGAAAGAAGCTAAAGAAAAAATCGAAAAAATCCGTCAGCGTATTGTAAGCGGAGAGATTAAGTTTGCCGATGCGGCGCGCGCTTCTTCCGATGAAAAAGAAACCCGTAACAGCGGTGGACTTTTAGTAAATCCAAGAACGTTGGAAACCCGTTTTGAGTTGACTAAAATGGATCCGGCGCTTTACAGCCAGGTGGCCGATTTAAAAGATGGAGCGGTATCGTTGCCGTTGGTGGATGCAGATGAAAAAGGAATGAAGCATTACAAATTATTGACGGTTACCAATCGTTATGATGAGCATACGGCCGATTATGCTAAAGATTACCTTAAAATCAAAGAATTGGCTTTAAAGGAAAAACAAATTAAAGCCATCGCCAAATGGACCGAAGAGAAAATTAAAGAAACCTATATTAAAATCAACGGAGATTACAGAGACTGTAAATTCACGAATAACTGGTTGAAAAAATAATTTTTAAAAAATAATTAAAAGAGTTAGTTTTATGAATTTAAAGCTAACTCTTTTTTAATTTAACAGATACGAATAAAATATTATGTCAGACGTTGCAGCAATTCAAAACCTGGTTCAGAAACAAAAAGCCTTAAAAGAGGAAATCGCTAAAATTATCGTGGGTCAGGAAGAAGTGGTGAACCAGATTGTATTGAGCATTTTTGCCGGAGGACACGCCTTGTTGGTAGGGGTTCCGGGATTGGCCAAAACATTAATGGTAAACACCATTTCACAGGCTTTGGGATTGGACTTTAAACGAATTCAGTTTACACCCGATTTAATGCCGTCTGATATTCTGGGAAGCGAAATTCTGGACGAATCGCGGACTTTTAAGTTTATTAAAGGGCCGGTTTTCTCCCATATCATCCTTGCCGATGAGATCAACCGTACACCGCCAAAAACCCAGGCGGCACTTTTGGAAGCCATGCAGGAAAAAGCGGTAACCATTGCCGGGCATCACTATAAATTGGATTTGCCGTTTTTTGTATTGGCAACCCAAAACCCGATTGAACAGGAAGGTACCTATCCGTTACCGGAAGCGCAGTTGGATCGTTTTATGTTTGCGATCAAATTAAATTACCCGACTTTTGAAGAAGAAGTACAAGTAGTAAAAAGTACTACTTCGGATGTAAGTGCTACCATAAATCCATTGTTTACCGCTCAGGAGATCATCGATTTCCAACATTTGATCCGTCGTATTCCGGTAGCGGATAACGTGATCGAATATGCCGTTACTTTGGTAAGTAAAACCCGACCGGATAATGCGTTGGCAACCGATTATGTAAAAAATTATCTGGATTGGGGAGCTGGCCCACGAGCTTCGCAAAACCTGATTTTGGCAGCGAAAACAAACGCCGCTTTAAATGGAAAATTTTCTCCGGATATCGAAGATGTAAAAGCGGTAGCTACCGGAATTTTACGTCACCGTATTATTAAGAATTATAAAGCAGATGCCGAAGGAATTACGGAAGAGATGATTGTTGCGAAATTATTATAATTTTTTTTGATTTATTACGTTTTTGTTAGGACGAACCAGAAACTGTTATCAAATGAAAAATATTGTAAAGAATCTGCCGGAATATGCCTTGATGGGATTGGCGGTTTTCAGTTTTGTAGAAACGCTAATTGTAAAAGGGCAAATCAGTTACCTGATGATTGTAGTGCTGACCATTATGGCGGCGCAAGTCGTCTTTAAAAACCGCTATCTCGGAATTTTTATTGGACTGATCATGGGATTGGTGTCTTTTGGATTATTCCTGGCCGTACTATCCGATTATCGAAAGTTTCCGGAAGTGACCACGAAAGCTATCGAACTGATAACAGTGGGAAGTTTACTATCGTTGACCGGAGCAATACTTGCAGCGGTGATGATTTTTAAATATTTTAATCAGGAAGAAAAAGTAGCGGTAACGCAATAAATAAATCAAAATAAAACAAAAAGCGCCTTTTCAATACTTTCGAAAAGGCGCTTTTTTGTTTGTAGAGAAAATCTATTTTGAGGTGATTTTCTGTTCCAATTCGCGGTCGTAAAAAAACAAAAACATACTGCCCATCATATCCTGTTCGGATGCGGAAGTGTTGTTGACATTTAAAACCAATTCGTATTCGTGGTTGCTGTAAAGCCACACACCGGTTTCGGAGTGGAATGGCTGGATTTCCTTTAGTCCAATCTTGTCTTTATAGTTGGTCACCTTACAGCTAAAAACGGTTTTGCCGGTTGTCTTGTCGTAAATGCCGATCGCGGTTGCAAACGGATGTACGTGCGGTGCCGAAAAATGCAAACGCGCACTATCTTGAATTTGTAATTGTTCGGTGATACTGCTTCTATAGGTAGCGATACCGGTCGGAATTACCCAATGACCGGACAATTTGTTTCCGTTTTTATCTTCATATGTGTGATTTTTGGTTTCCACGGGAATACATTGGTTACTTCCCGGATCCAACGGACCTTTAAAGGGATCGTGCTTGTCGAAAGGTAATTGTATAAAAACGGTTTTACTCATCAACGGTTTTATGGCTTTTGGCGAAGCCTCGTATTTTACGGTGATTTTGTGTTTTACCTTTTTAAAGATATCCGGTATATTCTGATTCAAAGTCTGCGAGGTCACAAAAAGAAAATCATTACCGATAATCGGAACGCCATAGCCTTCCGGAAAATCAAAACGCTCCAATCCTTGCGATAAAGAAGTAAGGCGCGGATATTGTTTGCCGATGCGGTCGTCTAACTGCCAGTGGTTATAATAGTTTACATCGTTAATATCAACATTCATATGACAGATATAATCATTGGATAACGGCGCATTCGTGTTGGCATCAAACGCCTGTACGTCAAAACCTTTAATCCATAATAATTTTTCGGTCTGATTCAGTTGGATATAACGGGAGGCTTTCGGACCTTCCATTGATTTGTAGATGCCGTCAATAAGAAAAGTGGGCGATAGCATTTTGTACTCCTGTATGCCATTGGTTACTATCCAATCACTGTCCAGTAATCCGGTAAAATGTAAAACCTGTGTCTTTACAATTGCCTTATGCCGGTTGGTGAGTTGGGAGTATACGATTCCGATCACAGCTAAAATAAAGACAATCAGGATTGTGAAATATTTATATATCTTTGATTTTTTCATAAGAAAATGCAGTATAAAACAAAAATAGATAAATAAAATGAATGCGACCACAATAACAGGAACGGAACGTATTTTCGGATTGGATGTGATGCGGGCTACGGCAATCTTAATGGTGTTGGGCGGTCATTTGTTGTGGATTTATCCGGATTGCCCGGGAATTTTAGGACAACTCTTTACGCTGTTTGGGTTTTGGGGTGTGGAATTGTTTTTTGTATTAAGCGGATTTCTGATCGGAGGTATCTTATACCGTCTGTTTGTAACGACGGATTTTAACCGTACTACTTTTTTTTATTTTCTGCAACGAAGAGGATTTCGAACATTACCGAATTACTATTTAATATTGCTACTGAATTGCGGTTTGGGACTCTTGTTTGGCTTTCAAATGGAACAGGCGGGCTATTATTTTCTATTTCTGCAAAATTTTGCGACCACCATGCCGACCTTTTTTCCGGAATCCTGGAGCTTGTCGGTGGAAGAATTTGCCTATCTGATTGGCGCGCTGGCATTTTTTATAGCTGCCTTGGTGTTTCCGCGGAAAAATAAATCCCGTCTTTTTTTAGCGGTGGTTTTAGGATTGATTCTATTGTTTATAGGTGCCAAAGTCGGATACTATTTTTGGACTTCCAATACCACTTTGATACAATGGAATGTATCGTTAAAAGTAGTCGTAATTTATAGAATAGATTCTATTTTAATCGGAATGGCCTTTAGCTGGCTGTATATTAATTATTCGGAATTCTGGCTAAAACACAAACTGAAAATCGCCGTTTTGGGTTGTGTGCTGATGGTGTTTATGTTTGTCGGCGTGGGATTTTTTCAGATTTTAATCGAAAACTATCCGTTCTTTTGGAATGTACTTTATTTGCCCATTACCTCGTTGACCTTTGCGTTGTTTCTGCCACTTTTGTCCGAATGGAAAACGGCACCATCCTGGTTTGCTAAGCCTGTTACCTTAATAAGTCTGATTTCATATTCAATCTATCTGATTCATTACAGCCTTGTTTTACAACTGCTTAAATATTGGATCGATACGGTTTCTTTATCGGGTTGGCAATTGCATCTTTTTACAGTATTCTACCTTACGATTACTTTTTTACTGAGTTATCTGTTGTATCGTTATTATGAAAAACCGATAATGGCGCTCAGAAAGTAAAATACGGATCGACTTTAAAATTTTTTTTCATTTTTTTTGACGGATAAAAACACTTGTTTCGACCTGTTTATGGGCTTTTTCGGGTGTCCTGATTTTGGAATTTATTAGTAAATGAGTGGTTTTTTTTAGGAATCGACAATATAAAATTAAAAAATTATGAATTTATCGCTTTTAGGGGTTATTTCTAGGAATCGTTGAAAAATATTCATCAAAATAGAATGTTTATAAATAATAATTCTTTGAATTTAAAGAAATACTAAAAATTTTCAAATCTCATTAGGATTGATTAAATTTGTACCGCTTTAAGTAAACAAACAAATAATAACATAACTCATTCATAGTATGGCTTTTGATATAGAAATGATTAAAAAAGTGTACGGAAACATGGCTGAACGTGTGGATAAAGCACGGGAACTTGTTGGTCGTCCGCTAACATTATCTGAAAAGATTTTATATGCTCATCTTTGGGAAGGAACCCCTTCTCAGGCATTCACAAGAGGTAAGGATTATGTGGATTTTGCACCGGATCGTGTTGCTTGTCAGGATGCTACGGCACAGATGGCTTTATTGCAGTTTATGCATGCCGGAAAAAACAAAGTAGCGGTTCCAACAACGGTACACTGTGATCACCTTATCCAGGCGAAAGTAGATGCTAAAACCGATTTGGCAAGAGCAAAATCACAAAGTAGCGAAGTATTCGATTTCTTATCGTCTGTTTCAAATAAATACGGTATCGGATTCTGGAAACCGGGAGCGGGAATTATTCACCAGGTAGTATTAGAAAACTATGCTTTCCCTGGAGGGATGATGATCGGAACCGATTCGCATACGGTAAATGCCGGTGGATTGGGAATGTTGGCCATCGGAGTTGGTGGAGCGGATGCGGTAGACGTAATGTCCGGAATGGCCTGGGAATTAAAATTTCCGAAATTAATCGGTGTTAAATTAACCGGTAAATTATCAGGATGGACAGCACCAAAAGACGTAATCTTAAAAGTAGCCGGTATCCTTACTGTAAAAGGGGGGACGGGAGCTATCGTGGAATATTTTGGAGAAGGAGCAACGTCAATGTCATGTACAGGTAAAGGTACTATCTGTAATATGGGGGCTGAAATCGGAGCGACAACTTCAACTTTCGGATACGACGAATCTATGGATCGTTACCTGCGTTCTACAGGACGTGCGGAAGTTGCTGATGCAGCCAATGCAATCGCAAAATATTTAACGGCTGACGAAGAAGTATATGCGAACCCGGAACAATACTTCGATCAGGTAATCGAAATCAACCTTTCGGAATTAGAGCCACACTTAAACGGACCATTTACTCCGGATTTAGCGACGCCAATCTCTAAAATGAGAGAAGAAGCCGAGAAAAACAACTGGCCTTTAAAAGTTGAAATCGGATTGATCGGTTCTTGTACGAACTCCTCTTACGAAGATATTGCACGTGCTGCATCTTTAGCAAAACAGGTAGCCGACAAAAAATTAAAAACAAAAGCACAATTCACCATCACACCGGGGTCGGAGCAGGTGCGTTACACGATCGAGCGTGACGGATTTATCGATACGTTCGATAAAATCGGAGCAACCGTATTTGCCAATGCATGTGGACCATGTATCGGTATGTGGGATAGAGAAGGTGCTGAAAAAGAAGAAAGAAATACAATCGTTCACTCGTTCAACCGTAACTTCTCAAAACGTGCCGATGGTAACCCGAATACATTAGCATTCGTAGGATCACCGGAATTGGTAACGGCTTTGGCTATTGCAGGAGACTTAGGATTTAATCCGTTAACCGATAAGTTAATCAACGAAGACGGAGAAGAAGTAATGTTAGACGAGCCAAGTGGTGATGAATTACCAAAACAAGGATTCGCAGTAGAAGATGCCGGATATCAGGCACCTGCTGAAGATGGATCTGGAGTTCAGGTAGTGGTTGCGCCAACATCAGAGCGTTTACAGTTGTTAGATCCGTTCCAGCCTTGGAATGGTGAAAACATCACCGGAGCGAAGTTGTTGATCAAAGCTTTTGGAAAATGTACAACGGATCACATTTCCATGGCAGGTCCTTGGTTACGTTTCCGTGGTCACCTGGATAATATTTCCAACAATATGTTAATTGGTGCGGTGAATGCTTTCAATCAGAAAACAAACAACGTGAAAAACCAATTGACAGGTGAATACGGTGAAGTACCGGCTGTACAACGTGCTTATAAAGCGGCTGGAGTACCTTCAATCGTTGTGGGTGACCATAACTACGGTGAGGGATCTTCACGTGAGCACGCTGCAATGGAACCACGTCACTTAGGTGTGAAAGCGGTATTGGTAAAATCGTTTGCCCGTATCCACGAAACCAACCTTAAAAAACAAGGTATGTTGGCATTAACGTTTGCTAATGAGGCCGATTACGATAAAATCCAGGAGAATGATACTATCAATTTCTTAGATTTAAAAGAATTTGCGCCAGGTAAACAATTAACGTTAGAGTTTGTTCATGCCGATGGTTCAAAAGATATCATCATGGCAAACCATACCTACAACGAAGGTCAGATTGGCTGGTTTGTAGCAGGTTCTGCTTTAAATTTGATCGCCGCTGGTAAAGCATAGTCAAATCATAACTATAGTAAAAGGGCTGTCTGAAAAGATGGCTCTTTTTTTGTGTGTAACATCTGACAGGTTTTTAAAACCTGTCAGATGTGGAAAAAATAAAGGAATAAAAAAAACGCCCCGAATTTAATCGGGGCGTTTTTATAATGTTGCAAAGCAAACGATTAATAATACATATAACGTCTTACTTTGGCGATATATTTTGCCAGACGAATTACCTGGTGGCTGTAACCGTATTCGTTGTCGTACCAAACATATAATACTACATTTTTACCATCGGCAGAAACAATTGTCGCATTACTGTCGAAAATTGACGGAGCAGAAGTTCCTACGATGTCCGAAGAAACCAACTCATTGTTTAATGAATATTTGATTTGCTCAACCAATTCACCTTCCAGAGCATATTGTTTCATGATGTCGTTAACACCTTCTTTAGAAGTTTCTTTTCCAACTTCAAGATTCAATACCACTAATGAACCGTTTGGAACCGGTACACGGATCGCGTTTGAAGTTAATTTACCGGCCAATGCAGGTAATGCTTTGGCAACGGCACTTCCGGCACCTGTTTCGGTGATTACCATATTTAAAGCGGCAGCTCTTCCACGACGGTATTTTTTGTGCATGTTGTCAACCAGATTCTGGTCGTTGGTATACGCGTGGATTGTTTCTAAATGTCCTTTTACTACTCCTAAAGTGTCTTCAACAGCTTTTAAAATTGGCGTGATTGCATTCGTAGTACATGAAGCAGCCGAGTAGATTTTTACTTCATCCGGATTGTAATCCGTGTGGTTTACACCGTATACGATGTTTGGAACACCTTTACCTGGAGCAGTAAGTAATACTTTGTCGGCTCCTTTTGAAGTCAGGTGACGGCTAAGTGCTTCTTCGGTTGTAAAAGCACCGGTATTATCGATGATCAACGCATCGTTGATACCGTATTGTGTATAGTCGATTTCTTCCGGAGCATTAGCCGTAATAATATGTACGGTTGTTCCATTGATGATCAATGCATTGTTTTCAGGATCTGCGGTAACCGAACCTTCGAAATCACCATGAACAGAATCGTAACGCAATAAAGAAGCGCGTTTTTCTAATAAAACAGCATCGTTTTTATCGCGGGTCACAATCGCACGCAAACGCAATTGTTGTCCTTTTCCGATTTTCGACATTAATTCACGGGCTAATAAACGTCCGATACGTCCAAAACCATATAATACCACATCTTTTGGTTGGATATCTTTGGTTTCTTTTGCATGTTTCAGTTTGTCTACTACGAAAGCAGTAGCGTCGTTATATTTATCGTCTTCTAAATGGTATTCGTATGTTAATTTACCGATGTCAATTCGGGAAGGAGGTAAGTCCAAAGCTTCAATAGCTCTGGCGATCTCCACAGAATCAAAAATGTTGATTGGTTTTTGAACAAATTCACCGGCATATTCATGTAAGTTGATGATGTCGCTTACATTTCGGTCGATCAATTGGTTTCTGAAAAGAACCAATTCAATAGACTTGTCATACCATAGGTCGCTAATGATTTTGATAAATTCAACGCCGGCTCTTCTTCTGTCTGCCTGAAAAGCCAACTCTTTCTCGTAAACAGCACTGTTGTTGTTCATTATAGTTAAAAAGTTAGGATTGTGTTGTTAAATAAAATTGGTGCAAAAGTATTGATTTTTACTGAATTTATTTTTGCAAAAAGCAACTTTTTTAAAATTAAAAACCCTGCTTTTTAGCAGGGTTCATTTTGGGAGGATTTTTACTGGGTAATCACCTGTACTAAGGCTCCTTTTCGGGTAATCAGTTCCATTCGAACCGATTGTCCTTCGCCTTTTCGGGACAACGCTTGTGACACCGTTTCGATGTCGGTCGCCTTCGCACCGTCTACATTCAGGATGATACTTCCTTTAAGGTCATTCGCATATTTTAGCAGATTGCCACTGGTGATGTCTTTTATTTTGACGCCATAATTGATGTTAAACATTTTTTTCTCTGCCGGTCCGATATCTTCCAGTTCCAGACCGTTAAAATCATAGTTGAGTAATTCGCGTTTGGTCAGTTCTATTTTGATGTCTTTACGGCTTCCTTCGCGGATGATTCCGGCAATCACTACATCATTCGGACGTTTGGTGTTTACATAGGACGACATATCGGCATACGAATTAATCGGTTGATTGTCGAGTTGTACGATAATATCACCTTTTCGCAATCCGGCTTTTTCGGCACCCGATTTTTTAGAAACAGCGGTTACGTAAAAACCTTGAGTTAGTTTTACACCAAATTCTTTAGACGCTGTGCTGTTGAGTTCGGCACCTTCCACACCCAATACACCGCGTTGTACGTTACCGTATTCCATCAAATCCTCAACAATTTTACGGGTGATGTTAGAAGGAACGGCAAAAGAGTAGCCGACATACGATCCGGTTACCGATGAAATCATGGTATTGATTCCAATTAGCTCACCACGGGTGTTTACCAGGGCGCCACCACTGTTACCCGGATTAACAGCGGCATCGGTTTGAATAAAAGACTGAATGCCATTATTAGCCAAATTACGTGCTTTTGCAGACACGATACCGGCTGTTACTGTCGATGTCAGGTTGTATGGATTACCAACGGCCAATACCCATTCGCCTACCTTAATATTATCGGAGTTTCCGAAAGTGGCATACGGTAGTTTTTCGTCGGAATCAATCTTAAGTAAGGCAATGTCCATTTTACTGTCCGTTCCAACCAGTTTGGCTTTATAGGTTTTATTGTTGTTTAAGGTAACTTCCAGGTCGGTCGCATTCTGAATTACGTGATTGTTGGTCACGATATAACCGTCCTGGGTAATGATAACACCCGAACCGGTTCCGATCTGAGTTTGCTGCTGGTCACCGCGGTAACCGTAGAAAAACTCCATTAAAGGATTCGTTGGGATTTTAGATACAGAAACATTTTTCACGTGTACAACCGAATGTACGGCACTTTCGGCAGCAGCGGTAAAGTCTAAATTTTCGGCAGCACCAAGGCTAACATTTCGGGTATAGTTGGGCGCGATAGAAAGTTGGGAATCAGCTGGAGCAGATGGGTCAAAAAAGAGTTTGTAAGCTCCGAGGGTTGTAGCTCCACTTAACAGGGAGACTAAGAATAAACTTGATAATCGTTTCATATTCGCTGGCATATTTAATTATTTAACAGTAAAATTATAAACTTCAACAATTCGAAAAAAGGGTTTAACTCTCGTTTAACAATCTTTAACGTGTCATTAATATTTGTACTTTTGTTTATCCGTAACTTCGTAATAATAATAAGGAACAGACGTTTTTAATAATACAGAATGCGCCTTGAAAAAGCCTTACTTGTCAGGACAAATGAAAATACAATTTTATAAATATCAGGGAACCGGAAATGATTTTGTGATGATCGATAACCGGCAATTAACATTCCCCAAAAATGATACCAATCTGATTAATACTTTGTGTGACAGACGATTTGGCATTGGTGCCGATGGATTAATACTGTTGGAGAATGACGAATCGACCGATTTTCGTATGGTGTATTATAATTCCGACGGAAACGAAAGTTCGATGTGTGGAAATGGTGGCCGTTGTTTGGTTGCTTTTGCCCGTCAGTTGGGGGTTGTTGATAATCAGGCGACCTTTATTGCGACCGATGGTCTGCATCATGCTTCAATTGATGATAAAGGAATCGTGTCACTGCAAATGAAAGACGTGGATACGGTCGAAGAACATTCGAATCACGTATTTCTAAATACGGGCTCGCCGCATCATGTGGAACTGGTAGATGACCTAAAAATATTTGATGTAAAAAACGAAGGCGCGCGTATCCGGTACAGTGAGTTGTATGGAAAACCCGGGAGTAATGTAAACTTTGTTTCGCAACTCGGGAACGATCGTTTTGCGGTGCGAACCTATGAAAGAGGCGTGGAAGATGAAACCTTATCCTGCGGAACCGGAGTGACAGCAGTAGCTATCGCTATGAAAGCGACCGGAAAAACCGATAGTTCCACAATCACGCTTGATGTGGAAGGCGGGCAATTGGAAGTGAGTTTCCGGGAAAAAAACGGATTTTATACCGATGTTTTCCTGAAAGGCCCGGCTACATTTGTTTTTAACGGTGAAATAAATCTGTAAAACGTGATAACTTTAACCGGAACTACCATTTACCTGCGGGCACTTGAACCGGAGGATCTGGAATTTGTATACGCGATCGAAAATGATGAAAGTATCTGGGAGGTGAGTAATACCCAGACACCCTATAGTCGTTTCCTGATCCGACAGTATCTGGAAAATGCACAACAGGACATTTACGAGGCCAAACAACTGCGACTGGCAATCTGTCAAAAAGGGACTTTTGAAGCCATTGGGCTAATCGACCTTTTTGATTTTGATCCGAAGAACCAAAGAGCTGGTGTTGGGATCGTTATAAAAAGTAGCGACGACCGTAACCGCGGAATCGGAAAAGAGGCTTTGCAATTGCTTATCGACTACGCATTCAGTCAGTTACAACTGCACCAGTTGTATGCAAATATTAGTCAGGAAAATGTAGCGAGTATCAAGCTTTTTACTACTTTTGGCTTCCAATGTATCGGAGTAAAAAAAGACTGGGTGCGCACAGGGCGTCAGTTTACCGATGAAGGGATATATCAGTTAATTCATCAATCTTAAATCGTATCTTATTTTGAAAGTAAAAAAAATCATCAGCATTTTTTCGGTAGTATTGCTATTCGTTGCTTTGATTTACGGTTATGTACTGTATAACAAAGTATTTTCTGCCAATACAAAATTCTCCGAAAACGAAACATTTGTCTATGTTCCGACAGATGCAACCTATCCGCAAGTGCAAAAAATACTAGAACCTTATATTGAGAATATGGAGCATTTTGACTTTGTAGCGTCCAAAAGAGGCTATGAGCAAAACGTGGTTTCCGGAAAATTCCTGTTAACAAAAGGAATGAGTAGTTTTGATATTGTACGTTCGCTTCGCAAAAACGTACCGGTAAAAATGGCGTTTAATAACCAGGAATCGCTAGGGAAACTGGTACAGCGTTTATCGAGTCAGATTGAACCGGATAGTCTTACTTTGACCAATACCTTTACCGATTCGACTTTTATGGCTGAAAACGGTTTCAATAAAGAAAACATCCTGAGTATGTTTATTCCAAATACCTATGAGTTTTACTGGAATACAACCGCTACTAAGGTACGTGATAAGATGATCAAAGAATATCGCAGATTCTGGAATGAGGATCGCTTGCAAAAAGCCAAAGCTTTAGGGTTAACACCAATTGAAGTATCAACTTTAGCAGCGATTGTGCATAAAGAAACGGCCAAAGTTGATGAGCGTCCACGTGTAGCCGGAGTATATCTGAACCGTTTAAAAGTAGATATGCCATTACAAGCGGACCCGACGGTTATTTTTGCGGTAAAAAAAGAATCCAATGATTTTGATCGTGTGATCAAAAGGGTGTTGTATGAAGATCTTAAAATCAATTCGCCTTATAATACCTATATTCATACCGGTTTACCTCCGGGGCCAATTGCAATGCCGGATATCAATGCTATTGATGCGGTTTTAAATGCCGAAAAACACGATTATATCTATTTCTGTGCGAGCGTGGAGAAGTTCGGATATCACGAATTCGCGTCGACTTTAGCGCAGCATGGTGTTAATAAAAAGAAATATGTGGAGTGGTTGGCCAAGCAGGGTATCAACCGATAACCAAAATAGCTAAAGCAAAAAAAATAAGGCCTTCTGATTCGTTCGGAAGGCCTTGTTTTTTGGGAAGTTAGCAGTGTTATATTTATTTAGTCCAAATCTTTATTCCTGCTGTAGTTGCATGGCAAAAACCATTTTTTGTCTCTTTTTTGGTTTTTTTGGGAAGCGTCAAAATGACGGCTCATCCATTGGGAGTCAGCGGTATCAGGGCGTTAAGCAAGCGTTAGCTTGTTGTTAAGTTTATTTTTGGATAACTTTAACAGCTTGATTTTCAGGTTTATAAAAAATGTCTTATATTTGCAATCAGAAATTTCAAGATGGTGACAGGGCTTGAGAAATCAAAATTTATGATAAAAAAATGGACGTACTTTTTAGGATTGATACTCCTAATCACCTTAATCAGTTCGGGATTTAAAGTCTTCGAAGTAGAAAAGTTAGAAGGATTCCATATTGAGGATGATGAAGTAATCACGTATTTAGTTCCCACCGAAGAAGAAACCAGCAAAGTATTTTTTAATTTCCCGTTTACCGGAAAATCATATGTAGGTTTTAAGCAGGCGATCGCTATTAAAGAATCGCTCGGATTATATAACCTGGTGAATCCGTTTGGTTATATGGGGAAATACCAGTTCGGAAAGAGCACTTTAAGAACGGTTGGTATTTATGATGTTGCCGGGTTTCTAAAAAACCCAAGAATGCAGGAAAAAGCCTTTAAAGCACTTTTAGCGCGAAATAAATGGGAGCTCCGTAAGGAAATCGACCGTTATGAAGGAAAAGTGATTAAAGGGGTGAAAATAACCGAATCGGGTATTCTTGCTGCGGCTCACTTAGGTGGTGCAGGTTCGGTGAAAAGCTTTCTTAAGAGCAATGGTAATAATGGGTTTACCGATGGTTTTGGAACCTCGTTAAAAAGTTATCTTAGAAAATTCGGAGGGTATGATACCTCAAACATTGTGGCCAATCCCAATGCAAAGGTTAAAATGAATTAATTCATTTTGTGAATAATAAAAATACAAGGTCGATTGTGTAAATCGGCCTTATTTTTTTTCCATTCATTAACCGTGCGGGTTTTGATAAATTCGGTTGGTAATGTAATGTCGCAGGCGATACACAGGTGCGTGCCGGGTTGTAAGGTCTGCAATAAATCTTCAAAAAGTTTGTTGTTTCGATACGGTGTTTCGATAAAAAGCTGAGACTGGTTTTTATCGGATGACAGCTTTTCGAAATTTTTAAGAGCCTGTTTTTTATCCGATTTATCAATTGGAAGGTAGCCGTTAAAGGCAAAACTCTGTCCGTTCATTCCGGAAGCCATAATGGCCAGTAAAATGGAAGAAGGACCAACAAGAGGTACTACCTGAATTCCTTTTTCGTGCGCCAGTTTTACAATTGCAGCACCGGGATCGGCCACACCGGGACAACCGGCTTCACTCATCAATCCGATATGCTGACCTTCTAAAAGCGGCTGGATAAAAGCATAGTGCTCCGAAGTTTCGGTATGCTTGTTCAGTACGGAAATTTTTAATTCCGGCTGTTTTTTTTCAGGATACACGCTTTTAATAAAACGACGGGCTGTTTTTTCGTTTTCAACGATATAGTGATCAATAAAGTCGATACTTCTTTTTATGGTTTGTGGCAAAACATCTTCCGGGTTCATTTCGCCCAGAGTGGTAGGGATGAGATACAGTTTGCCGTAAGAAGTAGCCGCTTTCATAGATGTTGTGTTTTTAATTTATTGGCAATAATGTCGCAGGCTTCGTCAAGTAGGTTAAAAACCTGTTCAAAGCCGTTTTGTTCGCCATAATAAGGATCGGGAACGGGGATATTCTCGCCGGGATATAATTCGTTTAGGATAAGACGGACTTTGTTTTTGGAAGTCTCGTCTGGTGCCAGTCGGATAATGTCCTTATAATTGGAATTATCCATGGCGAAAATATAGTCAAAATTCTGAAAATCGGCCAGTTTGAACTGTCTGGCGCGTTGCTTGGAAATGTCAATTCGATGATTTTTAGCCGTAAGAATCGAGCGCTTGTCCGGATGTTCGCCGGCATGCCATCCTCCGGTTCCGGCAGAATCGACTTCAAAAGCATCTGCTGGGAGTTTGCTTTTTAAGATTCCCTCAGCTAAAGGGGATCGGCAAATGTTCCCCAGACAAACCATCAGAATTTTTGTAGGCATGGGTTATAGGGATAACTTTTTGTGTATATCGTCTACGTATTTTTTAAACTGTTTATCGGTGGCAACCAGATTGTCAACCGTTTTACAGGCGTGCAATACAGTCGCGTGGTCTCTGTCGCCAATTTGTGATCCAATATTAGCCAAAGAAGCCTTGGTGAATTTTTTAGCAAAAAACATGGCCAGTTGTCGCGCCTGAACCACGTCGCGTTTTCTGGTCTTCGATTGTAAGGTTTCGATATCCAACTGGAAATAGTCGGATACAACTTTTTGAATATAATCGATGGAAACTTCTCGTTTTACATTTTTCACGAATTTTTCCACAACCTGTTTAGCCAGTTCGGTCGTTACTTCCCGTTTGTTAAATGACGATTGTGCAATTAAGGAAATAATAGCACCTTCGAGTTCCCGTACGTTGGTTTTGATATTTTTGGCTACATATTCTACGATTTCATCCGGCATTTCAACTCCGTCACGGTATAAGATGTTTTTTAGGATGGCGATTCGGGTGTCATAATCCGGTTGTTGGATTTCGGCCGAAAGTCCCCATTTAAAACGCGAAAGCAAACGCTGTTCGATATCCTGCATATCTACCGGTGCTTTGTCGGAAGTCAGGATTACCTGTTTACCATTTTGGTGTAAATAGTTGAAAATATGGAAAAATACGTCTTGTGTTCCTGCTTTACCGGATAAGAATTGTACGTCGTCAATGATCAATACGTCAATTAATTGGTAAAAATGGATAAAGTCGTTACGGGTATTCTTTTTAACGGAATCAATATATTGTTGTGTAAACACTTCTGCTGAAATGTATAGCACGGTTTTTTCCGGGTGTTTTTCTTTGATTTCAACACCAATAGCATGAGCAAGGTGTGTTTTACCTAATCCCACACCACCAAAAAGCAATAGTGGGTTAAAAGAGGTTCCTCCGGGTTTGTTGGCTACGGCCATTCCGGCAGAACGCGCCAGGCGGTTGGATTCCCCTTCCAGGAAATTGTCAAAGCTGTAATTGGAGTTTAACTGGGATTCGATTTTTACATTTCGGATGCCCGGGATAATAAACGGATTTTTAAGTTCCGGGTTTTTATTTTGAATCGGAACGTCAACTTCCTGAGGTTTTACCTGCGGACGGCTAACACTTGGCAATTGTTCGGTAAACGGTTGTTTGTTGCCATAAGTGTTTTCCATTTTGATTTTATAAAGTAACTTTGCGCTCGCACCAAGTTCTTTTGTCAGGGCAACTTTCAGTAATTTTACGTAATGCTCCTCCAACCATTCATAGAAAAATTTACTAGGAACCTGAATATATAATGCGTTATCAGTAAGCTCAACAGCTTTGATTGGCTCAAACCATGTTTTATATGCTTGGTCCTGAATATTGTCTTTTATGAACGATAGACAGTTATCCCATACCGATTGCGCAGTTTTATTCATATATTCGGGCATAATTAACGTTTTTTTTATGTTGAATGCAAAAAGCAAAAGTCAGATACTTTCGCTGAAATTGGAGAGACAAATATGTGGACAATTTTCCCAAAAAAAAAATATAAGTCATATTGATTTTGTGAAAAAAAAATTGTAAGTACATTTAAAAATCTTTTTAAAATAAATTAACAAAAAATTAATATGAAAGAATATCAATTTCAGGTTCGCGTCCGTTATGCCGAAACGGACCAAATGGGAGTCGTTTATCACGGTAATTATGCGCAGTATTTTGAGATGGGACGCGTGGAATGGCTTAGAAATCTGGGACTTTCTTATAAATGGATGGAAGAAAACGGAATTATGCTTCCGGTGGTTTCGCTAAGTATGAATTATCGGAAACCGGCCCGTTATGATGATCTGCTGACGGTGAAAACAATCTTTAAAAGTCAGATCTCTGTAAAGATCGAATTTGACTACGAAATATACAACGAAGCAGGTGAGTTATTAACAACCGGGACCTCCGTTTTGGTGTTTGTGGACATGAAAACGGGAAGGCCGACTTTGCCTCCGGCCTATGTTACGGAAAAGTTAACCGCCTTTGTTGAAAATTAAAAAACTTATTCTTTTTCGAGAATTTCAACCTCATAAAGATTCGAAAAAATGTCGAAAATCATTTCGGCATTTTTTTTTCGCGTAGCGATTTCGATCTCGCAACTCATCTCCATTTTCTGTGAAATAATGTCCAGGTTTTTTTCTTTTATGACCCGCATGACCTTATTCATGTTTTTATAGTCAAAACGAATCAGGTAGTGAATGTCTATCGTTTTTTCGACAATGTCTGAAACTTCCAGAGCCATTTGCGCTGCTGTTTTATAAGCAGCGATTAATCCGCCAACACCCAGTTTGACCCCGCCAAAATAACGAACAACAATAACCAGTACATTAGTTACCTCAAAGGACTGTATTTGCCCGTAGATAGGCATACCGGCCGAGTTGTTGGGTTCGCCGTCGTCATTGGCACGAAAATAGACTTTGTCAGTACCGGTTTGAAAGGCATAACACCAATGGCGTGCCGAATGATGCTGCTTTCTAAGATCATCCAATAGGGGCTTGACGTCGTCTTCCGAAGTGATCGGAAAGGCGTAACCAAAAAATTTACTGTTTTTTTCTTTATAAAGAACCGCTTCCGAAGGAGCGGCCAGGGTTTTGTATGTATCTTTTTCCAATGCTAAAAATTACCAGTTTTTATCCAGCAAATCAACGACATCTTCTTTGCCAACCTGTAAGTTCCAGATGTTAAGACCTAAATTGGCGGCCACATCGGTATTGTGCTTGTTGTCGTCTACAAAAAGGGTTCTTTTAGGGGATAATTCGTGTTTGTTGATGATGTAATTGAAGATCTCAGGATCGGGTTTTCTAAGGCCGATTTCGAATGAAAAATAGACTTTTTCAAAGCATTGGTAAAACTCGCGACTAAATGTTTCTCCGACCTTATTTTCAAACTTTTCAATATGTGTGGCGTCGGTATTACTCAAAAGGAATAACCGGTATTTGGCCGATAATTTCTGTAAAAACTCCAGTCGGTATAAAGGGAAATCCAGCAAAATGGCATTCCAGGCATCACGGATCTCGATCAGACTTTTGTTCGGGATATATTTTTGCAATCCGCCAAAAAAATCGGATTCTTTTATTTTTCCTTTTTCATAGCGTTTGTTCAGGTTGTCCAGATCTTCATTCCAGCAAACCAGCCCGGCTTTTCGCATATGTTCAAAAGGGGCTTCTTCGGCCAGGTTGATAAAAACATTACCAAAGTCGAATATAATAGTATCAATCATGGTGTCTGAAAATTAGAAGTTCGTCGTTCATAATCTGCTGTCGGTTGCTCATCGTACCTTTTAAAACCGGTGCTTTTATACCTTCGTTTAGCATTATAGCGCCTTTAAAAACACGTGCTTCATCCCATAATCCGGCATCAATAAACAACTGCAATGTCTTTTGACCGCCTTCTATCTGCAACGACTGAATATTGTGCCGGTATAGTGCTGCCATGATCGTATGGGGAAGTTTCATATCAAAGATACAATTTTCAAAAAAAAGGGAAGCGGTATTTTGCATATTTTCAACCTCGGTAAAGATGATGGTCTTTACAGACCCGTCTTTTACGGCAGCATTGTCAGGAATCCGTCCTGTTCTGTCTAATACGATGCGGATCGGATCGTTACCGGACCAGTCTCTTGTATTTAATTTCGGATTGTCGTCTATAACCGTTTGTGTGCCAACCAGAATAGCCTGTTCTTCACTGCGCCATTTGTGTACCAACTGTCGGGAATAGGTGTTCGAAATCCAAACCGGTTTTTGCTCGTCTTTATGTAGCGGAGCGATAAAACCATCCTGACTTTCGGCCCATTTTAGGATGATATACGGGCGTTTTTTTTGGTGGAAGGTAAAAAAGCGTTTGTTTAGTTCGTTACAGTTGTCTTCCAATATGCCAACGGTAACGTTTTTTCCGGCTTCTACCAATTTGCGAATGCCGTTTCCGGCGACTTTAGCAAACGGATCTACCGTGCCCACTACAACATTCGGGATTTTATGATGAATGATCAAATCACAACACGGTGGTGTTTTTCCAAAATGGCTACACGGTTCCAGGCTTACATAAATAGTGGCTTCCGATAGTAGCGATTTGTCCTGTACTGAATTTACAGCATTGACTTCCGCATGGGCTTCGCCGGCTTTTTGATGCCAGCCTTCTCCGATAATGGTACCGTTGTGTACAATAACACTGCCCACCAGCGGATTCGGATAGGTTGTCCCCAGTCCGTTTCGGGCCAGTTCGATACAACGGTTGATATACTGTTCGTGCGTTTTCAAGAAAATGTCCTGTTGTTATTATAATTTTTTTGTAAATGTTTATGAACTGTCAGCCAAGCTGCTTACATTCGCTACGATTTGCAACAGGCAAATGTAATTCCTGTAGACTAATCTGCAAAAAATAAGTTACTCAAAAAATGAATACAATCGAAATACGAGTCCTAAAAAAAAGTGATAATGCTACAGTAGCGGCACTAATCCGAAATGTTTTATTGGAACACGATGTCCCAAAAGTGGGTACAGCCTATGCCGATACGGCTTTGGATTGTATGTTTGAAACCTATGCGGTACCGCGGTCGGTTTATTTTGTAGCTTTGGTAAACGGAAAAATCATCGGAACGGCCGGAATAGCGCCTTTGGCAAATGGATCGGCAACTGTTTGCGAATTGCAAAAAATGTATTTCCTTCCGGAATCCAGAGGATTGGGATTGGGAGCTACGATGATTAAAAAATGCCTCGAACAGGCAAAAGCACTTGGATTTGCGCAATGCTATCTGGAAACGCTGCCCAATATGAAGGCCGCTCAAAAATTATACGAAAAAACCGGATTTTATTATTTGGATGCGCCACTGGGAAATACCGGTCACAGTTCGTGTCCGATTTGGATGATCAAAGATTTATAAGATGCTGTTAAAAGAATACCGAGATTATTTTAAAACCGAATTAAAACCGATTTACGACGAAAAGGAAATCGATAGTTTTTTCTATATCACGTTGGAGGCGTTTCATCAGATGAAACGAGTGGATCTGGCGTTACAACCTGCTTTCGAATTGGATGGTATGCAATTGTTGCAATGGGAAACCGTATTACATCAGTTAAAAGAACAGAAACCAATCCAATATATTTTTGAGGAAACCGAATTTTTCGGGCTGTCGTTTTATGTCAACGAAAATGTGCTGATTCCACGGCCGGAAACGGAAGAATTGGTCGAATGGATCCTGAATTCGGTATCCGGATTGTCCAGGGATCGGAAAATAAGAATACTGGATATCGGAACCGGAAGCGGTTGTATTGCGGTTTCACTGGCTAAAAATCTGCCGGAAGCCGAAGTGTATGCTATCGATGTTTCGGAAAAAGCACTGGAAGTTGCCCGGAGAAATGCCCGACAATTGGAAGCACCGGTTACTTTCTGGTATAAAGATATTCTGGAAACAACAATCCTACCGGAAATGTTCGATATTATTGTGTCGAATCCGCCCTATGTGCGCAACCTGGAAAAGCAGGAAATTTCGAAAAATGTATTGGAATTTGAGCCACATCTTGCTTTGTTTGTGGACGATCACGATCCATTATTGTTTTACCGTAAAATAACCGAACTGGCGACAAAAAACCTGAATCGCGACGGATTATTGTTTTTTGAAATCAATCAATATCTCGGGTCGGAAATGCAACATTTATTAGAGTCCAATACGTTTTTACAAATTGAACTCCGCAAAGATATTTACGAAAACGATCGGATGACCAAAGCCGTTTGGGGTTCTTATTCGTAGCGCAAGGCTTCTACCGGATCCAGCTGAGATGCTTTAATGGCCGGGTACAATCCGGAAACGATTGCGACAATAAAGGTTGTAGCAAAAGCAGCAAAAATAGCCATCCATGGAACGACAAAGCTAAACTTGATGGCAACCGATATCAGAAAACCTACGGAAATTCCGAGTAGGATACCAACCAGTCCACCCAATTGACCGATAACAAGTGTTTCGGTAAAAAACTGCCACGCAATCGTACTTTTTTTGGCACCGAGTGATTTACGAACTCCGATTTCACGAGTTCTTTCGGTAACCGATACCAACATGATGTTCATCAAAGCGATAGACGAACCAAAAATGGTAATCACACCAACACCCCATGCAATATAACCTAAGAATTGTGTATTGGATAATAAAGTATTGATCAAATCATCACTGCGTTCGATTCCAAAGTTGTTTTCCTCTACCGGGTTTTGTTTTCGGATTTTGCGCATGGTAATAATCGCATCGTCCACAGCCTGATCAATCATTTCTTTCTGACCGATCATAACGCTTAGGTCGTAATTGATATTTGGTGTGGAAAAGATCGAACGGGCAATCTGATTGGGAATTAACACTCTTAAATCCTGACTGTTTCCAAAAGTGGAACCTTTTTCTTTTAATACGCCAATCACTTTAAAACGAGCGCCACGAATGGAAATCGTTTTATCGATGGCATTGGTGTCTTTAAAAAGGCCCTTTTCAAAATCGGAACCTAAAATGCAGACAAAATTGTTGTTTTTGATGTCAAAACCGGTAAAATTCCGTCCTTTTGTTGCTTCCAGTCCCTTGTTTGGCAGGAAGTTTTCATCGACACCTACAATAGTGATTTCCGGATCGGTTTTTTGAGATTCGTATTTTACTTCGGCCTTGCTGGTTGCGGTAAACGAAAGCGAAGTGGTCGATAACGGATAATTGTATTTTTCCTGAAAAGCACGGGCTTCCGGATAACTGATAATCGGATTTATTTTTCGATTCGGATCGTTGTTGTTAATCTGCGACGACATATCGTATTGACTGATCGAAAAGGTGTTGGCACCCATCGAGGCAAAATCTTTTGCAATTGTATTTTCAAGGGCCGAAACCACCGTTAGGATTCCCACCAAGGCGGTGATTCCGATTGCGATAATCATTACGGTAAGAATGGTACGCAACAACTGACTTTTGATGGCACCTAAGGCGATTTTTGTATTTTCTTTAAATAGTCCGAACATCATGCTAATTTGTCACTAAAATACAGATTTTGTTACATACTATCCGTTAAAAAGTGTAGGAATACTATCCGGATCAGATGGAAGCGGTAAAACAACCCGAAATGTGTTGCTTTTTTTTAAAAAGGGAACGGAGATCATTTGAAAAAGTAAGATATTTGCAAAACACGAGAACCGGAAAGCATTTGCTGTTTTTCCGATGTTTTTCCAATTCAAATTTCAATTCTAAAATGGCACAGAAACCAAGTATACCGAAAGGAACCCGCGATTTTTCACCGTTAGAGGTAGCAAAACGGAATTATATATTCAGTACGATCAAAACCAATTTTGAACGATTCGGATTCCAACCGATCGAAACACCTTCTTTTGAAAATTCCGAAACCCTTATGGGGAAATACGGCGAAGAAGGGGACCGTCTGATTTTTAAGATTCTAAATTCAGGCGATTTTCTGGCTAAGGCTAACGATGCTTTTCTGGAAACAAAAGACAGTTTAAAACTAACGGCTCAGATTTCGGAAAAAGCCTTGCGTTATGACTTGACAGTTCCGTTTGCGCGTTATGTGGTACAACATCAGAATGAAATTGAATTCCCGTTTAAACGCTATCAGATTCAACCGGTTTGGCGAGCGGATAAACCTCAGAAAGGACGTTTCAGAGAGTTTTACCAATGTGATGCCGATGTAGTCGGATCAAATTCCTTATGGCAGGAAGTAGAACTGGTACAATTGTATGACAGTGTGTTTTCGGCTTTGGGATTGGATGGCGTAACAATTAAAATCAACAATCGTAAAATATTATCGGGTATTGCTGAGGTGATCGGAGCGAAAGACAAACTAATCGACTTTACCGTAGCATTGGATAAATTGGATAAGATCGGTGAAGATGGTGTGAAAAAGGAAATGTCCGAAAAAGGGATTTCTGAGGAAGCCATCGCAAAAGTACAACCGTTGTTCCACTTTACCGGATCGATTTCCGAAAAGATCGAAAAATTATCCGCTTTGCTGGCGACTTCCGAGGAAGGATTAAAAGGAGTGGAAGAGTTGCGATTTATTTGTGAAAATGTAACGACTTTAGGTTTGGATAAATCCGCGTTGGATTTGGATGTAACGCTGGCTCGTGGTTTAAATTATTATACCGGAGCTATTTTTGAAGTATCGGCACCTAAAACCGTAAATATGGGATCTATAGGCGGTGGTGGCCGTTATGACGATCTTACCGGTATTTTCGGATTGAAAAATATGAGTGGTGTCGGAATTTCTTTTGGATTGGATCGTATTTATCTGGTATTGGAAGAATTAAACCTGTTCCCGGAAACGGTTACGGCGACTTCGCGTGCGTTGTTTCTGAATTTTGGAGATGCGGAGGCATTATATGCGATGCGTGCGATTGGACAATTGCGCAAAGCGGGAATCAAAGTAGAATTATACCCGAGCAATGCTAAAATTGGAAAACAATTTCAATATGCCGATAAGCGCGGTATTCCTTACGCGGTTATTGTGGGTGCGGAAGAAATCGCGAATAACGAATTTGCGGTAAAAGATCTGGCCTCTGGTGAACAGACTAAAGTGAGTTTGGAGGAGTTAAAAAATAGGCTACAATAAAAAAACACCAAACACCTGGCAGGTGTGGGAAATAAAAAAGGCTGTCGTACGACAGCCTTTTTTATTTGGAGTTATTTCTATTTCCGAACTTGTTTTAGCATCCAGTCATAAACGGCATCTTTTCGGAAGATGTTTTCCACATTACTGTGATTTCCGCCCGGGATAATCGTAAACGTAACATCGGCATCGGGTTTACAGGCTTTGATGGCTTTTACAATTTTTTTGGATTCCGATAACGGAACAATAAAATCTTTATTTCCATGCTGAATCCATAACGGGATCGTAGCCAGTTTACAGGCATCGTTTACATTACCACCGCCACAAATAGCCACGGCAGCGGTAATTTTATCGGCATATTTTCCGGCAAAATGCAGGGTTCCGTATCCGCCAAGGCTCATTCCGCAGACATATATGCGCGACGGATCGGTGTTATAATTTTGTTGGACATATTCCAATACGTTTAAAACTTTATCGGGATCCCAGGGACCGGAAGGCAATTGAGGTGCTACTACGATAGCCGGGATTTTTTTACCGTTTTCAATTGCTTTTAATACGCCGTAACGCCGTACTCTTTCGAGATTGGTTCCTGAAAGACTTCGGCCGTGTAAAAAAATGATAACCGGTGCTTTTTGATCCAGGACTTCCTGTTCCGGCAGGTTGATATAAAACGGATACTCGGTTTTATCGGTAATGGCTTGTAATTGTGCCCGTGTCAGGGTGATTGAAAAAAGACAAAAAAGGATTATAAAACAGGTTTTCATGCGAATAGGGGATTGGAATGCAAAGGTACTTGATTACAATAGAAAAATCAAAGTGTGTAAAAGTAGAAATCCTTTAATGACGCTTAGTTTTTATATTTAAAATTTTTCCCACCTTCCTGCACTTCAATTTTTGAGATGCTGTCGAGAGGAATACTCTTGGTTAAACTGGGTATAAAACGGGAACGAGATGCTTTTAAAATATCGTTTTCTAAAACGACTGTATCAAAGTAAAAAATATATCTTTTTCCGTTTTTATGGGTTATCCGCATCTCGAGTGAAGGCGAATTGGGAATCGTTAGGAAATTACCTTCTTTATCACGTACGACAAGATTCTTAATATTATTCGCTTTATAGCTTAAGTTTCCATATAACAACGGGTTGTTTATCTGGACTTCTTTGGTTTCGAACTGTTCGGTTTTAGTGAATTGTTCTTTAAAACTGTCTGTAGGTATTGTATAGGTTTTACAGGAAACAAAAATAAATAAGGATAATAGGATTAGGGCTTTGAATCGCATTTTGAATGTATAAAGAATGAGCAGTTTTTATTTGAATCACAAAGGTACAAAAGTAACTCTGATCTAAAATGAGATCAAAAAATAAGCCTCAATTATTGAGGCTTATAATAAGAGTTATTTAATGATGGTTTTCCTACTGATCGAACCTTTGTTGGTGTCGACTTTAATAATATAGGCTCCGGTGCTGACATTATGTACCGGTAACAAAATTTCACTCTGTTCCAGCGTGTTGGTGCGCCACGAACTGATTTGTTGGCCTAAAATAGTATAAAGACTTACGTGTTCAACTACGGTATCGGCCAGATCGTTTTTAATACGGATCTGATTATTCCCCTGCAGATACGTTACATTTATGTTTTCGAGCGTGTTATCGGTAACCGAAAGTCTTTTTATTTCGAAGCATAAGTAGAAACGATTGTTGTTTTCGCCAGCTGGTATGGCTATTTCAAAAGCCGAGTTACGAATGTCATAGTAATGACCGGTGCTGTTATCATGAATGTAAATCGGTTGCTCCGGATTGAAATTTTCCAACGCATCCACTTCGATTTTTATCATACCCGGGTTGTCCGTTTTTACGTATAGCGGGTAGAAAGAAGCACTATTAAAATGACCAACTCCCTGAATTACCAGTTTTTTGTCGCCCAAAAGGAATAACATATCCTGCGGTAAATCCTCGTCGATTACAATACCGTCATAACCGTAATCCCAGCCATCGGTAGCCATATCGCCCATAAAAGCCAATAGAATCTGACGGTGGTTACCGGTATTCGACGTAAAGCCTAAACGGATTTTACTGTTTGAAGTCACTGTTACCGGATCGTTATCGTTATTGTTAAAATGATCCGAAGTTGGCATGGCTGTTATGGCGGTATTCGTATTGCGGAACATCACGTTCGATGTGGCAGCATCTTCTTTTACAAAAGCCCTTTGGTTGTTGTTAAATACAATTGTTCCGCCCGTGGCATTGGCGCGTATAAAAAAGCCTAATCCTACAGGGATAAAGCGTCCCGGTATGCGGGAACTGGAACCTTGCCCGCTGATACCCGGAGGAGAAACCGGAGGTGTTCCACCGGAAAGATTACGAGTTGCGTAGCCACCCTGATACTGTTGCAATATGTGGGTTGTATTGGTAGAATAATGTTCCCAGAAATAAATTGTACCGTCGGTCGTTGCTGTATTGTCTGTAATAAATTGCTGCGCATCTAAAGCCGAAGCATATGGGTTACCGCTCAGATTAATATTGTTTGGCGTTATGGTATTGGTAATACGACCGTTATACGGTTTTCCGACAAATACATAATTCTGAGTAGCTGTAGCGGCACCACTTCCTTTTAGAGTAAATCCGCTGGAAGGTGTGAGCGTACCGGTTTCGAATATTTGTGTCCAGTTGGCATACAAATCGGAAAGGTTCTGAAATTTATAAATCCAGTATCGCGCCAGACTGATCGGTGTGGTAGGAGAACCGTCATATCCGTTTACCCAGTTGATAGTAGCCGGAGCCGCCGCATTGGTACCGTCTCTTAATATACCCGTTACGGTATAATTATTGTTATTGGTAGTGGCATTGATAGGACCAACCGGCGACGACCAATAGTTGTAATTGTATTTATTAGACTGTCCCTGTTGATCCCGTTCAATCGATCCGGAACTGGTTGGATCCAAATCGGAGTTATAGGTTTGTACCAATTGGGAACGGCCTTGCAGGTCAATTTTACCGTTTAATCGTAAAAAGTGACTTACCTCTATTTTAGAATCGTTGGTTGCAAAAACTGTATTGGCGTTTACAAAAAAGCCTAACATGGTTTTATTCCCGGTAGACGTTATATCGTGGGATGTTCGTACAATATTCCAGTCGATGGAGGTCGTACCATCTACGATTGATAGTGAATACGGTAAATCCTGAGTTGTACCATTAGTCCACGTAGCGGTATTGCTCCACAAACCGGTTGCATTACTGTCGTAAGGCATTGGTGCCGTTTGCGTGTTGATATCGATCTTACTTGGATTCACAAGGTTCCCCCGGTTCTTATTTAAGGAATTATCATTGATATGCGTTCCGATATACGAATTCATCGAATAGTAGGCCATTAAACTCGCCCATGTTAGCATGCTGATATCATTTTTCGTCACCGTCGACGGCATGATTTTACCCAATGTATTCGCTCCGGAACTTGTAATTTCCTGATTCATAATATAGCGAATTTCACTTACAGATAGTCCACGGTTCCAGATACGCAATTCGTCGATATCACCTTTAAAGATATTGACAATACTGTTTTTATTGCGGTATTCCGCACCAATGGTAAAAATACTGGTGGTAGCTGTAGGAGCCGCCATTGTTGCGGATCGATCCAATACCCCGTCGATATAAAGACTTAGCGTTCCGGCATTGTAAACCGTCGCGATGTGATGCCAGCTATTATTCGGAAGCGTCGTATTCGATATCAGGGAACTACCGTTCCATTCCATACGGATTTTGTTATCGTTTTGGATAACCAGTCGGTAGCCGGTTGTTCCATTGTGTTTGGAAACAATTGTCTTGTCGGATGCGGCATTATTGGCTCCCGTAGGACGTGCCCACGCCATGATGGTAAACGCACCGGTAAGGTCGTTTTTGTTGTCTACGCGAACGGCATCGTCTATACCGTCAATAGTGATATGACGTGATAATGTTACTTCGTGTGCCACACCAAAAGCGATGTATTTGGTTCCGTCGAAATCGTAGAAACATTCCTGATTGGTTCCATTGGTGTTTAGAAAAACCATATCAATACCGGTTGTAAAGGCCGCATCACTTGCGATGATCATCACATAAGCATCATTTCCGGAAAGTGCCGGCAAGCTGGCAAGATCAGTGGTTGCTAAGGATACTTTTACAGTGGCTACATCACCACCGGTTTCCACGACTTTCCATCGTTTGTTGGTGATATCGGTTGTGGTTGTCACCGTCGAAGGGCCGAACGTAACGGTTAACGGTGTGGAGCTGGTTGTCATACTCTGACCGTTGCTTCCCCAAACCAGATATTTTCGGTCGGCATCAAAGGTATTGGTATTGGCCGAATTGGTGGTTAAGATATCGCCCAATCCCATTGTAATTACCGCACCGGAATTGATACTTTTGGATTGTTTCTGATTTAATTGTGCCGCATCGTCGCGTCCGATTCCGGCAATATCATAGTTAAAACCGGTTGGCGCAATGTTCCAGATCGTGGTTCCGGCGGAGTTTACATAATTCTGGCTCACACCGTTTGTTCCCAAGGTTATTCCATATTTTATAGCCAGATAGGATTCGATACGGTTACGTTCGGTCGCATCGTTTTTTCGTGCCGAATAGGAGATTACCTCAGCGATACGACCACCAAAACTACCGTCAAAAACCTGACTTCTTCCCAGCCAGTAACGACGGTTTTGTAAGGTAATCCATTTTGGAACACCTACTTCGGTATTCGAAATACTCAAAGCATTACTGTATAATTCCTGTTTGGTAGCGGTACTGTTGTGACGACTGTTAATAATGTTAACTCCGGTATACGTACCGTTTAATTGAGCCAATCCGTATCCTCTCTCGTTGACATCGGTGGGGGTTGGTTCCGGTGTGCTTCCGATACAATAACTAACCACCTCATTATCGAAGCGTATGGAATATTTTCCAAAACCAATTCCGGTACCATCTTTTTCGTAAGGGTTTGTAGCTGAAGACTGCGCGCAAAATAAATCGACACTGGGCGAATTGGGATCAAGAATGGCCGGATTGTCATTGATCACCACAATAAACAGGTCGTGGGAATAAAAACCGGAGGTACTCTGCATTTCGGCTCTGTTCGAAAGATAGGTATAGTTGGAAGCAGAAGTAGCAGGATTATTTCCAAATTCCACTACGGGATTGAAATTAATGTTTTTGGTTGCACTGTTACGGTAAATCGGACGTACGGTTAGTGCGGCATTAGAGGCATCGATTACTTTGGCATCGTTACCTTTACCGCGATCGGTCCAGATATTCACATTGGTACCATCGGTTCCTACGGTCGATCCATTCACCTGATCGGCCCGTAACCAGGTTTCCAGATTGGCGGTAATTCCGCCCGGACCGGTAGCAATGGTATTGTTAATAGTCCCGGTGATGGTTACATAATCTATAAAGAACTGCCGGGAAGTACTACCGGTAGTCGTTACAAACCGAAACTGACTTGTTGCCGAAAAAGTTGATGAGGTCGAAAAAATGGTTCCGAACAGGGCATGATAATTGGTGTTGTCATTAATGTCCCGAACATTGGTACCCCCTCTTTCGACTACTCTCACATCGGTCCAGGCTGCAGTGGCATTGTCGCGGTATTGCAGCGTTATTTTATCTGCGCTATTGAGGTTATTTCCTCGGACAAAGAAACTGACATCTATTTTATTATAACCACTGGTACTAATAACCGGAGAAGTGATAGAACTCCCGTTAACCGGGATCTGTGCTTTATAAGTTCCTCGGTAGGCATTAGTAGTCGTTAGGGTTGCTCCGGAGAGCGTCCAGGTTGAAGTAACTTCGAAATTCTCCTGATGGAGTTGCGTGGTTTGTCCCGATACTAATTTAGGTAAAAGGATGATTACCAATAGCAGTAATTGCCTTGTAATAGATTTTGTTGATCTCATAGGGGTAAGTAGTTTTGTTCATAAGTTTATATTATTGGGGCTTTAGTTTGGTTGTCTATAGGCTCCCTTTTCAGAGAGCCTGATAGTTATAGTACTTTTTTGAAAATAGTCTGGTTGGAAGTAGTAATTACTTTAACCAATAAAACGGCTTCGCTGGTAAATAGGTTGGTTGTAAAAGTCGCCGTACCAATTTTCGGAGACTGATAAATCAATCTTCCTAATAAATCATATACCGATACCGACTGTAAATCTTCTTTAGCCGATTGTACCGTTATGGCATTGTTGTCTTTGTAGATACTGATGGGAGCATTATCGGCATCAAAATTCGGGTTGTTTAGTAAAGTATTTTTAAAGACCAGTTCAAAACGGTTATTTGTGACACCTTCTTCAGTTGAAAAGCTATAATTGTTCAGCTTCAGATCGTGTACGATATTCAACAGCTTGTCTTTTACAAAAATAGTTTGCGAACCATTGAACAATCCGTCGAAATGATCAATAGAAATAGTATAGGTTCCGGAAGCAGGTAGGTTAATCCCTAACGGAACACTGTCGTTGTCGTCAAACGGAACCGGACGTCCCTGGATGGCATAGGCGTCGTTTCCGATTGTACTGTATAAAGCAGCACCACTGGCGCCAAAATCTTTTGCATCGATACCATAATCGGCTTCAAAAGTCGCTCCGGTCATATAACCGATCAAAATCTGACTAAAGGCATCGTTTGCACCGCTCATGTTTAACCAGATACGGTGTTTTTCAACAGCATCCTGCTCCACCATTGCCAGGGTGTGGTTGCTTTTAAAGAATTGATTTGCATTATTGATCAATCTCATGTTGTTACGGAAAGCAATACTTCCGTTGGTTACGGCATTCACAAGGAATCCCTGTCCGACCTGAATAATACCGTTTGGAACAGCACCACCGGCCTGAGCCGCAGTTCCACCCAGTTTGGTGTATTTCGCATAATTGTTAAGCGGATATAAACCGGTTGAAGGACTGGAAGGGGTGGCATGTGTCCAGAAATATAAACTTCCGTCGATAGTGGTGTTTACTGTTCCGGTACCGCTAATATTGGCGTTGATAAAATCAATCGCATTTATTGTAGAGGGATAAGGATTTCCAACCAGATTATAACCGGTAGTCGCACCGCGCTGTACGGCAATATTGATGTTTCCGTTGTTTAAAACACCGGTAAAATGACCTGGATAAACGGTTGGAGTGGTTGCACTCCAGTTATTCGGCGTACGAATCAGGTATCCTTTGGCCGCTGTAAAGGAATTGGCACTCGGATTAATCGTTTCATATGCACCGATTGGTCCGTTTAGCGGATTATAAATATAAAAACGGTTGGTCAGGGTTTGTGGTGAAAAAGCCAGTAGATTCTGAGCCGCCACTGGCGAAGCCCAATTGGTATAATCCAAACGGATCATCGGGGAACTGTTTCGGTAGACATTACTGTTACCGGTATTGGTGGCATTTTCCACCTGTACCAGATTGGCATTATTCTGAATAATCAGATTGGCAGTAGGCGCCACGGCAACTTCACGGTTGATGATAAAGTTATGACCCGATTGGATCGTAACAACAGCCGTGCCGTTAATGGTAAGCGAGCAGGCTTCCAGATTGGCCGATGAGGTGAAATTCCCGTTTATGATCGCGTGTACGTCGTTATTCGGAGCATTATTACTCCAGCTACTGCCATTCCAGGTGGTAGAAGTAGCGCACGGAACACCCTGTATCGTAAAGTTGGTAGTTGGGGTTACGAAGTTGTTACAGGTGTTGATCACACTTACAGTTGCGGTACCGTCATTGGCGATATCGGCAGCGGTAATAGTAGCCGATAATTGTGTATTGCTGATAAAAGTAGTGGCTTTATTGACACCATTCCATCGGATAATCGATTCACCGCTTACAAAATTGCTTCCGTTTACGGTCAGCGTAAAGTTGGAGCCACCTTCCAAAGCAGTATCAGGCGTTATTGAAGTGATAGCCGGATCCGGTTTTACGGTTACCGGAACTTCTTTTCGGGCACTTTTTAGTGGTGCGAATTTCCAGTTGAAAAACTGAAAGAACGTTCCGGTTCCGCTATTACTTTTAATACTAACGATGTTGTTGGTCATCGGATAGGTAATACCGGATGTGGCAACAGTAAGGTTAAAACCATTGATCTCACGGGAAACCAGTCGCAGGTTGTTTTGAGCCGGGAGGTAAAAATCCAGATCAATCTCCTGTGTTGAGGTGGCAGTAATACGGATCACTTTCGATTCCAACATCGCACCCGAACTATCCTGTAGTTCGACTAATATTTCTCCGATTGCACTGGCTCGTACACTAACCGATTTTAATCTCGTTGGCGTTGTACAATCGAATACAAGATATTTGTTGGCTACGGTTGCTTTAGCAGTTGCTGTCCCTGTTGGTGTAGCTGGTCCTACATTTGAAAGCGCCACTTCACGTTCCACAAAATACGAACGCGTAGCGGTTAAAGCCGGAGTAGTATAGGAAGTCCCGGTTGCCAGCGCTGTTGTACTGTTTGCGGTATCATACCAACGGATTGTACCGGAATCGGCTGTAGACAAACTGGCTGTTTTTCCTTTACAGATTGTAGGACTGGCTACAGTTGGTTCGGCGGTAGTAGCTACCATCTGTACATTTAGAATGGTCGTCGCATTATTCGTAACTGTTGCCGCTAAGGTTTGTGAAACATAACCCGGAGCTTCAAAAGTGATGTTGTAATTTCCGGCGATCAGCAATTTGTAATAATCACCGTGAAGGGAACCGGTTTTAACCCAGGCACCTTTTAAATCGTAACCCGGAATATAAACTTTAGCGTTAATCGGATTACCGGAGGCATCGGTTACTTTTCCTTGTACGCCATAATTGGCCTGTTTAATATGGTCTAAAAAAGCTTGTTTATTATAATTCCAGAAATTAGGAAGTTCGGAAGCGGCCGGAAACTTCGTAGTCGAGATCTCGATGGTTACTTCTTTATTGTGCATATAATAATTGTTGTAATCCTGACGGCCACCGCTTACGGTATACCAAAGCGAACCATTGGTAGTTCCGGGATACTGACCGGCAAATACGTCGTCCATATAGCCGTTGTTATTACTGGCGGTCTGACAGGATTGTGCATAATTTTTGGAGATAAACTTAAAATAATTATCGTGCGGATGCAGGTGATTAGGCGAAGCATAGGCGTCCCAAGGATAATTCACTACCTCAACACCACCGTGGAAATTGGCTGCCATCACAAAATTTCTGGTTTTTTCAAAAGCAAGGAAGGCCAGTGTTTCCGGCTGATACGCATAGGTATCCGGGTGTAACCCGTTTAGCGGATCCGGATAATTTCGGTTTAAATCCCTTCCGTTAGCATTGGCTCGGGTAGCTGTGTTGCCGGTTGAATTCATCACATCGTTCCCGGCGGTTTTAAAAGAGCCATCCGGATTGGAAAGCGGACTAATATAAATTTCGGTGGTATTGACCAAGTTGGTTGCTTCCGGGTCGGTTCCGTAACGGGTAACCAGATAATCGATCAGACGCATCATCAACGGGAAACCGGTGATTTCGTCACCATGCATGGACGAAGAATAGAAAAATTCCGGTTCGGCCTCATCGGTCTGACAATTGTCGGATATTTTTAAAATCCACAAATTACGGCCATTAGGAGTACTACCAATGTTTTCCAGCTTACATAAATTGGGGTATGTATCAGCATAATACTGCATTTTTGCGACATATTGGGAATATGTCGGATAGGCATCCCAGGTAGTATCCCATTGTGCATTCGGAGCCATGGCACTTTTGCTGGCTTCAGCACCTGGAATTTCATTATCTGCAGTGCTAACCTGAAACGGAATATTGTATTTGAGGAATTTTTCAAAATCAAGTTTATCGGCATAAGCCTCAGCTTTCAGATCGTCTTGATTGACCCTTTTGTGACTTAACGACAAAAAAGAAGCCAGCTTTTTAAACTGCAGTTGGTTGGCAGCCTGAAAAGTGAAAATAACTTCTCCTTTGGTTTTTAAATAATGTTGTGCTTTGGCAAGATTTGTTTCTGTTTGGGCAAATACATTAGTTAAGGAGGATAGTAGAAATAAAATAATTAATGTAGTTTTTTTCATATAATTATGCTTTTGGGTTTTCAAAATTAATGAAAAAAAATTAACATAACTTTATATGTAAGTATTGTTTATTAAATAAAAAAATACAGATAGTTGTGTTATTTTAAATAAATGATGTTTTATTGTTATCAAAAGGTTATTTTAAGATTCAACAGTATGTATAGTAAAAACAACAAATTGTAACAATGTGTTATTACAAAATGTGATATATTTTTATAAAAATACAAATTTGTTTGATGAAGTGTGCTATGTTTAAGTGTTAAATGCTAACTATTACGGTAAAATGAGAATAAGAAATAGTATGATAATCGGAGTTATTTAACCCGTTCGATTTTGATGCTTTTTAAATTTTTTACATAACGTCTTCCGGTGGCGAAATCGGTCGGTGTAAGAATCACGATGCCGTCTTTTTGAGATGAAGTGGGAATGCCGTTAACTTCGGTTAGAATTAAGGTATGTTCGCCGGTAGGACTGTTAAAAAGTTCATTCCAGGAAAAAACGACTTTGTATCCATCGGACGCAATACAAACAATGTAGTATTCACTTAGTGCTTTTGGTGATGGAGTATCAAATGCTACGTCGCTTAATAGTTCTTTAAGAAGTACACCTTTACAGTTTTTTAGCGTGCTTTTGTATTGAAGTATATGATTCAGTATTCGAAGGCTGTCCAATGAATGCATAGTATAGGTTTTAAGATGCTCGTAAGTCACAATAACGGGTTTGGCGGTTGGTGTTTCCAGAGTAATGCTATTGGAATTCTGAGCGATACCGCTAAATCCGAGAAGAAGGAGTAATAGTAGTAGTTTTTTCATTGTTATGCGGTTGTGAATAATAATTTGTAGGAAGCCATTACCAATACTGTGACAAGCAGATATTTTAATGCGTCCTGATTGAATTTTCGGGCACCTAGATAAGCACCCAACATTCCTCCGGTAAAAGCAATAATGATATAAAAAGTCATGTCGGTTGTAATGGAAACCTCCTGAGTGAGCATTCCGGCCAGTCCGGCGAGGGAGTTTACAAATATAAAAGCAGCACTAATGGCTGCGGTTTGTTTTTGGTTGGTCCACTGTAATAACAGTAAAATAGGTGATAAAATGATGCCGCCGCCAATACCAATCATTCCGGAAAACAGTCCGATGCTACCTCCGGTTATAATCGCTACAGTCCGATTGCACGGTTTTAGATGTGTATCAGGCGTGTTTTTAAAAAAGAAAAAACGCAGAATTGGAAATAACAATAAAAAACCAAGTATGCGTTTGTAGAGTGTTGCTTCTAAGTGAATCATACCGCCAATAAAGGCCATTGGGATGGAAGCGCTGGCAATGGGAAGAAATATTTTTTTTAGAAAATAACCCCGTTTGTGATATTGGATAAAAGAAGTGAGTGATACAAAAAGGTTTAAAATAAGTGCGGTTGGTTTCATTTCTGCCGGAGTAATACCATATAACGCCATTAACGCGAGATAGCCACTGGCACCGCCATGTCCAACCGATGCATATAAAAAGGCAACGAGGAATAGGATAAGATAAAAAACTTCCTGTGGCATGACTGGGTATTATACAAGTCTGCTAAATTTAGTGCTTTCGTAGATAAGGAAAGCAGGAGCGGTTTAAATTGAACTTAATCTGACCGTAAATGTCTTTTTGTGCGGTATGATACTTTTAACGGTTGTTTTGATTAAAGGATGAGGTGTTGGTTTTATTCTAAAAAAAAAGAGCTCACAGTATCACTGCAAGCTCTTTTACTTTTGTAGTCCGTAGGGGAATCGAACCCCTGTTACCAGGATGAAAACCTGGCGTCCTAACCCCTAGACGAACGGACCGTAATCTCAATAAAAACAGTATTAACCGCGTAATACTTTTCGTAGCGAAGACGGGAGTTGAACCCGTGACCTCAGGGTTATGAATCCAAATAAAAAGCCTTTACGCTTGTAAGTAATTGGAAATCAATAACTGTTTTTATTGAGTTTTGCACAAAATGTATGCGGCTTTATATTCAGTTTTAACTATATTATTTTGTAAGCTATGTTTTTTAAATTCATTGTATTAGGCGCCGGAAGCGTATATCGAGTAGGTTGTTTTACCCTTTTACATTACGCGGCTTGCCTTTGTGTTTTTTTATTTTTTTTGTTGTTGTCCTGGGGGAGTGGCCTGCTTTCTGTGTAAACACTATTCTAAATAATTGGGGATATTCAAAGTATTTTTGTCAACTCATGGAATTAATCCGGATACTTGCTTTGACTAGCGCCATGGCATTAATATTAGCAATTGATATATCCTTGTCGTCGTAATTTGTATTTTGACTTACCAATTTTACAAAATCGTCTCCGCGGTCGCTCTTTTGTACGTACTTAATCGTAATCATCTCGTCGCTTTCCGTCTTAAAGCTGATTAGGTACATTTCGCCAAAAAATATACTTTCCCGGATATTATGAACCTGTTTGTACATGATTATATCTCCACTTTTTAAGAGCGGGTACATAGAATCGCCGGTTATGTAAATTGCGCCGTCGCACTTTGGCAAGTTGGGGATTTGGATATGATTGACCGGCTCGTTTTCATACGAGTCATTAAATAAAGCAACTATCCCAGCGGAAGCTTCTATATTGTATAGCGGTATTGCCTGGTTGTCAACTAGGTGATCTGATTTTGATTTAAAAACATTTGTAGAAATGTTTTTTTTCATATCTCCGTTACCGGTTAGCAGCCATTCGATACTTATATCAGGATAATTTATCAAAATCTTCTCTATAGCATCGGAATTTAAACTCCCCTCTTTAGCTTTTCCTTTAAAACTACCATAGGTCATATCTATAGACTTCAGGAAAAACTCTATACTAATATTTTGCTTTTTGGCAAAATACAGCACCCTTTCTTTGATGTTATTTTTTTTCTCTAAGGACTGTTTAAGCTCCTCATTGGTAGTCATTTCTCCTTTTCCGGTTAATATCCAGTTAGGGTTATATTGAGGAAAGGTTTCGACAAGTTTAATCAGCCACTTACACTGAATGTCTGTGCTGTTAGCTATAGCCTTGGACAGAACCCCCTTGCTTGCTCCAATTTTTTGTTCAAGCTTGTAAATTGTAATGCCTTCGCTGTTGGCTATTTGTGAAAAAACGTCTAACACGTTTCTCTCGGGTAAGGTCTTTGGTTTGATATTTTTGAATTCTGTATTATTTATCATCTCTCCATGTCCAGTTAGCAGCCAATGTGCATTGAGGTCTTCGCATGAAAACAACAATTTAGACACGTTGTCTAATGATAAAAAACCTCTTTTTCTTGCTTTTCCTATCAGGCCGTTTGATAGGCCGCTAATTTTAGTTAGCTTATTATCATTTAGCCCTTTGAAATCAATGTATTTATCCAGTCTTTCGAAAAAATCGGTCATTTTGTAGTTTTTAAGAAATATAGACGGCTTTCAGCTTGTGAGTAAGGGTTTACTTGAATTTTATTAAAATTCCTTTAAAATTTTGGCCGGTTCCGTCATCTTCTAGAATTATTCCATCAAACTGTATGCTTGATTTTTGTGTTTTTTTTACTAGTTTCTTTTTTAGTGTTTGATAACTCATGCCATTGTAAAGTGTTCCTAGTTTTTCCTCTCCAACAATTTCATAATTTTTATTTGTTGGTTGGCAGTCGGAAAAGATCAATTTGCCTTCATATTCGTTAACCTCTGCTTGTTTGTTGGGGTTAAACACGTTGAAAGCTAAAATGAAACTAACGCTTAAGCCGAGCGTAAAGAAAAGTATGTTTTTTTTCATAAATTATATTTATAAAGTTTTTCGAAAGTTATGCAATTCTGATTAAAAATGCCTATTGTTAACTCATAGAGTTTATTCGGATACTAGCTTTGACTAATGCCATCGCGCTAATATTGGCTATTTGTATATCCTTGTCGTGATGGTATTTATTTTGACTGACCAGCTTTATGAAATCATCTCCTCGATCGCTCTTTTGCACATACTTAACTGTAACCATTTCGTCCCCCTCCACGTTGAAACTGATTAGGTACATTTCACCAAAAAATATATTTTCTCGGATATTATGAACCTGCTTATACATGATTATATCTCCGCTCTTTAAAAGTGGATACATTGAGTCTCCAGTCACATAGATAGCTCCATCGCACTTCGGTAAATTAGGAATTTGAATATAATCGACCGGTTTAGCTTCTGAGGAATCGCTAAACAAAGTAACTATTCCTGCCGAAGCCTCTATATTGTAAAGTGGGATTGCTTGATTTTTAATTGTTCTGTCGGATTTTAGTTTAAAAACAGAGGCGTTCTCAATTTGTTCACCCCTTTTGCTTTTTAACATTTCTCCTTTGCCAGTCATGATCCAATCCGCGGAAACATCTACAAACTTGTTTATAATCGCTTGTGTTATTTCGAATGAAACAAGTGGGTATTTATTGCTTCTCGAATCAATGCTAAACAATCGATTAATTCTAGGTTGACTTACGCCTATTTCCCTGCTAAATTGCAATTCATTACCGTTGCAATAATATTTTATTATCTCCTTAATTCTTTGATTTTCAATAGGTAATGACATATGCTATAAAAATGTTTATATATTTGCTTTGAAATTAAAAACTTGTTTATATATTTGTATTGTAAAACTGAAACAATACGGAATTGCAACAACGGCAATTCCGATAAAAAACGGAAAATAAAAGTAAGCTATTTGTACCAAAATGTACCAATAATAAAAATTTTTTTTCCGCTCAAAAAAAAGGCAATGTAAAGCCGTTGGAAAGCACCGTTTAAAAGGTGTTTCCAATTGAACATTTTGATTTTTTGTAAGACAACTATTATGCCAATAAATGTATGATTAGTAGAGTAGAGCAGGATAAGATAAAAAAAGTACTGGGTTCGAAATATTCCCCGGTAATTATCGACCGCTTAAACAGGCGGAAAATTACAAACACAAAGGGTAATCCATATTCCCCGGAATCAATTCAAAAGATTGTTACCGGAAAAATAGAAAACCAACGTGTTGAACTTGAGATTGCAAAGCTTGTTTTTGAAACGGCAGAAGCAAAAAAGAAAACGGAAAAAGAAAAACAAAGGTTATTAAAATAAAATGATACAAGCAGAAACCGCATATAACATCGTTCAGGCGCTCACTCCCAGTGAGTTTGAAAGATTATGCGGAATGATGCGAGTTGAAAAAATTGATAAACCTAAAAGAAAAATAAAAAAGAAAGCCTGTCCTGTAGAAGCGGCCGGCTGGACCAAAGAGAATGTCATTAAAATGTTGTTGGCCAATTTCGCTAACAAAAAACGTTAATTGAAATCTTGAACCGCTATAGACAAAAAGAACGGGATTGCTTCGATATGTAATAGACATGATGCTGTCGCATTACGTTGAGATGGGCCTCTTATTGAATCGTTTTTTTAGTGCATTCATGATTTAATGGGGCGAGTGGTTGGCAGACCCGGCTTTCAGATATAGCGGTTTGTTTTTTATTGAAAGAAGTTATTTGAAATACTTGGAACCGCTTGAAAAGGATAGAAACTACCCTTTTCGTTTATTAGATTTTATTTCGGTTGTTGGCAATAACAATTCCAACAGCAATACCTAAACAAAGGACTGCCAACGCTTGCGATGTGCAAACTGTAAACCTGAAATTAAAATCGTTGCTAGTAATACTAATTTGAGTAGTATACATAGTCGAGTACCGCAAGGTTTTGGTTCTCCTTGCGTATTTTTTAAAAGCGGTTTCAAGTTTTTTTTGAGAATACAAGCAAAGGTTTTGCAAAGACAGGTTCGAGTCCTGTTATTCTCACATCGGGCGCAATGCGTTTTTTAATTCCCCTAAGCATGGGAGTAGCTGAAAGTTTGGACGCCGACACTACTCCCTACGCTATGGGTTAACCATCTAAATATTGACAAGTAAATGGAAAAAATTTTACATCAAAGTATTGCAAAGCTTTTGCAACTGGAATTTATTGTTGGTTGTTTAAACCATGATTGGAACTTTGAACAAAAAGTTGTTCAAGTTTCTTTTACAAATATAGACGAATTTGACTTAAAAGCAACGCTTAAATGTATTCCGGTAGAATGTATCTACTCAATCCGGATAATACCAGGCACAAATACCGCATTCATCTACCTTAACGCTTTACCTTAAAATTTATAGTTATGGAATTTACAGACAACTTCAATTGTCATGTTATGGCATGGCCTACATCGGAAAAAGAATACAAGCTAAGGTCTCTAATTTCTTTTTTAGTAAAGAAAAATGAAAAGGTAAATCTTAACGATACTGTAAGCATTGTAAAAGCCAACACAAAAGGAAAACAAAACACTACATATCGTATTTGCGAGATTCAATCGGATAGTAAAAGCCATCGCACCGGCTATCGTCAAATCATATGTAAAATAGAGAAGCTTAATTAACATGTCAAATAATATCGATCCCAACGCTGTAATCAACAGCAAAGTCTTTGCAATGCTTGGCGGAATCGGCTCAACCGAGAACCGTGGTAAAGGCGCGCAAAACGATGCCGACAAGCAAAGCATTGCCGAAACAAACAATACTTGCATCATGGCCGTTTACCCGGCCATGACCAGCGAGTGCATTGCGGCTACAATGGATAATTTCCGCTTGTTTGTGCCAGGTTACAACGCTAAGGTATTTGAAGAAAATATCGCCATTGCCAACCATAATAGCGAGGTTATTGAAAACATAAAAGACCTAAACCCGGTACAAGCCGGATTTAGACGCGTCTTTATGCTTAAATACGGCCGGTGGACAAAGTACCTGGATAAAAAAACACTTGAAATCAAAGAGCGTTACCAGCTTAATGATATGAATGCGCGCGAGTACAACGCCCTTGCAACGGAGTTTTGCAACACCTACGGCAACATCGTTGAACTAATGCCTTTGCAGACCATAAAATACGCTACGGAAATGTTTTTCATGCAGTTCCTGCATGCCTACAACGGCCAGTTGAGCAAGAAAAACGCGATCCATATGAAAATGAACATCGCTTATAAAAAGCCACTGCCGCCGGTAGAGATCAATAGCTTGCAAATAACGAGCCTTACCCGAAATGGAGTAAAAAGTATCAACGTGTGCAAGAAAACCGTTAGAAACCACCGCAAACGCCTTGAAGAAGCCGGAATATTGCTTGATTATAAATATCAAGGCTTTTACCGAGGTACTTTACACCAATTCAACCCGGAAATTTTGCAAATCATTGACCTTGCAACCGGAAAAAATGCCAACACTGAAAATCAGCGCTTTACCTCCCCGAAAAGGAAAGAACTTACTGAGTTCAATGATACTACTGGAACAATAAAAGATCAGTATGAAATAAAAGAGAATGTTGATAACAGTTCTCTGTCCAAAAGGAGTTCGCTCGGTTCCTCGCTCACGAGTTTTAATTCTACTTTCTACCGGAACACCGGGTGCAATGTGCTGAATATTTCACCAGGGGGCGCGGCCGAAAATGTTAAAAATGATGCGGTTGACACGGTAGAACTGACAGTGAGTGAAAAATTACAGCGATCGATCATTCACCCGCAGCAATTGGCTGAAGAATTAGCCAGCGGTGAACATTGGGATTATTCACCGATAGATATCCGGGTATTAAAGGATGAAGCTTACGGAGGAACAATGACTACCGATGAGTTTAAGCAGTTATTGATCCAAGACTTTTTAAAAACGTCAGCGAAAATATGGCGTGGAAAACGGGTTTATGTTGGCTCTTGGAAAAATGCGATCAATATTTTTTATGATCAATTTTTTGTGAATGGTCAAAATAAAACATTTGCCAAACAATACCAGTTTGATTATCTGCAGGAATACCGCTGGCGAATTAACCATGCTCGTAAATGGTTCCTGTCTAAACCGGATTTTAACCCGCTATTCCCGTCCGATTATTTCGACCGTACTCGAACCGATCGTAAAGAAGTTGGTTTCGGCTACACAACAAAAGCCTGGAACCGCCATTTAAAATACATGGAAAACCGTGCGGTCAAGCAGCGCAAAGCGGAAAATAAAACACAAACCCGAAAACAAAGCCTATCCGCTGCCAAAGCGGTTGAAACGAAAATCAAGCTGTATCTGAAAGGACGTGTATCGGTTGAGAACCTATACAGCTTTGTTCAAAATAAATACCCGGCATTCCTTGATAATCTTTCGTCGATGGTTTGGAAAATACAAAGTTATAACCTCAAAAACAATAATTAATCAATGGCCTTTGCAAGTAAAGAAAAATCACGTATTAAGATGGTTGCATTAACAATCAACGGTGTGGACAACATCACCTGGTATTCGCCGGAGCGCGGCAATTCAAAACCGGATGATGTGATTATAAACGGAATGTTGTCGCGATTTAAAAACCGGCCGGAAATTAAATACGTGAACAAAATCCAATTTTTCAATAATACGCCTGGTGGCGCGATGATTAGAGAGTTTCAGGTACGATAAACTAAAAAAAAACGGTAGTAATGAAAAAAATCACACTTCAAAACCTTGCGGTATGCGATTTATGGTTGTTGCAAGATCGGATAAATCAAAAAATAGAATCCCTAAACGCTAAATCGCTCGATGATTTATTGAAAATGGACCTGTTACGAGACTTGTTTTTTGATTTGAGAAGAAAACAGGAACAGTCAAAAAACAAGCAAAAAAATACAGTTTCCCTACGCGTGAGTATTGCCGTTGTTTTATTGGAACTCCTTTGGGAATTAAGAAAAAATAAAAACAGAGGTGAATACGAAAAATATTTATTCAATGATCTATCCGATAAAATCTATAATCAAATAGTCAATCTGTAAAAAGTAGATTTTTTATAGTGCTGCCCAGCTGGATATCCAGGATAAAAAAAATAAAAAAATCTACAATTCAATAACCGTAATTGAAAATGATAAAAGAAACAGCATACATCCGAAAATTTTCTGAAAGACAAAAAGCAGAATTGCAAAGGATTTCAGATCAGACAGGGATTAAATCAGTGACCAAAATTCTTTTCTACGTCTTGGAAAAATTTTCAGAGTTGCAACAAGACAAAGCCAGGTTGCAACGGATAATCGAAATGAAGCAAAAAAAAATTGAACAAAAACAAAACGAAATAGACTTCTATAAAAGCCACGCAAAAGCAATACAAGAATTAAGCGCGAAATTAAATATGTAGAATAACCACCCAAGCCAGCTGCCAAAAATGAAAGAATTATACAATATCAGAACCAAGTCCCAACTATACCGGCTTTATCGATCGCAAATGCCGGAACGGGAAATAAGAGCCGAGATCAACGAAATAATACGCGAACACCGCCCGAAAAATACCTTTCCGGATCGGCCGCATTTTGCTCGCGCACTCAGAACGATAGAGGTAATTACTTTCATTGATGTAAATGGTACGCCTGACGGTTATAAGCTGTCGGAAGAACTGCAACACAAACTAACCGAGTACCGGAAAGAAGTTTCGGCCGGTAAATCAGTTTTAAAACAAAAAAAAATCTAAAACCATGAAAACAGCAACAGCTTTGGAAAAGCAAACGGAAAAACAAAGATTAAGCAAAAGTCCATTGTATGGATTCAGGAGACCAATAACGAATGATTGCGGTACTTGGTGTAATTGTTTTATTCCGAACCTTGTAAAGTCAGGGGTTGAATCAAAACAAGCTTATTGTTTACGATGTGGAAATTATTGGTATAACTAAAACTGCAAATTTTGCAAAAACCGAAAAAAAAACTAATCAGACTTATGACAAAACAAGAAAAAATACAGCATGCTTACGGCGGCCAATGGGATCGCTTAAAAGACAAGATCGACGATAACGGTTGGTCGACTGAAAAATTAAGTTACGAAGGCTCCGACGGTGATACTTATGGCTTTTTCGATTACGATTCGAAAGACTTTAACGGTAAAACAATGTACCGGCCATTTGATTTAAGAGGTATTGAAGATAACAACGGTTGGTTTGAAATAAATGAAAACACGGTTTTCTCACCTGGGTTATATTGGATTGTATGTGAATTTTATTTGTTTGGAACTTTAGATCGTAAATGCATTGCACATTATGTTGATAAAAGTAACCCTAAGTTTTATCAAAACAACGATAAAACAACCAGATACACGCATTATAAAAAAATACCTGAACCAACAAAACTACCACTTTATTAACCAATAAACATTTAAAACTATGTTAGACTTTTTATATCCTTTAGGCCTTTTTTTATTAATACTCGTATTAGGGTGTCTGTTTGTTATTACTGTTATTTTCATTCTTGCAAGTGCTGGCAGAATACTTGAAAAAATTTTAGAAAAATATGATATGTAATCTTATCCTCTAAAGTTGTTGGAATTAAAATTACCGATGGTATAGCCAATAATAGAACCAAACAAAGTACCAAGAGTGCAATTATCTATTTTGTCGTAATAAGACAGTAATAATACAGAACCCATTATTATGATTAGTATTATTACTTCCTTCCAAAATTTTCGGGTAGTAAACTGTAGGTTTAATTTGTTGAATTCATTCTGTGCCTTTAATTTTTCAACCTCGAGAGTTTCTCCTATTTTCTCTCGTTCAATTTGTGACCTTGCCTCTCTATCAGCTTTTTTGTCAAAGAAATTGGTAATTGTTTCAACCAAGGCATTTACGTTTATACTCTTTAAGAGTTCAATTAGCAGTGTGGAATTATTGTCTTTAGACTCTGTATTTTCTGTATTGTTTTCCATGTTTTTTTTATTCAAAAAAAGCATTTTACCACAATAAAGACAAGAGGTAAACATCTAAAAATATCAAAATCAGTAATAATACGCATCGAAATCAGTGTTAACCCTTAATCAAAAAAAAACATGCTTGAAAACGTTCTAAAAATAATCGACAACATCTATTTCAAAATGATCTACTTCCTGTGTTTAGGTTATACAGTGATGTATATACAGTTTTGGTTCAACAATCTTAACGATCCGCCATTTGAACAATTATCGGCGATCGTGATAAAGTTTACCGTAGCCGCAACGGTGTTTGCAATGATCATTGCAAGTGCTGTTTTGATAAAAGAAAAAATAATTAATCAACAAAAAAGAAAAGGTGGTCGCTAGGACCACCTGGTTTCAGGGAGGAATTTAACTCAATGGAGTTTGCCTTTTTATTTTAAATGATTTCTAACAAAAGTTAGACTAAGATAATAAAAACGCTTAAAAAACACAACTTTTTTAAAAATTAAACTATTGAAAATATGTTATTTACAATTTATTTGCTTCATCGGTATGTTTATCCTTGTATTTGGAGTATTCTTTCAAAAAGAGATAAAGAAGTAATTATTAATCAATAAAATCATAAAATATGCTACTTACACTTTCTTTGCCGAGTAATTCTCATTTTGAACAAAATCCTGAAAACGCTGATATTATCATATTCTGTACTGTAATGCTTTTACTTCAAGGTTTATTGACTCTGCATTATTTTAAACATCGTTTTTGTGGTTGTAAAAGAGACTTCTGGCCGGTTCTCAGAGATTCTTTTTTTGTGGTGCTCGCACTTTATCTTCTGCTTATTTTCCTTTTGTATTTCAGGTAATCGATGTAGGCTAAAAACCTAAGAAAGCCTATAAAAGCAAAAATTATAAAGATAAAATAAAAGATATGCACCCTAATAAAGCAATTAATAATCATAAATACTAATAGAAAAAAAATGGAATCAACCGCACTTCTTTTGAATATCGTTTTAGGATCAGGACGTTCGTATTTTATATAATCGGTTTCTTTCATATCATTTGGTGCCTTCATTAATGCGCTAGTTAACATTAAATAATTTGTTCTGTAAACATTCATTATGTACCAAAGTGCAGAAACTACAATACATAAAATTAAAACTATATAAAAATCAATATCGCTAAACATATTGTCTCCAATAGGTTTTATCATACTTGGCCAAAAAAAATAAGCGCTGACAAAAAAAAGTGGAGTTAACAAAAGTGTTGCTATGATGATTGCTTTGTATTTGTACTCCAAGCTAGTAAAATCTTCAAATTTAAACATGTTCTTATTTTTTAAATTTCACTCGCAATTTCAACAAACCTTTGCAAAGTTGAAATCAGTATTTATACGTAAAAAAACAAGTGAGAACACGTATTTTTTCACTTAATAGTTAATACTACTTTTGGAAAAAATACGTGTTTAACTTTGTATATTTATAAAAATTATAATCCAAAAAATGGAAAAGCAAATTGTGTTTGAAATCTATAGGTTTCATTTGTTACCAATATCAACGAATCAGATATCATTATTTAGTGAGGAAATAACATATGAAGAATTAGTAAGTAAAAAGAATGCTTTTTTTGACGAAATCATTCAAGACTTACAAAATAAGCAAGAAGATTTTCCAATTGAACTTTATAGCACTGAAGATAAGAGCTATCTTTTTAGGCTAGCTAACCCTAAAACAACCAAGATTTATAGGAATTTCTCTGAGATTGAAGAGAATACAGAACCGTACATATATATAATTTTTAATACTGATCCGAATATCCAAAAAATAGCTATAAGTAGAAATACTGATGCTTTTTCCACTCCTAATGCCTCTAAAAATGTTTTACTCAAGCTTTTGAATAAATATTTATCGCCATACAAGTTAGTTATAGAATTCGAGCAGCTTTTTGAGTCAAACACTTTTTGGAATTATGCCAGAAAATACGATGGACGAATCAAATCAATAGACTTTGAAATAATTAAACCGAATTTATCTAAAATCTCTTATACAATAAAAGATACTTTGAAGCCATTAATTGAAAGTACAAATAGTCATAAAACACATTTAAAACTTGATGCTCCAAAGGAGGGGGTTTTGGAACACATAAACAAAGACAATAAATTGATTGATGGATTAGTTAGTTATTCAAGTGAGGGCGGAGGCAATATATCATTGAATATAATTGGTATGAAATCGAAAATTAAAACTGATAAAATGTCAGAAACTAAAAAAATTAATGAAATACAAATAAAAGGATCTCCCGATCAGGTTATCAAGATGTGGAAAGATATAACAGAATAATTTGAGCTACATAAAAGACATATCGCTTTTTTTGATAATAGCATTAGCTATAAATATTTTATCTCATTTCATTGGGACGGATTTTTTATTGGAATATTTAAAAGGCAATTTAACAACCGTTCAATTAGGTCTTATGGCTATAAATACAGCTACCTGCGGGCTGGTTGTTTCAAAATTACAAGAGATTAAAGATAAATATAAGAGCTTAGATATTAAACCTATTACAAAACAACTTCTACTCTCATTAAAGGAACAAATTATATTAATTATTGTCGGAGTCATTATATTGTTATTGATAAACAGTGATATTTTTAATACGCTTACATATTGTGAATATATCAAGTTTGGTTTAAATAACTTACTAATAGCGGTTTTTATAAATTCAGTCCAGGTTTTGTGGGACACCGGTAAGTCTATTTTTGTATTAACTGATATAATGGATGAAATCGGTAAAAACGAATAAAAACAAAGCAATGAATTTAGAACAACCCTTCTCTATCAAATAACAACAAGCGGCAAATTAGCCGCTTTTTTTATACCACAAAGGTCAATTGCAACAATTGTTGCAATTGACCTTTTCTTTTTTATAACAATCCGTTGATGTAAAGTTACAAAAACACGCTCTAACCTGACGTAACCTGACATAACGTGACCTATCGTGACGTAACCTGACGTATCGTGACACGCTTAATCCGGCTTATCCCAACTTTGCAATGTAATCATTAAGGATAAAAAAGAGGTGAGCGATAACTTGTACAGGCCATTACAGAACGGGAGTCAATACGATCATTTAATACCGTTGAGATTTTGCGAAGCAACTGATCTCGGTACCGGTACTACTGCCTATAGCGTTGACCAAATGGCTGCCTGGATAAAAAAACATTTCAGGCAAATGGAAAAAGTCGCTCCTCTTCTTTTGCAACCAACATTGCAACAAACCGTTGCAACGGTTCATTACTGGGCTTACAGTCACTTTCAATACAAGAGAGATAGTACAGAACAGTTATTGAAATCACCGGCCTGTGCATGGTTCTCCCGCACAAAGGGTATGGATTGCAAAAGCTTTTCAATTGTTTGCTCATCGATCTTGCTTAACCTCGGAATCAAGCACTATATCAGACGAATCAAGCAACCTGCAAGCAAATACCCTAATGATTACACACATGTATACCTGATTGTTCCTGTGGATCAAAAAACAGGCAAATTAACAAGTGGGTATTATACACTTGATGCGACAACAATAGAAAATAAAGAACCATTATTCACAGAACCTAAAGATTTATTTATGGATTTTCCACACACAGGTTTAAATGGCGTCGCACGCCCGGGTCCCGGAGGCCTCGGAATCTCTCTAGGAGATATTAAAAGTTTCAATTTCGGAAATGTATTCTCCGGAATGTCTTGCTGGGGCGGTTCAGCCTACAACGCAAGCGACGTTCAGGCAAAAGTTCCCGGAATCGTAAAGAAATACGAGAAAATTTACAACGATGTAAATATCGCCGTTGCAACAAAAGACATGGCGAAGTTGTCCCAGGCGGTTGCATATGCTATGGCATGGCCGCACGCTTGTTGGAATAAGTTGCAAAACATTTTCATGGGCAACAATTGGAATGTATGTACCGATGATAGTATCCGCATTACACAGCAAGTACACACGGATTTTAACAACAAGGTAAACACGTTACTGGCGGCCTATATCGAAAAGTACTTTATCAAAACCTTATCAGGAACCGCTAAAGTAACCGCATGTGCCTACGACGTTTACCCGGATGAGTACGCCGCTATGTTCTTTTCGGATATCGGTCCTGATGGTTGTCATACCGTTGATGTGTATACCTACATGGTAAAACCCGGAATTTCAATTGTTCCAAAATTTGAAATCACTCCGGATTTGATAGCATCAATTAATAACGGGACAGCGCCGCCGCCGGCACCAACGTTTTTGCAACAGTTGCAAAACGTTGCTGCAACCTTTGGAACAACGGCGCCACCAACCGGCAACAGTTCAACTCCGGGCGGTAATTACACGCAAGACCCGGCAGCAGGTGGCGCGCAAACACCCGGAACCGGCACGCCAAACAATGACGATAACAAAGGTATTGGTTTGCTTGGATGGACTGCAATTGGTGGAGTCGTAATCGGCGGAGCGATCTTGATTTCTAAACAAATGAAGAAAAATGGAGCAAAGTAAGTTTTTTGGTAAAGGAGGTTGGTTGGCTCGGCAGTTTAGAAGAGCATCTAGTTTTATAAGGGATACCCCGATATTAAGAGATTTTTTCGGACAAGTAGCTATGGGATTAGATTTTGCCGCAGATGGTGCAGAAGCTATGGGTTTTACAGGTCTTAAAACATCGGTAGCCAATATTGATTTAACACCTCTCGAAGAACAGCAATTAGATCAATGGATTAACAATTTCACGGCGCAACTAAAACCAAAACTGGAACAGTTTGCAAGGTATAACGATCAGTACACGAATCAACAAAAAATCGATTCGATAAACGATATGTATAGGCAGCTGGGGGCGATTCAAGCACACTTTTCCGCTCCGGTTGCTGGTTATTCAACAAACCAAATCGCAGCCCGGAAACAGTTTGTCGATGAGTTAACCAAGCAAATCAGGTTAAAGGTTGAGTTTTTAACGACGGACTTGCCATTTGCAATTTCGGTTTCAAATAAAAACGTATTCATGAGTTCAATTGATACAGGTGGAATTACATCCGGTTCACCGGTGGTTAGCGTTGTTGTACCACAAATAACAACGAGTGTAAAAACCACAACATCAAGTCCGGAACTTATTGTTCCGAACATTCCAAATACAGGAATTTATTTCAATCCCGAATCACCTGTTAAAGATGTCGCAACATCGGAACCAATTAAGGTTGATCCTTCAAACCCCGTTGCAACAAACCCAACAAATGTTGCAACGGGTGGTAAAAAAAGCAATGTTCTGTTAAAAGGATTGGGACTTGTGGCAGCTGGATACGTACTGTATAAAGTTATCGTAACGGACGAAAAACCAAAAAACAAAAAGAGCAACAAAAAATAAAAAAAAAACAACTTTTAAATCTGAATATAAAATGAGTTTAGTAAAAAACCTAAAACAAAATGCTGGTATGGCTTTGGTTGCGGGAGGAGCGGGTGTCGGTGGTGCTTTTGCTGGTCGTATGCTTGCGGATTCCATTGGCTCACCAAATGGAGGTCAGGTCACTGAAACCTTCCTGGCAAATGCTAGAAAAAGATTAAACATTACTCGCGGTGTAATGGTCGCGTTTGGTATTGCTGGTTTTGCAGCTGTCAAAGGTACTGACACTGTTTCAACAGCTATAAAATCAGCCGCGCTCGGAAATGCAATTGTAAACGGTCTTGACTTAGCTGCCGACCTATTAAAATCAGAGGCAAACGCGCTTCCGAATAATACAGCAGGAAAGGCTTTACGCGCTGGCTTAGGCCTTGGTTGTCCTTGCAACAGTGGTGGAGCCGTTGAAAATCGCTACTACCCTTCACTTGCACAGCCTATCATTGACCCGATGGAAGGAATGACAATGAGTGAAAGAATCGCCTACCGCGATGCTATGCTAGGAAGAAACAGTGGTAATCCATTATTGCAAGTGAACGAAAACGCATGGCAAACGGCTATTGCATCTTAAATCAAATATCAACTAAATAAAAATTTAAAAAATATCTCAAATGGGACAAGATAGACAGGCGGCTTTAAACCGCGCGATTGCGATCGCTCAATCAAAAGGAATTGATGTACGTACAGCAAGATTTGTAGACAAAACTGTTTACGTAAATTTTGATGCGAAAGGGTTAGGAGGTTCTTACGAACTTGTAGATTCAACTACTAAAAAAGAAAGAGGGATTACAAATCTTGACGGTAATGTGCTGAACAAAGGAAAGTATGTCATCATTGATAGTTTCCGTGCTTTGGGCGAAAATACAGCAACAGAATTTGCAGACGCTAAATGGAGAGATGAATTACACCCACGTCTTAAAAATTGTGATTTAAGCCTTGTTCAAAGAGGGGTTTTAATCGACGATATGCCTTTAACGGATGTTCAAAACTCTGGTAATTCATCTAGTAACGATGATGATTTCAGAGTCCTTGCTACCGCTCCGTGTATTGAACCGGAATTAGAATACAGAATGACGTTGAATTTTGTTAAAGGACAAGGTGTTCCGAGTTCAGTAACTTCAGCTTTAACGAGATTAGAATTCAGAATTTTCGAAGTATTCACAGCTTAGTATTGTTTTCGTATTAATTGAATTATTGGTTAATGTAAAAGCCCTGGTTACCGGGGCTTTTAAAACAAAAAAAAACTTAAGCTATGACTAAAGAAGAAGTACTATCATTTAAGGTTCCGGCAGGTCAAACCTTCGATGCTTTCAAACAGGTATTACCTGCTGGAAATTTGCTAGGGGTTGTAATTTACCACAACGATACAAACAGTAATTATATCCAAGCATCAATTAAGGACGATGCTTCTATCGAAATGAGCAAAATGCAGCACATTGACAATTACAGATCGAGAAATGCGCCTTACGAGCAAGGGATGAAGCCAATCCCAATGAACCCAATGGGAAAAACCTATACCCTTGAAATCAAACTGGCGGAAGCCCTTACAACCGATTTTATTGGACAGGTAATTTTTATCTACAAACAAAACGAGTGTTATTAATCTATGGACAAAACAGGCTACAATTATCGTCGGGTAACCCGAAACGAAAGATTCGTTCTTAAAGGTGTTACCAGTATTACAATTTCCAACTGCGGAGATTCTGATGTTGATGTTTTCGGAAGAACCTTACCGGCAATGGTTGGGGTAAATCCGGCCTGTTTTAAAATAGATGGGGACGGAAGTCAGACTGACCTTGATTTTACTATTGAATTCGATGGTGATAAAGGTGGTTTGGTGTACATCGATTACCGAGCAATCATAAACTGTTAATTAAAAATGCGACAACAAAAAGAACAGCAAATGTTAGATATAATCCACAAACTCGAAACAGACCAGTATTACGCCGTAAAGGTGGTTGATACGAATACTAATGAAGAGTTGGGAAACAATCTAACAGGACAAAAAATGATTTCAGACTTTGGAAGTGTTGAAAGCTTTTTCAAATACCTGATTTCAAAAGGTATCAATCGAATCACAGTGTATCCAAAGCGTAAAAACGGATCGACGTTCGTTTTTAAAGAGCATCCGATTATTTTTAAAATCAGCGACAGCAATGACTATCAAAGGGAATTGCAACCAGCTGCAAAGCCTTTGCAACAAACGCCTGAACCTTTGCAACAAAATGTAATTCAGATGCCTATGCCAGCAGTACAGCCAGCTTTAAACGGTCCGTTTGGACTTGGTTTTCCTGAGTATGTTGGACTGCATGTAGCAGCCAACGACAAAACTCGCCTTGAAACCGAAAACGAATTCCTTAAAAAAGAAAATGAACGGTTAAAGAATGAAAACCAAGAACTAAAGGAAGAACGCCTCAAAAAAGAGTACGACACCGCTAAAGCTACCGGTAATAAGGAACTCCTTATGGGGCTTGGGGAAATTTTAGGCCCTATCGTTGGTAAGTTTATCGGCGGTGGCGCTGCGGCTCCATCCGGCTTAAACGCTCCGGAATACAATCCACAACAGGCTGTTCTTAACGAGTCGCCGCAACTGGCTTATCTAGCCAAGCAATCGCCGGACTTTTTACAGTATATAACAGGAATCTGCCACGCGATAAACACGCTACCAGGCTTCTATGATGAATTAAATCAGTTAATCGAAAAATATCAAACCAATGACAGTAACGATACAAACACAGGCAACTAATCCAGTTGACCTAAAAGCTATAGAAAAGAAATTAACAATAATCGCCCAATTGCCGGCAGATGACCTGGACAGGCTTTATCAGATTGCAGAAAATCCAAAAGCACGAAAGGCATTAAAAGACAGATGGGCCGCGCTAAAAACAGCGGTAACTTTTATGTCTTAGTATGAAATTTAAAAAAAATACAGGGCTTAACGAACCGGTTGACGTTGAAAATGTTGTCGCATACGGCTCAACCGGGGAGGCGCCCCAAAAATTAGGCTTGGGTAATCCCGAATCACAAAGTCCGGGCGCTCGTGAAAAAGCGTTCGATAAAAGTCTTGATGTTTTGCCTTGGTTAATCAAAACCGGGGTGATTGTAAGTTTAAGTTCTCTTACGATTTACTTGATCTACCGCGCGGTTACCAACCGATTTGAAAAAAAGGCTTTTGTTAGTAGTTATCCGCCTGCCAATATTAGTGACTCTGAGGCTGAAACACGGGCAAATGCATTATTTCAGGCCATGCTTGGACCCGGTAACAACCTGGATGCTGTTGCTGATCAAATCATCGGTTTGAATTACAATGCATTCATTAAGGTTTATAACGCATTCGGTAAAAGGCAGGGTGTTATTCCTTTTTCAAAGGAAATGACACTCACAGAGTGGATTTTGGACGAATTCAACGAGACGGATTTAAGCTATTTACGTGGTCTTATGGGTGGATTTTTCAGAGGTGTAGGTACAGCTAGTCCGGTATTAACAATAAAACAATAACATCAATGCAACTAACAGACAAACAGAAAAAATATGGCTTAATCGCTATCGGTGTGATTGTTATTGGTACCGGTGCTTATTATATATACCAAAAAACAAAGTCGGCTAGTCCTGGCGCAGCAGCTTCCGATCCAACTGGAAACGGAACTGTAACCAATCCGACATTGCCGACACAGACGTTTAATCCGGCGCGAATTGCTGATGATCTATACAATGCGATGAAAAGTTCAGGCTATGCGTCGTTTTTAAATCCTAATGAGCGTGACCAGATTTTCAAAGCATTAGAATCTGTAAAAACAGAGGCTCAATTTCAACAAGTGTCTGATAAATTTGGATTGAAATCATATAATACTACCTACGGAAACCAAATTAATTTTAATCCATTTTCCTCGTTACCACTTAAACCGCTTAAGGTTTGGCTGGAAACTGAACTGGAGTATGAAGATTACTTTAGATTAAAGAAAAAATATCCTAATAAACTGTAACAATGAGTGAGAAGCAAATTTATATCGGAATTGGAGTGGCTGCTGTAGTTGTATTGGGGGGTTATTATTATGTTAGATCAAAAAAAAATCAGTCCGCACCTACAACCGATCAACCGGTTATAATTCCTACAAGTCCAACGCCAACCACGCCAACACCAACGGTTATTGATCGAAATAAGGTGTTGAAAAAAGGCGGTACCGGCGCGGAAGTTAAAGAACTGCAAAGGTTGCTAGGTGGTTTAACGGTTGATGGTTCGTTTGGGACAAACACCGAAAACAGGTTGAAAACGGTTAAAGGGGTTACTCAAATAACCTTAAATCAATACAGTGCAGCACCAAGTAATAACACCAATGTTTATCCTAATGGTACGACAGTTTATGCTGCAAAATCTGCTGGTGCAATCCTTACTACTGCTAAAGTGCGTGAAGATGGCGCTTTTTTAGATACAGGAGCGGTTTACCGAACCATACCACGTGGAGATGTAGTAGGTGTAATTGTTTCGAGAGTGCCATCCGGTAATTACTATGTGGTTCGTAGACCGTATTTAGATGTGTTTGTTTTTGTTGCGGCGACAGATGTGACTAAACTATAAAAAAGACAATGAAAGGATTTTACATTTTCACAGGGACGGCGGCAGTGTGTTTGCTAGGGTATTGGATATACAGTAAATCTAAAACACAATCAAATGCAAACGATACCGTTTCCCCAGGAGCGCAATTAGATTACAATAAAGTATTGAAATCCGGTGTACGCGGCATTGAAGTTTCTGAAGCAACAACGTTTAGGCGGTCTTGCAGTAGACGGGATATTCGGACCAAAAACCGAAGCGCGATTAAAAGCGGTAAAAGGAGTAACACAAATCACTTTAGCACAATTATAGCATGATTATTAGCGGAACAGTTTTTTTGAAAGACGACGGAAAGTCGGTGTACGATGGAACGGTAACGGTTAAGTCAACTGGCCAAACTGTTCGTACCAATTTAGATGGAACGTTTTCCGTTAATGTTCCTGATTTTGATAGTGTTTTGGTGTTTGATTTTGCAGGGCTTACGCTTCCAAAAGAATTACCTGCGCGCGATATTGTTGGTCAAGTGGTTTGGCTTCAACTCGACCCAACTGACCCAGGCGCGCAAATTCAGGTGAAAAAGGATTACAAGCTTGCATATTGGGGAGTTGGTATCGCTACTGTACTAGGAATTACCGCATTGATTTTAGTAGCAACAAAAAGCGATTCAAAACCCGAAAAAAAAGAAGTTAAACCAGCTAAAGAAGTCGAAGTATAAAAATTATGGCAAAATCATACTTAAATCAAGCCGGCTTACCTCTAGGATTGAGAAATAATAACCCGGGTAATATTGTAAAAACAAATATTGCATGGGACGGAAAAATACCGGTATCGCAAAACCCGGGAGCATTCGAACAATTTTACGAATTGAGATACGGTGTTCGTGCGCTGTTAAAACAGTTGGTTACCGATATGAGCCGTGGATTAACAACTATTTCTTTGATAATCAATAAATATTCGCCGCCCCATGAAAACAACACGGCCGGTTATATTCAAACGGTTTCTAGTGCAATGGGAATTGGAGCGAATCAGGCGATTACTACGCTTAATAAAGCTTTTTTATTAAAGCTGGCTAAAGCTATTGTATCGGTTGAAATCGGAGCTAATTATGCGAGCTATGTGACTACGCAAGATTACGAGGACGCTTTTGCGATATCGGGTTTAAACCTTGCAAATATTAAGCTTCCGGCTCCAAAAAAAAAATTGATTTAATCATTCCGATTGCTTTTGCATCGGTAGCGCTTTTTTCCATTTATAAAATTTTCAAATCCGCAAAAGAATGATAGGTGTTATTGTGCCGGAAGCTGCTTCCGATAACAACAAAGAAGATAAGGTAAATAAAGTGTATGATTGGGATATCATACAGCCGGAGTTGTACCCATCGGTTCCATTAACTTACGAATCGATTAAGGATTTACAGAACCAAATAGATAATATTTGGACACCTCGGACGCACACACTTCGTTATACGGCTAACGCAGTGTTATCTGCACAAACGCTATGGCAGACTCACATTAGAGATTCAGCACATTTTCAGAACCCGGCTTTTACCTATACAAATTTCAATCCGAATAATGTTAATGGTACATCTTTCGATTGGCGAACGTTCAATGATATCGTGCCGTTTAACTGTAAAATCAAATCGGCGCGTGTAAAATTTCAATCAGGAACAACGGCCGCGGTAGATTTTGCGGTTTACACAGCCAACCTGCCGCAAGGTAGCGCATTATACCCGACGGAACAAGGTACTAACCGTACTGTCAACGTCCGGGAAACCTTGTCCCTAACGGCTACAAATGCATTTTCGCATAAGATCATTAGTCCGACCAATATTACTGATAGCATAATTCGAGAAGGTGCATTTTTAACTGTCTTATTTAATACCGGAAATCTCGCCGTGAATCTCTATTCGTTCACGTTAATCCTTAACCTTGAAGAAATACAGTTATGATGAGATATGTTTACAATGAAGCCGGTTTTTACGTCGAGTCAGTTACCTCAGATGAAATCGTTGGAAATTCTACTTCGGTAACACCTGTGGGTATTATAAAACCTAAAATCGAGGTTCCTGGTGATCCTGACAGTAATTGGATCGATGGCCGCACACCTGATGAGATTAAGGCTTACAAAGCCTCTCAAATTTTACAAATTGATGATAAATATACCAAGTTAATTACCAAGTTATTATCCAAACATATTGAGAAGAAATTAATTGAGGGAATAGATATTCCTGAAGAAATTCTAACAGAGCGACAACGCCTGATTGATGAATGCAATTTATTGATATCGGAGATTGATTCCGATGGCAATGAGTATAAGTGAGAATAAAACCAACCAAAACCAAAACCAAAAATGCCAATAGAACAAATCACCTTATTGCTAAACTATATTCTTGGTAGTACGACTATTATTTCTATTTACATCGCGTGGAAATCGCGTAAATCAGAAGTAAAAAAAGCGGAAGCGATTGCGCTTGAAAACATGCAGACCGTTTACGATAAGTTTACAGAGCAAACCGATCGAAAATTTGAAGAAATGCAAACCTTAATCAATAAGCAATCGGAAGAAATTAAAACTTTAAAATCACAAATCGCGGACTATGAAAAACGATGCAAACACTGTCAGAAGTAGGTTAATAATTGGGGTGTGTTTTTGGATATTGGTTTTTGCCGCTTTATTCGCAATGATCAGTTGCGGAACCACACGAAAGAAAACGGAAATCACCGACTTATCAAAAATCACTGATACGACGGTTTATAAGAAAACAATCGTTCCAAAAGATTCTTCGATCGTAATACCTGGAGCAATTTTAAAAGTTTCGGTTCCAACAGCACAGATTGACAACGGCCAGCCGGTGGAAACGCAAACAGATCGCGGACGGGTAATACTCCAAAAAAAAGGCGAAAATATTGAGGCGACCTGTATGATCGATGATCTGGTTAAAGTGATTCAATTGCAAAACACTGTAATTGAGAATTACCAAAAAATATCCAGCGAGAAAACGAAAACAGAGAAAACAGAAACGGTTAAGGTGCCGTTTTGGACTTCACTTTTTTCGGATTTAGGGGTTGCTTTATTGCCTATTTGTGTTGTACAATCAATAATCATGGTATGGATAATGAGAAAAAAAACAACTACTTAGTCCCTGTTTTTTGGGGAATCACAGTAACAGGATTAATAATACTATTAACTATGACAGCAAAAAAAGCATTCGCGGCCATCGTGCCAAATCAAAAAATAAGAGGTTGTGACGCTTACGGTTGTGGTTCCTTTGGTGCATCCCGAGGCGGTCGTAAACATGAAGGTATTGACATTGTAGTAAGTCCGGGAACAAAAATTTTATCTCCAATAACAGGCAAAGTAATTCGATATCCGTTTCCTTATCCCGGAGATATTTTTTACAAAGGTATCTTAATCGAAAACGAACAGTATAGCGTTAAGATTTTTTACTTGAATCCAACCGCTATTCAGAACACAACAGTAAAACAAGGTGGTGTTATCGGAGTCGCGCAAAATATTGCGTCAAAATACAGTCCAGGCATGACAAATCATGTGCATATGGAGGTTCGTGACGCAAAAGGAAATTTACTGAATCCAACAAATATGTTTATCTAATGGGAACTGCAAAAAAAATATTGATTACCGGTGCCGTTATTCTTGGCGGACTTATGCTTGTTGGATGGAATAAGGCCAAAAACTTAACGAAAGTTTTTTCAAAAATGGACATTTTTCCGTCAGGAATAAAAGGTATTGATTTAAACTGGAAGCGTTTGTTTTTTAAACTGGACGTAACCTTTATGAACGGCTCAAATGAGGACCTATCGTTAAATGGGTATGTTGTAACCTTGAAACGGTTGGATATTTACTATAATGGTAAATATGTAGCTTCCGCCTACCCGTATTTAACATCAATCTCAATACCGGCAAATAATTCACTAATTGTACATGATATTCCAGTGGAAATACCACTAACAGCGCTGCCGAATATTTTACTACAAATCACTGATTTCAATGTTTCGTTGTTAAAGGTAAACGCAACAGTAGACGTCTTAGGTAAGGAATATTTAATAACCCAGGATTAACGAAAAGATATGAGTGCGACAACAGAATTTAACGCCTTAAATGGTAAAGAGGTTTCCCGGGTGTATTTAACCGGATTAATCAGCCGCGGACGAAAGGAAAAGAACTCCGATGTAGTTACCAGGCTAACGACTTTGTTAAAAAATAACCCGGGTATTGATCGATTTGTAATTAAAATCACAAATCAAATCAAAGAAAATCCGGCAAAGAAAAAACTAAAACCCACAACGGTTAAGCGTAAGCCGGCACCAAAACAAAAGCCTGTTGCAAAACCATTGCAAAGACCTGTTAGAAAGCCAAAAAAAACCGGTTTAAATAGCCCGGAAGTTCAAAATAGCAATCCTAATTCATTAGCATACAGATTGGCTAATAAGCCGGAAAATGTAGAGTATTACAATATAGCTGATCACGATATCTCCGAATATTTAGGCGAAATTGAAAAAAAGGAAAAGGAAAGTGTTGTGATTTCTCTTACTGGTGGACAAGGGTCAATGAAAACCCGTCATTGTTTCCAACTTATGAATGCTTTCGGGCAAAATTACAAGATCGGCCATGCTTCTATTGAGGAACACCCGGAAAGTAAATTATACCTTGACAAAGCGACACAGTATCTTAATAACCAGGCTTTGCAAAGTATTGTTGCTCCGGAAATCAAAACAATGTCCGATCTGGACAAACTTATCCGGGAGAACGATGTAATCATTATCGATTCGTTTACCAAGGTTCAAGAAATTTGCAAAGGTTTTGAAGTTGATAAGGATCTGCGTAAAAAATACAACGGCAAATTATTCATTGTCATTTTTCAGCAAACAACAGACGGGAAAATGCGAGGTGGATCCAAAAGCCAATTTGATGCGGATATAGTGTTATTTACGGAAAAGAAAGATGATTACCGGGATAACTACATATATGCCGACAAAAACAGATACCAGGACAAGCCGCTTGATGGTTTGCATTATAATATTTTTTCCGGTTCACTAATCAGAAAACCGGAACCAAATCGAAAACTATCGTTTAACGTAAATTAAAACAACCATGAAGAAAAAAGCAAAGACAGCCCCAAAAAAGAAAACAGTAACAGTTAAAGGTGTCGCTGGAAAGAAAAAAGCAGCTGCGAAAAAGAAAAAATCAACCGGATTAAACGGACCAGCATCGTCCACGAAAACCGTAAAGGTTTCGAAAGCTGCCGGAACCCGAGCGGATGGAACTTTGAAAAAAGGACATCGATACGTTAAAGGTGGTGGTGTTGTTAAAGTGACTAAAAAATAAAACCTCGGAATTCCGAGGTTTTTTATATTTAACAATTGTATAACTGGACTAACCAATTATACCCCATCGTAATCTAATTTGAATGCGTTCGTTTTCATGATTTTTTTTTTAAAGAGTTAGAGGCTAATTTTTATCAAAAATACAATTTTTTTTAATGCTTTGTTTCTTCTTTCCATTTTTTAACAAGCTTTTGGTAATTAGCCCAGCTTTTAGGACTTTCTTCTTGTCGATATGATATATAGTCTTGTAAAAGAATATAGTATCGGCCAAAAAGACTTCCAAAAAGCCTTTGGACTATTTCGTTATCTAAATCTCCGGCTAAAACCATTGCGGAAATGCTTTCAAAATAATTCAAAGTAAGAACCAGAGATTTTCTATATTTTATATTTTTTTCTTTATTTAAAAATTTTTCAAATTTTTTTATTCTTCCTTTGGAAAGGTTTTTTGTTTGTAAACTCACTAGCAGCTTTCTTACATCCTCGTTGATATCCATCATCATTGGTCTTCTAAAATCAGAGCATATATCATAAGTATGTTTCGCTAAATTTTGCTTATTACTTTTTTGTTGTGTTTTTATTTGATTTTCTAAATTGTGGAGATGATACAAAAGAGTGCATAATGCCAAAATTGTTAAAGATATTTTTGAGGTATAATCAAAAGAATCTTTATAACTCCATCCTAATACAAATTTAAAGGTTATAGCTAGAATGATTACAAAAAAAATAAAAACGACAGTTATAAGCCATACTAAGCGAATAGAATACCTTCTGTTAAAAAAATTTTCCATATTTAAAAATCTCCATTTGCGGGTAAATGTATTAAACTTAATTATAAATAATTTACGTATTAATACGTATTTTTTCACCTGTCAAGAGGCTTGTTTTTTTTAGAAAAGCTGCAATGCAAATCTATTAAATGGGATTTATTGAGTATGCAATTTTAAAGCCTTAAAACCGTCTTTGCAGTAAGTGATTTTAGGTATCTTCAGGCAAAGGGTTCTTAGTAAGCCACTCATTGGCTTTTATTAGCGCAGTGGAATAGTCATCAGGTAAAACAGCATCAATGTCGCGTAAGTACTTTTCAAGGGCCAGCATTGTAGAGTGACCGGTTATCAGCATTAGCTTGCTTTTTGCTTCAAAAGGAGTGCTTTCGCGGACAAATTCATAATACAGCTTAGTTATATATGTGTGTCTCCAACTGTATAGGCCGTATTCTTCTCCTAAATCAAATTTTTCCTTTACTTTTTTAAATCGTTTTCCGAAATAATTACGACGATTTGTTTCCGCTGTATCCCAGTCTAACCCAAAACCTTCAGGGGTGAAAAAATAGTTTGAAGGATTTAGGTTTTTTAAGTCGGGCAACTCCTTAAGCAGGATATCGGGAATAATCTTAGTTTTTACCGGTTGGTTCTTTGCCTTAAAGCGCATCTTTTTACCGATCACATCGATATCCATTACACGTAGTCTTGAGGCTTCAACTGGTCGTAAAAAATTATAGCTGATAAACTTTATGAATAGATCAAGAATTTTGTCATTGTGAAACAAATAATTTAATATTTCTCTTTCTTGGGTTGGGGTATAGGTCCTGTTTTTTTTAGGTGGTGCCGAAAGTACCTTTATATCGGCTACAAAATTAGAATCTGCATATTCATCCTCTTTCAATAGTCCAAAAAAAGCAGACAAAACAGCTCGATGGTTGTTGCGATTTTTTGGGCTTGTTCGGGAAAGGACGTCGTTAAGGTAGTCGACTACAGTTCTTTTTCTGATTTTTGAAATACAAACTTCGTTATGATTATGTTCGATTAGCCACTTTTCAAATTGGTTTATACGCCCTTTGTAATCAGGGTAGGTGTTTTCACTAAGAGTGCTTTCCCAAATTTTTAAAGCATACTTAATAGCTTCAGAAATAGTAAATGTTTTCGCGCCTTCCTCTAATGTTGTTTTTGAAGCGGTAATGTTAAGTTTTTTCAATATAGATTCTACATCTATGTTTGCGTCATAAGGGTTAAAATCTGCCTCCAGTAATGCCGACATAGCTTCTTGTACTGTTTTGGCAGCTTTCTTTCTGTCTCTAAAATTGTCCCAGCTGTTTATGTTTAAATAAATTGGCGCTTGCCGCACTAAATTCCCGTTAGGTTTCGGTCTATAGCTATAATACACGTACCAGCGAACTTTTAGGCTTCCGCCGCCGTCAAAAATCTTAGGGTTTGAATATCTTTTTTTCAAATCGTATTCATTTTTGTATTCATTTTTACAAATAGCATGTAAAAGTGCGGTGATTTTAGACATAAAAAAAGCGGTTTTAAATTTCTTTAAAACCGCATACTTTTGTAGTCCGTAGGGGAATCGAACCCCTGTTACCAGGATGAAAACCTGGCGTCCTAACCCCTAGACGAACGGACCGCAATCTCAATAAAAACAGTATTAACGACTTAATACTTTTCGTAGCGAAGACGGGAGTTGAACCCGTGACCTCAGGGTTATGAATCCTGCGCTCTAACCAACTGAGCTACCTCGCCATTTTGGTTTGTGTTACATCCTTGAATGCGGGTGCAAATATAAGACTAAATTTGAACCTTCCAAACATATTTTGAAAAAAAATATTTTTTTTGAATTTCTTTTTTTTTGTATGTATTATTCTATATATTTCCGGAAAATTTTAATATATGGAAGGTAAAATAAAATATGAATTGGAGTTCCCGATAATGTCTTCTCCTCAATTATTGTATCAATATATTTCAACACCTTCCGGTTTATCAGAGTGGTTTGCAGACAATGTGAATTCAAGAGGCGAATTTTTTACATTTATTTGGGACGATTCTGAAGAAAAAGCACGATTGGCTTCTAAAAAGTCAGGCGAAAAAGTAAAGTTTCGCTGGGTGGACGATAATGATAAAGACAGTGAATACTATTTTGAATTGCGAATACTGGAAGATGAAATTACCAAAGATGTTTCGTTAATGGTTGTGGATTTTGCCGAACAAGGCGATTTGCACGAAGCCAAACTGTTATGGGAAAATCAGATTTCCGATCTGAAACATGTGATCGGTTCCGCGTAGTTTTTAAGATATATAAAGTATATTTGCCCTGAAATAAAAATCAGGGCTTTTTTTATGGTTAATTATAACGGTGCGATAGTTGAAAATTCCGAAGTACTCATCGAAGGGAACAGAGGATTTCTATATGGAGATGCTATTTTTGAAACGCTAAAAGTATTGGATGGTAAGATCTTGTTTTTGGAAGATCATTATTTCCGATTGATGGCTTCTACGCGAATTGTACGGATGGATCTTCCGATGAATTTTACGATGGAATATTTCGAAGAGCAGGTAAAAACACTATTGCAGTCAAAAGAAGCTGCTGCGGCCTACCGTGTACGATTTACAGTTTTCAGACAAAGCGGAGGGTTTTATTTGCCCAAAACAAACGAAACGGCCTTTCTGGTTACTGCCGAACCGTTGGAAAATCCAATGTACGTTATTGCAAACAATACCTATGAAGTGGAATTGTTTAAAGATTTTTATGTCACCAAACAATTGTTGTCTACGCTAAAAAGTACCAATAAAATGGTGCAGATTACCGGAAGTATCTTTGCCGATGAGAACGGTTATGACAATTGTTTGCTGTTAAATGACGAAAAAAATGTAGTGGAGGCTTTACAGTCCAATCTTTTTATGTTGTTAAACGGAAAATTAATTACACCGCCGGTAACAGACGGATGTTTAAATGGAATCATGCGGAAGCAAATCCTGGCATTAGCCCGTAAAATGGAAGGTATTGAAGTGCTAGAGGAATCCGTTTCGCCGTTCGAGCTACAAAAAGCGGACGAAATTTTCCTGACAAACGTTATCAAAGGAATTCAGCCGGTTACAAAATACCGTAAAAAAGAGTATAAAACCGATTTGGCAACGGAACTGCTTAAAAAATTAAACGCCCAGATCCGATTGGGTTAGTTTAATACCGGATTTTCCGGAGCATTCGACCAAATCAGGTAATCGCCACCCTGTTCCATGATCTTTTCTTTCCAGAAATGAGCGGTCGGTTTGCCGATGATTTTGTTTTTATAGCTATTTTCGCTAACAATCCATGCGTTGTCTTCCAGTTCATCTTCCAACTGATGACTGTTCCATCCGGTATATCCCAAAAAGAAACGGATGTTGTTTTTCTTGATTTTTCCTTCGTTAATCAGTTCTTTGGTTAATTCGAAGTCGCCGCCCCAATAAATTCCATTGGAAATTTCGATACTGTTGGTGATCAGTTCCGGGACATTGTGAATAAAATACAGGTTATCCTGTTCTACTGGTCCGCCGTTGTAAATTTTAAAATTGGCATTGATTTCGGGGATCAGGTCATGGATCGTATAGCCTAAGGGTTTATTTAGGATAAATCCTACCGATCCTTCGCTGTTGTGATCGGCCAATAGAATAACGGATCTGTTAAAAGACAAATCTCCAATTATCGAAGGTTCTGCAATGAGCAGGTTTCCTTTTTGAGGCTTAACTGAAATCATTTTAGCGATAGTTTAAAATTAAATTTAACAAAAAAAAGGCAATTGTACCAAAAAAAAACGTTGAAGGAATAAAAAAAACCTCTCAAAGAGAGGTTTTCTATTTTTTTTTAAATGTATTTTATTTATTTACAGAACCTTCCAGTTCAGCACCCGCTTTAAATTTTACAACATTTTTAGCGGCAATTTTGATAGTTTTTCCTGTTTGAGGATTTCTTCCTTCTCTTGCAGCTCTCTTAGAAACTGACCAAGAACCAAAACCTACTAAAGATACTCTTCCACCTTTAGCTAAAGTTCCTTCAACATTGTTTAAAAAAGATTCCAAAGCTAATTTGGCGGCTGCTTTAGTGATACCTGCATCAGCAGCAATTGCATCGATTAATTCTGATTTGTTCATAATTCTAGTTATTAATTGTTTGGTTAAAATTAATTAAATGTCTTACAAATTTATGCGGATTTACCAATTACGCAAGTCTTTTCGATCTTTTTGCATAAAAATGTTGATAACTAAAGCTGTTTGTTAATAAACTTAGTTGCTTTTTTCGTTTTTTGTGCAACTATTAGTGTTTGTGCGGCTTAGAAAGCGATGGCGCTTTCCGAAAGAATAATTCCGTTTAGCAATTCGGAGGCTTTCATTCTTTTCTTGCCTGGGAACTGTAATTGTAGCAAATTGATATAACCGTTTGATACGGCAACTTTAATTTCTTTTTTGGTCGTTTGAATGGTTCCGGATGCCAGCGAATGATTTGCCGTTTCGAAGGCTGTTTCGTAAATTTTGACGTTCCATTCCTGTCCGTTATCTTTAATATAACACCAGGCGGCTGGGTACGGACTAAGACCGCGAACCAGATTGTGAACGGTTGCCCCGTTTTGATTCCAGTCGATTTTGCAATTGTCTTTGTTAAGCTTATAAGCGGTTTTGATTTCCGGGCTATCGGATTGTATCGTTGTAGTGGCTTCTCCTTTTTCGATAAGCTGTAACGTCTTTAAAACAGTATCCTGCCCGAGTACCATCAGGCGATCGTGTAACTCACCGGCGGTTTCGTTGGCTCCGATTTCGGTTTCACCGCGTAAAATCATCGCTCCGGTATCGATTTTATCATCAATAAAGAAAGTGGTTACACCTGTTTTGGTTTCTCCGTTGATCACTGCCCAATTAATAGGTGCTGCCCCACGGTATTCCGGTAATAAGGAGGCGTGAAGGTTAAAAGTACCCAATGATGGCATTTTCCATACGGCCTCCGGTAGCATTCTAAAAGCAACCACAACCTGTAAGTTGGCGTTAAGGCTTTGTAATTCTGCCAGAAACTGCGGATCTTTTAAGTTGGTAGGTTGTAAAACCGGCAATCCTTTTTCGAGGGCGTATTCTTTTACAGCCGAATATTTGATTTTTTGTCCTCTTCCGGCCGGTTTGTCCGGAGCAGTAATTACGGCTGCAATGTCATAATGGTTTTGATATATGGTGTCGAGAATTCCAACGGCAAATTCGGGAGTTCCCATAAATACGATACGTAATGCCTTCATTATTTTAGAATGTATTGGTTTTGTTTGTTAATGGTGATGCGGTTGTGTTCCAGTAAAAGCTGGAGTACAAAGATAGTCGCATCCGGACTTATATCCAGCGTGCTTTCGATTTCTCTTGAAGTCAATGCGCCGTTTTGTAATAGTATGGTGATTTTTTCGGCCAGTGCAGCCGGATTGGCATATTCCTGTTTTTTGCTCATGCATACCGAACAAATACCGCATTCCGGAATGTCGGTTTCTCCAAAATAATGGAGTAGAAACTGACTTTTGCACTGTTTTTTGTCGGATATATACGCGATAACCGAATCGAGCTGCGTTATTTTTAGCTGGTTTTGCTTTTCAAGGAATTTCGCAAGTCGGTTAATAACCCGATCGTCTTCGCGCACTTCGTTAAAGGTAAGCTGACTATCATTGGCCTGACTTTTATAGTTGATGATGGCTTTTTCCTGTAAAATGTTTAAAACATAATGCACCTTGTCTTCGGAAGTGTTGGCTTTCCGGGCAATTAAATGGGTGTTGATACCCACTTCCATATCGTACACACCGGGATAATTCCGTAAAATAGACACGATAATGTCCTCATGTGACTTATTTAAACTGATATACCGGATGATTTCCTTGCTGGGTAATAAAAACTGAATGCTGATCTTTTCGGAGAAATTGGCCGAAAGACTTAAAACGCCCTGTCGGTCCAAAAACTGTAAAGCGTTGAATGTTTTTAAAACCGGAAGTTGGTATTGCGCGCAAAACCGATTGAGGTTAAAAGCGAATGTCTCGTTATAGCCTTCACCATAAGCAATCTGGAAATAATTATTTAGTTTTCGGTAAACGGTTTTCAGATAGTCCTTATCGGGAAGTACTTCAATAAACTGGCTTTTAGAAGTGGCAATATCCGATGGAGCCACCAATAATACGGCAAAAGCTTTGGCGCCGTTTCGTCCGGCGCGACCGGCTTCCTGATAATAATTTTCAAGATTGTCCGGTAATTGGGTATGAATGACTGTCTTAACGTCGGGTTTGTCAATTCCCATTCCGAAAGCATTGGTGGCAATCATAACCTGAGCGGTATTGTTAAGCCAGCGTTGCATTTGTTGTTCTTTGTCTTTGGAGGGTAAGCCTCCGTGATAATAGGCGGTTGTAAATCCAAGGCTATTAAGCTGAGAAGCCATATCGTGACAGGCTTTCCGGTTTCGGACATATATAATGGAAGACTCCTGATTTTTGGTCAGTATTTGTTGTACCCGGTATAATTTGTCTTCTGTTTCGAATACCATATAAGCGATATTCGGACGGGTAAACGAGCTTTTAAAAATCGCAGGTTGATCCAATCGGAGTTCTTTGCAAATATCCTCCTGTACTTTAGGTGTAGCCGAAGCGGTAAGTGCGATAAAAGGGACTTTTGGAAAAAAATCTTTTAAATCGGAAACCTTTAAATAGGCTGGTCGGAAATCATGTCCCCATTGCGAAATACAATGTGCTTCATCTACGGCAATAAGGCTAATGGGTAAACTTTTAATGCGTTCGACAACCCATTCCGATTGCAGGCGTTCGGGTGATACATACAGGAATTTGTAATTTCCAAACTGGCAATTATCCAATAAATCAATAAGTTCATCGGTTGGAATTCCGCCGGTTAAGGCAATCGCTTTGATGTCTCTTTTTTGCAGATTTTGCACCTGATCTTTCATTAGTGCTACCAAAGGGGAAATTACCAGACATATTCCCGGCAATACCATAGCAGGAACCTGAAAACAAATCGATTTTCCACCACCGGTTGGCAATAGGGCAAAAGTATCCTTCCCGTCGAGAACAGACTGAATAATGGCGTCCTGCGGGATCCGAAAACGATCGTATTTCCAGTATTTCCGGAGTATCTGTAAAGCTTCGGACATCAAATTAAATAGTATGGAAAACCTTTAAACGGATTGGTAAAGGTCCATCTGTTGTTATGAAAGTTTGTCTAAGATAAAAAGAATTCTGTTATCTACAGTATCGCGCGGCACTTCAATCAGGTTATAACCGTATTTTTCGTAGGTTTCTACCAAATGCTCGTGAATTAAAACCGCTTGTTCGTAATTTTCGTAACGGGCGTCGTCACTGATATAAATGTCTTTCCAGGGTGGAAGGATAAAGATTCGGGTGTAAAGGTGTTCGCGACAGGCAGCATCGAAAAAAGCCGGATACGAATCGCCGATATAATGCATATAAGCCAGAACATCGGGAATGCCGCGATCCAAAAAAACAATATCGGCTGCTTCTTTGGTAGCGTTGATAAATTGTTTTTTTCGACCTTCCAATAGTAATTCGCTGAATAAAAGTGGTTTTTCAAGAAAAAGCTGTTCGATTCCTTGCTTGCGGGCTTCCAGGGTTACCTCACGTGAGATCTCGGGATAACAGGTGTATCCTTTATCCGTAAGTCCATTAATCAGTGTGGTTTTCCCCGATCCAGGTCCGCCAATTATAACGATGATTTCCTTATCCACTTTTTGAAAATAAGGCGCAAATTTACATTTTTTTGTGGAAACAACAGAAATAGTTTCTAAATTTATGATTTCGGTCGGCTTCAAATTATAGGAGCAGACCTTGATTATTCACAACTCTACCGTATATTTGCTTTTATTTTTATGAAGATGGATAAAAAAACCGAGGAATTTTACCACAGACTTAAAGAAGAGTTAACCAACTCGACACTATGGCCTTCCGAATATTTGTTTAAGTTTATTGTGCCAACCGATACAGAAAAAGTAAGCACTATAGAAAAATCGTTCGACGGGATGGGTGCAGTAATCCAGACCAATCATTCGAAAACCGGGAAATACACCAGTGTTTCGATAAACGTAACGATGCCGAGTGCACAAAGTGTAATCGATAAATATTTAGAACTGACAGCAATCGAAGGCATCATTTCGCTATAAAGACAAGGAATTATGAGATACAATCCAGAAGAGGCAATACATTTTCTTGAATACAATGCCGAAAGGCCCCATTTGATCATTCCGGAATACGGACGTCATTTGCAAAAGCTGATCGACCAGGCTACGGCGATTGAAGATCGCGACGAACGCAACAAAGCAGCCAAATACATTATTTCGGTAATGGGGAGTTTAAATCCTCATTTACGGGATGTGCCCGATTTTCAGCACAAGCTTTGGGATCAGTTGTTTATCATGTCCGATTTTAAATTGGAAGCCGATTCACCGTATCCGATTCCGAATAAAGAAGTATTGAATCAAAAACCGGAAAAACTGGCCTATCCGCAAAATTTCCCGAAATATCGTTTTTATGGGAACAATATCAAATACATGATCGACGTTGCCAATAAATGGGAAGATGGTGAATTAAAAAGCGCCCTGATCATGGTTATTGCGAACCATATGAAAAAATCGTACCTGAGCTGGAATAAAGACACCGTAAAAGACGAGGTGATTTTCGAACACCTGTACGAATTGTCCGGAGGTCAGATCAACCTGCTTAAAACAGATGAGGAGTTGTCCAACACAACCGATCTGATGCGGGTAAACAAAAAACAATCCAATAAAACACAGTTTGGAAGTAAGCCGAATAATAATAACAACAATAACAAAAAGAATTATTCGAACCCGAAAAACAATAATAACAACAAAAACAATAACCGAAAAGCTTAATTTTCTTTCGAAACATGGGAACATTTAAAATAGAAGGGGGAATCAAATTAAAAGGAGAAATTACCCCTCAGGGAGCCAAGAATGAGGCTTTGCAAATATTGTGTGCAGTATTGCTAACGCCGGAAAAAGTGACTATTTCGAATATTCCCGATATCATTGATGTTAATAAATTGATCACCCTATTAGGGAATCTGGGTGTAAAAATCCAGAAAATCGGATCGAATGCCTATACGTTTCAGGCCGATGAAGTGAACCTGAATTACCTGGAGTCCATTGATTTTAAAGACGAAGGAAGAGCCTTACGCGGTTCTATCATGATCGTTGGGCCGTTATTGGCGCGTTTCGGAAAAGGATACATCCCGAAACCGGGTGGAGACAAAATCGGACGTCGTCGTTTGGATACCCACTTCGAAGGATTTATCAATTTAGGAGCAAAATTCCGCTATAATAAAGAAGACTATTTCTACGGAGTAGAAGCCGAAAAACTAAAAGGTACCTATATGCTTTTGGATGAAGCTTCTGTAACCGGAACAGCCAACATCGTAATGGCAGCTGTTTTGGCCGAAGGAAAAACGACCATTTATAACGCTGCGTGTGAACCGTATTTACAGCAATTGTGTAAAATGTTAAACGCGATGGGCGCTAAAATCACCGGAGTAGGTTCCAACCTGTTGGAAATCGAAGGAGTGGAACGTTTGGGCGGATGCGAACACCGAATTCTTCCGGACATGATCGAAATCGGTTCGTGGATTGGTTTGGCAGCGATGACACAAAGTGAAATCACCATTAAAGACGTAAGCTGGGATAACCTGGGTGTTATTCCAAATACGTTCCGCAAACTGGGAATCACCTTAGAACGAAAAGGAGACGATATTTATATTCCGGCTCATGTGGACGGCTATGAAATCAAAACCGATATCGACGGATCGATCCTTACGATTGCCGATGCACCTTGGCCGGGATTCACACCCGATTTGCTAAGTATTGTTTTGGTTGTGGCAACACAGGCTAAAGGAGAAGTACTGATTCACCAGAAGATGTTCGAAAGCCGTTTGTTCTTTGTCGATAAACTGATCGATATGGGCGCTAAAATTATCCTTTGTGATCCGCACAGAGCGACTATCATCGGACATAACTTTAAATCGCAGTTAAAAGCAACTACAATGTCCTCACCGGATATCCGTGCCGGTATTTCATTACTAATCGCGGCATTATCAGCCAAAGGAAGCAGTATCATTCAGAATATCGAGCAAATCGACCGCGGATACGAAAAAATTGACGAAAGATTACGCGCCATCGGAGCCAACATCGTTCGCGTATAATATAATTAAAGCAGTATAACAAAAGAGCTGAATCCAAATGAGGATTTGGCTCTTTTTCTTTTGGAATATGGAAACGATTACTATAGTATTACTTTGTGTAGCTGCCTTTGCGGCTGGTTTTGTAGATGCCATTGTGGGTGGTGGTGGATTGATACAAACTCCGGCGGCTTTGATCTTGTTACCACATTATGCGGTATCATCGGTGATTGGTTCGCTCAAAATACCGGCCTTTTGCGGGACATCATCGGCAGCGTATCAATATATTAAAAGAGTAACGGTTAAATGGCGGTTATTGCTCTTAATGGCTGTTTTGGCCTTTGTATCGGCTTTTGCCGGCTCGCAGGTACTTACAATGGTGAGCAATGATTTTATGAAACCGTTGTTATTGGTGATTCTGATCGCATTGGCGATTTATACCTTTCTTAAAAAAGACTTTGGTCAGCGTAAGGAACAGGCAGCAATCAGCCCTCGGACAATCGTAATACGTGCCGCGATCATTAGCTGCATTGTTGGATTTTATGACGGATTTATCGGCCCCGGAACCGGAAGCTTTTTTGTGGTCGGTTTTATTTCCCTGTTGGGAATGGATTTTTTACAAGCCTCAACCAATGCCAAACTGGTCAATCTGGCAACCAATTTCGGATCGATATGTCTGTTTTTATTAAAAGGAAAAATTATCTGGATGATCGCTTTGCCAATGGCGGCCAGTAATGCTTTGGGCGGATGGGTTGGCGCCAAACTGGCACTTAACAAAGGAAACGGTTTTATCCGGATCTTCTTTTTGGTTGTTGTTATCGGAACACTGATCCGTTTTGCATATGATATCTTTATAAAAAAATAAAACCTGTCGGATATAAATCAGACAGGTTTTAAATAGTATTGTTATTCGACTATATTAAGGATCTTCAGACCAAAAACAACACCATCGGTTTGGAAACCATTCTGATAGGAGCGTACATAATCCACACGGAACATACGGAATTTACCCCATCCGATATTGTCGAAACCGGCAGTAAACTCCTGATACGGTTTGGTATTCGGTACATTAATCTGATGAAATCCAACTACCAGATTCCATTGTAATTTGTTTAACAACGGGATTTTATTCATAATATACCCTTTAAAATCGTGTTCGATATGCGTTTCTAAATACGCATCATTCGTACTGTTGGAATAGTACGGTAACAGGTTGAATACATTCAGATAGCGGTCGCTGGTTCCGATATGCGTCTGATTTCCGTTAAAATGTTTATAGTCGACAAATGAAATATTATCGGCATTAAAAAATTTACCAGCTTTAAAACGGATTCCCAAATCCCCTTTATTTCCCAATCGGGTGTTGTAATCGATAGCTCCGGAAACAAGGTCGTAATTGTAATTGTCGGAACTTCCGGCAAACGCTTTTTCATAAGCCAGCGATAGTGTCGGATATTTTTCGTTCGGAATGTTCACTTTTCGATCGGGTCTGGAGATGTATTTCTGACCAAATCGGATTCGGGTGGCAATACTTGCTTTTACAAGATTGTGTTTTTCCAGTGCTGCGATCGTATTGTCATCCGGAAGTAACGGATTGTTTGAGGTATACGGTTTGTCGCGTTTAAAAATAACATAATCCGTATTGTTGAATAACGGTTTTCGGGCGGAATACTCCAATTTACCATTTAAGGTAATACCATTAACAACCTCTTGTCCGTAATGGATACTGATAAACTCCTTATTATAGAACTTCGCAAAGTTGTTTTTAAAGAATAAGGTTGTCACCGAATTCAGGATATTGCTAATCGGTTGTGCCGCGTTAAACTGCTGGATACTGCTTCCTCCGGTAATATTTAGCGACGCATTATTAATCGCATTAAAACGGTGGTAAATGTTACCCACAACGCGCAAACGGTTTTCGGCAAAACCATAATTCAGTTTAGTGCTAATGGTGGTAGCACTACCTTTTTCATCATCCCAGGTACGGAATGACAAACCGGAATTCAGATTCCATCCCTGTACAGTATTGAAATTAACAGAAGTCGGATCGATGATACCATCGTAGCTAAAAATTTGCTTTTTAAACGAATTACGATGGGTATAGCCAAAAAGAATATCACTCAGGCTGAATTTATTTTTTTTGGCATCAATGGAATCCAGATAAACACGAGAGGTTCTCAAGGTTTGGATACTATCTTTTTTATGATAATCGGTTACTTCCTCGTCGGTTAACGGAACCGGGCGGAACGTATCCCAGTACGTATTGTCTTTTTTGTTGGCTTCTTTCTGAATCGTAACGATTTCGTTTCGGAAGGTTTTCTTTTCAAAGCTATCGCGGAAAACATAATTATTAAATACATGCGTAAACTTTCCGGTAAATTTAATCCCGAAAATCCCCGCTGTAAAATCCATCGTCTGAATATTTTTGGCCCAGATTCCGGTTCCGGTATTATAGGTGAAATTCTGAGTTAGTTTCATCGTTTCCATCACCGGTTCCTGCATACGATAACCTTTTATGTCCAGATCTACGGCATAAATGGCCCAGGTGTCTTCTACGATATAAATATACCCTTCAAAAACAGGCTCTTTATCGCGTTTTGGCATGACCTTTATTTTATTGATCAAATGATTATAGTTATCGAAAAACGTGCTTTCCAGTGTGTACCTATAATAATTAAACGCATTATTCGCGATAGGCGATACCATATTGATTCCGAAATTGACATAATTCTCGTAAAAATCGTAATGCGTACCACGAGCGGTGTTATAGCTAAAGCCTTTGTCGTTTCCACTCACTTTGGAGGCGATGATTTCCTCGCGAAGGTTATTGGGTTTTTCGAACGCGATTTTTGAAACGGTTTCCGATAAATAGATGATGCCCGATCCGGTTGAATCGATGGAGCCATTCATATCGCCAATTTCCTGTCCTAATATTTTTTTCGGCATATCCTTGACACGGAAAATTCCACGGGAATAAAAATCGGCTTCAAACTTATCCGATTTGGCCATGTTCTTTTTCCGACTCGCAATGGCGCTGCGAATAATAGCATTGGCCGGATTTTCTTTATTGTTGATAACGACCTCGTTCAGAATAAAATTTTCATCGGCCAACGTAATATCCTCTACTGTATACGGTAGCCGGTTGGCATTAATGGTTATTTTTTTGGTTTTAAAACCCAGACATTGGTAAATAAGGGTATAGGTTCCCAGATCCTTTACGCTGATTTCGTAGAAACCGTTGTCGTTGGTTGAGGTACCATTATAGGTATTCTCAATCAGTACGCTGGCATAGGGTAACGGCTGACCGCTACTGGTAACCACTTTTCCGCGGATCTGGGCCATGGAGAGGAACGTACATAAAAGAGTGAGTAGTGTAATTGTTTTTTTCATCGGAATTGGGTATTAAGGCGTTTCATTATACTAATGACGCTTTAAAATCCAAAAGGGTTGCATGGGCTATAAAAAAGATTGCAATGCGAGATCATAGCTCTGCAAACCGAAACCGATAATAACCCCTTTGGCGTTGGGTGAAATATAGGATTGGTGGCGGAAAGACTCTCTGGAAAAAGTATTCGAAATATGCACTTCGATCACCGGAGTCGTCACGGCTTTAATCGCATCGCCAATGCCAATGGAAGTATGGGTATAGGCGCCGGCATTTAGGATGATGCCGTCAAAATCAAACCCTTTCTCCTGGATTTTAGAAATCAGTTCACCTTCGATATTGCTCTGATAATACTCCAGATGAATATCGGGAAAGCGGTTTTGCAGAATCTTGAAATAATCCTCAAAAGTTTGAGAACCGTATATTTCGGGTTCGCGTTTTCCTAAGAGGTTTAAATTCGGGCCATTAATAATGATCAGTCTCATGAATGCTTTTTTTTGTAAAAATAACTAAAAATACAACACCTGACAGGTTTTAAAAACCTGTCAGGTGTAATAAAAAAGGGATTGTCTGAAAGAACAATCCCTTGATCAAATAATATAAGTGATGTTAAAACATATAGCCTAGAGAAAACTGGATGGTCGAGTTTTTGACATCCGCATCTTTAGAGACTTCGGTAAGACCGAGGGCATAGCGGCCCTGAATAAAAATACTATTGGTTATTTTGTAACTCAAACCACCGGCAACGGCAAAATCAAAAGTTTTGGAATCATTTGAACTCACTTTGTTGCGTTCGCTTACGAGGAAGGAAGCCTGCGGACCTAATTCCAGACTAAGTTTGTTTGAAGTCAGATAGAACTTGGCCAGTACCGGAATAGAGATATAGCCCAATTCATTTTTAATCTGATCCCCTAATCCTTCCAGTTTGGCACCCTGAGTAGAATACAAAAGCTCCGGTTGGATGGAAAGGTTTTCTAGTAATTTAATCTCCGAAACAATCCCGGCATGATAGCTGGTTATGGTTTTAAAGTCATAACCTTCGACATTGCCACCGGTAAAATTGGCGAAATTCACTCCGGCTTTCACCCCAAATTGGATCATTTGGGCATAAAAAGGAGTACAAAATAAGGTGAATACTACTAAAAAAAACAGATTTTTTTTCATAAAAACAGATTTTAAGGTTTTTTTAATATTCTTGTAAGATATTGTTGATCAAATATATAACGTTTTTTTATGAAAAATAGTATTAAAATTATTTTTCTTTTGGACATATGTCTTGATCATCGAATAGTTTTTTTTATACATTTGCCTCGTTAATTTTAATAAACAAAACAATCATGAAAAAGATTATTTTAACAGTAGCAGCAGTATTCGCTTTCGGATTTGCGAACGCTCAGGAAGAAGCTAAAGGTGAAGGTTTCTCTAAAGGAGATGTATTCATTTCTGGTTCTGTAGGAATTAAATCTTCTAAACAAGGAGATGATAAAAGTACAGGTTTTGAAGTAGCTCCTAAAGTTGGATATTTCGTAACTAATAATATTGCAGTTGGTGCAAAATTAGGATACGAAAGCATCAAAACTGAGAACGCTATCGCTACAACTGCTGATGAGAATACTTTCAAAGTAGGTGTATTCGGTAGATATTACACTACTCCATCTTCAAAATTCTCTTTATTCGGAGAACTAGGAGCTGAGTACTGGACTGGTAAAGATAAAATTGCTGATGTTAAAGAAAATACTTTCGACATCGCTTTCAGACCAGGTATTAGCTATTTCGTATCTAACAACTTCGCTTTAGAAGCTACTGTAGGTAAATTAGGTTACAACTCTGCTAAACTTGATGTTGATGGAGCAGAAGCAAGAAACACTTTCGATTTGAATGTTGATTTTTCAAGCATCACTTTCGGTGTTTTATACAAATTCTAATCTGATTTAGATTTTATAAAAGAAAACCTCCCATTGGGAGGTTTTTTGTTTTATAAATATGTTGAAAAAAATGATACAAATTGCGATGTTTTGAGTAGGATTTTCTTTGATAAATTTTTATTTTTAATAATAAAAATATTATTAATATGAATCTAAAAGTAACACTTTTCACTTTGCTGGCTGCTAACGCAGTGGGAGCGCAAAGTTTTTGCCCGCCAAATGGGATTTCTACGAATCCGGCAAATCCGGTAAATCCGCTACAAACGAATTACCGGAATTTTTTTGATTGGACCACAACCAATGCAGTGTATCCGATTAATTCACAGTGTAATCCCAATTCCTATACGCCAAATCCGTTTGAGTCGAATCAGCTTGAATTATTGCCGCTTTCTCTGGATAAAGATATGAAACCGGAAAATGGTTGGGAAATGGTAGCCTATAATATGGGGTATGATAACAATAATAACCCGTTATTGGCTCGTCCAGAACATACCTACATTATGATGTATAATAAGTATACCGGAATAATGCGTATTCTGGTAAAATGGTGTCGAAATGTGAATTATAACGGAGCGATGCTAACTTTAAAATTCGCACCCGGATTCCAGACGAATGTGTTGGATATGGCTAATGTTGAAAAAGCGTTGGATACACCACACGTACAGAACCCGTCGATGAGTACGGCGCTAAAGTTTTACAATGACAACAACTCCTGGGCGTATGCCGAGTTTAAAATGAATTACGATCCGTGTACCTGTAGTTTTACCGATTCATCGCGATTGTTGTTGTATTCAGAACTGATCAGCAATTCGTCGGTTGAATTAACAGGGAAAATAACCGGAACGATTACTACAATTTCAAACGGACAAGGATCTGCTTCATCAGATGGGAATTTCTGGAAAACGGCAAACAACATCAATAATAAGATGATGAAGGTGCATAAAGGTGTCGATGGTTTTGTAGAAAACTATGAAAAAATATACAAAAATCTATCTGATAACGGGGTAACCATTAATGCGATCAAATCGATAGGTGATGCAATGAAGGGAAGTCAGTTCCTAAAAGCAGGATTAAAAGCAATTCCGTATGTGAGTGAAGGCGTTAAGTTTTTGAGCGGATTATTTGGCGGTGGTTCCAGTGGAAACGGACCAATGAAGTTGGCACCGTTAAGTGTAAACCTGGATGTGAAAATACAGGGGACAATTTCGACACAGGATCCGATGCATAACCAGACGATCGGACTTCCGGGATCACAAAAACAGAATTTATTGACAGGAACTACCGGAGGGCAACCGTTATATAACGAAACGATGGGTGTTTTTTCGTTGATCAATGCTCCGGTGATGTATTATACCGAAACTACGGAAGCCAAAGAGTTTATTAACAGAGAAGTGATTAATGGTGTTTTTAATGCACCGACGGAGTATTGGGAGATTAAAAGTAAATACAACTTTCTGAAAAGAAATTATAAATTGTCAGGAGATGCGCTTAAATATGCTATCAATCCGGCAAGTGGATTGGTTTTGCAGGATGCGGAAGTAATGTTGATTACGGAATATGTAAAACCTTCGGTGTTATATGCGAGAGCTTATCCGAGTCCTAAGGTAATCAATGTGGATGTGGATATGAGTAATGGGGTGGACATTGCCGGTACTACAAAAGGACCGTCAGTTGATGAAGGGATAGCTCTTTTTCAGAATAGTTATGGTTCTATAGGTATTAAAAATTATAAAAATGATTATGCATTTACATATTTATATGATATAACTCAAAAAGTAGGTGAGAAAAGAAGATTGAGCTACAATCAGTTTGCACCTTTTCCGTCACAAAGGTTTTCCTGTTATAATTCTTCCAGTCTAATTTGTCCTTGGGATATAGCAAGTAGCAGACCGTTTAGTTATAAGCAAAATGACCCGCAGGCAAATAGTCTTACATTTTTAGAAACTAGTCATTTTAAATCGAATACATCAACATTTTTAAATCCTAACTTAATCACACCTAAAGACGACTTTTTAGCACCTCGAATCAAAACATTTAAGCTTAAATTTATCTTAAACTTAAAACGTACAGACAACCCGAATGCGCAAAACGTATTGTATGTGGTAACTTATCCGGTTGAATTAAAACCAGCTCCGGTAGGTTATAATATGACAGGATCGAATTATATTACCGATGCACAGGCTTATGCAGCTCAGGGTGGGTTTAATCCGGTGGTACCAACTAACAAAGTTATTCCGGTTACTCAGGCAGAATTGGCTACAATATGTGCGGCTACAGCCTATAAAAACAATAGAATGTCGACCAGTGGTAAAATGACTGGTGAGGCATTAGGTCTGGAAATGGCTAAAGAAAATAACATGGATGTAAAACCATTGTTGTACCCGGTTCCGGTAAAAGAACGATTGAATATTGAAGCGAATAACAACGAATTGCTTTCAATTGTCGATTTTTACGGAAAAACGGTATATACTTTTGAATCAACTTCAAATCAGGAAAAAGGGCAAATGCTTTCAGTAGATGTGTCCCGATTTGCTACAGGAGTTTATATGATGACCTATAGAAATCAATCCGGAGAATTGAAAAGTAGCAAGTTTACAATCGAATAAAGATTGATCTTGCATAAAAGAAACGCCTCTCATTCGAGAGGCGTTTTATTAGAATTTAAATCCAAGTCCAACCTGGAAGACTTTGTTTTTGGCATCGGTATCTTTTACAACCTCATTTAAGCTATAAGTATAACGACCGGTTAAAAATAAACCGTTATCAAAGTTAAAGGATGCGCCTATTGCCAAAGCAGTGTCGAATTTGTTGACTTCATTGGTTTCAATGGAGCTGTCATTGGTATCATGACTTTCGTTTAGTTTAAACCCGAATTGCGGACCAGCTTCCACACTAAGTTGTTTGATGATGTACAATTTGGCTAAAACCGGGATATTCAGGTAATCGATTTTGTGTTTGGTGGTATAGGATGTTCCAAGTAGGTTGTAATTGCTCTCAAAGCCCTGTTGGGAATATAAAACCTCCGGTTGAATGGAGAATACGTTGGAAACGATTGGAACTTCACCGACTACACCAATATGGAAACCGGTACGATTGTCCGGGCCATCTTCGAATTTACCTTGAGTTACAGTGGAAAAGTTCATCCCACCTTTAATACCAAAACTTGCTTTTTCCTGTGCATTAGCGGTAGTGATTGCGGCTAAAAATAACAGGCTGGCTGATAAAAATTTTGTAAATTTCATAGTGTTGAATTTTAAGTTTTTTAACTTTATCCAGAAATCATGCCAAAATTACTTACAGATTGTTTTTGATGCAAACACTACTTGTGAATGACTAGCTGGAAATCGTATATAAAAGAATATAAATCGTATCTGAAACTCGAAAGAGGATTGTCGGAAAATACGATTGCCAATTATGCTTTCGATGTCGAAAAACTCGTGTTACACCTTGAAAACACTAAGCAGGAGGTGTCGCCCTTAAAAATTGACGAACAGGCTTTACAGGGCTTTATTTATTCGATTTCGGGCGTGGTTAATGCGCGATCGCAAACCCGGATCATTTCGGGACTAAAAAGTTTTTTCAATTTTTTGATTTTTGAAGGTTATCGGGAAACGACACCGTTGGAGCTGATCGAAATACCCAAAGTGGGGCGAAAATTACCGGATACTTTATCGACGGAAGAAATTGATATGCTTATCGGAGCGATTGATTTGTCTAAAAACGAAGGTGAGCGGAATAGAGCGATGTTGGAAACGCTATATAGTTGTGGGCTTCGGGTTTCGGAATTGGTGACGTTAAAGCTGTCGGATTTGTTTTTTGAAGAAGGTTTTATTAAAGTAACCGGAAAGGGAAATAAACAACGTTTTGTGCCGATTGGTACGGCGACTCAAAACTATATTGTACGGTATAAAGACAGTGTTCGGAATCATCAGGCGATTAAGAAAGGATTTGAAGACACCTTGTTTTTAAACCGTAGGGGAAGCGGATTGACACGGGCGATGGTTTTTACGATTATCAAAGATCTGGCTGTTAAAATTAACCTGCAAAAAACGATTAGTCCGCATACGTTCCGGCATTCTTTTGCGACGCATTTACTGGAAAACGGTGCCGACTTACGGGCGATTCAGATGATGCTTGGTCACGAGTCGATAACGACAACCGAAGTATATATGCATCTGGATCGCAAACATCTTTCAAAAGTTTTAAATACCTATCATCCGCGGAATCATTAGAGGGTTACATAAAAAAAAAGCATTTCCATTGGAAATGCTTTTGTCTTTTTATGCAGGTGAATTTATTTGGCAATATTAACCGCTCTGGTTTCACGGATTACGGTAATTTTTACCTGACCCGGATACGTCATTTCCGTTTGAATTTTCTGTGAAATATCGAACGATAGCGTAGAAGCCATTTCGTCGCTCACTTTTTCACTTTCTACGATTACCCGTAACTCACGTCCGGCCTGGATCGCATAAGCGTTTTTAACACCGTTAAATCCGTAAGCGATTTCTTCAAGATCTTTCAGACGTTGGATATAGGAATCCAATACCTGACGTCTTGCACCTGGTCGTGCTCCCGAAATAGCATCACAAACCTGAATAATCGGTGCGATAAGCGATTTCATTTCAATCTCGTCGTGGTGTGCTCCAATAGCGTTGCAAACCTCTTCTTTTTCGCCGTATTTCTCCGCCCACTGCATCCCTAAGATAGCGTGTGGCAGTTCGCTTTCGGTTTCCGGTACTTTTCCGATATCGTGTAATAAACCAGCTCTTTTGGCTAGTTTTACGTTTAATCCTAATTCAGCAGCCATAACACCACAAAGTTTGGCAACTTCTCTCGAGTGTTGTAACAGGTTTTGTCCGTAAGACGAACGGTATTTCATACGTCCAACGATTTTGATAAGCTCCGGATGTAAACCGTGGATACCTAAATCGATAACGGTACGTTTACCCACTTCGATAATCTCGTCGTCAATTTGTTTCGCCGTTTTAGCGACTACTTCTTCGATACGTGCCGGGTGAATACGACCGTCGGTTACCAGTTTGTGTAATGCAAGACGGGCAATTTCACGGCGAACCGGGTCAAAACAGGAAAGGATAATCGCTTCAGGGGTATCATCTACGATGATTTCGACTCCGGTAGCGGCTTCCAGGGCGCGGATATTACGACCTTCACGTCCGATAATACGACCTTTAACATCGTCGGATTCAATATTGAATACCGAAACGCAGTTTTCAACAGCTTCTTCCGTACCAATACGCTGAATCGTGTTGATGATGATTTTTCTCGCCTCCTGATGTGCGGTTAATTTCGCTTCTTCAATTGTTTCCTGAATATGCGACATTGCACTCGATTTTGCATCTGCACGCAGGCTTTCTACCAATTGATTTTTAGCTTCCTCGGCAGAAAGACCGGAAATGACTTCCAGTTGTTCTACCTGACTTTTATGAAGCTTTTCGATTTCGGCTTGCTTTTTATCAAGAACATCAATACGGTTGTTGTAATCGGTAATTTTGTTTTCCAGTTCATCGTTGCTTTTTTTGGCTTTAGCCAGCTCGTTCGATACCTGTGATTCTTTGTCGCGGGTTCTTTTCTCAGCTTCGGCAATTTTTTTGTCGCGACCTAAAATTACCTGTTCGTGTTCTGCTTTTAATTCAATGAATTTTTCCTTCGCCTGAAGAATTTTATCTTTTTTGATCGCTTCACCTTCTGTTTTAGCGTCTTTTATCAGGGAAGCTGCTTCACTTTTTGCATTTTTAATCAATGTGGAAGCATTGATTTTTTCTAAATACTTAGCAATTCCAAAACCGATTCCTGTTCCTGCAATACAGCAAATAATTATTATAAGTGTTGTGCTCATGGTGTGTTTGAAAGTTATATATAAAAAAAAGCCTACATTAGGGTTATTGCATAAACTCGTAAAGACAAGTTTTGAGCTAACTCGTTGTTCAAGGATCTGTTCAGGACAGCTTGCTTTAGAAACGATGATTCGCTCATTTTAATTTGTTAGTGTTGAGTTTATCAAATAGGTACTAATGTAGGCAGTATCTTAATCTATTTAAAGAACGTGTTTATTTTGATAGAATCGAATTCAGATGGTCATCCATTTTTTTTAAGCGATCAAAAGCATCTTGAAAATCGGTGGATTTGTCAATTTGTTTTTGTTCTAATTGTGAGGCAAACTGTAAAGCACACATGGCTAAAACGTCCTGTTTGTCGCGCACGGCATAGTTTTCCTCGAATTGTTTAATCATTGTATCAATCTTTTTGGAAGCACTTCGTAGTCCTTCTTCCTGTGTGTAATCCACAGTTAGCGGGTAAACCCTGTCGGCGATAGATATCTTTATTTTGAGCTTGTCATCCATAAGCCTTCTATTCCGATAGCTGTGCTATACAATAATCAATTTCGCGTATTAATGAATTTATTTTGAGTTTCGTTTCTCTCTTGTTATCTTCACTGCCTAATAATGAATTCGCCATTTTCAGGTTTTCATACTGCGCCTGTAGGGCGGTAATTTCCTCTTTTTGACGGTTTATTGCTGCTGTTGATCTCGATAATTCATTTCGCAATTCCTGATTCTGTTTTTCAAGGCCATCCATTTTTAGGAGGAGCCTGGAAAACTTATGTTCAAGAGAATCAATGATTTCCGATAATCCATTCATTGCAGACTGATTTCATTATATGATTTTACAAAGTTAGCATTCCTGATGAGAAATACCAATAGTTTTGCTAAAAAAAAGGAAAATCTTTGGCTGTATTTGGTAATAATTTGTCTTATAGTTAGTTAAGTTTTTGCAGTATTTTTAGTTTGTTTTATATTTGTTTTTTATATTAGCCTAAATTCGTTTTATGAGACTGTTGTTGTTTTTCTGCTTCTCTTTTTTGTGTTGTTTTTCGCAAAATCAATATCCAAAGGATTATTTCCGTTCACCACTTGACATTCCGTTACAATCGTCCGGAACTTTCGGAGAATTGCGGGGCAATCATTTTCATTCGGGACTGGATTATAAAACACAACAGCGTACGGGTTTGCCGGTTTTTGCCGTAGCCGATGGCTATGTTTCCCGGATAAAAGTTTCTACGTTTGGTTATGGACATGCATTATACATCACACATCCCAATGGAGTGACTACGGTATACGGGCATTTAAAGGCATATTCCGGTAAAATCGGGGAGTATGTGCGTAAAAAGCAATATGCTCAGAAAAAATTTGAGATCGAAATGTTTCCGTTGGCTTCGGAATTGCCGGTTACCAAAAGCGAGTTAATTGCATTATCCGGAAATACCGGTGGATCGGGTGGTCCGCATCTGCATTTTGAATATCGGGATACCAAAACGGAAAAAACACTCAATCCGTTACTGTTTGGTATGGATAAGGAGACAACCGATACCAAAGCGCCGACCGTAAATGGAATCGTCGTTTATCCGATCAGTGATGACGCCGTGGTAAACCAGTCGCAAAACCCGATATTGGTAAACTTATCGCTTCAAAAAGACGGTTCTTATACAGGGAGTAAAGTCATGGCAAAAGGTGCTGTTGGTTTTGCTTTGGATGCCTATGATACGTCCGATAATAACTATAGTAAAAACGGTATTTATAAAGTAGAAACCTTTTTAAATGGTACCAAACTTTATGGCTATCAGTTTGATGCTTTTTCGTTTGACGAATCGCGTTATATCAATAATTTTATCGATTTCGAACGTTATAAAAAAACAAAACTCCGCTATCAAAAGCTGTTTTATAAAAAGAGCTATCCGTTTTCGATTATCAGTGATAATACCAAAAACGGACAAATTGCGGTAAAAGAAAAAGATGCATTTTCCTACCGTATCGAAGTGTCCGATTTTCACAATAACAAAACGATCATTAATATTCCGGTAGTTTATTCGGATCAGCCGGTAAAATTCCCGCGTAAAGAAGTTACCACACCCTATTTTATCAAAGCGAGCAACGATCATAATTTTACAAAAGACAATATCTCGGTATTCGTACCGGCAAATGCTTTCTACGAAGATTTTTACCTGCGTTTTGATGTGAAAAACAACGTGCTGGATTTGCATGATGATACCGTTCCGGCACACAATAATATTACGATCACGTTCGATGTGAAAGGAATACCGCATCTGGATTATAAAAGAAGTTTTATCGGACGGATGGATGGTAGTAAGCCCGAATATTTTACGACAACCAAAAAAGGAGATTTGTTTTCAATCCGTACCAAAGACCTGGGGAAATTTATGTTGATGCAGGATAGTGTCGGACCGAGAATCTACAAACCGAATTTTGCCACCGGTAGCACGATTGATAAATTGGATACGATTAGCGTACATATTCAGGATGATTTATCCGGAATTAAAGAATACAATGGTTACCTGAATGGCAAGTGGATTTTAATGAAATACGATTATAAAACCAAATTACTGGTACACGATCTGAACGATATGATTTATGACGACGGAAGGAATGATTTGAAAATTATTGTGTCCGATAATATAGGAAATTCCACTACCTTTGAAACGCACTTTTTTAAAACCTTAAAACCAACCTCTCTTGAAAAGAATAATTGATTTTATTGCGATTTGTATTGTATTTATTGGTTTGAGCTCCTATGCACAAACGGCTCGCGTAAAAGGAATCCTTTTGGACGAATCGAACAAACCAATAGCAAAAGCATCGGTTAAAGCCAATACGACTTCCGTTATATCGAATGAAAACGGTTTTTTTCAAATCACGGTACCGGCCAATCAAAAGATAACGATTGAGATTACCCATGTTAGCTACAAAAAAGTAGCAACGGTTCTTTCGTTAAAACCCAATGAAGATTATGAACTAAACGTGGTGTTAAACCAGCGTGCGGAACAATTGGGTGAAGTGGTTGTTTCGAAAGGAGGGCGAAAGAGAGTAGAAGGAATTACAACCATTGCACCGGAAATAATCCGAACCATTCCCGGAGCCAATGCCGGAGTGGAAAATATATTAAAAACCCTTCCCGGGGTTTATTCTAACAATGAACTAAGTACGCAATATGCTGTTCGAGGTGGAAATTATGACGAGAATTTAGTATATGTCAACGAAATTGAAGTATACCGCCCGTTTTTGATTCGTTCCGGTCAGCAGGAAGGATTGAGTTTTACCAATACGGAAATGGTTCAGAATGTCGACTTTTCTGCCGGAGGATTCCAGGCGAAATACGGCGATAAATTATCATCGGTTCTGGATATCACCTACCGTCGTCCAACCAAATTTCAGGCGGCTTTCGATGCCAGTTTGTTAGGCGGAAGTGCTACGGTGGACTGGGTTTCCAAAAATCAGAAATGGAGCAGTATTACCGGAGTACGTTACCGCGACAACAGCCTTTTGGTGAAAAGTCAGGAAACCGAAACGAACTTCCGGCCAACATTTGTTGACGTACAAACATTGATCAATTTTGATGCATCCACCAAATGGCAATGGAGCTTTTTGGGGAACATCTCACAAAACCGCTATAACTACCAACCGATATCCCGTCAGACGAATTTCGGAACGATTGATAATCCGATTGCTTTACAAGTTTTCTATAACGGACAAGAAAAAGACCGCTATCTGACTTTATTTGGGGCGTTGAAATCCGTATATCAGGTAAGCGACGATTTTAAACTGAAGTTTATCGGATCGGCTTATCATACGCAGGAACAGGAACATTTCGATATCCAGGCGCAATATGCTTTGGGCGAAGTGGATAGTAATATCGGATCGGAAACCTTTGGGGATGTCGTATATTCCCGTGGGGTTGGATCGCAATTAAGCCATGCCCGTAACAATCTGGATGCGCTTATTTTTAACGGAGAAGTAAAAGGATTTCATTCGTCCAAAACCAGTGAACACCAGGTGGAATGGGGTGTGAAGTTTACCAAAGAAGATATTCGTGACCGTATTGTAGAATGGGAAGCGATCGACTCGGCTGGGTTTTCATTACCGGCACCGATTTTAGATATTCCGCATGATCAACCATATACACCGTATACCGGACCTTTGGCACCGTATCAGAATGTGCGGGCGACCAATTTTGTACAAATCAACCGTTTTTCGGGTTATGCCCAATGGAATTACCGCGGGGAAATCGGAACAGCCGAATATTGGGTGAATGCCGGAGTTCGGGCGCATCAATGGCAGGTGAGTGGCGATAATATTACTACCGGCGACAGTCAGTTTGTGATTAGTCCGAGAGCGCAGTTTGCTATAAAACCGGCCTGGGCAATGGATATGTTGTTCCGTTTGTCGGGAGGAGTCTATCATCAACCGCCATTTTATCGTGAGTTACGTGACGCCAATGGTGTGGTACAACCTAACGTAAAAGCGCAACAATCCGTTCATATTGTATTGGGGAATGACTATAGTTTTAAAATGTGGGGAAGGCCGTTTAAGTTGATATCAGAGGCCTATTATAAAAACCTGTCGGATGTAAATACCTATACGATTGACAATGTGCGCATTCGTTATAGCGCCAATAATGATGCTACGGCCTATGTATATGGAGCTGATTTCCGTTTAAACGGGGAATTTGTTCCCGGAACGGAATCCTGGTTTAGTTTTGGCTATCTGAAAACGGAAGAAAATCAGGACGGCCGTGGTTATATCGCCCGACCAACCGATCAGCGTTTAAAATTCGGATTGTTGTTTCAGGATTATATGCCGAACATTCCGAACCTGAAAATGTACCTGAATGTAGTGTATAATACCGGATTACCCGGTGGTTCGCCTTCTTATGCCGATCCGTATAACTATCAGTTGCGATTAAAAGACTATCGTAGAGCCGATGCCGGTTTCTCCTATGTTTTTAAGGATACCGCAATCAAATCGGATAAAAATTGGTTGAAACCATTCCAGGAAGTGGCTTTGGGATTTGAAATTTTTAACCTTTTCAACAACCAGAATGCCATTACCAATACCTGGGTACGCGATGTTTATACGAAGAGCCAATACGGAATTCCGAATTATATGACAACCCGTACGTTCAATTTAAAATTGAATGTAAGATTGTAGTTCCAGTGTAAAAGTTATATATTTGAAATACCATTTAATTCCCGAAGATGAAAAAGATTGTAACCTGTACCGCTTTACTTCTGACATTTCTTTTTATTGGATGTAAAGAGCCGGAAAGTAATAAGCCAAAGGTAATTTACGATGCCACGAAAAATGCGGTAAACAATCCGGTAAAAAGAGATTCTTCACAAATTAAGATCGCCGATTTGCCGATCTATATGGAAGGAACCAAATACCTGATTCATGCTATCGGGGATATTCGGGTGTACGACGGTCCGGGAAGCAGTTATGGCTCGAGTAAAACCAATTCGGTGAGTTATGCGATTTCCAATTACAACCGTTTTGAGATTACCGGGTACTTTCAGAATTTAAAATTCCAGCATGTTGATTCGACGGCAATGCGCAGCCTTACCGATAAAGCGATTCAGATTCAAACAGCGACTTATTTAAATACCATAGCCGATAAAACCAAAAAACAGATTTTGGCCTATTCGTTAGTCGATTCAGATACCAATCGCGACGGGAAAATCGATTCGAATGATATCAAATCCTTATACCTGAGTAATTTTAACGGAACCCATTTCACCAAATTATCAGATGACTTACAGGAGTTGTTGGATTGGAATGTGGTAGAAGTTCAAAATCGATTGTATTTCAGAACCATTGAAGACATCAATAAAAACGGTGCTTTTGATAAAAATGATAAAGTACACTATTTCTACGTTAACCTAATGGATAAGGAATGGACGGCGGAAGAATATATGCCGATCTAATCCTATCCGCGACTACATTTTTTTATATTTATTACTTTAATTTTTACATGAAACAAATTTTACTTACACTGGCAGGCGTATTTTTTATAAATACTGCGCAAAGCCAGGAACTTTCCTATGGTTTGGTATTAGGAGGGAATTTTTATGAGGCAAATAACGGAAATGGAAGAAGTTCAATGGAATCCAAAGAAAATTTTAAAGCTAACTTAGGGGGCTATGTTGAATATGGTTTTACCAATAATATTGGGGTTAAAACCGAAATTACCTATACGAGCAAAAATATTTCAACTACCAATATCAGTCCTTTACCAAAAACTGATTTTGAATTCAATTATATTGAAGTTTCTCCGGCATTTAAATACGATTTCGGAGACGAATACCGAAAAGGATTTTATATGACATTAGGGCCACGTTTTTCGTTTATGACTTCGGCAAAATCTAAAGGAGAAGACGTTAAGGATTTGTTTGAAAAAATGGATATTGGCTTACAGTTGGGGTTAGGACAACGATTGTTACAATATTTCGATTTACAGGCAAAATTAGATTACGGAGCTACTCCATTTTTTCAAATTAAAGAGTTAGATGCTAAATCAAGCTTTTTGGGGGCGTATGTTTCCTTAAATATCGATTTAGAGCGAATGATCAATAAGAACTAAATCAGGATATCGCTTTCCAGATCAGATTTTTCAATCTTAAAATCAAAACCGAGCTTGGCCACGAGTTCGGTTACCAGTTTTTTATACCAGTTTTCCGATTTCGGATGGATATAAATGGTTTCGATCAGCGTATTAATATCAACATTGATTTTTAAACCTTCATTGATGGAAAGTTTTTGGGAAGTCACATCCGAAATAATCCGGATTTCCTTTTCATACTGAAAGCTTTTTCGTTTAAACAAAAACGGAAAGAACGCATCGTCAAAGGGGATATACTCCTTTTTATAGTCGATATAGTGGACTTCGCCGATATATTGTTCAAAATGTTTTTCCGGTGCCAGGGCCTCTTTTAAGCGGCCTATGGTCGACTGGATGGCCAGGCCTTCATTGTTTTTGGTGAAAATTTGCCACATCGCGAAAGATTCGTATTCGTTGGTATGCCAACTGCTGATTACGACGTTTTCGCGATGTGACTTATAATATTGCAGGAATTTCGGGTTGTTCTCTGCTATTTTTTTTATCTCTTCAAAAGTAGGTTCGCTAAAAGTACCTTCATACTGATCTTCAAATTTATCCGACCGCGACATAAACATTTTCTGATATAGCAACAGATCCAGAAACTTCGACAAATCGAGATACTTCCAGATAATGGTATCCGGGTTTTCAGGAAGTGTGATATTCGGACTCTGTCGGTACATAGGCTGTTTATTCGAACGATTGCATCATCACCAGTTTGGAATACGTTCCGTTTAGGGCTAACAATTCATCGTGTGTTCCCTGTTCTACGATTTCACCTTTTTGCATTACTACGATCTTATCGGCTTTTTGAATGGTCGAAAGGCGGTGTGCAATAACGACCGAAGTACGGTTTTGCATCATGTTTTCCAACGCCTGTTGTACCAAACGCTCACTTTCGGTATCCAGAGCCGAAGTCGCTTCATCCAGGATCATAATCGGTGGATTTTTCAAAACGGCTCTCGCGATAGACAAACGTTGCTTCTGACCACCGGATAGTTTATTTCCGCTATCTCCAATATTGGTATCAATACCATTTGGCAGGTCTTTTACAAACTCGTAGGCATTGGCTACTTTTAAGGCAGCAATGATCTCATCGTCGGTAGCGTCCTGTTTTCCTAAAAGGATATTGTTTTTAATCGTATCGTTAAACAAAATGCTATCCTGTGTTACCAATCCCATTAGACTGCGTAACGCATGTAAATCGTAATCCTTAATATTGATGTTGTCGATTTTGATTTCCCCTTCCTGAACATCGTAAAAACGCGTTAGCAAATTGGCGATAGTACTTTTTCCGGAACCGGATTGTCCTACCAAAGCTACGGTTTTACCTTTTGGTACTTCCAATGAAAAGTTTTTCAGGACATTATCCTCTTCATAACGGAAATTGATATTCTCAATTTTAATCGAATCGTCAAAAGTGCTTTTCTGAATCGCATTTGGCTTACTGGTAATTGGATTTTCTTCTTCCAGAATTTCCAGAACCCGTTCGGCAGCTGCATTTCCTCTTTTAATATCGTAAGATGCTTTAGAAATAGCTTTAGCTGGCGTTAGAATATTGTAGGCCAATCCCATATAGGCGATAAACTGCGCGCCCAATAAGGTTTTTTCAACCAATACCATATGACCGCCAAACCATAATAAGATGGCGATAACCATAATTCCCATAAATTCACTTACCGGAGACGCCATGTTCTGACGGTTCATGATTTTGTTGGAAAGGCTAAAATAACGATCGGTCGACGAACTGAATTTTTTATTAAAATAAGCTTCCGAGGTAAACCCTTTGATCACTTTTAAGCCACCAAGGGTTTCTTCAACGATCGATAAAAACATGCCCTGTTCCTGTTGTGCTACAGTCGACTGTTTTTTTAATCGCTTACCGATTAACGAGATTACAAAACCCGAAACCGGAATAAAAATAAACACGAAAATGGTCAGTTTTACACTAATGATTAGCATCCCCACAATGGTAAAGATAATCGTTAGCGGTTCTTTTATGATCAGCTCCAATATCGAAAGGTAGGAGCTCTGCACTTCTCCCACGTCCCAGGTGATACGGGAAATGGTGTCTCCTTTTCGTTTTTCGGAAAAGAACGAAAGCGGTAATTCCACAGCCTTTTTATACATCGCATTCCGAAGATCGCGCAGCATTCCGTTTCGGAGGAAGGTAGCGAAAAACAAGGCCAGGTAGTTAAAAAGATTCTTTAATAAGAAAATGGAAATAATGATCACGACTAATATGCCGAGTGTATAATCGATACCTTTAGCTTCGGAAGTAGTTGTCACAAAATAATTAAAATAATCTTCTGCAAAAGGTTTAATGTTTTCGATACCGGTATACTGTGGTGCTTCGGTGATTTTTTTGGTTTCTCCGAATAAGACCGACAACATCGGGATCAGTGCCATAAACGAAATGGTACTGAATAAAGCATAGAGGATATTGAACGCAATATTCAGGTAAGCGTATTTTAAATAAGGGATCGCAAAGCGAAAAATTTGTTTAAAGTAGGTCATTTTATGATAAATTCATTCCGGTAATAATGTTCTCGATTTTATTGTCCAGAAATTCTTCCGCAGCGGCAATTTCGTCGAGACTTTCTATTCGCGCATTCACGCTAAAATAGAATTTGATTTTAGGCTCCGTACCACTTGGGCGGGCGCATATTTTACTACCGTCTTCCAGGTAGTAAATCAGTACATTCGATTTTGGAATATCCAGTGTTCCGGTTTCTCCGGTAAACCTATTTTTAGTAGTCGAATTTTGATAATCCTCTATAAAAATCACCCGTTCACCATTAATTTCGTCCAGCGGATTGTTTCTTAAATCTGCCATCATTTTTTTGATTTCGTTCGCACCGTCGATTCCTTTTTTGGTAATGGAGATCAGGGATTCTTTATAAAAACCGAAATCCACATACATTTGTAGTAATTCTTGGTATAAAGAACTTCCGTTGGCTTTCGCCTGAGCTGCGATTTCACAAATCAGAAGGGTAGCGGTCACAGCATCCTTATCGCGAACGGCATCACCGGCCATAAAGCCAAAACTTTCTTCACCACCACCGATAAATTTTTGTTCCGGGAAATCTTTGATCATTTTAGCGATCCATTTAAAACCGGTTAATCCGACTTTACATTCGATTCCGTAAACATCGGCCAATTCCAGCATCATTGGAGTCGATACAATCGTTGATCCGATAAACTCAGTTCCGGTAATGCGACCTTGTTTTTTCCATTGTTCCAATAAGAAATGTGTCATGAGTACCATGGTCTGGTTACCGTTTAACAATAGCAACTGTCCTTCGGTATTGCGAACGGCCACACCAAGTCGATCGCTGTCCGGATCAGTTCCGATTACGATATCGGCTCCGGTTTTTTCAGCCAGTGTCAATGCCATGGTTAAGGCTTCCGGTTCTTCCGGGTTGGGCGATTTTACCGTTGGGAAATCGCCGTTTGGTTCGGCTTGTTCTTTAACGATGGCTACATTAGTATAACCGGCTTTTTCCAACACATCCGGAACCAGTTTGATGGACGTTCCGTGTAGCGATGTAAAAACGATTTTTAGGTTTTCTTTTGCCGAGGCAGGAGTGTTAAAACTTCCGTTTTCGATAGCCGAATTAATAAAGGCTTTGTCAACAGCGGTATCGATATATTCGATCAGGTCGTTATTCGCTTCAAATCGGATTTGATCGTATTGTAAGGCTTCGATGGTTTGTATGATTTCATGGTCTTGCGGCGGAACCAATTGGCCACCATCCTGCCAGTACACTTTATAACCGTTGTATTCCGGCGGATTGTGTGAAGCCGTTAATACAATTCCGGCGTGACACTCCAGATGTTTTACGGTAAACGATAACTCTGGTGTTGGACGCATATCCGAAAATAAAAACACCTTAATGCCATTGGCAGAAAATACATCGGCAACCACTTTAGCCAGTGTGTCGCTATTGTGACGGCAATCGTAAGCAATCGCAACTTTAAGTGCTTCGCCCGGGAATGATTTTTTTAAATAATCTGAAATTCCCTGTGTATTTTTTCCTAAAGTATATTTGTTGATTCTATTGGTGCCAACACCCATGATGCCGCGCATTCCTCCGGTACCAAATTCCAGGTTTTTATAAAAACTATCCTCCAGTTCTTTTGGAGAAGACGTCATCATTTCCTTGATTTTTTCCTGAGTTTCCGAATCAAATACCGGACTGTTAAGCCAGATATTGACTTTATCGAGTAGCTGCTGTTCGATGTGCATGTTACATTTTTTTACGTTGTTATAAACTAAATATTAACCTTTTCGGCAATTTTATAGCGTTCTTCGTTGTTTTTGGTACGAAGAATAATTTCGCCTAAAAAGCCGGCTAAAAATAGTTGTGTTCCAATGATCATGGTAGTTAGAGCAATATAAAACCACGGATTGCTGGTCACTAAAATAGTGTGCTGGTGGTGGTAGAGTCGGAACAGTTTACTGAAACCGATATATCCGGCTGACAGAAAACCGATGCTAAACATCAGTACGCCCAGGGCGCCAAAGAGGTGCATGGGTCTTTTTCCGAACCGGGATAAAAACCAGATGGTAATCAGATCGAGAAAACCGTTGATAAAGCGCTCCATTCCGAATTTGGTTGCGCCATATTTTCGGGCCTGATGAATGACCACCTTTTCGCCAATTTTGGCAAAGCCGGCGTTTTTGGCCAGTACCGGGATATAACGGTGCATTTCACCGGAAACCTCAATATTTTTGATTACGATATTTTTATACGCCTTTAGTCCGCAGTTAAAATCATTTAACTGGACACCCGATGTTTTACGAGCGGCCCAGTTAAACAATTTTGAAGGTAAATTTTTGGCTACGACCGAATCGTAACGCTTTTTTTTCCAACCCGACACCAGGTCGTACTGTTGATCGGTAATCATATGATATAACTCCGGAATCTCGTCAGGACTGTCCTGTAAATCGGCATCCATAGTGATGATGACATCACCCTGGGCTTTTGCAAAACCGGCATGAAGCGCCTGCGATTTTCCGTAATTCCTTAAAAAGCGGATTCCTTTTACATTGGGATCCTGAGCCGATAGTGTTTCGATCAGCTTCCAGGAATTATCGGTACTGCCGTCGTCAATAAAAATCACTTCGTAGGAGAAATGGTTGGCTGTCATGACACGGACAATCCAGGAATGCAGTTCCGGGAGCGATTCGCTCTCGTTTAATAAAGGAATTATTATGGATAAATTCATTTAAATTTTTATTCTAATGTATTGGTTTTGTTTTTGAAAATCAACGCCAGGATAGCACCGAAAATAGCACTGAAAACAAAACTGAAAACCAATCCTTTTAATTGATTAGCGATACTGTAATTATCAGTCTCTTTCATTTTTTCAACCGTCTCTTTGATAGCAGCAGTAGGTGTGTTGAATTTTTTAAGCATATCGACGGTATATTCGATAGACATTTGGCTGATGGTTTCTTTTACTGACGGATCGATAAAATTAAACAAAATGATGTTGAAAACCACCCCTAAAACAGCACCGATAGCCGCAGCAATAAAGTAAACGGTAAAAGCTTCCTTAAACGTGATACCGCCCAGTGCTTTTTTGGTTTTGGAAAGCAGTACAACTCCTAAAACGATATAAATGATAATGCTTGCAATTCCGATCCAGGGATTAACAAATAGCGATACGTCAATGGCATAAATTAAAGTAGTGACTAAAATGGAAAATACACCCATTATGATACCAAAATTAATCCCGTTTTTTTTGATTGTAGCATTCATAAAAATTTAGTTTTTGGTTAATTAATTTACAAATATAAGAATTACCTTTATAGGAGCGTTAAAAAATATAAACTGTAAGGATTCAAAAAAATAGAGGGAAAGATTTGATATTTCAAAATTAATTGTAAATTTGCAGCCTTAAATAAAAAGATTATAAACAAAAAGTTGTAGACCGTTTATACCTTTTGAAAGACAAAAGCTTCAAAACGGGTTGCAGCCACAAATAAAAAAGATTTACATCATGAAAAAAGGAATTCACCCGGAAAATTACAGATTGGTAGCATTTAAAGATATGTCAAACGAAGACGTATTCATCACTAAATCTACTGTAGATACGAAAGAAACAATTGAAGTTGATGGTGTTGAATATCCAGTGTTTAAAATGGAGATTTCAAGAACATCTCACCCATTCTACACAGGTAAATCAAAACTTATCGATACGGCTGGACGTATTGATAAATTCAAAAACAAATACGCTAAATTTAGTAAGTAATAAGTGTTCAAAATTTATAAGAAGCTTCCCTTTCGGGAGGCTTTTTTTATTTTTATATCTGACGGAAAACTTTGTAACTTTGGTAACGAATCATACGGCACTAACAGATGAACTACATCCTTTTTGACGGAGCAGTCCGACAGGCACTGCTACCGTTTACGTTTACCCGACCTGTAGCGGACATCCGGATCGGAATATTAACCATCCGCGAAAAATGGGAAAAATACCTAGGGTATACAACCACAACTATCACCGAGGAATACCTGATGGAAAAATTCCCAATGGTCGAAATGCAGGAAAATATTATGATTAACGCTTCGTTTCTTCCGAATGAAATACTGACGGAGATGATTGCGAATCTGGAACCCAATCAGGCAATTTTTCATCACGAGGATGTGATCGCGTTCTATACACAGGATTCGCAGGAAGAAGTGGATTTTGATACCTATGAGATTATAGACTATACGGACGATTGTATCAAAATTGAACATACGTGGGACATTTTCAAAAAAAATGACAGCGCTTTACGCGAAGATTTCGAATTGCTTACCGAAGGGCGTACGTCGCAACCGATTCCGAAGAGTGTGAATGTAATCGCACCGGAAAATATTTTTATCGAAGAAGGAGCCAAACTGGAGTTTGTTACCTTAAATGCGGCTACCGGCCCGATCTATATCGGGAAAAATGCGGAGATTATGGAAGGAACCGTAATCCGCGGGCCATTTGCATTATGTGAAGAAGCGGTGGTAAAACTGGCTACCAAAATATATGGCGCGACAACCGTTGGTCCGCATTGTAGAGTAGGTGGCGAAATAAGCAATTCCGTATTATTTGCCTATTCGAATAAAGGACATGATGGCTTTTTAGGGAACTCCGTTTTGGGCGAATGGTGTAATATGGGAGCGGATAGTAATAATTCTAACCTGAAAAACAACTATGAAGAAGTAAAATTATGGAGCTATGAAACCGAAGCAATGGAAAAAACCGGTTTGCAGTTTTGTGGTTTGATGATGGGCGATCATAGTAAATGCGGAATCAATACCATGTTTAATACCGGTACGGTAGTAGGCGTATGTGCAAATATTTACGGCGGCGGATTTCCGAAAAACTTTATACCGAGTTTTTCGTGGGGCGGCGCCGATGGATTTACGGAGTACATTCCGGAAAAAGCATTTGCTACAGCCGAAAACGTAATGTCCCGACGTCATGTGAGCTTTACAGAACAGGATAAAGCGATACTGGAGCATGTATTTGAAGAAACGGCAAAATGGCGCTAAACCATTTTTTAAAATAAATCGGAAAACCACAATCGTGTGAAACGGTTGTGGTTTTTTGTTGGTTGTTGTTGCAAATTTAACGCAACAGTATGGTAAAACTTTAAAATAAGCCTTATCTTTAAAGTACAGTAACCCAAAAATAATCTTACAATGTATAGAGTTGAAAACGACCTGTTAGGGGATTTGAATGTTCCTGAAACGGCCTATTATGGGATTCAAACCCAACGTGCAATTGACAATTTCCATATTTCCGGAGTACGCTTGTATCAGTATCCTGAGTTTATTAAAGGACTGGCCTATGTAAAATGGGCGGCTGCCGAAACCAATTTTACATTAGGATTATTGGACGAAAAACTAAAAAATGCGATTGTTGCGGCGGCTAAAGAAGTAATCGAAGGAAAATTCGACAAAGAATTTCCGATCGATATGATACAGGGAGGCGCGGGAACATCGACCAATATGAATATCAATGAAGTATTGGCCAACAGGGCGCTGGAAATTATGGGCTATCAGAAAGGGGAATACCAATATTGTTCGCCTAATGATCATGTTAACCTGTCGCAATCGACTAACGATGCCTATCCAACTTCGATCAAACTGGCGGCGATCAATTCGAATATCAAACTGATCGGGCATTTAAAATTACTGATTGCCTCGTTTCGAAAAAAAGGAGAGGAATTCAAATCGGTATTAAAAATGGGACGTACCCAATTACAGGATGCGGTACCCATGACATTAGGGCAGGAGTTTGAAGCGTTTGCAGCCAACCTGGAAGAAGAAATCGAACGACTCAATCAGAATTCGGCCTTATTTTTTGAAATCAATATGGGCGCTACGGCCATCGGAACCGGATTAAATGCCGTTCCGGGTTATGCGAAGTTATGTGCCGAAAATCTGGCAAAAGTATCGGGACATCCGTTTGTATCGGCACCCAACCTGATTGAAGCGACTCCGGATACGGGATCTTATGTGATTTATTCGTCTGCTTTAAAACGAATGGCAATCAAGATATCTAAAATATGTAACGATTTGCGACTGCTTTCGTCCGGTCCGCGTTGTGGTTTAAACGAAATTAATTTGCCACCGATGCAACCGGGATCTTCCATTATGCCGGGGAAAGTAAATCCGGTAATTCCGGAAGTGATGAATCAGGTGTGCTACCGTGTCATCGGGAACGATCTTACGGTGACGATGGCAGCCGAAGCCGGACAATTACAGTTAAACGTAATGGAACCGGTGCTAACGTATGCGATTATGGAATCAATGGAATTACTGGCAAACGGTATGGATACGTTACGACTAAAATGTGTTGACGGTATCACGGCTAATGTCGAACATTGTCGTGAAATGGTATTGCACAGTATCGGTATCGTAACAGCTCTTAATCCGTATATAGGATATAAAAACAGTACCAAAATTGCCAAAGAAGCTTTGGAAAGCGGTAAGAGTGTGTACAACCTTGTTTTGGAGCACAATATATTGTCCAAAGAACAACTGGACGATATTCTAAATCCGGAAAATATGTTGGCACCAAAAGGATAAGCGAATTAAATATTTAGGTGTTTGATTATCTTTTTTGAAAACCTATTAAAGAAGCGGATTTTTAGGAATAGTATAAAAATCCGCTCTTTTATTTTATGAAGGATTCATAGTCCCATTTCCATTTGTTGGTAAATGGATCATAACCACATTTTTGTGGTTTGGAATAGATATTTTCAGGAGCCACCAAATAGGCTCTACAATCAATACATATATAACGAAATTCGCAATACATACAGGTTTCTATTTTATCTTTTGAGATAGTCCAATATTTATTAAAATCAGGATTTTCGATAATTGAGTCGAGTGTTTTTATGGATTTAATATTTCCAAAGCTTTGTTTCATTGAGGGACAGTTTTTAATGTTTCCGGATTTGTCGATACTTATTTTACGATTCAGACAGGAATTATAGCATAAAGATTCGGTATAACTTTCGATAGTAATATTGAAATAATCAGGGTGAATGATGCCACAATGACTTTCTGAAGTTATTTTTTGTCGGGTTGTCACCACAATGCCAAAACCGTAATTTTCCTTTTGGATTACTTTGTTTTCTTGGGAAGAATGTAAGACCAGACTTTTGATTTTACGATTATTCTCAACCCATTTCATTATTTGGGTATAGTCTTGTTCAAAAGAGTCTTTTATAATAAATTCGACTGATTTTATAAAACAATGGTTAATTTCTGTTATTAGAGTATCGAAAAAGATACTATCCATATCTTCAAAACAACGTATCTGAATGTGTCTGCAATTATATGGAATAAGGAAGTACTGAATAATATCTTTGATAGTAGTATTGGAGTTTTTGTCAAAATCGATAATGGCATTCGTGATTTTGGCTGGATATTCAAATTTCAGCTGTAATTGTGGGAATCTTTTTAGTTCTTTTTTAGAACAGGAAAAAATGAAATTATGATCTTTTAATACGGCTACGTACTCATGAAAAATGCTTAGATTTTCTTGGTCAAATATTCTTGGAGCTTCCTTTAGATTGTAGTAACGTTGTTTTGAAAATAAATCGGCAAAACTATTTGGAATTAGAACATACTTACTGCGTTGTAAATCACAGATCACAGATCGAGAGATCCCTTTTGTGATCAGACAGTTTGCAAAAAGATGGATGTAATTTCTATTCTTCATTTAGGATTGACAAGATTACAATTTTAGAAATAGGTTTGTAAAAAGGGATCGCATATGCGCCTTCCGTTTTAAAATGACCGTATGTTATTGGATTTATCGGATTTGAAGACTTCGTAGGAATCACCTCTATATCCCAAAACCGCGCTATAAATGGCAAATCCTTTAGATTGTCATTTATATAGTGCTGAATATAAATTTTTATCTTTTTTTCCATTTTTTAAAATCGTTTTAGCGATTGTTTTTTCTATCGAATAGTTGCAATTTCTACTAAGCCATTGAAATTGACCAACAGGATTGATCTCCAGAAAATAATACTCACCTTCGGGAGTGTAGATAATGTCAAACGAGCCGCAATTCAATTTTAATCGCAACATTAATTGATGTAGTTTTTTTTCTAATTTTTTAGGTAATATATAAGGAACACAACGATTTGGATTTTTATGGTCGTAATTTCTGTAATCGATTTTTGTTTTTTCGTTTTGTTGACTAAAAATGACCATGCTTTTGAAAATACCGTTCAGGTAAAAACTTCTAATTTCAAATTGTTTAGGGATATACTTTTGAAAAAAAGAAGGCGAAAACGAACAACTACTTTTAGGGATATCTTTTAGTGTTACTAATTGAGTCGGAGTCGAAAAATAAGCTTTGTAGTTTTGGTTTATATTCAAGGAAAAAAATGGATTCTGAATCGATTTTGTAATTATCATTTTATTTTCGGAAAGAAATACATTCAATTCATCACTATTAGTTGTGATCAAAGTGTTTGGAATTTTTATGTTTAAATCCAGACAATGTTCCAAAACGGTAACCTTATTTATGAAATTGTCATTAAATCGATTTATAAGGTTGAAGTGAAAAAAACTATTTAAATATGAAATTAATGGAACCAAAGCGACCTTTTCCAGATTTTTTCGAAACGATTTGTTTCGGTGATTAGATGTTATTTTGTATTCACCTCTCCGATACCAAAAAGAACATTTATTTATCGGGATATTGTTAATTTTTACTGCCTTCTTTTTTTGATCGGAAAAAAGTAATGAAAAATTTTCTATGGCATAATCATTAAAAAATAAATGAATTTTGTTGAAGTTCCCATAATAGTATAGCCACATTAAAACCGTGTCGGTACTGCTGTCAAAAGATTGTGATTGTATGATTATAGAAGCTTTTTTCATAAGATTATCGGCAATTCCAGAAACCCCAAAAGAGTTTAAAACCGTGTTTTTTTTCGTATTCTTTCTTTTTTTCATCTACTTCCATAGCAACCATAAATAAATCATGTCTCATTTTATTAATATCCTTGCGTTTCCATTTTTCACCATAGCTAACAAACGGATTAGTATGATAAACACCCTTAAGTGTTGAAAAACCAGGATTCGTAGAAGATCTATAGGTGTTGTCATGTAGCAATGCCACATCCCGAGGATGTATATTCCCTTTTTTTATTTCGGTTAACCAATACTCTTTCAATTTATAATAAGACGAAAAATTATTAATTAAAACCAGAACCATCATTTTTTCGGTTAATTCCTGTTCGTTGCAGGAAAAATAATCCCATAATTCTTTATGAGGTTTAACCCTATCGTAAAAATTGGGCTTTTTGCTTCCTAGTTGTCTGAAAATTGTCGAATCGGCAATACCAATTAATCGATCACCTGGAAATCCTTTTTTAACGATCGAATCGGTTAAGGTTATTAAAATTGATTTTTTTCTTTTTTCATATACCTTTCGATCTAAAAATCGTCCCCTTTGATCCCAAAAACCTACTGTATAAACATAATCCAAATAATTTACATCGATACGGGATAGATAATCCCGACGTTTAATAGAATATATTTTTTTTAGTTTAGTATCGGCACTTAATTGTTTATAGATTGTTTTGAAAAGGGGAATGTAACGAATATGGTCAATTTTAAGGCCATATTCAAAACCTTGTTCAAGGTATTGCCGATAAGGTTTCTTGCAGAAATAGGCTATTTGTGCAGCATTTACGAGATCTTTGACAAAGACAAAATTATAGGATGTAAATACTTTATTATAAAAATAAAAAGTACTGTCAATATCACTTTTTATAAAATACTGTTCTTCAGCTTTGTTAATCAGTTTGTGATATTCAAAATAATTGCCTTGAGAAAAACAATTAAATGATATCAGTAAACCAATGCACCATCGCATCCATTTTAATACCAATCTGTTCTCGGATCCCATGATGTCAATTTAAAGTCAATATCTGCACCACCATCTATCGGAGCTGTGTTAGGATGTAAAGGTTCGGCGGTGGGACAGGTTTCGGAATCATAGCTATCTGTACCAGTGTATCGGGCATTTCTATAGCAGGTGGCTTCTGGTTCGATAAGCCCTCCTAAAATTTGCAATGGATTTTTAACTGTATTACCTTTGAATTTTTCAAACGTGTCATTTTTTAAACTTTCTAACTTTTTCATTTTTAAATAGTTTAGTGTTAATAATTATGATTAAAGTCGAAAAGGCAAATGAAATACTAGGGCTTATGCAGAGAGAGATAGTAGTTCCACCTTTTATAGGGAGAATGAATTTTCACTTTTTGATTGAGGAACTACAATTTACAAGCTTTGTTTTTAAAACCAAAATTCGGATAAAATAAAAAACCGAACATTTAGTTCGGTTTTTTTATGATTTTTGATTAATCATCTACTCTTAAAAATTCGCCTTTGGAATTGAATTTTAATTCCAGACCATTGTTTAGATCTACTTCATAATCCCAGGCTCCTTTGTCGATTTTTACGATTGCGGCACCTTTATAATGGGTTTGAACATACGTCAGAATGGGTGCCGGAACAACGCTATTCGGAATGGTATTTTGGTTACCATCCACTTCTTCCCAGTTTCCTTTACGGTCAAATTCAATTTCGGTACCGTCGGCCAACTGTACTTTATAGTCCAGAGAAAAGGTTTCTTCGTCCTTTAGAATGTAATTGGGCGTTTGTTTTGGAAAATGTTTTTTCAGGAAATTCTGTGCATTAGCTGGTAATTGCGCCATAGTAATACTGCTTTTTTGTGCCTGAGCGGTAAAGCCGGTTAAAAAGATCATAAAAAGCGCGATAGCGGTTAATCGGAAATTCAATATTGTTTTCATAGTCGAATTGATTTTAAAATTTGATACAAGATTACAACCTGAATTAGGAAACAATTGGGAAAAAATAAAAAGCGCTTATTTTTTATGGGAAAGTGATGTTAAATACATGTTCCCCGTCGAAAGCGTATCCAATATACAAATTATAATTGGAACTAATCGATTTTACGATCGCTAATCCGAGTCCGGTAGAGTTTTCGTTCGTGCTATGTCGTGCAAAGCGGTTAAAAACAAAATCGGGATTCAAAGGTTTTTCGGAACCGGAATTTCGTATTGTCAGTTGTTTTTCAGACAAAGCTATAGTAACCGTACCGTCGGGACGATTGTGCAGAATCGCATTTTTGATCAAATTGCTTAACAAAGTCAGGGCGAGTCCTTTGTTCATGTTAAAAACCAATGGTTCATTCTGAATAATCTGTAGCGAAACCGATTTAAAAGCGGCAAAATCTTCAAAATCGGATAAAACCTGCGTGGTCAGTTCGTTAAAGTCGACAGCCGTTTCGTCCGGAAATTGCTTGTTTTCAATTTTGGAAAGCATTAAAAGCGACTTGTTTAATTTTACGAGTCGGGAAAGCGTATCGGTTATTTTTCCGACCGCATCCATTTGTTCTTCCGTTAAAGTGTTGTTTTCGGCAAATAACTCCAATCGGTTGATACTAATCGCCAAAGGTGTTTGTAGTTCGTGCGACGCATTTTCGATAAACTGTTTCTGACTCGCATAGGTAGCTTCATTCCGTTTTAATAAGGCTTCCAATTCTTTTCCGAGGATTTTAAACTCGTCGATAGGGGAAGGCGGAGCTGTAAAAGCCGTTCCGGTTCCGAGTTTAAAATGACGCAGTTTATCCAGTAACGAATAAAACGAACGCCATACTTTTTTTAGGATAAAATAATTGATGATCACAATGCTCACGACCAACATAATGTAAAGCGCGATTAAGGCAGTCATCAAATCTTCCATTAATTCATCTTCCTCCACCATCGAAGCGGTGATTGTAAGTTCATACGGATTGCCGTCCGAGGCCATAAAAACCGTTTTTAGGACGCGTACCGGTTCGTAATCATCGTCGTATTCCATGTATTTATGATCATTGTAGATCACATTCTGATGATCGTCATCATCGTCATCGTCGCGATTATTTCGGGCAATATAGCGTCCCATCGGAACCGGTTTTATCGTAAACTGGTTGATTTCCGATTCGTGATTGGTGAGTAACTCCGGACTTTGTTGGGCTTTTCGGATGATCAGTAACTTGGAATTTTTTAGTCCGTCGTCAATATTATCGTAGACTTCTTCCAGAATGACCATATAAAACAAACTCGCCCATAGCGCGATAACGCCCAATAAGGCGATAAGAAGGTAGCGTAATGTATAAACCTGGAGTTTCATAATCAGCTCATTCGGTAACCAATGCCATAAACCGCTTGAATGTCGATTTCGGCTGCGGCATCTTTTAGTTTTTTGCGTAAATTTTTAATCTGAGAATAGACAAAATCGAGATTATCCGCCTGATCAATATAATCGCCCCAGACATATTCGGCCAAAGCAGTTTTGTTGATCAATCGGTTTGGATTTGTGATAAAATAGTATAACAAATCGAATTCCTTACGGTTGAGCGTCAGTTCGGTATTGTTTACGCTAACGGTGCGCTGTTCGGGCGAAAGGATAATGTTGTTCCAATGAATCTGGTTATCGCCGTTATGGCTTTTTCTCCGGATTGCTGATTTGATTCGGGCATGGAGTTCGGCCAGATGGAACGGCTTACTCAAATAATCATCGGCACCGATATCCAAGCCTTTGACTTTATCGTCGACCGAGTCTTTGGCCGAGATAATGATAATTGCCTCTTTTTTATGTAAGGCTTTGATTTTCGAAATCAAATCGAGTCCGTTTCCATCCGGTAGCATAATATCTACGACTACGCAATCGTACTCATAACAACCCAGTTTATCGAGTCCGTCGTTAAAGTTGGCAGCCGTTTCTACGATAAATTTTTCTTTTTCCAGCGATTGTTGGATGACTTCACGAAGTCCGTTTTCGTCTTCTATTATCAGGATTTTCATTCGTTTCAAAGGTAATGATTACATAAATGGACGCAATTTAATCCGCGATTTGGGAAAGAATTAGGAATGATCCGGTAGCTTTTTTACTTTTTTCAGTTGTAGCAGGTTTAACGGATTAATTCCCAGATTGACTACATTTTTACGGGTGAATCGCGCGACTCTATCGTAAAATAAAGGAATGATTGGCGCTTCATCGATGATAAGCGCATCCATTTCGCGGTACAGCTCATTTCGTTTGGTTACATCGTTTTCTAAAAATGCCTTTTCATACAAAGTGTCGAAAGCAGGACTTTTAAAATGCGTATAATTCGGGCCGTTAGGGGCAAAATTCTTACTGTAAAACAACGAAAGGTAATTTTCGGCATCGGGATAATCGGCAATCCAGCTCGCGCGGAAAAACGAAACTTTTCCAGTCGCAATGGCCTGTCGTAACGTCGCTGGAGGCGTTACATCGACCTGAACATTCAGACCAATTTTTTGCCATTCCCGTTGTAAATATTCCGTGATATCAATATAGGTAGCGTTGGTCGACAAATAGATGGTCGGATTCGGATTGCCGGTCGCTTTTTTATAATCGGCAATTAATTTCCGGGCTTTTTGCAGATCGTAATCATAGCCTTTCAGATTGGCATAACCCGGTAATCCGGCCGGAATAATACCACTGGTAGCCGGTGTTCCCATTCCGTTACGCAGGTAAAGAATCATCTTTTTTCGGTCGAAACCATAATTCATCGCCTGGCGGATGCGCTTGTCTAATATGGTTTTATCGGTACCATCCATTCGGAATCCGAGGTATTCGGTATTCAGATAGGCACCCGTAATCAAATTAATATCGTTTTGATATTTGGGCTGTAATTCGCCTTTTTGAGTCAGAATTTCGTCTTTATAGGAAGGATCCAGTCCGGAAACAAAATCCAGCTTACCTTGTACAAATTGTAGAAACCCGCTTTGTTTGTCCGGTAAAAAGGTAACGGCAACGGCTTCCAGGTAGGGAAGTTGTACACCTTGTTCGTCTTTTTCAAAATACAACGGGTTTTTACGCAACACCAGTTTGACGTTTTCCTCCCATAATTTGAACTGAAAAGGACCGGTTCCTACAGGCTTGGCCCGGAAATCATAACCTGGCGTTTCGACGATTTCTTTTGGAACCACCGACGCATATTTCATCGACAACAATCCTAAAAAGGCCGGAAATGGTTTTTGTAAGGTGATTTCGAAGATGCTGTCGTTTTTAGCTTTGATATCGGCTACGGTTTGCAGAATCCAACCACCGGGTGAGGCAACTTTTTCATCGCGCAATCGTTTTAAACTGTATTCGAAATCAGTAGCGGTAACGGTTCGGGTACTGTCTTTTCCGAAAAGTGCACTTTTATGAAAATAGACATCCTTGCGAAGGGTAAACGTATAGGTTTTTCCATCGGACGAAATCGTCCAGTTTTTGGCAATATCCGGCTGAATATGCAGGCTGTCGTCCAATTGTACCAATCCGTTAAAAATAAGATTGCAGGGCCAGATTATCGCCTGACTCTTGGAAAAAGCCGGATCAAGAGAGCTGATATTAGCACTTTCGTTATAACGGAAAACCAGATGATCCTTGTCTTCGGTACTGTTTTTACCACAGGAAACCATCAAAAACAAAAGACAAAAGGCTGATATGGAAAAGATTATTGATCGCATTGAGAAAAATAGGTTTCTGTTTAACCGGTTGTTGTAAAGTCTTAATATAATGTGAATTAGGAATATAAATCTCCCAATGGATTTTACCAAACCGAATTTTGTATGTAACTTTGCAAACTCTTTTTTAAAAAGATGTAAATATAACTAAAGTTACTACTTTATAGGTAGCTTATCATTATGGAAAACAGAAAAAAAGTTGCTTTTTATACACTGGGATGTAAGCTGAATTTTTCAGAAACATCAACCATTGCGCGTAGTTTTCAGGACGAAGGCTTCGACCGTGTGGATTTTGAGGAAATAGCCGACATATATGTTATCAACACTTGTTCGGTAACGGAAAATGCGGACAAACAGTTCAAGCAGATTGTAAAGAAGGCGCTAAAGCATAATGATAAGGCATTTGTGGCGGCTGTGGGATGTTATGCACAGTTAAAACCGGAAGAACTGGCAGCAGTGGATGGTGTGGATCTGGTTTTGGGAGCTACCGAAAAATTTAAAATTACCGATTATATTAATGACCTGTCGAAAAACGATATGGGCGAGGTGCACTCCTGCGAAATTGAAGAAGCCGATTTTTATGTTGGAAGTTATTCGATTGGTGACCGAACCCGTGCTTTCCTAAAAGTACAGGACGGATGCGATTATAAATGTACCTATTGTACGATTCCGTTGGCAAGAGGAATTTCCCGTAGCGATACGATGGAAAATGTGATGAAAAATGCGAAGGAAATTTCGCAACAAGGGATCAAAGAAATCGTGTTAACCGGTGTTAATATTGGTGACTACGGAAAAGGGGAATTCGGAAATAAAAAACACGAACATACTTTTTTTGAATTGGTTCAGGCGTTGGATAAAGTAGACGGAATTGAACGTTTGCGAATTTCATCGATTGAGCCGAATTTGCTAAAAAACGAAACAATTGAGTTTGTATCGCAAAGTCGTACGTTTGTACCGCATTTTCATATTCCGTTACAATCTGGTAGTAATACGATTCTGAAAAAAATGAAACGCCGTTATTTACGCGAATTATATGCCGACAGAGTGGCTAAAATCCGCGAAGTAATGCCGCATGCTTGTATTGGAGTGGATGTAATTGTGGGATTCCCGGGCGAAACAGACGAATTGTTCCTGGAAACCTATAATTTTTTAAATGAATTGGATATTTCGTACCTGCATGTGTTTACGTATTCCGAAAGAGATAATACCGAAGCAGCTGATATGGAAGGTGTAGTACCAATGAATGTGCGTAGTAAACGAAGTAAGATGTTACGCGGACTTTCGGTTAAAAAACGACGCGCTTTTTACGAAAGTCAGTTGGGAACGAATAGAACGGTGCTGTTTGAAGGTGAAAATAAAGAAGGATATATCCATGGGTTTACCGAAAACTATGTAAAAGTAAAAACCCCGTGGAATCCGGAGTTGGTGAATACCTTACACGATATCCAGCTTACTAAAATAGACGAAGACGGATCGGTTCGTATGGACTTTATAAACGTTCCGGTATAATAAAATACCTGACAGGTTTCAAAAACGAGTCAGGTGTAATGATATAAAAAATGGCTGCCTTATATCAGGACAGCCATTTTTTATGGATTATATTTTTATTCCCGGTGGCAATAATTCCTTATAAACGGGATTTTTTCTAAAAAAAGAAGTGATTTTAGGATGCGTCGGTACGACGCGTAATCGTTTTTCTTCGGCGTTGTTCATGATGGCTTTTAAAAAAGCATCGATAGTTTCAGGGTCTTCCTTTTCGGTATGGTTCAGTTTGGTTAGAAAAAGCTTGCGTTCCTGAAGGGAATACTCGACTGATAATAACCCGTTTTCAGTTTGATTTTCGAATTGACGTAATAATTCGTTGTCTTTAATTTCCATGATATAGCGTATTCATAGGGGAGAAATAATTGATTATAATTTAACCCGGAATGTGATTGTAAAATCACCCGGAATGGATTATTTTTATACAAATTTCGGAAAAAAACATAAGATTCTACGTTATTGAAGCGTTAAAACAGCAGATAATGAGCAAAATACCCGTTTATTTAATGCCGGGACTGGCAGCCAATCCTACCATTTTTGAAAATATAAAACTACCGGAAGACCAATTTGAGGTCCATTGGCTGGAATGGTTTTTGCCGGAATCAAAAGAAAGTTTGGAAACGTATGCGAAAAGAATGGCCGAAAAAATAACGGATGAAAACCCGGTTTTGATCGGTGTTTCTTTTGGAGGCATATTGGTTCAGGAAATTGCCCGGATTATTCCGGTTCGGAAAACCATTATTATTTCCAGTGTTAAAACAAACGTGGAATTTCCGAAACGAATGAAATTTGCCAAAACAACCAAAGCTTATAAGTTGATCCCTACGGGTATGTTTGCGAATATAGAAGTGCTGGCTAAATATGCTTTCGGTGAAACAGCCAAAAGTCGGATCAAATTATATGAAAAATTTTTATCGATGCGCGACAAACGCTACCTGGATTGGGCGTTGGAAACAATAATCTCCTGGGATCGTAAAGTAGCCGATGACAAAATTGTCCACATTCATGGGGATGCCGATGAGGTGTTTCCGATAAAATATATCCATGATGCCATCATTATAAAAGGCGGCACTCATGTGATGATTATAAATAAATACCGCTGGCTGAATAGTCATTTGCCGGCTATAATTTTAGGAGAAAATACAAACAAAAATACGGAAGATGAATAAAGTGAAAAGAATGGCTATAGTAGCTGCTGTGATACTAACAAGTGGTGTTTTGGTTTATTGGACTAACGCCGGAACCGGAACGGATGTAGATGTAAAAAACCATGTGTATTTGCCGATGAATATCGATTTTGCAGGTGAAAGAGTGCCTATGACGCTTTCGGATGTGAAAGAAAGAATGGATCGGGAACTGTTGGTCAATATAAATCTGCATGCGACTACAGCGTTGATCATCAAAAGAGCCAATCGCGCTTTTCCTGTAATTGAACCCATTTTACGACAGTATGGTGTTCCGGATGATTTTAAATACCTGGCCGTTATCGAAAGCGGATTAATAAATGCAGTGTCTTCGGCCGGAGCAAGAGGCGTATGGCAGTTTATGCCGGAAACAGCGAAGGAAAAAGGTATGGAAGTAACCGAAACGGTAGACGAACGCTATCATTTGGAAAAATCGACCGAAGCAGCTTGTAAATATTTGTTGGCCGCGAAAGAAAAGTTTGGAAACTGGACTTTGGCCGCGGCTTCTTATAACGGCGGGATGAACGGTGTAAACAAGCAAATCGACAGTCAGAAAGTAAGTGATTATTACGATTTGTTGCTTAATGATGAAACGGCGCGTTATGTTTTCCGAATTCTGGCTTTAAAAGAAATTATGACGAATCAGGCGAAATACGGCTATGATCTGCCTAAAGACGTTTTGTACCAGCAAATTCCGGTGCGAAAAGTAGAAGTAACGGCTAATATCGACGATCTGGCTGGTTTTGCAATAGAACAGGGGGTTAATTATAAGATTCTAAAAATTCACAACCCGTGGTTACGCGATAAAAAACTGGTGATCACGCCAAATAAAAAATATACAATCGATATTCCGTTAGAAGGTTATAAGCGTTAATTCTTGGCCAGTATCGGTGAATCGTTAGTGTTTAAAAGGCAGCTGAGGTTGTCTTTAAATACCTTATAGTTGGCATCAAGTGCTTTGCTGTATGTTGCTCTCGGAATGTGTAGGGCTGTATTGCGCTTGATGGCAACAACGGTTCGGTTTTTATCCAAATAGTATAAGATCGGAAATCCCAGACTGTGTTTTAAGGTAGAAACCAGATAGGCATCTTTATTGTAAGTTTCGTGAGCGTAGCAAATCGCGATATGATGATCAAATTTTTTTGACAACTTTTTTAAATTCGATTTTCGATCCCAGTATAATACTATAAATTGGATATCGTTTCCATATTGTCGGGCCAGTTTGTTTAGTGCCGGGATTTCTCCTTTGTTAGGGACACACCAGGACGCATAAGTGATCAGGAAAATAGGTTTTTCAAAAGCGCTGATCCGTTGTCGGCCTTTATGAAACCGCTTTAAGTTAAAATCGTCGAAAGTGGTACCTATAAGTTGGTACCGAACCAGGGAATCAAATAAAAAATTAGCACGATCTATATTGTCGTTTCGATAGGCTATATCCGACTTTTTGGAGTAATTTTTTAAGTTCCGGTGTAGGGTGTTTGAAAACAAAAAACTAGTGTTATCTTGAGCAGTAACTGTAGAAGATAGCAGGATCAGGATGATAATTGTAAAGTAGAAGTCTCTCATAGGCAAATACATTTTTGGGGTACTTGTTGGGGGAAAACATTCTATTACAAAGATACAGTCAATATGGGAAGGTTGCGTAAAAAGCATAAAAAAAACGCCTTTTTGGGCGTTTTTTCATGGTATTTTCTATTTTTTTGGATTACATTTTCTTCATCTGATCTTTCATCATCTTGATCTGATCTTTCAACATATTCTGTTTGTCGAGTTTTTTGGCTTCGTTTAAAAGATTGGTTGCTTCCAGCTTTCTTCTGCGGGTCATCGCGATACCGGCAAGGTTTAATTTTGCCAAAGCTAAATCCTGGTCCATATTTAAACCCAATTCAATGGCTTTTTTGAAATATTTTTCAGCCGCTGATAAATTGGTTTGAGAAACCATTAATCCGTTTAAATAGTTATAATATCCCTGTTGTTTGCGAACCAAAGCCGTTTCCGGGTTTTTGATATAAGCAAGCCATTTTTGGGCACCGGGAAAATCCTGTTTACGAAGTTTTAAAAACGCTAATAAAATAAACTCGTTTTTGAAATACAATAAAATAAAAATAGACGAAAGCAGTAGTAAGAAAATCCCGTTTCCGATGTTACTTTCGGTGAATTGCCAGATACCAAGCGCAATGATTAAAGCGGCTATAATCAGTTTAATATTTCTGTGAAACATAATTGTTTTTGTTTTAAGTTTGCAAATGTAATAAAATGAAACGAGCGGGCGAAATTAAGTTTTCCGAAGCCGGTTTAGAAGCAAAAGCAGCTCGCGGTAACTACTAAAGGGCAAAGCAGTTAACAGAAATAAAAATATTTTTTTAAAAGGGCTTGCCAGAAATAAAACTCTTTGTATATTTGCACTCGGTTTTGAAGCGAGAGAATTTCAAAGCTGATCCTATTTAAAAACACGATTTAAAGATAAAAGCAATGAGTAAGAGAACGTTTCAACCATCAAAAAGAAAAAGAAGAAACAAGCACGGTTTCATGGAAAGAATGGCTTCTGCTAACGGAAGAAAAGTATTAGCACGCAGAAGAGCTAAAGGAAGACATAAGTTAACGGTTTCATCAGAGCCAAGACATAAAAAATAATGATTTTTAAAATCATAAATAAAGGTGTTACTTATTTAAGGTAACGCCTTTTTTTATATCTTTTCGTTAAAAATAAATAACTACATACAACACAACACAATGCCTAAAGACAATTCAATAAAATCGGTTTTAATTATTGGTTCAGGGCCTATCGTAATCGGACAGGCCTGTGAGTTCGACTACTCCGGATCGCAATCGGCACGATCGCTGCGCGAAGAAGGAATTGAAGTCATTCTGATCAACTCCAATCCGGCAACCATTATGACGGATCCATCCATGGCCGATCATATTTATTTAAAACCTTTAACTACAAAATCCATTATCGAAATCCTAAAAGCGCACCCGCAAATTGATGCGGTTTTGCCAACTATGGGAGGACAAACTGCCTTAAATCTATGTCTGGAAGCAGACGAAAAAGGAATCTGGCAGGATTTTAACGTACGATTGATCGGTGTTGATGTAAATGCCATTAATGTAACCGAAGATCGCGAGCAGTTTAAACAATTGCTGGCGAAAATCGATATCCCGGTAGCACCGGCGAAAACAGCAAATTCCTTCTTAAAAGGAAAAGAAATTGCACAGGAATTCGGTTTCCCGTTAGTAATCCGTCCGTCCTTTACATTGGGTGGAACCGGGGCTGCTTTTGTACATAAAAAAGAAGATTTCGACGATTTATTAACCCGCGGACTAGAGGCGTCTCCAATCCATGAGGTACTGATTGATAAGGCTTTATTAGGCTGGAAAGAATACGAATTGGAATTGTTGCGCGATAAAAACGACAACGTAGTGATCATCTGTACGATTGAAAATATGGACCCGATGGGAATCCATACCGGAGATAGTATTACAGTGGCGCCAGCGATGACTTTATCCGATAGAACATTCCAGAGAATGCGGGATATGGCGATTTTGATGATGCGAAGCATCGGAAATTTTGCCGGCGGATGTAACGTACAGTTTGCCGTTTCTCCGGATGAAAAGGAAGATATCGTAGCGATCGAAATCAATCCGCGTGTATCGCGTTCTTCGGCATTGGCTTCGAAAGCAACCGGATATCCAATCGCAAAAATTGCTACTAAACTGGCTTTGGGATATAGCTTAGACGAATTGCAAAATCAGATTACAAAATCGACTTCGGCCTTATTTGAACCGACGTTGGATTATGTAATCGTAAAAATACCACGTTGGAACTTCGACAAATTTGAAGGTGCCGACAGAACTCTCGGATTGCAGATGAAATCCGTAGGGGAAGTAATGGGAATTGGGCGTTCGTTCCAGGAAGCGTTACACAAAGCAACACAATCGTTGGAGATTAAACGAAACGGATTAGGAGCTGATGGTAAAGGATATACCAATTACGATCAGATTATTGACAAACTGACCTATGCGAGTTGGGATCGTGTATTTGTAATTTACGATGCAATTGCTATGGGAATTCCGTTGAGTCGTATCCACGAAATCACTAAAATCGACATGTGGTTCTTAAAACAATACGAAGAACTATATGCATTGGAAAAAGAAATTTCCAAACACAATATCGACACCTTAACTAAGGATTTGTTACTGGAAGCGAAGCAAAAAGGATTTGCCGACAGACAAATTGCCCATATGTTAGGATGTCTGGAAAGTCAGATTTACAAATTGCGTGAAGACTTAGGTGTAAAAAGGGTTTACAAACTGGTAGATACCTGTGCCGCCGAATTTAAAGCGCAAACACCATACTATTATTCCACTTTTGAAGCGGAAATCGAAAAAGCCGACGGAACCCGTTATGTGGATAACGAAAGCGTGGTATCCGACCGTAAAAAAGTAATCGTTTTAGGTTCCGGGCCGAACCGTATCGGACAAGGTATCGAATTCGATTATTCGTGTGTTCACGGGGTATTGGCAGCATCGGAATGCGGTTATGAGACAATTATGATCAACTGTAACCCGGAAACGGTATCCACCGATTTCGATACAGCGGATAAACTATATTTCGAACCGGTTTTCTGGGAACACATTTATGATATTATCCGTCATGAAAAACCGGAAGGGGTGATCGTGCAGTTAGGAGGGCAAACGGCCCTAAAACTAGCTGAAAAACTGTCAAAATACGGAGTTAAGATCATCGGGACCAGCTTTGATGCTTTGGATTTAGCGGAAGACCGGGGACGTTTTTCGGAATTACTGGAAGAATTAAAAATTCCTTTCCCGAAATTCGGAGTAGCCGAAAGTGCCGAGGAAGCTTCAAAATTGGCGGATCAACTGGACTTTCCGTTATTAGTACGTCCTTCTTATGTATTGGGTGGACAGGGAATGAAAATTGTGATCAACAAACAAGAACTGGAAGAGCATGTGGTAGACTTACTACGTAAAATTCCGAATAATAAACTATTGCTGGATCATTATCTGGACGGGGCGATTGAGGCGGAAGCCGATGCGATTTGCGACGGTGAAAATGTATACATCATCGGTATCATGGAGCATATCGAACCGTGTGGAATCCACTCCGGAGATAGTAATGCGACCTTGCCACCGTTTAACCTGGGCGAATTTGTAATGCAACAGATTAAAGACCATACGAAGAAAATCGCACTGGCTTTAAAAACGGTTGGACTTATCAATATACAGTTTGCGATTAAAGACGATACGGTTTACATCATTGAAGCCAATCCAAGAGCTTCACGTACGGTACCGTTTATTGCAAAAGCTTATGGCGAACCGTATGTAAACTATGCGACTAAAGTAATGTTAGGTGTGAATAAAGTAACCGATTTTGATTTTAATCCGCATTTAAAAGGATACGCGATCAAACAACCGGTATTCTCATTTAGCAAGTTTAAAAATGTAAACAAGGCATTAGGTCCCGAAATGAAATCGACAGGGGAAAGTATCCTGTTTATTGACGATTTAAAAGACGATCAGTTCTACGAATTGTACTCCAGACGAAAAATGTATCTGAGTAAATAATAATATTATATTTATCCAAAGCCTCACTGCTACAGTGGGGCTTTTTTATTGAAGTAGCTTTCAAACTGATTTTTTATTAGCTTTACTTAAAAATTACTATGGCATTCCTAAAGCGCATCAGTTCCAGAGCTAAAGCAGATGAAAATACCGGTTTTGGGAGTAATGCTTCCATTTATGGGGCACGATTTGTAAACAAAGATGGAAATGCCAATGTCCGGAAAGTGGGAATCGGTATAACAGAGCGTATCAGTTGGTACCATGCGATGATCGATGTACCACGCTGGAAATTTATGTTTATCATTTTCGCCTTTTATCTGATCGTAAATTTTATTTTTGCCTGTATTTATTTTTTACTTGGTGTACAACATTTACAAGGAATTAATGCCAATACAGATGTTGATCAGTTTGGGCAGGCGTTCTTTTTTAGTGCGCAGACCTTTACTACTGTAGGTTACGGACATATTAGTCCGACCGGTTTTATGACCAGTTTTGTCGCTTCAGTCGAAGCCTTATTCGGATTGTTGAGCTTCGCTATTGCTACCGGTTTATTTTACGGAAGGTTCAGTAAGCCCAAAGCTTTGATCCGTTTTTCGGATAATGCGGTCATTGCGCCTTATAAAGAAGGAAAAGCGTTAATGCTGCGAATGACACCCTATAAGAATACCAACCTGATGGAAGCCGAAGCTAAGGCAACAATTGGATTAAGTCTGGAAGAAGACGGTAAAAAAGTCAATAAGTTTTTTTCACTTGATCTCGAATTGGACAAAATTAATATGCTAACATTAAGCTGGACGTTGGTACATCCCATTACCGAAAATAGTCCATTATATACCTTTACCGAAGCGGATTATAAAAATCAGAAAGGCGAAATTCTGATTTTTGTGAAAGTTTTTGACGATATGTTTAGTACTACCGTCGTAAAACGCACTTCGTATACTTTACGCGAAGTAATTTATGACGCCCGTTTTTTACCGATGTTTGAAGCCGACCGTGATAGTGATGAGACAATACTGTATGTGGATAAACTGAACGCCATCGAAAAGATACAGTTGTAGGGCGTAATCCGTATTTATTTCTTTAAAATATAATACTTTTGCAGTCTCAATGATGTATCGCCAATGAAGCCGACAACAATTTTTCTGATCACACCACCTTTTACGCAGCTCAATACCCCATATCCGGGCACGGCCTATGTAAAGGGATTCCTGAATACCAAAAATATTTCCTCCTTTCAGGCGGATTTGGGGATTGAAGTTATCTTAAAATTGTTTTCAAAAGAAGGGCTAACCCAAATGTTTGCCGAAAGCGAACGGAAAACAGAAACGTTATCAGATAACTGTCAGCGGATTATAGCGTTACAGGATGAATATATCAAAACGATTGATTCGGTTATTTTGTTTCTTCAGGGGAAAAATCCGACGTTGGCACATTTGATATGTCAGGAGGATTTCCTTCCGGAAGCGTCTCGTTTTGCACAATTGGAAGAATTGGATTGGGCTTTTGGTACCATGGGAACACAGGATAAGGCCAAACATTTGGCAACGCTTTATCTGGAAGATATTTCCGATCTGATCGTAGAATGTATCGATCCTAATTTTGGTTTTAGTCGTTATGCAGAGCGATTGGGACGTTCGGCCAATTCTTTTGACGAATTGTACAACTATCTTCATCAGGAATATACTTATATCGATAAAATTACCTTACAGTTATTGGAAGAAAGGTTGAATGTAATAAATCCGAAAATTGTAGCTTTTTCAGTCCCTTTTCCAGGCAATTTGTACAGTGCCTTCCGATGTGCCCAATGGATTAAAAAACACCGACCGGAAATTAAAGTAGCGATGGGAGGTGGTTTCCCCAATACGGAATTACGATCGTTAACGGATGTCAGGGTAATGGAGTTCTTTGATTTTATTACACTCGACGACGGAGAAGCACCGGTAGAAAACATGATCGCCTATGTAGCAGGCAAAATCAGTAAAGATGAACTGAAACGAACCTTTATACTGGACGAAGGTAAGGTGGTTTATAGCAATAACGCAGCCTGTCGGGATTACAAACAATCGGAAGTGGGAACACCGGATTATACCGATCTGTTGCTGGATCGTTATATTTCGGTTATTGAAATTGTAAATCCAATGCACCGAATGTGGAGTGACGGACGCTGGAATAAACTCACGATGGCACATGGATGCTATTGGGGGAAATGTACTTTTTGCGATATTTCATTGGACTATATTAAAGTTTACGAACCTGTCGCGGCCAAAATGTTAGTGGATAGAATGGAGGAGCTGATTGCGCAAACCGGGCAAAATGGCTTCCATTTTGTAGACGAAGCAGCACCGCCTGCCTTGATGCGCGCAGTAGCACTGGAGATATTAAAACGAAAACTGGCGGTGACCTGGTGGACCAATATCCGGTTTGAAAAAAGCTTTACCAAAGACTTGTGTTTGCTGTTAAAAGCGTCCGGTTGTATTGCTGTTTCCGGCGGATTGGAAGTGGCTTCCGACCGTTTACTGGAGTTGATTCAGAAAGGAGTGACGGTAGCGCAGGTTGCCCGGGTAAATCGCAATTTTACCGAAGCCGGAATTATGGTACATGCGTACCTGATGTATGGCTTTCCGACGCAAACGGCACAGGAAACTATCGATAGTCTGGAAATGGTACGGCAATTATTCGAACTTGGAATTCTACAATCCGGATTTTGGCATCAATTTGCGATGACGGCACATAGTCCGGTAGGAATGTATCCCGAAAAATTTGGTGTACTAAAAGAAACGGAGACAATCGGATCGTTTGCCAACAATGATATTGCTCATGTTGATAGAACCGGTACGAATCACGATAAGTTCAGTTTTGGATTAAAAAAATCCTTGTTTAATTATATGCATGGAATCTGTTTTGATTACCCTTTGCAGGATTGGTTTGATTTTAAAGTACCGCGAACAAAAGTTTCGCCGGATTATATTTACAATGCTTTACAGAATGAGGATACTTTTACCGTAAAACCAACGGCTAAAATTGTCTGGACAGGGGGTAAACCGGTCGTGTCGTATTTTACCAAAAATAAAAAAGGAAGGCAGTTTGAAATGGCAAGTCTGACTTTTCACGATAAAAAAGAAAGTTTTGCGATTCAGGTTAATAAAGATGATGCCGATTGGCTAACAACAGTTCTATCCAAAATTTCGGTCACTCAAAATAAAATATTCACATTTAACGAGGTAAAAGCCGATTATGAAAATGCAGATCGTGAAGATTTTGAATTATTCTGGTATTCAAAGCCAATCAATACCTTACGAAGTTCCGGACTTTTGGTATTGTAGTATATTTAGGCTTTGATATTAAATTTAAAACCGATACCATGCAGGTTTTCTATTTGTATACCGTCTTCTTCCGATAACAGTTTGCGAAGTCTGGAGATAAAAACATCAAGACTACGCCCCATAAAATAATCATCGGTACCCCATAAGGCCGTGAGTATCTGTTCCCGTTTCAGTACGGTATTTTTGTTATCCAGGAATAATTTTAAAAGCTCGGCTTCGCGTTGTGTCAATACTGTTTTTGATGAACCCTTACTCAAGGTATAATTTTCAGCATCAAACTCAAAAGCGCCAACAGTATAGCTGTTTTTTTCGGGTAAGACTTTCTTTTGCGAGCGTTTTAGAAAAATCTCAATTTTTAGCAACAATTCCTCGATGCTAAAAGGCTTTACAAGATAATCATCGGCACCCAGACGTAATCCTTTAATCCGATCTTCTTTTAAGGTTTTAGCCGAAAGAAAGATGATCGGGATCTCTGTATCGATTTGCCGAATGGCAGAAGCCAGTTCAAAACCGTCGATTTTCGGCATCATAATATCCAAAATACAAATGTCAAAAGAACCTGATTTAAATTGTTCGAGACAATTTTCCCCGTTCGGACAATGAAAAACGGCATAACCATTTAGTTCCAAATTATCTTTGGTTAGAAAAGCCAGGGTTTCATCGTCTTCAGCGTATAGGATTTTATATTTTGACATTATTTTTCAGGTATTAACAGGGTTATGGTTGTTCCTTTTCCTAGGTGACTTTTGGCGGTTATTTTCCAGTTATGAAGCTTGCAGATTTTATGTACATAGTACAATCCTAATCCGAAACCGGTCACTTCGTTACTTTTTGTGCTTGGAATCCGGTAGAACTTGTCAAATATAAAAGAAATATTTTTTTGAGAAATACCAATTCCGTTATCGGTAAATACCAGTCGGACGCGATGGGCTTCCCGGCTAACAGTAATATGAATTTCCGGGGCGATTTCGCAATATTTTACAGCGTTATCGATCAGGTTGTACACAATATTGGTAAAATGGAATTCATCGCCATAAATCTGTAACGATTCGTCGGGGTTTGCCACTGTAATATGTGCCTCCGGATAACGCAATTGTATATTTTCGGTGACATCCTGTAATACGGAAGCCAACAGAATGTCATTTTTTTGTAGTTTTAATGGTGTATCGTCCGACTTCGCAATATTCAATATTTTTTCGATATGATGGTTCAGTTTTTTACTCTGTTCAATAATGATAGCAGCATATTTATCCAGTTTTGGGTCCTTTTGTATCGGTTCCTGTTTGCTGAGGTAATTTGAGGCAATCAAAATCGAAGAAAGTGGTGTTTTAAACTCATGCGTCATATTATTAATAAAATCGCGTTGTAACTCCGAATATTTTTTCTGCTGTAATAGCGTGAAAATGGAATATACATAGACAATCAGGATCACAATCAGGGCAAAAGAAAGTATAAACCAAAATTTCAGGGAACTGAAAAGATAGGACGTTTCATTGGGAAAGCGAACGGCAAAATAATAGACCAGGTTTTTGTGTTTTGGGAAATAAACTGAATTCTCCTTTTTAGAAGTGTCGCTAATCGCGACATAATTTCCATAAACCATTTCATCACTTTCGCAATTGTACATGGCATATTCGAAATCGGTGGTAATATTAAACTTTTTAAAAACCGTTTTTAAATAATATTCGAGTATTTCCGGTTCAAAATCATTGTCGACATTAACGATATAATAGTCATTAGACACTTTATTAATCGGACTGTTGGCCGGAAGTTCATGATTCTTACCTTCGTAAAGTTTTTTAGCGACTTCGAGTAATGCGATATGTACTTTTTGAGTGAACTTCTTTTCTTCCAGATTAAAAGCCTCTTTGGTCCAAAGCAATTGTGCGATGATAATTCCCACAATGGCTATCAATCCGAGAATAATGATACTGTTTAGTCGGTTAATTTTCAAAATCGGTACTGTTGAATGATGTAATATTACTGAAAAATATACTTTTTTTGACCTGTTAACAAGTCATTAACAAACTTTTAAAAACGGTTAACAGCAATCCTGGCAAGACTGAGATACTTTTGAACTATCACAATGAACCAACAAAATAATAATAATTAAAACCACAAAATTATGAAATTGATCAAACTTTCAGTTTTAGCACTAGCATTAGGATTAATGTCATTTGCTGGTAACCCGGTAAAAACAAACGAAACAGTTACTGTTTCAGTAAATGCAGGATCACCAATCCAATGGAAAAGTGAGACAATTGATTTAGGAGAGATCCCACAAGGAAAACCAGCTAAAATCGATTTCGAATTTAAAAACACCGGAAAAACTGCTGTGATCATTACCAATGTAAAAGCGTCTTGCGGATGTACGGCAACGGATTATACGAAAACGCCAATCGCACCAAACGGAAACGCAAAAATCACTGCTACTTTTAACGCTGCTGCAAAAGGGGTGTTTACCAAAACGGTAACGGTAACAACCAATGCAGAAGAAGCACCAAAAGTACTTGTATTCAAAGGAACAGTTATTTAGTTCATAATTATTAGATTGAAATGCGAAAACCGCCTTGGAATTCCAGGGCGGTTTTTTTATACCCGATTGTTTTTTTAATTTATTTTCTCGGCATTGTGATATAATAAGGTCGGGTTGATTTTTTTTTAATTATTGTTTTGTTTTTGTTGTAATTAAAGTGTTTTAATTGTTAAAAAAATGTATATAGTTTAGTTTTTAACTTTTTTAGTTACATTTGAGGCCTACGCATGATTGTTTTTAAACGTTGGGGACGAAATAGTAGAGGTGGAAGTGCAATTATAGCGGTCTGGCGGAATATCCAATTTTGAATGACGAATGGTTAACTAAAAATACTATATGAAAAAAACACTACTTGCTTTTACGCTATTAAGTTCTCTTAGCGCATTTACTCAAAATTTCACCCTGGTTTCCAATTCCGGAATTGTTCCGGTTCAATATAGTACCTGTAAGTTTGCTGATATTGATGGCGATGGCGATCTGGATTTATTCGCCATGGGTGGAAGTCCGAATGCCGGTAGTAGCCGGATGTATAAAAACGACGGAACCGGTCATTTTACTTTACACGATGATCAAACATTTATTAAAAGTCGTGAAGGCGGTACTGCTTTTGGCGATGTGAATGGAGATGGCTTTCCGGATTTAATAGTTTCGGGAAATGCCAACGGCGTAAATACAAAATTATATTTAAATGACGGAGCCGGCAACTTTAGTTTGTCGCCAAATTCGAACTTTATCGGGACAATGAATGGTGATGTGAATATGGCCGATTTTGATAACGATGGCGATCAGGATATTCTGATAACCGGAATGTACACCAGTAATGGTTTTGCGATGGCGTTATATACCAATGACGGGACTGGAGTATTTACGCGTAATCTTCAAAGCGGATTGGAATCCTACGGTATGTATCTGGCTTCTGTGGTAGTGGCCGATGTGAATGGCGATGGGAAACAGGATATTGTAACATCGGGAAAAGTTGGTATTAATGCTACGGCTACTAATATCAGAATATTTCTAAATCAGGGAGATGGCGTTTTTGCACATCATCCGCAACCGGCTATAACGGCTTTATTGGGAAAGGTGGCTTTGGCGGATGTGGATAACGATGGCGATCAGGATTTACTGATAGCCGGGAATATGCCTTCGTCGTCCGGTAATCCGGCACTTTGGTTCCGTATGCAATTGTATTATAATGACGGAAATGCGAATTTTACAATGGCGGAAGGAATGCCATTTGTAGGGATAGGCGATAATTTGGCGATCGCTTTTGCGGATGTGAATAATGATGGTTACCAGGATATTCTTTCGATGGGGCGGAAATATTCCGAAACGACGGTTGGAAACAACATACAGGAGGCGAATTTATATCTGAATGATGGAACGGGTGGTTATATAAAAATGGAAGATATGCCGTTTACCTCGCATTCCACCGGAAATATTGTATTTGCCGATGTGGATAATGATGGCGATCAGGATGTTTTGATCACTGGTATTGGTACGGGAACGACAGCTGTCGCTAAATTATACCGGAATGGCCAGGTTTTAAGTACCGATGATCATAATGCAAAAACGATAGCGGTTTATCCGAATCCGGTTCAGGATAAAGTATATTTGACATTGCCGGATCAGGTTATTCAGGAGATCCAGATTTATACGCTTAGTGGTGCCTTGGTAGGAACCGAAAAACCGAATGCAACAATGGCTTCTTTAGACTGTAGTCGTTTGAGTAGTGGGGTATATCTGGTAGCGGTAACAACAGTCGATGGAAACAAAAGCTGGACTAAAATCGTAAAGCAATAGCGATATCAGAGACGAGAAAAAAGAAGAAATAGAAAAGAAAAAGAACACCCGTCAGGTTTTTAAAATCTGACAGGTGTTATAGATAATTAAAAAGCTACCTAAAATAGACAGCTTTTTGTTTTTTATGTTTATACCGGTTCCCCGTATAAGTCGAATTCTGTGGCATCCGTGATTTTGATCATCGTAAAATCACCGGTTTTTAAATAATGTTGCGTCGCATCAATCAAGACCTCGTTATCCACATCCGGACTGTCAAATTCGGTACGTCCGATAAAGTAACCACCTTCTTTACGATCGATAATACAACGGAATGTCTGTCCGATTTTTTCCTGATTCAGATCCCATGAAATTTGCGCCTGAATATCCATGATTTCTGCAGCACGTTGTTGTTTTACTTCTTCCGGAACATCGTCTTCCAGTAAATACGCATGGGTATTCTCTTCGTGTGAATACGCAAAACAACCCAAACGCTCAAAACGCATTTCTTCCACCCAGTTTTTCAGGATTTGGAAATCTTCTTCGGTTTCTCCCGGATAACCTACGATTAGCGTAGTACGGATAGCCATTCCCGGAACGGCTTCGCGGAAATCTTTTAGCAGTTTGGTCGTTTTTTCATACGTTGTTCCACGGCGCATCGATTTAAGGATATTGTCAGAAATATGCTGTAATGGAATATCAATATAGTTACAGATTTTAGGTTCGCGTTTCATCAGGTCTAATACATCCATCGGAAACCCGGAAGGGAAGGCATAATGCAAGCGAATCCATTCGATTCCATCTACTTGTACCAGATTTTCCAGTAACTCGGCTAAATTTCGTTTTTTATATAAATCCAGTCCGTAATAGGTTAAATCCTGAGCGATTAAAATCAGTTCTTTTACACCTTTGGCAGCTAAACCTTCAGCTTCTTTTACCAGTTTTTCAATGGGTTGTGAAACGTGTTTTCCGCGCATGAGCGGAATCGCGCAAAAACTACACGGACGGTCACAACCTTCGGCAATTTTCAGATAAGCATAGTTTTTAGGTGTTGTCGTTAGACGTTCTCCTAAAAGTTCGTGTTTGTAATCGGCTCCCAAAGCTTTTAAAAGCAATGGCAATTCGGTAGTACCGAAATAACGGTCCACATCCGGGATTTCTTTTTCAAGATCCGGGCGGTATCGTTCCGACAAACATCCGGTTACAAAAACCTTATCTACGATACCCTGTTCTTTTTTGTCGACATATTCCAGAATCGTATTAACAGATTCTTCTTTGGCATTATTGATAAACCCACAAGTGTTGATCACAATAATGTTTCCTTCATCATTTTTAGGTGCTTCGTGTTGCACGTCCTTCCCGCTGGCTTTTAACTGACCCATCAGTACTTCACTGTCGTAAACATTTTTAGAACAACCTAAAGTGATGACATTGATTTTGTTTTTCTTTAAAGACTTGGTTCTCATAGAATTGAAAAATTGGAGTGCAAAATTACGTTTTTTATAATTAGCATCACTATGGTTTACTAAAATTTATGAAGTTTTAGTGGTAAGCTGTTAATTAATAGGCGATAAAGGGTGAAGGGTATAATCTCATTGGTAGTATTCTTTTTAGGAAGGTTTTAGTGTTGAAATCCTTCAAAAATCAAAAATAAAACAGACAATATAAGACAACTCGGGTTGATGTGTGTGAAATTTTGAAAAAAAGATTTAAACGGTTTGATAAGTGTTTTTTTAGGTTTTATATTTATAAGTATAAATCGTTTGTTTTTTGAACAATGTTTTTGTTTGAACTAATTTAAACAGCAAATGACTTCTTTAAATAGGACACTTCTATTTTTATCGATTATCTTCTATGTTACGCCAATTGAATAACTCCTTTTTAGATATTGGTTTGATGTATCGGTTGTATAAAGAAACAGTTGTACAACATATTGATTTTGAAACTTTCCCTGGAAAATAGAATACTACAAAATAGCAAGATATGCATTTAGATGTATGTTCTATTTATAGTAACGGAATATTAATCATAAAAATAAAATGATGAAAAACAAAATTACATTATCGGAGAAATTATGGATAATAGTTTTCTTTTTTACAGGGAATCTTTTATTGTTAGCACAGCAAGCTCCTCGGATTGAATGGCAAAAAACATTGGGAGGAACTCAAACGGATAGGGCACTATCAATACAAAATACTTTTGATGGTGGGTTTATTACGGTTGGGAGTACCCGTTCTACAGATGGAGAGGTAACGGGGAACCATGGGGAAGCCGATTTTTGGGTTGTAAAATTGGATAAAAGTGGCGACCTGGAATGGGAATACGCCTTTGGGGGTTCTGAAGATGATGTAGCAAACTATGTTCAACCAACTTCAGACGGAGGATATGTTATCGTCGGTTATACTCGTTCTGATGACGGACAGGTTACCAAAAATCATGGAGGTGCCGATGTTTGGGTGGTAAAACTGGATCGTAACGGTAGTCCGGAATGGGAGAAAACATATGGAGGTACTAAAGATGATGTTGCAACTCATGTTGCTCCTACGTTTGGCTCTGGATTGATACTGGCAGGTTATACTTTTTCTAATGATGGCGATGTAGCAAAAAACCAGGGAAAATCGGATTTCTGGATTTTAAAATTAGATAGCGATGGTGAGATAGAATGGGAAAAAACATATGGTGGATCCGGTTATGATAAAGCAAGTTTTATTAAGCAGACTTCCTATGGACAATATATTGTAACAGGAACTACGAACTCCAAAAATGGCGATGTTACAGGAAATCACGGTAAGGATGACTTTTGGGTGTTAAAACTAAGTGGTTCCGGAAATAAAATTTGGCAAAAAACATTCGGAGGCTCTCAGGATGATCAGGCAACAGCTCTTTGGGAAACTTTTGATGACGGTTATATTATATGTGGGATTACAGACTCAAGTGATGGAGATATTACATATAATCACGGTATGCGCGATTTTTGGGTAGTGAAATTAGATGACGAGAGCAATCTGGAATGGCAGAAAACCTATGGAGGAACACATAGTGAAGAAGCAAACGGGATACAGCAACTACCCGGAGGGAGGTATATTGTTACAGGTGCAACGATGTCTGATGACGAAGATGTGCATGGTAATCACGGAAATTGGGATTTTTGGGTGATAGAGTTGGATAGCAAAGGAAAAATAGAGTGGAGTTCTACGTATGGGGGAACGGGTTATGATGATGCAAAACATATCGAACAGGTAGTGACCGGAGGGTATGTTATAGCAGGTGTTACGTTTTCCAATGATGGTGATGTCACGGGGAATCATGGTAAATCGGACTTTTGGTTGGTAAAGTTAAAAAGTGATATTAGCCTGATGTGGGAAAATACTTTTGGCGGATTAGAAAATGAACAGGCGAAATCAGTATCGGCTACCTTGGATGGAGGAAGTATAACTGCGGGATATACCGAGTCGAATGATGGAGAGGTTACAGGGAATCATGGTAAAACGGATTTTTGGATTACCAAACAAGGGGAAGAAGGTAATCTGGAATGGCAAAAAACATTTGGAGGAACACAGGACGATCAGGCCAATGCGATTGAATTGGTTGGTACAGGCTCTGTGGCGGTGGGCTATACAGAGTCAAACGATGGAGATGTTTCAGGGAACCATGGAAAAGCAGATTTTTGGGTAGTCAAACAAGATGCAAAAGGAAATTTAGAATGGCAAAAAACATTTGGAGGAACCGATATCGACAAAGCTTATTCTGTCGAGCATACGTCTGATGGAGGTTATATAGTAGTTGGTTTTACTTTTTCCAATGATGATGATGTTACGGGAAATCATGGGAAATCAGATTGTTGGGCTGTAAAATTAAACTCCAAAGGGAATTTAGTCTGGCAAAAAACATTTGGAGGAACTAATTTTGATTATGCAGTTTCTGTAAAAGAAACAACAGAAGGCGGATATGTAGTCGTGGGATATACTTATTCTGACGATGGTGATGTTACCAAAAATAGAGGCGATACAGATGTTTGGGTGGTAATGCTAACCAAAGCGGGAACCATAGCGTGGCAACAAACATATGGAGGTTCAAGTAGTGATTTCGGATCAGCTATTTATGAAACGGTTGATGGAGGATTTGTAGTAATAGGGACAACAATGTCTAATAGTGGCGATGTTTCGGGAAACCACGGCTATTCCGATGCATGGATGTTGAAAATAAGCGGAACCGGTAATCTGGAATGGCAAAAATGTTTCGGAGGAACGGATTATGACTATGGAAGAGATGTTTTACAAACAAGAGAAGGAAACTATATTTTTGTAGGAGAATCGCGATCCAATGATGGAGATATTATTGGTAATCATGGCGACTGGGATGGTTGGGTTGTAAAAACGGGTAATAATGGAAGTTTACTATGGCAAAGGGCATTAGGAGGAACTCGTGTAGATGAGTTAAAATCGATTTTTAAAAATTTAAAAGGAGAATATCTGGTTTCGGGTTTTACATCGTCTACTGACGGAGATGTTACAGGTAATCATGGTAAGGAAGATTTTTGGGTAATAAAATTAAAAAGTGAAGTCGATTTAACAAAAAAGGAATCGTCTGGTGGAAGTGGAGTTCCTAATGCAATTTATGCTCGACCTGATTTTTATGGAGGCAATATGACAACATGTATTGTTACACCGAATAATAAGGATACAAGTGGGAATTATGGTTTGGATTTCTTTTGGAATAGAAATGGTAAAATAGAAAAGATGGATGATCCGGAATCGTTACAATTTAGTGTGTGCCCTAATCCATTTCAGGATGTATTATATAGTAAAGATACTTATCGGATAGAGAATCTGAGTATAAGGAATCTTTTAGGTGAAGTGATAAAAGAGGTAAACGGAATTAATAAAAAAGAATATGTATTGGATACTGATGATGTGCCTAAAGGAATTTACATTCTTATGATAACTACGGGTAATAAAAGGCATATCCAAAAAATAATAAAAAATTAAAAAAAAGGCGGTTTCTCATAGAAACCGCCCTCTTTTCTTGTGTTTTTAATTTTAGAAACCAACCGTATAGGTAAGTGTAAAGGAGTCTATTTTACTATTAATTCTGGCAGAATCGGTCATGCTGGATAATAATGGAACATCCATTTCTCTTTGTGAATGACCATAGGAAAAATCCAATCGGGCAGAACCAAAGTTATAACCAATACCGGCAGAATAGCCTTTTAAGTCACCTACGATTTTTTCGTCTTTATACGGACTTTCTTCAAAACGGTATCCACCGCGAAGGCTCACCTGTTTGATTTTGTATTCGGCACCCACGCGGAATTCCTGTGCGGTGGTTAATGTATTTTTATAAACATCGTTTAAAGAGTTATTGTACGAGTTGTTTGGTTTAAATTTGATGTTGCTGTAATCTTTAACCCCGTAATCGAAGCTGATCAAACCTGACTTACCAAAGATATAGGCCAAACTTCCGGTGAATTTACCAGGTGTTTGAAGGGTATAAGTTGGGTATACGTTTATGATATTCGGATTAAGCGAAGCCGAACGCGTAGCACCCGGACTTGTTGGTGAATTGGCCGGAGCAACGTAAGTAGTGTATAAACTTTGCGACAATTCGTCTGTTAAACGGTACCATGTTGGCGATTCGTAAGCCGCACCTAAACGCAATTCATCGGTAATTTTAGCGATAGCACCAATGTTAAACGAGAAACCACTTCCATAAGTGTGTGTATCGTTGTTAAACTGAATCTGGCGAATCGTAGCGTAATTCGGATCGGTATTTACCGGGCCGTTATTGGATTCATAAACTGTTGAATTTTTGGTATAATCGGTAAAATGAGCATTCAGATTAAGTCCGATGTAAAGTCGGTCTTTGTAAGAGCTGGCAAAGTTAAAAGCCAGTTTGCCATTATAACCCTTTGTAGTAACGTAATTCTGATGGGCATAACTTCCGGTTTGCGGAACATTGGAAACATAGTTCGGATTGTCCGGATTAAACGGGTAGGTGCTGGTGTCGATAAGATAGGTTTGGTAAGCTAAATAGGCCTGCTGATCCTGAAAGCTCAGTTCGTCATATCGGTAATTGTTGTCGATCACACCAACCGGTAAGCCATTGGCCTGATTTAAGAAAAACTGATCGATTGAACGGGTACCGGTTCCTCTGTAATTAAAACTATTGTCAAAATTATTAGTATTGTCATAGGCGATACCAAAGGTGAATTTGGTCCATCCACTGCTAAGATCCTGATTGTGGAAAACAAAGATGCCACCGGCCTGATTCAGGTCGAATGAAGTATCCCGGTCATTTGTAGTGGTTCCGAAATAACGGGAATTACTTTTGGTACTTAATAAATTTAAAGTAGCCGCAGCTGTGTTGTAGTTAAAGATAGCACCACCGGCCGGATTAACATGTATAGCAGACATATCGCCACCAACGGCTCCGAAAGCACCGCTCATACCGCGGAATCGGGCAGTTCCGTTTAAATTGTCCATAGCATACCGCAGTCCGTCAGATGGAGCCAGCTCCTGTGCGGAGGCTATTACTGCTGATAGAGCAGTAATAGCTGTAAATATATATTTTTTCATGAGGATGTACTTTTAAAACTTACAGGATTTGATTAACGTCTTCCGCCACCGCCGGATCTTCCACCGCCGCCGCCGCCGCCGAAGCTTCCGCCACCACGGGAACCGCCAAAGTTACCTCCGGAATTATAGCTTCGTGTAGGAGCAGAATAGTTGCTGTTGCTACGGGTTCCGCTATTGTTGGAGTTGTTATAATTGTAATTACGGGTTCCTGAGTTATTATTGTTGTAATTATAATTACGGGTTCCGGAACTGTTCGTGTTGTTGTAATCCCGTGTAGCGCCATTGTTGTAATTTCGCGTTCCGTTATTATAGTTACGGGTTCCGTTGTTGTAATTGTTGTAATCTCTTGTTCCGGTACCGTAAGTTCGGTTAAAGTCAACATCTCTACGGCTGTTGTAATTGCGGGTTCCGGCATTATTATATCCATATATGGAGTTGTTATAGCGTCCGTTATAGTAGGCCGATCCGCCTCTTGTTCCGCCATAATAAACGCGGTTGTTGTAGTAGCCATTGTACCATCCCGGGCCATACCAACTGTTCCAGCCCCATCCCGGTCCGTACCAGTTATTCCAACCCCATCCGTAGTTTGGTCCATACCAGGAATTCCAACCCCATCCAAGACCGATGCTCCATCCGGAACCGTAGTAACCGCCATTCCATCCCCATCCGTAATAAGGAGTGTACCAGGAATTCCAGTAACCTCTGTTCCAGTACCAGGAATCGTTGTTGTATACGTTAACAGTAACATTACTTGAATTGTCACCCCATCCGGCATATCCGGTAGTGCCGGCATACTGATCGCGGTTTGCTGTTACACTTGAGATAGAATCCTGCTGACCTTGAGAAGAGTAATTGTCCACATCTGTAAAAATACCGTTGTTAGCATCTTTCTGAAGGTCGCTGAAGTAGTTTTTGTAATTATTGGCCTGCGCCATGTTCTGTTCGCTGTATCTGTTGTTGTAATCACTTCGCGGTCTTTCAGAACCGTAAACACCGTCATGATCGTAATAAGACGCGTTTTGGTAAGAACCACAGGAGGATACCACAAGTCCGAAGAATCCAATTACGGAGTAAATGGATAGTTTTCTGCTGGATAGGTAATAAGTTTTCATATCTCTGGGTATTTTTATTGTTGGACAACACAAAAATAGTTAGTTTTGTCAAACTATTTAGTTAAAATAAGTAAAACAATATTTGTGCCAAACTAATCAAAATGAGTAAGAACTTAACAAAACGATCAGAGGATTATTCGAAATGGTATAACGAACTGGTTGTCAAAGCAGACCTGGCTGAGAATTCAGGAGTTAGAGGTTGTATGGTTATCAAGCCATACGGTTATGCTATTTGGGAAAAAATGCAAGCCGAATTGGATAGAATGTTTAAAGAAACAGGACATCAGAACGCATATTTTCCGTTGTTTGTTCCCAAAAGTATGTTTGAGGCAGAAGAGAAAAATGCTGAAGGATTTGCGAAAGAGTGTGCGATTGTAACGCATTACAGGCTGACAAATGATCCTGAGAATAAAGGAAAATTAATAGTAGATCCAAATGCAAAACTGGAAGAAGAATTAATTGTTCGTCCAACCAGTGAAGCAATTATTTGGAGTACCTATAAAGGATGGGTGCAATCCTATCGTGATTTACCATTGTTAATCAATCAATGGGCGAATGTAGTGCGTTGGGAAATGAGAACGCGTTTGTTTTTGCGAACAGCTGAATTTTTATGGCAGGAAGGACATACGGCGCATGCTACGAAACAGGAAGCATTGTCAGAGTCGGTACAAATGATGAATGTATATGCTGATTTTGTAGAAAACTTTATGGCTATTCCGGTAGTAAAAGGAGTTAAAACGGAAACGGAGCGTTTTGCAGGAGCAGATGAGACCTATTGTATCGAAGCGTTAATGCAGGATGGGAAAGCATTACAGGCCGGTACGTCACACTTTTTGGGTCAAAATTTTGCCAAAGCGTTTGATGTGAAATTCTCCAATGCCGAAGGGAAACAGGAGCATGTATGGGGAACGTCTTGGGGTGTTTCGACCCGTTTGATGGGGGCTCTGGTAATGACACATTCCGATGATAATGGTCTGGTGTTGCCGCCAAACTTAGCGCCAATTCAGGTAGTTATTGTTCCGATTCATAGAAACGACGAGCAATTGGAAGCAATCTCGGCTCAGGTAAACGAATTGGTAAAGCAATTGCGTAAACTGAAAATTGCTGTAAAATACGACGACCGTACGACGCATAAGCCAGGATGGAAATTCAATGAATATGAGTTGAAAGGAGTGCCGGTGCGAATAGCTATTGGTCCAAACGATTTGGAGAATGGAACTTATGAAATTGCCCGACGCGACACTTTGACAAAAGAAGTGGTTGCGAAAGACGGTGTAGTGACGTATATTCAGGACTTGTTGGAGACGATCCAGGAAGAAATGTTTACACGTTCATTAGCATTCCGAAATACGCATATAACCGAGGTAAATACGTTTGAGGAGTTTAAAGACGTACTTGAAAATAAAACCGGATTTGTTTCGGCGCATTGGGATGGAACGGCAGAAACCGAAGAAAAGATTAAAGAACTTACCAAAGCTACGATTCGTTGTATTCCATTGGATAGAAAAGAAGAAGAAGGCAAATGTGTGCTAACGGGTTCGCTATCAAAAGGTAGGGTGTTTTTTGCGAAAGCGTACTAAAAAAAAATCGAAAAAAAATAGAGTTGTTCTTGCGAGATTGAAAAAATGTTGTACTTTTGCATCCGCAATAAAGCAATAAAGGTCCGTTCGTCTAGGGGTTAGGACGCCAGGTTTTCATCCTGGTAACAGGGGTTCGATTCCCCTACGGACTACAAAAGAGTATTACGCGGTTAATACGAAATTTATTGAAATAATGGTCCGTTCGTCTAGGGGTTAGGACGCCAGGTTTTCATCCTGGTAACAGGGGTTCGATTCCCCTACGGACTACGAAAAAAAGAAATGTAAAAAGACTTAATCAATTTTAAGAAAATGGCAAATCATAAGTCGGCTTTAAAAAGAATCAGAAGCAACGAAAAGAAAAGAGTATTAAACAGATACCAACATAAAACTACACGTAACGCGATCAAAGCTTTACGTATGGCAACTGATAAAGCAGAAGCGTCAGCTAAATTAGCTGCAGTTATCTCTATGATCGACAAGTTAGCTAAGAAAAATGTTATCCATGATAACAAAGCTTCTAACTTGAAATCAAAACTAACGAAGCACGTTGCTAAATTAGCTTAAGCTAATTGAAACACGATATAAAAACCAAGCTCTCTTTGACGAGAGCTTTTTTTGTTGTTATTATTTTGTTATTATTTTGCTAACTACTTAAAAATTAGCATGTTTATTAAAAAATAAATTGTAATTTCGCACCCTCAAAAATTATTTATGACTTCTATCAGAAACATTGCAATTATCGCTCACGTTGACCACGGAAAGACAACTTTGGTTGACAAAATCATGTATCACTGTCAGTTATTCCGTGAAAACGAGAATACCGGAGACTTAATTCTTGATAACAACGATTTGGAACGTGAAAGAGGGATTACAATTACCTCTAAGAACGTATCGGTGACCTACAAAGGGACAAAGATTAACATTATCGATACTCCGGGCCACGCCGATTTTGGTGGAGAAGTAGAACGTGTATTAAACATGGCCGATGGTGTATTGTTGTTGGTGGATGCCTTCGAAGGACCAATGCCACAAACACGTTTCGTATTACAGAAAGCGATCGACTTAGGATTAAAACCATGTGTGGTGGTAAACAAAGTGGATAAAGAAAACTGTACTCCGGAAGAAGTTCATGAAAAAGTATTTGACTTAATGTTTGAATTAGGAGCAGAAGAGTGGCAGTTGGATTTCCCAACCGTTTATGGTTCTGCTAAAAATAACTGGATGTCGACCGACTGGAAAAACCAGACGGAAAACATCGAGCCTTTACTAGACATGGTGTTGGAACATATTCCGGCTCCAAAAGTATCAGAAGGAACGCCACAGATGTTGATCACTTCTTTGGATTTCTCAAGCTTTACCGGACGTATCGCTATCGGACGTTTACAAAGAGGAGAATTAAGAGAAGGAATGAATGTGTCTTTGGTAAAACGTGATGGAAAAGTAATCAAATCTAAGATTAAAGAATTACACGTTTTTGAAGGAATCGGAAGACGTAAAATCGATCAGGTTGTAGCAGGTGATATTTGTGCGATCGTGGGATTGGAAGGATTTGAAATCGGGGATACTGTTGCTGATTTTGAAAATCCGGAAGCATTGGCAACTATCGCAATCGATGAGCCAACAATGAGTATGTTGTTTACGATTAACGATTCGCCATTCTTTGGAAAAGAAGGGAAATTTGTAACTTCCCGTCACATTAAAGACAGATTGACTAAAGAATTGGAGAAAAACCTGGCATTACGTGTGAATGAAACCAATAGTGCTGATAAATTTTTGGTTTTCGGACGTGGTGTACTACACTTGTCGGTATTAATCGAAACAATGCGTCGTGAAGGATACGAATTACAAATCGGACAGCCACAGGTAATCATCAAAGAAATTGACGGTGTTAAATGTGAACCGGTTGAGGAATTAACAATCGACTTACCAGAAAATCTTTCCGGTAGAGCGGTAGAATTCGTAACCTTACGTAAAGGTGAAATGTTGAGTATGGAGCCAAAAGGTGACCGTATGATCATTAAATTCTATATTCCGTCACGAGGAATTATCGGATTGCGTAACCAATTGCTAACGGCTACGGCTGGTGAAGCGATTATGGCACACCGATTCCTGGAATATCAACCGTTTAAAGGTGAAATCGCAGGACGTATTAACGGATCGTTAATTTCGATGGAAAACGGTAAAGCGATTCCGTATTCAATCGATAAATTACAGGATCGTGGTAAATTCTTTGTTGATCCAAACGAGGATATTTATGAAGGTCAGGTGATCGGTGAGAACTCTCGTGGAGATGATATGGTGGTAAACGTAACCAAAACGAAAAAATTAACCAACGTACGTTCTTCCGGAGCAGATGATAAAGCCCGAATTATTCCGGCAATCAAATTCTCTTTAGAAGAAGCATTAGAATACATCCAAAAAGACGAGTATGTAGAGGTGACACCAAAATCATTACGTCTTCGTAAGATTTATTTGAACGAAAATGATCGAAAACGATTTAAAATCGACTAATCATAAAAATAAAAAACCGCTTTTAAAGCGGTTTTTTTTATAGCTATAAAAAAAGACCGGATTTCCGGTCTTTTTTGTAATATATTATTCCTGTTGTTTTAAACTACGAATTTGTTTTAACTTATCTTTCCAGGTTTTTAATTCTTCCTTATGGCGATCAATGTTTTTGTTGATCTCTTTAATAAAAGGATTGTCTGCCTTGGCGTTGGAAATAAACTGAATGTTGTTCTCCAATTGGAAAATTTCGCTTTGAACTTCGTCAATCTTACGCATGATAAAGATCTGCTCGTTTTCCAGTTTTCGGGAGTCATCACTATCGGCCAATTGCTCCAAACGGTTGTTGAATTTCACCATTTCAGCTTCTTTTTTCGATAAGCTTAATTTGTCGAATAAAGCATCCAGTATTTTGTTGAATTTCCCTTCGATATGACGACGGGCGTGTGGCACGCGTCCAAAACCTTTCCAGTTCTCGATATGCAGTTTGATAGCATCAAGGTCGGCTTTGTGTTCTCCGGTTAACTGGAAGTCTTTTAATTGATCCAGATAGTTCTTTTTCTTTTCAAAGGCATCCACTTCTTCCGAATTGGCTTCGTTGCGCTTCGCATGTAATCGATCGAAATAATGATTACAAGCGTCTTTAAAGTCTTTCCAGATGCTATCGGAATATTTACGCGGCACATGTCCGATCTTTTTCCATTCTTCCTGGATTTGCTTCATGATCGGGGTTGTAGCATTAAAATCGTCGTTATCTTTTAAAGAATTGGCTTTTTCAACTAAAGCCAGTTTTTTATTCAGGTTGTCCTGTTGGTCTTTTTTGATGTCTTTGTAGAACGAGTTCTTCTGAGCGTTAAAATTGCGAACAGCGTTTTTAAAAGCAGTCCAGGTGTCTTCGTTTACTTCCTGTGGTACTTTTCCGGTTTGGAAGAAAGCCGTTCGTAAGGCTTCTATTTTTTCAATCTGACCTTGCCATGCGCTGTGAGCGGTAATAGTTTCATTGGAAACGGCTTCAATTTGTGCGATGATTTCCTTTTTCTTAGCCAGATTTTCTTCTTCTTTTTCTTTGGCTTTGGCTACCAGTGCTTCCCGTTTGTCGTGTAACTGACGGGTTAGTTCGCTAAATTTATTCCATAATTCCTCACGGTGTTCGCGGGATACGGGGCCAATTTCTTCTTTCCAGATTTTATGTAACGATTGTAATTCGCGGAAAGCTTTGGTTACATCGCTTTCGTTTACCAATTCTTCAACGCGTGCAATGATTTTTTGTTTTTGCTCCAGATTGTGTTTGAAATCCAAATCACGTGCCTCACGATCCAAATGCAGGTGGTCGTAAAAACGCTCGATATGGAAATGGAAATTATTCCATACGTGGTTGTATTTGTCACGCGGGATCGGACCGGCATTTTTCCAACGCTCACGCAATTCATTTACACTTTTTAGAGTGTCCTGAATGCTTTCTCCCGGATTGTCGATCAGACTTTTCAGTTCTTCAATAATTGCCTGACGAACATCCAGGTTGTGTTTCAGGTTGTTTTGAAGCTGTTTGAAGTGCTGGTTTTTTAAGTCTTTATAGTGATTGTAGATAGAGTCGAATTTGTTTTTTAACGGATAGTGATAGTCAAAACCGGTCACATCACCGTTATTTTCATGGCTGTATTCATCTCTTTTCTCATCGATAAAGTGATGGTATTTGTCCATAAAATCTTTTCTGATTTCCTCTACGTGGTTTCGGATGGATACCACCTTCTGATTGGTCATCAGTTTTTCAAGTTCGGCAACCAATTCCTCCATAGACATGGCTTCATAGTGAAGCATCGGGATATCATGACCTTCGGAAATGGCATCGTCTTCGCCTTCCTCGGCATTGGAATTTTCGATGGCTTCTATGGCAGATTGTTCTGCTGTTGGAACGGTTTCTTCGCCTTTAATTTGTTCCTGTCCGTCTGCCTCTGGCAGGTTATCATTCTTTTCTTCTAACATTGTTGAAATGCTTAAGTTTAACATTAATTGAGTGGAAAGATACTAAAAGCATACGGAAAAGGCAAAAGAAAAATGGGATAAAGTGCGTATTTTTTGCTATAAAGCGATATCTGATGTCAGTTTTTTTGCACTTTTGTAAGTGCTGATACCAAAAGTAAAAAAATAAAGACGGTTAAAAAGCCGTCTTTATTTTTGTTTTTCAGTCCAGATATCCCAGGCTTTTTCCGCCTGAAAAACGAGCATGTCGAAGCCATTTTTAATTTTGGCCCCTTGCGATCGCGCTCGTTTTAAGAATTCGGTTTCTTCGGGATTATAAACCAGATCAAACGCAATGTGTTTGTCGGTAAAAAGGGAGTAATTCAGTTCCGGACAATCCTGTATATTCGGAAATGTGCCTAGTGGCGTGGTGTTGATAATGATTTGATATTCGTTAAAAAGAGTATCGTTCAGTTCGCTATACGAATATTCACATTCGGTAGCATTCCGGGAAACGAAGTCGTATTCAATTTTTAATTTCTGTAACGCGTAGGCTACGGCTTTACTGGCACCGCCAGTTCCCAGGATAAGGGCTTTTTGGTGGTGTTTTTTAAGCATCGGTTTTAAGGCTTTTTTAAAACCGTAAAAATCGGTGTTATAGCCTTTGGTTTCACCTTTTTTGGTAATACGAATGGTGTTTACGGCACCAATTACGGCTGCATTTTTAGAAAGTTTGCCTAAAAACGGAATTACAGCCTCTTTATACGGAATGGTAACGTTCATTCCTTTTAGGTTTTTAGTTTCGGAAAGGATAGTGGGAAACGCTTCGATAGTAGCGATATCAAAATTGACATAACTATGGTTGTTAAGTCCGAGGTTTTCGAATTTTTCGGTAAAATATTTTTTCGAAAATGAATAACTGATGTTTTTTCCGACTAAGCCGAATTTCCTTTTCTTAACTTTTTTCATAATAAAAAACGGTTAATTAAATGAATCAATTAACCGTAAAGATACTGGTAAAATATGGTATTTGGATGCGTCTTATTCGTTTAATTTCTGATACTCTTCGATCTGTATACGAATCGCTTTCTGATTCCAGATTACCGGGAATAATTCTTCCAAAAGTGTATGATTGTTAAAGTTTAATCGCAAACCGTTACTTAAGTGGACTTTTCCTTTTTCTTCGTCGTGAAGCATATAGTACAATCCGGCCAAACGGTATTCGATTTCGTATTCTTCCGGGAAAAACTCCGATGCCTGCAATAAGGTTTGTACAGCACTGTCGAATTCACCTAAAAATTGCAGCAAATCAACCCAGAACAACCAGGTATCCAGTTGGTAATCGCCAAACTCTACGGCTTTGCGGTAACCATATTCGGCTTCTTCAAAAAAGCTCAACTGTTTGTTGATGGCGCCATAGCGTTTCCAATACAGTTTGTTTTCGTTGTCAATGCCAATTGCTTTGTTAACATAGTACAGGGCTTTCTGGAAATTGCGCTGACGGATATAAAAATCGGTTATTGCAATCCAGGCTTTATCCAACAACGGATCTTCGTGTACCGTTTTTAAATAAAACTGTAGCGCAACATCGGTTCTTCCAAGGCGTTCGTGGCATTTTCCGATGCGTAAAAGTGCAAAAGACGTCGGATCGTCCAATTCCATAGTGATGTTGTAACAATCGATCGCTTCCTGGTATTTTTTTAGTTTTTCCAGTGCTTTGGCTTTTTCGAGATAGGCCCCTAAAAAACTTTCATCAATTAGCGTGGCATAATCGAAAGCGCGAACCGCCTGCTCGTAGTTTTTTACCGTATAATACTGGCGACCTAATTGATGCCAGGCTACTTCACTATACGGATTACGGTCGATAAAACCGTTTAAGAAAAGAATCGCATCGTCGTTCTGATCCAGAAAATCGAAACAATAGACTACGTTGTATAAAGCGGAATGATCTTCGGTGTCGTTTTCCAGACACTTGATAAAGTTTTCCTTGGCCAGTTCCAGATTGTCCATAAAAAGGTACTCCATACCGATAAGCGAATATACATCGGCATAATCGTCGGTATAGCGTAAAGCGATCTGTAAAAGCTCTACGGCTTTGTCGTGCTGGTCTTTTTTGGAATAAATATTGGCTTTCTGAATATAGATTTCTTCGTTGGTTGGTTCGATAGCGTATAAATCATTTAATAATTTTTCGGCTATGTCCAGCTTGTCGTCAAAAACCAGAAGCTCCACCTGAACCAGTTTTAAACCGGTTGATTTTGGATGTTGTTCCAGCCCCAGTTTCAGGGCTTTTTTGGCTAAATTGATTTTACCCGTATCGAGATAATGAAGAATGATATCTTCAAACTCTTCGGAGTCAAAGAAGAATACCTTGTTAGTTTTCAACATTGATTCGAACTTTGATAAGGATAAACTATTATCTTCTTCCTCGTGACTCAAATTCATACTCCAGTTGTTTAAAATTATCCTTATTAAAATTAGGAAAGGTTTGTTGTTTTTTCAGAAATCGGGATGATATGTTGTGAACAATTTAATTAACAATTCTTGGTTGTTCACAAGGGATTACATCTCGTTCATGACTTCATTCATAGCTTCAATAATGATGCCACATCCTTCTTCGATTTCTTCGTTGGAAAGCGTCAGGGGAGGTGTAATGCGTATGGCACGGCCTTCAAATAATAACCAGAATAAAATCAATCCTTTTTCCTGACATTTAAAAATGACTTTATTGGTGATTTCAGGACTTTCTGTCATGGGAGCCAGCATTAAACCTTCGCCACGAATTTCGGTGATCAACGGATGTACCAATAATTTACGGAATAATTTTTCTTTTTCCAATGCCTGTTCCATCAAATCCGTTTCGACTAATTCCTGTAAAGTTGCCAGACACGCAGCTGCGATCACCGGATGACCTCCAAAAGTCGTAATATGTCCTAGTTTAGGGTCGTGACTTAAAAGATCCATATGCTTTTCGTTGGCTGTAAAAGCACCAACCGGCATACCGCCACCCATTCCTTTACCCATAACTACGATATCCGGAACGACATCGTAATTCTGGAAGCCGAATAATTTTCCGGTTCTTCCGAAACCGGGCTGGATTTCGTCTAAAATCATCATAGCACCCACTTCGTCGCAACGTTGGCGTACCTTCGTTAGAAAGCCGTCAAACGGTTGAACAAAACCGGCACCACCCTGAATGGTTTCGAGGATAATTCCGGCGGTTTTGGTTGTTATTTTTTGTAAATCTTCTTCGTTGTTAAATGTGATAAAATCCACATCGGGAATCAAAGGACGGAATACTTGTTTGCGCTCTTCAAAGCCCATTACGCTCATTGATCCCATAGTATTGCCATGGTAGGCATTAAAACAGGAGATCAGCTGACTTCTGCCGGTTGCACGACGGGCTAATTTTAGCGCGCCTTCAGTAGCTTCCGTTCCGGAATTAACCAAATAGGTCTTGTTTAATTTGGGTGGCATATTTTCAGCCAGCAATTTACAAAGAGAAACCGACGGATCCTGTGCATATTCACCATATACCATTACATGGGCGTATTTGTCCAGTTGGTCTTTAATAGCATTGGTTACACGTGGATGTTGGTGTCCTAATGTACAAGCCGAAACGCCGGCAACAAAATCGAGGTATTTTTTTCCTGTAGTATCGTAAATATAAGAACCTTTGGCGTGTGAAACTTCCATGGCTAACGGGTGCGGGGAAGTTTGCGCCTGGTATTTATAGAAATCCTGAATCATTTTTTCTTGGTGTTTTTCGCTTTTGCTTTCGCTTTTTCTTTTTTAGGAGGCTTGCCGTATTCTAATGTCTCTTTGCTGGCTTCCATTGGCTTTTCATTTTCGAGATCTTTAGCAAGGCTTTCTTTTAATATTTGTGCGTCCAAGGCGAGTTCTTCCGGTGGAAAGATGTCGTCTTTGGATTTGATGCGTTCGTCGCCACGCCAGACAAAACCGCGTAGTTTCCGTGCATTTTCCGGAAACTGATCCGGTGGATAACTGTCGCTTTTCGGATCGACATAGGCGGTCATGGTTTGTATTTTATTGTCTTCCAGTTCGAGATGTATCCGACTGCTAACGCCTTTGTCGATCATTTCCAGCTCGTTTTTGTCGTTATACATATAGTAGATCTTTTCGGTATTTTTGACTAAATCGACGGTGGAAAGTTTATTGTCTTTGAATTTACCGAATAAGTCTTGTCCTTTTACTTGATTATAGCCGGTTCCCAGTGTATCTTTTTGTACGATAAAAGCATTGTTGAGTACTTTTAAGGAATCCAGTTTTTCAGTTTGATTATTGCCGATAAGATGAATCACGTCGCCAGTCATTTGGCTTTCATTGTTCCACAGTACCGGTTTCCCAATAAGTTGGGTTAATCCTTTTTTCTGATCGGAATGAATCGAATCACATTTTCCGCTCATATCAATTTTGTAGATACGGGCGTTGTTAAAACCACGGACGATCCGTTCACCCTGTTTTCCGGTAACCAGTAATTTTTTGGCATGGATATACACCGAATCGTTTTCGACCAGACTGGAAAGTAGTGCTTTTTTGGTGATAAACATGGAATCCTGTTTTTTATACACTTCGGCATAATGTCCGCGGACAATCATTTTGTTGATGGTGTCGGTGATTTTGACATTGTCTGTGGCGGAGGAAAAATCCCGTTTCCGATCGTAAAATATCTTATCGCCTTTAATAAGCCTGTTGTCGTATTTAATCGTGGAATTTTTGGTTAGTGTTGCCAGATCCTTTTTGGTGTCGTAAAACCCTCTTTCGGTGTAAATCACATTGTCTTTACTCGTAATTGTAGACGGACCGAAAACATAGGCATGTCCGGAATTGTCGTAAAAATCCAGGTGATTGGATTTGATCACGCACTGTGGATTGGTTACGGTTACCGCGGTAAGGAACTGGTATTTTTTTTCGGTCAGAAAATAACGACCGGATTTGCTTTTTAGCGTATTGTCTTTGTTGATAATGGTACCGTAGGAATTGTAGTAAGCCTGTTGGATATTCCGGTCAAAATTTAACGTATCGGTGGTTAAAGTCGATTCGGGTGAACGCAAGATAACCTCACCGGAAGCATAGGCAAACTTTTCGTTGCCGTTGTATTCGGCATAACGGCTATTCATAAAAATGGTGTCGCCCTGGTTCATGATTACATTACCAAAAGCCTTGGCGTAATTTTCTTTTTCGAAAAAGTAGAGTTTGTTACAGTTGATCAATACGCCATCATGTTCGATCTGAACATTACCGGTAAGAATAGAAGCGCCCGGGATTTCATTTTGATTACTGTCGGTGAAATCCGTATGGATAATCTGGATTGTTTTTTTTTGTTGTGCCACTGCCGAAGTAGAACACCAAATACTGAAACTTATAAGAAAAAGAAAGAATTGCTTCAAAGTCTGAAATTTTGTGCCAAATTTAAGTAAAATCTACGAACGGGATTTTTAATTAAGAATAATTTATTAAATAATTAAAATATGGAAAAAATAAAAAAACGCCTCCGTTTGGAAGCGTTTTCAGATTATTTCAGAATCGTTTGTGTTCTGTCGGGACCAACCGAAATCACTTTGATTGGTACTTCGACTTCATTTTCGATAAATTCGATATATTCTTTTAATTCGGCCGGAAGTTGTTCGTAAGTGGTCATTCCGGTTAGGTCGGCTTTCCATCCTTTTTTCTCTACATAAACCGGAGTTACGTTTTCCGGTTCGATGTTATAGGGTAAATGGTTGATGGTTTCGCCTTTGTAAGTGTAACCTGTGCATACTTTTAAGGTATCGAAACCGGAAAGTACGTCGCCTTTCATCATATACAATTGTGTAACACCATTCACCTGAATTGCATATTTCAAGGCTACAAGATCCAACCATCCGCAACGTCGGGCTCTTCCGGTAACCGATCCGAATTCATTTCCTACACGTGCCATTGTTTGTCCGATCTCATCGTGAAGTTCGGTTGGAAATGGTCCGCTTCCTACGCGGGTAGTGTATGCTTTAAAAATACCAAAAACATCTTTTACCTTGTTCGGGGCGATACCTAATCCGGTACAGGCACCTGCGGCTGTAGTGTTGGATGAAGTCACAAATGGATAGGTTCCGAAATCGATATCCAAAAGGGAACCCTGAGCGCCTTCGGCAAGGATCGATTTTCCATCTTTCATCGCTTGATTTAAGAATGCTTCACTATCGATAAACGTAAGTGTTTTTAAAACCTCGATAGCGGCAAAAAACTCATCTTCCAGTTCTTTCAGGTTGTATTGCATGTCTACGTCATAAAACGAGATCATGGCCTCGTGCTTGTCGGCCAAAGTGCGGTAGCGTTCTTTGAAATCGGCAAGTTCGATATCACCTACACGCAAACCGTTTCTTCCGGTTTTGTCCATATAGGTTGGTCCGATTCCTTTAAGGGTAGATCCGATTTTGGCTTTCCCTTTGGAAGCTTCCGAAGCGGCGTCCAATAAACGGTGTGTTGGTAAAATCAAATGTGCTTTTCTGGAAATAAGCAAACGGGATTTGATATCCATGTTGAATTTTTCCAGGCCTTCCAGTTCTTTCTGGAAAACCACCGGGTCGATCACGACACCGTTTCCGATGATATTAACGGAGTTTTTGTGGAAAATACCGGAAGGAATGGTTCGCAGTACGTGTTTAATTCCATCAAATTCTAAAGTGTGTCCGGCGTTTGGTCCGCCTTGAAAACGAGCAATAATGTCGTATTTTGAAGTGAGTACGTCAACGATTTTTCCTTTTCCTTCGTCTCCCCACTGTAATCCTAGTAGCAAATCTACGGTCATTCTGTTGTTGTTTGTTGTTTTGTGTTTATATAGTTATTTGTCGTATGCGTAGTTGTTAATTCTCTTTATGCTGTTTTTTCTGTCCGTACAGGTATAACGAGTGGTTGTGAATTTCGATATCGAAAATTTCCTCAATCGTTTTTTTAATAGTCTGTATTCTCGGATCGCAAAATTCGATCACCTCGCCGGTATCGGTCATGATAATGTGATCGTGTTGTTTGTCAAAATAAGACTTTTCATAATGTGCCTGATTTTGTCCAAACTGATGTCTTCTAACCAAACCGCATTCCAATAATAATTCTATCGTGTTGTAAAGCGTTGCACGGCTCACACGATAGTTTTTGTTTTTCATTTTGATATATAGGGATTCGATGTCGAAATGCTCAGAGCTATCGTAAATCTCCTGAAGAATAGCATAACGTTCCGGTGTTTTACGGTGTCCTTTTTCTTCCAGATATTTAGTGAATACGCTTTTTACAATTTCCTGATTCTTATTATTTTCCATAGTAGGTTTGGTATGAAATACCCGCAAAGATAAGCTTTATTTTTTGGAGTGTAAAGTTTTAATCTGGTAATGTTCCGGAATCGGAAAATTTTAGTTTTTTATTAACGAAAACCTGAAGCGTCTTAAAAAGAAATAAGTACTTAACGGGAATTAAGTACTTATCTGAAGTGTGAATATAAAGCTTTTTTAGTTTTTGTGAACGCGGGTAACTTTGTCGATACCGTCAATTTTTTTGATGTTGTCGATCAGTTTTTTCAGGATCGTATTGTTTTGAACGATCACGGTTACCTGTCCGTTAAAAATTCCGGCTTCTCCGCTAAGGGCGATACTCTGAATGTTTACGTGCATCTGATTGGAAATAACCTTGGTTAGCTCGTTGGTTAGACCTAAGGTGTCCATACCGGTGATTTTAAGAATGGCTTTAAACTCTTCCTGAGACGAATCGATCCATTTGGCCGGAATAATCCGGTAGGCATAATTCGACTGTAAACTAATCGCATTCGGACAGTCTTTTCGGTGTACTTTAATCCCTTCGTTGATCGTGATAAACCCGAACACATCGTCACCCGGAATCGGATTACAGCAACTGGACAGTTTGTAATCCAGTTTTTCCTGTTCTTTACCGAAAACGAGTAAGTCGTAATTTTTTATAATCTCATTACGGTGCAGCTGTTCCGGTGCGACATTAGGGGAACGTTTGATCTTGTTCTTAAAGAAGTTGATCAATGTATTATTTTTCTGCGCGGCAAAATCTTTTAATTGTTGGTTATCGATCAGGCCGGCTCCGACACGGTAAAATAAATCGAGACTGGTTTGCAGTTTGAAATAGTTGACCAATTCGTTAACGGTGGTTTCGTTAAGCGTAATTTTTAAATGTTTTAATTTACGGGTTAACAACTCTTTACCATCTTCGGCAATTTTCTTGGTGCTTTCGTTCAGCACGCTTTTAATTTTATTGCGCGCACGGGATGTAGTTACATAATCCAGCCAGCTTGCCGTAGGCTTTTGATTTTGAGAGGTGATGATTTCAACCTGATCGCCGCTATTCAGGACATGATTAAGCGGTACGAGTTTTCCGTTAACGCGCGTTCCGCGGGTATGCATTCCGATTTCGGAGTGAATACTAAAGGCGAAATCCAGCGAAGTGGCACCTTTTGGAAGTGATTTGATTTCACCTTTTGGGGTAAAGATGTAAATTTCTTTGGAATACAGATTTAGTTTGAAATCCTCTACAAAATCCACGGCATTGGTTTCGGCATTTTCCAACGCTTCGCGCAATTGGTTTAGCCATACGTCAAGGCCATTTTCCTCGGTAGCACCTTGTTTGTATTTGTAATGGGCCGCATATCCTTTTTCGGCAATTTCGTCCATTCGTTCACTTCGTACCTGAATTTCCACCCATCGTCCTTTTGGTCCCATAACAGTAATGTGAAGGGCTTCATAACCGGTTGATTTCGGCGATGAAATCCAGTCGCGCAAACGGCTTGGACTCGGACGATAATGGTCGGTTACAATCGAGTAAATTTTCCAGGCCAGAAATTTTTCTTCCTGAGGCTTGGAACGATAGATAATCCGTAGGGCGAATTTGTCGTAAACTTCATCAAAGGTAACTCCTTGAACCAGCATTTTACGGCGGATGGAGTATATCGATTTAGGACGACCTTTCATGGTATAGTCAATGCCTTCTTCGTCCAGCGAATTTTTAAGTACATCGGAAATGGATTTAATGTAAGCTTCCTGTTCTTCTTTGGTCTCTTTCATTTTGCTTACAATATCCTGGTATACTTCCGGTTCGGTATATTTTAGTCCAAGATCTTCCAGTTGCGTTTTGATGTTGTACAACCCTAATCGATGTGCCAGCGGAGCATAAATATACAGGGTTTCCGAGGCAATTTTCGCCTGCTTATAATCGGCCATGCTTTCCATGGTCTGCATATTGTGTAAACGGTCTGCAATTTTGATTAAAATTACACGCACGTCGTCATTTAATGTCAATAGCATTTTACGGAAATTCTCGGCTTGCATCGAGATTTCCTGATCGGTTTTTACCTTGGCTATTTTGGTTAACCCATCAACAATTTGCGCGATTTTAGGATTGAACATTTTTTCGATGTCTTCAATCGTGATATCGGTATCTTCGACCACATCGTGCATTAGTGCTGCGGCAATGGAAGTGGCACCAAGTCCGATTTCGGAGGCGACAATTTTAGCCACGGCAATAGGGTGGAAGATATAGGCTTCTCCGGATTTACGACGTTGATCTTTGTGTGCATCGACAGCAACATCAAAAGCTTTACGGATCAGTTTTTTATCTTCTTCGGTAAGGGTTTGGTAACTAATGCGAAGTAGTTCTTTGTATTCTCGCGCAATTGCTTTGTTTTCTTGTTCTAAATCAATCTCAGTCATAACAATTCATTCAATTCCTAAATTTAGTGTAAAGAAATAACTTTTGCAAGTGCAGCACCTCGAATCGCAGCTAAATAATGTTAAAATTTGAGCCATAAAAAAAACGCTCTATAGAGCGTTTTGAGAATTTATTTGATACGATTGAAATCCAGATCCTGGAAATCATAACTAAAATCCGTTAATGGTGAAATGGCATCCATTTTAATATTCTGTAAGTTACCGTCATTATCATAGGTCAGGTACATAAAAGCATCGGCATTAAAATAACGGTTAAACCATTTTACGGCGTAGATGTTGTCTTTATAAAAGAATATTTCCCCGGATAATTGCGGTGAACGTTTGGAGATAAAATGCAGTTTTTTTCCTTTTGCTACAATGGACACTTCGCCCAGCCAGTTGTCTTTAAAAACTCCCGTTAGCTTGTCGTAATTGTGTTTGAACTTGCGATTTTTTAAATTGGAAGCCACCGTTTCCCATACTTCGTTGGTAACTTTATCGGCTTCGGCTTCCCGGGATATTTTTTGATGACTGTATTTGGATACATAATCAGTATACGGGATATTCAGATAACTGTCTTTTATGGTATTGGTAATGGCATTAAAAGCGGCACCCGACTGTTGGTTGGTAAAAACAATAATACCCAGTTCCAGTTCCGGAAGCAGGGTTACCTGCGTCACAATACCTTCCAGTCCGCCGGTATGGGATACCTGTAATTTTCCTTTTACATCGTTTAACTGCCATCCGAGACCGTAGGCTGTAAATAATGTATAATAAGGAGGCGTGGTACTGTTTGGTAAAATGGTCTGTGGTGTCCACATTTCGTCGTGTTGCTGTTCGCTAAACAATTGTTTTTCCTTGTTTGGACCATACTTTCCTTGTTGTAATTGAACCAAAGCCCATTTGCTCATGTCGTTAACACTGGAATAAATGCCACCAGCCGCATCGAGAATGGTACTTTTATACCGTTTGATCACCTGTAATTTACCGTCTATAGGGACATGAGGCACGATAGAATTGGTGGTGTCTTTTAAACGCGACCAGGAGCCGACACTATTATTCATTTCCAGCGGCTTCATAATATGCTGTTCCACAAACTCGGCCCAGCTTTGTCCGCTCACTTTTTCAATCACTTCCCCGGCAATGACATAAAGCAGATTATCGTAATCGTATTTGGTTCGGAACCCGGAAACCGGTTTTAGGTATTGAATGTTTTTTACAATATCCTTGGCGGTAAAATCATGACCGTCCGGCCAGATCATTAAATCGCCGGCACCAAGACCCAATCCGCTACGGTGTGTTAGTAAATCCAGAATGGTAAATTCGTTGGTTACATAGTCGTTATACATCCGGAATTCCGGGATGTATTTTTTGACCTTATCATTCCAGTCAAGTTTATGCTCGTCTACGAGTATGGCCAATGCGGCTGTGGTAAAAGCCTTACTATTGGAAGCAATTCCGAATAACGTATTTTCGTCTACTTTTTCTTTTGTTTTGATAGATTTTACTCCATAACCTTTGGAATGAATCACTTTTCCATTTTTAACAACGGCAACAGCAATTCCCGGGACATCAAAAGTCGTCAGGGTTTTTTTTACCAGTTCGTCTATTTCGGGCGAACTGATCTGGGCATAAATTGAAAAACTGGATAAGAATAAAAAGAAAAACTTTTTCATAATCATGCAATAATTAATTTTGTTTATGTGAGACGTTGTCTTTTGGCTTCAAAGATTAGAATTGCAGCGGCAACGGAAACATTCATGGAATCGATTTCCCCTTCCATAGGGATGATAATATTCTGCTTACTGGCGGTACGCCATGCTTCGGTAAGTCCGGTGGCTTCTGTCCCCACTACAAGCGCGGTGGCACCGGTATAGTCTTGTGTATGATAATAGGTAGAATCTTGTAAAGTCGCGCAGTAAATAGCGATATCCTGCTCTTTAAGGTAAGCGATTACGTCTTCGGTCGATCCGGTGGCGATAGGTCTGGTAAACAGACAGCCCACGCTCGAGCGGATGATATTCGGATTGTAAAGGTCGCTTTTGGGATTGGCAATAATAACGGCATCCAGATTGGCCGCATCGGCAGTTCGTAATAAAGCACCGATATTTCCCGGTTTTTCCGGAGCTTCGGCTACCAGAATAAGCGGATTTTTCCGCAGTTTTAAATCGGATAACGACAAGGATTTCGATTCGGCTATGGCCAGAATACCTTCCGTCGTATCACGATAGGCCAGTTTTTGGTAGACTTCTTTACTGATTTCGATAATTTCAGTATCTGATGTCGTTAGTTGATTAACAGCTGAAAGTGAAATTATTTCCGGAGAAAATAAAACAGTAATAAGTCGGTAACCACCTTTTTGTGCCAGCATTATTTCCCGCTGACCTTCAATAAGGAAAGTGCCGGATTGTTTCCGGTTTTTGGCTTTGTCTTGTAACTGGAGCAAGGATTTAATAAAAGGATTCTGTACACTACTAATCTGCTTCATTGTTGTAAAATGATGGATACGTTATTTTTTTAGGGTAAAAATAAACTTAAATTTATAAATATAACAAGGATAGCCGGAGGAATAACAGCTATCCTTGCTATTTTTATTTTTTAGAATAATCGATATCCTAAGATAAATGAAGTGGTATTGTATTTACTGTCGTATTGTGTTTGGGTATTAACAAGGCTACGGTTTGTTGCATAACGCAATTCAAAACTGAAACGCTCTAAGAAACGGAAACCGGCACCGATACCAAAATTATAAACAGGATCTACATTGACTTCTGTAGGTTGCTTGTAAACGGTGTAAACAAGTTTGGAACCCAAATCAATATTATAGCTAAAGATACCGTTGATAAATAAAGCGGATTTGTCGTTTAAGTGCATATAGTAACGAACACCAACCGGAATATCAAGCGATTTATAATCAAGCGAATGTGTGTAACCATCCTGAACGATTTCTGATTTGTAAGACTGGAAACTTGGTTCCAGAATCAGACTCCATTTGTTTCCGTATAACGGTAAAATATACTCTAATTCGGCACCAATTCGGAATGTCATTTTGTTACCAAAATCAACATAGGGCTCACCAAAGTTTTTAGAATTACTGTCAAAAGAAGCTGACGTCGTGTTTAAGCCGATTCGCGCACTAAGGTGTAAAGCGCTTTTTCGAACAATCTCCTGTTTAAAAGTAGTAGCGGCTTCGGATGGATTTTTACACGTATTGTATTTTTCAAAAAGGGCAATCAGATCGTTATCACGGTAACGAGTGGCACGTAGCAAATCACGGGTGATGGCTTCACATTTTAAGTTGGTATAGAGTTGGTTTTTATATTCCTCATTGGCTCTGATTTCAGTACCTTCAAGATAGGATTTGAAAATAAGCGGTTCGATTTCGGAACCATTATAGGAATAGAAAAATTTATACGAATTTTCATCTTCAAATAAATAAAGAGAAGCATCCCCTTGCACTAAAACTCTTAGGAATTGTCCTTCTTCGCTGTAAACAGGTTCCGAAGATCGGCTTAAAGAATTTTGTTTTTCGGAAGAACGATCCAGTTTAATCCAGGCACTGATAAACTTAACTTTTTGATTGGTAAAGCCGAACTCTTTAAGATTGGACCAATTGGCAGTTTCTACCGTACCATTTTCTTCGCGCTTGTATTCGATTTCTTTTGGATTGTTACGCCAGTCAAGATTTTTAATCCAGCAGCTCATTCGTTCATTACCTTTTTTAATAATGTATCCTTCTTCAAATTTAATTTGTGCTTGCGTAGTAAGGGTAGTAATCAGTAATAAGGCAAATAGTAAAATTTTTTTCATTAATGTTTTGTTTTAATGTTTTGTTTTGATGTTTGTTTAAAGTATTCCTCTTGATTTAATTTCTAAATATTTATTGATAGTGTCGAGTGTTAAGTGTTCGGGTTGGGTTAATACGGAATAGATACCGTATTTTTTAAGTTCGTTTACAATCAGGCGTTTTTCAAAGGCAAATTTTTCGGCGATAGTCTGGTCGTATACATCCTGTACGGTGGTTATTTTTTTATCGATCAGTTGGTTGAGTTCGGTGTTGTTAAAAAAGATCACAACCAGTAAATGGTTTTTGGCAATGCCTTTTAAATACGGAAGCTGTCTGTAGAGTCCGTCGAGTGTCTCAAAATTGGTATACAAAAGAATAAGACTACGTTGATTGATATTCTTTTTGACATCGACATACAATCGACCGAAGTCACTTTCGAAAAAATCTGTTCGGATATTGTAAAGTGCTTCCATGATGAGGTGCATCTGCGATTGACGTCGTTCGGCCACCACGCGGTTTTCAATTTTTTTGGAAAACGTCATCATCCCGGCTTTGTCCTGTTTTTTCAGAATGACATTCGACAAGGCGAGTGAGGCATTAATCGAATAATCCAACAGACTTAACCCGTTAAAAGGCATTTTCATCGTACGCCCTTTATCGATGATCATATAAACATTCTGCGATTTTTCGTCCTGATATTGGTTTACCATCAGCTGATTCCTTTTGGCTGTAGCCTTCCAGTTTAACGTACGAATATCATCGCCTGGAACATATTCCTTGATTTGTTCGAATTCCATCGTATGGCCGATGCGTCTTATTTTTTTTACACCATATTGGAACAGGTTATTCGAAAAAGCCATCAGATCGTATTTTCGCAACTGTATAAACGACGGATAGGTTGGAAGGGTTTGATTGTGATCAAAAGTAAAACGTCTGGCAACAAGGCGTAAAGGTGAGGCAACATAGACATTCAGATTGCCAAAAGAATATTCGCCCCGTTCGGTGGGACGGAGGAAATATTGGAAATGGTCTTTTTCGTGTCGGTTAAGCTTACGGTTCACTTCGAAATTACGTACCTGAAACTGGAACGGAATTTCATCGATAATCTTTAGCCGGATATCAAAAGAATACGCGCTTTTCAGTTTTACCGTAACGGGATTTTCATCGCCATTAGACAATTTTTCCGGAAGTACACGCGAGGCTTTTATCCCTTGCTTTGCGGTAAAGAGCAATAGGATATCAATGCCCGTAAAGGCGAGTAACAGCCAGAACAACAACCAGCTCACACGATACAATCCTTCGAAAAAGTAAGCCAACACAAAGCTTGCTATAATCCCGAGCAGGGTATAGAAAAAGAGGTTGTTGAGGTATAATCGTTTAAAGAAATTCAAAGCTATAATGATAAAAAATGAACAGTAACGACCTATCTTGGAATTTCAACCGTATCGACAATCTGTTTGATGATTTCGGCACTGGTGATGCCTTCCATTTCTCGTTCCGGACTCACCACCACGCGGTGTTGTAATACCGGTATCGCGGCTTCCTTAATATCTTCCGGACTTACAAAATCACGACCGCGTAACGCAGCAAATGCTTTTGATGCGTTTAGGATAGCAATCGAAGCCCTGGGAGAAGCGCCCAGATAAAGGAACGCATTTTCACGGGAATTCAGTACGATTTTAGCAATATATTCGATCAGGTTCGGTTCAATCCGTATTTGTTTGATCAGACTTTGATAATTTAGAATATCGCTTTGCGCGATGATTTGTTGTACCGATTCCAGTTTGTTACGGTCTTGTAAAGCATTTTCCCGTTGGATAATCGCGATTTCCTCTTCCAGATTCGGATAGTTGATGTTGATTTTAAAAAGGAAACGATCGAGTTGCGCTTCCGGCAAACGATACGTACCTTCCTGTTCGATTGGATTTTGAGTCGCGATTACCAAAAAAGGGGTGTCCAACAGATAGGTTTTGCCGTCAATAGTGATTTGGCGTTCTTCCATCACCTCGAAAAGTGCCGCCTGCGTTTTGGCCGGGGCGCGGTTGATCTCATCGATTAGAATAAAATTGGAAAAAATAGGTCCTTTTTTAAATTCAAAAGCCGATTTGGATAAGTCGAAAACAGAAGTTCCCAGAATATCCGAAGGCATCAGATCGGGAGTGAACTGAATCCGGTTAAATTGTAAGGCCAGCGTTTTCGAAAGAAGTTTGGCGGTAATGGTTTTGGCTACGCCGGGAACACCTTCCAATAATACGTGGCCGTTGGAAAGGATCGCTGCTAAAAGCTGATCAATCATTTTTTCCTGACCTACGATTACGGTCGCCAGTTCCTGTTTGATTCGGGTTACACTTTCTAAAAGCGCCGAAAGATCCAGTCGGGTTTCAAAGTTTACATTTTCGGTTTGTGCTTCGGTTGGGGTATTTTCAAAAGTATCCATATTACTTTAATTTTTCAATTGCTTTACTAATTTCAATGACATCGGCCTGAGTACTTACAAGCTGATTCCGGTGTTTTTGGATCAGACGTACTACTTTTTCGATTAGTACGGGATCTTTTCCGGTTTTCTGATGTAGCCTTTTAACAAAGGTTTCGTCCAGTTGGAACGTATCGATCAGGTATTCCGATCGTATTTTTTCGAGAAAATAAATGATCTTTTTTTCAATAATCAGATGATGACTACCTTCCTGAAGGTAAAGATTTCCGATTGTCTTGGTAAAATCGACTGTGGTATTCGGTACCGGTTCTTTTATTGGAATCACTCTTTGGCGGCGTTTAGCATTAAAGAGCATAAATACAAACATTCCGATCAGGAAAAGATACCAGGCCCATTTTAATGCGGGCTGACTCAGGATATAGCGCATTGGTGAACCGGAAATATGCTGATCGTTATAACTAAACGATTGCCAAAACAGTTCCCCTTTTGGGATGTACGATAAAAGGGCACTACAATATTCGGCATTTTTGTCTTTTAACAAGACATAATTCGAAAAAGCGGCCGGTTGGGTATGCAACAGAAAATAGCCCATACCGTAAGGAACCCGGATAAAATTGGCGTTTTTAACGGTATCCGTTTGCTGATAGCCCAATACATCGGTTGTAGTCGAATCGATCGAACTGAAACTTACATTTCCGCTACCTTTTCCAAAATTATAGTGTTGATCCTTAACGTTAGTCGCACTTAGTTTTTGCTGCATTTTATCCGTAAAAGATATACTCGTACTGTAATCAAATTTTAAGGAATCCATTAATTTTTTCGGAAAGGACTGCATACTTAAAAAAGCGGTATTGCCGTGTTCTACAAAATATAATAGCTCATCGGCTGATGTATCGTCTATTGTATTGCCATCGGAAATCATTAGTAGCGTTCCTTTAATGGCATAGGTCGAATCGGAATAACTGTATTTCGGATCCAGAAATTCATAAACCGTAGTACCGAAACGAGTTATTTTTTGTTTTGGAAAAAGGCTTGGGATTTCCTTATTAAATACATACAATCCAAAAGGAATTTTATCCTGGATCGTATAACTTGGCGTCCAGTTGATCGGTTTTGGCCTGCCGGAATCAATCACAATAATTCCAACAATGATCAAAACCAGAAAAGCGATATATAGTTTTAAAGTCCGGTTCATTTATAAGGAATTAAAGGTGTTTAGGAACGTTCTTTCCGATTGGATAAAAGCCGTTTCGTTTAGTTCAAATTCACCATACCAGCTATAATCGTAGATATAGGAAAGATAGGCAAAGTCGTGTCGTAATTTAGGATTGCTAATTTCATACAAATAATCGGAATTGGTTTTTTCAATATCCCATTCGATAAGTGATTTATCGGATAAACGTTTGAGTAACCACAGATAATAATAACGGATTGCTAGTCGGTAATCGTTATTGTTTTTGGAATCCCGTATTGCCTTTTCAAAGTTAATGGAATGAATGTCTTCGTCGATACTGTCGGAAGTTGCGATTTTCTTTTGCGATGATTTTCCAAAAATCCAGTTGCCTTCCTTATTAAGGATCGTTTTTACAATCATATAAACCACAAACAGTACGATCAGAATCGCAACAACTTTTAGAACAATTTCCAGGGCAGTCGGATTGGCACCGTCCATTCCCAACGAAAAAATACGACCCAGCCAATATTGCAACCAGGCCTTAAAATCATTCCAGGCACTGGTGTCGGGTGCTACGGTTTCATATTGAAAATCCGTTCCGGAATAGTTTTCTTTAAAATTAGACCGGAAGGGTAACGGTTGTATCGCCGTGGTATCCGACCATTTTTGAACCTCCGGATTTTTTTGGGCAACAACAGGTGGTTCCTCTAGTTCGACCGGTTGTGAAAAAACCGTGAAAGAAGATAAAAACAGGATAATATAAAGGAGAAATTTATTCACTTTGAGTACCAATCAAATCAATGTCATTTTTAGGAGTATTGTTTTCCGATTCTTCGCGGATGCTGTAATAAATCACTCCGTTATTAATCAGTAACAGATTCTGCATAAAGAAATTTAAGACTACCGACAGTACAAATACCAGTAACATCATGATCACAAAAAACGAAAACGGACTGGAAGAATCCGGATTAATAGCATCCGGATTCTCAAGAGTTGTAAATACCGAAGCGACTCCGATAATATACGGAACCATCGAAATCGTACCTACGATAGCCTGTACGATCAGGTACATCACAAAAGTAGAACCAATGATAGGCCAGAATTTACTTTTCATCATTTGGAACGCTTTGCTTAACGAGGCAAAATAATCGTCGTCGGTTGAAATATAATTATAGAAGCTCAGCGATAACCAGGAACCAGCCGCCGGGATCAGAAGAAGTATCAATGGAATTCCGATCAGGATAAAAACCAACGCAAACGACAACATAAAAGCTATAGCGATTAATGGCATGGCTGTAAACATCGAAAGGATGAAAAAGAGAAGCACCTTACCAATTTTAGATTTGACTGCCTGCGTGATCTCCGCCGTATCAAAATCTTTTTTTCGGGATAACAAATCCAGATAGACCACCGGATAGAGATAGCTGATCAAGCTAATAATTACTAATAAAAGAACCGACAATCCGCCGAAGCTCATAAACAGTAAAAAATTTTCGGCAATAAAACTGTCGAACTGATTCCCGGGCCCGCCATTACTTAAACCGGAAAGTGTTCCTTCGTAAAATATTTTAAAAAGGAAAAATGCCAGGACCAGTAAAATCAGCACAAAACCACCATTTACAATCAGGTAATTCCGGAAATAATGTTTTCCGTATAATTTGAAAAAGGAAAAAGTATCGCCAACTAATTCGTTGAAATTTCTTTTTTTATAAAGTTGAAACATGTTTTCGGGTTAATTTTTTATGGAGAATATAAGGATAAATCAGATAGTAAAAAGAAATAAGTGCCAGTGTACCGAGAATGATCAGAACATTTAGTGCTCGCGGCATATCAATCGAATACCGGGTGATAAAACCTTCGAGAAAACCGGCTGCAATGGTAAATGGCATGGTACTTAAAAAAATTTTAAGACTGTTTTTTAGTCCGGTTTTAAAAGAGGTAAGCCTTGAAAATGTTTTCGGGAACAATATACTGGCACCAAGAATAAAACCGGCAGCGGATTCGATAACAATGGCAAAAATTTCCATTGCTCCGTGAATCCAGATCCCACGTACACTTTCCCAGAATACCTTTTCCTGATAGAAAAAGTACTGAAACGATCCGAGCATAATGGAATTCTGAATCAGTACAAAAAAAGTACCGATTCCGGCAAAGATTCCATAGATATAGCAACGCATACCGACCATCAGGTTGTTAATTGTGATGCTGATAAAACTGCCCCAGTTGCTTCCGCTTTTATAAATCGCGACCGGATTCCCCTCCTTAATGTTTTCGAGTGTCATGTTCACATAACTATCGCCCAAAATAAGCCGTACAAAAGTAGCGTCATTATGAGCCGAAAGTACACCAATACCGGTACAGATAAAGAATAAAATAAAAGCATAAAACAGGTAACGCTGGTATTCGTATACCAAAAGCGGGACTTCGGTTTTAAAAAAATGCACCAGCCTGTTGGTCTCTTCTCTTTTGGTTTTATAAACCTTCTGATAGGTTTGTGAAGCGAGATAATTAAGGTAAACTACCGTCTTACTTTTGGGATAGTAGGTCTGTGCATATGCCAAATCATTCATCAGATGGATATACAAACGCGCCAGATCATCGGGATTTTTCTTAGATTTACCGAAAATTGCTTGCTCAAATTCAAGCCATTTTTCTTTATTTTGTTTTATAAATGCAACTTCTCTCATACATTCGCAAAAAGCTAAAGTATAAAATATGTCAGAATTATCAATAGTAACAACGCAAAATGTTAATATAAGTTTTAAAACGGCTTCAGTTGGTACAAGAATTGTGTCCGAGCTTCTGGATATGTTGGTGAAAATTGCCTATGTTGTGGTGATAATCTACGTGTTTTTCTATTTGCTGAACATCCAAAAATTCTTTGAAGGCGCTGATCCGTGGACATCGGGAGCGATTATGATGCTTTTTGGATTACCGGTAATGCTATATTCGCTGGTACAGGAAAGTTTGATGGAAGGACAAACAGTAGGGAAAAAGATAATGAAAATAAAGGTGATCAAAATTGATGGTTATCAGGCTGGTTTTGGCGATTACCTGATTCGCTGGATATTCCGGATTGTCGAGTTTGGTATCGGAAGCGGTGTAATCGGATTGGTTGCGATTCTGGCTAGTAATAAAAGTCAGCGATTGGGTGATATGGCAGCAGGAACCGCAGTGATCAGTCTAAAACGCGATATCAATATTGATCATACAATTCTTCAAGAAATCGACGAAGGTTATGTACCGATTTATCCATTGGTGATCAAGCTTTCGGATAACGATGTTCGGATTGTCAAGGAAACGTTTGAATCGGCATTGCGTGGCGAAGATTTTAAACTAATCTATCAACTACGGCAAAAAATAGAATCCGTAACGGGAATAAAAAACCAGTCCGGAAACGACAGTGATTTTATCCGGACCATTTTAAAAGATTACAACTACTATACGCGCAATATGTAGCGTTAGAACTACTAAAAACAATACTATGTTTCATTTATTGGATATTTTGGGGACGATGGCCTTCGCATTGTCGGGAGCCTTGACGGCAATGCATAAAAAAATGGATCCGTTTGGCGTGTTTATCATTGCCTTTGTAACGGCTGTTGGTGGCGGTACTGTGCGCGATGTATTGATTGGCCGAACACCGGTTGGCTGGATGCAGAATCTCGATTATGTCTATATGATTACGATCGGCTACTTTCTGGCATTGGTTTTTCGTAAAAGTCTCGATAAATTGCGAACCTCTTTGTTTTTGTTTGATACGGTAGGTTTGGGGGTTTTTACACTAATTGGCCTCGAAAAAGGAATCGCGATTCATCTGCATCCGATCATTTGTATCGCATTGGGTACTATGACAGCTTGTTTTGGTGGCGTTATTCGTGATATTTTATGTAACGATATACCGGTAATTTTCCGAAAAGAAATTTATGCGACCATCTGTATCATTGGTGGAGTGGTCTTCTTTCTGTTGCGCAAATGGAATGTGCAGGAGGATGTATTGTATTTGACAACATCGGTGGTGATCATTGTGATCCGTTTGATGGCCGTCAAGTTCGAATGGTCGTTACCGACACTGGAACACCGGAATCCGCCTAACGGGTAAGGTATACAAAGCCGGTAAGATCGTTCGGATTGTCCGGATCGTTAAGTTTTAAAATATAAAAATAAGTGCCTTCCGGAGCGAGTTCATGGCCAACACCGTCCTTTATAAGTCCGTTCCAGTCTTCCGTATACTGATCGCCTCGCCATACCAGTTTTCCCCATCGGTTATAGATATACAATTCGAAATTTAGGAAAATAGTTCGCAATCCTTCAATAAAAAAGGTGTCATTAAGACCATCTCCGTTAGCCGAGACGGCATTGTAAACTGTAGGAGGACAATTATAAGTTTGAAGGATAAATGACGTTACCGTAAAACAGTTGGCATCGCCTACGCGGACAAACAGTTCTTTTGGCGATAGATCGGATAGATAATGATGACTATTATAGATTGGATTTACATTCTGATTAGCATCTTCGGCGGTTTCATGAAAACTGACTATTTGCGAAGGGTTGGTTTTTACCAGTGTTTCATACCCCGAAAAATCGTAATACCCCGATCCGTATCCTTTATTACAAACTTTTAAGGAGGGTAACGGATTGACCTGTGGAGATGTGATAAGGGTAACTGTTGTGGAAGCCTCATTGTTGTCTTCGTGGATCTCAGCTACTGTATTGTCCGGATCTACAACAGCTTTTAAAGTAAAAGGAGAAACAATAGCTTCGGGTAAAACGACTGTAACCGAGCGGGTTTCGGATCCGTCTATAGGAATGGTTGTTAGTGTCTGATAGGTGCCTATAAGTGCTTCGTTGGCATATAGGTTTATTCGGGTACCTTGCGGTAACGGATTGGTGCTTTCCCGGTTATAAACGGTGAAATCGATGGAGACGGTTTTGGAATTACAACTAAGACCGATGTTGTCGATACTTACAGAAGCATCGGGTAACTGGCTGTTCAGTTTGGTTACAATTGCGTTGATCATAACGAAATCCTGACCGGAAGTCAGTTGTATGGTAGCAGAGGTGTCGCCAATGGCAATATTATTCTGAATATCGTAAACATCCAGGTCCATATTGTATAAGGTCGTACTTCCGGTTATACTATTGGTACCATTAAAAGCATTATTAGCCGGATTTAAAGGCGGATTGCTTAGAATATTTCCATTAATGCGCAATGTTTCGTTAATGAGGATGTCTTTATCGCCTTCCCAGGCCAGAAAACCAATTTTAGCATTTTGATTGTCGATAACATTCAGACTCGAAAGGGTAATATTAACCACGTCCGGAACAGCCTGCATTCCGTCATATATATTTAACTGATTTAAAGGTAAAGTCTCATTTTTGTAAACTATAATAATGGCCCAACCTGCAAAATTGGTTCTTCGGATAAAATGTTGCGCGATATAAGGCGAAACATCCAGATCGGAGATGGTGTATTGACCGTTCCCTATTTGTTGTACCAAGTCGGTAATGTCCTTAAAAGCACTGAAATAGTCCAGGATAATTCCGGTTGCATTGCGTTGATAACTAAAAGTTCGGTCGGGTCGGATAGGAATATTGTTGAGTTTTATGTCGAAATCACCCAGTCCGGAACCTGCCCAATACAAATAGGCTTTTTCGATCGTATTGCCGGATGCAAGATTTAATGTGGCCGACGAACTGGTGTAAACAGACGGTGCTAATTGAAAGGAATTTTCTTCCGGATTCAGCGTGTTTCCTATAAAAGTGAAATCATACCGTCCGTTAAACTGATTGTAAAGACTGATGTCCTGTGCTATTACCATAGGGGAAAATAGTACAGAAATAAAGTAAATAAGACAGCGTAATTTTCGATTCAAAGGCATTAATTTTGAATTTGACGGTTCTAAATTTAGTAATTATTTGAATGCCAAAATACTAATGGATGCCAAAATGAATGAAATCAAAAACAAAAAATTGGCAAAAAAGTAGTAAATTTCCAAAGTTTATGCAGCTTGCGTGGAAAATTTTAAGATAAGAAAATATAGCGAAAAAGATTATAATTTGTGGAATGATTTTGTGAATCAGTCCGAAAATGGTACCTTTCTTTTTCATCGGGATTTTATGGAATATCATAAAGACCGTTTTAATGATCATTCTTTATTGGTCTTCGAAAATGAAAAAATAGCCGCTTTATTGCCGGCCAATCGCAAAGCTACAGAACTCCACTCGCATGGCGGATTAACCTATGGTGGATTACTGATCAAAGAAAACCGCGGACATGCTTATCTTGAAAGCCTGTTTACCGCATTATGCGATTATCTTAAAGCGGAGCCACTGGAGCATTTGGTATTCAAATCAAGACCGTCTTTTTATACGGCAAGTCCGTATCGCGAATGGCATAACTTCCTGATCCGGAATGGTGCAACGCTTTATCGCAGCGATATGAGTATGGCGATCGATTATCAGCAACCGTTGCAAATAGGAAAAAGCAAATTAAAACGGTACCGAAAACCGGAAAATGAACGGCTTGAAGTGGTACAGGAACAGGATTTTACACCTTTTTGGAAAGAAGTTCTCGAACCGCGACTGGCCGAAAAATATGAGGCCAAACCGGTGCATACGCTGGATGAAATTACACTTTTAAATCGCAGATTTCCGGAGAATATTCAGCAGTACTCGGTATATCGGGACGGTCGCATTGTAGCGGGAATTACCCTGTTTATCGATACGCAGGTGGTAAAATCGCAATATGGTGCCACAACGGCAGAAGGTGAAGGACTGCGCGCACTGGATTACCTTTTTATCACGCTGATTTTAAAATTTAAAGCAGAAGGAAAATACTTTTTCGATATGGGAACCGTTAGCCAGAAAGAAGGGAAAGCCTATAATCCCGGATTGTTAAAACAAAAAGAAGAGCTGGGATGCGACATGTATACCCAGGATTTTTATAGTCTACCGTTATGAAAATACCCTTTTTAGATCTAAAAAAACTGAATAAGCCCTATGAATCCCGGTTTCAGGAAAAGTTTACTGCTTTTCTGGATAGCGGCTGGTATATATTAGGAAACGAAGTTCGGACATTTGAAGCCGGTTTTGCGGACTATTGTGGCGTAAAACACTGTATTGGAGTAGGCAATGGGCTGGACGCTTTAACCCTTATTTTTAAAGCCTATATCGCATTAGGAAAATTACAGAAAGGCGATGGCGTACTGGTACCGGCGAATACCTATATTGCCAGTATTTTGGCGATTTTACAGGCCGAATTGGTACCGATATTGGTAGAGCCCGAATTGGAAACCTATACTATAGATCCGTTGGAAGCCGAGAAAAAGCGAACCGAAACGACCAAAGCCATATTGGCGGTACATTTATACGGGCAATTATCAGACATGGTTCGGATCCATAAATTGGCAGAAAAGTATAATTTACTGGTTATCGAAGATGCGGCTCAGGCACACGGGGCGGTTTTAAACGGACGTAAAGCAGGTAATTGGGGAGATGCCGCCGGGTTTAGTTTCTATCCGGGTAAAAACCTTGGTGCTTTGGGTGATGCGGGAGCAATCACAACCAACGATTCGGAATTGGCAAAAATGCTGTATTCCCTACGGAATTATGGTTCGGAAATTAAATATGTAAATGATCATATAGGATATAACAGCCGTTTGGACGAATTTCAGGCGGGGATCTTAAATGTCAAATTGCCGGATGCCGATGTGGAAGCAACGGAAAGAAGAAGCATCGTAAAACGCTATCTGTCGGAAATTCAAAATCCGAAAATTGCATTGCCGTATTATGATTTTTCAGAAAACCATGTTTTTCATCTGTTTGTGATCCGAACCGAAAACAGAGAAGCGCTGGCCGGGTATTTAAAAGAAAAAGGAATCGGTACGTTAATTCATTATCCGATTCCGCCGCACCAGCAAAAAGCACTGCCACAATTTCACGGTTTGTCGTTTCCGATAACCGAAAAAATCCATCGGGAAGTCTTGAGTCTGCCGTTAAATTCAACTTTAACAACCGCTGAGGTCGATGCGATTATCCTCGCGTTAAACAACTATTAAGAGCGGAAAACCGTCTATGTCCGAAAGTCAATCTGCATATCGCAATATACTAAAAGCGACTTCCATTTTTGGAGGTGTTCAGGTATTCAGTATACTGGTTTCGATTATTCGGTCGAAAATTATAGCGGTGCTGATTGGCCCGGCCGGAATGGGAATAGCCGGATTATTAAATGCGACGCTAAATCTGATAAGCGGATTCACCAACCTCGGATTGGAAACCAGTGCCGTAAAAGATATTTCACAGGCAAAAACGACGACTAAAGACAATGTAGACCGGGTTGTTTCGGTATTGTCAAGAATCTTATTTTGGGCAGGAATACTGGGAGCCTTTTGTACGATCGTGTTATCGCCCTGGTTAAGTCAGCTTTCCTTTGGGAATTATGACTATTGCTATGCCTTTATACTGTTGGGCTTCGCCGTTTTTTTTAAGCAGCTGGCAACAACCAATACTACCATATTACAAGGACTACGGGAACATGCCTATTTTGCGAAATCGAACCTTTTTGGTAATCTTTTCGGATTGTTACTAATTGTACCGTTGTATTATTACTGGGAAACGGATGCGATTGCGCCGGCGATCATTGTGACCTATCTGATTTTGTATCTGGTAACGACGTTTTATATCCGGAAATTAGCATTAAAAAAAGTGCATTTAAGTTCAGGTGCGATCATACAGGAAGGAAAAAGTATGTTGCGTTTCGGTTTTATGCTAAGCCTGAATAGTATTTATATTTTAATTGCCGGGTATATTCTGCAGATTTTTATAAGCCATATCGGAAATATTAGTGAAGTAGGACTTTTTAATGCGGGCTTTGTAATCATCAATACCTATGTCGGATTGGTTTTCAATGCAATGGGAACGGATTATTATCCGAAATTGGCAGTCCTGTCCGGCGATCAGCAAAAAGTAAATACGTTTGTGAATCAGCAGATTCATGTAGCGGTTTTACTGATGGCACCGATCATTATTCTGTTTATTATCATCATGCCGTATATGATCATAGCCTTATATTCGGTTAAGTTCTTACCGGTTATAGCAATGGTAAAATGGGGAGTGTTAGGCATGCTTTTTAAAGCCGTTTCCTGGTCGTTAGGCTATATTATGATTGTAAAAAATGATTCCGCTTTATTTATAAAAACCGCACTGCTTTTTAACAGTTTGTCCATAGTGTTGAATCTTTTTGGGTATTATTATTACGGATTGGAAGGCTTGGGAATCAGTTCGTTGGTCTATTATGCGATACATTTGTTAATCATGATCATAATTGCACGGAAATATTATAAAGTATTTTTTGATACTGCTTTCAAAAAAGTATTTTTGTATAGTATCCTAATGTGTACCGCGGTTTTTATGCTAAGCTATATCGATACTAATGAGCCACTAAAATATGGTACTCAGATAGTGATTTTTCTAATGGCTTTAGGCTATTCCGGTTACCAATTGAATCAAAAAATGGATATAAAAGGAGCGATTAACCAGTTTTTAAATCGAAAAAAGTGATGGGTATTTATAAAAGCTTAAAAAAGATACACCATAAACTACTGTTTTTTAGTACGGTGAATTGGATTAAAACGCTGTATTTTAATTTTAAAATGTTTCCGTTTAACGAAGCGCGAAAACTTCCGGTTTTCTTTTACGGAAAAGTGAAATTTCAGAGTCTACGCGGTAAAATACAAATCAATGCACCGTTGGAATTGGGAATGATTGGATTTGGACAGCGGTATGAAATGAATACGGTTCATCAGGGAATTGCAGAATTGAACCTGTCCGGGACACTGATTTTTAATGGATATGCGCAGTTTGGAAAAGACTACTTTTTATATGTTGGAGATAAAGCCTGTTGCGAATTTGGAAATATGAATTCCCTGGCAACCAACAGTAAAACCATTTGTACCAACAGTATTACCATCGGGAATTATGTACAGACCGGAGCCGAATCGCAAATTATAGATACCAATTTTCATCCGCTGGAAAATAAAATAACAGGCGAGAAATATCCCGTATCGGCTCCCATTAAAATCGGGAGTTATGTCTATACCGGCAATCGCGTGTCGATCATGCAAAAAACCGTTATACCCGATTATTGCGCGATAGCATCCAACAGTTTATGCAATAAGGATTATTCGGAAATCGAACCACACAGTATCATCGGAGGACTTCCGGCCGAATTGAAAAAGTGCAATATTGGTAGGGACTGGGAATCCGAAAAAGCAAATATGGAAAAATGGCTGGTGGTTACCAATATTTTAAAAAACTACTAAAAATTAGTGCCATGTCTTCAAATACGTCTCAGCTATTGGGATATAATAATGCTCCTTTTCGATAAACTGCCGGGCGCGTTGTCCGATAGCGGTAATTTCATCCGGATTTTCGATTAAAAAGGACAATTCGGAGACAAGGACTTTCACATCAGGAACGGCATTTATGGCTACTTTTTCGGTTAGTTTATAATGATCATAGAACTCCGTTTCGGCACCGGTAAAAACCACTTTCCCCTTTGCCATTGCTTCGAGCGCATTATAACCCTGATCAAATCCATAGATCTGATCCAGTACGATATGGGCTTTATTATAGGAATTAATATAAACCGCATACGGAACATTTTCGGTCACAATAACCTCAATTTGGTTGGGGTATTTTTTTTGAATGATTTCAAGCGCTTTTTCAAAATAGGAAATCCCTTTTTTAATGTAGCTCAAACGATTAATACCCAGAAAAATAACAATTTTATCCGTAATAATATTGGACTGAAATGGGATCATATCACTATTAATCGGATTCGGAATAAAGGCAACGGTATAGCCCATAGTTTCCATCGGAATTTTATAGTCCAGATCGGAAACAAGTACCGTTTTGCATTGTTCGAAAACCCAATTAAAAAGCTTTCGATACTTCGGATAGGTATATTTTAACGAATATTCGAATTGTAATTCTAACGACCGGTCTTTGAGATAAGGAGTAAGCACCGAATATTTTAGTTTGTCTTGCAACAGATAATCATTGACCGGCGTTTCGTCTCCACAAACCAATAGCGAAACTGTAGCTTCCGGGTTTTGAGAAAACAGCTTTTGATAGAGCTTTTGACTCCAGTAAGGATGGGTTTCGAGTGCATCGGAGTTGATCAATTGAATATGGTCAAATCCTTTTAGCTGAGGAGTTACTAAATAAAACCGAATCGCCCGTTCAGTCATTTCCAAATTGAGTCCGGTAAAACGAAAAATAACATTTTTCAGTTTTCGGGGAAACCAATAGCGGGTTGTCCATGACGTTCGGATAGAATAGTCGACGGCATAATTTTTAAAATTATCACCAGAACCGACTAGTGTTACCTGATGACCCAATGCTGTCAGGCCTTCCTTTAACGAATTGTGAAGCCGGCTGTATTCCCCTACTAAAAGTATTTTCATTACCGATGCAGAAATTTTTATATTTGTGTAAATATAAAAACAAATTGGAGAACGAATTTAAAAATGATGATTTAGAAATCCTGATAGCAACAATGAATCGGGATTCGCTGGATTTTCTGAATCGTATTTTTACTTTTTCACCGTACCATACGTTTAATCTGTTGATTATTAATCAGACCACAGAAAAACAACTGCTGCATTCGGACTATCCCAACGTAAAGGTGATCAATGTTTTCGAAAAAGGCCTTTCCAAAAGTAGAAACCACGCACTTCGCCTGGCAACCGGTAAAATTATACTGATAGCCGATGATGACGTGGTATATCCGGAAGGATTTCAGGAAACCATTCTTAAAGCGTATAATGCAAATAGTACGGTTCCGATAATTTGTTTTCAGACGCTTACCACCGAAGGGAAACCGTTTAGCCGCTATGCTAAAACGCCTTTTTTTTTCGGAACAAACAACCTGAATAAAGTATTGTCTATCGAGGTAACGGCGCGATTGGAAGCGTTGCGAGATACAAATTGTATTTATAATGAATGGTTTGGACTCGGGGCTCGTTTTCAGGATGCGGAAACCCTGTTTTTTTTAAGAAGAGCCATAAAAAGCGGCTTACGGGTGTTGTTTTACCCGGAAAATATTGTCATTCACGAAAGTCATTCCTCGAGCGATGAGGTCACTTCCGATCGTTTGATTTATGCAAAAATGGCTGGATTCTACAAGCGTTTTGGAGTGGGAGCCTATTATTACCTGTTGAAATACCTGTTTTTTTTATGGCGAAAACGGTATGTGTCATTAGCCGGATTGTATCCGAAATTAAAAACAGGATTAAAAGGAATACAGGATTACAAGGAAATTTTAAAAACAAAAGAAGAAACGTTACATGGCTGATATAGAGCAAATAGGAACCTTTATTGCGATCCCTAAAATAACCGATCCAAGAGGTAATTTAGCGGTAATCGAAAAAGATACCGTTCCCTTTGAAATCAAAAGGATTTATTATTTGTATGATGTACCAAGTGGAGCCTATCGCGGTGGACATGCCCATATTGCTCAAAAAGAATTTCTGATTGCCTTAAGTGGTAGTTTTGATGTTTTGCTGGACAATGGAAGCGAAAAGGAAAAAGTAACACTCAATCGTCCGGATAAAGGATTGTTAATCCGTGAAGGAATCTGGCGGGAACTGGACAATTTTTCATCGGGCGCAATTTGTCTGGTGGTTTCCTCCGATGTGTATGAAGAACAGGATTATATCCGGGAATATACCGATTTTATAAACTCAAAACGCACCTAGTCGGATGTTTTTCTTTTCCAGATAGTTTTTAAATTGTTGCAACCGGATTAGAAAAAAAGCCGGAAGCTGCAATAGAAAACGTTGTTTTGGCAATAAATTGCTTTTGTCGATTTGTTGTGCCAATCGTTTAAAAGTAGTGCGATCACCATGGATTTTGCATTGTAGCGCCAACGAAAACCGATTGATGTCAATTGCTTTTTTGGCGATTGGATTTTCGCGTTCCATTTCGATAAACCGTTCGAAATTACAAAAATTACGACTGTTGAATTTTCGGTTCGACAGACTTCCCGGAACAAAAGTATGCCGTGCTGTAATACGGTTATACAGACCAATTTTATAGTTAAAACCGATACGAAACCAATATTCGGTGTCTTCTCCATTGGAAAGTGCCTCATTAAAAGGACCTACGTTTGTAAAAACACTTTTGTGAATGGCGGTGGTATAAGCCGACAAAAGGACGTGAGCCATACTGGTTTTAAAAAGATCGACTTCTTCCATAATGGTATCGGGCAAATTGCTGTAGTGCGCCGGATAAATCCCATTAGCGGTTTCAACTTCGAGTAATGTCGTAAAAACGCTCAGGTGATTCAGTGTTAGAATCGTCTCGTGCAGTTTTTCGAGATGCTGCGGATACCAGTAATCGTCGGCATCCATAAAAGCAAAATACATTCCGGAAGCGTGTCGCATCGCAACATTACGCGCAGCCGAAACACCTTGATTTTCGGTTGTGAATATACGAATCCGGTTATCGGAAAAATGCATTACTCTTTCCAGACTGGCATCGGTGGATCCGTCATTTACGATGATGATTTCAAAATCCGTAAAAGTCTGCTTCAAAATACTGCTTACCGTATTTTCAATGTAGTCCTGTTTGTTGTATAACGGGATAATGACGGAAAAAAAAGCCATATTCGATTAGTTTACCACACAAATATAACCCAAACGATATAAGTCCAGACAAAACAGACTGCGGTTTTTTCCTAAAATCATTTTGCGGAGCAAGGGTTCGGAAATCCGGAAAAAGAAGCCAACGACCTTGTCCAGACGCCACTGTTTTAATCGGCTGTAGTGTTTGATCAATGAATTGATGTTTTCAAGTCCGGGAAGTTCCGGAGCGAAATGCTTCCGTATTTTTACCGCTTCCAGGGATTTTCGAAAAAAAATCATATTCTCTTCCAGACCAAGATGCCAAATCGGATTGTCGATGTGGTATACTGGGATGGTGTTTTTATAGAGTTGATAGGAAAAATAACTATCCATACCGTAGCTGTTATTTTCCGGAAAAGGGAGATTTAGAAACGTATTTTTATCCATTAGTAGATTACCGGAAAAAATATAATGATACGGTTTTGTATTTCTGACAGCAGCCGTGTGTGACTCTCTGTAGCGCCCAAATTCCCATCGCAAAATCGTGGCTTCGTTTTGGTGTTCGGAACGATATTGATAACCACCAAAAAGAACAGGATAGTTGTTCGGAATTGCGGCAATATAGTTTTGTAAAAACGTATCTGATACGGGTAAAACATCGGAATCGAGAAACAGTACATACTCGTATTTAGCTTTTTGGGCCAGTAATGTCCGCGTTTGAGTACGTCCTAAATTGGATGCATTTCGAAAATAAGAATAATGTTCGGATTCCTGATGCAAAGCCTTATTGCGCTCCGAAATTATCGTATCAGTTGAACAGTCATCCCAACAGATAATTTCGAATGCCAATGGTAGCGCATTTGCTTCCCGAAGAAGAGTACGAACCAGTTCGCTGATATCATAGTTATAAGTTGGAATTAATATAGAAAGCATAAGGCATTCAAGTGTCTTGCGTAAAACAATTATACGACTGCAAGGTAGTTTTTTTTTGGTAATTATTGTTGGATTACAACCGTGGTATAGAAAGATGGTCGGATATATTAGTGTTTTCTCAACGGCAGATATCCTTTTCGGTTACCATACAATAGTACTACGATAACCATTAAAGATTCAAACGGATAACTAAAGCGGGAATTGTTTCCATAAGTACTGATGGCCTGAAGTACGGAAGTGCAAAAAATGATCATAGAGAAAACAAATTCGGGTGTGATCTTTTTTCGGGTAAAAAAGTCAAGCAACTGAAATGGAATCAGCACTACAAAAATGATTTTTAGCAATTGTAAAATAGCCATTTGAATATACCATATACCGATAAAAACCTTATTGATATAAGGAACTTTAAAATCGTGGTAATTCCAGTACATGTCGACTTTCCAGAAATCGACCCACGATCGGAAAAGCACCTGTTTTAGATAATCGACAGGATTATTTTGAATTGCGGTTTTGCCAAATTGGTTCAATTGATCCGAAAGTTCAATAAAAGACAAACCGGTAGCGTTCCGAAGATCAGCATAGGCAAACCAGATACTCATGGCGATGTCGGTATGCTCTTTTTTGGCAATTTCCCGATGCTGAACATAAATTTCCCGGATTGTTTTGAATTCATCCGGTGTTTTCTCGGCAAAATAAACACAATTCTGAGCAACATTGTAACCGTAAAAAGTCGTAGGAACAAAATGTCCGGTGTTGATTTTATTCACATACGACCATCCTAAAAAACTAACTATGGGAAAAATAAAAATAAGAATCCGCTTGTTGATGATTCGGCGGAAATGAAAATCTTTTAAGACATAAAAACCATAAAAAAGAAACGGAAGAAAAATATAAAACGGCTTGATAAAAACCAGATAACCCAATACAAAACCAAAAAATAAAAGAGCCTTTAACGACGGATTTTCCATAAAAGACCGGAGGTAGGAATACACGGCCAATGTCATGAAAAAAAGTGTTAATGCTTCGGTTAATATTGCAGTTTCATAGAAAATCACATGTAAAAAAGCCGACAGAAAAAGACAAAGCCATATTGCCGGTTTGGGATGAAATTTTAGCAAAAGCAGGTTTTTATATAGTAGTATTGAAGTGAAAATGCCGATTGTAAGCTGAAAAAAAACAGTAATAGTCAGATTGTTGCCGGCAACTGTTATCAATAACGGATAGCCAGGTGTTCGTTCACCAACATAACCGGAAAGTTGTAACTTACTTAAAAGACGACCTAAATAAATATAACCTTCCGAATCGGGGAAAATAGTAACGTGCTGGTAAAATAAAACAATGAATAAACGGAATAAAACACCGAATAGAATAAGGGTAATAAGGGGTTTTTGTGAGATACTATTGAAAAACCGTTTTAGCATAGTAAAAGCAATTACACGGTTCGTTGTACCACCTCAAACAAGGTTTTATCTTCGCATTTCAGGGTTTTGGAAGGATATTTCATTAATAACGCATAATCGTGCGTGGCCATTAAAATGGTTTTTCCGTTTTGGTTGATTTGTTTCAAAACCTCCATAACTTCCACACTGGTTTGCGGATCCAGATTTCCGGTTGGTTCATCGGCTAAAATTAACTCCGGATCGTTTAGTAAAGCCCGGGCGATAGCGATTCGTTGTTGTTCACCGCCAGAAAGTTGGTGCGGCATTTTATTCACAAAATTACGCATACCCACTTTGTCCAGTACTTCCTCAATCTGTACCTGCATTTCTTCCTTCTCAGCCCATCCGGTTGCTTTTAAAACAAACTCCAGGTTGTCGTGCACATTGCGGTCCGGAAGTAATTTAAAATCCTGGAAAACAATTCCCAGTTTACGTCTCAGATAAGGGATGTCCTTTTCTTTCAATGTTTTTAAATCATAATCCACAATGGTTCCTTCGCCTTCCGTTAGCGGTAAATCGGCATACAAAGTCTTCATAAAACTACTTTTTCCGGAACCGGTTTTTCCAATGATATAAATAAAATCGCCGTTTTTTACCTCAAGGTTTACATGAGCTAAAACAGCATTATTTTCCTGGTAAATGGTTACATCGGTAAGGGAGAGAATAGTTTGTGACATAAGTCTGTATGTTTTATTTTGGTAAAAATAAGAAGTTAAGAGAGTCCTGCAAAATTTAAAACGAAATTTACAACAATTTATTTCCGTAAGAAATTATTTGGTTTGGTTTTTGAGGGAACTCCTGCAATAAACAAAACCGGACAAACGTTAATACCAGTATATTTTGATATATTTGGTTTTTAAAAAAAGTAACAATGCGAAAATTAGATAGGCTATTATTTATTTCCTTAACGCTGGGTGCGATGAACCTCGCGGCACAACAATCGAACATCTATACGCACGATTTAGTGGACTACCAAAAAGCGTTGTCGCTTTACAAAGACAAACAGTACCAGGCAGCTCAAATCCTTTTTGATAAGGTAAAAAGCGCCAACAACAGTTCGGAAGTAAAAGCCGATTGTGCCTATTACAGTGCCAATTGTGCGATTCGTCTGGAACAATCGGGCGCCGATCAGATGATGGAAAGTTTTGTCGAAAACTATCCGACCAGTACGAAACAAAATCAAGCTTATATCGAAGTAGCACATTATTACTTTGATCAGGGAAACTATGTTCAGGCACTGAAATGGTTCGATAAAGTCGATGAAAATGCCATGACCTTAAGCGATAAGGAACGCTATAATTTCCAGAAAGGCTATAGTTACTTTACTGCAAAAAATAAAAAAGAAGCCGAAAAATATTTTAATAAGGTTGTTAATTCCAAAGAATATGGTTCACAAGCCAAATACTACCTGGGTTATATGGCCTATGAAACCGATAACTACAAAGATGCCACTCAGTTTTTTGATCAGGTAGCCGATAAGGACAAATACAAAGAAAAAATGTCCTACTTCCAGGCGGATATGAACTTTAAACTGGGGAATTTTCAAAAAGCAATCGATGTAGGAATCCCACAATTGTCCAAATCCGACGCCAACGAAAAATCCGAATTGTCCAAAATTATCGGAGAGAGCTATTTTAACCTGAAACAATACGACAAAGCCTTACCGTATCTATTGGAATACAAAGGCAAAAAAGGCAAATGGAACAACACCGATTTTTACCAGTTAGGGTATGCCTATTATAAAGCCGGCGATTATGAAAATGCGATCGCTCAGTTTAATAAAATTATCAACGGACAGGATGCGGTAGCGCAGAATGCCTATTATCATTTGGCGGAAAGTTACCTGAAAACCGATAAAAAACAACAGGCTTTAAATGCATTCAAAAATGCCTCTGAAATGGAATTTGACGCTAAAATCCAGGAAGATGCCTATTTGAATTATGCCAAACTGAGCTACGAAATCGGAAACCCGTACCAAAGTGTACCGGAAGTCTTGATGGGCTATCTGAACAAATATCCGAATACGGCGTATAAAGCCGAGATCGAATCCTTGTTGATCAACTCGTATATTACCTCGAAAAATTATAAAGAAGCGTTGGTATTACTTGAAAAGAGCAAAACGCCGGAGAACAAACTGGCCTATCAAAAGGTAACGTTTTACCGCGGATTGGAATTGTATACCGACGGGAATTATAACGAGGCACTGGCTTTATTTAAAAAATCGATTGCCGAACAACGCGATGCGAAATTTACCACACGTGCGACGTTCTGGAAAGCCGAAACCGAATATGTGTTGGGACAATTCAGTGATGCACTAATCAGCTTTAAACAATTTTTGGGAAGCGCGGAAGCCAAAAATACACCCGAATATAAAAATGCCAATTACGACCTGGCGTATACCTATTTCAAGCAAAAAGAATACGAACAGGCGGCAAAATATTTCCAGGAGTATATCAATAGTGCAAAAGACGATAAAGTACGTCTTAATGATGCCTACCTGCGAATGGCCGACAGTTATTTCGTGACAACCAAATACTGGCCGGCGATGGAAGCCTATAATAAGGCGATCGAGCTAAAAAGTGTTGACGCGGATTATGCCTATTTCCAAAAAGCGATCTCCTATGGATTTGTTTCCCGAAACGATAAAAAAGTAGAGGAGTTAAACGGATTCCTAAAAGCTTATCCCAAATCAAAATACGCGGATGATGCCTTATATGAAATGGGGAATACCTATGTAACCTTAAACAATACCGAAAAAGCCTTACAGGCCTACGACCGTTTGATTACGGATTACAAAGACAGTTCGTATGCGGCAAAAGCCATTTTAAGACAAGGTTTGATTTATTACAATGCGGAAAAAGACCAACAGGCGTTAACGAAACTGAAAAAAGTAGTAGCCGATTATCCGAGAAGCCAGGAGGCGATGGAAGCGGTTTCGACGGCACGTCTGATTTATGTCGATCTCGGAAAAGTAGACGAATATGCAAGTTGGGTAAGAACCCTTGATTTTGTAGAAGTTACGGATGCTGATCTGGATAAAACGACCTATGAAGCGGCGGAAAAACAATACCTGCAAAACAATTTAAAACCGGCGATTTCCGCATTTACTGGTTATCTGGCGAATTTCCCGAATGGAATTTCGGCTTTAAAAGCTAATTTCTATCTGGCACAAGCCTATTTTGCAGAAGGTCTTGGAAACAATGCGATTCCGAATTACGAATTTGTGATCGGAAAATCCCGAAATGAATTTACCGAACAGTCCTTGGCGCGTTTATCGGAAATTCATCTGAAGAAAAACGATTATGCCAAAGCAATTCCGGTTTTAAAACGATTGGAAACAGAAGCCGACTTCCCGCAAAACGTAACCTTCGCACAATCCAATCTGATGAAATCGTATTACGAGCAGAAAGATTATCCGAATGCGGTGATTTATGCCGATAAAGTACTGGCAAATACTAAAATTGAAGACCGTATTAAAAGTGATGCGCAGATTATCGTAGCGCGTTCGGCTATTAAGTCAAACGATGAGGCAAAAGCCAAAACAGCCTACGCAAAACTACTCACCATAGCCAAAGGAGAGCTGGCGGCAGAAGCATTGTACTACGATGCGTACTTTAAAAACAAGGATGGTAAATTTGAAGCATCGAATACCGCCGTTCAAAAACTGGCTAAAGATTATTCCGGATACAAATATTTTGGAGCCAAAGGTCTGGTGATCATGGCGAAAAACTTTTACGGCTTAAAAGACAGTTTCCAGGCAACCTATATCCTGGAAAGCGTAATCAAAAACTTTAGCACGTATCAGGATGTGGTAGAAGAAGCCAAAAAAGAATTAGACTTTATTAAATCGGAAGAAGCCAAACGCAATTCCTCAATAACCAATTAAAAGGAGCGTACTTTTTCGTACTAATAAATACAGCATATGACAAAGACCATTCAATATAAAATCGCATTCGTACTACTTTTAGCAGGAAGTCAGACGCTTTTCGCGCAAAAGAAAGACGAAAATCTGGGAACAGAAGTAGTAAACGTAGTAAAACCGTATACGCCAACGATTTCCGATGCTTTTAAAGTAAAAGAAACGCCAACGATAGACGACGAAGACAATACGCAGAAAAAGGAAATACAATACAATATTTTTTCCTTTCCGGTAGCGTCAACCTTTACGCCATCCAAAGGAAAAGCCGCCGGAGTAGACAAGGCACAAAAGGAAAAATTATATAACAATTATGCCACCTTGGGATTTGGTAATTACGCAGCCGTAAACGGCGAATTGTTTGTGACCAAAAACCTAAGCAATAACGAATATGTAGCCGGAATGTTCCGTCATATGTCATCGCAGGGTGGAATCAAAGATGTATTGCTGGATGATAAATATTCAAACACTTCGCTGGATTTAACCTATGGAAGCAAACAGCGGGATTTCGACTGGAATGTCGATTTAGGCTACCAGCATCAATTGTACAACTGGTACGGGTTACCAACCGATTACCTGACATTTGACGATCCGGATATGTTGGCGGCGATCAATCCGCAGCAAACCTATCAAACCTTAAAATTAGGCGGGCGATTGGGAATGAAAGACAGTTATTTTAACGAAGCCACATTGCAATTCAAACGTTTTTGGGATGCAAAAGGAAGCGCTGAAAACCGCTTCTTTATCAAACCGTCGATCGATTTCGAATTCAAAGACAATAAATTCAAAACCGATTTCGTAGTGGATTATGTAGGTGGGAATTTTGAAAAAGATTACTACAATCTGCCGGATAGCGAAATGAAATATAGTTACCTGAATTTTGGAGTACAACCGAGCGTTTTATTAAAAGAAGGTGATTTTTCGGTTCAGCTTGGCGCGGGACTTTTTTACAACATGGGAAAACTGAATAACGAAAGTGACGGGAAATTCTATGTGTATCCAAATGTAAAGGCATCCTATAAAGTAGTGGGTGATGTAATGATTGCTTATGCCGGTGCCGAAGGTGGATTAAAACAAAATACCTATGCCGATTTTGTTGGCGAAAACCAGTTTGTAGCACCTAATCTCGTGATCGCGCCAACCAGCGAACAATATGATATTTATGTTGGATTAAAAGGAAAACTGGCGAATAATGTAGCCTACAACGTTAGAGGATCGTATAAAAGTGACGACGATAAAGCGTTCTTTAAAAGTAATATATATGATACGGCCAATACCAATACCGAAGGTTATGTATACGGAAACTCGTTTGGTGTGGTATACGACAAGTTAAAAACCATTAGTTTTTTCGGAGAACTAAAAATGGACTTCTCTAAAAATGTAAGCTTCGGATTGAATGGTACGTTTAACAGCTTTACAACCGATTTGGAACAGGCGTGGAATATGCCAACGGTAAAAATTGGCGCGGATTTCGACTTTAACATCACCGAAAAATGGTATGCCGGAACGAATATCTTCTTTGTAGGCGATCGTAAAGACCAGTTTATGCATACCGATGTTTCGCTAACCGAACCGATGTTTAAAACCGTAACCTTAGACAGTTATTTTGATCTGAATGCACATGTGGGTTACAAGCACAACGAACGTCTTACAGCTTATCTGAAAGCCAACAATCTGGCAAGTCAGAACTACCAACGCTGGCTGAATTATCCGGTACAGGGATTCCAGTTCCTGATTGGAGCCAGTTATAAATTCGACTTTTAATTAAAGTGTTCAAATAAAAAGGGAAGCCTGCAAAACAACTGTTTTTGCAGGCTTTTATTTTGTTTCTTTGTATATCATTACAAGAATAGAAATGACATTTAAACAAAAAATTGTACAACATCATCTCGTTTTATTACAAGATAAAATTGATGTTTTCAGAGATATGATTTCCGGATTGGCAGAAGATGCACAAAACGATGCAAAAGGATCGGCTGGCGATAAACATGAAACCGCACTGTCGATGATGCATTTGGAACAGGAAAAATTAAGCGCCAAGTTACAGGAAGCGCTTCAGATGAAAGCCATATTGGAAAAGATCGATGCCACAGCAACTACCTCAAAAATTGCCGTAGGTAGCGTGATCAAAACCAATGGGATGTATTTGTTTATGAGTGCCGCTTTGCCTAAAATTGCGATCGACGGTGTCAATGTAATCGCCCTTTCGCCGCAATCGCCATTGGGAGTAAAATTAATGGGTGGCGGAATAGGAGAAACCTTCGAAATCAACAGTTCAAAATATACAATCGAAACAATCGATTAGCACACAAAAAATGAAAATAAAAAATATACTACTGACCGGATGTTGTCTTATTTCGGCCTGGATCAACGCCCAGAAAAAACAGGAAGCCGATCTGATCGTTTCGGATGCGAAAATCTATACGGTGAATAAAACATTCCAGACCGCAGAGGCAATGGCCGTTAAAGACGGGAAAATTATCGGCGTTGGAAGTAAAGCGGAAATCCAGAAAAAGTTTTCCGCGAAAAAAGCCCTGATCGCCAAAGACAAATATATATATCCCGGATTCTACGATGCGCACGCCCATTTTTACGGACTGGGAATGAACATGCAGGCGGTAAACCTGAGAGGAACCAAGAGTTTTCAGGAAGTAATCGAAAGGATTCAGGCGTTCCAAAAAGTAAAAAACCATACGTTTATCATAGGCCGCGGATGGGATCAGAACGATTGGAAAGAAAAAGAATTTCCAACGAAAGAGTTATTGGATCAGTACTTTCCAAATATTCCGGTGGTCTTAACCCGTATCGACGGACATGCCATGTTGGTGAATACAAGAGCTCTGGAACTGGCCGGAATTACAGCCAAAACCAAAACATCAGGCGGACAAATTGAAGTCAAAGATGGAAAATTAACCGGAATTCTGGTCGATAATCCAATGGAACTGGTATCGGTTATTATTCCAAAGCCGACCCGCCAGACGCAAATTACGGCCTTGCAGGAAGCGCAAAAAGAAATGTTTCACTACGGATTGACCACGATCAACGAAGCTGGTTTGGAACGCGATATCATTGATTTGATCGATAGTTTACAACAGGAAAACAAACTGGATATTAACATCTATGCAATGGTCATGGCGACCCGCGAAAATGTGGATCATTATACCCAATTGGGAATTTATAAAACCGACAAACTAAACGTGCGTTCCTTTAAATTTATGGGTGACGGCGCGTTGGGATCGCGTGGTGCGTGTTTGCATCAGGCGTATTCCGACAAGCCAAAACAATTCGGAGCCTTATTGTCGCCAATTCCAACGATTCGGGAAATCGCCAAGCAGATCGCCGAATCGGATTACCAGATGAATTCCCATGCAATTGGCGATTCGACGAATACCGTATTGCTCAAAATTTACAAAGAAGTATTGGAAGGCAAACCCGACCGTAGATGGAAAATCGAACACGCTCAGATTATGCGCGAACAAGACTTCGATTACTTTAAATTGGGAATCATTCCATCGGTACAACCTACGCATGCGACATCGGATATGTATTGGGCGGAAGACCGATTGGGTAAAAAAAGACTACAGTATTCATATGCCTATAAAACCATGTTGCAAAAAGCCGGATTAATCGCCTTGGGAACCGATTTTCCAATCGAGGAAGTTAATCCGATGTATACGTTTTATGCGGCCGTAGCGCGAAAAGATCTTAAAAACTATCCGGAAAAAGGATTTCAGTCGGAAAATGCATTAACCCGTGAAGAAACCCTAAAAGGAATGACCATCTGGGCGGCGTATTCCAATTTTGAAGAAAACGAAAAAGGAAGTTTGGAGGTGGGTAAATGGGCCGATTTTGTTATTTTCGATGCAGATATTATGACCATGGATATCGACGGTGTACCGTATGTGGTACCGGTCAATACCTATGTAAAAGGAAAACAGGTAAAATAAGAAACGATGATGTTAATAGCGATAGTGCTTTTTGTAGCCGGGATTGTATATGCTGTGATTCGAATCACGAGTCCGAAGTCGATGCATACCAAAGAACAAAATTATACGATCGATGAAAAGTATAATGCGGCCAAAGTTGAAAAACAAAAGGAAATCGACCGTATATTGGAAAAAATAAATAAAAACGGCGTACAATCGCTAAACAGTAGGGAAAAGCAACTGTTGGACGATTATTCCAAAAACTAAATAAAACCGGGCAATTGTCCGGTTTTTTGTTTTAAATACCCGGGATTAAGGTTGGAACTTATAGATTTTAACCCAAACGCTACAAATCGGATGCTTTACGTTATATATTACTTCTGAATTGCTTTTTTTGATTTTAAATTTAAACTAAAATAAAGTTTTTGCTTTTTAATTAAAACTGATATAGGCAATTTTGTGATGTAATAATAACCATTTAAAGCAAAAATAGCATGTGCGGGATAGTAGCAGTTATAGGAAAAGGAGTCGATGCGGAATTGGTACAACAATTGTCCAAAAGAATGTCGCATCGCGGTCCGGATGAAAGTGATTTGCATATCACGGAAAAAGGACATTTTTTAAGCCACGAACGTTTGTCGATCGTCGATTTGCAAACCGGAAAACAACCAATTCAGGGAACCAATTCGGCCTGGATGGTACACAATGGCGAAATTTATAACCACAAAAAACTACGCGATACCGTACTAAAAAACCATACGTTTCGCACGACATCCGATTCGGAAGTGATTGTGCATTTATATGAAGAATATGGCTATGAATTTTGTGATATGCTCGATGGGATCTTTGCCTTTGTTGTGATTGACGGTGATGAATTTATGGCAGGTAGAGATCCGTTGGGTGTAAAACCACTGTACTACGGAATTGACAGTCACGGAGCGATTTATTTTGCCTCCGAAATGAAAGCCATAGCCGACCAGTGTAAGTCGTTTGCAGCCTTTCCGCCGGGGCATTATTATTCGCCTAAAACCGGATTTGTCAAATACTACCAACCGCAATGGGAAGATGCTGCAAAAGCAGTAGAACCGCTTGATTTAAAAGCAATCCGGGAAACGCTTACAGAAGCGGTACGCAAACGATTGATGAGTGATGTGCCGATTGGCGTTTTGTTATCCGGTGGATTGGATTCGTCGTTAACCTCTGCGATTGCCTCCCGATTAATGACCGAAGCCGGAAGTCCGAAATTGCATTCGTTTTCCATCGGATTGGATAGCAAGGCACCGGATGTGATTGCCGCTCGTGCCGTGGCCGAATATCTGGGAACGGAACACCATGAAATTTACTTTTCGGTGGAACAGGGGATTGAAATTCTGGATACGTTAATCTGGCACCTGGAAACCTACGATGTCACCTCGATTCGTGCCAGTACGCCGATGTATTTTCTATCGAAGGCCATCACGGAAAAAGGAATCAAAGTAGTATTGTCCGGAGAAGGAGCCGATGAGATTTTTGGCGGTTACCTGTATTTTAGAAATGCGCCATCCGTAGCCGATTTTCAGCAAGAAACGATCGAACGCGTACAGAAATTAGCCACTGCTGATTTACTACGTGCGGATAAATCGACTATGGCGCACGGATTGGAAGCGCGGGTTCCGTTTTTGGATAAAGCCTTTTTAAGCCTGGCGATTAAAATCAGACCGGAAGAAAAACAACCCGCAACCTATGGCGGCGTAGAAAAATACATCCTTAGAAAAGCGTTCGACACACCGGAAAAACCCTATCTGCCGGATAGTGTATTATGGCGTCAAAAAGAACAATTCTCGGACGGCGTGGGCTATAACTGGATCGACGCCTTAATCGAATATGGTACGGCACAGGTTACGGATGAACAGTTGGCCAAAGCAGCCGAAGTGTTTCCGCACAATACGCCAACCACCAAAGAAGCGTATTATTATCGCACCATTTTTCAGAAACATTTCCCACAAGCGAGTGCGGCCAAAACCGTGCGCAAGTGGATTCCGAAATGGCAGGAAAACCAGGATCCGAGTGGAAGAGCCAATAAGGCTCACGTTAAGGCCGATACGAATATTGCCACCCTGAAAGCGACATTATGATCTTTCATATGTGATTAGTTTGTTTGTTTGAAAAGCACCGGAAATCTACCGGTGCTTTTTTGTTTTTTAGAGCGAATGTGAAATGTTAAAAAGTAAGAAAAATAGGCGGTAATTAAAGGCTTTTGTTGATAACTTACGGCTAATACGGGTTATTTTTAGTGTATAATCCTTTGCGTTTTCATATATTTGCCTGTTAGACGAAAAAATACATTTTTTAGAATATAAATTATGAGCGAAGAAGTTAAGAAAAACAATTATTCGGCAGACAGTATTCAGGCGCTTGAGGGAATGGAGCACGTAAGAATGCGTCCATCCATGTATATTGGAGATGTAGGAACACGTGGACTTCACCATTTGGTTTATGAGGTTGTGGATAACTCGATCGATGAAGCTTTGGCCGGACATTGTGATACCATATCTGTAACGATTAATGAGGATAATTCCATTACGGTTGAAGATAACGGTCGTGGTATTCCGGTAGATATTCATAAAAAAGAAGGCGTTTCCGCATTGGAGGTTGTAATGACCAAAATTGGTGCGGGAGGTAAATTTGATAAAGATTCCTATAAAGTATCCGGAGGTTTACACGGGGTAGGGGTGTCGTGTGTTAATGCATTATCCGACCATTTGCGTGCAACGGTTCACAGAGAAGGAAAAGTATACGAACAGGAATACGAAAGAGGTAAAGCGATTTATCCGGTAAAACAGATTGGTGAAACCGAAAAAAGGGGAACGATTGTAACCTTTAAACCGGATCAGACCATCTTTACACAAACAACGGAATATTCCTATGATACCTTAGCGGCTCGTATGCGCGAATTGTCATTCCTTAATAAGGGAATTACAATTACGTTAACCGATCGCAGAGAAACGGATAAAGAAGGGAATTTTGTGGGTGAAGTTTTTCATTCGAAAGAAGGATTAAAAGAGTTTGTTAAATTCCTGGATGGAAACCGTGAGCCGATTATCGGACACGTGATCAGTATGGAAAGCGATAAAGGAGAAGTGCCGGTTGAGGTGGCGTTAATCTACAACAGCAGCTATTCCGAAAATATCTTTTCTTACGTAAATAATATCAACACCCACGAAGGAGGAACGCACTTACAGGGATTCCGTAGTGGATTGACCCGTACGCTTAAAAAATACGCGGACGCTTCCGGATTGTTGGAAAAACTGAAATTCGAAATTTCGGGTGATGACTTCCGTGAGGGATTAACCGCGATTGTATCGGTAAAAGTATCGGAGCCACAATTCGAAGGACAAACCAAAACAAAATTAGGAAACCGTGAGGTAGTATCACCAGTAAGTCAGGCGGTAGCCGAAATGTTGGAAAACTACCTGGAAGAAAACCCGAACGATGCCAAGATCATTGTTCAAAAAGTAATTTTGGCAGCGCAAGCACGTCATGCGGCGAAAAAAGCCCGTGAAATGGTACAGCGTAAAACCGTTATGGGTGGCGGTGGATTACCGGGTAAATTATCCGATTGTTCCGAACAAGATCCGGCAAAATGTGAGGTATTCCTTGTCGAGGGGGATTCCGCGGGTGGAACGGCTAAACAAGGGCGTGACCGTGCGTTTCAGGCGATCCTTCCGTTGCGAGGTAAGATTCTAAACGTAGAAAAAGCCATGCACCATAAAGTATTCGAAAACGAAGAGATTCGAAATATCTTTACGGCATTAGGGGTTACGATTGGAACAGCTGAGGATAGTAAGGCTTTGAATCTTGAAAAACTACGATACCATAAAGTAGTGATCATGTGTGATGCCGATGTCGATGGTAGTCACATTTCTACACTTATTCTGACGTTCTTCTTTAGATACATGAAAGAACTGATCGAAAACGGATACGTATATATTGCAACACCACCATTATATATGGTGAAAAAAGGAAATAAAAAAGAATACGCGTGGACCGATGCGCAACGCGATGGAATTTCCGAAAGAATGGGCGGTGGAACGAGTATCCAGCGTTATAAAGGTCTTGGAGAGATGAACGCAGAGCAGCTGTGGGAAACAACCATGAACCCGGAATTCCGAACGCTACGTCAGGTGTCTATCGATAGCCTTGCAGAGGCCGATCGAATCTTCTCGATGTTAATGGGAGATGAGGTACCGCCGCGTAGAGAGTTTATCGAGAAAAACGCAGCATACGCTAAAATTGATGCTTAAATCGCAAATAAAAAAGGATGTCCGGGAAACGGCATCCTTTTTTATTTGATAGCAATTTAAAAAAATGTGATTTTTTTAAACCATGTATTTTGCGTACATAAAATTTGTATATTGGGTAACTCAATAAATCAAAAAAATTAATTTAATACTTATTTTACGAATATTATGAAAGTAACAATAGTTGGCGCAGGAAATGTAGGAGCAACTTGTGCAGATGTTATCTCTTATAGAGGAATTGCAAGCGAAGTGGTATTGTTGGATATCAAAGAAGGATTTGCAGAAGGTAAGGCGATGGACATCATGCAGTGCGCAACAACAACAGGATTTAATACACGTGTTTCGGGAAGTACGAACGATTATTCTAAAACAGCGGGAAGCGATGTGGTGGTGATCACCTCAGGTATTCCGAGAAAACCGGGAATGACCCGTGAGGAATTAATCGGAATCAATGCCGGAATTGTAAAATCGGTAGCGGAAAACGTGTTAAAATATTCTCCGGATACGATTATAGTGGTGGTGTCGAATCCTATGGACACGATGACCTACTTAACCTTAAAAGCGACCGGATTACCGAAAAACAGAATCATTGGTATGGGGGGTGCTTTGGATAGTTCCCGTTTTAAATATTATTTATCAAAAGCATTGGATAAACCGTCTAATGATGTTCAAGGTATGGTAATTGGCGGACATGGTGATACCACCATGATTCCGTTAACACGTTTGGCATCCTATAACGGAAGCCCGGTTGGCGACTTCCTGGCGCAAGACGTATTGGATAAGGTAGCGGCCGATACTATGGTTGGAGGAGCTACATTAACAGGGCTGTTGGGAACATCGGCCTGGTATGCACCGGGAGCGTCAGTGGCGTACCTGGTAGATAGTATTTTAAACGACCAAAAACGTATGATTCCATGTTCGGTTTATCTGGAAGGGGAATACGGTCAAAATGATATTTGTATTGGTGTGCCGTGTATTATCGGTAAAAACGGAATTGAAGAAATTGTAGCTATCGCCTTAAACGATGCCGAAAAAGCCCTTTTTGCGAAGAGTGCCGATGCGGTTAGAACTATGAATGGTGATCTTAAATCTGTTTTGGCATAGTCATTATAGAAGAAATAAAGAAAGGCTGCGTAGGGCAGTCTTTTTTTTTGATAATATTGGCAAATTAATTGGTTAATCTTTTGGTAAATTATATATTTGCTCGTTTTTGAAAAAAATGAATAATTAATATTTAGTAATAATGCAGAATAAAGGACTCATTAAATTTTTTGCAATACTTTTTGCACTGGTAAGTATTTACCAGCTATCCTTCACATTTGTTACCAATAATATCGAGAAAAAGGCGAAAGCCTTTGCGAACGGAGACTCTAAAAAAGAGTTGTTCTATCTGGACTCTATTGGTAAAGAAAAAGTTTTTTTAGGTCATACTTTTAACGAAGTACGTGCTAAACAAATTAATAAAGGTCTTGACTTAGAAGGAGGAATCAACGTGATTCTTCAGATCTCTGTTAAAGACGTGTTGAAAGGATTAGCGAATAATTCTAAAAATCCAGTTTTCAATAAAGCGCTTGCAGAAGCAACCAAAAACAGAGAAGGTAACCAAAGTTATTTGGATGCTTTCTTTATCGCTTTTGACAAAGAATCAAACGGAGCAACGAAATTGGCATCGCCAGAAATTTTTGGAAACAGAAATTTAAGTGATGTAATCAAATTCGATATGTCCGATGCACAAGTAAAAGCTGTGCTACGAAAAAAAGTGGAAGAGTCTGTAGAAAGTGCTTTCCGTGTATTGAGAGAGCGTATCGACAAATTCGGGGTTACACAACCAAACATCCAGAAATTAGGAGAATCAGGAAGAATCTTGGTTGAGCTTCCGGGTGCTAAGGATGTAGACCGTATTACAAAATTATTACAAAGTACGGCTCAGTTAGAATTCTGGGAAACGTATAAAACGGACGAAATCGGAAACTTCCTTTTGGCGGCTAACGAGACGTTAAAGAAAACAGAAAAAGCAACAGTTGAGACAAAAGAAGCTGCTAAGAAGACAGATATTGACTCATTATTAACCAATAAAGCAACCGATTCGGCTGCAGCAAAAAAAGGAAACAATCCATTATTGGATTTAGTAGTAGGTGGTGGACAACAAGGAAGTCCGGTATTGGCTTACTTTAATCCAAAAGATACTGCAAAAGTTAATTCGTATTTAAAAAGAGATGACATCCGTTCTTTATTACCGGCAGAACAGCGTTATGTACGTTTTGCATGGGGTAAATTAAATCCGAAAGCACCAAACGTAGTAGAATTATATGCATTAAAAGCAAACAGAGAAGGCATTCCCCCAATGAGTGGCGGTGTTATTACCGATGCTAGAGAATCATTTGACCAAATGGGACGTCCGTCTGTAACGATGCAGATGAACGCAACAGGAGCGAAGAAATGGGAAGAGTTAACCGGGAAAGCGTATACACAACAAAGTAACATCGCTATCGTATTGGATAACATCGTATATTCTGCACCGGGAGTATCTTCAGGACCAATCGCAGGAGGACGTTCTGAAATTTCAGGAGTATTCGACGTAGCGGAAACAAAAGACTTGGCAAACATCTTAAGAGCAGGTAAATTACCGGCATCTGCAGAAATCGTACAATCAGAGGTTGTAGGTCCGTCATTAGGACAACAAGCTATCGATAACGGTATTACATCCTCATTAGTAGGTTTATTATTAGTATCCCTATGGATGGTATTCTACTACGGTAAAGCAGGTTGGTATGCCAACATCGCTTTAGCAGTGAATTTATTATTCCTTTTCGGAATCTTGGCAAGCTTAGGTGCGGTATTAACCTTACCAGGTATCGCGGGTATCGTATTAACAATGGGTACTGCGGTGGATGCGAACATCATTATCTACGAAAGAGCAAAAGAAGAATTGCGATTAGGGAAGTCGTTAGACGAAGCGGTACGTTTCTCCTTTACATGGAGAGGTGCGATGTCGTCGATTACGGATGCGAACGTAACACACGTATTAACCGGTTTGGTACTATTGATCTTCGGAACAGGACCAATCAAAGGATTTGCTACAACATTATTGATCGGTATCTTTACTTCATTGTTTACATCAATCTTTATTACAAGAATGTTATTAGACTGGGGTGTAAGCAGAGGAACGAAACTACAATTCTCAACAGCAATTACTAAAAACTGGTTTACCAACTTCCACTTCGATTTCTTAAAAATCAAAAAATGGACGTATTTATTCTCCGGATTAGTAGTGGTGGTGAGTTGTATCTCTTTCGCAATCAACGGATTGGATGAGGGTGTGGATTTCGTTGGAGGTAGAACCTTCCAGGTGAAATTTGAAAAAGCGATCGAGCCATCTGAAATTGCTGACGCCTTATCAAAAGAAGACGTATTCGGAAGTGCTGAAGCAAAAGTATTTGGTGATGCGAATCAGTTAAAAATTACAACGAAATACAAAGTTCAGGAGACTAGTTCTGAAGTAGATAAAGAAGTAAACGAAAAATTATATAATGCTTTAAAACATTATTACTCAAATGATATTTCGTATGACAAATTTGTAAATACATTCGACGGTAAGAAAATCGGGGTATTACAAGCTTCAAAAGTAAGTGCAGCCGTATCAGACGATATCAAAACCAACTCATACTGGGCGGTATTGGGATCTATGGCAATTGTATTCGTTTACTTAATGATCTCGTTCCGTAAGTGGCAGTATTCATTAGGAGCGATCGCAGCAGTAGCACACGACGTTATCTTCGTATTGGGTATTTACTCATTATGTTACAAATTCATGCCGTTCCACATGGAGATGGACCAGCACTTTATCGCAGCGATCCTAACGGTTATCGGTTACTCGATGAATGATACCGTAATTGTATTCGACAGGGTTCGTGAGTACCTTGCCGGTAATACAAAAGGACACTTTAACGATATCGTAAACAAATCGATTAATACAACCTTATCAAGAACGATCAATACATCGTTAACATTACTATTGGTATTGTTAATCATGTTCATCTTCGGTGGTGAGTCAATCCGTGGATTTATCTTCGCGATGTTGGTTGGTATTACTGTGGGTACATACTCCTCTTTATTTATTGCAACACCGGTTCTTTGTGATACGGTTACGAAAAAAGAAAGAGAAGAAATCGAAGCACGTCACAACAAGACAGAAGAATAACATTTTTTCAAAATACAGAAAAGGCTCCGCAATGCGGAGCTTTTTTTATGCCGTAAATTTTTTACATTCAAAATACGCTTTCCGCCGAAATTTCGTTATTTATGGTATGGTAGTTGCTATTTTAAAAAGCAAATACTTATATTTAACCCCTATAAAAACGAATTTGTAAAACATGATTTTTAATTTTTTGTTGCAAGCGAACCCGGTTCCGACAGAACCAGTTGTAAATGAACCAGTAGTGGCCAATACAGCGATCGAATCCGTTAATTTTTTCCAGTTGATCATGAAAGGTGGGGTTATGGTAATCCCAATCTTTATCCTGTTTTTCCTAACGGTTTACATTATTGTGGAACGCTATCTGTATATCAAAAAGCAAACAAAATTGGATAACTCGTTGATTAATGAGGTGAAATACCAGTTAAATTCCGGAAACATCCAGTCGGCTGCAATGATTTGCGACAAATCGAATACGGCCTATGGAACGGTATTACGCAATGGTGTCAATACCATTGGCCGACCAATTAACGAAATTGACCTGGCTTTGGAAAAAAGCGCTAATATCGAAATGGGATTAATGGAAAAGAAATTAGGGTATTTGGGAATCGTAGCCGGTATTGCACCAATCTTAGGATTTATCGGAACTATTTCCGGGGTAATCAAGATTTTCTATACGATTTCGATCACCGAAAATATCAGTATCGGAAACATCTCCGGAGGTTTATATGAAAAAATGATCAGTAGTGGTTTAGGGCTAATTGTAGGGGTAATTGCCTATGCAGCCTATCACTTTTTTAATATGATGATCGACCATTTTGCACTCAATATGCAGCGTCAGGGATTAGAATTTATCAATGTTATTCAACAGCCAAATACGAAATAAACACAATGAGAATCAAAAGAAATAGACGTTTTCACGCCGAAGTAGCTACCTCTGCTTTGAGTGATATTATGTTCTTTTTATTGCTGTTTTTCCTGATTATTTCCACGTTGGCGAATCCGAATGTGATCAATCTGATGTTACCAAAAGCAGAAGCGAAGGAAACAACCAACAAGCAATTTATCAGTCTTTCCGTTACGGAAGATAAACACTATTTTGTAGACAAACAGGAAGTGCCTTTTGACGAACTGGAAACCAAATTGCTGGAAAAACTGGGCACACAAAAAGAACAAACCATAGTCGTGCGAATTCCATATAACCTACAGGTACAGGATTTAGTGGATTTGTTACAGATAGGTGTTCGGAACAAATTAAAATTTGTAATCGCAACAGCGAAAAGCTAATAATAAAATAGAGAAAAGTGGCGGAAGTCACTTTTTTTATGCGCATAAAACAATGAAACAAGTAGCATTATGGATCGTGCTTATGGCAGCAATTTCCAGCCCTAAATCCGATTACCGCGAAGTATTCCGGGAAGAGTTTAAAAATACCCGTTTAAGACAGTGGAAGCAAGTCAATGGCAGTTGGGAAGTAAACACCAGCGAAAAGACACTTGTTGGAAATAAAAACAAAGATTGGGCGATTGTAACGGCAAAGAAAGAATTGCCGGATAATTACGTGATCACATTTTCGACTTTGGTGGAACCATCGGCCTATTTGTTTGAAGTGATGCTGAACATTCAAAACGAAAAATACCTCGGCATTTTGTACAACCAGTTGGAAGGAAGAGTAGCAATAGAAGATCGTTCGTTTTTTGTTAATCCGGAACAGGAACGTGGTTATATCCGAACAACCGGACATGTTGGGAAATTACCCAAAGTAAAAATTTTAATGCCGGAACAATGGTTGGATTGGAAGATTCAAAAAACCGGAACTACTTTTTTTGTCTGGATCAATAACGAAGAAATCATAAAATTTACGGAACCTGCGGAAATGATCAAAAGCAACGGGAAGTTTGGATTTGCCATAAATGGTTCGGCACAGCTAAAAAATGTCGTACTGTATAAGCAAAAGAAAGTGAAAGTACCGGAGGGATTCATCGGGAAGCCTTATGAACAGCCGTTTTTCCTGTTTTCAGAATAAAAAAAGCCCGTTGTACTACAACGGGCTTTTTTAATGGGGATGTTAATTTTTATTTGCAATCATTATATTCGTTAACAATATTAATGAGATTTTCTGAGTTTTTCAAATCAAAAGCTCCTTTTTTTATCTCGGATGCTAAATTTTTACATCCGGATAGGTATTCTGCCAGTTGAATCGACAGTTTGTCGTTATTTCTTTTATCGACCATTTGTCCTTCGGGTTTCGATTTTAATTTGATCACAAAGCGATCGTCTTCCACCGGATCAACCAAAACCGAATTGTCTTTGCTGGTATAGATAACCCGATAAAAATAGGCATTGTTAAAACCTAGCGACATCGCGTTGGATAGTTTTTTCATCGCGTCTCCTTTTACTTTCATACCCTCGAAAGCCGTTTCGGTACCGTCGCTGTTTTTAACGTAGAATTTGATATTGTCCTTTGCCTGTAATGTGATCGTGCGTTCTCTTCCTTTTTCGTTTTTGTATTTGATGGACACATTTTTACCGTAATTATCGATCGCATCTACAACCTGAGTGTCTCCGGTCTGATTAATATCCAGTTTCTCAAATTGCGCCGTGATAATTCCGTCATAACGCACGCCTTTTTCGTCAAAGGCATATCCGTTTGCATTATAAATATTGCGGCTGCGCTCTTTGGCCAGTTTGATCTTTTCGTTTAATAAATTCTGGTTATAACTTTTAGCCTGGCGTCCCAGTGTAATATCGCGGTAAACCAGTTCGCCGACTAACTCTTTTACAAACGAACTATTATCCGGTCCGGCAAAGCGTTTTTCGGCATTATAGGTAAACTTACTGTTGTTAAACAAGGTAACTTCTACCTCGTTGTTCATATTGCCCGTAGCGTTCGCTGTAGCCACCTGAATATTATCCAGATCGTACACATTAACGGTATTGTTGTTACCAAAAGCGGTATAATTGGATGAGATCGCCTTTCCTACAATATTGGTTCCGGCCGTTCCGCCAAACATAATGGTTCCGTCCATTTTTACAAACGGTCGGTAGCGGGCAATTTTGTCTTCTTTCTCTTTTTTGGTAGCGATAGTCTCTATTTTGGTTTTTAGTGATTTGTCGCCAATACTTTCCCGTTGGGTATTGAAAAAGGTTTCGATTTTCGACGCGTTAAAACCGTTTTCGTCAAATAGTCCGTATTTGGCCGACAGCAGGTGAAACATAATCCGTGATGGGCTAAGAGAGTTGATCAACACTTCATACGGAATTTCCGTTTTTTTGGATTCATCGGCCGAAGTCAACAATAGCCATTGGTTGATGATGGTTTTGCCTTCCATCATGGTTTTGTATTCTACGGTAAATTGTTTGGTGCCTTTTAGATCGAATAATTGGTATTGATCCCGAACCGGTTCTTTATAGATGGCGACTTCTTTTTCGTCGAATAAAATGCGGTCTTTTTTGGTTTTGAGTTTTTGTGAAAACGCAAGAACCGGGACTAAAAGGAGAATTAGTAGATATTTTTTCATAAAAGTCTTAAATTGTCTAAAAGGTTAGTGGTTATATTTCAAATATAGTGTAAAAAATACAATATGCTAACTTTTGAATGTTAAGCCAATACGAATTATTGCAATTCGGAATAATATTCGAAACCAAAACCGGAGCGATTGCAATAAAAAAAGGCTGCCTAACGATAGACAGCCTTTTTGGTAATTTATGATTTGCTTAAACAGCAGCAACAATTGCGGCGAAATCATCGGCTTTTAAGGCTGCGCCGCCAATTAATCCACCGTCTACATCGGGTTTTGAAAAGATTTCTTTGGCATTATCCGGTTTTACGCTGCCCCCGTATAAAATGGAAACGTTTTCGGCTACTTCGCGACCGTATTTGTCTTCTACGGTCTGACGGATAAATTGGTGCATTTCCTGCGCCTGATCCGGAGTAGCGGTTTCGCCGGTTCCGATTGCCCAAACGGGTTCGTATGCCAATACGATGTTTTCCCAGGCTTTGGCATCCAAATGGAATAATCCGTCTTTTAACTGGTTTTCCACGATGTTAAAATGTTGTTGGTTCTGACGGTCTTTTAACTCCTCACCAAAACAGAAAATCACGCGTAATTCGTGTTTTAAAGCCGTATCGACTTTATTAGCCAATAAAGCATCCGTTTCATGAAAATACGAACGTCTTTCGGAATGCCCCAGAATTACGATATCCACACCGATATTTTTTAGCATATCGGCCGATATTTCTCCGGTAAAAGCACCACTTTCGGCCTGATGCATGTTTTGCGCCGCCACACCGATATTGGTAAATTCCAAATGTTGTACCGCTGAAGACAGATTTACAAACGTAGGCGCTACGATAATTTCCACCTCTTTATCGGAAGGTAATTTTTCGATCAGGTCGTTTAATAAATCCTCGGTTTCAGATGCATTTTTGTGCATTTTCCAGTTTCCTGCAACAATACTATGTCTCATTATTTTAAAGTTTTTAAAGTCGTAATCAGATTTTCGTCATCTGCTTCAATAGCTTTGAACAACGCAATTTTTCCTTTTTTGTCCACTACCATATAACGCGGAATCCAGTCCAGCTTAATCGATTTTCCGAAAGCACCTTTCATACCGTCGGTCAATAGGTAATGCTCGCCGTTTACATTGTATTTTTCAATTCCTTTTTTCCAGGCTTCCGGTGTTTTATCGGCTGAGATAAACAAATATACCACATCGGTAAACTCATTTTGCAGGTTGACCACTTTTGGCATTCCTTTGATACAATCCGGACACCAGGATGCCCAAACATCGATTACCACGGTTTTGCCTTTGTATTTTTTAAGCACGTCTTTAAAGGTAATTTCCTGACCTTCCGGGCTTACCATTTTATAGTCCAGGCTCTCTTTTGCGAATTCTTTCGGGGTTTGTGCATTGGTACAGGCGATCGATAAAACCAACATCAATGCCATAGCGACTATGTTTTTCATAAAAAGTTTTTTAGTTTATTACGGATATAAAAATATAAAATCTTCTGTGAAGAAAATGTTATTGTAATTTGATTTTCGGATCGAGATAGGCATAAATCAGATCTACCAATATATTGATCACCACAAAAGTGGTTGCAATTACTAAAACCGCGCCCATAATTACCGGAAGATCAAGCGTATTTAAAGCATCAACGATTTCTTTACCCAATCCGTTCCAGCCAAAAATATATTCCACAAAAACGGCACCGGCCAACATCGAGGCGAACCAACCGGAAACGGCCGTTACCACCGGATTTAAGGCGTTTTTCAGGGCGTGACGTTTAATCACCTGCAATTCGCTTAAACCTTTGGCTCTCGCAGTTCGGATATAATCCTGACTCATAACCTCCAGTAATGAGTTTCGCATTAACTGAATCACAACGCCTAACGGTCGGATTCCAAGTACCACAGCCGGTAAAATAATATTTTTCCACTGAATATAAGTCCCGTTTCCAAAATCGTCCACTTCATATAGGCTACCGGTCATATTCAGATGCGTATAACGGTGTAACAGGAATCCGAAAAACCAGGCAAACAGGATCGCACTAAAAAAGGAAGGCACACTCATGCCGAGCGTACTCACCAAAGCGATTAACCGGTCGAGCCAGCTGTCTTTATAAACTGCCGAAACAATTCCGAGTACGATTCCGATCAGGATGGCAATCACAATGGCAAAAAAGGCCAGGATTACCGTATTCGGCAACGTATCACCAATAACCTGAGTGACTTTTTTTCCGCTTTTCTGAAAGCTTTCCCGCAAATACGGTGTTTTTAAAACGACCGCTGAATTTCCAACCGAAAACAATGGTAAAGCGTTGTATTTTCCTTCCGAAAGAAAGGTATAATCCTCGCTGTTTTTACTGTGGAAGGAAATTGGAGAAAGGTCGTTCAGATAATACCAATACTGCGTTCCTATTGGCTTATCAAAACCATATTTCTTTTTGACCAACGCCAGCTGTTCGGAATTTTCATTCTGATCGAGCATCATTCGCGCCGGATCGCCGGGAAGGACATTAAATAAAAAGAAAATCACTGTTATCACTCCGAAAAGTGTTAACAGTGCATATCCGGTTTTATGAAGCAGGTAACGAAGCATTCGAGGTCGAAACTTATTTTAGTTCGACGGCGTCGATATCGTTCCAGTGTGCTTTCTGAACAATCGTTCCTTTTTCCAACACTACAATACTTGGATTGGCTCTTTCGATCGTTTTTAAGGTCGTTCCATCGCAGAAATAGTAATCGAAAGTTAATTTGTTATCCGCTTTTACTTTTTGGATTACTTCATCGTTCGAAGCTGTCATCCCGATGACTTTATAGCCTTTGGCGGTTGCTTTTTTATAGAATTCCTCGGCTTTTTGTAAACCTTTGGTATTGGCTTTATTCAGATCGTACGAAACCAGCATGATCAATTTTGGCTCGTGTAACATGGCTTCGGTATAACTTTCACCGTCTTTTTCGATGCTGAAATCGTGGATAGGCGGTTCGTATCCTTTCGAAATTAATTTATCGTCACGACGAACAAACTCAGCGCCTTCCGGCAGGTTCATCAATTGTTTTTCGTTGAAGTTTTGTTCTTGTCCGTTTACTTTGTACACAAAATTCATTTCATATACCGAACGCGGCGCACCCTCGGGAATTTCCATTCCTTTCTGAATGTTGGTTCCCACTTTATAGGCTCTGAAATCTTTTAACGGCAAATGATTCAATACATAATAACCCATAAAAAGACATAGTGAATAGCTCACAAAAACGGTAAGCGCATTTACGGTACCGCTAAATAACGGCTGAATCAGTTTTTGGTTAAAGAATAATATCAGGATAAAAAACAAGAGTACGAGATCTTTGGTAAACGATTCCCACGGCGTGAGTTTTAAGGCATCACCAAAACAACCACAGTCGGTTACTTTGTTGAAATACGCCGAATAGAATGTTAGGAACGTAAAGAAAACGATCATTAATAGTAAACTCCACATGGTGAATTTTGGCTTAAACCCGATTAGGAGTGCTACTCCCAAAACCACTTCAAATACCACTACAAAAACGGCAATAATTAGCGCGTAGGGAATAAAGAACGGAAGGTTTAAAACATTTTCGGCGAAATATTCTTCCAGTTTAAACGAAAACCCCATTGGGTCATTCAGTTTGATCAAACCAGATATAATGAACAGTACGCCAACAAACAGACGTGAAAAGTGAACTAAAAATTTCTTCATAACGGTAACTACTTTTTTTCGGTTTTGTAAATATAGGTAAGAACCCGTGGAATTAATTGTTAATGTTTCCTAATTAACAGGCTTATGTGGCTTTTCCCAAATGAATCAGGGCGAAAACGGCATAGTTCAGCATATCCTGATAATTGGCGTCGATTCCTTCGGATACGAGTGTTTTTCCTTTGTTGTCTTCGATTTGTTTTACACGTAATAATTTCTGCAGAATCAGATCGGTCAGGGAACTCACGCGCAAATCACGCCAAGCCTCGCCATAATCGTGGTTTTTGGCTTCCATCAGGTCTTTGCAGATTTTTACTTTTTCGTCGTATAACGCCACGGCTTTTTCCACACCAAGATCCGGTTGATCCGCAACGCCAAGATCCAACTGAATCAGCGCCATAATGGAATAATTGATAATTCCGATAAACTCAGACGTTTCATCTTCGTTGATCTTGCGGACATCATTTTCCTGTAAACTGCGGATGCGTTGTGCTTTGATAAAAATCTGATCGGTTAGCGACGGCAAACGCAAAATGCGCCAGGCACTTCCGTAGTCTTTCATTTTATTGCTATAGAGGTTGCGGCAAATAGAAATAACCTTGTCAAATTCCTGTGAGGTATTGCTCATTTTCTATGTATCTTTGTGTGATAATTTTTTCAAAAGTAAGGATTTTTCCGGATAAAAAGAGAAAGACCAGTCTACCCCGGGATTTCTTCCGGATTTCAAAAGTGAATCAGATGACAATCAATTGCAAAGGCCGACTGGTTAGTTTGGATACGCCACACTGTATGGGGATTTTAAATGTAACCCCGGATTCGTTTTACGATGGCGGAAAATATAAAAGCGACACGGCTTTTTTACAGCAAACCGAAAAAATGCTCACCGAGGGCGCGACTTTTATCGATATCGGAGCGTATTCATCCCGACCGAATGCGGCATTTGTAACGGAAGAAGAGGAGGTGCGTCGTATTGTTCCGGTAATCCGTCTTATCGCCGATCGGTTTCCCGAAGCACTTTTGTCGGTGGATACCTTCCGAGCCAAAGTAGCAGCCGAAGCGATTGGAGCCGGAGCCGCACTGATTAACGATATCGCCGCCGGATTACTCGATCCCGAAATGCTTCCTACCGTTGGTGCCTTGCGAGTACCTTATATTATGATGCACATGCGTGGAACGCCGCAAACCATGAATACGCTTACCGATTATACGGATATTGTAAAAGAAATGCTTTTTTATTTTTCGGAACGTATCCGGGAAGCAAGGCGTTATGGAATCCATGATATTATAGTCGATCCGGGCTTTGGTTTTGCGAAAACAACAGCACAAAACTACGAAGTGCTGCAAAAACTGGAATTATTCCAAAATTTAGAAGTACCTTTATTATCAGCTGTTTCCCGAAAATCGATGATTTATAAAGTATTGGAAAATACCGCCGGTGAAGCCTTAAACGGAACAACCGTACTCAATACGATTTCGTTGTTAAAAGGCGCCCGTTTGCTTCGGGTTCACGACGTAAAGGAAGCGATGGAATGCATTCGTCTCGTACAAAAAACACAAGGATTATGATCAGATACAGTTTTATTTTAGCGGCTTTTTTGCTGTTCGGTTGTGGAAAAGACAAACACATTTTATTGCCGAAATCGGGCAGAACGATTGTAAAAGACGTAGCCGATATTTCGCCGATTTATATGCTGTTTCAGGTTAACGGAAACGATACACTGGTTGAAGTGGATAAACAAACGATTATTTCCACGACCAACTGGATTTTTAATATCGACAAACGATTTCCGTTAAAAAAGATTATGCCGGAAGTGATCAAACTTCAAAACCGCAAGGGAAGTCATAAAGGGGAAGCGCAGGTTGAGAATTACTATTCCTATGCGGATAGTATCGGTAAAAATATGGCTTTTATTCCTTTTACGGATGTGGTATATACATTAGGGACGCAAAAAGATTTTGCCGAGGACGGAAAAGCGTCGTTGGTTTTAAAATTTGATAAACGGAACCAGCTTACGGTTAACGGTATCGCGGTAAAACCGGAAGAATTCCACCGTACCGTAGAAAAAATGTATACCAAACCAACCGTTTTATTTTTGCATTTCGACAAAGAACTGTCGTATGATCATTATATTGCGGACAAGATATTGTTGTCGTGGTGGAAACAACCCAATGTGACCATTTCGAACAAAGAATATATTTACTGATGGTGATACGGTTCGTTTCGTAGAATCGTAAAACCGCGGTATAGCTGCTCAATAAAAAACAAACGCACCATCTGATGGGAAAAAGTCATCAGGGATAATGAAATTTTTCCCTGCGCTTTTTTATATACGGCTTCCGAAAAACCATAGGGTCCACCAATAACGAACACTAATGTTTTAACACCGGAATTCATTTTTTTCTGTAATTCTTCTGAAAAGCCGACACTGGAAAAGGATTTTCCGTTTTCGTCTAATAAAATCAACTGATCGGTAGCTGATAATTTGGATAAAATCAGTTCGCCTTCTTTTTCTTTCTGCTGACTTTCGGACAGGTTTTTGACATTCTTGATATCCGGAATGATTTCCAGATCAAATTTGATATAAAACGACAAACGTTTGGTATAATCGTCGATTAAAGTCTGCAAAGCCTTGTTATCGGTTTTACCGATGGCCAGAAGTTTGATATTCATGGAACGGAGATTTGCTGCAAAAATAAGCCGTAAACCTGAAAAAGGCTATTTTTCGATCAATCTTTTCACGCGTAGGATCAGTTCTTTCGGGTTAAAAGGCTTGGCAATAAAGTCATCAGCGCCCAATTTAAAGCCATTAGTCACCGTATTTTCTTCTTCACCCAAAGCCGACAGGATAATCACCGGTGTATTTTTATAGTTTTCTTTTACAAAATTGGTGATCTCCAAACCGGATTTAAAAGGCAGCATGACATCCGTAATAACCAAATCCGGATTCACTTCCGGGATTTTTTCAATGGCTTCAGAACCATCTCTGGCGATCGTTAACGCATACCCTTCTTTCTTTAAAATAAATTCAAGAATGTTCATGGTAAGGTTATCGTCTTCAACAATAAGAATTTTCTTTCCGTTGCTCATGGTAATCGGTTAAAAATAATTTTTTGTTTACTTTGTACAAAAATAAGGATAATTCCTATGAATACTGTATTATTGGTGTTAATTAACATAGTAAAACAGGACTAAAATCGGTAATGTAAGCTAAAGTTAAGTTCTGTTTCGTTTTGTTTTAAACCCGGTAGATATTCCTGATTGTTATAGTTAACCTGAATACCGGCCAGGTAATTTTTCCATAATACGCGGTAGTAACCGGCACCAATGCGGTAGGAATTCATCGCGATTCGCTGTTCCAGCTGACCTAATACGGATCGTTCGTCCGGCGAAGTTCCATAACCCATGATAACGGTAGCATAATCAAAACGGGAATCGAAATAATAACGGGACGTTAGTGTAAAGGCCGGATACATTTTGCTGTTCTGATTTTGCAGGAACGTACGCAGGTTAATCCAGTACGAACCAATATATTTTCCAACACCGGCCACAACAGCGGTAAGATTTTCGTCTACGGTTTTGGTATAACGCCCGCCTAAATCGGCTTCCCAACCCTCGTTAAAATTGTAATAAAAGGAATAGCCCACACGCCATTTCGGGAAAACGATATCGTCACTATACGCCACACCAACATACGAATAGGCTTTTTTGCCGGTAAAGAAATAGGATTCAGCTTCATATTGAAGTCCACTGGCGATTGATGTTTTAAAAGACAAACGATTGGCATAATTTACCCGTCCGATCAACGAACCCCATTTGCGTTCGCGGATATATTGTGCACTTCCCAGATTCCATGGACCTACACCATTCCTGTCGAAAAACGTAATACTGTAGTTGAGACCCACACGGTCGTTGTTGTTCTTTTTGTCCAATAGAAACAAACGTTGTTTGATATCGGTATCATTCGGGAACTGCTTGTCCATTGTTTTTAGATAATCGTAGGCTTTATCATCTTCCTTTTGCAATTCGTAAATCGCCAGTTTTCTAAAATGAAAAGCCTTGTTTTCCGGATACAAAGCAAGTGCCTGATCGGTTACATTGTTCGCTTCCGGATAATTTTTAGCATTAACTTCCAATTGCGACCAATAGGTATAGGCATCCTCGTATTTCGGATTCTTTTCAACCACTCTTTTATAGTAATAGCGTGCACTGTCGATACTTTCCGAAAGTTGGTATGCACGACCTAAAAACAATTGAAAATCGAGATAATCCGGAGCGGCTTTAATTCCGACATGCGCTTTTTTGATCGCTTCCGGATAGTTTTTCCGAACATTAATGTCTTTGATCACCTCGGTAAGAAGGCTGTCGGTATTGATTTTTTGACCTAGCATACTGTTTGAGGCCAGTATTACTAGAGCAAAAAGGAATATTCTGGTATAATTAAGTTGTTTCATTTTCTTTTTTATTTTGGCTGTTAAAACCCAATCGAGGCATCTCTCCCCATTTTTGTTCCTTTTGTCTGAAAAAGTGCCAATATCCTTTTAATGAGGCGTATATGTTTACCGGATGATACGCGAATGGTTCTATAAAAGCCATTCCGGTCAGGATCAGGATCTCTTTCAGATTCGCATAATTGCGATATAAAATCTCATCCAGAAAAATCGAAACCAGTGTTAAAATCAGGTAGAATAAATATACAAATAAAGAAACGTAAAATAGAAAAACATAATCAATATCCAATAGATAAAAACCGATCAGCAATGAGAAAACGCCCAATAGCTCAAGAATCGGAACCATAAACTCGAACGAAAAGAAATAGGGAAGGATCAAAAAGGCAGTCTTTCCGTATTTTGGATTAAAGAACATCGTTCGGTGGATATACAACGTTTGTATGAGTCCTCTGGCCCAACGGCTGCGTTGTCGGATCAAAACCTTCGCATTGGCCGGAACTTCGGTCCAACATAGCGATTCCGGGATATATTTAATCGAAAACTTCTGTTTGGTATCGTACATATGTTTTCGCATCCGGGTGATCAGTTCCATGTCTTCGCCCAACGATTTGTGCCAATAACCACCAGCTGCGATGGCCACTTCCTTATCGAACATTCCCAATCCGCCGGAAACCAGTAACAAACCGTTAATCTGACTCCAGGCCATTCGCCCAAAAAGAAACGCCCGTACATATTCCAGTTCCTGGAAACGCGCATACCAATTGGTTGGGAAATGCACTTTTACCAGAAAACCGTCCTTTACCTCACAAGAATTGGATATGCGGATTCCGGCTCCGGTGGCGATTACCTTCCGCTTGCTCTCCATAAAAGGTTTAGCCAATTTGATAATCGTATCCTTTTTTAAGATACAATCCACATCGGTACACAAGAACAACGGATGCTTGGCCGAATTGATTCCGGCATTCGAAGCGTCGGCCTTACTTTTCCCATTTTCTTTATCCACCACCAATAACTTGGCATAAATCGGATTGGTTGACTTATAATGACCGCGCACTTTCTGCGTTTTGATCTTTTCCTTGTAATAGAAATCCACCTGAACCAGTTGAAATTCCCGTATCAGTTTTTCGAGTGTATCGTCGGTACTACCATCGTTTACAATGATCACCTCAAAATTCGGATAGGTAAGTGAAAGCAGCGACTTTACGTTAGAAACAATAGTTGCGCCTTCGTTAAAAGCCGGAGCGACTACCGAAACTCCGATCATAGTATTGGACTTTACCAATAAATCGTCGTGGATAAAATACTTGGCATTCAGGTGTTTTTTGATTGCCAGATACGAAAGCACGGCCAAAAACAGGTAAAATAAAATATAACTGGAAGAGAAAATCGCTACAAATGTCTCGTAGAATCTTTCGAAAGCCTCCAAATAGTATCTCGAAATCATAAGTAAGGATTTTTAACGTGTTTTTTAATTTTAATAATTTCGAAATCTTCTTTGAAATTGGATTTCAGATAGGAAGGATCGAGGGTGTCGAGCGTTCGTACCGCTTCGAGTTTGGTCGCCGGATTAACGGATCGGTGTAAATAATCGTCGATAAAAACAATCGATTGTTGATTTCCTATAACGGCGAGTGTTTGCAAAATAGCGATTTTATTTTCAATTTCCTCAGACGCGAACATGTCGATTAACAACGGTTCGGCTTCAAAAAGAAAGAGATCCTGTAAAGCAATGATCACCTCTTTTCGAATCATTTTATTATCCGATTGTAACAGCGATAATAAAGTGTCTTTTTCGACCGTATAATTATAATACACCATAAAACGAATGCCTAGTTTTACGATCGACGGGTTTTGCGCGGTGATCCAATCCTTGATGTTTTTTGGAATCGGGAATTTTTTATGGTACAGTAAGTCCATTACTTTTAATTCGTCGATAAGTGAAATCTCATACGGATAATCACTTAAAAAATCCAGTTTTTTCGAGGTTAACGATATAAACGCGATAAAAGCATTCGAACGCAGAATCCTGTTTTTATGATTCATATATTTTTTTACGAGGCTTTCGCCTTCTTCGTATTCGAGTACCTGGAAATGGTAAATCCCTTTGCATTTAATATACCAACGACGACTGTTAATCAGCTTTTCGCTAAAATTAGGTAGTCCGAAGCTCTTGTAGATATCCAGGATAGGCGCAGTAACTTCTCCTTTAATGTTTTGCTTTAACTCGATAATACTGCTGGTAACCATACTTTTGCACCACGTGCTACCGTAGGGAATCTGTTTTTTAAACTCTCTGATCCGGTATTCGTAATCTTCGGCATCGGTAAAAAGTAATTCGGTAAGGAAAGTTGTAATTTTCTGGCGTACTGCCGAACGGTATTGTTTGCTGTATTCATACACGATACGATCGCTTATTGTGACCAGAATGACCACAATAAGAAAAATGACCAAAAGAGGTACTATAAAATGAATTAAATAGTATTTAAATACTTCCAAACGAATGATTTAGGGTTAATCGCAAAGGTAGTAAATTTTATACGTTTTTGGCGTTAAATTTTTCTAAAGCCAAGGCGGATTGTGTGTTAAATGGTTGATTTGTAGAAGTGTTGCGAGTGTTTTTATATGGTCAGAAATTTCTGAAAAGGATTGAATCCGGTAGTGCTTTAATGATTCGTTAATAGAACTTTTTGTCGTGTAATGCTGTCTTCGTTCTGATTTTTATGGTTTTAATTTTATTTTTTCGTTAAGATTACGGTTTTCCGTAATGTTATAAACGGTAAAAATATGATATTTGATTTTATATAAAAAAGGTTATGATTGAGATTTCTTTTGCGGCAATAGTTTTTGTTTTGTGGACTTTTTTTGCTGTTTTGTATTATAAGAGGTACAAAAAGTACTGTGTTTCTAATGGGGATAAAAAACAAAAAAAATGGACCAATGAGTACATATTTGAAACAATACCATCGGTCTTTCCTACACTAGGGATATTTTGTACGGCGCTCGGAATTACAATTGGGATATGGGATTTTAATACCAATGATATCCAAGGTAGTATTCCTCAGTTATTAGGCGGTTTGAAGCTTGCTTTTTTGGCTACTATGGCGGGAATTGTTGGTCTGATTGTATTCCAGAAATGGGGAGCAATTATTCAAAAAGAAATAGAAGATAATCCGAATAAACAAAAAAAGTATACCGACGAGCTTAACGCGATATCGGAGTTGAATCTCTCCATTCATAAACTACATGAGGATAATAATAAGCATTTTGAAAAGCTATCGGATTCATTTGAGAAAGTATTGAATGAGAAAATCGAAGCTTTAGAGGGAGAATTGAAAGCAGTTGTAAAAACACTAAACACAAATCATAAGAGTCTGCTAAATAGTTCCGAGAACATTAATAATGGTATCGTTAAGTTGAGTGATGAATTTGTTGAAGGATCAGTAACGGCAAACAATAATACGGCACAAATTATTACGGCAATGACTAAAAACAATACACTTATAGCTAAAAAATTTGATGAGTTTTCAGAATTGCTGGCACAAAATAATACGGAAGCATTAGTTGAAGTAATGAAGAGTGTGACTGAGCAGTTTAATGCTCAGATGAATGAATTGATCAATAAATTGGTTCAGGAAAACTTCTCAGAGCTAAACGCAAGTGTGCAAAATTTGAACGATTGGCAAAAAGAAAATAAAGAACAGATTGCAAAACTGACAGAAAAGTTCCAGGAAACAACAGAAATGTTCGATACGTCGTCAAAAACACTATCTGAAGTTGCTGACAATGCCAAGTCATTAGTAGCCGATAATAGTAAGTTGGTACAATTGATTGATACATTGGATAAAGTAATGATTTCGGATAATAAATTCTCTGCGATTACGAGTAATCTGGTCGCTACAATAGATACGCTAAAAGAAACTACAGAAAGTTTTGATGAAACCACAAACAAACTGAACGAATGGGTGCGAACAGAACGGAATTTTAAAGATAGTGCCGATATATTGATTGTGAAGTTGGAAGAATTCAGAGATATGAATAGTGATGTTTGGAAAAAATACAGAGAGGAAATGGCCAATGCTGTCGGTATTATTAAAACTACAAGTACTTCCTTAGGTGAAGATTTAACCAATATTAATAATGAGTTTTACGACCGGTTAAGTGAAACGTTGACGAATCTCGATTTATGCATACAACGATTTATTCCAGCTAATACTTAGAAAATGGGCAATAAAAAAGAAAACTTTTGGATTCCGTATGCCGATTTGATGACTGTTTTAATGGTGGTTTTTTTGTTTATTTCGATTGCCTACATGGGGTTATTACAATATCAGAAAAATGAACAGGATAAAATATTTCAGGATTATAGGGCGACAAAAGAGAGTTTGTATAATGAACTGAAGAATGAGTTTAAGGATGATTTTAAAGAGTGGAATCTGGAATTGGATAAAGATTTATCGATTAAGTTTACCAATCCGGAAGTTTTATTTCAATCGGGAAAATCCGATATAACGGAAAAATTCAAATCAATATTATCAGAATTTTTTCCAAAGTATCTGTCAATCTTATTACAGGACAAATACAAAGGAAAAATATCCGAAGTTAGGATAGAGGGACATACTGATAACGTCGCCATACACGAAACCAATGATCCGTATATTGATAATATAAAATTGTCTCAGGACAGATCGCGAAAAGTGTTGTCGTTTTTACGAAGTCTGGGTTTTTATCAAAAACTTAGTCCGGAAAGAGAACAGATGCTTCAATTCTGGATTACGGCAAACGGACTTTCGTATGGGAGAACCTTGGATGGGGAAAAACACCTTACTTATATTTCGAATAAACCGGTACATAAAGAAAATTCAAGACGGGTAGAATTCCGAATAATTACATCGAGTGAAGTTTTAGTTGATAAGGTCTTGAAGCAAATGAAAGAGTAAAGGTTATGGATACAAAACAAAAGCTATACGATTTTACAGGTTTGTCCGATAAGTTGGATCAATCGGGTTATCCTAAACTAACAGAAAGCCGATTTCAAGTTGTTCGGAAAGATTTAACTGAGGAGGAAAAAAGGGGAAACGTAAAGTTTAAAGACGATGGTGTTTATCTTACTATTAATGGGATAGAACATAAAGGATATATGTATATAAAAGCGCCCGATGTAGCGCGTTATGGGTATCCGAGTTTTCATATTACAAACTGTCATGTAATTGATGATCAAAGATTCAAAGGAAGGTTTGATGGGCATTATTTTTGGCACAATTCGAATACGGTTGATTTAGAAGATAGAGTTACAAAAGAGCGACATGATCAGGTGGAGTTGCGGTTGTGTAGTAAATGCAGAGCGAAAGCCAGTGTCGAAAATTATAATAATTCCCAGGGCTTTTTTGATTTATTGGACATACAGGAGAAAAGTGATTTTAATGTCGAGCTGGATATTTTTGGCTATGTGAAAAGCTGGCGACAGATCAGTAAAAAGTTTCGAATTGAAAATAATTTTACATGCAATAATTGCAATCTAAAAATTGAAAAAATAATGGACCAACGTTATATACAGGTTCATCATAAAAATGGTAATAAGCAATTAAATGCAAGAGAAAATTTAGAATGTCTTTGTACACTTTGCCATGCGAATGTTGACGCAACCCATCAACATAACTTTCAAAGTAGAAGATCAATAATTGAAATTAGAAGCTTTGTAGCTAAATACAAAGAAGAATTACTGTCTTTAAATAATCCGTATATCAAGGATTATTTAGGCAACTAGTAGCTATTCACTCATTATACCTGACCCGTTTTTAAAAGCTTTTCAGGTGACGTTTTCCAAACTATTTCTCAAGTAGTTTTTCCAATAAAGCCACTTTTTCTTTTTCGGAAGTCACTAATTGCTTTTCGGTTTCCAATAAGCGTTCGTATAACTTTTTATTTTCATCGAGCGCCTCCAGCCATTTTTCAACCGGATTGATATTAAAAGTTGGATAATTGTTGTAAAGCGAATTGCCGGTAGCGGTATCGCTATTATTTACAGTATTAGAAATAATATTAATAGCCGACTCTTCATCAAAACTTTCGATAGCGTTAATTGGGATCTTTAAAATTTCGGAAAGCCTTTGTAGTATTTCTTTCTCTATAGTTTCTTTTTGTTCCAAAAGCGATATTTTTTGCTGATTCCAATCCTCGCCCATTTCAAATGCCAAAGCATCCTGTTTCATACCGAGCATCTCGCGGAACCGTTTGATATTACGTCCCTGATGAATTTTCTTGTTTTTGTCTTTCGTTGTTGTAGTCATGGCGTATAATTTAGAGCGTGAATTAAAGATACAACCAAATAATGGCTTATTAGGATTGTTAGCAGAAATGACTTATAGTAGGGTTTGATTGTCTTACTTTCTATACCTGACAGGTTTCAAAAACGGGTCAGGTATAGGGATTATTTGTTGAGTAACTTTTCCATTAAAGCCACTTTTTCCTTTTCAGTTTCCAATAAGCGTTCGTATAACTTTTTATTTTCATCGAGCGCTTCCAGCCATTTTTCAACAGGATTGATGTTGATGGTAGTATAATTCAAAGTGCCTGAAGCGGTATCGCTATTGTTTACAGTATTGGTAATAATATTGATAGCCGACTCTTCATCAAAATTTTCGATAGCGTTAATAGGGATCTTTAAAATTTCGGAAAGCTTTTGTAGTATTTCTTTCTCTATGGTTTCTTTTTGTTCCAAAAGCGATATTTTTTGCTGATTCCAATCCTCGCCCATTTCAAATGCTAAAGCATCCTGTTTCATGCCGAGCATTTCGCGGAACCGTTTGATATTACGTCCCTGATGAATTTTCTTGTTTTTGTCTTTCGTTGTTGTAGTCATGGCGTATAATTTAGAGTGTGAATTAAAGATACACCTAAATAATGACGTATTACAATTATCGGCCGCAATGACCTAGAGAAGGGGGGAGTTGTCTTATTACACCTGACAGGTTTCCAAAACGGGTCAGGTGTAGCAATCAGGTGTAGCGATCCTGTTTTATTTTTCGGGAATCAACGGTTCGGCATTTTGATAATATTCAAAACCATTCCAGGTAAAATTGGTCGCGTCGGTTCCGATATCCCAGGCAAAAATATCCTCCTGATAGGTTTGTACACTTGTGATCATAAAACAGCTACCATCGGGATAATACTCGAAATCATAAATGTTGACGTTATCTTTGTAGTAGCTTTTATCGGTAAGGACACAAGTTAATACGCCTTCTTTCGGTTCGTATTTTTTATAACAAATAATATTGGTATTCGCATCTTCAACCGTGATCCTTTTGTCGGTTAGGAGATGATCAATATAGGTTAAATTTTCGGTGACTTTATAGGTGTTTTGATGATACATAAAAGTAATAGACACCATGCCGTTTTCCGCATGTACCAGACGATCAATATCCGCTTCCGAATAGGCATAAAAGGAAATATTGGACAATTCGCCATTGATGTAGGTTTTTTTGTGGATAATAATGTCGTTTTCGGAATACGTCTCAAAAAGATAGTCCGGTAGGTAATCGGATGTCTCTTTTTCGATCGTTATTTTGATTCCGTTTGCATCGGTATAATGGTGAATGTAGGGTATCATTGCGATGATGTAAGGTGTTTTTATTTCCGAAGTATATCCTGATTGTATAAATTATTTTTTTCATCCGAAGTAAGATTCTCGAAGTCATATTTCATTTCCATCATCTGACGCGGATGTGTAAAGCAGTTAAAAACAATTTCTTTTTTCAATACACTGCTTTCTATTTTTTTAAAAAGCACCTTAAAATCGGAATTACTTTCGGTATGAGCTATTTCCTTAATGGATTCATCTAAAATCGCCTTCATACGAACGGCTACTTCTTCGACCACAAGATCGTTTAAATTTTGATCAAAAATTGTAATCTTTTCAATTAGTCGGTAATAGTGTTTTAGTTTACGATAGATATAGCCCTGTTCTATAAGCTTATCCCGCATTTGATTTTTGACTTCCTCTTCCTTATGATCAATGCTATAGTCATCGGCTAATGCTAACTCCAACATGATTTTTTGGGACATATCGTGATACAAAAAACCGGAGACAATATTAATTCCTTTATGGCAATTCGTACACGTACTTTCGTTTAATCTGCCTATCAGTATTTTATTTTTTAACTCGGGATTTAAGGTGACATTTACCGATTGGTAGTAGTTTAGCTCCTGCTCGGAATCGCAGTGTGGACAGTTTTGACGAGTTTTATTGTTGAGACTCATTGCTGGTAAAATTTTGCGATGATAGATGCTACACAAATATAATAATCTGACACAATGAGTGTGTTAATTTTTCTCAGAATTGAGAAAATAAAAAGTTGTTGGTATAGTAGGTATGTTGTACTACACCTGACCCGTTTTCAAAACGGGTCAGGTGTAAAAACGTACTAAACCCTACTTAAACCCCTCAAAAACGCCCAACCCAAACAACGCAAAGTCATATTTTACCGGATCGTTGGGATCCATAAGACGGAGATTGCGGTCTAATTCGGCTAAGGCTTTACCATCGTTTTGTTTACGGGTTAAAAGTCCGAGTTTGCGGGCGACGTTTCCGGAATGTACATCCAGCGGACAGGATAAGGCCGCAGGAGAAATCGATTTCCAGATGCCTAAATCCACGCCTTTGTTGTCGTTTCGGGCCATCCAACGCAGAAACATGTTGATCCGTTTGGCGGCCGATCCGTTTACCGGATCGGAAATATGCTTTTGCGTCCGATTTTGATGTTCGATTTCAAAAAAGACCCGTTTAAATTCCGAAATACCCGGCTGCATCGAATCGGGTTGCTGATGTTGTGCGAACACCGCTTCGAGTCCGTTATGATTGTGGTAGATGTTTTGCAGGCTTTTGATGAAAAAGACCATATCGGTACCATTAAACGTCCGGTGGACAAAGCTTTCCATACGTTCCAGCTGATCGTCGGTATGCGACATCACAAAATCATAAGGCGAATTGCCCATCAAATCCATCATCCGTTGTGCGTTTTTGATAATCATCTTACGGTTTCCCCAGGCGATCGTCGCACTTAGAAAACCGGCAATTTCGATATCTTCTTTTTGCGAATACAAATGCGGAATCTGGATCGGATCGGATTCGATAAAATCGGGATGATTGTACAAGGCCACTTTTTCGTTTAAAAACGATTGCAGCTCGTCAAGCGCCAGTTCCGGATGTGTGGTTTTCATTATAAAGATTGTCTGCTAATTTGTCCGTCCACCATCACCAATTTACGATCGGCCATATTGGCCAACTCTTCGTTATGGGTTACGATGACAAATGTTTGTCCAAATTCGTCCCGTAGTTTGAAAAACAACTGATGTAGGTTTTCGGCCGAATGCGTATCCAGATTTCCGGACGGTTCATCGGCAAAAATCACGGCAGGTTTATTGATCAATGAGCGGGCTACGGCCACACGTTGTTGTTCTCCACCAGAAAGTTCCCCCGGTTTGTGGTTCATCCGGTGGTATAATCCTAGATAATTCAATAATTTGATGGCTTCGTCTTCCACTTCTTTTTTTTCTTTACCAGCGATAAAAGCGGGAATGCAAACATTTTCAAGTGCGGTAAATTCCGGTAAAAGCTGGTGAAACTGGAAAATAAAACCCAGTTGTTGGTTACGGAATTTCGACAACGCCTTATCATTCATTTTCAGGATATCCTCATTATTGATCAGCAACGAAGTGCCGCTTTCCACGGTTGGTTTGTCCAACGTACCCAAAATTTGCAACAGTGTGGTTTTTCCGGCTCCGGAAGCCCCAACAATCGAAACGATTTCGCCCTTTTGGATATGCAGATCAACGCCTTTCAGCACATGAAGTTTGTCGTAATATTTATGAATATTCTTAGCCTGTATCATTTTAGTGAATTTCTACAAAGAAACGAAGATTTTGAGTAAAATGAAATCCGTAGCTCATATAATTCCGTATAGATATAAAGTTTCGTTAACAACAAAATATCTCCTTTCGGATTTGATTAATTTTGATAAAAACTAAAGCTATGAAAACTATTTTTGTATTACTCATTTCACTTGGGGCGCTGTCGTGCCAATCCAGTGATAAAAAAATAAGTGCCGAAAAAAACAAAGCGATAAATACAATGAACGAACAAAAAGGATTGCAAGTGGCCACGGTGGCCGGAGGTTGCTTTTGGTGTACGGAAGCCCTGTTTTTGGAATTAAAAGGCGTGAAAAAAGTAGTGTCCGGTTATACGGGCGGAACGGTTAAAAATCCAACGTATAAAGAAGTGTGTACCGGAACGACCGGTCATGCGGAAGCGATTGAGATCACGTTTGATCCGACGCAGATTTCATATGAAGATATCTTAGAGGTCTTTTTTGCGACACACGATCCGACTACGTTAAACCGTCAGGGTGCCGATGTAGGAACCCAATATCGCAGCGAAATCTTTTACCATGATGACGCTCAGAAAAAAGCCGCTGAAAATTTTATCAAGCTTTTAAATGATCAAAATATTTATGGTAAAAAGGTGGTGACAAAAGTAAGTCAGGCGACGACATTTTATCCGGCCGAAGATTACCATCAGGATTATTACAACCAGAACAAGTCGCAACCGTATTGTATGGCGGTGATTAATCCGAAATTAGACAAGTTACGTAAAAACTATAAATCGATGCTTAAATAATTTTGGCATTGATTTTGCGTTATATAGTCTAAAAAAAGTAGTAAAATGACTGAAATTCAGGTAAAAGCAGCCGCGGCCGACAAACAGCGGAAACTGATGTTGAGTATCCTTTTCGACCTGATCGGGTGTATGACCTATCTGCTTCCGTTTTTAGGGGAGTTTCTGGACATCGCCTGGGCACCAATTGCGGGTTTTATCCTCGCACGGATGTATAAAGGCACGATTGGTACGGTAGGAGGGATCTTTGCTTTTGTAGAAGAATTGATGCCCGGACTGGATTTTATTCCAACATTTACGCTGACATGGATTTACACCTATGTAATCCGAAAACAGGAATAACGATTAGATTATAGATGAAAGAAGAAAGAGAAAAGAGGCTGTAATAAGCCTCTTTTTTTATTCTATGTTACACCTGACAGGTTTTCAAAACGGGTCAGGTGTTGTGTTTTAGTCAGATGTTGTGAGTGATGCGATGTAATTTATTCTTTCTTTTTAAAAAGGAATCCGAGTCCCATATGGCGGAGCATCTTTTTAACGAAATTCCAGAAAAAGGTAAATTGACCAAAGATAGTTCCGATAATAACCAATAGCACTTTGTATACCGGAAGAATGATCACAATGCGTAACGGCCAGTAGAGCCACGGTGTGAGGTTGTCTTTGGTGATGCCAAGCCATTCCACTAACGGTTTCGACAGGTAAGAAGCTGTTGATCCGGTTATGGCAAATACGGTAAAAATGATGACTAACTGGAAGTTGGAAGAAACGCCCCAACGTCGTTTTAATTTTTCCATTGCTTTTGAAATAGGCTCAAAAATACAATTTTTATGGTCGCGGCGCAAAGCCTCCGAGGCGAATATTGTTTTTTAATTGGAAATAGACTAAATAATTATAGAGTAAATAGTTCACTTCATAACCATAATCGGTACCACTGTTATAATCGATGTTCATGGTAAATAAATTCTCTTGTCCCGGCTTTAAACCTGTAACGTGGGTATTCCATCCGGTTACCCAATCAAGATTCCGCACCTCCAGATATTTTTGATCATAAAAACCTCTTGGTTTGGCTCTGGCAATTAGCCAGGAATTAAAACCGGGATCGATAATGATGATCTCGTATTGCAATTCGTCATTAGCGATACGAATGGTGTCATTCGTTGTAGCTGTCGGATCAATTTCGGCGCGATCGGCCGCGGTAACGGGTCTGGGTGTATTACAACTCCAGAGAACAATCAGGAAAAACAAAATTCCGGAGTAAAGAAGCTTTTTCATAGGATTGTTTTCCTATAAAAATACTAAAAATGTGTAGGATAGCCACTGTTTTTAACAAAAAAAAGCCGGGTGATTACCCGGCTTTCTATAAAATGATATGATTTTATCTTCCGAAAAGTTTTCCAAAAATTCCGCCAATTCCGCCTTTTTTGGTTACGGCTGCCATGGCGTCGCTCATATCCACTTTTCCGTCGTTGTTCTGATCCAAACCAAATTGTCCGCCATATTTGGAAATGGCATCCATAAGTCCGGAGCTACCGTTTCCACCGGAAATTGAATTTACAATATCGGAAATTTCAAAACCTTTCTGGCTCGGGTCTTTTGCTTTATTGATCAACGAACCTAGGACATTTGGAATCAAACTACCGGCCACACCCGAAGCGGCTTCCGTGCTCAATCCGAATTTTTGTCCCAGATCACCGGTAAGTTGCTCGGATAATTGTTGTACCACCGGATTGGAATCCGATGCGGCATTATTACCCTGAAACAGCCCGGCTAATTGATCCATATTTCCTTCGGAAGCCATTTTTTGCAGTCCGCTAAAGATCGAACTTCCGGCTTGTTGCATGACTTCCTGGTTTAATTCGTTCGGGATAGCCTCGTTTTTAACTATGGCTTCACCACCATATTGCTGTACTAATTGCGTTAATTGTTCGAGCATAGCGTTTGATTTAGAGTTGCTTATCAAATGTACGCAAAAAAACAATTGCCCTGATTAGGCATCATTTTTTAATAAACTGATAATCTGTTCGGCCAGTTCGGTTCCGATACGCTCCTGTGCTTCCAGTGTGGCTGCTCCGATATGCGGCGTTAGGGAAATCTTTGGATGCATCAATACCTGAATGGCAGGAGTGGGTTCTTCTTCAAAAACATCCAATCCGGCAAAGAGTACTTTTTCGTCTTCCAAAGCGTCAATAAGTGCCACTTCGTCGATCACACCACCACGGGCACAATTAATGATACCGACATCCTGTTTCATCAGGTCAAATTCGGCTTTCCCGATAATGTAATCGTCCTGAGCAGGAACGTGTAAGCTGATAAAATCCGAATGACGTAACACATCTTCCATTGGTTCCGTTTCGATGTCGACATTGATAAACTGACCATTGTAGAAGTCGACTTTAATGGTTGCTTCTTCCACATATTTATCAGTAGCAATGACTTTCATACCCAAACCTAAGGCCATACGAGCCACTTCACGGCCAATACGTCCGAAACCGATAATTCCGATCGTTTTGCCGCGTAATTCGATTCCGTTGGCATAGGCTTTTTTCAGGCTGTTAAACTGCGTATCGCCATCCAAAGGCATATTCCGATTGGCATCGTGCAAAAAGCGCGCTCCGGAAAACAGATGGGCAAAAACAAGTTCGGCCACCGATTCGGAAGAGGCTGCCGGAGTATTGATGACATGTAATCCTTTTTCACGGGCATAAGCCACGTCGATATTATCCATTCCAACACCGCCGCGACCAATCACTTTTAAGGTCGGACAGCTGTCGATGATGTCTTTTCGTATTTTAGTGGCACTGCGCACTAATACTACGTCGATTAGATGTTTGTTGATATAATTGGCAACCTGTTCCTGGGCTACTTTGGTCGTGATTACTTCAAAACCGCCTGCTTCCAAAGCCTTGATACCGCTTTGAGACAGACCGTCGTTCGCTAATACTTTCATATGTTGGGTGTCATTAAATTCGTTAGGCAATTCGTTCTAATTCTTTCATGGCGTCGACTAAAACCTGTACGCTTTCCAATGGTAAAGCGTTGTACATCGATGCGCGGTAACCACCCACGGAACGGTGTCCGTTGAGTCCGGATACACCGGCGTTTTTCCATAAATTGTCGAAAAGTGCTGTATGGGCTTCGTTTTCGAGTAAAAAAGTAGCATTCATTTTCGAACGATCTTCTGTCGCAGCCGTTCCTTTAAACAAAGGATTACGGTCGATTTCGTTATATAACAGCGCTGCTTTTGCTTCGTTTATTTTTTCGATAGCCGGAATTCCGCCCAGATTTTGCAACCATTTCAGCGTTAGCAACGAGGTGTAAACCGCAAAAACAGGAGGCGTATTGTACATGCTCTCTTTGTCGATATGCTGTTGGTAGTTTAGGATATTGGGAATGGATCGTCCGGTTTTATTTAGCAGACCTTCTTTGATCACAACTAATGTTGTTCCGGCAGGGCCCATATTTTTTTGCGCTCCGGCATAAATCAGATCAAATTTTGAAAAGTCCAGTGTACGGGAAAAGATATCGGAACTCATGTCGCAGACCAACGGAACATTGGTTTCCGGAAAGGAGTTCATTTGCGTACCGTATATTGTATTGTTGCTCGTACAGTGAAAATAATCGGCATCGGTCGGAATTTCGAATGTTTTCGGGATATAATTATAATTTTCAGGTTTGGAGGAAGCGACTACTGTGGTTTCACCAAAAGCTTTGGCTTCTTTAATCGCACCGCTCGCCCAGGTTCCGGTGTCAAGGTAGGCCGCTTTACCGTTTACGGTCATCAAGTTGTAGGGAACGCGCAGGAATTCCATACTGGCGCCGCCTTGTAAAAATACAGCGTGATAGCCTTTTCCGCTAAGTCCTAAAAGATCGAGTGCCAACGCACGGGCTTCTTCCATTACGGCGACAAATTCTTTGCTACGATGTGAAATTTCTAATACGGATAAACCGGTACCGTTAAAATCTAAAACGGCTTCGGAGGCTTTTTGAAATACTTCTTGTGGTAAAATGCAGGGACCTGCACTGAAATTGTGTTTTTTCATTTGTAGCATTAATCTTTGAAAACCTGAATTACAACCTCTTTATCTACAAGATCGGTAAACTTACCGTTGTAGCGGGTTGCTTTAACTAAATGATTGTCGATCCAGTGGTAGTTGCCGCCACGCGGTTTACCCATCAGGATACTGTGATACCGGAAGCCGTGTTTTTGAAGCCATTGTTCAGTAACCTCACGGTGTGCTTCGGTTCGCGAGGTAAAAAAGCAAATTATATGACCTTCGTCATACCATTTGTTGATGGTTTCCAGCGCATCGGGAAAAGGTAGGCAGGTTGCCATTCGTTCCGGTTCCTCGTTTGGAATATCGTCGGTAATTGTACCGTCGATATCAATGAGGTAGTTTTTAATCCCGTCTTTTAAAACAGGACTAACATTGTCTTTGTGTTCTAGTTGCATTGAAGTGTGTTTAGGAGCGTAAATTTCCTAAAAAAAATGCTCGTAATCACAAAAACATTGCTAAAAGTTAGATCTTTATCAGGAAATCGATAGTGTCTACGTTATCGGCATAGTCCCAAAGCTTTGGTTTCTGGGTCTGACCGAAAGAAATACTGTCGGAAATGATACCGTTTGAAACGATGCATTGCAGTTGGTCTTTATCGGCTTCCAGTCGGGATTTCAGATTTTCGGGCGAATCGTAATATTCATAAAAAACTGACGAAATAGGCGAGGCATAGCTGCTGTCTTCCTTTAGAGTCATAAACTCGTTATCGAGCAGTTCAAACCGACTCATCAGGAATACGGCTTTGTTATAATCGTAGTTATTGGCGTATTTTTCGTAGTGGATGATGTCGCCGTATTCGAACATCGCTTCAAAAAACAATTTAAAATCATATCCTTTGGGTAAAAAAAGTTTTGATACGTTACGACATCCTAAGCCAAAATAGCGGAAAATATCCTCGCCAAGGTTGATCAGGTCTTCTTTGGTTTCGTTTCCGTTTAGAACGGCTACGGAATTTCTGTTTTTACGGATGATATTCGGTTTGTCTTTAAAATAATATTCAAAATAGCGTGCGGTATTATTGCTTCCGGTAGCGATTACAGCATCGAAATTTTCCAGTTTGCCTTCGGTAAACGTAATATAAGATTCCAGTTCCGGATTCACGGCAATCAGGTATTTTGCCAGAAACGGTAATAATTTCTGATCGTTGGATGACATTTTGACCAATACTTTATGACCGGATAGTACCACCGATAAAAAATCGTGAAATCCGACCAACGGGATATTTCCGGCCAGGATCAATCCTACGGTTTTGGGTTGGTGATCCGGGAAATCATATCGGGATAACCATTGCTCGATATTGGATTCGGTCAGAGCTTTGGCCCAGGATTGTAGCGCAAAGTAAACCTGTTCGGGCGTAAACCACCCGTTATGGGATTGCGACAGATGGATCAAGTCGATAAAAGCGTCATAAAAACGATCGTTGTGTTTTACCGCCGGATTGGGCGTGTTGCCGTTTGCAGTGAATTGACTTAAAAAGGTGCCTAATTCAATAAAACTTGCTTTTTTATCGCTTTGTCTCATGTCTGATTTGTTTATGAATGGTTTTGATTGTAATTTTGTGCAAAAATAATAAAATTAGCTATGGCAATCATTATAACAGACGAATGTATCAATTGCGGGGCTTGCGAACCAGAGTGCCCGAATACTGCGATCTATGAAGGAGCCGACGATTGGCGCTATAAAGATGGTACAAAACTAACCGGTAAAATTGTACTTCCGGACGGAACGGAAATCGATGCGGAAGCGGCGCAAACGCCTATTTCGGATGATATTTATTATATCGTTCCCGGAAAGTGTACCGAATGTAAAGGGTTTCACGAAGAACCACAATGTGCAGCGGTTTGCCCGGTTGACTGTTGTGTTCCGGACGATAACCACGTGGAAAGCGAAGAAGTACTTTTACAACGACAGTCGTTTTTACACAACGAATAAAAATACAAAACCCTCTGAATGTTCAGAGGGTTTTGCTTTTTTTTGAGAGTATTAATTCCGAATGATTTCGGCTTTTTCAATAATCATAGTGTCTGTTTTCGGATCGTAGGTTTCCATGATCAGGTTTCCGTTTCCGTCAAAATATCCTGTTGAAATTTTATTTTTAGCTTTCATGATATAGTGGTTGGTCAGAGATGTTTCGCGAAGAATACCCAATTGTTTTTTAGTATCGGGATTCATGATAACATAACCTACTTTATCCAGCATTACCTGATAACGTTGACCATTATAGGTATAATAAGCCGAACGGTCTACGTCTACATAACGGGTAACCCCGTCTACAGTAACCTGAACTTTAGACATCACCTGAGTTGGTCCCAGTTTCATTTCTTTGTTTAACGATTTGGAATTGGCATCTTTTAGTTCAACGTCCTGAACTTTATCCAGTTCCTCCGTTTTTACAATTTTGCGTTCTCCGTCGGAATCTTTAACGGTACGAACCGTTGTTTTTACTTCCGATTGCACGTTGGTATTCTGAGCGTATAGGCACGCTGAGAAAGCTAGTAATATCAAACTTAAAATCGATTTTTTCATATTATTTTTTATTTTAAGGTTACTATTTAACAAATATAAGCTATTGCGGTGTAAAAATTAAACAAATTGTATTAAAATTTTTATAAAAATCTATAGAACAGATGATCAAATGTTAAACGGAAATAGGTTGACTTTTAGGTAATAATCAATATATTTGCAGACTTTTTAAAACGCAAATTATGAAAGCCGGAATTGTAGGATTACCAAATGTAGGAAAATCAACCTTGTTCAATTGTTTGTCAAATGCCAAAGCGCAAAGTGCTAACTTTCCGTTTTGTACGATCGAACCTAATATCGGAGTGGTAAACGTACCGGATCCGCGATTGGAAAAACTGGAAGAGCTGGTACAACCGGAGCGCGTGCAACCGGCTACTGTGGATATCGTAGATATCGCCGGTCTGGTAAAAGGAGCGAGCAAAGGAGAAGGATTGGGGAACCAGTTCTTAGGAAATATCCGCGAGTGTAATGCAATTATTCACGTATTGCGTTGTTTTGATAACGATAACATTGTTCACGTAGACGGAAGTGTAAACCCGATCCGCGATAAAGAAACAATCGATATCGAATTACAGTTAAAAGATCTTGAAACCGTTGAAAAAAGACTTGAAAAAGTAAAAAAAGCGGCTAAAACAGGAAATAAAGAAGCACAGGTGGAAGAAGGATTGCTAAGCCGCATCCGTGAAGCCTTGTTGGCTGCCAAATCAGCGCGTACCGTAGTGCCGCAAACCAATGACGAAGAGGTTTTGATGGAAGGTTTTCAATTGATCACGGCCAAACCGGTATTGTATGTTTGTAATGTTGACGAAGGTGCTGCAGCAACCGGAAATGCCTATGTGGATCAGGTTCGCGAACTGGTAAAAGATGAAAACGCTGAGGTAATCGTTTTGGCGGTTGGAACCGAAGCCGATATTACCGAGTTGGAAACCTACGAAGAACGTAAAATGTTCCTGGAAGATTTAGGGTTAAAAGAACCGGGGTCGTCTGTGTTAATTCGTGCGGCCTATAAATTACTAAACCAACAGACGTATTTTACGGCGGGTGTAAAAGAAGTACGTGCGTGGACAATCAATATTGGAGACACGGCGCCAAAAGCAGCCGGTGTAATCCATACGGATTTCGAAAAAGGATTTATCCGTGCCGAAGTAATCGCCTATGACGATTATGTGAATTTCGGATCGGAAGCCAAAGTAAAAGAAGCGGGAAAACTACGTGTTGAAGGAAAAGAATATATCGTAAAAGATGGTGATGTAATGCACTTCCGTTTTAACGTATAAGTTTTTATTCCGATACTACTATAATATAAAGGTGCTGTTTTTATAGCACCTTTTTTTGTGGACTTCTGGCATTATTGTTACTTTTAACACAGATATCAAAAAAAACGTGAACCTATGAAAATAATTGCTTTCGGCGGGAGTAACAGCCATAGCTCCATTAATAAGAAATTAGCAACCTATGTCGCGCATTTATTCGAAAATGCCGATATCGAAGTTTTGGATTTAAACGATTATGCCTTGCCGGTTTTCAGTGTTGATTTGGAAAAGGAAATCGGACACCCAAAGCAGGCTGTGGATTTTTTGGAAAAAATAGGAAGTGCTCAGCTTCTGGTGGTTTCTTTGGCCGAAAATAATGGGAATTATTCGGTTGCTTTTAAAAATATTTTCGACTGGTGTTCGCGTAAACACAAAGATGTTTTTCAGGACAGACCCTTATTATTGATGGCGACATCACCCGGCGGACGAGGTGGTGCCAGTGTTTTGGAAATTGCAAAAAACAACCTGCCGCGATACGGTGCCAATATCATAGCAACGTTCTCATTGCCGAGTTTTTATGAAAATTTTGATGTAGATAAAGTTCAGATATCCAATATTTTATATGATAATCAGATAAAAGATATTGTAAAGGAATTCGCATTCTGATAAAAGCGGCCTGTAATTTGAAGAGGTTTTTAAAACGTAATTGCGAACCGTATGAAAATCGTTAAAAAGAGCCTTCAAATTGTATTCCGGTTCCTGCTTGGAAGCATCGCTTTTGTAATCGTGTATATAGTGGCGGTACTGCTGTTGTCGCGGATTCCTGTTAATTCAGATAGAACACATGATGCTGCTGAAATTCCCGTTTATATTATGACGAATGGCGTGCATACAGATATTGTTGTTCCGGTTAAAAACGCTATCGTCGACTGGACGCGGGAAATTCGTTTCGGGCATACCCGATCGCAGGACAGTATTGCGAATTATATCGCCTTTGGATGGGGTGATAAAGGTTTTTATCTCGATACGCCCGAATGGTCGGATTTAAAAGCAAGTACGGCTTTTAAGGCTATTTCCGGACTCGGATCGTCGGCGATGCATACTACTTTTTACAGAAAAATAAAGGAAGGAAACGATTGTCGCAAATTGCTGCTTACACAAGCGGAATACCAACAGTTAACCGCATATATAGCCGGGAGTTTTAAGCGAAATTCCGACGGGAAATTACAATGGATAACAGGGTATAGTTATGGTAAAAACGATGCTTTTTACGAAGCAAAAGGGGCTTATAATCTGTTTTATACCTGTAATACCTGGGCGAATAACGCTCTAAAAGCCGGACAGCAGAAAGCCTGTTTATGGACGGTTTACGACAAAGGAATTTTTTACCATTACGAAAAAGAAAAATAATGAAATTAAAGAAAAATACACTCTACCTGCTTTTGCTCTTTTTTGCCAGTTTCTTGGCTTATTTTATCGGAAAAGACTTCCAGTTCGATCCGCAGTTAAAAGTAGTTTTTACGGTGATGAAATATCTCGCGGCGGCCTTATTGTTTGTCTCGGTTTTTGCTTCGGTGTCAACCACGCGGGAAATGATTTCGGCAACTGAATTACAACCAAAGGCGTTATGGATTATTCTGGCATTACTACCGATTTTATTTTGCATCGCCATTTTTATACTGTCACTAACGGTATATAAACTTCAATTATTTTGATCATCAGATAATCAAAAAGTTACTGAAATCGTTTGATAACTTTATCCGGGCGTACTTTCATTTTTTCGGTAGAAATGTTATATTAGCAGAAAATCCGAAATTTCTTTATGCTAGAGCAAAATCAGTACACCGAAGACAACATACGTTCACTCGATTGGAAAGAACATATCCGTATGCGTCCCGGAATGTATATCGGGAAACTTGGAGACGGATCTTCGCCGGACGACGGTATTTACATCCTTCTGAAAGAAGTCCTGGATAACTGTATCGACGAGTTTGTAATGGGCGCCGGAAAAACCATTGAAGTCACGGTAAAAGACAAAATGGTGACCGTTCGTGATTACGGACGTGGAATCCCGTTGGGGAAAGTGATCGATGTGGTTTCCAAAATGAATACAGGAGGAAAGTACGACTCCAAAGCATTTAAAAAATCGGTCGGATTAAACGGGGTGGGAACCAAGGCGGTTAATGCCTTGTCGACCTATTTTCGTGTGGAATCCGTTCGGGATAACCAACAAAAAGCCGCTGAATTCTCGGGCGGTAACCTAACGTTGGAAGAAGATGTTGTGGAAACCACAAAACGCAAAGGAACCAAGGTTAGCTTTGTGGCCGACGAGACTATTTTTAAGCATTACAAATACCGTAACGAGTATATTATTAAAATGCTTAAAAACTATTGCTATCTGAATACGGGGCTTACGATCGTGTACAATGGCGAAAAGTTTTATTCCGATAACGGATTAAAAGACTTGTTGGAAGAAAATATTTCCGAAGAAGACATGATCTATCCGATCATCCATTTGAAAGGAGACGATATCGAAGTCGCCATTACGCATAGCAAAACACAATATTCCGAAGAATACTATTCGTTCGTAAACGGACAAAACACTACACAGGGAGGAACCCATTTAGGAGCTTTCCGGGAAGCAATTGTCCGCACGATAAAAGAGTTTTATAATAAAAACTTTGAGGCATCTGATGTTCGGAAATCCATCGTTTCGGCGATCTCGGTAAAAGTAGAGGAACCGGTTTTCGAATCGCAAACCAAAACCAAATTGGGTTCGACCGATATGGGGCCGGATATGCCAACGGTGCGTACCTATGTAAACGATTTTGTAAAAACCAAACTCGACAATTTCCTGCATAAAAATCCGGAAATTGCCGATGCCTTACTCCGCAAGATTTTACAAGCCGAACGCGAACGGAAAGAATTGTCCGGTATCCGTAAACTGGCCAAAGAAAGAGCTAAAAAAGCGAGTTTGCACAACCGGAAGCTACGCGATTGCCGGGTGCATTTAACCGACATCAAAAACCCACGTTACCTCGAAAGTACACTGTTTATCACCGAGGGGGATTCGGCTTCCGGGTCGATCACCAAATCCAGAGATGTCAATACGCAGGCCGTGTTCAGTTTACGAGGAAAACCGTTAAACTCCTACGGTATGACAAAAAAGATCGTATACGAAAACGAAGAGTTTAACCTGTTGCAGGCTGCTTTAAACATTGAGGAAGATATGGGGGATTTGCGTTACAACAACATTGTAATCGCAACCGATGCCGATGTCGACGGAATGCACATCCGTTTATTATTAATCACATTCTTTTTGCAATTTTTCCCGGAACTGATCAAAGAAGGACATTTATACATACTGCAAACGCCGTTATTCCGGGTGCGGAACAAAAAAGAGACGATCTATTGTTATAGCGAGGAGGAACGGGTAGCAGCCATAGAAAAACTAAAACCAAAACCCGAAATAACCCGATTCAAAGGATTAGGAGAGATTTCGCCGGACGAGTTTAAATATTTTATCGGAGAAGACATCCGCCTGGATCCGGTAATGTTGGACAAAGCGACCTCGATCGAGCGTTTACTCGAATTCTATATGGGAAAAAACACACCCGACCGTCAGGAGTTTATCATCAAAAACCTGAAAGTGGAATTGGATGTAGTAGAAGATAAATAAAGTGAATTTCAAATTTCAATTGCTGAAAAGAAAATAAATGGACGAAGAAAATTTAGATCCTATAGAAGAAGGTCAGTTTCAGGGCGAACATTTTTACGAAAATCAGGAGTCGGCAGACAGTAACGATACGATTACCAAGGTAACCGGAATGTATAAGGACTGGTTTCTGGATTATGCGTCGTATGTAATTCTGGAGCGTGCGGTTCCGGCCATTGAAGACGGATTTAAGCCCGTACAGCGCCGTATCATGCACTCGATGAAAGAGCTGGACGACGGGCGGTATAACAAAGTAGCCAATGTGGTTGGACATACGATGCAGTACCATCCGCACGGTGACGCGAGTATTGGTGATGCCATGGTGCAAATCGGTCAGAAAGACCTACTCATAGACACGCAAGGAAACTGGGGGAACATCCTTACCGGCGACGGTGCGGCGGCTTCCCGTTATATCGAGGCGCGATTGAGTAAATTTGCGTTGGAAGTACTCTATTCACCTAAAATAACCCACTGGCAATTGTCGTACGACGGAAGACGGAACGAACCGATCAACCTTCCGGTTAAATTTCCGTTGTTGTTGGCGCAGGGAGGAGAAGGGATTGCTGTTGGACTTTCGACCAAAGTATTACCTCATAACTTTAATGAACTGATCGATGCGTCTATAAAAATATTAAAAGGAAAACCGTTTACCTTGTATCCGGATTTTCCAACGGCCGGTATTGCCGATATTTCGGGCTATAACGACGGTATGCGCGGCGGACGGGTACGCGTTCGTGCGAAAATAGCGCAGTTGGACAAGCAAACGCTTGTCATTACACAGATTCCGTTTTCGACCAATACGACTACGCTAATCGACAGTATTCTAAAAGCCAACGATAAAGGGAAAATCAAGATCAAAAAAATCGAGGACAATACCGCTGCCGAAGTGGAAATTCTGATCCATCTTCCGCCAGGCGTATCGCCGGATAAAATGATTGACGCCTTATATGCGTTTACCGGTTGTGAAACCTCACTGGCACCGTTGGGATGTGTGATCCAGGATAACAAACCGTTGTTCACCGGAGTGTCCGATATGCTACGCGTTTCCACGGCACGCACGGTCGATTTACTGAAAAAAGAATTGGAAATTCAGTTGGAAGAACTCGAAGAGCAATGGCATTTTGCGTCGTTGGAACGCATCTTTATCGAAAACAGAATTTACCGCCTTATCGAGGAAGAAGAAACCTGGGAAGGGGTAATCAAAGCGATCGATAAAGGATTGGCGCCACACGTAGCCCATCTGAAGCGAGCGGTTACCGAAGAAGACATTGTTCGTTTGACGGAGATTCGCATCAAGCGTATTTCGAAATTCGATATTGAAAAAGCACAGGAAAAAATCGATGCATTGGAAGGCGAAATCGCACAGGTTAAACACGATTTGGCACACCTGATCGATTTTGCGATTGCTTATTTTACCCGCTTAAAAGAAAAATACGGAAAAGGAAGAGAGCGTCGGACGGAACTGCGTAGTTTTGATACGATCGAAGCGACCAAAGTGGTTTTACGAAACACCAAATTATATGTGAACCGCGAAGAAGGATTTTTGGGTACCGGGCTTAAAAAAGACGAATACGTTGGCGATTGTTCCGATATTGATGACGTGATCGTTTTCCTTCGGGATGGAAATATGATGATTACCAAAGTCGACGATAAAAAATTCGTTGGAAAGGATATTATCCATATTTCCGTTTTTGATAAAAACGACAAACGGACAATATACAATATGATTTACCGTGACGGAAAATCAGGGCCGTCTTATATAAAACGCTTTAATGTTTCGGGCGTAACCCGCGACAAATTATACGATCTGACCAATGGAGCCAAAGGTTCGCAGGTACTCTATTTTTCGCACAATCCGAATGGAGAAGCTGAAGTAGTGACCGTATTATTGCGTCAGGTTGGAAGTGTTAAAAAACTGAAATTCGACCTTGATTTTGCTACGTTAGCCATTAAAGGACGGGCGAGTAAAGGAAATACCGTTACCAAATATCCGATTAAAAAGATCGAGTTAAAAGAGAAGGGAATTTCAACCTTAAAACCACGTCGTATCTGGTTTGACGATACGGTACAGCGTTTGAATGTAGATGGAAGAGGGGAATTACTGGGTGAATTCCGACCAAACGACAGATTGTTGATCATTAACCAGTCCGGAAAACTAAAAACCATTATACCGGAACTAACAACTCATTTTGAAGAAGATATGGTTGTACTGGAAAAATGGATCCCTAAAAAACCGATTTCCGCGATTTATTTTGATGGAGAGAAAGAACGGTATTACGTAAAACGGTTCCTGATTGAAAATGAGAATAAGGAGGAGGTTTTTATTTCCGAACATCCGAATTCGCAATTGGAAATCGTTTCAACTGACTACCGACCGGTGGCCGAAATCGTATTTGCAAAAGTAAAAGGCGTACAAAAAGAGAATCAGACTATCGATCTGGAACAATTTATCGCCGTAAAAGGAATCAAAGCATTAGGAAATCAATTGACTACCGACAAGCTAAAGCAGGTGAACCTACTGGAATCACTGCCGTATGAACCACCGGTAGAAGAAATTCCGGAAGAAATTGAAGTAAAAGAAGAAGAGAATGTTTTGCTTGAAGAAGGAAACGTACAACTGGACGATGACGGACAGATTACGCTGAGTCTGGATTAATATAGTCAACACCTGACAGGTTTTCGAAACCTGTCAGGTGTAATCAAAATACTGCAATAAAAAAGTCCTCAATATTGAGGACTTTTTTATTATTTTCTTTTTCGGATTTTCATATTGATAAACTCCACGGCCAGTGAGAACGCAATGGCAAAGTAGAGATAACCTTTTGGAACGGCACCGATATGTTGTCCGGCTAATGTCGCTTCAGACAAGTGCATACTCTCCGTCATTAGCATAAACCCGATCAGGATTAAGAACGCCAGACCTAAAATCTGTATCGACGGATTGGCATTTACAAAATTACCTACCGGAACGGCAAATAACATCATTACACCGACTGATATTATGACAGCAGTGATCATAATCGTTAAAGCTCCGGTAATACCGTTGGTCATTCCGACAGCCGTTAGAATACTATCTACCGAGAAAATCAGGTCAATTAAAAGGATTTGAACGATAACACTTCCAAACGATTTGGCAGCCGCACTTTTTACATTGTGCTCTTCTTCACCTTTATGATCTACTTTTTCATGGATTTCTTTCGTACTCTTATAAATCAGGAACATACCTCCCAGGAATAAAATCAACGCCTGTCCGGTAAAATGCCCCTGGAACCATCCCCAATCCACACTAAATAAAGGTTCTTTCATGGCGATTAGCAATGTAATACCAAATAATAAACCGATTCGCATAAACATGGCCAGAAACAAACCGATTCGGGTTGCTTTTTTACGTTTGTCTTCCGGTAGCTTACCGGTAACGATAGAGATAAAGATAATGTTGTCGATCCCCAATACGATTTCAAGAAACGTTAAGGTTAACAGGGCTACCCATGCATCAGGGTTTAAGAATACTTCCATTTGTAGTTTTGATTTATTGTTTTTGGTTTAAATTCAGCTATTAAACGTAAACTAATCGATTTTTGTTACAGTTCCCTTTTGTTTTTTTGTGTCGCCCACAAAAGAATATTCAAAAGTATAGCCTTTTGCATTGGTTGTCAGGATCTTCATGCTAATTGCTTTTTTGTCCTGCATATTTTTCGGATGTATTTTTTGCAATACAAACTCACAATTATTAATCCAGCGGATCGAAGCCGTATCGGTTTTGCCATTGAAGGTTTCGATTTGTTGATTTTCGGTACGCTCAAAAACGGACTTCATTGGTTTTCCGTTGATTTCCTGTGTGAATTCGAATTTTCCGGTTTTATAATCGTTACAGTTGCGCTCCTGATTGTAGCAGGAAGTAAGGATAAAAGGCAATAAGGCTAAAGCAAATTTTTTCATTGTAATCGTTTTAATTCATCGTCGGTAAAATTCCGGATGGTTTTATCTTTTGAAAATTTATCGGCGTTATAGTCGTTGGATTTGTTTTTAGGAATAGACAAACTGTTCCATTCTCCTTTTTTGAGTAGTTTTGCGTAGAACACAATTTGACCAATGTGATATGGATAATGCGCCAATTGACGATTAATGGCTTCGACTACCGTATGGCCTTCATTTCGGATATAAATAACATTGGAAAGCTGATCGGGTGTAAGACTTTTTAAAGCTTCGAAAAGACAATTCCATCCTTTTTCCCAGATTTCTAGCAGCGTTTCTTTGTCTATTATCGTTTCTTCGAATTCGGAATCGCGGTTACGTCCTTCCTTTTCACCGTCGGTCGTCAGGAAATCGGTCCACCTTGAAAGCATATTTCCGGAAAGGTGTTTTATAATCGTAGCAATCGAATTGGTATTGTCGTTTAGTGCGACGGACAATTGTTCCGGTTCGAGTTGTGCCATCGCTTTATCGGCAATGGTTTTGTAATACAGAAACTGTTTCTGTACGCTTTCGAGATATTGCTTATTGATTTCCATAGGGATACTATTTGTCGAAAATACTGTTTGTTACGGTTCGTAATCCTAAAAACATAAACCACATTGCCGTAAGACATACTACGATTCCAAAACCTAAAACCGGATAAAACATTGGATTGTTTTGGTTTTTAAACGAACTGTGGATGATGACAGGACCTATAAATAACAAGGGAAGTGCCATTGCCAGATAGCGAATTCCTCTGTTTAATACTTTTTTGTTGGCCATGATTATTTTGTATTAGTATTGTGATAGCTTTCGATGGCTTTCCGGACGTTTTGATGTGTTTCGAGTAATTGTTGTGCCACTTCATACGGGACATCAATTTCACTCATGATCATACGGATACCACGGTCTACCAGCTTGTGATTACTCAGTTGCATGTCGACCATTTTATTGCCTTTTACTTTCCCTAATTGTATCATGGTAGCGGTAGAAAGCATATTTAAAACCAGTTTTTGCGCGGTTCCGGCTTTCATACGGGAACTACCCGTTACAAATTCCGGTCCTACGACTACTTCTATAGGTAAACGGGCGGTTTCGGCCAGCGGACTTCCCTGATTACAGGTAATGCATCCGGTTGCGATACCGTTGGTATTGCATTTTTCGAGGCCTCCAATTACATAAGGAGTCGTACCCGATGCGGCAATTCCCACTACCACATCATTTGGATTGATATTCCATTCCGAAAGATCTTTCCAGGCCTGTTCGCGGTCGTCTTCGGCAAATTCAACGGCTTTGCGGATGGCCATATCGCCACCGGCAATCAAACCGATTACCCAATCGAACGGCACGCCAAACGTAGGCGGACATTCTGAGGCATCCACAATACCAAGTCTTCCGGAAGTACCGGCGCCAATATAAAACAACCGGCCGCCCATTTTCATTTTGGAAACGATTTCTGTAACCAGAGCTTCAATTTGTGGCAGTGCCTTTTCGACCGCCAACGGTACGGTTTTGTCCTCGTTATTGATATTCGTTAACAGTTCCGAAACCGACATCTTTTCCAGATGTTCGTATTTTGAAGCTTGTTCGGTGGTACGTGTAAATGACATCGGTAACCTGATTTTTAGATACTATGAATAAGCGTAAAGTTACATAAAATAAGCCAGAATGATACCCAAAACGATAGCGGTAAGCTTCGCCAGGTTAAATTTATGGCCTTCGCTACTTTCAAAAATGATAGTAGAAGAAATATGAAATAAGATACCGATTACAATAGCTGAAATTTCGGTATAATACTGATTGACAAATGGTAGATATTCGGACAAAAAGGTTCCTAGCGGCGTCATACAGGCAAATACCATCATAAAGACAAAAATAGCCTTACGATTTAAGTGCGAATTGATAAAAAAGGTCGTCAGAATAATGGCAATCGGAAAGTGGTGGATGGCGATTCCCCAGGCCATATCGTGATGATGACTAACCGGTAGTCCTTCGAGTAAGGCATGCAAACACAAACTGATAAACAACGACCAGGGAATATGGTGCATGGTTTCGTGACCGTGAACATGACCGTGTTCGGCACCTTTGGAAAAATATTCCAAAATGATCTGAAATACGATTCCGACCATGATAAACAAGCCAACCGGGCTATGCGCATGATCATGTCCGTCGTGATTATGTCCCGCATCGGCCAAATAAACCTCCGGCAATAAATGCGATACGGTTAGTGCCAACAGAAACGATCCGCTGAAAGCCAGAAGCAACTTCAGGTTCTTTTTGTTTTTCGGACTAAAGAACGTAGCCGCTCCATAACCGAGGATTACCGAAAGCAGGGGAATAAGATAAGGCATCATACTATTTAAAGATCATTATCAGACGTTCAGAATCGTTTTTTAAGAATTTACGGAGTTTATAATCGCCAAAGACATCCAGTAAAAAGATACCGACTTCTTCCATCATGGTTTCAAAATCCTGTAGTGTCAGTGCTTTTACTTTTTCCGTAAAGTGGAAATGTTCCCCGTTATCGTCAAAATCAATTTCTTTAAAAATATGATTATCTTTCACATAACGTTTGATGTGGAAATCAATACCGTCTACACTTTTCACTTCTTCCGGAACCAGATTGTCTATCACATGGGTTACATTCATAAAGTCAATCACGGCAAAACCATAGTCTGTTAAACTCTCCTTAATTGCGTTTAAGGTGGTCAGATTATCCTCGTCATTTTCAAAATAACCAAAGCTGGTAAAAAGATTAAAAATGGCGTCAAATTTTTGATCAAAGGGAATCCGCATATCGTGTACTTCAAAGTGAAGAGTATCATTCGCGTGTTCGGAAGCCGTTTTTATACTGTTTTCCGATAAATCGGCGCCAGTTACATCATAGCCCAACTGGTTCAGATAAACGGAATGGCGCCCTTTACCGCAGGCCAGATCCAGGATTTTGGCATTGTCCGGCAGGTTTAGGTAATGGGTTAAATTGTCCATAAACAACTGGGCTTCGGTATAATCACGATCTTTATATAGAATATGATAATAAGGTGTATCAAACCAGGAAGCATACCAGGTGGTAGTATCTTTTTGCATTTCTTTTAATTTCAAAATATTTAATTTAAACCCGATTAAAAATACTATTTATTCGGGTCGGATAAACGAAAGTAAGTTAACTTTTACTTAAGCCAACAAATTTAGTGTATTTTTGCGGATGTAATTCCAAAATTGCACTGCAAGGATTGGAAATTATGATATATTTATAGGAATTTTAGTATCAAATGAAAGACTTTAAAATGGTAGCCAAAACTTTTTTTGGCTTCGAAGAAATATTAGCAAAAGAATTGCAGGTATTAGGCGCTCAAAAAGTAGAGCAGGGTACCCGTATGGTTAGTTTTGTAGGTGACACCGGATTTATGTATAAAGCCAATTTGTCCCTTCGTACAGCACTGAAAATTTTAAAACCAATCCACCATTTTAGAGCAGTCAACGAACTAAGTCTTTATAAAGGAATCCAGTCTATCGACTGGTCGCAGTACTTATCGGTACACCAATCATTTGTAGTAGACGTAACCTTACACTCCGATTATTTCAGCCATTCGCAGTTTGCAGCGTTAAAAACCAAAGATGCGATAGTAGACCAGTATCGCGACCGATTTGGAAAGCGTCCGAATATCAATAAGGATTTCCCGGATTTGCGGATCAATGTTCATATTCAGAATGATCAGTGTACAGTATCATTAGACAGTTCGGGCGATTCGTTACACCACCGTGGTTATAAAACCGCTACGAATATTGCCCCAATCAACGAAGTATTGGCAGCGGGAATGCTGTTATTGTCCGGATGGGATGGTCAGGGTGATTTTCTGGATCCGATGTGCGGAAGTGGTACGCTTCTGGCCGAAGCCGCGATGATAGCCTGTAATATTCCGGCGAATATCAACCGAAAAGAATTTGCTTTCGAACGTTGGAACGATTGGGATAATGAGTTGTTTGATCAGATCATGAATTCCCTGATGAAAAAGACCCGTGAATTTCATTATACGATAAAAGGATACGATAAAGCACCGTCGGCGGTAATGAAAGCCAAAGACAATATTCGCAATGCGAACCTCGATGAATATGTGAGTATTTCGCAGGCTAACTTTTTTGAAACCGAAAAAGAAACCCGCGGACCGTTGCACATGGTGTTTAACCCGCCTTATGGAGAGCGATTGGATATCGAAATGGAACGTTTTTACCGCGAAATCGGAGATACGTTAAAACAGCATTATCCGGGAACGAATGCCTGGTTTATTACGGCTAACATTGAAGCATTGAAGTTTGTCGGTTTAAAACCATCGCGTAAAATCAAACTGTTTAACGGTAAGCTGGAAACCCGATTTGTAAAGTACGAAATGTATGAAGGTAGTAAGCGTACCAAGTTTCAAAATAACGATAAGGATAATAATTAAACAATATTAGTATGGCAATGGCACCTAAAACCAAAGCATTTGTATACCAGTTAACGGCATTTGCAATCTTATTTATTCTGTTTCGCTACCTGGTTGGAACCTATACTCATTTGCAGGGATACTGGATTCCGGTTACCGCTTTTGTAGTAGCGACAATACTGGCACCGAAATTCCAGGCCGTAAAAACCAACGATGGCGAACGGCTTTTTATGAAATGGATCTTTGTAAAAGGTATCAAAGAAATTAAATAAAAAATCCCGGGGAACCGGGATTTTTTATATCCGAATCCGTCCTGAAATAGGTGGCTTAGACCATTGATTTCAGGACGGATTTATTTTCCCATGTCTGTCTTTTTTTGCCCTGTTATAAGTTAGATGTACTTTCTTTAAAACAATTAACTTGTAAAATAGCTATAGCAATACAAACGACGTAATAAGGAATAGCCATTCCTGTAGTCTCCCTCTAACCATATTTTCCTCGTGAATATTTTAATGATCTGCCATGAAACGACAGTTAAGAGGTTGGGGAATAGGGAGTATTTTTTGCTTTGCACTCCTTTTTACCGCCTGTGAATCAGAATCTTTTAAGGAACCGGAATCAAAGAACACAACCCGAGTTGTTGTTAAAACACTTTCGCTGGAAGAATTAGAAAACCAATTTCAGGTTATGGAAAAACTGGAAACGATTCTACCGGGTTTTCGAGCGACAACACCCTTTGATGGGCAACATGATTTTACACTAAACACCGATGAAATTGTTTATATCGAAAAAGGAAATCAGCATTCGTATACTTTTTCGATAATACGGAATGATCTTGCTCCGGGATTGGAAACCTTAGTTTTGCATTATAAAAGAGGAAAGAACACAGTTTATAGGATTACCTATGAGGCGACATCGAAATTTGGTATTAAGATGAAGACGGTTCAGTATCTGTCAACAGATCCGAAAGTAATCTGGAATGAGCTGGAAGATTATAAGTATCATTCCAAAGAATGGCAGGATGATTGGAGTCTTATTTTGTCGGTTTATAAAATGAAGTTTTATGACTACGGAATAGGAAAAAAAACAATACTGGAACCTCAACAGAAATGACGAAAAAACATATTTCTTATGGGGATGTGCTAAATGATCTTACTAAATTAGCAACTGATGGTAGCGAGCCAACTGATGTTGTACTTTTGGGTAGTGAAAGTCAAAAGGCTTTTGCGGAACTTCAAAAATCTGTTAGCGAAGAACTATCTTTAAGTATGGATAATAATGGTAACGTAACCTATACACAAAATAGCACAGGACCATTGACAGCAGATGCGACACAGTTAGTGAATGCAATTGATGATCATAGTATAACAGTTAATGTTACGGCTGAAAATACAAAAGTGACGAGTGAAGGTACCGAAATGTTAGGAGGAGCTTTTATGGGAAATACTGTCACCAACGATTTACTTATAAAACCAGATAGAGTATCTACAAGTCAGGAAATTAATCCCAACATACTTGAAACAATAAGTACTTATTATGAGAAGCCAGGAGCCGATACATTACATGAAGTAACAGAATCATATCAGGGAGGTAAAATAGCACAAGAAGCAGGTTATTCAACGCCAAGTACAACTAAGCCAAGAGGAATGGAAGTTTATAATTCTTCTCATGACGCAGCTACACCTCCATCAGGTGGTGTTTTTTTTGATTATAGAGATAGCGAAGGTAATGATACAGGAGAAGTGTTATATAAAAACGGAAGTGCAACATATTCCGTTCAGGATGGAAAAAAAGCACCTCAAATAATTCAAACTTACCCATAAATCGATAGGTATGATGCGCGTACTATTTAATGTGTTTTTAATTGTAGCTCTCTTTAACGGTACGGCCCAAAAAAACAATAAAATTCTGAGAGGAAAAAATGATGGTGTAAAATCAAGCAAAGCTGTTTATGAGATCGTGAGAATTGATTCTATTAAAAATGTTTACCTGATTTACGGAAAAAAGAATGATTCTATATTTAAGATAGTATCCTCGAAAACTAAAATACAAAACTGTATCCCAATAAAAGAAGGCGATACACTTGAATTAGTATTAAAATCATCGTTCCGTGAAAATTTTTATCAAAGAAAAGATATTACAGGTGTTAATTACAATGGAGTGTTAATTCGATTTGATAAAACTAAAGATGTTGTTTGGGACTTATTTACCACAGAAAATATCAAAGGGATTTGCTATATCAAATAAAACCAGAAGCCATTTTCAAACGATAAGAGTGTTTTACTTTGAGTCCAATTTGATTCTTTTTGTCTTATCTCTACCTAATAAATATAGTTCAAAACGACTAACTTGTAAAGTAGCTACAGCAATAGTATGATGTGATAAGGAACACGTTGTTCCTGTAGTGTCCCTCTCAAAGTATTCCCCCATAAATAATGTTAATTATCTGCCATGAAACGACAGTTAAGACGTTTGGGGATTGGGGGCTTTTTTTGTTTTGCACTTCTTTTTACCGCCTGCGAACCGGAATCTTTTAAGGAACCGGAACCGAACAATACAACGCGAATTGTGTGTAAAACACTTTCGCTGGAAGAATTACAGTACGAATATAAGGTCATGGAAAAACTGGAAACGATTTTACCGGGTTTTCGAACGGCAACACCATTTGACGGAGAACATGATTTTACACTAAACACCGATGAAATTGTGTATATCGAAAAGGAGAATCGGCATTCGTATACTTTTTCGATAATAAGGAAGGACTATGTTCCGGGATTGGAAAACCTGATTTTAAATTACGAACAGGGAAATTATACGGCCTACCGGATCCGATATGATTTTACAGCAGTACAATTGGCACATCCGGAGAATTTGTTAAACCAGGAAACACGAGTGATCATTACTCCATTTGATCCGGAATCATCGGTAACGGATCGGAAAAGGCCAAGCCCATGTGTTAAATGGGAAAAAAGACCGGTAGGATGGAACGAACAGGGACAGGTAACGCATAGTGAATGGATGCAAGTTATCGATCAGGATTGTATGGATCAGTTAAACAGTGGCGGGCAGACGAGTAGCACTGTTTCAGGAGGTTCATCCAGTAGTGGAACTTCCCATGGAGGTGTATCCAATGGCGGATGGGGCGGATGGATGGGAACCGGAGTCAATACCGGAGTTTACGATCCGCCATCGACGGCAGACAATTCGGGTTATACAGAAGGCAGTTCCGGCGGACATAACGGTGGGCATACAGGTCATAACACAGGTATTCCTAATTTGCCACCTCCGAAATTTGATAGCAGCGATTCTAATTCAGGAGCCGGTGGTATTACGGTTTTTACCAAACCTGTGTTTAAACTAAAATTTGCCTTGTATTTTAAACTATTTAAAACGAGAATGAAATCGGTTGTGCCTGATCCTTTATGGTGGCGAACGACTAATGGTAAAAAAATTGCTGAATACCTGCAGGAACATTTTGATAATCAAACTGGTTTAATGGATGTAAAGACTACGGAATTTGCGGTTTGGGCGATTGGTTATTTGGTGTCACATCCGGAGGTAACTTGGGAACAGTTTGAGAATTGGTTTTTGGGAGAGGTTGAAGGGCAAGACGGCGAATACGATAGTGAATTCTGGGATAACCCGGATCTTACATTTCCGCAACAGCAATTACCAAGTTTTTATGATTTTAATAGCGCATACCCGCGAATAAAAGGTAAGGAACTTGCTCAATTAATAGGAGGAGAAATTTTAGACCTATATACGAAATATCCTAATAGCGTTAGAGGATACTGCGCTCTTAAAGTCTCCCGGGCATTAAATTATTCTGGTATTACAATCCCGCATATAGTAACCACAAAAGATGATGCAGGAACGGTATCTGGAGATGATGGGAAGTATTATTTTCTCAATGCGAAGGCATTAAATAAATGGATGCAAAAAACCTTTGGGATTAGTCCAGATAATCCTTTTCATATACGGATTTCAGGTAGTGAAGGTGGAATAAAGGGTGAAAACTTTCCAAAACTTACAGCAAGTTTAAAAGGGATTTATTCGATGGTATCATCTAATTCCAAATGGGCGTCTGGCCATGCAGATTTGATAAAAGGAGATGGAACGTGTGTGAACGGATGTCATTTTTATGATACTCCACCAGCTCCAATTGCATATATAGATATTTGGATTTTAAATTAAAAATATGACAAAAAGTGTAGTATTGATATGTTTTTTTATCTGTTCTTGTTCTATAAATAGAAGAGAGAATTTTGATTATCAAAAAAGTAATAACGCTTGGATCATGGCCTATAAAGATTATGTTTTTTATGAATGCTTAAAAGAAGGTATTCAAAATGATACACTTTTTATGATAATGAGAAAGAGAGATTTATTTAATCCTTATGACGAAATTGATTTTTCAGAGATTGATTCTGCAAGACTATTAGGAATTGAGATCATTAAAAATATGCCTAAACCATGGCATTGTGATGATTGCGACGGAAATGAAAATTATATTTCTGCCAATTGTTTGCATTATTATGCAAGTAAGGATTTAGACATAGAGGCAAGAGCCGCCTATAAAAAACATATTAAAAAAAGAAAACAAGTATGGGGAAAGGATTATTAATAGTGAGGTGTCTATAAAAACATTGATATCTGGATTTTAGATTGAAATAAAATGAGTAGTATAAAATTTATTATAGTTATACTGTTGTTTTCCGCATGCAGCACTTATGAGCAATTAGGAACACGAAAATATAAAACGAAGATAGAGCGAATTAATATTGGCGAGTTTGATGCTCTGATAGAATATTTTAAATTTTATCATGGGAAGAAAAATCAGGAATACCTTTTGGATATGTGATGAAAGGGCAAAAGCCAGGTGCTGAAAAAGAAACAGATACCGTTTTTATTAAAGGAGTTCTGGAGGAGTATCCTGATAATAAAATCATCACTAAACAATTCAATATAAACGGATATGAAAAATTTACAAATACAGATTCTATAATTAAGATTTTTTTCAAAAAGAAGACGGCTCATTTTTCTTAAAAAATGTAAAATATTATAGAAAAGGGAAAGTAGTAGACCAGTATGACTTTTAGAAAACTCAGCGGTCATACCAGCTAATATAAAAAGAAATACAACTGCAGGAGTCTACTTCCATGTTTAGGAAACTGTAATTAAAGTTATTATGAAAACATTTTTTTTGAGCCTTATTTTAATATGCAATATCATATTTTCACAAGACAAAATCTGGTAAATGAATTTTGTAAAAGTATTGTTAATAATGTTGAAAATGAAAAAATATATAATGCTTTTATCAAACAAAGTACGTTACAACAACAAGAACGATTTAAATTATTTTCCTTACAGTTGGATGAAATCAAAAAGAAGATAACTTCCCAAACTTATACGGTTTATGCCTACCACGAAGCATTTAATAAAAAAAGATTAACTATGGATTTATAAATACAAATAAAGATTTTATCATTCCAATATTATTGGATAAGCAAGGTAAAATAATAGCTATAAGTACAATGGATAAAGGACAAATAAGAGTATTTATTTAAATTTAAATTGCAGTTAATAAAAACAGAATATATTATAATAAGGCACTTTAGCATGCATCAGAAAAAGAAAGCCAGCTTACAAAAAATAACAATACTATTATTTATACTACTAAATGTTTTACATGGTAGGGCACAGATTAAAAAGGATACGATTTTTTTAATCCATGATAAAATTCAAAAAATATATATAGAGCCTAATAAAGAATCGGGTTATTATATTTCGTTAACGGCCTTTTTTTATTTTAATGTAAAAGGGAGTAAAAAACCGAAAAAGAAAACCGAAAAAGAAAACCGAAAAAGAAAACCGAAAAAGAAAACCGAAAAAGAAAACCGAAAAATGGGTACCGCTATATCGATATCATAATAATTATTATTTGTATGCACCGTGCGATTTTGGATATCATAATCCGATTGAAATAACAGAAAAGAAATTACTTGTTGGTGGGATGGAAACAAGGTTGTATAAAATAGAGAAAAAAGAGAAACCATTAGAAAATCATCTGTTCAAAATCGAATATCACGATTACGATGGTAAAAGAAAGTATTTAGAATACACTATAATCGACAGACAAAAAGCGGTCGCGGTATTTAAATTTCAAAACGAATACCGATTTATGGTTCGAGTCGAGAAAGTAAAAGACTATCCGATTATTGTGAACGAATGTTTGCAGAACAAAGCATCGGAATTTGTATTTGATTCATTGAATTATAAAGATTTATTAAAACAGATGAATTAAAAAGTTTCTCTCATGCCCATTCTTGTCCTATCTGTAAATAGCAATATATCTCTGAAACAGTTAACTTGTAAAATTGCTATAGCAATACAAATGACGTGATAAGGAACTTCCCCATTCCTGTAGTGTTCCTCTCAAAGTATTCCCCCGTAAATTATCTTCATGAAACGACAGTTAAGACATAATGATGATTTTTTGCACGGTTGCCTGAATTTTATGATAGTATAAATCATATTTAAAAGGAAGGTGTCAAAAAAAATAAACATAACGATTCGTATTGATGAAAAAGAAACTTTTACTAGGTGTTTTGTTTTTTATGGTAGGCTGCCAAAGTTCTTTTAAAGAAGGTATAAGACGGCATAATAGTATATTGATTAAAAAACTTACATATGATAGAAGAGTCACAGACGAATGGGATGACTTATTATTGGAAGCTCCTAAAGTCAAAACACTATATGATCCGCTTTATGATTTTACGGTAAATATCGATACCGTGGTCTATATAGCGGATAAGAAACGTCACTCCTATAATTTTTTAATCACAAGAGATAAACCGAGTTTAGATTTTGAAAATCTGGTCTTAAATTATGAAGAAGGAGTTTATGAAGCTTATCTGACGACTTACCTCAGTGTTGGTTAGTCCGGTTTTTAAAAATGTAAACAAATAAAAGAAAGGCCAATATTTTAGAAAGCTTACCGCTGTGCTCTTTTATCTTCCGGTATATTAATAATACCCGAACCATCCACCAGAGATAGTTTTCCGTTTTGTACCACGCGCATAACCACTGCGAACTCTTTCCAGCTCTCGGAAGACACGGTGACAAAACCGGAAAGGGAATCGATCGCGGTTATAGTATAGTTGTTGTCCGGATAATCCTGACCGTCAAAAACGGGATCGAAGCCAAGACCTAACTCGGGATCTTCTTTCCAGGCTTCTTCCATGATATGACTATAGCGGTCTTTAAAACTGGATGTCAGGAGTTTGTTGTTTTGTATCCACGACAGTGTCGCTTTTGGATCGGTAGAATGATCAAGAAAATGAACATAATCCGATATAAATTGCGTTGCTACGGTATAGTCAATGGTGGCTTTAGAGGCTTCTGAAATGTTATTTTCGGGAGTGTCTGTATCTTTTTTGGGCTGACAGGAAAACAAGCCGATCATCAGAAGTAACACGATACTATTTTTCATTTTAAAAAGATTCATGGGTTTATATTATGGCTCCATAAATTCATAAGTTCCCTCGGTAAAAAACAGCTTAAAGTGAGGTAGTGTTTGACCTTCGACAGAAATTTCGCTGAGTTTCCCTCGCAGACTAATGTATTTTCCTTTCAGTTCTGCCTCCGATTCTGTAATACCGTTTTTAATGGTCACATATTCAAACGAAAAAATCTGCGTCCCTTCATTATTGTTTACTCCGGAAAAAAAAGTGTTTTTTCTGTCTTTATCCAAATGAACACAATTGATATAACAACTACTGTTAAAAGGAAGTACGCGCATGATCATCTCTTTTCCTTTTAAAGGTTTTATTTTGTCAAGCGCTTTTTCTTTCGATAGTTTTTTCTCATTTAGTAATCCGGCTACCGAATAAATATACATATAACGCAGCCCTTTTGCTTCCAGGTCTAATTCTGATTTGGGATCGGCATATCGTAGCAAATCGGAACTTAACTTTTCGGTAACTACCCAATCTTCTTTGTCCATATTGGCCAGCAAGGTATCGAAGTTGGCTTCAAAATTTTCTGCCGTTATGGTTTGCGAATAACCGGAAACGGAAAAAATAAACAGAATAAGGAGCAGAGGAAATCGTTTCATTTTAGCACTTTTGAAGTATTGAAAAGGAAAGATATAAAAAAAGTGGCTGGTAAAAACGACTATAAACAAAAAAAGCAACGGATTCCGCTGCTTTTCGATTATTTCTTTTTAGGAGTTTCGGTTTTTTTAGCCGTTTTATAAAGCGGAATAAAATAGGAAACGGAATAATTAAATCCGGCACCAAAATTTCCGTCGTACGTTCGGTTAAAACCCGGAATATATAAGTTGTCAAAACCTTCCGGTTTCTGATTTGAGATCAGATAATTCAGGCGAACACTAAAACCAAGAAACAGATTGCGGAAAATCTCGGCTTTTACTCCGGCCACAAATTCTACCCAATGCGCGGTCAAACCGTCAAATTTCTGATTGGGTTCCAGCGTGTTTTCTCCAAAATAAGGATTGGTATTGTAAATGGCATAAGAATTTAACTGCTGACTAAAGGTGCTCACACTATAGCGCATTCCGGCATAAATCATGTTTTCCATATCCAGCCAGTTGTCATACGCATTAAAATCGAAACCGGCTTTAAAATAACTTCCTTTAGTAGTATAACTCAATTGCGCTTCGTTATCGGTAAGGTCTTCATTTCCAATTTCCCCGGCGATAAAAATTTTTTTCGAAAGGCGATAATCCGCAACAAGCTCCAGTCCGCGGTAATCCTTTTCATAAAAAGAACGTGCCAAACGACTCAGATCGGCACCTACACGAATACCATAACGCTCCGTCTTTTTAGGAATGGAATCCTGAGCAACCGAAGTCAGTGATAACCCTAAAAGGACAATACTAAAAATAGATTTTAAGGTGTGTCTGATTCTCATTTTGAATATTGGATTGTTGGGTTATTTTTGAGCCAATCCATGGATTGGTATCATTTGTTGATAGCACGGGATTGTCGGCATTCAATTGGAAAACCGTTTTATAGCCACAGGCTCTGGAAACATAGATATCGGTTCTGGCATAAGAAAAACTAAGCGTATCTTCGTTCACCAGAGAAGGATTGGTACTATTAGCGTTTAAAATAAGACGATAGGTAGTATTATCCTCCGTGGTACGCAACGGTAATTTTATTTTATTTCCATTGGTCAGGTAACGGGAGTCGTCCTGCGCGGCAGTATTAAAAACAATACCTTCCGTCATTCCCAAAGCAATTACCTTAAGATTGGTTACATTTTTTAAAACGGTAGGATCATTAACATCATAAAACTCGACGATCACACTTGGCGTTGTAGGCGTACCGTCGGGGCAAATATCGTCTTTCTCACAACTCCAAAACGAATTGGCGAGTATAAAAGCGATAGCAAAAGTTTTTAGTTTTTTCATTGATCGATTATCGTTTTTCCAAAAGTACAACATTTTCCACATGATGCGTTTGTGGGAACATATCCACCGGACGTACACGGGTCACTTTATACATTTCGTCCATCAAAGCCAGGTCGCGTGCCTGTGTTGCCGAATTACAGCTTACATAAACAACACGTTCCGGGGCAATTTTTAAAATTTGTTCGACCACATCTTTATGCATACCGTCACGTGGTGGATCGGTAATGATAACATCCGGTTTACCATGCGTTGCGATAAAAGCCTCGTTGAAAACGACTTTCATATCGCCTACAAAGAAGTCGCAGTTTGAAATATTGTTGCGTTTTGCATTTTCTTTCGCATCGGTTATGGCTTCGGGAACGGCTTCCACGCCAATAACCTTACGGGCTTTTTTAGACACAAACTGGGCAATTGTACCCGTTCCGGTATATAAATCATACACCAGCTCATTTCCGGTTAGCCCGGCAAAGTCACGTGTAATTTTATAAAGTTCATATGCCTGATCGGAATTGGTTTGGTAGAACGATTTCGCATTGATGCTAAAACGCAATCCTTCCATTTCTTCCAGGATATAATCTCTACCTTTATATAGTTTAATATCCTGATCGTATAGCGTGTCGTTGGCTTTACTATTAATGACATATTGCAGCGAAGTGATTTCCGGGAAACGTTCCGCAAGGAAGTTTAATAATAATTCGCGTTGTTCAAGGTTTTCTTCGAAAAACTGTACCAATACCATTATCTCGCCAGTTGATGCCGTACGAATCATAAGGGTACGTAATAAACCTTCGTGATGTCTCGGATTAAAAAAGGGCAGATTATGCTCGTTGGCAAAACTACGAATCGCATTACGAATCGCATTCGACGGATCTTCCTGTAAATGACATTTGGTAATGTCCAGAATTTTATCCCACATTCGCGGAATATGGAATCCTAATGCATTCTGATTGCTGTAATCTTCTTCACTCTGGATTTCTTTTTCGGTTAACCAACGGGAATTCGAAAACGAAAACTCCATTTTATTGCGGTAGAAAAACTGCTTTTCCGAACCGAGTATCGGCTCGAATTCCGGTAATTCAATTTTTCCAATTCTTTTCAGATTGTTATAGACCTCCTGGTTTTTGTAAAACAACTGGCGATCATAGTTCATATTTTGCCATTTACATCCGCCGCAAGCGCCAAAATGATCGCAAACCGGATCAACTCGATATTCCGAAAATTGATGAAAATGGACAGCTTTCCCTTCGTAATAGGATTTACGTTTCTTAAAGGTTTGTACATCAACCACGTCACCCGGTACTACATTCGGAATAAAGATTACTTTTCCATCGGGTGCTTTGGCAACCGAAACACCTTTAGCGCCTGCATCCAGGACTTTTACTGTATCAAAAACGATTTTATCTGTTCTTTTTCTTCCCATGGGGCAAAAATAAGGATTGTTAGGATTGTAAAGTGCTAAAACCTACTTTTTTTATTTATGGTACAATTTGTAATGTTTGATTTTCTATATTTGAGACAATCAATGTCATAATTATTCACTGCCCTATGAAATTATACACCTGGTTGTCTAATATTCCATTTTTAAGAAAAAGTTATGCACTTAAATTCCTGTTTGTAGCTTTTTTAGGGATTCATATCCCATTAATAGGTATTGTTATATATATTCTTTTTCATCCCAATATCATTTCGCCGGGAGTATTGTTTACGATAACGCTCATTTTAACGCTGGTGGCAACCGGAATCACACTTTGGATTTTACGAAAACTGGTACAACCCATGGAAATAGCTTCGGAAGCATTGGTGCGCTATGGCGAGAGAGGAATAATACCATCGCTACCAACCCGTTATACCGATGAAGTAGGAATATTGCTGACCAACCTGCAAATGCGGATCAATGAAAATGAAGACCTCCTAAGTGAAAAAAAAGATCTCATCTCATTATTATCCCACGACTTAAAAAACTACGCTTCTACACCTCAGTTTTTAGCCCGGTTTATATTGGAAGAAGAACCATCGGATAAAATAAAAAACTATGCGGAACTGATTCTGGAATCGACAACACATCAATTGGGGTTTTTAGAAAGCTTTATTGCATTATTGCGGGAAGAAGAAGCCTTTTCGCGTACCGCAACCGAAAATCAGGAATACCGGCTGGATGAAATTATCGGACTGATCGAAAAAGTATCCGATCAGAAACTGAGCAATAAAAAACTGACTTTTCGAGTGGTAAAGGAAGTCGATAAGATTGATGTAGTGATGAAGGAAGAATATTTGCAACGTGTATTGATGAATCTGATAGATAATGCCATCAAATTCTCCTATACCGGTTCGGAAATTCTCCTATATATAATGGAAGAAAATGATAGTGTTGTTTTTGTTGTAAGGGACAAAGGGATAGGATTTGAAAACAGCCGGAAAGATGAGTTGTTTGAAAAGTTCAGTAAACTTTCCCGCCCGGGAACCAATGAAGAACCGTCAACCGGAATAGGATTGTATCTTTGCCGGAAAATAGTGGAACGCAGCAATGGCAGCATTTATGCCGAAAGCGAAGGGACGGACTTGGGGTCCAAATTCACGGTAATCTTAAAAAAACGCAACCATCATGCACACACATCTCATCCTGTTAAGAGGGATTAACGTATCCGGACAGAAAATCATCAAAATGGAAGACCTGCGTAAACTGTTAACGGAAGCCGGTTTTTCGAACGTACAAACCTATATTCAGAGTGGGAATGTTTTTGTTGATACACCCGAATCGGATCCGGAGAAAATTGAAAAACAGGTTACGACGCTACTAATGGAAAAATATGCTTTTCAGGTACCGGTTGTGGCGGTATCGGAAAACAGCCTGCTTCGTATTTTTAGGCACAATCCCTATTTAAACGAACCGGATATTCCCGTAAAACAGCTTTATGTCGCGTTTCTTGCTACCGAACCGACCGCCGAAAACAGTACACGTCTCGAACCGGAATTTGTACAGCCCGATACCTTTCAAATGGCAACCGACCGCCGAGCGTTATATCTGAATTATGTAAACTCGGCCGGAAATTCCAAAATGACCAATAATTGGATTGAAGGCAAACTCAAGGTAACGGCAACTTCCCGCAACTGGAATACGGTAACGAAGTTGATGGCTTTGTTTGAATCCCGAAAAAATAATACGCCAAAAGAAATCGGAACGGTTGTTAAAAAATAAAATTTGAACAGCTGTTGGTTTGTTTTACATTTGACAGATAAAGCAGCCAACTATGAACCGATTTGACCGCATTACGGCAATTTTAATTCAGTTACAGTCCAAAAGAGTAGTAAAAGCACAGGATCTGGCCGATAGGTTTAATATTAGTCTTAGGACGGTATATCGCGATATCCGTACGTTGGAAGAAGCCGGGGTGCCTCTTTACGGAGAAGCCGGAGTAGGTTACTCGATTGTCGAAGGTTATCGGTTGCCACCGGTGATGTTTACCCAGGATGAAGCCATGGCTTTTATAACAGCTGAAAAACTGATGGAAAAGTTGTCTGAAACTGCAATTCAAAATAATTTCCGTTCGGCAATGTATAAAATTAAGTCCGTTTTACGAGGTTCGGAAAAAGACCTGGTCGAAGGACTGGAAGATCATATTCATGTCCGTAAAAAGAAAAAAAATACAACAGCGCCGGAAAACAGCCTGGATGTACTCTTAAAAGCGATTTCGGAAAAACGCATTGTAAAAATGTCCTATCGTGCTTTTGGAAACGAACAGAATACGGAACGGCTCATCGAACCCATCGGAATTTACTATGAAAACGAATATTGGTATACTGTAGGCTATTGTCATTATCGTTCGGATTACCGGCATTTCCGTGCCGATAGAGTGGTTGCCATTCTGTTAACCGGAGAACCTTTCCGAAAGGAACACGCTTCCCTTCAGAAATATCAGGAGCAGATCAAACAGGATTTACATTTCAAAAGAGAAAAAGTCGTGATTCGGGTCGATAAAACCATAGGAATGTATTTGCAGGAACGAAAGCATTATTATGGTTTTGTGAGTGAAAAGATCGAGGGGAATGAAATTGAGATGACCTTCCTGACTGAATCGTTGTATGAAGGTTTTGCCCGTTGGTATATTATGTTTGCCGACTATGCTGAAATCCTGGAACCGACCTCGTTAAAAGTGCGTGTAAAAGAGCTGGCCGAAAAAATTTTACAAAAAGAATAAACTTTAAAAACCTGTTGACATAGGGTTGTCACCAACCGGTTGTTCCTTTGTATTGTTAAACAAAAAAACGATACATTATATGAAACTAATCACATTGTTACAGGAAGAATTAGTACAGGAAGCCGCTACAACCCGAAAAATGCTATCCATCGTGCCTACTGAAAAATTAGATTGGCAGCCACATCCGAAAAGTATGAAAATGGGAGTATTGGCAGCGCACATTGCCGAACTAACCGCATGGGTGGATATGGTACTAACCACCAGTGAACTTGACTTTGCAAACAATCCGTACGAGCCGAAAGACGTAAAAAATACGGCTGAGTTGCTGGAGTTTTTCGAGCAGTCGCTTGCAAAAGGAATCAAAGCGCTGGAAGACAATGATGAAGAAGAATTCTGGGAAGAATGGACGTTACGCAACGGAGATCAGATTTACAAAACCTCATCCAAATATGAAGTAATTCGTATGTGTTATTGTCAGATTGTACACCACCGTGCGCAGTTGGGAGTCTATTTACGATTGCTAAACATTCCGATTCCGGGAAGTTATGGCCCAAGTGCCGATGAGGTGATGATGTAGGATTTGTTATAATCCGGGTTACTAAAATAAAAATAGAAAAAGGGGCTGTCTCAAAAGGACAGCCTCTTTTTTTGATACTGCATGGAAGTACAGTTATCGGGAAACAAAACAATTCGCTGCTTAAGGACGATTGATAACTATTTTTTTGATAATTTTTGAATGATCATTACGCTCCAATACAATCAGATAAGTTCCAATAGGCAGGTTGGTGACACTGATGCTTTTGGTTCCGTTGAGACTAAACTGTTTAACGGGTTGCCCCTTTGTATTGATCATTGTTGCTCTTTTAAAAATGGTACTGTCGGCAGCTATTTTAAAACTGTTTCTGGCCGGATTTGGCCATATTTTTATAGTGGTGTCCGAATAGGTATCTTCAAATTCGTTGGGTTTGTCCGGAATGGTTTTGGTTACCGATTCCGGTTGGAACCGGGAAAGAATTGGTAGTCGGGTTCCGTCAGCTCCAACAGCATAGATATTCCCGGCATTTTTAGGGAAATAAACCAAGGTTGTTTTTCCGGTAAGATCGCCAGTGGCATAGGTCGTCACAAAAAGCACCTTTTTGTCGGCTGTAATTGTCTCGAAAGCGACGGCATTTTTCCAGACCGTATGCGCAATCCGATAATAGGTTTTTCCGGGAGCGATAGTATTGTCAATTGTAAATCCGGTGTTGATGGTGCCTTCCGGATTCAGATTGTTTTTATACATATACATATTTCGTGCGGTAATATAATGTAGTACCGGCGATCGGGGTTTGGGATATTTTTTGGCGGCAATATAGGCTTTTGTTGCCTCGATATTGGCTTGAGTGATCGTGATTTTTCCAGGCGTATAATCGTTTACAACTGCGTCAAATGGGATCAGGAATCCGGATTTAATAAAAAAATCGGTTAAGTCCTGCTGAACGGCATCACTCGCATATTTGACAAAATTCATCATTTGCTGACCGTTACTGACCGGCTTCCCATTGTACGGAGCATTCCGTAAAGACTGTGTGATTATACCGAGCCAGTTAGCATAATTGGTATTGCCGCCAATGTTATTGTTGGCTATTACCTGTTCCAGAGTTGGAGCGTTCATGCCGGCACCGGCAATGGAATAATAGAGCTGTAGCTGCCAGAAAGGTAATAGCCTTTCGAAAATATTGCTACGACTCATGATGTTTTTTTGTTTCAGACCAAATTCGTTGTAATAACTGTTATACAAATTACCGGGAAGACGAGCGCCAAGATACGGATCGTCTGTCGTTTCCAACCGCGTTAACCGGGAATGACTTAGAATATAACTGGTATAAGCAGAGTAAATCATGTTGGTTACCTCGAAAGTTCCGGTCCATTTCAAACCATTAGGAAACTGATTTTGTTGCCCAAACCTGTTAGCGATTGCCCATATATCGAGCTGATGCGGCGAAGTAAGAGCATTTTGATTCCAGCTGAGGTCAAAATGAGCGTGATGGTTTGAGGCATAATAGCCGCCTTTTGATTCAATCCAGGCGAACAACCGGTTACGGGGGACAAGATTATATTTTACCAATCCCATCTGATGGAATTGTATTGCAATAATAGAATCCCATTTCTGGACAAGTTCCGATCCTTTAAAAAGAGTATTTTGAATTAGCGGTTCCTTAAGGATGTTTATACCGATATGTTTTCCCACCAGATCTACTTTGGGATATGCTTTGTTAAGTAATGTTTTCTGCCATTCCTCAAAAGAAGAAGTGGCTGATAAAAAACCATTTACCGTTCCGGTCGTAATGTTGATTTTAACATCGGGTAAATCAGGAATATCACTGTTATACTCGATATACGCCAGTCCGCTATTGGTGACGGTAAATTTGTTCAGTCCGGGTTTGAGGAAATAAATACTTTCTTTAGCATCTGTTTCGTTGGCAAAATCCTTTATTTTTAAAGAAACACTTCCTTTGGATACATTGTAATCGGTAACAAATACAATCGCAATAGCATTGTTTTCAAAAGCAATACCCGTGGGATTCTGATAGCAACTGTATTCATGTGTATTCTTTAAAATCGTTTTGGTTTTTAGCGGAGACGGTACCGCTTGATAGTGTTGTACCCGGAACTTTTTGGGATCGGCTTTATCCAATAAATGCAATGCCAGTTTTTTAAAAAAAGGATCGGATATGGTATTGATGTCATTTGCCGTAATACCGGGGCGTAAATCAGAATAGAGTCGATCCGTAAAAATAGTCAGATACTGATCGGTTTGTTCTCTTTTCTGGTAAAATTCGATTTCGGCAATACTGGCAAAATTGTTGTATCCGCTCAATACGGTTATTCGCACCTGTGCAGGTTGTTTAAAGCTATGGGAAAACGGAATCATGGCCGAGGTGTTTTTGAACCCGCAGTCATAATTTTCCACCACGGTCTGGTAATTGCCGGTAGCCGTCCGGGCTTCGACCTTAATACGACCGAAGATACCGTTACGATTACCGTCTTGTCTCGGATGATAGACAATATAGTCCATCTTGTCGGCAGTGGAAAAATTATAGACCAATGAGTAGGGAAGCGCTTTATGGGTATGGTTGGAATGGTAAAGAGTACTTCGTTTTCCGTCAAAAGACTGGCTGATTCCTTCGTTGGCCTGATAGTTTGATGCGGAGGCACTGCTAACAGGAAGTTTTAGATCGTCTAAATGGGCTACAGAAGCTGCTTCAATTGAAAATGAATCCGGTTTGGTGTCGATTTGCGGTTGTGATGAATAGAAAGCCATTTCGGCCACACTCGAAAAATTACCATAACCGGATTTTACTATAAACCGTATGACGACAGGATTGTCGACTCCCGATCCGGGTAATGACAGCACTTTGACATTTTGCGTTTGTTGCCAGTTTACAGTCGTGATTGGTTGGAACTGAAAAGGATAATGGGTTGCGGCCCATATTTCGACTTCGCCCCATCTGCCATTGGTTGCCCCATCATGTCTGGGTGTATATTCGATAGAGCTGATGTTGGGAGCCTGAAAAAAATAGTAATCCAGCGTATCGGGTATTCCGGTTTTGGACCATTCGGACAGGTATATGGTCGCAGTATTGTTGTCACAACTTTTATCGGGACCTTGTCTGGGCTGAAACGGTCTGCTGGAAGTGACCTTATATGGTTTTACAGGGAAAACCTGAGCAGTTGCCAGAGTAAAGGATATCTCGGGAAGTAACAACGTGACAAAGAGGGTGAAAATTATTTTTTTCATTGCTGATCAATATATGAAATACGGAATAAATTTAAAATATTGTAGTACAGCTGTTTAATATTGTCTTGATATGACCTTTAAAAGCTTTTTTTGTCTAGTTGTTTTTCAGAATTGACAAAAAATAAGTAGCGAAAAAGGAATGACAGCGTTGGTTTCGGAATATTGTAAAAAACAAAAGGGATGGAATTGCAACATATTGTGATAAAATATGTATTTATTGTAAAAAGCTTAAAATAATTGCTTTTTTGTTAATAAAAACAGTTAAAAATTTGTTTTACTGTTAGAATTGTAAATAGAATTAGTAAATTGCACGGCATAAATAGGATGATTTCTCTCCTTACAAGAAGGAATATCAGATCACTAAACCAATACTATTTTACATGTCAGTTTTAGAAAAAATCAATTCTGCCGAAGCGATTGCTCTGGAAGATAAACACGGAGCGCATAATTATCACCCGCTTCCGGTAGTATTAAGCAAAGGAGAAGGTGTTTTTGTCTGGGATGTGGAAGGTAAGAAGTATTATGACTTTTTATCGGCCTACTCAGCCGTCAACCAGGGACATTGCCATCCGAAAATTGTTAATGCGATGATCGAACAGGCGCAAACATTAACATTGACGTCAAGAGCGTTTTACAACGATAAATTGGGAGCTTACGAAAAATTCGTAACCGGTTATTTCGGATTCGATAAAGTATTACCGATGAATACCGGAGCCGAAGCCGTGGAAACCGCTTTGAAATTATGCCGTAAATGGGCATATGAAAAAAGAGGCATTCCGGAAAACCAGGCGCAGATTATTGTTTGTGAAAACAATTTCCACGGTAGAACCACCACGATTATCTCTTTTTCCAATGACGAAAATGCCCGCAAGAATTTCGGGCCGTATACGGAAGGATTTATCCGTATACCTTATGATGACATTGCTGCACTGGAAAACGCGCTTAAATCGAATAAAAACATTGCAGGATTCCTTGTAGAACCTATTCAGGGGGAAGCAGGCGTTTATGTACCGGCCGAAGGCTATCTGGCCAAAGCGAAAGAATTGTGTGAAGCACACAATGCCCTTTTTATTGCCGATGAGGTACAGACGGGTATTGCACGCACCGGAAAATTACTGGCTGTACAACACGAAAACGTACAACCGGACATTCTGATCTTGGGTAAGGCCTTATCGGGAGGAGCCTATCCGGTTTCGGCAGTATTGGCAAACGATGCAATCATGAACGTGATCAAGCTAGGACAACACGGATCTACTTTTGGAGGAAATCCGGTAGCGGCTGCGGTAGCAATTGCCGCGTTGACTGTAGTCGAAGAAGAACAACTGGCAGTCAATGCAGAAAAATTAGGAGCATTATTCCGGGCGAAAATGAACGACTATATTGCCGGAAGTTCGATCTGTACATTAGTGCGCGGAAAAGGACTTTTAAATGCAATAGTGATCAACGATACAGAAGAAAGCGATACCGCCTGGAACATCTGTATGGCGTTACGCGATAACGGTCTTTTAGCCAAACCAACCCATGGAAATATCATCCGTTTTGCACCGCCTTTGGTGATGAATGAAGAGCAGTTGCTGGACTGTGTTGGTATTATCACAACCACATTAAAGCAATTCGAAAAGTAAAAATAATTTAGAATATTGTTTATATTGTAAAAGCAGCCTTCGGGCTGCTTTTTTATTGGAATTACGACAGAAGGTAAGTTGCTGGTTAGAAAAGAAGAGGAATGCAAAAGTTTGCTATTTTTGAATAAAATAAAACAAGTGATATGAAAACGATGTATATACTGTTGTTTTTCGGAATGGGCGCCTGGGCCTTGTACGAACAAACACAACCCCATCCAAACATCTGGGTGCAGATAATAGCAGTGGTGATTTTCTTTTACGGGATGATGAAACTAATGGAGAAAGTGCCGGGTAAAAATCAGGAAAAGGAGGAAGAAGATGTTTAATATAGGAGACCATGTTGCGGCACTTGATGAGGATATCAGTGGCGTGGTAAAAGAAGTAAAAAAGGATCAGGTTTTAGTGGAAACTAGTGATGGATTTTTGATGACATTTTTTGTCAACGAACTTATTAAGATGGATAAATCCAGTAAGTTAGATGTTTTTAATTCAGGTATGACTTTAGATGCTGTTTTAAAAGAAAAAGAGCTGCCTAAAAAGCGCTCTTTTGTAAAAGAAAAGCGTTCCCGTAAGGATGAATTTGTCCTGGAAATCGATTTACATATTGAAAAATTGGTACCCTCAAAACGAGGAATGTCAAACTATGATATCCTGACAGTGCAAATGGAAACGGCGCAACGTCAAATCGAATTTGCGATAAAAAACAGGATTCCCAGAATTGTTTTTATCCATGGTGTCGGGGAAGGAATTTTAAAAGCCGAGCTGGATTTTTTACTGGGACGATATGACTCGGTTGTCTTTCAGGATGCCGATTATCAGAAGTACGGATTGGGAGCGACAGCGGTTTATTTTAAACAAAATGCAAATCGCTAAGCATAAAAAAAGACCGGATATGTCCGGTCTTTTTTTATGCTTTTTAGAATATTGTTGTATTAGTTTGTGATGTAATCTCCAAAAGTATATTGCGGATGAGTGAAGGATTGCGTGCCTTTTTGGTAAACAATATTTTGGAATGTCAGGTTGTGTTTATATCCGATAACAGTTGTATTGGTCGGATCAAAAATTTCGGTTGTAACGATCGTAATACTACCTTGACTGGCGATCCATTCTTCGCTTAAAACAATCGGAGCGACAGGGGCACTTCCGGCGCAGGCAACAACGGCAGAATAGTCAGGATTCGACCCGGTAACCGACGAGGAATACATTCTGTAAATCACCTTTGCGGTATCTCCCAAATTGATGGTTTGCGTTCCGGCCTGACTTGGATACGAACCGGCAGGTAAATCGACCAGTAAAAATTGACCACCGTTTTTAAGATAAATTTTGTTGTCCGAGCAATTTTGCGGAACCGCTCCCGGAAACGAAAAACTTAAAGTGTTATTGGCCGAAGTGTAGGTCCCGAAAAGATAATCCGGGAATGAAAGCGTTGAAGTATTATTGCTAAACTGCGTGTTCTTAAATTTAATCAAATGACTATAGCTGATCTGGGTCGACAGGGAGGTAGGATCAACAGTTGGAATCATCGTGGTGGTTATTGCAACGGTTCCTCCGGGTTTTACATTAAATTCATCCACTACCGACGGGGTGGAAGGCGGTATGATCGAACAGATAGAGGAAGAAGTTACACTGCCTGAATACGTACGATAGATAATATCGGTCGGATTAAGAATTGTATAGACTCTTGGCGTATTAAGAGGTGTTTCTTCATTTTTGAAAAACGAAGGACTGATATTTAAAAGCATTAACTGATTACCACTGGTTTTCAATAAGATGTCATTGTTGGTGCATTTTTGAACGGCAACACTGCCAAAATCAAAGGTCTCCACGACAATATCACCGTCGTCACAGCTATTCAGAAGGAATAAGCATGCAAATGCGCTAAAAACTTTTTTCATTTGAGTATAGAATTTGCAACAAAAGTAACTTTTTTTGTATTTACTCCGGACGGATCAGATGAAATTCAACTTAATTGCTATATTTGAAACTCATAACTAATCTAAATCAAGTTCTTGTACTTATGGAAGTATCGCCAACTAAGACCAACTATCCGGCGCTGTATACCCTGATTAATGTGTTTTTTTTCTGGGGTTTTATCGCTGCGGGAAACAGTATTTTTATCCCCTTTTGTAAACATTATTTTTCACTCGACCAATTCCAGTCCCAGTTGATCGATTTTGCCTTTTATACGGCCTATTATACAGGAGCCTTGTTGCTGTTTATCTTCGGAACCTTTAAAGGGAGAGATGTCGTAGGGAACTGGGGATATAAAAAGAGTATTGTCTACGGACTTCTGTTTTCGGCCTTAGGAGCGGGAGCGATGATTCTGGCGGTTGAAAGCAATATATATCTGGGAATGTTGATCGGTCTTTTTATCGTAGCACTTGGTTTTTCGCTGCAACAAACAGCAGCCAATCCGTTTGCTATTTCACTGGGCGACCCCAAAACAGGAGCCAGCCGGGTGAATCTGGGAGGCGGTATCAATTCATTCGGAACCACTATCGGACCAATCATTGTGGGGCTTGCCTTATTCGGGACTACCGCATCGGTAACCGATGAACAGATCAAACACCTTGAACTCGACAAAGTAATCCTGTTATACATCTGCGTAGGATTGTTATTTCTGGGTGCAGCTGCCATGTTCTATTTTTCGAAAAAAGTACCGGCCGGAATTTCAGACGAACCAATGGAGAAAGCAGGTAAAGCAATGCGTTTCCTGATCGTGATGACGGTATTGCTGGTAGTTATTTTTGTTCCGGTTTTTAATAGTTATAAAAGCGAAGAAGCACGAAAAATTGAAGTGCTTAAAAAAGAAATTAAAGCAATAAAAGCCACTGTTTCGGAGGATGATGATCATGTAGAGGCCGATCGTGTGGTAAAAAAGATAGAGGCGGAGATAACTGTGCTTAAAGGACCGCTTGAAAAAAAGAGAATGTTCTGGTTGTCCGGCGGATTATTGGTAATTATCGGCGGCTTGTTATTTGTGAAACGAAGTGCCGTGAAAAAAAGCGAAGGCTGGGGTGCGATGCAATATCCGCAATTGGTTTTAGGGATGTTGGCCATCTTTACCTATGTAGGCGTGGAGGTAGCCATTGGAAGCAACCTTGGCGAGCTACTCGGGCTTAAGGAATTCGGAGGCTATAAGTCGTCTGAAATTGCACCTTATGTTTCCATGTATTGGGGAAGTTTAATGATCGGACGTTGGGCCGGAGCGATCAGTGTGTTTAATTTAAGTCAGACAAAAAAAATAATAGCATTAATCGCAGTGCCATTAATCGCATTTGTGATTGTTATACGACTCAATATCCTGGTAGGACAGGATGTGAAACCGCTGTATTATTATGTGATTTGCGTAGTAGCACAGATTGGGGCTTTCTTCCTGAGTAAAGACAAACCGGCAAGAACCCTGATGATTTTTGGATGTATGGGGCTTATCGCTATGGTAACCGGACTCATGACAGAGGGTATTGTTGCGATTTATGCCTTTCTGGCGGGTGGTTTGGCCTGTAGTATTATGTGGCCGGCCATTTTTAGCCTTTCCATTATGGGATTGGGGAAATACACGGCACAAGGATCGGCTTTTTTGGTGATGATGATTTTAGGAGGTGGTATTATTCCGCCTATTCAGGGGAAATTGGCCGATATTATCGGAATTCATAATTCGTATGTGATTCCGGTGATTTGTTTTGCCTACCTGACTTTCTTTGCGATCATTGTAAAATCGATACTGGCCAGACAAAATATAGACGTGGATGCAACAGAAGTAAAAGCAACGCATTAATAGATTAAGAAAAAGCTAAATTCAGATTCGGAGCAGGGGAAATCGTTACCTTTGCTCCGAATTTTATTTTCTGATGAAAGCAACAAAATACTACCTGGCTGCATTTGTGGCCTTTTTGATCTGGGGATTTTTTAGCCTCGGATTAAAACCAATCCACGATTATCCCTCACTGGATATTTTGTTTTACCGCGTCTTTTTAGGGGTGGTATTAATGTCGTTGATCAATATAGTATTTCGCAGAAGTATCATCAAAAAAGACTGGGCTAATTTTAAAAATATGCTACCCAATCATAAACGACAGATCCTGTTTCTGACGTTGGGAGGTTCCGTTTTGTTAATGGCAAACTGGTTCTTTTTTATCTTTGTGATGAACCATGTGAGTGTTAAGGCGGCTTCGTTTGCCTATCTGGTATGTCCGATTCTGACAACTGTTTTCGCCTATTTTATACTTCGCGAAAAGCTCAGTAACGCGCAATGGACAGCCGTAGGAATTAGTGTTTTTAGTTGTGTATTGTTATCGTACAATCACTTTATGGATATTTTTTACAGCCTGATTGTAGCGGCAACCTATGCGTTGTATCTCGTGAGCCAACGCAAAAATAGCGAAATGGATAAATTCCTGCTGTTAAATATACAGTTGTTGGTAGCCGGAATTTGTATGTTGCCGTTTTATCCGGTGTATAGTGGCGCTTTGCCAACAGAAGGTTTGTTTTATGGTTATTTATTGATCATTGTTGTGGTGTTCACGATAATACCATTGTTTTTAAATTTGTATGCGTTAAAAGGAGTTAGCTCGGCGACGGTGGGAATCATGATCTATATCAATCCGATCATCAATTTCCTGTTGGCAGTTTTCTATTTTAAAGAACCGGTAAGTGTACAGCAATTGTCGGCCTATTCATTGATTTTGGTTTCGATTGTGGTTTTTAATGAAAAGTTACTCTTCAGACGGCATAAAAAACAGTTAGAAGTATAGTTATGAAAAAAGTATATCTGGATAATGCATCCACCACGGCGATCCGGCCGGAAGTGGTACAGCAGATGGTAGCCGTTTTATCGGAAGACTACGGGAATCCGTCGTCGACACATAGTTTCGGGCGTAGTGCCAAAGTATTGTTGGAAACGGCCCGGAAATCGATTGCCAAACAGCTAAACGCCAATGCGCAGGAAATTATTTTTATGTCTTGTGGTACGGAAGCCGATAACTGGGTTTTGCGTTCGGCGGTTAAAGATTTAGGAGTGCACCGTATTATTACTTCCAAAGTGGAGCATCATGCCGTATTGCATACGGTGGAAGTGTTGCAACACGAATATGCCATTTCGGTCGATTATGTAAACGTATTACCAAATGGTGGAATCGATTTCGCACATCTGAGCGAATTACTCGGACAGGAACAAAAAACACTGGTGAGTTTGATGCATGTCAATAACGAAACCGGAACAATTCTGGATTTGGAAAGAACCGGGCGTATCTGTAAACAACACGGGGCTTATTTTCATTCGGATACGGTACAGTCGATTGGTAAAACCGAAATGGACTTGCAGGAGTTGCCGGTCGATTTTGTAGCGGCAAGTGCGCATAAATTCCACGGGCCAAAAGGAGTGGGATTCGCATTTGTCCGAAAAAATACCGGAATCCAGCCGTTGTTATATGGCGGCGAACAGGAAAAAGGATTGCGCGCCGGAACCGAAGCGGTACATCAGATCGTAGGGATGGCAAAAGCATTAGAATTGTCGTATGCCAATTTGGAAACCGAACGCAATCAGATCACCGAACTTAAACAATATCTGATAAACGCGTTGCAGACTGCTTTTCCGGGTACGCAGATCAACGGTGGTGAAAATGGATTTTATAATATTGCGAATGTATTGTTGCCGTTTTCTAATGATAAAACCGCGATGATATTGTTTAATCTCGATATGAAAGGGATTGCTGTTTCGCGCGGAAGTGCTTGTCAGTCGGGAAGTATCAAGCCGTCGCATGTATTGGCAGAAATACTTTCGGACGACGATTTGAAAAAACCAAGTCTGCGGATTTCATTAAGTCATTTCAATACAAAAGAAGATATCGATTTGTTGGTGGAAGCGTTGAAAACGGTGTAAACTTTTTCTTTCGGATTTCTGATTTAGTCTTATTTTTGCGGCCTGATAAAAAAAATATGAAAAAAGTAATTATGGCTGTTGCGGCCGTTTTTGGATTTGTAATACAGTCTGGTGCGCAGCAAAAAGGAGATGTAGAACTCGGAGCGAATCTGGGTTTTAATTATGCAACGGTGCAAAAAGGAAGTGAAGAGACAAAAGAGCACTATGGTATGAATGCGGGAGTGTCGATCGATTATTACTTTTCAGATCAATGGAGTATCAAAACAAAACTGACCTATGATCAAAAAGGATGGAATCGGGGATCAATCTATTTAATAGATACACCCTATATTACTTATGGAACCAATTACGATTTGGATTATCTGACAGTTCCGGTAACCGCAAGCTGGCATTTTGGAAAAAAGCGCAACTGGTACCTGGATCTTGGTCCTTATGTGGGCTTTTTATTAAGTGCGAAAGATTCGCGGTTTAAACGGGATGTAAAAGAGTATTTTAATCAAACCGATTGGGGATTGGCTTTGGGAGTTGGACTTAAAATCCCGGTTACAGACAAACTTAAATTATTTGTAGAATGCGATAGTCAATCCGGTTTTTCTGATCTGGCTCAAAAAAAAGAGGATAAGTCGTACCGAAATTCCAGAGTTGCCTTGAATGTAGGAATGAATTTTACAATAAAATAAAACGAAATAGGATACCGGATATGTTTTTACCCGGAATCTGTTAAAAGGGATACTTGTTTTTTCAGGTATCCCTTTTTTGTTTATTTTTTATAGATATCCGGCCGGTGAATCTCCATCCATTTCTCCGGACTGGCAATAGGTTTCCAACCGTATTTTTGGTACAATTCGTGCGCATCAGCGGTTAGTAATATCCAACGTCGCAAATCCTGTAATTCCGGATGTGACATAATGGTCTCCAGTAACCATTTTGATAATCCTTGACCGCGATAGGCTTCCAGTACAAAAACATCACCCAGATAAGCCATGGTCGAAAAGTCGGAGACAACTTTGGCATAACCCACTTGTTTGTTTTCGTGAAAAATACCAAAACAAAGTGCGTTTTCAATCGATTTCTGAATACGGGCTACCGGAATATCTTTACTCCAGTACGATTCCTGCGACAGATAGTGATGAATAACGTTGATGTCCAGTTTGGATTTGTCGGTAGAAATGGTAAAGGCACCTTTGGTTTGCGTGATAATGTTCATTCGTATAAGGTTTGGTTGTAAAAAATCCGTCTGAACGATTGGATCGTTGAAATGAAGCACGGATTAATCGTTCTAAAGTTAGGCATTTATAGTAAAATCAAAAGCAAATGATCCAATGATTTTAACCGGAGAAACTACTGCAAAACGGAAAGTCTTCCGGCGTTAATAAAGGTTTAAAATGGGTTTAAATTTTTAGGTTTTCAAAGGAATGCCTATTTTAGCATCTCAATAGAAAACAGATGATTTCAGAAGCACAATTTCAGCACGAACTAGATTTGATCATTACGAATGCGATCCGCGAAGATGTAGGAGACGGTGATCATAGTTCGTTAGCCTGTATACCGGAATCGGCTACCGGAAAAGCAAAATTATTGGTAAAAGACGACGGTATTTTAGCCGGAGTGGAATTTGCCCGTATGGTGTTTCAATATGTCGACCCGGGCTTGCAGATGGAAGTGTTTATTGCTGATGGGACTCCTGTAAAATATGGCGATGTGGCGTTTCATGTTTCCGGAAGTTCCCAATCGATACTAAAAGCGGAACGATTAGTGCTAAATGCGATGCAGCGTATGAGTGCGATCGCAACCAAAACAAAAGTATTTGTTGCGCTTCTGGAAGGTACCGGAACGAAAATACTTGATACGCGTAAAACCACACCAGGAATACGTGCAATCGAAAAATGGGCGGTAAAAATAGCCGGCGGCGAAAATCATCGTTTTGCGTTATACGATATGATTATGCTAAAAGATAATCATATTGATTTTGCCGGTGGAATCACCCAAGCCATTCAGAAAACAAATGCCTATCTGGCAGAAAAGAATCTTGATCTTAAAATTATCGTCGAAGCCAGAAATCTGGATGAAGTGCGTGAAATTCTCGAAAACGAAGGTGTATATCGCATACTGTTGGATAATTTCAATTACGAGGATACCCGTAAGGCTGTAGAAATGATCAATGGAAAATGTCTAACGGAATCGTCCGGCGGAATCAACGAAGAAACCGTACGTCATTATGCCGAGTGTGGTGTAAATTATGTTTCTTCCGGAGCACTAACGCATTCTATTTATAATATGGACCTGAGTCTGAAAGCGATTTAATTTGTATATTTCATCAAAATATAAAACGAAACGATAACGGTAGTGTCAAAAGAAATCGAAGAACAAATTGAAAAAATACCGGTGCTAAACAAGCTGATGGCTTTTATCAAAACGATAAAAGTTCCCGGGCTGGAAGGACTGTCTTTATATGACTTGTTGGAATTATACGGAATCGGTATCGCCAAAGGCGCCTTTTCGTATCGGGCGGGTGCTATTGCCTTTAGTTTCTTTATGGCGCTTTTTCCGTTCGCTCTTTTTATACTGAACTTGATACCTTATATTCCGTTAGAAGGATTTCAGGAGGATTTTTTAAAATTCGTATCCGATAGTGTACCGCCAAATACCTATGGAGCTATAGAAGCCATTCTGATGGATATTATGAATAATAGTTATAAAAGTCTCCTTTCTTCGGGATTCTTTTTGTCGATATTTTTAATGTCCAACGGATTAAATGCGGTTTTGGGCGGCTTCGAATCGTCCTATCATATTACGATTACCAGAGGTTATTTTAGGCAATATGCGGTAGCTATCGGGTTGTCGATTATTTTTTCCTTTTTCCTGATCGTAACGGTAGCGGCCATAGTCGTGTCGGAGGTCGTTATACAGATGTTGTCCAATCGACTATTGTTGGACGATGTGTTGTTTATCCAGTTGGCACGGTATGCTTTTATCCTGATCATGTTGTTTGTGTCGGCTTCATTTCTGTTTAAATTCGGAACAAGAGAAACCAAACAGATTCCGTTTTTTAATGCCGGAGCGATCTTTACTACGGTTTTAGTGGTGATTTCGTCTTATGTATTTGGGATTTATGTGGTGCGTTTTGCGCGGTATAACGAATTGTATGGATCGATTGGTACACTTCTTGTATTGATGTTTTATATATGGATAAACTGTATGATTTTGTTGTTAGGGTTTGAATTAAATGCGACTATTAACAAATTAAAAAGAAAAAATTTATATATTTAACAAAACGAAAAAACTATAATTATGAGAAAACAACTTTTGACGGTATTCTTTGTAGCATTTGTAGGACTGTTCTCAGTGCAGGCACAAGGTGTGGTGGGCAAATGGAAAACAGTTGATGATGAAACTGGTGAAGCAAAATCAATAGTGGAAATCACGGAATCCGGAGGGAAAATCTATGGTAAAGTGGTTGAGATTTTGAATCCGGCGAAGAAAAATGCGAAATGTAAAGATTGTAGCGGTGAAGATAAAGACAAACCAATCTTAGGATTGACGATTATAAAAGGATTGAAAAAATCCGGCGATGAATATACCGAAGGGAAAATCCTGGATCCAAACAAAGGAAAGCTTTATAAATGTACCGTAAAATTAGACGGTCACGATAAACTAAATGTTAGAGGGTATGTAGGGATTTCGTTAATTGGAAGAACGCAAACCTGGTCAAGAGTAAAATAAATAGCTGTTAAATAGTATAAAAAAAAACACTTCTCCCGGGAAGTGTTTTTTTATGGTCAGCCGTTATCTTTGTAATTTAAAACCAACCGATGTCCTATTTTGTAGAAGTTGTCTTGCCGTTAGCTTTGAATAAAACCTTTACCTATCAGGTTTCTGAGGCCGAATACGCATTTCTTAAAAAAGGAATGCGCGTGGCGGTACCATTTGGTAAAAACAAGATTTATACGGCACTGGCGATCGAATTACATCGGAACGAACCGCTATTGTATAAGGCGAAGGAAATTCATCAGATACTCGACGAAGTGCCTGTGGTAAACGAATTTCAGATTGAACACTGGAAATGGGTAGCCGACTATTATATGTGTAGTATTGGTGATGTGTATAAAACCGCATTGCCTTCTGGTTTTTTATTGGAAAGTGAAACGATTATTGCTGCGCCTCAAGACGGGTATACTCATAGTAAGGAGTTGGAGGATGATGAGTTTTTAATTTGGGAAGCGTTGCAACAACAATCGTCTTTAAAAGTGGAAGACATTATGGCGATTCTGGGAAAAAAGAACGTTTTTCCGGTATTAAACAGAATGTTGTCCAAAAATGTACTAACGCTTCAGGAGGAAGTAGTTGAAAAATACAAACCAAAAGTAACGAAGTACATCCGCTTGCAACCGGAGTTTTTACAACAGGAGCAATTGTCGGAATTGATGGAGTTGCTGTCCAGAGCGTCGAAACAACGGGAATTGGTTTTGCAATATTTTCAATTGCAGGCAACCGAAAAGAAACCGGTTTCGGTTAAAAAATTAATTGAAGTTTCCGGAGCGGGATCAGCGGCGGTTAAGGCATTGGTCGATAAAGCGGTTTTTGAAGAATACTATTTGTTGGAAGATCGGGTTCGTTTTGAGAAATCAGAGGATTCCGGTTTTGCGTTAAGTGATCCGCAGCAAATAGCGTTGAACGAAATTAAAGATAGTTTCGAAAAACAAAGTGTATCCTTATTGCACGGTGTTACGGCTTCCGGAAAAACGGAAGTCTATATCAAGCTGATCGAAGAATATATACAATCCGGGAAACAGGTGTTGTATCTGTTGCCCGAAATTGCGTTAACGGTTCAGTTGGTAAGTCGCCTTACGGCTTATTTTGGAAACCAGATCGCGGTTTACCATTCCAAATATACCAATAACGAAAGAGTAGAAGTCTGGCAACAGGTATTGCAAAATTCCGAAAAAGCCAAAATTGTAATCGGAGTACGTTCGGCTTTGTTTTTGCCGTTTTCGAATCTGGGACTTATTGTAATCGACGAAGAGCACGAGCAAACATTTAAGCAATTTGATCCGGCACCGCGATACCATGCCCGTGATGCGGCTATAGTACTGGCGGCAGCACACCGGTCAAAGGTGCTTTTGGGATCGGCTACGCCAAGTCTGGAAACCTATTATAATGTACAATCCGGAAAATATGGTTTGATCAATTTAACAGAGCGTTACGGAAAAGTATTGTTGCCCGAAGTTTTCCTGGTCGATTTAAAAGATAAATACAAGCGGAAACGGATGAAAGGGCATTTTAGCGATACGCTGATCGAGGCTATTTCGGAATCGTTATCGTTAGGTGAACAGGTGATTTTATTTCAGAACCGAAGAGGGTATTCTCCTTTTGTGGAATGTATGACCTGCGGACATGTACCGCAATGTCCTAATTGTGATGTAAGTCTTACCTATTATAAATATAAAAACCAGTTGCGTTGTCATTATTGCGGGTATTCGATTGCGAATCCTACGCATTGCCATGCTTGCCAGTCAGTGGATTTGTCGACCAAAGGGTTTGGGACGGAACAGATCGAGATGGAATTGCGGGAACTTTTTCCGGAAAAAAATATCGGTCGGATGGATCAGGACACCACCCGTGGAAAATATGGATATGAAAAGATAATCGATGCTTTTCGGGAACAGGAAATCGATATTCTGGTGGGTACGCAAATGTTGGCCAAAGGCTTGCATTTTGATAATGTAACGCTGGTTGGAATTATGAATGCCGACAATATGCTGAATCAACCGGATTTTCGTTCGCATGAAAGGGCTTTCCAGATGATGATGCAGGTAGCAGGTAGAGCGGGAAGAAGTGAAAAGAAAGGAAAAGTGATGATTCAAACCTATAATCCGTACCATAATATAATCCGGCAGGTAACAGCCAACGATTATATCGGAATGTATAAAGAGCAGGTTTATGAACGGCACAATTTTAAATATCCGCCTTTTTACCGATTGGTAAAACTGACGTTAAAGCACCGCGATTTTGATAAATTAAAAGAAGGTTCGATGTGGATGTATAATGTGTTGACACAATCCCTTCAAATCCCGGTTCTTGGTCCGGAAGAACCCGCTATAAGCAGGATTCGGAATGAATACATCCGTACCATTCTAATTAAGATTCCGCAGAAAAGCCATTTGGGGAACACCAAAAAAATGATACGGAAAATTGGAAGCAGTTTTGAGGCGATCCCGCAATACCGGGCGATAAAAGTCTCGGTTAATGTGGATAATTACTAAGCGTTTTCGATTGCTTTTACCAAATCTTCTTTTTTGTTCCGGCTCAATGGAATTTTATTGGTGCCGATTTCGGCAAATTTACTGTTGAATTTGTCGATTTTATCAATGTTAACAATAAAGGATTTGTGAACCCGGATAAACTTGTCTTTCGGGAGTTCGTTTTCAAACGCTTTCATGGTCGACAGTACCAGATGATTATCCTCGTCGGTAATTACTTTTACATAATCCCCGTAAGCTTCGATCCATTTAATCCTCGAAATGTAAATTTTAAGTTTTTTAAGGTTGCTCTTGATAAAGATAAACGGACTTTCCTCGTCGGAATTTTCTTTTCCGAGCAAAACAAAGTTCATTGCTTTTTTTACAGCAACATTAAATCGTTCGCGGGTAATGGGTTTGTGCAAATAATCGGTAGCGGCATAATCAAATGCTTTAACGGCATATTCCGTTTTTGATGTAATGAAAATCACCTGCGGTTTTGCCTTCAATCCGTCTAGTAAATCAAAACCGCTTATAACCGGCATTTCGATATCCAAGAAAACCAAATCCACATTTTTATTGGTAATGCAATTCTTTGCCTCAATGGCATTAGAGAATTCGCCTACAAGGGAGAGATTTGGGTTCTCGGTTACGAGTTTGGTAATGGTTAAACGCTGAATACTACTATCATCAACTACAATACAGTTTATCTTCATATTCTAATAAAAATCAAATAAGTTTATTTTAGTAATAAAAATAGCAAAACAGATCGGATTGACAAAGGATAGTTCGGATAAAAACAGTGTGGAAGGTAAAAAAAAGAAAATACCCTTGTAGATTAAATATAAATCGCTATTTTTGTACCCAATTTTATAACAAATAAATTTTATTCTTATGAATCATTATGAAACTGTTTTCATCTTGAATCCCGTTTTATCTGAGCAGCAGGTAAAGGAAACAGTAAGCAAATTTGAAGATTTTCTTACTTCTAGAGGAGCAGAGATGGTAGCGAAAGAGGATTGGGGCTTAAAAAAATTAGCGTACGAAATCCAACACAAGAAAAGTGGTTTTTATCACTTATTTGAATTCAAAGTATCTGGAGAAATCTTAGTTGCATTTGAAACGGAATTCCGTCGTGACGAAAGAATCATGCGCTTTTTAACTGTAAGTTTAGACAAACATGCAGTATCTTGGGCTGAAAGAAGAAGAGCAAAATTAAAATCTACAAAAGCTTAATTAGTATGTCAAGTATTGAGCAATCTGCAAAAGGAAAAAAAGACGGGGATATCAGATATCTTACGCCTTTAAATATAGAAACTAACAAAACTAAAAAGTATTGTCGTTTCAAAAAGTCCGGTATCAAATATGTTGATTATAAAGATGCGGACTTCTTATTAAAATTCGTGAATGAGCAAGGAAAAATCCTTCCTCGTCGTTTAACAGGAACTTCTTTAAAATACCAAAGAAAAGTATCTGTAGCGGTAAAAAGAGCACGTCATTTAGCATTAATGCCATATGTGGCTGATTTATTAAAATAAAAAAGAGGCGAGATTATGGAACTTATATTAAAACAAGACGTACAGAATTTAGGTTTTAAAGACGATGTAGTATCTGTTAAGCCAGGTTACGGTCGTAACTTTTTAATTCCTCAAGGAGCTGCAATTTTAGCTACTCCATCAGCTAAAAAAGTACTAGCTGAAAACTTAAAACAAAAAGCGCACAAAGAAGCTAAAATCGTTGCTGATGCGAAAAGTTTGGCTGAAGCGCTTAAAGCTTTAGAGATCAAAATCACAGCTAAAGCGGGTGGTGAAAAATTATTCGGATCTGTTACTAATGCAGATATCGCTGAAGTTTTAGAGAAAAACGGACATGCAATCGATAGAAAATTCATCACTTCAGGTATCGTTAAACGTACAGGAAAATACAATGCTTCTATCCGTTTACACCGTGATGTAATCGTAGAATTAGCATACGAAATTGTTGCTGAAAAAGCATAATTTTAGCAAAATAAAGCAAAAGCCTTCCCAATCGGGAAGGCTTTTTTTTTATACCTTTATGTTTTGCCGGCCATCGGAAGCATCCGGTTGCGGTACTAAAACAATAACAATGAGATATACGCGATTAACAAAAGAACAATTGGAAGAACTGCACCCGGAATTTGTGAATTTTCTGGCCACACAGTCGGTTGATAAAGCCGAATGGGATAAAATTAAAGCGCAAAACCCGGAAGTCGCCGAACAGGAGATCGATGTTTTTTCCGATCTGATCTGGGAAGGTGTGCTAACCAATGCCAAATACCTGGAACACTATTCGAAGCACCATATTTTTCTGTTTCATTGCAGTGATATTCACATGCAAACCATTGTAATCCATTCGCTGGTTGCGGAAGTCGATTTTTTAACCAAAGAAGGACTGGACTGGCTTAGTGATAATCTGTTTACGGATAATGTTGAAATCCAGAAAGGACAAAAGGTTTTTGTCGACGAACGCAACGACGAAATATTCGGACTGGTTCGTCAGGGAGCCATTCTGTGTGACGGCGATTTGTACCGCCAAATGGAAAATATACTCGAGTAATAGAAATTCGGAATTACATCCCGAAATTATCAGAAATTGGTTAAATTAGTTCCTTCAAACTGGTTTTCCCAATTTTTGTATTTTATGGACGTTTTACAGACTATTCAGGCGCTGAGAGAAGTATTGAATCAACACAATTATAATTATTATGTGTTGGATAACCCAACAATCTCCGACTATGATTTCGACTTGAAATTAAAAGAATTACAGGCGCTTGAAGAGCAGTATCCGGAATATTTTGACGAAGATTCGCCAACCCAGCGTGTGGGCGGTTTGGTGACAAAAAATTTCGAAACGATTTTACACGAATACCGAATGTATTCGCTGGACAATTCGTATTCCAAAGAAGACTTATTGGATTGGGAAAAAAGAGCGCAGAAAATCCTGGGTGATGTCCCGTTGGAATATACCTGCGAATTAAAATATGATGGAGCTTCCATTAGTATTACTTATGAAGATGGAAGGTTAAAACGCGCCCTTACGCGTGGCGACGGTTTTCAGGGGGATGATGTGACCAATAATGTTAAAACGATAAAAGCCGTACCGATCCGTTTAAAAGGGGATTATCCTCCGAAATTCGAAATTCGGGGGGAAATTATTCTGCCGTTTGCAGGTTTTGAAAAAATGAATCAGGAATTGATCGAAATAGGAGAAACGCCCTATTCGAATCCGCGAAATACCGCATCTGGAAGTCTGAAATTGCAGGATAGTTCCGAAGTTGCAAAAAGACCGTTGGATTGCCTGTTATATGCGCTTGTGGGACAACAATTGCCGTTTCAGTCGCAGTTCGAAGGCTTGGAAAAAGCACGTCAGTGGGGTTTTAAAGTGCCAAAACAAGCACAATTGGCTCAAAGTATGGAAGAAGTTTTTGCGTTTATCGATTATTGGGATACACACCGCCATACGTTGCCGTACGAAACCGATGGTGTGGTGATCAAGGTAAATAGTTTGCAATATCAGGACGAATTGGGGTATACGGCAAAATCACCGCGTTGGGCGATTGCTTATAAGTTTAAAGCCGAACAGGTGTCGACCCGATTGTTGTCGATTTCCTATCAGGTAGGACGAACCGGAGCGATTACGCCGGTAGCCAATCTGGAACCGGTTCAGTTGGCCGGAACGATTGTAAAACGCGCTTCGCTACACAATGCGGATCAGATCGAAAAACTGGATATCCGAATTGGAGATACGGTGTTTGTGGAAAAAGGCGGCGAGATCATTCCTAAAATTATCGCTGTTGATGAAACGCAACGCCCGGTCGATTCACAGCCTACTATTTATATTACGCATTGTCCGGAATGTCAAACCGAATTGGTGCGAAAAGAAGGAGAGGCGCAACATTATTGTCCGAATTTCTATGGATGTCCGCCGCAAATCATAGGGCGAATCCAACACTACATCTCCCGAAAAGCTATGGATATTGAAGGCTTGGGAGGGGAAACGGTGGCTTTATTGTACAATAACGGACTGGTACACGATTATGCCGATTTATACGAATTGACGAAAGAGCAGGTGATTCCGTTGGAGCGAATGGCTGAAAAATCGGCCGATAATTTGATCAAAGGAATTGAAAAATCCAAAGAAGTGCCGTTCGAACGGGTGTTGTTTGCACTGGGAATCCGTTATGTGGGAGAAACCGTAGCTAAAAAACTGGCCAAACACTATAAAACCATCGATGCATTGGCACAGGCAAGTCTGGAGGATTTGGTTCTGGTTGATGAAATCGGAGAACGAATCGCACAGAGTGTGCTGGAATTTTTTGCAAACGAAGCTAATAAAATTATCATCGAACGATTGCGAAGTTTTGGGGTACAACTGGAAATGGCTGCGCATCACGATACGGCCGTTTCGGAGCTGTTGTTGGGTAAAACGTTTGTAGTGTCCGGTGTTTTTGAAAAATTTTCCAGAGATGAACTTAAAAAAGCGATAGAAGATAATGGTGGAAAGGTGGGGAGTTCCATATCGAAAAAAACCGATTATGTAGTGGCCGGAGCCAATATGGGGCCATCGAAATTGGAAAAAGCGAGTCAGTTGAATATCCCGATTATCACGGAAGATGATTTTTTGCTAATGCTTCAATAAGTGTTTTATTGTCAGATGAATTGTAGAAATTAACGTTTTTTTTTGATCCTAATCGATGGAATCTGCTTTTCCCGGAATTTTTGCGTTATTGTAGGACGTCCTATTGTAACTTGCGGCAAAAATCTTTCATTTTTAATCTGTTATGTGGTGTAGTATGGAGCAAAAAGTAAAAGACGGAATAAGTGGGATTCTGATTTTGTTTTATTTTTTGATTGGCGGGATTTCGGTATTGAGTGAATATATGCAGGATCATTTTTTGACGTATATTTCGAAACCCTTCCTGATGCCAATATTATTTTATCTCTATTACCTGAACTCCGAAAAGCGGAACAATGCTTTTGTACTCGCACTTTTTTTTAACTGGATAGCCAATATTGCCTTTGTGGCGGCGACAAAAGACACGGTTTATTTCGGATCGCTGTTTTTTCTCTTGTACCGCGTGATGGTAGTTTATATGTTGGTGGAGCGGATTGCTTTTCCAAAAATTATCCCATTTTTGATAGGTTGTATCCCGTTTTTCTTTATTTATATTACCGTTACAAGCCTTGTCAATGCCGAAATTGAAAACGGAATTTATCTGTTTTGGGTGAATGGAATTTTTATGATTTTTCTGGGTGGTTTTACCCTCGCGAATTATATCTTAAATAACAATAAGGTAAATACCCTGTTACTGATAAGTACCTTATTGTTTACGTTTATCCAGTTTCTCGTAACGATCAACCTGTATTATCTCACGTTGCCGTTGTTTCAGCCGATTTCACTGGCGATGTTTGTCGTGGCGCAGTATCTGCTTTATAAATCCGTTTTGATAATGGATTATAAAAGAGTGTTATACGACAATACTTCTTCCGGAATGTGATTTCGTTTTGTTCGCGTCGAAATAAAAATCGATACGCCCTAAGTTGATACCGTAACAGCCCACTTGATTGATCAATACTTCCTTGCCATCCAGGTTTTTCTCAATAACCGGTTTGCTTAGGAATGTGTGTGTGTGTCCACCAATGATTAAATCAATGTCTTTGGTTCTTCGGGCCAAAAGAATATCGCAGATACGCTCCGGCTCGTTGTTATATTTAAAACCGATATGGGATAAACAAATCACCAGATCGCATTTTTTCTCGTGTTTCAGGATACGGGTCATTTCGGTTGCGGTTTCCACCGGATCGATGTAAACGGTTTCCTTATAAAGCTTTTTGTCTACAAGTCCCTGTAGTTCGACACCCAATCCAAAAACGCCGATTTTAATACCGTCTTTTTCGAATATTTTATACGGTTTAACAATGTCGTTTAGAACCGTGTTTTTAAAATCGTAATTGGCAGAAACGAAATCGAATTTAGCATGGGGTAATTGTGCGTAAAAACCGTCAATTCCGTTGTCGAAATCGTGGTTACCCATAGTGGCCAGGTCGTATTGCAGCATGCTCATCAGTTTGAATTCCAGTTCGCCGCCATAATAGTTAAAATAAGGGGTTCCCTGGAAAATATCACCGGCATCCAGTAGTAATACATTTGGATTTTCTTTGCGGATTTCCTGTATCAGACTGGCACGACGCGCTACACCACCCATATTCGGGTTTTTGGGATCTGTGGCTGGAAACGGGTCGATATGACTGTGAACGTCATTGGTATGTAATATTGTAATCTTTTTAATATCCGGGGCAGTTGTAAAGCTGCTTAGTGAAAGGCCTCCAACGGTAACCAGAGCGGAACTCGCCAATGTGCCTTTTAAAAATTCTCTTCTTTTCATCTTCTTAGTCTTTTATTCCAGGATAATTCTTTCGGTTGTGATAACAGGTATAGTGTCAACTTTTTTAAAGTAATCGATCAACAGGTTGCGGAGTTTATAATCCATATCGTAGGATTGAATTCCTTTTTTAAAGAAATTCATACTGTCGCCGCCATTGGATAAATAATCGGATGTGGCAACATAGTATACCTGATCTTCCTGAAGAGGTTTTCCGTTAACGCTTAACGATTTGATGCTTAAATTGTCTTTGTTGGCTACGATTTTTAAACCGGATAGCGGATGCGGTTTGCGTTCTTTTAAAATATATTCGGCCATTTCACGAATCTGAGCGCCTTTTAATGCGATAATGATCAAACTATTTTCAAAAGGCATGATTTCAAAAGCGGTACGCGTAGTTACATCGCCTTTAGGTAGTGGCGCACGGATTCCGCCATGGTTTAACAGACAGATATCAATGTTTTTTTTCTCGCGTGACTGGAAAATCGGGTTGCCCATTTCGATGGTCACATCGGCCAATAGGTTTCCGATGGTTGTTTGCCAGGTTCCTTTGCTTTTGTCTAAGGTCTCCGGGCAATAGGCCAGTACATGGTCGAGTTCCTGGTTGATGTGATCACGGTAAGGCGCTACATAATCTTCGATAGATTTAACATCCGGATAGGCATTTGTGACACCGATTTGTTTTCCTTCAATTTTGGTGTTGTAGTACTTTTGAGTGGTACAGGAAACCGATAAAAAAAAGCCCGTAAGGACAATAATTGAAGTTAAAATACGGTTATACTTTCTTAATTTTGTCATTTGTTATAATCCTTATTTAATTAACTTTGTATTCCAAGTAAAAGTACTATGTTTTTAAAAACAATAAAGGATTTTTTCCTAAAAAAAATCATTAAAAAAAGATTACCAAACTATAAACTTACCGTTACAACAGAGAAAATACAAACGATTGGTTTATTGCTGGATGAAAGTTATTTTTCGGCTCAGGACAATCTGATAAAGGAGTTGGTTGCGCAGGGAATCCCGGAAAAAAACATTTCTATTTTGATATATAAAGATAAGATTAAGAAAAAAGAGGTCTTTGATTATCCTTTTTTTAGCAGAAAGGATATCGCTTTGGGAGGAGAACCGGTTAAAAAGGAAATACTGGATTTTTGCGAAAATCCGTTCGATATGCTGATCGGCTATTATGATGTGGAAAAAGCGCCGCTGGTTTGGGTGACCTTACAGTCGAAAGCCAAATTTAAAGCCGGATTTGCTACGATCGATAAACGATTGCATCACTTTATGATCGGAACTGTGGCCGAAAAGTACCAGGAATTTGTATCGGAGTTGTTCCGATACCTGAAAATTTTAAACAAAATATAAAAAATAACCATGCAATCATTAATAGGAACCGGTGTTGCGCTTGTGACACCATTTAAAAAAGATTTTTCAGTAGACACCGAAGCATTGATCCGAATTGTAAACCATGTTGTGGATGGTGGCGTAGAATATTTGGTCGTTTTGGGAACAACGGGCGAATCGGCAACATTAAGCCATGACGAAAAAGAACTGGTAATCAAAACGGTTATCGAAGCAAACAAGGGTCGCTTACCATTAGTATTGGGTGTTGGTGGAAACAACACGCATAAAGTGGTGGAAGAGTTAAAAACACGTGATCTTTCGGCTTTTCAAGCGATACTTTCTGTATCACCTTACTATAATAAACCGACTCAGGAAGGAGTTTACCAACACTTTAAAGCGGTAGCGGAAGCATCTCCGATACCGGTTATTTTATATAATGTACCGGGAAGAACGGCGAGCAATATGTTGCCATCGACGGTAATCCGATTGGCAAATGATTTTAAAAATATTATCGGAATCAAAGAAGCGGCAGGTGACATCGTGCAGGCTATGAAATTGATTCAGCACAAACCGGAAGGCTTTTTGGTGATCTCCGGGGACGATATGGTTACACTACCAATGGTTTTAGCCGGTGGTTCCGGAGTGATCTCTGTAATTGGTGAAGGATTTCCAAAAGAGTTTTCAGAAATGGTACGTTTAGGCTTGGAACGAAAAGTAGATGAAGCCTATAAATTGCATTATCTGTTGGCCGATAGTATCGATATGATTTTTGAACAAGGCAACCCGGCCGGTATCAAAGCGGTGTTTAAATCACTGGGAATATCGGAAGATACGGTGCGTTTGCCGTTGGTAAATGTTAACGAAGATTTAGCAAAACGCATTGACGATTTTGTAAAGAAAATAGTAAATTAGCCTTTAATTAAAAAAAAGAAATATATGTTATCAAAAACTATTGAAGCAGCTGTTAATAACCAGATTAAGGTAGAAGCGGATTCGTCACAAATTTACTTGGCAATGGCGTCTTGGGCTGAAGTTCAGGGTTTTGAGGGGATTGCAACATTTATGTATGCACAATCGGACGAAGAAAGAATGCACATGCTAAAGCTTGTGAAATATGTAAACCAACGTGGCGGTCAGGCACAAATTCCGGCCGTTATTGAGCCGTCATTGGACTATTCGTCTTTTAAAGCATTGTTTACACAATTGTTCGAACACGAAGTAATGGTGTCGGCAAGTATCAACGAATTGGTTCACGTTTCATTGTCGGAAAGAGACTATGCAACCCATAACTTCCTGCAGTGGTATGTTTCGGAACAAATCGAAGAAGAAGCTACGGCACGAACTATTTTAGATAAAATCAATCTTATTGGAGATGATAAAGGAGGATTGTACCTGTTTGATAACGATATGAAAAATTTCAGCGGGAATCAGCCAACATCGGCACAATAATAGTATAAAAAACAAGTTTAAAGAAGATGTCATTTTACGGACATCTTTTTTGTTTTTCGGCTGAAAAAAAAAGATTTTGTAATCTCTAATTAATAACTAAATTTGCATTTGCTTTCGGAAAAAGACTTTTTCGGGTTTTGAAGGCATAAAAACTGATAAATAAAATGAGTAAATTTCTATACGTTTTTCTTGTTGCGGTTCTGTTAACATCTTGTAGCCAGTATCAAAAAGCTTTAAAATCGGAAGATTTGGCTATGAAATATGAAGTGGCAACCAAAATGTACGACGCCGGAAAATATTCAAAAGCGATCCGTTTGTTCGAACAGATTGCAGCACCAAACCGAGGAAAACCTCAGGCTGAAAAACTGTTTTATATGTTTGCACAGTCGTATTATCAGACCAAACAGTACTATTTGTCAGGATATCAGTTCGAATCGTTTGTGGCGGGTTATCCGAAAAGTGAGAAAAGAGAAGAAGCAGCTTTTTTAGGCGCGAAAAGCTTCTACCAATTGTCACCGGTTTATTCGATAGACCAGACCGATACGCAAAAAGGTATTGATAAATTACAAGAGTATATTAATACCTATCCGGATTCGCCAAACATGGCCGAAGCGAATAAAATGATCACGGAATTGCGTCAGAAGCTGGAGAAAAAAGCATTCGAAATCGCAAAGCAATACAACACTATCGGAGAATGGTCACGTGATTATAATGCAGCGATCAAGGCATTGGACAATTTTATCGTTGACTATCCGGGAACAATTTACAAAGAAGATGCTTTGTTTTATAAGTTCGATTCAACCTATAAACTGGCAATAAACAGTATTCATTCGAAAATGGAAGACCGTTTGCATACGGCTAAAACAGCCTATTCGGCACTGATCCGTTTTAAGGAAGATACCAAATACAAAGCAAAAGCCGATGAAATGTTGGCTACTATTGATAAAGAATTACAACAATTTTCTAAATAATTAAGAACGTCATGGATTTAAAAAAGACTACTGCTCCGGTTAACACGATTACCTACAATAAGAGTAAGATTGAAGAACCGACAGGAAACGTGTATGAAGCGATCACCATTATGGCAAAAAGAGCAAATCAGATTAATTCCGAAATCAAAAAAGAATTGATCGATAAGCTTGACGAGTTTGCTACTTACAATGACAGTCTTGAGGAAATTTTTGAAAACAAAGAGCAAATCGAAGTTTCCAAGTTCTACGAAAAACTACCAAAACCACATGCTTTAGCAGTGCAAGAGTGGTTGGATGGTAAAATCTATTACAGAGACTCAAATAAATAATCCTAATGTCTGTTTTAAGCGGTAAAAAAATAATACTGGGTGTTTCTGGTGGAATAGCCGCATATAAAACGGCAACATTAGTTCGACTTCTTATCAAAGCAGGTGCTCAGGTCCAGGTGATCATGACACCTGCTTCTAAAGATTTTGTAACCCCCTTAACGCTATCGACTTTATCCAGGCGACCGGTTTTTTCCACTTTTTTTAACGAAGAAGATGAGAATGCCGTTTGGAACAACCATGTCGATTTGGCGCTATGGGCCGATCTGATAGTAATTGCACCGGCTACGGCCAATACCCTTTCTAAAATGGTAAATGGCAATTGCGATAATCTCCTCATTGCAACCTATCTTTCTGCAAAATGTCCGGTTTATTTCGCTCCGGCGATGGATTTGGATATGTATAAACATCCGTCTACGATCGCGAGTTTTAACGCTTTGCGGGATTTTGGGAATCATATTATTCCGGCCGAAAAAGGCGAATTAGCCAGTGGGCTTTCCGGCGAAGGTCGTATGGCCGAACCCGAAAACATTGTCGCTTTTCTCGAAAAAGACCTGGAAGATCAATTGCCATTACGCGGAAAAAAAATACTGGTAACAGCAGGTCCTACATACGAAGCAATCGATCCGGTGCGTTTTATTGGAAATCATTCGTCCGGAAAAATGGGCTATGATATTGCCAAAGCGGCCGCTGATGCCGGAGCCGAGGTGATTTTAGTATCGGGACCAACGCATTTGGATATCCAACATGAACACATTCAGATCCGACGGGTGCAATCGGCACAGGAAATGTATGACGCGTGTCACGACTGTTTTGATCAGGTCGATACGGCGGTTTCGGCTGCTGCGGTTGCCGATTATCGTCCAAAAAATATTGCCAGTCAGAAAATAAAAAAGAATGATGCTGCGTTTTCCATAGAACTGGAAAAAACAAAAGATATACTCGCTTCGCTGGGCGAGGTCAAAAAAAATCAGTTTTTGATTGGATTTGCACTGGAAACCGAAAATGAAATTGAGCATGCCAAGCAGAAAATTCAGAAAAAAAACTTAGATTTGATAGTTTTAAATTCATTAAACGATACCGGTGCCGGTTTTGGTAAACCCACCAATAAGGTAACGTTTATTGATAAGGATTTTTTAGTCGAGCCGATGGAACTTAAAACCAAAGAAGAAGTCGCTCAGGATATTGTCAACAAAATAATAGCTCATTATGCGTAACTGGATACTACTTATACTTACTTTTTTATCGTTAAACAGCTTTGCGCAGGAACTGAATTGTAGTGTAAGTGTAAATTACAGTCAGATTACAAACGTAAACCCGCAGATTTTTAAAACCCTGGAAAAGCAGGTGACGGAGTTTATGAACAATACCAAATGGACCGAAAAAACCTTTAAGCAAAATGAAAGAATCAACTGTGTGGTTTTTATCACGGTAAACGGTTTCGATTCCAACAACTTCGATGCAACCATTCAGGTGCAATCATCCCGACCAATTTATAACTCGACCTATTCGTCACCGGTGTTTAATATTAACGACAAAGATTTTAAATTCCGTTATGTCGAATTCGAAAACATGTACTTTAATCCGAACAGCTTTGATTCCAATCTGATTTCTGTTTTGGCATTCTATGCCAATATGATTATCGGAATCGATGCCGATACCTATCAGAACATGGGCGGTGCAAAATATTTGGATGCGGCTTTGGCAATTGCCAATGTGGCACAATCCAGCGGTTATGAAGGATGGGTACAATCGGAAAAACGAAATACGCGTTACTATTTGATCAATGATATGCTATCGAATACCTATGCACCATTTAGAGAAGCGATGTACCAGTATCATTTACAGGGATTGGACCGAATGGCTGAAAATCAGAAAACAGCCAAGGAAAAAGTAATCGCTTCGATTGAAACCCTTTCGAAAGTACACGACGTGCGTCCGAATTCATTCCTGATGCGGGTGTTTTTCGATGCTAAAGTGGACGAATTGGTGAGTATGTATTCCGGCGGACCAAATGTGGATATTGTACAACTGACCGAAAAATTAAATAGAATATCTCCATTAAATTCTTCTAAATGGAGTAATATAAAATACTAAATTTGTGTTTTACTAAACCGCTGCACAAATTATGTTAACATCCTTATCGATTAAAAATTTTGCTCTGATTGAACAGTTGGATATTTGTTTTTCTAACGAGTTTTCAATTATAACCGGAGAAACCGGAGCAGGAAAATCGATCTTATTGGGTGCGTTAGGCCTGGTGTTGGGACGCCGTGCGGATTTAACCTCCTTAAAAGATAAAGAACAGAAATGTGTGATCGAAGCACATTTCGAAATCCAACCGTACGCCTTACAACCTTTTTTCGAGGAAAATGATCTCGATTACGAAGCGACGACCATCATTAGACGGGAAATCCTGCCATCGGGTAAATCCAGAGCTTTTGTCAATGATAGTCCGGTAAACCTACAGGAATTACAGGAGTTAGGCGATTTTCTACTGGATATTCATTCGCAGCACCAAACAAGGGAATTAACCGATGAGGCCTATCAGTTACAAATTCTGGATGCCTTAGCCGGTCATCAGGATTTGTTGCAGGAATATAAAACCCGTTTGTCGCGTTATAAAGCCATTCGTTCGCAATTAAAACAATTGCAGTCGGAAAAAGACGCCTTGTTAAAAGAGCAGGATTATAATAGTTTTTTATTGGAAGAGCTATTGGCAGCCAATTTAAAAGACGGTGAACAGGAAGAACTGGAAGCTGCTTTCGAACGACTAAACAACGTGGAGTTTATCCGGGAAGCTCTGGACAAATCGATAATGATCGCCAATGAAGAACAAATCGGACTTATTCAGAACTTAAAAGAAGTCAAAGCGACCTTGCTAAAAATAGCACCGTTGTCTATAGAATATCAGGATTTGTCCGACCGGGTTTCCAGTGTGCTGATTGAGTTTGATGATATTGCCGATGAATTACAACGGCATTCCGAAGCCTTGATGAGCGACCCGGAACAATTGGAGTTGACCAATCAGAAATTACAAAATATCTATTCGCTTCAGAAAAAACATCAGGTGAATACCGTTGCCGAACTATTGGAAATCCAACAGGCGCTTGACCAAAAAGTCGTTCAGGCGGACGATATGGATAGCCGGATTGACACCTTAAACCGGGAAGAAACGGAGTTAAAAGAAAGTTTAAACGGATTGGCGGAAACGATTTCGGCCAACCGGACAAAAGCAGCACCGGTTTTAATCGGACAAATAACCGAAATACTCGCGGAACTGGGTATGCCAAATGCCCGTTTTGAATTCGATATCCGCCCGTCGGAAACGTTTTTACCATTGGGAAAAGACGAAGCACAATTGTTATTTTCGGCCAACAAAGGAACCAGTTTCGGATTGCTGAAAAAAGTGGCTTCCGGAGGGGAAATGTCGCGGATTATGCTGGCTGTAAAAGCCATACTGGCCAATTATACCAAATTGCCTACTATTATATTTGATGAAATCGATACCGGAGTTTCCGGGGAAATTGCCCATAAAATGGGGGATATTATGAAAAAGATGAGTCGGAAAATGCAGGTTTTTGCCATTACCCATTTACCGCAAATTGCCGCCAAAGGAAACCAGCATTATAAAGTATTCAAATTCGTTCAGGGAGAAACTACAGTTTCCGAATTAAAACTGCTGACCAATGAGGAGCGTATTGTGGAGATTGCGGAAATGCTATCCGGAAAAGATATCTCCGATTCGGCACGTAACCATGCCCGATCGTTATTAATGGATTAAAAGGATTTTGTTTTGGAAGAAAATATTAGTTACTACGAAAATCAGTTCATCAGGGCTGATGCTTTGATTTCGGATGGAAATGTGTCCGAAGCAAAAGAAATACTCGAAGAAATCCTGGGTCAGTATCCGGATTTTGGAAAAGCACACAATCACCTGGGGTGGATCTATTATACAAAGCTGAGTAATCACGAAAAAGGGGCTTATCACTACAAACTGGCCATGCGTTTTGATCCGAATTACCCGGCGGCTTACCTGAATTATACTTATTTATTAGTCGATCTGGGACGATTGGAGGAAGCCAAAGAGCATATCGCCGAAACGCTAAACACACTTGAAGGAGCGGATAAAGCATCCTATCATAGCGAATTGGGACGGATTTATGAAATGGAATTTAACCTGATTCCGGCTTACGAAGCCTATAAAAAAGCAGCATCCTACGGATTTGGCGCTCAGTTTATTGAGAATATGAAGATGAATATGAACAGGGTAAAAGATAAAATGACTATTTTTGAAAAATTAAAATTGAAATTTACTTAAAAACATAGCTATGTACAATTTATTAAAAGGAAAAAGAGGGATCATTTTTGGAGCGTTAGATGAGAATTCAATCGCCTGGAAAACGGCAGAGCGCGTACATGAAGAGGGTGGAACATTCGTTTTGTCCAATGCTCCGATTGCAATGCGTATGGGTACGATCAACCAGCTGGCAGAAAAAACAGGTTCCCAGATAATTCCGGCCGATGCTACTTCCGTTGAAGATTTGGAAAACCTGGTAGAAAAGGCAATGGAAATCCTTGGTGGTAAGATTGACTTCGTTTTGCACTCCATCGGGATGTCTGTAAATGTAAGAAAAGGAAACCATTATACGAATCAGAATTATGATTTTACAGAAAAAGGATGGGACGTATCTGCGGTATCCTTTCATAAAGTAATGCAGGTTTTATACAAAAAAGACGCCATGAACGAATGGGGAAGTATTGTAGCTTTAACCTATATGGCGGCGCAACGTGTATTCCCGGATTATAACGATATGGCCGATAATAAAGCCTATTTAGAATCGATTGCGCGTAGCTTCGGATATTTCTTCGGAAGAGATAAAAAAGTACGTGTAAACACGATTTCGCAATCACCTACACCAACGACTGCCGGTCAGGGAGTAAAAGGTTTCGGTGGATTTATTGCTTTTGCCGATAAAATGTCACCGCTAGGGAATGCTTCTGCTTTAGATTGTGCCAACTATACCGTAATGATGTTCTCGGATCTTACTAAAAAAGTAACCTTACAAAACCTGTTACACGACGGAGGATTCTCGAATATGGGGGTAAGCCAGGAAGTAATGGAAGCTTTCGAAGAAGGATTAGCCAATAAAAACGACTAAAAGTATAGCGTAATTGAAAATAGAATTACTCGTGAAAACCATCTCTTTGAGGTGGTTTTTTTCTTTTTATAAAGTTTATCTTTGTTAAAAAATAAAGAACCCATGTATTTTTCATTGATAATTCCGGTTTATAACCGACCGGATGAAATTGAGGAACTGTTGCAAAGTTTGGAGCGACAGAATTATAACGAAGCTTTCGAAGTTGTGATAGTGGAAGACGGCTCTACTATTCCGTGTGAAACGGTTGTAGACGCGTTTAAAAGCAAATTGTTTATTTCCTATTACAACAAACCCAACTCCGGACCGGGCGATTCCCGTAACTATGGAATGCGAAAAGCTATTGGACAATATTATATTATTTTGGATTCCGATTGCATCTTACCGGAAAATTACGTAACTTCCATAGCCAATAACCTACAAAAAAACTATGTAGATTGTTTTGGCGGGCCTGACAATGCTTTGGATTCTTTTTCAGACATTCAAAAGGCGATTAATTTTACGATGACATCATTTTTGACCACGGGCGGTATTCGTGGTGGTTCCGAAAAAATAGGCAAATTCCAGCCGCGTAGCTTTAATATGGGCTTGTCTAAAAAAGCATTTGAAGCATCCGGTGGTTTTGGAAACATTCACCCGGGAGAAGATCCGGATCTGTCGATACGACTGTGGGAAATGGGATTTGAAACCAGATTGTATAAAGATTCGTATGTATATCATAAAAGGCGTATTGATTGGAGTAAATTCTATAAACAGGTCAATAAATTTGGAAAGGCAAGGCCGATATTGGATTCCTGGTACCCAAAATACCGGAAAATAACCTTTTGGTTTCCAACCTTATTTTGCTTAGGATTCCTGGTTGCCATAGCACTTTATGCCTTTGGAATTTCGTTGCTTTTTCAGTGTTATGCATTATATTTTGCGATTTTATTCCTGTCCGGAATCATTGAAAATGCGAGTTTAAAGATTGGATTTTTAGCCGTTATAGCTGCTATAATTCAATTTTATGGCTATGGAATCGGCTTTTTCAAATCGTTTTTTAGGATAACTGTACTAAAAAAACAACCGGAAAAGGCATTTCCGGAATTATTTTTTAAAAAATAAGACATGACAAAAATTGTAGGACTCACCGGTGGGATCGGAAGTGGGAAATCGACCATCGTAGCATATATCCGTTCGAAAGGTATTCCGGTTTATATAGCTGATGATCAGGCAAAAAAGATAATGGACGATCCTGAAATTATAAAAAAAGTCCGGGGAATTTTTGACGAGAATGTTATAGAAAATGAAAAGTTAAATCGCAAAAAAATTGCAGAATTAGTGTTTTCTTCACCTAATTTATTAAAAAAATTAAATGAAATTATACATCCTGCTGTTAGAGAAAATTTTGATAATTGGTTAAAAAATAATGAAAAAAGTAGTTTTATAGTTAAAGAAGCTGCAATTCTTTTTGAGAGTGGCAGTTATAAAGATTGTGATAAAATCATATTGATAACGGCTCCGCAAGATATTCGTATTGAGCGGGTTATGAATCGGGACAAAGTAAGCCGTGAACAGGTGCTTGACCGGATGAAAAACCAATGGGACGATGCGAAGAAAGCAGAATTTAGCGATTATATAATAGACAACACCGATTTGTCGGTTTCTTTAAAAGAAGTGGAATTAATTCTTAAAGAATTGAATAAAATGTAAAAACCGTCATAGATGTTAATCTTTGGTTAATGTTTTTAAGGAATAAATGTTAAAATGTTAATTTTGTTTTGATGAATAAAACGAGATTCCTCTTATTGATAATCCTAATGAGCCTGTCGTTGGTGGGTATTATTCTGGTACAGTTATTCTGGATTAATACTTCCTACAAGAACAACGAAGAACAATTCAAGTACCACGTACAACAGGTTATCGGAAGTGTAGCGAATAAACTACAACAACAGGAGTACTTTGAGTTCTATGAAAAGTTCAACAAGTTAAAGGATAGTATTGGAAAAGTGCCACGACAAAGCGATTTGTTAGAGTATTTTTATGTGAAACGCGATCCGAAAACCAACGAGCAAATCATTTACTCCAACACCATCGTTTTAGAAGATTACAATTTAAATCGTTCGTTCTTTGATAAAAGATCTGACTCCGTTTCGCTCAAAAGTTTCGTAGCGAAGCGAAAAACAGAAATCTATAATGGAAATGTGGTCGATAATGCCGCAACTTTTCAGAAAGCGCCGATGCCGGATGTAACGATCGAAAAAGAAGGAAATCTCGATATCCTGGATAAAGCCCAGTTTGAGATCTACTTTAAGGATATCGTCGGTTTAAAGCCTATTCAGGAGCGTGTTTCGAAAGAGAAATTGCATAGTATGTTGCAAAACGAACTCAGTCAGTACGGTGTGAATACGCCCTTTGAGTTTGGAATTTACAGCAATATGTTGGCGACCAAAGTAAAATCGGAAAATTTTAATTACGATAAAAACTCAACCTATAGTATTCCGGTGTTTCCGGATAACGAAGGCCAAAGCAAATACCAGCTTTTGTTGAGTTTCCCGCAAAAAAATAAATTCCTTTTTTCGTCATTGGTCGGTATAACCACGCTTTCCATCATCTTTACGTTGGTCATTATTGTAGCCTATTTTAGTGCACTAAACCAGCTAATACGACAAAAACAGATTTCGGAGATCAAAACCGACTTTATCAACAATATGACCCATGAGTTTAAAACACCTATTGCCACGATCAATCTGGCTTTGGATGCGATTAAAAACCCAAAGATCATTGACGATAAAGAAAAAGTACAACGCTACCTGCAAATGATACGGGATGAGAACAAACGAATGCACGCTCAGGTAGAAAATGTACTCCGGATTTCCAAACTCGAAAAACGGGAATTGGAAATCAGCAAAGAACCAACAGACGTTCATTCGATTATAGAAGATGCAATTGAACATGTTAACCTGATTGTGGAAGACCGTGGCGGGATCATTAAAGATCACTTGAATGCCAAAAGAACCACAATATTGTTAAACGACGTACATTTTACGAATGTAATGGTTAACATACTGGATAATGCGATAAAATATTCACCGGAAGCACCGATAATTGATGTGACAACAGAAAATGTCAAGGATTTTATACTGATCAAAGTAAAAGATCACGGAGCGGGAATGAGTAAAGTAGCTCAAAAAAGAATTTTTGAGAAATTTTACCGGGAACATACCGGCGATTTACACAATGTAAAAGGACACGGGCTTGGATTAGCCTATGTAAAGCGAATTGTAGATGACCATAACGGTCAGATATTCGTTGAAAGTGAGAAGGGAAAAGGAAGTACCTTCATTATAAAAATGCCACTAATAAATTAATGATATGGATACGACTAACAAAAAAATTCTTTTAGTAGAAGATGACCCCAATTTTGGAGCAGTGCTCAAAGATTACCTTTTAATAAATGATTTTGAAGTTACTTTAGCCAAAAACGGAATGGAAGGTTTCGAAAAATTCAAAAAAGACAACTTCGATTTATGTATTTTGGACGTAATGATGCCTTACAAAGATGGTTATACCTTAGCGAGAGAAATCCGTGAAAAAAATAAAGAAGTGCCGATTATCTTTTTAACGGCCAAATCAATGAAAGAAGACGTTTTAAAAGGCTATAAAGTAGGTGCAGATGATTATTTGAACAAACCTTTTGACTCGGAAGTATTATTGATGAAGATCAAAGCGATCATTCAACGTAAAGCATCTGAAGTAAAAACAGACAATACAAAATTTGAATTCCAGATTGGTAAATTCCACCTGAACTCCAAATTGCGATTCCTTTCGTTCCAGAATGAGGAGCCGATCAAATTGTCACCTAAAGAAAATGAATTGCTAAAAATGCTGGCCTTACATGAAAATGATTTGATGCCAAGAGAATTAGCATTAACCAAAATCTGGAGAGACGACAACTACTTTACCTCAAGAAGTATGGACGTTTATATCGCCAAATTGCGTAAATACCTGAAACAGGATGAGGATGTTGAAATCCTGAACATCCACGGAGAAGGTTTCCGTTTGGTAATTAAAAATAAAGTTACAGAATAAAAAGCACCCAAGCTACTTAGAAAAAAAGAAGCGCCCGGATTCAAATCCGGGCGCTTCTTTTATGATTTATTTAGTTACACCTGACAGGTTTTCGAAACTTGTCAGGTAGTTGTATTTATTTCCAATCCAGTTGTAACGCAAAACAGGTTTTATCGGCTTTAGTAACCGAAAAATAAGTTGGTTTCACTTCCGGTGTTTTATGAATTGAAATCGCATCATTCAGGTTCAGTTCCCGTAAAAAATTCATTTCAAAACTTTTGATTTCCTGTTTTAAGACAGCTTTGACATCGAGCGTATCCAAACACCATTCCAGGTATTTTACATTGTTAACATGATTCACAATGTCCAGATCAGACAATACCACATTTCGGTTGTCTACTGTTTCTGTATCGCGGGAAACATTAATTTTAGAAAAGTGCTGTTCGGTGGCATGCCATTCCGGATATTTTTCAAAATGTTCATGTGGTAAGGCCAAGGCCTCGGCTTTTCTGATTTTAGTATTAAAAACAGCCCAAAAAGTAGAAGCTCCGGCTACTTTTTTTCCATTCAGATACATTTCGATATTTCGGATGGAACGCGAACCCTGTAGGTCTTCGATCCAGGTTTTAACCGTTACTTTGTCCATCCATTTGGGAAGAACGTCGGTTATTTCTACACGAATACGACTCAAAACCCAGGCCTGATCGTGTTGTTGCATATCATTAAAACTCAATCCACCGTGAATGGAATGTTCTGCTGCTGTCAATTGTAATATATTGCACAAATCAACATATTTCAGGTAACCAAAAGGAGTGCATTGTGTAAAATTAATTTCCCATTCGTGTTCGTAAACGGAAGTAAAATCAGGCGATATAGGCATTGTTATGTATTTTGGGTTTGTTGATCCGCATACGCAATAATCTGCGCAACGGGAGTATTATAATCGAACCATCGAGTGTTTTCGGTACGTTTAAACCAGGTAATCTGCCGTTTGGCAAAACGGCGTGTATTCTTTTTAATCTCTTCGATGGCAAAATCGAGCGTGTAATCTCCATCAAAATAACTAAATAATTCCCGATAACCGACGGTTTGTAAGGCGTTTAACGTTTTATTGGGATAAAGCAATTGGGCTTCTTCAAGCAAACCGGCGTCCAACATCAGATCCACACGACGATTGATACGGTCGTACATCACCTCGCGCGCGGCTTCCAGTCCGATAACGACCGGAATAAAATTGCGTGCATTTTTTTTCTGATTCAGAAAGGACGAATACGGTTTTCCGCTACCCAGGCTAACTTCCACAAAGCGCATCATACGCTGTGGATTTTGTAGTGTTTGCGGATTTTCGCAACTGATTTTACGATAATATTCCGGATCAAGTCGTTCGAGTTGCTCCTGAAGGTAGGTAATACCGCTGTTTTCGTAATTTTTCCGAATGTTTTCCCGTACCGATGGATCGATGTCCGGAAAATCGTCAAAACCTTTTAAAATAGCATCTACATACAAACCGGAACCGCCCACCATAATCTGCACATTATTTTTAGCAAACAGTTCGTCGAGTTTTGTTATGGCTTCTCTTTCGAAATCGCCAACCGTATACGGATCGAAAACCGAAATATGCTGGATAAAATGATGCGGTGCTGCGGCAAGTTCGGCTTCTAATGGAACCGCGGTACCGATAGTCATTTCTTTAAAAAACTGACGACTGTCACAGGAAAGGATATCGCATTTAAAGTGTCGGGCGAGTTCAATACTTAAAGCCGTCTTGCCAATAGCGGTCGGGCCTATAATGGTGATCAAATAATTAGCCATTTGTTAATTTTTCGCCACAATGATGGCAATATCTGGAATCTTCGTTATAAATGATAGTTGTACAGGATGGACACTTTCGTTTTCCGTCCATATCGGGAGCATTTCGTTTGGCATTGGCAAACTCGGCTGTTACGATACCGGTTGGAACCGCAATGATGCCGTAACCCATAATCATAATAAAAGCTGCAATAACCTGACCTAAAGTGGTCACCGGTGCAATATCGCCATAGCCTACGGTTGTGAGAGTAACGATACACCAGTAAATACTTACCGGAATACTGGTAAAGCCACTTTCCGGCCCTTCGATAACATACATAATCGCACCAAGTAAAATGGAAACGACCAATATAAAGTAGATAAATACGATGATTTTGGTCCGACTGGCTTTAATAGCCAGTTTCAGTTGAGATTCCTGTCCGGTAAAATGCACCAGATTCAGAATGCCAAACAAACGGAGTAGTCGCAAGGCCCTGATAACAGACAGCATTCGTGACCCGGGGACAAAAAAAGACAAATACATCGGTAAGATGGAAATAAGATCCACGATACCGTAGAAACTAAAAACATATTGCAGCGGACGCTTGTTACAAAGGATTCGGAGGGCATATTCGATACTGAAAAATACCGTAATAATCCATTCCGAAACCACAATAAAGGTGTGGTATTTCGCATCGAGTTTTTCGATCGATTCGAGCATAACCAGCAAGACACTCAGTAGGATAACGCCCAGTAAGGCCAAATCGAAAAGACGCCCGGCAAACGTATTGGAACCATAAATAACAATATACGTTTTTTGTTTAAAAAGATCGTATTTGGTTTTTAAAGCTTTCAAAACGGTTTGGTGTTAAAACGTTACTACTTTGTTGACTTTTTTCTTCCGCAGGTAATTCTGAATAATATTGCGGGTATCCCGGTTGTTTTCCATCGGGATAATGATCTTTTTTAGAATATCGATGTTGTTGATCTGGTAATTCAGATCGTAAAAACAATAGCCTTTATAGATGCCATTTTCCACCAATATGGCCGTTCGTTCGTCGATACTGCGACCGCGATCCACAATAACCATATTCTGGTTCTGAAACTGATAGTTGTCGATAAAATCCTGTACGCGTACATTGTACTCTGCAGCCCTTTCTTTACCGATGCAGGCACCGTTACATTGTTTGATATCGTATTGAAAACAACCTTTTTTGGTATCGTACAAACCGTTGATCTTCTGACACAATTGGTATTCGGCGGTAATCTTATGCAGGAAGTTTTTACCTTCCACAACGGTTACAAAAGAGGTAATTTCTTTTTTGCGACCATCGGCTTTTGCCAGACGAAGACTCAAATAACCTTCGCTGTCTTTTTCAACATATAAAGCCCACGGAAAGATGGTTTTGCGTTGTGCACGGTTATAAATCGGTTTGTTGATCTTGATTTCTTCGCTTTCTTTTAAAAGCGCAATCAATTCGCTACCGGTTTCTTCAAAAGTGACGGCGTAAACCTCGTTTTGTATTTTTTTAGCCTTACGGGAAGTTCCTGTAAAATGCTGGTTAACGCGTTTTTTAATGTTTTTGCTTTTGCCGATATAAATAATGGTTCCGTCTTCACGATGGATGTAGTAAATGCCGGTTTTGGATGGAATACCTTCCACAATGTCCAGCAATTTTGGCGACATCCCGGATTTGATTTCCTTTTTGATAAAAGTCGTGACGATTTCCTTTTTAAGATCCTTGGACAAAAGCATTTTAAACAGCTTTACGGTGGCCATCGCATCGCCGGTCGCACGATGACGGTCGGCGATTGGAATGCCAAGACTACGAACGAGTTTTCCAAGGCTATAGGAAGGCTGATCGGGAATTAGTTTTTTAGATAACTCTACCGTACACAGCGTATTACGGTTGAATTCATAACCCAATCGTCGGAATTCCATACGGAGTACGCGATAATCGAAAGCCGCATTGTGCGCCACGATAATACAATCCTGTGTAATTTCGATGATACGTTTGGCGACTTCATAAAATTTAGGAGCCGAACGTAGCATGGCATTATTAATACCGGTCAGTTTAACTACAAACGGTTGTATGGGAATTTCAGGGTTAACCAGACTAATAAACTGATCGACCACTTCATGGCCGTCGAAACGATAGATGGCAATTTCGGTAATGCCTTCTTCGTTATATTGTCCTCCTGTTGTTTCTATGTCAAGTATAGCGTACAATTCTGTGTCTGAGTTTTAAAATTCGCGGTTAGCGGGAGCCAAAAATACTGCTTCCGATCCGTACCATTGTACTGCCGCAGTCGATAGCAATAGCATAATCGCCCGACATGCCCATCGATAAAATGGAAAGGTCAGTAGTTTGGGTCTTATTATTTTTATACGTGTCAAAGATAGCTTTTAAACGGCTAAATTCTTTTTTAATTTGCGCTTTACTATCGGTAAAGGTTGCCATTCCCATTAAACCTTTAATTCGCACGTTTTGCAAGTCCTGTAAAGCATCGGAAGTGAGCAATGTTTTTAATTCGTTTTCATCCAATCCGAATTTGCTTTCTTCTTCGGCTATATATATTTGCAGCAGACAATCGATAACCCGATTGTTTTTTTGCGCCTGCCTGTTAATTTCCTGTAGTAGTTTTAAACTGTCCACACCGTGAATCAGGCTCACATATGGCGCCATATATTTCACTTTATTGGTCTGAACATGGCCAATCATATGCCATTGGATATCCTTGGGCATTTGTTCCCATTTGTCGGTCATTTCCTGGATCTTATTTTCCCCGAAAATACGCTGACCGGCTTCATAGGCTTCCATTAAATCGGAAACGGGTTTGGTTTTGGAAACGGCTACCAGTGTAACCTGTTCCGGTAAGCCTGCTTGTATTGCTGTAAGATTTTCACGTATTGTCATAGCGTCATTACTGTTTTTGCCAAAATTAAATTTCATAAACCACAAGACCGCTTCTGAACTTCGGTTCGATAAAGGTGCTTTTTGGTGGCATGATCAAATTGGCATCGGCCAGATCCTTAATTTCTTTAATTGTAATCGGGAAGAGCATAAAACCAACTTCAAATTCGCCATTATCGACCTGTTCTTTGATGGTTGTAATGGATTTTGTACCGGGAACATATGCAATTCTGTCGTCCGTTCGTAAATCGTCAATACCTAGTATCGGTTGTAAAACCGTTTTGTAAAGAATCTGAGCATCTAACCCGGACAAGGCATCATCAAAGATAAAGTTTTCTTCTTTAAGTTTTAAAGAATAAAAATCGTTATCCAGATACATACCAAACTCAAATTTATGCTTTGGTTTCCACAATTCCTGTTTTTTGCTTTTGATCACAAAGTTATCGGCCAGTTTTTTGATAAAATCCTCTTTGGAAAAACCATTCAAATCGCGGATCAATCGGTTGTATTCGTAAATTTTCACATTGGTATCGGCAATCAGATAACTCATAAAATAATCCAGATTCTGATTTCCGGAATTTTTATCCTGTTGGTATAATAATTCTGCCGATGCCGAACGGTGATGGCCGTCGGCAATATACAAATCGCCAATGCTTTTAAATTGTTCCTGCAGCCATTGGATCTCTTTTTCGTTTGCAATCTTCCAGAGCGTATGTTTTTCTTTATTCGTCGTAGAAAAATCCAATAGCGGACGTTCCTGCGATTTAGTCGTGATCCATTCGCTTAAAGCCGTATTGCTATTATAGGTGATCAATACAGGTTCGGTATTAAAACCGGTTTGATGCAAATAATCTTTAAACAAATCCACGCGATACTGTAGCGTATCTTCGTGTTTTTTGATCACGTTATCCTGATAATCCTTGATGGATGTTCCGGCCAGAATTCCGATAAACGAATGATTTTTGGATTCGATCTGATACAGATACAATACCGGTTTGTCTTCCTGAACCAGAATGCCGTCCCTTTTAAAATCGGCATATTTATGCGCCACCGCTTTAAAGCGTTTGTCAAAACCAATTTTTTGCTGGTTCACATAGGCCGGATTTAAAATATGCAAAAAGGAAAACGGATTAAACTCCAGATAAGCAGCCAGCTCGGTAGCCCCGTAATCGTCGTACGAACGGGAAGTTACCAGACTTACTTTGTCTGCCGTAGGATGAACCGCTTTAAAAGGTTGTATTATAGCCATTGAATCGAAATTAAAATTGGCAATTGATAACCGAAATTACCAATTGCCAATCGGGTATACGTATGATTAAGCGAACATTTTCGCAACTTTCTCTGCTTTTTTGCTTTCGGAATAATCGTAGAAACCTTCACCGGATTTTACGCCCAGTTTTCCGGCCATTACCATGTTGACCAATAACGGACAAGGTGCGTATTTAGGGTTTTTAAATCCGTCGTACATTACATTCAGGATCGAAAGACATACGTCCAATCCAATAAAATCGGCCAATTGTAATGGTCCCATCGGATGTGCCATTCCCAGTTTCATAACCGTATCGATTTCGGATACTCCGGCTACGCCATTGTATAAGGTCTCGATAGATTCGTTGATCATTGGCATTAAAATACGATTGGCTACAAATCCAGGGTAATCGTTTACTTCTACTGGTGTTTTACCAAGTTTTACAGACAAGTCCATAATCGTTTTGGTTACTTCGTCGGTTGTATTATAACCGCGGATAATTTCAACCAATTTCATAATCGGCACCGGGTTCATAAAGTGCATTCCGATAACACGTGCCGGGTTTTTCACCACAGAGGCAATCTGCGTAATGGAAATAGAAGAGGTGTTGGAAGCTAAAATCGTATTTTCGTTACAAACCTCGCTTAATTGTTTGAAAATGTTCAGTTTTAACGTCACATTTTCCGTAGCTGCCTCAACTACTAAGTCGGCATTTACCACACCGTCTGCAATGTCGGTATAAGTGATAATGTTTTCGATAGTCGCTTTTTTGTCGGCTTCGGTAATGGTTCCTTTGGCAATCATACGATCCAGGTTACCAACGATAGTTGCCATTCCTTTTTCCAATGATTTTTCGGAAATATCGATTAATAATACTTTAAAACCGCTTTGTGCAAAAGTATGCGCAATTCCGTTGCCCATGGTACCGGCTCCGATTACAGCTATGTTTTTCATTTTATGGTTGTTTTTTAATGTTTGTTATAATTCCGTTTGATAGTAACGTATTCGGGATGATGATTCTATTTTGGGTATCGTCCAGAATAATGGTGTCGTGTAGGTTTACTTCCAATACACGTCCCGATTTGCCCTGAAATTCGATATAATCGTTCACGCGGAACGGTTTGAAAATCAGGATAAAAATGCCGCCCACGATATTACTCAACGCCTGTTGTGAGGCGAATCCGGCGATTAAGGTGGTGACACCGGCACCGGCGAGTAGCGAGTGACCGTAGGTTTTGGCGATCGGTAAGGTGAGCAAGGCCCATCCAAATCCGAATAAATAAATGATAGCGGTCGCAAAATGTTTAAAAAAAACATAATTCGTCGGATCGCTGTCTATGATGTTGGATTTTTTGAAAATCAGTCGCTTTAGATACAAATTGGCAAAATACGAGAATAGCAGTGTCAGTCCGCAAATAATTGCGAAATGCACCAACGTTTCCGTATCCTGAAGTATCCTTTGGATCATGCTTATTTTTTAAAACAGTCGATAATCTGATGTGCCACCCGAAGTGCTTCTGTTCCGTCTTCCAACGTTACAATTGGTGTTGTATTGTTGTTGATGGCATCGGCAAAAGTCTCCAGTTCGTCCAGAATCGCATTGTTTTGTTCTACACTTGGATTATCGTAATAGATTTGTTTTTTGACACCTTCGGCATTTTGCAGGATCATATCGAAATCACCCGGTACTTCCGGAGCGTCTTTCATTTTTACCACTTCACAGATTTTGTCAAGGTAATCCACCGAAATATAGGCATCTTTCTGGAAAAAACGGGCTTTACGCATGCTTTTCATCGAAATCCGACTGGAGGTTACATTAGCCACACAACCGTTTTCGAATTCAATTCGGGCGTTGGCAATATCCGGAGAATCGCTGATCACCGAAACACCGCTGGCGCTAATATTTTTGACTTTGGATTGTACCACACTCAGAATAGCGTCGATATCATGAATCATCAGATCCAACACTACCGGAACATCGGTACCACGGGGATTAAACTCCGCCAGACGGTGCGTTTCGATAAACATCGGATTTTCGATTTTGTCTTTTACTGCTTTAAACGCCGGGTTAAAACGTTCCACATGGCCTACCTGACCTTTTACCTGATGTTTGGCGGCCAAGGCTATGATTTCACGGGCCTCATCGACCGTGTTAGCGATGGGTTTTTCAAGGAATATGTGTTTTCCGTTTTCGATGGCTTCTTTGGCACAATCGAAATGGGAAAGGGTAGGGGTTACAATATCAACCACGTCAACAGCCTGAATCAGCGCGGTTATGGAGTCGAATTTTTGGTAACCAAATTCCTGAGCCACTTTTTCGGCATTATCGGTATTCGGGTCGTAAAACCCTACTAATTCATATTTTTCAGATTGATTGAGTAATCGTAAATGTATTTTTCCAAGGTGGCCGGCACCTAATACGCCAACTTTTAGCATGAGCATCTATTTTCAACAAAAATAAAAGATTTCGACGTAAAAACTTCTATTTCAAATTTAAAAGTTAGGGGATTTTTTTTAAGAGAGGCTCGTGTTAATAATTTCCGGAGATGGATTTCAAATTGTAAATTTGTTTGTTATTTTTACCCTTTAATAATTGCCATAAAAGTGAGAGATACTGCCAAACATCAAGGACTTCGAAATCAGCTGATAACCGTATTACAACAAAAAGGTATTACGGACAGAAATGTATTGGAAGCCATTAAAAAAATCCCGAGACATCTGTTTTTAAATTCAGGATTTGAAGATTTTGCCTACCAGGATAAGGCCTTTCCGATCGGAGCCGGGCAGACGATTTCGCAACCCTATACGGTAGCCTTCCAATCGGAATTATTACAGGTAAAAAAAGACGACAAAGTATTGGAAATCGGAACCGGTTCGGGTTACCAAACGGCCGTTTTGTGTATGATGGGCGCCAAAGTCTACAGCGTAGAACGCCAGAACGAGTTGTTTAAAAGTACGTCCTTATTATTACCAAAACTGGGCATTCGCCCGAAACAATTGTCCTTCGGCGATGGTTATAAAGGCTTGCCTAATTTTGCCCCTTTCGATAGTATTATCGTTACGGCTGGCGCACCTTTTATTCCACAACCGCTTATGGCGCAACTTAAAGTGGGCGGTCGATTGGTTATTCCATTGGGAGAAGATGTTCAGGTAATGACCTTACTGATCCGTAAAAACGAAACACAATTTGAAAAGCACGAATTCGGCGACTTCCGATTCGTTCCTTTACTAGAAGATAAAAATTAATGAAAGCGCCCGACGAGTCGGGCGTTTTTTATTGATGAACCAAAAGGTTGAGGTAGCGCTCCAGACTTTCCTTTTCGGCCTGCGCTACGAGTAGCAGCAGCTTTTCTTTATTTTGAGTGGAATGGGCTTCATGCAGTGCGTTTTCAAACAGTATTCGGGATGCCGGATCACCTTTGATCAACGCATAAAGATAACCGTGTTGGATTAAAATGGAATGCATCACCAAACGGGCGACTTTATTATTTCCGTGTGTAAAAGCCTGTATAAAACAAAATTGTGAAAGTATTTCACCAGCCAGAATCACCGGATGCAATTTGTTTTTATTGGTTTCGTACCATAAAAACAGATCGTCCATCAGTTTGGGAATACAGTTGGCGCGTGGTAAGGTGTCGGAATTGTGGTTTGGTATGTTGTCGGTACTTCTGTATTTTCCGGATTCGTCGGGCGCGATACCACGGACAATCAGATTGTGAAGCGTAAAAATATCTTTTTCGGCTATAAAACTATTCTTTTCCGGAAGACTTTCGAGATAGCGGATCGCCTCGTGATGGTTGATCGCTTCGAGGTGTTCCCGCATACTTTTTCCGGTAATGGTTTCGCCTTTCTGAATGACGGCACGGGTTTCGTCCAGTGAAAAAGCCGCTCCGTCCAACTGATTGCTATAAAATATATAATCCAACGCAAGGGTTTGCCGGATGGTTTCGGTTTCGAACGACCGGAAACGTGTCACTTTTTCCTTTAGAGTATCGATCTCGTTCAGCAGAATTTGCAAAGCGGCCGGAATGGAATACGTCTTGGTAAAAGCGTTGCGTTTGAGCTCTTCTTCGGCCATTTGTATTGCTTTTAGAGCCAATTCGTCCTGACCAACTTCATAGAGAATCTTTTCTTTAAGCCAGTTGACCAATAAGGTATCGAAATCGATTTCGAGTAAGGCAGCCAGTTTAACGAGCTGTTCACGAGTTGGCTTGCGCTGACCATTTTCGAATTTACTGATCAATGCCTGATCGATATGAAGCATCTGCGCCACTTCGCGGGTTTTAAGTCCTTTTTGTTCGCGGGCGTTTTTGAGTAGGTCTTTCATGTTTCAGGCTTTTTCATGACAATTTTAGTCATAAATCAGCAAATGTAAAACACTTTTAAACGATAATTTTAGTGTACTTTTTTGATGCGATCCAGATCCCGTTTGTTATCACGGTCTTTGATGGTCTCGCGTTTGTCGAAGTTTTTCTTACCACGGCAAAGCGCAATATCCAGTTTGGCCAATCCTTTTTCGTTGGTAAACAAACGAAGTGGAATAATCGTAAGCCCTTTGTTTTGCATGCTTTTTAAAAGGCTTTTCAGCTCTTTTTTGTTCATCAGCAACTTACGCTCGCTTTTGGCTTTATGGTTATAATGCGTTCCGTACAGGTATTCTTCGATATGCGAATTGATCACAAACAGTTCATGACCGTGAAATTCACAGAAACTCTCGGCTATAGAGGCTTTACCTAAACGGATCGATTTGATCTCCGTTCCGGTCAGTACGATTCCGGCCGTATACTTCTCGAGTATTTCATAATCGAATTTCGCTCTCTTATTAAGTATGTTAACTGTTTTTTGCATAGGATGGCAAAGGTAAGAACAAAAAGCGAATCGTAAAAATTTTGTGATTCCAATTACTAATGAAAAAGTTTATGGACTATGATTTTTGTCAGTTTTTGCCCATTATTAAGCGGCTACTTTTGTCCTGTAATAATTAACCGATTCAAAGATGAAAAAAATAACTTTATTAGCAGCAATGGTATTGCTATTTGGCGCGAATGCAACTCAGGCGCAGGAAACCAATACAAAATATAAAAGCGAAGATTTTAAAAGATGGCAGGTTCGGGTACGTGGTGTAGGCGTGGTACCGAACGAAAGTGCGGATATCAGTACGATTGGTGGTGATGTTTCCATTTCGAACACCATTATTCCGGAGCTGGATTTCTCGTATTTCTTTACTAAAAATTTCGCTGTGGAACTGATTTTAGGAACATCCAAACACGATGTACATACGGTAGGTTCTGATATTTCGGCCGTTGGCGGACCGTCAAGAGCAAATGTCGATCTGGGTTCGGTACGCTTGTTGCCACCAACATTGATGGCACAGTACCATTTTTATCCGATGAACGAAAAAGTATTTAAACCGTATGTGGGTGCCGGACTAAATTATACGATCTTTTATGATGTAAAAGCCGGAAATACAGTAAAAGATGTCAAATACGACAACGCATTAGGCTACGCAGTTCAGGCTGGTTTTGACCTTATGGTGACCGATAAGTTCTTTATCAATGCCGATGTAAAACGATTATTCTTGAAAACAGATGTCACAGTGGATGCTTCCAATTTAGCCGATGGCTTAAGTATCCCGGCGGATGTTAAAATAAATCCATGGTTATTAGGGTTAGGGGTTGGAATGAAATTCTAATCCATGGTTTAGTGGTTTTTTGATAAGAAAGGGGCTGACTCACTTTTGAGACAGCCCCTTTTCTTTTTTGAATGATTGACAATAAGATGCCTTAAAACCTGTTTTTTGCTGATTTATTGTTGGTTATTTTTAAATTTTAACGCATTATTCTGATCTTAAAAAATAGCGTTTTGACTTTTGAAACAACCCCTTTTTCTTTTTTAAAACTGTAACAGGTAGTCGGTAACGCTATCACCTTTAACGACTACGAGGTAGAGATTCCCAAATACACTTTCGTCAATTTCCTGGTATTTCGGTTGACCAATCAGCGTGTTGACTAAACCGGGTATGGAATTGCTATGACCAACGATAAGCACATTTTTTCCTAAGGTTTCTTTTTTAAATTTCGGAATATCGAGTTCTTTATGATTGTATACGATTATATCTTTATGATTCCGGTTAGCGGTTGGCTGGGCTGTTTGTTGGGTACGTTTGTATACAGTACCATACACCGCATCAAAGGAAATATTTTGTAAAATTCGGTCCCATTTGGCCGCGCGTTCATGACCTTTTTCAGACAGATTGGTGTCTTTTGAAGAATCGGCTTTTTCGGCATGACGAATTAAAAAATAAGAGGTCGTAACTTCTTGTGCATGGAGTGCCTGTGTCATGATCAGGGTAAAAATAAATAGTAAATTTTTCATTTTTTGATCTTTAGTGCTTAAAGGTAACATTATTTTATAAAACCAGTAGTGATAAGGGTTTTGTTGTTTTTTGTTGTTTATTTTGGATGATTTTGTTATAAATATTTTGTTTTTGTGTTAAAAATATTGTTATTTTTAGAAAATGTAATCCCAAAAACAGATAAATAATGAAAAAAAATTATGTTGTAGTGGCACTGCTGAGTGTAGTGCTTTTTTCGGCCTGTTCTAAAGATGAAGATCGCTATCCGGGTGAAAACCAGTCCGGACAAGAATTGTTCCGAAAAGATACCCTGTCTAAAGCCGCGATCAATTCCCGTATTGATCAAATTAGCAATGAAAAAGGATCGTTTCATTGGAAAGATGGTGGCTACCAGATGTTATGGAGTGCTATTATCCGCGGAAACAACACCGTTACGATCGGGTATGGTGTGAATGCCGATGATTTCGACAGTCACAAATCCGGGAAAGGACGTGAGATTAAAGCCCGTTTGAAAAGCATTATTCTGGAATCTGAAAAAGGATCCGAAAAAGATGTGATTTTCAAAGAGGATGATGATCTAAACCTTATGGATGTGGTGATTAAAAAGCGCGAAACGTTGGAAGCCTTATTAAAAGAACAACATATCCGTTATATCGAACCGGCCGACTATCGTTATTTTGATACTGTTGAGGCACGTCCGGTTTATGGACCGGAAGTAAGTTCGAGTTCGGGTTGCGGTTTTTCATCGGCTACCATTGCAACAGCCGATTATACAACGGTAACACCAAATGCACGGGTACCGTGGAATTTTTACAAACACAATATCCCGGGAGCCTGGAATTACAGTACCGGAAGCGGAATAACGATTGGAGTTGTCGACACCGGATTATCGCCGCAACAAAGCCTGATGGGAAGCAGTTTTAACTCCGGTGCTTCGTCCGGCAGGACCGTACAGCGTTTTGGTGTTTATGTCGATTCGATCTGGCCGTGGTCTTCGGGATTTGACGGTCCGGATGATCAATGCGGACACGGAACCAGTATGGCATCAGTGGCAACTGCACCAAGAAACAACAGCGGATTACCGGTAGGTGTGGCCTATAATGCCAGTTTGATTACCTATAGAGCGGCTTCGAATGTGGTTTTGGATGGTTATCACGAGCAAGAAGGAGTGAAGTTGGCTTTTACCGCTTTAGGAAATAACAACAATGTTAAAATTATTTCGATGTCGATGGGGCATATTATTTCGGTTGGAAAAATTGAAGACGGTGTGAAATATGCTTATAGCAAAGGAAAACTGATTTTCTGTGCCGGCGGAACGTCTACCAGTTTTACGAACTTTGCCGGTGTGATTTTCCCGGCTTCGATGAACGAAGCGGTTGCCGTAACCGGAGTTAAAGAAGGGTCGACCTTCCAGGAATGCGATGTATGTCATAAAGGTGGAAAAATCGACTTTACAATTGTAATGGAACGCGCCGGGACCAATAACAACGTACCGGTATTAAGTTACTATAATAATGCGGCTAATTATGTAGGCGGATCGTCAGTAGCAACAGCTACTACAGCCGGAATTGCGGCTTTGGTTTGGGCTAAAAATCCGGGTTGGACACGCGATCAGGTATTGACTAAAATGAAACAGTCATCGACGTTCTATCCGACTAAAAACGCGAATTTCGGACACGGAAATATCAATGCGCAGTTAGCGGTACAATAATCATAGAATGATCAAATATAAAGGGTTGCCCGATGAAGGCAACCCTTTTTTATTATGTTAGACCAGACCCGTTTTTAAAACAGGTCTGTTTTTTTATTTTTTATTGATCAAATAATAAACTGAACCGAGATGTAGGATGATCAAATGAAAGCGAAAGACAATTCAGTACAAATAGGATCCATTAAAACTAATGGTATTTCTGATAGATTGTTTTGATTTAACTTTAAGATTACGACCTAAGAAAAATACAGATCGAATATCATTAAGGAATTAAATAAAGATGGGAAGGATTATGAAAAGCATATCTTTTTATAGCATAATTTATTTTGGTTTTATAATGATACTATTCACTTCATGTAGTAGTTCGAAACCCTATTCTGGAGAAATGAAGGCTGAATTGGCTAAAATGTTTAAAAAAGATCAAGAGCTTCAGGATTGGGATGTCAAGCGATTAAGTGATAACAAATATATAGATTCTATGGAAACTGAAATGTCAAGAGTTGTTAGAGCAAATTGTGAGACGATTAAAAAATATTATAAAGAATGTGGTTATCCGGGTTTAAAAGAGAATGGTAGGGATGCTTGCGTAAGATTTTGGTTAGTCGTACAACATAGTGACCATGATGTAGTATTCCAGGAAAAAATGCTAAAGGCTCTTAAAAGGCAATTAAAGAAAGGGAACGCTCTGGTAAGAAATTATGCGTATTTATATGACAGAGTAATGAAAAATAAAGGCAAGAAACAAATCTACGGAACACAACTGGGGCGTCGTACTGGTGAAGAAAAAATGCATCCGTTTCCGGAGCTTAAATTTCCGGATAAGGTTGATGAACTGAGGAAGGAAATGGGATTAGGGGGATTAAAAGAATATGTCGATTCGTTTGAAAATTAAAGCTATTTGATATTATTAGGATGTAATCCCGACAGGTTTTAAAACCTGTCAGGTCTTTTTTATTTTTTATTAATCAAGGAATAAACATAACTATCCAGATAACGCCCGTTCCAATAGGTATCTTCTTTAAAATGGCCTTCGCGGATAAAATCGTTTTTTTCGAGTAATTTCCAGGAAGCATAATTTTCCGGAGCGGTAATCGCTTCAATAGAATGTAGTTTCAGGTCATTAAAACCATAATCGATAACCCTTGTCAGCGCTTCCTGCATAATCCCTTTGCCGTGATAATCGGGCGATAACATATAACCGATTTCGGCACGATGGTTTTCCGGTTTCGGACGGAAATAGCCAATCAGACCCACTATGATATCTTCGTCTTTAAAGGTAATGCCCCAGTTTACACATTCGTTATTCAACCGTAGGTCATTCATATAATTGATATGCGCAATGGCATCGTCGATCGTTTTGGGTAACTCCCGCGGGATATATTGCATGGTTTCGGGATTGGAACGAAGTTGGAACATTTGTTCGGCATCGGTTTCCACAATTTGGCGCAATCGCAGACGATCGGTTTCCAGGATCGGAAAAGGGGAAAAATTCAAATGGAGCATAGTCTCAGAATTAAAAATCAATTAAAAGTATAAAAACTTTTGATTCAAAAAACGATTTTAGCGCAACATTGAAAAATGTCCTTTTACGATTCGTCCGCTGTCAAATGTTACCGTAAACCAATAATCGGTCGAAGGTAAGTCACGACCGTTGTACTTTCCATTCCAGCCAGCGCCGTTTCCTTTAAAAAAGTAAAGCAGCTTTCCGTAGCGGTCAAAAATAGCAACCTGTGCGGTTGGATAACGGTTGAGGTACGGAATGCGCCATACATCGTTATAGCCATCACCGTTAGGGGTGAAAAAACGCGGATAATCCAAAACAAAAAAGGTTTTAGTTGTGATACCACATTCTTTTTTGTCTTTTACCGTAACGGTATATTCACCGGAATCCAGATTGGTAAACGTAGGTGAGGATTGGAAATGAATTCCGTCGAGTGAAAACTCATAATCGCTAATTCCCTGGTAATTTACAGTAGCACTGTTTTGACCGGATTGAAAATCATCTACCGTAACCGATAGGATGGTAGCCGGTGCCGAAGCAACTACGGTAAAGGTTTTGATTACGGAACAGCCGTCGGAATTGGTAATTTTTACGCTAAAGGTACCTGACTGAGCCACAGTAATATGCTGACCGGTTTGAGTGGGATCGTTATTCCATTCGTAGGTAAATCCGGCCGGAGCATAAAGTGGAAGTAGCGTATTCGGACAAATATTTTTGGTTTCGTCCTGAATATTCGAGCCGTTAAAATTGTTTACAACCAACGAAATGGGAGCAATACCATAACAATCGGAACCATTTACCACGCGGGCATAAATGGTCGTACTAGCCGTATTATAAGGAGAACTTAATGGGTTGACTAATAAAAGGGCGTCATTTGCCGATGCAAAATACTGTATTGTAGCACCAGCAGGTAAGCCGGTAAACATAACAGTCATCGCATTCAAATCGAAATCGGCTTTATTGTCGCCATCGTTATCACATTCGCTTTGCGGACCAATAGGTGTAATTGTATTGTTGACAACCTGTAAGGTTACCGTAGCATAATCCACACAACCGAATTGGTTTTCAACACGGGCTACAACGGTATTTATATTGTTATATTGATAATCGTCGGGATTGGTGATTAAGTTAGTTTGTGCCTGAGCATTGGCTAATGTTGGATAAAAAGCCACACTAAGATTGTTTCCGCCAGCGGTAATGGTCGGATTGGCAAGCGTGAGATTAAATTTTGTTGGCCCGCTAGGAGCGGCACATTGGATCAAAGTAGCGTTGTTTGCCGTTACCGGAGCATATTCGATAGTCACTTCGCTACTGGATGTACAACTTCCGCCGGACGTAGTAATCGTGGTTTCCACGCGATAGGTTCCCGGAGCAGTTACGTTATAAATCGGATTCGTCGCACCGGTAATAGCTCCAGTAGCATCAAACCACTGATAGGTAACATTAGTACCCGTTACCGTTGCATCCAGTGGATAGCTGCTTCCGGGACATAATGGATTTCCGGTAGCAATAAGTCGGTCCGGACCTAAATCGGTTGCAATATTAAAACTACCGCCTTTTAGGAAAATAGCCGAATCGTAATATTGATTTCCCTGATCGGCAATAACCATTTTAATATGATAGGTCACACCCGGCGTTACGGTCGCTTCCGCGCGTAAGGTTTGGGTTTGTCCGTTGTAATTGGTTGGACTGTTTACATCGTTAAATCCACCAAAATATTGTGGATTCGCCTGCGGGCAAATAGTTCCCGGTCCGCGAACGGTAGTTACTTTAACCGGGATATTGGTTCCTGGAACTACGGCCAGATTTTGGTATTGAGGCGTAGTAGCTTCCCGTAATAAAAAAGCAAAACCATCCGAGTAATTACATTGATTGGAACTCGGATTGGTTAAGTATTGTTCGGATGCAAAGACATAGTCAAAGCTCATTTTATTGGAAATCGGTACAAAGTCGAACTCTAAAACAGTGGCATTAATCGTGTTGTGTTCGTTAATGGCTTGTTCCAGATCCGGATCACCGAGCCAGCTGGCCGGGCCTTCACTCAAAATCGAGGAATTCGGACCTACTGCCGATATAGCTTTCCCCGTGGTGATGATCACACCGTCGTTAAAAGGAAAACCGTTGTAACCCTGGAAGTAGCCATAACTTTTGGCGCCATCCGAAAAAGTGTATCCATTAATCGCAATATTGGAAACCTGTGCACAGGAACTGTTAAATAGTTTGTCAAGAACGAGTTGATCGTCTGTGTAATTTTCGGTTACTTGTATGTATTGTGCCCATATTGTTGTGGAAAACAACAATACTATTGCTGTAAAAAAACGGGAGATCTGTACCTGCATAATGCCTGCAAAGATACTACAAATCTCGTTTTTTTAGAATTTTATACGATATTAACATAAAAATAACGGTCCAGATAAGCACAATAGTTACGTCGCCAAAATGAACACTGTAGTCTTTTGCCATGTCTTGTCCGCTAATGGTGCTGCTCAGGTTTTTAATAACCGAAAGACGGCTAAAAGGCTCTTTAATCAGATTGCTCATCGATTCTAAAGGAAAAAACTGACTAACTTTTTGATAAACATCTGTGTCTTTGAAAAATTTCCAGCGCATTAACCCGATGGCGATCGCTTCTAAAATACTCCATAATAAAAGGAAACCAAGTGCAAATGCCGAACGTTTTACCAAAATACCCAATAACAAACAGAACGAGAAAAAAGCGGTTAGTTTTATAAAATAGGCAAATAGATATTCCATATCAGAAAAGACAATGCCGAATTCATTATAGGACGAATAACTATAGCCTAAAATAAGGGACATTAGGAATACAAAAACAGTCGATCCAAAGGCAAAAAGCAACACCGTCAGGAATTTGGACTGGATAAATTCTTTTTTACTTAAACCATCGATAAGATTTTGTTTTAGTGTACCGTAGCTGTATTCATTTGCCATCATGGAAACGATTACAATGGCCAGGAAAAGTTTAAAAATAGACGCAATCCAGGTATTAAAGTGCCAGATAAACGGGAAATTAAAAATTCCTTGTTCGGCAATATGCAGTCTGAAGTTTCCAAAATCGAATTTGATGGCTGCGATTAAGGCGATAAATGATAATAAAATAAAATAGGAAAGAATCAGTACTTTACTGGCTCTGTTTTTCCATAGTTTTTGAAGTTCGATTTCTAAAAGACGTTTCATAAGGTGCGATTGTGATTGATGAAAATTAGTGCTTGCTGGTTAATTGTAAAAACTGTTCTTCGAGACTGTGTTTGCGTTTTACCAGGTGATTCAGGACAATATTGTGCTGAAACAGAAAGCGATTGAGTTCCGAAGCTTCCAATGGAGCATTGAGATAGACCAGCAATTTGCCTTCTTCCTCTTCAATTTTATCAATAGCGGTAAGGTTTGTAAGCGTCGATTTTAGAATGTCGTGATTATCCGATTGCAGTTCAAAGAAGCCTTCGTTCGAAATAATTCCATCAACGGTACCGGTATACAGGATTTCGCCTTTGCGAAGTACGACCACATGCGAACATACTTTTTCCACTTCGTCCAATAAGTGCGAAGCCAATAGAATTGTGGTGCCCATTGAGGCAATATGTCGGATAATATCACGAATCTGACGGATTCCCTGCGGATCCAATCCGTTGGTTGGTTCGTCCAGGATCAGGATTTCCGGATCGTTTAAAAGAGCCGATGCAATGGCAAGACGTTGTTTCATTCCCAGTGAAAAAGTTCTGAATTTGCTGTCTTTTCGTTCGTAAAGCCCCACGACTTCCAGCTTTTCCTTTACTTTATCATACGAAACGCCTTTGATTTTACAAACCAGTTTTAGGTTTTCTTCAGCGGTCAGGTACGGATAAAAATTAGGGCGTTCGATAATGGCACCGACTTTTTTAAGCGCATGATGTGTGTCCAGTTTGCCATCGAACCAGGTGTAATTTCCGGATGTTTTGTTAACCACATTCAGGATAATACCCAATGTAGTGGATTTTCCACTACCGTTCGGTCCTAAAATGCCATATACATTTCCTTTTTTGATCTCGAAAGACACATTTTTTACGGCATGTACATTCCCGAACTTTTTATCTAAGTTTTGAATAGTAAGGATTGTTTCCAAAGTATATTTTTTTGATTGATAAAATATATGACGAACCACCAACCAATTTGTTACGACAAAAATAAAATTATTGATACGGAACCACGCTAGGATTCCCCATCTGGAAATTTTGCAAACCGAAATCGGTATTTTTAAAAGAATTTGTCTTAAAAATATTATCTCCGTTTCCGGGAATCGTAGGGTAGAAGGCAAACGATAATTGGAAGCTGTTAAAAACGAGATAATCGTTACTGATCAGTACTCCCAAACCGAATTTAGAATAGAGACGGGTAGAAAACAGATGGTTTTCGTCGCCTAACATACCAAATGAAAAGTTGGCAAACGGACTAAAACGGAAACCGTACCAACTTCCCGGCATATACGATTGTGTTTGAACCGTAAACTGCCATCTCCGACTTCCATAGAGATCGACGCTATCAAAACCCTGAATGCCATTAGTGCCGGATAAGGTTAATAAATCCCGTTCCGTAGGTAAACGATGACTACCGATGATCAGTTCGGGTTTTATAAACTGACGGAATTTCCAGCTTCCGAGTTCAATCAGTTTGGTGAAATAGTTAAGTTCGAAGCGGAAAACCGTTTGTTCGGTAGATGCACCGTTAAAATAAGCACCCCATTCGACAGTAGTGCCTAAAAATCCGAAATTATAATAATCGCCGGATGATAGTCGGCCGCCCAAATACAGACGTTTCAATTGGTTTTTATGATGAATTCCGGAGGTAATCGAATACACACGTCCTACCGGGACGTCTTCGATAATGCCGTAGTTAAATAAAAACCGTTCCTGAACAAAACTACGGGTGGTAATACCGACACTGGCCAGATACAATTGTGTATTGGAAAAGAAATTGATGGAATCGTATTGTATTCCGGGTTTTTCGATAAACTTGAGGTTGTAATATCGAGCTGTGGTTACCAGATTAGTTACCCGATTGTCTTCCGATCGGCCTTTAAAAATACGAAATGCATGACCAGCCCAGATATTTTGTCCTTCGGCTTTAAAGTTTTGGGAAACCATATTCGGATTGCCTTCATCATCTAAAGTACCGTCTTTAAATTCTTCTTTATGAAAGTTTTGTTCAAAACCATAGCCGCCGGCCCATCGGGTTAAGGGTGAAAAGAACCCACGTTCTACGGCAAAACCTTTAATATAATCGTCTTCCAGTCCGTATTCATAGCGAAGCGTTGTATTGATATAGGTATTCCGGATATTTGGAATTGTATATTTCGCACTATAGGCACTTTTATTATCGGAAAAACGTTGCTTAAAATTATTTTCGAATTCATGTCCCAATCCCAGAAAATTTCGTTCGGTAAGTTCCAGATTACTTTGCGAACTGGAAATGGCTCCGGTAGGAACAAAACTCCAGGAATCGAGTACGCGGATTACCACATCAACCGAATCGGGACTTGTGGTTGGAACGGGCTTTACGACCACGCTGCGCACATAACGTTGGCGACGAATCAGACGTTCCGATTCCCGCATTTTTAGCGAGTCGACCGTTTCGTTTTGTTTAAAAAGTAATAGATTGCGCACCGTCCAGTTTTTGGTGCGTATATGAATCCGGTTTCCAAAACGTTCGATCCATTTTCGCGGCGCCTCATTTTCATCGGTAACGGAATAACCAAACGGATCCAGTGTTTCGATTTTGATGTTACGGATTACTTTTCCTTCAAACGGTAAATAGGAGGCCACTTTGGGTGGCGGTGCGTTTTTAATTTCCTTTTTCGGAGTGGTTACACTACGGGTTGGCCTGAAAATAAGCCGGTGAATAAAGCTGGTAAATTTTTTCTTTTTGGAAAACTTTTCGATATCCTGATAAATGACTTTTGTCGAATCGGCTTTGGTTTTGTTGTCCTGCGCATATCCATGTGATGCGAGAACGAGAAATACAACCAGAAAAGCAGCAATTTTTTGTAACATTTATCGGTAATAATCGGTACTTGATGTTATAAAGATACGTTAATGAACGGAAAAAAACGAATCTTGTTATCTTGTGGAATAAAAAAATAGGGAACTTTCTTTTTGTCTTTTACGGACGATATTCGAAAGTTATTCCGATTAGTGACACCTGCCAGGTTTTTAAAACCTGTCAGGTATGGTATTACATGAAAAAAGCGGCTGTTCATTTTTGAAACAGCCGCTTTGTCTTGTATTAGCTTTTTTGCTCTTTGTTGAAGTATACTAAGTAGTAATACATCTGTTTTTCTTCGTCCCAGCCTTTTTCTACGAATTTTTCGGCACTTTCCGGGTTAATAAAGTCCAGTTTGATCTGAATATTGGTATCCAGTTCGATAATGTTCTTCATTTTTTTACGGGCATCCGAAACGGCCGCATTGGCAATCGGGAAGTTGGTCAGGTCTTCAATACTGTATTTTTCGCCTTTGTCAACTTTATAGTTTTTAAATTCGGAAATCAGATCCGGATTGTCAATTACCTCGTTTAAGAAGTTGGTTTCTTCGAACTCGTCGTTTTTAGCAAAATAATTTACCGAACGGTTCATAAACATTACCTCTTCTTTTTTGTCTTCGGCCGGTAAAACAACTTCTTTTGCAAAATCCTGGCAGAATTTCAGGTATTTTTTAGTCATAAAGTTTTCGTCCTGAAACGCGTCCACCGATAGGAAATGCTCCAACCAGTAACGGGCATCATAACGGTTACTGTCGATCGTTAAAATTTTATAACCTTCTTCTTTTTTATAATTGAAAATCAAACAGCCTTTGTCCAGCTTGTTCAGGTTGATTCCCTGTTGCAAAATCATTTCCAATGTCGAACCTTTTTCTTCAAATTGAAGGAAATCGGCTTTTAACTCACTTTTAAAAATTCCGATCGCATCCACTACATTATTGTCGATCGAAACATTGGTCAGGTAGGTTACATACACCTCTCCGTTTTTGATATGCGGATGATTGGACTGTTCAAAAAGGTGTTTGGTTATTTTTTTAGAAACATCGTGAATGCTTCCCGGATTGGCAAAAATCTCGTTCGAGAAATTGTACATTTCGTTATAATCCAAATCCACATCGTGAGCAAACTGAAAGTAATTTTCCTCTTTTTCGCGGAAAGGTTTAAAAAAATACTCTTTTAATAAAGGCATAATCTCATCATTCAGAGCATAAGGTGTTTCCGAAAGAAAGATGGCCTCACTGCGGCTTTTATTTCCTACTCTGTGGATAGAAAGGTTGTCGATGTGGGTATTAAATAAGTTTATCATGGTGTTATAATTGCTGTGGCAAAAAAATCCGACTGTTTTTTAGTCGGATTTTTTATGCCGGATATAGTATTGATGTGGTTGTATTTTTAAAGCTATTTTTAGTTCCAGTTTTCTTCAAAACCGTAATCGTTAAAACTGTCGTCTCCGTCGAACATGTCTAAATCTTCTTCGTCAAAATCGTCTTCAAACTCCCCATACATATCGTCGCTCGATACGATAGGACTATTGAAATCTTTGGTAGGTGCATCCGTTGGTAATTCGCCATGCGCAAACAACAGATCCGGATAGGTTACCCCATTTTCAGGTTCTTCTACAGCAGCCAATTCTACGAAGAATGTCCACATATTTAAGAAATCGTATACATAGATGATTTTAGTACTGTCTTCGTCCAAAATGGAAGAAAGCGGATAATCCGCCATGGTTCTTTGTTCGCCAGGAACGTCACCGGTATCAAACAACGGGATTTCATCTTCCTGTGTCCATTCGTCATCGCAAGTATAAAATGAAGCGATTTCCATTCCGTCAAAGCCAAAAGCGTTTACGATCGCATTGTGTAAATCCTCCAAAGTGTCTTCTTCAAGGATAGCAATGTCCCTGAAAATGTCTTCTTCGGCGTCGAGTATAACTCTAAATTTATAAACCATAACCTTATTTGTTTTAAAAAGCCAAAGTTACGGTTAATACTTTTGATTCCAATTAGTGTTGATAATTTTTTGACGAAGTTTTGTAAGGTGTTTAACGTTAGTGTGTTAAATGTTTTTTATGCGGGATATTGTTTCGGATAAAGACCGTTTATTTTTCGTAGAATTCGATCGGAAGATCGTCCGGATCGGCGATAAAGAAAAAGCGCTTTCCGGTATATTCATCGATGCGGATGGCTTCGGTTTCGATTTTACGTTCGGAAAGATAGTGTTGTGTGGCGACAATATCGTCGACTTCAAAAGCCAGATGGCGTAATCCGGCAGCTTCCGGTCGGGAAGGACGTTGCGGCGGATCGGGAAAAGAAAAAAGTTCGAGGCAATAATTTCCGTTAATCGCCAGATCCAGTTTGTACGATTGGCGTTCGCTTCGGTATACTTCCTGAAGTACGGTTAATCCTAAAATTTCGGTATAGAAATGTTTGGAAACGGTATAGTCCGAACAGATAACGGCAATGTGGTGAATTTTGTTAAGCGATAACATGGAATAGAGAAAGAAAAAGCCTGGTGTTAACCAGGCTTCTGTAAATTATTTTTTAGCTTTTGGAGCTGGAGCGGCACTTTTAGCCTTTGCAGTTCCGTTTACTGTATTTAATACTGTTTGGTACGAATCGTTTACTTTGGTAAGCGCTTTTAAAATCGCATCATTAGAACCTTTACTGTTAATGATGTCATTTAAGTTTTTGGTTTCGTTGTGTAGTGCTTCTACCTTTTCCGTTAAACCGGATGTTCTGGTTACGTGCTCTGGAAATTTGTTGGCATCAATAGCTACTGCATATTGTACCAGAGATTCTCCATTTCCTTTAAGCGGAGTGAAATTCCCTTTCTGAGCGTCACGGGATACTTTGGTTAATAAATCCTGAAAATTTTTCATTTCCGGCCATTTATCGGTAACGGACTGTGCTGAAATCGTGTTTAATGCGAATAATGCAACGATAACTAATAAAGATTTAAAGTATTTCATAGTTTAAGGTAGTTAATATTGTTTTGCAATACTAAGAAAATTAATTTTATAATTATAATATTTTAAGAGTAATTAAAATATTGATATCATTTTGTTATTAATTCGCACTTTTAGCAGCACTTTGTTAGTTTAAGGTTTTAACCGGCTGATGATGCTTTTCTTAAAATGAGTAAACTTCGGATGCGTAGGATACTGTCGGTTGGAGGTCATATTGTTAAAGAGGAGTGCCACTACCAGCAATACCAGTGCTCCTGTTAACACCGGCGAAACCACATACCAGTAACCGAGTTCCTTAATCTGAGGCGAACCGGTAACCGCGATTAATGCTGTGGCGCCTCCGGGTGGATGTAGTGTTTTGGTGATTTGCATGAGCACAATCGACAGGGAAACAGCTAAAGGAGCCGAAATCCATAAAATATCCGGAATCAGTTTTTGTATGGTAACACCGATCAGTGCGGAAATAAGATGACCACCTACCAGATTGCGCGGTTGTGCCAGCGGACTCTGAATCACGCCGTAAACCAGTACGCATGACGCACCAAAAGAACCAATCAGGAAGGTATAATCCTGAGGAGTAAACAAACCGTATTGGAAGTAGGCAATAATCCCCAATCCGACCAACGATCCGAGGAAAGCCCAAAAATGTTCTTTATAATCGATTAAGGTTTCTTTGTAAAGCACATAACGGGCTTTACGGTAATTGCGTTTGATTTTAGGAGTAGGCATATTAAACTCGGGAATAGCTGTAAACAGTATATGGATAAATGAATTTAGCAGTAGTTTTCGATATCAGACAAACCATCAGGATCGGGAAAAACAACGTATAATCGCCAATGGCTTCACAAACCAGAAATAAAGCGGTAAACGGAGCATGGATACTGGCACTTAACATGGCTGCCATTCCAATAACCATAAAATTAATTGGTAAGACATTGGCGTGGAAAAACGTATTTAAAACGGAGGCAGTTAGTAAGCCTAAAAAGGCACCGATAAACAAACTCGGTGCGAATACACCGCCATCGCCACCGGAAACCAGGGTCAATGAGGTAACGATTGGTTTTAGTAAAATTACAAAAACCAACGTTGCGGCCAGCGATACGGTGAGTGTAAGATTGCCCGATTGTAGCGTCAGTTCTTTTACTGCGTGATAGCCTTCGCCATAAAGTTGCGGGAAAACAATCAGGGCAAGACTAACCAATCCGGCGCCAATGATAATACGAAAATGATGCTGATCAATTTCGGCGAATTTCTTTTTAAAAAGCAAGACACAACGATTTAGATATACGGCATTCACTCCGGCGATCATTCCCAAGAGGATCATATACGGAAGCGCATGCAAATGCCAGGGCAATACGTTAATATTAAAAAGGGGCTGATTGTCTACAAAATACGTAAAGGCAAAAGCGACGGCTACTGCAACGCCATTGGTCAGTAAAAACGATCGGGACCATTTTCGGGAAATCACCTCATAGGCGAAAATCAGTCCGGCAAACGGACTACCAAAAAGCGCGGTGATTCCGGAAGCAATTCCGGCGCAAATGAGTTGTGTTTTATAACGTTTAAACAGATTTTCCTTTTGCTGAACCACCGACCCGATAGCCGCCGAAGCCACTACGGTAGAAACCTCAATCCCGGTTGATCCTCCAAAAATAACCGTGATCAGTCCATTCAGGAAATGCGAACTCACTTTATAGGCCGGCAGGTTTTTGTTTTTGGATTCGGTACTCTCGTAAATTTCCTTGATGCCTTTGTTTTCCTTTTTGCGGAATAGTGTCTGCCTTAAAAAATAAATGATCGAAAAACCCAAGATCGGGAACAATAAATACAACAGCCAGTGTTGTTGCGCCAGTGTAAAGAAAATAGCTTCGTAATGTTCCGTTATTTTTTTGAGCGTATTGCCAAGTAAGGCACTTAAAAAACCGATAACGGCAGATGTGATGATCAACTTTTGAAGAACAATCAGACGATGGTTCTTTTTGATCCGGGTTGTTTTTTTCATTTCGGGGAGCTATGAATGCAAAATTTGATACGCAAAAATAACCATTGAAATGCTAAAAAACGGTATAAAAACGTTAAAATTACGGTGTAACGATCCACCACTGGTTACCAAAAGGATCTTCAAAACCAGCCGTATAGCAATAGGTTGCATCAGGGAAACAGCATGTTGTTGGAGTGCATTTTGATAAACGGTGTCTACATTTTCGACATAAACAAACATACCACAGGAACGGGTATCATAATTGTCCGGTTTCTGGGCAAACATGATTACCGCATCTCCAATCCGAATTTCGCCATGCATAATCGTTCGGTTGCCTTCACCGGGAACGATAAGCTGCTCCCGGGCGCCCAGTACTTTTTTGGTAAAATCGAGAAAAGACTCGGCCTGGTCGGTAATGATATACGGCATGACCGGTAGGTATTGGTCGGGTATTTTCATGGTTTTGTTTTTTGGATTACTATAGGGAAGCCTGAACTTTTGCTGACAGTTTTCCTTTGATCAGTCGATAGGACTGCGCGATATAGTGTTCCCACTCTTTAGATGTTAGTACGGAACTGTCTTCTACCAATACCCATTTATACCGGGCCATATACGGAGCCGGTTTTATATGCAGTCGTGTGGTTAATTGATCAAAATCTTCTTCGGTCGTTTTAAACGAAACCGTTAGCGGTGTGCTATCAAGACCGATTACACAAAACATTTTATTGGCGATCAGAAAACACAGATCATTTCCCCATTTGATGTCCTCCGTTACACCCGGAAAAGAGGAACAAAGGATTTGTAGTTCTTCAATATTCATACGATAATAACTTGGATTCCTGCTAATTTACGCCATTTTGCGACAAAAGAAAAGCACGCTTTTAAAAAATTTACAATTCATCCTAAGAAAACTACAGTTCGGTATCCTTTTTTATTAAATGAAAACCAACTGTTGCAATTTTGAAGCACTAAAAAACAAGAAATGATGAAAACGATACTTACAATTTGTAGTCTTTTATGTTGTCTGGTATTTCAGGCGCAAACAAAAATTTCCGGAAAACTGGTTGATCAAAAAGGGAAACCGCAGGAGGGGGTGAATGTGTTTATAGAAGGAACCTATGACGGAGCGCCATCTGCAGCCGACGGTACCTTCTCATTTGAAACCGATGCGAAAGGAAGTCAGGTTTTGGTGATCAGCTCGTTGTTGTTGGAAACCATTCGGGAAACCATCGTAATAGAGACTTACAAATCCCGTTCGTTTACCGTAAAATCCAGTGCGAATGCTTTAAATGATGTGGTGATTTCCGTGGGATCGTTTCAAGCTGGAGGCAATTCAAAAGCATCGGTTTTAAAACCACTGGATATTGTCACTACGGCCGGTTCGCCCGGTAATATAATCGGAGCCTTGCAAACCCTTCCGGGCGCGCAGATTGTAGGAGAGAGCGGTCGTTTGTTTGTTCGCGGTGGGGAATCGGATGAAACCCAAACCTATATTGACGGTATCCGGGTCGCACAGCCTTATGGCGCTTCAGCCAATAATCTGCCAACCCGGGGACGTTTTTCACCTTTCTTGTTTAGTGGAATGTCTTTTACAACCGGAGGCTATTCGGCGGAATTTGGCGATGCTTTATCCAGTGTGTTGTTATTGAATACGATTGATGAACCGGATCAGGAAAAAACAGATATATCCCTGATGACAGTTGGTTTGGGTGTAGGGAATACGCAAAAATGGGGGAAAGGATCTTTTAGTTTTAATACAAGCTATATCAATCTGGAGCCGTATCAAAAGGCGATCCAACAAAATGTAGACTGGATCAAACCGTATCAGTCCATGTCGGGGGAAATGGTTTTCCGTCGTCAGTTTAAAAACGGGTTGTTTAAATTTTATACGGCTTATGATTATGCCAATTTTGAACTCAATCAAAAAGATATCAATTATGAAGACCCGATTCGTGTAGCCATTCAAAATAATAATCTGTATCTGAATGCATCTTATAAAGGAAATTTTGGCGCCAACTGGACGATACAAACCGGAATAGGTTATGGTTATAGTCTGACCAAAACAGATTTGGATAGTAATGCGGTAAAAGATCAGGAAAATGCCGCACACCTAAAACTAAAACTGGGTAAAAAGTTTTCGAATAAAGTAAGAATGATTTTCGGAGGGGATTATTTTACAACGGATTTCGATGGAAGTTACCGCCAGCCGTCAAATGAATTCAAAACAGGTTATAGCAGTGGAATCGGAGCTTTATATGCTGAAACGGATATTGTACTAACATCAGACTTTGCCGTAAAAGCCGGACTTCGCGGGATGCACAGCGATTTATTAGGAACATCGGTATTGGAACCGCGAGCTTCTCTGGCTTACAGAACCAATAAAAACGGGCAATTGTCACTTGCGTATGGCGATTTTAATCAGTTGCCAAAACAGGATTACCTGAAATACACTTCGGCGTTCGAACCGGAAAAAACAGCACATTATATACTGAATTACACCTATAACCCGAACGGAAGAACACTACGTGCCGAATTGTATTATAAGGATTATAGCAATCTGGTAAAATACAACACCGATTTGCCGCAATACAACAGTATTTATACCAACAACGGAAGCGGATATGCCAAAGGATTTGATCTTTTCTGGAGGGATAATAAAACGGTTAAAAATCTGGAATATTGGTTGTCCTACTCGTATATCGACAGTAAAAGGGATTATAAAAACTATCCGGATAAAGTAACGCCCAATTTTGTAGCGAACCATACGCTTTCGGTAGTGGGAAAATACTGGATCAACGATTTGCGTTCGCAGTTGAGTGTGACGAACAGCTTTGCCACCGGACGTCCGTATAACAATCCGAATGAAATGACTTTTATGAATGGAAAAACGACGAGCTATAACAGTTTGAGTCTGAGTTGGGCCTACCTGATGTCACCACAAAAAATACTATACCTATCGGTTTCAAATGTAATGGGAAAAGACAACGTTTTTGGTTACCAATATGCCAATTCACCTGATGTAGGCGGACAATTTCAGCGCCAGGCGATAGGACAGGCTGCCGACCGGTTTTTCTTTATCGGTTTCTTCTGGACCATCAGTCAGGATAAGAAATCCAACCAATTGGAAAACCTCTAACAATTCATCCCTGAAAAATGACAGTTGGGTCAGGATTAATTTTAAAGTAGAAGCCCCCATACTACCTTTGACCTGTAAATAATAAAGTTTCAATCATCACAATACAAAATCATTAATCCATTTAAAAAAATAGAAATCATGAAAAAAATTATCATCGCGCTAACACTTTTGATCAGCACTATCACATTTTCACAAACGCAATACGAACAAGGAATGAAAAAGGCCCTTGGTTTGTGGAGTGAAGGGAAAACAACCGAAGCAAAGGCCCTTTTTGAACGTATCGCATTAGTGGAAAAAGACAACTGGCTACCGAACTACTACGTAGCATTGGTCAATACAACAGAAGCTTTTGTTCCAGCCAATCGCGACAAGGTTTCGGCTTTATTGGAAAAAGCACAACAGGCCGAAAACGACGCCAGCACCATCAGTCCGAATAATCCGGAATTAATGGTCATGCAGGCAATGATTTACACCGCTTGGATTGTATACGATCCGCAATCGAACGGAATGAAATATAGCGGGAAAACGATGGAACAATATTATAAAGCACTGGCTTTGGCACCGAATAACCCGAGAGTTGTATTTTCGAAAGCCGAATTTGAAATAGGTGGCGCCAAATTTTTCGGAAAAGACACCAAACCAATGTGTGGGCAAGTTGCGAAATCAATTGAACTTTTTGCTACTTTTAAACCAGAATCGCCTTTTCATCCGAACTGGGGATTGGACAGAGCGCAGGAAGTGCTGCAAAACTGCAACACAAAATAAAAAACAAACCGGCGGAATAGCCACGAATAAACAGAAAATAAAATGAACTTTTACCTGAGACATTTTTTACGAGCCATAGGTATTGGAACGGCCATCATTGGTGTATTGCTTTTGCTTCGATGGATGAATGGAAACCCGGTACCGATTAACGATGCTTTCTGGCTAAATGTTGAGTTTACAATGCTCTATACGGTAGCATTATATATGGCAAATATGGCTGTTTTCGTGGTGCTGGACCGGATATTTACACAAGATCGTTTTGCTTTGAAAAGGGTAATTATAGGTTTTTTAAGCTCCTTTGTGGTTTCTATAGCGGTAATTTTTTTGTTACGGGCTTTTGAAGAAATACAATTTAACGGACTAACATTTCGAGCGTTTTTAGCAAAAGAAAGTCCGGGAAATTACCTGACAGCGATTATCATCACCTTTATCATCACGCTGATCCTCCATATGGTCTATTTTTATAGAGCCTATCAGGAAAACCGATTCAAACAACAAAAGATTATCGCCGGAACGGCTTCGGCAAAATTTGAAAGTTTAAAAAACCAGATTGACCCGCATTTTTTGTTTAACAGTCTGAATGTACTGAGTTCGTTAATCGAAGAAAACCCGGATAATGCACAACGTTTTACGTCTTCTTTATCGAAAATATACCGCTATGTGCTGGAACAAAAAGATAAGGAATTGGTTAGTGTGGAAGAAGAACTGGCCTTTGCCAAGACGTATATGAACTTATTAAAAATGCGTTTTGAAAACAGTATTTTCTACGAACACCCTGAAAAATTAGCAAATCCGGAGGCAAAAGTGGTTCCGTTATCCTTACAGTTATTATTGGAAAACACGATAAAACACAATATCGTTAGCGAACAAAAACCATTACACATTCGGATATTCGAACAAAACGGCTACCTCGTAGTACAAAACGATCTGCAAAAAAAAGAAGTTTTAAAAGACCGGCAAGGGGTAGGTTTACAAAACATCATCGACCGTTATGCGATTCTCACGGAACGTAAGGTAAAAATAGAACAAACTGAAAAAACATTCACGGTACAACTACCGATGTTAACCAAACAAATTGGTATTATGGAAACGTATGAGCAACATGACGATACGGCTTATTATCGGGCCAAAAAGAAAGTTGAAGCCTTAAAAGGTTTTTATGGCAACCTGACATCCTATTGTGTGGTAATTCCATCCCTCATATTTATCAATCTTTATTTTTCACCGGGATTCCAGTGGTTTTGGTTTCCGATGTTGGGATGGGGTATGGGGCTTTTTATACACGGATTTAGCGTATTGGGATATGGCGCCAGCTGGGAAGAACGCAAGATCCGGGAACTGATGGAAAAACAGGATACCGACAGTAAAAAGAACTGGAAATAATGTAAAAGAATATTCATGGAACCTAATTATAACGAACAGGAACGCTATCAGCAAGCTCGTAAAAGAGTGGAAGAAATCAAAGGTTTTTACGGAAACCTTACCGCCTATATCGCTGTAAATATCACATTATTAGCAATCAACCTGCTAACGTCCCCGGAGCATTTATGGTTTTTTTATCCGATGATCGGATGGGGAATTGGAGTGGTTTTCCACGGGATGAAAGTTTTCAACTATATGCCCTTTTTGGGGCGTGACTGGGAAGCCCGTAAAATGAAAGAATTTTTAGAGGAAGAAGAAAAACAAAAACACAAACAAAACTGGAACTAAGATGCGCCGCAAATACAAATCATGGGAAGAGCAATATAGTAGCGATAGTCGTTATGAAGAAGCTGCCAAAAGGGTAAAACGAATCAAAGGATTCTATACGCACCTGATGCTATACATATTGATCAATTTGTTTATCGTATTTTTAAACTTTCGGGATTTAAAAGTAGGGGAAAGTTATTTTCAGTTTAAAAACTTCTTTACCGCAATATGTTGGGGAGTCGGATTGCTTGCACACGGATTACGGGTTTTTGGGTACGATTTTTTCTTTGGACGCGATTGGGAAGCCCGTAAAATCAAAGAATTTATGGAAAAAGAGAAAAATGAAAAATGGGAATAATCACAAAATAGGAATACGAGTACGATGAATATTATAATTATAGAAGACGAAAAACCGGCAGCGCGATTATTACAGCGAAAAGTTGAAAAACTGGGATTAAACGTCCATACCATGTTGCATTCGGTAGAAGAATCTTTACAATGGTTTCAAGCCAATCCGCATCCGGATCTTATCTTTCTCGATATCCAGCTTTCCGACGGACTTTCTTTCGAAATCTTTGAACAGATCGATATCAAAAGCGCGGTTATTTTTACGACGGCCTACGACGAATATGCGTTAAAAGCCTTTAAATTAAACAGTATTGACTATCTGTTAAAACCGATAGACGAAGACGATCTGGAAGTGGCATTAAACAAATACCGACAACGCAATCCGGAACCGCAACAATTGTCACTGGATTTTGAAACGATCAAACGAATGCTGGTGAATCCGGTGGATAAATCGTATAAAAAGCGCTTTACGGTAAAAATCGGTCAGCAGTTAAAAGTAATTCCGATAGAGGAAATCGAATGTTTTTATAGCGAAAACAAAGGAACCTATGTTCATACGACTGATAATCGGGATTATTTACTGGATCAGACACTGGAGTTACTGGAAACCGAATTGGACCCAAAAGATTTCTATCGCGTGAGTCGTAAATTTATCATTCCGATGCGCGCGATAAAGGAAATCGTACTCTATAGCAATTCCAGACTAAAAGTGGTTTTGCCAACCTATAAAGGCGATGAGGTAATTGTAAGCCGCGAAAGGGTTAGTGATTTTAAAGAATGGATCGGTTAGGATCCATTTTTTATACCGTTTTATTTTTTCGGGCTTCCAGAATCATATAAAACTGCACTCCGAATAAAATCGAGGCAAGGACCAAATGAATCGTCTGACTTCCGAAAGGAAAATGCAGGTAATACATGGCAATTCCGGAGGCGATTTCCAATGCTAATAGAAGCATCACCCAGTTGATTTTTGAAAAGCCCAAACCAAGTCGTTTGTTGCGTAAATACAGAAACAGACTCGATAAAAATACCACTACGGAAAACGTACGGTGAAAGTAAAAACTCACTTCGGGTTTGCTTAACCAAAGGGTTTCATTTCCGATTCCGGATTTTACCTGTTCGTCTACAAACTGACGTACCTGAGTTCCTAAAACCACCTGAATTAGTGTTAAGCCAAGTGAAACCCAAAGGATAGTCAAAAACATAGGATTCGCAATTTTATCCGACGAAACCGGTTTGGCCAGTCGGATAATATATAAGATAACGGCAACGATTACCAGAGCCATTACCATATGAACGGTGATTTTTACCGGGTTTAATACCGAATACACAACCGTTGCGCCCAACCATGCCTGGAATCCCATCATAAAAACAACCAGCCAGGACAATAGGGTGATTTTTTTACTTTGTTTCCACAGTGAAAAAGACGCAATGGCCATAATAAAACAAGCCAGACCGGCCAAAGCACCTACCAGTCGGTTGCCATACTCGGTCCAGGTATGTGAAGCATTAAAGATCGCATAATCGTGCTTGGTGTATTTTTTCCAATGGGAAGCGTCAAATTCCGCTCCGGTGGTAAAATCATCTTTGGCTACCAGCAGACTTTTGTCTTTAATGATCACCTGGCCTTTTTTAAACGCGTGGTTTTCACTCCAGGTCAGTTCCTTGATATCGGTTGGAGGAATATAATATCCAAAACATTTCGGCCAATCGGGACAACCCATTCCGGAACCGGTCATACGAACCAGCGCTCCGGCTACAATTACCAAATAGACTAATACTAAAGCTGTTTTTGCGATGGTGGTGAAATGTTTTTTCATTTTTGTAAGCTTTTAAGTTTGAACCAGAAGGTTATTCGGTTGCCTTTTTTAATCCTAGTTTTGCCGCTTTTTCCATCATAAAATCATAAGCCGGCTGGTATTCGTTCGGGATTTCTCCTTCGAGTATGGCTTCTTTGATGGCTTCTTTTAAAAGACCGATTTCGCGGGAAGGTTTCAGATCAAAAATCGCCATGATCTCTTCTCCGGTAATAGGCGGTTGAAAGTTTCGAACATGGTCGCGTTCTTCCACTTCGACAATTTTCTGGCGGACGAGTTTAAAATTATTATGATATTTTCGGAATTTCGACGGATTTTTAGTTGTGATATCGGCTTCACACAAGGTCATCAGATTTTCGACATCCTCACCGGCATCAAAAACCAAACGACGCACGGCCGAATCGGTCACAATATCCTGAGCCAGTACGATTGGTCGGGAACTCATCATCACCATTTTCTGTACAAATTTCATTTTGTGATTTAACGGCATATGCAAACGCTCGAAGATGCGTTTTACCATTTTACCACCTAAAAATTCATGTCCGTGGAAGGTCCATCCCTGTTTTTTATTATAACGTTTTGTCGGCGCTTTACCAATATCGTGTAGCAAAGCCGACCAGCGTAACCATACATCGTCTGTATTCGGACAAATATTGTCGACCACTTCCAGGGTATGATAAAAGTTGTTTTTATGGGTATGGCCTTCTATTTCTTCCACCTGATTTAAAGCGGTCAGTTCCGGTAAAATAATATCCAGTAAGCCGGTTTGGTATAGCAACAGAAAGCCAACAGAAGGTTTGTCGGACAATAGAATTTTGTTTAATTCTTCGACGATACGTTCTCCGGAAATAATGCCAATCCGATCTTTATTCCGGGAAATGGAATGGAGTGATTCCGCTTCGATAGTAAAATTGAGTTGGGATGCAAAACGGATGGCACGCATCATGCGCAACGGATCATCGGAATAGGTAATATCCGGATCCAAAGGCGTTTTGATACTTTTATTTTCCATATCGGTCAATCCGTCAAAAGGATCCACCAGTTCGCCGTAGTTGGCTTGGTTTAGGGAAAGCGCCAAAGCGTTGATTGTAAAATCGCGACGGTTTTGATCGTCTTCCAGCGTACCATTTTCCACAACCGGATTCCGGCTGTCGAAATGATAGGATTCTTTGCGGGCACCTACAAATTCGATATCCATATCCTCATAGCGAAGCATGGCGGTACCGTAATTTTTAAAGACCTGCACTTTCGGATTGTGTGGGATCAGTTCCGACACTTTTAAAGCCAATTCGATACCACTGCCAACGGCCACGATGTCGATGTCTTTTTTATGATTGCGTTCCAGAATCAAATCCCTTACAAAGCCGCCAATAACATAGGAATCGACCTGTAGCTCTTTGGCCGCACGGGATATAATTTCAAAAATTTTGGACTGTAATGCCTCTTTATATGAAGTTTGTTTTTTCATTAATGGTCGCTCCGGTTTGCAGGGCTAAGCTGTTTATTTTCGTATAATTTTTACCTCACTGTTCCCAGACAGTTTTATGATAGTCGACGGTTTACCGCCAATTTTATCGTGGTGCAAATTTACAACATAGTCGACGCCTTGCAAAATTGCGGGGCTTATTTCTTTAAACGATTTTGGAGTAGGTTCGCCACTGATGTTTGCCGAAGTGGAAACCAGCGGAACTTTCATCCGTTCCATTAGTTTAAAACAGAAAGGTTCTTTAACGATTCGCATCCCTAACGTATTATCCTGACCGATAATATTTGGTGCGACATTTCGCGGATTATCCAGGATTAGTGTGGTTGGTTTTTCGGATAAATCGAGGATTTGCCAGGCTACTTCGGGAATATCTTTAAAAACATTGTATACCATACGGTCCCCGTTCATCAGAACGATCATGCTTTTACTTTCTTCCCGTTGCTTTAGCGCGTATATTTTTTTTACGGCTTCCGGATTGGTCGCATCACAACCGATTCCCCAAACGGTATCGGTTGGGTATAGAATGATTCCTCCGTTTTTGATCACTTCGTATGCTTTATGAATTTCTTCTGCAATCATTTTATATTTGTTTAGACTGTTTTTATAAATAGTTACAGGAAGCGATTCAAAACAATACTAGCAACTTAATCAAAAAAAGCAGACATTATTTTAGATAAATCGTCGTTAAAAACAGCTTCTTCCTGTTCAATTTTTTTGCGATAGCTATCGAAATGGCGGACTTCTTTTTCATATGCTGTAAAACAATTTTCTAACAAGTCAATAACATCGCGTTCTTTACCCGGTATAAAATCTATTTTAAATTTGTCCGGTATCGGAATATCTTCTGCAAAGTTAGCACTTCCTTTTCTGTTTGTAACTATAATACAGCCACACATTGCAGCTTCTCTTGGAATACGGTCTTTACCGGGATGATTTCCAAAGTCGATATAAATTTTGGCACTAAGTAACAATTGTCGCACCTGCGACGGAGTGATGTTTTCTATCGGAACCCAATCGATATAAGGTGCTTTTCGGATCAACTCCAGCGTATCATTAAATCCTTTTTTGGGATTGTATACAATCCTGTTTTTTTTATTCTGGTTGGTAAAAGATCTTTCTTTTAATTTATTGATAAAAATAGCGTCAAGATAATCGGATAAATTATAAATGTCAGTGACGCTTTTCGATTCCAGAAAATGCCGGGCATAATGCGATTGTACCCAATGGGAAAGCAAGGGTTCCTTTTTAAAATCATAATGGCACACCGTTGGTTTTAATCCCAAAAAGCGTCCTAAGGAAAAGGGTTTTGGCCTAGTGGCAGCCAAAAAGAAATCGACACTTAGCCACCAGATTACCTTATGGATTTTTTTATATTGATACATCATGCCGGAATAGATTTCGGGAAAGATGGCGATATTTTCCGGAGCATCTGTTATTTGATCCGTATACGGGATTTTAAAGTGCTTGTAAAAATCATGTACAGGATCTGTGGATGCTTGTTGTCCGATATAGATCATTTTGGCATTGAATCCCATGGCAGTTAGTCGAGATGCCAGCCGATGTATTACAAATGGTTCGCCCGAAGCAAAATTTGCCGGGGCTATCAGATATAGTGTTGTTGTGTTTTTATTTAGTTTCACAATATTCGGTTTTAAATTTTCTAATAGCGGAAGCGATGATCTGGTGCATATCGTAGTATTTATATTCGGCAAGCCTGCCACCGAAAATAACTTTGGATTCTTTAGCCATCAGGCAATATTTTTTATAAATCGCCTGATTCTTTTTATCATTAACAGGGTAAAAAGCTTCTTTTTTTGAACACCAGGATTCCGGGTATTCTTTGGTGATGACTGTTTGTGGCTGTCTGCCAAATTCGAAATGCTTGTGTTCAATGATACGGGTAAAAGGAACGGTTGCATCATTATAATTGACAACAGCATTACCCTGAAAATTGGTACTATTGATGATTTCGTTTTCAAATCGTAACGAGCGATATTCGAGTTCACCGAATTGATAGTCGAAATATTCATCGATTTTTCCGGTAAACACAATGGTATCGGCTAACGATTCAAAATAAGAGCGATCGTCAAAAAAATCAGTATTTAGGCGAACTTCGCTTCCTTCCAGTAATCCGTCTATAATTTTATTATAGCCCCCAACCGGTATGCCCTGATAAGTATCATTAAAATAATTGTTGTTGAAAGTATACCGTATCGGGAGTCTTTTAATGATGAATGGAGGTAATTCCTTCGCTTTACGTCCCCATTGTTTTTCGGTATATTCCTTGATTAAAGTTTCATAAATATCTTTGCCCACCAGGGAAAGTGCTTGTTCTTCCAGATTGGACGGATCAGTAACGCCAAACCGATCAATCTGAATATTAATTTTTGCCCGGGCTTCTTCTGGTGTTATGGCACCCCATAGCTGGTAAAACGTGTTCATATTAAAAGGTAGGTTGTAAAGCTTCCCTTTTGCAATGGTTACGGGACTATTAATGAAATGGTTAAAGGTGGTAAACTGATTTACATAATCCCAAATAAACTTATCATCTGTATGAAAAATATGAGCACCATATTTGTGTATCGTAATATCTTCTATTTTTTCACAATATACATTACCGCCCTGATGTGACCTTTTGTCAATAACGAGGCATTTTTTACCTATTTTAGTAGCTTCGTGAGCAAAAACGGCTCCAAAAAGTCCGGAACCTACAATTAAAATATCATAGTTATTTGTCATTTTTTATGGTGTTAAATGGAATGAAAATCAGTTGCGGGAACAGATTGCTGTTCGGATTTTGTGGTGTAGGATTTCTGAAGGTCTAAAATCTGGTTCCAGGTGGTAACAATATCCTGCTCTTCGTTTTCAAGGCTGTATTCATTCAGAATGGCTTGTGACGCATTGATTTGTTTTTCAAGGAAAGTAATAGGATCTTTTTCAAAGAACATGAGAACTTCTTCAATTTTATGGACAAAATTAATAATGTCTCCATCTGGGATAGGGTAGGAAAAATCGGGATTAAAATATTCTTCACCGGCCCGTCCTGTATACCCGATAACGATACAGCCACAAGCCATAGCTTCGGCAGGAGGAAGGCCAAACCCTTCGATATGGTTAAAACTCAGGAAAATATGGCTTTCCCTCAGAATCTGAGCCACTTCCTGTTCTGTTTTATTATCAATACTTACCAGTAACCAGTCCTGCAAACTATTTCGATATTTTAGAATATTGAAAATCTGTATAATGTCCTCTTTCATTTTACGAGGCATAAAAGCAATCTGTTTCTTTTTCCGGGGTTGATAATAAAACGTGTTTTGATCAATACCTATTCGTATCCGATAGAGTTTTATATTGGGAATGGCAAAGGATAAATAATTTTTAGAATCTTCGGAAACGACTATCGTGGCAATGATATTTTTATCGGCATACTGTTTTTCATCAGAATGTTCTTCAATGGAATTATAGAAAAAAGAATAGTAGCAGTTCTGATTGAAAATTACTTTTAGGGTATCTTTTTTAATTTTTAAGAAACTCAGACTAAGGAATTCAGGAAAAACATATATGGCGTTCGTATCGAGTTTAGAAGCCATAAGACTTTGTATACCCCAATTAATTTTGGTAAAAACTCTTTTTAGAAAAGATGATTTACTACCGGATCGGATAGTTTGTTTGATCAAGCAAAATAAAGGGAAGTTATATTCTATTCGCGTTTTATTCTCAAACCACTTATGTCGAAACCGTTTTTTCTTATGGAGGATGGATGCGTTAAATCCGTTTCTGTTTAAGATATCAACCTGCCGGTATAGTTGTTTAATACCTCCAATTGGAGCTTTGGTATCAGGACAAATAAAATAAATTTTTTGCTGTCTCATAATGAATTGCTTTTTATAGTTAGTACGGAATGAACCCAATTTTCGAGTGTGTATTTTTGCTGTATTGTTAAGGGGATTTCGGTATACGGAGTGGAGAAAAAAGAATCCGGAACAGATAAGGTGGTATCGGTCCAGATAAAAATATTATTAGGATCGTAAAAGTCATAGGTTTGGATATCCGGATTGGTAGTAATTAATTTCTTCTTTAGACCAATTGCTTCAAATGGACGAAAAGATAAACCGGATTGATTGGGATGGTGTATATCAAGGATAATTGGAGTATTGCCGCTATAGGCTACAATTTCCGGGAAAGGGGTGATTTTATCCGGAAACGAAGTGTTTGTGGAAGCATATTGTTTACGAATGTTTTTGTCTTTGGGAAATAATAGTGCATTTACATTTATTCCCTGGTTGCTTAATTGTTGAATGATTTGTTTTATTTTCGGAAAGCGATGATCATATGTACCCGGGAAAAGGACTTCGTATTTTGGTTTTTGGGAAAAATTATCAATAAAATAGAAATTTGTAGTAAAGTGTAATCCATATGGGACACGGTCATTTTTATCGAAACTATAATGACTATCAAAATAAGGAATAGTCTCTTTCTGTCCTTTTATTTTGGTAAGACTATCCCAATAATGCACAATGGAAAGTCTTGCTTTGTTTGTGATAAGCGTTAATAGTTTAGGGGAGCGCATATCGTGGCGGTTAGCATACACGATATCGTAAGTAGCATATTGATTTATTTTTTGGAGGATAACATTTTGAGAAGGTATTGTTTTGATATTCATGTTAAAACATCGTTTCAAAACGAAATTCAGGCACCGTTCCCCCAGATTTCTATAGTAATATGGATATCCGTTGGATAAAACCATGATAAGGGTATAATTGGTAAAATCCTGAAAGCCATTTAAGACAACTTTGTAAAAGTCATAATGATCCGGAGCAATATATAACATCCTTTTCTTCATTGACATGAATTTTAGTGGTTATTATTATGCTTTAGCAGGTACAATAAAAGTCTGGCCGGAGTGGAGAATATCCTTTTCCGGAATCGTTTTAAGATCTATTTTATTGCTTTAATTAGGACAATAAGAGCCATAGCCGAATTATAAACGCAGCGTTTAATCGATTAATAGTCGATTGTCAAATTGTTTGGGGCGGGTTTAGAATGTTATTTCAGGTAATTCTTTTTTGATAACCGCAGGAACACCGGCAGCCATACAATTGTCCGGTAAATCTTTTGTAACGACAGCACCTGCAGCAATGACAACATTTTTTCCGATTGTAATTTTTGGAAGTATTGTCGCATTGGTTCCGATGTTACTATACGCACCGATTTTACAATTACCAGAAATATTTACACCTGGTGAAATTTCCGAAAATTCTCCAATATGGCAATCGTGACCGATGGTACAATTAAGGTTAATAAGTGTCCCTTTTTGGACAATAATATCATTTGTAAGGATGGTCCCGGTCATGATATTACATCCGGGGCCAATTTGATTCCCAAAACTACCGATAACGGCTTTTGGGCTTATGGTAGCAGTAAAGACACCTCCAATAGCTTTAAATTTTTCATACAGCCGTTTTCGCAAAACCGGATTGCCGATACCAATGGTAAACCGATTATCGGTATGCATAAAGTAGGCCGCAGCATCGTCAAGGTTTGTAAGAACCGGGAAACGATCGTATAATACGGCTGGAATATCAGTATTGACATCATCGTAAAAAACCAGATTTTCGGTTTGATTGTCCTGATGCAATACCTCTAAAACTTCTTTGGCAAATCCTTTAGCTCCAACGATTAGCATGCGTTTTGATTAATTAAGGTGGTTATTTTTTGTAATTCTTCCGTGGTCAGTCCAACATAAAGCGGTAACGAAAGTACCCGTTGGGAAACCGATTCCGACACCGGCATGGACTGATCCGGTTGGTTTACATATCCGATGGTATTTAACGAAGGGTAAAAATACCTTCTCGGGATAATATTGTGGTCGTTTAAAGCTTTTTGAACTTGTAAGAGTATCGTTTCCGATGGTACTATAATTGGATAATAGCTGTAATTCCAATCTGTTTCCGGTCGGATGATCATTGTTTGTAACGAATCGAAATCCAGATGTTGGTTGTAGAAATCAACTACTTTTTTTCGTTCGGACAAAATGGTTTCCATATGTGGTAAAACAGCCAGTCCCATAGCGGCCTGAAGTTCGGATATCTTCGCATTAATTCCCAGTCCGTGAAATTCCAGCGGACCGTTATGTCCGAAGTTATGACTATAGAATAGTTTATGAAACAGCGTTTTATCTTTACAAAACAGTGCACCACCTTCACCGGTATGGAAAAGCTTGGTTGCATGAAAACTACAGGTACTCACATCGCCATAATTAAACAAGGATTTCCCTTTATAGGTTACGCCAAAAGCATGAGCGGCATCATAGATCACCTTTAAGCCATATTTTGTAGCAATGGCTTCAATCGCTTCGACTTCACAAGGGTTACCAAAGACATGCGTAGCCAGAATTGCGGTCGTTTTTGAAGTTATCGCCGCTTCGATTTTGGTTTCATCAATAGTGAGATATTCCGGATGAATGTCTACAAAAACAGGTGTGCAGTTTTCCCATATAATAGAAGACGTCGTCGCTACATACGAAAACGGAGTGGTAATAATTTCCCCTTGTTTGCCTAGAATTTTAAGAGCAATTTGTAGTGGTACAGTTCCGTTATTGGTGATGATCATGGAATTGCTTTTCAGATAATCGGTTAATTTCTGTTCCAATTCCAGTACCAGTTCTCCCCGGTTAGTAAGCCATTTGTTTTCCCATATCCGTTCAAGTTGCTTTTCGTATTCTTTTAAATCCGGAAAAAAGGTTTTGGTTACTGTTATCATTAATATGGGTTTGTAAATTTTATTTGTATAGATAAACGAACTTAATGGTTACATTTGTGCAGTAAAAATATAAAAAGTTAAGCAATCTAAACGTACCCAAACGGAATAAGATATCAATCAGATCCGGATCGGCCGGATCGTAACAGAATTATAGATGAAGCATTGCAGAAGTCAGGAAGAAATACTGGCCGATTGGAGCGGACAGGATATTCACAAGCCCTTAGTCAGTATTTTATGTGATACCTTTAAGCATGAAGCGTATTTAAGCGATGCGCTGGAAGGATTTTTAAGTCAGAAAACCAATTTTCCGTTTGAAATTATTGTGCATGAAGATGCTTCTCCAGATGGAACGCCGGCAATATTAAAAGAATTTGAAAGCCGTTATCCATTACTGATCAAACCAATTTATCAAACCGAAAACCAATATTCCAATCCCGATGTGGATATTTGGGGCGATATTACTTTTCCAAAAGCGAAAGGAAAATACATAGCGCTCTGTGAAGGAGACGATTATTGGATTGATCCGTATAAACTGCAAAAACAAGTCGATTTTCTGGAAGCCAATCCGGATTATGTCATCACCTGGACGGACTTTTTAAATAGAAAAGGAGAGGAATTGATTCCAAGCGATTTTAAAGAAACCTTACCGGAAGTGTACACCATCGATTTTGATACAATTTTCCGACCGTATTGTACTTATACACTCACATGTGTCTTTTTAAAGTCGGCTGTAAAACCACAGGATTATAAAAGCTTCCGCTACTCCAAAGATAATACCCTATATGGTTTGGCACTTTGTAATGGAAAAGGTGCTTTTCTGAACTTCCAGGGCGGGGTGTACCGTTGGCATATGGGCGGGATTTTTTCGTTAAAGCCGGCTTTTTTTCAACGTTATTCGTCTTATCTGAACGTAAAAGAAATTTACGACAGATTGCCGCAGTCGCACACTCCAAACATGCGCGAAGTAATCCAGTCGTTGCTAAAAGATTCGGCTTTCGAAGCGTTAAAACAGTATAAAGACAAGGAAGCCTATGCAAAAGAACCCCATCTGGCGGTACAGCTGTTTTTAAAACAGGCTTCGTTTGGAATGCGAATAAAATTCTGGCGACGTCATATCAAAATGAACTATTTCGGTATAAAATACAACTAAAAAGAGGAACTTCTGTTCCTCTTTTTTATAATAAGAAATACTCAATTCTGAAAATAGAAAGGAATCGGTTTCCGATTTAGAATATCGATTTTAAAGTAATCAAAATACGGTCGAACCAGCGTACCTTTCGGAATATCGGCTTACCTTCATTTCGAAGGTATTGTAACAGTGGTTTGTTAAACTCTTTCGATTTGCGAAGGGTGCGAACAACAATCTGGTTCATCTGTTTTTCGAGTATTTTTTGATCAAAAATACGGGATTCGCGGTTTTTGGCGATTAATTGCTGAGAGGCGTCAATAGTCGCGATGACCTCCTGAGCCGATAATCCCCGTTTAAAATTAAACGCATTCAGATAGCCCTCAATATTGGTGTTTTCAGGAGTAATACCAAAATCACGTTGTAATTGCGCTAACCGGAGGTTTCGGAGCGCGCGGTTTACATTATGAATTTTGGTCTGACTGATATTCGTATCATGCCATCGGTAATCAAGAAGCGATTCCGATATATTAGCCATTAGAGTGTGAGCACTCATCCGATCCCACAATTCATAGTCTTCGATCGGCACAAAATCGTCATCAAAGCGAAAATCGTTTAAAACAGCCTTACGAAGCATGATCGTAGGATTCCCAACTGGATCATAAAAAAGAAAAGCTGTTCGGATCGCAAGATGCTCTGTCGGAAGAGCTATTAGTTTTCGTTTGCCATCCATTTTAAAAAGGGTGTAAAACGTTCCGCAAACACCTACTTCCGGATTTTCTTTTAGAAATTGGAGCTGTTTGGAAAAACGATCGGGCATGGCGATGTCATCGGCATCCATCAAGGCTATAAATTCCCCTTTTGCCGTTTCAAAACCTTCATTTCGCAACCGCGCCGGTCCTATATTTTCTATTTTGTCAACAAACACGATACGGGAATCGGCAGCCGCATTTTTTTCGATAATGGCTTTACTGTTATCGGTCGATTTATCGTTGAGAATTATCAACTCATAATCAGTAAAAGATTGGTTCAGGATACTGTTAATTGTTTCCTGAAGGTATTTTTCGGCATTATATACCGGTATAATTACAGATAAAATAGGTTGGCTCATAAATAATCGATTCACAAAAGTTAGTTATGGTTTTGGGTAACTGTCGTATAATAATCTAAGGTTTCAGTCATCATTTTTTCGACGCTGAAATGATCTACAACGGTTTTTCGCGCCTTTTTGGAAAGGGTTTCAGCCAAAGTAGTGTCGGTCAGTATATCGGATATACGGTTTACAAAATCAGCATCGGTGTCACAGATATAGCCATTTTCGCCCGATGTAATCAATTCTTTAAAAGGATCCAGATTCGAAGCAGCAACAGGTTTGGCCAAGGCCATTGCCTCTAAAAGTGCCAGCCCCAAAGTTTCTCCTTTGGACGGAAAAATAAGAACAGCAGCACTGTTGAGTAAACGAATGATATTCTCTTTAGACTGATAACCGTGAAAAATCACCTTGTCGGTTAAATGCTGTGCCTGAATTTCCTTATCTAAAGTCGCTTTATAAGGTGTTTCCCGACCTACAAAATGCAGGGTAGCCAGTGGAAATTTCTCTACTAAACGGGTGAATACGCGGAAAGCCGTATCGGCTCCTTTTTCTAAGGTAACATTTCCGATATAGAAAATAGAAAACGGAATTATAGATGGATTAGAATCCGGTCGGAATTCCTGTATATTGATACCGTTATAAATCAGTTTAAATTTGGAAACACCAAACAATTCCCGATTAACCTGTTCGGAAAAACGAGAAATGGCGATCACATTTTTGGCTTTTTTAAACGCTTCGCGCTCGCAATGCTTACGACCGGCTTCTACTTTGTAGCCAAAATATTTTTCCAAAACGGAAAACGAACCATGACAACGCACTACATATGGGATTTTTTTGCCTAAAAATAAACTCAAGCCCTCAAAATCATGACATTCGATCATATCGATATTCAGATTGTTCTTTTCAATATATTCAAAAAGTCGCCGACTGATATCGCGTTTTTCTTTTTCGTGTATTTTAAAATGATACGACATTAAAAAGGGGAACTTCTGCGTAACGGATCGGAACAGATCGTACAAAAAATTTCGTTTAAAAAGGTTTTTGGTATAATGCACACGAACACCTTCGTCGTCAAAATCGATATTGGTTTTGTTTACACCAAAAACATAGATCTGATGCCCTCTTTTTACAAGTTCTTTGGCCAGTAGTGTATTAAAAATCCCGGTTCCACCGCAAGGTGGGAGTTTATTACTTTTGTATTCTCTGGTTAGGATTAGGATATTCATTTGGAGGATTTTTTAGGTCAAAAATAGTAGTGACCCAATTGTCTAATGTATATTGATTGTAAATTTCATCGGGAACGGGTTCATATTCCGTATTTAAAAATTCGGGTGCAATTACAGGGTTTTCGCGATCAATGATCAGGATGTTATTCGGATTATAAAACGGGTAATTCACCACGGTTTTATTATCGGTGATCAGTTTTTTCTGCATTCCCATAGCCTCAAATACACGGAAACTAAGACCGGTTTGGTTATTTTGAACGATATCCAGAATAATTTCGGCTTCCGAATACAAATTCAACAATTGTTTTAACCGTATTTTTTTCGACTGAAATAGTAATTGCCTGTTGGTTTTGGCATTGGCTTCGGCTTTGAAATTGTATTTAAATTTTTTGTATTCAATATTTCGGCTCACAAAAATAAAATGAAAAGGCGTTTTCAATTGTTCCAACTGATAGGCAATTTTATTGTATATCGGAAAGCGTTTGTCAAACGAAGAGATGGTTGTAACTTTATATTTCGGTTTTTCGGTCGGGATTTCCTTTTTGTCAAAGTAGATATAATTATTCATTTTGACAAAATTGTGCGCTTTGGCATCCTGTTCGTCAAAGGAAAAAACTTTGTCAAAAAGATTTGCATTTAAAAGATGGTCAACCGGGCAACGATGCAGACTGTCATACAGATACGCAACATATTTTTTAGTGTATTGTTTGATTAGTTGGTGGTATTTCAATTCGATAACATCGGGATTGATCACCAGAATAATATCGTGTTGACCGTTTTTTTGTAATTCGGAAATAATATGTTCCTGTTTCTTTTTGGTTTTCAGATTAATACCCAGGAAAATTTTGGAAAACACATTAACGATTCGCGATGCTAAACTGGCATGTTTATAACCTCCCAAATTGATATGATACGCATCGATATTCTTTTGCTGTAACAATTTGATGATATATTTGTCGTAGTGCCAGTTGTCGAAACTGATCAAACAAATCTTCTGCTTCATTTTTTAAATACGAATTAAAGGGAATGTGTTATTACTATAACCGTTACAACGAGTTAAATATTTTGTTTTTGGTTCACTTTTAATGATTTATACGTATGATATACGCTCAAGGCTTGTAAATAGGATACAATGAATCCGTCTTTTCCGTCCAGTATTCCGAGGCGGAAAAAGAAAGCTTTTATAAACTTAAAAATGGTTTTCAGGTACTGGGTCAAAACGCTGTACTTTTTGCCTTTAAGGAACAGTTCTTTTCCTTTTAAAACCCCGTAGCTAATCATTTTTTGTTTATAAATGGCATAATTGTCGTAGGAATAATGGAGCAACTTATTTTGAAGTATTCCAATAGTTCCGTCGACTTTTAGAGTTTCGTGAACCAGTTTTTCCGGGATATAATGCGCTTTATCTTTTTTAAACAATCGGAAATTTTTATCCGTTTGTGTACCGGAGAAATGAATGGCTCTTCCGGCGAAATAAAATTTTCGTACAAAGTAATACGCATCTTTGGTTTCCGGTTTCTGAACTTCTGCAATGATTTCGGCACGCAATGGCGGTGTAATGCGTTCGTCGGCGTCCAAAAATAGAACCCAGTTATAGCGGGCCAGTTCCAGTGCCAGATTTCGTTGCGTGGTAAAATCGACAAATTTATTTTGTACCACCTTAACGTTCGGATACGTCTTGGCAATGGCCACAGTGTTATCAGTGCTATACGAATCCACGACGATAATCTCATCTACAAAGTCCAGGCATTCGATGACCTCCCGTATATTTTTTTCTTCGTTATACGTGATTATCAGTCCGCTGATTTTAATTGAACCGGATTGCAATGTCATATACGATTAGCTTCTTTTTACAATTACATAATTGCGGTATTCGAACAGTCGTTTACCGGTTAAATCTTCGATAAAAGCCAGGAATTTTCTCCTTAAATTCATTTTGCGACCCATTTTGGTTGGATCGAAAGAGAATTTCCAGTTGCTACGATTCACCCGGCCCTGGAAAACCTGAGGATGGGTATCTTTAAACTTCAGTAAGCGTTCGGCATTACCGTAGTCAAATTCATAATCTTCATTATAGGTCCGGTCGATCCATTCGTCGTCGCTATTGTAAAAACGACCGGTGTTTTTCACCTTTGTTTTTAAGCCACTTGGTGCTTTCACCCATCCGTAATGATAAATATATGCCGGAATGTGTTTTACTTTCAGTTTGCGACCGTTAAAGCGGAAACCCTGCGCATCTTTATACGACTCCATACCCGGAAGGTTACGGACAATACGGATTTCCCTACGGTACCATCTGCGGGAATGTGCATAAAAATCATACGATCCGTAAAAATGCATATAGTTAAATAGTAAGCCTTCGATGGATGGATCATTTAGTGAGGCTTCCATTTCTTTACGAATGGTTTCCAGATATTTTTCATGGACACATTCGTCTCCCTGAATATAAAAAGCCCAGTCTACATCCGGACTAATGGCTTTAAAAGCTTTGTTGGTTTCCAATGCAAAAGTGCGACCGCCTTCGCGTACGCTATCGTCCCAAACGGTCTCAATAATTTTGATTTTCGGGGAATCAATACTTTTAATAAGATCTAAAGTGGTGTCGGTTGAGTTTCCATGAGCTACTATAAATTCATCACATATCGGTAATATTGACGTAATTGCTTCTACGATAGAGTAATCGTTTTGTACCGCATTGCGGATAAAGGTAAAACCGGCGACTTTCATGTAGGTTGGATTTATTTGGTTTGTTATACTATCTTAAAATAAGAATGTTCGTTTATAATGATTTATATAAGGTCATAATCCTGTTCGCGATAACATCGTCATTAAATTTCTGTACAAACATATAACCTTTTTCTGTTATCTCGACTCTTAAATTAGGATCACGAAGTAATAATTCAATTTTTGACTGTATGTCGGCAGTATCGTTCGGATCGACATAAAGACTATCAGGGCCACCGGCTTCCGGGAAAACACCGGAGTTGGTTGTGATAACCGGAGTTTTGGAATACAAGGCCTCAATAATCGGAATTCCGAAACCTTCAAACAACGACGGATAAATAAAAACGGTAGCCAACTGGTATACCATCGCCAGTTCGCGGCTGCTAAGTCCTTTTAAAAACAGAACTTTGTCGTCCATTTGATGTTCCCGGATATAATTTTTTACCGTTTGCGTATAAGCCGTTTCCCCTCCGATAATGACAAGCTTCGTATCGATATTCCGAATGGCTTTTACCGCCGCCAGTACGTTTTTACGGGTTTCAATCGTACCGACATTTAAAACAAACTGTTCCGGAAGCTTGTATTTTTCGATAACGGCTTTCTTTTCCTGATCGGTATAGATTTCTTTAAATACCTGTTGGCATCCCTGGTAAATCACTTCGATTTTCGATTCCGGGATTTTCAGGTACTGTACAATATCTTTTTTGGTTTGTTCGCTGATCGCGATAACCGTATCGGCACTTTGAGCAGCCTTTTTAAATTTATAAAAATGAATTTTCCGGTCGAAGAACGAATAAAACTCCGGGTAACGCATAAAGATCAGATCGTGAATCGTTACGGTACTTTTAATTCCGGCTTTTTGTAATCCCGAAGGAAGTTCGCCCGAAAGGCCGTGGAATAATTGAACACCGTCTTTTTTCAGATCGGAAATAATGGTACGTTGGCGCCATATATTATAAAATTTCCGATTGAACCAGCTGGTCGGACGTTTTTCGATGATCGTATCCGAATCCGAAGTGAAAAGTTGCTTCTTTGCGGGTTTCGGATTGTACAGCAAATAGTTGTTTTCCGGAAAAAAACGATTCATAATCCGAACCAGATCCCGGCTGTAATTACCCAGTCCGGTCTGATTGTGAAAAACGCGTTTCGCCTCATAACCAATTGTCAGGCTTTCGTTATTCGGGTTTTTATTCCGGTGTAGTTGTTGCAGATACACATAACGCATATAGACGTGTTGTGACATGATTTTTGCCAAAGATACACCTTGTGATCCATTTAGGAATCCAAATTCGATTATATAATGTTTAAAAAAACGAAAGGCGGGTTTTATATAAAAATGAAAAGCGGTAGGTTTTGTATTTTTCTGATACAACTCCTGAGCCCGTAATTGCGAATATTGTAGCCGTTTACCTAGAAAATCGGCTTTATTTTTAAACGAATAATGATGAATAATTTCCTTTAAAATTCCGGTTTTACCGTCAACAATAAGTTGTTCGTGTACTAGTTTATGGGAATAGCGGCATTTGGATTTTCGGAACAGGCGTATCGCTCTGTCCTGATTTTGTCCACCATAAAACATCGGTTTTTCGGCATAATAAAACGCGCGTTTGACCCAAAAAGCTACTTCTTCCGGATGGGAAGCCACGAGCTCCAGAAGTTCCCGGATACCATTTTCGGTAACCCTTTCGTCGGCATCAAAAAAGGTAACCCAGTCATTTGTGGCCAAATCGATGGCAAAATTCCGCTGACGGGAAAAATCGTCAAACGGGCGTTGTACGATTCGTACCTGTGGAAATTCACTCCGGATAATATCCAGTGTGGTATCACTGCTATACGAATCGACTACAATAATTTCGTCCGCGAAAGCCATATTCCGGAGATACGCCCGGATATTGTCTTCCTCGTTCCTGATGATGGCTAAAGCCGATATTTTTGGACTTTCGCTCATTAAATTAGATGGCAACGTCGTATTCTCTTAAAGCGTCGTTTAATGACGTTTTTAAATCGGTTGAAGGCTTGCGTTTTCCGATGATCAGCGCACATGGCACCTGGTATTCACCGGCTGCAAATTTTTTGGTATAACTACCTGGAATCACCACCGAACGCGCCGGAACAATACCTTTCATTTCGACTGGCGTATCGCCGGTTACATCGATGATTTTTGTAGAGGCGGTAAGACAAACATTGGCACCTAGTACGGCTTCTTTTTCAACGCGAACACCTTCTACCACGATACATCTTGAGCCGATAAAAGCACCGTCTTCAATGATTACCGGAGCCGCCTGTAACGGTTCCAATACACCACCGATTCCAACACCACCACTTAGGTGTACGTGTTTTCCGATTTGGGCACAACTACCCACTGTTGCCCAGGTATCGACCATGGTTCCTTCGTCTACATATGCACCAATATTCACATAGCTAGGCATTAAGATCACCCCACTGGAAATATAGGCTCCGTGACGCGCCACCGCGTTTGGAACCACGCGGATGCCTTTTTCGGCATACCCTCTTTTTAACGGCATTTTATCGTGATATTCGAAAATTCCAGCCTCAAGCGTTTCCATTTTCTGGATTGGGAAGTACATAACTACGGCCTTTTTTACCCATTCGTTAACCTGCCATCCGTCGGTTGTTGGTTCGGCAACACGCAATTTTCCGGCATCCAGTAATTCGATCACTTCTCTAATGGCATTCGTCGTTTTTTCTTCTTGTAATAAGGCACGGTTTTCCCATGCTTGCTCTATTATTGGCTGTAAGGCATTCATATAAAAGTCGATTTTTAGCAAATATAGCCCCATTTTTTTAAAACGAAATAGAAAATAGCAGAATTTGGGCGGGCCGATACCTTTCGAAACCCCATATATTTTTCTATTTTTGCAGCACAACACAACACACTTATGTACAAATCAATAATCAGACCGATACTGTTCCGTTTTGATCCGGAAAAAATCCATCATTTTACCTTTGGAAGCATCCGTTTTCTTCATAAAATACCGGGTGTTCCGGCATTGTTAAACGCTATTTACGAAGTGAAAGACCCGCGACTGGAACGGGAAGTTTTTGGATTGCGTTTTAAGAATCCGGTAGGACTTGCCGCCGGACTGGATAAGGATGCCAAATTATACAAAGAATTGTCCAATTTAGGCTTTGGTTTTATCGAAATTGGGACACTTACACCTAAAGGTCAGGAGGGAAATCCTAAAAAACGATTGTTCCGTTTAAAAGCCGATAGCGCGTTGATCAACCGTATGGGGTTTAATAACGGTGGCGTTATTGAAGCAGTGGAACGTCTGAAAAAAAATAAAGGTGTACTGATTGGCGGTAATATTGGGAAAAACAAACTGACACCCAATGAAGCCGCGACTCAGGATTATGAAATTTGCTTTGAGGCGTTATACGATTATGTGGATTATTTTGTGGTGAATGTAAGCTCGCCCAATACACCTAATCTAAGAGCCTTACAGGATAAAGAACCACTAACCGAATTGCTACAAACGTTACAAAATAAAAACCAGACCAAACCAAAACAAAAACCGATATTGTTAAAAATCGCTCCGGATTTGACCGATGAGCAATTGCTGGACATTATCGATATTGTACGCGATACGAAGATTGCCGGTGTGATTGCAACCAATACGACCATTTCGCGAGACGGACTGGTTTCCGAAAACAAAAAAGAAACCGGTGGACTTTCCGGAAAACCTTTGACCAAACGTTCGACCGAGGTCATCCGGTTCCTGTCGGAAAAAAGCAATAAAGCGTTTCCGATTATCGGAGTAGGTGGGATTCATTCGGCCGAAGACGCGATCGAAAAACTCGAAGCAGGCGCGAGTCTGATTCAATTGTATACCGGATTTATTTACGAAGGACCGGGTCTGATAAAAGCCATCAATAAAAAAATACTGGCTGGGAAATAATACCATTTATTTTGACACTACAATTGGAATCTGTTAAACTTTTTCCTTTGGAACAAACCGCAATTTTATAATTGTTTGAAAATTATAGGATTGCGGTTTTATGTTGATCAACCTTTTTAAAATAGAGTGATGACACTATCCGTATATTTGAAAATTATGAACTTTAGCTTATCTTTGAAACATGATGGAACAAGTTAAAATCATAGAGTGTCCCCGCGATGCCATGCAAGGTATCAAGGCGTTTATTCCTACAGAAAAGAAAGTACAATATATTCAATCCTTATTGCGAGTAGGATTTGATACGATTGATTTTGGCAGTTTTGTTTCTGCAAAAGCCATTCCGCAAATGCAGGATACGCCGGAAGTATTGGCCCAACTGGATTTGTCGCAAACCAAGAGTAAATTATTGGCTATCATTGCCAATACTATAGGGGCAGAAAATGCGTCCCGTTATGCTGAAATTAAATATCTGGGATTTCCGTTCTCAATATCGGAGAATTTTCAGATGCGAAACACGCATAAAACCATAGCGGAATCCCTTGTGACGTTACAGGAAATTCTGGACATTGCCAATGCTACCGATAAAGAAGTTGTGGCCTATTTGTCGATGGGCTTTGGAAACCCTTACGGCGATCCGTGGAGTGTGGAAATCGTAGGAGAGTGGACCGAAAGATTATCCAATATGGGCGTGAAGATCTTATCGCTTTCCGATACGGTAGGATCATCGACACCGGAAGTGATTTCCTATTTGTTTTCCAACCTGATTCCGAAATACCCGCATATCGAATTCGGAGCACATTTGCATACTACTCCCGATAAATGGTTTGAAAAAGTGGATGCCGCCTATAAAGCCGGTTGTCGTCGTTTTGACGGAGCTATTCAGGGATTTGGCGGTTGTCCGATGGCTAAAGATGATTTAACCGGGAATATGCCAACCGAAAAAATGCTATCGTATTTTACTTCACAAAAAGCCGACACCGGATTAAGTCCGATGAGTTTTGAAAGTGCGTATAACGAAGCACTGAAAGTTTTCACGGTTTATCATTAATCAAAAATAAAACGTATTATTTATTGTCCGTTATGTGTCTATTCTTGAACATGCGTGATAACGTGTCTTCTTGAGAGGGATTATTACTTTTGTTTTAATAGTTTATAATTAATCTTAATAAGAATTAATATGCGTTTTAGAAAAATTACAGCTGCCGTTTTAATAGCGTCGGCCTTTACGGTATCGTGTTCAAATGATTCCAATGACACGCCACAGCAAACAATTGCAATTCAGGTTCATGCTAATCCGGCTCAGGCCTTAACAAGGGTAAAAATGCTGGTTGAATTTGATGCATATTCTAAGGATAAAACACTTTATCCGTTGACCAAAGCCAAAATTAAAGGAATGTTTACAAATAGCGGAAATCCGTTTTCGGAAGCTGCTTTAAATACTTCCGGCGTTTCCCTAAAGGAAAAAACAGCTGAGAATGCAAAACCGGAGTTTGATCTTTTCTTTACCGAAATGGGAGATGTAGCTGCGACCTATCAGATTCCGGCGGCTAAGGGTGTAAAAGGATCGTATACAACGGCTACTTCTACCAGATTATTTAATGAAAAAGGACTTGAAATCAATCAAGCTATTATCAAAGGACTTATGGGGGCCGTTTTACTCGATCAGACGTTGAATTATTGTTTGAATCCTGCTGTTTTAAATGCTGCGGCTAATACAGAGGAAGCACAACAACTATGGGAGGAAGGGTATAATTACATCTTCGGATACAAAGGACCGGACAATAACAAAAAATATTTCTGGGAAAGTTATTTGAATACCGTCAATGGAAATGCGAATTTTTCAGGGATAACACAGTCGGTTACGGCTGCTTTTGAAAAAGGGAAAGCGACAATTATAGCAGGTAATAAAATAGAACGGGATAAGCAGATAAACATCATAAGAGAAAAACTATCAAAAGTAGGTGCTATCCGTGCGGTTTATTATATGAATAAAGCAAAAGGTAAATTATCAGGTACAACAACAATCACCGGTGATCTTGCGGCCGCCTTTCACGGTTTGTCGGAAGCTTACGGATTTATAAGCGGATTGGCTTATACACACAACCCGGCTACCGGACAGCCTTATCTTACAAAGGCAAGGGTTACGGAATTATTGACTTCATTTTTAGGCGGTAATGATGGATTTTGGGATGCTAACTATACAGCAGATCAAATTGATTTGATTTCTAAGACGATCGCAGCGGCATTTGGATTTACGGTTGAACAAGCCATAACACAAGGGGGAAGCCATTAATGTTTAAAAAGAATCCTGAATTCGGGACGCTTTCCATTTTTAAAGACATTCAGGAACCGGATATTCCTTTCTGACATGATTCTTTTGTTCAACTTTAAAGCATTTATTCAATGAAAAAAACAGGGCTGTTATTAATGGTGGTAGCGCAATTATTGTGGTCTTGCGGTCTTAATACTACGGATAGTGAGGTTGTAGCAGATAAATACGATAGAAAAGCTATGCTGGTGAATTGGGTAGATAATAACATTATGCCTTCATTTCAGCATTATAAATCAAAATTAGAAAACCTGAAAAGAGCTTCGGATGATTTTATTGCGACACCCGATAGGACTCAGCTTGAAGAAGTAAGACAAAAATGGCTGGAAGCGTATAAAACCTATCAATATATTTCGATGTTTTCTATCGGTAAAGCAGATGAAATACAATTCAGCAAGTATTCAAATACCTATCCGACGGCAACAGGACAAATAGCGGTAAAAATCGATTCGGGTAATTTTGATCTGAACGGAATTTCTTTTGATGTCGTACAGGGGTTTCCGGCTCTGGATTATATGTTGTTCGGATTAGGAGAGAATGAAAATGCAATCCTGGAGCGGTATACAACAAACACGAATGCCAACAAGTATAAAGGTTACCTGTCTGCGCTTGTAAACCGATTGACATTATTGTTTAACACGGTTTATGATGACTGGCAATCCGGATATAAAGCCATTTTTATTCAAAGAAATGACAATACGGCTTCCGGAAGTGTAAACCGGATGATTAATGCGTATATTCATTTTTATGAAAAAGACATTCGGACTGCAAAAATAGGCTATCCGGCAGGTAAGTTTTCGACTGAAACCTATCCGGATAAGGTAGAAGCATATTACAGTAAGAAGTATTCGAAAGAACTGCTTTTGGAGTCGATCATAGCGGCGCAAAACTTCTTTGAAGGCAAACATTTTAACGGAAATGAAAGCGGATCTTCGTTGAAAAGTTATTTGGATTATCTGACTATAAAGGGTAAGAGCGAAGAGTCTGGAATTTTATTAAGTAAACTGATTTGTAATCAATTCTATAAATCACTTTGTATAGCAAATTTGCTACTACCGGATTTAAGTCAGCAGATTATTACCGATAATACAAAGATGACTGCCACTTTTAATGTTTTACAACGTAATGTAGCCTATATGAAATCGGATATGACATCCGCGATGAGTATCGCGATCGATTATGCAGACACAGACGGTGATTAATACGAATCAGATGAAACGATTTCAGGACTATCTAAACCGAACAACCGAAGCCGCTCCGTTGGCTACTTTTCGTATCCTTTTCGGTACTATTATGTTGGTTAGTCTGGTTCGGTTTGTGAGTAAAGGTTGGGTGAAGACGTTGTATATTGAACCAAAGTTTTTCTTTTCCTATTACGGATTGGAAGGGATAAAACCATTAGGGAATTTTACGTATCTGATTTTTTTGGTTTGTGCTTTGTCCTGTGCATTGATCACTATAGGATATCGATATAGAATTGCCATTATCCTGTTTTTTATAAGCTTTACGTATATCGAATTAATGGATAAAACAACCTATCTGAATCATTACTATTTTATTAGTGCGATAGCGTTTATACTCCTTTTTTTGCCGGCTAATGTCTATTATGCAATGGATGCCCGATTAAAACCGGAATTAGCCTTTCAGAAAATACCGGCCTGGTGTATCGACTGTCTGAAGCTTATGTTAGGGATTGTATATTTTTATGCCGGATTGGCCAAAATCAATTCAGATTGGTTGTTCAAAGCCATGCCGTTACAGTTATGGCTAAAACCGCAGTATGATCTTCCGGTATTGGGTTTTTTATTCCAACAGGAATGGATGCCACTTGTATTCAGTTGGGCAGGTATGTTATATGATTTGGCTATCCCGTTTCTGTTGTTGTATCGCAAAACCCGATTTATTGCCTTTGTACTGGTAGTCGTTTTTCATAGTCTAACCCGGATTTTGTTTCCAATCGGAATGTTTCCGTTTATCATGATCGGTGCAACATTGGTGTTTTTTAAGGCAAAGTCTCATCATAAAGCATTGCAATACCTCAGTATAATTTTTAAAATCAATAAGACCCGATTTGATAACGGAAAAGCACGATTCACCACAACACTGAACGGCGCAGCAATACGTATCAGAATATTGATTTGTTTTTTTGTACTACAATTGCTATTCCCACTGCGTTATCTTTTATATCCGGGTGCATTATTCTGGACAGAAGAGGGGTTCCGCTTTTCCTGGCGGGTTATGCTGATGGAAAAAGCAGGTTACACGCAGTTTATTGTAAAAGATGCGGTAACAGGAAATTCTTTTTATATCGATAACTCCGAATTTTTAACCCCTTTTCAGGAAAAACAAATGGCCTTTCAGCCGGACTTTATCATTGAGTTTGCCCGTTTTATACACGATTATTACAAACAAAAAGGGATACATGATCCTATAGTTTCTGTGGAAAGCTTCGTAACCCTTAACGGAAGACCTTCTCGAATATTCATTAACCCGACTGTAAATCTGGCAAAAGAGAAAGATTCTTTTTTACCAAAATACTGGATTATTCCATTTGAAGATGAGAGTAAAGGACTTTAGTATCGTATTATTTACATTGATCTGTTGGAGTTGTTTTCCACAATACAATATCCATGGAAAAATAATAAATGCTAATAATGAAGCTCCGGTTGTTTGGGCTCAAATCTTAAAAGTAGATGATGGTATCCGGGTACAATCCGACGAAAACGGGGAATTTACTTTTTCGAATATAATGCCCGGTCAATATCATTTGATTTTTTTATCCGATAATTTTCATCTGAAAGAACAAAAAATAAATGTAAAGGATCAGGATATCAGTGTGTTGGTGGTATTGAGGCCGATGGAAATACGACTCAGTGAAGTTTTAATTCAAAAAAGGAGAAAGGAAGTTTTTGCAATGTCACGATTGCGGGATGTTGATGGAATGGGAATTTATGCCGGTAAAAAATCAGAAGTGGTTATTGTTGCTGCACAAATGGGAAATAAGGCTGTAAATCTAGCCCGACAAGTGTTTTCACAGGTCGTAGGATTGAATATTTATGAAAGTGATGCCGGTGGTTTACAACTTAACATTGGCGGAAGAGGACTGGATCCGAATCGATCGGCACATTTTAATATCCGTCAAAACGATTACGATAGTAGTGCCGATATTTTAGGATATCCCGAAAGTTATTATACACCGCCGGCCGAAGGATTAGACCGGATACAGATCGTAAGAGGCGCCGCATCCTTACAATACGGAACGCAGTTTGGCGGATTGATCAATTTTAAAATTAAAGCTCCGGAGCAACATAAAAAACTCCGGTTGACGAACAGACAAACCATAGGGAGCCATAATTTATTTACCAGCTTTACCGATTTAAGCGGAACGATAAAGAATTTTAGTTATTACACGTTTTTAAATTATAAAAAAGGAGATGGTTTTCAGCTTAATTCTGATTTTGAATCTCAAAATTATTTTGGAAACTTTAATTATCGTATTAATAGTAAAACGAACTTAAGTTTTGACTACACTCATTTTCAGTATATAGCGCATCAGCCCGGAGGATTAACGGATAAAATGTTTTATGAAGATGCCTTTCAAAGTAATCGGAAGCGAAATTGGTTTGCGGTTGATTGGAATCTTTTTTCATTTAGAATGAGACATCAGGCTACTCAAAAAACAGATATAAGCCTGAATGTATTCGGATTGTATGCCGGTCGGAAAGCATTAGGATTTCGTTCCAATCGTGTATTTCAGGAAGATCAGGAAGGAACCGTTCGTGATCTGATTACCGGAAAATTTGCCAATTGGGGTGCCGAAGCAAAAATAGTACACCGGTATCGCTTTCTTGGTCATGAAAATGCCTTTGTGATAGGCGGAAAGTATTATCAGTCGAAAAACAATGCCCGACAAGGGCCGGGAAGTTCCGGAAGTGATGCTGATTTTAATTTTGCAACGGAAGAATTCCCGTACTATCAAAATCAATCCGATTACAGCTATCCAAATTTCAATTTAGCGTTGTTTGGAGAAAATATTATCCGTGTCACGAATGCACTTTCGATAACACCCGGAATTCGTTGGGAATATATCAATACACGGGCGAAAGGATACTATCGAAAAATAAACCGCGATAATGCCGGGAATGTCATTTTGGATAATCGCTATGATGAAGAAAACGATTTAAAACGTTCGTTTGTGCTGTTAGGAATCGGTTTGAGTTTTAAGCCGGTCAAAGCAATGGAAGCGTATCTGAATTGCTCACAAAATTACCGCTCGGTTACGTTTAATGATATACGAATTACAGAACCATCCTACCAGATCGATGAGCATCTAAAGGATGAATACGGTTATACGTTTGATTTCGGAATTCGGGGCCAATGGAAAAACAAGTTGACGTATGATATCAGTGCTTTTGGATTGGCCTACAAAGGGCGTTTGGGACAGATTATTAAAGAGACAGACGATTTTCGGATTATCCGCTTCCGAACCAATGTGGGGGATGCAATGCTATACGGATTTGAATTTTTCACTGATTTAAGTTTGCAAAAAATACTATTTAATCCGTTAAATAACAATTACAAATGGAATGTATTTGCCAATCTGGCGCTTACAAAGTCAGCGTATACGCATTCGAAACAACCGGGGATAACCGGAAATCAGGTAGAATTTGTTCCGATGATCAATTTAAAAACAGGGATAACGTCAGGCTATAAAAACCTGATAGCAAGTGTACAGTTTACGTATCTAAGCGCGCAATACACCGATGCTACGAATATAAAACAGGACAAAAACGAAAACTTACGCGGAATCGAAGGTCAGGTTCCCGGTTATGCAATTACAGATTGGTCGTTATCCTATAAATTCGGTTCCCATTTTACATTGGAAACCGGAATTACGAACCTGATGAATACGATTTATTTTACCCGAAGAGCCACCGGTTATCCTGGTCCGGGGATTATACCATCAGCACCGAGAGCGGGCTATCTTACATTGCAATATCGGTTTTAGTCGAACAGAAGAAGTTAACCCATGTTGTTGAAACTATAATAAAAAGGAATCCTGTTTTTTCTTCCGCATGGCCGGTTTTGGAACTTTCTTTTAAAATGTAGAATTTCGCCAGGCGGATAACCGCTGTTTTACCTTTCTCTTCGTTCCTATATAGACTAGTAAGGGCTAATTCTTTTTTACCGAATAACCGATCATACAGGAGCATCGTAAATGTTTTTTGACTGGGAGGTTTTTGGGTAATCGTAAAGACCTGAAATTCTGAATTCTTAATTTTTTCAACGGTTCTAAGTGTGTCAATCGGACTTCCCGGTAGTTTATGGAATAGAAAAGCATTCGAATAAAGCGGTTGGATCGTTAAATAAGCCACTACAGGACAATTTATAATAATGTTAAAGTTTTTCCCACGGATGGAATAAATGTGTTATATTTGCATGCAATTCAACTACAAATTGCAACATGAAAGCACACACAGCTAAAATCATCGGGGAAGGACTAACCTATGATGATGTTCTACTCGTTCCCAATTATTCAGAAGTACTTCCCAGAGAAGTAAGTATCAAAACGAAATTTTCAAAAAATATAACACTAAACGTACCGGTTGTTTCGGCTGCTATGGATACGGTTACAGAAAGTGCTATGGCTATTGCAATGGCACAGGAAGGTGGTATTGGTGTATTACATAAAAACATGACAATCGAGCAGCAGGCTGCCGAAGTACGAAAAGTAAAAAGAGCCGAATCCGGGATGATTATCGATCCGGTTACGTTACCGCTTACGGCGACTGTGGGTGATGCTAAACTGGCGATGCGCGAATTCAGTATCGGAGGAATCCCTGTAGTAGATGAAAATCAGATTTTAAAAGGGATTGTTACCAATCGGGATTTGCGTTTTGAGAAAGACAACACTCGTTCTATTATCGAAGTAATGACTTCTGAGAATCTGGTAACAGCCGGGGAAGGAACAACTTTAGCTACTGCCGAAGCAATTTTACAACAAAATAAGATTGAAAAACTACCGGTAGTCAATCCAGAAAACAAACTAGTTGGATTGATCACTTTTAGAGATATTACCAAGTTAACACAAAAACCAAACGCAAACAAAGATAAATTCGGACGTTTACGTGTTGCAGCAGCTTTAGGAGTAACAAATGATGCCGTAGAAAGAGCAACAGCTTTGGTAAACGCCGGTGTAGACGCTGTGATTATTGATACAGCGCACGGACATACCAAAGGTGTAGTTGGTGTTTTAAAACAAGTAAAAGAAAAATTCCCACAACTGGACGTAGTAGTAGGGAATATTGCAACACCGGAAGCGGCTTTATATTTAGCTGAGAATGGTGCCGATGCTGTTAAAGTAGGAATCGGACCGGGGTCGATCTGTACCACCCGAGTGGTTGCCGGAGTAGGATTTCCGCAGTTTTCGGCCGTATTGGAAGTCGCAGCCGCTTTACGGGGAACCGGAGTTCCGGTTATTGCCGATGGAGGAATCCGTTATACCGGTGATATTCCGAAAGCGATAGCAGCCGGAGCCGATTGTGTGATGTTAGGATCGCTATTAGCAGGAACCAAAGAATCGCCGGGTGAAACCATCATTTTCGAAGGAAGAAAATTCAAATCCTACCGTGGAATGGGATCGGTAGAAGCGATGAAAGAAGGGTCTAAAGACCGTTATTTCCAGGATGTGGAAGACGACGTAAAAAAACTGGTTCCGGAAGGAATTGTAGGACGTGTACCGTACAAAGGAGAGCTAAACGAAAGTATGCTGCAGTTTGTTGGCGGACTACGTGCCGGAATGGGATACTGTGGTGCAAAAGACATCCAGACCTTACAGGAAACAGGACGATTTGTTCGTATCACGGCCAGCGGAATCGGAGAAAGCCATCCGCACAACGTAACCATTACAAAAGAAGCACCGAATTATTCGCGATAAAAAATAAAAACCTGATATGAAAATATCAGGTTTTTTTATGTTTAAAACAGACCTCAAAGGTTTTAAGTCTGTAGCAGACCTGACAGGTTTTCGAAACCTGTCAGGTCTTGTGTTTAAAGTATTATTGATTCTTAAAAGCGGCAGCCAATAGTTTTTTATCACCAACCAGCCATAAGATATCGTTTCGTTCTAAAATCAGGTGGGACTCCGGATTCAGGATACGTTCACCATTCCGTTCGATACCTACAACAAGACCACTGGTACGTTCCCGTAATTGCGATTCGCGAATTGATTTTCCGATAAACTCCTGATTGGTCAATTCGTATTGCTGTAGCACGATTTGTGCTTCGGTAACCGATTCCGGAACTTCAATCTCATTCTGATCCAGATAACCTTTAAAATTCTGAACCTGGTCGTCTGTTCCGATCACACAAATTTCATCACCCGGAAACAACCGTTCGTTACGTGTTGGTATGTTGATCATGATTTCACCACGCTTGATAAAAGCGATATTCACGCCCATTTTTTCACGCACTTTCAGATCCTGAAGTTTCTTTCCGGCAAGGTTAGACTCTTTAGCAATTTCAAAATTAGCCATGTGTCCGTCCCAGGGGGTTAAGTCATCCCGGGTTTTCTGAGCGCGTGCAATTTCACGATCGTTAAAGTTTTTAAGGAAATGCTTTTCGATTTTGTCGTATTGGGCATGTAACTTTTTAGGGAAGATGATATAGGAGATGATCACAAGTATCAACGCGATAAAAGCCACGACCGGCGAAAAGAAATTATTTAAAAGGAATCCCACAAAGAACAGTGCAAGGCCAATTCGAACGAGAATCAACATGGTTAAAGGACCGCGGTATTTGCGTTCTTTTCGGAGTTCTTCCATGGCTCTTTCGGCGACTCTTCGTAGCGATAACGCCCATAAAAACGGAGCGATGATCACTAAGGTTATCAATGCGGCTACGGCATTTCCGAATTTAGAATCGATTACCAAAGGCGAAATATAAAGATCGGCCAACAGGATAATCGCAATAATAATAACCGAACTGATCACAACCTGTGTCATCGTAGCACGTAATACGACCTGCCAGTTACTGGTTGCTTTAATCGACTGGGAATTGGTACTGTAATTATCGATAGCGGTAAGCCATTTTTTGGGTAATACTTTTTCAAGTTTCTCATAAAACGGCATTGACATTTTGATCATAAAAGGTGTTGTAAACGTGGTCACAGCCGAAACCGCCACAACAATCGGATACAGGAAATCGCTGGTTACTTTTAGCGACATCCCTAAGGTGGCGATAATAAAGGAGAATTCCCCGATTTGCGCCAGACTCATACCCGCCTGAACGGATTGTTTTAAAGGCTGACCGGATACCAATGCTCCGGCGGCAGTACTGACCGTTTTTCCTAAGATGGTAATCAAAGTGATCAACAATACGGGAACAGCATATTCCACTAAAGTATCCGGATTGATCAACATTCCGACAGATACGAAGAATACCGCTCCGAAAAGGTCTTTTACCGGTTTGATAAGGTGTTCGATTTTTTCGGCCTGAGTGGTTTCTGCTATAATAGATCCCATGATAAAAGCACCTAAAGCAGGGGAGAAACCGGCATTAGTCGCCAGGATAACCATCATCAGACATAGGGCTAATGAAATGATCAATAAAGTTTCTTCATTTAATAAGGTCTTGGCTTTTTTCAGTAAGGTCGGAATAAAGAAAATACCACCTACAAACCAAAGAATCAGGAAGAATAAGAGTTTTAAAACGGATTCGAATAATTCGGCTCCGGAAAATTGCTGACTAACGGATATGGTCGAAAGCAACACCATCAGTAAGATGGCAACAATATCTTCGACAATTAAAGCACCGAAAACGATTCCGGCATATTTCTTTCCTTTGACGTTCAATTCGTCAAAAGCACGGAGAATAATCGTGGTAGAGGACATGGAGAGTATGGCACCGAGGAAAATACTGTCCATTTGTGACCAACCCATCCATTGTCCGGACATATATCCGATAAAAATCATCGAGATAATCTGGATAATAGCGGTAATGGAGGCGGTTCCGCCGACTTTCATCAGTTTTTTAAAACTGAATTCCAATCCGAGGCTAAATAAAAGGAATATCACCCCGATTTCGGCCCAGACTTCAACACTTTTGCTATCGGTGACTGACGGGAAAAAATCAAAATTATTTCCGGCAAGAAAACCGGCAACCAGATAGCCTAAAACCAGCGGTTGTTTGATTTTTTTAAACAACAGTACGGCTACTCCGGCTGTCATTAGGATTAATCCTAAATCACTGATTAACGGATATAAATGGTGAGAGGTTTCGGCTACGGTTTCAGCTGTTGATAAAGGCATATATTTTTTGTTTTTTAGGATTTGTGTAAGTTATAAAATAATGCGTATTTATAAAAGCAGCGGAGCTTATTATGCTGTTATTTTAAGATAAATTTATCATAAATGGCAATAAAAAATCCCGATGGTTATAGCCATCGGGATCTAAGAATATTTTGTAAAAATTGTTATATTCCGAGGTAATTGCTCGGTGTAATTTGTAAAAGTTCTGCTTTTATCGCATCCGATACGTTTAAAGTCGCGATAAAATTATGGATTGCCTCTTTGTTGATCACCGTATTAGTACGGGTCAAATCTTTTAACGCTTCATACGGATTCGGGTAGGCTTCACGTCTTAAAATCGTTTGAATCGCTTCGGCTACTACCGCCCAGTTTTTTTCCAGATCTTCTTCGAATTTTTCGGCATTTAAAAGTAATTTGTTTAATCCTTTTAAAGTCGCTTCAAAACCGATAATCGTATGTCCGATTGGTACACCAATATTACGCAATACAGTACTATCGGTTAAATCGCGTTGCAAACGGGATACTGGCAATTTGGCTGCCAAATGTTCGAAAATGGCATTGGCGATTCCCAGATTTCCTTCTGAATTTTCAAAATCAATCGGGTTTACTTTATGTGGCATCGCCGAGGAACCAATTTCTCCGGCTTTGATTTTTTGTTTGAAATACTCCATTGAAACATACGTCCAGATATCGCGATCCAAATCGATCAAAATGGTATTGATACGCTTTAAAGCATCGAAAAAAGCAGCAAAATGATCGTAATGCTCAATTTGTGTCGTTGGAAAAGAATGGTGTAGTCCTAGTGTAGCTTCTACGAAATCATTTCCGAATTTTCGCCAGTCAACCTTTGGATAAGCTACAAAATGGGCGTTGTAATTACCGGTGGCACCACCAAATTTGGCGGCAAACGGTACGTTAAATAACAAACGCATTTGTTCTTCCAAACGTTCTACAAACACAGCGATTTCTTTACCCAGACGGGTAGGGGAAGCCGGTTGTCCGTGCGTACGGGCCAACATCGGAACGTCTTTCCATTCCTGACTTAATTCTTTTAATTTGGCAACTACGCGCACCAACGACGGCAGGTATACTTTTTCAAAAGCGTGCTTGGTCGAAAGCGGAATCGCAGTGTTATTGATATCCTGAGAAGTCAATCCGAAATGGATAAACTCTTTGTAGGCTTGCAATCCCAATTTGTCGAAAGCAGCTTTAATAAAGTATTCAACCGCTTTTACATCGTGATTGGTGGTCTTTTCAGTTTCTTTGATCCAAAGTGCATCTTCTGTCGTAAAATTCTCGTATATTTTTCGCAAATCAGCGAACAGGTTTTTATTCACTCCGGCCAACTGCGGTAAAGGCAATTCACAAAGGGCGATAAAATATTCGACTTCTACCAGTACACGGTATTTGATCAAAGCTTCTTCAGAAAAATATTCGGAAAGGGAAACGGTTTTGTTTCTATACCGGCCGTCGATAGGCGATATAGCACTAAGTTCAGTTAAATGCATTTGTTGTTGTGTTATTTTCTAATAATCGCAAAGATAAGGTTTTACCGAAACTTCTGGAAATACAATTTTAAATCTTTTCCGGCTGAGTGCTAAGCTCCTGTCGCAGTACTTCTATTCCTTCGGAAGCGGATAAGGCTATGGCTTTAAACGGATTGTTTACATTGTAAATTTGGGCTGGTTTTGGGTCGATATAATACACCGGTGTTGTTGGTTGGGTATAACCGATTAATCCGGCAGCAGGATAAACCTGTAACGAAGTTCCGATAATCAAAAAGATGTCGGCTTTCTGAACAAGTGTTATGGCTTCTTCCATTGCGGGTACGGCTTCTCCAAACCAAACGATATGGGGTCGTAACTGGTGCCCGTTGCTGTCGTTGTCGCCAATATGAAGATCGGTTTTCCAATCCAGAATATAATCGGGATCCATAGTGCTGCGTACTTTGAGTAGTTCGCCGTGTAGGTGTAAAACTTTGGTGCTACCGGCTCTTTCGTGTAGATCGTCTACATTTTGAGTGATGATGTGCAGGTCGAATTCGGTTTCCATTTCGGCCAGAATCTGATGGGCGTTGTTGGGATGTACTTCCAGAAGTTGTGTTCTTCTTTTGTTGTAAAAGTCCAATACCAACGCTTTATTTTTGTCCCATCCTTCCGGACTGGCAACCTCTTCAATATGGTGCCCTTCCCATAGCCCGCCGGCATCGCGAAAAGTTTTGATACCGCTTTCCGCGCTGATTCCGGCTCCGGAAAGAACGACTAATTTTTTCTTTGTGATCATTACTGGTTTATACTTTTCCTAAGGTATATAATTGCTCTAAAGTAGGCGCGGCACTTCCACCGGCTGGTTCCAGTGTGATACCAAACCCTTCGGCATCCGTGGTATTGTCGACTTTAAATATTCTGGATTTTCCGATTTCTGTTTTTTCCAGTAGTCCGATACTTGTTGGTGTAAGCGGATCCATTTTTAACGACCATACCTGATACACATATCCTTTAGGTGGTTCCGGTAGTCCTGCAGCATCTACATATACAGAATGATCATTCTGATTCCAGTATATTTTGGCTTTGGCTTCCGGAGCAACCGTTTGACCGGCAAGGGCTACTACTTTATTGTTTTCGTCTTTAAAGAGATTCAGCAGGGTTTCGTTGTTTTTATTTTGTTCTTCTAAGGTCACTACTGATTTTTGTAAATCCTGATTTTTTTCTCTACTATCTTTAAGCAAAGTATCGTTTTGGTTCATCTGGAAATACAGGAAGCCAGCTCCTAGCAATAATAGGAATGATGCTGCCCAACCCATATAAGCCGGCCAGTTGGATTTCGGTTTCATCGTGACTACACCCGATTCTCTTTCCAGTAACGCTTTTCGGATGGTGTTGAAATTTTCCAGTGACAAATTCGGTGCAACACTATACGAAAGGTTAATGATAGCCTTTTCGATGCTTTCGATTTCTTGTTTTATTTCCGGATATTCATTGGCGTAAACCTGTACTTCTTCGTTTTCCGATTCGGACAGTTTTCCGAAAATGTACAGTTCCAAAACTCCGGATTCTATGTATTCTCTAGTGTTCATTATACTCGCAATAAGTTTCTTAATTCGTTTATACAGTTTCTGTTTTGTGTTTTAACCGTTCCCAATGGAATTTCCAGTGTTTCGGAAACTTCCTGTTGTGTATAGCCTTTAAAAAATAAGAGGTCGATCAGCTGTATACATTTGGGTTTTAGTTTTTTTACAAATTCCTGAATTCCAATCGTATCGATCTTGTTCATGGTTCTTGTATTGTCATCGAGTATATGTACGAAATTGTCAGAAGATAAGTTTTTCTGATTGTTGTTAAAGTTTTTAGAACGCAGCCGATCGATAGCGCTGTTACGGGCGATATTGAGCAGCCAGGTAAAAAAGCGGCCTTTGCTTTCGTTATAAGTGTCCAGATTTTTCCAGATTTTAACAAAGGTTTCCTGAAGGACATCTTCGGCTTCTTCCCGGTCTTTTAATAGGTTGTAAATGATGCCGTACAGATTTTTGGCATAACTGTCGTATAAAAGCGTAAAAGCTTTGTTGTCTTTTTTGTAGATTTGCGCCAGTAATTCTTCTTGTGTCATAAGAGTAATTTAACTTCACTAAAGTTAGTAAAGAAATTTAACAAATTCATATTTTTTTTAATGGAACCGCTTTTTTCCGATACCGCCTATTTAGCCTATTTAGAAAATTTTATCACAGAAAACCGCAGAGACGGCTTTAAGCGCGTGTTGGAAAACCGTACCAAACACTTTACCGTAGCGGTTGAAGATTTGTACCAGTTGCACAATACCAGTGCTGTAATGCGTAGTTGTGAAGTTTTTGGAATACAGGAACTAAATGTGGTAGAAGAACGTTTTGGGAAGAAAATCGATAAAGAGATTGCAATGGGCGCTCAAAAATGGGTGGACATCAACCGATTTAATTCGAATCAGGATTGTATTACCGGTTTAAAACAAAGAGGCTATCGGATTATTGCGACAACGCCACATGATAATGATTGTTTGCTGGAAGATTTTGACATTACGCAGCCGGCGGCAATCTTTTTCGGAACGGAACGGCTTGGATTATCGGATGAAGTCATGCAGCAGGCCGATGGATTTTTGAAAATTCCGATGGTTGGTTTTACCGAAAGTTTGAATATTTCGGTATCGGCAGCGATTATCCTGCAAAATATTTCGACACGATTGCGTAATTCCGGTTTGGATTGGAGACTAACGGATGCCGAAATGCTGGAAAAGCGAATCGACTGGGCGCGAAAATCGATTAAGGATATTGACTATATCACCCGCTTGTATCTGGAAAAAAACAAAAAAGAGGACTAAAAAATCCTCTTTTTTTATTGGGTGTTATTTTTGTCGTTTTAAGATCTTATAATCCTCATAACAGCTACTGATTGCTTCCATGATTTGCAGGTCGTTTGCTGTTTTGATAAAGGTTTCGGAATAATTACAACGCTGTAAAATCTCGTTGATTTCCTTTGGATCGATTCCTAAAAGTGAGGCCAGCGTTTCTTTGTCAAATTTAGAAGCCAAAAGGTTTTTTACAACATCGTCTTTTTTGATTTCCTTTAATTTACTCATTTCTTTCGGTTTTTTTCCAAAGAAATTATAGAGTAAATCAGCCGGGTTAAAAAGAGATCCCAATACGCGGTTAATTTTATTCGGAGAGTGATCGCCGGCCTCATAACCATATGGTAATCCCGAAATCGGATAACGGAAATTCTCATTTAGCGGTAAAATTTTGGTGTCGACTTCCAGATAACCGGTTAGTTGGTATTTGTTGATCACAACCTCTTCCAAAGCATAAGCCTTTTCGGTTAGCCGAATCTTGGTATTCTTGTTTTTAATCCAGTCGTTGGTAACCCTTATTTTAATGGATTCAAAACCGATAAACGAAAAGTGAAGCGTATCGTTTACTTTGGCTTCAATGGTAAATTCACCATGTCCGCTGGAAGTGGTACCTTTAACGGTATTGATATTAACGATATTGACGTTACTCTTAGGTAATAAAGTTGTAGCGTTCACTACTATACCGGAAACCGTTGAGGGAGTTTCCGTTTCCTGTGCGTAGGAAGCAAATGTTAGTAGGGTAAATAAAAAAACTGCAAAAAATCTCATACGGGTTATTAGATTGGTCTAAAAGTAAGGGATATTTTGCAGTTTTTAAGTTATATTAGAAGAAAATTAACAAAAGAATTAGCTTCTTCTGGGGCGTCTTCCGCTGCTGTTGTTCGAAGAACCTTCGGAACGACGCGGAGAACGGTCTGATCTTCTTTCATTTCGTAATGGTCGGTCACCAAAATCATCTTTTCTTTCCGAACGACCACCGCCAAAACTACGCTCTTTTCTTGGTCCTCTGTCGCGATCGCCACCTCTGTCGCGGTCACCACCTCGGGAACGGTTGCGATCACCACCACTGTTACGTCCGTTATGGTCACGTCTTCTGTTGTTGGATCCACCGTCGTTTTTAGAAATTTCCACGTTGATTTTACGTCCTTCTAAATGAATGTTGTTTAAAACATCCATTACTTTCTCGGCATGTTCCGCATCAGTATTAAAGAAAGAGAAACCTTCTTTTACATCCACTTTAAACAAATCGTCACGACCTAATTCTAAAGTGTCACGTAAGAAATCTTTCAACGTCATCCAGTCATAATTATCACGGGAACCGATGTTGATAAAGAAACGTACTGCTCCGTCAGACGGGATACTTCCTGCGTCTTCACGACGGTCGCCAGCATTTTGAGCTGATAAATCGCGAGATTTCTTATAGTAATTGATAAAACGGTTGAATTCTACCGAAACCATTTTCTTGATTACTTCCTCTTTTGTAAGGTCTTTCATTACCTCATAAATAGCGGGAAGATAGGCATCGATTTCATGGTCAACTTCAACGTCTTTGATTTTATTCGCTAAGTGGAATAACTGAATTTCGCAGATTTCAATTCCGGAAGGAATCGGTTTTTCTTCGAATTTCGTTTTGATGATACGCTCGATCTGTGAAATTTTACGCAATTCACTTTTCGTGATGATCACCATAGATGTTCCGGATTTTCCGGCACGACCTGTTCTACCGGAACGGTGTGTATACGTTTCGATTTCGTCTGGTAGCTGATAGTTGATTACGTGTGTAATATCATCTACGTCAATACCACGAGCCGCTACGTCGGTAGCAACCAACATTTGGATCTGACGACCACGGAACGATTTCATTACGCCGTCACGTTGTGCCTGAGAAAGGTCACCGTGTAAAGCAGCAGCATTGTATCCGTCTTCGATTAGTTTTTCAGCAACAGCTTGTGTGTCTCTTTTGGTACGGCAGAAGATAACCGAGAAAATATCCGGGTTAGCATCAGCCAGTCGTTTTAAGGCCGAATAACGATCGCGGGCATTTACCAGGTAAAATTCGTGCGAAACGTTTTGCGAACCAGAGTTTTTGTGTCCCACTGTAATTTCAAGGGGTTTACGCATAAACTCGCGTGCAATACGCGCTACTTCCTGTGGCATGGTTGCCGAAAACAACCAGGTACTTTTGTTTTCCGGTGTATCGGATAAAATGGAAGTGATATCATCATAAAATCCCATGTTTAACATTTCGTCGGCTTCGTCAAGAATACAGAAATTAATGTTCTTGATATTTACCATACCTCTGTTAATCATGTCTTGCATTCTTCCTGGAGTGGCCACGATAATCTGTGCGCCTCTTTTTACATCTTTCGCCTGTTCGGTAATGCTGGCACCACCATAAACGGCAACAGTGTGAATTCCTTTAACGTATTTTGAATATTGTTTAATCTCATTGGTGATTTGTAAACAAAGTTCGCGTGTTGGCGATAAAATTAATGCCTGAGTCGTTCTATCCTCAGCATCAATCTTTTGAATCAGTGGAAAACCAAACGCAGCGGTCTTACCTGTCCCGGTCTGTGCCAATGCAACTATGTCTGTGTCTTTTTCCAATAATAGGGGAATCGCCTTTTCCTGTACCTCCGACGGATTTTCAAATCCTAGATCTTTAATCGCCAGCAGTAGCGATTCATTCAATCCTAATTGTTCAAATTTATTCATTCGTTATTTTTAAATTGGGGGCAAAGTTACTGTAAATTAACGATATATGCTAATATGTTTTCGATATTTATGCTTTTGTTTTTTATTGATTTTCAGTAAGTTATTGTTTTGGTGCCTACTTCATTGGTCTTTCCGAAGATTTTAAGTGTCGGATTGATCAAATACTGGCTCTGATTTGTGAAAATTTTAAGCAGAATTTTCGACAAAATTTAACAATGACATTTCTGTTATCCAAACTTTTACCGGTTTATTGGTTTAAAAAAGCAACCAACTGTTTTACGGCTTTTCCACGGTGACTTATGACTGATTTTTCGTTCATTTCCAGTTCAGCAAATGTACGACTGTCATTTTCGGGTACAAATACCGGATCATAACCAAAACCGTTGGTTCCTTTTCGCTCGCGGATAATCGTTCCGTGGATAATTCCGGTAAATAGCTGTTGCGTTCCGTTGAGGTTTAAAGCAATCACGGTTTTAAAATTCGCTTTGCGGTTGTTTTCGGTTTCCAACTCCGACAGTAATTTGTCGATATTGTCGTTATCGTTTTTATGATCACCGGCATAACGGGCCGAAATCACCCCCGGAGCCCCGTTTAGTGCGTCCACTTCCAGTCCGCTATCGTCTGCAAAACAGTTATATCCGTAATGTTCGGTGACATAATTGGCTTTTAAAATGGCATTGCCTTCAATGGTATCGGCTGTTTCCGGAATGTCTGTATCACAATTGATATCCCTTAGGCTTAAAACCTGAATGGAGTCGGGAAGGAGTTGCTGAATTTCTTTAATTTTGTTGGGATTGTTGGATGCGAAAACCAGTTTCATATTCGTTGGAAGTTTGTAGTTTAAGCACACAAAGATAATTCAAAAAGCATTTTTGTATCACAAATCAAGGCAAATAATTTTGTAAATTTAAAGGACTTTTCGAAGTGTTTCAATCCCGCAAGTTTCGGGTCGGAAAGCGTTTTTACGGCGATTACCTTTGTAAGGTGAATTCCAAATATATACCCATGAAAACACAGGAACAATTTCAGTTTGACCGAATTGCAAAGGCAATCGACTTTTTGCATCATAATTTTAAAACACAACCGTCATTGGACGAGGTGGCTTCTTTTGTCCATGTGAGTCCATTCCATTTTCAAAAATTGTTTACCGAATGGGCAGGTGTGAGTCCGAAGAAGTTTTTACAATATCTTACGGTGGAACACGCCAAAAAAATGCTCAAATCGAGTCAGCTTACCTTATCCGAAGCGGCCTTCGAAACCGGACTTTCCGGAACCGGCCGTTTGCACGATTTGTTTGTCAATATCGAAGGCATGACACCGGGCGATTATAAAAACGGTGGTGAACAGTTGCGTATCAATTATAATTTCGACGAAAGTCCGTTTGGAACATTGTTGATGGCGGCTACTGAAAAAGGAATCTGTCGGCTTGTTTTTGCCGATGATCAGGAGTTAGCGTTAGCGGAATTAAAAGCGGAATTTCCCAATGCTTCGTTTACCAATCAGACCGATACTTTTCAAAAAGATGTACGCTCGTTTTTTGGCAACGACTGGAACGAATCGCAGGCTATAAAACTGCATTTGCGGGGAACGGATTTTCAGCTAAAAGTATGGGAAACCTTATTGAAAATACCGATGGGACAATTAACGACCTATGGCGACATTGCCAAAAGTATTGAAAAACCGAGAGCTTCAAGAGCAGTGGGAACGGCAATCGGAAATAATCCGGTGGCGTTCTTAATTCCGTGTCATCGGGTAATTCAGGCTACCGGAATGATTGGCGGTTATCATTGGGGAAATGCCCGAAAAAAAGCCATTATCGGATGGGAAGCGTGTCAGTCGGATCTTTTACTACAGGAATAATGGAGGCTATATTGGAACGATTGCAGGCTACTGATTGGGATCAGGTGGCCGGAATGATGCATGAAAAAGGATACGCCGTATTGTCGGACATAATTCCGGAACCGGTTTGTGATACGCTGATTGGTTATTATCCGGAAGATAAACGGTATCGGAAAAAAGTAGTGATGGAGCGTTATCGCTTTGGACAAGGAGAATACAGATATTTTGATTATCCGTTACCGGATCTGATTCAGCAATTGCGGACTACGGTTTATGAAAAACTGGTGCCGATTGCCAATTTATGGATGAAAGCATTACGGATAGACCGGCAATTTCCAGGAAAACACGAGGAATTATTGGCGCTTTGTGAGGTAAACAATCAGTTAAAACCTACGGTATTGGTACTGAATTACAGTGAAGGCGGTTATAATACCTTGCATCAGGATTTGTATGGTGCTATATTTTTTCCGATTCAGATTGTATTGTTTCTCAACGAGCCCGGAAAAGACTATACCGGTGGTGAATTTGTGCTGACCGAACAGGTTCCGAGGGCGCAATCGAAAGCAATCGTCTTACAACCCAAGCGAGGTGATATACTGATTTTTACGACAAACTTTCGTCCGGTACGCGGCACAAAAGGCTATTACCGTGTCGCGATGAAACACGGTGTGAGCGAAGTGCGCAGTGGAAAACGCTATACAATGGGAATCATTTTTCACGACGCGATCCGTTAAAGATGTGGCTACACGAACAACTTCCGGATAGCGAACTACACCATCGGATCCGGAAACAAAGTATTACCTTTGGCGGAAATAAAAAACTGAAAATTGTTGGACGTTTGGATTGTATATCCGGCAAAAGAATGAAAAAAACAAATCGGGTATTCTTTGCTTCAATGGAAGAAGCGGAAGCAATGGGGTATCGGCCTTGCGGACATTGTATGCGGGACGCTTACCAGCACTGGAAATTAAAACAACAACTATAATGGATTTATTCAGTACCGGAGAAATCGACAACATACTGCCATACGACGGAGAAGTGTACTATCACGGTTGTATAATAACCGATCGGGAGGCAAAGCACTATTACGATCGTTTTATGGAAACCATCGAATGGCGCAATGACGAGGCGATTGTTTTTGGTAAGCTGATCCAGACCAAAAGAAAAGTGGCCTGGTATGGTGATCATCCATTTCAGTATACCTATTCCAATACGACCAAAACCGCCTTACCGTGGACGGAAGAATTAATCACCTTAAAAAAAATAGCCGAAAATGTAAGCGGCACTACTTTTAATTCCTGCCTGTTAAACCTTTACCACGACGGACAGGAAGGGATGGCCTGGCATAGCGACAGCGAAAAATCCCTTGGTATGAATACCGTAATTGCGTCGCTAAGCTTTGGAGCCGAACGCAAGTTTGCCTTTAAACACAAAGCAACTAAAGCTACGGTTTCGCTGGTACTGGAAGCCGGAAGCCTACTCATTATGCAGGGAACGACCCAAACCCACTGGTTACACCGTTTGCCGCCAACCACCAAAGTGATGCGTCCGCGTGTCAACCTCACTTTCAGAACTATTGTGGATCAGTATTGATAAAATCCGGGATTTGTTAAAAAAATAGGAAAATAGAAATAGAGCGAATCGTTATTTTATGATTAATTTTGTTTTTGCTTTGAAATAGAAGAATTTTCGGAGTGAATCGAAAAAAAAGGGTTAGTGAAAAAGGGGAAAATTCCCCTTGTAATAGTTTCGCCAAGCCAGTAATTTTGTCTTTAAATCAATAAACCCATCTAAAAATGAACACAATGGTGAAACCTACTCAATTAATTTCTTTTGAAAAAGGGAAAGAGTTGAACAAAAATTACAATGAAAAAAGAGGTGCTTTAGTTACCGAAAGATCCGGATTGGAAGATGCCAATGCCTTTTGGTTTTCTATTGAAGAGTTGGAGCGTTATATCGCGTATGTAAAAGAAAATGCTGTCGAGAAAGGCTTTTTGGTAGACGGTATTCGTATTTATCTGGGTGTTTATCCGGAAACAGAAGAAAAAAATGCGGGTTATACGACTGTGTTTTTAACACCAACCGGAACGATCATCGATGAACAGGGAGGCCGGGGAGGTGCCAGTTTGCAAGGCAATGCATTGGATATAACAACTATTGAACCTTTAAATTTCGGTTCTATGGGGAATCCTCCAAAACTCAATTACGGTGGATAACGAATGTTGGCAGATCTAAGATTATATACTGTGTTTCTCGCCTTATTATCGGGAATGTTTGGAATCATCTATTGGTACAAACTTCCAAATAATAAGGCAAAGTTTTTTGTATTATCCATCTGGCTTTCGGCAATAACGGAGCTAACCGGAATTTTTTATACGCAAATAACCGGGCAGGTTAATTATATGGTTTTTAATATCTATATGTTTATTATCCTGCCGTATTATATACTGTTTTTAAAATCCATTTTACAACAACCTAAAAACAAACAGGTTGCCAAGGTATGCTTTGTACTTTTTTTGATATCGGTATTTGTAAACCTGACTTTTTTCCAGGATGTAGTGGAGGAAGTCTGTTTTAACAATTTTGCTATCGGTGTGGTTATGATTCTGATGTTGAGTTGTCTCTACCTGATGGAACTGTTCAATTCGAATCTGATATTATCCATAAAAGACACGATTTTTTTCTGGTTCGTATTGGGAATATTACTTTTTTATGTTCCCTTTTTACCGTTTATGCTCTCATTACGTTGGTTTTTATCCGGAATCCACGAAACAACTTATAGTTTGATCATTTTCTTTTTAAACGTATTAATGAACACCAGTTTTATCTTTGGTTTTATATGGAGCAAAAAGAGATACCATTATTGATCATTTCGTTTAGTATCGTGCTTTTAACCTTGTTGGGCACGTTACTGGTCTTTTTCCTGTATTTTCAGAAGAAAAAGTCGAAATTCCTAATGGATAAAATGGAAGCAGAGTTGTTTTTTAATTCCGAGCTGGCCAAATCACGAATCGAAATCAAAGAGCAAACCCTGTCGAATATCAGTCGGGAGCTACACGATAATATCGGGCAGATTTTATCAGTGGCCGTGATGCAGCTCAACCTGATGGTTGCTAAAATCGATACCGACGATAAAAATGAAATCGATGAGGTACGCAAGCTTGTTAGTAAATCGCTGGACGAAATCCGTATGGTTGCCAAATTGATCAATGGCGATGTGGAACTACAATCCGGCTTTATTGATGCCGTAACCGAAGATCTGAACCGAATTACCAAATTGAAAATCATTAATGGTAATCTGAATATATCCGGGCAAATACAACCTATTGATCCGCAACACGAAGTGATCATTTACCGGATATTACAGGAAGCCATTTCCAATGCCTTAAAATATTCACATAGTAAAACCATCGATGTGGATATCTGTTTTGACGCCAGGGAATGTATTATAGAAGTAACCGATTCCGGAATCGGTTTTAACAATGCCACCGTAGCCAAAGGTTCCGGATTGGCTAACATGAACACGCGGGCCCGGTTAATTGGCGCCGCTTTTTTGGTTTCGTCCCGTCCGAACGAAGGTACGAAGCTCAAAATTGTATATCCTTTGGAAAAAGGACGCAAAGAGTAAAAAAATCCCCTTACTACTATGAATAAAATAAAAATTGTAATTGTAGACGACCACTTACTGTTTTCCCAGTCGCTATCGTTCCTGATAAACAGCTTTAAAGAGTTTGTGGTCTGCGGAAATTACAACAATGGAAAAGATTTCCTTACCGGACTAAAAGCTATGGATGAACTTCCGGATCTGGTATTGCTCGATGTCAATATGCCGGTTATGGATGGCGTGGAAACCATGCGACGCCTCAAGGAAGATTACCCGGGTTTACGGGTATTGGCGTTGTCGGTAAACGATGACGAAGACACGATAATTAAGATGATCAGTAACGGTGCCAGTGGTTATTTATTAAAAGATACCCATCCGAATATGTTTCGGGAAGCGCTGCTAAAAGTACACGAAACCGGGTATTTTTATACCGAAATGGTTTCAGGTGTATTGATCAACAAACTGGAAGCCGGTAACAAAGCCAGTTTAAAAGAACGCGAACTGGAATTTATTCGCCTGGCCTGTACCGAAATGACGTATCGCGAAATTGCCGATGAAATGTGCCTGAGTCCGAAAACGGTGGATGGTTACCGGGAAAATCTTTTTCAGAAACTGGAAATCAAAACCCGCATCGGACTGGTGTTATACGCAATGAAAAACAAAATCGTTTGTGTATAGTGGGTACGATTGCTGCCGATACGGGGAAGGGAGGATGCGGTTAACCTGAATTTAGGTTCAGGTGGTATATTTTTGATACGCTCTGGCCAACTTTACGTCGTATTGGTTCACTTTATAGCCTTCACCATTATAACGGTAGGCAAAAGTGGCCCAGTCTTTATTTTGTAAAGCACCGATCAGGTTGTTTGTTTTCAGAAAACAGCCAAAAGCAGTAAGATGTTCCCGTTCATTCAGGTACATTTTACCAACAAAACTGTCCATACTGTCATACCCGATTGGGATGGCATTAAATCCCATGACCTGGAAAACGCCCCAGGAGGCGGAAGCATGAGCGGCATCGGTAAGATTTAATCCTGGAATCAGTGCGGAAGCTCTGGCCAACCGTTCGTATTCCCGCGAACCGCCCTGATAGTATTTTTGGGTCCATTTTTTATATAAAACATCCTGATTTTCCGGTTGGACATAGGCTTGCGGATCAATATTCCGGCGTTCCAGTTCCTGCCAGAAAATATGACCTTCGAATAAAATCTTAGGTCGGCCGTCGATAAGAAAGCCTTTACCGCTGCTTTCGATTTCGTTTACGGCCTTAATACAAGCGAGTTCCACCTGATAGTGATTGGCAAAATCGATCAGATCCTGTTCCGAAAGTAATTTGTCGTTATACTGCGTCAGCGTACTGTTTTTCTCGAAAAGGCGGGACCAGGTTTTAATACCAACGATCCCGTCTACAACAAGGTTATAGTCGCTCTGAAAGCTTTTTACGGCTTCATCAACGGCTGTAGTAAAGGCATCCGAAACCATCACCAGATAGCCCATTCGTGCTAATATCTCGCATAAAGTGGTCACTTCCGGGCCTTTTGAATGCAATCGGACGGTTTTCATGATCCGGATATTTTAGGGATCTGCGGTAATTTTTCGCAGATCATACCGATCAGGAAAAAACTGTCGTAGGTAACCGATTCCGGAGCAAGTGCATATTCTTTGGTCACGGTAAACAGGTTTTCGATTTTCAGTTCGGTTTCAAAAACTTTATAGCCGTCTTTTTTGATCTTAACCTTGTAGTTTCCTACCGGAAGCTGAAATTCGATCGCCCCGTTTTTATCCGATTCGATTTCTTTAAACGTATTATTATTGGTCCCGATGATCGAAATTTCCGATTTATAAACACTTTGTCTGGAAACCGAATCGGTAACGGACAAAATCACTGTGGTTAGGGTTTTGGCTGGAGTTGGATCTTTAATGACTGGCGGAAACAATATCGGATTGGTACGGATAAAACGTTTGATTCCCCAAACGGTATTTGAGGTTTGCGGTAAAGGTGTCGGCGCCGGTGTAGAATCGGTTGACGGCATCATTTTGATACCCGGAGCCATTGTGGTTTTGATCAACGGTTGTTTGATACCTGCCAAAGCCTTATAAATAGGAGCGGACGCAATCGGTTTGATCGGTGGTGTGGTAACGGGTTCCGGTTCGAATGGAGCCGGTTCGTCCAATGTCGCTTTTGTACTGTAATATTTAACGTTATTCGATTCCAGCGTTTCTTTGTTTTTGATCGCTTTGATAAAACGGACATTCGTACTGGCATTGGTAAACAACTGGTTTTTCATAATGATCGGGCCAAAATGTATCAACTGATCAATATTGCTGACCACCGCGTCTGAGATATTCGGATCGATGTTAATTTTCAGGTTTTTAATCAGAATCATTTTTTTTGGAAAAGCCGATAGCAGGAAATCGTTGCTAATGGTTTGTCCGTCGGATACCGGTTGTTTTCCGTTCCATTTAAAATACTCCGACGTAAGTGTTGGCAACGAAAACCAATTGCGGAGCATCGTTACGATGGAAAACTCCAATTCGATTCCGATAATGTTTTTTTCGTCATAATCAATCGAAATCACCTCGTCCGGGAAAGCATCTTTTTCGTTTTTGGCCATTTCATACAAACTGTCCAGTTCTTTTTTATCGATCGAAAGTTTGATCCAGCCACTGTCGTTCGACATAAAATCGTAAGGAACGAAATTAATATCGTGATACGACTCCAACGATTGAATTCCGGTTTTTCGGGACATCTCCATTGTATTTCGCGAGTTGGTCAGATTGGCCAGGAAAATTTCCAGTCCGTCTTTGCTGTTGATTTGTTTTATGGCTTCTTCGATCTGTTTTTTATAACCGAGTAGTTTATGATCAACAGCCATTTTTTCTTTTTTCAGCAGGATTACGTTTAGTTTTTCCAACCAGATGTTTTTTTCATCATCCGAAAAAGCATCGTCATAAGTGTTTACATGCATTTCCCATTCGCGAAGCAGCGTTTCATATTGCGTCAGGTATTTGTCATAGGCTTTCTTTTCCTTGGTCGGCTTCCCTTTGGCATCGTATAAAACCTTTTGCGCTTCTTCGTTTACCGTTGCGATGGCATCGGGCGAAAGTCCCTGGTCGGCATTGATCAGCTCACCGTAAACGTTAAACAACGTATTAGCCGGATTGACATCCCAAAAAGTATCGGAAGCCGGTAAGGAGTTTAACTGAAACGAAAGATCCTGCTTTTTGAGTAAACCTTCGCCTTTTAGCGGATCGTCCAACAGGATTTGCGGCAGCAACAATTTGATTTCATCGTTTTCATAGATCCGTAGCGACGGACAAATCAAAGCCAATTCGGATGGATTGGAGCTTTGCGATTTATAGTATTCCTTTATTTTCTGGAATAAAGCGGTATAATATTTCATAATGTGTTTGCTTAAAGAAAGGAATTCCAAATACCGGAGTTGGTATTTGGAATTGCCTGGAATTATAAGGATTAATTAACTTCTACCCATTCGTCATCTTTAATCGATGGAAGTGGGTTAGGTGATAAATCGAGGATGTTACATTTTCGTCCGATCAGTAAAATTCCTTTCGAGGCCATTCCCTGTTCCGATCGTTCTCCGGAAGAATTCACACGGGTATCGTCGTAACCATAGCTTCCGCCAATGGAAAACAATCCGAAGTGAACTCCGGCACCGGCACCGACATGGTTTTCTACTTTTTTATAGGAATCACTTCCTTTTTTAAATCCGATTTTAAGATCGGTAATAAAGTAAAGTTCCGTGGTTACGGCCGGCATTAATCCGCCACCGTTTCCGTCGCTCACCATTTGGTTGTTTACGATATCCTGACCGGTTTTGGAGTATTTCCAGAATCGGGATTTGATAAAAGTGGTACCCAACCACGGACGGCTGATAAAACATTTACCCAGTTTAAAGCTCATTTCAAAGTCGTTGAAATTATAGCTGGAATCGATTTTTTGATGCGATCCGCTGGCTGTTCCGCCAAAAACGCCCAGGTAGGAAGCCGCAGCCGACCAACTGTGTTTGGTGTTTTTATAACTCGTATCGTAACTCGATTTTGTAAACTTATAGTCTATCCATTGTGTCGAATTGGCCAAAGTTGTCGCCGGTAGTGGCGCCGAATAATAGTAGGTATTCATACCGCCCAATCCGGTTCTTTTGGCGGCCAGTAATTCCGATTCATAGCGTTTTTTAACAGTGATAAAGTTGCTGCTTTCGATTTCGTCGATATAGTTCATGATTTTTTCAACGGCACCTTTATAACCCATCGATTCCCATCTTTTCAAGGCATCGTCACGTTTTTTGATATAGTTTTTACCCGAAATGGTCATTTCGGCCATCGCATCCGGATCCTGAAGATCCACACGTCTTTTTAACTCCGCCAAGCGATCGTCGGCATCATAAAACAAGGCTTCATATTCCAGGTATTTGACGTATTTCGGAGAAGGGAAGGTGTTGAAAACATACTTCGGGTTGTCGTCCGGATGTTCGGGCATACTGTCGTCATAATCCGGATTTTTTAATTTTTTGATGGTGAATAACTCGTCTCTTAATTTTTCCAGCTTTTTCTCGACTTTAGGATCGATTTTGGAATCTTTTACCACGCAAAATTCCATGATATCGCTATAGACGTTCGATACGGTATGATCATTTTGCGAACTGAAAATAGTAAACTTACGGCTACCATCTTTATCCTTTTCCGGGATATTGCTTGGAATCTGATCCACCAGTCGTGCAAATTCTTCCGCATGGGCATAGGCCGAATATTTTTTCTCGTTACGAAGGTCGGTATACTCTTCGTCGGTCATTCCTTCCAGTTTTGGTGCGCTACCGGTAAACCCTTTGTGTGCATATTCAAAAGCGGTTTTGTCGATTACGCTGGCTACCGGCTCCCAGGCCACAAAATTGTTGGGACCTAACATTTTCGGATCGCCTCCGTTGGTTAATTTTTTAAATACGTCTCCTAAGATAACGTTCATGAATTCGGTTTCATCCGGCATAGGTGTGAATGTTCCCATAGTGTTTGATTGTTTTGATTGATGATTTCCTACTCTGTTCCGGGCTTTTCGGATACCGCCCTGATTGGATTAACTGTTCGATTTTGATTGATGTCCTTTTTAAAAGGATGGATTAACGCCCCACATTGATTTTTGTATTGACGATTTTATTGTGAAGGTTTAACGCGATAGCACCCAATACGACTTCGATGATTCCTAAAAAGGTCAGGATGTTTCGTCCACATACGATACAAATAGGTTCCGGAATCGGTTTTCTCCCGATAATGATGATTACACCTCCGATAATAATGATGATGATCATCACTGCTCTAAAAATTAATTTGTTGTTCATGATTTCAATGTTTTTAATGAATGTTATTTTTTGGTTTACCAATCGAAGGATTTGACCTCCGTTTTTGAATGGTTTTGTTTGTTGGTGTAAAATTGCATTAGTTCAATGTGTTGAAAAAGAGGATATTCCCGTATTTTAAACGGGGATATATTCCCTTGCGATAACGGGAAATTCACCCATAAAAAGCCTCCCTAAATTTGGTTAGATGTATTTGTTAAATGGTTGGCTTTTAGTTGATTATGTTTTTTGTCGTTTTTAAGGAAGTTGTGAAGAATAGTAAAATCCGGTTTTTTAAAAAAGGCAGAAATCCGGTTTGGACACAGAAAAAGCCGTTGATTTCCAGAAAAATCAACGGCTTTTTTTAAAGCGTTTTGACGTTATTTTAAATTGTTTTTTTTAGGAATACGGTAAAAGTACTACCGGAGCCGAGTTCACTTTCTACAGTGATCAATCCCTGTTGAGCTTCGATAAATTCTTTACTAATGGCCAATCCGAGACCGGTGCCTTCTTTTTCCGAGCCGGGAATCCGGAAATAACGATCGAATATTTTACTGGTATATTGGGACGAAATACCGAGTCCGGAGTCTTTTACTATAATTTTTACATACGAATCGTCTTCCGAAAGTTGTACCTGTATACTTGCATTTTCATACGAATAGCGAATCGCATTGGTGATGAGGTTGGAAATCACCCAGGTTGTTTTTTCGCGATCGGCCCAGACTTCGGAAATCGTATCGGGAAATGCCGTAAAAAGTTTGATGTTTTTCTGTTCGGCGAGTTTTTGCGTAGCGTCCACGGCTTCGGTTACAATTTGAAGGACATTGCTTTTCTCGATTTCCAATTGCGTTTTTCCGGTTTCCACCTGCGTGATGTTGAGTAGCTCGCCGGTGGTTCGCAGTAAACGCTTGGTATCGTCCTTAATACTGGCAATCAGATGTTGTTGTTCTTCGTTCAATGGACCGATACTTTCGTTTTCCAATAGTTGCAAACTCATTTTCATCGAAGCGATAGGCGTTTTAAACTCATGGGAAACGGTAGCGATAAAATTGGTTTTCGCATAATCGAGCTCCTTATATAGCGTAACATTACGTAGGATGATAAACGAACCGATTTCTTTTTTTTCGGTTTCTCCGGTAGGCGTGATCACAATCGGGACGATCTGTTTTTCGAAATAACTTTCTTTGTTATCGGCATAGATTGTCAGGGTTTCGTTTTTAGAAGAATTATCGGCACTATTTCCGGCCAAATGCTGAATCAGCGAGCGGATCAGATCGTTATACACCGCGATATCCTGAACCGGTTTCCCGATAATATCGGCCGATTTGAGTCCGGATATTTTTAAGGCTTCTTCATTGGCAAACAAAATCTTTTGGGTATCATCCAATCCGATTACCGGGTCGTGCATATTGTTGATCAGGGTTTCTATCCGTTTCTTTTCCATCATCAAACGGGCAAGACTGCTATCGCTGTATTCCTGTAGTTTTTCGGCCATCGTATTAAAAGAGCGGGCCAGATCGCCAAATTCGCTATGTCCTTCAAAATGTACGCGTCGGGAGTAGTTTTTACCGGCAATCTGACGGATACTTTCGGTCAGGTCTTTTATCGGATCGGCGATTGTACTTGGTAGGTTGATCAATAATGTAAAGGCAATAATAAAACACATCGAACCGGTAATGGAAATCCAAAGAATCGCACGGTCGGCCGTTTGGGAAGCCACAATACTTTTCCGCTGAATGGAATCCATATTGAGTTTCATAATGGCATTCAGGTCGTTCCGAATCAAAAGAATAACCGTTTTGTTATCCGGTTGCTGGAGGAATGTTTGGCTATCCTCGAGCAGGTTTTCGGTTAGTTCTTTTTCGCCAATTTCAGTAATATTCCGACTTTGGAGTTCGAGATAATGCTGAAATTTTTCGAGTGACTGTTTGTCGGTTTCAATTTTATCCAGTTCTTTTAGCATATTCCGGGAATAGTCGAGCGAATTGTAATTATCGACCAATATATTTTCGGTATCGTTCGCCAACGTATGCAATTGTCGGACACCCAATGCGACGAGTAATACGATCAGGAAAAAGAGTAATCCGACACCGAGGGTCAATTTGGTTTTTATTTTCATTTGGCGTTAACTTAAAATGATCAGGTCAATATCACTCGAAGATAGTTTATTCAGCAATTCTTTAAAAACGTTTGTCGAAAGAATAATTTTCAGGAAATTCATACGCGGCTTACCAATACAAACGGTGGTTATTTTTTTGAGTTCGGCCTGTTCGATAATGGCTTTGGAAATTTTGGTATGTTCAATTTTTAGTACTTCGCCACCGAGTTCCGTAGCCAGTTTAAAATTGTTGATCAGGTGACGTTGTTTATCGAGTGCAATCTTATCGGCGCTTTCATCCGGAAGTTGCACGTAGAGCACAAACCATTTGCTGTTATAATAATTGGCAAGCCGCGCGGTTTTTCGAATCACCCTTTTGGCTGTTTTTTCGTTAGTGCTAATACAAGCCATCAGTTTTTCCTGTCGGATGTTTTTGTTTTTAATGACTTCCGTTTCGACTTTCCGTTCCACCTGACTGGCGACTTCTTTTAGTGCCAGTTCGCGTAACTGCAGGATATGTTCGCCTTTAAAGAAATTGCGCAACGCCATTTCGATTTTTCCCGCTTCGTATATTTTCCCTTCTTTTAAACGGGTAATCAGTTCATCGGCGGTTAAATCGATATTCACTACCTCATCGGCTTGCGCCAGCACACTGTCGGGAATCCGCTCTTTAACTTCGATCCCGGTAATGTTTTTAACCGATTCATTCAGACTTTCGATATGCTGAATATTCACGGCACTAATCACATTAATGCCCGCATCGAGAATCTCGATTACATCCTGCCAGCGTTTTTCGTTTTTACTGCCTTCGATATTGGTATGCGCGAGTTCATCGACAATAACGACTTCCGGACGGAGATTAATAATCGCCTGAACATCCATTTCTTCGAGTTCTTTGCCTTTATAAAACAGTTTCCGACGCGGAACAACAGGTAAACCCGCGAGTAGCTCGTGGGTTTCCTTACGGTTATGGGTTTCGATAAAACCGATTTTAATGTCGATTCCGTTTTTTAACAGGGAATGAGCTTCCTGGAGCATACGATAGGTTTTGCCCACACCGGCACTCATCCCGATATACACTTTGAATTTTCCCTTTCTTGATTTTCGAATCAAGTCGAGAAAATGTTGTACGTTATCTTCTCTGTTATTTTCCAAAATATGCAGTTTTAAAATGAAACAGCCAATGAGGTAACGGCAACAAAATTATTGGTAACCGGTTCTGCATCGCGGGTAAAAATAGCATCTTTACTGTTTAAGTTACGGGCTTCTATGCGCCATACAACGTTATCCATGATTTTGTAATCCAAATTTACGGAATATCCGAATGTCTGAAACCCGTTTGGTGTACCGGTACTGATAATAACCCCGTTTTTATCGGAATAATATTCACCGCGAGCCGCCAGACTGATTTTGTCGGAAGCGGAATATTTTACGATAAGCACCGGTGAATACCAAAGATTATAGCTATTACTGTGTTTTTCTTTTTGTTCGGCACCGCTGTCAAATCCGGTGATCAATCCCCATTTCGGGTTTAGTTGGAACTGACCGTAAAAATTGTGAAAATAACGCATGCGTTTCTCCACCGCAGGTTTGTCGTTTCCGATAAAAGAGCTACTGTTTAACGTAACCTTACTGTTGGGTTTATAGGTAACCTGGTGGCCAAAAGCCAGCGATTTGTTCCCGTCTACCCGTTGGATACGTTGCCAACCATTTAGCACCAGTCCGCTAATAAACCATTTCTGACTTGGTGACGTATACGATAGCTTCGCACCGCTTTCGTAATATGGAGAGTTATCGGCAAGAATGCTTCGGGTTAATGTCCAGCAATCTTTACTAACAGCACTTTCAAAACCGATGTGGGAAGCAAAAATCCCGGCATCAACCCAAAGGTTGTGTTTTTCGGACAATCGGATTCCGGCATTGGCTTCGTAAATGTTTTTTAAAACACCGGCTTCCGAAGCGAGATTCGCATTGCTATACGTTCCGGCCATGATAGCCAGATTGGCTCTTACCTTGTCTTTTTCGTAATTCGCTTTGATAAAACCGAGATTCAGGTTGATTTCGTTATGACGGTTATGCGAATAGATAAAACCGGGGCGGGTATTGTTTTCCGGTGCGTTCAGATCGTAGGCATAATAAGTTTCAAGGTAGCCACTAACAGTTAAAGGCGATTTTTTTTCCGCATTGTCATTTTCGGTTTGTGCCTGTAAGCCAAAGGAAGAAACTAACGCGATTAAGGTCGAATGGAAAATTTTGGTATTCATTAGGATTGTAATTTATCGAGGGCGATATTTAATTGTAAGACATTGATTTTTTCAGGCCCGAAAAGACCGAATACTGGTTTTGTGGTATTTTCGGAAATTAATTGATTTAATCGGCCCGGTTCGATGGCACGAATTTTAGCGATACGGTTCACCTGAACTTTGGCCGCCTGTACCGAAATATCCGGATCCAATCCGCTACCACTGGCAGTAACCAATTCTGCCGGAACGTCCTTTTTGGAAATACCGGGATTCTGAATCAGGAAGGTATCGATTCGCTTTTGAACCTCAGCCAGGTATTCCGGATTGCTTGGGCCTTTGTTGCTTCCACCGGAACCGGCTGCATTATAGTTAACAGCCGATGGTCGGGAATTAAAATAGTTCGGAGCGGTAAAGGATTGTCCTATATTGGAATAATAGGTTTTACCTTTATAAGTCACGATTTCCCCTTTGCCATTATTGGGCGCCAGTTGCGCAATTCCCCAGATAAACAGGGTGTAGATTCCGGCAAAGAACACGATACACACCAGGGTTAGTTTGATGCCGGATAGGATATAATTTTTCATAATTTTTAATTTAAGATGTGTTTAAAAGAACAAGGCGACCATCATATCGATGAGCTTGATTCCGATAAAAGGAACGAGTATCCCGCCAAGGCCATAAATCAGCAGGTTGCGACGTAACAGCGCCGAAGCACCGATTGGTTTATAAGCAACCCCTTTTAAAGCCAGTGGAATCAGGAACGGGATAATAACAGCATTAAAGATTACAGCCGATAAAATGGCCGTTTCCGGACTGTGGAGTTTCATAATATTCAATCCCTGTAGGGCCGGAATCGCGGTGATAAACAAGGCCGGGATAATCGCAAAATACTTGGCCACGTCGTTTGCGATACTAAAGGTCGTTAGTGTACCGCGTGTCATTAGTAACTGTTTCCCGATTTCAACAATCTCAATCAGTTTGGTTGGATCGTTATCCAAGTCGACCATATTACCGGCTTCTTTGGCTGCTTGTGTTCCGCTATTCATGGCAACCCCCACATCGGCCTGAGCGAGTGCCGGCGCATCGTTTGTACCGTCGCCCATCATCGCAACCAGTTTTCCTTTTTGCTGTTCGGCTTTGATATAGTTCATTTTATCTTCCGGTTTCGCTTCAGCAATAAAATCATCCACACCGGCTTTTTCAGCGATAAATTTGGCGGTAAGCGGATTATCTCCGGTTACCATTACGGTTTTAACGCCCATTTTACGCAATCGTTCAAATCGTTCGCTGATTCCGGTTTTGATGATATCCTGTAATTCGATTACCCCGATAACCTTTTCATTTTGAGAAACAACCAGAGGTGTACCGCCATTCCCGGAAATTTTAGTTACGGCATCGGTAATCTCCTTAGGAAACGGAAACCCGGCGCTTTCGCTTAGTTTGCGAATGGCATCAAAAGCTCCTTTTCGGATTCGGATACCGTCGGCCAGATTCACACCACTACAGCGGGTTTCGGCCGTAAACTGAATCAATGTGGCACCTTTAATCGATAGACTTTGTGTCAACTCTTTACCGGCCAGTTCTACAATGGATTTTCCTTCGGGGGTTTCATCGGCTAAAGAGGACAACGCGCAGGCTTTTATAAAATCATTTTCATTCATACCGTTGATCGGGTGAAAATGCGTGGCTTTTCGGTTACCGATGGTAATGGTTCCGGTTTTATCCAGTAACAATACATCGATGTCACCGGCCGTTTCCACAGCTTTACCGGATTTTGTAATTACATTGGCGCGTAACGCACGATCCATTCCGGCAATCCCGATCGCCGATAGTAAACCGCCAATAGTGGTAGGAATCAGACAGACAAAAAGGGAAATAAAGGCCGCAATCGTGATCGGAATGTTGGCGTAATCGGCAAAAGGTTTTAACGTAACACAAACGATAATAAATACCAGTGTAAATCCGGCTAATAATATTGTTAATGCAATTTCATTTGGTGTTTTTTGTCGGGAAGCACCTTCTACGAGCGCGATCATTTTATCGAGGAAACTTTCCCCGGGTTCGGCCGTTACCTGAACTTTGATTTTATCCGATAAAACTTTGGTACCGCCGGTTACGGAACTTTTATCCCCACCGGCTTCACGAATCACCGGAGCACTTTCGCCGGTAATGGCACTTTCGTCAATGGTAGCAAGACCTTCCACGATTTCACCGTCGGTTGGGATAATATCGCCGGCTTCGCAAATAAAAAGATCGCCTTTTTTGAGACTGGACGACGGAACGATGGTGATCTCGTTCACATACAATTCGCCGACCTGTTCTATTTTTTTGGCAGGTGTTTCTTCACGGGTTTTTCGCAGACTGTCGGCCTGAGCTTTACCACGTGCTTCCGCAATGGCTTCCGCAAAATTGGCAAACAAAAGCGTAAACAACAGTATTAAAAACACTGTGAAATTATAGGCAAAACTTCCCTGTGCCGTTTCTCCGGTCAGAATCCAAAGGCATACGCCCAACATCACGGCGGTACCGATTTCGACGGTAAACATGATTGGATTCCGGAAAAGGCTCACCGGGTTGAGTTTTACAAAAGATTGTTTCAACGCTTCCAACAGCAATTCTTTTTGAAACAAAGACTGATTTTTGGTTTTCATGGTAGTGTTTTATTTCATTGAAAAATATTCCGCAATAGGACCGAGTGTCAGGGCAGGGAAGAATGATAAGGCAGCGATGATCGCAATCACGGCAAACGTCATCAATCCGAAAGTAGCCGTATCGGTTTTTAAGGTTCCGGCACTTTCCGGGATATGCTTTTTAGCAGCCAGAATACCGGCAATGGCTATCGGACCAATAATAGGCAGGAATCGGGAAAGTAGTAATACGATGCCGGTCGTGATGTTCCACCACGGGTTGTTGTCGCCCAAACCTTCGAAACCGCTACCGTTATTGGCAGCCGATGAGGTATATTCGTATAAGATCTCACTAAATCCGTGGAATCCGGGATTGTTTAGCGTACTCGCACCTTGTTCCGGGAAAGCCGTAGATAAGGCCGTACCGACTAAAATCAGGAACGGGTGTATTAGTGCGATGATCATTGCGATCTTCATTTCGCGTGCTTCGATTTTCTTACCTAAAAATTCCGGTGTACGTCCGACCATCAAGCCACTAATGAATACGGCAAGTATGATAAAGATGTAAAAGTTAAGTATTCCCACGCCACAACCGCCGTAAAAACAATTCACCATCATGGCCAATAACTCATTCATTCCGGAAAGTGGCATACTACTATCGTGCATCGAATTGACCGATCCGGTTGAAATTACCGTGGTAGCAATACTCCAATATCCGGAAGCCGCAGCTCCAAATCGGGTTTCTTTTCCTTCGGTAGCACCTTGTGTGGTATTGATTCCCATTTTGGTTATCGCCGGATTTCCGTTCATTTCGGTCACTATTGTCGGAACAGCCAATGCTAGAAAACCGATCGTCATCACCGAAAAAATCATCCAGGACAATTTACGGCGATTCAGATAAAAACCAAGGGCGAAGAGCATCGCAAAAGGAATGATCATCTGAGCAATCATTTCCGTCATATTGGTGACATAATTCGGGTTTTCAAAGGGATGTGCAGAATTGGCTCCGAAAAAACCACCTCCGTTGGTACCGACGTGCTTAATCGCTACAAAAGCCGCAGCCGGTCCGGTGGAAACCTGGACGGTATCACCTTGTAAGGTCGTCATCGTATCTTTACCGTTAAACGTCATCGGCGTACCGTTCCATAAAAGGATTACAGCCGTGATCACGGATATTGGTAGGAGAATGCGCGTGCAAGATTTAATAAAATAGTTGTAAAAATTCCCCAGCTTTTCGGTGGTACGCTCTTTTAAAGCGTTAAACAACACCGCTGCAGCTGCCAGTCCGATCCCTGCGGAAACGAACTGTAGGAACATTAAAAGCAACTGACTCAGATAACTGACACCGGTTTCTCCGGAATAATGTTGCAGGTTACAATTAACAAGGAACGAGATAATGGTATTAAAAGCCAGATCGGGTGTCATATTTGGGTTGTGATCCGGGTTTAACGGTAACCAACCCTGACAAAGTAATACGGCCATTCCGAGGACAAACCAAACCACATTGATCGCTAATAAAGCAATCAAATGCTGTTTCCAGTTCATTTCTTTTGAAGCGTCTATTCCGCTGGATTTAAAAAACAGTTTTTCGATCGGATTAAAAACCGGATCGAGAAATGTTCTTTGTCCCGAATAGACTTTGGCAATGTATTTTCCCAATGGCAGCGCTGCTACCAGTGTGATGGCGAACATTGCTATGATTCCTATAATTTCTGTATTCATCATTTTCGTTTTTGGGTTTTAGAATTTTTCGGGCTTTAGCAGAACATAACAGATATAGGCAAAAACCGCCAGTGCTATAAAAAACAGTAGTATCATTTCATTAGATTTTATCAAAATAAAAAACAGACAGGTATAACAGGGCAAAACACAATAACCCGGTTACGGTTAAAATAATGGTCATCATACTCCGGAGGTATTAATTTGTTTGATATACTCTTTGTGCAAGCTCACCGGAAGTAATTTGGCCATCGGATACCGATTCAGTTCCATATAATGAGAAACAGAAAAGAGGTATACATTGGTAATGGCATTTTTCATTTCGGCATTGCCTTTTTGCAACAGTTGATCGGCCAGATTCAGACATCTTTTGGTACAAACTGTTTTCCCCGATTGCAAACTTTGAATGGTAAGATTTGCCAGACGTTCCATTTTTTGAACCAGGGTTTCGTTGAATGTTTTCATAAGGATTAAAATTATTTACCGTTTTATAACCAAATGCCGATCCGAATTTTTAGAATACGGTCTAAAGTCTTGATTTTAAGGTTTTTATTTTTTTAACGAACTTATGCCAAACGAAAAACCCTATCAAAACGATAGGGTTGTACTTTCAAAACGATAGGGTTTTTTATTGGATACGGTATTCGTCCAGTTTGCGGTAGAGCGTTGTTAGCGCAATATTGAGTAATCGTGCTGTTTCGGTTTTGTTTCCGTTGGTATGATTCAGTACTTTTTGGATGTGTATTTTTTCGGCTGCAGCCAATGAAAAAGCAGATAGGATAGTGGTAGCATCGTTTCTTGTTTCATCTTGCAATTGCTGTAATTCCAGTGGCAAGCTACCAGGGGTTAGTGTTGTTTCGGTTTCCAGAATCACACCTCGCTCGATGATGTTTTTTAATTCTCGGATATTACCGGGCCAGGTATGTCGTTTTAAAAGTTGCAAACAATCGTCGGAAATGGTTTTGATTTTTTTATTGGTTCGGATACTAAAAAACTGAAGAAAGTTTAGAGCCAGTTGTTCAATATCGGAAGGGCGGTCTTTTAAAGCCGGAAGTGGAATCTGAAACACGGATAGCCGGTAATACAAATCCTGACGGAAATGTCCGTTTTCGATTTCTTTGAGCAGGTTTCGGTTGGTGGCGGCAATAACACGAACGTTTACTTGGGTCACTTTACTTTCGCCCACTTTAATAAACTCTCCGTTTTCGAGTACGCGTAAAAGTTTGGCCTGTAAATCCAGAGGCATTTCGCCGATTTCATCGAGAAAAATCGTACCGTTATGCGCTTCTTCAAAAAGTCCTTTTTTGTCTTTATTGGCTCCGGTAAAAGCACCGGCGATATGACCAAACATTTCACTTTCCAACAAGTCGTGACTAAAAGCCGAACAGTTAATTGCGACAAAATTTTTATTTTTCCGTTCTCCGGATTGATGGATCGCCTGTGCGAAAACTTCTTTTCCGGTACCGGTTTCCCCGGTTAGTAACACGGTTGTATCGGTTACAGCGACTTTTTTGGCCAGTTCGATCGCTTGCCGTAACGTTTTGGAGTTTCCAATGATGCCGTCAAACGAAAATTTGGTTTCCAGTCGGGCTTCCAGTTGGGCAACCCGTTTGGTTAGTGTGCTTTTCTCGATAGCCCGGTGCAACAACGGAATGATTTTATTGTTATCGTCACCTTTTACGATATAATCGAAGGCTCCGTTTTTAATTGCCTGTACGCCATCGGGAATATTCCCGTAAGCGGTAAGCAAAATCACCTCGACATTTGGATATTTTTCCTTGATTATTTGGGTGAGTTCCACGCCATTGCCATCGGGAAGCTTTACGTCGCATAGAACAACATCAACAGGATTTTGCTCCAGTTTTTTTAAACCGGATTTACAATCGCCAGCCTGGAAGACTTCAAAATTTTCCAAACCGATAATGCGCGCCATCAGGGAACGCAGTTTTTCTTCATCGTCTATGATCAGTATTTTTTTCAAGGGGAAAGACTTAAATGCAAAGCAAAGTTATTAAATAAGTACATAGAAAGACCTGTCAGGTTTCAAAAACCTGACAGGTCTGTTCAATTGTTATAAAAAATAAAGCCTGTCAGGTCTCGAATACCAGACAGGTTTGGATTAAAATTTATTTTCCACTTCTGCTGCCTGAAGCATCAGATAGTGTAAATCGGTATTTTTTACAAATGGTTTTAGTAAATCGCTACCCGGACCAAACATGGCCAGCTCTACATAATCGGCGGAGTGATCCATACTGATCCAACCCACGGAGTTTGTTTTTTGCTGCATTTCGGAAAACGCTTTATACGGTAACTTTTTGTAGTTGTACAAGCCGTCTTCCTTATGTAGGCCGTCGTAATAACTTAAAACGGTTTTGGCATCCTCATCGGTTATGGTCTTACCGTTGGCATGTTCGATAATGTCGTGAACCTGTTTTACCGTCGATTGCGGACTAATGGAGTTTAGAATCCACTCGTTGGTTTGGGTATAGTTTTGAATACTGTCGAAATTCGCATTGGCGTATTTACCATAAATCACACCCGGATTTGCATTGCCGTGATCGGTTGTAATGATCACTAAGGTTTCCTTATCTTTTTCGGCAAAATCGATGGCTACTTTTACAGCTTCATCAAACGCCACCTGATCGTAAATCAACGCTCCGATATCGTTGGCATGTGCCGCCCAGTCCACTTTTCCGCCTTCAATCTGTAGTACAAAACCATTTTTATGATCCTTCATACGATCGATTGCTTTTTGTGCCATTTCGGCTAAAGTCGGGATATTCTCGGTTAATTCTTTACTGCTTTTACGGTCGATGCTATATGGTAAGGCATCGTCATAAAACACACCCAGAATCGGTTTATGCATATCGGCGGCCAACATTTCGTTACGATTACGCGCTACCTGATACCCTTTGGCTTTATAAGCCGCATACATATCTTTTTTATCTTTTCGGATTTCCGGACTGAAATAATTGTTTCCACCACCCATCATGATATCAAATCCCAGTTCCAGATATTGTTCGGCGATATCTTCCTGTGCATTACGACTTTTGCTGTTCACACAAAAACCGGCCGGAGTGGCATGCGTAATCGGAACAGTGGTTACACAACCCGCCATTTTTCCGGATTTTTTAAATTTTTGCCAGATCGGCATATGGACTTCTCCGTTAGGCCCTACGTTAAGGGAACCGTTGTTTACACGGAAACCACCTCCCCAGGAAGAACTACCCGCAGAAGAATCCGTAACGATCGAACTCGCCGAGGCAGTATCCATCAGTGCGCGGTTAATGCGGCTGTCGCGGTATAATTGTAGCCAATTGGAACCGTGACCCATTTTGCGATTCAGATACAAATCGGTCATATTTAAAGTTCCGGTACTCATCCCGTCGCTTACCAGGAAAATGATGTTTTTTGCTTTTTTATTTTTTCGAACTGTGTCAAATTCAAGTGTATTGGAAACGGCATCCAATGGATTTACCAGGGCAGCGCCTAAAGTAAAAATCGAACCGTTTCTAAAAAATCTCCTTCTGTCCATGTTGTATAATGCTGTAATTAGGCTTCAAAGGTAAAAAACAATTGATTAAGCCGTTTTATCTTAGTGTTATTTTAAGTAAAAAGAGCCTTATTGTGAGGCTCTTTTCTTAAATTGTCTTATATTTTTATTCAAAATCTACAATAACCTGATTACGGATGATGTCTTCGAAGGTTTCCCGCTCGCGAATCAGGTGTGTTTTTCCGTTATACCAAAGCACTTCGGCCGGGCGTACTCTCGAATTGTAATTGGACGACATCGAAAAACAATAGGCTCCGGCATTGCGGAAACACAGTATATCGCCCTCTTTGATTTCGGAAATCCGACGGTTACTGCCAAAGGTATCGGTTTCACAAATATAACCCACAACGGTATAAAAACGCTCTTTCCCTTTTGGATTGGAAATGTTTTCGATATGATGTTGCGATCCGTAAAACATCGGGCGAATGAGATGATTAAAACCGCTGTCGATACCCGCGAAAACGGTTGAGGTGGTTTGTTTGACCACATTTACTTTAGCCAGAAAATAACCGGCTTCGCTCACCAGGAATTTACCCGGCTCGAAAGCCAATGTAAGTTCGCGACCGTATTCTTTGCAAAAGGCATTAAAACGACGGGATAATTTTTTTCCCAGTTCTTCGACATTGGTTTCGATATCGTCTTTTTTATAGGGTACTTTAAAACCGCTTCCGAAGTCGATAAATTCCAGTTCTTTAAAATGACTGGCCGTTTCAAATAATATTTCGGCCGCATATAAAAACACCTCAATGTCCAGAATATCCGAACCGGTGTGCATATGAATCCCGTTGATGTGCATTTGTGTATTTTCGATAATCCGCAGCAAATGGGGTACCTGATGAATCGAAATTCCGAATTTGCTATCGATATGGCCTACGGAAATATTCGAGTTACCGCCCGCCATGACATGTGGATTGATTCGGATACAAACGGGTGTGGTTGGATGTTTGGCTCCGAATTGCTCCAAAATGGATAAATTATCGATATTGATCTGAACGCCCAGTTGTGCTACTTCCTCGATTTCTTCCATCGAAACCCCGTTAGGCGTATAGATGATTCGCTCGGGCGTAAAGCCTGCAAGTAAGCCTAACTGTACCTCTTGAATAGATACCGTGTCAAGCCCCGATCCCATCTTCTTCAGTAGCTTAAGAACAGATAGGTTCGACAATGCCTTGACTGCATAATTGATGCGCAACTTTTCCACCTTGGAAAAAGCATTGGTTAAACGTTGGTACTGTGATTGCATTTTTTCGGCGTCGTATACATAAACAGGACTGCCAAATGCTTCCGCTACTGAAAGTAAATGATTGTTTTGCATGCTATATAAAATTTGTTACTAAAAACAAATATAAAAATCATCCGGTTTGTGTTGAAGTTGGTGTGAATAATTAGTAAATACCCATGTAATCTTGTTGAAAAGATATTATTTCGATATTTTTATTGTTTTTTATTGCGAAAATCGTAACTAATTTATGGATTTGATCAATGGGTGAAGTATAATGATGACGCTGAAATGGCCTTGATTTAGAATGATTTAGTCAGTTGAAATAAAAAACCGCTATCAGTGTGATACTTTTAGCGGCTTATATTTTAATATAACAAAAAGTTTTAAAACGTCATTTTTTGTAAAGATTCCAATACATAAGAATGCATCACTTCACGGTAATCAAGATGGGTTACCAGACGTAATTTTCCTTTGCCCATCGAACTGATAAAGATGTTTTTTTGTTTTAGTTTTTCGATAATAGCATTCTCGTCATACTGGGATTTTACGGAGAAAATAAGAATATTGGTTTCCACGGGTTCTACTTTGGCAACCCAGGGTAATTCTTTTAAAACCGAACCAATTTGTCGGGCTCTGCGATGATCTTCTTCCAGTCGGCCAACATGATGTTGTAAGGCATATAAACCCGCTGCGGCAAGATAACCGGCCTGACGCATACCACCGCCAAAAATCTTACGAATCCGGAGTGCTTTATGCATGTCTTCGCGGCTTCCCAATAAAACCGAGCCAACCGGAGCACCCAAACCTTTCGACAAACAAACCGAAATCGTATCGAATAGTTCACCATATTGTCTCGGATGCTGGCGTTTGGCCACCAAAGCGTTCCACAAACGGGCGCCATCCAAATGGTATTTTAAACCGTGATCACGGCAAACCTGTCGGATGCGTTTTAATTCTTCAATATCATAACAGGCACCACCGCCTTTATTGGTTGTATTTTCGATGCTGACCAGACTTGTTAATGGACTGTGGTAAAATTCCGGATCGTTAATATTGGCTTCCACCTGACTGGCGGTTATCATGCCCCGGTCGCCATCAACCAGGCAACAGGAAACACCACTATTAAAGGAAGCGCCACCACCTTCATAATGAAAAATGTGGGACCATTTGTCACATATAATTTGTTCGCCGGGATTGGTATGCAATTTTATTGCGGTCTGATTGGCCATAGTTCCGGAAGGAAAAAAAAGCGCGGCTTCCATTCCGAACAGATCCGCAACGGTTTCTTCCAATTCGATCACCGTGGGATCCTGCTTATACACGTCGTCGCCCACTTTGGCCCGGAACATTTGCTGAAGCATTTCGGGAGTAGGCTTTGTAACGGTATCGCTAACTAAATTTATTTCCATATATTTAAAAAGGAATGTCTATTTTTGCGGGTATAAAACTACGATATTTATGGTAAATACCGAACAGATTAAGGATATTATTGAGCGCCTTGGTGCGTTAAGGAGGTATCTTTGACATCGATAAAAAACAGATAGAGATTACCAACGAAGAAGAGAAAACCTTTGCACCGGACTTTTGGAATAACGCCAAAGAGGCTGAACTTATTGTTAAAAATATCCGTTCCAAGAAAAAATGGGTGGACGATTATGAAAAAGGAGTCGCCTTAGCCGAAGAACTTCAGATCATTCATGAGTTTTTTAAAGAAGGTGATGCCACCGAAGAGGAACTGGATCAACAATACGAACTGACCAATACGCATATTGAAAACCTGGAATTCCGAAACATGCTTTCGGACGAAGGCGACAGTATGAGTGCCGTGCTTCAGATTACAGCCGGAGCGGGTGGAACCGAAAGTTGCGACTGGGCGGCCATGTTAATGCGTATGTATTTAATGTGGGGTGAAAGTCAGGGCTATAAAATCAAAGAACTCAACTTTCAGGAAGGTGAGGTTGCCGGTGTTAAAACCGTAACCCTCGAATTTGAAGGCGATTATTCTTTTGGTTATTTAAAAGGAGAAAACGGTGTACACCGATTGGTTCGTATTTCACCTTTCGACAGTAATGCGAAACGGCATACTTCCTTTGCATCGGTTTATGTTTATCCGTTGGCCGATGATACGATCGAAATCGAAATCAGCCCGTCGGATATTTCGTGGGAAACCATGCGTTCGAGTGGTGCAGGAGGGCAAAATGTAAACAAGGTGGAAACGGCGGTACGTTTACGTCACCATCCAACCGGGATTATCATTGAAAATTCCGAAACCCGTTCGCAATTGGATAATAAAACCAAAGCGATGCAGTTGTTAAAATCGCAATTGTATGAAATCGAATTGAAAAAGCGACAGGCCAAACGAGACGAGATCGAAGCCAATAAGATGAAAATCGAATGGGGATCACAAATCCGAAACTATGTGATGCATCCGTATAAACTGGTAAAAGACGTTCGAACCGGTTATGAAACCAGCGATGTCGACGGTGTGATGGATGGCGAACTGGATGAGTTTTTAAAAGCCTATCTGATGATGATGGGACAAAAAGATACCACCAATTCTTAAAAGCACACCTGACAGGTTTTAAAAACCTGTCAGGTGTAGTGTAAATAAAAAGGGCTACAATATTAGAGTGCTCCCAAAAAGTTAGACAAATTTATAATTAAATTTGACAATAATGAGCTCGGTATTTCACCGGGCTCATTCCATTTAAATTAAGTTTAATTCTATTGTTATTGTAATAGCTTATGTACTTTTTAAGCTCTTGTTTTAAATGTTCTGTTGATTTAAACTTTTGAAGATAAAACAACTCTGATTTAATAATACCAAAAAAGTTTTCTATAACAGCATTGTCTAAGCAATTCCCTTTTCTTGACATACTTTGAGTAACTCCCTTGTCCTTCAATAATCTTTGATATTGTTTCATTTGGTATTGCCATCCTTGATCAGAGTGCAATATAAGCCCAGTATTATCTGCTATTTTCCTAAATGACTTTTTAAGCATATTAGTGACCTGTTCAAAATTTGGCCTTTCTGATAATTCATAGCTTATTATTTCTCCATTAAATAGATCAATGACAGGAGACAAGTATAGCTTCTTTCCCTTTACATTGAATTCGGTTATATCAGTTGCCCATTTTTGATTGGGTTGTTCTGCTTTAAAATTCCGTTGTAATATATTAGGTGCTATCTTGCCATGTTCTCCTTTATACGATTTATATTTCTTAACTCTTATTAAACTCTTAAGCCCTAAAACTTTCATTAGTTTCAATACAGTCTTGTGATTAATTACAAAACCTTTATTCCTTATCTCAAGAGTGATACGGCGATAGCCCAGACGACCTTTATGAGAATGATAGATCGATTTAATCAACTCTTTAAGCTCTGTATATTTGTCAATAACAGCGTTTCTCTTTTGATGATAATAATAACTACTCCGTGCCATATTTGCATGATCCAATAAAAGAGATAGATCATGGTTATGCCTTAATTCCTCTATGGTTTGTGCCTTTTGTTTTGCTCGGCTTCTTCTGCTTGAATTAAGGCTTGTAACTTTTTTAAATAGGCTACTTGAGCACGTAAAGATTCATTTTCCAGTAAAAGCTCTTCTTCTCTGGTCAAAGGTTTATCGGATTTCTTTTTAGCTCTTTTGTAAGTCATCGATATGGGTTTTCCTTTTGGTTTTTGTACTAAACCTGGTGCGCCATGGTTTTTAAATTGACGCTGCCAGGCCAAGATTATCCCATCATTGGGAATGTTGAAAAATAAACAGGCCTGACTCAAAGATAAACACTTCTGATCAATGGTACGTATAACTTTTAGCTTAAAATCGGAACTGTAATTCTGATTCTTACGGGATAACAGACCTTCTTTTCCATACTTAAGATAGAAGTTTATCCATCTTCCAAGATTAGTTTTACTAATTTCTTGCTCCTGAGCAACTGAGCCCTTTGAGCGGTTTTTATTTAATACTTCTTCTACACAATGAAGTTTAAATTCATAATTGTACTTGACTTTTCTTTCCATAAAAAATGCCCCCAAATAGTGTCTAACTTTTTGGGGGCAGTTCATATGTAGCCCTTTTTCTATATTAGTTGATGATCACTTTTCTAGTCGTTGACTGGTTTTCGGCAGCCATTTTTACAAAGTAGAATCCTTGTGGTAAGTTTTCCAGTGTATAGGTACCTTGGTTTCCGGTAGGATTTTTGATTTGTTGCAGTACCTGTCCGTTTAGTGTAATCAGGGTGATTTCGTCCAATGCTTTTTCCGATTGAATCGAAATACGGTTAGTGTTCGACGGATTCGGATATACTGTAACAGCAGCCAATGCGTCGAAAGTATCGGTAGCCAGTGCCTGACCCCAGATCATCGCTACATATTCCGGATGATCAATATAAGGATTACGATTGCCCTGGAAAGCATAAATCGCATTGTTACGGGCAATTTCACGCGGACTTACCGGATCCTGATTGTGCCAGGTTAATAATATATTTTTAAACCAGTTGCTCAGTGCCTGATTGCTGGTATTATTAAGCATCGCATGATTCCAGGTAGCTACTTTATCTTCATAACGGGTTACGAAATACAACAAACAACGGGCTACATCTCCTTTAAACTCATCGATCGGTTCAAAGGCTTTTCCGGAATATCCGGCGGTAGTATTATTTCCTAATTTCGAACCGTTTTTAGAGGTCCAGGTCGGGCTACTGACCATCCCGAACGGGTAATTGCTACGCATACCGTTTACTTTTCCATCGGTTGGCAAGATATGGTGAGCATCCGAGACCATTGGAGAAGCTTCATTAAAAACACTTTGTGGCATTAAATGCTCGCGGTTAAAACAATCACCTTCATTGCTGTAGTTTCCGCAACGATCTCCGGTATTGGTAGCCGAAAAATTGTAAAAATCAGGCCCGTTGGGTTTTTCAGAATAAATGTCCAGAATCGTACCGTCGTTTTCATAAAAATAGTCCCGATCGGAGGTTTGATAACAGGTGTAAAGCGCATTATAACTTTTAGCGTTATGGCCTTTAATAATGTTGTACAACTGCGTTTTTAAAGTGTAGCCGGTTCCGGTGGCGGAATTGTAATACCCTTGAGGAATCTGGGCAAACGCGGTTACTACCGACATTAAAAATGCGGATAGGTAAAATTTTGTCATAGTGGATTAATTTTGGACGGCAAATGTAAGTTCTTTATCCGGGAGCGAAAAGAATTTTAACTGTTAAAGTTTTTTAAAATAATAATGGGTTAAACATTTGTGCTTTAAATTATTAGAATATGTATTTAATAATTTTGTAAATATTTACAGGAATAACGGCATATGATAACGGGACGATAATTTTTGGCCTGATTATTGTCTTATATTTGTTATAATCTATTAAAACCAAAAAATATGAAAAAGATAATTCTACTTTTAACCGTTGTAGCCGCATTTGTAATTCAGGGATGTGAAGGGCCGGAAGGACCACAGGGACCGGTGGGACCTCCGGGAGATACGATTAGTGCTGTTTATGAATTTCAGAATGTTAGTTTTAGTTATAACAGTACGGATGGCTACGTTTTTTACCGACAAATACCAGGAATGTACCAATCGGATGTAATGTTGATTTATCGTATGAATGGTACGGTTAATTCGACAACACCAATCTGGCAACAGATTCCGAGAACTTTATACCTGCCGCAGGGTGAATTGGATTATGATTTTGATTTTACCAGAACGGACTTTAATATCTATGCTGGCGGAAATTATGACCTATCGTTAACGCCGGCTTATCTTACCAATCAGACATTCCGGGTGGTAATTGTTCCGGGCTACTTTGCTAATAAAGGAGGGAAATCAGTTGATTACTCCGATTATAATGCAGTGATCAAAGCGTATAATATTGATGATTCGAAAGTGAAAGTATTACGATAAAAATCATTTTGTGATCATAAAAAAATGCGTTGTTTCTACAGCGCATTTTTGTTTATATAATTGCTTGGTGTTGTTTAAAATGTAAATTATATGTAGAATAGATGTCTATTTTGTTGATGGGAAGTTAAATTTTTTTTTTTGAAGGTTTGTTTTTTGTTACTTATGTAGCTTTAATAAAAAATAAATTGGTTCAAAATGAGAAAATTTTACGTTACATTTTTAATTCTGTTGGTAACACATCTTTGCATTTCACAGGTAAATGTTGAAGTTTCAGATTTAAAGGTTAATAATGTTGTTTCGGGCAATATTAATTTTAATAATCAAGATGTAATCAATGTTAGTTTTAAGGCTAAGTTGAAGACTTTTAATGGTGATCCAAATAATATTCTTGGAAATCTATATGTGAAAACTAAAGAAAGTCAAAATACTTTGTTTCCTGTCCAAAAATATATTCAAGCAGTCACTTTTACAGTACAATATCCCCCTTTTGTTACGCAAATAACATATAATGCTTCATTTGATGTGAGTGTGCAATTAAATGCCAGCGAGTATTATGCATCAGGAGGAGTGTTGTATTGTGAGTATGTTAATAATACTACAACCGCTTTTTTGAGCACCGAAAAAAGTATAGTAGGAGGGAAAAAAGTCCCTGCTACTGATACAGGATCGTTAACAAATGATATTTGTTGTAATCAGACAATCCGATATGGTGATAAGCCAAATATGATTACAGGAAATCTTGTTGCAGGACAGATTTCGGCTGGCTGGTATTCGCAGAATGGATACTTCTCAGGTAATCAGGCTGCAGATGTAAAAAATACTTTGGATCCAGATTATATGTTTTCTACGATGACTTTTACGCGATTACTTGGAAATGCGTATCCTTATAAGAGGAGTAATGAAGTTACTATAACGGTGGTACAGACTCCAATTATATCCAATACAATAGGAACTAATGCTGTATTGGTGTCAGAAGGAGTATTTGAAATAGGTAGAGATAAAACTGTTGAATTTTATGGGAATATTTCAAAAGCTAACTTGAATATATTGAATAATCCAGCTCATTTACCGTCTCATTTTGATTTATTTGATGATGTAACAGAATATCAATGGCAGTATAAAAATTTTACACATCTTAATACATGGGTAAATATAGTAGGAGCAACCGCGGTCAATTTAACAACTTTTACACCTCAGTATACAACATATGGTTATAAAGTAAGGAGAATTGCTAAATATCAGGGAATTTCCAGAGTTAGTAATGAAATTGAAATTGTAGTCCGAGGAAATACAGCTCAAAATGTAATATGTTGTGATCAGGTTCTAATATCATCAGCATCAGGAATACAACTACCAGAAATTATTACAGGTTCTGAATATATTTTTAATATTTATGATCATGTAGATCCCTCGGATTTAGATTCTTTTGTTAGTTTTTCTATACTATATCAATGGCAAAAGCAAAACAGGTCTTTGTCATGGGAGAATGTTGATTCGAATGGAAATTCTAAAGACTATTTACCTCCATCTTTAGGACGTGGTGGAAATGTAAAGTATAGAAGAGTCTTGACGATTAATTATAAATATTATGCAAAAAGACCGTTTGTTAACTTGCAAAATGTTACAAAAGTATATTACAGTAATGAGGTATCGCTAACTGTTTCAGGAGGAATCAGAGGACGTAACACTATGGGAGATAGTCTGCAAAACTGGGATGTAAATAAACGATCAGTTGTTTTTCCGAATCCAGTTGCAACAGTTTTAAGTGTGAGTAATATTTTTGAAGCATCTAAATCTATTGTTACTATCATAGATGAAACAGGAAGAGAGATAGCGATTGATAATAATGTGGAGAAAAATGAAGATATGCTTTCTATTAATGTAAGTAAGTTGCCAAAAGGGGTATATTTTCTTAAAATAGAAAATAATGCTGATATAGTTTTTAAGAAATTTATTAAAGAATAATAAAAAGGAATCTTTTTTTAGGAGTGTGTTTTTAGGGGTGTTTGTGTTTTAAAATATATTTTTTTTGTTTTGTACCCTAAAAAAATAGGGGGTATTTTGTTTTTGGATTAAAAAATAATATAAATTTGCAGGGTCAAACAACGGATACAAATAAACAACACAACTTTTATGTCAACATTTCGTTTTCAGGCTCTAAAAGAGGCCAGCAGTAGAAAACCGGTAGCGGTAGAAGAACTGGATAAAAAATCACTGATTTTTGGAAGTAATGTATTTAATGATAAAGCGATGCGTCAGTTTCTGACCAGCGAAGCGTATCAGGCGGTAAAAAATGCAGTTCAGCACGGAACAAAAATTGACAGAAGACTGGCCGATTATATCGCATTGGGAATGAAAGAGTGGGCGTTATCTAAAGGAGTAACACACTACACACACTGGTTTCAGCCGTTAACAGGAACGACCGCCGAAAAGCACGATGCTTTTTTCGAAACGTCATTTGACGGAAGCGACCCGGTAGAAAAATTCGGAGGAAGCCAGTTGGTACAACAGGAACCGGATGCGTCCAGTTTCCCGAACGGAGGAATCCGAAATACTTTTGAAGCCAGAGGATATACCGCCTGGGATCCAACATCACCGGCTTTTATCTTTGGAACAACGCTATGTATTCCAACCGTATTTATTTCGTATACCGGAGAAGCGCTGGATTATAAGACACCTTTATTACGGGCCTTACATGCTATTGATCAGGCGGCTACCGATGTGGCGCGTTATTTCGATAAAAACGTTAAAAAAGTAACGCCAACCTTGGGTTGGGAACAGGAATATTTTTTGGTTGACAGTGCTTTGGCGGCTTCAAGACCCGACATTCTGGCAACCGGAAGAACCTTATTAGGCCATACATCGGCCAAAGGGCAACAATTGGAAGACCATTACTTCGGATCGATACCAACCCGTGTATTAAACTATATGAGGGATTTGGAAAACGAATGTATGTTATTGGGAATCCCGGTAAAAACACGTCACAACGAGGTAGCACCGAATCAGTTTGAGTTGGCGCCAATTTTTGAGGAAACCAATTTAGCGGTTGATCATAACTCCTTATTGATGGATGTGATGCAAAAAGTAGCGGAGCGTCATTATTTTAAAGTGCTATTCCACGAAAAACCATTTAAAGGTGTAAACGGATCCGGAAAACACAACAACTGGTCTTTGGCAACCGATACCGGTGTGAACCTGTTAAGTCCGAGCAAAACGCCAATGAGTAATTTGCAATTCCTGACCTTCTTTATCAATACCATCAAAGCAGTTTATAATAATGAAGAATTGGTACGGGCTTCCATTGCTTCTGCAAGTAATGATCATCGTTTAGGTGCGAATGAAGCGCCACCGGCTATTATTTCGGTATTCATTGGTCAGCAATTAACAAAAGTATTGGAAGAACTGGAAGGTGTTTCGAAAGGGAAACTATCACCGGAAGAAAAAACCGATCTTAAATTAAACGTAGTTGGAAAATTACCGGATGTATTTTTGGATAATACCGACCGAAACAGAACGTCACCGTTTGCGTTTACCGGAAACAAATTTGAATTCCGTGCGGTAGGATCATCGGCAAACTGTGCCAACTCGATGACGATTTTAAACACCATCGTAGCCAAACAGTTAAAAGACTTTAAAATCGAGGTGGACAACCTGATCGAAAATAAAGACATGAAAAAAGATGATGCGATCTTCAACGTATTGAGAGAGTACATCAAACAATTCAAAAAAATCCTTTTCGAAGGCGACGGATATAGCGAAGCCTGGGAACAGGAAGCAGCCAAAAGAGGATTAAGCAATCATAAAACCACTCCAAAAGCCTTAAAAGCGAAAGTGTCGAAACAGGCATTGGCATTGTTTGAAGAGATGGGCGTTATGAATCATGTGGAAATGGAAGCCCGTTATGAAATCGAATTGGAAGAATATGTAAAAAAGATCCAGATCGAAGGACGTGTTTTAGGTGATATTGCCCGTAACCACGTAATCCCTACAGCAATCCGTTATCAGAACACTTTAATCGAAAACGTAAAAGGATTAAAAGAGATTTTCGGAAAAGAATTTGAAACTATCGGACGCGAGCAAATTGGTTTGATCAAAGAAATTTCAGAGCACATTGCAGCCATCAATGCCAAAGTGGAAGAAATGACCGAAGAGCGTAAAAATGCCAACGAACTGTTGGAAATAGAAAAACAGGCAGAGGCCTATTGCGAAAAAGTAAAACCATACTTTGATGTAATTCGTTATCACAGTGACAAACTAGAACTTTTAGTAGACAATGAGATTTGGACGCTAACCAAATATAGGGAGTTGCTTTTCACCAAATAAGGTTAGAAATCAATATAATACTAAAAATAAGCCTCCGGAAACGGAGGCTTATTTTGTTAAAAAACAATGCTTTTCATCTGATTTTTTATTCATCTTATAGAAAATCGGGTGTTTTTGCAAATAAAGTCAGATGGCTGTCTTTTAGCAAAATATAAAATGGCTATCTTTGAAAAGGAAAATAACCACAATTTTCCGGACTTTCAAAACAACATTTCCACCATGTCGCAACCGACATAAAGGATACCCACGAATCGTATTGCTTCCTCATAATAGAAATGAAATTTTAACCAATTAAATATTTTTATTATGAAAAAAGTGATTTTTGGCATCTCCGCGATGCTGTTAACCGCAGGGGCATTTGCCCAATTTAATTTAAGTACTGTAAGCCAGACCGGAATTGGGAACATGTCGAATGTAAACCAGGCAGGATTTTTAAATATTTCCGATGTTGATCAGCTAGGATTTTTCAATAATTCTGATGTGGATCAATTGGGAATTTTAAATGGTTCTGATGTCGATCAGGTAGGATGGGGAAATGATGCCAGTGTAGCACAATGGGGGATTTTTAACCAATCATCCGTTTATCAGTTGGGCGCTTTTAACGATGCCAGCGTAACACAGATCGGTATTGCCAACAGTTCCGATATCCAACAAATCGGAATTGGAAACGATGCTTCCGTACTACAAGTAGGAACGCTTAATGATGCCAATGTATTACAGGTAGGAGCCGGAAACGACGCAGCTGTGATTCAGGTGGGTACTGCCAACGTAGCCGATCAGACTCAGTTTGGAGACGATAACACCGCTTTGGCAGTACAAGCTGGAACCGGTAACTATTCCATGCAAATGCAAGTGGGTGAAGACAACACTGCGATGGCTTTCCAAACCGGAACCGGTAACCAATCCTACCAATTCCAGTTAGGTGAAGATAACATGGCGGTTCACACTCAGGACGGATTCTATAATACCGCAATTACAACTCAGGCCGGCGACGCCAACCTTTCTTTGATCAATCAGGATGGTGCGTTAAACTTTGCCTGGACCAACCAAACCGGTTTAGGACAAATGAGTTTTGTAAATCAGGCTGGTATTGCTAACGTATCTTTAGTAAACCAATCAAATTAATCCCATAGAAAAGAGGAGAGGTAACGATAGCGCGATCTCTCCTTTTTCCTCCTAAATAGCAATGCCATGAAAAGGACGGTAACATACGGATTGCTACTGGTTTTGTTTTCCTGTAACCTTCAGGCACAGAACGAACAGGATTTTAAACAATTCGGACTGCAACAACAGCAGGAAGCCGTGCAAAAGGCACAAAAAGAAAAAAACTTTTCGGGAAATAACACGGTTACGATTCAACAGATAGGTTATCAGAATTATAGCAACATAGCCGTTAAAGCCCAACAAGCGAACATCGATGTCAAGCAGTTGGGAAATCAAAATAACCTGGAGCTGTATAAAAGTGCCAGGGAGATCAATCAGTCATTGATTCAGAAAGGAAACAACAACAATATCAATGACTTTTCCGCCAATCCGTATAGCGCGAGCAACAATCAGATACTCCAGTACGGAAACAATTTGAATTATACCAGTTACGGATCGAATTCGATATCCGATGCCATGAAAATCATCCAAAGAGGGAATTCCGGATCCCTACTGATCATAAACCGATAACAGTGCATCATGAAACCAATCTACCTGCTTTTAGTACTACTGTTTGCCTTTTCATTTTCCGGATATACTCAGATTATGAACAAAGAGGTTAAAGCCAAAATTGAAACGACAGAAATCGAAAACATGCTGTCGGTTACCGGAACGGCCGAAAATGTAACGGAAGTGCATAAAAGTTTACGTTACAAACTAACGGTCATCAAAAAAAACAAAAGAAGTAAAAACCTTTCAAACAACTCGCAGGACGGCCGGTTTACACTGGCGCCCAACGAAAAAAAAGTACTGTCCAAAACCCAGGTGAACATTTCCAAAGAAGACGAAACCATTCTGTTGTTACTCATTTACGACGAAGACGATAAAATTATCGGAAAAGACCGAATTGTGGTAGGGGAAACCGACAAAGCCGAACAACCTGCCGACGGGCTCGAACTAATAGGAATTGTATCGGACGAAACCAAGACCAAGTTCGGAAAGGAATTCTACGACTATTTCTACGGTAAATATCAGGAAAAAAAACTCAATGCCCGTAAAATCGTAAAAATAGAAGAAGAGCTCAGTTTTGGTCGTACTACCCGAATCCGGGTGGTCATTGATAATGATTTGATAAACGAATTTGTTTCGCGACCCGATGAGGATTTTCTGCTCTATATGGCTGAGGATTCCATCGCAAAATTGATCAAATATTTTCAGGACGTCGAAAAACAAAAAAACTATATAACACAGTATTAATGCTAGCTTTTGCCTTATGAAAACAATCGTTTTTTTAGTGATGATGACGCTTTCCGGAGTGTATGCAATGGCTCAGGATCTGGTTTACAAACCGATAAATCCGGCCTTTGGAGGCGACACATTTAATTACCAGTGGTTACTCAATTCTGCCGATTCGCAGAATAAGTTTAAAGAACCGACCAGCGATTTGTACAAACCGCAGACAGAATTGGAACGATTCAAAGAAAATTTAAACAACCAATTGTTAAACTACATATCGCGATCGTTGTTTCAGCAACAATACGGCGATGGTACCACAACAGCAGGTACCGGTACAGGAACGGGTACCGGAACCGGTGGACTTCAGCAGGGAACCTATGTTTTTGGAAGCCTGTCGGTCGAAATTTACCCGTCCAATCTCGGTGTCGTCGTAAACATACTCGATATCACAACCGGCGAACAAACACAAGTCATCATTCCAGGAAATTAATATGAAAAGAGCACCATTACTTTCGTTATTACTGGTACTAACCTTATCGGGTTGCGGCGCCTATTTTAACCAACCGGTAGGCGTTGAAAAAGCCGCCATCGGAGAGCCCACCCCGTCGACCAGTGCCTTAAAAGCACTACCGCCTCCCAAGGAACCGGTAGTGATCGGAGTCTATAAATTCAGAGACCAGACCGGACAATACAAACCCACTGAAACCGGAAGTACCTTTAGTACGGCTGTTACGCAGGGTGCGACCTCTATCCTGATAAAAGCATTGGAAGATTCCAAATGGTTTACGCCCATTGAAAGGGAAAACCTGGCAAACCTGATGAACGAACGCAATATTATCCGTTCTACCCGACAGGAATACAACAAAGATCAGAATGCGCCCGAAATGCAATTGGCACCTTTGCTGTATGCCGGTGTATTATTGGAAGGTGGCGTGATTTCATACGATTCAAATATTATTACCGGTGGGTATGGCGCGCGTTATTTTGGCGCAGGCGGATCGGCCCGTTACAAACAGGATCGGATTACCATTTACCTGCGTCTGGTGTCGACATCAAACGGGAAAATACTCAAAACGATTTATGTTTCGAAAACCATCTTGTCGCAATCGGTTGATGCGAGCCTGTTTCGCTATGTCGATTTTAAACGATTGTTGGAGGTGGAAACCGGATTTACAAAAAACGAACCCATTCAGATGGCGATTACTGAGGCTATCGAAAAAGGAGTGGAAGGGCTTATTATTGAAGGAATCCGCGATAATATCTGGGAAGCCAAAGCACCCATTGCGAAGTTAACAGAATTGATTAACAATTATGATGCGGAAAAACAGGATGCCGATGTCTCCGGATTATACGGTCGGCATTTCACCGAACGCCGGGCACGTTATGGTATTGAAATCGGAGGCGGAACAACTTTGATCAACGGCGATTATCCGAACGCCGAATTAAAACCGATGATCCGCGGTGGATTAAAATATTTTTTCTGGCCGAATTTTAACATGACCGCTTCGTTAAGTCCGTCGTGGTTTGGAAATAAAAATTACCTCGATGTGGGCTATCTCATTGGCGATTTGAATTTTGAATTACTGGTTTTGCCCTACGATCGGTGTACGCCTTATATCTACGGTGGCGGCGGATTGGGAATTAACAGCGCCTATGAAAATTTGCATACGAAAATACAGTTTGGTTTGGGCGTGGAATATCTGCTGACGGATAATTTCGGCATAAAACTTTACGGTGAAAATAATATTACCTTTTCGGATAAAGTCGATTATCTGGTGATGGGAAAAAGAGACGATTATTATTGGCGTTTTGGAGCCGGAATTACCTATTATTTTCCAAAACAAAAGTATCCCAATAAAGCAATGAAAAAACATGTAGAAGAAAGTAAACGTGCTACAGGTTATACCAACGGTTTTCCGGAAAACTAAAAGAAAGGGATATGAAAATACTAATCAGAATAGGACTGTTGTTAACGCTTTTTGGTATCGCATGGTCTTGCAGTCAGGAAGAATTTATTGAAAAAGGCCAGGGAATCGTTAAGGGAAGAGTGGTCGAATCGGAAACCTATACGCCCATTGCCAATGCCAGGGTATCGTCCAGTCCGAGTACCAGTACGGTTTTTACCGATTCGTTGGGGTATTATACCGTGACACAGGTCAATGAAGGCGATTATTCGTTTGAAGCCCGAAAAGATGGCTATATCGCCAAATTCGAAGCTGTACACGTTAACACCGGCGGAACCACCGAAATGGTCTTTGAACTGGTGAAACAACAGGAAAACAATTTGCCGCCAACAGTTCCGGTTTTGACCACGCCAACCGATAATGCCTTGGATCAATCGTTGGAAGTTACTCTTAAGTGGACCTGTACCGATCCGGAAGACGATGCGCTTACCTATAAGGTTACGCTACGAAACGACACCAGTAACAATGTAGTGACGTATGATAATATTACCACGACCAGCTTTACGCTGACGAACCTGAATTATAGCACCAAATATTATTGGCAGGTTACAGCGAACGACGGCATTAATACGGATGTCAATAGTCTGACGAGTTCATTCCGAACGCTGATGTTTCCGAATGCCCGTTACCTTTTTGTACGGAAAGCAGGTGATAACAATGTGATTTTTACAGCCGATGATTCCGGAAATGAATTGCAAATCACCTCGGATGCGACCAATAGTTTCCGACCACGCAAAAATACGCAGGCCAACAAAATTGCCTTTATAAGAACCACCGGCGGACAAGGGCACATCTATACGATGAAACCCGACGGTTCCAGCGAATTTAAAGTAACGAGCAATGTTCCGGTGGCTGGATTTAATCTGGATTATTATAATTACTGCTGGCGCGCCAATGGTAGTCAGCTGATTTATTCCAATTTCGATAAATTATACCGGATCAATGCCGATGGAAGTGGTTTAATCCAATTATACCAAACGCCAACCGGGAAATTTATATCGGAATGCGACTGGAGTTACGACGGCAATCTCATTGCCTTAAAAGTGAATGATCTTAGTGGTTATAATGTTGAGATTTATGTGATTGATATGTCCGGAAATGTCGTTGCAAATGTGTTATCCGGTGTTAATGGTGCCGCCGGAGGCTTACATTTGTCGGTAAATAATACCAAACTGGTATTTACCAGAGACGTTTCCGGCTACCAAAGCAGCGATTACCGTCAATTGGACAACAGAATATTTATGTATGATTTTACAACTAATGCAACCACCGAAGTCGCGGTGCAACGTCCGGCCGGATACAACGATCTGGATGTTCGCTTTTCGCCAAACGAAGCGGAGCTGATCTTTGTGAGTACGTCCAACGATGGGGTGTCGCCACGAACGATTACAAAATATACGATGGGAACATCGAATTCCCGGACAACACTGTTTAGTAATGGTGTGATGCCCGACTGGAAATAAACGTCCACCTCTTTCTTTTTGGTAAAGGCGTGTCTCTTGAACATTCAGGACGCGCCTTTATTATTTTTGCGAAAAAACAGCGGAATACTTTTAAAATTCACCGGAATATCGTTAATTCGTTACAGTAAACTACTGAAATGAAATCGTTTTTAGCCTTTTTTCTACTCCTTATGGCCGCGTTTAGCGCGTCGGCACAGGAATCGTTTGTTGTCTATTTCGAAAGCAACAAACACGAACTCAATAAAAAAGAAATGCTCCGACTGGAAAGCTGGATGCAACAAAATACCACGTCAAAAATCGTCGCCATTAATGGCTTTACCGACGAAGATGGAACCACGGCCTATAACGACACACTGGCTCAGAAACGGGTGTCCTATATCTATGATCTGGTAAAAGAAAAAGTGAAAACCCGGGACGATTTTAAAACCCGCAGTTTTGGAGAAAGCCATAAACAATCTAAAATCAAAGCCGAAAACCGGAAAGTAACCATCCATTATATCCTGGCGAAAGACCTGTCGCGGGAAAATGAAATATTAGGGATTCAACCGGTTGCCCAAATACAGAGAGTCGGATTGCCATTGGATGCTTCACTGGAGTTGCAGGTACGACGTGCCGCTGTAGGAGATAAATTAAAACTGGAGAATCTTAATTTTTACGAAAATACCTTTGCTATTTTGCCCGAATCCCGACCGAAAATGTTTGAATTACTGGAGATCATGAAAAAGAACCCGAAACTAAAAATCCAGATTCAGGGACATATCTGCTGTATGCCAAACGACCGGGCCGATTTGTCGACCAAACGCGCCAAAGCCATCCGAATGTTTTTGGAAGCACACGGAATCGATAAAAGCCGGGCGACCTTTAAAGGATTCGGAAGTACGCAACCGATCAATCCGCTACCGGAGAAAAATGAAGAAGAGCGCGCGGCCAACAGAAGAGTGGAAATTGAAATCATAGAAAACTAAGCGGAATATTTTCAAATCCGCATTTTTTTCAAATTCCACATTTTAGAGTATCTTTGCGGGACAACAACACACACAAAATACATGAGTTCTGATACGAGTAAACGTTACAGTTTAAGAGGCGTTTCTGCCGCCAAAGAAGATGTGCATAACGCCATTAAAAACATAGACAAAGGGCTTTTCCCAAAAGCATTCTGCAAAATAGTACCCGACTACCTGACCAATGACACCGATTATTGCTTGATCATGCATGCTGACGGAGCCGGTACAAAGTCCTCATTAGCGTATTTATACTGGAAAGAAACCGGCGATATGTCGGTTTGGAAAGGCATCGCACAAGACGCTTTGATCATGAATATCGACGACCTGTTATGTGTGGGCGCGGTCGATAACATTATGCTGTCGTCTACCATCGGACGAAACAAAAACCTGATTCCGGGCGACGTAATTTCGGCCATTATCAATGGAACAGAAGAATTGATCACCGAATTAAAATCGTTTGGTGTAACCATTCATTCCACCGGAGGCGAAACGGCCGATGTAGGAGATCTGGTTCGTACCCTGATTGTTGATTCGACTGTAACGGCACGAATGAAACGCGCCGATGTGATCGATAATGCCAATATCAAAGCCGGTGATGTAATTGTTGGTTTGGCTTCTTTCGGACAGGCAACCTACGAAACCGAATACAACGGCGGAATGGGAAGTAACGGACTAACATCGGCTCGTCATGACGTATTTCATAACTATCTGGCGCAAAAATACCCGGAAAGTTTCGATGCTTCCGTACCCGAAGAGTTGGTGTATTCCGGAAATGTAAAACTAACGGATGCGGTAGAAAACGCACCAATCGATGCCGGAAAACTGGTTTTATCGCCTACGCGTACCTACGCACCGGTGATCAAAAAAATACTGGAAAAGTATAACGCTACCCAAATCCACGGAATGGTTCATTGTAGTGGTGGCGCACAAACCAAAATCCTACACTTTGTAGAAAACTTACATATTATTAAAGATAACCTGTTCCCGGTGCCGCCTTTATTTCAATTGATTCAGGAACAATCCAAAACCGATTGGAAAGAAATGTATCAGGTGTTCAATTGCGGTCATCGTATGGAATTATATGTACCAGCCGAGATTGCCGAAGACATTATTGCGATTTCCAAATCCTTTGCGATCGATGCACAAATCGTAGGACGCGTAGAAGCAGCCGAAACCAAAAAGCTGACGATAAACAGCGAATACGGACAATTCGAATATTAATAAAATACCAAAAGAATCCCTCAAATGAGGGATTTTTTATAAGGAATACCGCTAAAAGAAATATCTTTGGAGGAAACAAACAGACTATGAAAATCAATTTAAAAACAGGAATAGCCGAACTGGTTTTCGGAATGAAACAAAAGGATGTGGAAGCGGTTTATGGTAAACCGGATCGTCAGTATAAAGACGATGACAACAACATTATTTACCTGTATAACGACAATTATATGCGCCTTACGTTTTATGAAGATGAAGATATGAAACTGGGGTATATTATCGGTTCGCATCCCGAATTGGAATTGTTTGAAAACAAACTGATCGGTAGGGATACCAAAACGGTACAGGAAGAAATTCTGGACAAAGGAATCAAAGATTGGGAAACCGAAACATTCGATACCGTGGATAACGTATTCAATGAAAGTAACTGGTTAATTCTGCAATCAGAATTTGGAAAAATCATCCGTGTTGAGGTAGGTGCGATTATCAACGATAAGGACGAATTTGACTGGAAATTCAAATCAAAATAGGCGATGACAGCCACAGATATTGTACAATCCATCCATCCGTTGCCGGAAAAATCCCTGCAAAAAATCCTCGGCCGATTGTCGGAAGTTGCCTATCCAAAAGGACATTATCTGATTGAAAGCAATAAAATCGAAAACGATATTTATTTTATCAAAAAAGGAATGGCGCGGGCATTCTGTTATACCAGTGATACCGAAGTAACCTTTTGGTTTGGTCGGGAAGGCGGGGTTGTACTGTCGTTTAACAGCTATATCTTTGGAAAAACAGGATACGAAACAATAGAACTGCTCGAAAATGCCGAATTGTATCATATTAAAGCATCCGAATTAAAAGCCTTGTACGAAGAAGATATCCATATCGCCAATTGGGGACGAAAACTCAGTGAATACGAACTGGTCAAAACGGAAGAACGACTCATTTCCCGTCAGTTTAAATCGGCTTTAGAACGCTATGAAGAGTTGATAAAAGGTGATCCGGAGTTATTAAATCGGGTATCGTTGGGACATATAGCGTCCTATTTGGGTGTAACTCAGGTCACTTTAAGCCGGATTCGAGCCGAAATTCGCTAGCTTTTTTTAACATTTGTTAAAAAATAACCGACTAAAAAAACAGAATTTTGCGGTCTAAAAGTAAAGTATATGAACTGGATTTTAATTGTTATCGCCGGACTGTTTGAAGTAGGATTCGCTTCTTGTCTTGGAAAAGCCAAAGAAACCACCGGAAATGAATCCGTTATGTGGTATTCCGGATTTTTTATCTGTCTAACCATTAGTATGTTGTTATTGATCAAAGCAACACAAACTTTACCAATTGGTACAGCCTATGCGGTGTGGACTGGAATTGGTGCGGTTGGTACCGTTTTGGTTGGTATCATTTTCTTTAAAGAACCAGCCGATTTTTGGAGAATGTTCTTTATTGTTACCTTGATTGCTTCAATCATCGGGTTAAAATACGTATCCCACTAAAATCGAAAACTTTAAGAAATATTTAAAGCCGTCTTCCGTTTAATTTTACATTGTTGGAAGTAACTTTGTATAGTACTATGGTTTTATAGTGCTTAACAAAGAAAAGATGAAAGACAATTTTTCAAAAATAGCATCGGAATACGCTGTTTTCAGACCAGGATATCCACAGGAAATTATCGACTATATGGTATCGTTGACGCCACGTACGGAACAGGCGTTAGACATGGCAACGGGAAACGGTCAGTTGGCCGGAAAGTTAGCTGTATATTTTGATCAGGTATATGCGACCGATATCAGCGCACAGCAAATTGAAAACGCCGAAAAGATAGCGAATATTACCTATAGTGTACAGCCATCGGAAAAAACCGATTTTGGCGACAAACAATTTGATCTGATTGCAGTAGCGCAGGCGATACATTGGTTTGATTTTAATACGTTTAACAAGGAGATTTACAGAATCCTGAAAAATGATGGAATTTTTGTGGTATTGGGTTACGGATTGCTAAAAACAAACCCGAAAACCGATGTTATTATTAAAAAACTATATAAAGAAATTTTAGGTGACTATTGGGATAAAGAACGACGGTATATCGACGAGAACTATAAAACGATTCCATTTCCGTACGAAGAAATCAAAACCAGATCGTTCGAAAACCATTACGAATGGGATTACGAACAATTGTTAGGCTATTTGGGAACCTGGTCGGCGGTACAACATTACAAAAAGCAAAATCAAACCGACCCGTTGGAACTTATCCGGAAAGAACTGAAAACATCCTGGAAAGAAAGTGATAAAAAAGTAACATTTCCACTACTTTTGCGGATAGGAAAATTACAGAAAACACTTTAACGACTAGTTATGCCGAGAATAGTAGCCATAGATTACGGACAAAAGCGAACCGGAATAGCGGTAACCGACGAATTGCAGATTATCGCATCGGGACTTACAACCGTTCCTTCCGAAGACCTAATCGCGTTTTTAAAAACATATTTTGAAAAAGAAGACGTAATAAAAGTACTGATTGGAGAACCCTTACAAATGAACGGTCAGCCGTCGGAAAGTACGCCAATAATCGAAGCTTTTGTAACCCGGTTTAAAGCGGCTTTTCCCGACATGAAAGTAGAGCGTGTAGACGAACGTTTTACATCAAAAATGGCTTTTCAGACCATGATCGATAGTGGATTAAAAAAGAAACAACGACAAAATAAAGCCCTTATTGATGAGATTTCTGCAACAATTATGCTTCGGGATTATCTAACTCGAAAAATGATTTAGAAAAAAACTATAATTTACTAAAAGTGCGTTTTGCATTGTAAAGGTTGGAAAAAAGTGATAGTTTTTTCAAACTTTCTAAAGTAACTTTGCACTTTAAAATACTGCGATGACTACTACAATACAAAAAACTGAGGCCGATGTGGTCTTAATTGGAGCAGGAATAATGAGCGCAACATTAGGACTACTACTAAAAGAACTACAACCAAACTTAAAAATTGAAATCTTTGAACGTTTAGATGTTGCGGCTGCCGAAAGTTCGGATGCCTGGAACAATGCCGGAACTGGGCACTCAGCGTTTTGTGAATTGAACTACACACCGGAACTGGAAGACGGTTCCGTAGAAACCAAAAAAGCCGTAAAAATCGTGGAATCGTTTGAAGTTTCCCGTCAATTCTGGGCCTATCTGGTAGAACAGGGATTACTGGATAATCCGGAAAGTTTTATCAGAAGCGTACCACATATGAGCTTTGTTTGGGGTGAGAAAAACGTAAAATACCTTAAAAAACGATTTGAGGAACTACAAAAATACCATCTTTTCAAAGGGATGGAATATACAGAAGACCCGAACCGGATTCGCGAATGGGCTCCTTTGATCATGGAAGGCCGTAAAGGAACTAAAAAACTGGCGGCTACTTCAATGAAAATTGGTACCGATGTAAACTTTGGAGCCTTAACCCGTAGTATTTTTAATCACCTGCAAAAACAGGATGGTGTAAAAATGCACTTTAACCACGAGGTAAAAGACCTTAAAAAATACGAAGACGGAAGCTGGAAAGTAAAAGTAAAAGACGAAACCAACGGACAGAAGAAAAGAGTAAAAGCGAAATTCGTTTTTATCGGAGCGGGCGGTGGATCGTTATTGTTACTGGAAAAAGCGAATATTCCGGAAGGAAACGGTTTTGGTGGATTCCCGGTAAGCGGGCAATGGCTAAAATGTGTAAACCCGGAAATCATCGAAAAACACCAGGCAAAAGTATACGGAAAAGCATCGGTTGGTGCGCCGCCAATGTCGGTTCCGCATATCGATACCCGTATGATCGATGGTGAAAAAGCCTTGTTATTCGGACCTTATGCCGGATTTTCGACCAAATTCCTGAAACAAGGATCGTATTTCGATTTGGCACAATCCATCAAATTAAACAATATCAAACCGATGCTTTCTGCCGGTATTAAAAATATTCCGTTGACAAAATATTTAATTGATCAGGTATTTCAGTCTTCGGAAGACCGTTTAAAAGCGTTAAAAGAATATTTACCGGATGCGAAAAAAGAAGACTGGGTATTGGAAAATGCTGGTCAGCGTGTACAGGTAATTAAAAAAGACAAAGAAGGAAGAGGTGTTTTGGAATTCGGAACTGAAGTAGTGAATGCAGCCGACGGTTCACTGGCGGTATTGCTGGGCGCTTCTCCGGGTGCTTCGACTACCGTTTCGATCATGTTGGATTTGTTGGGACGTTGTTTCCCGGAACAGTTGGCAACTCCGGAATGGCAATCCAAACTAAAAGTAATGATTCCTTCTTACGGTACTTTACTGAATGATCAACCGGAATTGGCCGATACATTACGTGCCCATACGGCTAAAGTATTAAAGTTGGAAAACTAGATTATAGTTTAAAATATAGAAATGAAAAAAACGGCACTGTTATAACAGTGCCGTTTTTTTGTTTTATACCTGACGGTTTTTAAAACCTGTCAGGTATGGATAAACGTTATTCCGCATTTTTATTTTTTAGTGCAATAGTCGCTTTTAAAATATTTTCCGAAAGGTTGGTCAGCCAGATTAATTGTTCGATGACCAATTGGGCTTCTTCCAGTTTTAGTTTAAAATCGACATCATTTTCCAGATCTTCATGAAGCTCTTTTGCCCGTATGCTCTTTAATTCTGAAAAACTGACTTCCAGTTTGGCGCGTTCTTCTTCCGAAAGCAAATCACTTTTCGTATTATTCAATACGGCAATCGCCTGATCAAGATTTCGAACCACGGTATTGACCACGATATTAAAAGCTTCCGAAGCCTTGGTGGTTTTATGCGATTGCACATAAGTTCCGATCGAGGCCAGCGACGATAATAAGGTATGATTGAGTACCGCCAGTTTAAAAACCTGCGACTTCTGACGTTGCTTGGATTTCGGTTCCTGAATCATCCGTTGAAACGAAGCCATCAGGTTCCCGATTTCGATAAAAGCATGTTTTCGAGCCAGTTTATACGAAGTAGTCACATCGCCTTTTTTATTGTAAAAAGCACTGATTTCCAGTAAATATTCCCGGTTGGCGGCGATCGCTTTTTCCAGAAAAGTCTGTACATTCAGGAATTCCCAGGACGGCCATAACAGGTAACTAGCGGTAAAGGATAGCACCGCACCTACAAGCGTATCGAGAATACGGTATTGAATTACTTCGTTTACATTTGGAGTTAATATTCCGTAAATAAAAATCACATAAATCGTAACAAAAGTTGCCCCGATCTTATAATTGGTATTTGAAAACGTAAAGCCCAAAAGCATCGAAATCACACATAAAACGCCTAATATTGTATGATTGTTGGTGATGTACAGAAAACCGAAAGCGATAATACCACCTAAAACCGTTCCCAATATCCGTTCGATGGAACGCTGTTTCGTAAGCCCATAACCCGGGCGCATGATCACGACAATCGTTAACAGAATCCAATACGGATTTTGAAACGGTAAAAACTGACCAATGATGTAACCGAGTAATAACGTGATCGTCATTCGCAGGGAATGGCGGAAAAACGTAGAGGAAAAACTCAGGTTTTCGACCAATGTATTCCAACGGTAGTTTTGTGGTGTCAGGAATTTTTCAATGTCCTTGTTTCGGTTTTTATAATCCTGAAGGTTGATGGAATCGGAAAAAACACGTTCCAATACCTTGATTTTTTCAATCTGACGTTCGGCATAATGCAACATATTGTTAAGCATCAATACACCTTCATAAGCTTCGGCTTTACCCACGTTTTGCTCGTAAGCTGCAATAACCTTTTGCAATGCCTCCAAATCTTCCAGTAGCGAATGTCGGGACGTATATTTGGTGCCTTTTTCGATACTTCGGGCAATTTTCTTCAGACTGGCGGCGAGATTATACGCCAGATTCTGATAGGTTGCCAATACTTTCTGATGGTCGGCAAACTTTTTATGTAATTTATCGTAATCGAAAGCTGTGGATAAAGCCAGTTCCAGAATGTCGACCATCGTGGTAAACACGATCAGCATCTTACGGTTATGATTCGAGTTGGACGCGCTATTGTTTCGGATTAAAAACTCGCGTAGATTCTCATGAATTGTATTGATTTCCACCTGTAAGTGCAATTGCTTTTCGATGATTTTGGATTTATTGGCATCGATATTCCAGAGATCACCTCTCAATTTCAGATATTTTGAAGTCAGTCGGATACAATCCACGGTTAGTAATTCTACATAGCGTTTCGGTCGGATAAAATAGAAAAGCAGTGAAATCAGAATATAAAAAAGACCCCCAACGGCAATCCATACACTATGCATGATCAAGTCCCATCCTTTATAATCGTGACTAAAAGCCAGTGCAATAGCGATAAGTCCTGAAAAAGCCACCAGATTTGCCCGTTGCCCATAGGCCGACAACATCGAAAGGAAAAACAGCGTAATCCCCATCACCGGATATAAAACCCAGGGATTCTGGCTACACGCGCTAATCAATAAGGTACAACCGGCACCGAGGAAAACCGCTACCAGCAAGCCGTTAATTTTGTGTTTCAGATTTCCGTGAATATCACTTGGAAACGCCATAATTGTTCCCAAAGCGACGGTAAAACCAATACTGGAATAATCCAGTTGGGCAAAAACTATAAATGGAATTACAGCGGCAAGGGTAACTTTAAAAGCATTCGTGAAGTTGGTACTGTCGATGAATTTTCTAATTTGATATAGCATTGTCACAGTGTTAAAAGCAAAGGTAGAAAATGTAAAAAAAGTAAGCATAAAATTAAGAATGATTTTGCATAAAAATGTTTAAAAAAGTCAAATCCGGGGAATCGGTATCGGAATCTGTAAAAATTGATTACTTTTGCGGACGGATTAAGGGTATGATTTTTGCTTTTAATTCGTGTAAATCCTTTAAAATAAGAATAATGATTTTACCTATTATCGGATATGGTGATCCCGTACTGCGCAAAGTATGTGAAGAAGTGACGCAGGATTACCCGAAGTTAAAAGAAACGATTGCAAACATGTACGATACGATGTATAATGCCTATGGCGTTGGCTTGGCCGCACCGCAGGTAGGAATGCCAATACGTATTTTTATCATCGATTGTGAGCCGTTTAGCGATAGTGAAGATCTGACGCAGGAAGAACAGGAACTGTTAAAAAACTTCCGCAAAACGTTTATCAATGCCAAAATTCTGAAAGAAGAAGGCGAAGAGTGGGGATTCAACGAAGGTTGTTTAAGTATTCCGGATGTTCGGGAAGATGTATTCCGTAAAGAAAAGATCACCATCGAATATTACGACGAAGACTTTAAGAAGCATACCGACGTGTATGACGGATTGATTGCCCGGGTAATCCAACACGAATACGATCATATTGAAGGAATCTTGTTTACCGACAAAATTTCATCGTTGAAAAAAAGATTAATTTCAAAAAAATTACAAAACATCATGGAAGGCAAAACGCGTCCGGATTATAAAATGAAATTTATTGCCAAAAAAGGGCGATAATTTTTGTTTTTCAATTCAAAGATTAGATATTTGTCATCCTTTAAAAAAATAGAAAAATGAGCATCGAAAGAATATTAGCAATTTCAGGAAAACCAGGTTTATACGCATTAAAATTACAAACCAGAACCGGATTTGTAGCCGAATCATTATTAGACGGTAAAAAAATCACGGTTGGTTTACGTAGTAATGTAAGCTTACTGTCTGAAATTTCAATCTATACCTATGATGGAGAAATCCGTTTGGCAGAAGTTTTCAGAGCAATTGCTGAAAAAGAAGACAACGGACCTGCGATTTCACACAAAGAAGACAACGCAACATTGGAATCCTATTTCAGAGAAGTATTACCGGAATTTGACGAAGACAGAGTATATGCTTCCGATATTAAAAAAGTATTGAACTGGTACAATATGTTACAGGCAAATGGATTGGTATCGAAAGAAGCACCGGCTGAAGCAGCTGAAACAGAAACAGCTACTGAAGAATAATTGCGGAAACAGCTATAAAATAATCCTGCCTTCGGGCGGGATTTCTTATTTTTACACAAATTCTGAACCTATGAATACACGGCAGCAGCAACTGGACGCTTTTAATCGTTTACTCGACATTATGGAAGACCTGCGGGCAAAATGTCCCTGGGATAAAAAGCAAACGCTGGAAAGCCTTCGGCACCTTACGATTGAAGAAGTTTATGAACTGGGCGATGCCATTCTGGACAACGATCTGGACGAAATCAAAAAAGAACTGGGCGATGTTTTGTTGCATATCGTTTTCTATGCCAAAATCGGAAGTGAAAAAGAGGCATTCGATATCGGCGATGTAGCCAATTCGATCTGTGACAAGCTCATTGACAGACATCCGCATATCTATGGTGATACCGTTGTAGAAAACGAAGAACAGGTCAAACAGAATTGGGAAAAACTAAAACTTAAGGAAGGTAAAAAATCCGTTTTGGAAGGCGTACCTAAAAGTCTGCCGGCATTGGTAAAAGCCAGTCGGATTCAGGATAAGGTAAAAGGCGTCGGTTTCGACTGGGAAGAGCCGCATCAGGTATGGGATAAGGTTCAGGAGGAACTGGAAGAATTACAGGTTGAAGTGAAGAAAGGGGATCAGGACAAGATGGAAGCGGAGTTTGGCGATGTGTTGTTTTCAATGATCAACTATGCTCGTTTTCTAAATGTAAACCCGGAAGATGCCTTGGAGCGTACGAATAAAAAGTTTATCAAACGTTTTCAGTATCTCGAAAGTAAAGCCGCCGAAATGGGTAAGCCATTAGCCGATATGACATTGGCCGAAATGGATGTTTTCTGGGAAGAAGCTAAAAAGCACTAAGATGATCGCACAAACACCGGAACCACCGTATTATGCGGTGATTTTTACATCCGAGCGAACGGAAATTGACGACGATTATGGTGTGACAGCCGATCGTATGGTCGAACTTGCCAAACAGCAACCCGGTTTTTTAGGAGTGGAATCGGCACGAAATGCGATTGGTATTACGGTTTCCTACTGGACCGATTTGGAGGCGATTACCCACTGGAAAAAAAATGTCGAACATACTATTGCCCGTGAAAAAGGGCGTGCCGACTGGTATCGTGTTTTTAAAGTGCGTATTGCCAAAGTGGAACGCGATTATGGTTTTGAAAAATAAAAGATAACAAATTAAAACATGAATAAAATTACCCTACTGTTTTTACTGACAGTTAACGTTCTTTTTGCACAAAAAAATAGTACAGTTGCCGAAATCGTCGTACAGGTAAAACCCGGCACTACAGAAGAATTGGTATACGGTTTTGCTGAAGGTGATCAGATTTTGCTCACTTTTGAAGAGGAAAACGGAAAAAAGCTAAACGAAGTATCGGTTTCGGAATTTCCGGACATCCTTAAATTTAAAGCGATGGATGTCAAAAAAGTAAAAAAGCAGGCCATTTTGGTCAGTCATAAAGGGGTTTATAAATTCCTTTTTAAAAATACCGAAAAGGAGCCGAAGCAGCTTTCGGTACTGATACAGCGTACACCGGCTACTGAAGAAAACCGGAATTTTAATACGACGGTCAAATGGGTAACAGAACAGGATACGACCTGGAATTCGTTTACCAAAGAAGTTGTGGTAGGTTATGATACGGTATATGTTCGTAAAAGCCGAAAGGTAGTTACTTTCGAAAAGAAATACGAGGAAATGGTGGTTGACAAAAGTCAGCGGGTGAGTGCCAAAACAAGTCTGGATCCGAGCCAGTCGGGTATCTTTTTTACACTACCGGGGAATTCCATCACGGCAGATGAAAGCAAAAAAGTAGTGGCCTGGGCGTATTGGGTTGGTGTTGGAAAAGAAAGCAATGATTATTGGCAACAAAACCGCAAGGTTATCGTAGGAGCTGTTCAGGGCGCAACAACGATTTTTACCAGTCCGTTAGGTGGACTAGCGGCCGGAGCGGTAACCAATCTGGCATTGCCGTCTATTGGGGAAGACGTGGAATATGCATTGGTAAACGAAGAAAACAAAAAGTTATACCTTCAGGGGAAACCGATTAAATCCTACGATTTCGGAAAAGGAATTGCAACATCGAAACGCTTTACCGAACCGGGAATGTTACAGGGTAAATTCTATGTGATGCTGAAAAATGACAACTACGTACAGCCTATCGATGTGAATGTAAAAGTGTCGGCCATTATAGAACATAAAAAGTTTAAAGAGGAGACCTATATGGACAAACAGATCAGTCCGAAATATGAAAAAAAGATATTGTCCGAACCGAATATTGTAACCCGGAAATTCCCGGCAACGTTCGATTATAAAAGGAAATAGGAAGAGAATAAAGAATAAAGAGGTTGGAATTTTCAACCTCTTTTTGTTTTACACCTGACCCGTTTTAAAAACGGGTCAGGTGTTATAGGTGTTCAAATTATATCTTTTTAAAGATCACAATTCCGTTATGACCGCCAAAACCGAATGCGTTGCTCATAGCGACGTCCACTTTTTTCTCAAGTGCCTGATTCGCTACAATATTTATACCTTCCGGGATATTCGGATCAACGTCATCTAAATTGATTGTTGGCGGAATGATACCGTGATTAATTGCTTTAATCGACAATATGGCCTCGATCGCACCGGCGGCTCCTAATAAGTGTCCTGTCATCGATTTGGTAGCGCTCACACTAAGATTCGGACTGTTAGCAAATACTTTTTTAACAGCGGTTAACTCGCTCACATCACCAACAGGAGTGGAAGTTGCATGCATGTTCAGATAATCCACCTGATTCGGAGTCAATTGTGCTTCTTCAAGAGCCAATTCCATTGCTTTAGCGGCACCGATTCCTTCCGGATGCGGAGATGTCATATGATACGCATCGGCTGTCATTGCAGCACCTACGATTTCAGCATACATTTTAGCCCCTCTTTTTACCGCATGATCATAATCTTCAAGGATTAAAGCTCCGGCACCTTCACCCATTACAAACCCGTCGCGATTCACGTCAAAAGGACGACTAGCCGCTGCTGGATCGTCATTGCGGGTCGACATGGCTTTAAGGGCCGAAAAACCACCCATCGAAGCCGGCGTAATAGGTGCTTCCGAACCACCGGTGACAAACACTTTGGCTTTGCCCAGTTTGATGTAATTATACGCATCCATGATGGCCGTATTAGACGTCGCACAAGCCGAAACCGTCGTATAATTAATGCCGCGCAATCCGTATTTCATTGAGATCATTCCCGATGCCATATTGATAATCAACTTAGGGACAAAAAACGGACTAAAACGAGGTGTTCCGTCGCCTAAAGTATAGTCGCGCACTTCGTTTTCGAACGTTTCCATTCCACCTTGTCCAACACCCCAGATTACCCCGATATCAAACGGATCGATAGTCGTTAGGTCCAATCCAGAATCTTCCATCGCCTCGGCGGCACTATATAAGGCATACTGTGTAAACAAGTCACTACGCTTGATTTCGTTATGGGTGAGATAATTCGATGGTGTAAAATTCTTTACCTCACAGGCAATCTGCGATTTGAATTTCGAAGCGTCGAAACGTGTTATTTTGGAGGCTCCGCTAATTCCTTTGATACTGTTGTTCCAGAATTCGGTGACCGTATTTCCAATTGGGGTAAGCGCCCCAAGTCCTGTAATTACAACTCTTTTCATTATTAATGGTTTTCTACTGATAAGTATGTTTAAAAATCTACGTTTCCTGAATATTTTGCTGAATCACCTGGCAAACATCGTTTTGCAATACCTTGTTTAAAAGCAAAGAAGCTAATAACGACGACTGGATGCAATAGGCTTTTGCTTTTGGAGTTTCCGTAAAATGAAAACTACCATCGGCTTTTCCTTTTTCCAGTAATCCGGTAAGCCACTGAAGAATACTTTCGGCCATTTCCTTGAGCTTTTGCTGCATTTCGGGCGATAAGGTATCGTGTACCGGAGACAAAGCACCCATAAGACATACCCATCGATTCTCACGGGTTTTATTATGCATACAGGTATACTGATGCAATTGCGTCTCATACGGTAATGATTCCCAGGCAGCAATAGTTTCCTTAAATCGTTCCGTTGTATGATCAATAACAGCTGCGCCCAAATCCGATTTGGATGGGAAATAGTAGTGTATGGCCGCGTTTTTAATGTTCAGTTCTTTGGAAATATCCGCATAACTAAATGCATTATAGCCTTTTGACCGGATCAATTCGTCGGCAAGCCGGATAATATGGGATCGGGTATCCTTCATCAGGGCAAAGATATAAATTTTACTTATTAGTAAGTAAGTGTTGTAATTTATTTTATATCCGTACGCAACAAGTTGGTATAACCTTTGGCTAAGAGTCGGGTTTTATCGTGATTCCAGATTTCGCATTGGGCATTTACGATTTGTTTTCCTTTTTTGTTGATGGCGGTTTCGGCAATAATCACATCGTTTTCGCGTGCCGAAGCAAAATAATCGATCACATTATTAATTGTCGGATAAAAATAAGGCTCATTATACGAAATCAGCGTCGCACCGATTGCATCGTCGATCATGGCAGCGATAATGCCACCGTGTAGTGTGCGATACGGATTGGTCATTTCGTGACGTATGGTATATTGGAAAACCAGTTTGCCTTCTTCCACTTCCAACATGGTTGGTCGGAGCCAGTTCATAAAAGGAGATGGAGAAGTATTAACCTCCTTACCGATATGTTGTTTTAAAAAATCAAAAGCGTCGTTTTTCATAAGATAAAATAAGATTACAATTTTTCGAGAACTACGGCCGATGCGCCACCACCGCCATTACAGATAGCCGCGACACCATAACGGCCGTTTTCCTGTTCCAGTACCGATAGTAAAGTTGTGATGATTCGGGCACCGGAAACCCCGATTGGATGCCCCATCGCAACCGCACCACCGTATACATTTACTTTTTCGGGCGCAAGACCTAGTATTTGCTGATTAGCGAGAATCACAGCCGAATAAGCTTCGTTGATTTCAAAATAATCGATTGCATTCAAGGATAGCTTTGCCTGTTCCAGAGCTTTCGGAATCGCAAGCGAAGGTGAAGTGGTAAACCATTCCGGAGCTTGTGCTGCGTCGGCATAGCCAATAATCCGGGCAACGGGTTTTAGGTTATATTGTGCGACAGCTTCATCGGAAGCCAGTAAAATCGCGCAGGCAGCGTCGTTTAGGTTACTTGCATTCGCAGCGGTTATGGTACCGTTTTCTTCAAATGATGGCGCCAGTTTTGCAATTTTTTCCAGGATGATTTTATAAATGTCTTCGTCCTGATCCATAATCCGGGTTTCCTTTTTGTCTTGTATGGTGATCGGAATGATTTCGTTTTTGAATTTACCCGATTGGGAAGCTTCAGTGGCTTTGCGATAGGATTCCAACGCATAGGCATCTTGTGCTTCCCGACTGATATTGAATTTTCGGGCGCAGATTTCGGCGGCATTTCCCATATGAAAATGATGGTACGGATCGGTTAGTCCGTCTTTTAAAAGTCCGTCGGTTACCGTATCATGTCCCATTTTGGTTCCTTTTCGATGTTGGATATAATGCGGAACATTACTCATGCTTTCAAAACCTCCGGCCAATACGATTTGATCAATGCCTAATTGAATTTGTTGTGCGCCCAACATAACGGCTTTCATACCGGAAGAGCAAACCTTATTGATCGTTGTACAATCTGTTTTGTCCGGAATTCCGGCGGTTAATGCAGCTTGTCTGGCTGGCGATTGTCCTAAGTTGGCCGAAAGGACATTCCCCAAATAAACGGAATCAATAGCAGTTGGCGGTAGTCCGCTTTGTTCCAAAAGCCCGGTTATGGCGATTTTACCCAATTCGGTCGCACTTAGTGACGCTAAACTACCCAGAAATCCTCCTATGGGAGTACGTCGGGCTAAGATGATGTTTACATTTTTCATAAAATAGTTTTTATACCGATCGGTATATTTTTGGTTAAAAAAAATCAGAGTTCTACAATTAGTTTTCGAAGCGTCTGCATGATGGAACGGTTATGGTTTAGTTTTCCAGTTAGTTTGATCATCATACGCGAACCTTCGATTAATGCAATGATCGCCAAGGCATTTTCTTCGGCATCGGTTTCGGGTTTAAATTCGCCTTTTTCTTTGCCTTTGTTAATAAGATGCATCAAGGAATCTTTCCAATATAATAAGGCATTTTTAGCCGTTTCTTTTAGTGCCGGATGCGTATCATCGGCTTCAATGGCTGTATTCAAAATCGGACAACCACCAGCCGGGAAATCGTGTTTGGCAAAATCTTCGTATAAATCCGGATAACATAATAATTTGTCCCGATAGCTCTTTTTTTCGGCAATCGCACGAATCACCAGACTACTCACTTTATTGAGATTGTATTCCAAAACAGCCAACGCCACCTCGTCTTTATTTTTAAAATTTCCGTAAATACTCCCTTTGGTTAGCCCGGTTGCGCTGGTAAGATCCTGTAACGAAGTACCCCAAAAACCTCTGGAATTAAAGATTGGAGCAGTTTTTTCGATAATGAACTGTTTGGTTTTTTCGGCTTTGCCCATTGGTTACAGATAAAAAACAAATATATACCGATTGGTATTATTTTGCAATACTTTTAATTTAAAATTAGTATATAGAAATGGTGTTTCGCCTATTTTGGTACTGATAAAACCGCAAAAGACCATGAAATTATCCGATTATACCATTAATTGACAAGCAATCAGGTCAATTGTGATCGTTTTCGCAACAGCATATAAACTAAAGCAAAGACCGACATTACGGCTGTGGTGTACATAATGATCGGGATTTTTGCGATGACATCCTGATAATACCATCCGGCACAAAGCGCCCCAAGACCAATACCGGCTTCGAGTGCGATATACATGGTTGCCATGGCTTTTCCACGATGATCCACATGACTCATATCGACAGTCCAGGCGTTTAAAGCCGGTGATAAAATACCGGTGGCAATACCATAAATAGAAGCACCGACCATCAATCCGGTAAACGTATCGGCAAAACCGATAACCGCCAACGAAACGAACAATAAAACCAGTCCGATATTGATCACGCGGATACGACCGTATTGATCGGAGGCTTTACCGGCTATAAAACGGATCACCAATGAAGCGATTGTATAGACCATAAAAAACAAACCCTTATTCTCAATACCCATATGCTGACTCCAATCCGGGATAAGCGTTAGGATCGCGCCATAGGCAATATAAGACAGAAAAGTAACAATAGCGGCCGGAAGTACTTCGACGGCTATGATATCCTTTCGGGAGATTTTTAAAATGGAAAAACGGAAACGTTCTTTGTCCTTAAGCGTCTCTTTCATGTTCAGTAAAATCAAAATCGACAACAGCGCAAACAGGGAAGAGGCATAAAAGAGTATATTCATCGAAAAATAGAGCTTTATCGAACTTCCGATTGCCGGTCCGATTGCCATTCCGGTACTAAAACAAAGTCCGTGTAAACCCAACGCTTCGCCCCAACGTTCCCTTGGAATAATATCGGCTACATAGGCGGCCGTAGCCGTAGGTTTAAAACCGGTTGAAAAACCATGTAGTAATCGCAGGAATAAAAAGCCGGAAACCGTACTTAAAACCGGGTAAAGGAAACCACATACAAAACAAACGATAGAACCGGTAGCCATAACGGGAACGCGTCCCATGGTATCGGTAAGCCGGCCGCTAAAAGGTCTTGAAATACCGGCAGTAAGTGTAAATAAAGCGATGATCAAGCCTTTATATTCCGCACCGCCCATGCTACTCAGATATTCCGGTAGTTCGGGTATAAGCATATTAAAACTGGCTGAAAATAGTAAAGAACTCAGGCATACCAAGCCGAAGTGAATATTGTAAATGGGATGGGAGGGCTTAGTAATCATTTCCGATAAAGATTTTAAGCACGCAAAATTACGAACTAAAAGCGAGACCGGAAAAAATAGTCCGATCTATTTGGAAGCGTTGTGACGTTATTTTGAGCCATCAGATTTGTTAAAAAAATAAAATGGCTTGGATTTAACCGAGTAAAAAGACATTTTTTGTAAGGTGATTTTGATTCTATTTTATTTTTGTAAAGCTTTTTTAGTTAAAAAAATAGCGGAGTTAATTATTTTTTTTTATACTTTTAGGAGTAAGTTTCAACCATTAAAATTATAACTAATGAAAAAGTTAACGTTAACCCTTGCTGTATGCGGAATGTTATTCGCAACATCGTGTAAAAAAGAAACACCAAAACCGGAAGAAGAAACAATGGAAGTAGCGCCACCACCAGCACCTGCTGAAATGGAAGCCGACACCAATTCGGATATGACGAAGTTGGAGGCTGACGTGAAAGCGGCGGAGAAGTCGTTGGAAGAAGCGAAAGCTAAAGGTGACAAAGCTGCAGAAAAACTGGCTCAGGAGGCTGTAGATAAAGCGAAAGCGGCCTGGGAAACAGCAAAAACCAAAACAGCAGAGGCTGCTCAGGACGTAAAAGATGCTGCAAACAAAGCCGCTGAAGACGTTAAAGCCGGAACTGAAAAAGCAAAAGAAGACGCTAAAAACGCTATGGATAAATTGAAAAAATAAGTCCTGTAATGAAAAAGTAAAACCGGGGTTTCGATCCCGGTTTTTTTATTGGTTTAAATTTATAATGTTGATATGTAGTGTTTTAGTGTAATTTTTTTAAATTTGAAAAGACTTTGGCAATTGAGCCGTGTCGGACCAAACAACAATAACCCCTATAAACGAATGACTATGAAAAAAATACTACTTCTTTTTACAGGTTTGTTACTGGTTGCCTGTAGCGATGATGCAACAACTGTAGCGAGCGCTCCACAGGATCAGAATGTCAATTTCCAGATGGTTGGAAAAGGAAACCTTTATGGTGGCAGTTCTGAAAATATTGGTCAGCAAAATTTAGTGATCAATTCACAAGCGGAATGGGATGCCTTAAAAGCAGCGATGGATGCCGTTAATAATACGACCTATCAGTTTACGCAAACGGAGGTTGATTTTGAGTTATATCAGGTATTGGCCATTTTTGATGAAGTTAAAATGAGCGGCGGATGGACGATTGACATTACGGATATAGCCGAGAACCAACAAAATTTGTTAGTTCATCTGGACAATATCAAAACAGGCGATGCGACCACGGTGATTACACAACCTTTTGAAATTGTAAAAATCAAACGAACCGGGAAGCCGATTGTCTTTGAAGACTAAAAAAGCAGATAAAAATAAAATGAGCCATTAAGGCTCATTTTTGTTTTAAGATAATTACAAATACAATCGTTATTGTGTTATTGTTGGAAACATAATGGTGAAAATTTGTGTATTCCGTCATAAATAGTGATTTTAGCGAGGCCAAACCAACACCCATGAAAAACATTGCACTCGCTTTTTCCGGAGGCGGATTCCGGGCAGCGGCCTATAGTTTGGGATGTCTGTCTTATCTAAACAGAATTCAATACGAAGGGAAACCGTTGTTACATAATGTCCGTTATATATCATCGACTTCCGGTGGTAGTATTACCAATTTATCCTACAGCAGCTTTCTATTTGAAGGGAAAACCTTCGAGGAATTTTATACCTTTCTGGATCAGCAACTCACAGGCGAACAACTTTTAGCCGATGCAATCCAAACCTTAGACAATCCAGCCTTCTGGAAGGAACGACCACATAAGAGTCGTAACTTTATTAATGCTTTTAGTCTGGTATACGATAAAATGTTTGCCGGAAAAACCTTCGGAGTATTTTCACAATCCGAAAACCCGGTACACCTGGAGGAAATCTGTGTCAATGCAACCGAATTTTCAAACGGATTACCGTTTCGTTTCCAATCGCAAAATGGTGATAAAAAACGATCCGGTGGAAAAATTGGAAACCGCTATATCTATTTTACGCCAAAAGGAAAAACCGTAGCCGATCAGCTTAGATTGTCCGATATATTAGCTTGTTCGTCCTGTTTTCCGTCCGGTTTTGAACCCATGTTGTTCCCGGAAGACTTTACAGGTCCGAATCTGACTAAAGAAGCGTTGGAAAATGCCATTGCCTATGAAGAAAACGAATATACCCTGTCCGATTACAATCGGGTGGATTTCCTTAAAAATAAAAATTTCGAGCAAAAACAATTCGGAATCATGGACGGCGGAATTACCGACAATCAGGGAATCGGTTCCTTTTTAAAAGCGGACGACCGACGAAAAAAAGCGGATAAATTTGATTTGTTTATCAGTTGTGATGTGAGCAGTTATCTGATGGATGGTTATACGTTGCCGGTTTATAAAAACCGTTGGTATAATGGTTTTTCACTTCGTAGTATCGGAACCCTGTTTTTTCTGCTGGCATGCGTGTTCCCATTGCTATTGGTTTTTATTAATCAGTGGAAGCCGTGGCATTACATTGTAGGAACGCTGTCCGGAATTTTTTCGGCGGTAGTGATCGGATTTATGGTGTCAAAAATGATAAAAGCGGTCCGAAAAACTTCCGAAACCGGATCCTGGAATACCGTATTTAAAAAATACAGTAATGTATTGTACAGATTGCGTTTTGACATTTTAAAACACATGTTGCTATCAAGAGCCAAATCGGTTTTTATTTTGGCCAATGATATATATCTGAAACAAATCCGGCGCATGTATTACGATCGTTTGTTTACGGATAAAAAATACCGTGATAAAGTCATTCAGAATACGATTTACGATCTGAGCCGAACCAAATTTAATCCCGACGATGTTTCCATCGATCCGTTATATCCGTCGCAAAAACTAATTGCAACAGCCGAAAAAGCCAGAACGATGAGTACAACCTTATGGTTTGATTCCCGTCATCAGTCGGAAAAAGTAAAGGAAAGCATTATTGCCACCGGACAGTTTACCACCTGTTATAACCTGTTGCAATACCTGAAAAAAATAAAAGAAACCGATAAAACACCTGAAATTATCGAATTGGAAGCGCTGTTAAAGTTTGATTTTGAAACCTTTAATGCCGATCCGTTATTTATGATCGCGGCTAGGGCAACGTCTTAATAAATGCAACGGAACGTTGTAAGGCAATAGTTCCGGCTTTATCGTCGAGATCAAATTGGTACTGGTGCGGCAGTTTCGGAGTATAGGTATTCGGGAAAAACAAGGTGTCGACCGGAACGCCCAAATCACATAGATGTCGGGCCAATACCTGTGATTGCAACAATAAATCGTCTCCATTTCCGGCCGAAATAAACGCCGGTGGAAAATTTTTAGTGATGTATTGGTTTACTGAAGCGGTTTTAAAATAAGCATCGTTCATAAAATCTTTGGTACCGCTATACGACCATAATATCGGTCTGGCGAGTCCTTTAAATCCGGTTTCCACATCGGTTTTGCCAATGTCGTATGGTCCACAATACAGAACCAATCCGGCAATGGGACAAACCGGAGTTTTCGGAAGAATCCCCAGTAGTTTGGCATATTCCGGGGACGTAAGTAAAGCAGCGGTTTGTGCTGCAATTTGCGCTCCGGCCGAATCGCCTGCCAAAATCATTTTCGCAGTGCGGATATGCAATCGGTGTTGGTTTTGTATCAGATAATCCAAGGCTGTATTCAATTGGCGTACCGGACCGGGATAGACTACGGATGGTGCCAGTGCATAGTCAATACTAACCACCGAAAAACCTTTTGAGGCCAGTATTTTACCATAATTGGCTACCTGTTCTTTATTCCCGGAAAGCCATCCGCCACCGTGAACCCAGACAATGGAGGCCGTTATCGGTTGATTTTCGGGATAATACACATCCAGAAGCGCTTCCGGATCGGTCGGATCATAACATTGATCCGGTATTGTAGTAATACGATCCGGAACGTATTTTTCTATGGCTTCCGACTTTTTATCGGCGCCGTAATCAAACGCATACCGAAGAAAAAGTGCCATAGGCCACGGACTGATTTTAGAAGTGGTATAGCCAGCAATACCCAAAATCAGAAGGGTTCCCAACAATCCTAAAATGATCTTTTTAATTTTCATAACGAAGTATTGGTTCAGCATTTTTTTGATCCGTATCGCGAGGTTATACAAATATAACACTTCTGTTTTTCCGGTTAAAATTTGTTACTGTAACGAAAACAAGGTACATTTAAGGTAAAATTTGGCATTGATGACTTTGGAAGGATTGATCAACCAGTGGAGCACTTTATTCCTATCGGTTTATTACCTGATCGTAATAACGGTTTGCTGTATTGTTATCTACAACACCAAATCACCAGCCAAAGCCTCTGCCTACCTGCTTTTGGTTACTTTCCTTCCGGTAGCGGGTATTTTTGTTTACTTTTCTTTTGGATTCAATTACCGGAAACGGGAAATTTATTCCAAGAAGATCATAAAAGACGATAATTTACTGGCTCAGGTAATACGGGCGGTCAACGATAATTCCCGGAAGATACTGCAAAACAAACCGGAAGCTTTCGGCAATTTTGACAGTGTAGCGAAGATGGTTTTAAAAAATGAAAACAGTCTGATTTCCGATACCAATCGTGTTGATTTACTGATTAACGGGGAGCAAAAGTTTCCAAGATTACTGGAGGATATGGAGGCGGCCGAAAAAAATATTCATCTCGAATATTATATCTACGAAGACGATGAAACCGGAAATGCGATTGCCAACCTGCTTATCCGAAAAGCCAGAGAAGGTATAGCGGTACGTTTTGTTTATGACGCTTTTGGGAGTTCCGGGATCAAAAAACTGGCGCGTCGGCTACGGGAAAACGGTGTGGAAGTCTATCCATTTTATAAAATCATTTTTTCACTGCTCGCCAACCGTGTCAACAACCGAAATCACCGGAAAATAGTGGTGATAGATGGTAAAATTGGCTATGTAGGCGGCATTAATGTAAGCGATCGCTATATAAACGACTCTCGTTTTGAAAACGACTATTATTGGCGGGATGCGAGCATCCGTATCGCGGGAACTGGTGTGTATAACCTGCAATATACTTTTTTAAGCGACTGGAACTTTGCCTCCGGACAAACCTTACAGCCGGAAGAATGCTTTTTTCCGTCCGGATTAAACCGCGAAAAGGCAGGAAATACTATTGTGCAGACGGTTGTTAGTGGAGCCGATTCGAAGATACCGTCCATTATGTTATCGATGGCACAAAGCATCGCGGTATCGCGAAAGGAAGTATTACTTACCTCACCGTATTTTATTCCGGACGAAACCCTGTTGAACGCGATTAAAGTTGTCGCGTTAAGCGGTATTGCGGTTAAAGTACTGGTTCCAGGCATTTCCGATTCGAAAATAGTAAATGCGGTATCGGCTTCGTATTATAAAGAATTGATGGAAGCCGGAGTTGCGGTATACCGTTACCAAAAAGGATTTGTTCATGCCAAGACTATGGTTTGCGACGGACAATTTAGTATGGTAGGTTCGGCCAATATGGATTACAGGAGTTTTGATCTGAATTTTGAAGCCAATGCGATTATTTATGATACGACCATAGCGGAAGCGTTACGCGCTCAATTTTACAAAGACCTTGACGATTCCGAACAGATTGATCCGGTACAATGGCGAAAACGATCCCGGATGCAAAAATTTAAAGAGCGACTGGTACGTTTGGCAGCTCCGTTAATGTAACTGATCGTGATAAAAAGGGGAATCATCGGAAAATTGGTATCAAAATTGACAAATGCCGTACCTTTGTAACAAACCCCAAGCCTATGAGTCGAATAGCTATTTTTAGTGATGTACATGGAAACCTTCCGGCTTTAAAAACCATTTTAGCCGATTTGGATGTACGAAAACCCGATCAGGTATATTGTCTGGGTGATCTGGTCGATTTTGCACCCTGGCCGAATGAAGTGATCGAATTATTACGAAGTTCCCGCATACCTTGTATCATGGGAAATCATGATGAGCGCATTGCTTTTGATTACCCGGTGATTCCGTTGAAAAAACATTCCGAGGATGAAACCCGTGCGCGGATTCAGGCTGTTGCTCATACCCGTGATACCATTACGCCCGGAAACAAAGACTTTTTAAGCAAACTGCCGCAAAAAATCAAGCTTACTTTTACGCAACAGGAACGCGAACTGGCCCTGTTACTGGTACATGGCAGTACGAGAAGTAACGAAGAATATATTTATGAAAACCATAACGAGGCCGATCTGTACGACATGATGGAACAGGAAAATGCCGATGTTCTGGTTATGGGACATACCCACCAATCGTATATCCGAAAAATCAAAGCCGGTGAAGCCATCGAAAAACTGGCGCTGAATTGTGGTTCGGTGGGACGTTCCAAAGAAGGTGAATCGATGGCGACCTATTTACTGTTGGATATCGGAACAACAACATTAACGGTCGAAATCATTAAATTACCCTATCCGGTAGAAGAAACGGCTGATGCTATTATGACAAGCGGAATTCCCGATTTTTACGCCAATTTCCTATTGTTACAACGCCAGGAACGGGTTATTCGAAATTATCATAATACGTAAAATCTTTAGTGATCATTCCATTTTCAATTGTAAAAATAGTACAGATCGGTAGCAGGAACCGGGACTTATCCGGTGCTGTACCACTTGACGTAAACTCGACTACTACATGATGTTCTCCAGCCAGATAAATCGTCGAAACGGTATCTTTCAGATCGGGAAAGAGCTGTGCTAATTCCGTATATTTTTTAATGATCTGATAGCGGGATTGCTTGACCACATCCGGACCGAGTGACGGATCCCGGAATTCGGCCGTTTCGGTATACATTTCAGACAGTTTTGCCCAATCGTGCTTGTTAAAATAGTCGAAATACTGTTGGATCAGTTTTTCGTTTTGGTGTAACGTTTCTTTTCGATCTGTTTTTTTATCGGAACAAGACACCATTACCGCTAAGGCGAACAAGGCTAAGATAAGATTTTTCATAAGCGTATCGATTAGATATAATTGTAAAAGTCACAGAAATTTAGTAATTTAAAACCAGATAGTAGTTTCTTCTGACAGGAAATTTTGAATTTGGGCAGGTAAAAGAAGAAATAAGAAGCTGTATTCACTTTTAAATCGATCGATATGGAAAAACAATTGTTCAAAAACATTAAAAATGCTGTAAAACATTGGTATTTATCGCTTATTGTAGGTATTCTGTTTCTTTTATTCGGATTCTGGATTTTAAAAACACCATTGGAGTCCTATGTAACGCTGGCCCTTTTGTTTGGTGTTATTTTTTTAGTAAACGGGATTTTCGAAATTATTTTTTCAATTAGCAATCGAAAAGAAATCGATAACTGGGGTTGGATATTGGCCGGTGGGATTATCGATTTGCTGTTCGGAATTGTATTGGCATCCAACGTGGGATTGTCGATGGCAGTATTGCCGTTTTATGTCGGATTTATGTTATTGTTCCGATCGGTGGCAGCCATAGGCTATGCGTTCGATCTGAAAGGTTTTGGCATACGTGACTGGTATTGGCTGTTGCTACTGGGAATTTTGGGATTACTTTTTTCGTTTATTATGATCTGGAATCCGGTTTTTGGCGGAATGACCATCATCATCTGGACGGCAATGGCTTTTATCACCTATGGTATTTTTAGGATTATTCTGGCTTTTAAACTACGCCGATTGCATACATTCAGTAAAAAGCATTTTGAAGACTAATGTTTTTTAAATCTGTTGATTATGAATACTTTGGACTGTTAAATATAAACGAAGAAAAAACAAATTCTTTTTACCGGAAATGATTTTTTCGTAATTTTAAGAGGCTAAATTTAAAAAGAAAGTTATGTCTGATAAACTTAATATAGTATTGGTTCACGGCGCATGGGGTGACGGTTCGCATTGGAAAAATGTGATTCCGGAACTCGCAATGGCAGGACATACGGTCGTAGCCGCACAAAATCCGTTAACGGCATTGGCTGATGATGTGGAAACGGTTAAGCGACTGGTTGAATCTTTGGAAGGTCCTACACTTTTGGTTGGGCATTCGTATGGAGGAGTAGTTATAACAGATGCCGCGGCAAAATGTCCGGATGTAGTAGGACTCGTCTATATCGCTGCTTTTGCGCCTGATGAAACCGAAAACCTAAAAACCCTGCTGACTAAGGATGCCATTCCGGCCGGAGGTGCTCATATTTATCCGGATGCTTATGGGAATTTCTGGATCAAAAGAGACAAATTCAGAGAAAGTTTTGCCCACGATTGTAGCGAAGCCGAAGCGCTGGTTATGGCAGCAACCCATAAGCCCACATCGGGAAGGTGCTTTGAAGACAAGCCCACAACCGTAGGTTGGAAGCGATTACCGGTTTGGTATCAGATTTCGGAAAGCGACCAGATGTTGCCACCGATCACACAACATTTTTTTGCCGAAAGGATGAATGCCAAAACCTTGTCGCTCGATGCCAGTCATGCGTCAATGGTTTCTCATCCGCATGAGATTGCAAAACTGATACTACATGCGGTTAAAGAACTGGAAAAGTAATACTGAAACAAAATAGCAACACCCGGATTTCCGGGTGTTGCTATTTTAATATTAATGATGCAAATAATTGCTCGGTCCGCCGGTACCTTCGATCGATTCCGGTAATATGCCGTAACGATTTCGCAAATCGACTTTGCCCAGTTTTTCGCCGGTCTTCACATCGACTACGGTAATCGTCCCGGAATTTAAGTTGGGTAGATTTAGCAGATTGTTCTGAACCGCAACCACCTCTCTTCCGGATTTTGTTTTAAAGAAAACCATATGATGCGCCCCCTCATCGGCATCCAGTGTTCGCAAAAGCTTTAAAGTCGGCAATTCGCTGATATCGAAAACCAACACTTTTCCGGGTTCTCCAAAACTAACATAAAGATGTTTGTTATTGTCCATATACATTTCCAAAGCCCATCCCAATCCCATAGTCGAACCGTCGAATGCCTTGGTAAAAGCATCGTATTTACCGGTAGTCGCATTATAAGGAGCCATCCAGATATCGCCGCCCAACATCGTCGTCGCCAGCGCAAATTTCGGAAACTGACCGCGCAGTAATAAAACCTCCACCGGACTCGACATATCCGAAGGACTATCGGCAACCGTATAAGTTTCGATCATTTCATAGGTGTTCAAATCGATTAGGGTACAGGTATTGCCCACACCGGAAGTCAGATCCGGATGAATCGTTGAGGTTACCATCATCAATCCTTTTTCGGCACTGATCGAAATACCGTGCGGATACATGATAAACGTATTCGGATTTGCATCAATAGAACCCGATATTGTTTTGATCAATTGATTATTAGTCGCGTTAAAAACACCCACACTTCCGCCCTTCAGACTACCGTCGCCACCCATAAATGTCACAAAATACCGATTATCACTTGTAAAGAAAATATCTTCACCAACCGTACTTGTCCCGGTATTTATCGGAGTAGCGCTCACCAATGTCGGTAAGCCATTGGCATCTTCCACCGTACGGATCTGATACAGATAACTACCACCTAAAGCCGTCGTATAGAGCCTTTGGGCAAAATAGTCGTAATAAATATGATGCGGAAGTACGCCAACACCCAATTCCAATCGACTGCTAATATTTCCAAAATTAGGCGATTCAGGATCGAGTTCGATCACCGCCATGCCATCCGAACCACCGTTCAGATCCCGATAATCGATAAAAAACATCGAATCATGCGAAGTACCAACCGGATTGTCGTCGTGATCATTACAACCGGAAAGAAGTGCCCAAAAAAGGCATCCGGAAAAGAAAAGTAATTTTTTTACCATAACAGTATTGATTTTTGGGATTAATTCTAAAAACTAAAATACGCAAAATGTGATTAATTTTAAAATAAATATAAAAAAAAAATGGTTCTTTTTGAGAATATTTTATATTTTTAAATTCACCAAAGCTAATTCCTTTTATTACAGTATTTTATGGTATTTGTATGAAATTACTGCTGTTATCAATAGCATTCGGTATAAATACGTGAATTGATAAACGGGTATTTGTACTTGGTAATTAAGGGTTTGTATTTGTGATATTTATAGTTTATTAAATTGAAAGTGAAGGTGTTGAACATTCACTGTCGAATAATGAGAAATACTAGATTTTGAATACATAAAAATATTCTCATTTTGAGAATAAAAAAATACCTCAAATCGTTCATTAACGTAATTATTTAACTTGTTATAATATGGCTTATTTAAATTCACCAAGACTAACCTTTTCAGGGAAGTTTCAGGCAGATCCTTCCACGGTAAACAATGATGTGAATCATTACAACAATGCGACCTTCCAACCCAGCTATCAGGAATACGGGGAAGGAGGAACGAATGGTTGGTGGAATCCGGACGGAACCGGGAACTGGCGTTTGATAGACTGCGTCATAACCAGTGTGACCTATATGGACGGCACTACAACCAGTGATCCTGCTAAGGACCCGATTATCGGGATGAGTATTATGGATGCCAACAGCCGGGTAGCTGGAAAAATTGTGGATCTGGACCCGCAACAACAATCGGTTTCCCAAATTTGGGGAATGATTGTTCGGATTGGACAAGGCGAAACCGATTTTGTAAAAGGAAATTTTGAACCAATTGCCTTTAACGACATCTGGTGGAATCGTTCAACGACTCAAAAAGGATCCGGTGGCGCATCGGCTAGCTATCAGTCGGTAGTTACAGACCTGCAATGGTCGGAAGTAGAAAGTAAATCCCGTTATCTGGAGGAACTACGAAAAGAAAGCCCGGAGCGCTTATCGATGAAATTCAATGTGGATATTTTTAACCAGCAACACGATTCCGCCCATTTTACAATTGGCCGAATAGTGGGAAGTATCGGACCATCGCGTATGGACGAACCGAAACACTTTATAATGGGTAGACAATTCGTTTCCGATCTTACCTGTAACAGTGGAATGTATATGCCATTGAGCACCTCCGTATATGTGGCCAATGGACTACTACAGGAAGAAACCAAAGAATTTATTCTGGATCTTGGAAATTTTCTGCAAACTGCAGGTCCGGAAGGAGCCATTGCAGAATCACGCACATTGGTTCTAGCTGCAAATATTGGAGGTGAAGCGTATGTTCCGCTGGGAGAACTCAACTTTAAACTACCAAAATGGTATGAAAACAGAGGTGGTTTGGTTAAGATCAGGCTAACTGACGAGCAGGTGGATATGGTGAGAAATTGCCCATTGGCCATCATGAACCAGCAATCGGACGGAAGCTTATCGCCTTTAGTTAAAGAACTTACCCATTATGTAAGAGCCGACCAGTTTGTATTCCGGATGAATTCGGGAGAAGAAAGTAACATCGATTTCTACGCAACCTATTTAGGGAAACCGATGGTAAATCAGGCTATTGTTTGTCAGTTTCAAGATAGTTTGATCAATATTATGGGACAAGGAGACGGAACGCCGGCCACTTCCACACCAAATATTCTGGCTTTCGAGCCCGGTGTAGTAACCGATACTAATGGAAAAGCGACACTAACAGTAAAAGCATCCAATCCGCAAAATCCAAGAGGATTTATCGATGGTCAGGTTTATGCACTATGGTATTACCTGGAAGGATATCCAACGGTCGATTTCACTTTTACAATAAAAGATGGAAATCCGGTTGTATTACCAGCCGCATTATCGGGGATCGATCCGACGAACTTTATCAGTATTCTGGTTTTCGATTCCGTTAAGCCGGAAGTCATTGCAAAACCAGATTGGGACAAAGACGTGCAACCGGTAATGCAGCAATATGCCAATTTGTACCCGCTAATGTCCAAAGGCATTTTTAATCTTGCCAATAGAGAAGTGGTCGATAATAACGCCAAACTACTGCGCTTTGTTTTCGATCTGCCAAGAGAAGATCCGAACCATATGCCGGTTACCCGTGACCTTTCGAGAGACAAAAAACAGATGATACTGAATTATTTGGACCGTGCCATAAAAGAAAATGCATTGGCCGATTTATCAACAGCAGAACGTATCATCCAAAGCACCTAAAACAAACAAGCAAACAACAAAACAAAACCAACTACTCATGATTTATCTTAAAAATATACAAATAGAAACGATTGAAGATATCAGAAAGGCACTTCAAACGGCAATTGAGCTGGAACACTCGACGATTCCACCTTATCTGACTGCTATGTTTACCCTGTTTGAAACCGGGAATAATGAAATTTCAAAATTAATCGGATCCGTTGTAGTAGAAGAAATGCTGCATTTATCCATCGCATGTAATTTAATGAACGCTATTGGAGGAAAACCGGTACTAAACCAACCGGGTTTTATCCCAACGTATCCGGGGCCACTTCCGGGCGGCGTGGATTCCGGTTTGATTGTACCGATCGCAAAATTTACAAAAGACCTGATGAAAGACGTTTTTATGGCGATTGAAGAACCGGAAGATCCGATCAAAATAAAAAGTTTTATGATGATGAAAGGAGCAGAAGACAAACTGACCATCGGAATGTTTTACGATAAAATTGCCAAACAGCTTACCTTTTTGGAAGCAGAAGCAAAATTAAAAGGTAAAACCATTTTTACAGGCGATTCGACGTATCAGATGACCAATGAAAAATGGTTTCCGGCCAAAGAATTATTCCCGATCAAGGATTTGATTACTGCATTAAAAGGGATCAATATTATAGTGGATCAGGGAGAAGGAACCAGTACCGATCCTTTTATAAGTGAAAAAGATTTAGGGCCGGGTGAAGCAACAGAACCGGCACATTACTATCGTTTTGAGGAAATCTATAAAGGTCGAAAACTGGTTAAAGATCCGAATGCCGAAAGTGGGTATTCGTACTCCGGAGATCCTATTCCGTGTGACGAATCAAAAATCCCGAATATGGCCAAAAACCCTAAAATGAGCGATTACCCTGTAGATTCTCCAGCTTATGTAAACAGCAAGTTTTTTAATTACACCTATACCAACCTGTTAAACAGTTTGCATATCACATTTAACGGAGCACCGGAAAAAATCGACACGGCAATGGGGTTGATGTATTCGTTGCGATTATACGCTTTACGACTATTAAAGCTGCCTAGTCCGAACCAACCGGGATATACCGCCGGACCTAGCTATGAATATATCACAAACGATAATCTAACGCCAAGTGAAAAAGATCAGTACATGGAAAACAAAGTAAATGTTTAATATAAAACACCGGACAGATGTATAAAACGGCAGAAATTACAGCACACCAGGTACTACTGGAATTGTTGCAGGACAGCTTACCGGAAGTCCAACGCAGCTGGTTCGACGCCAACATAGGTTCTAAAAATAGAGATGAACTGGGAAACCAGTTCATTTCCTTATTTAGTTTGATTCCGCGTCATATCACGCTGGATTTACCGGAATACAAACCGGAAACCCTAAGCCGACTGGAAAAATTGTATCCCGGATTTGCGGCTTCAGAATGGAACAACCAACAATTGAGCCGGGTATTTTTAATGGTTAACCTACCGTTGGAAAGAAATGAAAACCTACTGAAACTGATCTTTGAAACTGCCGATATAAAAGAGCTGATAACCCTTTACAAAGGCTTGTATTTTCTGGATAATGCAGAAGATTTCACCTTGCGGATGCAGGAAGGTGTGCGCACCAATATGACCGATGTTTTCGAAGCCATAGCGCTGCACAACCCGTATGCTTATTTGTATTTACCCGAAGACGCCTGGAACCAGTTGGTTTTAAAAGCCGTTTTTACCGCACGACCCTTATTCCGTATTTATGGTTTGGATTTGCGGGCCAACGAAAAACTGGCTTTTATGCTCCACGGATACATCCACGAACGCTGGTCGGCGGGAAGAGCCGTAACCCCGGAAATATGGAGAGGAATTGAAGGTTTTGTCGATGAAGTAATCGAAACCGATCTGTATAAAGTCATGCAAACCGGCACGCCGCTCGAACAAGAAGTGGCCGCCAAAGTTTTGGAGTCCAACGGCAGAGGTTGGAACGAAATAGGAGCCGATTATGAGGCGCTGATCAAAAACACATAACACCATTACAAATTATTAAAAAAGAAACACGATGTATTTTATAGACCCACATATTCACATGGTATCCAGAACAACTGATGATTACCAAGCCATGCGCGCCGCCGGAATTGTAGCCGTAATTGAACCTGCTTTTTGGTTGGGACAACCCCGAACCGAAGCCGGATCCTTTAAAGATTATTTCAGTACGCTAATCGGTTGGGAACGTTTCCGTGCTTCCCAATTTGGAATCAAGCATTATTGTACGATGGGACTTAACTCCAAAGAAGCGAATAACGAAGCACTGGCAGAACAGGTAATGGAATTATTACCCTTATTTGCCGGAAAAGAAGGCGTCGTGGCCATTGGCGAAATTGGTTATGATGATCAAACAGCTGCGGAAGACAAATATTTCAGATTACAAATAGAACTGGCGTTGCAGTTTAATCTTCCGGTTATGGTACATACGCCACACCGCGATAAAATCAACGGAACCATCAGAAGTATGGACGTACTCGAAGAACACGGTATTCCGCCTCATATGGTTGTGATTGATCACAACAACGAAGAAACCGTAAAACACGTATTGGACAGAGGCTATTGGACCGCATTTACCATTTATCCGAATACCAAAATGGGGAACGAACGAATGGTTGAAATTGTCAAAAAATACGGCTCCGAAAGAATTATTGTCGACAGTTCAGCCGATTGGGGTGTAAGTGATCCGTTATCCGTACCCAAAACAGCCGCTTTAATGCTGGAAAGAGGTATTGCTAAAGAAGACGTACACCTGACTTGTTATAAAAATGCCTTAACCGCCTATTCGCAAAGTGGACAGATGAAAGAAGACGACTGGAAAAAAGAAATGATCGTAGAGCAGTCGGCTTTGTATGACGGTAGCGGAATCCTGAGAGGACAAGAAGCCAAAGTCGTATCGTTTTCGAATATTGTTGATAATTAACCGATACAATGAAATTATATTATTATCTGACGTTAATGCGACCGGCCAATATCATGACGGCTTTATCCGACATTTTGGGCGGCGTAGCGATTTCCGGTTTTCTTATCGCAACCGATTGGGACACAACGTCGTGGAGTAGTGTCGGATGGTTATTGCTTGCTACCATTGGTCTTTATGCCGGAGGAATTGTTTTTAACGACGTTTTCGACCTTAAAGAAGACCGTGTCAATCGTCCGGAAAGAATTTTACCCAGTGGAAAAGTCTCTGTTACAGAAGCATCGGTACTCGGAATTGTACTTTTCGTTATGGGGATTGTATCCGCTTTTATGGTGTCCAAAATCAGTGGCATTTTGGCTCTGATTATTATGGTATTGGCTTTAACCTACGATAAAATCGGGAAACACCATTCGTTTCTGGGACCCTTAAATATGGGACTTTGTCGTGGCGGTAATTTATTACTCGGCATGAGTATCATCCCCGAAAACATATTCCGTGACGGGTATATGGTGATCATCCCGGTATTGTTTATTGCCGCGATAACGTTAACCGGACAAAAAGAAGTAAGCGGCAACAACAAAACATCCATTTTGCTAGCCATGCTTTTGGATGCGGTAGTCGTAATTCTATTTATCGGGATTAGTCAATACGGCAACCTTAATTTAAAAATTGCCGCACCGTTTCTGGTACTTTGGTATGGTGTTAACTTTTTAGCCAAGTACAAAGCCTATAAAAACAACCAACCCGATTGGATCAAAAAAGCCGTAAAAACAGGCGTGTTGTCGCTAATACTACTCAATGCCTGTTATATCGCCGGATTTGCAAACTGGAATTATGCCCTTCCGGTTTTAATCTTATTGCCATTATCCGTTTTACTGGCTCGAAAATTTGCAGTAACCTGATTTATAATTTAATACGATAAATTATGTATAAAGCCCAAAATATCCGTCAGCATTTTCAGGTAGACTATCATTACGATGTTGTTTTTACCCGTAATGTCTTTAAAACCGACAATAAAGAACTTATAAACATCATTAAAACCGAAAATTCCAAAATAGTGGTGGTGATCGAACGAGATATCGCGGTTTATCATCCCAACATCATTAACGATATATCCGATTATTTTGAATTACATACAGTTGACAGCAGTATCTTGATTGTAAGAGGCGGCGAAAACATTAAAAATGATGATCATACTATTGAAGAAATATTACAACTCATTCACAACAACCGCATCGACAGACATTCCTATTTAATCGCCATTGGAGGAGGCGCCGTACTCGATGCCGCAGGATATGCCGCCGCTATTGCTCACCGCGGGATTCGTTTGATTCGCGTTCCGACAACGGTATTGTCGCAAAACGATTCGGGAGTAGGCGTAAAAACCAGTATTAATTACTTTGGAAAAAAGAACTTTCTGGGAACCTTTTCGCCACCATATGCCGTTATCAACGATTCCTGTTTTTTGGAAACCCTTGACGACAGAAACTGGCGTTCGGGAATTTCAGAAGCGATAAAAGTAGCGTTGATCAAAGATGCTGCTTTTTTTAACTGGATCGCCCAAAATACCGAAGCACTAAACGAACGGAATATGGCGGTTATGGAACAATTGATTTTCCGTTGTGCCCAATTGCATATCGAACATATAGGAACTGCAGGTGATCCGTTTGAAAAAGGCTCGTCACGACCATTGGATTTCGGACACTGGGCTGCGCATAAACTCGAATATTTGTCCGGATACGAAGTGCTTCACGGAGAAGCCGTTGCTATTGGAATAGCACTGGATTCGGTATATTCATACAAAACCGGACGATTGGATGAAGAAGCGTTACAGCGCATTCTGACCTGTTTAACCGATTTAGGCTTTGAAATTTTTCACACTTTATTATCGGATAAAACCCAATCGGAAGTCAATCCGCTATTGTATAAAGGACTTGAAGAATTCAGAGAACATCTGGGAGGAGAACTCACTGTCATGTTGTTAAAAGGTATCGGAACTGGTGAGGAAGTACACCATATCGAAAAAACGATCCTTTCGCAGGCAGTTCAATATCTGATAAAATCGAATGTTCTAATTCAGGAATAAAATGAAAATCAGGAACAACGCCCATTTAAGTTATTGTACGAACATTCATTCCGGGGAAACCTGGGAGGAAGTGTTTACAAATTTAAAACGCTACACACGCGATGTAAAGTCGAAAATGGCCGAAGGGAAACCTTTTGGAATCGGATTGCGATTATCCAATGAAAGCGCGTTGGCATTACAACAGGAAGAAAATCTGACCGTATTCCAGCACTGGCTAACGGAAAACGATGTTTACGTATTTACAATTAACGGTTTTCCGTATGGCAATTTCCACAACGAGGAAGTAAAAGACCGCGTACATTCGCCCGACTGGTTAAGTCAGGAACGGGTGGATTATACGCGTTTATTATTCGATCTATTGGCACAATTAGTACCCAAAGAAATTGACGGAGGCATATCCACTTCGCCACTTTCGTATAAATATTGGTTTGCTAATGAAGCGGAAAGGGAAGATGCTAAAAGGAAAAGTTGTCTTCATATGATCGATATCGTAACACATCTGATCGGTTTAAAACAAACAACCGGAAAGAAAATGCACCTCGATATCGAACCGGAACCCGACGGATTACTTGAAAATACCGATGATGTTATTGATTTTTTCCAAAACTACCTCTTAAAAGAAGGCGCGAACGAACTGGTCAAAAAAATAAAATGTAGCGGAGCAGAAGCGCGCAATTATATTCGCGAACACATCCAATTGTGCTATGATGTTTGTCATTTTGCGGTTGCTTTCGAAAAACCGGAAGACGTAATCCGCATCATGGAACTTAACAGGATAAAAATCGGAAAGATACAAATCAGTGCTGCTTTAAAATGCACTATAGCCTCTGCATCAGACAAGGAAGCGCTTTCCGGACGCTTACAACAATTTGACGAACCGATTTATTTGCATCAGGCGGTAATTAGAACAAAATCCGGGGCTTTGCTAAAGTTTCCCGATCTAAAGCAAGGTATCACAAACATGATGGAATGCGATTCCGAAGAACTTCGTACCCATTTTCATGTACCAATATTCCTGTCGGATTATCAAGGCTTACTGTCAACGCAGGAGGACATTATCAAGGCGTTGCAACTTTGGTCGAAAAAACCATATTCGACCCATCTGGAAGTCGAAACCTATACCTGGGACGTATTGCCATCGCAACTGCAAATGCATTTGACCGACGCGATACACCGGGAATTATCATGGGTGCAAATGCAGCTGGAAAAAGAACATTCAACCGTAACAAAAGCAGTAAAAAATGCAGCAAACAGCAGTCATAAACATAGTAGGGCTTACGTCCGGTTTACTCGATAACGAAACACTTTTCCTAAGCCGATGGATAAAGAAAAAAGCAGCTAAAAGCCTTATAGAACCCGTTTTTCCGGCGTTAACCTGTTCGGTACAAGCAACCTATTTAACCGGGAAATGGCCTTCGGAACACGGTATAGTAGGGAACGGATGGTATTTTCGGGAGGAAGCCGAAGTCAAATTATGGCGGCAATCCAATAAACTGGTTCAGGCACCCAAAATCTGGGATATGGCCAAAGCGATCGATCCGGAATTTACCTGCGCCAATATGTTTTGGTGGTACAATATGTATTCCGATGCCGATTTTTCGGTGACGCCACGGCCGCAATATTGGGCAGACGGACAGAAAAAACCGGATTGCTACAGTCAGCCGGCAGGCCTTCGCGATCGGTTACAACAAACCTTGGGCACTTTTCCGCTTTTTGATTTCTGGGGACCGAAAACATCTGTAAAGTCCAGTAAATGGATCGCCGATGCTTCCAAATTGGTACACGAATGGCATGATCCGACGCTAATGTTGATTTATCTTCCGCATTTGGATTATTGTTGTCAGAAATTCAAACAAGGAGCGCCAGAAATCACCAAAGATCTAAAAGAAATTGATGCCATTTGTGAAGACCTGATCTTGTTTTTTGAAGCTAAGGGAGTGAACCCGATTATTGTATCGGAATATGGGATTACCAATGTCAGTAATCCGATTGCGATCAATAGGACACTACGCGATAACGGACATATTGCAATCCGGGAAGAAAGAGGACTCGAACTGTTGGACGCCGGACAATCATCGGCATTTGCTTTGGCCGATCATCAGATTGCCCATGTTTATATCAAAAATCCTTCGCAGATTGCCGCAGTAAAAGCCTTATTGGAAACCATTCCGGGAATAGAACGGGTATTGGATGAAAAAGGTAAAAAAGAATACCATATCAACCATGAAAGAGCTGGAGAGCTGGTTTGTATCGCCGATAAAGACAGTTGGTTTACCTATTATTACTGGGAAGACGATCGTCGCGCGCCGGATTTTGCCCGAACGGTCGACATTCATAAAAAACCGGGTTACGATCCGGCGGAAATGTTTTTTGATCGGAAAAAGAAAATGCTCTTTCCGCGAATAGTGATAAAATTACTTCGCAAAAAACTTGGATTCCGAACCGTAATGGACTTGATTTCTCTGGATTCCGGATTGGTAAAAGGTTCGCATGGACGAATTGACACAGATGATGTGGACAAACCGGTTTTTATCAGTACATCCGCCATTAAGGAAAAGATAAGCGCTATAGACGTTTGTCCGCTTGTACTGAATGCGATCTTTGGGGAAGATGCCCGGAAAATACAACAAACCGACCGGATTACAGAAAAAGAACTAACCGATTAAAAACGAATACCATGATTTTTAAAGCAATAAAGCAACAACAACAAATGGTGATCAAACTATCTGTGAGCAATATGCCGGTTTCCGAAAAATTCTATACCGAAAAGTTAGGATTTAAAGTACAGTCGGATTACACGATCAACAATGGCGGGACTTTTGAAAAGGACTCCTATGTACAACTGTTACACGATGCTATGGACACCATAGCTATCGGCTTGTTTAAAGATATTGACAAACCGTTAGAGCCCGAAGAAACCGGAACCGCGCCCACTTTTATGGTGAGTGATATTGTAAAAACAAGAGAACATTTAATCGCGGAAGGTATAGAAGTAAGCGAAATTGTTGAAAACACATCTGACAAAGGGTATATTGATCATTTCGCATTTTTTTCCGATCCGGATAATAATACCCTGGCCATTCGTCAGAATATGAATTAATTAAAAGCGATTGATAAAGCCTCCAAAAGGAGGCTTTATCTTTTTAGCAGCGATCCGTTTTTATTTTAAGTAATATTTAACAGTAATTTTAAGAGTAATATTATTTTTATTTAGTCTAAATAGTGTTAATTTTGACCGCGATAAATTACAAAACCGTGAGACAATTTTACCTATTACTACTGGTCGTATGGAGCCAGTGTGCCGTATACGCCCAGGAAACTGCAACAACCCTAACCGGAAAGATCGTTAGCGAAACCGTACCGATGGAATTTGTAAACATCGTGTTACTCGATTGGGAAACCAAAAAAATAGTAACCGGAGCCGTAACCGATGCGGACGGAGCTTTTTCATTTGCGATCGCACCGGGAACCTATGCGGTTAAAGCCAGCTTTTTAGGATACCAAAACTACGAATCGGATGCTATAAAAGTGGGTAGTGATACCATGCAGACTATACCTTTGATCAATCTAAAACAGGACGGCAAGTTGCTCAACGAAGTCGTGGTGGAAGCCACAACCAAAAAACCGTTAATTCAGTTGCAATCGGATAAAATCGTGATGAATGTTGAAAACAGTGTACTATCGGAAGGGAACACCGCATTGGAATTATTAGAAAAAGCACCCGGCGTTATGGTCGACAATGATGGCAATATAAGCCTGAGAGGAAAACAGGGTGTTACAATTATGATCAACGATAAAAAGACCTACTTGTCACAACAACAACTCACCAACCTGCTAAAAGGAACATCCTCCTCGTCGATCAGCGCGGTAGAAGTCATCACCAACCCTTCGGCCAAATACGATGCCGCAGGAAATGCCGGAGTGATCAATATTAAACTTAAAAAAAATGCCCGCAACGGATTCAACGGATCGGTTAATGCCAACTATGGACGCGGTCGTAAAAACCGTTTCGGAAGCGGATTGAATCTGAATTATAAAACCGGGAAATACAATTTTTATGGAAGTTATGATCAATACTATCGTGGCGAAAGTGAAACCTTTACGTTCGACCGGAATTTTTATACCGATGCCACGGGACAAACCCTTGACAAATTTTCGAACCAATATAGCGTGACGGACGAACCGTTAAAAACCAACAATTTTAAAGCCGGACTGGAATACGATCTTTCCGAAAACACATTTGTGGGCTTTAAAGTGAGCGGCGATATCGGTAGTTATACCAACAACAGCATGTCGGAAAACAAAGTCCGTTCGGCCGATACGAGTCTTTTATCGGACGCTTTGACCAATAATCACAACCATTCCAAATGGAATAGTATGAGCTATAATGGAAGTTTTTTACACAAATTTGACAGTGACAAACAGGAAATCAGCGCCGATGTCGATTATACCCATTCCCGTTTTCGGGACAATGCACTATTGGCGACACAATTTAATCCGACACCGGTGCAACAAGCCTACGAATCGACCCGCCGCGGAATGACGCCGTCCAGCACCTCGATTTTTGTAGCAAAAGCCGATTATGTATATCGGGTCAAAGAAAAATTGTCGTTTGAAGCCGGTTGGAAAAGCAGCTTTGTAAAATCGGATAACGATGTCCGTTACGATACGATTTCCGGTGGTAACTGGACGATTGATCAAGGAACGACCAACCATTTTATTTATAAAGAACAGATCCATGCCGGTTATATCAACTACAAACAAAACTTTGGATTTATCGATGTTCAGGCCGGATTACGCGCCGAACATACCATCGCAGAAGGCAATCAGGTTACGATGCAATCTACGGTAAAAAGAAACTACACGCAGTTGTTCCCAAGTTTGTTTCTAAAAAAGAACCTCGGCGAGGCGCATACCGTGCAACTATCATATAGCAGACGAATCGACCGACCGGATTATTACGATCTGAACCCGTTCCGTTTTTTTAGAGACCCGTTTATTTTTTATGAAGGAAATCCGTATTTACAACCGGAACTAACGCATTCGATAGAATGGGGCTATTCGTTTCGAAGTAAGCATATGATCAACTTTTTTTACAGTACAACCAGTGACGTTATTGTCGATGCGATCACGCAGATTGACAATACCAATACCACGATATTGCGTTCTGAGAACCTGAGTACACGGAAAAATTACGGGCTAAGTCTTACGTCTTCTATAAAACTAACCCGTTGGTGGGATTCGAGCAATTTTCTAAATCTATACCGAAATGAATTTAGCGGTGAACAAAACGAAACCGATGTTGCGACCGGAATTTGGAGTTATACGATTAATTCGCAAAACAGTTTAAAACTTACAAAAGGATTGTCTTCGGAATTTAGTTTCCAGTACAACTCCCGATCGATATACAGCACGTTCGAACGTAAGGACTTCTTTGTCGTTTCGGCAGGGATTCAGAAAAAACTGTTTTCGGATAAAGCAACGGTAAAACTGGCGGTCAATGATATTTTTAAAAGTCGACGCTTTTATCGAAACATGCAGTTTAACAACATCAACATGAAAGAAAACATCAACCTCGACAGTCGTATTTTGAACGTTTCTTTTACCTATAATTTTGGTGATCAAAGCCAGTCGGCCCGGAAAATAAACATCGAGGACGACGAAACCAAAAAACGAATGAAAAATTAAAAAAGAGACTACCTTCGGGAAAGCCGCGGTTTCGAATGAAATGGCGGTTTTCTTTTTTAGAAAAACAGGCGATGCTATTTTTTAATTGGCTAAATTGTACTGAATTAATGGATTTAAAAAAAAACGAAAGCTATGAATTTCTTCAATCGTAAAACCACCTGGACCAATGCGGAATTTATTCCGTTAAAACTATGTATTGCCTCGGCCTACGTTATAATTGGGACCTGTTTTCATTCTTTTTTTGAAAAGTATTACATGCTGTTATTTATCCTGTTTGGCATTACTGTAATTTGGTGTATAAGGTTATGGCTACGAAAAATGAAACAGGAAAACCCATCGGGCGGAAAAAACGAATTATAGAATAGGCTGTATGTTTTGCGGATAAAGCATGATATATAGAATTTTAGAAATCCCGATCGTAATAAAACTGAGTGAAGTCCAGGTAATTATGGTAATCGCTGCAAAAAGTGGATTCAGGATCAGGAAAAGAGAGAACAAAAAACCGAAAGCACCGAACAGCATATACCAGCCCCAATTGTGTCGTTTTAGCGAAAGGAGCTCGAAACCTAAAGCGAATATGGTTGACGAACGAAATAAAAGCATAAACCCGATAAAATAGGGAAGTACGATTTCGGAGAGTTCCGGATTGGCCAACAGGCATATTCCTAATACCAGATCGAGTATACCGGCCGAAACGCCCCATCCAAAGCCATATACTTTTTCTTTTTGGGTGATATAATAACCCAGTTCCAAAAGACCATTTACAAGGAAAGTAATACTAAATAAGGTGGCCAGTACGGCATATGAAGTTAACGGTGTGCAAAACACTTTTATTCCAACTCCGATAAAAAGTAAACCGAGTACCAGAAAAATAAGCTTGTTATTCATAATTTTCTAAGCAATTAAATTAAATCGTATTCTAAAAACGATCGGAATCGCCTTAGTTTTTTGTAAGTCCGAAATCACAATAAATATACTATTTTAATCTTAAAACCAGTATAGTATCGATATAAAAAATAAGATTAAGTTGAAGTGAAACAAGAGCAGTTGGCATTCTATTGCTCTTTGTGTTGGTAATTCAATTTATAATCTGATGCAAAAACAATCCGTGATCGATCTAAATCTTCCAAAAAAACAAAACTGTGTCCTATAAAAATAAAGAAATTGTATCTGTGTACAGTAGTGTCTTTTTGCGAAATTTGTGGGTACAAAATAATTTACACAAATGATCACTATAGAAAAATACAAACCGGAATACCAACGCTATTTCGAAGCCTTTAACAAAGCCTGGCTCGAAAAATACTTTGTCGTTGAAGCGATAGACGAATATGTGTTGACCCATCCGGAAGAAGCAATTTTAAACGATGGCGGGCAGATTTTATTTGCCGTTTATCAGAACGAGGTTATTGGTACGGTTGCGTTGCGAAAAGTAGCCGATGGCGTAATGGAATTTACCAAAATGGCGGTGGATGAAAAATACCAGGGATTGGGCGCCGGTAAGCTACTATGTGAAGCGGCAATAGCACTGGCACGCGACCTGAAACTTCAAAAATTGGTTTTATATTCGCAAACACAATTGGAAACGGCAGTAGGAATATACCAAAAATACGGTTTTGAACACAAGCCAATTGACAGTTCCAAATACAAAAGAGCCGATGTATATATGGAAATGGAACTAGTGTACGAATCGTAACGTAGCCTAAAAAACAAACTCAAAAAGCGAATGTCCCGGAATAAAAAATTTGTCCTGCCGGCTATACCGGCTGTTCTTTTATCGATGATCAGTATACAATCCGGTGCTTCACTGGCCAAACAATTATTCCCGGTTTTAGGAATTAGTGGTGTGGCAACCCTACGGATAGGTATTTCGGCCATGGTATTGTATGGATTTTTCCGACCGGATTTCCGAAAACTGACGCGAAAAGAACTGCTGCTGGGTTTGGTATACGGATTGTCTATCGGGGCTATGAACCTCATCTTTTATTTTGCGATCCAACGCATTCCGTTAGGATTGGGCGTAACCTTGGAATTTTTAGGACCATTGGTACTGGCATTAGCCGGATCACACAAGCTTTTGGATTGGATTTGGGCGTTATTGGCCGGGCTGGGAATTTTCCTGATAGCTCCATGGAATGAAGGCACTGTAGACGTATTGGGAATTATACTGGCGCTACTTGCCGGTGCTTTTTGGGCGGGTTATATCGTGATAGGTGGAAAGATTTCAAAAATGATGAAAAGCGGCGATGCCGTAACACTTGGAATGTTATTTGCGTCTCTGTTTGTGATTCCATTTGGAGTTTTTAGTGGCGATCTGAATGTATTGAACGGTAATTTACTACTATTAGGATTAGCTGTTGCTTTACTCACCAGTGCTATTCCATTTAGTCTCGATATGGGTGCTTTGCGACAATTGCCATCCAAAACATTTAGCATTTTGATGAGCTTGCATCCGGCATTTGCAGCTTTATCCGGTTTCCTTTTTTTAAACGAACAATTAAGCCTTATACAGGCAATCGCTATAGGCTGTGTCATTGCAGCCAGTATAGGCGCTACCCTAACAATTAAGAAGAAATAAAGTATCGATTTTAAATGTGAAAAATGTATTTAAAATCGTTATATTTTGTGTTAATGATTTATTTTTTGGTTAAAATGATGAATATTTTTATAAATTCGTTATTCTAACCAAAACTACGATGCCAAAAATTACACTACTAATTGCATTATTTTTCTTTCAAATGACCGGCGCTCAAACACCCGATTGGGAATGGGTCAGGAGTATGGACGGAAATCTTAATAATTGGGCACGCTGCGTGACTGTTGATAATAATGGTGATGTTATTGTTGTTATCGATTTTGTAGGATCTTCCATATCATTTGGAGATATAACACTGACGAGTGATAATCCTTCTCATTATTATAGCGAGATTGCAATTATAAAATACGATAATCAGGGAAATGTGTTATGGGCTAAAAATTATGGCGGACCCAAAGCGGATATTCCATCTGCAGTGACGACAGATAATAATGGAAATATTTATCTGATAGGGCAATTTGAGGATGCTATTACGTTTGGTTCTTTTACATTAAATGCTACAGGGAAAAACGTATTTATAACAAAGCTGGACGCTACCGGGAACACTATTTTTGCCCGGAAAATTATACAGGAAGATGCTTTTGCGTTTTATGCGGCTATAAAAACCGATACTTCCGGGAATGTTTATCTGACCGGTTCTTTTAATACAGCGACAGCCACATTTGGAACAATTAGTTTTAATAACGAAGGTTGGACAGCGAATGCGCCTTGGGCTCAACGACCTTATGTGGCAAAAATGGATAGTGAAGGGAATTATATTTGGGTGAAAGTCCCGAGAAGTCCGAATGCTGAAACGAAAACAGTTGTAGCCTACAGTCTTGATATTGACGCTGAAGGGAATGTGTATTCGGGTGGATATTTTGCCTGTAATACGCTTCAGTTCGGGACAATCGTGTTAAATAAAACGACCAATGGACCGGATGATAAAAATATATACCTGGTTAAATATGATCCTAACGGTAATGAGATATGGGCGCGTAATGCAGGAAGTAGCTCCGAAAATAAAAGTGCTCACCTTTGGTCGGTAAAAGCCGATTTGGACAATAACGTATACGCAGCCGGTTATTTTGCGAATGACATACGTTTTGACAATATAACCTTGCAACCTCCTGGTCAGGCGGGACAACTATTTGTTGTTAAGTATGATGTAAATGGCAATGTACTTTGGGCGAAAACAGCGATCAACGAATCGGGAATCAATCAGATACAAGGTTTGGCTATTGATGAAGCAAATAATCTGTATGCCGCCGGAATCTTTTCAAATATTCCGCAAATCGATTTTGGAAATGAAGTCGTACTAACAAATCCGACATCGTTCGAAGGAGCGCTTTTTCTGGTAAAATTTACACCGGAAGGTGAAGCGGTTTGGGGACGAAAAGCATTGCCGTTTAATGGAAATTGCCTGGTGGATATCTATTGTAAATCGGAAAATGAAATCTATTTGTCCGGTTCTTATGCTTATGCGATGACTTTTGGAAATCATGCAGTGGAAAAACTGGATGGGATTTACGATCAGTTTCTGGCAAAGTTGTCTTTCGATCCATTAAGCACCACCAACTGGAATGCGCATACGATTAAAGTATATCCAAACCCTGTCAAAGATCAATTGTTTATCAACCAACCGGAAGCTTACACCAACTATTCGGTATATAATGTTTTCGGAGCTAAAATAACAAGCGGGATGATCCGTCCCGAAACCGGACCGATTAATGTTGGTTTCCTTTCGAAAGGTGTTTATCTGTTGCAATTATCAAATAGCGAATCAAAAACCGGGACAATCAGGATCATAAAGGAATAAGAACCCGATTGGATTATCGGTATCCGACCGTTTTAATCATAATTAGAAGCTACAATGCAAAAAATGATCCTTTTAATAGCTTTGTTTGGTGTGCAAATTGCCTTTTCACAGGTTCCCGATTGGCAGTGGGTTCGCAATATGGATCTGTATTTTGATACCGGGAGGCATTGTTCTGTAGTAGATAGTAATGGTGATGTTATTGTGATCACCGATTTTAGGATGCCTGAAATAACCTTTGGAAACATAACCCTTTATAATGACAGCCCTTCGTATTACTATGCCGACATTGCCATTGTGAAATACGACAGTCAGGGGAATGTACTATGGGCCAAAAAATACGGTGGTCCAAAGACCGATTTTTCAAATGCCGTTGCAACGGATGCTTTTGGAAATTTTTATATATCCGGCGGGTTTAACGAAACGATTACATTAGGCTCTTTTACACTGACAACCTTTACGGTAGGTACTTTTATAGCCAAGTTTGATCCCAATGGAGATGTCATTTTTGCTAAAAAAATAACGGAAGAAGGTCCCGGATGGGCTACAAAAATTAAAACGGATACTGCTGGAAATGTATATTTTACAGGAAGTTTTAGTACACCAACAATTACTTTAGGAACGATTAGCGCAACTGTCGAAGACTTTATCGATACACAAAGTTCCAACCGTGGCTATGTTGCTAAAATGGATAGTCAGGGGAATTATCTTTGGCTGAAAATTTCACAAAGCAACCACCGGCATTTTACTGGGGTCTTATCCTATGGTTTGGATATTGATACAGCAGGTAATGTGTACAATAGCGGGCAATTTGGATGTAATACACTCCGGTTTGGCGCCATAACACTAACTAAAACAGCAGTAGGGGATAATAATCTCAATATGTACCTCGTAAAATACGATCCAGACGGAAATGAGCTATGGGCGCGTAACGCAGGAAGTAACCAAAACACGGCAACAAACAGCAGGACAGTAAAAACCGACTTAGAGAATAATGTTTATGCTGCGGGATCTTTTTCAAACAGTATTAATTTTGCCCAGACAACCTTAACTTCTTCAGGGGATTCCCAACAGTTTATTGTCAAATATGATGCAAGCGGAAATGTACTTTGGGCTAAGAATGCCAATGCTCCGGCGGGTTATAATGCCATATATGATCTGGATACCGATGAAAACAATAATCTGTATACTGCAGGGGTTTTTAATACAACTCAGATGGATTTCGGGAATGGTGTGCTACTAACCAATCCATCCGCTCTACAAGGAGCCGTTGCTGTAGTCAGATACACACCTCAGGGGGAAGCTGTTTGGGGGCGAAAAGCCTTTTCGTTAAGCTGGTATAATATGGTAAATATCCATTGTAAATCGGAAAATGAATTGTATTTATCCGGATGCTACAACACTTCCGTGATGAATTTTGGCGATCATACCATAACAAAATCCGAGGAAAGTAACAATCAGTTTCTGGCAAAGTTGTCTTTCGATCCGTTGACCACGACCAGCTGGAATACACATACCATTAAAGTATATCCGAATCCTGTGCAGCATCAATTATATATGGATCATCCCGAGGTTTTTACAACCTATACTTTATACAATGTTTTGGGTATAAAAGTAGCGAGCGGAGGGATTCGTTTGGAAACCGGATCGATTGATGTTAGTACCCTTCCGAAAGGTGTTTATCTGTTGCAATTATCAAATAGCGAATCGAAATCCGAAACGATCAAAATCATAAAAGAATAACAAGCCGTATCGGACTTTAGAAGTCCGATCGTTATAATCATAATTAGAAATAACGATGCGAAAAATTACCCTTTTAATAGTCATATTTTGTGTGCAGATTGCCTTTTCACAGGTTCCCGACTGGCATTGGGCTCGTAGTATGGGCATACATTATAATAGCGTAAAACAATTTACTGCAGTCGATCCTAATGGAAACAGTATTGTGATTACCGATTTTATAACACCATCGATAACCTTCGGAAACATAACCGTATACAACGATAGTCCATCCTATTATTATTCGGATATTGCTATTGTAAAATACGACAATCAGGGGAATGTGGTATGGGCCAAAGCCTATGGCGGTCCGAGAGTGGATCAGGCCACCGCGATTACAACCGATACAGCGGGCAATTTCTATATAGCCGGTGGATTTTTAGATACGATTACCTTCGATTCCGTTACCTTAACTGCCGACCCATCCGGAGTAGCCGGAAATTTTATCGCAAAATTCGACACGAACGGAAACCTTATTTTTGCCAAAAAAGTAACCAACGATTCTTCAGGAACGGTAATTCGTATGATTAAAACAGATAATGCTGAAAATATTTATCTCACGGGATTTTTTAATACCCCTTCGATACAGATGGGAGCGATCACATTAAATTATGAAGACTATAACAGTGCGGGTTTGGGCTCATCGTATAGAACGTATGTTGCCAAAATGGATAGTCAGGGGAACTACCTTTGGGCGAAAGCGTCTCAAAGTAATGATGCGCATTACATGGGAATCATACCCTTTGGGCTTGATGTAGATACGAATGGTAATGTATATGTTGGAGGGCATTTTGGCTGTAATACGATTCGCTTTGGAACAATAACATTGACAAAAACCACAACCTATAATTATAATTTCAACATGTATCTGGTGAAATACGACAGCAACGGAAACGAAATCTGGGCTCGTAATGCCGGAAGCAGTTACGATAACGGCACCTGTACGCTGGCCGTAAAAACTGATTTAAACAACAATATATATGCGGCCGGTTATTTTTCGAATATAGTTAGTTTTGGAGATGCAATATTGAGTGCAAGTGGTGGTTCGCAACAATTTCTTGTAAAATACGATCCGAGTGGAAATGTACTTTGGGCTAAAGCGGCCACTGCCACAGCCGGATTTAACACGATTCATTCCATAGATGTTGACGAAAACAATAGCTTGTATACAGCGGGAACCTACAATAATACCCAGTTAAATTTTGGAAACGGAGTGACACTAACGAATCCTGTTCCGACCGATGGTGCCGTTTTTGTCGTAAAATATACTCCGGGTGGTGAAGCCGTTTGGGCTAGAAAAGCCACTTCACTTAACGCAAATAATACATTAAATATCGATTGTAAATCGCAAAACGAGATCTATATCTGCGGTACTTTTAATAATCCGACAATGACTTTTGGGAACCAATTGGTAACAAAATCGGAAAATAATGTCGATTTGTATCTGGCCAAACTTTATTACGAACCATTGAGTACTACCGATTGGAATACGAATAAAATTAAAGTCTACCCAAACCCGGCCAAAGACCAATTGTATATCAACCAGCCGGAAGTTTTTACAACCTATGCCTTATACAGCATCCTAGGAACAAAAGTTGCCGGAGGTAGCATTCGTCCGGAAACCGGATCGATTGATGTTAGTGAGCTTACAAAAGGTATTTATATACTACAGTTATCGGATAACGGATCAAAAACGGCAGTGATAAAAATTATAAAAGAATAGCAAGCCCCGACAGATCCTACACCTGACAGGTTTTCGAAACTTGTCAGGTGTGTAAAAAATCTGGATCAAGATAGGACGGATTAGGGTATTTATAAAATCCTTCACCGGTGGCGACACCCAGTTTTCCGGTATCGATAAAATGGGTTTTGAGGTAATCCACCACTTTTTGCTCGTGACCGTTTTTGGTCTTTTCGGCTGCAATTTTATTAATATTATAGGCCGTAGTAATTCCTACAACGTCCAAAATGCCAAAAGGACCAACAGGCGCACCGGTTGCCACCATCCAGGTTTTATCGATGGTTTCCACGTCGGCAACACCTTTTACCAAAAGTCCGAGTCCGGCACCCAACAAAGGTACCAGTAAAGAGTTCACAATATAACCTGGTTGTTCTTTATGTAAAGGTAAAGCCACCATTCCGATCGATTTAGCAAAAGCGACAACTGTATCAAAAACCTGAGAACTGGTTCCCGGATGTCCCATGATTTCAGCAGTATTGTGTTTCCATATTTCATTGGCAAAATGTAATGCTAAAAAACGTTCCGGCCGGCCGGTAGCAGCAGCAAACTGGCTTGGTAATAAGGTGGACGAGTTCGACGCAAAAATGGTCTTTTGAGGCGCTACGGTAGCCAGTTTTTGATAGAAATCAATTTTGATTTCCGGATTTTCAGGAATGGCTTCAATGAGCAGATCACTGTCGGCAACTGCCTTACCTAAATCGGAAAAATAACGAATGTTTCCAATAGCTTTTTGAATTTGATCTGGCGTTGCTTTCAGATCTTGCTCATAGGCTTCTCCCAGTTTTTGAAACGTTACTTTGGCTTTCTCCAGTAGTGCTTCGCTGATGTCATAAACATTTACGGTATAGCTGTGGAATGCTGTTTGAAATGCGATTTGCGCTCCCAAAACACCACTTCCGGCTACAGTTACAATTTGAATCGGCATGATGAATATTTTTTAGTTATATCGTGTTTTATGCAGTATTGATTTTTATGATTTCCGGGATAGCAATTGGAAATTATATCAAGTTAAAATTACATAATTTGGATCAAAAACCGAAAACAGAATATGTGTTTTAAAAATAAAAAGTTACTTTTTTAATGAGGATACGGCTACTGTAAAATCCGTAACTTTAAAAGAAAAAACGATGAAAATAAAAGTGTGTATAGCCGGTGCCACCGGATGGGCAGGTTCAGCGTTGAGCCGTGGCGTGGCAACCGATCCGGAATTGGAATTGGTTGCCGGAATTTCAAGAAAAGCAAAAGGGCAGAATCTTTCGGAGCTATTAGGATTGGAAACGGCTCCAGTTCCGGTGTATGAAACCGCTTCGGAGGCATTGAATGCCGTAAACTGTGATGTTTTCGTCGAATTTACCCAACCCGATAGCGCCAAAACGAATGTTATGACGGCTATTCGTAAAGGTGTTCATGTAGTAATCGGAACTTCTGGTCTAACCGATGCGGATTATAATGCGATAGCGGCACTGGCCGATGAACATAAGGTGGCGGTACTTGCCGTGGGAAATTTTGCGATTACAGCGGTCTTACTACAGAAATTTTCGGAGATGGCAGCAAAGTATATTCCGAATTTTGAAGTGATCGATTATGCCGATGATCGAAAAGTGGATGCGCCAAGCGGTACGGTACGCGAACTGGTAAAAAGACTGTCGGAAGTACAGGTTCCGAATGAAACAGTTGCAGCAGCCGATCGGGTAGGACCACCGGAAGTTTGGGGTGCCAAAATGAATGGTGTACGCGTACATGCGTTGCGTTTGCCCAGTTATACCATTTCGGTCGAAACCATTTTCGGACTTACAGACGAACGACTTACGATCCGTCATGATTCCGGAACCGGAGCCGAACCCTACGTAAAAGGTGGTATACTGGCGATTAAAAAAGTAAGTAGTTTTACCGGTTTTAAAAGAGGATTGGATAGCGTAATGGATTGATAAAAGTAGCCCTGATCGGTTACCGATCAGGGCTATAGTTAGCTAGAAAGCCACTTCGTCGGGAAGTAAGCCCGATCCGCCAATATAAGGCAGGGCATCGATACGTCTCATATCGCTTTCCGAAATTTCGAAATGGTATACATTTAGATTTTGCTTGATTCGCTCCGGAGTAACCGATTTCGGTAATGGCAGGGTTCCGTTTTGTAAACACCAGCGGATACACAATTGTGCCACCGAAACATTGTAATTTGATGCGATTTCCAATAAAGTAGGATCGTTAAGCATTTTTCCGGTTCCCAGTGGCGACCAGGCTTCGATCAAAATGTCGTTTGCTTTACAAAATGCCACAACTTCCGTCTGTAGATAACCCGGATGGTATTCGATTTGGTTGATCACCGGTTTTACGGTAGCCGTTTCCAATAAGGCTTCCAGGTGATGTACCATAAAATTACTCAGTCCGATGGCTTTGATTTTTCCGTCCTGATATAATTTTTCGAAAGCACGCCAGGTATCGGCATTTTTCTGTTTCCAGTCGGGAAATTGTTTGGCGTTAGCCGGCCAGTGAATCAGATAGAGATCCAGGTAATCCGTTTGTAAATCGCTTAACGTTTTGTCAAACGCTTTTAAAGTGCTTTCGTAACCACGTTCCGAATTCCAAAGCTTACTGGTAATAAACAATTCTTTACGGTCGATTCCTGAATCGGCAATCGCCTGACCAATACTTTTTTCGTTTCCGTAGATCGCAGCGGTATCGATATGACGATATCCGTTTTCCAAAGCCGATTTTACAGCCAGTACTGCGGTTGCTCCATCGGGTGTTTGCCAGGTTCCGAAACCAATTTCCGGAATGGTAACCCCGTTATTAAGCGTATAATCTGGAATGCTGTTATGCATAATGGTTGTGATTTATAGATTTATGATCAATTCAAATATACCAATTCAAAGGTAAAGAGATGTTAAATTCGTGTTGTATTATACCTTTAATCCACCAAAAATGCTGGTCATAATAATACTGAGAACGATTAGTGTAATGACGATATACATTTTGTCCCTTTCAAGAATAAAAGCAAATAGCGAGAGTACCACACGCAGGATTGGTGTTGCAATCAATGCCAAAACGCCAAACTGTATGATCTCGGTAGGATTTAATGCCATTGCACCTTTAAGAATCCCTTCGAAAGTGGTATATGCTGCACCTTCTCCCTGGAAAGTATGATAGGAAGGAACGGTCGACCCGCCATGATGTAACAGGTAGGCAACACCACCGGCAATGGCCAGAAAACAAGCCGTTAAAACACCATAACGCAACACTTTTCCCACCAGTTGCTGTACATCGGTATCTGAAATATGTTTTTTCATAAGGCGTTGTTTTAAAATTTATGGTGATAACCGTTATAAATCATTTCCAATGCGACAAAAGTGATCGCCACACAGAAAATAATTCGCAATACTTTCGGATCCATTCGGGTGAGGAGTTTCGAACCTGTAAAAGCACCGGCCAATACACCGATGATCACCGGAAAAGCAATTCCAGGATCCATATAACCTCGTTGTAAGTAAACAACAGCACTCGCTGCGGCCGTAACACCAATCATAAAGTTACTCGTGGTCGTACTCACTTTAAATGGGATATGCATGGTCGCATCCATCGCTAATACTTTTAAAGCGCCGGAACCAATTCCCAGTAAACCCGAAAGTACACCGGCTACGGTCATAATTGAAAAACCGGCTCCGATATTTTTGAGTTTATACGGAACTTCCCCGTTTGGAGTGGGATACGTACTGTTTAATTTCAGTTTATAAGAAAGCGGACTTCCTTCGGTCAAAGCGGATTGATTTTTTTTTCGTAAAGTCATCGCAGCAGAGAAAATCAGGACGCATCCAAATAAAATGGCAATCGTATTGGTAGGCGTATACACGGCTATCAACGCACCGATAACGGCTCCAATGGTAGTAGCAATTTCGAGAAACATACCCAGCCGGATATTGGTAATTCCTTCTTTTACATAGGCACTGGCCGATCCCGATGAGGTGGCGATTGAAGCCAGTAAAGCCGCTCCGATAGCATAACGGATATCCACACCAAAAGCCAGTGTTAATAGGGGAATAACGACAACACCACCGCCCAAACCGGTTAACGATCCCAAAAGACCAGCCAGATAGGCACCTAATAAAAGGATTAGGGTAAAGGTTAGTACAGACATAAGAAGAGGTTTTAATTCGTAATCACGTTAATTTTGTGCAAACATACGCTCTTTTATTTAAACGTATGATGTTTTGGTTTTTTTTGGACTAATTTTAACACCGGAGTTTACTGATTTTGATCCAGTATTTTTCGGAGTGTAGCGATTCCGGCGGCTTCCTGTTGTGATTTTAGTGCTTCCAGCAACTGTTCGTGCAGGTGATGGTTCATCGCAAACTGACTGATCCCTTTCGGCTCGCGGGCAGCAAAGAAATTGCGCAGAATCACGGTAAAACCATAGTATAATTCGGCGAGTACCTTATTTCCGGAGGCAAAAGCAATCGCCATATGAAAATCGATATCGGCATTGGCACATTCCTCTGGGTTTTCGGCGAGTATGGCTGTTTTTCGACGTTCCAGACATTGAGTTATTTCGGTCAGTTGTATTTCTGTCCGGTTGGCAGTTGCGAGGCGTATGATTTCTTCTTCCAACAGTTTTCGAACGGCATTGACATCTTTAAAATCAGCCCGTTGCAAGCGTTGTTCCATATTTAGTTCCTGGTAATTGCTGGTCACAGTAGTACCGGAACCCTGTTTTACTTTAAGGATTCCCGAGATGGCCAGTGTTTTAATCGCTTCCCGTATGGTCGAGCGTCCCACGCCATATTTTTGCATTAATTCTGGTTCGGCAGGAATTTTTTCACCAGGTTGGTAAACTCCGTTCGCGATATCTTCTTTAATACTGTTGATAATTTTGGTATACAGTTTCATACGCTTTATTTTGTACAAACATATGATGTTTTAATGATATGACGGATGTTTTTAGGATGGATTTGTGACAAAGGTCAAAAAAAGGACTTTATTAGCATTAATAAAGTCCTTTTTGAAATGGAAAACCTGATGGTTTCTATGATGTCTTATGATTCGCAGCTACTACAACTTACCAGGTTGGTGATAAACTCTTTGGAAACACTTTGACTGCGTTGGTAATACAAGGTTTTAACTCCCAGTTTCCAGGCTTCAATCAGCAGACTATTGACCTCTTTGATAGGCAATTCCGATGGAATATTCAGGTTTAGACTTTGCGCCTGATCCACAAACTTCTGACGGATAGCTGCTTGTTGGATAATCTCCAACTGACTGATTTCTTTAAACGTTTTAAAGACATCTTTTTCTTGTTGTGTCAATTCCGTGATATGTTGCACGCTACCGCCATTTAGCATAATACCGCGCCAGATTTCTTCGTTATCCAGTCCTTTTTCTTCCAATAGTTTTTTAAGGTATTTATTTTTACGCATAAAATTCCCTTTAGAAAGTCCGGCTTTATAATAGTTACTGCTAAACGGTTCGATTCCAGGAGAGGTTTGTCCCAAAATGGCCGAAGAAGACGTCGTAGGAGCAATAGCCAACGTTGTGGTATTACGACGGCCGTATCCTTTTAGTAATTCCGGTTCACCGTAAATACGCGCCAATTCCTGAGTCGCCTTATCGGCTTTATCACTGATATGTTTGAAAATTTCGGTGGTTTTCATTTTGGCTTCCATACCTTCAAACGGAATCATGTTCTTTTGCAGGTACGAATGCCAACCTAGTACACCTAGCCCTAAAGCTCGGTGTCTTTTCGCGAATTTGTTCGCAGCGGTCAGGTAATAATTTCCTTCCGTTTTTTCGATAAACTCCTGTAATACGGCATCCAGGAAAAAAATAGCCAGTTTAACGGCTTCGGTATCTTTCCATTCTTCATATAATTCCAGATTCATCGACGACAGGCAGCAGATAAACGATTCATCTTTTGTAGACGGCAACATGATTTCACTACACAGATTACTGGCATTGATACGCATGTTGAGATCTTTATAAACCTGCGGTTTATTTTTATTCACATTATCGGAAAAGAAAATATACGGAAGTCCTTTTTGCTGACGGCTTTCGAGTACTTTGGCCCAAACATGGCGTTTTTCGGTATCACCGTCAATCATTTCCTGCATCCAGTAATCCGGTACGCAAACTCCGGTAAACAGATTTTGAATTGGATTTCCGATATTTTTAATTTTTAAAAACTCTTCGATATCTGGATGATCAATATCAAGATAAGCAGCAAAAGCACCTCGGCGAACACCGCCCTGAGAAATGGTATCCATAGCAGTGTCGAATAGTTTCATAAAACTAACAGAACCGCTACTTTTTCCATTGTCGGTTACGGCACTGCCGCGTTCGCGTAACTCTCCGAAATAACCCGAAGTACCGCCTCCGATTTTGGTTTGCATGATCACTTCGCCCAATTTATGGGTAATTCCTTCGATATGATCGGGAACGTGTACATTAAAACAGGAGATCGGCAAACCTCTTTCGGTTCCCATATTGGCCCAAACCGGTGAACTGATACTCATCCAACCGCGTTCAATCATTTCCTGGAACGATTCTTTTAGTTCCGGGCGGAACAAACGACGCGCCGCAGCGCTACAAATCCGGTCAATAGCACCTTCTACAGTTTCTCCTTTTAAAAGGTACCCCCGGTTTAAGATTTGTTCGCTTTCTGAGTTTTTCCACCATAATTTAGGTAGTGTATTGTTGCCGGTTGCGATCTCGGTATTTGTTTGTGGGATATCTTGCATGTTCAAAAACTCAAATTAAAATAAATCGTTAGCGGTAATACTTTTGTCATGTTTGGTATAATCAACCGGGCGTTTAGCGAAGAAATCATCCAGACTGTTTGCAAATACCTCTTCTTCAAACCACGCCATAGCCTGATAGTCTTCCGGAGACACATAGAATACTTTCTCTATGCCAATTTGACTAAGACTTTCATCAATACGGAACTTCATAAAATTCACCAAATCGTGTTTTTTAATGATTTCAATTTCGCCTTCTTCAAAGATCCAGTCCAGGATATCCGATTCAACGTTGATGGAATCTTTAACACTTTCGCGAATCAGGTCGATGGTTTCCGCGTCAAAATATTCCGGGTGTTCTTCGCGAATTTTGTTTACGATATAGATGCCGGCATTAGCATGAACCTGTTCGTCAACTGAAGTCCAGGCAATAATGTTGCTTACGTTTTTCATATATCCTTTAAAACGGGTAAAGGCAAGAATAATCGCAAACTGACTAAATAACGATACATTTTCGATCAGGATACTAAACAAAATCAATGCCACGACATATTTTTTATTGTCTTCCGAACGGGTGTCCTGTAATACTTTCGACAAATAGTTCACCCGTTGCATAATTACCGGAATGTCCAGTAATTTTTCGAATTCGTCATTGTAGCCCAACACTTCCAATAAACGGGAATACGCTTCCGAATGGCGAAACTCACATTCGGCAAAGGTGCTACCCAATCCGTTGAATTCCGGTTTCGGGAAATGTTCATAAATATTGCCCCAAAAACTTTTTACGGCCACTTCAATTTGTGCAATAGCCAGTAAACTATGTTTGATCGCCGTTTTTTCGGATGAACTCAGATGCGAGTGAAAATCCTGCGTATCGGCTGTAAAATCGACCTCACTGTGTACCCAGTACGATTTGTTGATAGCTTCTGTAAATTGTAGTACTTCCGGGTACTCAAATGGTTTATAGTTGATTCGTTTATCGAAAATTGACATATATATAGAATTAAAATTGAACCTGATTTGGGGAGGTAGCGTCGGGCTTTTTTCCGATCGGAAAATAAGCTTGTCCGGTATTTTTCAAAGGTACGACAAGCCTGATTTTTGGTCAAAAGATTTAAGAAAGAAATCCGGATGTTTTATCAACAGCCTGTATGGAGCTTGTAAAAAAGAGTTATCAACAGCTGATAATTTTGCGGAAAGTAGTAGGATTGTGGCAGCTTGCTCAGTATCGGAAAAAAGTTATAAACAGGTTTTTCCTGGATTCGTTTTTACTTTTTAAAACGACTTATCAACAGTTTGTATCCGGAGCTATTTTGTTCCAATATAAAATAGAAGTTAGATAAGACGATTTTATCTAAAATGATTTTAAATAAGTGGTTTGTAGGCGTATTCTTATTTGTTGTTTGGAATCAAATAGTTATAAAATTAAACGCAATTAAGTTGCGTTTATTAAAATAATCGTATTTTTGTCTCCGAAAGGATATTTTTTTGTCCTGATATTTCTATATAAAACATAAAAAGCTATGACAAAAACGACTTATGATGTTATTATTGTTGGAGGAAGTTACTCCGGTTTATCCGCTGCCATGAGTCTGGGACGGGCTTTGCGACAGGTATTGGTTCTGGACGATGGAAAACCCTGCAACCGGCAAACACCACATTCCCATAATTTCCTGACACAGGACGGAGAAACGCCACAACATATTGCCACAATTGCCAGGGAACAGGTTAGCCGTTACGAAACGATCCGTTTTTATAAGGGTAGCGCAACAGAAGCTAAAAAAACAACCGGGAATTTTGAAATCAAAACGGATGACGGGAGCGTTTTTACCGCCAGACGATTGTTATTTGCGACCGGTTTAAAAGATAACTTTCCGGATAGTAATGGCTTCGCAGCTTGTTGGGGTATTTCGGTATTACATTGTCCGTATTGTCATGGATATGAAGTAAAGGAACAACCAACCGGAATCATCGCCAATGGAGATGTAGCCTTTCATTATGCACAACTTATCTTTAACTGGACCAAAAGGCTGACGATTTATACCAATGGAAAATCGACACTTACAGGGATACAGGAACAAGGAATAAAAAGCAATTCAATTGCGATTATTGAAAAAGAGATTGCTTCTCTCGAACATGAGCAAGGGAAATTAAAAAAGATCGTATTTCAAGATCAGAGCAGTGTGCCGCTTCAGGTGGTCTATTCCCGCCCGGAATTCACACAAAATTGCCCGTTACCGGAAGCATTGGGCTGCGAAATAAATGAAATAGGCTTACTAAAAGTAGATTCATCTTTTAAAACGACTATTGAAGGGGTATATGCATCAGGCGATTGTTCCAGCATGCGAACCGTGTCAGTTGCTGTCGCTACAGGCACTCAGGCCGGAGCTTTTATCAATAATGACCTGGTGACGGAAGATTTTGTCAAGTAGTAAAATGTTGATTATTAGTGATTAATACTTTAAATGGGGAATAAAAGTAAAATTAACCCATCCGGAAGCTTTTTTCCTAACCTTAAAATGCTATTTTTGTTTTTTAATTTTTAACAAAATATAATATTATGAAAGACTTATTAACGAAGATCAACGCCGAAATTGATGCATTCAAAGCCGAGTCAGAATTACAAGTTGAAAAAGGAAATAAAGCTGCAGGAACAAGAGCTCGTAAATCTGCTTTAGAACTAAGCAAATTATTAAAAGAGTTCAGAAAAGTATCTGTAGAAGAATCTAAAAAATAAGAAGCTATAGCGGGTGTATTTCCATTTATAAATACGCCGGGTTATAACAACATCGAATGCCACCGGACTATCGGTGGCATTTTGTTTTTGGAGGAATCGGTATAAAAACAGTTGTTTCTGTATCTTTGTCGGACGAAAACAGGAATTAGACATTACAGTTTATTTCTACCATAAATAGTAAAACCGTGCAAACCCAATCCAAGACGATAACGCAATTACTAAAGGAGAATCCCCTTTATGTATTTGCACTAAATTCTGAAGCAGGAGAACTGTTTCAAGACGAGAAAACCCTTTTTGTTGGTATTGGGAAAGTCAACGCAGCCTATCATTTGACCCGTGAAATTCAGCGAAACCGACCAGAGTTGATCATAAATCTGGGATCGGCTGGGAGTACTACCTTTACAAAAGGAACTGTAGTCAATTGTACCCGTTTTATCCAACGGGATATGGACGTAAGAGGATTGGGATTTGATTTGTATAAAACCCCGCTTTCGGATGAGGACATCGTTTTGGAATACGGATTAACAATTCCGGGTTTACCGGAAGGGATTTGTGGAACCGGCGACAATTTTGAAACCAATCACGATACAATCGATTATACCGTTGTGGATATGGAGGCTTATGTGATGGCACTGATTGCGAAGCAGGAACAGATTCCGTTTTTATGTTTAAAATACATTTCGGATGGTGCTGATGGTGCTGCAGCGGAAGACTGGACAATTCAGGTGCATAACGCAGCAACAGCTTTTAAAAAAGTGTTCGATTCGATCGCTGTCACTTCACAACCAATCGTATAAAGTGTCGGATAAAATGGAGTAGCCTTTTTTATAAGAATGGCCTATACTAGTAGTCCGCTTTTGGATTAATTTTGAAAGTCAAAAAAATAAAAACATGTTATTTTCCATTCAAACACCCTTAGAAAACGATAAAGTCGGGTTATACCCGTTACAGGAAACCGATTTTGCCCCTCTTTTTGCCCTGGCTTCGGACCCAAAAGTCTGGGAACAACATCCGAACAAAGACCGGTGGAAAGAAGCCGTTTTTCGTGTTTTTTTCGACGGAGCGATACAAAGCAAAGGCGCTTATAAAATTGTAGACAAAGCGACCGGAGAAGTTGCCGGATGTACCCGTTTTTACGATTACGATGAAAAAGAAAACAGGATTCTGATTGGTTATACTTTTTATGCGGTACCATTTTGGGGAACCGGAATCAACCCGTCTGTAAAAAGACTAATGATGGACTACGCTTTTCAATATGTTGATGCGATTGACTTTCATGTCGGTGCAACCAATTATCGTTCGCAGATTGCCATATCACGACTTGGTGTAACCAAAATTGCCGAAGAAAACATAGCCTATCATGGCGAAACGCCCAAACTAAATTTTATCTACAGAATCCGAAAACAGGATTGGGAAAAGCTCGAAAAAGGATAATCAACCGATAGTAAAAATGACGACCCGAAAGGAGTCGTCATTTTTTTTAGAAAGAGGTTTGGATCACATTTTAAACGATAAGCGACATAATGATAACCAGAAGGTATCATTAGACTTGGAGGTGACAGATTTAACGCTTAAATAACTTTTTTTAAACCGTATTTGCTTAAATTTATAAGGTTAACCTTTAAAAAACAGTAAGTATGAAAGCAGTACGATATTTTGGGCATAAAGATGTCAGAGTAGTAACCGATATGGAAAAACCGGTTCCGTCGGGTGATGAAGTACTATTAAAAATTGGAGGAGCCGGTGTTTGTCATTCCGATTTACATATTATTGATGAGGGGATTGTTTCGGGAGTTACGTTTACATTAGGGCACGAAAATGCAGGTTGGGTAGAAGAAGTGGGGCAGGATGTAAAGGGTTTTAAAAAAGGCGATGCCGTATTGGTTTACGGTCCGTGGGGATGTGGACATTGCAAACCGTGTCAGCATTCGCAGGAAAATTATTGCGATCATCAGTCGGAACAGGCTTTTGGAGGCGGATTAGGGCTTAATGGCGGTATGGCCGACTATATGTTGGTACCGTCTTCCCGTTTATTGGTTCCGATTCATGACCTTGATCCGGTAATTGCAGCACCTTTAACTGATGCGGCTTTGACACCTTATTCGGCTATCAAACGATCGTTACACAAATTAATGCCCGACGAATATGTAGTAGTGATCGGAGTTGGCGGATTAGGACATGTGGCCTTGCAAATACTAACAGAAATGAGTGGCGCTACGATTATTGCCTGCGATATCACTCCGGAGCGACTGGAATTTGCTAAAAAACTGGGCGCTGCTTATGCGATCAATTCGATGGATAAAGATGCAGCGGAACAAATCCAGAAGATTACCGGTATCCGAAAAGCCAAAGTCGTGATCGATTTTGTTGGCGCATCGTCTACAATTGACCTTGGTACGAAGGTAGTTGGCTTGGATGGTGACCTGACTATTGTTGGACTGGGCGGTGGAAAATACGAATACAATATGAATGGCTTACCCTTTGGTGTAAGCATGACCAATCCGTATTGGGGTTCGCGTACCGAGTTGATGGAAGTTATCGGATTGGCCCGACAAAAGAAAATTCATATTGAAGTTGAAAAATACAATTTGGACCAGGCCGTGGAAGTATATGATAAATTGCGAAACGGACAAATAAAAGGGCGTGCTGTTTTAATCCCATAAACCACCATAAATCATAAAAAAGCGACTGCCAGAGTTTTCCAGCAGTCGCTTTTTTATTGTTATACCGGAAAATAAATCGGGAATTGCGATAAAAAAACTATCTTTGTCGTACAAAAATGTGATCTACATGTGAAAATAATTTCTTTCAGGCACTACTAAACCGGGGACTACAAAATACTCCCGGATGTTTTGTTTCATCTCTAAAGAAAGAAATTATGTTGCTTTTACAGCATGTCTCCTATATACATCCCAATAGGGAGCTTTTATTTGACGACCTGCATCTGGTTGTTAACAATTATGACAAAATAGCCTTAATCGGGCATAACGGCGTAGGAAAGTCCACGTTGTTTCGTATCATCACCGGAGCTGTACCAATTTCCGGAGGTCAGTGTACTATTTGTACCGAACCGTATTACATCCCACAGGTATTCGGGCAATTTAACGGGCTTACCGTGGCCGAAGCTTTACGGATTGACAGAAAATTACAGGCACTATCCGAAATCCTTTCCGGTATTGTAACCGAAGAAAATTTTACGACGCTCAATGACGACTGGACGGTGGAAGAACGTTGTCAGGAAGCCTTGCGTTACTGGAAATTAGATGCCATCGACCTGAATCAGCCGATGCATACGTTAAGCGGCGGACAAAAAGCCAAAGTTTTTCTGGCCGGAATAACAATCCATCAACCGGAATTGATTTTGTTGGACGAACCCAGTAACCATTTGGATTATGCTGGCCGTGAATTATTATACGACTTTATACAGTCTGACAATAGGGCTATGATCGTAATCAGTCACGATCGCAAACTGCTTAATTTACTCGATATAACCTGCGAACTAACCGCAAACGGTATTATGACCTATGGCGGGAATTACGATTTTTATAAGACTCAAAAAGAAATCGAAAACAATGCCTTGCAACAGGACATCCAGAGCAAAGAAAAAGCCTTAAAAAAGGCCAAAGAAAAAGAGCGTGAAACCTTGGAGCGCCAACAAAAACTGGATGCAAAAGGAAAAGGAAAACAGGAAAAAGCAGGTGTGGCAAGAATAATGATCAACATCATGCGGAATAAAGCCGAAAACAGTACTTCCAAACTAAAAAATGTTCATGCCGAAAAAATAGGCGGTATCGCAAAAGAATTACAAAATTTACGGGCTACAGTACCGGATATCGACAAAATGAAATTTGGTTTTGGACTACCAGCGCTACATAAAGGCAAATTGCTTTTTAAGGCAACAGAACTAAATTACTATTATGACAAGACACCATTATGGAAGCGCAATCTTGACATTGAAATCGCCAGTGGCGATCGTATTGCGATAAAAGGACAAAATGGCTCCGGAAAGACGACATTGATTCAGCTTATTTTAGGCAATTTGCAACCTGAAACCGGAACAATGCACAGAATACCAATTAAAACGATTTATATCGATCAGGAATATTCATTGATTGATAACGGTATAACGGTATACGAACAAGCGCAACAATTTAATACGACTGTTTTACCGGAACACGAGATAAAAATGCGTTTAAACCGTTTTTTGTTTACTTATGATGACTGGCAAAAGCCCTGTAAAGTCCTTAGTGGAGGAGAGCGAATGCGTTTGTTGCTTTGTGGTCTTACGATTGGAAATACAGCACCGGATTGTATTGTTCTGGATGAGCCGACAAATAATCTGGATTTGCAAAATATCGAAATTCTTACGGCTTCGATCAATGAATACAAAGGAACCCTGCTTGTTGTTTCCCATGATGAGGTTTTTCTGGAGCAGTTGCATATTGAGAGGGAAATAATTTTATAATGTTGTTATTACTTCTTTACACCTGACAGGTTTTTAAAACCTGTCAGGTGTTTGTGTTAAAAAAACTGTTGAGTGTTTGTATAGAGGATAAATTATATTCGTATTGCGAATAATACACTTTTATTGTTTTAAAATGCAGTCTCGAAATCTGAATGATATACCATAATACACATATTGTAATTTATAAAGATTCTATTTTTCACAGATTGCAATTCTTTCTTTTTGAATAGCGCTAATAAAGAGTTAGCTTTGCAGTCCACTAACTTAATTGACAATAGTTTAATGACAAAAATGACGAATCGTGCCTTACTACAAGGCAGGATTTCGGCACTACTATTGCCATGTCTTTTTCCGATGGTATCTCAGGCGCAGGATATCTTATGGGAAAAATCCTATGGCGGTAAACATGCCGAATTCTTAGCAGATGCGCTGCCCACACCCGACTATGGGTTTCTTTTAGCAGGCAGTTCGCTATCCGACAAAAACGGAAACAAAGAAATGGTATCAAGCGGTAATTTCGATTACTGGCTTTGGAAAATGGACGAACACGGATCGGCCGAATGGCAAAAAAGCTATGGTGGATCCGGTATGGATTTTCTACAAAGTGTACAATTAACAACCGACGGCGGTTTTATTCTGGCTGGTATTTCGGATTCCCCGAAAAGTGCCGGAAAAAAAGACGACTCCAAAGGTCATGACGACTTCTGGATTGTAAAACTCGATGCCAAAGGTGCCGAACAATGGCAGCGTACTATTGGCGGAAACGGTCAGGAGCAACTGGCTTGTATCCGTCGTACCAAAGATGGCGGTTATATTGTAGGCGGTTCGTCTGCATCGGGAAAATCGGGTGACAAAACGCAAGCGAATTTTGGCAACCTGGATTATTGGGTGATTAAACTCGCTTCCGAAGGCAAAATCGAATGGCAACAAACCTATGGAGGTAAAAACCTGGATCAGTTAAAAACGATCGAGCAAACCCCGGATGGCGGCTATATCATTGGTGGCTATTCGAATTCACCGGCTTCAGGAAACAAACTCAACGACAACATGGGCGCGGGGGATTACTGGATTCTTAAAACCGACAAACAGGGCGGCATCGAATGGCAGCGTACCTTAGGCGGTGATGGTGATGATAACCTGACGGCACTGATCCAATGCAAAACCGGTGGCTATTTATTGGGCGGAAGTTCCAATTCAAATCCATCGAACGATAAAAGTAAGGCCAACGGTAAAGGAACCGACTTTTGGGTGGTACGATTGGACACCGACGGACAAACCATCTGGCAGGAAACCTATAATTATGGTAAAACCGACCTGTTAACTTCGATTATTGAGAATGACGATCATACTTTTCTGATCGGCGGATACGCACATACCGAAGTAGGCGAAGGCAAAAAAGATAAAAAAGACATCAACGACTATATCGCGGTAAAAATCAACGATAAAGGCGAAGAAGTATGGAGTAAAACCGTAGGAAGTGATGGTGAAGACATCTTAGGCCGCTTGATCGAAACCCGCGATGGCGGCTACCTTTTAGCCGGAACGTCGAAAGGGAAACCTTCACGCGATAAAAACGGCGGAAATGGTGGTAGCGATTTTTGGGTGGTAAAGCTTAAAGACCGTTATAAAAAAGAACTGGACAAACCGGCCATCGAAGCTCTTCCAAACCCGGCACAACAATTCACGAACATCATTGTGGGTTACGACTTCCAAACGGGAACGGCCTCCGTCTTTGACCTTTCCGGCCGACAACTGCAACAGTTTTCTATTGACAGTCGCACCGTACCGGTAGATTTAAGTCAGTACCCGGAAGGCATCTATATCGTAGAGATTCGCACCAACGTACAACACAACTCGGTAAAAGTCATCAAGGGTATCCAACCTAAATAAGAAATCAAATGAAAAAAATAGTACTCTCTTTACTGCTTTTAGGGCTTTACGGCGAAGCTATGGCGCAAGATGAAGGTAACGGAACGATCCTGAAGCCTGATGTTACAGCTCCATCGCCACAGGCATATGCCCTTACCAAATACGGTGACATTCCTGTCAATGAATTTTCGGGAATGGTCAATGCAACTATACCGATCTATACGGCAAAGGTCGGGAAACTGGAATTACCAATAACGCTGAATTATGCGGCGGCAGGTGTTAAGGTCAATCAAACTGCTACATGGACGGGTATCAACTGGACACTGAATGCGGGTGGCGTTATTTCCCGTACGATCAATGATGCGCCGGATGAATCCACAACGGCAGATAAACGTCTGACAGCAGATATGATCATTCCCAATCAGTTGGTCAACGGTTCAGCACACGCTTATTTCCTGAACGGTGTATTTGTAGGGGCGCGAAAGCATTATGACTTTAAACCGGATCTATGGAATTTTTCATTCGGCAGTTATTCCGGTACGTTTTATCTCGATGCAGATTTTATGCCTAAACTGTCAAAAGTGGATAGCCCGCTAAAAGTCGAAATTGTAGGTAGCGAGTCCGATATGCGCCAACGCTTCCGTAACAGTCAGGAGTTCTGTATTACCACCCCCGATGGTATTAAATATTATTTCGGTGGTCTGAATGCCTGCGAAAGCTCCTTTATGGGATCGCACCGTGACAATCCTTATGCCAATACCGGATTTTATCTGCATAAGATACAGCACCCGGATTATGGTGTGATCTTGTTTGAGTACGATACCGATACGGTAACACACTCGGTGTGGACAAGTCAGGAAGAAAGCGTAACGGTAAAAGTACTGGAAACACGTGAAGGTGAATTGTGCAAACGACCACCGACAAACGAAGGGCAGCATAGCTATATTGGCAGTGCGACAGTAACTATGAATGGTAAATGGCTGAAACGGATTTATAGTCCGCACAGCTATCTACAAATCCTATTCAACCGCAGTAACGGTTCCGGTGGGAATTACAAATATGTATTGGATAATGTAGAAATCAAGGAAGGTAGTACGATGGTGCGCAAGGCTGAATTTACTTATCTGTTTCCTCAGACCAAAACCACTTCCGAACGGTTCTTTCTAACAAAAGTTGAGTTTGACAAAGACCGTAATTACGGCAGTGGTCAGGGACGAAAAAACGAAGAATATATACTGGAATATAATGACCCGCTCGGACTACCTAACCGTAGAAGTGAGGCAAAGGATTTAATAGGATATTATAATGGTAAGTCCGGTAATACGACGGCATTGCCGCAGAACGAAGATTTATTGTTCCATAACTATTACCCGAATCTGGCTGACCGTAGTCCAAGTGCCGCGCATATGGCCAAAGGAAGTTTGGTCAAGATCACCTATCCGACCAAAGGATATACCATTTTTGAATACGAGACACCCAAGGCTAAAGCATACGACAGGCAGCACCGATCAATGACAATCTGGCGAAACAGCCCCGGTAGGGTTCCTGCTTCCAAAACAAACATCGCAATACCTTTGGGTGATTTTATTGCAAATCCTGATGGTACATTTGGAACCAGTGCCGCTGTTGTTGATGAAGAAGTAAAAGTGCGGGTAGAGTTAATGGCCGATGCTCAGATGGGACATACCGATAGGATTACTTTTAGATTAGTGGATCAGACTACGGGGACAGTACAGTCCTTTCTGGTACAGATGCCAGATGGTAATCAGGAGATCGGAACGGGCGATTTTAATTTTAGCCGTGAGTTTACCGTAAATGTGATCAAGGATCATATCTATACCGTTGAAATGTATAACAATTATTCGGCTCCGGTGATGTTTGAAGCTAGCGCTTACTTTTTCCATACGCGTGGGTTTAAGACGGTGGATGAACAAGGTGGACTGCGGGTAAAGCGTACCACTGATTTTACAGAGAATGATCAGACGGCATTTAGCAAGCGATTTTATTACACGCAGGCAAAGGACGTATATGTCGATCCGTTTTCACTTATGGGATTCAAAAAGAATGTTGATTATGTGACCGAGCTGTATCTGACCAAATGCTGTAGTCCGGGCGGTATTTTTGGCCCCGGATGGATGAGCCATACCGGAGAGATCAAGCTACGTACCCTGTACTCGTCAAGTGTCTTTACCAGTGCTTTTGACCAGAAATACGAGTATGTAACCGTTAGTTATGGTGGTGATAATTTTGAACTGGGTGGAAAGCAGAAGCAGTTTGTAAACAAGTCATCCTCTACCTATCAGGAAATCCATCCGTTTTACGTAAGTCCGTTCCAAAACGAACACGCCATGTACAGGGGTAACCTGCAATATATCTATGAAGGCACATTGCTTTCGGAAATGGATATTATGAAAAGAGGAAATACCCTCTATAAGGTTAGGGAACAGCAATATGAATACGATTATATCCCTTACGGAAACGGTATTACGGGCGTTATAGGCGGTTATGCGCATATGAACTGCGGTTATCCGACCGATGGTGCGGACAATCTGGACATCGCCAAATTTGAGTTTATGTCCAAAAAGGTACATCTTGTTTCGCAGACTCAGAAAGAATTTATGATTCCGATGTCAATCACCTTAGATGCCGTCTTTGAAAACGGATACAAGCCGGTTGTAATTAAAACGGAATACAGCTATGGAGCGCTGGCCGGTTTGCCTACGGCAATTAAAACCACTACTAGCGAAGACACTATGGTAAACTTTGTGCATAATTTCTATGCCGACCAATCCAGTCTGATACCAAATATCACACCAGATCAGACTACGGCTTTAAACAAATTGGTGGAGTTAAATAAAATATCCCAGCCGATTATGGTTAAAACCTTCCGTGGACCGGGGAATGGAATTCCAACGGCAACGGCTACCAAAGTAACTTTATACAAAAGCTGGAACAATAATTCGAATCTGATTTTACCGGAGATGATCCGTTTTGCAAAAGGAAGCGGAGCTTTGGAAGACCGGTTTCAGATTCTGCAATACGATACCAGAGCGAATATGACACATGTTACGACGGTTAATGGTCCGAGAACACGTTACGAATATGATGTGTATGACAATGTAAAAGCAAAAATCGACAATTATACCGGATCGGATTCGGTACCTGTTGAAGCGCCAAACCTTCCGGTTGACTTTGAACCGGGAACCGCAGCACCATGTGGCTTTGGTGCGATGTATCCGGAAGGAATGGTTACCTGGTATTATTACGATACGTTTACAAGATTACTGCGCCGTACGGTCGATAGCAATTGTCGTAGTACGTATTATGAATACGATGCGCTCATGCGCTTAAAGCAGATCAAAGACCATGATGGTAACATTATCGAATCGTATGAAAACAATTATCGAATCAATTAAAACCAGCCGTATGAAAAAAATACTTATCACTTTATTGTGTGCGCCGGTTTTGATGGTGGCACAAACGAATTCGCAAAACTGGACTAAAAAAACGACCTATCGGGAAACCGGTAGTGGTCGTCCGGCTTCGACTGTGACCTACTATGATGGTTTAGGTCGACCGGTTCAGCAAAATATAAACAAACAATCCGGTACCGGAAAGGATATGATCACCCATATCGAGTACGATTTAGGTCGTCAGTTAAAAGACTATTTACCGTATCCCGCCACAACTAACGATATGAGTTATCAGGCCGGAGCACAGTCGGCAACCCTAAGTTATTCACAATATAGCGGACAATATCCGTTTAGTGAAAAGCTATTGGAATTATCGACTTTGGCACGTCCGTTAAAGCAGGGCGCACCCGGATTCGACTGGCAGGTAAAACCCGATTCGGATACGGATCATACGATAAAAATGGACTATCAGACCAATAGTGCCAATGAAGTCAAAAACTATTTTGCCGCAACCACCTGGGATAATGCCAACGGTGTCTATACAATTCAGTTGCAGGACAAAGGACATTATGCGATCAACCAATTGTATAAAACGATTGTTAAAGACGAAAACTGGACTTCGGGAACCGACAATACCACTGAGGAGTTTAAAGATAAAAATGGGCGTGTAGTTTTAAAGCGTACCCATTTTAAAGAGCCTCATGACACCTATTATGTTTACGATTTGTATGGAAATCTGACGTATGTCATTCCGCCATTGGTAACCAATCCGACTGCGCAACTGGATGATTTGTGTTATCAGTATAAATACGATGCCCGTAACCGTATGGTCGAAAAGAAACTACCGGGCAAACAATGGGAGTTTATTGTTTACGACAAAATTGACCGTGTGGTTGCCACCGGACCGGTTTTGTCACCTTTTGGCGGCACGCAAACCGGTTATCTAATCACCAAATATGACGGATTGAGCCGCGTAGTGTATACGGGTTGGTTACAAACTTCGACCACGCGTGCCAGTATGCAGTCACAATATAATGCCGCAGCCACAGTGGTATCAGAAACAAGAGCTAAGGTTGGCGCCCCGGTAATGGTCGACAATATTGCAATCGGATATACCAATCTGGTGATACCGACCAGTGGGATGAAATTACTCACGGTGAGTTATTACGACAATTATAACTATCCGAATGGCATTACACCACCGTCGCTAGTTGAAGGGCAAAACGTAGCAACCTCGGTAACCGGGTTATCAACGGGTAGTTGGGTACGCGTATTAACTACGGCATCGGAAACGCTAAACGAACAAAGTTATACGTTATACGATCCGAAATACCGTCCGATTCGAACCTATACCGCTAACCATTTGGGCGGTTATACCCGAGTGGACAGTAAGCTGGATTTTAGTGGAAAGGTACAGTATACCCAAACGTTTCATAAACTTAACAGTAGCGCGACGGAACTGAATATAGTCGATACCTACAGTTATACGGAAGAAGACCGCTTGTTGTTACACACGCATAAGATTAATGGCGGAACGGAACAGCTATTGGCCAAAAACACTTACGACGAATTAGGTCGATTAGTGTCCAAAAACGTAGGCGGTGAAGATATAACCGGAGCGATTGGACTACAAAAGGTAGACTATCGTTATAACATCCGCGGATGGTTAACGGATATTAATAATAGTGCTCCTTTGTCCTATCCGGGACTTACTTTAGGCGGAGGCGACCTGTTTGGATTTAAGATCAATTATAATCAGGTAACCGAAAGCGATAATTCACAGGTAGTAAGTGCCACCGAAAGTCAGGATGGTAATGTATTACCACTTTATAACGGGAATATTTCGGAGACTTTTTGGGTAACCAGTAATGATAACGTCCTTAGAAAATACGGGTATACCTATGATGCCATTAACCGGATGACATATAGTTATTATCAGCGGCCGGAAACTGGAAATCCGGCTACGAATTCCTATAATGAATATGTACGATACGATAAAAATGGAAATATCACCAACTTATTTCGTAACGGAAATCTGGACAATCAGGTTTTTTCCATTCCGATTGATGAGTTGACCTATTTCTATAACGGAAACCGTCTGAAACGGGTGAACGATGCGACAAACAATCCGGAAGGCTTTAAAGACAACGGGTATAACAATACCTACGACGATTATGACTACGATGCCAATGGAAACATGATCAAAGATGAAAATAAAAAGATCACGAATATTGTTTATAATCATTTAAACCTGCCGATGGAAATTCTGTTTAGTGATGGAAATAAAATTCTGTATCTTTACAACGCAACGGGTGTTAAAGTTCAGAAAAAGGTTATTAACGGAGGAGCTACGGTTCAGACAGATTACCAGCTAGGCTTCCAGTATGAAAATAGTACTTTAAAACTGTTCCCACATGCCGAAGGCTATGTAAGTGTCGCTTTTACGTTGGGTCGTTATAATTTTAATTATGTGTTTAACTATACGGATCATTTAGGAAATATCCGCGCGAGTTGGGCCTGGGACAGAAGAACCAATACGTTAAAAATAATGGAGGAAAACCATTATTATCCGTTTGGTTTAAAACATACGGCCTATAATACGGAGTTATATACTTTTGTGTTACCATTTGATGGATCACCGGGTTATAATGTCCCGTATTTAGAACAACAAAGTGGTAAACCGGTTGTAAATCCGTATAAATATAAGTACAACGGGAAAGAGCTGCAAGATGAGCTGGGGCTTAATGTTTATGATTATGGTGCGCGTAATTATGATGCCGCGATTGGTAGATGGATTAATATTGACCCGCTGGCGGAAAAGTTTCAAAAATGGAGTCCTTACAATTACGTTGAAAATAATCCAGTTAGCAAAATTGACCCAGACGGTAGAGGTCCTTTAGACCATTGGAAGTTAAATGCTTCGGGTAAGTTAGAGTTGGTAAAACAAACAAATGATAAATTTAATGTCTTTTTCGATGAAAAAGGGAAAAAATTATTCCAGACAAATCAGCAATCTACTGAAATGACGAAAAAAGAATGGGAAGGTAAAGCTGATGAGTACATAAATAAAGTTAAAACGGTTTTTACTGAGATTGCAAAAGAGCCTGTTGTTTTTGATAAGATGCAAGATAGGGCAAATGAAACGGGCTTTGACAATAAACTTGTTAGTGTTGAGGGAATGAAAGAAGTTGGTGAAAAATACATAAAGGATGGACCTAAAGTAGCAGCTTTAGGAGCAATACCAGCTTTGATAAAATGGGCAACAGGCTATGGCTTTGCAGATGCAATTCCAAAAATGGGTGTAATTCCTGAAGCAGCGAATGCAGCTTATAAGAGTCAAACTGGAACTGACATTAAGAAAGATGCAGGCTATTTGGTAAATAGTGCAATAGATAGTATGAAACAATTTTGGCAAAATGTAAAAACAGAAGTTAATAATGGAATCAATCAAATCAAACCTTAATTATTTAAAATTATTTTCATTGTTTTTAATGCTTGGAACTATATTGATTTCTTGTGTGAAAAACAAAAATAATAATGACGAGAAAATATTAACAAATGACGGATACGAAATAGGTAGACTAATAAATGGTGAAAAAACGGGGATTTGGAAGTTTTTTAATAATGATAATATTTTAGTTAAGGTTTCTAATTACAACAATGGAAAATTAGATGGAGTTACAACTAGTTATTATTTAACGGGGAGTGTTTATAGTGTAGGTTACTATAAAAATGGTATTCCAAGCGGGAATATGTCAGTTTTTTATGAAGATGGTAAACTGAACTTTTCTGATAATTATCACAACGGTAAAAAGGAAGGTATTAGTTATTTTTACAGTAAAGAAGATGGAATCGAAATGAAATCAAATTATGAAAACGGATTAAAAGAAGGTAAACAAATACATCTCAAAGGAATGGATACTCTAAAAATTGATTTTTTTGAGAAAGGAAAGTTAATTAAAACTATTGAAAAATAGGTTGAAAATCAAAATCATTAATCCGTTTCCAACGGCATTCGGAATACAGGATGGGCGCAACATAACGTGTCCATCCTTTTCTTTTTTTTATATTTGAAGTATGGCAAAAGAACCTTTCGCAGCGAAGCTAACCTCAATTTGGATTGGCGGATTTTTATTCTGGATTTTAAAAGGATTTAATGGGAAATTTACAGACCAAATTGTACCAGAATATCAAAATAGGAATATTTGGGTAGGATATCTAATTTCAATTATAGCTGTTTGTTTAGCAGTATATTTTATTTTCTTAAAAGAATAATCTTGAAATCATTAAACCGTTTCGATAACGGTATCATAAAGGGATGGGATGGGCGCATAATCGTGTCCATCCTTTGTTTTTCCATCAACAACCGATAGCGCGGATTTATTTCATCCGTTCGGCTAAAGCCTCGGGTGTAATCCGTGATAATAAAGAAAGAGCAAACTACAACCCTAAAAAGTTGTAGTTTTGTTTTTAGAGGGTATACGGTTTTAGTGGATTTTAAACTTAGTGCGGATTGTAAATCCGATCGAGTTGGACCTATGATGATAAAGCTGGAGGTTTAAAAATAATGGAAGAAAGCCATTATTATCCGTTTGGATTAAAACATAAGATGTATAACGTACAGCAGTTTGTTTTTGTTACCCCGCCGGATGGTTCCCCGGAGTATATGTCGCCGGTATTGCTGGAAGGCGGTTCAAAACCGTTGATCAACCCGTATAAATATAAATACAATGGGAAAGAGCTGCAAGACGAGCTGGGGCTTAATGTTTATGATTATGGAGCAAGAAATTATGATGCTGCCATTGGTAGATGGATGAATATTGACCCGAAAGCTGAGCATCCTAAACAAATTGGGACTTCACCATATGTAGCATTTGCAGATAATCCGATTAGATATGTTGACCCAACGGGGATGACATGGGAAGACCCGAAACAAGCTGAAAAGTTAAATAATTCGATAAACAATCGAATTGGAAGCATTAATAAGGATAATGCAAAAATTCAAGCGCAAATAGATAAAGGCGGTCTAAGCGATAAAAAATTAGCTAAACTTGAAAATCAATTAGCAGAAAACGGGCAAAAAATTGGCTTATTAAACCAGTCTCTCTTGGATATCAAAGCAATTGGCGATGCAAAGGAGACGTATACATTGACAGGACCAAGTAAGAACGATGGCACTCATGGCGTTGTTAAAGATGATAAGGGGGTTATTCGAATTGAAGGAAGTAACACGGGATTACATATACATGAAATTAGACATGTGGGACAATCTATCGAAGCAGGTGGGGTTAAATTCAATAATAAAGGTCAATTATTAAATTCAGCTACTACATACCAAGGCGCAAGAAATAATGAAATCAATGCTTATCAAGTTCAATATTCTTATGATGGAACTTACCCTGCTGGTGCTAGTTCTTTGCAAAGTATAAATGCTAGTTCTTTAATGGAAATCAAAAGAGAAGATGGTTCCTCAGTTTATGAAGGATTAAAAGATAAAAAATAATAAAATGAAAAAAATATTTTTCTTGCTATTGATAGCATTTCAACTTTTGAGTTGTTCAATACATAAAAGTAAAAACAGTAATGATGTTGATTATTCAGGTACTTACAAGAAAAAAAGTTCAAGTGAAAAACTGGTGCTTAAAAAAGATGGTACATATGTTTTGCTAAATCCAGAAATTACTTTTACACCGGCTATTGAAAAATGTGATTTTGCATCAACAGGTAGATGGAGTATGTTGCAAAATAATTTGCTTGAAATCACTAGTGAGAATTATTATACTAAGCAAAAGGGTTATGAGTATAATATAGAAAAGAAGAGTAGTTTTTCTCAGGACAGTCTGTACATTCAAATTGATTTTCCAAGTGATTTTCATCCTGTCAAATTGAACTTTTATTTTAACAATAATAATAGTAAATCAATAACGACAGAGAAAACATTAATTGTAATACCTAAATCAAAATACTTGTGGGATAGAAAAATTAACACAAATCAAATCAGTTTTAGTCTGGATGCTAAAGCTGCTGGTGTTACACTTTATAACAGTAGAATTCTTTTTGAAATTTTTAATGAAAGTATCGATACTGAAAAATATAACTATTTGACAATTAAGCTTCCAAATTTTGACAGATGCTTTTTTGAATTTCAGCCATATAAACAAGAATTAATTTACTTTGACAAAAAGAAACTACAGTGGCAAGGTGAAATTTGGGAAGTGGAAGCTAAATAAGATTAAAGTCATTAATCCGCTTCGATAACGGCATAATAAAGGGATGGGATGGGTGCACAAACAATCGTGTCCATCCTTTTTCTTTTAAAACTGTATATTTGAAAGAAGTAATCTGAATTTAAAGAAAAATTAATGGATGAATTTATTATTGACGAAGAGTATGTTTTAAAAAGAAATACCATTAATTCTGAATTATGGGATACATATCGACATGGGAAACTTTTGTCAAAAAGTGCTGAAAAATTATATAGGTTTTATCCATTAAACCTTTATAGTATTGATGGGCTCTTTAGAAGTTATTTTCATCTTTCAAATCCAGGAGATTTCAACGACCCTTTTGATTGTAACGTAAATCTTATTGAAGATGTCGATGATTTGTCTCATATGAAAACAGTAAAAAGAAACAACTTCGGTAATCTAGGAATTTGTTCCTTTTCAGAAACAATCGACAACCATTTGATGTGGGCACATTATACAAATAATTATTACGGTTTTGCACTTGAATTTGATGGTGATAAGATTGATATGAAACAAAGAGAAGGTCATTTATTAAGACATACATTGACAAGGGTAATTTATCCAAAAGAACCAATTAAAATAAAAAAAGATTACCCATTTGCTTCGCATTATGTGTTGACAACAAAATTCAAGCATTGGGAATATGAGAAAGAATGGAGAATTATCACAGAGTTAGGAAATGATGAAAGATGTTTGGAATACTTCCCTAAATGTGTAAAAGCAATTTACATTGGTCACAAAATAGTGGATAATGATATAAATCTTTATAAATTATTACTGGAACTTCATGAAATGAAATTCCCTGACATTCCAATATCTGTTGTCTATCCTCACCCAACAGATTTAAAATTAGAATTTGAGAAAGTATTGAATTAAAACATGGCTAGAGAACCTTTCGCAGCAAAACTCACTTCACTTTGGATTGGTGGTTTTTTCTTCTGGATTCTAAAAGGATTTAAAGGAAAATTAACCGACCAATTTGTACCTGAATATGAAGGTAGTATCTCACTAACTGTGTAAGTATAAGTTCAATGGGAAGGAATTGCAGGACGAGCTGGGGCTGAATATGTACGATTATGGAGCACGTGGATATATGCCTGATATAGGCAGAACAACAACTCATGACCCACTTGCTGAAAAGTTCTATCGTCTATCTCCGCAATCGTTTTTAAATAATAACCCTTTACGTTTTATAGACCCTACAGGAATGGAAAGTGATGATTGGATTGAAAGAAAAGGAAAAGATGGTAATTCAACTTTCTTCTATGATTCAACAATCAAAACAAATGAACAGGCGGTAGCCGCTTATGGAAATGATGTAAATATTGTAAATGAAGGAACTCGTACTGTGAGCACCACAGACGGCAAAGCAGATGGTAGATATTCTTATACATATCATAATGATGGCACGGTAAGTGACAAAAATGGTCAAAATGTAGATTTTAGCAATGGTAATTTGACAACACCTGGAGGAACTACTATTGTAAGTCCTGAAAATAAATCTGGAACTTTTAGTGGCTTTTCAATGGGAGGAGCTGTTGGAGGCGGCATTTCATTTGAACTTGGTTTAGTTAGCGATTCATCAGGAGGCAAAGCCTTATATTTTACATTTGGAGGAAATTCAGGCTTTGGAGGTGGTTACGGAATGAAAGGTGGTGTTGTCACTCCTACTGGTGATAATCCTTTTTCTGTTAATGATTTTGGAGGTAAAGGAAATTCCTTTAGTGCAGGATTTGGGACTGTTACTTATGAAAGAGGAGGTACTCAAGGAAATGGATTTAGTGACTATGGCTCTTATATAAAGGGAGCTCAAGAAAGACCTTACATTTATCAAGCAGGAAGTCAAACTGGTCATTATCCAGGTATAAGCGTACCTAACATACAAGTCGGGGGAACTATAAGTGAAACTAAAACTTGGACTTTTAAATTATAATCGTATGAAAAAGACTGGTATCGAGTTTTCTAACAATTTTTTATATAAAGCTTTGGGTTTTATTATTATAATATTTATAACTTTTATGATTGGTTGGGAATTTCTTTATAAAAATACTGATAAAAATAAAGCCAATAGTTATAAACTCTCATTAGAACATATATACAACAGCAGTTACACTGGAGTTGTCAAGTATAAAGACTACGATAAAAGTAATCATAACAATCCAACTATATATTTTACTAATGGCAATTCTTTAATTGAAGGGGATTTTTGGTCAGTTATTAAAAAAGGTGATAGTTTGATTAAAAAGAAAGGAGAATATATCATTAGAGTTTATAGAAATGACTCCATGTTTAACTTAAATCAAAAAGAAGCTTTACAAGATTATCAAAAAAATAAAAACTAAATTTGAAAAAGAAACAATTGAAATGAAAAAGCTCTTAATATTTTTATTGATAATGATTCCAACAATATTTATCGCTCAAGAAGTGCAAACTGAAGAGTTGAGAGATGCAAATGGGAAACTTATATCAAAAACAGTAATTAATCCAAACAAACGTGAAAAAAGTTTAACTGCGGAAGAAATAGCTGATTTATTTTATAAAAATCAAAATAATGTTAAGCATTTGAATTCCTTGATGAGTTTTCGGTTTTATCAAAAAACGCCGTATTTTAAGTTTAAAGAAATTATGGAACAGAAAAATCAGACTTTTGGTAAATTTCTAAATAAAACTTTAATTAGTGTAACTAATCCTGAAAAAGGTATAACAATTCATAAATACAAAGTGAATTATAAAAAGCGCACTACAGTAGAGGAAATAGGTTTTATTAAAGAAAATGAAGGAGATTCATATGAGGTAATAAGTTATAATATAAATTAATATCTAAAGTCAATAATCCGTTTCCAGCAATGGTATTCGGCATTATAAGGTAGTATCTCACTAACTGTGTAAGTATAAAAATAATGGGGTTTTAAAACCCCATTATTTTTTTGTTTAATTTTAAATGTTACACAGTCTTATGAAAAAAGAAGAGTTATTATCAGAAGAGTTTTTAAAACAGTTCAAAACAGGTGAAGACTTAAATGGTTTTCTTGCCCAACTACAAAAACGTGGTTTAGAAGCCATCTTGAATGGTGAGTTAGATGCTCATTTAGGTTACGATAAACACGAAAAATCAACGACATCCAATTCTAGGAACGGTTATTCCAACAAAAAGGTTAAAACCTCATTTGGAGAATCAGAACTTCAGGTTCCCAGAGACAGAGAAGCTTCTTTCAATCCCATGATAATTCCTAAAAGGCAAAATATGGCTGACGGATTGGAAAATGTCATCATATCACTTTATGCAAAAGGAATGAGTGTTAGCGATATTGAAGAGCAGATAAGAGAAGTTTATAATTTTGATGTATCTACCTCTACTATATCCAGGATTACAGAATCAGTAGCCAATGATATTATTGCTTGGCAAAACCGTCCATTAGATCCCGTTTACTTAATTGTTTGGATGGATGGGATTGTGTTTAAAGTTCGAGAAAGTTCCAAAGTTATTAATAAGACTATCTATTTAGCTGTAGGCCTAAACAGAGACGGTAAAAAGGAAGTTCTTGGTATATGGTTAGGCAAGAATGAAAGTGCCAGTTTTTGGTTGGGAGTATTAACGGATTTAAAAGCCCGAGGTGTGGAAGATATTCTCATTACTGCAACTGATAACCTCAATGGCTTTACACAAACCATTAAAAACGTATTCCCGGAATCTCAAACACAAATCTGTGTTGTTCATCAAATTAGAAACTCAGCCCGTTATGTAGTCTGGAAAGATAAAAAGGAGTTTTCTAAAGATATGAAACAGGTTTATGATGCGCCAACCAAACAAGCTGCAAAAGGAGCTTTGGAAGATTTTGCCAGCAAATGGAATCATAAATATCCTTATGCGGTTAAATCCTGGGAAGAAAACTGGGAGGAACTTACCGTCTTTTTTGACTTCCCAATTGAAATCAGAAAAATCATTTACACCACAAATCTAATTGAAAATCTTAATGGGAAAATTAGAAAATATACCAAAAACAAATTGTCATTCCCTACGGATGAAGCCGTTTTAAAATCCGTATATTTGGCTTTAAGAGAAGCAACCAAAAAATGGACTATGCCAATCCATAATTGGGGATTAATCCTCAATCAGTTCTTAACCATATTTGAAAAAAGGGTTCAACTTTAAATAAAAAGTCAAACCCTGTTATTTTTTAACTTACACACTTTTTGGGATAGTGTCAATAATATTTAGAAACGGATTATAAATCCACACCATCAGGGCAGTGCGTTGGGCTTTTATTCCGTTTTGTTTAATGTCCATATAATTGCCTTTTCCTTTGTAGCTCTGAATATGGTTGTGTGCTTTTCTTTCGGTTCGTCAGAAAATTTCCATTGTACGTTTGCTCGGTTTTCTATTTTCAAAATATCTGCTAATTCTTTTGTAAATGGCGCGATATCTTCTGCGTTTGAACCTGCAAACCAAAGTCGTTTGTTAGATGATGGAAATTTAGCCAAATGTTCTTTTGCAGTTCTTACTAAGTAATGATTATTCCACCAAAGCGATGGGTCAAAAGCAATGTAATTGTCAAACATTTCAGGTGTCAAGAAAAATGTTTCCATAACAAAAAGTCCTGATGCAGATTCACCAATAATACTTTTTTCATACGTTGTTCTGTATCGTTTCTCTATTTCAGGGAAAAGCTCGTCTTGAATAAACGCTCTAAACTTTTTTGAACCACCAACAATTGGTGCGATTTTTTTGTCTTTTGCTACTTCTGTAAATCCTGTCAAATCCCTTCTTCGTTGTGTGTTTTCAATCCCTACGAGAATTAAAGGTCTTATTTTGTTTTCTTTAATTAACTTCGCCAAAGTATTTGCCATGTGCGGAAAATCTTCTTTTATTCCACCGTCAGCCATATACATTACAGGTAATGAGTCAGATTCTGTTTTATAGTTCATTGGCGTCCAAATATTAATAATTCTCTCTTCCCCAACTTTTTTAGACTGAATTTTAAAAGTCTCGTATTCTGGAATTGGATCGTTTGGTTGTGATGCGTTAGAGCAACTTATAAATGTTACAAGAATAAAAAGCAAGTTGTAATAAATAAATTTCATCTTTTCTGTTGTTTTTTCTGTTAATATTCTAAGCACTGTTGTTTTAAACTAATGTACAAACTTGTTTGCATTTATAATAAAACTAAACAAAAAACGCTCAAATTTTGTCAGATACATGATTTCAACAAAGCTTAATTAATAAAAGAAATAGCTCAAGAAACGCCCGATAGCGTGGATTTATTTCATCCGTTCGACTAAAGCCTCGGATGTGCCGTGCTAGAAAACAGAAGCAAACTACAACTGTAAAAAGTTGTAGTTTTGTTTTTAGAGGATATGCGGTTTTAGTGAATACTTTATAAAAGTAGTACAATTACAAGTTCGTACTCTCGGAACTAGCCACAGTTCTTTTTTGCTCATAATATTCCATCCAATTGCGGATTCTTCCCACATACATTTTTAGATAGTTCTCCGTAAAAAATATATTCGACCAATCAAATCGTTGGGCTTGTACACCGAGATAAAATACAAAAATTGACGCTCCGGCTTCTGGAATTGATTCCATTTCTTCTTTGGATAAATTCCTTATTTTTTGGTAGCCATTTAGAAAGCTTTTCACTTTTGATTCATATTCATTTTTATCCGATTCTATAAAAAATAACTGTTTGCAAAAATAGCCGACATCTAAAATTAATAACCCATTTCCGCAATTGTCAAAATCAAAAATGGTGATTTCATTTTCATTATTTACACTTAAATTATCATACCAAATATCCAAATGAACGATTCCGGTTTTATTTTCGGATAAATTACGGTCTTTAATTCTCGTTGCTATTGTACTACCGATTTCTTTTAAGAACGTCATTTCGTCTAAATCTTCGTTAAAAAAAGGCTTTAAATTGGCATGGGGTTGATTCAGAAGTATTTCGGAATCATAATTTACCCGGTCAATTTTTTTACGTTCGGTTATGTTGTGAATTTTAGCCATCAGCGAACCAATGGAAAAGCACGTTTCGTTGGACATAAATCGCATTTTTTCACCTTTAGCAAAAGAAAAAAGTACGCCATATCGAATGCCCTCGGGAGCATTAATTTCCTGAATAAAGGTTCCATTGCGATCTGAAATGGGATAAGAAACAGAAAGCGAATTTTGTTTGAGTAAATTTAAAAGCGCTAATTCTTGCTCAATTTCTGTTTTTGTTCGCCATTTATGACAATACACTCTAAAAACAAATTTTGTTTCATGATCCGAAATAAAGTAAGTATGATTTACGCCTGTTCTAAATAATTTACAATTAAGATTTTCGGATAGCGGGTATTTTTCTTTTATAAAATTCCCTAATGCTGTTTCTGATAATGTTGAGGCTGTTACTGGAAAAGTTGTCATTTAGTTCGTTTTTTTATAATTGTGGCTAATGGTTTAGGATGAATTAATAAACAGGTATCGCTATACCATAAAACTAAAAACCTACTCCCGTTAGGAATAGGTTTTACAGGATAAAAACTACTGATGTTATCGGTAATTGTTATTTTTTGTATTCTTTTACGACTTGATTGATTTTACCAAATATTGAATTGCCGTTACGGTCTTTCATTTCAATTTCAATGCTGTCTCCAAAACGCATAAACGGAGTGGACGCTTTTCCGTCTTTTATGATTTCTAAACATCTAACTTCAGCCAAACAGCTTGAACCATTCAGGCTTCCCTGGTTAGCCACTGTTCCGGAGCCGATAACAGTTCCGGCCATTAAAGAACGCGTTTTAGAAGCATGTGCGATTAGCTGACCAAAGTCAAATGTCATATCGATTCCTGCATTAGGAGAACCGATACGTTTGCCATTTAAAGTTGAATATAAGGGTAAATGGAGCTTTCCGTTTGTCCAGTCACCATCCAATTCGTCTGGAGTAACAACGACCGGTGCAAATGATGTCCAGGGTTTGGATTGATAAAATCCAAATTGTTTGGATAATTCATTAGGAATCAGATTTCTTAGCGAAACATCATTGATAATTGTGATTAGTTTAATGTGATGTAAAGCGTCTTCCGGATTTGTTCCGGCTGGAACATCATCAGTAATAACGGCTACTTCCGATTCGAAATCAATACCCCATTCTTCGTTTTCAATCATTATGTCGTCATTAGCCCCAATAAATGCGTCAGAAGCGCCCATATACATTAACGGATCTGTCCAAAAAGATTCCGGTAATTCCGAATTTCGGGCCTTACGCACCAGTTCTACATGGGTCACATAAGCACTTCCGTCGGCCCAATGGTACGCTCTCGGAATTGGTGCTAAAACGCGGGCAGAAGAAAAATCAAATGTATCAGGTAGCTTGTCTGCGTTTAAGTCTTCATAAACACGTTGTAATTTAGCCTCAGTTTCTTTCCAATTATCGATTGCAAATTGCATGGTTGCTGCAATTTCAGGCACTTTTACTGCTTTAGTTAATTCTTTATTTACGACTACTAATTGTCCATCTCTGGTCTTGTTGTCAATTGAAGCTAATTTCATGTACTATTTGTGTTATTCGTTTTTTATAATTGTAGTTAAATTAGTATAAGAACACCAAATTTAGACAAAAACATTGAAACGAACCCAAAGGGATAAGCATCATTGATCATCTCTTTTTTAGTAGTGCTAATTTGTAACCCTTGTCAATAAAACAGTACAAGCTAAAAGTTGTCGTCTTGTGTTTAGGATAGCCCTGCGATTTAATCTCAGGGTGTATAATTGTTAAATATTAGTTTTTTTAATTAATACCTGATATTGAATAGGTTTCATTAATAGCTGATTTTCTACATTTTTATTTAGTTCGAAAAATTCTCCAAAGTTATTTTCAGCATCATAGTTGTAAATTCTATAAATACTATATTGATTAGGATGTAATCTCATGAAATCGAACTCATTATCACTTAGATAAAATGGAGAATATTCATTGCCTGTAGTTGTTTTTACTTCTATGAATTTTTCAACTCCATTTTCATCAAATGAAAAAACATCATAGCCTTTTCCATCTTTAACAATATCGACTAAGGAAGCTTTATCATGTAACCCTTTTTCATTTAAAAAATCAATTTCTCTTTGTTTTACCAATGCTTCTCCTGCGTCGCCTAAATCTTTTTGAGTTTTAGCTTTACTTTGAAAATCAATATCAACACCTTCAAATTCTTTTTTATTTTCAGGTATAGATTCAAAACCATTAGTCGGTCTGTCTTTTTTTACAAGTTGGTTTTTGAAAAGCGCGGGAGGAATTGGTTCGCCCCAAACAGAATTGATAATGGCGTCGTAATGCTCAACATGAGCATTAATAAATTTAACGCAGATATTGATTAAATACTCCCAATTGTTGGTTAATAAATCTTCAAAGATGATTTCATTCCATTTGCCAGTTTTTGGAATTAATGACTTACAAAGCTCAATCTGAGAATTATTTAGCTTAGAATCTCTTTTGTCTTGACAATCGATTTTGTATACAAAAGCTTTTACAGATGGATGGGCGTCTATTCCGAATGTAAAAAAGATATCTTTTCCTTTATCGGTATTCTTAAATATTTTAACCCAAGTGTAAGGTTTGAAAATGGCTGCTTGAACATTATCTCCTTTGTTATTTTCCTTCCAACCTCTTTGATGCCAAATTTTCTTCCCTTCAACGTTAAAGCCTTCTAATCTCTTTACAATTTCTTTTCCCAAATAAATACTCTTTTCCCAGACAGTATTCATTAAATAGTTTTTCGCTTCAACGTGTTTTTTATTTTTTGGATCATAGGATTCAAGTTGCCAAATTTTAAAAAAATCTAATTCTTCCTGAGTAAAAAAATCTATTTCATGATTTTGATTTGACATAGGTATTATTTTTTGAAAAGTTTTATATTTATCATCAATTTGTCCAAATTATTTATCCCGAGAGAAGGTGTTTTTTGATCAATTCGATAGTCTCAGATTTAATCCATATCAATAAAATAAAAACAAACTACAACTTTTTAGGGTTATAGTTTTTTTATTTTGTAATGATCCCTACACCGGTCAGGGGATCTTTTTTTTCGACAGAGATGGAAGTCTCAACGGTAAGCGTCCACCAATTAAAAAATCCTAAATCATCATCCTGCATTCCGGTACGGGAATCGATTAATTCTTTCCAGCTTTTACAATACAGGATAAATTTATCCATAAACTGTAATCGGTATGCTAAGGAAGTTGTCCTTGCAAAATGATACCGAATGCCTTTTTCTTTAGATAGGGATACAATTACTTGCTCGCCATCAGTTGTCAGGAAAGCAAAAGCCTGAAATGCATCAGGAAGTCCCAATCGGTGTGTATTTTCGTCAACCAGCTTTAAGGTTTTAAGCAGATCGGCAGTGATATAAGACCAATAACGTTGAGTGATGGAATAGGCCGTTGTCCATTTGTTGATAATAGGGGATGATTCAAAAATAGCATCCTCTTCCGAGGGAAGCCACATGGCAAAATCGACATCCTTTAAATCCTCCCAAGCAATAGATCCTTGAATGGTGTTCTCAAAATTTAGAATTGCGTTTATTAGAAGATTTTCTGATTCGTTCATTTGTTTTGGAATTGATTCGTTTGTTTGTAAAACGGATTTATTGGTAAAAAGCACTATAGCTTAAAATTAGTTAGCCAATTTACTTAAAAAAATGTAAGATAAATTTGAGATAAATAAAAAAGTTAGCAGAAAACGAAATAAGACTAAAGATCTTTTATGTCTCGTTAAAAAAGTTGCTTTTTAAAGAGAATAGCAATAAAAAAATCATAAATTTAACAGTGATAATGCATAACTGCTTTAATAATTGTGGTTTATGGGAAATACCAATCAAAAATCAGATCAGACAGCATCCGTACACTACTGGTCGATGCAACCCGATGCATTGTTTACGGTATTAAAATCGAACGAAAAAGGAATCTCGGAAGAAGAAGCCCGCCAACGGATCGAAAAGTTTGGCCCGAATACCTTAAAAGGGAAAAACACATCCAGTGCGTATATGCTGTTTTTCAATCAGTTTAAAAGTCCGATAACCCTGATTCTGATTGCCGCTGCGGTACTATCGTTTATCCTACAGGATCATACCGATGCGATTATTATTCTAATCATCGTTCTGGTGAGCAGTGGTCTGGGATTCTGGCAGGAATATGGTGCTTCCAATGCCGTAGCCAAACTGTTAAAAATGGTTCAGGTCACTGTAAGCCTTTTCCGCGACGGAAAGCTGGAAGAACTGCCAACGGAAGCCATTGTTCCGGGCGATGTGATCACATTAGCAGCAGGAGATATTATTCCGGCCGACAGTATTCTATTGACGTCTCAGGATCTTTTTGTAGACGAAGCCGCTTTTACCGGTGAAAGTTATCCGGTCGAAAAGCAGGAGGGAACCGTAGATGTTGAGGCTCCCCTTGCGAAACGTTCGAATATGCTGTTTATGGGGTCGCACGTCATTAGCGGAAAGGCCACTGCCATAGTAACAACGACAGGTAGCTGCACGGAATTTGGAAAAATTTCCGATCGCTTGCGAACCAGTATCCCGGAAACGGAATTCGAAAGAGGCATCAAAAAGTTCGGATTTATGTTGATGGAAATCACATTGGTGCTAATCCTGATCATCTTTGCGGTAAACGTACTGTTGCACAAACCTATTTTAGACTCCTTTCTATTTTCATTGGCATTGGCTGTCGGATTAACCCCACAGTTACTTCCGGTCATTATAACGGTCAACTTGTCTACCGGTGCCAAAAAAATGGCCAAAAAGCAAGTGATCGTCAAAAGACTGGCAGCGATTGAAAATTTCGGAAGTATGAATATCCTGTGTTCGGACAAAACAGGAACGATTACACAGGGAAAAGTAAAACTATACAAAGCATTCGACGGTAAGGATACCGAAAACGAAAAAGTAACGCAATTTGCCCTATATAATTCGGCATTGCAACAGGGATTTAAAAACCCGATTGATGAAGCCATCATCGAGGCCTTTCAAAATGATACGATAACATTGCCAAAAGTACTGGATGAAGTCCCGTATGATTTTATTCGGAAAAGATTGAGCATTCTGGTGGCACTCGACGGAAATCCAACGATTATAACCAAAGGAGCCTTCCAGCAGGTTATGGACGTTTGTAGTCAGGTACAGGTCGATAAAGATACTATTCGTCCGCTTACGGAGGAGAATCGTAAGCATTTAATAGACTTGTACGAGCGATACAGCAAAGAAGGGTATCGGACATTAGGGCTTTGCTGGAAAAACAGTGATCAACCAAAGATCTCCAGAGAATCGGAAAAAGAGATGGTATTTCTGGGGTTTGTTACTTTTTTTGACCCGCCCAAAGAAAGTGCTATTACCGCGATTGCCGACCTGAGAAGTCTTGGAGTCGCTTTAAAAATTATCACGGGCGATAATGCCCTTGTTGCCGAAAGTCTGGCGCAACAGGTAGGGATGAAAAATGCCGTGGTGGTAAAAGGGAGTGATTTGCGGAAAATGAGCAGCGCGGCCTTGGTTTCAAAAGTGTTACAAGCCGATATTTTTGCCGAAGTCGAGCCGAATCAGAAGGAACAGATTATTCTGGCACTTAAAAAATCCAATAATGTCGTTGGATTTATGGGCGATGGAATCAATGATGCTGCCGCATTACATGCTGCCGACGTTGGAATTTCGGTTGATACAGCTGTTGATGTCGCCAAAGAAGCGGCCGATTTTGTACTCATGGATCAGGATCTGGAAGTACTGGCCAGAGGTATTAAAGAAGGCAGAAGGACTTTTGCCAATACGATGAAATATATATTTATGGCCACCAGTGCCAATTTTGGAAATATGTTTAGTATGGCCGGAGCGTCGTTACTGCTTCCGTTTTTACCACTTTTACCCAAACAAATCCTGTTGACGAATTTACTGACCGACGTACCGGAAACAACCATTGCGACCGATAATGTAGATGAAGAATACATCAAAATGCCACACCGAATTGATATTGGGTTTATCAAAAAATTTATGATCATTTTTGGACTGCTCAGTTCGGTATTCGACTATTGTACCTTTGGCGTCTTACTTTTGGTACTTAAAGCCGACGAACAGCAATTCCAAACCGGATGGTTTCTCGAGTCGGTTGTTTCGGCTGCCTTCATCGTATTGGTAGTGCGAACACGTTTGCCATTTTATAAAAGTCCACCGAGCAAAGCCTTGTTATTTTCTAATTTATTTGTCATCCTTGCGGTGCTGATATTACCGTTAACGGCTTTGGGAAGTGTATTTGGTTTTGTGGTGCTACCGTTTAAATTTTACGTCTATATGGGAGCAATTGTAATTGTATATGTTATTACAGCCGACTATATGAAACGGTGGTTTTATCGGAAACTGGCTTCGGGCTATTAAGACCCAATGAGAAGCATTGCTTGGAAATAACGACTTTACTATAATTTTTGACTTATGAAAAGTGCTAAAACTGCTCCGCATATTTTAAGTACGTCTGCCAATTTGTTGGGATTCTGTCTTTTTGTGATCACCGCACTTCGGGTCAGTGATAAACAGGAAAGTACCTTGGTGGACGAATTTACCGCTTGAATTGCGTTGTTACTGGCGATATCGTCGCTATTGTCGTTTTGTTCCATTCGCGTACACGACGATTCCAGATTGGGAAAACAACTTGAGAATATAGCGGATATCCTTTTTATGATTGCGCTAATCGCAATAGTTATATTGATCATCTTTATATTGCTACATTTGCTATAGAAAACGATCGTAGGGGATTTGTAATCCAATGGAATTAAAACTACAACTCTAAAAAGTTAGACTTTGTTTTTAAGAGACATGCGATTTTAGTAAATACTTTATGAATATCGCACGGATTTATAATCCGTGCGATTAGCATTATTTTATTTGAGTAAGCATGGATTACAAATCTGCGCTATCATATAACAATTCAAGATAGTTATAAATGAATTTACAGAAGCAAATTTTAGATAATAAGGAGGAATACTATCAATTAGCAATTGAATATTATTATAATATTGATGAGGAACATCTTAAAAATATAGATAAAATTGTTTTTAAATCTATAGTAATACTAATTGATCATGAATTCGTTCCAACACCTTGTATTGAAATTAAAATTGAACTTTATCATCAAAACGAATCGGACAGAATTAGCTCGTATTGCTTGTATATTGACAAGGAAAAAGAGTTTATTTATGAGTTTTTAATAGATAAATAAATAAGATTTCCGTTACGCAAAGTTTTCTGACTTAGCACGTCAATAAATGAAACTACAACTGTAAAATATTGTAGCAAACTCCTTTATGTTTAACCGCGGATTTTGAAAATTATAAAGCAACATATTTGATATATTCTTTTTTAATCAATCATTAATAAAAGCAACTACTCTTTGATCATTAATGTATTTGATTTCAAAATTTTCATCTCTCGCTTTTTGAATAATACTTTTTATTGCATTATTCAACTCTTTATAATATACTCCAAAACTACCTGTATGATGAAAATAAAATACAAACTCATTGTTTGGTTCATAAAACATCATACTATAAGGAGCTGTATGCTGTGCCACACAATTTAGCGTTATAGACAAAAATTTATCCCAATCTAAGCATTTACAAAAACCAGAATAATTAGGTTCAATTTCACTATCTTTTAGCATTGCAAGATAACTTGCCGTGGGCTCTTCTTTGTTCTCAGGAGAATAATCGTATTGATCATTTTCTATATCCCAAGTATCTAAGCAAAAATCACCCCATTGCCCATCGGGTCTATATTCTGAAATTAAAATTTCTTTTACAAAAGGCTTATACAAAGAATAAAATGCCAAAATTAAATCAGAAACGATATCGTCAGGTTCAGTTATATATACTTCAAATTTATATCCATCACTATCTGTTAGATGATAAAAATTAAGCCAGCTAAACCCTTTGAAATCTTTTTTTTTATATTTTTCGATTATTTTCATCGAACTATTTAATAGTTGTTAATTTTCCCATGTCTTTCTCTATTGTCGTACTTCTCTTACCTACAAATTTAGCACCTTTTACAATATCATCAAAAGGAACCCGATCGCGTGGTTCGGCTAATGCCTCGGGTGTAATCCGTGTCAGTAAAGAGAAGGAAGTTAAAACTTTAAAAGTTGTCGTTTTGTTTCTTTATAGAATTATAAAATGAACATAATTTTGGTTTGATCAACATTAAAAATTATCTTATAGATTTTGTAAGTTGTTTTTATTCCACTTTTCAGCTCTGTCATAAATCCTATTTGCTAATTCCATTCCATCATGACCAACAAAACCATCCCAAATAGAAGTTGGGGCAAACCACAAGCATATTTGTCTGAAATCAGGAACATTTTGAACTTTTAAATCAGCGACTTCTTCGGTAAAAGCGTTGTAAAAATCCTCAACGGAATCGAAATGATAAGAAGATCCACCAGTTAGTTTACTTAAAATGTCTTGTGCTTGTTCCAAATCATGAAACAATTCAAATAGTTCATATTTTTTCCAGATTTCAATTTTATCCATTATTTTTTTTGTTTAGGTCTTATTTTGTTGATTACAAGTCTGATTCTTTTAAAAATAAAGACAAAAAATAAGAAAACAGTAATTTTTAATAGCAAAGCAAGAATTAAATTTGACGGGTAAAAATCCAAATCCGTATACATTGTCCAGGAGCTTGGAAGATAATCCCGATGAAAGGTAATTATAAGAATCACAAGTTTTTCAATAGAAAAAATGAAAAGAAAACCAAAAAGAATTCGAAGGAAAATATTGGTTCGGATATTTTTAAATCTCAAAAGTTGCGTAATTATAATCCATAGTAGCGGTTGTAGCCAATATCCGAACCAATATTTTCCAAACATTCGGTTTAACAATAATACTTTGTCTTCTTCATTCATTAAATGCAGTTCAACAATTGTTCCAATACTATATAATACTAAATATATAAGCCCAATTAATGAAATGAATTTATTTGATTCATTATCAACTTGATTTAAAATAGGCTTTTTAATGAATATTTTGAGGATAAGATAGATAAACGTGAATAGTCCAAATGCGGTGAAAAAATCAAGGCATATTAAACGTGAATTATATAGTAGTTCTTCAGACATTTCTGCTAAAACAAATTAAAAAAGGTAGAAAAAGGTAGAAAAAGGTAGAAAAAAATGACTCATGGTGTAGTTTGTATTCTGCGTGATCTGCTTAATTTAAAGGAACCATAATAATTCACCCTCGGCGTAATATTCATCCAAGTCATCCAAGTCCCCGCTTTTTTTACAGTCTTCAATGTATTTTAGCGCTTGTTCTGATACCTCGTCCTTTTGAGTTTTTAAATAATCAATTGTTTTTTCTAATCCGGCAAAGACAACCAATTGAATATCAAAACCACACATCGTATCAAAATCTATAGTTTTAGATTCCCAAATTTTCAGACAATCTTCAACGTTTTGATGCAATCCTAAAATATAACTTGCCAACATTAACGTTTGAACACCAACATCGTATCCATTCGGATAAGGTTGATTTCGAGCTTCCGATGCACTTTCTACAAATTGAAGTGCAAAATCCCGATCCTTATTTTTGATAAAGTAGTCAACCAGTTCTCCTCCGATTGTATCGTTGTTTCCTATTGCTTTAATAGTTTCCAAATGGAATGATTTAGTTGTGTCAAATTCATTTAATAGATTCTCTAAGGTGATCATAGTGTTAATGTCTTATATTGTTAATTATGCGCTGTAAATGACTGTCAGATGTCTCTATTATTATTGCATCGCCAAATAATCGGCAACGACTTCTTTTTGGGTTAAATCAATAATTCGTTTTTTATACCAGTCGACTAAAACCAGTTGCAGCTCTACACCAATAGCATACAGAAAATCGATCATCCCGGAATTGTCGGGCGTCGTTGCTATTTCGGCATCAAACGAATCGAACCATAAATAGGTTATCGTAGTCGTTTCGGCATATAAAAAAATAGCAAAATTGTGATACATAAAACAATGCGCATTTTGAATAGTATTGCGATACGATTTAAACGTACTGTTTTTTACAAAATCAGGCTCGGCATAGGGTATAAAACCGTAGTTGATCAATTTTGTAGTCATATCAGATACGGTAATCGCTAAATCAGATGTAGGAACAGGACGGTTACCGCCAATAGGGCGCGTGTTAAAATACTGTTGACTTTCCGGAATCGACTCCCAGGAATTGCGCTCGTCGTCTTCCAGTTCCGTCAATAGCGTAAAAGCCTCGTTTATAAAATGCACATTATTGATCGGAGTAAACTCATAACATAAAAAAGAATCCTCGTAAAAGTAGGGCTCCATAGGCGTCATTTTAGCGATAGTTAACAAAGCTATCAAAAGTAAGTGATCAAAAGATAAAAATTCTTTGTTGTTATATTTTACACCTGACAGGTTTCCAAAACCTGTCAGGTGTTTATTCAAAAGTTAGCGGGATCAAATATTATTGATCCTCGGCTACATATTCGAGTATATCTCCGGGCTGACAATCTAAGGCTTTACAAACGGCTTCCAGTGTCGAAAATCGGATCGCTTTTGCCTTTCCTGTTTTTAAAATGGAAAGATTCGAAAGGGTCAGGTCGACTTTTTCGGAAAGCTCATTCAGCGACATCTTTCGCCTGGCCATCATAACGTCTAAGTTTACTATTATCGGCATATATTATATCGTTAAATCGTTTTCATTCTGAATTTCGATACCGCGTTTTACGATTTGAGCAATTACAAACAGGGTCACGGCCATAAAAAGCCATACGTCGGCACCATCGAGATTTAAGAGACGCAAGTTAGGAATTCCGGCGCCTTGTTGGGTAAGCCATTCAGAATAATGTAAACCGTAATACGAAAACAAACCGATTCCCAAAGCCAGATACGCGATGTTCTGAATAAATTGGTGTAAGGCACTGCTAAAAGGATTGGCAATGTTTAGTTTTTTGTCGACAAACAGTTTGACGATACAATAAAACAGTATCGCTTTTAATACGGCTACGATGGTCATAATAATGGTAATAACAGCAAAATGACCTCGATCTGATTGAAAAAGACCAGATAGATAATCGGCGCCTTCCCAAAAATTATGTACACCATCGGGGTTGATAAAAAGTGAAATAATAGTGTTTACAGCTATGCCGCCTGCTTCTACACATAAGCCGATAAAAATGATCCAGGAAAATACTTGAAGTACTTTCAAAATCTGGTTGGTGGTGATTTTAATTTCCATAAGAGGATGATGATTTAAAATTTACATGACAAATATCAGTAAAAATTTATTGAAAAACAATAAAAATAAATTGAAATACAAAATATTTAAAAGTTGAGGTTTAGAATAGAGTGTTCTTATTTCCGGTTTTCCGTAAGGAAATCGCGGTTTGCAGACTGTTATTTGCCGGTAATTACAAACCATAAATAAATTAATCATGGAAACCATTCAGGCGATTAAACCCGGACCAAAAAGACAAACGGACAAAGGGAAAGACGACAAACGGCAACGGGTAACACCCGATAACAAGCCAAAACATCCAACTTTAAAACCGCATAAGCATAAACGTAATGACTAACGGTAGGGAGAAAAAGAACGGAGTCTTTATCAGACTCCGTTTTTAATTATTGATCAAAGCTATATAGAAAGGGCGCTTGTCGCATAAAACGAGGTTGTTCCATTTCCTGTAGCACAAAATCGGCCAGATCGGTAGTACTGATAAAAGCACCGGGGCAATCGGTCAGGGAAGTATGATACGGAAACGATTCGTTGGTTTGCCGGATTAAAGGCAACCGAATCATCGTCCAGTCCAGATCACTTTGCGCGAGTAGTTCGTATTCCTTTTGTTTATCATATGTGGTTTCCGGGAAATGATCATACATCCAGCGAGTGGCCATTTGTACTGTATCACTTTTAGCATCGGTTGGCGTGTTTACATTTAATCCGGTTGTTACAATATAACGTGATAATTTATAGTGGCGCATGGCTCTTATAATATGGCCGGTTGCGGTGCTAAAAATCGTAGGTTCGCCTTTGGGTTGTCCAAGTGTACTTACCACCCTATCACAGTCCTGTAACAAAAGCAATACCGATTCAAAATTGCGGACATCGCCTTTTACAATTTCAAGCAAAGGATTTTGAGTATCATAATTTTCGGGATTCCGAAGTAGTAATCTAATGGAAAAACCTTTTTTAAGCAGTTGTTGTACAAGGTATTTTCCGGATTTTCCAGTGCCGCCAATTACGGCAATTTTTATAGTTTTCATTGTGATTGTTTTATAAAATTAGAGAATAAAATACCGGGACTCCATTGGGAATCCGGATGTTCAGGAAGCATTCCTAAACCGGGATTGTTATTTTATAAAACAATTCGAATACAGCTAAGATACAAAAAAGGAAGTACAAAAGCGGCTAATTTTTAAACTCGGAACCGATACTGTTGCTAAGATCATAAAGCAACCACTGTTTTTCCAGTACGGCATTTTTTTCATTTTTCAGCAACCGGATAAAATCCGAAACACCAACCGGTTCATTACCATTACCATGAATCAGCACAATACTTCCGGAAGTCGCTGATTGTCCTTTTGCAAGCCAGGCATCACTACCAATTGGAATCAGTCCGTAATCCGTTACAAGACCAACGACTTTGTTATCCGATACCAATCCGGGAAACCGGAAAAATACCGATGGGATAAGTCCTTGTTCGAGCATGACAACCTCGTTTTGTAGTATTTCGAAATTAATATCGGTACCGGGTTTGAGTAGGAAATTCTCCTGTAAGGGGAATTTAGGGTCATAAAAATGACTATACGTATGGTTGATCCAGGTAATACGGATCGCATTATTCTTTTCGAGTTGTTGTAACCATCCGATATCGTCACGATGGTTTTCCAGAAAATGTCCGGATAGGGAAAGTGCTACCGGAACCGGTTTTTCAATGGTACCAAATGCAGCTATAAGATCGGTAAAAATGTTCCGGTCCAACGGTTTGTGCGACGGACAAAGGTCGATGGTTAGTGTAATGCCTTTTTCTTTCGGATAGCCGTGAATAATCCCCGCATCCTGTAACGAAAAAGATTGTGAAGAGGCATATTGCAAGGCTTTTAAATAGGGCGTGTCCTTAAATTGTTTTTTCAGTGTTTCCCAGGAAGCAGTTTGAACCTGTAATGCGGTAGCGGGTACAATCCGGGTTTCGAGTGTCGTACAATTTACGGTTAGATATTGCAATTGTCCGTTTTGTTGAAAACGTCTTAAAACGATCAGATCTTCCCGGTTGAATTGTCCGTAGCCAGTGTAACGTGTATATTGGCGAACATCAGATTGTGCATTCGCCGAGGTAACGAACAGGTACAACAAAATTTGGAATAAGTGTTTTAAGGACATCGCAGACTATTTTAAACAGTATTGAAAGTACTAAATTCGGACGAATTTCAGCTATAAATATTAAAATCAGAGCATTTAGTACAACCAAAAAACCGTTTTGTAATACAAAAAATCCCTTAAATAAGGGATTTTACAAATAATAAGGATGAGATTAAGCCACAGTAATGGCAAATTCTTCCTGCGGTAAACGCACTTTTTTAAAAGTCGCAAAAGTATCATTTTCGGCATCGCGGTAACCTAAAGCCAGTACCACAACACTTTTTAATCCTTTTTCCTGTAAACCCAAAAGGCGATCGAATTTTTCAGGGTCGAAGCCTTCCATAGGTGTGGAATCGACACGTAAATCGGCAGCAGCAATCATTGCGGTTCCAAGACCGATATAGGCTTGTCGGGCGGCCCATTGGAAATTGTGTTCGTCGCCGCGTGACAAGATACCGTTTACCAATGCATTTTTAAAATCAGCTAGATTTTCAACCGGAATTGCGCGTACGGTCGCAATATGGTTCATATAGTCTTCAATTTGTTCAAGAGTGACTTTTTCAAATGCGGCAAAAACCAATAGATGAGAGGAATTGGCAATTTGCGTATTAAAAGAACCTTCGCCCAATTCTTTTTTAAGTTCCGGGTTTTCGACTACAATCAGGCGATACGGCTGTAATCCGGTTGAAGAAGCCGATAAATTGGTCGCATTAATAATCTGGTCGATAGTATCGGGATTTACTTTTTCGGTGTTGAATTTTTTAGTCGCATAACGCCATTTAAGGCTTTCGATTAATTCCATGATAGTACAATTTAATGATTCTGAGGACAAAGTTCGAAATAAGTTGTTTACTTTTGTCACTAACAAACAAAAAGTAATAGTAACATAGAGGTAACAAGCTGGATATGGAAACACCGATTCACTCACAAATGGCCTGTAATAAGGCAATAATGGCGGTACATGATGCAATGTATGTTTTGGGCGGTAAATGGAAGATTTCGATTATTGCATCGTTGCTATTCGGAAAAAAACGCTATTCCGATATTTTAAAGGATGTCGATGGAATTTCCGGAAAAATGCTCAGTCGGGAGTTAAAGGAAATGGAAATAAATCAATTGATCAAACGTACGGTGATCACGACACAACCGGTTAGTGTGATGTACGAACTCACACCTTATGGCGAAACGGTACAACCGGTAATTACGATTCTGGCACAATGGGGAATTGCGCACCGGGATCTGATTACCAAAGGAACTGCCAGCGTAGAATTGTAATAAAACTTGTGATACGTTTTAAAAAATAGTAACTTGAAACGGTATTAAACCAAAACAAAAAACGATGGCCTGGAATCCCGAACGATACGATCAGTTTAAAAAAGTCCGTTACCAACCATTTTATGACCTGGCGGCTTTTATTCAACCGAAAGAAAATCTTAGAGCGATCGATTTAGGTTGCGGAACCGGTGAACAAACCGCGATTTTATCCCGACAGTTTCCCGGAAGTCATTTTACCGGGATTGATGCTTCGGCCGAAATGCTGGAAAAATCAAAAGCGTTTGTAAACGAGAACCTATATTTTAAGCAGACGACAACCGAATCGGTTATCCATTCCGATCAAAAATGGGATCTGATTTTTAGTAATGCCGCGTTACAATGGTCGCCGGATCACGAAGTGTTGTTTCCTAAACTCATTTCTTGCGTTCAGTCCGATGGACAATTAGCGATACAAATGCCGGTGCAAACGGAGAATATTTTAAACCGGATTTTATTCGATATGGTCCAGGAAAAGCCCTTTTCAGACTATTTAAAAGGATACAAACGCGACTCACCGGTATTGTCTTTGGATCGTTATGCGCAGATTTTGTTCGACAACGGCATACGCGACATGCAATTGCTACAAAAAGTATATCCGATCATCGCGGAAGATCATAAAACCTTGTTTGAATTTATTTCCGGAACTGCCTTATTGCCTTATACAGAACGGATGGACGACGATCAACAGTTGCATTTTAAACGAGTGTTTTTGGAACGAATCGCTGCACATTTCCCAAAACTACCGGCATTATATGCTTTTAAACGAATACTGTTATACGGTGTAAAGATGGTTTAAGAAGAAAGAGAAAAGAAGAAAGAGAAAAGAAGAAAGAGTGCGATCGTGTGGAATAGGAGTTTGGGGTTTATATAAAATTTAGTTAACGATGTATTCCGATATCCGATTTTTATATAATTTTCAATTTATATTTATTGATCAAATAAAAGTAAGTATGGCCGCCATTAAAACCAGACAAACCGACGCCAATGTTCACGAGTTTATCGACAGCTTTGCCGCTACCGAACAAAAAAAGCAGGATAGCTATGCTTTGGTGAAAATCATGCAGGATTTTACCGGTTTTGAACCCAAAATGTGGGGACCATCAATTATCGGTTTCGGGCGCTATCATTATAAATCGGAGCGAAGCCGGCAGGAAGGAGACTGGCCTTTGGTTGGATTTTCACCGCGAAAAGCGGCTATTTCATTATACATTCATATGGGAAATGAAGAACAGCACCCGTTGCTGGAAAAGCTCGGAAAATGCAAGATAAGCAAAGGCTGCATTTATGTCAAAAAACTGGCGGATATCGATATTGAAGTGGTTAAGGAATTAATGGGAAATACGATACAACAATTGCACGAAAAATACGGTAAATTGTAAAAGGGATTCCTGCATTGTATAGAAAATGAAAGCCATTTTTGAAACCTTTTCACCGGAAACCCAATATATTATTATGTTGACATCAAACCCGATAATGTGAGAACCGAGTTTACCTGTTTTCCGCATTACAACAATGTTATTTCCCTCTATCGATCGCACCAAAGAACGCCCGAAGGAATGATGGTCAGAGTTTTACGGAACTGGCATACGAATATAATTTTAGTGATCAGGCGCATTTGAATAAAACCTTTGAAAAATTTACCATCATTCGCCTAAACAGTTTTTTAATAAAGGAACCCGGTTAGGCTCGGCCGATACTTTTTGGTATTTCACAAAATAACAGGATGTCTCATTTTTACAAGTTTTCGGTTTTTAAAAAAAAAGTAATCTTGTTATTCCAAACCCTATATACAAACCAAAAATATGACAAAGCCAAACTTTCTTCAAACAATAACGATACTATTGCTATCGGCTACAACCTTTTCACAAACAACAGACAACCCGGAACTTCAAAAAATGGCCGATGATGATCAAAATGCCAGAAAGCAACCGAATATTGACTGGACGATTTTAAATAAAGAAGACAAAACAAGACGCGAACGAACCGCACAATTGTTTAAAGAAGACCGGGTAAAAACCGCGAAAGACTATCTCAATGCGGGGATTGTATTTCAGCACGGCAGTGACTCGATCGATTCGGCTATGGCGGTCAAAAGTTTTGAAAAAGCCATACAATTGGACGAAACACTGAATAAATGGTGGTATGCGGCGGCAGTCGACCGGGATTTAATGCGAAGAGGAAAACCACAGATTTACGGAACACAATTCGTTAAAAACAGAACTAACGGACGGTGGGAACGTTATAAAATCGATCCGACGCAGATAACCGACGAACAGCGAAAATACTATAGCGTAGAAACGCTTGCCGAACAGGAAGCGAAAGAACGGGCGATGAATTTAAAATCGGTTTCGGCCTATTATAACGAACAAAAAGCGATTGATCCGATCATTCAATTACTCAAATCGGAAGTCGCCAAAGGGAAACAATCGGAATACGATGTTAGTGAGGAAAGGATCAATAGTTTCGGATATGAATTATTGGAATCGGGAAAAACGAACGAAGCCCTGAAAATTTTAAAACTAAACACCGAATTGTATCCGAAAGGTTTTAATACGTTCGACAGCTACGGCGAAATATTACTACAAACCGGTGCGACAAAAAAGGCGCTTCAGGCTTATCAAAAATCATTAAAATTAAACCCGGATAATGATAATGCAAAAAAGGTACTCGAAACACATAACATCCGAATAAAATAAAAGACCAAAATAGTATTTTAAAACTCCGAAAGTATAGTGCTTTCGGAGTTTTTTATTCCATTAAAAAATCAAAAATAAGGATTGTTCTGTTTTTAAGGCATTGATTTTTAATACTTTTTTTAAACTAATATATTTTTTAACTATATACTTTGTAATACTATGTATTTTGTTTTTATATTTGTCCCATGAACGAAGATTTTACAACCAAATGGATCTCGCAACTCAAAAAAGGCACATTGTCATTTTTGGTGCTTAGTATTCTAAAAGATGGAAAAGAATACTACGGGTATGATTTAATCAATGAGATTAAAAAACGAACGCAAATCGACATCGCGGAAGGGACGCTATACCCGTTGATGAACCGATTAAAAAAAGAAGAACTGGTAGCCTCAAAATGGGTGGAACAGGAATCGGGTATTCCAAGGAAATATTACACCATTAGTACTTTGGGATTACATACTGTAAACGAAATGAAAACCTATTGGGACAGTCTCAATACAACGATAAATGCAATATGAAATTTAAAGAAATAGCTTTCCGGGAACCGAATTCGAAACGAATTTACCTGGATTATATCACACGGATTCAACAGGCGATTAAAACACTGAATGCAGCCAATCAACAGGAGATTTTACTGGAAATCAACAGTCATATTTACGAAAGTCTGATGTCGAATCCGGATTCCGGAAAAGAAGAGGTAGCCCATTTACTGGATATTCTGGAAAAACTAGGACAACCGGAAGTCTTTTTAAAACCATTGGTAGCCGAGAAAAAACTGGATGAGGCGACCCGTACGTTTAATCCGATTCAGGTGATCAAAGCCCTGGTACTAAACATTGGAAACGGAATTTCCTATATCATTTTTGCGGTTTTATACCTGCTTTTGTTCGGTTTTTTATTCCTGATCGGTGCCAAACTGTTTGATCCGGAAAACGTAGGTTTCTTCTACCGTGCAAATGACATTTGTATTTTGGGCTACTACCGAAGCTATGGTGTGACGCATTTGGAATATGAAAAGTTAGGCAATTGGTTTATTCCATTGATGCTGGTTTTGACGGTGCTTTTCTATTTTATGATCACCTTATTACTCCGATTAAAAAGAACCTTAAACGCCTCAACATAAATGACTATAAAAAAAGAAATAAAGGGCTGTTTACTAGCCTTTTTGGTTACGACATTGGGATGGGCACAAAAGATCGACACTCAAAAACTGGATTTGTATTTTAAAACACTCGAAACCCATAATAAATTTATGGGAAGCCTGGCGATCTCTCAAAACGGTCAGCCAATTTATGCCAAATCGGTTGGATATGCCGATGTAGATCACAACCGCAAGGCAAACGAAAATACAAAATACCGTATTGGATCGATCTCGAAAACCTTTACATCGGTATTGCTTTTTAAAGCTATCGAAAACAAAAAGTTAAGCCTGAATCAAACCATTGAAAAATTTTTTCCAACGATTGCCAATGCAAATAAAATTACGATCAGTCAACTGTTAAATCACCATAGCGGAATTCATGATTTTACCAGAGATGATGATTATGAAGACTGGAATACCAAACCAATGACAGCACGTGAAATGGTTGCCCTTATCGCCAAAGGAGGAAGTGATTTCGAACCGGGAAGTAAAGGGAAATATTGCAATTCCAATTATGTATTGTTGACGTATATTTTGGAAAAAACCTTTAAAAAACCGTATTCGGAATTGGTACAAACCCATATTGCGAAACCATTGGGCTTAAAAAACACCTTTTTTGGAGGAAAGATCAATACCGAAAATAACGAATCCAAGTCGTATAGATTTTCCGAAACCTGGAAAGTCGAACCGGAAACGGATATGTCCATTCCGATGGGTGCGGGTGGAATGGTATCGACTCCGGGTGATTTAGTATTGTTTAGCGAAGGACTTTTTAAAGGGAAATTACTTAAAAAGGAAAGTCTGGATGCAATGAAAACAATTGAAGACAATTATGGACGCGGCCTTTTTAAAATGCCGTTTGATGATAAAATCGGCTATGGTCATGCCGGAAATATCGATGGCTTTAACGGTACTTTTACCTATTTTAGGGATGGTGATATCTCTTTTGCGATGACATCAAACGGGTCAAATTACAGTGGAAATGCGATTGCATTAACGATTTTAAGTGCGATTTTCAACCAGCCGTATGATATTCCGGAATTTACAAGCTATTCCGTTAGCCCGGAAGTTTTGGCGCAATATCTGGGAACCTATTCGTCTGCCGAAATTCCGGTAAAAATGACGATAGCTACGGAAAATGGCGTATTACAATTACAAACACCTGGTCAGCCGGCAATTGCATTGGAAGCGTCAGCAAAAGACCAGTTCCGGTTTGATAAAGCCGGATTAATGCTGGAGTTTAATCCAACGGAAAAAAGTATGGTCTTAAAACAAAAAGGAGGCAATTTTACGTTTAAAAAAGAAGAATAATCGGTTTTTATACAACAAAAAAGGGGCTGTCTTATTCCTTAAGACAGCCCCTTTTTAAGTTTATTAAAGATACTTTTTCAGGATTATAAATGTCAATTAGAGACAATTCAAGTCAATAAAAATCAATGTTCAATAAGGTAAACTTAAAAAAGATATATTCGTTTTATCGGAAGGGAATTTTGATTTTCCGGAAGTCAAGTCATTTTACTATCAAAATATAATCCATTCAACGATTGACTCTTTTTTAAATATGAAAGCCTACTATCTGCCATTGGTCTTGTTAAGCCTGTTTTTAGGTGATTCCTGTAATTCCGGAAAAGAAAATAAAGATACGGATGACGGTCTTACGTTTAGTACCGATTTTGAATCGGGAAGTATTGGAACGATTTCAAAGCTAAAGGATAATCTTTGGTCATTAAGTCTTAAAGATGACAATAACGACACTTCCTTACCGGATTCATTCCGGACATGGTTCAACGTAAAGGTAAGCGGAATCGGAGCAGATGGTGTCCAGTTGCAATTTACCAGACTCGGATTTCCGTATTATTTTGTACCGGTATATTCGTTAAATGGAACAGACTGGAAACATTTTCCGGAAGCTTCTGTAAAGCAAATTAACAATACAACAATAGAAGTTGCTGTTCCAGGGGAACACAGTACAGTATGGATCGCACGGACATTTCCGTATACGACAAAAGACTATCTGGAGTATCGGAATACGATTGTGTCAAATCCTTTTATATCCATACGATCACTGGGGAAATCGCCGGATAAATCCTTTCCGATCGACCTGATTACAATAGAAGATAAGACCAGACATTCGGCTAAAAAGCATATCTGGATTCATGCCCGTACTCATTCCGCTGAAGTTGGGAGTTCCTATCTGCTTGAAGGGCTAATAAATACAGTAGTATCGGATGATGCAATTGGGCATGCGTTACGAACCAACTATATTTTTAAAATTGTCCCGATGCACAATGCTGATGGGATACTGTTGGGAAATTACCGAACCAATGCATCCAGCATTAATCTGGAAAATCAATGGGAATTTGATAAAACCGCGAATCCTTTATTTTTAAAGGATGTGGCTCCGATAGAAAACCGTTTTTTAAACCGGGGTGCTATGGCTCCATTGCTTATTGATAAAAACGATCCGGTAGTTTTGGCCTTAAATCTGCATTCATCCAATAGCAAACCTGAAACAAATGCTTTTTTCTTTCCACATTTCGGGTCGGGAAGCGGCTATACTCAAGAGGAACAGCAATTATGGAGCAATCAGATTGCTTTTATACAATCGGTAGCCAAACATTATGAAGGACGAATAGAACCACCACCTTTGGAAGGCGGTAAAGGATTCCTGAATTCGTATTTTCCGGAAACCTGGTTTTGGTACAATCGGAAAGAAAAAGTTACAGCAATTACGCTGGAAACAACCTATAGTAAAGCCGGTTTTGACCATTGGGTGACACCAAAGGAATGGCGGGAGTTGGGCGTTGCCGTTGCAAAAGCAATCGGTGATATGAAGAAAGCCCGACTACAAAAAGTCGGTGACCGATCGGCGTTCCGATTAAAACAAAGCACAATGACAATGGAAGAATTAGAACAATTACATTTGAATCATTAGTAAGCATTTGAAAAATTAAGAATACTAAAATAGTTGTTTTTTAAGTTAAACTATTTGATTTTTATATGGTTGTGTAATGGATGGAACGATACAAAAAAAATGCACTTATTTTAATAATGCAGTTGGCGCTATTCCAAATTGTTTTTTAAAGGCAAAAGAGAAATGCGAAAGATCTTCAAAACCAACTTCAAGATAAATTTCAATTGGTTTTTTCCTTTTTTCGGTAAGCTGATAATAGGCCAACTCCAGTCTTTTTTTTGTCAACCATTTTTGTGGAGTAGTGTTAAACAGCCTTTTAAAATCCCGATTAAAAGTGGAAAGACTGCGACCGGTAAGATAGCCCAGTTTTTCCAGGGGCATATTAAACATAAAATTACGTTCCATAAAATGAATCAGATCTACTTTACCCGGTTCATCGAAATTAGCCAGAATCGTATCAATGTTGGAATCAATTTCTCTTAAAATACTGATAGCTTCGGTGATTTTTAGGGAAGCGATATGCTCCGGAAAATTACCTTCTAATTCAAAATAAGGGATCAGAGACGATAGACAACTTTCTAATAAGGGATGCGTATTAAAATGATATATTTTATGTTGGGAAAACAATTTTTTGGGGATATCTATTTTTTCATAGAACTTTTTTAGTCGTTCTATAGTCAAATGCATCACTACTGTTTTGTGCGGCTGACCATTTTTAGGATAATTGATTATGGTAGCCAATTGATTTCTGGGAATCAGAAAAATATCTCCGGTTTTAAAAAAGAAAGTACTATCGGCCTGAATGATTTTTGTTTCCCCGGAAATAAACCAGATCAACATATGTTCGTCAAACATAATATCCGATTTGAATAATTTATCATCATAACTGGAAAGTTTGATGTCCGGAGTGATGTATTTCGCCTGATATTCCATAAGATAGTATAAAATAGTTTTTTATAAAACGCTGATCACTACAAAAGTACTGCGTATTATAGGAATAACTTTGTTTAAAATGTCAAAATGTTTTAAAAGAATAAAAAGCCTGTCTGATCTAAACAGGCTTTTTAAGCAAGTAACTTAAATCGATTGTCCGCCATCGATTAAAAATGCAGAACCGGTAATAAACAAAGCTTCGTCACTCAACAGATAGGTGATTAAACGTGCGACTTCCTGGGGCTTACCGAAACGGGCCAACGGAATACTGTTTATCATTTGTGTTTCGATATTTTTATCCAGTCCTGGTTTATCCATAATTTCGGTGGCTACCGGTCCCGGGCTCACCGCACTCACTCTTATTTTTCTTGAGGCCAATTCAAGAGCCGCGATTTTCATAAAAGCATTCAGCGCAGCCTTGCTCGCGGCATAAACCGAAGCATTAGGAGGTGATAGGGTTGCAGAAGTTGAGGATAAAAATACAACTGATGTGGCCTCATTCAGAAAAGGAATAAACCGGCTTAAAGTAAAAAAAGCACCTTTAAAATTGACATTCATTATGGAATCGAACATACTTTCGGTGGTCGTTTCTATAGCGGCCATACTTGTTATTCCGGCATTGATCAGCAACATATCTATTTTACCAAACCGCTCACTAACAGTGGTTACTAAATTCGCAATGTCGTCAAGATTAGACTGATCGGCGACCAAAGCAGTAACACCTAATTCCAAAGCTGCTTTTTCAATAGCTTCTTTTCGGCGCCCTGTGATAATGACCGTTGCGCCGTTTTCCTGGAGTTCTTTTGCCGTAGCATACCCGATTCCACTATTACCACCCGTGATAACAGCGATTTTTCCGTTAAGAGGTTTCATTTTTTAGAGAATTGAAAAGTTTACACCGGTTAGCTGTTCACTTAAATCCCATAGTTTTTTAGCATTTGACTCATCTAATGAATACAATTCCACACCATAAGATCCGACACTGGCTTCGTTGGCCAATGGTGCGATATCGGTATCTTCGCAATACACGCCGCCAATCGTATCCAATAACGGACTTGTGGCACACCATACTGTTGTCGCGGCACCTTGTGGAATGTTTTTTAATCGTGCGGCTACTTCCGGTAGCATGGCACCGTTTTCGTCCAGGAATCCCATTTTTTGAAATAATTCCAATGAAGCTTCCCGACCTAATTCCGTACCGCCAATGGAACCGGGATGTAACGAATAAGCACGGACATTAAAGGCCTTGGCACGGTTGTCGAGTTCCATTGCAAATAAGTTACCGGCCGTTTTGGATTGCCCGTAGGCTTGTAAGCTTTCGTATTCCCGGTGAAGGAAATTCGGATCTTCAAAATTAAAAGGAGCCATTTGATGTCCTAAGGAAGACACATTAATTACCCGCGCACCGTTAGCCTTTTTTAAGGCTGGAAATAACATCGCGGTTAGATGAAATTGTCCCAGATAATTGGTAGCCAGTTGCGATTCGAATCCGCGACTGTCTCTACGCAAAGGTACCCACATAATTCCGGCATTGTTAATAAGGGTATGTAAAGGTCTGTTGGACGCCAGAAATTTTTTGGAAAAAGCGGTAATCGAATCCGGATTCATAACATCCATTACTTCCAGTTCGACATTTTTGATACCGTCAAGATTTTTCTTTGCTTTTTCGATATCTCTTGCGGCAACGATCACTGTTGCACCTGCATTGGCAAGTGTTTTAGTTGTTTCAAGTCCGATACCGGTATTACCACCGGTAACAATTATGTTTTTTCCACGAAGGTCAATTCCTTTGATCACTTCATTTGTCGTTGCTGTTGCGCTAAATCCGGAACCAATGGGTTGTTGTAATGCGCCCTGATAATTGTTCTGTCTCATCTTTTTTAATATTAAAAGTTATAGGACAAAATTATAGGGTTAAGAGTACTGTCATTTTGTTTAAAATGTCAAATTACTTTGTTTAAAATGTCAAGGTGTTTTCTGTAATTTTTACTTTTGCTGGTGTTATAAAAAGGGATTAAATGTTAAAATTCTCTTCAATGATATTCTTTTAGTTCTTTTATTCTGTTTCAGATGATTTAGCTGCTTTTTTGTAAGAAAAAAATGAATTTAATAATTATAAAATGATATGTTTGCAGCCTCGTAAATCAGCATGGAAAATTTATGGGAATAAGGTATTTCAATGGCAATTGAAATAGCAGAATCGGGTTCCGAACAAATTAAGTATTTAGTAATAACCTTTTTAAATTAAAACGTATGAAAAAAGCATTCAGAGCTTTATCGGTTGCATTTGCTGCATCAATGTTATTAACTTCTTGTTATACTTACACTAGTGTTGTAGGTAAAGGAGCTCAAGGAAACCAACAGACAACAAAATGGAATCACTATGTTATTTATGGATTAGCTCCAGTTGGAGTTTCCGATTCAAAACAAATGGCAGGTGGTGCTCAGGATTATACTGTTACTACAAAACAATCATTTGTTAATGGTCTTATCTCTGCGATTACTTTTGGAATTTATACACCAACTGTAACTACAGTTACTAAATAATACTGTTTTTCAATTGTTTATAAGCTTTTGAAAGTGTCGAAAATGAAAAAAATAATATTTTATATTGCATTACTGCTTGTTGTAATTCTTTTTATCAAAGTGGTGAAAATTCTAATCTTTGATTATAGCCTCCTGACGAATTACGGGATGGGATTTTTGACAGGTCAATTACTATTATTATTGTTATTTCTGTTTTTGGCTTTTAAGCTAAGGAAACATTGGAAGTAGATTATGAACAGTAAGTACTATAAAAGGGAATACAAAATTGTATTCCCTTTTTTATTGGTTGGAATTGTTTTACACCCGACCGGTTTTTAAAACCGGTCGGGTGTAAATGATTAAAAAAATAGATATATTTATAATAGTCTAAAAAGCAATACGGTATGGCAATAGAAATGGAAATAATGCTGCGTTTTTTTATAGCTGTTATTTGGGGCGCTATTATTGGAGCCGAACGGGAATACAGAGGAAAAGCAGCTGGGTTCCGAACTACAATACTGATTTCAATAGGAGCCTGTTTTTTTACCGTTATGTCCATTTGGATAGGAGGAGAAGGTAATCCGGATCGGATTGCCTCCAATATCGTAACCGGATTGGGATTTTTGTGTGCTGGTGTTATTTTTAGAGCCGACAATCATATAAACGGTATTACAACTGCCGCTACGATATGGGCGGTAGCAGCCATCAGTATGGCAATAGGTGCAGGATATTATCTGATTTCGGCTTGTGGCGGCGGATTAATATTATTGGTACTCACTACGTTGACCTATCTGCAAAATAAAATCGACCGAATCAATCAGTACCGGACACTGCATATTACATTCGATAAAAAGGACGATGGTTTTGTCCGATGTACCGAACTCTTTTTAAAGTATGGTGTCAAATCAAGGTTGATCACACAACAAAAAGAATTAGACACAATTACCCTGATTTGGGAGATTCACGGCAGTGAAAAACAATTGGAATCGCTGAGTAAAGCCCTTTTACTGGAATCTTTTTTTTCTAAAATAGAATTATGAGTCGCCCTAAAATAGGTTGACAGATTTTAGAATAAAGATATATTTTTATACAAACTAGTATCTCAGATGATCCATGATTCAGATACTTGGATTGTTGTTGATATAAAAGGCTTATTTTATACAGGCCTCAGGTTATTTTATACAAAAGTTATTTAGTAAACGATGCTATCTTTTTATAATGTTTTTAAAATTTGGGCAGCGTTTTCGTTTTTCGGATCTAACTCCAACGCCTTTTGATAGTTTTGTTTTGCTTTGTCTTTTTCCCCGGTATTCATATAGGCTTCCCCCAGACTGTCGTACACATTTCCACTGTTGGGATACAATAGTGTATTGACACGGAAAATAGCGATTGCTTTTGTAAAATCTTTTTGACTCAGCAAGCTATAGCCCAAACGGTTTAGATAATCTTCGGAAAGAGACTGATGGTTGGGATCTTCGGATTTTGCATTTTGATAAGCCTTCAGACCTTTTTCAAACGAATCTTCCAAAAGTAGTTCTAAAGGTACTTTTTCATCGTTTTTTAGCTGCGGATTTCCCGGACGGGCCGGTTCATCCGGAAAAACCAATGTAAGTTCTTTTGTTCCCGTTTTTGTATTGCCTGTAATTTTTACGTTAAAAGGCGCGTCACGAAGCGCATAGGTGTTTTCGGATATTTTAAAGAGTGCTACCGGACGTTCTATGTTGTTGATCAACATTAATTTTCCGTTTTCACTATAAACTTTATAAAATCCGTATTTGTTTGATTGGTAACGTCCCGTATTATTAAAATCCTGTTGGGTTAACGGTAAAATGGTAAGAGCAGGAGCTATATAATCCGGCCATTGGTATACCGAAGCAACAGACCGGATTAATTCTTCTATAAATTCCGGTTTATTGGTATTGGTTAACACTACAATTCCGTCGCCGCTGGTTTTGTTACCTACGAATTTACTGGAAAAACCTTCATTCCAACCGCCATGGCTAAAGTAAACCTGTCCGTTTTTGTTTTCCAGAAAAATCCCCAATCCGATAAACGACTCGATAAAAGGAGTTGTAAATGCCTCGGCCATTTTTTGAGAAAGAACATGCGTACTTTTATGATTCACGGTATTTTGAATGTCGATGACAAACTTTGCCAGATCTTCAGCGGTAGTCCATAAACCGGCTGCGGCCTGCTCGGGATAGGTATGATATTTTCCCGGTACTCTGGCTCCATCGACACTATAAGCTGTAGCGGCAAACGGTGCCTGTGCTGCTGGCAATGGTTGTACAAAAGTACTGTTTTTCATTTCCAGAGGAGTAAGTACTTTTTCGGTCATAATGGAAGCGAAGTCCTTATCTTCAAGATCCATAAGGAGTTGTTGCATAATGGTATATCCACCACCGGAGTATCGAAATGATATACCGGGAAGTTTATCCACTACTACAGCCTGTGAATTAGCCGGTTTTTGTCCGTTTAGAATCTGATGAACCGATGGCAAAGGCTGTCCGGCTTCATATCCGGCAAAGCCATGTCCTGTTAAGCCAGCGGTATGACTGAGAATATTTTTAAGGCTGACTTTCTTTTCTTTAGTAAATTCATTTTCCGGAATTTTCCACGATTTTAAATACGAATTGACGTCGGCATCGGGATTAAGCTTTCCGGATGCAACGGTTTTTAATGCGGCATAAGCACTAACCGGTTTGCTTATAGAAGCTGCCTGAAATAAGGTTTTGGATTCGACCGGGGTTTTGGATTCGACATCGGCAAAGCCATACGATTTGCTCCAGATCACTTTCGAATTTTTGATCACGGCAATACTCATTCCGGGAATAGCGTAATGTTTCATCCGGGATTCTAAGGTCCAAAGCGGTTCGCCTTTAAAGCGAACAGCCGGCATTAATCCGGATTCTACTTTGGAAATTTCGTCTTTACTATTTGATTTTGTTTGTGCCGATGCCGGGAGGATCATGCCCCCGAAAGTAAATACCAGTAGGGCAATAGTTGATAAAGTACGTTTCATTGTTAATTGTTCGTTTGTGATTGATTGATTTAACAAATAAACGAAATTTACTACAGGATTGTTTTACAGGACACTATTTTTATTTTTAATACGATAAAGCATACAAAAATAGAATAGATACAACCCCATAGACGAAAACACCTGACAGGTTTCGAAAACCTGTCAGGTGTTTTGGTAACGGTATAATTTGATATCGTTATTTTATTTTTTTTCAATTAGCTTTTCCAGCCGCGCCATCATATCGTCCTTTTCTTTTAGCATTCGCTCGTATAAGGCAATCTTTTCTTCGTGGAGTTGGACTAATTTATCGATAGGGTGAAATGTTATGGTTCCATAGTTAAACGCATTATCATTAAACGTACTGGCAATAATATTTATAGCTTTATCTTCATCAAGATTTTCAATAGCTTCTACCGGTACTTTTAGAATTGCGGCTACCTGTGTTAGTATATTAGTTTCGATCGTTTCTCTTTGTTCCAGTAACGACACTTTTTTTTGGTTCCAGTCGTCACCAAGTTCGTAGGCCAAAGCTTCCTGTTTGATACCTAGCATTTCGCGGAAACGTTTGATGTTTCTTCCCTGGTGTACTTTTTTGTCTGGCGTATCGAAATGTGACATACTCATGGTTTTTAAAATTGTCGGTATAAATATAATTAAAAATATGGTTCTATAATAGCACTTAAAAAAGGATAGGATAATTACAGGAGTGCTAAAATAGCGAAATATATAAGATGAGTTTTATATTTTAAAACGCCAGACTATGAAAAATTCGGCACCAACCAGCAACCGTAACAAACAAAAAAACTTCCGGTACGCCGTGTTTCGGTATACGGAAAAGCCTTCCCGCGTGCTTACGGTCGGTATATTTACTATCCCGAGATCCGATTGTCCGGTAAATAACTTCAGAATACCGGGTTTAAAACCAGAATGAAAGTAAAGATAAGCTGCGCATATCGCAAGCTTATCATAACCGTTGGTCCCCGGAAAGATACCTCGTTTTATCGCTTGTACTACTTAAAAATAGCGTGGTACGTATATCCGCAACAGATCCGCAGTAAACCCACACAGCACAGCTGACGGGTTTCGAAAACCTGTCAGCTGTTAAAAGCATCGTTTTTTACTTTTTAATTCCGCGCCAGTCATCTAAATTTGTGGGAATCATAGAACACAAAAGACCGTATGTACGAATCGTTATTGCAACTTATTTCTCAAAACATGCCCCTCAGCGCTGAAGATGGAGCCTTGTGCCGGCATTATTTGTCGTCCGTATCGGTATCTAAAAATCAGATCATAGAAGAAAAAGGAAAGGTACCGGAATACCTGTATTTTGTGGTTTCGGGCTTTGTACGTTTGTTTTATTATAACGATAAAGGAGATGAGGTCACCACGCACATCAATTGTCCGCCCGGGTTTATCACTTCGTATACGCATTTTAGCAACCAAACGATATCGGACGAAAATCTGGAATGCATAACCGATTGTGAACTATTGCGCATTACCAAAGCCGATCTGGATAGTCTTATCCTTAAAAGCCCGGTATTTAAAGATTTTAGCATTCTGGTTTTTCAGCAATCCTTATCGTATAACGAAAACCGTTCGAAAGAACTGGCAACACTCACAGCCGAACAGCGTTATAAAAAACTTATCGCGACTCAGCCGGAAATTGTGCATCATGTTCCGGTACAATATATCGCTTCTTATTTAGGAATGAATCCAAAAAGTTTAAGCCGTATCCGCAAACAAATCATTAGGTAACATTTGTGAAGTGGTTTTGAATGCGTAAGGCAGAACTTTGCCGTATCATTTAAAACCAACAAAAATGGAACAGCATCAATTGGCACTTGTATCGGGTGCAAACGGACATTTAGGGAATAATCTGGTACGATTACTACTCGCTAAAGGAATCCCCGTACGCGCTACCGTGCGAAATACGAACAATAAAGAACCTTTTGTCGGTTTGAATTGCGAAGTCGTGGAGGCCGATATTACCGACAAAGCCTCGTTTGTAAAAGCCTTACAAGGTGTGCATACGTTTTATGCCGTGGGTGCTTCGTTTAAATTATGGGCGAAAGATCCGAAGAAAGAAATTTACGACGTGAATATGGAAGGCACCCGAAACACCATAGAAGCCGCTGCCGAAGCCGGAGTGAAACGGATTGTTTACGTAAGTTCGATCGCTGCGTTAGACTACCGACAGCTTCCTACGAAAGAAAGCAATGGCTATAACACCGATCGTCGGGATATGTATTACAATTCCAAAAACGATGGCGAAAAATTGGCGTTCGAATTGGCTAAAAAGCATCAAATTGAATTGGTGGCGGTGTTACCGTCGGCGATGATAGGTGGTGTTGCTTTTGCACCGCTCAATGTCTCGTACAACATCATTAGCCTGATTTTAAAAAAACAAATTCCGGTCGAAACCAATATAACCCTAAACTGGATAGATGTCAACGATGTGGCCGAAGGGTGTTACTTAGCCGCAACAAAAGGACGTAATGGTGAACGCTATATTCTGGCGAACGAACAATGTACCTCGATAAAAGAAACGACGCGAATTGCACAGGAATTGTTTCCGGAATTGGGTTTGAAACTTCCGATGGCGGTTCCGAAACCCATTTTATATACGGTTGCCTGGCTGATGGAAACGACCAGTGCGATAAGGGGAAAAGCACCCGTTATCACTACAAAAGACATCGCAATGTTTTCGGGATTACAGCAAAACTTCGATATCACCAAAGCGCGAACCGAACTGGGATTTAGTCCTAAGAATACCTTAGAAACGGTTCGGGAAGCGATGCAGTATTTACGTGAAAACGAGCGTAGGTTATGAGTTAGTAGGTATAAAGTATAAAAAAAATAACCCTTTAGGACGTTTTTTCAGCAGATACATCGGGTAGTTCCGAAATATAAAAGCATCCTGAAATAAAGGCGAATGGGCGCTATTATCCATATTAAACAGCACGATATCACAAAGAAAGTTAATTTTTGGAAAATAAAATAATACGTGTTTTTACGTTACTTCATTTACCATAATAAAAATAATTTCGCATAATGCTATATATAAAGCGGCATTGTTTTTAAATAAAATTAACCCCAAATACAATAATTATGAACACAACAAAACAAGAAAATCCTACGTGCGAACAGAAAGTAAAACCGGCTGGTATCGCAATAACCGGCGTTAAAGTGAACCGCTTAGAGACGCAAATCGATTTCCCAAATCCAAGACATGACAAACCCTTGCCACCCATTTCTCAGGCGACAGTAAACAAGAATAACGAATTAGAGATCAGTATCGTTGTTTTTATTAGTAAGAATACCGCGATTAAAGGCGATGAATTAAAAGTTATACAGGATTTTAGCTATACTAACGATCAGGTGCCTTATGCTAATTTTTACGTATGCTATGATATTGTTCCGGAACCGTGTGCGACGTTTAATATCTTTCAAGTGAATTTTATAGCCGATCCCAAAGGTTATATTCCAAACGCGACTTTACCAAAAGGTTTACCAGTACCCAACCTTTTAGCGCTACAAGAAATCGTTACTTTTTTATGGGACGAAGATCCGGTAGGTTCCCGGGGTACGGTTACAACGGTACAATCGGGTGTATAATTGCGAATGGTTAAAAAGCAGCGTCAAAATGGCGCTGTTTTTTTAACTAAATTGCTGTAAAAATCAGTAGATGAAAGCCGTTTTTAGAATCGTAATTTTTAGTTTTTTGCTTTATTCCCAATCAAACTCAGCGCAACAAAACTATACCCCTTTTGAAAAGGAAATTATAACCAAAAGCAAAACGATCGTTGGGAATCCCGATTTTACAAAAGCACAGCATTTTTTTTTACAAAAAGAATGGGACTCCTGTTTTGTTTACACGATGAAACAGTTAAGTGTAGGCAAGAAAAGTAAAGAAATTCAAAACTTTTGCCACTTTTTTAGAGGTTTCGGTTTTAAAGAGAAAAAACTATTTAAAGAAAGTAAAAAAGAGTTTCAACTCATTACAACCGACTTTCCATTCCACAATCATATCCAAATGTTTCTAGGCGAAATCGCTTTAGAAGAAAAAAGATTTAATGAAGCCATCAAATACTTTACCGAAATAGAACAACTCCATCCCAGTTTGCTTTTGGGGATCAAAAAAAGCAGTGTAAAACACAATCTGGGTTTGTGCTATTTGCATTTGGAAAAATACGATACCGCTGAGCGCTATTTACGGGAAGGATTACAATTGGAAGAAGCGCAAAACGATACTGTTGCTTTAGTCGGAACTTATGGCGACATGGCCACATTGTATTATGATCAATATAAAGACAAACTGGCGATACCTTATTTTGAAAAAGCCTATCAGCTCTCGAAAAAAGTAAAAAATTACCAGCTAAAACAAAATGCAGCCTTAAATATGGCTGTAGTCGAAGAAAATCGTAACGATTATGCCAAAGCGCTAACCTATAGAAAAGAATACGAACAGTGGAAAGATTCGTTAAACGATCAGAATAAAGTGTGGGAAGTTGCCGAACTCGAAAAGCAATTTACCGTAAAACAAAAACAAAAGGAGGTAAGTCTGCTAAAGGCGGAAAATAAAATTAAAATAGCCGAGCGAAACGGACTGTTATATTCCGCGATAGTATTATTCGTATTATTGGGAACAGCGGTTTATTTCTACAGGGAAAAAACAAAAAAGAACAAAATCATATTGGCACAAAAAGAAGCGCTTTCCGAGCTCAATGCCACAAAAGATAAACTATTTTCTATTGTGAGTCATGACCTGCGTTCTGCTGTGAATGCCATGAAAATCAGTAATGCCAAGTTACTGGAAAATGTAGCCGCCAAAAACCTGGACGAACTGGATTCGTTGTTACAACGCAATAGTGCCATTGCAAATAGTACGTACAATTTATTAGATAATTTATTGCATTGGGCGTTATTGCAAACCAAGCAATCGTATTTTGAAATAACCACTATCCGATTGTATCATTGTGTCGAACAAATGGTTTATAATTATCGGCCGTTAATGCTTGAAAAAAATCTTGTTTTTGAAAATACAATTTCCAGGAATGACATTGTTTGCGCCGATCAGGAATCGTTAAAAATAATACTTCGGAATTTTATCGACAACGCTATCAAGTTTTCAAAAGAAAACGGAATTATCAAAATGTATACTCAAAATACCGATGAAAAATATTGTACTTTATTAATCGAAGATAACGGAATTGGCATGAGTACGGCCTTACAAACAGCCCTTTTACAAGAAACAAGACTGCTGTCGAAAACCGATAATGAAGCCATAGCCGGTACAGGTTTGGGAATGCAATTGTGTAAATCGTTGCTTCAAAAAAACGGAGGGAAATTAGACCTGAAAAGCGAAGTTGGAAAGGGAACCAAAATCATTGTATCTTTGATTAAAAAGCAACCCAATGGATAATGTAAACATCCTTATTATTGAAGATACACCTGCCGAGAGTGAGGCGTTGATCAAAGTATTAAAAGCCCACAATTATACCATCACCGGTATAGCAGCCAATCATAAAGAGGCTTTGACGCTTTTTTACAATCATAAAGTCGATATCGTTATCATCGATATTTTTTTAAATGGTTTACCCGACGGACTTGCTTTTGCCGAAAACATCAGTGTTGTTCCCAATGCTGCGAAGCCTTTTGTTTTTTTGACGAGCTCGACCGACCGCCAAATATTTGAACGGGCAAAACTGACCAATCCATTCAGTTATCTGATAAAACCGTTTAATGAGCTGGAACTTTTATATGCTCTTGAACTGGCAGTTGAAAAATTCTACAATCAACACGAGGTGTTTCTCGGGGAAGAAGAAAACACAGTTGTCAGTCAGGATTATTTATTTATAAAAAAGGGAAAATCGCTTAAAAAAGTGGAAATCAGTGATATTATCTATATTGAAGTTGAAGAAAAATACTGTAGCATTATAACCGAAACCGAAAATTTTGTCATTCTGATCTCCTTAACCAAGATTTTGGAGTTATTCGACAGCCATATTTTTTGCAGAACGCATCGCAATTTTATCGTAAATACAAAAAAGATAACCGAGATCATTCCGATAGACAATTTGGTACTGTTAAAAGGCGATCATAAAGTAATACTCAGCGATAAATACAAAGACAGTATTATGCAACGCTATATTTTAAAGTAATTTTCGGACTTATTCCACCGATTTATTCCTTAGCCCTTTTTGCCTGTTGTAAAAGCGTTGTAATTAATACTCCGCATTAGGAATCTTATGCCCAAAAAGTACTGTTTCGTTCCATTTTTTTAAATCACAAAAGCAGATACATCTACTTTTATAAAACAAAGAACACCGTTTATCAATTTAAAAAAGTAATACTATGGCAACATTAACAGTAAAATTTAAGAACAACAGCGGGTTATCGGATAACCTGGTGTCCATCGGATTTGTATCCGGAAGTACTACCGCTCCATTTAGCATCAGTTACCCGTCTCCTTTTAATGCAGAACCATTGGAACTGCAAATACAACCTTTAAATCAAGCAAAAGGCTCCGGAAATTGGTATCCTTTAACGGATTTAAGTAATGGCATCACCATTTCAAATTTCAGTGGCCGGATTTATGTCGCTTATGGTCAGACGTGGTCCGTTTTGAAAGCCGGATATGAACCCGCTCAAAATAGTACCGATGCCAATTTCTTTCTGCGCTATGATAAAATGGAATTGACCTTTAATGGTAATCCGGCAGATGTAGCCGATTTAACCAGTATTGATTATTGGAGTATTCCGATGCAGTTAGAAACTTTCCTAAACGGAACCCGCGTTCAGGTGGATAATGGAGTCAAAACCGGAAAAACGGCCGAAATGATGTATTCGCAATTAAGCGCGATTACCACACCGCCACAATCAGGGTTAAAAAATGCGATTGCTGCGGTTGTTCCGGGAAGCTTTCAACAAGGACCTACGCAACCCGGAACCGGTTTTGCACGTATTATTGGCCCATCGTCATATCCGCCCATTGGAGGTGTTCCGATTATGCCATATGATCTTTTTGAAAATTATATCGACTATTTAATCCAGAATTTTGGACCGGGTACAACTTTAGGAAACGTCATCCCAGGATTAGGAAACGGAACAATTGCTACGATTGGAGGTTATTTTAACGGGGTAGGACCTGTTGTACCGACAAGCGGGCCGCAAAGTGCTCAAAGTTATAATTTTGCAGCTTCGATAAATACAGCTGGCGATGTTACGTTAACCGGAACCGTTGGAAGTGTTAGTGGAACGACGACTATGGTGTATCAAAAAAGTGATTTAATCAGTCCAAGTGGTATTTATGGCGCCAATGCTTCTTTTTCGATTAATGGCGGAGCGGCTCAAAATCCGGCAAACGATGTTTATGGATGGATAACCGGCGATTTGTTAGCCGGATTTAATATTGGCGCCATTGCTTCGGAAACGACAATAAACACTGTACAAGTGGGTGCGATGGAGAGCTCCAAATGGTTTACACTACCGGATACGTCTTTATTTGGTAATTTACAAAGCAACTCGTCGTATTACAATCAATATGCAGCTACGTTACAACCGTTGTCGGACGCCTATAATTTTGCCTATTCCGATCGTTTTTCACCGGTATTGGTATCGTTAAATCCGGCTATGGTGGATACCTTACAGATTTCGATGTTTAATGTTGATACAAACAGTTAAAAAAGTATGACTAAAATGTACCAATTCCAGACAATTGGTACATTTTAACGATACATTTTATTCCAATAGAATCCGTAGTTTTTAGAGTAAAGAATTATACAGCGTTTTATACGATTATAAGTAGTAAAAAGTCAAAGATAATAAGAGAGGAAACCCGGATTTATACGTGCCGAAAATTTTAAACTGGGATTGATGTCCAACAATGGAATTGCAAAAATCCTGTTGGGCAAAACACTGCATCCCGATCTGGGAAATGGTATACCCCGTTGCGAACTATATTTTTACGGAACCGATATTGAACACGAACTTCATAATGCTATTCAAAGTGGTGCAAAACTGATCCGCCCGATTATACCGCGCGATTGGGGAGATAAAGTTTGTTATTTTGCCGATATTGACGGACATATTATAGCATTTGCAGTGAAAATGACTCATTAGTAAAATAAAATATTTATAGCATTCTGGCTAAACAACATAGTAATATGATTGTTGGTCGTGTTTTAGAATCGGAATACACGATATATGATTCTAAAATCGCTATCTTGGTTGTGATATTAAAACATCCTATTAGTATGCGATATATTCTACTATTCTCATTGCTGTTCGTTTTTGGCACCACTTTTTCGCAGGAAACAAAAATCAAAAAAGAAAAATGGCATTGGAATAATGCTACAAAACAAGATACCGTTGCGGGTTATACACAAGTTGTAAAAGTCGACAACATGCTATACATTTCGGGGGCTGTCGCAACCGAGGTAACTCCGGAGGGTATTACTTCTGTTTATAAAGCCTTAAAAGCGTCGTTATCGAGCTATGGCGCCACATTCGAAAATGTGGTCAAGGAAAACCTATATACCACCGATATGGAAGCCATGAAAAAATACAACTACGTTAGAAAAGGATTCTACAAAGGCGACTTTCCGGCAGCGACATGGGTACAGATACAACGATTATATATGCCAACAGCAAAATTAGAAGTCGAATTGATTGCCCATTTGCCAAAATAATTGGAGCCGGTTACATTTATAGATCAGCCCTAATTCTCATTTTAGAGTCGGTACATCATAAAACCTATTTTTAATTAGAACCTGTAAATTTTGATTTACAGGTTTTTTTATGACCTTTTTCGAATGCGGATAGGGGGCGCTTATTTTCCGAAATGACTACTAAAAAATACCCTTCGCAGCGGGAATAGGTATTTTTACCTATAAAAAATCTGCGAAAAAGTTATAGGTTCGGCCTTTGAAAACGGAACGATTTTAAAGCGTATGAAAACAGCTAAAAGACAGCAGATTACTACAAGAGACATTATCCTGTTTCTTCTTTTTTTGATAGCAAATGTTTCGGTCTTGTTGGCTCAAAATGACGCTTTAAAAATACTTCCAAACGGCAATGTGGGCGTAGGAACCACTAATCCGAACGAAAAACTTCAGGTCGCCGGAAATATCAAGTCGGAAGGACGAATCAAGGATAAAACCGGAAGCGTAGCACCGGTAGGTTCGATCATGGCATTTGCCGGAAACGTAGCACCGGAAGGCTGGTTGTTATGCGACGGAAAATCCTATGCTGCCAATGGTGATAAAAATGACCTTTTTAATGTAATCAGTACGACTTATGGAGGCGGTAACGGTCAGTTTAATGTACCCGATTTACGACAAACGTTTGTGATGGGGGCGAATCCGTCTAACGGAAACGAACTGGTAGGCAGAAAAGGTGAAGCCGACCGGCATACACACAGTATCAATCCTCCGGCCCAGTCCTTCAGTACCTCGGAAAACGGGGCGCATTTCCATAGATTTAATCCCAACTGGTATAAAAGAAATTTTGGATCAGGAGGTTACTCCGGGATCGATACAGACGGGACAGATATTAAAAACCAGACGACAGGAAGTGTTCCAGATCATTCACATTCCGTTTATGTCGCACTACCGGCTTTTACAAGTGGGGAATATACGGGACAAAATCGCCCGAAATGGATGGCTCTAAATTATATCATTAAATATTAAACCTTAAAAAACGAATACTTATGGCAGTAACAATCACAGCAATCAAAAACCTTACAACTTCGGCTACCGTTACAGATTTAGGAAACTACAGTTTTAAGACAGGAACAACGGATACCATTACAATTAAAGAAGAGGCTGCGAAATTGGAATGGAAAACTACAGATAATATTCAGGTAACCTGGTCGGATGGTACGAATGAGAAAAGAGCGGTTAACGGAACACTCGATAGCGCCAAGAATACTATAAGCGGATTAGTAGATGTTTCCAAATACAGTGTGGGTATTAACGGGCAAATTGGGATTGGTCCGGTAGCAAAGCCAGACGCTGTTTTAGTGAGTATACGACTAGGAAATATTCCTTCTGAAAGAAACCTAAAAGCCGACTGGATTATCGATTTTAGTGATAAACAGGATGGTGCGCCGGGAACCTCTATTAAATTAAACGAGCTTGTGGAGTGGATTCAAAGCAAATCGGGCGACACGGCAACTGTTAGCTTTCCTCCAAGCAAAGAAGGCGACAAAAAATTAGAAGACTATAGCATCGAATTTAAAGAGTTCTACTATAACGTCACACAAAACACCTTCGATTTTAATGTACAGTCAAAAGATGGCGATACCATACAATTTGGAAACTTTACGATTAAGAAAGTAGGTTTCCGAGTAACGAATACGCCGCAAACAGTTGCTAAAAAAGCAATCGAAAAAGCATAGTTTCCAGAACAAACGATTTTAAAAATAAAACTACCATTCAAAAGGGATCCGATTTATACGCTAAATTAAGGATCCCCTTTGCATGGATTGACCTGTCGTTTTCCGATGGGTTGATCATAGTATCGCAATACCGCTTAGTATGGCAGCAAATAATTCCTTTTTAGTCGAAATCACGGGGCAGACAGCATTCCATTTGGGAAATCCGTCGGCTCCGATTGCTGTTGACATTGCGGTGGGTTACAGAAGCAGAATTACAGAAAACAGCCAAAAAGAAAGTTTCTTGTATGCTACGCTGACATCCGAAAATAAAAACGGAATTAGCGTACAGGATATCATCAATTGCTGTACAACAAAACAGGAAGTAATTCCCGAAATCCTAAATGCCGTTTCGTTTAAACAGTTTTCGGTAACCTATGGTTCCGGTGGTATGAATGCCTCGGAATTTACAATTGAATTTAACTGTAAACTTCATATCAACGACCGGTATTTTGATGCGGTTATTACGATCGATTACCAAAAAAATGGTTCGCAAACGACATTCGCTTTTGGAGGAGTTTTATCGGTGGAGGAACACCGTTTTACCTTAAAATTTGATCAACAAAAAGAAGCAAGCTATTTGTATGCCGCCTATCAGAACTTTGGTACAACAACGATCGATTTACGCGCCTTAGCCACAAAATTCTTTGGCGAAAGTGCAACCAATAAGATGCCGGCACTTTCCTTTACGCTCGACACCTTTAAGGCCTTTTTCCTCTATAAAAAAGAAAAAGACACCTCCGGTTTGTGTTTTGGAATGGGTGCGGGACTTAACCTGGATCTAAACGATTTGCCTTTGGCCGGACCAGTGTTAACGCAGGGTCATGCCTTCGGATTTAAAGAAGTACTGGCCTTATATTCCAATGGCGCTTTTGAAAAAGAGGTTTTAGAACGCTTTGAGGCCTTACCACCGGTAGCCATTGGTTCCGGTTTTAATATTACCACACAACTGGAGATTAATGGCGAAGCCGAATACTATGCTTTAAGCGACGGAACCGATCAGGAGTATCAGGAACCGGAACAGCCGCAGCAAACAAGCGGTACCGCGGTAGCCCCGTTAGGTGACGGTATCATTGCTAAGGCGAAATGGAAAAAATTAGATAAAAAAATAGGCCCGGTAACCCTACAACGATTGGGCTTTGCTTATGATAACGGTAAGGTTGTTTTGCTACTCGATGCCACCATGGAAATGAAAGGCATGGGCATGCAACTCATGGGCTTTGGTCTCGGCTTTAAGCTACAATGGCCACCCGGAATGCCGGATTTCTACCTGGAAGGTCTCGGACTCTCGTATAAAGCACCGCCCATCGAAATATCAGGAGCCTTTTTACATACCACAGCGTCTTACGACGGAAAAACGATCGATGTGTATAATGGCGGGGCGATTATAAAAGTAAGTCGTTTTACCATCTCGGCCATCGGATCGTATGCCAAAGTAGCCGACGAAGCGTCCTTGTTTATTTATGGCGTATTCGACGGTCCTATTGGCGGGCCAGCATTCTTTTTCGTAACCGGAATTGCCGCCGGATTTGGCTATAACCGCAAAATAAATGTGCCTTCGATTAACGAGGTAGCACTCTTCCCATTAGTGGCTCTGGCCATGCGACCGGAAGAGGATCAGGGATTATTACCTTTATTGGCTTCGCTGGAAACCCCTATGAAAAACGGTAAAAAACCGATAGAGATTTCTATTGGAGATTACTGGTTGGCGGTTGGAATTAAATTTACCTCATTCAAACTGATCGAGTCGTTTGTACTGCTAACGGTCAATTTTGGAACCCAGCTGGAATTTGCCATTCTGGGACTTTCCCGACTGAGCTGGCCGGAAAAATCGATGGCTCCCGAACCGATAGTATATGTGGAACTTGCAATTTTGGCACATTTCGGACCGGGTAGTGATGTGATTTCCGTAGAAGCTGTTGTGACGCCAAATTCCTATGTCCTTTCCAGAGATTGTAAGCTATCGGGAGGATTTGCTTTTTACACTTGGATCAAGGGGCCTTATGAAGGCGATTTTGTGATCACATTGGGAGGCTATCATCCGAAGTTTATAAAACCGGCACATTATCCTAGCGTACCGCGACTGGCCTTAAGCTGGAAAATCAGCAGTCTGGTGTCGATTAAAGGGGAACTGTACTATGCGCTTACCGCTTCGGCAATTATGGCAGGTGGTAAATGGGAAGTACTTTTTAAAACCTCGATTATCAAAGCGTCGATTGTGATTTGGGCCGATATGCTCATTGCCTGGGCACCGTTCCACTATTATATCGATATGGGGATCACGGTTAAAATCGAAGCCGATATTAAAATACTATTTGTCCGGATTCATTTCAGTTTCGAAATGGGAGCGGAGCTACATATATGGGGCCCTCCATTTGCCGGAGAAGCCTACGTGGACTGGACGATATTCTCCTTTACCATTCCTTTTGGGGATCATTCCAAAAAAGAACCGAAAAAACTGCAATGGTCAGAATTTGCAAACGGTTTTATACCACAAAAGAAAAATACCGTATCGGGTAATGCCCGACTAAAAGAAAGCGAAACAACAGGAGGGGGCAATCCGGATCCAACCAATATTACCATTAGTAATGGACTGATTGAAGTAAAGGGAGCCGACAAATTCCCGGTCATCAATCCGCACCAGCTGGCCATTACAATTGACTCTTTTATTCCGGTATCTCAATTAAAAATTAATGAAAAGGAAGTATCCGGAAGTACCGTGATGAAATCGGAAACAGGTGATACTATTTATGCCAACCGCGAACAAAACATCGGAATTCGGCCGTGTGGTTTTACCACAGGAACCGTAGCATTTCAGATGAATGTCGATGTGGTGTTAAACGGGACTAAAATGCCGATGACGGTTTCCGGTATTGCAAAAGGAGTTGCGGAAGCCTTATGGAGTGGCGAAGCATCGAAAAGCACGAATGCGAATCCGGGAACCACAAAAATACTAACAAATGTGCTGAGTGGCGTGATCCTTCAACCACCAGCGATCCCGCAGGTTGCGCAGATTCGCACCTTCGATTTTTCAACCTTATTTGACACTTCCAAAACCGAATTGGACTGGATATTTACGTTAGCCAAAACGGGAGAAGCCTATCATGCGATTGAAGTGTTGGGCTATTACGATGAGGTGAACGATGTCAAAGTACCGGGTATTCTGGAAAGAACCTACGAAGAAAATAGTGTAAAAACGAAACGGGAAAAAATAGTAGCGCTCCTCAAAGCGGGATTTGACGAAAGTTTCCCGGATATCGATGAGGACGCCATAAACAGAAATATGACTAATGAAGACGATTACTTTACCGGTATTCCGGTGATTTGCGAAATAGGACAGTTGCCACAATACAGTACCGATGTTAAATAAACAGGGGTAAAACGTAACAAAAAATGAGTGAGAATACGAAAATAGTACAATGCTTTTTACCTGCGATGGTTGCCGGAAAATATACAACGGTCGTCAGTCAGCAGGTGGTAAAAGACAAGGCAAACCTTCAGGATTTGAATAAAACCTTCGATTTTGGAGTGGATGCGGCCCGGTTTACGCTAAATCCGAATGATATTTATTCGGTTTATCCTCCCGCTAACCAGTCGGGAAACTATTCGGAATCCTTGCCTCATTTGGTATTTACCCGACGCACCTTGCCGTGGGAGCGTACGTTAGACGGAAAACTTCCGGTTTTCCAACGCGACACAACCCCGGAAAACCTGCGTAACCCACAGGATTCACCACCGGTTCCCTGGATGGCCTTACTGCTTTTTGACGAGGAGGAGATGAAAGATTTGCCAATCACTAAAAATACCATTGCCGGAGTGATCCAACCGAATCGTTCCGATGGGATTATCCGACCGGAAATTTTTGAAGCGAAGTCAGCCGATAAAGCGACTTTAAAACTGATGGAATGGGAGCAAAAGACGGATGGTTGTTTTACGATTGACCTGACTAAAGAACAATTTGAAAATTACATTCCGTCTCAAAAAAGTCTTTCCTTGTTGGCACACGCCAAAGAGGTAAGCATCGATAATAAAGACAAAGACGGAATTACCGATATCAATGCCGATGGAGCGGGTGTTTTTGCCGTGATCGTCGGAAACCGCCTGCCAGCCAAAGGAAAGCAACATACCGCTATTCTGGTATCGCTAGAAGGCTATACCGACTATTTAAAAGACGCGGATCCTAAAAAAAACATCCCGGACGATCATAAAGTCCGACTGGTGGTACTGGCGAGTTGGAATTTTATCGATTCGGGAAAAGCCAGTTTTTCGCAATTAGTCGACGGACTCGAACTAAAAAGTATCAAAATTCAACGGGGCACGGAAGCACCGGAACTGACCACCTATTTTGATTCGGGGTATGTCCCGTTGGAACATCTCACGCGAACCGGAGCGAATACCATCAGCTGGTATCATGGCCCATTGGTACCGAAATTATTTCCGACAACTTCAAAGGGTATTTCCTTTAGTTCGGCCGATGCAGCATTGCGCTATGATAAAACCACCGGATTTTTCGATATTTCCTTTGCCGCAGCATGGCAATTGGGACGTATACTGGCTTTGCAGAATCAGGAGTTTTCGAAGGCCATTTTAAACTGGCGTCTGGCGCAAAATCAACTGGAAGCCGAAAAGTCAAAAAACAATAGGCTGAGTGCCATTTTGGAGGACGACAGTGCGATCAACATAAAAGATAAGGTAATCCGTTATCTGGGCGATTTGCACGCGGTTACTACAGTCGTTCCGGAACAAAAAACAACCGATTTGCCAACAACCGTCCCGAACGAAGTGAAACACTTTTTAGGGAATTTGTACAAATTAAACGGAATTCCGTTTTCCTATATTGTTCCGCATGAAGGGTTACTGGAGAAGGAACACCTTAAAAATAATAAAAACTACACCGGTACCTTATCACTGTTTTATGTCGATCCGAATTGGATAGAAGCCTTATTGGACGGTGCGCTTAGTATTGGCAGAACCAATAAAAATGAAGCTTTACTGGAGCAGGCGGTGAGCGGTAATTTTATAGACGGCTATCAGACGCAGTCGATGGAAATCAGTGGAGGAACCATCGAAAAAAAAGGAAGACGACTCAATACGACCGGATTCCTGCTTCGGTCGGATCTGGTATCGGGTTGGCGCGGACTCGAAATCACGGCTTTTGATGCCGATAATCAGTTGCTTCCTGCTTTGCGTTTTGAGCGTATTGATTCGGATATTTTCCTGGGAATTTTCGACGGTAACATTGCCAGTATTTCGATCAAACAACCATACGAAGGCTTGCATTTTGGAATCAAAAACAATAAGGAATATATCAAAAACCTAAAAAACGAAGACGGTACCAATCAGGAAATAGCCGATGGAACCGCCGATGTGAATGCCGAATTAAACGATGGACTAATTCAAAACAGGATTATCGATATCGCTGGATTAGCCGGTGTGATGCAGGAAAAATTAACGGCTAAAAACTGGATGGAAATCACAGACGAAAGCAAAGGAATCCACTTTACATCTGCCGAATTTGCCTACCAGATGGTCGACAGTCCGGTAAAAAAGAACATTGCGATTAACATCCTAAATACCGATAGCTATGCGTAATACTTCCAGACTTTTTGTACCCCTGTATATGGAAGCTCTGGCCCTGGGGAGCGATAAAAACGATTGTATGGATTTGGGTCCGCAATTACAACAATACAACCAAAGTATTCTGGGGAATGTCTTACAACCCGATACCGACAAAACAGTAGCACTCCAAAAAGGAATCCACCTGCACTGGACCTTACCCAAAGCTTTAAAACACGCTTTTATAAACGAAGGGGAAGACGTGCAATTTCCGTATGTGCCCAACCGGTGGATGGTGATCCGAATCCGAACGGACAAAGGAATCCAAAACATGGAATCCCGGATGTGGATCGTTAAAAGCGACGAAAAGAATACTATCAAAAATAATAAACCCGCACCCAATTGGGTAACGCTACACGACGATAAACTGGATTTTAACAACCTCGGAAAAGCAGTCGAATGGTCGGTGGCCTATGAAGAGACTACCACACCGCCTGTTTTAACCGGAGTGGGTGCTGTAAACCCGTATTTTGCGTCGTTATACCAAAGCAGCAAAAATGTATTTGGTTTCCACGATGATATGGCCGACATCACTTCCGATTGTACGGTTACCTACGTCGTTACCGGTTGGTATACAGATCCCATTATGGATCCGTTGACCCCTTTCGATTTTAACGAAGCAACGGCAACAAACGAACAGATTCGCCAGAAAAGAACACAGGATTGGTTTAAACAACAATGGAAATGCGATTCCGAAACCTATCCGGAATCCAGTTTACTACATGCCGCCATCCACAGTATCCAATGGAACAGCGAATTAAAAAGTGGCGTTCCGGACGGAGGCGTACAAGTATATGTGGGCAATACCGCCATTGAATCGTTAAGCGCCCAGATTATCAAAAGCAGTGCGGTTGAAAAACCGGGAGTGGAAACCCTGTTAAATGCTTTGCAATATCAATTTCTGGAAGATAGTAAAAACGAACCGGGACTGAAATCCATTCAGACTGAAATTCATAAAAGAGGCTTTACGCCTAAAAACAGAGGTTCGATCTGGGAAATCACCCGGGTAGAGGCAACCGATAAAGCCCTCGAAGACAAACAGGACGATCGACCGCATTTCCCGGAAAACAGCGCGATTCTAAAGGAACTGAACGCCTTAAATGCAACGCAGATCAGCTGTAATCAAATCAAACAGGAAATCCTACGACTACAACAGGAATATTACTTTCTGTGGTACAAACAAGCCTATAAAACCGTAAATGATTATACGGTTCCAAACTTTGATTACATAAGCTCCAGAACCAACCTGCTGGATGAGTTGGTGAGTAAAAAAGTAGAAGCCGATGTATTGGATCGGGAAATCCAACAGGCAACGGTTAACTTACGACAATATCCGGAGTTAGCAGGAGAAAATCCGGAATTTGAACTAAAAGAAACCCTTGAAGATCGTTTCTGGGAACCTAATGATCCGGTTTTACTGCTTTGCGGATCGGGCATCGGTACTACCGAAAAACCGGCTTTTCAGGCCATGGATAAAGAAATAAACTGTCGACAGGAAGCGCAGTTGCTCACAAAGCTCTATCTCGATGTTCCGTATAACGACACCAGCATTCCGGTAGTTATTCCGGCTACTAAAATTAGCGTTCCGGATGTAGATGCCTTGCAACATCCGAAATTACCTTTTACAGCAATACAAGCACTGGTATCCGAAACACTGTTATTGGATCACTCGCTTGCTGTGGATATCGCGTTGCAAGCCTATATCGAAGCACAACTGGGAGATGGAAAAGACAAAACCAGTGCTGTTATCAAAGCTTTTGGTCAAAAAGTGATCGAAGTACAATCGAAACCGGAATACCGGGAAACCGAAAAAGCGCACGAAAGTTTTGCCATTACCCAATGGGAACAGGCTTGGACACCGCTGTTTATGGTCTGGGATATTGAATATAGATCCAATAATCCGGATATCAATAATCTGGATCTTATGGAAGATACGGCAAAATGGAAACTGGAAGAAGGGCTGTATTTTAAAAAGCAAACAACAAAAGAACAGGGAGAACCTATTGGCATTAGCGGTATAAGTCCGTTTTCAAATTCGGTATTTGCCAACCTGAAAAAAACGGTTCCGGAGGCAATCGTCAATAAATACGGGCAACTGAACCTGATTGCACAGGCTTTAAGTGGTTTGCATAAAAATTTACTGATGCAGCGCACCGATATTCAATTGCCTCCTTTTCACTATAACAGTGACCCTGATTATAATTTTGAAACGGAATATCAGATCGACCGGAACGAACTCAACGTAATCGGGGAAGATGGCTATAAACTGGGATGTGATCCCGGAAATAGCAAGGGCGCGGATGCTACGGCTTTTAATCCGTTGCGTTCGGGGGCTATTATCATCAAAAACCTTTCGATTGTCGATGCGTTTGGTCAGGTTAAAAAAGTAATCGTCGAAAACGATAATGCTAATCCTGATATTGCCTGTGCGGTTACGTTGCAAGGCGATGATCAGTCGGGTAGGAGCATTCCGTTGCCGCCACGAATCATTCAGCCTTCCCGTTTGCAATTTCATTGGTTAAATGCAAGCGACACTATTCTGTATCAGGATACGGGAAAAATGGACAACCCCGTTTTAGGATGGCTGGTACCCAATTATCTGGACAATAATATCTTAGTATATGACGGAGACGGAAATGAAATATGCCTATTGCAAATAACCTCGGATCTTACCCAAAATAAAGGATTAAAGCTTATCAAACAACCCTTTCCGGGCGGCAATTCAATTCCGGAAACGATACATCCGCAGTTGGAAAAGCTACTCAAAACACTCAATAGCGGAAGCAGGGCTACGGGGATTATGGACCTGGCGTATAAAGTGAGTGTAAAGGCCACGGGGAATGCGGCTTTACAAAATACAACCTCGGCCTTGCTATATGGGCAACCCTTAGCTTTAGTGCGTTGTTCGGTAGGCTTGGAAACGTTGGGACTTCCGTATTATGATCAACGATGGAGTCAATCCGGTAAAAGGGATACGGGACATATCGAAACGGTTAAATTTCCGCTTACGATTGGCGATAATGATATGGATAAAAATGGCGTAATCGGCTATTTTACCGATACCGATACGGATGTATTTCATACAATCGCCAATGCACCGGAGTTTTCGTTTAGTGATTCGGATTCCTTTTTTGCGAAGCAGACGGTATTAAAACTAAACCTGAATCAGGAGCCGGTTAAAGCCACCCTATTGATGCTACCTTCGGCCGGAGTACATTTCGCAACCGGGATTCTGCCCACAAAGTATGTGGAGTTATTCAACCATAATTCGGGGCGTTTGTTATCGCAACTGGATATTGGGTTTCGGGTAGCGCCTTTTATAGCCGAAAAAGTGGCCCCTGATATTCCGATACCAGCGGGAATTAATGCCAATTGGAAATGGACCCATAAGTCGGATGTTAGCACCTGGCAAAACGATGCCGCTTTGGCCGAAGGAAAAAATAAACAGATTTCCGGATTTACCAAACAACAGGTGTACGAAGGATGGCTACGCCTAAGCAATTTAAAAACGAACAATTAAACGATAAGAATATGGGATATGTAACTACCGGTAGCAGCAACTCGGTCACGAATGGAGAAGCACTGGCGTTGGATATAATGATCGCTCAGGACGAAAAAAAGGCCATCTTACTGATGGGTGTTTTTACGATTGAAAATTTAGATACTCTGGTCGCGGCAGCCGATTTAAAAAAACTAAGCTGTGAGCTCTGGGCCAAAACGGACGACGCAAACAAAACAACGACTTTTCCGGTAAAAATCTGTGAATTTTCATACGATAACAACAACCCGGGAAAACGAATATATAATTTTCCGAGAGACTATGATGATGTTTATACCTATCTGATCGTAAAAATCAGAGCGGCAAAATGTACGGTTACAACACCATCGACTACCTTACAACTAAACTTTAAAGATAAAAACGATCCAACCGATCCGAAACCATTGGTATCCCTTCCTTTTACGGTAATCGCCGAAGAAGCCAAACCAGAGATCATTGCGTTTGATGCGGATCAAACCGTGGTACAACGCAACGCACCGGTTACGGTATCGTGGCAGATAAAAGGATCCCGGTATATTGTAAGAGAAGGACTGGCAGAACTCAAAAGTGGCACAGACGAAACAGGAAGCTATACGATAGCCAATATCGCGAATGGAGACCATTCGTATACTTTAGAAGTACAAATGGGTACTGTTTCGGTAACCAAAACAATATTGGTCCGTGCTTTAGGAGAATCGAAATTATATTCGAATGCGAACCCAACCGGAATGTATGCGGCTTATAAGATTGGTAATTTTTGCACCGGACAAGATGCCGCTTATCTATATAGCTTAATGCTAAAAACGGAAAATAATAAAACTCAGATTGATCATATCGGATATACCAATACCAACGAAGGCTTTTCGGATAATTGGCATCGCATAACACTTTCTGATACCGAAAAAAACAAGCTAAAACCTTTTGCAACCGCACCGTTATTGCATATGAAAAGTGCGGGAGAGTTACACGGACGCCTGTTTTTTATAGGAGGTAGCTATGTTAAACCGATGGAATCCGCTAATGCGGTTGCTATTGTTACTCTGGATGCCGAAAGCGAATCCAGAGTAACCGTTATCGATAATTTACCATGGGATTCCCGTATGGGACATTCGTGCGCTATTTTTCCGCATGGCGATCAGGATAAAATCTGGATGATGGGTGGTGTAAATGAATGGGGCGGGGCTTTAAACGATATTTGGGTATCGGGCGATGGTAAAGTATGGGATAATATTGGTTTAAACGGAAGCGTAAATCCCAACCAAACCAATCCTGTAAAAATGCCGTGGAAAGTAAGATGTTTAAATGGAATTGCGACCGAGTTGGATGCGACCGGAAACAAAACGGTGTTATGGATTGGCGGTGGTTTTTCGGAAATAGGAGGAACCGAGACATCTGATATCTGGAAATGGGATAAAAATAACTGGACTTTAATTACCCCACTAACCATCAATAACAATTCGTATTTATCGTCCGGTTTGGCCTTTTTAGGTAAAGATACAGTAGATAGCACCGGAATTTTTTTACTGGGCGGCTATCAGGAACAGGAAAACAAGAAGAAATATTTTTACAGAGTAACGTTAAATAACGGTAAATATGGTAGCAATCAGATGGATACGTCAGCCGGTGTAGAAAGCTTTGCAACTACAAAAGATTCCAAGATCGTCACAGCCTTTTTTAAAGGTTGCTTATGGTATATGGTATTCACCAACGAAGGAGATTTGGGAATAACCTATTCCGATTTGTATTACTGGGTACCGGTAGCCACAGGTCGGACTTTAATTTTAACCTAGTGTACCAATTTAAAAGAAAGATTATGAAAAAAATAAGGTATAGCTATATTCTTGCAGTATTATTACTGCTCACAAAACCGCAGGGACTGTTGGCGCAATCCAAGCATACCGTTGTATTGCCGCAAATTGACATGGCATTACAAGCGGATGGCAATGGCGATTTACGGGTTGCAGCCGATGACAAAGGAAACGAAACCCATAAGTCTTTTTTTAAATTTGACTGTAACAATTTGCCGGCCAATGCCAAGGTTATGACCCTGAATCTGAAATTGTACAACATGCCCAATGATAAGATGTCTGATTTTTCGGTTCAGACGATAACGGCTTTAAAAGGCACCAACGGATGGACCGGAAACGAAACAAGTTTAAGCGATCCGAAATTAAGCTGGGCGATTTTAAGCAATAATGCGGAAGGTCCTGTAGGTCGGGCTGAGGTTCGGAAGAGTACCACATCGATAGCGATGAAACTCAAGTTCCCGGGATCGTTAAAACCGGTAGCCGATTTTCTGCCGGACGGTATTTTATCCCTCGCGGCACGATCGCCGGAGAAAGGACAGGATACCCGCTTTTTCTCTTCTAAAACCGCAGAATCATCTTTCAATTTTTCCAAAAAACCAAAATTGCTGGTGAACTACGAAATCGATCCGTATCCGTTTCGGGAAGATTGGGCGCAGTCGCTTGGAAACATGCAGCACAATAGCCTGCTAAACTGGAAAAGCAATACCTATGTTCAGGAAGCGCAAACCCGTATACTTCCCTATGGTGGCGGGTACCTGCAGGAAATCGGTCCCACGGGCGCCCTTGCGATCTATAAAAATTTACCGCTAGTATTTACGCAGGAAACTACCGGAACACCGACTGTTTTTAACGTAAAACAATTGGATTCGAAAGGAAATGTTTTATGGCAGCAAGGAGTAGACGATGTTGCCAAATCATGGCCGTTAATCGATGAGCAGGGCCGTATGTATTATATTTCCAAATCCGGAAAACTGAGCATCTTGGATTTAAACAATAGCGGAAATAAGCTACTGGAAAAAAAACTATCGGAGATCACCAATCAACAACTGACAACGATCAACAATAATGCGACTATCGGATATGACGGAACGCTTTACCTGCCCTCCGATATAGGAATTGTTGCACTGTCGGCGTATCCGCAATTAAAAATACGTTGGAAATATACACCGAAAGCCAATGAACTTTGTGGCCCGGTTTCGCTAAGTCCGGACGAGAGCAAATCCTTCTTTATTGTGGTCGATACCCAACAGAAAAAGAGCCGACTGGTGGTATTGGATAATTTGGACGGAAGCACACTGGCTACATCCGATGCGGTTTTAGCGGGCTATCAGAACGATATTAATTTTTATATTCCGGCACCGGTGGTTCAGGACAATACCCGTGTTTTTGTGTTGAATGGCTTCGACAACAGTAACCAGCTTTTTGTCTTTGATATCGACGAAAAAGGAGCGATTGCCCGAACTCAGTTTATAACTTCCGGAAATTCGGAGAACACCGGAATTTCGCAACCGGTGATCGATGCCGAATCCAATGTGTTTTTGGTATTCCAATCGAAATTAGCAAAGTATAATGAGAAACTGAATAAAGCTGAGGTCTTCGAAAAATCGGCAACGTTGAATACTGCCTCGATAGTACTCACCGATGCGTCATCGCGTATTTATGCTACCGATCCGTACAGCACGCCCAAAATGATACTGGGCTTTCAAAACGATAGTGACAATCCGAATGCCTTTGCAATGGCTATCAATCCGACTATCGGGTATACCAAGAAAAATATGGTTTTGGCTCCGGATGGAACCTTATATACGGCTACAGCTACGAATCTGATAGCGGTTACGGCTACTAAAGTTGCCCAAAACGATGCGGTTATCAATCAGGCGAATTTAAAAACGAATACGGTTTACCGCGCCACCAATAGCATTACGGTCGAAGGAATTACAGTAGCACCATCTGTAAACGTGATTCTTAATTCTGGCGGAAGCATTTCTTTTAAACCGGGATTTACCGTAACCAAAGGCGCACAGCTCAATTGTAAAACAGCAAATTAATACAACTCATATCTAAATTATACCTACCATGAAAAAAAACTATTGGTTATTGGGAACCCTCCTTGTTATCCTATCGAATCCGATGCAGGCGCAAACGGAAGCCATGAAAATTCTTCCGAATGGCAATGTGGGAATTGGCACGTCTACACCTATACAAGCCAAATTGGTTGTTTCCGGAGAACAAAGCACTAATGCGAACGGCATGTTTATGTACGGTTACAGAACCTCTAAAATTCTGGACTCGGGAACGGTAAAAAATTCGATTTATGCAACCGATGGCGTCACGGCACAACAATTTAATGTGGTATCGGATGCGCGTATTAAAAAGATATTGGGCGTAAGTAATACTGCCCGTGATCTTGACATCCTTTCCAAAATTGAGATAACGGATTATAAAATGATCGATTCGGTACAACGAGGCAATCAGGTTTATAAAAAAGTCATTGCACAACAGGTGGAACAAGTATATCCGCTTGCTGTCAATACGAAACTAACAGAGGTTATTCCCAATGTTTATCAGTTAAGTACCCTTAAAAACGGCTGGATATCGGTACCCACAAAAGACCTTGCTGTTGGCGACAAAATCAAATTGGTTTTTAGTCGCGAAACAATGCTCACCGATATACAGGCGATCAGCAAAGAGGGGATTCGGGTGAATTGTACGAAAGAAGGAAGCGTTTTTGTTTACGGAAAAGAAGTACACGATTTCCATTCGGTGGATTACGAAGCGATAGCCATGCTAAATGTAAGCGCGACTCAGGCCCTGTTAAAGCGCATTGAAATGCTGGAAGCCAAAAACACAAACCTGATTCAGACGGTAAGCAAACTGGAAAAAGAACAGCAAACCACAAACGATCGTCTAAAGGCAATAGAGAAATTAGTACTACCGGTGGTCGCCGAAAACGATGCTGTAAAATAATAAAAAGAAGAAAGAGTAAAGAGTAAAGAGGAAAGAGTAAAGAGGAAAGAGTAAAGAGTAAAGAGTAAAGAGTAAAGAGGAAAGAGGAAAGAGGAAAGAGGAAAGAGGAAAGAGGAAAGAGGAAAGACTATATTAATGATCAAAACAAGATACTATGAAAATTAATGATTTTACGCAGGTTCCGTTGGGAACGATATTGCCCTTTGTTTTTAATGATGCTTTAATACCGGATGGATGGTTGAAATGTGACGGAAGTGAAATACCAGGACATTATAAAACGTTACGAGAATTATTAGGAGGTTATACTCCAAATTTTGCTGGAAGAACCTTGATTGGTTCCGGAACCGTTAACAGTCAGCAATCGGATGGAACGTCTCCTAATTTTGGAAATGCAACCTATTGGGCGTTGGGAAAAACAGGAGGAGAATACCAACACCAATTAAAGGTTAACGAAATGCCAAGACACAGACATTCTATCTACGGAGGTAATTTTGGATTGCACAGTAGGAGTTTTAAGGGGAGTGATGACTCCGATATACCATTTAAAACAGAGTCGGATCTTAACAGAAGATTGTACGGTACGGATTATGAAGGCGGTGACGCTTACCATAACACCATGCAACCCTATTATGTGATCAATTATATTATTTATGCCGGAAGTGAATAGAATAAAGAATAAAGAATAAAGAATAAAGAATGGGGTTTATGCCCCATTTTTGATTTCGAACAATTACAAAAAGAATACTATTATACCATTTATACTAATAAAGCTACAGTAACTGCGATTAAAAATTACGTATTTTTTCGTATTGACAAGTAAGCGCTAAGTTGTTAATTTAGATGGTTTTAACTTATTGAATAACGACACCATGGAAACAAAATACGGATTTACCAAAATGACTGTCCCGGAATTTGAAACATGGATTTCAAACCTCAGAGTAGGACGGACGATTTTAAAAGTGCAACAACACCATACCTATGTTCCCAGTTATGTACATTTTACGGGAAACAATCATTTTGACCGACAGTTGGCCATGAAAAACTTCCATGTGAATCAAAACGGATGGCAGGATATCGGGCAACATTTTACCATTTTTCCGGACGGAACGGTCGTGACCGGAAGAAGTCTGGAAAACTCACCGGCCTGTATTCTCAACCAAAATGCGTATGCCATTTGCATCGAAAATTTCGGCAATTTTGATCAGAATGCCGATGTGATGACAAATGTCCAAAAGGATGCCATTATAGCCATTACCGCGGCTTTATGCAAGCGGTTTAATTTACCGGTTAACTCCAATTCGATCGTTTACCACCATTGGTTCCGTTTGGATAACGGCGTACGGAATAATGGAACCGGAAACAATAAATCCTGCCCGGGAACCAACTTTTTTGGCGGTAACAAAGTACCCGATTTTGACACTAATTTTGCCCCTTTAGTCCGCGCAAAGCTCGGCAATCATCCGATAAAAACCGACAGTAGTGCGATTACTAAATATGTATGTGTAACCGCCAACAGTCTTAATGTCCGCACCGAACCGGATGGCGGAAGTCCAAAAGCGACCGATCGTGCTGCGATTGCATTGGGTGCTATTTTGCGGGTGTATGAAGAAAAAGACGGCTGGTTAAAAATATCCAATACCCAATCCAACTGGGTGGCAGCGCGCTATACGATTGCTGTAAAAAGAGCTACCGTAAACGCTACGATTTTAAATGTAAGAACCGGTCCCGGTACCAATTTCCCTAAAGTGGACCGGATTGAAAAAGACGAAGAAGTTTTTGTTTTTGAAACACAAAACGGCTGGTGTAAAATTGACCTGGGCGAAAAGTGGGTGATGCAATCCTATGTAAACTTTTAAAACGGCAACCCAATGGAAAAAGTAGGGGTTTATATTTCGGGTTTAGGGCAATCGTTTCAACAGGAATCGTTTGAAAAATATGCCATCCGCCTTAAAAATGAATTCCGCTATAGTGATAACGGAAGTGAGTTTGAACTAAAAACGGAAAAGATTTTTTATACGGAGGAAAGAGACAGCACAGTGGTCAGTATTTTTAAATACAAAAAAGACAATCCGGATAATGCCGAACGGGTGTATAAATTATACGATTTTAAATACCATGAGATCTTAACGGAACGCTTTAAAAAGCAAAATCTGCTGCTTAAAAACCTGATTTTACTGGGATTAATACTCAAAAAACTACCACAGCTTTTTTTGCGAATTTTTAGCAGCGGTAGTTTTAGCCGACCGTATCTTACGTTTTACGCTTTTTTAGTATTACTGGTCATCTCACTGGCTATCATTTTCCTGATACCGGCCAGTATCGATATTGTGACACAATATGGTGCACAGAAAGAAATAAAGACTCTTATTGAAAGCTGTCATCTTGATTTTGAAAAAATTACCGGCTTTTTGTCGGGTCTTACTCAAAAAACGAAATGGTTTGTTCCGATTACCACCTTTATACTGCTGGTTATTCCGGAATCGAAAACCTTGTTAACCTCATTGGCGACCGAGTTTGTTTGTGTGGATCAATATATCGAAAATGGCGAACAGAGTCAGCTGGTGCTGGGAAATCTGGATTTATTGATCGAATATATTGCCGAAAACGATCCGAAGGCACAGATACACTATCATAGCTATAGTTTTGGAACGATTATCGCGATGGATTTTTTGTTTCCGATAGGTAATGTTCCGTCGGCCAATACCAAAGACAGGAGTGAGTTGCTTGTAACGATAGGAACGCCCTATGAATTTATAAATGCTTATTATCCGAAGTTTTTTAACAACAGAAGCGCTCAAATGGAAACAAAGTTGACGTGGATGAATGTCTATTCTATTGCCGATGCTCTGGCGACCAATTTTAGAAAAGACACCAACCGGGGCCCAGCTTTATTTGGGATCAATGGGTTTTCGCTTTTGCCAATCAACATCAATTATGAAGTGACCTCCGATAAAAGCATGACACTATTCAATTTTATTACGATGTATGCCATCCGCATGCATAAATGCTATTGGGATGCGTCGCCTAACGGACAGAGTTGTATCCGGGTGTTATCTAACGAAATGAAAGCACGCGGCTTTATCTAAAGCGGCTATTTTATACTTTAGCCCGGCGGAAATTGTGATTCCGGCCGGGCTACTTTTTTGATAAAGTAAGACGCAGTATTCTAAATCAAATATTCCTTGTTGCTTTCTTTGTTTATCTATCTTATCGTTTAGGCTTCCATCAGATTGTTATCGAATGCGATTTTAGCATCTTTACCCTCCCAAATAACTTTAAAACCATGGGGAAGTGCCATAAATTTAACCGTTTCCGGTCGGTAGGTCATGAGTTGTCCAACCGTTATTTCTTCGAACGCCATAGTTTCTTCATCAAAGTTATCGGTCATCACCATCCAACCCGAATCGGGAGCCGCTCTGTTCCAACGAAACAAATGTGCCGGTACTCCGGTTCGGATTAACGGATCGATCGTAACGATATGATCAAAATCAGGGAAAACAGGCTCCACTTTTAATTGATCACAAACAAAAAGCTGTTGCTCCAATACATGAAGCGTGTGATTAAGGCCACTGGCAAAGCCTCCTTTTTCCGGAACGATTTCCAGAATTTCGAAATAATCACCTTCTTCATGCGCTAAAATAAGCCAGGAGAAACAGGTTAGTTTATTACCGCTTTTAATATCCGGTTTTTCATCCTGAATGAATTCGACCAGATAGTGTAGAATAGGGTTTAATTCCTCCAGAGTAAGGCCGTGTTTTTCGATTTTTAATTCCTTTTGAATCGATGCCGCTAAACCTTTGGAATAAAAATAATCTCCATCGGCAAAAAAGGCGATATCTCTCACTTTTAATGCTTTTATTTTGTTGAATAATCCCATGGCTTGATTGGTTTGCTTTTAAAATGGTTGTGTTATTTCCCGAATATATTTTTCATAAAAAGACTTATTTTGGATTCTTTCTTCTGATCGCTGTAATAAGGAGCCGGAATATTAATATCACTGGTGTCTTTTGTTAGTTTTATAAGACAACTATGTAAATGCTCTCCGATTGAATTTGGAATTGGCGTTACTTTGGTTAAGGGATAAAATCGGTTATAGCCATCCATTCCAACCGGGAAGTTGGTTCTTTCCACCCAAAATGGCTCCAATAAATCGGCTAATGGCTCCTGGTGTATTCGGGTATCAAAACTTTGTCGCGCCTTTTGAATAATATCCTCATCCAAATTCGAGCTGACATTATCAAAATAGTGTAAGCCTTTTGCCGGTATGTGTAGCAAAAATATTTGGGTTTTATCTCCAATTTTATAAATATCAAGTACTTTAAAATAACTGTTGATATTGATACAAAAATGCCCAAATCGTTCATTATCCGGGTTTATTTCATATAATTTTGCTGCTTTTGAGGAGGCGATTAAAAAACGGGTATTAAATTTAAGACCACCGCCACGACAACTAACATCCAGAAAATAACCATTTCGGATGAGTTTGTATTTTGTAAATTTTTCGGCTACGGAAGGGGTTAAATCGCAATCTTTATAATATAATACGGCTCCGGGATAGGTCCAGTTTATGATTTCTTCGGAATTTTCAAGAATACCATTTTCTATTGTAGTCATATCGTTTGTTTTTTTAGGCTCTGCCCGTTTTTTGGGAGTGGTGAGCGGTTGTCCCTTTTTTTAATTTCGTAATAAACATCATTCTATTTGTTTTGTGGCGTCCACATTTTTAGAAACGGAAACTTTTTCGGATATTCCTCCCTTGGACAAAAGGCCAAACAGACTTCTTTGCCGTCCAGCGCCGATTCGGTTAGCAATACAAAATCCGTTTCTTTTTTAAGCGCTTCAAATTCCGTTTCATTTGCCAGACAAACCACTTTTTTAAAGATACCATTGATCCATTGGATCATGCTTTCATTTTCCTCAAATTTTTTATAGCAGGCTAAGGAAGCATGTGCCGTGATGACCGGAACCAGCTTGTCCGGGATGGTGTCTTTTACGATAATATACATTTTCATGTTGCGATGGTTTTCGTTTGTTTATTTCGCGAAATCGGGACTAATTTACTTAAATTAATGTAAGTTAAATCTTAAAATGAATAAAAAAGTGTCGGATAATGGAATACTAACAAAACGAACCAAATATAAAATAAAAAGGAATGCTGGTTTGGGTAAATCGACAAACGCTGCTTTTGTGGATATAAGTGTCGTAAAAGCGCGGATATTCGTTTTGTCGGTTTTATGTTAGGGCATTTAGTAGTAAATCATCTATAACTTTATGATGCCAAATAAGCTACAAATAGCCAAGACTATAAAGAGAAAACTTACAGTAAAAAATATAAAAATAGTGGAGTAGTTAAAATCTTCTTCATTTTTTAGAACGAATTTTTTTGGATTTTCCGGATCGTATAAAATGATAACGGGTTTGTTTATATCATTTTTATAGGTTCGTATTCTACTCAAGTCGGTTGAAGCATAGAAATAAGGCTTAGCGATTATTAGTTCATGATTCTTCGTTTCAAATTCAATAACTGGGGTTTTGAAACCTTCATGATCCGACTCATATTCTATTATTTTTCCGGAACGTTCGATTCCAATCTTTCGAATTTTTTCGTTAAAAGCGTATGCTTCGACACTAAAAAAGAATACGATTAGACCTAATAAAAGGAAACCGTAAGCTATATTTATAAAACTGAAAATCAAAAAAATGAAGATTATTAATATCCAGTATTTTTTTTTCATTATTAAATAATGCTAAGTTTTAATGTTGCTATTCGAAATACAATGAATGTTTTCGGATCTGTGAAGCTATTTATTTCGGTTAAATATAGAATTTTTCGCGGAGAAAAAAGCGTGATGGAATAAGGAGGATTAAAATAGGAGCGTTTGCTCCAACTCGTGCTAAAAAAAGACAAGATTTGATCAACTAATTGTTTTAACGAAAAGTACGATGAGCTATTTTTTGCGGTGATTACGGATGCTTTTTAAGGCAGTTGTAACCTGGCAAATTGGATCATTCTTTTTTCCAGACTTTAACCTTTCCAGCTGCTTTTTAGGATCAAAATTTTCGACCCGCCCACTATCAATTCCTTTTTGAATGGCATTTCTTAAAACAGTAATCCTGTTTTCTTCTTCCAAAGCTTTACGTTCGGCTCGGCGACTTGATTTCCGTTACTAATGCGCCCTTTTGAAACGGCTGTTATACTATAACGTTCGAAATCTACGACTATACTTCTGTTTCGTACCATGTGCTTTCTTTTAGAAAATTATCCAATTGGGGAGTCGTACTTTTAACGTTGCCTTCCTGATAAATCCGATGGCACAAACACAAATTACTACCGCGTAAAAATAGCGGAGTGCTTTTATTCCATCTTCTTTTTTAGGTTTTCGACCACTCTTACAGTAAGTCCGGTTAGTCGGGCAATAAATTCAACTTCGAATCCTTGTTCCAGACATGTTGTGGCTATTTCTTTTGCTTTTGTATTCCGACCGGTTTTTAAGCCGGTAGTTATTCCGAGTTCCTTAGCTTCCTTTTGTATCTTTTCTTCCAGTTTATATCTTGGAACGTATTTGGTACTGTTTCGTAGTTCGCTCATTAGACCAATATCAGTAAAGCTTAAATAGCTTTTTTCTGAAATGATTAAATGATCGATCACTTCCGTTTGAACGATTATCCCCACTTGTATGAGTCGGTCGGTAATATCTTTATCGGCATCCGAGGGTTTGAGTTCGCCACTCGGATGATTATGGCAAAGAATGATTTTAACGGCTCGTTTTTGCAACGCAAAACTGAACACTTCCATAGGATGGACAAGTGTTTTGTTTACGGTTCCCAAGCTAATGAGTTCAATAAAAAGCACCAGATTATTGTTGGCTAATCCAATAACCCAAAAATGCTCCCGATCGAGATCAATTTTATTTTCCCGAAGCAATACCTGTTGCATGATGACATAGATGTCATCGGAATTTAGAATTTTGATTTTTTGTGTCTCTGTTAGTTTTACATTCATTAATACAAGAATTAGGTTTTACAATTTTTGTAGTATCGTTTCAGCCTAATCGGAGTTTGTTTCTGTTGCGCAATTAGCGTTGTTTTTAAAGGTAAAACTTTTTCGGGAAGTAAAATGTGTTGGGGCGGAATTGGGAGTGGGATGGGGGGATTTGGCCTGGGTTGGATGGGAAGGTAGTTTGGTCAACGAATTGTTTTTCCGGGAAGAAATAGTGGACTGTTATGGAGTGATTATAGATGTTTTTTAGGTTTGTTATGGCATGTGAAATTTAACCATTTTTCTTTTCTGATTTTAAGGTTTTGAGATGATTTTTAGTAGTACCAAAGTTTGGTGATCAAGTCTTTTTGAATGTTGAGTTGTATGGGAAATCATCTGCAAAGTCATCGAACGGATTATTTCTATTAAGATAGGGTTTTAGGGGAGAAAATTATGAAGTAAAATTATTGTTATATAACGTTTTATTTATCCTCCCAAATAGGAACTGTGGCTGCATTATATAAGTTAACTTTACATCTAAACTTATGCTCAATTTTTTTTATATGGTCAAGATTTTCTTGAGAATAAACACCAATATAAACACTATATAATTTGTTTCCGGATTTTTGCCCTTGATGAGCAGCTTTATTTATTGCATCAATTATATGGGTATCATATTCTCCAAAATTAAAACCGAAAGTGATAAGTGAGCCTTCAATTTGAGTTAATTGGTCATAACAATGTGATAAATATTTGTTATGAGATATGTGACTTAATTTTTCTTGAGAGCTTCCTGCCGTGACAAAAATAGGATAAGATTTTGCAGCCATACGCTCGTTTATTTTCTCTAAAAGATAGTGTTGAGTATCGTAAGTTTCTTTTTCAATTTCTATACCTGTATCAAAAATTAATAGAGCTCCATGTAAATAGAAAATGGTCTGTTCTTTTTTATACTTACCCCATCTTAATTCTGAAAAAATTGGTTCTTGATTCTTTAAAACTTCATCTGGATTTTCAATTTCTCTTCCAAAACCATCAATTGCAAATTGTGAGTCATTACGCATCAAAATCCAATAGGGAAGTAAATCATAATTTGTTGAAAAAACTTTACCTTCTTGAGAAAGATACTCGTTAAGGAATGAATAACAACATTTACTTTTTTCTTCTGGTACTTTAAAAACGTGTTCTGGATGAAGCTTTTGTACCGCCTCAATTAAACTAGTTTTTAAAACTTCGTTTGCTTCTATTATTTTCTGAATTAATTTTTTATCAGAACTAAAAGTTTTGGAAATTTCTATAAAATTATCCAGTTGTTGCATTACTAATTCAAAGTTTTTGGTATTTATAACTTCAAAAAGCTTTTTCAAAAGGTCATTATCAATTTCATCTATAAACTTACTTAAAGCATTGTATGAAAAAATATTAGGATCGTAGGCTATACTAAATCCATTTCCAAAAAGCAGATGCTTTTTACGTTTTTTTGCTTTAAGTGAGTCGATTATTTGTTGATAGCTAGGCAAATCTTTTACTTGCATATATTTTATAAATGAGATTATGAGAAATGGTATGTAGCGGTTTTCAGATTGTCGTAATTACGAAACTAAAATTCCGTAGAATATTCTTTGGTTAAACATAGAAATGTATCACTTGCCATTGAAGTAAATTGATATTATGTACAACTTTTCTATTCATTATTCACTTTTGTTAATATAGTCGGAATATCATCATAAGAAGTATACCATATTATTAAAACTCCAAGTTCCTTCATTAATTCTTCATTCAACTTATGGTGTCCATTTAAGAATTGTTCAGCAGCTTTTTTGTTGTTAATTACTTGTTTCTTCTCTGTACCATTCTTCTCTTTTTCATAGCAAAATTCCTCAATAGTAAGTCTTTTCATAAATGCAAAATGTCTTGGTCGCTCACTATTGCGCGCAGAAATCTCAAGAAGTCTACGAAGATTTGGATCTGTCAATGAAAGTCCAATCATTAAACAACTATTCTCACGTAAATTATAGAGTTGAACCAAATTTGACCAGTGGTAAGCATCCGAGTATATTTGATGGTAACCTTCTTCTGAAAAAACTAATGTGATTTCCTCTAATCCTGTATATTTTGATTTGTCTTCGGGTAAAAAACCATGAACGTGATAAATCGGTAATTCATCAGGGTCAGAAAGTTCATTTTCTTTGTAAATACTATGGTGACGAATTGCTTTTGTCTCTAATTCTCTCTCTAGTAAGTCATCAAAGTTGTATGTGATAACAGATTTAACTCTTGCTCCAGTTTGTGTTGGCATACAAAGATTTGTAATAGCCTTAATTAGTTTTGAGCTAATATCTTTTTTGGAATCTCGTAACTTATATAAATTATCAGAAATAGTATTAATAAATGCTTGGCTTTCCGATTGTTCTTTTGTCAATCCCTTTCTTAAATATCTTGCAGCCATTAAAGCTGAAGGTTCGTCAACATAATTTAATCGGTGTACAATTTGTTTTATATCATTATCGTTTATGGCTTCAGAATGTTTGAATTCCTTTGCTAAATATGAGACAAAAAGTGAATTAAGTAAAGTGTTCCAGTCTGGCATTCCTGCACTACTAGAAACACCTGCGCCAAGAAAGGCAGAAAACTGTCTTTTTTTATATACGTCAATTAATAATTCAATTCTTTCCTCTCTTTCATCTTCCCAATTACGAACTTCACCACTTACAATATTTTCAAGCCTCAACGCAAATAGATTATTTGCAATTTTGTTTGCTTCTTTTTTATGTTTTGTAACAATTTTATTGAGTTCTTCAGGTCCCCAAAGTATTATTCTAAACTGTGGAGATAAGAAGTTTAATTCTATAAGAATCCTTTCTTTTGTTTCACGGGAGATAGGACGTCCATTAATTATCAAAATATTTTTAAAATCTGGAGAAACTTCTGTTCTATTAAATCGACTAAAAAATTGATCTACAAAAATTTTTGGAGGTGTTCTGTCTAAGTTTAGTTTAATTTCTACTATAGTTTTGCCTATAATATCATCAAGGCCATCTTCTGCTATTGCATCGCCAAGTGTGCGAAGGTTGTCATTATTTATAACCAGAACTTTTTGCTGTTGCTCTAAATGATATTTTAGTAGGTTTAAAATAAAGGTCTCGAAGGAATAATAAGTTTTAGATTCTGTCCCTATAAACTTTGATAGTATTTCGTCAATTAGCATGTCTTGGTCTTTAAAATTGCTTACAAGATTGTTCTTTAGAAAATGGTCTACATATTTATTTAAAGAATAAATTATATAACCCTATCCCGCAATTCGAAAGAAACTCATTTCCTCCTAACAAAACAATACGTGTTTTTACTTAATTTTTACCTTACAGAATTTTAAAGTATTGAATTATAGGTTGTAAGAAAAAAATAAAGTAGTACAGTTTTAATGTTCCGATTTTTCTTTCAAATATTTCCGATATATTTGTAAATAGTAACGCTAAAGTGGTGCAAGGTTGCTAATTTGCAACGTATTAGCAAAAAAATAAAAACGATGAGTGAATTTTCGGGCTATGAAAAAATGCCCAATAGTCCAAAAAAGCTAGGTTTAAGTGAAAAAGATTTTTCCGAAATGGAAAAATTAAAATGGGTTGTGACCGAAAAAGTACACGGTGCGAATTTTAGTTTTAGCTATGAAAACGGTACGCTTCGGTTTGCGAAACGAAAAGACTACCTCCAATGGAATGATGACTTTTTTGGGTTTCAATTGGTTGTAAATAAATTGGAAAACAACATATTGCGCCTGTTTGAACAGCTCAGTGGTGCTATAGCCGGAGAAAAATATATGGTGTACGGCGAATTGTTTGGTGGGAAATATCCGCATCCGGAAGTTGATCCTATAGCCGATTTACAAGCGATTCAGACCGGAGTATATTATACGCCTGAAATTGCATTTTGTGCTTTTGATATTGCCATCGAAAACGAATCCGGATCGAAATATTATCTGGATTATGAAACTGCCGTGGCCTATTTTGAACAGTTTGGGATCTTTTATGCCAAACCCTTACTGATCGGAAAATTTGCCGAAGCCATGAATTTTACTATCCGGATCAACTCGACGATTCCGAAAGCCTTGCAACTTCCGGAACTACAAGACAATCTAATCGAAGGCGTGGTGATCAAACCGTATAACCAAGTGGATCAGAATAGGCGACCGATCGTAAAAGTAAAGAATCCCGAATTTGACGAGGAGGAGAAATTCCACGAGGCCGAAAAATGGTCGTTTGTACCCAATGTTTCCTCGCGGACAGAAGATTTATCGTTTATCGTAACGGAATTGCGGAACTATATTACGCAAAACCGATTGCAAAGTGCGATTTCTAAAATCGGTACGTTGGATCGGACGAATCCCCTTCGGGTTGCCGACATCAAAACCGAGTTTTTAGAAGATGTAATCGTCGATTTTAATGAAAACAACAACGATCTTTTAAACGATTTAGCATCCGACGAAAAAGAGTGGATTATGGAACGAGTCCATTTTGAGATCCATAAAATGATCCTTGCAAACGGATAAACCTTTTGTATAAAAAAGCCTTGAACGTTTCCAATTCAAGGCTTTTTGTTTTAAAGGTAAATTCATAATCGAAAAATACTCAGATTCTTTTTTAGGATAAAAATCATAAAGCTGTCCTTTTGGCTCAACGATACTATTTCCTCTTTTTTATTTTCATAAATTCTACTAATGAAATTCTTAATAGGACGATTACGATACTTGGTGCACAGGGTAAAGACTATTAAGAGAGGTGTTTAATTTAATAGATAAATTTATGGAACTAGAAAGTTTAAAAACAGACAAGTTTGAGGCGTTCAAAGAAAATGAGATTTTAAACATAGTCGGTATTGTTGGTGGCAGGATAGAACCCGTTGCAACGTGCCTTAATGGTCATAATGACTACCGCGACTATGAGACTCAAACGGCAGGACAAACAGACGGAGGGGGAACTCCCTGGGATTTTAGGGTATTAGATTAGGAGTTGCAATTAGTTATGGAGCTGATTGCGGCTCCATCTTTTTAAGAGTAATGGATTATGAACAGCATATTTTCTTTAGTACTTCTTCTGATACCGCTATTTGTATATTCTCAGAAAACAGATTACCGGGACTATCATTTGAATATAAATAAGGCTGAGGAACTTTTTTTTATGCAGCAAAAAGTGGATAGCTGCTTATACTATTACGATAACGTTTTTTCGACTTATGATTTCATTTTTGTAAAAGATCTGGTCAACGCTGCACAAATTGCGATATTTTCGAAGAAACCGTATAAAAAATATATTGAACAAGCTTTTACACAAGGATTGAAATTGGAAACGATTGAAAAGTATCCATTATTCAAAAAAGTTATTCCAAAGCTAAAGAAAGACAAAAAACTAATTGAAAAATACAGGATTGCCCGGTCCAATTACATTAAGAAAATAGATTTTGAATACCTTGACTGGCTTTACAAAAATGCAATTCAGGATCAGAAAGATAAAAGATTAAAGTGGTCGAAATATAGGAATCTTGTATATAAAACATCGAATAGGATGATGGACTTAACCCAAAAGAAAGGGTTTCCGGGAGATAAAATAATTGGATTGGGCGATAGTTTAATTTTTAAAGAAATAAACAAACCCTGGTTGGATTTATATCAGCAACGAAAACAGGATCCGCGCTTGTTTTATATGAATACGAACGACAAAGGTTTGAGCGCTTTTGAATATAGTCTGGTTATTATGGTACATAATACTTGTTCCTATTTTTTATACAAAAATATTCTTATTAAAGAAATGATAAAGGGGAATATCCATCCCAGAGATATTGGTTTAATTTATGACAACACCTACAGATTTAGAGGCTATTTTCCCTATTACTGTAATGTAAAACTAAAGGGCGTTTATAGATTAAATCTTTTTACGGATTATAGCACTCATAATGATATAGAAGAAACGAATGCGATGCGAAAAAAATTATATATCGTTTCGACTCATGTTGATGATCAAAAAAAGGAATATGAAATAGAATATGGTTTTAAATTGTTTTCCGGATTTTGGAATTGTAGATAAATAAGTGATGAAAGAAATTTTTATTCAGTCAGAGCGTAATGATTTAAGTACTGATGATGTAATCGCATGGATTTATTATTTAAAAGAGGATATTACAATAAATACTTTTTTAGATGATTATCTGATAGACAACTTAAGTGTTGAAATGTCTAATAACAAAAAAGTTGAAGTTCGGATAAATAATAAGAAATTAAATAGCACCTCTAACATATGGTACAGGAGAGGTGAATGGATTGGTTTCGACAAAAATAATGTAAGGAATAAAGAAATTCACAAAAAGATAAACACGGAAGCAATTACACCTGCTCTGGAATTTTTAAATAGTGGTTTTTCTATCAATCAGATAAATAAGTTTGACGACAATCATGCTAATAAATTGAAAATGTTACGTACAGCTTTGTCACTAGGAATTAAAATACCAGATGTTTTACTAACAGGAAGCAATTTAGAATTACATCAATTTATAAAGAAGCACAAAAAAGTGATTACAAAACCCGTTGAAAATCCATACACCAATTTCAAGTTTAAGAATCATTCGATAAAATTTTCAGCGAGCTCAAAGCTAATAACAGAAGATGATGTAGAAGAAAAAGAATCCTTCTTTTTACCTTCTTTTTTTCAAAAATACATTGAGAAAAAGTACGAAATAAGGAGTTTTTATATTGATGGTTTGTTTAAAAGTATGGCAATTTTTAGTCAGCAAAACGAAAAGACAAAAATCGATTTTAGAAATTATGATCGGATTAGACCAAATAGATGCGTCCCTTATCTATTACCTAAAGCATTAGAACGAAAATTACATAAGCTAATGATTCAAATGGATTTGAATTGTGGTTCCTTTGATATTATTGTAACGCCCCAAAATCAATATTACTTTTTGGAAGTAAACCCAATAGGTCAATTCCAATGGGTTAGCCTTAATTGTAATTATTACATCGAAAAATTAATAGCAAAAAAGTTAATTAAAAATGGAAACCAAAGCGATACCAAAAGCTGTTAAAATAGATATGATGGAAAATCCAACAGCCTATCCTTTTATTGCTAAATATTGGGATGTTGAAATCTTCAAAAATGATGATGATTTAAAACATACGGAAATTGATTTAGGACATTATGAAACAAAATCATCTGTTTTAATGCCTTTTTACAAGCCCATTTCAAAGATCATAGATCTATCAGAATTTTTATGAAACCGCAACTATTTAAACTTTTTTCAAATTGTCAGGTTGTAATTGGAAAAAACAGATCTACTATCTGTGATTTACAGCGCAATAAATATATTTTAATACCGAATAGTTTGGCAAATTTATTTGATAGAAATGGAATCATAGACGTTTCCGAAATATCAAAAAAACTGGATGTAACGAATCATCTGATATTTGAGGAATATTTAGAATTGTTACATAAAAATGAAGTAATCTTTCCTTGTACGAAAAGTGAAATTGCCAGATTTCCAGTTATGGATTTAGAATTTGATTATCCTGCTATAGTATCGAATATGATTATTGATTTTTCTAAAAATTCCGATCATGATTTTGGTTTACTACTTACAAAATTTATTAAACCTCTTAATTGTCGACATATACAAGTCCGGTTTTTTGATGCGACTGGTTTTAATCAGATCAATGAAATTGTTCAAAAAGTAAATAACAGTTTTATGCGCACAATCGATTTCGTTATCAAAAGAGATTTTGAAATTTCGTCTACATTTCTACACTGGGTTTCAGAGAATAAGAAAATTAGAAGTATAACTATTCATTCGTGCGATAAAACTAAAATAATTAGTGAGGGAAAAAATGGTTTTGGAGTGGTGATTTGTACAAAGCAAAAAATAGATTCCTCGATCCATTGTGGGATAATAAGCCCCAATCTATTTAATATAACAATTGAAACTTTTTCAGAATCACAAAACTATAATACTTGTTTGAATAGAAAATTGGCGATAGCGAGTAATGGTGCGATTAAAAATTGTCCATCTATGAAGGAAGTATTGGGAAATAGTAAGACCGCCAAATTGGAAGAAATTATTGGAAACAAGGAATTTAAAAAATATTGGAATATAGCTAAAGACCAAATAGAGGTTTGTAAAGATTGTGAATTCAGGCACATCTGTACTGATTGCAGGGCGTATGTAGAGAATCCCCAAAATAGATACTCTAAGCCTTTAAAATGCGGCTATAACCCATATACGACTACTTGGGAGGAATGGAGTCATAACCCTTTAAAAAAAAATGCCATCGCCTTTTATGAAATGTTACCAGAAAAACATCAAGACTAAAGGTTTTAGACCAGTTTATTATTCCGGTCTAAGATCTTTCGCATTCCCGTTTTCAATTTCCGAAAAGTCAAAGTCATTTTCGATGACAAACGTCGCTTTAATATGCTTGGGTTCTCCAATTGGATCGAGTCGGAGTAAATCCTCGTCGTCGTTTAGTTGGGTTAAAAATTCGGATTCAGAATTGGCCGTACCCAAAATAACCCACGGCCATCCTGATTTGGTTTCCATATAGTAGACGTCTAATTCCAGATTTCCGTTATCCAGATACAAGACTTCGCCAATGGGATAATCCTGATGTTCACCGATACGTTCAAAATTGGTTCCAAGTTGTGCCAACATATAGTCGCGTTTCTGTTGCTCGATTTTATAGGCCATATCTTCCTGCGTTTGATACGCATTGGAAAAACCAGGACGTTCCGTTCGCAGTAGGAAGTATTTGTCCTCATTTTGGGTTTTATAAATAGAATAAATGGTTAATTCGCTTGCCATAAAGGAGTTGTTTTAGTAATGCGTTAAAGTAAACGTTAGATATGTGAGCTAAAATTGTATTGAATATCAAATTGTTTGCAGAAATCCCGAAGATTCCGACAACCGTCTAAACCGCTAAATTTTTCGGATAATACGGCTGCGTTATCCAATTCCGGGTTTTGTTCGGACAATTTGGTAAAAAGCAGTTTGGTATTTTCGACATCAAAAGCATACCAGTATTCGTAATCGCTATCGGAGAAATGCTCCTGAACGACATCGCCCAAATCCTGACCGGAGATTAAAAGGCATTCCTTACGGATTTCCGCCCATACATTTACCGAAAGTCGGGTGCCGTCTCTGTGTTCACAGAGCGAAAATTTTGCTATATCCTGGATGGTAGTATTGTTTAATTCCATATTTATTTTTGCAGCGCTGTAAGTCTGCTATTATCAATTGTGTTCTTTTATTCGTAGTAGTTGGAGCTCCTTTTCGGTAGAAACAAACAAATGCTCACCGTCTTTGTCGACGTATACGTTTTTGATTTCGGCTACTACATCCAAAGGTAGTTCGGCTGTGATATGCTGCTGTTCTGTATCGATGATCAATAGTATTTTTCCTTTTCCAACCACCAGAGTAGTAGGGGCTATAAAGGCCAAATAACTAGCGTTGTATTTTGAGGTATACTTCGACAGGTCCATTTCCCACAGTTTGTTTGGTTTTCCGTTTTCAAAAGTATAATATTCTAATTCGGAAGGAAAAGAAACGGCAAATTGATTTTGTTGAAAGCTAAAACCGCTTGACGTATTATCCCAGTCTTTGAAAAAAGTGCGAATAAAGGAGATCGTACCATCATTGTCGATTTGATACAGATTATAATACGTATCCTGATCGTAGCTTAAAAACGCAATCAAACTTTCGTCCGGGCTTATTTTGGGTACCATCGTTCCGTCCTCAGCTTTAAATTTACGGATCACCTTGAAATCGTCTGTAAGCAATACAAGTTCCCAGTTGGAAGCACTTCCCAAAAACATATTTTTGGAGGACAGGTATTCGATCTGATCGAACGCTAAGTCGCTTTCCAGTTGAATCGTATCGCGTAATTGAAAAGTAGTTTGTTCCAAAACCAGTAATTGACTGTCGGCTGTTGGAATTAGGATATTTCCATTTTGATCAAAGCAGAAATTTCGGATCATCGGAATAGCAATTGCCGCAATTTGATCGATGATCAATTCTCCATTGGCTACGATATACTTTACGAGCGTCATGTTCCGGGTTAACGCAATAAAACAATCCGATTGCGTTGGACTTTGTTTTAGAACAAATACACTTTCAAACGCGTAATTATCGGTCGGTATATTTTCGACTTTATAGGAAATTAATTCGGGATATTGCTCTTTAAAATGCTTTAAAATCGTTTCTCTTCGTCCTTGTTTTGCCAAATCGTAAGGCGTTCGACCGCTACCATCTTTTTGCCAGGGACAACCATTAGCGTAGGCAAAGTCAAAAACTTCCGGTAGATCGAGCCAGGCTAGCTGATGCAACAGATTACTATTTCGAGAATCGCGCCCATCTATTTTGATGTGGTGTTTCAGATATATATGTAAGCACCCGATACTTTTGCTCTCCAGATATTGTGGCGCTATAGGATCGATTTTGGCTCCTTTCAATAACAATAAGTCCACAATAGCAACTTTATCCCGACTGGTGGCTAAATACAATTCTTTATCGTTCATGGTAGCGCCATGATCCAGAAGATATCGGGCGATTTCAAAACTGTCCGCCCAACAGAGCGGAGTGGTATATAGGCCACTTCTTTCGGCATTTACGTTGGCGCCGTTTTGGATCAGAAATTGCACCATTTCGAAGTTTCCACTTAACGCTGCGATATGCAAAGGCGTATCGTCCATCCAGCCTTTAAGGGCTATTTCGGATGGATTTTGCTGTAAATGTCGTTTCGCCGCGTCGTTCTTATGCTCTTTGATCAGCGTAAAGATTTCCGGTGTTTTGGTATGATCGGTCTGATAAATATTCATTCGTATAGGTTGTGTCGTATAAGATGCTTTATTGTTTTTTGGTCGGTATTATCCGTTATCGTCCCAGGTTTGCATATTAAGCGGCGTAGGGATTGAAACCGGTTGTAAGGCATTCAGATCGTGTAGCATTTCCAAATTCGTATACGCCACGGAACCGTCGGTCGCTCTTTTGGAAGCATATAATTTTCCTTCTTTGGTCGCAATAATCCGGTTGTTATTGTCAATATCTGCCCAGCTAACGTCATGCAATTTGATTTTCGATTCCTTTCTTCCCAGATAGAACCAATCGATATTTTTTCGTTGTTTGGAATCATAAAAGCTAATCCAATACAAAGCCGCACTATGGGTAATCGGTTTTTTCCAAAGTTTCGGAACGATAGGAGCGAGGCTTTCGAGATCTGTTTCCTGTTGCAGAAAAGCGGGATCATTCTGCTCCGTCCATCCGTTTATTTCCTGTCGGTATTCGTGTAATAGATTCACATGCCCTTTCGGGAGTGAATATTCTTTTTGGGTTTGAAAAAGAGCAACATTGAGATGAGACGGCACGGGATAGTGTTCAAGTGCCTGTGTGGATTTCAAATTTAACAACACCGTTTTTTCGTCTGCGAATACGCCACCTCCGGTATCAAAAAGCAGATCGCCATGTTCCCAAACGGTAAGCCCCGTCCAGAATGGCGGCTTACAAATGACGGTTCTGCTGTTTCCGTTTTCAAAATTATCGACCGCATACATCAGGTAGTTCCCGGAAGGCGATAGATCACAATTTCGCATCGGCACCTTTTTGTTAATCCATTGTCCGGGTTCCAGGGTGTCGTTATCCAAATTCCAGAGACTCATCTGAATCCAGTCGGTAGGGCCACGTCTAAAAACAATGGCGCTATTCGTTATTCTTGATTTCAGAAAGAAAATCCGTGCGGTGGTCGTATTGGGCTGTTTCAATGTAACGTGATTTTTGTTTTATAGGCTTTTCATATTTCCGTTCTGATACCCCAATCGGGGATGTGTCGCTTCAAGTTCTCCTTTCTTGATCAATTGTGCCACTTCTTCTTCGCTCCATTCGTATGGGTAATCCAAACCATTTGCAATACCAATAACGTCCATCGTCTCTAAAGTGGTTGCGATAATGCCATCATAAACCGTTGTATGGGCGTTATATAGAGCACTTCTTGTTGCAATGGCGATCGATTCGATAGTCTGATTATCGAGTGAACGAAACTCTACACGAACATCATACGGAGCCGATTCTTCAAATTCTTCTGTAATACTTCTATAATTGACTATTCCTCCGGTTCTGTGGGTGCTAAGTCTTTCAATGACGGCATCTCTTTCCTGTTTTGACTCCGGATTGATCCATTTCGATTCAAACACATAATCGCTGCCATCATCCGTTTCAATATCAGCGAGGTAAACCGAATCGAACGGTTCCTCTTCAAATTCGAAATTATTTTGGACTAAAACAGCATGCATACGATCAAAAACGCTTTTCATCTCGGAAGGAGGTACTACTATTATGATAACCTGATATAAATAAGACATTTTTGAGTTTCAATTTTTGGTTTTAATCTATTTGGACGTATTGTAGCTTACAATTTATTTGGAGTCATCGAAAGCACCGATGTAGTTTTCCAGAACCGGATCCTGTATCTGTTTACAAACAAATTCAAAAATAGTTTTCAGCAGCTCCGATTCATTTGTATGAGCATGATAGCTATCTTTTAGTAGGAGATGAATGGGAACGGCGTCTTCCAGACTAATCTTTCTAAGAGTACCATCATTAATCGTTATACCTTTGGGTAGGGATGGATTCGTATGACAGGCTTTTATCAGACCAACGATTTTGAGTATCGTTTGATCCTCGTCAATTTTGGCATGCCAGACTTTACCATTTTCCTGAAAGTAGTCCGATTTCGACATGATAACGAGCAAGTTATAGTGCTTGTCAGTTTGTTTGATTTCGATGTCCAATTCGCCTGCCAGAGATTCTATGTTTATTTTGATCATAATGGGTTTATACTAATCAGCACTATGGTTAAACGAGTGTTATAAGCCGTCTAAAATTTTAATAATTCGGCCACTTCTTTAGGGATTTCAGCTTTATTGTCAATTTTATCATACATTTTTACTGCTTTCTGTTTCATTTTTGCGTCATTTTTGCGTTCGGAAACTTTTAATAAACACAATGCATAATGAATTTTAAAGTTATCTTCTTTTTTATAGGAAGAATAACTTTTTTCTAAATTTTCAAGCCCTTCCTCATACCTTTTATTTAGTGCGAGTAAGATTCCTTTTATGAATACTACATCATCTTTTAACGGAATATTTTTTTGATTATATTTTTCGATTGCAAGGTCTATATTTTCCAAGCCTTTTTCCACATCGCCATATATAGGGGACGTTATTGCGAATCCGAAGTATCCTTCCGGGCTTTCAGGAAAGTATTTAATAATTTCATTATATTTTCTCCTTGCAATTTTGGTTGAAATCTCGTTACCATATCTTAAAGCTTCTCCAGCTAAATTAATTTTAAATTCAAGGGATCTGTTGTTCGCTAAACTATCGGCTAAATAATAACAAGCTAATGCATTTTCATCATTCAGTAAGCGTAGTGTATAACCCGTAAAAAATAAGGCATCACAAAAAGTGGAATCCATTTTATAAGCGCCAAAAAAAGCCTCTGAGGTCATTTTTAAATACTTTTTATCTAATGTTTTATTTAAGTATAGCGTTTCAATTCCTGTATTAAATAATTGTATAGCTTTTGGATTTTCGGATTTACAATACAATGTTTTGCCTTCAAAATAGCTTTGTGAAAAGGCTACATTTATAGTAAGAACAAAAAAAATAAGAATTAATTTTTGCATAATTTATGTAGTTGTTTTTGGGTTTTAATTTTTGTAAATTATTTTATTTCAATGTTTTGTTTTAGGTTGGTTGTCGTTATAGTGGATTCCACAGTCGTTTTTAACGCCATGACGTTACCTTATAATTCGTATAATTTGTATCCATATCTTTTAATCTGTCGTTTAGGCTTTCTATCCCGTCTGTTAAATAGCGTTCCTGCTCTTCTTTTGACAGTTGGTGGTACACATCGATTCCAACACCTATAGTTTTACTAATTAAAAGGCCATAGGTTAAGTCGGGATTTTTATACATAATATAATCCATGCCTTTGTAATCAATTATAATGCGATGCGTAGGGGTAAGGCTCTCCAGATCAATTAACGCTTTTCGAACCACCCGGTATCTTTTTTGTGGACCATGGCCGCCTAATTCTACGTAATAGAAAAAAACCGTATGGCATTTTTGGCATTGATAAAGGTCACAACCGTAATACGGATAGCAGTCGAACCGGATTTTCGCATCTTGTCCCCAATAGGGAGCCTCCCATTGTTTTTCGCCAGGCGGAACAGCAATTTGTCCAATCTTAGTCAGGTTCGTTTTTAAGGCTTCCGTTTCGTTATGCCATTCCCAAAAATCGGTATGACCACCACAGGCGTCGTTCACTTTTGTGGAGGCCAGAAAATGTAAAAGTTTTTGTTCGTCAATATCAAATGTGGTTTCCATAAGATTGTAAATACTGTTTGTTAGCACTAAGACTAAGCGGATCACAGACGAAAATAGTAATTATTTTCTTAGGTGTGTGAAATTTTAATTTTAGTAAACGGTTTTTTATACATTTTTTCTTAAAAAACAGTTATCTTTCGCCCCAATTAACCGTGTTTTTGATTATTTAAAAAGGAATAAAAACGGTATTGTTAGTATTTTAAATTGAATTTTCGTCAGAAAAGCAAAACCAATACGACTGACTCCCTATGCTAAAATAATAGCTGCGGATTACAGCTGGGAACGTTCCGTTTCCGAATCAAGAATAACAAAAAAACAATTGGAACAAATCACTTATGAATACGATCCATAAAATAAAAGTATTACTTGCTATTATACCGCTTTTTAGCATTGTACAATGCCATTCTCAGGAATACAAAACCGATGATCCGCTGGCAGCCTATAGTGGATTCTATCCGTATGAAAAGGGATATGCGACAGTGGGAATCAATAAAAAATACGGATTTATAGATAAAAAAGGACGCAATGTGGTACCCTGTAAATATAGCTTTGTGTACACATTCCATAAAGGATTGGCCGTTGTTGAATTGGGCGAAAAACACGGACTTGTAGACACTACAGGCCGAGAGGTAGTACCTTTGAAATATGATTTTATTGGAAGTTTTGAAGAAAGCGATAGAGCAATCGTGAAATTAGATCACAAATGGGGCTTTATCGACAAAAACGGAAAAGAAATCATTCCTGTTATTTATGAACAAGCAGCTCATTTTTATGGAGCAATCACCACCGTTAAAGAAAACGGCAAATGGTATATCATCGATACCCTGAACAATCGAAAACCGGTTCGGGAAGATTTCGTAGACCTCGGTTCTTTTCACGAAGGACTGGCCGCTGTAAAAATCCGCGGAAAATCAGGGTGGGGCTTTATCAATAAGCAGGGAAAAATAGTCATTCCACCAAAATACGATAGTCCCGCTTTTTTCCTGAATGGTCTGGCAAGTGTAGCGTACAATGGAAAATCCGGTTTTATCAACAAAAAAGGCGAGGTGGTCGTGCCTTTGCTTTATGAAGGTTTCGCTCATTTTAGCGATGGTATGGCGGCAGTGACTCTAAATGACAAATATGGATTTGTGAACACAGAAGGAACGCTGGTTATTCCGGCAAAATACTCGAATGTCTATAGTTTTTATAACGGTATGGCCATCATTCGAATATCCGGAAAATACGGTTGCATTAATAAAAAAGGCGAAACGGTCATTCCATTTATCTATGATGAGATGTATTCGGGCGAAGGGAATTTTGCCGTGGTAAAAGACGGAAAAGGCTACTTTATAGACGCGAAACAAAACATACTGTTTCCGGAAGAGTACCAGAGTGTAGACGGCTTTAAAGACGGAACAGCCCTGGTAAAACAAAACGGAATCTGGTTTTATATCGATAAAAAAGGAAAACGGTTATTTTAGGCGGTAGTCTTTTATAATGGCTATCGCTAAATCTTCTTTATTTAAAATGTTGGAATACCAAAAGCCTTTGCCCCAGGTTCCTTTGCCGACATAGGTTTCCGGATATTCAAAACTAAGAAGTGTTGCGGTTCGACTTTTTAATCGGCCAATTTTTTGAGTGAGTACCTCGAGATCCGAAAATACGAGCATTTCGACTTTTGAGGGATCAATTGTAAGCATTTTGATTTTCAAACCATCGATAATACGGTCTTTGTTGTCTTGGCAAAGATTCTCAATGTCGGATTTTAATTGGGCCATTGCTTTTTCACTGAGTAAAGCCCGTTCTTGCTGCGGATGCTTATTGGTATATTCCGGATGTAATGCTTTGTAGAAATGATAGCTGATATGATGCTTTTCTAATTCGGCATAGGTGGCAGACAGTTTTTGCCAATTACCCCTTTTGTCCCATACGGGATATTCATTAAAAACGGTCCAAATAATATGAAATAGTTGTTTGTTTGCCATGGTTTGTAATTGCCGTAAAAAAGGTTTTTCGCGAACGGAAATTTTAAGTTAGCGGAATATTGCTAGGAAAATGAATGTTATTGTTTTAAAGTTTGTAAAACAGTTAATAGTTCTTGTGATTTATCAATTTGAGTTTCCGTCCAGAAATAACATTGCCCATCAACGCCTTTTTCATCTTTAGGATAAATAGAAAGTCTATTGGTAAAATCCCCGATCATAAAACGTACAGTAATTTCTTTAGATTTAAAAACATAAGTGATCGACTTGTTTTTTTCTGCCTTTTTCGAAGATTTAGGTATTACATAATTTTCAAGATAGATCATAAACTCCGATATTTCGTCAAGATCAACCCACGATGATGTAGAAAATGTGTGGCCTAGACAATCTACAGACATATCCACTTGAAGAGCCTTTACGATCTGGCCTGTTTTCAAATCTGTGATTTCAATCGGAAAAAATGACACTTTTTCGCCCGTACCAGATTTAATATTTGCGGCAACATTCCAATCTTTTACTATTCGATTTACAATAGCGTTTTCAATGAATTTTCGTGTACTCGAATTCATATTATTTTGCGCTGACGAAAAACAGCTCGTGACTAAAAATAACAAAAGTATCTTTATTCTCATTTTTGAAGATAGTTGAATTATAATTGCTACTAGTATTGTTTTTTACGAAATTTTACTCCTTTTATTTTGTAGAAAAACAAACGAAGTTATCTCTGACGAATATACTGTTTCTTTGTGAAAACCTAATGTGTTAGCTTTATAATCAATAATTAAGCGAGAAGATTTTGGGTTTAACTACTTTTCCCACTCGTAAAAATCCTCCAAATCCCATTTATAGAAATTACTGATCACGTCAAAGAATTCTTGTCTGGTTGGATTTTCGGGGAGTATTTCTTTTGGGAAGATCCGATTGAAAAACAGCCTATAGTCCTTAACCTGTATTTCAAAATCTTCGTCGCTTAGTTTTTCGATATCCGAAACACTATTGGGAAAAGCCCGGCTTGCGATTACATCCCGTAAATTCCGACGGTCTGTTCCGTTCCAGTTATTGCCATTGGTTTCCCAAATCGTAATGATTCCCAATAATTGTAGCGGATCTTCGGCAATAAAATCCCGGTTTTCTTGTATCGCCCAATAATTGCCATAAAAAGTATCACTTTCGCCCGGATATAAAAATATCTTATAGCCTTTGGATTGTATAATCCGCAATGCCGCATTATGCGTGTTTGCTTCTGCCGATAGTCTAAAACTTTTATTTGAATCCATATTTTCTATACCGATCATTTTACAATTATTTCCTTACTACATTTTATGTATTCAAAATCCCAATTTATTTCTTGTTCCATTTTAGTTTACAAGTAAGATAATAGTCAATACAATTTCCAATCAAATTGTCTCCGGTTTTGGCATAATAGGCTGCCATAGGATCGATAAACATTTTTTGGATTTGTTCTGTTTTTTCGAATTCCCTGCGTAAAAACAGTATTCTTATATAGTTTGAAAAGGTGCCAATTATATAAGCTCTTTTACAGCACTTTTCGTCAAACATAAAAGGAAATACGATTTCTGTCCATGCTATGTCGTGAAAAAGCAAATCTTCGTCTTGTTCCATTAAAAGCCAATGGTCATCGTAAGCCCATTTTTTGAGATTTACCTTTGAATCGGCTGGATTGTTCCAGTCAAAATCTAGAATTTCGCTCATTTAGAATTAAAATATATAAATTTTCGTTTGACTTTCCGATGTTGGAAAATCGGATGCCGATATAAGATGTTTTTTATGTTTCCGCGCTACTTCCATGCTTTTCCAATTTCATCATAAAGTCCTTTTCGCAATTCGGATAGCGCCTCGTTTTCTTTTTGACAAAGTGTTCCGTTATGATACAATACTAAATCGTTAAAAGAACCCATTCCGCCATATATGGAAAGGATTTTTCTAAAAACGGTATGGTTTTCGGCGGCTTCTAATTCTGAAATAAAATTACTAAAACATTTAGCCCAATGCAATTCTCCGACCTCCATCAGAATTTTATGAATTTCAATACAATAGTCTTTTACGGTCATTTATTAGCGGTTTTTGTTTATTGTATGTCGTAATACTCGTATGAATTTTTCAGGTTGTATTTTTGTTTTATTTCCGTTTTCCAGGCTAAATATTCATCGATAAACCCATTAACGTCACTGGGTATTCCTTTTGTCCAATACATCTCTCCGTGAACGAGTAGCATTGCCCAATGAAATTCCAGTTCATGTGTGATATATTCCACGTCCTTAATTGTCCGGGGCTCTTTTATCAGATAGGAATCATTTAGCTTTTCGGTTGCTACATCGTAGTCAACCTTTCCATAATTGACCATGATGTGTTTTAGCATTTCACAGAATGAAAAATGATTAAATACGACTCCTGTTTCGTCATCCTCCAATTGAAGTCCATCGGTTAGTTGGACTGGTTTTTGTTTGTCCCAAACTTTTATTTCGGGCTTACACCAACCCGTAATGATGTCCAGTATATCGTAGGCTCTGTCTCGTAACGTTTCATCATCTGAAAGGTCTACCGCCACTTGTTCGATAAGTTTCCGGGCCGTTTCCTGTTGTCCGCCGGATTGTTTATAGTCCAATAAAATCTGCTGTACGGACGTATTAAGACAGTCGCCTTGTGCTATTTTTGCTTTTACGATTTTTTGTAGTTCGTTTTCGGTCATTCTTAGTAGTAGGTATATTCTTTGTACAACACATGTTTTACTGTTTGTTTGGTCAGGTCGTCATAGCCATAAAGGACGGTTGGATTGCCTTGGTTGTCATATTTTTGGGCGACTTGAATGCGATACGACACGCTCTTTTTTCCATCGGTGTTTTCCATCTCTTTATTTATAATTTCCTGTATTTTATCGTCTTTGTAAACCGTTTCAATTTCTTCCTCAGATTCGATAACAGCATCCCTTTTGAAAACACTTTTGACTAAGCGGTATTTTTTATCTAAGGAAATAATGTTGGCATAAGAGCTGTCTTTTTCCGAACGAATATTGTAACTGTAATCGTCTAACCAAATGTATTTATAACTATTTTCGGTATGTTCGCCATCGTAAAGATCGACTGTTTCTTTAAACGATAAGTCTTTTCCTGTACCGGAAAAAATACTCGAAAACACCGATTTACCGATACGTTCAAAATCCCATATCTTAGTTATTGTCATAATATTACCCATATTATCGAACGTTATCGTCGTTGTTCCGATGGGTTTCGCCGTATTAGCCGGTATTTTTCCATTGTCAACGGTATGAATATACGTGATCACTTCTTTTACCGGGCCTTTCAATCCATATTCCAGTTTCTGGGTATAGACCGCTTCGGTGGTTTTGCTTTCTTGTCCGTTGCAGGAAAGAAATAGGGGAAGGAGTAAAAGTAAGAGGACTTTTTTTTTCATTTGTTGGTTGGTGTTAGAATCTGCTTTCGTGGCGGATGATTTTCTTTAATCAAAAACAATGTCGACATCAATAGATCCAAAAACAAAACCTGTAAGCTTGTTTTCTTCTATGGCATTTTTGACGTTTTCGTTGCAAATCAAACCGATTCCAAAAGCGGGTGTGATATCGAAGTATTCTGTGAACTTTAGCGATTTAGGGGTTAAACCCCAATCTTCTTTTGCTTCAAATAACTTTCTGTTTTGAATCTTAAAATCTTCAAAATTTATTACTTTAATTGTATTTCCATATTCTTCTTCAATGCTATTAAACGCTATAAAATCCGAATGCTCCCAATCTATACTGCTTGTCTCTTCTATTTCATAACACAGAAAACGGTATTGATGCGGGGTTCCTCGTCTAAAAATAGTCATAGGATAAAAATTGCCGTTTACTTTAAACGATTCAAAAACCTGATAGCATTTTTCACTGATAAATAAACCTGAAGAGGTAATAACAAAATTATTGGATACGCAGTCTGATAGCCTCGAATTATGGTGCAGTACAAAATTATTCAGATCAGGAATATCATCTTCCGTTTTCCATTGACTGATGATACCCCATTGTGAAGCTCTTGCTTGGTGAAAATCAATTTTCAGTTCTTTTACCTGTGGATATTTACCAATTACCTTTGAGTCGGTTTCTTGATATATTTTAAAGTATTTCATACTAATTTAAAGTAGGTATTTATTTGACTTTGTTGTTTGTTTTTATCGTTCTTCTAAAAGCTCAAAATAACGGCTATAATCTTTATCCGGAAACGCTTTTTGTAAGGCTTCCAATGCTTGTTTCAGGTTTTGATAAATACCATCTGCTTTTAAATCGGCTAATGATACTTCGGTAAAAAGATACTGCCAATCGGCTATGCCCAACAAATCCAAAACCGCTTCATAATAGCCGCTAAGCGTCAGATTGGTTTTATACGCCAACGCTCTATTGATATAATAAACGACCGGTTCATTTGGTGATGCGATGCCATCTTGAATACTGTAAACGGCTAATTTACCATCGCCAATTTCCGGACGCGTGTCGAGAATACGGAACGTCTTCCACAAAGCTATTTCTTCCGGTGCCTGACCTTTAAACCAAAGTTTTTCGTCATACATTTTTTCCGTTAACAACAATCCGCTGTACAGTTTTTCAATATTAAATTCCAACTGCGTCGCAAAATCATCTACTTCAAACCAGGCATGAAAATAGAATTTGTCGATATTCAAAATATCTAAATACCTATCAGCTACGTGTTCATATCCCAATTGTGAAAAATCATTGATCACAAAATCAGCGGTAGCCTGATCCGTTTCTAATATATTCGATTTAATAGTGACCTCTTCAAAATAGTTTGATTTTGTGATGGTTTCTAAATTTTCAAATTGCTCGGTTATTTTAAATTCCATATATTTTTTATGGTAGTGTTCTTAAATCCATTCTGCGGGAATAATAATTGCCTCGGGGCAATTAAAATTGTTGATGACATCGAGAAATTTTTGAGTTACGCCAATTTCTCCGTGGTCTGTAAAGTCAAAGATATCGGCACCTTCATACGTATCCGAAAAAACCTGTAGCGGAATCGGATTTTCAGTTGTTTTCCGTATAATCAATTTCGATTTTTCCTCATTGTATTCATTGAGTGTCAGGTTACATCCTTCGCAAATTCCGTTATAATCACAAGCAATAGGAATATTTTTAATCGCAGGAGCTAAAATGGCTAAATAAACAAAATCAGGTATTGTTTTAACATCAATGTCGGCATATTTATAGGGTACCTTTTTCACCTTTAGAGGCGCAAATCCTTTAATTCCTGCTTGCATCAGGGCTTCGTACAGCTTATGGGAAACCATCAGTATACCGGAAGCGCTTGCCCAATCTTCTCCGTTATATCGGTCGACCTCCAATTCAACTTTCGAATATTCGATTTCTCCTTTTAATTCCCTGTTGCATTTTTCGCATTTGGGCTGTTGTACTTTACTACTCTTTCTGCTCAGGCTTCCCATCCAACTTCTGCAATTGAGGGTGTATATTTTTTGGGGTTGATTTTCCATTTTTTTGACTTGTTATTTTGTTTATATAAGCATTAGCGTAATTTTTTACTTTGTGATTTCATTCTCCAAACTCTCGATTATTTTATCATCAATTGGCATTCTTTTCAGATTTAGCATCCCACATTTTATAAACTCCAGAATTTTTAATCCGTTTGTTTTTCCTTTAATGATCGACGTTTTTAGCTTCCCTCCGACTTTAAAGAACATTTTTTGTGACGTGCCAATAAATGATTTTCGATCTTCATCTTCCAAAAAGAAAGCGATCTCATTTTCTTTTGGTTCATAAAGCTTGGCATCAGACATTATATTAGCTCCATCCGATTGTGTTTGTATCCGAATCACAATCGATTTTAAATCGCTATCCCTGGAATTGAAAATGGCACTTTTAAAATTCTTTTTCATTACGGTTAAGTTCTCATAACCACCTCCGGAACTGTATTCGTCGTAATATTCTTTTGGGTTGTCTATTTTATGGATATTCCCACAATTGAGTTGGTGACTTTGTGCTTTGCCGATTGTAACAACAAAAAGGGCTATTAGGGTTATCTTTTTTTTCATAAAATTGTTTTGCGTACCGCTATTGCTCTGAGGCTTGTAGCGGGTGTTATTTGTTTGTCGGGCAGGCGTTTTATAGGGACAACCATAAACCCGGCCTTTTCGATAACGTCTCCGGTATCGTTAAAAGCGGATTGCCTTTTAGGTGCAGTTGATCGATCCGGTAACCACCCTGACCTAAGGTTCCTAGTGATTCCAGTTCATTGTTGTCAAGGTAGATGTCTTCAAAGACCACCTTGTGCAAGGTGTTGGGCAGTGTTTTTAAGCGATTACTACTAATATTAAAATAGACTACTGTTTCTTTTAAGTTTCCTAAAGATTCCGGCAAATGCGTTAACTGATTGTGATGTAGGTTTAGCACTTGAATCTGAGTCATGTTTCCGAACAGTTCCGGAAGCTGGGTCAGTTGGTTATTTGCTGCATTGAAACTATATACTCTCGTCAAGGAACAGATGCTATCAGGAAGTGTTTTTAGTTGGTTGCTTTCCAGATCGATATTGGTAAGCCTGGTCAGCTTTCCAATTGCGTCCGGCAAACTTGTGAGTTGGTTGTTTTTCAGGTCGATATAGGTAAGTGTGCTAAGATTCCCGATCGTGTCCGGCAGACTTGTCAGTTGGTTGTTTCTTAGGGTTAGTAAGTCCAATTGGGGTAAGTCACCAATGGCATCCGGCAGGCTTGTCAGTTGATTGTTATCCAGATAGAGCTGTCTCAGGTTTTTAAATTGTCCGATGCTCTCCGGCAGTTCCTTTAGGTTCTGATTGCGTAGGTCGAGTGAGGTGTGTTTTAACGGGTTTTTTAAGGCTTTTTCAAACGTTAGCGGCTTCTTTTTAAAGAGTTGTCCGATCGTGCTAAAAATACTTTTTTTAGGAGCTTTTTTTAAAAGATCCCCAAGGGTCATGTCGTCGTGGTTGGCCATTTTTTTAATATTTTGTTTCAAAGTTTTCCAGGTCGATATAAGGATCGGGAAGATAGCCAAAAAATCGTTTGATCAATTCGCATGATTGTGAAATTTGTCAATAAGATACAAAAATCAGCTAGCTTGAAAACGTCTGAACTTTTATCAAATGTGTATAATCAAAAATAACCAACCTATTTTAGGACGACTCAATAAAAAAAAATGATATTAGTATTGGGATTAAATAGTTTTTTTAAGAGCAAGCCGTCTGAATATACCAATAAAAAATTCAGTCTAAATTTAGTTTTTGACTGAGTTTAGACTGAATTTTAATGCTAATAAAAATGTAAAAAAGGCGAAATGTATTAAAAATCAGATTGGTATCAATAATATGAATTATTGACTTTGCTATTTTGGATTTAATACCCCTGCCGTAACGGTATAGATTAACCCATCGGCTCCCTCTTGTGCAAAACCAAAAATACCATATTTTCCTCCCTGGTAAATTTGGTTGTTTCTTTCATTGTAAGGTATAGCGGCCCATTTTTGAACATCAGAAGCTTTAACAGTGATTTTGGTAGTCGGATAGTTTGAATCTGATGGACATGAGATTTCCAGAGTGAAAGAAGTGTCCAGAATATTATCGTCCGGCACTAAAAACCAGGTAGGTGTAGGGCCAAAACCATTTTGTCCGGGAGGTGTTGGCAAGGCTATCATTTCGTTAATTGAAAAAGATCCGGTTCTTACATTTCCATTAGTAATTTTTGTTACTTCACAGAATAGTTGACTTCCGTCTGCTGCTCCTGCATCGTTTTGACTTAGAGCAGATAATTGAAAAACTGTATTTTTTGTCATGTTTTCTTATGTTTTAACTAGGTTGTTTTTTTAAACTACTGCCTCCTGTTTTTTTAGGTAAGCTTGACGTTCTCTTAAATAATCTTCGGTATTCATTACCTTTACGAAAGGATCCCAAAAATAATAACCCAGGCTGTTTCCCAGATTATCCATTATTTGAAAAGAAATTGAATACTGGGTAGTTCCTGTAGCCAATACATTAGAACAATAATCGGTTTGTTTAACTATTTGATAACCCGGTAAACCTGCCGTGTCATAAATATTTCTGTAAGTCACAACAGGAACCGGAGTAGAAATGGAGGGTGGATTAGGTTCAGAGCCCGGATTTACACCTGCAATTATGGCATCATGCTGCAAACCGGATCCGGGACACGTTAATTCCCATTGAATAGTATCACCTACATTAGCATCAATTACCAATTCGGAATCAGCTCTGTTTTTATCAGCACTGTCTATATAGCCTCGGCTCGTAATCATATACACATATATATCGGATGTGCCATATGATCCCAGAGATGTTGGATTTGTAGCTGTTCCTGCTGGAATTTTGTTTGCAAGAATCGTTTCAACATCTATTACACTAAGAATGTTTATTGTATTTGCCATGATTTCTAAAATTTATTGATTATTCCTACTCATAAGGCTTTTCGGATTTCTCCCCGTTTTTATAGTGGTTTCTGAACTCCACTTTTAAATAAATGAGTGAAAAATAAACCTAGCTAGCATTTTAATTTCTTTAGTAAAAGTATGGTGTTGTAATCGTGTACGTTGAGAAAAAACCATAAGCATTCGTTTTTTATCCATAAGAGTGCGAAACGCAGGAACAAGATTTTTGTGTAACACCTTTATAATACAAAATGAAATAACTTTCACTGGTTAATTACAATAAACATTCTTAGTGTAATAATTGTTGCGCCCATTCGATTAAAGAATGATGAATTAATTAACTGTATTAAAAGGGGGGATAAACTTAGTCGTTATATCGGTACTAGTAGGATACCTCGAAACCAATACAGATGAGAAACGATCTGAATTCGCAAAATTATTAGCATATGTACGTTTTTGTAAAACAAGCTATACATTTTTGATTGTAGTAAAACAATACGTGTTTTTACGTAATTTAGAACTAAAGCATTGAAATAGAAAATGTAATAAAAATAGAAGAGTAGTTTTGTTCACCGGAGAAGAAAATCGCAAAGTATCGTAAAATAGAAAAAGCCCTGATTTTAAAATCAGGGCTTTTTAAAAGTGGCGGGCTGACAGGTATCACAATCGAACACCTGATGCCGCTTTTGTTGTATTTTAATAAGGTTGAGGAGGATATGTAGACTGTATTGTTTAGTAATATTATGGCTTACTTATTTATAATGGTTTGGGGATTGCTGTAGGCGGGGATTTTTAGTACAAAAGTTCAATCGAAGAACGAATGTTCAACTTTGTACAAATGCCTAATCAAAGGCGTTAAGCCCCGATTTTAGCAATACCTTGTTAGCTTTAGCCTTTAATTTATTATTATAACTTTTATTGGTTGATTAATTAATATCTTTTGGGATTAACAAAGAATGAATTGTGACCACAGCAAAAAATAATATTATAACCCAGTGTAAACAAATATAGATGTTGTGACGTTTGAATTCATAATCCTTTTTTCTAATAGTAATTTTTGGGCTAGGTTTTATTATCAAATCATTAATTGTTGAAAGTTTTAAATCGTATTGTTTCCTAATTTCATCTGCTCTTATTTGATGCATCCTTATAAATGGCATAGTGCTTTTTATAAATAAAATTGAAATTATATTAATTGCAAAGCCAAATAAAAAAATAAAGAATATGGATATAGAATCTAAAGAGTTAGGATTTGCTAGAGTAATTCCTAATACCCCTGTACAAATAGTTAAAACATAGTTGCTGAAATTTTCTCTCCTAGTTTCTAAATTATCGATTCGATCGTATTGTATTTGGTGATATATATTTTCGTCCATTTTTTCGCAGTCATTCATAAGGTTACAGCTAACGTCCCGCCGGCTTTGTGGAGTTGGGGATTTTTGTTCCGAAGCCATTCCATTAGGAACTGAGACCAAATATATAAAATACCTTTAAATTTTACCCTAAACCCCAATTTCTTAAAACCGTTGTTAGTAGCAGTATTTATCCAATCAATATTTCAGATTTATTTTCAACAATTATGTTGTATTCTGCTAGTCTTTTGAAAAGATCATTGACATTAAATATGCTGTTAAACTTTTGTTTAATAACATTGTCGCTGTCGGAAATAATTTCTGGATTTGTTTTAAAAGTTTCATATACTTCTGTAAGCACAGAATTGTATGTTTTCTGAATGTTAACAATTTCATCTTTGTGAAATATTAGATATCCGAAATAAGCAGATGTAAGATTCATTAAATCTTCACCAAGAATCATGTAGATTGGAACTGCAAATACATCATTTAGGCTATCATTTTCAAAACCAATTCTTTCTAAATGTATTTTTGAAATTGAGATTTCTCTAAAAATTGCACCTGTAGTTTTAATTATCTGATTATTTTTTAGAATTTCAATTGTACTAACATTTTTTTGTGTATCTAATAGTTTTATTGGTGTCCAATTATAGTCTATTTTTTTAACTTCGTAAAAGTTGTCTTTTTTCATATTATTTTTTTTAAGGCTGTGTGAAATATTGCCACTAACATTGTTTTTTACGAAACTTTTTCCTTATTTATTTCGTAAAAAAGCTATATAGCTGTATTTCTTAGATCTATAAGAAAGTAATTTAGACATGACAAATCAATCCGTGTTTTTACCTAATTTGTAAGCTAAAGTATCGAAATATAATTCTTAATAAAAAAAGAAAAGTTTTCAGTTGAACCGCATAAAAAGTGAACCAATCACAAGAATGTATCTTAACTTAAGTTTCAGTTTTTGTTTGGATATCCAATATGCTTTAATCGTCTTCTGATAATAACTTTATAATCGCAATCCCTAATAATCCTCCTACTACCCAATTTAAAGCATTATTCGATTTTTCTTTTTTTCTTTTCTCAATCATTGAATGGAGACGAGTAATGCTATACTGTGGATTTTGTCTATTAAATCTGACAACCAAGTTACCTTGTTCAAAAGCTGGATTTATTGGTAAATTGTCTTCTATCAAAAAAAATGCTGTTTTTCCATTTTTTTGGGCTAATTCCCATTCTTTCAGTACCCATTGTGAATTGATACCAAAATGAGAAGCAATGCCAATAAATAAATCGGATTTATTGATTTGGGTTTGTATGTTATATTCTATGTTTTGTCCTGGAAATATGGAATTATTATGACTCGTTTCAATAAAATATCCATTGTTGGCCAAGTATTCTGTTATCAAAGACAATACATATAATTCGCTATCGTCCATCGAGTGTGATATGAATGCTGTTTTTTTCATTATGTCAATATGTCGTTGATACCAGTTAATTTTGCTCTTTGCATTTTATAATCGAAAAAATCTGGAAAATAATGCTCATGCAATCCATTTGTTTTATATAATTTTTTAACAAATGTACTACCGTTCCAAATCACATATTTATAATTTCGCCTACAATTATTTCTCAAATTTTCAAAAGTTGTAGAAACACCATTCGTAACAGAGTTCTTGCAGATTAACAAATATCCATCTGCTCTATATTCTTCTATTAATGTTGGAATATTGATTCTATCGAGAGAACTTTTTTTAAGTATGTCATAGAATTTACATTGAACAATCCATCTTCTTTCAAATGAGAGTATTGAATCATTTATTCGGAATGTCAACAAAATATCTCTTCCTCCGTCAGGACCTTTCCCAACAGGTTCAACAAATACTTCGGTTAAATTATTATCTTCCAAATCACGCGTCTCATTGAAATACTCAGCAACTAAGTTTTCGAATTGTTCCCAATCTTGTATTTCTGAAAAGTCAATTTTGTTCATTAAAGTTTTGATATTACCTATAGCATTTTCTTTACGGAATTCTTCGCCAATTTATTTAATAAAAAAGCATATAGCTGTATCTACATATGCAAGAAAGTAATTTATAGATAATAACGCAATACGTATTTTTACTTAATTTCATATTAAAAAAAACGTTGATAGAAATCTATTTTACTAATCTTCTATAAATGGGGCATATTTTAAAAGCAGACTGCTTTATATAAAGAGAACTAAAACCAAATCTGATCGTAATAAAATATAAAGGAAATGCAGTTTTCAAAAATCAGAGAGGATCAAAAAGTATTCTCTGTAAATTATCTAATTGTAAATCAATACCCTGCTTAAATAAGACAAAGTAATTTTGAAACATTTGTGCGTTGATACATACAAATAAATAAGTACATTTATATATTTCATACTCATTCTGTAACGGGTGAAAAAAAAGAACTATTTATAATCAATAATTAGGAAAGAATCTTTTTCTGTCTGTTAGGAATATAACACTTCCATAATTTCATTAATTGATCAAAAAGGATTACCTCTAACAATTGTAAGATCAGTCTCGCTTGAACTCAAAGCATAATTAACTGTAACATTCTAAGTCACACGAACACTTACTGTAAGAAAAGTACCCCAATGATTATACGTGTTTATACTGCAATTTGGCACAAAATGTCTTAACTACGGGAAAACCGTAATTGGATTGATATTGAGAAGCTAATATTTGCACACGCATTTTAATAACAATTATGAAAACTATTTTTAAAGTATGGATTTTTATGATCCTGGTGATGCTCACAGGCTGCGAGCTGAACGAGGAAGTTGTTCGCAACGAAAACTATGCGGCTAAAATCAAGATTAGAGAAACATCATTGGATAAATTACTTGGTGAAAGCAAGTTTGCTACAGCCTATAATAAAGTTTATGCGAACCGGGATAAATCCCGTACAGTTATGGAAGCTCAGTACAATTTTAACATCGTACCGCATGGCGCAAAGGTGATAGAAGATGGTACTAAGACTTCCTATACCTTTAAGATTACAAGAGAAATCAATAATCCTGATTATTTTGAAAACCTTGTTATCAATGTAGATAGCATAGGACAACCCAGTGCTTATATTTTAAAGTACACACCAAGTGAACCTTTACATTCAGGTGCTCACGGTTCGTTTGTATTTAAGGGAGCCATTAAGCTAACGCCTATCAATTATAACGTTTCCCAAATGAGTAAGGATATTGTTTGCCATACGGCCACAGTAATGATGTGTAATGAGGCGAATAGTGGCAATACGGTTGGAGTGGAACACGTTCGCGGAGTTAATTGTAATAACTCTGATTTTTTGTATAGTGTTACATCCACAACCTGCGACGTTGTTGGCGGAGGTGGAAGTTTTGGTGCCGGAGCAGGTCAATACACCGGAGGTAATAATACCGGAGGGCAAAGCGGTAATGGCGGTGGCGGTGATGAAGATCCAAGTGGAGGGAATTCTAATCCTCCTGGTAATTGTCCACGTTGCCCAAATATCATAACGGTACCTGTTGAAGACTGGATTGAACCTCCTTTGCATTGTGATAAACTGAATGAGTTATTGAAAAGTTTCAATTTTAAAGCGGCAATAACAAATTTAAGAAGCCCTCAGGTATTGACAGGTAATCGAGAGCTGGGATATAACCTTCTTTTAAACGCACAGGGAAAACTTTCTCTTGTAGAAGTACCTGAAGGAAACACAGGCGATAGCTATGTGAATTATTCTTCTACTTCTCCAATTTTGTTTGGAGGACTACATTCTCATAGAAATGTGCATGCTCCTATGTTTTCGCATGCGGATGTATTTATTTTATCAAAATTCTATGCACAATATAATTATAGCGCTAATCAGGGGACTCCCGATCCAAAAATACCTGTACATCTTTTAGTCTCTTATCAAGGCGTATATGCTCTATGCATGGATAATCAAAGTGCCATTCAGAAACTACAAGAAATATACAGTGACAAGGATAAGCGTAGAAAATTCATAAATGAGATTCAAAAAAGGTATGATAAATACGCAGACAAAAATACTTTGCTACCGAATGGTTATCCATCGGATTACCAAAAAAACTTATTAGACTTTCTAAATGAGAATAATTTAGCAATCTCTTTGTATAAAGCAGATGACAATTTGACAAAATGGACTAAATTGGTACTCAATACAGATCCATCCACAAAAACTAATATCCCAATAAATGAAGTTAACTGTAATTAATATTAATTGACATGAAAAATATCTTATTATCTCTTTTAACTGTCTTTATCATTTTTTCATGTAAGGCACAAACCATAGTACCATTAGCCGATAGTCATAGTGAAGCGTATCACAAACCTAACACTTATACTAAAGATGTGGATAATGAATTTGGTAAATACGAAGGGACGTGGAAGTATCAAGAAGGAAATAAAACTCTGATCATTAAATTAAAAAAGAAAAATTTTGATTATTTTCCGGATAAAAATTATTACGAAGACCTGTTAATAGGTGAGTATGCTTATAGTGTAAATGGCACAGAATTAATCAATACATTGGATAAACTTAATGTGCCTCAAACCTCTACGGGAGCGTATGACATATATGGGAATAGAATTGTCCACAGAGGAATTCACCCTATTTGTGCAGATTGTTCATTAGATGAAAAGAGAGTTATTCTTTTTATAGATGACCCAGAAAGAGATTACTTAGATAATTCTTTGGTACTTCGTTATAAAATTGAAAACGGTACGCAAAAAATAATTGCAAAAATTTATAAAAGTGGTGCATCCGTATTCATTCCCGCAGGAGCAATTGATGAAATGCGTGTCCCTTATGGAGAATACATTTTGACTAAGCAACCGTAATTAGACAGTTTTTATAAAATGAACTGCAACTAAATACAACTATGAGATATATTATCATAACGCTTGCTTTATTTGCCCTTTTCTCATGTAAGGCGCAAACTATAATTCCAATTGCAGGAGGTAATAATCCGTTAAAGTATAAAAGTGGAACTTACAATAAGGACGTAGATAACGACCTTGACAAATTTGTCGGTGTTTGGAAATTTCAACAGGGAAATACTTCTTTAGAAATCATCTTTAAAAAGATAGTGCATAGTTATTATTCGACGGGAGGTTATTATGAAGATCTTTTAGTTGGTGAATATCGTTATGTGGCTAATGGAACCGAAATTGTAAATACTTTAGAAAGAATAAACCAGCAACTTGGTGAAAATGAAATCAATACTATCGAAGGGAACCTGATCATAAATAGAGGTTTTTTTCCACAATGCTCGGAATGTTCTATAAATGAAAAAAGGATAAAACTTCATATAACTGATCCTATCAGAGATTATCTTGATAATGCTATCGTATTGCGATATAGTAATGAAAATGGAATAGCAAAGATAAAAGCAAAAATCTATAAAAATGGAGCATCTATATCAGTTCCTACAGGAGCAATCGATGAAATGCGTGTCCCATACGGCGAATACATTTTAACAAAACAACCTTAGAATTTCTTAGGAAGTTTACCTGGTTCCTGTAAACGGCCAGATGTCCGCTTGTTAAACAAACCGATCTTTTAAGCCCTTAACTCGGAACGCGTGGGCTTAGCTTGTAGTAAAAATTGATGCCTGTTTACTTTTAATGTAAGTAGACAGGTTTTTTTCTGTCTGGAATTAAGATGCTCAATAGCGCGGATTTTTAATCTGTGCCTGCGAAGAAAGATAAAATTAAGCATAAAAAAAGCCCTGATAATTTTTTATCAGGGCTTTTTAAAAGTGGCGGAGAAAGAGGGATTCGAACCCCCGGACCTGTTACAGTCAACAGTTTTCAAGACTGCCGCAATCGACCACTCTGCCATTTCTCCAATATGTTACAACCGCTTTAGGATTGCGGTTGCAAATATAGTGTGTTTTCCGGGTTTTACAAGTCTTTTGTGCTATAAAATCACTAAAAAATTAATTGGTTTTGTAACAGGTTTATAGTGATTGACTTATAAATCGGAAATTATTAAAAACCTACATATTCGGTGATCTCCAAACCGTATCCAATCATACCCACGCGTTTGGTTTGCTCGGAATTGGATAATAAACGAATCTTACAGATATCCAAATCGTGTAGCATTTGCGCTCCGATTCCGAAATCTTTAGTATCGATCTTGATCTGAGGTGCTTTGTTAACCCCTTGTGCCTGTAAATTTTTCAGTTCTGACAAACGGTTTAGCATATCAGCCGACTGGATTTCCTGGTTGATAAACAATATCGCGCCACGGCCTTCCTCGTTGATACGACGGAACATATCATCCAGACGTTTGTCAGCATCATTGGTAAGCGTACCCAAAATATCGTTATTCACATGTGTGGAATTGATTCGCGTTAGGATCGATTCGCCAGAACTCCAGCTTCCTTTGGTAAGCGCAATATGTACCTGCTTGTTGGTAATTTGAAGATAAGCGCGAAGACGGAACGTTCCGAAACGGGTTTCGATTTCAAAATCTTCTTTTTTCTGAATTAAACTGTCATGTTGCATTCTGTAGGCCACCAAAGCCTCAATCGATACGATTTTAAGATCAAACCGTTTGGCTACTTCCATTAATTGTGGTAAGCGTGCCATAGATCCGTCCTCGTTTAAAATTTCTACCAGAATTCCGGCCGGTTTTAAGCCTGCCAGACGCGCTAAATCGATAGCCGCTTCTGTGTGACCGGTACGACGCAATACACCGCCTTGTTTGGCGCGTAACGGAAAAATATGCCCAGGTCGGCCCAGGTCTTCCGGTTTAGTGTCGTCATCGACTAGTGAAAGTATCGTTTTAGCTCTGTCGTGAACCGAAATACCAGTTGTACAACCGTGACCTTTTAAGTCAACCGAAACGGTAAACTGGGTTTCATGAAGTACGGTATTATTGGTCACCATCAGATTTAAGTCAAGTTCTTTACATCGGGCTTCGGTTAGAGGAGCACAAATCAGACCGCGGCCATGAGTAGCCATAAAGTTGATCATTTCAGGAGTCACTTTTTCAGCAGCAGCGATAAAATCCCCTTCATTTTCGCGATCTTCATCATCGACAACAATAATGATTTTGCCTTGTCGGATATCTTCAATAGCTTCTTCTATAGTGTTGAGTTGTATGTTAGTGTTAGTTGCCATTTTGATTGTTATTATTTTTAAATAGTTTTTCGGAAAGTTTTTGGAACGGCAGTGTAATCCAGTCAAAATTGATCATGACACCAATGTCATTGGTTGCGCGATAGGTTAGGAATATTGCCAGCGGTGTTAATACAATGGATGCCATCCAGGTTCCTAAAAAGGGAGGAATACCATTTTCCTGAGCCACTTTTTTACCGAAGGTATTGATGAAGTGGTAAATAATAAAGATAAGTACCGCAAATACGATTGGTAATCCCAGTCCTCCTTTACGGATGATGGCTCCCAGTGGTGCCCCGATAAAGAACATTAGCAGGCAGGAAAAAGCGACTACAAATTTTTCGTGGAGTACAATCCAGTGTACGTTGATGTTTTTTTGTTTTTCAAGTAAATCGGCACTATTACTGTCGATAGAATAGTTTAGACTCGTGATATTGTTTTTGGCGATTTCCAGAACTTTGTATTGCATATCCGGCGCCATCAGTGACAATAGGTCTTTAGCTTTGTACGGGTCACCTCCAGCAGTATTATGTCTGGGCTTCAACGCATAATCGGTCCCTTGTATGATATTATCGGCAAAAGAAAGTTTATCCTTTTTTAGATTGGTTTCGAGTGAGTCGATCGTAAAATTCAACTCATTCAGAGTAAGCATGGTATTCGTATTGGTGATTTTTTCGTTTTCGTCTACCGGATTTAAAGCGGTCAGATCAATATTTACGCGGTATTTTTTAAAAGCAGCTTTGGCAAAAGGCTCTCTTTTGCGTTCTTCATAGTTTTTAGGCATCACATCCTCATAATAATAACCATCGAACAGATCCAGTTTTAGAATATTTGAATTCTCTTCGTTGATCAATAAACCTCTTTTAGCTTTAATAACCGATTTGTTACCGGTTCCGAGATTGGATTTCTCGTGCATGGTTACGCCTTGTAATTGTTCGCCTTTTTCACCGGACTTTTTGTTGACTTTAATCGAAATGTTACCGATTTTATTAAAAAGTCCCTCGGCAATAGCCATAGCGGGTTTGGTATGGAAAATTTCTTTTCGGAGGTTTACGAAGTTATATTCGGCTTTTGGAATGACATTGTTGGCAAAAAAAAAGGATACAAAGCTTAGTAACACAATAAAGATGTTCAAACTTTGCATGGCCCGTTTCAGGGAAATACCGGACGATTTCATCGCGGCAAATTCATAATTTTCAGCAAAACTTCCAAAAGTCATGATCGAAGCCAGCAAAATAGAAAGTGGCAATACCAGCGGAATCATTTTAGGCGAATAGAAAAGCAGGAATTGAAATACAAGCCAGGCATCGAGATCTTTACCTGCCAATTCGGCAATAAAGAGCCATATTCCCTGTAAAATGAATATAAAAAAAAGGATTACAAATACCGTAGCAAATGTAATCAGAAAGCTTTTAAGAATGTAACGGTCTAATATTTTCACCCGATAATTAATCTAATTTATTGATGTAGTAATTAGGATATTTACTCTCGGTAAAGGTAAAATGATTTTTCGAAATAGGCTGATTCGTTTTAAAAGAATTAACAGTAAGCGTGGTTTTTGTACCGTCTTTTGCAATTTCGATCTTATTATAGATATGTTTGGTTTGAGTATCAATACCTAACAGTATTTCTTTGGTTTTATCTTTTGAACTAAGTGGAGTTAGTTTTACATACTGAATTTTACGACCCCGGATGTTTTGCAGGATATCCCAGTTGTATTTATAACCGGAATTAAAGAACGTTAGCATTTTGGATGGAGTGATGGAATTTTCATCGTTTTCGTTGTATTTGGAAATCGTTACCTCTTCATCTTCCGGAATGATGGTATAATTTTTCTTTCCGTCGAAGATACGGGTAACGCCCATAAAGTTCAAAACAAACTGGTTCCCTTTTAAAGTAAGGTTTCCTTTGCTATCCTGATTTTGGTTTTGTTTTTGATTTTGCAGGGTAAAGCGAAAATCGATTACGATGTTATCATAACTTTTGGCTTTAGCGGAAACTTCATCCAGCAGGTCTTTTGCCTTTTTGGAGTCCTGGGCCTGTAATGTTAAACCAAATAGGAGTAGGGTTAAAAATTGAAAAAAAGTACGCATTTTACAAATCATTTAGTTCATTAGCAAAGAATTGATCAAGAGATACAAGATCAGGAATCAATACGCTACGGGCTTTGCTGCCTTCGAACGGACCAACGATTCCGGCTGCTTCCAGCTGGTCGATTAGTCGTCCGGCGCGATTGTATCCCAATTTCAGTTTTCTTTGTAACAAAGAAGCCGATCCCTGTTGTGCGGTTACAATAATTTCGGCGGCATCTCTGAATAAAGAATCTCTATCGGAAATATCAATATCAAGACTTATGCCATTTTCTTCACCAACGTATTCCGGAAGCAAATAAGCATTCGGATAAGCTTTTTGAGAACCAATAAATTCGGTTATTTTTTCCACTTCGGGCGTATCCACAAAAGCACACTGTACACGGGTAAGATCGTTACCTTGTGTATACAGCAAATCCCCGCGTCCAATCAACTGATCGGCACCCTGACTGTCCAGAATCGTTCTGGAGTCAATTTTGGATGTAACACGGAAGGCGATCCGGGCCGGGAAATTGGCTTTGATGATACCGGTAATAACATTTACCGATGGACGTTGTGTTGCAATGATCAAATGAATTCCGATAGCACGTGCCAACTGCGCCAATCGGGCGATAGGGGTTTCCACTTCTTTACCAGCGGTCATGATCAGGTCGGCAAACTCATCGACAACCAAAACGATATAGGGTAGGAACCGGTGTCCGTTTTCGGGATTTAGTTTGCGAAGTTTGAATTTTTCGTTGTACTCCTTAATGTTCCGAACCATCGCATCTTTTAGCAGGCTGTAACGGTTGTCCATTTCGATACAAAGGGAATTCAGCGTATGGATCACTTTTGTGTTATCGGTAATAATGGCATCCTCGGTATCCGGAAGTTTGGCCAGATAATGGCGCTCGATTTTATTAAAAAGCGTAAGCTCCACTTTTTTAGGATCCACCAGTACAAATTTTACTTCTGCCGGGTGTTTTTTATACAGTAATGATGTTAAAACAGCATTTAGTCCAACGGATTTACCTTGTCCGGTGGCTCCAGCCATTAAAAGGTGTGGCATTTTTGCCAGATCGACAACAAAGGTTTCGTTAGAAATTGTTTTACCTAAGGCAATAGGTAACTCCATTTCGGCCGTCTGAAATTTCGGTGAGCCGATAACGCTCTTCATGGAAACCATAGTCGGTGAATTGTTTGGAACTTCAATACCAATGGTTCCTTTGCCCGGTATCGGAGCGATAATACGGATTCCCAAAGCAGCTAATGATAAAGCGATATCATCTTCAAGGCTTTTGATTTTGGAAATACGAATACCAGCTTCCGGCACGATTTCGTATAACGTCACCGTTGGTCCTACGGTTGCTTTAATCTGCGCAATGTCGATTTTGTAATTGCGAAGCGTTTCGACAATACGGTTTTTATTTTCTTCGAGTTCCGCCTGGTTGATTGTGATGCCGCCGGAATTATACTCTTTTAGAAGATCGATCGATGGAAACTGGTAGTGCGACAAATCGAGTGTCGGGTCGAATTCTCCGAAGTCTTTAACCAGCTTAGCGGCCAGATTTTCTTCAACAAAGGTTTCTTCTTCTATTTTTTCGATGACAAAATGCTCATCATCTGTTTTGATAATTTCGGATGTTGGTACAACAGGAGGGGTTACTACCGGAACAACCGGTTCTGCCGGTTTGGTTTTTAACGTGATCTCCGAGGCATGCGCAATAGTTGGTTTTAGCGATTCCTGATCGATCTCAAAAGCAGAAGATTTGGTTTTTAATTCGATATTGGACAAAATTTCATCGTCTTCTTCGCTATTAAAATCCAGACTTGGGTTGGATGTTTCGATCGATTCGTCGATGATTTCATCCGGAAGCGGAACGGGTGTAATAACAGTGTTTTGTGCTATTGGAGCATCCTGATTTAATTCGTCGCTAAAAGACTGATTGGTTTTTTCAAAGAAATTTTTGATGCCTTCGGTCGAAATTTTTATTTTCAGAATCAGGTAGACAATAATGCCAAAAAGGAGTACCAGGAAAGTACCTGTTTTTCCGAGATAATCCTGAACAAAAAGGTTCATTTCATAACCGATGATTCCACCTAACTGCGGAACATAATTCCAGAAAAAACCGAACAGTATGGACAAAATTACCATGGCAAATAAGTCCCAGAAGATACTCTTTTTGAGTTTTCCGAGTGACAAGTCAACTAATAAATAAGCACCGGCTAAAAAGAATAGCCTGACAAATAAAAAAGAAGCCACACCAAATCCTTTGTATAAAAAGAAATCGGATAGGAAAGCTCCAAATTTTCCTAACCAGTTATAGGTTTTTTCACTGCGATTCCCAAAGTTGGTTAAGGCACTCTGATCGTAATCCCCGTAGATATAGTAGGAAATAAAAGAGAGTAACAAGGCTACCGAAAATAAAACGAGCAAAGCCCCGAGCAGGACTTTGTACTGGCGTGATAACTGCCATGTAAACTTCGGTTTTACTGTTTTTTCTCCTTTATCGGGAGTATCTTTTTTTGTTGTTTTTGCCATTTAAAAATTCGAAATTATGTTGCCCAAAAATGCAGTAAACCTTGCATTAGGTTAGCCGTGGCAAATATATGATTAATCCCACAGCAATAGCGGCCATTGCAGCAAAAAATACGGCTCCGGCGGCGATGTCTTTAATAAAACCGATTTTCTGGTGGTAGTCCGGATGAATAAAATCGGCTATCTTTTCGACAGCCGTATTCAATCCTTCAATACTGAGCACCAATCCGATTGCAAGGGTCTGGATAAGCCATTCCTCTTTTGAAATATGAAAATAAAATCCGGCCAGAGTTACCACTATTGCCAGGCTAAATTGAACCATGACACTATGTTCGGTCGTGATCAGTTTATAAGCGCCTTTAAAGGCAAAGACAAGGCTTTTCAGCCGACCGGTAAAAAAGGAATTATCTTTTTTCATTCCGCTCTTTAAAGTGCTGCCAAAGCATTATCGTAATTTGGCTCGTCAACGATTTCCGGAACCTGTTCGCTATATTGAACCACTCCGTTTTCGTCAATTACAATAACTACGCGTGAGTGTAAACCGGCCAAAGGACCGTCAGTGATGGTCAAACCATACTCTTTACCAAAATTGCCATCTCTGAAATCAGATAAGTTGATCACATTTGATAAACCTTCTGCGCCACAAAAACGAGCCTGAGCAAATGGTAAGTCACGTGAAATACACAATACTTTTGTATTCTCCAGATTACTGGCTTTTTCGTTAAATTTACGTACCGATGCTGCGCAAGTACCGGTATCAACGCTAGGGAAGATGTTTAATACAACCTTACTTCCTTTAAAATCCGATAATGAAGCCGTGGAAAGGTCGTTTTTGACCAGTTGAAAATCTTTTGCGTGTGTACCTACCTGAGGTAATTCTCCATAGGTATGGATCGTATTTCCCTGTAAAGTGATTTGTGCCATTGTTTAATTTTTTTAGTATTCAAAAGTATAAAATTATATCGGAAATATAAAAGCCGGTTTTGAAGAGATACATTAAGAGTCAAATTGGGACTATCAAGGATGAAAACTTTTTTTATCAGTGAAGAAGAAGTAAATTAGGGAAACATAAAAATCAAGTTTATGCCATACAACCCAACAACAATCGCCAACTATTTTATCGAAAGATATGGAAAAGCCGGAGAACTAACCCCAATGAAACTCCTCAAATTAACTTATATCGCCTACGGATGGTATCTGGCCATCACCGATGGGAAAAAACGATTAACCAACGAACATCCTATTGCCTGGGATATGGGACCCGTTTTTCCAACCCTATACAGTAATATCAAGAAAAACTATAAAAAGTGGAACATAACTACTACAATTTTAACTGCTCTTACCGAAACCATAACCGAACAGGATAAGACTTTTTTGGATAAAATATGGTCCATTTATGGCAAATTTGATGGCATTTACTTAAGTGCTTTGACCCATCAGGATGGCACTCCGTGGCGAAGTGTTTATTCTAAAGGATGTAACATTCCATTAAAAGATGAAGACATCTATCGACATTATAAAGGAAAAATGGCCACTATCGATGGATAATTTTGACGAAAATGTAGGACGGATATTGCTAAATGAGACATCGGTCAACCCTGTAGATTTCGTTATTGGTGAAATACAGGAACAATGTCTGTCGCTGAATTTAGAGAAAGAAAAAATAAGAAAATACAAATCCAGAACCGAACGATACCGGATCAATACTATTCTGAGAGTTGTGTTTTCGGCGATTTATACCGGAATTTTAGTCTTTTGGTTGTATCGGGTTCTGCATATTGTGCAATACAATAACTTATACCATTATGAACTCTCGGATCATGTACTTCTTGGTTTGCTCGCCACGACTACTGCGAATGTGATCGGTATGGTTGTTATCGTGCTGAAAAATTTGTTTCCGATGCAAAGCGGAAATACCAATGCTTTGTGCTCAAAAATATAAGACCGATAGTAGGTACCGGTCATATATTTTTTTGAGTGCTGTTAAGCTATAGCAATAAAAATATCCACTTCGGCATTTTCCGGATTGCTTGCTTTTTCGGAATACACTTCGAAATCGGCAGTATAGGCTCTGTTTCTGTCGGAATTCCAGATATCAAACCAGGCTTCGGCAAGTGCGCCTTGAAAAATATTACCTTTAGCGACTATTTTTTCATAGGTGCCGGACATAAATGTTTTTGTGACCATTCCATTCGGAACAAGGCTTGTATCGGATACGCGGCAACCCAAAATGGTGGTATACGGTTGCGTATGGTCTTTTTCGTAATCGGTATAAATGCAATAAATGGTAGTGTCGATTTTGTTCGGAATTTTTTCCAGAAGATTTTCGGATATAAATTGTTGCCATAACGCTCCGATATCCGTCATTGCCTGTTGGTTTTCATTAGTAGTGCGTACAGAAATTCCGATCACGCTAAAAGATTCTATTTTTTCGGTATTCATATTTTTGTTTTAAAGATCAAGGGGAAATAGATTGTTCAAAAGTATTCATTTTATAACTGATTTTAAGATACAACCGACCAAAAATCAAGTGTCATACGGGTTTCATCGATCAGTTCCATTAAAGGCATGCAATTTGAATCGGAAAGATAACCGGAGCAGATTTGCTGTGTGGCTTCCAATGTGGTACCAAACGTCACTTCGGCATACAGATCTTCCGAAAGCGATCCGATAAAATGCAATTGGGTGTTTGGAAAGCGCGACAGGTAATTTCTTTCAATAGTATCGGAAACCATTAGCAATTCCTGAAGATTTCCTTTTTTTAAGGCAAATGTTCCGAATTCAATACAGGAAAAATGTTCCGGCATAAAGAAGGCCTCTTTTTCGATGTCCAGATAATGGATGTCGACCGTTGTTTTATCGATCAGCTTTAAAAAAGAAAGCGCACCGGGATTCGAAACGATATCTTTTTCAATGGCCGTAAGTACGGCAGTGTATTCGGCGAGAAGAATATTCGCATATTCTCCTTTATCGTTTTTAGCCAGACAATGAAAAACAATGCCTTTCTGATGTGCCAGAAAATCATTTTCGAAATCGGAAATGGTTTTTAGGAGTGCTTCTTCTGTGGTGTTTTCGGTTATTCGGAAACGGGTAAATTCCATTACGGAAGCCTTCAGGGGTACTTTTATCATGGTGTTATGTGATTAAATTACTAACAGCACGAAAGTAGTAGTGGCGAGTGACAACAGTATGTCAGTTGCCGTAAAAAATTATTCGTTGGGTTCGATATGGATCAGAATATGGCCCAGTTCCGGAATTTGTTTTTTCAGCGTATCTTTAAGTCGGTGTGCGATTTCATGACCTTCTTTAACGGTAAGCTGCGCGTTGACAATAGCGTGCAAATCCACATGGTATTTCATACCGGATTTCCGGATAAAGCATTTTTCGGTATCGATAACACCATCCACCTGAACTGAAATGGTGCGTATTTCTTCGATCAGATCGTCGTAAAAATGTTCGTCCATGATTTCACCCAAAGCGGGACGGAAAATCAGATAGCTGTTATAAAGGATAAAAAAAGACGCAAATAAAGCCGCCCAATCGTCGGCCGATTCGTATCCTTTTCCAAAAAACAAGGCTATGGAAATTCCTATAAAAGCTGCAAGTGAGGTAATTGCATCGCTTCGGTGGTGCCAGGCATCGGCTTTTAATGACGAACTGTTGGTTTCGATACCTTTTTTATAAACCATCCGAAATGAAATCTCTTTCCAGATAATGATGGCACCCAAAACAATCAGTGTATACGGTTTTGGCAGGTCGTGTGGTGTACTGATATTGATAATGCTTTCGTAGGCAATAATCGTAGCCGAAGTGATCAGAAAGCCTACAACAAGGAAGGTGATCAATGGTTCGGCGCGTCCGTGTCCGTAAGGATGATTTTTGTCGGCTGGTCTATTGGAATATTTAATCCCGAACAACACCAGAAACGAAGCAAAAATATCGGTAGTCGATTCGATTGCATCGGCAATTAGGGCGTAGGAGTTCCCAAAATAACCGGTTAATCCTTTAATCAGCGCCAGAGCGGTATTCCCGATAATACTGAAATAAGTTGTTTTAATTGCGGTTTGTTCGTTCGTCATAGTAAGCTTCCAAATAGAGGTCGAAATTACATAAAATATAAACGTCACTGGATTAAAAAAACGTTTTTTACAATAGAACTATTTTTTAGGTTCGTTATGATTGTAATCGTTGCTACGTTTCCATCCTTTAACCAGTTCAAACCAAATAACCGATAGAAAACCAATGGCACTGCCAAGCATTAATGATGGTAATGACAACTGTTCGAACTCAAAAAAGGAAGTCAATGGCGGAACAAACAACATCAGAGCGAGCATCAATAGTGTCAATAAAATGATCCATGTGATCATGTTGTTTTTATAACGCAATGTTCGTATCACGGAATAGTAAAACGAACGATTCACCAACGTTAGAAAGATATTTGCAATGATCAATGTCGTAAAAACCAGGGTTCGCGTAGCGTTTTCGCTATAATCGTTTTGAACTGCAAATTGATATACACCGATAATTCCGGCGGTGATCCCCAATCCTTGGACAATGCTGGTAAAAAGTTCTTTCCAGTTAAAAAAGGTAGCCGAAAATGGTCGTGGTTTTTCGTTCATACTGTTGGCTTCCATTGGTTCGTTTTCATAAATGATAGAACAGGTAGGTCCCATGATCAATTCGAGAAAAATCACGTGAACCGGCGAAAAGATGTTTGGATATATCCAACCCAGAGCAAGCGGTAAAAATACCGTTAGAATAATCGGGATATGAATTGAAATGATATACTGGATTGCTTTTTTCAGATTGGTATAGATTCGCCTTCCCATCGCAATTGCCGTGACCATTTTTGATAAATCGTCTTCGAGTAAAATCAATGAAGCCGCCTGTTTGGCAATTTCGGTTCCTTTTTTTCCCATGGCAATACCGATATGTGCAGCTTTTAGCGCCGGTCCGTCGTTCACACCGTCGCCGGTCATGGCTACGATTTCTCCCTGAGCTTTTAAAGCGTTGATGATTTTGAGTTTGGCTTCGGGATACATACGGGTAAACACCTGAGTGTTTTGGACTCTTTGTTGTAATTCCTGTTCGTCCATCCGTACCAATTCGTCTCCGTTTAAACTGTTTTCGCTACCCGAAAATTGAATTTGTCGGGCTATGGCTGTCGTAGTTTCGGCATTGTCGCCTGTTACAATTTTTACCATAATACCGGCTTTATAAAATTGTTGTAATACTTCGCCGATATTTTTTTTCGGAGGATCGTAAAACGCAACAATACCTTTGAATACAAAAGGGAAATCCTGTTGTTGTTTGGGGTATTGATTTCCGTCAAAAGTGGCCTCGGCTACGCCTAGAATACGGTAACCGTTGGAAGCGAGTTGTTGCATCGCATTGGTGATTTTCTTTTTTTGCGTTTCGTCAAAAGGGATACAGTCTAAAAAAGCTTCGGGCGCACCTTTGGCAGCAATAATACGGTTTTTGGTGGTATTTTCGAAAATATGTGTCATCATGGGTGGCTTACCGCCTAAAGGGTATTCGTGAGCCATTGTATAGTCTGGCCGTTCGTCATGACTATGGGTTTCGCGATAGGCGTTATGAAGCGCGATTTCCATCGGATCAAAAGGAATTGGCTCACTGGACCACATTGCCATGCGGATAATTTCACTTACGTCTTTATTGGGATTACCGGAATAATCCGAAATCGTATCGGTTTCAAACGAATAGATTTTAGCCAGGCTCATTTTGTTTTCGGTAAGCGTTCCGGTTTTATCGGTACAGATCACGGTAGCACTGCCAAGGGTTTCCACCGTTTTCATTTGTTTGACCAATATTCCCAACCGCATTAAACGCCAGGCGCCGAGAGCCATAAATGTGGTAAAAGCTACCGGAATTTCTTCCGGGAGTATACTCATGGCGAGTGTTAGCGCTTTGAGTAAACTGTCGAGTAGGTTTCCGGAATGATAGTAATTAAGACTCCATACGATCAGGAAGATAACAGCGCCCAAAAGCACCATTTTTTTGACAAAATTCCCGATTTGTTGTTCGAGCGGTGTTTTTTCCTCTTTGATGTTTTCGAGACTTTTCCCGATTTGCCCCAACCGGGTTTGATTGCCAATAGCCGTAACAATTGCAATCGCAAGTCCGCTTACAACGGTGGTTCCCTGATAAAGGTAGGGTTCCGGATTTGCCGGATCTTTGGTCACGGAAAGGGATTCGCCGGTGAGAATCGATTCGTTAACCGAAAAGTCGTTAGCCTGTATAATCCGGGCATCGGCAGCAATAGAAGTTCCTTCTTCCACAACGAGATGATCGCCTACAACGAGTTCAGTACTTTTTATTTTTTCGGTAATGCCGTTGCGAATCACGGTACATTCCGGTTCGGTATAGGCTTTTAATTTTTCAAGGGCATTCCGGCTTCGGGAATCCTGATATAAAGAGATTGCCGCTACCAGAACAATGGCAGAGGCAAGGAAAATCGCATCGTCGGTATTACCACTGATAAAATACAATAGTGCAGCAATCAGAAGGAGTACGACCATCGGTTCTTTCAATAACTCTTTTACAGCTTTTCGGAATCCGTTTTCTTTTTTGTAGTCGACTTCGTTTTTACCGTATTTTTTTCGGGATTCGAGTACTTCCCGAGTGGTAAGGCCTTTACTATTCTGCATGGTTTGTAAGATTGTGGAGTTAACGTTGTATAAAACTGTTTATTTTTTGCATATAGGTAGTACCAAAATCCCCCTGCGATAATTTGGTAAAACCTTCCAGATGATTCCCGTCAAATACGATTAATTCTCTGTTTGCAGCCATTTCCGAAAACAACTTACTGTCTGCCACTGTAGTCATTTTGTCTTGTTCTCCGGCAAAAAGCAAATAAGGGCAGCGGATCGTAGACGATAATTTTTGAATGTTGAAATTTGTATCCGGCAGGAGTATCGTTTTGTCTTTAGCCTGTTTGATTTTGGCGGCAATGGCAGATGGATCGAAAACCAAACCTTCGGCAATTACAAAATCGACCGACTGTTTTTGTAGGGCCATGTTGGTCATAATGGTTCCCATTGAAAATGCCCAGATACCGGTTTTGTTATTTTTATTTTTGGTTTTAGTCCATTGGATTACAGCTTCCAGATCGGTTACAAATTCATTATAATACAGGTAATCATTATTGATCGTAAAATCCTGACTTTGCCCGAAACCGCGATAATCAAAAAGTACTACGGTATAACCATTATTCGATGCGACCCACGCCTGATTGAGCCAATAGGACATGTTGCCGGAATCGCCATAAGTCAGAATCAAAGTGGTCCTTTTATCGTTCGCCGGATCGGGTTGAATGGTCCAGGAATGTAACGCATATCCATCGGAAGTGGTAATCGTACTGGTTGTATAGCGTAACGAAAGATCTTCCGGTTTTGCGACATAGTTTTTATCCGGTTTTAAAGCCCAGCTAGTAGAAAATGACAGTAAAATGAGAAAGGAAATAAAATACTTTGCCATGGGGAATGTATTTAGTTTTTTGGATTCCCTTAAAAGTACCGATTATTTAGCCAATTTCAAAGATTTTTTTCTTTTAGGATTCGTTTAAGCATTGGGGTTTTTATAGGCTTGCCGTACCATGTTTTTAACAACCATACGATGAAAGGGTTTTATAAACTGCATATAGATACGTCCCTTACGGTTGTTGTACGATACGAGCGTTGTGACTTTTATATTGTATAAAGGCGTTTGCGAGTTTGTGATCACGGCTCTGAAATTTAGATGTGTATCGTCGGCACCCAGTAGCATTTCATTTTCGGTTATTGAAAAAATCCGGAAAAATCCAATGTAGTGACCTATTTCAAAACCGACTTTATAGTCTGCTGGTTTGTTGTTTTTCAGACCGATAAAGCGCACTATAAAATTCCGGACAGCAAACAAGGCACGGATCCATTTTGGAGAACGGCCAAAAATAAGTTGGGTTATTTCTGTAATTGAATTTATATGATTAGTGGTTGCAAATGTATCGGAAAAATCAATTCGGGTTAGATTACTTAGTACTTTTTCGCCAGGCATATAGGTAACTTCAATTACTTTCATGGGAGTAAATATTTTAGGGCAAATGTACTAAATAAAGTTAAAATTAGTACAGTTGTACTAATTTTTATATTTTTGCACGATGAATAAAACAAAAAAGAAAATATTGGAAGCCGCTTTACAGCTTTTCAATACTTATGGATTGCCGAATGTAAGCCAGCGAAAAATATCGGATCATTTGGGAATAAGTCCTGGAAATCTAACCTATCATTTTAAAAAGAAAGAAAATATAGAGGAGGCCTTATATTTTGATCTGGTTAACTGGATTAGTGAAGAATTTAGACAGATGGGCGAGAAGGAGGTGAGTTTACAGAATCTGATTACTTTTGTGGATAGCTTTTTTGTAACCATTTATGCGTATCGTTTTGTTTATTTGGACATCGTGCACCTGATGCGTAATAACGATGTTATTTCGGCGCATTATAAGCAACTGATCATTTCACGTAAGCTACAGTTTTTGCGAATGATTGAACAATTTATCGATTCCGGTTTGTTTCGCGAGGCAGAATTACCGGACGAATACGAAATGTTGTACAAGCGTATCCAGATCATTTTGGATTTTTATCTTTCGGCCGAAGAAATCACCGAAAATGCAATTGGCTACCGCCCGATGGGAAACCATACGCTTTTATTTATGCATTCCATTTATCCGTATCTGACGTTAAAAGGGAAAAAACAATTCCAGGAAATCCTGCCACTTTATGAATAATGCCATAATTATCAGGATATGAGTTTATAAGTTGTTTTCCGCAATTTTCTTTACAATTTCCAACGCCTGCGGAAATTTTTGATTAAAATAGGCCTCAAAATCTTCGGGAATGTCCATGCTCACTTCCAATTGGGTAACATCTTCCAGAGCGATTAAAATGTAATTTTCGGTGATTCCCGACCATTTTCGGGTTTCGTCGTTTAAGGGTTCCCGCTGACCGTTTTTTAAAATGCCAAGATGCTTAAAAGACATCAATTTGTTCGGTACCAGTTGGTCGATTATACTGTACATTCCATTTTGATGATCATTATCTACAAAAAGTATGGTACTTCCTTCTTTCCAGTCGGAAACAGCAGTGGAACCTTCACTAAAAACATGAACCCACTTTTCGTAATTGCCAATTTCCCATAAAGCATTCCATACAGTCGTAGGAGATGCTTTGATTTCGATTTTAAATTGCAGAATTTTCATAGGGTAGCTTAATTTATTTCGATAAATAGTCTTTTAAGAATATGCACAAAAGGTTTTATTATTCAAAATCAGGAAAACGGTCAGCTACCAATGCTAAGTTGATATGGTGTTCCAAAAGTGCCTTTAAAGAGGCCAAAACGAGTGTAAAACCTTCGGTAGAGTTGCGGACATCGGCAATAATTTCATCTACAGTTCCATCGTAACCGGAATCGGTAATGCTCACAAAAGTAGTATTGTCTTCCCGTGCGGTAAAAGTAAATTCTACCGTAGTAGGCCATTCGATCACGATACGTTTGTTCGGTTCGACGGTTTTTACGGTTATTGTAACAGAATGCTTGTACATTTCCCAATCCCATTGTACGGATTTTCCGGCTTCGAGTGGTCCGCTACTTTTGGTAAACCAGAATTTCGTGGTGATATCCGGATTGATAAAGGCTTCAAATACTTCGGAAACCGGTCTGCGTATTAGCATTGCGGCTTTAGCACTATAGGTTTGTGGATGCATAGGAGATCTTTTTAAGCGCCATTATAGGCTTGTTGTAGCGTATTAATATCAAGCTTGTCCATTTGTAATAAAGCCATCATCACGCGATGGGATTTTTCGGGATCGTTAGAACCCATAAGTTCACCCATATTGGCGGGTACGATTTGCCAGGATACACCGTATCGGTCCTGTAACCAACCGCATTTTTGCTGCTGACCACCTTCGGAAAGTTTATCCCATAAAAGATCAATTTCATCCTGATTGTGACAATTTACGACAAATGAAATGGCTGGTGTAAAGGTAAATTGCGGACCGCCATTTAGTGCAACAAACTCCTGTCCTTCCAATAGAAAGCTGGCTGTCATTAGCGTACCGGCAGGAGCCGGACCACCTTCGCTATAATAGCTGGTTTTGAGTACGCGGGCATTGTTGAAAATGGAAATGTAGAAATTCATGGCTTCTTCCGCCTGATTGTTAAACCAGAGAAAAGGCGTTATTTTTTGAATAGGTTTGTCCATAATCGATTATTTTTGATTGTTATCTCAAATTTAGCAGAATTGTAGGAATAAAAGAAGCGTTTAATTGCTAAAACATATGTAAATTCTTGTAAGTATGTTGAATAAAGATAAAAACGAATGAGGTAAATCAAAATGAGGAATCCTTCCAATACGGGATTTCAGCTCCGGTATTGGAAGGGTACTTTTTTTAATCAGGGTTTATATATTCCGTTAAAAAGAACTACCCGCCATTTATCGGGATCTTCATAGGTTTCACTTTTCCCGTTCCAATAGGGATTTTCCGGTGCTACGGGAGTGAATCCGGAATCGGTCATCCGTTGCACAGCCTGATGGTATTTTTCGGGTGTATCGAAATAAAAAACCAGTATGTTTTCACGGGTTGGTTCCGGTAAAGCAGTCTGACTGTCGTGTTGCGTAAATTCCAGGTGATACTGTTCTCCCGGAAGGCCAAGCATCACTCCGTCGTAACCATCGTGTCCGGAAAAAGAACCCAATTCTTTTAAACCTAAAGCCTCTTTGTAAAAAGTTACAACCGCTTTTAAATTGTTGGTAGGACGTGCGATTCGAAACTGAACGGCACTGAAACCGTTTGTGTTTTCATTCATGGTAACTGTTGTTTTTGTTTGGTTCTGACAGGCGGTTACAACGAATAACCCGGTCAAAATAGCTGTTGCTAAAAAATGTTTCATATAATTTTTTAGGCAAATTTCCGCTAAAACTACAGGGACATCAAGAGCGGTATTGCGGTTATAAGAACCAATTTTACCGAATTTGACGGTATTCGGATGGTGTCTGTTTTTTTTGTGCTTTAAAGAAACGTCCAAAATGTGAAATCGTATCAAAATTCAGAAAAATCGAAATTTCTTTAATGGTCAGTTCGGAATAGCGTAATAAAAATTCCGATTCCAGGAGAATGCGTTGATGAATCAAATCAATGGCAGAATAGCCCAGTTGTTGTTTGGTACATTCGCTTAGGTATTTCGGAGTGATATGCAATAAGTCGGCATATTCTTTTACGGTTTTAAGCGTGGCAAAATGAAGGTCAATCAGTTTTCGGAATTTATGAACAATCTGAAACTGCCGGTTCATATTGGTTGTGGAATTGAGCAGACAGATTTCGCAAACGCGATTGTAATCGAACAGAATCTGAACCAGATATAACCGGATCATATCCAGAAAAAAAGGATTGGTCTTATTTTGTTCTTCCAGTATCTTATCGAACTTATACAGATTGGCCTCAAAATTATCCGTGTCCAGTTCAAAAATGGGCGGATAATCCGGATTGATGTAGAGTAATTCATCCAAAATAGCGGTATTCAGGAATCCTTTTCTTAGAAAATCAGATCGGAATACGATTAATTTGGCTTTAAAATCGGCTGAAAACCCGGATAAAGCATTAATATGTTCGGCCGGAATAATAGCGATATCGTGTGCTTTTATGGTAAATTGATGCTGACCCACAATGCTATCCAGACTGCCGGAAAGGCAAAGTAGTACGCTTGTAAATCCAAAGCGGGCCACGCCAACTGGTTTTACGGAAGGATCAATTTCCAGGACTGCGAAATCATCGTGGAACGGCTTTGAATCTACTTTTTCGGTTAATCCGGAAAAAAGCGAAATAAAAGTCGGAATATCCAAAGGTTTCGGTCGTTGTAAAAAAAGTTCTTTGTTAATGTAGCATTGTTTTTCCAGCATGATAACCAGTTTCGATTATATTTTAGTAACGGTATTCGTATAACTTTTCGTGTTATAAATGTACGATTTTTTATAGTATTCTAAAAAACAACACTTTTTGATTATTATTTGTTTTTTGTTACAATCTGAAAAGAAAAAAATAAAATCTAAAAATAGCTACTGTTTTGATGTGGAAAATACACGGATTTAGGTTTGATCACATATTTTTCGAAGTTGCTTTTGTATGCCGGAGTATAAAAGCCAGTCGGTTTTCGACAGTGTCTTGTGGCACTTCAATAATGGTATAACCGTGTTGACGATAGGTTTGTACCATTTGCTCGTAGGTAGCAACGGCTTCTTCCCAACTTTGCTTGCGTTCGGCATCGGTATGATAAATCGCTTCCCAGGGCGGTAGGATAAAAACGTTACGATTGTAACGATACTCCCGGGCATACGCTGTCATTTTTTCGGTAATCGGTTGCTTTGTTAATTCGGCATAACATAACGTATCGGGAATACCGCGATCAAAGAAAACTGGCTGGTTTGTAATGTGCTTTTTTGCGGTTTCCGTATAACTTAAAACTGAACGCTCGAGCATGATCTCAGTATATAAAACATAATCCTGCCAGGGTAGTGCACTACCATTATCCCGGATTTGTTCGCTGATAATTTCCCGGGCCACTTCGGGGATACACGAATAACTGCTTTGCGCTAGTGCTTCGATTAAGGTGGTTTTTCCGGAACCGGGACCACCGGTTAGGATATAATAGTTATCCGGCATAAGCAAGTTTTAAGTTGGATTATTTAAACGGTGTTTTAAATAAAATCAATATCCGGTACTTCAATAGTAATGTGATTAATGCTAAGTAAGTAGCAAAAAAAACCGGAACGAATTCCGGTTTTTTAAAGGTCTTTTATTAATAAAGACCTGGATATTTTGAAGGATTTACTTCATTCATAATTTCATAAACCTTTTCGAAGATATCTTCTACAGATGGTTTAGAGAAATAATCCCCGTCGGTTCCATAAGCCGGACGATGCGCTTTGGCAGCCAATGTTTGCGGCTGACTGTCTAAGTGCAGGTATCCTTTTTGAGTGTCGATGATCTGTTGTAAGATATAAGCCGAAGCACCACCTGGTACGTCTTCATCGATTACCAGTAAGCGATTGGTTTTGGCAAGGCTTTTCACGATGTCATGATTGATATCGAAAGGCAATAATGATTGCACATCGATGATTTCGGCATCAATACCCACTTCCTGTAATTCTTTAGCCGCCTGTTCTACCAAACGAAGGGTAGAACCATAGGAAACCAAAGTAATATCACTACCTTCTTTTAAGGTTTCCACCACACCGATTGGCGTTTTGAAATCTCCTAAATTGGTTGGCATTTTTTCTTTTAAACGATATCCGTTCAAACACTCGATCACCAAAGCCGGTTCGTCGGTTTCCAATAAGGTATTGTAAAAACCGGCTGCTTTTGTCATACTACGCGGAACCAAAACATGGATACCACGAATGGCGTTCAGGATCATTCCCATTGGCGAACCGGAATGCCAGATTCCTTCCAGACGGTGGCCACGTGTTCTAATGATCAATGGTGCTTTCTGACGACCTGCGGTACGGTATTGTAGCGTAGCCAAATCATCACTCATGATCTGAATCGCATATAATAAATAATCCAGGTATTGGATCTCGGCAATTGGTCGCAGACCACGCATTGCCATTCCAATTCCCTGACCTAAAATGGTCGCTTCACGGATACCGGCATCGGCCACACGGAATTCACCGTATTTTTCCTGCATACCTTCCAATCCCTGATTTACGTCACCGATATTTCCGGAATCTTCTCCGAAAATCAACGCTTCCGGGTATTTGGTAAAAATAGCATCGAAGTTATCACGGATAATCAAACGCGCATCCACATCTTCAGAGGATTCTGTATATACCGGAGCCACTTCGGCTACGTTATAAATGTTTTTATCCGATTGAGAAAACAAATGCGAACTATAACGCGGTTGTACTTTTTCGGTATAATTGGTAATCCAGCTGGCTAATTGTGCTTTTCCGCTTTCATTCACGATAAGACGAATAATTTTACGGGCTGTAACCAGGATATCTTTGCGAATTGGCTCTTTTATAGCGGCCAGATCGTTGCTGTATTTTTCAATAAAAACTTTATTCGGACTGGAAGCGGCAATGGTGTTTAAAAGTGCTACCAATTCCTGTTGTTCTTCTTTGATAGGATTTACGTAGGCACTCCAGGCGGCTTTTTTACCTTCCAAAACCTGTTTTTTAGCCTCGGTATCCATCGCTTCAATTTCTTCGGCTGTAGCGATGTTGTTTTCGATTAACCATTTACGCATTTGCGCCATACAATCGAATTCGGCTTCCCATTCCAAACGCTCTTTACTTTTGTAACGCTCGTGTGATCCGGAAGTAGAGTGACCCTGAGGTTGTGTTAGTTCCTGTACGTGGATGAGTACCGGAATATGTTGTTCCCGTGCGATGGCAGCAGCTTTGGCATAGGTTTCGACTAAAGTCGGATAATCCCATCCTTTAACGGTGATGATTTCATAACCGTTGGTATCCGCTTCACGCTGGAATCCTTTTAATATTTCGGAAATACTTTCTTTAGTTGTCTGGTAACGGGCATGAACCGAAATTCCGTATTCATCGTCCCAGACACTCATTACCATCGGAACCTGTAATACTCCGGCAGCGTTGATGGTTTCGAAAAACAAACCTTCGGAAGTAGAAGCGTTACCAATGGTTCCCCAGGCAACTTCATTTCCGTTTACGGAGAAATTGGTATTGTTTTCCAGTCCGCTAACATTGCGGTATATTTTTGAGGCCTGTGCTAAACCTAAAAGACGTGGCATTTGCCCGGCAGTAGGAGAGATATCGGCACTTGAATTTTTCTGAGCGGTAAGGTTTTTCCAGTTTCCTTTTTCATCCAGACTATGTGTGGCAAAATGTCCTCCCATCTGACGTCCGGCACTCATCGGATCATGAGCCAAATCCGGATGGCCATACAAACCGGCAAAAAACTGTTGGATAGTCATTTCGCCAATTGCCATCATAAAGGTTTGATCACGGTAATATCCCGAACGGAAATCACCATTTTTAAATGCTTTTGCCATGGCAAGTTGCGGCACTTCTTTACCATCTCCAAAAATCCCGAATTTCGCTTTACCGGTTAGTACTTCACGTCTTCCCAACAAGCTGCATTCTCTACTGATAGTTGCAATTTTATAATCGTTAAGCACTTCTGTTTTGAAATCTTCAAAAGAAAGCGCTTCTTTAGCGGCCGTTTGATTCATAGTCAAATAATAAAAAAAATGAGATTGGGACAAATTTAATTATTTACCCAATACAAAACAAAGAATTGTTAAAATTACAATTTAATATTTGATAAAAAAAAGAGGATATGAGATGTTTTTGTTGCATATATTTTATTTAAAATCATTTTTTATCAAGGTATTTTTAATAAAATAAAATAAAAAAGGGACTTTTTTTAAGTTTTATTTAGAACCACTTACGCGTAAAAAGGGATACTAATGTTCTTGCGCTTAGGGTTACGACAAATCGAATACGCTGACCGTAGTTCGGATCTTTTATTTCCCAGCCATTGTTGGAGTATACCGGGAAATACAATTCGAAATAATCCTGAACCAGATTCAGTCGGATACCACTGTCGTATACAAACTGCGGATCGGAAAACTTATTTTTAATAATCCCGGCATCACCATAGGCTTCGATCCAGTTCCAGATACTAACACTAACATTGGATGTCGTCATCCATTGATTGGCATAACGGTTTTTTAGTTTGGATTTAAAACCTCCGTCGGCCATCACAAATTGCTGACTGAAAAGTCCTGTGGATTCCGAACGTCCGATAAGGTTGTAACCGAAAAGATAATCCGATGGGCGATCCAATCCGAAACTAAAGAAATCGGTTCCGGTTTCGTTATACATAAAAGTACCACCAAAGAAACGAACGGTTAACTGACGACGATCGTCAAATAATTTACGATATTGGTATTCCGCGGCTATTTTACTGAAATTATTGGCAATCTGTAAATCGGTCAGAAAGCTGTATAATTTGGCTGTTTCTGCTTCTCCAACAGAATAGCGTGCATTGAAAACAGAATAATTTTCTTCCTTTTTATTTTTTAATAATGGTGAATCTTCTTTTTCTACAAAAACATGACGTAACAAGATCGTTTTCCTTTTATTTTCACGGTAATCCGGTTCCCGGAAACGGAATTGTACCGATGGTGTAATCTTGGTATACGATGCATTTGGAGCATAATGGAGAGTCGATCCTGTAATGGAATAACGGATGTTATACAAACGCTCGTCGCGTATGTTTTGATAATAGGAGAGTGTGGCACTACCTACCAACTCTTTGGTATTACTGGAATAATCCGGGGTAATATCAAATTGGAACGGTTTGTCCAACAGGGTTTCGTTATGGATACGCATTCCTAACATCACACCGTCGTATAGGTTATAATTAAAATCCGGAACATAGAATAACTGGTTGTATTGCGGATCTTCCAGATCTTTAAAAAAGTTAAACTTGATCGGACGGTTTAGCGATGGAAACCCTTTTAAGGTTTTATAATTATTCCGACGGTTAAATTCGGGCACCTCATTACCGTAGTTCAGCGCCAATCGGTCGATACCTTCTCTGGAAACGGTCACAACGGTATCGGTTGCGACATTGGGCAACCATACTTTCGATATAATGCGGTCCTTTTTAACACCGTAAAGCGAAATCGGAACGGTGGCATAGGCGTTGTTTTTAACCGTTACCTGCACGGTTTTACCATCGTCACTTTCTTTGATTCTTCCAAATTTGTAATCGATCAGATCTCTGGAATTGATCACCGATTTAAAAAACCAGTCAATATTTTTATCGGTTTTCGATTTCAGGATGTTTTCGATATCCTGACGCGTGGTTTGCTGCGTTTTATTTAGGCTTACAAAATCGTGTAGCGCCTTGTCGACACTTTCCTGTTGCAAATAAGCATCCAGATAATTCAGTGCCAGACCGGCTTTGTATTTTCCGGAAATCTGTTCATTGAATTTAACAAAAGTATTTTTTGGATTTCCAATTGGCTGGTCGAGGTTCATACGGGCCATCATCAGATAGAGATAGCTGTATTGCTCATTAAAACCGGTACTAAAAAGACTAAAACCTCTTAAGATTTTATAACGCGCCAGCGTCCCGGTCATTTTTACATTGGGGTAATTGTCCTCAATATATTTCATCATCGTATACACCTGAATGCCGTCGTAAATCCAGTTGTCCTCGCGATGATTTAATTGCAAGGTATTTTTCAGATAATTGTTGACGTATGTTTTGAGAAATTTCAGTTCATATACAAACGAATCGGGAAAGGGTCTTAAAAATTTCGGAAGCTGGTTAAGTCCGTAAAACGGATTACGGTCGTAGTCGGTCTGACTAATGATTATTTTATTTTGCGTCGGACTACCCAAATGCTCGGAAACATAATTCACCACCCGGTCGATGATCACCGCTTTTTGGAAATCATCCAGTTTTTTTTCGTTGATGTTGGTTGCGATTTCCGTTTTATCGTTTTTATAAAAGCTATAGGTAGCGGTAGTTTCAACTGCCAATAGTATATCCTGACGGTTTTTACCGCTTAGGGTATATATTTTATAAGGATCCGCTTCGTTTGTGGCCAAAACATCTAAATCAGTTGTCAGTGCTAATTGCGATGGGATTATGATTTGGATATCAAAATCGGACACCGCATTTGAAATATCGTCCAGATTTTCGTTACTGTCTTTTACAAAACAGCCTTTTTCGTAACGCGCCGGTGTTAAAAACCAGTTTTTGATATAAAAACCACCCTGACTGTCAAATCCGTATCGCGTAAAACGATCGCTCGGGATTTTTACGGAATAGACAATATTAATTTTAAATTTCTGATTCGGATATAAAGGATTCAGTAAATGCACATCGACCAGATCGGGTTGGTTGGGAACGCGGGACCATTCGAGTCTTCTCTGATTTTGATCGATAATGGAAATAATATCGGTATGGCCGCGATCGCTATCGCCGGCCAAATGAAAAATCCGGGTAAACTCGTCCGAAAATCGTTTCCCTAAAGGCGAACTTTTATCGGAATAAGCATTATTCCAATCGTTTAAAATATAGTCTTTTAGGGTATCGTTGGTCGTGTTATGATAGGTAATCTCCTGTTGAATCTTTAGTATTTTGGTATCGGGATCAACGGTTATCTGCATGGCGCTGTGGTGTTGCGCATGAATCCTGCATATTCCTGAAAGTAAAGCAATAAAAAGATAGATATAGGCTTTCAATAGATAACGTTTCTTGTGTTTGACCTGATTTATAGTTTCACATTCCCGATACACAATGTTACAATTTTAATTCAGAATATTTACGAAAATTCTTTTAACAGAAATAAAAAAATCAAACAGTATTTTGATGCTTGACCATGCCAAAACCGATAGTAATGATGTTAATAAAAGGTAATTTTTTGATATCCAGATACGTATTAACAGTTCAAAAAGGCTATTTTTTCGTCATTATGGCTACATTTGTCCTTAAACTCACTTAAAATGACAAAAAAACTCCTCCAAATTTTACTACTATTTGCGACGAATCTTATGTTTTCGCAGGTGGTTATCAACGAGCTGGACTCCGATACTCCTTCGACAGACGACAAAGAATTCATCGAATTAAAATCGACTACACCTAATTTTCCGTTAAACGGCTATATCTTGGTTATGTTTAATGGAGGAAGTAGCGGAACATCGAATTTGAGCTACTATGTGATCGACCTGAATGGTTTGGTTACCGATGCGAATGGAATTATTGTGTTGGGAAATCCTTTGGTATCGCCGGTTCCGAATTACCTGTTTCCAATTAATACCGTACAAAACGGACCGGATGCGATCGCGATTTACCAGGCAAGTGCTTCCAGTTTTCCGATGAATACGCCGGCCTCAACAACCAATCTTATCGATGCGCTGGTTTACGGAAACAACAATACACAAGCCTCGGCTTTACTGACCGCTTTGGGAGTTTCGACTCAGATTAATGAAAACATGAATTCTCAGGGGACTACACAATCCATTCAGCGTAAAAACGACGGAACCTATGAAGTTAAAGCGCCAACACCGGGCCGTAACAACGATGGTAGTGGAATCCTTTTTAACGGTATCACGATTACCGCTCCGACAACACATCTGACCGAAGGGGATAGTTTTAACATCACCTTTACCACACAAACGAATGTGACGAGCAATCTTACTTTTAATTTTACGCTGAACAACGGTAGTTTTACCAATGCTGATTTTACCGGAAATACAACGGTTTTTATCCCGGCAGGTTCCAATTCGTTTACCACGACGATCCAGTTGGTCGATGATACCGAAGATGAAGGCGACGAAGTTTTACGCATTAAATTCGGAACACTTCCGGCGGGTTATGTCCGGATGAACGACTTTATCGAGATTCGCGTAATTGACAACGATTATACCACTTCTACCTGGGGAACGCCTCTAAATCCAACCTATGGTGTGGTAGCCAGTACGGCTCCGGCCGGATATTACAGTTCGCTGGAAGGACTAAGCGGAGCCGCCTTAAAACAGGGAATTCAGAATATTATTGCCAATCCGGTTGTAGTACGCGCGCATAATTATGGCGATATTGTCGATATTCTGAAAAAAGCCGATCAGAATCCGCTAAACAGCAATCAGGTTTGGATGATGTATGTAGAAGCGCCACGTGCCAAACTCGATTTTCAGACCGGAAGCAGTAATGTAGGTACCTGGAACCGCGAACATATTTATCCGCAATCCCGCGGTGGATTTAGTAACGGAACGTCATCTACACCGGATGGAATCAATGTTTGGTTACCCACAAATGCAGACGATATTAATGCTGCCCATGCCGATGCCCATCATTTACGAGCGGAAGACGGACCGGAAAACAGTTCGCGTAACAATCGTGATTATGGAGGAACCGATTATAATGGACCGGTAGGCAACCAGGGATCCTGGAAAGGTGATGTAGCGCGTGCTTTATTTTATATGGCGATTCGTTATAACGCATTGGATCTGGTAAACGGTAATCCACCGGATACGACGGTAGGACAATTGGGTGACTTAGCGTCTTTATTAACGTGGAATCACAGCGATCCATCGGATGATTTTGAAATGAATCGTAACAATTATATCTATACCTGGCAAATGAACCGTAATCCATTTATTGATCATCCGAATTTAGCGGATTATATATGGGGTGTTCATGCGGGAGAAGTATGGTCGGCTACCTTAACAACCGAAGATATAACAAAACTACAAATGGTATTGTATCCGAATCCGGCACACGATTATCTGATGATTAACGGTAGCGTTGATCGCGGACAAATTGAAATCTATAACATCGCCGGACAGAAAGTACGTACGTTCGATTTTGACGGAACAACCCGTTTACAATTGGGATTGCCATCCGGAGTTTATATGGCTCGGGTAACCGCTGCAGATCAAACATTGGTTAAAAAGTTGATCATCAATTAAAAAAGATAGTGTTATTCCATAAAGAAGCTCCGTATTACGGAGCTTTTTTTGTTTGTGTCCCGTCTTGAAATAAGTTGACAATAAATCGACTTTATTATGAAAAAAATAGAATATTTTGCCCGGTTCGTATTGAAACATCGGACTTCCCGGAGGTTTTCTAAAAATTTATTGAAGCTTACGAAAGCTCAACAAAAAAACTAATCACCCTCTCTTTGAAACCAGTTATTTTAAGTGACTTTATGATATATGTCATTTACTTCTCCAAACGTTATACGTGAAAATCAAATTTTTGCCACCGGAAAAAGAAAAACGATCTGTATATTCAATTTTATAGGTCCCCCCGTTGTGTAGTAGTTTTGAACCATCGGTTTTTGTAACCACCATATTTAGCCTGTAATTCATATCTGAATATGTTTTTTACGGATTCCCGTAAAAAATATTGAAAGCCTCTAATACCTTTGCTCTCGCTATAAACGTGTACAAAACGCTTTAATTAAAGTACGTGTTAATATGTGTTTTTAGTACTAAATATGATGTTTTCCGGGAATTCGTATTTTTTAAAAAAATAAAATTGTAAGATTTGCGAGATCAAATTATGTATTAAATATGGACAATAGAAAATTACGAAACCGTTTTCCCATTTTTGTTTTTATTCTGATCGCGCTTTTTGGCTGTGAGCTTGAGCAAGATGCAATACAAAAAAACAGCTATCAGGAAAAGGTAAAGATTAGGCGTAGTACTTTCGATGCGCTGTTAAAAGAGCGAAATTTTGTTAACGCATTTTCAAAGTTAAGTCAAGGCCAAAATAAGGGCTTACAATCAAAAACTGTTATGGAAGCCGAATATGGCTTTACTATTATGCCTAATTTGGCTAAAGTTATAGAAAGTGCCGGAAGTACATCTTACACGTTTAAGATTACCCGTGAAATTAACAGTGTAGATTATTTTGAAAATCTTGTGGTTAATGTAGATAGTTTAGGCCAGTCAAGTGCCTATATTTTAAAATATACGCCAAGTGAACCGTTAGCACCAGCTGCCCATAATTCCTTTAATTTTACAGGGCGAGTAAAAATAACGCCGATTACTTATAATACCGATGAAATAGGAAAGACTACAATTTGTGTCACGGCTCAGATACTTATGTGTGATCAGGCGTGGAGTTCAACTAATACTGGCGTACATGTTGCTACTAATGACTGTCAAGATCAAAACCATTTATTTTACGCTCCCGTTACAACTTGTTACTCTGTAAATGGAGATATTGGCGGGGGCGACTTTGGAGACGACCCTGGAGTTATTGTCCCTATTGGCGGCGGCGGCGGCGATGGTTCCCCACCAACTAACGGAGACCTGACGCCTCCTAATAATTGCCCAAGATGTCCAATTATTATTACTGCCCCTGTTGAAGATGTACCTCCAACCCCAACTCAACCAAATCCGTGTGTAAAACTTGGCAAATTAATTCAGCAAAAAAAAGTCAAATCAGGATTAAATCATTTAAAAAACAATTTGGAGACTAACTTGGAAACTGTCTATTCATTGGAATATGACGCCACAAATAACAGTGTATCATTTAGACCAGGTGTATCAGGAACGCGAAGTGGAGTGGTTCGAATATTCCCTACGACTTTTGGTGCAGCTCATAACCATCCCGTAAAGTTGGAGGACGATGACTCGAGTTACCCGATGTTTTCGGCAGATGATCTATTAACACCCTACCAAATCGCAATGAGTAGCGGATTTCAACCTACCGACTATCCGCTCACCAACTTAATGGTTGTGCCGGAAAACACCTATGCACTAATTCCAAACGATGTACAATCGCTTTCAATATTAACGTCAAAATTCGCAAATGAAAAATCTTTAAGAGACTTTAATTCTGAATTGCGAGATTTGTATATTGCAAAAGGTAAACCTTGGAATGCTGACCAAAACACATTGGCAAGAGAATTTTTAAAATTTGTAAATCAGAAGTATAATTTAAACATTAGTCTATTCCAAATGAGTAATTCGGATTTTTACAACAATAATAATACTTGGTCTGAGGTCAAGTTAGATCCTACTAGCCCCACAGGAATAACCAAAACGCCTTGTAACTAAAAAATTAGAACTATGAAAAATATATTTATAATAACTATTTTATTACTGTCAATTACTGGCTGTTCACAAACTTTTCCATTATACTTAGCGCATAGTCAGGAAGCCGGAAAATATTACAAAGACATTGATAACGATTTAAACAAGTTTCAGGGGACGTGGAAATACACTAACGGTTCTACTTCGTTAACCATAGTACTAAGAAAGAAAACGCAAGTGGTTAATCCATTTAGAAACTTTACAACTGATATGCTTATAGGTGAGTACAGCTATATTCACAATGGCATACAACAAGCTAATACAATCGGTTTAATGGAGTCAAATTCATCTACCTATGGTGGCAATAATATCTACGGTGCAACACTTGGGAAATGTGACGAATGTCCTACGGGCGGAAAAAATTTGGTTTTTCTTTCTTTTAGTGACCCGGCGGCAAGTTATTTAAACAGCCAAATGAGTGTTAAGTATTATGTTGAGAATGGTATTGAAAAAATAAAAATAGGGTTAAAGCCTGAGAATTATGTACACACAGGGGAATTGCCGGCATTACCTAGTGGATATGTGCCTGTGCCTATTGATAAATATATTCTGATAAAGCAGCCCTAATATTACATATTTTAGGATACAAAAAAAGCCAAGTAATAATTTACTTGGCTTTTTTTGTTGATTTTCATGATGTTATCCGCCCATATATTCGTCGCCACCACCATTATCATCGCGTTTTTGTTGCTTATCTCTGTCGGATTTGCTTTTGTTAAAACGGTAGGTAAAGGTTAGATTGATCTGACGTTCTCTCCATTGCATTTCGCTGTGGGAATTTAATAGGAGTGGAATGCTGGTATCGGTAATTCTTTTTCTGGAGTTAAACACGTCGTTTACATTTAAGGCGATCGTTGCTTTATCTTTTAGAATATCCTTGCTTAACGCCAGGTTTGCCGATACAATACCTTCGCTTCTTCCCTGAGACGTGTTTTGTGGTGCATTATAGGTCGCATTGGTCTGCCAGTCGATACCATATGGTAAGCTTACTTTCGAACTTACACGGGTAAACCAGCTGTAGGCTGTATTGCTTAAATCGGTAAAGACTTCCGTGTTGTTTTGATCAATATAAGTATAACTTCCATCTAACTCGTTACGGAAGAAATTGAAGTTTCCGTTTAGTTTCCACCATTTGTATGGCGTATAATTTAAGGTAAACTCAAAACCAAAACGGTATTCGGTGGCTAAGTTTACCGGCGTATTGGCGTATACCGGGTTACCGTCGATTACATTTCCGGTTGCTTTTTTAATAAACTGGAAACTATCATCGGTTTTATTAAAATAAGCCGAAGTATTTAAGGTTAATTTGTCCCAACGTTTTAAATAACCCAGGTCAAAGGAGTTGGTATACGACGGATTCAAATCCGGGTTTCCTTCGAATACGTTGATGTTACTCGATAGTCCGTTAAACGGATTTAGGAAACGCCCTCTCGGACGGTTGATACGTTTACTATAACTTAAACTAATACTGTTATCCTGTGCAAACTCATAGCTCAAGAATACACTTGGGAAGAAATTGTGGTATTTTTTGGTGTTGAATTGTTCCGTACGTAAAAAGTCAATCCCGATGTTGGAATCTTCAAAACGCATTCCCACCATATAACTGAATTTACTGATCTTGGAACCAAACTGTGCATAAAGCGCGTTGATTTGCTCTTTATATTCGAAAATATTGGTAAAGTTTGGATCGTTCATCCAGGTATTGTTACTAAAATGATCCACGCGGTAATCGGTAGTCAAATCGGTAAAATCACCGCGATAACCCGCTTCAAACTGACTTTTCTTTCCAATTGGTAAAACGTAATCGGCTTGTAACAGGCTTCGCGTTTGTTTTTGGTTGTTTAAAGTTCTATCAATGGTAGACACACCGGTATCAAAACGGGTATCACTAATCGTTGCATCGTCATTATCACGGTTGGTAGAAGCCGAAAAATCAACGGTTAATTTATGACCATCTTTTTTAAACTTCTGTGTGAAATTTGTCGAGTATTCTAAATTTTGTGAATCGTTTGACTGATCGTTAAAACGGTTACGGGTGTATAAAAAATCGTGATTAGCATCATAATTATTAAAGAATACATTATCCGGATTGGCACCGTTGTTTTTACGGACTCCAATCGAGTTCGTCCAGGTTAAGGATTTGGTTAAATACCATTCCAATCCGAAACCGGCATTATACCCTTTACGCTCTCTTTTGTTTTTACGTCTTTCTTCGATATAGCTGGAAACTGCACCGGTATTTCGGTCTAAGTTTTCCGAATCGGTAAACGAATTCCCCGGACTGTTACTATAGTTGTAGCCGAAGTTGGTAAAGAGGTTAAACGCTTTGCTTCTGAAGTTGACATTGGTATTCCCTCCGAAATTATCCGGATTACCGGCAACAGCCATAACACTACCATTGATTCCCTGTGCTTTTCCTTTTTTAAGGATGATGTTTACGATACCGGCACCACCTTCGGCATCATAACGTGCCGACGGGTTGGTGATTACTTCCACTTTGTCAACCGAATCGGCCGGAAGGGTACGTAAAGCATCGGCAACATTGATTCCGGCAAGACCCGATGGTTTTCCGTCGATCAAAATACGGACGTTGTCGTTACCTCTTAGGCTTACATTACCGTCAGAATCCACGGTAACCGAAGGAACATTGTCCAATACATCGCTCACGCTACCGCCTTTAACGGTCATGTCTTTTCCTACGTTATATACTTTTTTGTCCAGTTTGATCTCTACCGTACTTTTCTCGGCTACCACGGTAACTTCCTGAAGCTGTTTAGCGTCAAGAGCAAGGGTGATCATTCCCAGGCTGGTATCTTTTGTAAGTTCTTTTTGCGGGATTTCAACGGTTTTAAAAGATAGAAACTCCACCTTGATATAATAATTTCCGGCAGGCACTTCAAAACTGAATTCCCCTTTGTCGTTGGTCATCGCACCGGAAACAACGGATTTATTTTTAAGATTTTGGGCATAGATATTCGCATATTCCAGGGGTTGTTTGGATTCGCTGTCCACAACACGTCCGGTAACAGTAACTTTAGCCGCGTCTGGTTTTTGAGCGAATGAGACAACAGAAGACAATAGTAAGAACATTACTACTGCAAAATGAAATCGTTTCATGTGTAATTAGTTTGATTTGCAAGGTTTGACTGCAAAAGTAACCTTGGGTTTAAGTGGGGAATCACAAATGTTTGTTAAAACAAACGTATACTGATTCTAAATAATTTCCAGAATCTTTTCGGTTGGACGACCAATTACGGCCTTGTCACCATTGATAACAATCGGACGTTCAATTAGTTTGGGATTTTCGGACAAAATGGTAATGATCGCATCGTCGGAAAGCGTCTGACCTTTATAATTTTCGCTCCAAAGACTTTCTTTCTGACGAACCAGTTCGATTGGTTTAATTCCCAGTTTTTGGATGATTGATTGTAGTTCTTCGCGGCTCAAAGGCTGATCCAGGTATTTTACGGTTTCAAACGAAATTCCTTTTTCTTCCAACAGGCAAAGTCCTTCTCTGGATTTGCTGCATCTCGGGTTGTGGTAAATTGTAATCATAGTGCAATATTTTTTACAAAGGAACTACTATTCTGTGAAAATTGGATTAACTTAGTGAAAACAAATTTTCCACCATAGGTTGCTATAGGAAATATACTAAAATCCAGTAACAGATATGTTTATCGAACAAGTCAAAACCAAAAACTTTCGTTTCTTTTTATATTTACCGATTCCGGTATTATTTTTTGCCGTTATGATTGCCAATTATATAGCGGCTTCCGAGATCGATACCGAGCAGGCAATGCATCAAACCATAGCCGCCTTTGGTGAAAATATGACCTTTGTAATGATTATTCTGCCGCTTTCGATTGCTTGTCTTTTGTTGTGGGTTTGGGTAAAAGTGATACACCGTCAAAGTATTACCAGTTTGACGACTTCGCGGGCAAAAGTGGATTGGAACCGGATTTTATTTTCATTCGGATTATGGGCAACAATATCGATTGTACTGACACTGGCGGTTTATTTTTCGCACCCTGAAAACTTTAAATTGAATTTCCAACCGGTACCATTTTTTACCTTTCTGATACTGGCGGTATTGTTTATCCCGTTGCAAACCAGTTTCGAGGAATATTTATTTCGCGGTTACCTGATGCAGGGCATCGGAGTGGTGACCCGAAGTCGGTTGATTCCATTTTTGATTACTTCAATTATGTTCGGACTAATGCATATTGCCAACCCGGAAGTTGGAAAAATGGGGAATATTATATTGATCTATTATGTCGGAACCGGATTTTTTCTGGGAATAATGACACTAATGGACGAAGGCTTGGAACTCGCGTTGGGTTTCCATGCGGCTAATAACCTGGTTGGAGCACTTTTGGTTACTTCCGACTGGACGGTATTTCAGACGCATTCCATTTTAAAAGACATGTCGGAACCATCGGCCGGTTTTGATGTAATACTGCCGGTGTTCGTTATCTACCCGATATTGCTATATATCTATTCGCGAAAATACCAATGGAAAAACTGGAAAGAAAAGCTAACCGGTAAAATCGTATTTGAAAATAAAGAGAATTATGATCAATAAGCTAACCTATAAAAATGTGCATAATCGTTTTAAATTAAACGGTGTGCATTTTAATGGAAAAGAATTGTATGACAAAGCCTATGTTTTTGTAAAAGAAGGAGATGCACACGAAAAAGCACTAGGGCATTTTATTCTGGAATGGTTTGATGGAAAGGAATATATCGAAATGACAACTTCCGGAACCACGGGAACGCCTAAAAAAATACACCTGCAAAAGGCTGCAATGGTCAATTCGGCACTGGCGACAGGTGATTTTTTCGATCTAAAACCGGGTGATACGGCACTTCACTGTTTACCCATACAATATATAGCCGGTAAGATGATGCTCGTACGTGCTTTTATCCTCGGGTTGGAATTGGATTATGTAGTACCGGATTCCCGTCCGTTGGATATAACGGGGAAAAATTACGATTTTGCGGCAATGGTTCCCTTACAGGTAGAACAATCATTAGCCGAATTGGATCAGATTCAGAAACTAATTATCGGCGGAGCCAAACTAAACGCCACTTTGGTCGAACAGTTAAAAACACTACCGGTGGCCATTTATGAAACCTATGGGATGACGGAAACAATTACCCATATTGCGGCCAAAAAAATACAGGAAACGGCTTTTTCCCTATTACCGGGAATACATATTGCTACCGACGAGCGCGGTTGTCTGGTGATAACGGCACCACGTATTTGTGAGGAACCCCTGGTGACAAATGATATGGTAACGATAATAGGAGAAAAGCAATTTATATGGTTGGGACGTTATGACAACGTGATTAACAGTGGTGGTGTAAAATTGTTCCCGGAACAGATCGAAGAGAAGCTGGCCACGGTAATACCACAACGTTATTTTGTGATCGGAAAGGAAGATGATACGCTGGGCGAAAAGCTGGTATTGGTGATCGAAGGTGAACCCTATACGATCGCACCGGAAGTTTTTGGTGAACTGGATAAATTTGAAAAACCAAAAGAAATCCTTTTTATACCGCATTTTAAAGAAACAGCAACCGGAAAAATCAAAAGGAAGGAAACCGTGGCATAAGGACATAAAAAAACCACAAAGTCACCTGTTTGGCTGTTCACAACACGTTTCTGAATACACGTTGGTTCAAGTGGTCTTTGTGGCGGGTTTTGTATAAAAACTATTGGTTCATTTTAAAATAATAGTCGGCCGAATGTTTCCCGCTTCCGTAGAATAGAAAAAAAACACAGACCAACAGTGTGATCGAGGCCATAATCAGGTTTTGTACATTCATTTGTCCTAAAAAGTTAATTATAACTGCTCCGATTAGTATCGGCAATTGCGCCCAGATAGACCAGCGGGTCAGTAATCCGAAAACGATCATAATACCGCCTACCATATGTGCCGAGGCAACATAGTGGATGAGCAGCATTTCACTACCGAAATTCCTGTTCATATGACCGAGAATTTCGTGTAAGTACTGTCTGTTTGTGATAAAAAATACGCCTTTTAAAAACAAAAAGACACCAAGGCCAATACGCACCAGATCTATCGGATAGCTGGTATGAGCGTTGGCCCATTTGTTTAAACTTTTTACTCTATCCATAACAAATGACAATTTGATTTAGTATGAAAGTTACTAAATAAAATTAATATTTGATAATTTATCGGTTAAAAGTTATGTTTTTATATGTTTAAAATGTTAAAATAATGTATTTTGTAAATTATTTCTGAACATTGTAATACATTTTTTTAGTATTAAATTCCAATTGATCGGCGGTTACCTTTTTGTCGAATTTCTGCCATTCGGTAGTAACGTCTATTCGGGCCGTTTTTCCTTTGTACGTATATTCTACCGGCATCTGGAAATTTTCCACATTGGCTTTCCAGCGGTATTCCAGACGGTTGTTTTGGGTGCGAAGTTCCAATACCGGAATGTCTTTATAACGTAGGTATTGGTTGAATATAGGGGTCAGGTCTTTTCCGGTTTCCTTATTAAAGAAAGCAATAACGGTTTCGGTGTCGATAATTTGCTTTTTATAGGTTTCGGAATAATCCAGTAACAATTTCCACCATTTGGCGTCGTCGTTAAGAGTATGACGGATTGTATTGAGCAGCAAAGCACCTTTGTAATACATATCGCCCGAACCTTCTTTGTTCACACCATAAAAACCAATAATAGGACGATCGTTTTTAACGTTACGACTTTGTCCGTTTATATAGGCCAACGCTTTGTCATAGCCCAGATTGCATTCTACAAAAACCGCTTCGGTATAAGTCGTAAAAGCCTCGTGGATCCACATGTCGGCAATATCTTTAGACGTAATGCTGTTTCCAAACCATTCATGTCCGGATTCGTGTATGGTGATAAAATCGAATGTCAGTCCGATGCCGGTACCACTCAAATCCGATCCCAGATAACCTTTTCGGTATTTGTTTCCGTAGGCTACAGCACTTTGGTGTTCCATACCCAGATAAGGCGTTTCGACCAGCTTGTAGCTGTCTTCCCAGAAAGGGTATTTTCCGAATTTCAACTGGAAGCAATCCATCATTGGTTTTACTTCTTCAAAATGTTTACGGGCTTTGGCTTCATTTTCGCGTAGCACATAATAATCCAGATCAAGACCTTTGTAATTATCATGGATATGAGCATAATCGGCTATATTAACCGTAATGTCGTAATTGTTTATCGGATTGATTACTTCCCAATCCCAACGGGTATACCCATTTTTCAGATCTTCACTACCTTTAAAACGACCGTTGGAAACATTCATCAAACCATTAGGAACAGCCACTTTTACGGTGGCGCCATTATCGGGCTCGTCGGTCTGCGAATCTTTAACCGGATACCATAAACTCGCTCCCGTTCCCTGAACGGCTACGGCAATCCAGTCTTTTCCTTTGCTATCTTTGCTAAATACAAAACCGCCATCCCAAGGTGCATTTTTGGCTACGATGGGTTTCCCGGAATAATAAAACCGTACGGTTTCGGTAGTTCCTTTAAGAAGGCGCTCCGGAAAGGCTATAAAAACAGCATCGTTATCGCGTTTGTAGTCCAGTTTTTTATTTTGAAACACGATACTGTCGACTTTCATATTTTCAAACAGATCTACCTGAATCATATTGGTATGGGTAACCACTTTAAAAGTGATGTCGTTATAACCGATAATCGAACGCGCTTCCGGGTTGATTGTGATGTTCAGGTCGTAACGTTGTACGTCATAGCTGGTACGTTCGGCTCGTAAGCCACCGTGAAGGGAATCCCTGCGGGTAAAAACGTCTTTTTCGGTGATCAGTTGAGCGGAAGCCTGCTGGAAGCCGAATAATACAAGCGAAGCGAGTATAAAGTTTTTCATAATCGTATTGAATTTAATCCGGGTAAGTAAAGTAGTAATATAAATAAAAAATCTACTGCTTACGGATAAGTAGTAGATTTTTAAAATTGTTACAGTATGTTGTGTTAAACCTGGATTACGCCAAGATTAAACGGTTTTTCGATAGGAGCGTGGTTGGCAGCTTCGATTCCCATGGAGATCCATTTACGGGTATCCAACGGATCGATAATGGCATCGGTCCAAAGTCGTGAAGCGGCATAATAAGGCGACACCTGCGCATCGTAACGCGCTTTGATTTTATCGAACATTTCGGCTTCTTTTTCCGGAGTCAGTTCTTCTCCTTTTGCTTTTAGCGAAGACGCTTCAATTTGTAATAAAACTTTAGCAGCCTGTGCGCCACCCATAACGGCTAGTTCGGCACTTGGCCAGGCGAAAATTAATCTTGGGTCATAGGCCTTTCCGCACATGGCATAATTTCCGGCGCCATAGGAGTTTCCTACCACTACGGTAAATTTGGGAACAACGGAGTTGGATACTGCATTTACCATTTTGGCACCGTCTTTAATAATACCGCCATGTTCGGATTTGGATCCTACCATAAATCCGGTTACATCCTGAAGGAATACCAACGGGATTTTTTTCTGATTACAGTTGGCAATAAAACGGGTTGCTTTATCAGCACTGTCGGAATAAATAACACCACCAAACTGCATTTCGCCCTTTTTGGTTTTAACCACTTTACGCTGGTTGGCTACGATACCAACAGCCCAACCGTCAATGCGGGCATAGCCGGTAATAATCGTTTGCCCGTATCCGGCTTTATATTCATCGAATTCTGAATTGTCTACCAAACGATTAATGATGTCCATCATATCGTATTGTTCAGAACGCGCTTTCGGTAGAATACCGTAGATTTCGTTTTCATCCAAAGCAGGTTTGGCCGGTTTTTCACGGTTGTATCCGGCTTTTTCAAAATCACCGATCTTACCTACAATATTTTTAATGGTATCCAAAGCATCTTTGTCGTCTTTGGCTTTATAGTCGGTTACTCCTGAAATTTCGCAATGTGTAGTCGCACCGCCGAGCGTTTCGTTATCAATTGTTTCGCCAATAGCGGCTTTAACCAGGTAACTTCCGGCCAGGAAAATACTTCCGGTTTTGTCTACAATCAGCGCTTCATCGCTCATAATTGGAAGGTAAGCACCACCGGCAACACAACTTCCCATTACAGCAGCGATTTGGGTGATTCCCATACTGCTCATGATAGCATTATTGCGGAAAATACGACCAAAGTGTTCTTTATCGGGAAAAATCTCATCCTGTAGCGGAAGGTATACGCCGGCACTATCTACCAGATAAATAATCGGCAATTTGTTTTCCATTGCGATTTCCTGTGCTCTCAGATTCTTCTTCGCGGTTATCGGGAACCAGGCCCCGGCTTTTACGGTAGCATCATTGGCTACCACAATACATTGTTTTCCTTTGATATATCCGATTTTTACCACGACACCACCGGAAGGACATCCGCCGTGTTCTTTGTACATACCTTCGCCTACAAAAGCACCGATTTCGATACTTTTTGAGTTGTTGTCCAATAAATAATCGATGCGCTCACGGGCAGTCATTTTGCCTTCAGCGTGTAATTTTGCAATTCGTTTTTCGCCACCTCCGAGTTTTACTTTTGCTAAATTTTGTTTTAATTCGGAGACTAAAAGCTTGTTATGATCTTCGTTTTTGTTGAAGTTTAAGTCCATTATATGTTGTTTCGCTTTGAGTTTGTTTGTTGGAGCGCTAATTTACGATTTAATTACCAATAAAAAAGAAGGTGTCTGTCGAAGTTTTTACGGGGGATTAATTAAACATGAATTGTTATTTAGTTAACGTTAGCTTAACATTACAAGGGTAATTTCGCGTCATTAAATTAACATATGATGTCATTAAACAACATTTTCCAGTTTTTAGTACCGAAAGATAAGAAATTCTTTCCTCTTTTTGAGCAGGCTTCCATTAACCTGATCCAATTGGCAGAAACCCTTCACGAAGCAGTAAATGCGCCGAAAAACGAAAGAGAAGAGTACTTCAAAAAGATTGAAGAGTTAGAAGCTAACATCGAAGAAATTACCCATAAAACGAACCTGGAACTAAGCCGTAATTTTATCACGCCATTCGACCGTGAAGATATCCACGCTTTGATCACAGCTATCGATGATGTAGCCGATTATATGCATGGAGCAGCAAGTAGAATGCGTTTGTATCAGGTAGAAAAAATCACAAAATCAATCCGTAAATTAACGGAAATCAACTTAGAAGCGTGTCAGCATATTGGGAATGCGATTAAGGAATTAAAAGACCTTAAAAACTTAAAAGCTATTGCTGATGCTTGTAAAAAAATCAACAAACTGGAAAGTAAAGCGGATAACGTATTTGATAAAGCCGTAGCGGATATTTTCGAAAACGAAACCGATGCTAAAAATATCATCAAATACAAAGAAGTACTATCGGCATTAGAGACAGCTTCCGACAAGTGTAAGAGTGTTGCCAATGTTTTAGAATCGGTAACGGTTAAATATTCATAACAACAGTCATCACCCCAGAAAACAAATCGTATGGATTTTACATTACTTGTCATAATCATTGTATTAGCACTGATTTTTGATTATATCAACGGTTTTCACGATGCGGCCAACTCGATTGCGACCATCGTAGCCACAAAAGTACTGACACCATTCCAGGCAGTATTATGGGCGGCGGCCTTTAACTTCGCAGCTTATTTTATCTCCATGTACTGGATCGGTGAATTTAAGATTGGTAACACAATCGCTAAATCGGTTAACGAAAACTTTATTACCCTTGAGGTGATTCTGGCCGGACTTATCGCGGCAATTATCTGGAACTTATTAACCTGGAAACTGGGAATTCCGTCTTCATCGTCCCACACTTTATTGGGAGGATTTATGGGAGCAGCATTGGCACATGCCGGCGCTTTATCCGATAATGGAGTAGACGTAATTAATTACGCTAAAGTAATCCCAACATTCCTGTTTATTTTCTGCGCCCCGTTAATCGGTATGTTTATTGCCTATCTGATTACCATTTTAATTATGAATATCTGCCGAAAGGTCAATCCGCATAAAGCTGATAAATGGTTTAAAAAATTACAGTTGGTGTCTTCGGCCTTGTTTAGTTTAGGACACGGAGGAAACGATGCCCAAAAAGTAATGGGTATCATCGGAGCAGCTGTAATCTGTTATCATATGAATATTGGTGACGTAGCCTATACTGCTTTGGATTCGAGTCACCGTTTTTCACACTTTGTAGAAGACTGGGCCTGGGTTCCGTTTGTGAGTTTCCTGGCTATCGGTTTGGGAACGCTAAGTGGTGGATGGAAGATCGTTAAAACGATGGGATCTAAAATTACCAAAGTAACGCCTCTTGAAGGTGTGGCAGCCGAAACGGCCGGTGCGGTTACCTTATATTTAACCGAGCATATGGGAGTTCCGGTATCAACCACACACACCATTACCGGTTCGATTATCGGGGTTGGAATTACAAAACGTATTTCAGCGGTACGATGGGGTGTAACGATTAACCTGTTATGGGCCTGGATTCTTACGATTCCGGTATCGGCTTTGATCGCAGGAATCATGTATTATATTTTGAAAATGTTCCTGTAATTCGGGAAATTGAAATAAAAAAAGAGCTGTCATCCGACAGCTCTTTTTTTATTATTTATCTTTTAAATATTTCATGTTGTAAACCACAATCCGGTCGTTATAATAGATATACATTTGTTTGCGGTTGCCTTGTTTTTTACGGGTATAAATGGCAATCGTACAATCGTCTCCTTCGTTGGTGACGCATTGAAAAGAAGCAATGTCGTCTGTAGGTGTTGATTTAACATCGAAATATTTAATGATTTTAAACAACTGCTCGACGTTGGAATAAATCATAATCCGGTTTTTTTGGGTATTCAGATCAATAATGATTTCCGCTTTACGGAATTCGGTATAATCGCTCCATTTTCCTTTTTTGTCCTTTTCGGCCACGCTGACACCTGTTGTGACAAAACGGTAATCCTGACTGTAAAGCTGACTGCTTCCGGATAGAAACAGCAAAAAGAGTAGGGCTTTTCGAATCGTTTTCATTTTAGTACTATGCTTTAATGGGACAATAATACAAAAAAAACGTCCGGAATGCCGTATTATTTTGGTGGTTTTTTCGAAACCTTTATTTTTAAGGAAATACTAACCCTTTTGTGAATCAAAAAAATGTAAATTCGCAGCATGATGAATAAAAATGAAATGGAAGCGATCCATACGTTATTGGCCTCGCCAAAAAAAATCGCGATCATTCCCCATCGAAATCCAGACGGAGACGCTATGGGGTCGACACTGGCATTGTACCACACTTTTTTACAACTGGGCCATAAGGCGGTTGTCGTAGCGCCCAATGAGTTTCCGGATTTTTTAAACTGGCTTCCGGGAGCCGATACGGTTCGGGTTTTTGAAACCCAGAAAAAAACATGTGAAACGCTGATCAATGACGCGGATATTGTTTTTACATTAGATTTTAACGCTTTACACCGAACGGGTGAACAGATGGAGAATTTCCTAAAAACGTTGACGGAAAAATTATTCATCATGATCGATCACCACCAGTTGCCGGATACGTATGCAAAATATACGTTTTCTGATACCGGTTATGGCTCTACCTGTGAAATGGTGTATACATTTTTAACCGGATTGGGGTATGCCAATTTGATCAATAAAACGGTGGCAACCTGTATTTATACTGGAATTGTAACCGATTCGGGGTCGTTCCGTTTTCCGCTTACAACCAGTACGACACATCGTGTCGTAGCCGATCTGATCGACCGTGGTGTGGAAAACAGTAAAATACATAACCTGCTGTTCGATACAAGTTCGTACAACCGTTTGCAGTTATTAGGCCGCGGTTTACAAAACTTAAAATTGCTACCGGAATACAAAACGTCCTATATCACCTTAACTCAGGACGAACTGGATCAGTTTCATTATGCGAAAGGCGATACCGAAGGGATTGTCAACTATGGACTATCGATTAAAGGAATTGATTTTACGGCTATTTTTATCGAAAACAAAGAAGAAGGTATCGTGAAAATATCGTTCCGTTCGCAAGGCGGTTTCGATGTAAATCAATTTGCACGCGAACATTTCAATGGCGGCGGACATATCAATGCGGCCGGCGGAAAATCCTTTTTAACATTAGACGAAACGATACAACAATTTATTGCTATTTTAGCGTCTGAAAAGACAACATAAGTTATGAAAAGAATCTATTTCTTAATGCTGGCCGTTTTGGGATTTGCTTTTACAAGCTGTTCTCAGCAACAGGCACGGCAGCCGATTTCGCATAGTTCGGGAACTTTTATCAAAGAATCGATCAAGCGAAATAAAAAACTGATCGCCAATGAAGAATCGCTTATCGAGGCGGTGATCAGTAAAGATACCGCAAAGGCCTATGTTGCTTCAGCCAAAGGATACTGGTATCGTTATGACGTCAAAAATGACAAAGAAACCCTGACACCTAAAAAAGGGGACATCGCTTATTTCGATTATAACATCAGCGATTTGGACGGTAAACAGATTTATTCGGAAGCCGATTTAAAATCGCAGGTCTACCATGTGGACAAGCAAAACATCATGATGGGGCTTCGCGATGGTATCAAACTGATGAAAAAAGGAGAGAAGGTAACCTTCTTATTTCCGTCGCATATGGCCTATGGTTATCATGGAGATAATGATAAAATCGGTACCAATCAACCGTTAATTTGTACGGTTACGTTAACCGATTTAAAACCGGGCGCTTCCGAAAAAAACAAGCCGGCTCTGAAAACCGAAACTGAAAATACAAAAAACCAACCCGAAAACTAGTAATAATTATCAATTTAAAAATGAAATCAATGACAAGTTTATTTGTAGGCCTTGTTGCATTATTTAGTTCTTGTACGTCATCTTACGATAAGTTAGGCGACGGGCTTTATGCCGATATCGAGACGAATAAAGGTAACATAATCGTTAAATTAGAATACCAGAAAACGCCGGTTACCGTAGCGAATTTTGTATCGTTAGCCGAAGGTAAAAACCCTTTTGTAAAAGATAAATTCAAAGGGAAACCCTTTTATAATGACGTTAAATTTCACCGAGTGATCAAAGATTTTATGATTCAGGGTGGTGATCCGGACGGAAATGGAGAAGGCGGACCAGGTTATAAATTTAAAGATGAAATCGCACCGGAATTAAAACATTCCAAAGCGGGAATCTTATCAATGGCCAATGCCGGACCGGGAACAAACGGAAGTCAGTTTTTTATCACGCATAAAGCAACGCCATGGTTAGACGGAAAACACAGTGTTTTTGGAGAAGTGGTTCAAGGTATGGATATCGTGAATAAAATCGAGCAAAACGATGTAATCAAAAAAATCACGATCATCCGTATTGGAAAAGACGCTAAGAAATTTGATGCTCCAAAAGTATTCAAAGGATACTACGATACCGAATCGGTAGCACAAAAGAAACTGGCTGAAGGATTGAGCAAAATTAAAACGGAAAAAGTAGCGGCATTTGCAGCAGCAAAAACGGGAGCTACTAAAACACAATCCGGATTGGAATATGCTATCATTAAAAAAGGAAGCGGTAAAAAACCAGCTGCCGGAACACAGGTATATGTGCACTATGCCGGTTATTTCGAAAACGGAGACTTGTTTGATACCAGCTATGAAGATGTTGCAAAAGCTTTTGGTAAGCTTGATGCCAACAGAGCAGCTGCAAATCAGTATACCCCATTCCCGTTCCCTTATGGTAATAAAGAAGGTTTAATCCCGGGCTTTATCGAAGGATTGGAAAACATGTCTTTTGGTGATAAAGCGATCCTTTTTATTCCGTCGCATTTGGCTTACGGAGAAAGAGGTTATGCGATTATTCCACCAAACACCAATTTGATTTTTGAAATCGAAATGTTAGAAACGCCACCGGCGCCAAAAGCAAAACAATAAATAAAAGTAAAGTCCCGATTTAATCGGGACTTTTTTTATGGGATTAATTGCTGTTCCAGTCAATTTTTCGCGAAAGATACATTACGAGTCCAAGGATGATAAATAGACCAATACTACCTACCAGAAGGGCATAATTTTCCATCTGAATGATAATATAGATAAACACATACAAAGCCGATAGCGACGTACCAATGAGTAATGGAAACTTGGGATTTTTCAGAATTGAAAACGAATACAAACTGATCATCAGAACGACTCCAATACCGGAAAGGATATACGCCAATCGGAAACTACTGTGCTCGGTGATCGCGATAAGCAACGTATAAAATAATACCAGCGCAATACCAATCATACAATACTGGAAGATATGGATGCGGATTTTACTGATGGACTGAATCAGGAAAAACGTCAGGAACGTAAGACCAATCACCAGAAAGCCGTATTTGGAAACGCGCTCGTTTTTCTGGTATTCGTCAACCGGTACGATAAAATTCACCCCAAAAGCATATTTGCTCAAATCCGGCAGACTGTTGAAATACTGCTGCGAAAACGCTCTGTTGATGTGAAGCACTTTCCATTTCGCCTGAAAACCATCATTGGTGATCACCTTAGTTTTATCATTCGGAAGGAAATTACCGGTAAAACCAGGACTGTGCCAGTTGGATTTCATACTCATTTCGGTCGTTTTTCCAATCGGAACCATTTTGATCAGCTGACTACCATCGTATTTGATTTTAAACTGAAAGCTCGTTGGAAAAGTAGCGGCTGTCATATTGATAGGGCCGGTTTCCAACGCTTCAAAACCGGAATTGCTGTTGTAAATCGGTTCGAAAGTATAGGGTTTGCCGCCAAAAGTAATCCCCACTTGATCTTTAATACTCTTTAGATTGGTGGTCTGAATCAAAATGGTCGCCTTATCCCAATGTATATTTCCGGCCGGAATATTCTGGATGTCGAAATCCGGTTTTATATACGAACCTTTAAAATTCATTTCGGCGGTATAAACGGTAGCATCATAAATATTCCGATTTAAGGGTTTGGTTTCGACCGTCGTCTGATTTTCCAGTTTTTCCGGGAACAGATAGGCATATTTATAGTATTTGCTATTGACTTCGGTATACGGTACTTTTAAAATAGGTCCGTAAAAATTGACACTGCTTCCCCATTTCTCACTCACTTCTTTAATCACCTCGTTTTTCCGTTGGGAACGTTCTGAGATTAAGTCTTTGACAAACTGCAACGGTATAAGCAGAAACAGTGCCAGAAAGCCAATCATGATCATTTTGACCGTTGGCGTTTGAAAAAAAGGAGTAGGCATTTTGGGAAGGTTTACTTCCGGTCTGGAAGTGTCTTTGTCTGATTGATGGTCCATGTTGATTTGATTTAAGGTTATTGAATTTTGTTTGTTTATTTTTTAAAAGTACTTTGAAATTCAAAGTTAATAGCTAAAAAAATAGTCTTAGTGTTTTTGGATTAATTTTTCAAGGGCATCAATATGCTCCTGAAACGCTTTGCGACCGTCCTGGGTTGCGTTATAGCGGGTGTTTGGTTTTTTTCCGATAAACTGCTTTTCAATAGCGATATAGTTTTCACTTTCAAGGGCTTTGGCATGACTGGCCAGATTACCGTCGGTCACGCCCAAAAGCTCTTTAAGCGTCGTAAAGTCAGCATACTCGTTAACCATCAGTATGGACATAATACCCAAACGGATCCGATGGTCAAATGCTTTATTGATATTTTCGATGAGACTTTTCAAAACAATTATTTTCGGTCGTATTTATAATGCATCACAGCGCCATAGAGGATATGGCAGATTCCGAATCCAAGCGCCCAAAAGTACAAACCATAATTGGAAAAAGCTACGGATAATAACCCTAAAATGATTTCGGTAATCCCAAGATAGCGAACGTCCCGTAGCGTGTATTTACTGGCGTTTAAACAAGCCATGCCATAAAAAATTAGGGTAGTGGGAGCGATCAGATCGTAATAACCTTTTTCGAATAATAATAGCGCCAGAATGCCACCGGTAACCAAGGGAATAAAAAAGTTGATCAATAACCTTTTGGAAGAGGAATTCCATACTTTTTCGCCTGTTTTTTTGGCTTTATTAACGGTGAAAATATACGCCGTAATTAAAGAGACAACCAGTACGACCAAAGCCACCAAAACCAGTTGTTGGAACAGAGAACTGTCAACGGAAACATAGGCTCCGGTGTTGGTACGGATCAGATAGTGAGCTACGAAAGCGCCAATCAAAGCATAGGCACCGGCCAAAACCCCGGAAAGACCACTTAATGAGATAAACTGAGTTGATTTATTCATCAAGTCCTTGATGTCTTTTAAATCCTGTAAATAATTATTTGTATCCATTTAAAAGTACTTTGAAAAACAAAGTAAGTAATATTTTTTGAAACGAACAATTTTTTTGCAAAAAATAAATCTAAAAGCCAATTCATCGGAAATTACCAAAACAAGTGATATGTTTGTAAAAAGATTTAAAAGGATGCGTATAGTAGGCTATTTTCTGGTTATCATCGGCGTGTTGTTTGGGGTGTATCTCCTGATGGCGCTTATTGGTATTACAACATTTACGGAACATCTAAAAGGGGAGAAACCCAGTTTTCTGATTGTGTACTATATGGGAATTGTAGTGGCGATGGTGGTATTGGCTGTAGCCGACTATCTACTGATTCGCTACGGTCGACGCCTGATTCGTAAGGCAAAAAAGAATGTACAGAACGTTTCTTCAGAGGAAAGACAAGCATAAGTATGAAACCGGCCGACGTATATATTATCAACCAACCGGAACCGTATCGCTCGATATTATTGCATTTAGTGGCGGTTTTGGAGATGACATTGGAAACCTCGTATCGTTTGGAATGCAAATGGACCGTTCCGTATATGTATTATAAAGGCCGACCTTTTTGTTTTCTGAATGCGAGTCATAAAGGACAGTTTGTCGATCTTGGTTTTTCAAGAGGTTTTAAACTTTTGCAACATCAGGAGCTATTAGTGTCGGAAGGACGGAATACAATGAAATCACTGCGTTACCAATCGCTGGAAGGAATAGATCCGATTGTCTTAACGGATTTGATCCAAGAAGCGATGGCGTTATATCCATAAAAAAAGGCTCCAAATGGAGCCTTTTTTGTCGAGTATTTTTCTCTTGCTTCTGTTCTCTTTTAGCTTATATTCTAAAAATACCTCCAAAAGCAATCACACGTTGTAAAAACATAAAGTGCTGTGATGCTTTATCGTCGTTGCTATATGTGGTTTTGATATCATTCATGTTGATATAACCTCCTTTTAATTCGGCCTGAATAAAGAAGTGTTTAAAGAAAGTCAGGTTCAGTCCGGCTTTGGCTGAAAGTCCGAATCCGGAAATATGGAAATCGTCATGACGTTCTTTATTAAACAATTTGGCATTGGTTTTTGGAAATAAAACACCGCCACCAACACCTTCGGTTACATTGATCTGAAATACATCCGTATTGGTAATTCCAAACCATTTTGAGATATCGTCCACTCGTGAAAATTCCGTGTTGATATAGTTTAATCCGTCGGTATGTTCGAACGTAAGGAAACTTTCATCGGTTAAATCTACCATTCCATTGCTCACGACCGTGTTGTTGTATTCCGCTGGATAATTCCCGGAAATACGCGCCACCTGATCCTGTTGCATTACATATTTCATATGGTCTACACCAATCGAAATGTTATATTTGTCGGTGATAAAATAACCTACACGCAGGTTGGTTTGTGGAATTGTCATTCGTCCCGGGTTGATATAGTCAATATGCCATCCTTTGGGTTTGTCCTGAGCCGCAACATCATGAAGCGTAAAATCGTAATCGGCACCTTGAAAATGGATGTCCGAATTGGTAAAATTTGCGCGGTTTCCACCCCAGAAAACGTAAAACTTACCCTTGTTATGCGCCGTGTATTTTTCAGGTGTGATTGCTTCTTCCTGAGCAAAGGTGTACTGTGAAAAAACACAAAAAGTTAGCACAGCCATTAAAAATGGATGTTTCATTATCGATAGTAAAAATTAAAAAGAATTTACAGTTTTACGGATCGCTACCAGTTTTTGCATCAACCCTTCAAAATAATCCAGATGTAGCATATTGGCACCGTCGCTTTTCGCATTGGCAGGGTCGAAGTGGGTTTCGATAAAAATACCGTCAACACCAACTGCGATTCCGGCTTTGGCAACCGTTTCGATCATATCCGGACGACCACCGGTAACGCCGGCCGACTGGTTGGGTTGTTGTAGCGAATGCGTCACATCAAGTACCGTAGTAGCAAATTGTTGCATGGTTGGGATTCCCCGGTAATCCACAATCATATCCTGATAACCAAACATGGTTCCGCGATCGGTTACCATCACGTTTTCATTTTGGCAGTCCAATACTTTTTGTACCGCGTGTTTCATACTTTCCGGACTCATAAACTGACCTTTTTTTAGGTTTACAGTTTTCCCGGTTTGCGCCGCAGCCACCACAAGATCCGTCTGACGTACTAAAAAGGCAGGAATCTGAAGAATATCCACATATTCGGCAGCCAATTCGGCATCGTGGTTTTCGTGAATATCGGTAACGGTTGGTACGCCAAATTCCTTGGATACCTTTTGAAGTATTTTCAAGGCTTTTTCATCTCCGATACCGGTAAAACTATCGATTCGGGAACGGTTAGCCTTTTTAAACGAGCCTTTAAACACATAAGGAATGGCAAGCTTGTCGGTGATGCCTACTAATTTTTCGGCGATTCGCATGGCCATTTCCTCGCCTTCAATGGCGCAAGGTCCGGCCAATAAAAAGAAATTTCCGCTATCAGTATGTTTGATTTGCGGTATATTGGATAAGTTCATAATGGATTCTTAAAAAGTGACACAAATATACAACAAAAATCCTTCCAAAAAACGTTTCGGAAGGATGCGATTTCTTATAGTATTCTTAAAATTAGTGAGTTCGGGATGGGTTTTTCTTAATGGATAAACCTTTAGGACACATTATTTTGCCTTTTTCGAAAGTGTTAAAATAAAGGACCACCGGTTTGGACTGGCCTTCCCAGGTTACCGTGTACATAGCCAGCATTCCGGCACCTACGCGGTTGTGTTTGGTTGGAAACGGACAACAGGTTCCGGTTTTTTCGAAGCTTAATTTTTGCCCGTCAGGACCTTCCAATCCGTTAAAAAAGTAGGTCACATTATTTTTTTCCTGCGATTCGGATATAAATCCGATATTGATTGGATAGTCCGAATCATATCCGTATTTGGCGTTATCGCTATACTCGGTCAGTACATAATAATCCCCGCGAAGAATAGGGCGTGAAGCGTTTTCGTCAATATTTTTAATAGTCGATTTGGTGCTGATACAGGAAGAAACCGACAGCGCCAGTACTAGCAGGGCAAAAGCTGTTTTTTTCATAATTAATTTCGGTTTTTGGTCTGAATAAAATAAGCGGCAATTGCCGATAATATAATTCCTAAAGACAGGATGTTTAAAAATCCTTGTGAAATAAAGCTCTGAAGGTTAAAATAACCGGTTGCAAATTCCTTATTGCCCGGTTTGGTTTTCATCACATTCGCAATAGCATTGTCGAAAAAGTCCGGAGAGATTATCTCGTGAAAAATCACCTGTACCAGTGGGCTTATAGCAGCGATCAGCAACGTCAGTATAGCGCCCGAAATAAACGCCTGTTTATAGGTAATGGTACCGTTATAAAAAGTCGCCTTTTTTTCTTTTAATGCCAACGTAAAAACGATACTATATACGATTCCGAACAGCAAACTGATATAGAAATAACTACTGATCTTTTCGTCGTGAAAGCCGGCAATTTTCTCTAAAAACAGCCATAAAACAGTGGCTACGGAAAAAATGATACTCCATTTTATTTCGGTAAAAAACTTTTTCATCTGCGGATAAATTTATGGTTTCAAAGGTAGCAGAATATTTGGTTTGCCGAAAATTATGTAATCAATGTTACACAAAATACTGGTCGAATAAGTACTTTTGCCCTAAATCAGTTTTTTATGGAAGTACTTTATGGAACCTGGCCCTGGTATATATCGGGCTTTTTGATCGGAATGGTGATGCTGGCGCTACTTTATTTTGGCAAAGCATTCGGAATGTCATCTAATTTACGAACCTTATGCAGTATTGGCGGAGCGGGTCGTTTTGCCGATTTTTTCCGATTTGACTGGAAAGCACAACGCTGGAATCTGGCAGTGGTTTTTGGAGCCATGTTGGGCGGTTTTGTAGCCGTTCATTTTTTAAGCGACGGAAGTGGTGTTAATCTAAACCCAACCACGGTAGAACAATTGGCAACGATGCATATCGAAGCGCCGGAAGGGAAACTGGCTCCGGATTCGTTAATGGGTTTTGAAGCCTTAAAAAATCCGAAAACCTTTATCATTTTATTGGCAGGAGGCTTGCTGATCGGTTTCGGAACGCGTTATGCCGGCGGATGTACATCCGGACATGCTATTTCCGGGTTAAGTAATTTACAGTTGCCTTCGCTGATTGCCGTAATCGGGTTCTTTATCGGCGGATTGATCATGTCCCATTTTCTATTACCTTTAATTTTCAGATAAGATGAAATATATCAAATTTATACTGGTTGGTTTTGTATTCGGAATCGTACTAACCAAATCGGAAGCGGTATCCTGGTACCGTATTTACGAAATGTTCCAGTTCCAGTCGTTCCATATGTTCGGAATCATTATGGTTGCGGTAATGACCGGTTTTATCGGTGTTCAGTTGATCAAACGTAAAAACCTAAAAGATTATACCGGTGCGCCTATTGTGATCGAACCGAAAGAAAAAGGATTGGCCCGTTATATTATTGGCGGTACGTTGTTTGGATTGGGTTGGGCAATGGTTGGTTCGTGTCCGGGACCGATTTTTATCCTGTTAGGCGCCGGATTCTGGGGCGCGGGCGTGATCCTATTGGGTGCGCTTTTGGGAACCTATATCTACGGATTGTTAAAAGAGATATTGCCACATTAAGAAGTGGTTTTGAAAATAAAAAAGTCCCGATTTTATCGGGACTTTTTTATTGTATTTCAGCGCTTAAACCGGCATCTAACAGTGAAGAACACTGCGGTTTCAGGTCGTTATACGAACCGGTTTTTACCGTGCATTTCCCGGTATAATGAACCAGAATGGCACATTGCTCGGCTTGTTCGGCGGTATGGTCGCAAACGCGGATTAAAGTGTCAATTACGTGATCGAAAGTATTTACATCGTCGTTAAACAGTACAATTTCATTATTTAATGAAATCAGTTCTTCAACCGATACGCTTTCTAAAACTTTTTCCTGGGTACTCATAATCAGAAGCTTAGTTTAAATTTTAGCTAATTTACATATTTTAAAGATACCCAATTGTTCTTTTGGAACTTTTTAACATACGTCAGTCCTTTTTCGGTACAAGACGCATCGATAAACGGAATATCCTCTTCGTAGAACCCACTTAGCAATAGGATACCGCCTTTATTCAGACGATCTACATAAGCCTGCATATCGTTTAGTAAAATATTACGGTTGATATTTGCTATGATCAAGTCGTATTGCTGATCCACTAATAACGAAGCATTGCCTTCGTAAACCGTGATGTGTTTACAGTTATTGCGTTCTGCATTTTCGATTGAATTCAGGTAGCACCAGTTGTCGATATCAATAGCATCGATGGGTTGCGCACCACGCATCTCGGCTAAAATGGCCAAAATTGCCGTACCACATCCCATATCAAGGGTTTTCATTCCGGTTACATCTGTCTCCAACAAGTGTTGCGCCATCATAAATGTTGTCTCATGGTGACCGGTTCCAAAACTCATTTTTGGTTCGATTACGATATCGTATTGCGCGTCATTTTTTTCGTGGAAAGGCGCGCGAATCTGACAAATACCGTCAATGTCGATTGGTTCAAAATTCTTTTCCCATTCTTCATTCCAGTTTACCTGTTCGATTTCTTCTATAGTATAGGAAATGGTAAATTCCTCCGAATGTAAAATTTGTATATCGTCCAGAATATTTTCATTCCACAGCTCTTTTTGAACGTAAGCGGAAAGCCCGTTTTCGGTTTCGATAAAACTTTCGAAAGCGGTTTCTCCCAGTTCGGCGATTAAAATTTCAGAACCTAACTCTTTGGGTTCCACGGAGAAGTGGTATCCTATATAATTATTTTGCATAACATTAATTTTTCGCAAAGGTAACATTATCTTAATATCGTCAGCCAATAAATAACATTAGTTTTGCTCCTAGATAACACAACACTAACATGAGAATACAACTAACTTTTGTTTTACTGTTCGTCGCAGCCGTACTACAGGCGCAGGACATTAAGATTAGCACCAAAGATAACGATTTAAAATTAGCGGCATTGCCCTATTACAGTTACGGTAAGGGACTTGGAATTACTTCTGCCGACAGTCTTTTCCAGTTAAATATTCGTTTCCGGATGCAAAACCGTATCGGGTTTATCAAAAATGAAGGGGAAGACGATGCGTACGATGGACAGATTCGTCGTTTGCGTTTGCGTTTCGACGGTTATGTAGGAAACCCGCATTTTCTGTATGTGTTGCAATTATCCTTTGCACCGGGCGATGTTGGCGAAATTCACGATGGTGAAAACATCAATATTATCCGGGACGCGGCAGTTATTTACCGACCAAACCGAAACTGGAGTTTTACTTTCGGGCAAACAAAATTACCGGGTAACCGTCAACGGGTCAATTCATCGGGAGCGTTACAGTTAACCGATCGTTCGATAAATAATGCCAAATTTAATATTGACCGGGATTTTGGACTTCAGGCATATTATCTGAATGAGAAAAAAGATCAGTTTTCCTATAATTTAAAAGCGGCCGTTACTACCGGTGAAGGTCGTAACTGGACTAAAAGCCCGGATAACGGTGTGGCTTTAACCGGTAAGATCGAATTGTTTCCATTAGGATCGTTCACCAAAGACGGATCGAATTTTGAAGGCGATCTTGCCCGCGAAAAAACACCCAAATTATTGTTTTCGGGTGCCTATCATCAAAACAATAACGCCAGACGAACCCAGGGTCAGTTAGGAGACGATTTATACCAGCAAAAAACCTTGCGTTCCTTTTTTGCCGATGCGATGTTTAAATATAACGGTTGGGCTGCTATGGCGACCTATATGTCCCGTGCGTCACATAATCCGGTAGCGGTTGATCCGTTGGATCCGACCGTAACGAATTATGCTTATGTAGGACATGGAATGGATTATCAGTTGAGTTATACGTTTCCGACGAATTATGAAATCATCGGCCGATTTTCAACGCAAAAAGCGAATAAGGATATCAAAGCTTTTACGCCGGATACCAACGAATATACCCTTGGCGTAACCAAATACCTTTGGGAGCATGCCTTTAAATTGCAAACCGAATTTACCTACGATCGACTGAGTTTTAACGACGGATCGACCAAAAACAACTGGTATGTTCGCTTCCAGATTGAAATAGGTATTTAAAAAGATTATTCTTTTGAAGAGACACCTGACAGGTATGGAAAACCTGTCAGGTGTTTTCTTTTAGAGTGTGTTTTTCTTTTAAAGGATAAAACAGATAAGGTGTTTTTAGTTGGTTAATTCCGCCTGTCGGATCAATTCCCGGAAAATCGCGGTGCAATCCGGTAAATGGATTTTAGGCGCCGATTGACCCGACCATAGATTGGTAAAATCACCTTTATTTTGTTGTTGGGCTTTTTGGCGCAATGCGGTCGTCAGACTATTTTGAATCGGATAGGGAAGTGGTGTCAAACCGGAATGCTCCACTTCGGCCATAAATTGATTTTGCAAACCGCGAGCCCATCGTCCGGAAAACGCACGGGTAAGTTGACTATCGGTATCTTTTGCCGTCAAGACCGCCTGCTGATAAGCCGGTATCGCCAGACTTTCGGTTGTGGCAATAAAAGCCGTTCCGATTTGCACCGCGGAAGCGCCCATAGTAAAAGCCGCTTTAATGGTTTTCCCATCGTTGATCGCTCCGGAAGCCAAAACCGGTTTACCAATGCGATTTACAATTTGCGGAACCAATGCTATCACACCAACTTGTGGTAACGGAATCGTTTCCAGAAAAGTACCGCGATGACCGCCGGCTTCAATACCTTGCGCCGTGATCATATCGACACCTTTTTGGTCTAATAGAAGCGCTTCTTCCAAACAAGTCGCCGTTCCGATTAAAATGGCGCCACTGGCTTTTGATTTCTGCAGACTCTCATCATCCGGAATCCCGAACGTAAAACTCACAATAGGGATTTGTTCGGCAATCAGAATATCGATTTGTGTTTTATAGGAATAAAAAGGGAGTGTTCTCACGTTTACTTCCGGGAATTCCAATCCATGTCTTTTGCTAAGATCAACCAGGAAATCCTGCATTTGTGCAGCCTGATTCCGATTTACTTCCGGGATTGTATGCGCGAACAGATTGACGGTAAACGGACGCTCGGTAAGTTGTTTGGTTTTTCGGATTAGTTCGGTTGTTTTTTCCGGCGATAAACCACCAACGGGAAGTGATCCCAATCCGCCTTCATTGGCAATGGCGGCCACCATTTCGGGAGTGGTTACGCCCAACATTGGCGCTTGAACGATTGGATATTGAATGTGTAACTTTTCGGTAATGGAATGGAACCGGTTCATGGTAAATGTTTTCTCAAATTTATGAAAATGGCCGCCGTAAAACCGGGTTTGGGATATATTTAACGCCCAAAAACAAAAATCAAAAACCGGATTGGAGGCGAATCCAACCCGGCTTTCTTCCTAAAAATATAATAAACTACTTAACAACCAATTTTTGGGTAAGGCCTTCATCCGTTTTGATCAGATACATTCCTGCCGTCAGTTTTGACGTGTTGATCAATAATGCATTTTTCTCCGACTGGATTAATTTTCCGGTCAAATCATATAGCGAATAGCTGGCCATACGGTTAAAATAAACCACACCTTTGGTAGATGGATTTGGGAAAACAGTAAAGGTTTTTGGAGTCTGTACATAATCGTCGTTGGTTAGATTGGCTGTATTCACTTCATACATACTAATCGTACCGCTGATTTCGTTGGCTACGGCTACATAATTCTTATTGTTCGGACTATCGGCTGCTTTGATAAACGTAACGCCTTCCGGACCAAAATCACCGGAATACGCCGATGTGCTACGACTGTTTTTATAGTCAACGAATTTTACATCGCTTGGATTGGTTACATCATACACCATTACACCACCAACGCGCTCCAGCGTTATAAAAGCAAAGGTTTTACCGGCAATCTGCGTTAGCGTAACACCTTCCGGCTCCGGACCTTTGGCGCGGCTTCTTCCTTTTTTAACGTTATCACCATGATCGGCATTAAAAATCGGACTGATGGACGGTGTCATAGCGGTATACATTTCGAAATCGTCACCACTGTCAAACACAATTGCTTTTGTATCGGCATTAAAGATGGAAAACGAACGGGAACCTAAAATTTTGATTTCTTCAAAGTCGGCATCCGCATCGGTATTTCCGTTAAGATTGGTAACACGTAATCGCCCGGCGTTGTGGTTTTGTTTTAAAACCGAGGCATTCGGGAAAATAGCAGGATCTAAAGTATAAGTATTGGCACCAACCGTAGTTCTTTCGGTTAAACCGGCATATTCTTTTTCGTCACCTTCGTTGGCCATAACCAGAAAGGTTGTTCCGTTAACCGTGTAATTCGCTACAGCATCCGGGATATAATACGCCTGAATGGGCCAGTTGGCAATCAATACTTCGTTGTTATTATCGGAAATATCCATACCGTTACCTGGCAAACTGATATCTTTTGTTCCCAAAGCCCAGATATCGGAAATCGTTTTGGTAACCAGATCAATTTCGGCAATGGCATTGTTTTCCTGAAGGGTTACCCATGCTTTTTGAGAATCAGGACGAATGGTGATGTATTCCGGTTCCAAATCCTGTGCCAGCGTACTGGTACTTTTGGTTTTACGCACTCCGGAAGCGATAAGAGCGGCTTCCTGTGCATTAAAAGCGGTAAATGAAGCCGTAGTAACATTAGCCTGCGTTAAAGAAGCGATTCCACCGGAAATATCGATAATGGAAACCGAACCTTCCGGATCTACGGTATAGGCATCGTTTGGTTGTCCTTCGTTGGCGGTTAAAACTTTTGTTCCGTCGGGTGTAAAGGTTACCATATCGGGTAAAGCGCCTACGGTTACTTGTTTTAAGAACGTACCATTGGTGTCGAAAAACACTACCGATCCGTTTAATTGTTCGTTGGCATTGGGTGACGCTACAGCAACCACTCCGTTTTTAACAGCTACACTGGTAATACCGCCATAAGAAGCCATATTGATAGAGTTGATCACACTTAGATTGGCCGGATTCGAAAAGTCGATGATTTCCAGTTTGTCGGAAATAGCACTGATTGTAAAAAGACGTTGCGTAGCCGGATCGTGTACGATGATTTCGCACGAACTGGTACTCGCTCCCGATGGATCGAAACTACCTACGTATTCCAATTGGATATCGTTAGTTGGGCTAGGCGCCTGACGATCGTTGTCTTTGATATATACGGTAGTCATTGGATTTCCGTTAATCGTTAAACCAACCGGGTTTTCAAGGCTTAGTACAAAATATTCGGCATGTTGTTCTTCCAACGTATCATCGATAATCGGAATTGAAATGGTTTGAGTTGCGTTACTACCGGCTGTAAAATGTAAGGTCTGGGTTTGTAATGTAAAGTCATTTTGATCGGCCGTACTGAACGGAGCGGCTTTTACCACCAAATCCACCGATGCATTAGCAGGATTGGTCAGATTTAGGTTGAATGATAACGTACCGTGATTTTCGTTTACCGTTACAAAATTGGAAGCCATCGCAATTTTGGTATCGAAAGCTACCGTCGAAAACTGAATTGCGGCACTGTTTGTTAACGCATTGTCATGCATATCTTCGATTTGATTGGGGGCTAATAACACTGCATAAATCGCACTGTTGCTAAGTGTTTGCAGTGGACTAATCGTGATGGTGTTATTGCTAAATGTGGCATCAAATGGTATAGGAGTTCCGGTAACACCACCTAAACGTAGTTCTACCAAAGCATCAAGATTGGTATTGGTAATAGGCGAATTGTCAATCAGACGAACGTTTTCATTAAACGAAATCGTAGGCTGCGTATTGATGACTACGTTAGTCGCGTTATGCGTTGGATTAAAAGTAGCTACCGGAGGAGAGGTATCGTTACCACCGGCAGTAGAACCGGTAATGGTAAGATTGTCAAAACGATTATTTCCGCTGGAACCGGCAGCCGTGCTACCTCCGAATTCAATTTTCAGGGCAAAATCAGGGTTGTTGGCGGCACCTGTGATTCCGGAGAAATCCAGGGTTACCACTTCATAGGTAGGTTCTGTTTGAGGTGAATACGTGGTTATGGCCAATCCGGTCGTGATAAAATCGGTTCCGTTTAGCGTATACGAATAATTTTGAGACGAAGCTCCTTGTGTAGTACGGGTCGTCGCAAATTTAATGATGATATTCTGATATCCGGTAGTAGGCGCTGAAACCAGTAGAGCACGGGTGTTACTCGGATTTCTCGGACGTAAACCCAATCCGGCGGCATCACCATTTTGTGCGTTCAATGCCGATCCGGCTACATTGTCCATATAGCCGGCGCCGGTTCCGGGATAGGTAATCTGCGTTCCGGTTGGAAGTAACGAAGCATCGGGCGCAACACTTGTTAGCGTTCCGGATGGCAGCGCATTAAAATTCCAATAATGAATTTGTTGTGTCTGTCCCCAGGTAAAGGTCGACCCCATAAAAAGGAATAGACGTAACAGGTTCTTTTTAGAAGTGTAAAATGGTGTCATGTGTGTTGTTTTGGTTGGGTACAAAAGTGAAGGTTTTGGGTTAGGGAAGTATTAACTTAAAAATAAATCGTTGTAAGAGAATGTTTAAGAATAGGTTAGGAAGGTAATCCTATGAAGAACCAGATGTTAAATTAACTTTTTCGATTGACGTGTATCATTATAAAAAAAAAACAGACAAAAAGGTCTGTTTTAAGAAAGGTTTATCATTTTTAACAGCTATTAAATATTACGTTAAAAAGCGTTAATAGGAGTTTGTTTTTAAGTACTTTTGCGACAATTTATAAAAAACAAATCCAATCACCATGGGTAAAAAAATAGTCTCATTTTTGTTCTCCACGCGTTTAATGGCTTTTCTGTTTATTTTCTTTGCAGTAGCGATGGCCGTAGGAACGTTTATTGAAAACGATTATAATACCACTACAGCCCGTATTCTGATTTACAATACGAAATGGTTCGAAGGTATTATGGCGATCTTCCTGATCAACTTTTTTGGGAATATCAAACGCTACCAATTGCATAAAAAAGAGAAATGGGCAACGCTATTGCTGCATTTGTCTTTTATTTTTATCATTTTGGGAGCCTTTATCACCCGTTATATCAGTTATGAAGGCGTGATGCCGATCCGAGAAGGCGAAAGTTCCAATCAGATTTTTTCAGACAGAACGTACCTGACTGTTTTTGTAGATGGTGATTATCAGGGTGAAATGCGTAGAAGAACCTTTGAACAAAGAGCTTTATTCTCACCGGTGACCAATAACGATTTTACGATTTCCAAGAAGTTTAATGAAACGCCATTTGAAATCCGTTATAAAGACTTTATAATGGGTGCCAAAGAGGTGATCAAACCAAGCGAAAAAGGGACATTATTTTTAAAACTCGTGGAATCCGGCGACGGAACCCGTCATGAGCATTACCTGAAAGAAGGAGAAGTACAAAACATCCACAACGTATTGTTTGCGTTTAACAAACCAACCGACGGTGCGATTAATATCATCAAAGACGGTGATAAATATTCGATAAAGTCGCCATTTGAAGGAAACTTTATGCGAATGGCCGACCAGATGAAAGGTGATGTTGCCAAAGATACGGTTCAGGATTTAATGTTCCGTTCCTTGTATAATATGGGCGGTACGCAATTTGTACTACCGGAGCCGGCCATAAAAGGTGTTGTAGCCTTCGAATCGAACAACAACTTTAAAGACGATAAATCCGACGATGCGTTGGTGCTAACCGTAACGGTTGGAAACGAAGAACACGAAGTAACCCTATTGGGAGCCAGAGGAAAAATGGGGGTACCGAATTCCTTTAAACTGGGGAATCTGGAGTTTACTATGATGTACGGAAGTAAAGTATATGAAACACCGTTTAAAATCCGTTTAAATGATTTCGTAGCCGAAAAATATCCGGGAACGGAAAAAAGCTACTCGTCTTTTGAAAGTAAAGTAACCGTACTCGATGGTGCGGAACAACGCGATGAACGCATTTATATGAATCACATTTTGGACTATAAAGGATTCCGTTTCTTCCAGTCATCATTCGATCCGGATGAAAAAGGAACCGTTTTATCGGTAAACCACGATTCGTGGGGAACCAATATGACCTATTTGGGTTATTTCTTATTGTATATTGGACTTATGGCGATCTTATTCGATAAAAATAGCCGATTTGGCGATCTGAAAAAGAAGCTGGAAAAGGTACGTTCGAAAAAAGCAAAATTACTACCGCTTATTGCCTTATTGTTATCGTTTAGCGGTTTTGCGCAAAACAACCACCAACATCAGATGCCAACGCCAAAACAGATTGATTCCTTACTAACCAAATATAAGGTAAGCGATGAAGAAGCGGCAAAATTTGGCCGATTGGTAATTCAGGATCAGGGGGGACGTATGAAGCCTATCAATACGTTTTCATCCGAACTATTACGAAAAGTAAGCAAACAGGATCATTATAAAGGAATGAATTCCGATCAGGCATTCCTGTCGATGACACAATTCCCGCAGGTATGGTATAACGTTCCGTTGATCTATATGAAAAAAGACAACGACAGTATCCATAAATTAATCGGAGTGTCGTTGGGTGAAAAATATGCCCCATTGGTAAGTTTCTTCGACGAAAGAGGAAATTACAAACTGGCGGGTGTTTTGGACGAAGCCTATAAAGCAGCGGTTCCAAACCAATTCCAGAAAGACTTTATCGAAGCCGATAAAAAAGTAAACCTGTTGTATTCGGCGTTAAGCGGACAGATTTTAAAAGTATTCCCGGTTCCGAACGATCCGAATAACAAATGGGTATCGTTTCTGGAAGTGAACGAGCAAACGCATACCGCTTTGGATTCCATTAAAAACGTCATTCCGTATTATTTGAGCAGTATCGACAAAGCCGCAATTTCGGGCGATTATAAACTGTCGGACAGCTTGCTAAAAGGATTGGAAAATTACCAGATCAAATACGGATCGAAAGTACGTCCAAGCGATAAAAAAATCGATACGGAAATTCTGTATAACAAATACGATATTTTCAAAAAGCTATTCTCCTGGTATATGTATGCCGGAGTGCTGATGTTCCTTTTTGTAATCATCAAAATTTTCAAAACCAATAAAACGGTTAATATATTGGTAAAAATCAGTCATGCGATCATTGCGGTATTATTCGTATTGCATACAGCGGGATTGATTTTCCGTTGGTACATTTCCGGTCACGCACCGTGGAGTGATGCCTACGAATCGATGATTTACGTAGGATGGGCAACCATGTTCTTCGGATTGGCATTCGGACGAAAATCGGAATTAACGGTAGCTTCGACAGCCTTTGTAGCGTCCATGATCCTGATGGTAGCACACTGGAGTTGGATGGATCCGGCTATTGCCAATCTGCAACCGGTATTGAATTCGTATTGGTTGATGATCCACGTGGCGGTTATCGTAGGAAGTTACGGTCCGTTTACGTTGGGAATGATTCTGGGAATTGTAGCGTTATTGCTAATGGTGTTTACGAACGAAAAGAACAAAGAAAAAATGAACCTGAATATTCAGGAGATTACCTATGTCAACGAAATGGCGCTTACGGTTGGATTGGTGATGTTAACGATCGGTAACTTCCTGGGCGGACAATGGGCTAATGAAAGCTGGGGACGTTATTGGGGTTGGGATCCGAAAGAAACCTGGGCGTTGATCAGTATAATGGTATACGCTTTTGTTATCCATATGCGTCTGGTTCCGGCCATGCGTGGTAAATGGATTTATAATGCGATTAGTGTTTATGCCTTCTATTCTATTCTAATGACCTATTTTGGAGTAAACTTCTACCTGTCCGGTTTGCATTCGTATGCCAAAGGAGATAAAGTGGTAACACCGAACTTCGTGTATTATTCACTGGCTTTGGTGACGCTATTGGTAGCATTGGCTTATTACAAAAACAAAAAATACCTGCATAAAAAGAAATAATAGCCAAATAATAAAATAATGAAAGCTACCTTTGGGTGGCTTTTTTTATTCGTGAGTATTAAATAATTTAATTTTTAATATTTTTTTAACAAAAATACCCGTTACATTTATACTCGTTAATCAATAAAAACAAACAGTATGAAAAAAGTAGTTTATTTGGCTATGGCCTTAATGTTCACTATGGCAATGTCGGCTCAGGAAGTAAAAAAAGAAATGAAAAAAGAGACTGATGCTGCTAAAAAAGAAATGAAGCACGAAGGCAAAAAAGCGAAAGCGGAAATGAAAGCCGAAGGCAAAGAAGCCAAAGCTGAGATGAAAGCTGAAGGTAAAAAAGCCAAAGCAGAAATGAAAGATGAAATGAAAAAAAAGTAACAAAATGAAAAGCGCCTCTCGGGGCGCCTTTTTATTCGGTATAATCCAGATCTTTATTATGGGTTTCGGCAATCGTAAGCGTCGAATAAATAGCCAAAGCAAATACAATCAATCCGACTATAGAGGCAGAAACAATCACCCCGTTATGGACTTTTAAATGATCAAAAGCGATTAACATCACCGGAAGTAAACCGCGAACCATATTCGGGATTGTTGTTGCAGCTGTACTACGGATATTGGTTCCAAACTGTTCAGCGCCCACCGTTACAAACATCGCCCAATAACCGGTTCCCAATCCGAGCCAGGCACAATAAAAGTAATACATTTGCTCCGATCGTGTTCCGCCGTATAGCATCAATACAATTCCTACAATCGTAAAAAGCATCATATATAAGATCGCCTTTTTCCGTGAACGCAACAATTGCGAAATGAGTCCGCTGGCAAAGTCGCCTACGGAAATCCCAACATACGCCCACATAATCGCTTTACCGGGTTCAATTTCCCCAATCCCGAACGAAGGCGCAAACTGATTCCCCATTACCGCCAGTATCCCCACGCAAAACCAGGTGGGTAATCCAATGGAAATACATTTCAGATATTTTATAAAACGGTTGCGATTGGTAAAAAAACTAAGGAAATTTCCTTTTTGAATATCGGTATCCCGAAGGTCTTTATACAGCCCGGATTCCATGACGCCTACGCGTAAAAAAAGCAGGAACAGTCCTAACGAACCACCAATAAAATAGGCATAGGTCCAGTCGCCGGCCAGTTCTACCGTAAGTTGCGCCACTACGGCACCTAAAAGCCCGAAACCGGCCACAATGGAAGTGCCGATCGCCCGTAATTCTTTGGGTAATGATTCCGAAACCAATGTGATTCCGGCGCCCAATTCGCCCGCAAGTCCGACACCCGCAATAAAACGCAGAATGGCATAGGTCATTGCTTTGTCGTTAAAAGGGAGAAACGGAAGGAAACCGCACAAAATATTAGCCACGGAATAGACGAGTATGGAACCGAAAAGTACCGAAAGCCGACCTTTTTTGTCGCCTAACATGCCCCAGAGTATCCCCCCTAACAACAGTCCGACCATCTGGAAATTCAGAATCATCGTACCGTCGGTATCCACATCAAGACCAAGGGTTTTTAAACTGGGAATACGAACAATGCCGAAAAGGAGTAAATCGTAAATGTCGACAAAATAGCCCAAAGCGGCTACAATTACAGGAAAGGATAATAAATGTTTAATTTTTTGGGATTCCATTTATATTTTAGGTTAAGTATTGCCAAAAATATAAATAATTGTCTTTTGAGTTGTTTTTTTTGTCAGGATATTTTTAAGGCGATTAATAAGCTTTAGATTTCGTCTGAAATATCCTTGTTTAAGCGGGAGGCCTTACACTATTTTGAAAAAGAGTAGTTGATGTTTGTTTAGATAATTTAAAATTATAACGAAAATTATGTAAAATTATCTTTTTTTTGTCAGTTTAATAATTTAAAATTAATCAAAATTGAATATCTTCACCGCTGGATATTGAAAATTCACAATTTAGGGATATTTTCAAATCTAATTAAAATTAAACTAAAACCAAAAAACAATATTATAAAACGTACAAACATGGAAGAAAAACAAATCGTTTACACCTTGGAAGGTACTGGTACCAGAGAAACAAATTTAAAAAATGAGGCCACCAATTTAATGACGAAACTTAAAAATCAATTTGGAAGTACGCACTCGGTTACGGCAGACGCGTTTGGTGAGTTGGGTAAAGATTGGTCGCATGAAATCAAAATCAGAAAAGGCGATAAAGTTGGAGCAGCAGTTACTATAAAATGGGTAAAAACAAACCCGGAAGTTCTTACATTAAGCGTTGACGAATCCTCTAAAATGGGATCAAGAATATTGTATGGAGGGTTATTTTCTTTTATGGCTATTGGTGCTTATTTAGGGTACAATCATATAGGGCCATTTGCAGCTTTACCGGGTCAGAAAATAGCAACCGCTTTATCCGCATTAATCATGGCTATTCCGGGAATTATTGTCGTTTATATCCTAAAATCGATGCTTTTAAAAAATGAAAAAGAGGAAAACAAACAATTGGTAGCCAGTGTTATCAATGTATGTAAAAAGTAATCCATTTTTCTTATAGTCGTTCTGACGGGGGAAAACATAATATGGAGTACTATAGAGAAGCAGGAAAAAAATTTACAGATCGAGAACGGTAAATTTTTCCTGCTTATTTTGTTTAATTCCCTTTAAATTCGGTTAAACGGACCATATCCATTTGATTGGTTTTATAAAAAGCAGTGGCTTTTTCCAATAGTTTTTTAAACGCATCCTGGTTGTTTATTTTTTTAAAATAGCGCAGTTCGGTATAGAACATATCGGCTTTATCATCATTGTCTTTTGCCATATTGTGTAACGCATCAATTTTAGATTTGATTACGGCAATACTATTTTTATCTTTTACGATATCCAGAAACTGGTTAATGATATAGGTCGCACCAGCTATGGTTTCGTTTTCGATCATCTTATTAAAAAGCGCCAGTGCTTCCGTTTCACGACCGTCTTTTACCAGAACAGCCGCTTCCTGTTGCCATAGATAAGCATCCGGATTGGTACTTAATCCGGTTTTTTCGATCAGTTCTTTAACCGATTTGATTTTAGCGAGATTCCAACTGTTTTTAGCATCACTGTTGATCGTTTTTAGCAAAATATCCTGTAGTACTTTGATCTCATTACCGGCTTTGGAACCGGTTTCAAAACCTTTTAATTTATCGGTATTATTGACCCAATAGGTGAAAAATCCGTTATCGATGGAAAAGACACAGTTTTTTAGTATCGTATAACTTTTTTGCGTTCCCAGCTGGTCTTTCGGGAAAGCATCGTACAGGTCGTTGGCAACACGATTGGCCATACGATCGTCTTTATACAATTGTACCAGCGTGGAATAGGCATATAACGTACGAATGCTTTTGTCGCCCGAAACGTATTTTTTAGCCAGATTAGCGGTTCTTTCCACCGGATCCAAAGCGGTTTTGCCAACCGTATTGACGAGATAACCGACATCGGCTTTTGCTCCGGAACAATGTATCAGCGTGTTATCGGTATCAAAAAACAAAAAATACGGTACACTTTCCAGTTTTAGTTTGGACTGTGCGATATACAAACTGTCTTCTTTTTTAATGTTTTCGGTATTGATTCTGTAATTTACAAAATGAGTATTGTAAAAATCCCCCATAGTGGCGTCTTCAAATACCGGATCCAGGGTTTTACAAACCGAGCAGTTTTCATTGTAATATTCAATAAACAGCGGTTTGTTTTCTTTTTTAGCTTTTTCAAGAGCGGTTGCCAAACCGGATTCAAAGCGTACGCCTTGCGCATTCAGTGCTACTGTTGCGAGGAGTAAAAACAGGAGGGAATATAGTTTCGAAGTCATACCGAGTTGTAATTAAGGTGGAAAGTCATACAAAATTACCATTATCCTGTGATAAAAAAACGGGGAAAAACCCGGATTAACATTTTTTTAGTTTAAAAAGATGTTTTTATAAAAATTAATGACTAACTGTTATAATGTTAAGATGTTGCTAAAATTTATACGAAACCATTCTGTAGTAACGTTATAATAATTTAATGACCTTTCAATTCTTCGGAATTATACCGTGCCGATAGCCGGGCACATTTCTGTTTTACTACATTTTTTTAACGTCATATTACAGAATCGGATATGGTTTTTCCAAGGGAGCCTTTTTCGGTTCCTGACGATTGTAATTTTACCGTGTTAAAAGTATTGAAATGAAGCACGAACTTAACATAATGTCCATTTGGAAAGGGGAAACCAAAGCCCTCTCTTTTTTTCAGCGGCTTTTCAGGCGACCAAAAGCTACCCCAAAACCACTGACCACTCCTAAGATGATCAGTGAAGATTGTAACGGCATTATGTTAGGCGGAAAAAACGTGAAATCATTACTGTTTTCGACCGATATGGCGATTATTGAAAACAATGATGCCGATGCAATATTGGCTGTTTATCCATTTGCCCCTTCTCCGAAAATTATGAAGGCATTAATTGATTTTTCCGATAAACCGGTAATATGTGGAGTAGGCGGGGGGCTTACGCAAGGGAAGGTGGCAATGGAAATGGCTATACAGGCGGAAGCCTTGGGCGCTGCGGCGATAATCGTAAACCAGCCGTTTAAAAACAAAGACCTCAACGTGATCCGGAAAAAGATTACAATTCCCATTATTTCCAGTGTTTCGGTAGCCGATTTTTCCTTTCAGGATCGGGTGGATGCCGGAGTGGATGTTTTTCATATCACCGGTGGAAAAAATACCGCTAAGATTCTGGAGCAAATCAGTTATGCGGTTCCGGGTTATCCGATTATGGCAACCGGCGGAAAGAGTCTGGAAAGTATTCAGAGTGCGATTACTTCGGGCGCGGATGCAATTGTGTTAACACCACCAACTAGTGGTGAATTGTTTAAGTCAATTATGGACGGGTATCGTAAAGGACTGGATTACCTACGACAGTAATCGATTGCTATTTCGCCTTTTTATATTCTTTAATAATACGATTATCAACCTGATTGTCTTTTAAAATAGCGATGATCAAATCTTTTGGTGCTTCTTTTCCGTTGATACGGGTCAGGATTTCCAGGGTCATATTGTTGTTCTGACTGATAAAGAGTAATCCGTAATCCGGACTAAAATAGCGGATTCCGGTAACCATGGTTTGATGATTGTGCTTGTTACCACACAACGGATCATAACAATTGTAATCGATATGTTTGTATAAAATATATTCCTTGTCGTCGAGATGATAGGTTATCTTTTCGGCGTAAAAGGCATCCGTTAGACCGGTATTAAGACTCTCTTTTCCTTTTAGGTCTTCACGGGTAAATGGGAATGTAAACTTACGTTGGTGACCGTGAATGGTCATCGCAATGGCATAATGATTTTTTTCAGCGCGAATTACCGATTCCGAATAGCTAAACTCCTGTATTTTTTCTCCCTGAACGGCAAGGTATTTCAGATTGGTAAAACGATTGACCGGACGAATGTCAAGACTATTCTTTTGCGAATAACAAAAGCATATATTTAAAAAGAGGAAAACGGAAAGAAGGCGCATCATAGTAAGCGGAAATGAGGATCAAAGATACAGATTATCCCGTTTGAGTCCGTCTAGAATCAATTGGAAATTATAAGGACTAACACTATTGATCATAAGAGAATATTCTTTGTCGTAATCGTTATAAAGAATACGGATCAGATCATAATCGGTTTGCCAGTAGTATTGATAGGTATCGGAACATTCCGGAACAAAAGTATAGTGTCGGTTCAGGTGATCCTTAATCGCCTTGATGTTTTCGGCCGCCAGCTCTTTGGTCGGAAAAGACGAATGATGTCGGTATTGACGCTCCAAAGCATATACCTCAATCATAATTTCAATGGATTCGTAGACACAGAAATACTGATTCACCGCATCATCCCAATAATAAATTCCACCGTCTTCCGTAAGCAAATAATACGGATCGGATTTACTGTTATCCATCGAAAAAGCGGCTTTACCGTCGATGGTGGTATAGTAGATTTTTTGATTTTTGGCCGTTATGGCATCCGATAAAAAATACAACCGAACGGCATAATCAGAATTTAGATCGGGAGAAAAAGTATACCCGGAGTAATTCTGTTGTATCTCGTACAGTCGATCACTGTTTTCCAGTCGATAGCGGGAAAGATATTTTTGAGTCGCTGTCGCCGGACAGATCCAATCCGGATTCCGGTCGAGTGTGTTTAGATAGTTTTGGGCGCTGCTGCTTAGTGTCATATCGTTGGAAAAGTAAGACAATTTATAAAACTTTAGCGAATAAAAAAACACCGGTCTTTTTACGGAACCGGTGTTTTCAACCAAAAACCAACCCTTTCGGGTATTATGAAAACCAAATTATTCTATACTGTGATCCGTTACTACGGCTATTTTTTATTGTGAATCGGTTATCGCCTGATTGCGGAAAACCAATTGGCCGTCGAAACTGTCCAGTAACACGATACTATCGGTGGCTACTTTACCGGAAAGAATTTCCTTGGACAATTCGTTTAGCACTTCCCGTTGGATCACCCGTTTTACCGGACGTGCACCAAAGTGCGGATCGTATCCTTTTTGCGCCAGATAATCGATTGCTTCCGGTGTGGCATCCATCGTAATATGCTGTTGTGCCAGCATTTTGATCACGCTTTTTAACTGTAATCCTACGATTTCACGGATGTTTGCCGAACTCAACGGTGTAAACATCACGATCTCATCAATACGGTTAATAAATTCCGGACGAACGGTTTGTTTTAGTAAACCAAGCACTTCTACTTTGGCCGCTTCGGTTGCCGCTTCGATACTTCCTTTCAGATTCTCGAATTTCTCCTGTATGATATGACTACCCATATTGGAGGTCATGATGATAATCGTATTTCTAAAATCAGCCAGACGACCCTTGTTGTCCGTTAAACGTCCTTCGTCCAATACCTGTAACAGGATGTTAAACGTATCCGGATGGGCTTTTTCAATTTCATCCAATAAGACTACGGAATACGGCTTTCTTCGAACGGCTTCCGTCAACTGTCCACCTTCGTCATAACCTACATATCCCGGAGGCGCACCAACCAGTCGGCTCACACTATGACGTTCCTGATATTCACTCATATCGATGCGTGTCATCGCATTTTCATCGTCAAACAGGTATTCGGCCAGAGCTTTTGCCAATTCGGTTTTCCCTACACCGGTGGTACCCAGGAACAGGAACGAACCGATCGGTTTACGGGAATCCTGTAAACCGGCACGACTACGGCGTACGGCATCACTAATCGCCTGTATGGCTTCTTCCTGTCCAACCACTCTGTGGTGTAATTCGTCTTCCAGTTTTAATAATTTTTCGCGTTCGCTTTGCAGCATTTTGGTTACCGGAACACCGGTCCATTTGGCGACAACTTCTGCGATATCGTCATGGGTAACCTCTTCCTTGATCAACGAATGACCGGATTGGTTTTCCTGTAATTGTTTTTGCAAGGCGTCCAGACGTTCCTGTGCTTCTTTGCTTTTTCCGTAACGGATTTCGGCTACTTTACCGTAATCACCATCACGTTCGGCGCGTTCGGCCTGTAATTTCAGGTCTTCAATTTCCTGTTTGGTCGCCTGAATATTGTCTACAACATCTTTTTCCGATTTCCATTTGGCAAAAATCTCGTTGCGTTCTTCTTTCAGGTTGGCCAGATCAAGACCTAAGATCTTAAGCTTGTTTTCGTCGTTTTCACGTTTAATCGCTTCTATTTCGATTTCAAGCTGCATGATTTTACGATCCAAAACATCCAGTTCTTCCGGTTTGGAGTTGATTTCCATACGCAATTTGGAAGCCGCTTCATCCATTAAGTCAATTGCCTTATCCGGAAGAAAACGATTGGTGATATAACGTTGCGACAATTCCACAGCGGCAATAATTGCATCGTCTTTGATACGCACTTTATGATGTGCTTCATACTTTTCCTTGATACCGCGCAGAATCGAAATCGCGCTTTCGGTATCCGGTTCGTCCACCATAACTTTTTGGAAACGACGTTCCAGCGCTTTATCTTTTTCAAAATATTTCTGATATTCGTCCAGCGTAGTTGCTCCGATAGCTCGTAATTCGCCACGCGCTAAAGCCGGTTTCAGAATGTTAGCCGCATCCATCGCGCCTTCGCCACCTCCGGCACCAACCAATGTATGGATCTCATCAATAAATAATACGATGTCACCTTCGGCAGAAGTTACTTCTTTTACGACCGATTTTAAACGTTCTTCGAATTCCCCTTTGTATTTGGCTCCGGCAATCAACGCACCCATATCCAATGAAAAGACTACTTTGTCTTTTAGGTTTTCCGGTACGTCTCCCTGAACAATACGGTGTGCCAGCCCTTCGGCGATGGCGGTTTTACCCACACCCGGTTCTCCAACCAGCATCGGATTGTTTTTGGTACGACGGGATAAAATCTGTAATACACGGCGGATTTCTTCATCACGACCGATCACAGGATCCAGTTTGCCGTCGTTGGCCAGCTGGTTCAGATTTTTCGCATATTTGTTTAAGGCATTATAGGTTTCTTCGGCCGAAGCTGAGGTTACCCGTTCGCCTTTTCGGATTTCATTAATGGCACTTTCAAGGCCTTTTTCGGTCACACCCTGATCTTTTAAGATCTGTGCCACTTTGCTTTTCGATTTGAATATCGCCAATAATAAATGTTCGATCGATACATATTCGTCGTTCATTTTCTTGGCAATATTGGCGGCTTCGTTTAAGGTTGTTCCGGCATCGCGGGAAAACATCAATTCGCTTCCGCTTACTTTAGGAAAACTTTGAATCGTACTGTCCAGAATTTGTTTGAACAGGTTTACATTCACATTCAGTTTTTTCAAAATGAATGGTGCCACATTCTCATCAACTTCGAGGATACCTTTAAAGATATGCTCGTTCTCGATTTGTTGATGGCCTGAACCTTGCGCAATTTGTTGCGCTTGTTGCAGGGCTTCCTGAGATTTGATTGTTAGGTTATTAAAATTCATATTTTTAAATGTTGTTTGTCGATTGTGATAGTTATTTTTTAACTTTGATTGGTAATAGTCAATTTATGTTCCAATGTGAAAAACAAGACAAATTGGCGTTTTAGCACTTAAATTTACAAAAAATAAATGCCAAAATGGCGTAAAATCGGACAGAAATGGGATTTTTAGATAAAATATTCGGAGGACAGGAAGAGGCTGTACCTTCAAAAGTGAACTGGAAACGTTTAGAAACAACCACTTTGGATGCAATTGCGGAACAGTCTTTCGAAAAACCGGCGGTTATTTTTAAACACAGTACCCGATGCAGTATCAGTCGTATGGCTTTAAAACAATTTGAACGGGAATATGCTTTGGACGACGAGCTGGATGTGTACTTTTTGGATTTACTGGAACACCGACCGCTTTCGAATGGGATAGCGGAGCGTTTTGGCGTACAGCACGAATCGCCGCAACTTATAGTGATCAAAGATGGAAAAGCGGTTTATAACGCTTCCCATAGCGCGATACAGGCCGACGATCTGAAACGATGGGCCGAATAAAAAAGAGGTTCCAAACGGAACCTCTTTTTATTTATAGTACCGCCTGCATTTTTTGACGGATCTCATCCAGACACAAATTATTGATACTGCCTTCGTGGGTATGAGAAATCGCTTCCGGGGCATTATAAGTCCCTTTTTCAATTTGTTCCGCTACGATTTTATACGCATCGCGAAACGGAATGCCTCGGGTTACCAGTTCGTTCAGTGTATCAACGGTAAAAAGGTGTTTGTATTTCGAATCCTTTAAAATGGAGGTGTTTACTTCGATGTTCTGTAGTGCATAACAGGTCATTTCCAAACAGGATTTTAAATTTTCCACAGCTGGAAATAAGCCTTCTTTTAGCAACTGAAATTCCCTGTGATAACCACTGGGCAGGTTATTCGTAAGTAACGTCAGCTCGTAAGGAAGACTTTGTATTTTATTGCATTTACCGCGAATCAGTTCAAACAAATCCGGATTTTTTTTATGCGGCATAATGCTTGACCCCGTGGTTAAATGACCGGGAAGCCTGATAAAATCAAAATTCTGGCACAGATACAAGCACGCATCGGTTGCCATTTTCGATAAGGTTGCTGCGATGCTACTCATTGCAAAAGCGACTGTTTTTTCGGATTTGCCACGGCTCATTTGTGCGGCGACAACATTGTATTTCAACATCGAAAATTTTAGCGATTGTGTGGTATGCATACGGTCGATAGGAAATGAACTGCCATAACCTGCCGCAGAGCCCAATGGATTTTGATCGACCACTTTTAATGTGGCATTCAATATTATAATATCATCAATCAGACTCTCGGCATAGGCGGAAAACCAGAGTCCAAACGACGATGGCATAGCGATTTGCATATGCGTATAGCCCGGTAATAAAACGTCCTGATGCTTTTCGGCCAGAACAAGCATTAATTCAAATAATTCCGTAATCAGGTTTTTAAGCACACCGATTTCGGTTTTCAAATAAAGATGTAAGGCCACCAAAACCTGATCGTTTCGGGAACGTGCCATATGGATTTTTTTCCCGGTGACGCCCAATTTTTCAATCAGCATAAATTCGATTTTGGAATGTACATCTTCAAAATCCGTATTGATGGCAAAATTCCCACTGTTGCAATATTGTAAGATATCTTCCAGTGCCAGAACGATATCGGTGGCTTCCTGTTCTTTTAACAGACCTGTTTTGGCCAGCATTTTGGCATGTGCAATCGAAGCCAACACATCGTATCGGGCGAGTACCAGATCCAGTTCACGGTCGTTTCCAACGGTAAAGTTTTCTATTTTCTGATCGGTGGCGATCCCTTTTTCCCATAGTTTCATACTATTCTGTTTTTTTCGTTAAAAAGCCATTGAGGATTTCGATATACAAAGCGATTCCTGTTTCAATTTCATGGCGGTAAATAAATTCATTGGCGGTATGGGAACGCAGCGAATTCCCGGGTCCTAATTTTAAAGATGGACAACTTAAAACCGATTGATCGGAAAGGGTAGGCGAACCGTAGGTCGTACGCCCCAACGCGACACCCGATCGAACTAATGGATGTTCCGGCGCAATAGAAGAAGCATTCAGATGCATCGAACGCGGTTCTACCGTTGCGTTTACGGATTGTACAACCGTATCGAGAATTTCGTGGTTACTATACTGATCATTCACACGAATATCGACTACCAGTTGGCATTCGGATGGTACAACATTATGTTGCTTTCCGGCATTGACCTGTGTAACGGTCATTTTTACCGGGCCAAGTATTTCGGATACTTTTTCAAAACGATAGTTCCGAAACCATTCGATTACGTTTAACGCATTATAAATCGGATTGTTTGGGTTGTCATGTGCTGCGTGACTGGCGGTTCCGTGTACGGTTATATCCAGTACCAAAAGTCCTTTTTCGGCTATAGCCAATTGCATTTCGGTCGGTTCACCAACAATGGCACAATCCAGTTCCGGAAGGTGTTGTAGTACGCTATTCAGACCATACGGGCCGCTACTTTCTTCTTCGGCCGAAGCCACGATCACGATATTATGCGACAGGTTTTCCTGCGGATAGAAATAAGCGAATGCGGCAAGTAAGGCGACAAGGCAACCACCGGCATCATTACTGCCCAATCCGAAGATTTTTCCGTCTTTTTCCAAAGCGGTAAACGGATCGAGCGTATAGGCCTGATTGGGTTTTACGGTATCGTGATGGGAATTGAGCAATAACGTAGGCTTGCTACAGTCGAAGTGACGGTTATAAGCCCAGAGGTTATTATTTTCCCGATTATATGGAATGCCATGCTGTTCGAACCAGTCGGCGATTAATACAGCCGTTTGGTTTTCTTCTCCGGAAAAAGAGGGTGTTTCGATTAGCTTTTTTAGCAAAAGAATCGCTTCAGCGGTTAAAGAGGTTATCGTTTTCATAGTTACAGCTGGATGACGGTACATAATGTATTTGGATTTTCTAAAGTGGATAGGTTTCCGATGATCACGCGATCAACGCCTTTTGTCAATGCGCTGAAACAATTATCGAGTTTGGGAATCATTCCCGAATGAATACCCCCAATAGCCAACAGATCGCGGTATTTCGATGTTGTTAGTAATGGAATCAGAGACGATTCGTCGTTGGTATTAATCAATACACCTTGTTTTTCAAAACAATAGATGATTTTTACCGAATAGGTATCCGACAAAGCAATGCCCAGTTCCGCGGCAATGGTATCGGCATTGGTATTGAGCAACTGACCTTTTCCGTCGTGTGTGATGGCACAAAATACCGGTACCGCTTTTGTACTGAGAATCGAAAGGAGTTGCGGGGCATTGATATGACGGATATCGCCCACAAAACCAAAATCGATATCCTTAACGGTTCTTTTCTCCGATTGAATCAGATTGCCATCGGCTCCGGAAAAGCCAAAAGCCGGACAATCCAAAGCGTTGAGTTGTGCCACCATTCGTTTATTGATCAACCCGGCGTAGGTCATTACAACGACATCCAGCATCGGCTGATCGGTAATACGTCGGCCATCTACCATTTGCGTTTCAAGGTTTAATGCTTTTGCGATCTTACTGGCTTCTTTACCACCGCCATGAACCAGAATTTTGGTCCCTTTTAATTGTGAAAAAGCTGTAAGCGCCTGTTGCCAGGCAATCGGATCGTCAATTATGTTTCCGCCTATTTTAATAAGGGTTAGTTCCGGTTTAGCTGTTTTCATCCTGTAAAATTTTAGTCAGTATTGCCTGTGTGGCATAGGTTCTGTTATTCGCCTGCGGAATCACTATGGAATTTTCGCCATCCAAAACCGCATCACTCACAATCTGGTTACGGCGTACCGGAAGACAATGCATAAACTTAGCCTGGTTGGTAAGCGCCATTTTTTCCGGGGTTACCATCCACGACAAATCCTGAGAGGTAATTGCGCCGTAATCGTTGTAATTGCTCCAGTTTTTGGCATATATAAAATCGGCATTCTCAAAAGCCTTGTCCTGATTGTACACTATGGTGCTGTTTTGCGTGATTTCGGAATTGAGTTCATAGCCTTCCGGATGGGTAATCACAAAATCGACATTGGCTTTTTGCATCATTTTGACAAACGAATTTGGAACCGCATGCGGCAATGCTTTCGGATGTGGTGCCCAGGTTAATACGACTTTTGGTTTTTGTCGGGTTTTATATTCCTGTATGGTTAGTATATCGGCTACGGCCTGTAGCGGATGTTCCGAAGAGCCTTCGAGACTGATCACCGGAATGGAAACCGTTTTTACAAAAGCGTTGATCACATATTCTGCTTCGTCTTTTTCCTTATCGGTTAGTGTAGGAAAACTACGGATAGCTATGATATCGCAGTATTGTGCAACTACCTGTGCGGCTTCTTTGATGTGTTCGGATTTAGTCCCATCCATCACGGCTCCGTCTTCAAATTCCAGACTCCAGCTTTCGGTATTCAGGTTTAAGGTGATACAATTCATTCCCAGATTAGCCGCCGCTTTTTGTGTACTCAATCGGGTTCGCAGACTTGGATTAAAAAATAAAAGCCCAATGGTTTTATTGGTACCTAATGCTTTATGCGCATAAGGATCGGATTTGATCTGTTTGGCCAGTAATAAAAGCGCGTCGAGATCGTCTATATGGTTTACGGATGTAAAATGTTTCATGGTATTTTAGTTTAAGGGGGTAAGGACTTTTTCGAGTCCGTTTACAAATAAATCGATCTGTTTTTGGGTGATGGATAAAGGAGGAAGAATGCGCAACAGATTTTTCTGCGATGCATTTCCGGTAAAAATATGGGCTTCGTAAATCAGTTTTTGACGCAATTCACTAACGTCAAAATCGAATTCCAATCCGAGCATCAGGCCTTTGCCTTTTATCTTTTTTACCGCCGGAATTTGTTGGATCTGCGTTATAAAATAATCATGGATCAAATTGACATTCGCGATCAGCTGTTCCTGTTCGATGGTTTCCAAAACCGACAAAGCAGCCGCACAGGCCAGGTGATTCCCACCGAAGGTAGTACCCAGTAAACCGTAGGATGCTTTAAACTTTGGATGGATCAGAATTCCGCCGATAGGGAAACCATTGCCCATTCCTTTGGCAACCGAAATAATATCCGGCTGAATCGCATGATGCTGGTGCGCGAAAAACAACCCGGAACGGCCATAGCCACTTTGGATTTCATCCAGAATCAGGACAACATTATTCGTATTACAGATCTGTTGTAAAAACTGAAAAAAGGACGTAGTTCCCTCGTCCAAGCCGCCTACGCCTTGAATTCCCTCGATAATCACGGCACAAACATCTCCTTTGGCGATTTCCTGGGCAACAGCCTCACTGTCGTTTAACGGAAGAAAAACAACCTCGTGTTTGCTGTTCAGCGGCGCGACGATCGATGGATTATCAGTTACCGCAACAGCGGCAGAGGTTCGTCCGTGAAACGCTTTTTGAAACGCAATAACTTTTGCTTTTCCGTTGTGAAAGGAGGCCAGTTTTAAGGCATTTTCGTTGGCTTCGGCACCGGAATTACACAAAAACAGCGAATAGTCGGGATAACCGGATAGGGAAGTCAGCTTTTGCGCCAATTGTTCCTGTATCGGGTTTTGAATGGAATTGGAATAAAAACCGATTTTTCCAACCTGATCGGTAATGGCTTTTACATAGGCCGGATGCGAATGACCAATGGAAATCACACCGTGACCCCCATAAAAATCAAGATATTCCTGGTTGTTAGTATCCCATACCGTTGCGTTTAAAGCGCGGACAGGAGTGAGGTTGTATATTGGATAAACATTAAATAAAGACATTGTTAAAAAATTAAAGGGGTTAAAAACTGCCTGATTTTAGTTGCAGTCCGGTTTTTTCGTCCAGACCAAACATCAGGTTCATATTTTGTATCGCCTGTCCCGAAGCACCTTTTATCAGGTTATCGATAATGGAAGTGATTAACAGGTATTTTCCTTTTTTTTCCAGACTGATGATACATTTGTTGGTTTGCACTACCTGTTTTAGATGAATGGTGTCGGTAGTAACAACCACAAAAGGATGATCCTGATAAAAAGTTTTGTATAAGGCAACAATAGCATCCAGTGATTTCTCCGTTTGGGTATATAGGGTCACAAAAATCCCACGACTAAAATCCCCTCGGTTTGGAATAAACAGCAACTCCTGATTAAAACCGGGTTGCAGTTTGTCCAGACTTTGTTGGATTTCGCCAAGATGCTGGTGTTCAAAAGCTTTGTAATGCGACATATTATTAGTCCGCCAACTGTGATGTGTAGTTCCGGAAGGTTGTACACCAGCACCCGTACTACCGGTAGTCGCGTTAATATGAATACTGTTTTGTAGTTCCTGATCCTGTGCTAAAGGTACTAATGCCAGTTGTATCGCAGTAGCAAAGCAACCTGGATTGGCTACAAACTGAGCCATTTTGATCTTTTTACGGTTTAGTTCCGGTAGGCCGTACACAAAAGAACCGGCATCGGGATGTAAACGAAAATCATTACCCAGATCGATAATACGCGTATGGGGAGCAAAATGATGTTTTTCCAGAAAAGCCTTCGACTGACCGTGGCCTAAGCAAAGAAAAACAAGATTTACTTCGGGATTGATCGTATCGGTAAAGAGCAGATCCGTATCGCCCAGCAAATCCTGATGCACATCTGTAACGGATTTTCCGGCATTGGTCGTGCTATATACAAAGTCGACTGTTGCTTTGGGATGGTTTTGGAGCAAACGTAATAACTCTCCGGCGGTATAGCCCGAACCGCCAATAATACCTGTCTTAATCATAATCGAGGGCATTTACCTGTGAATAAATAGTTGGTGCATTTCCGAGGATTTTAATAAAACCCTTTGCATCCGTAGCCGTCCAGGCATTGTTCATTTCGCCATACTGACCAAATCCGGTGTTCATTAAATCGTGTTGGGATGCAATACCATCGAGCGAAAAATGATAGGGTTTTAGGGTAACGGTAACTGTTCCGCTTACGGTTTGCTGCGTATCGGTTAGAAACGTTTCGATATTACGCATCACCGGATCGAGGTATTGCCCTTCGTGAAAAAGCATACCATACCAGTTCCCCAGTTGTTCCTTCCAATATTGCTGCCATTTGGTCAATACATGTTTTTCGAGCAAATGATGTGCTTTGATAATGATTAGCGGAGCGGCGGCTTCAAAACCGACACGTCCTTTAATCCCGATAATCGTATCACCCACATGAATGTCGCGACCAATCGCAAAAGCACTGGCTAAACTTTCCAGTTTCGTGATATTGGTCGTTGGAATGGCTTTCTCACCGTTTAGGGCTACCAGTTCCCCTTTTTCAAATTCAAGAACGACTTTTTCGGGTGTTGTTTTTTGTAGTGGCGACGGATACGCTTCGTCCGGTAACGGAAGATGTGAGGTTAACGTTTCCTTTCCGCCCACACTGGTTCCCCAGATTCCTTTATTGATCGAATATTGTGCCTTTTCCCAGGAGTAGAAAACACCTTGTTTTTCGAGATAATCGACTTCTTCCTGGCGGGATAATTTCAGATCGCGGATTGGCGTCATAATTTCAATTTCCGGAGCAATGGTTTGAAAAATAAGATCAAAACGGATTTGATCATTTCCGGCTCCGGTACTTCCGTGGGCTATCGCATCGGCTCCGATTTTTTGAGCATAACGGACAATTTCCAATGCCTGAAAAACCCTTTCGGCACTTACCGAAAGCGGATAGGTATTGTTTTTTAGCACATTCCCGAAAACGAGGTATTTGATGGCTTTCTGATAATATTTCTCAATAATGTTACAATTGGTATGCTGAAAACTTCCCAATTCGTAGGCACGGGCCGTGATGGTTTCTAATTCGGTTTCGGAAAAACCACCGGTGTTCACCAAAACGGTATGTACCTGGTAGTCTTTGTTCTGTAGGTATTTCAGGCAAAAAGAGGTGTCCAGTCCGCCGCTATAGGCTAAAACTACTTTTTTGATTTCCTTGGCTGTATGTTGTGCTGTCATCGTATTTATTTTTTTAAGAAAAGTGCCAGTTTGATATTTTTCAGTCGGCTTAACACTTTTTGATTAAAGGTATAGGTTGCTTTTGGCTTTCTTTTTTCGTTTGGATCGTATAACATTCCGGTACAAAGACACATTTTATTTTCCTTCCGTTGCAGAATATCAAAATTCGAACAGGTTGTGCAGCCACTCCAAAAACTCGGATCATCGGTTAGTTCGGAAAACGGTACCGGCCGGTAGCCTAAATCGGAATTGATTTTCATCACGGCCAGACCGGTAGTGATCCCAAAAATTTTAGCTTCGGGATACTTTTTTTGCGAATAGTCAAAAACAAACGTTTTGATTTTTTTAGCCAGTCCGAGGTGACGGTAATCCGGATGAACAATAAGGCCCGAATGGGCTACAAACTTGCCGTGACTCCAGCTTTCGATATAACAAAAACCGGCGAATTTTCCGTTTTCGAGTGCGATAACAGCATCCTGCATGTCGATCTTTTTACGGATGTATTCCGGTGTCCTTTTGGCAATACCGGTGCCTCTTTGTAAGGCTGAGGTTTCGATCGTGTCGCAAATCTCTGCCGCATAGACATAATGCTCCTTTTGAGCAATAACAATGATTACATTCATCTTTTACAATGATGGGTAAATATTAATAAACAATAAAAACTAAAGGGATATAGAAAGAAGTCGAAACCGTCGGGATGTTTCGAAAAAGGCAGTGTTTACCGTCGTGTTGCAGGAATTGCAAACGGTAATCCTAAAATAATACTTAAAATAATAAGGCTAATCAAGCCGGTAAAAACAATAGCTATTTCCAAAATGGGAAAAAATAGAAGATGAATAACAACAGGAAAAACTCGGGTACTAGGATAGACTCCGCACTGTCCGCGAAGTAGTGGACAGGCTTTTCCGTAGGGAACGGTTACTATGTAATGCCGTTAATTTCATCGGGACAAATGTAATATAAATTATAACATAAGTTGAAAAAAATAATAAAAATGCTGTTTTTTGTCTTTAAATGAGTGTTTTTGTACGATTTCTACAATAAAAAAACCGGGATTAATCATCTGATTAATCCCGGTTTACTGTTACAAAGGTTCTTTATTTTTTCACGACTTTTCGGATATATTCTTTATTTCCGGTTGTGATTTTTAAAATATACATACCTGTTGCCAGGTTGCGGATATCGATTTGCTCGGATAACGTATTATTCGTTGGCATCACGTTGCTTTCCAATACGATACGACCATTGGTGTCCACCAACATCAGGTTCACTTTCTGATCGGCGATATTTTCTACCGATAAGTTTACAAAACCATCAGACGGATTCGGATATAATTGTAGGTTTTCAAAACCATTTACAGGACTTTCCGTAGCCATTCGGGCACCACAGCTAATGGCCACAGCCGAACGGGTTCCGTTGGAATTGCTGGTTGATCCGGCGCTGTTTTTTGCTACCATCGAATAGGTATAACTCGAACCAGCGTTGATCAAATAGGTATTTAAAAACGAAGTACCGGTAACATCCGGAGCGTATAAGTTTCCGTTACGATAGATATCGTAGGTAGTGGCATTGGCAGAAGCCGTCCACGTCACATTAATAGCGCTGGTTGTTCCGCTACAAGTTGGTGTTAAAGTAACCGTAAACGCACCTGGAGCACCACAAGCCGGTGGTGTAGCCGACAAGGTTCCGTTAGAGTTATTGGTTGTTGTACTTCCGGCATTTTTCGCTTTTACGTAGTAGGTATAAGCCGTTCCGGAGGTAACTGCCGTATTCAGGTATTGTGTTCCGGTAATACTGCTGGCATATAAAGCCCCGTTGCGATAGATATCATAACTGGTCGCATTGGCCGAAGCCGTCCAGTTTAGTCGAACGCGGGTTGCGGTTCCGTTACATTCCGGAGTAGCGGTTAAGGTAAATGCACCTGGAGCACTGGTACTACATGTTAACCCTAAATTCGATTTTAAGGCATTAAAATAAGCAGATGCAAACGAATCCCTCCAGGTAGAGCTGGTTAGTTTGGCAGCATCGGCTGTAGTGTCGACAAAACCGATTTCATTTAAACATCCCGTAGCGGAGGAATAACGCAATACGCCCAGGTGATAGGCCAGGAAGCTATTGTCTTCCACGCATCGTCTGTTGGCCCAGGAACCGTAGGATACCATATCGGTCTGGATTTTCTGAGCGAAAGCAATATCCGGAGCGGTATTGGTATCGTCGGCGGTACAATAAAAGGTTTCGGTACCGGTTCCACCACCGGCATTACAGTGAATACTTAACAAACGGTCGGCATTCCAGTTGTTCGACATGGTTGCCCGTTGCGTTACCGAAGTCCAACTGTTCAGATTGGTTGTACGGGTCATATATACGGTCCAGGAACAACTCCCCTGGATGAGGTTACGGGTTCGTAAACCGACTTCCAGTGAGGTTTCAATTTCTGTAGCGGTCCGGCCATCGGGATTATCGCTGGTTGTGGCACCATAGCCATGTCCCGGGTCGATAACAATGATTTGTGCATTTGCTGCGAAACCTAATATCAGGGCAAAAAGGAGTGTAGTTATTTTTTTCATAGCATTAGTTTTTTAGTTCAGAAGTGAAAATTCTACCGGTTTTATCATCGGTAAACAATACTTTGTTTTTTCCGTAGAAAGAAGGGAACATTTCGGCAAAAACCTCCGTATTTGTAATTTTTCGCGGTTTGAAAGCTTTGGTGTCAAACAAATACAATTCGGAGTTGCTCACGCTATGTCCGTCTTCACTTTCGTCTAAAAAACCTAACAGGAATTGATCATCTGCCGACCATCCGGTGGCGATTCCGGTTCCGACTTTTACGGGTTTATTTTCCCCATTCAGATCGTAAACAAAAATATCGGCTCCGTTGTGAACGGCCACTTTTTTACCATCGTTAGACAATATGGCATTGTAAAACTGCCCTTCATCGTTGGTGATCACCCAGGTTTTTTCAGTAGCAAGATCTTTCGCTTCGATCTTTAAAGTCATTAGATTGGTGTAAACCACAACTGGAGTTTCCTTACCCTGGTAGGATGGCAGAAATGTGTGGTTGATATCGTCTTTTAATTCGCGTCTTTGAGTCGTCACATCATAGGCGTACACTTTTGACTGCGAAAAGAAATCTTTTTCACCTTTTTCTTTAAAATAAAAGGTGCTGTTGTTGCGATCCCAGGTATAACCGTAACCGCTTCCTTCCTTATCGGAAATTTTTTGAACCGTATTTTTGGCCAGATCCAAAAGATAGATTCCTTTAAAATGCTCGCCGGTTAAAAGGGCATGTGTTCCGTCTGGCGAAACTACGGGATTAGTAAAAAATCCCTCGACGTTTACGCGATTAAAATCGGATAGTTTCTGAGCATGCCCGCAGATGCCTAAAAACAACATCGAAATGTACAGTAGGTTTTTTTTCATAATGTATAGATTTGATTTTCATAAAATTACTATTTATATGGTACAAAATGCGAAATATTTATTAACAAATAATTAATATTATACTTCTTGTTAATATTTACGGGGTCTGCGCATAAAAAAAGCACTTCTTTTGGAAGTGCTTTTAGGGTGTTTTTCAACAATATTAGCGACGGAATTTATTCCGGGTGATGATGTTTTTTAGTTTTGCTTTCAGATCTTCACCGGTATCATAAACCATTTGTTCGTTACCCGGGAACGGAACCGGTTTGCGGTCGAAATATTTAAAATAGTTATCATCGCAGGCACGACGATCGCCCTGATAGTTGGCATAGATATTCTGGAAAACATATTCACTGCTCAACGGAAACGAATCGATCAGTTGGTTGGTTTTAAAATCGATATAATCTACTTTGGCCGTTACCTGACAGGCTTTAAACTGTGTAAACTCATAAATATCAATTCGGATCGTACGGAAATTATCCACTTTAACGGGTTTTCCCAAACTGTCGCGAACCACGCGACCATTGGCATCAACCAGATTTTTAACACCGTCTTTGATTTGTTTTTCTTTGATAAACTGGCGCTCTTTGATTTGCTCCGGAGAGATTTTAATATCGCGGAAGTTAACAATCAGGCCATAATCGTAGTTGACTCCTTTCTGACGGTTACTATGGTAAACCGTCCATTTATCGTCCAGACCAAGCGTACTGAAATCCAGTAAATCCGACTCCAGACGAACCGGAATTACCATATTGGTTTCGTTTTTAGAGTATACATTTACAAAGTCGGTTCCTTTAAACTGGGCTTCGTCCATTAATTTGGTAACGTCTTTAAAGTTAGGACTCAGCGTTAGCAGATAAGCGAAATCATCGTAAGCTCTTCTGTAATTTAGTTTGTTATTGGTTGCCATTAAGGCTTTGGAATTGTCGTACAGGAATTTGGCCAGTGCATTTTTACTGCTTACAATCTGATCGGAATAATCGTCAAACGGAAAAATAGCATTCCGGTTTTCTTTTATAAGTCGGAGTGGCAATAACGGACGAATACGCTCCTGACGGTTGTTGAGCTGCAAATAGGTATTGTATAATTTTTCCAGTTTGGAAGGATTCGCATCTTTAACAAGGAGTTCAATGGTGCGAAGATCACGGTCTTTGGCTTTGGCAAATGCTTCTTCCAGCAGGTACACATAATCTTGTTTTCCTTTTGCATTTTTATTGTTTCGCAATCCTTCGATAGCCCGGTCAATGGCCCCGTCGTAATCGCCTTCACTCAGCATATTCTGGGTTTGCTTGACACCACAGGAACAGACAAATGCCAATATGAATACTACAGCAGTAATTTTCCTCATAAATGAAATCTTTAAAGATGTCCAAAAGTATAAATTTTGAGCGGATAATAAGAAACGGGCATAAAAAAACTCCGGACGAACCGGAGTTTTTATTAGGAATATAGTATCTTATTTTCGTTCGAACGGCGGTAATAGTTTACTGGAAACTTCACCAAATCCGATACGTACCTGATCATTCTGGCAGTAACCTTTCATGATAACTGTATCCCCGTCGTTGATAAACTTACGTTCGGTACCATCGTTCATTTTTAATGGGTTTTTACCACCCCATGTTAATTCCAGCATGGATCCGAAGCTGTTTTCCGTAGATCCGGAAATCGTACCAGAACCCATCATGTCACCGGAATTCACACGACAACCGTTAACGGTGTGGTGTGCCAGCTGCTGACTCATGGTCCAGTACATATATTTAAAGTTCGATTCACAAACTACCGTAGCATCGGCATTTTCCGGAGCGATAGCCACTTCCAGGTTGATATCGAACGCGTGATCGCCGGTTTGTTGTAAATACGGAAGCGGGGTTGGTTCCTGTTTCGGACTTGCCACGCGGAAAGGCTCCAAAGCATCCAACGTTACAATCCATGGTGAAATGGAAGAGGCAAAGTTTTTAGCAAGGAAGGGACCTAGTGGCACATATTCCCATTTCTGAATGTCACGGGCACTCCAGTCGTTTAACAATACCATACCGAAAATATACTCTTCGGCTTCTTCCACAGGGATATTTTCGCCCATAATGTTGGCATCAGTCGTAATAAAAGCGGTTTCCAATTCGAAATCCACTAATCGTGACGGACCGAATACCGGTTGGGTTTCACCATTTGGAAGGGTTTGTCCCATCGGTCGATGTACCGGAATTCCGGAAGGCACGATTGTAGAACTTCTTCCGTGGTAGCCTACCGGAATATGCAACCAGTTTGGTAATAGCGCATTGTCCGGGTCACGGAACATTTTGCCCACATTTGTAGCGTGTTCTTTGCTGGAATAAAAATCGGTATAATCGCCGATTAAAACCGGTAATTGCATTTCGATGTCATTTACGTTAAAAATAACGATTTCTTTATGGGCATCGTTATCGCGTAATTGCGGATTTACGATGTCAAAAATATCAGCTAGTCGGTTACGTACTAAACGCCATGTTTTTTTACCGTCGGAGATAAAATCGTTCAGCGTATCCTGCATAAACATATCGTCAGTTAGTTCAATACCTTCAAAATAACCCAATTGTTGCAGGGCTCCCATATCGATTGCAAAATCACCAATACGTGTTCCGATAGTTACCACGTCATCTTTAGTTATAAAAACCCCAAAAGGGATGTTTTGTATTGGAAAATCGCTGTTCACGGGGACGTCTAACCACGATTTTCTGGTAGGGTCATTGGCACTTATAGGCATATTGTATGTTTGTTTTTGTTGTTGAAAAATTCGAAATCAAATATAGTAGCTATTGTGAATTTAACAAACGATTTTCGTATTTTTGAGGTCAATTTAACGAAATATTATAAAATGCAACGCGACGAACAAATTTTCGACTTAATTCTTGAAGAACAAGACAGACAAATTCACGGCTTGGAACTTATTGCATCTGAGAATTTCGTGAGCGATCAGGTAATGGAAGCTGCGGGTTCAGTTTTAACGAATAAATATGCGGAAGGGTACCCGGGTAAACGGTATTACGGTGGATGTGAAGTAGTAGACGTAATCGAACAAATTGCAATTGACAGAGCTAAAGCTTTGTTTGGAGCTGACTATGTAAACGTACAGCCACACTCCGGATCGCAAGCCAACACAGCCGTTTTTGCAGCCTGTTTAAAACCGGGCGATAAAATATTAGGTTTCGATCTTTCACACGGAGGACATTTAACACACGGTTCGCCGGTGAACTTTTCCGGAAAATTATACAATCCGGTATTCTACGGAGTGGAAAAAGAAACCGGAATGCTGAACTACGATAAGATTCAGGAAGTAGCAACCCAGGAACAGCCAAAATTGATTATTGCAGGAGCTTCGGCTTATTCCCGCGATATGGATTTTAAACGTTTCCGCGAGATTGCCGACAGTGTAGGGGCTATTTTAATGGCAGATATTTCACATCCGGCCGGTTTGATTGCTAAAGGATTGATGAACGATCCGGTTCCGCATTGTCATATCATCACGACAACAACACACAAAACCCTACGTGGGCCAAGAGGTGGAATGATCATGATGGGGAAAGATTTTGAAAATCCGTTTGGAGTCAAAACACCAAAAGGAGAAATCCGTATGATGTCGTCTTTATTGGACGGATCGGTATTCCCGGGTAACCAGGGAGGACCGTTGGAGCATATCATTGCGGCAAAAGCAGTAGCCTTTGGCGAAGCGTTAAGCGATGAGTTCTTTACCTATGCAATGCAGGTTCAGAAAAATGCAAAAGCTATGGCAGAAGCCTTTGTAAAGAGAGGATACAACATTATTTCGGGCGGTACCGATAATCATATGATGCTGATCGATCTTAGAAATAAAAATATTTCCGGGAAAGAAGCTGAAAATGCTTTGGTAAAAGCTGAAATCACCGTAAATAAAAATATGGTTCCTTTCGATGATAAATCACCATTTGTAACCTCTGGTATCCGAGTGGGAACTCCTGCGGTAACGACGCGTGGTTTGGTAGAATCCGATATGGAAACCATCGTAGCTTTGATCGATAAAGTGATTTTAAATCATACAGACGAAGCAGTATTGGAAGAAGTAGCCGATGCAGTAAACGACATGATGGGCGAACGCGCCATGTTTGTTTTCTAAGCACAGCATTAATAAAAACAAAAATCCCTCCATACAGAGGGATTTTTTATTGTATTAAAATTAAAGATAAAAGAGTTGACAGCTATATAAAACCCATTGGGGGATTTAGATAGTTTAGGTGTTGTCAGGGACGTTAAAATTACAACAACTGGCCGAAATTGATGATCAGCAGTATAAGTTGTTTAATTAGCATAATCATTAGCTGTACCATGAGTAGATCAATGATTTTATAAAAGTTTAACGAACTGCAAGTTACAAAAAAAGTTAGTAGGCTATTACGGTTTTTCGGATTATTTGCTGTGGATTTGTCTTAAAGAAATCATAAAATTTTACTGCGGCATTCCTTCGGGATCCATATAAATGATTTCCCATTGATGCCCGTCCAGATCGGAAAAACTATGCGAATACATCCAGCCATAATCCATTGGTTCGGCATAAAGCGTTCCACCGGCTTCGACGGCTTTGGCTATTATCGCATTTACCTTTTCCCGGCTATCGGTGTCCAGGCATAATAGTACTTCGGTTGTCTGTGTGGCGTCGCTAATTGCCTTACGGGTAAAATCTTTAAAACGTTCGTGTACCAGTAACATCACAAATATCGTATCGCTAACGATCATGCAGGTGGCTTTGTCGTCTGTAAACTGCGGATTAAATGTAAATCCCAGTTTGGTAAAGAACGCAATCGATCGATTGAGGTCTTTAACGGGCAGGTTTACAAAAATTCTTGTTGCCATAAGTATGTCTGTTTAGTTGGTTATCAGGAGGAAAGTCATGAAGTTACTTCTTTTTTGATTGCAGTAATGGTAATGAAACGTTAAGAATTAAAAGGTATAAAATAGCGTTAAAAGTAGCCGGAATATTTTTAGGTAGGGTTGAATTTGCTATTTTTAGACTTTAAAAGTAAATCAGTGAGATCGTTATATCTGTTGTTCATTTTAATCGGGTTATCTGCAAGCAGTTGGGCGCAAAATGATTTTGTAACCAAGTCGAAACCGATTCCCCGTTTGAAAATACCGGCTATTAGTCCGGATAAATCATCCAATTCGACCGCTTTTCCATCGATGAATTTTAGTTCGTCTATTTTTGATACGCCCTTAAATCCGTTGGAAACCTTAAAACCCAATACTTCTTCGTTTCAGATTGGAGAAGATAATTCCAAATTTGGCGCCGAAAAAGAAAAATTTGCCAATCCGGGCGATGTATACGTCGAAAAGCTAAAACAGGATTTTAAAGGAGAAGGGAATGGCGATTCGCGTATCTTTAAAAGAGACCAGTCGTTCGGGGAAATCCGTACCAAATCGGAATACGTTAAAATTGTTTACCGCGATCACGAATATGTGGATGGCGACATGATTAAGTTTTTAGTGAACGGAAAAATCGTGATCCCGCAGATCATTTTAGATGCTAGTTTTAAAGGCACGACACTTGGATTGGAAAAAGGGTTTAATAAACTCGATTTTGAAGCGTTAAATCAGGGAAGCTCTGGTCCGAATACGGCCGAATTCCACGTATATGATGATAAAGGAACACTACTTTCGGCCAACCGATGGGATTTGGCCACCGGGTTTAAGGCTACGATTATGATCATCAGAGAATAAAATAATAGTTACCGAAATACCTGACAGGTTTCCAAAACCTGTCAGGTGTAAAAGATATAAAAAGAATAAAACATTAACAAAGGGTCGCTTGTAGCGGCCCTTTGTTAATCCTGTTCCGGCATCATTTTAGTAGCAATGGCGATCCGGTTCCACGAATTGATCGTGATAATGGCTACCATCACCTGAGCCAGATAATTATCGTCATTGAGCGCTTTACGGGCGTTTTCGTAGGTCACATCCGACACATGGTTGGGAATGAGCGTCATTTCTTCCGTAAGGGCTAAAATCGCCTTTTCCGCTTCCGAAAAGAAATTCGTATCCCGCCAGGCATTCAGCGCATAAATACGTTGTTCGGTTTCGCCATATTTACGGGCATCTTTGGTGTGCATATTAATACAAAAAGCACAACCGTTGATTTGCGAAGCCCGTATTTTGATAAGCTCTTTATGAATGGGCGTAAGCTTGGTAGTGCTTAAATACTTTTCGAAAGCATACATGATTTTATACGCTTCCGGTTCCAGTTGACTGATGTTAATTCGATTGTCCATAGTGATTGATTTTTTATCAGGACAAAGTTCGGAAGTGCCGACCGGAAAAAAATTAAGCTGGTTTAAGAAATGCGTTTAGCCAATTTTTTTGCGAACCTCACTGACGTATTCCGGACTGATTCCTAAAAAAGAAGCCAGTATATATTGTGGAATCCGTTGGGCAAACTCCGGATAAGTGCCTACAAATTGCAGGTAGCGTTCTTCGCCCGAAAGCAGAAAAAGATACTCAATTCGCGTCAGAGAAGCGGCATAGGCCCGTTCCAGGTTTTTCCGGAAATACCCTTCCAAAGCGGGAATTTTTTCAAACAAAGTTTCCTGTTCCGAACGACTGATATAGAGTACTTCCGAACGTTCCAACGCCTGAATATAAAATTTGGATGGTCGGCCGGAAGTATAACTCGAATAATCGGTAATCCACCAATTTTCAAGTCCGAATTGGATAACCTGTTCTTTTCCGTTTTCGGTGATCAGATACAAGCGGAAACAACCTTTGGTGATAAAATAATTGTACTGGCAAACGCTACCTTCGCTGTGAAGAATCTCTTTCTTAGCGACGGTTTTCGAATGGAAAGTCGTCGTGATGATTTCTTTTTCCCCGGGTGTAAGGGGGACCGATTTTTCAATATGCCGGATGAGTTGTTCCATTTACATCGGACTACAGATTTCCACTAAAAAACCTTCGGGATCTCTCACATAGGCCACTTTTTGTCCCCATGGTTTGGTTTTGATCGCTTCGGTTAACGTAGCGCCGGCCTGAAGAGCGGCGGCTACGGTTTTTTCGACATCATCGGACGTAAAGCCCAATTCGATACCAAAAGGTTTGGCTGTTGGATTGCTTTCGGTATAACCGTCTTTTAGGTTCGATTTTGCCAAAGTATGTACTGCAAAAGACAGCGTGGTAGAACCGGTGATCAATTCACCGTAATCCGCATCGGGTGTGATAAATTTACGTTCAAAGCCAAACGCATTTTCGTAAAATGTCATGGCTTTATTTACATTTTGGACATATAGAATGGTATAGGCAAAAGTGATCATATGGAATAAAATAAGATTTGATGTTAGCGCCGGGAAATAACCGAATCACTATTACAAATATACTAACTTTCTCTTACAGGGAATCCTGGATCGGTTTGCTCAATACAATCATATGTTTGCATTGGATTCCGTTTTCGAAAATCGGCTCCTTATAATGTTCCGTAAAGAAATTCTTTTTCAGACCGATAACTTCAAAGCCTTGTTTCTGGTACCATTGCAATTGTGAAATACTGGAATTTCCCGTTCCGATGATCACCTCGTGAAAGCCCCTTTTTTTGGCTTCAGAAAAGGCATGGTGCAATAAAAGCTTCCCAATACCTTTTTGTTGGTGATCTTCGCGTACGGCTATGTTTTTGATCTCAACAGCGGTTTCATCGATCGGATAGAGCGCATAAACCCCGATATAATCGTTTCCGACGGGAATACCATACAAAAAAGATTCGTGTACATAGCTATTGATCATGTCAATATACGGATCGGCTAAAAGTAATAGGGGATACGGGATGGATTTGCTGTAGATCGGTTGTATCGTCATAGGCGTCATTTTTTGGTTAAGGTTAAGGTATTCAAATCACCAACACAGTTTCGGAACGTTACTTTAAAAGTTTCTTTATTCTTATTTCGCAACGGTGATGGTTTGGTAACGATATCGCAATAATCGATGTTCTCATAGTTTACATCATCAATCTGGACAATTTCATCTTCAATACCAACAATTCCTTTTATTGCATCGTCCCAGATAATGCCAACCACCAGTTTTTCATTGCTTATGGTTGGTTTAACCCCGATTTGTTTTTCTGTTAAATCGTAACTTTCATTATAAGGTTCAAAATAAAAATAGTTGTTTTTATAATCCACAGTAACCAGTCCGTGGTTTAGTAGTTCGGCACCGATTCGTGAATTTTTGTCATTGGTGGTTTCGATGGTCATGTTTTTAAAAACGGTTCCGTTGATTTTGATTTGTGGAACAGTGAACCGATAGTTTTTGGTATCCTCAGAATTGCCAAATATCCCAATAGATGCATTTCCGTAGCCTTCTTCAATATCGACAAAAAGATTCGCTTCCTTTAGAATATCATAAGCCCGTAATGACATGTCGTAGAGGTTATTCATTCCGGTGTCGAAAAGGAGTTCTTCGGACGCTTCTTTTTTATTTTTCAGGCCGATTTTAATAAAAGGGCTACTTTGTGTATCGTATAGGTATAATTTGGACGCATATTTTTTGCGTAAATTTAATCGGGAAGGATTATCGGTTATGATGATGGACTTTTTTTGAGATGACAATTGCAGGATAGAATTACGAAGGAGGTTACTACCGATAAAACCGTCAATTTTAAGGCATTCAAAAATCATTTTATTGTCGTTAACCAATGCGGGAATATCCTGAAAAGTAATACCGCCTAACGATAATGCTGGTATAGCGACCATTTTCATGGTATCGTTTTTTCCGTTGGCATCTACAATATTAATACTGCTTAGAAATTTCGATTGCATTGCATTACTCAGTTCACTGGTAATCACACAAGGTGCGCCCGTATCCAATAGAAAACGGTAGGTTTTGTTTTCGATCACAACAGGTATGATCAATTTATTATAAATATTTTCAAACGGAATTTCGGCAAAATAATCTTTTTGAAGCGTATTGCCCTGATTCAGCGTAATGGATTGTGCCTTATGCTGAATCGGGATAAAAAGTAAAAGAAAAAGGCATAGAATACGGTTCATACGGTTTTGTTTTGATTATATTTTTTTTAGATGCGATAAATTACAAAAAGTATGCGTATTATTTTGTTAAAATTTGCAACAACTAAATAAAAAAAGGTTGTTTTTTAGACAACCTTATAAATATCTGTCGGATTTTGAAAGTCAGACAGTCGTATTGTAATTGGATTATTTTTTTGGTTTCGGAAGGTTTTCGGAGATTTTTTTTATTTTGGAAATCTCTTTAACCAATATGCATTTTACCGATGAACCGTCGGCAGGAGGATTGTCAATTTTTTCTTCTTTGATCTCCAATACATATTCGTTACCTTCTTCATAAGTAAAGCCTTCGATACCGCTATACAAGAATTCCCAGTCTTTTTGCCCGTCTTTTTTCACTAAAAAGCATTTTTGCGGGGCCACACCGGTACAATCGGCTTGTTGTGACGCTACGGTAATCCGGAAGGTTTGGGTAACTGGTGCTTCGACTTTTGCTGGTAAGCCTTCGGACGTTTTAGCGACTTTCGAAATTTCGTTTACCAGAACATATTTCATAGAAGGCGCATCGGCCGGCGGATTGTCAATTTTTTCTTCGCGTACTTCCAATACATATTCGTTTCCATCTTCAAAAATAAAACCATCGATTCCATTATAAAGATTCTCCCAGTCTTTTTGGCCTTCTTTTTTAACCAGCAAACATTTTTGAGGCGCTACACCAACACAGTCCGCTTCTTCGGAAGCTACTGTTAATCGTATCACTTCACTTTTGCTACACGATGCAAATAGAAAAAGGGATACTGCTAAATACATTAGGTTTCTAAACATACTATTTGATTTTAAAGTTAATGACTTTTGTGGATTTTACCTGTATCCGGTTTGTTTTGGAATATCAGGTGGTGTAGTGAAGTGAATATATTACAAATGTAGTGATTTTTGTTAAAAAAAATCGTATTAAATTTTAAAATCACCGAATAAAAAAAAGGGCTATCTCTTTTGAAACAGCCCTTTTACTATGTTTTTTTTGAATCTTATAAGTGAATCACTTCTCCGTAAGCATCAGCAACAGCTTCCATTACCGCCTCACTCATGGTAGGGTGTGGGTGGATTGCTTTAAGGATTTCGTGACCTGTAGTTTCCAGTTTACGGGCAACTACAGCTTCAGCGATCATATCGGTTACTCCGGCACCAATCATATGGCAACCTAACCATTCACCGTATTTCGCATCGAAAATAACTTTTACAAAACCGTCTGGCGTACCGGCTGCTTTCGCTTTACCGGAAGCCGAGAATGGGAATTTACCCACTTTGATTTCAAATCCTTTTTCTTTGGCTTGTTTTTCGGTCATACCCACAGAAGCAATTTCAGGAGTAGCGTAAGTACATCCCGGAACATTTCCGTAATCGATTGGCTCTACGTGTAAACCGGCAATTTTTTCCACACAAAGGATTCCTTCAGCAGAAGCAACGTGTGCCAATGCCTGACCCGGAACCACGTCACCGATAGCATAATACCCCGGAACATTGGTTTGGTAATAGTCGTTTACAAGGATCTTGTCTCTGTCGGTAGCGATACCCACATCTTCCAATCCGATATTTTCGATGTTGGATTTGATACCTACTGCAGAAAGTACGATATCGGCTTCCAGAATTTCTTCTCCTTTTGCTGTTTTAACCGTTGCTTTTACGCCGTTTCCAGTGGTATCCACTTTTTCAACAGAAGCATTGGTCATGATTTTGATACCGGCTTTTTTAAGCGAACGCTCAAATTGTTTTGAGATATCTTCGTCTTCAACCGGAACGATATTTGGCATAAACTCCACGATGGTAACATTGGTTCCCATAGCATTGTAAAAATGTGCAAATTCGACTCCGATAGCTCCGGAACCAACCACAATCATCGATTTTGGTTGTTCTGGTAACGTCATTGCCTGGCGGTATCCGATTACTTTTTTACCATCTTGCGGTAAGTTTGGTAATTCACGGGAACGCGCACCAGTAGCGATGATGATATGATCAGCAGTATACTCGGTTACTTTTCCGTCTTTATCGGTTACATCTACTTTTTTACCTGGTTTTACTTTTCCGAAACCATCGATTACATCGATTTTATTTTTTTTCATCAGGAACTGAACACCTTTGCTCATTCCTTCAGCAACACCGCGGCTACGGTTGATCACGGCTCCGAAATCTTTGTCGAATTCGTTAACCGTTAATCCATAGTCGGCAGCATGTTTTAGGTAATCAAAAACCTGAGCCGATTTTAATAACGCTTTTGTTGGAATACATCCCCAGTTCAAGCAGATACCTCCCAAGTTTTCTTTTTCAATAACAGCTACTTTAAAGCCTAATTGTGAAGCTCTGATGGCAGTTACATAACCACCTGGCCCGCTTCCTAAAACAATAATATCGTATTTCATAAATGTATAATTTCAAATGAATTTTCTGCGTACGAAAATAGGGATTTATTTGTTTTCTGAAAAGATTAATAGGATCAAATTTCAAAATATCCCAAAAATGAATGCGCTAAAAATAGGGTATTGCTATTTTTAAGGCTAAATGACTGTCGATTTTTTAATTTTTCTGGTCAGAATAGCCGGTTTGCCGCTTATTCTGTAACGGCAAACTGAGAGTAATACAGGTTTTTGTAGTAACCATTGTCCTTGTTTAACAATTGATAATGGGTACCTTCTTCAACGATTTCCCCTTTATCCATCACGATGATTTTATCGGCATTGATAATAGTCGCCAGTCGGTGTGCAATCACGATAGACGTTCTGCCTTTAGTGATGGTTTCGGTAGCTTTCTGAATCAACTCTTCCGAATAGGTATCGATAGAAGAAGTGGCTTCGTCGAGAATCAGAACACTCGGGTTACTCACATAGGCCCGTAAAAAGGCAATCAATTGTCGTTGACCGGATGATAGCATAATACCACGTTCTTTCACATTGTAATCGTAATTTTCGGGCAGACTCATAATAAAGTCATGTGCTCCGATTTTCTGAGCGGCAAGAATAACATCCTCCCGACTAATAGCCGGATTGTATAACGTGATATTGTTCAAAATCGAATCGGCAAATAAGAAGACATCCTGTAATACGATGGCGATTTGTTTCCGTAGACTTCCAATTGTGAATTCTGTAATCGGTGTATTATCAATGGTGATAGTACCGCTATCGATTTCGTAAAAACGGTTCAGTAAGTTAATAATCGTTGACTTACCGGCTCCGGTTGCACCCACAATGGCTATAGTTTCACCCGCATTGACCTTAAGATTGATACCTTTTAAAACTTCTTCCCCTTCGATATAACTGAAACGAACATTTTCAAACCGAATATCGCCTTTAAAATGTGTCGCTTCCACGGTTCCCGAAGTTTGTAGGTGATCATCAATATCCAACACTTCAAAAACCCTTTCGGCTGCGATGATCCCCATTTGCATCACATTGAATTTATCCGCAATTTGACGCAACGGGTTAAATAACATGTTAATCAACATTGTATAGGCAAACAAATCTCCAAAAGTAGTGGCGCTATCGCCATTGATGATGTTTAGACCGCCATACCAGATAATACAGCCTAAAGTCACAGACGATACAATATCGGCTATCGGGAAAAAGATCGAGTTATACAAGATATTTTTTAGCCAGGCATCGTTGTGTTTCTGGTTGATTACTTTAAATTTTTCATATTCAATCGCCTCGCGGTTAAAGAGCTGTACGATTTTCATTCCGGTAACGCGTTCCTGTACAAATGTATTGAGGTTACCCACCTGATTTCGTACTTCTTCGAAAGCGACCTTCATTTTTTGCTGAAAAATACGGGTGGCATATAATAATACCGGCATACCCAGAATAACGATACAACTGAGTTTCCAGTTCATATAAAACATGATACCCAGAATCACGACCATTTTTAGCAGGTCGCTGACAATCATAAACAATCCCTGACTAAAAATACTGGCAATCGACTCGATATCGGAAACGGAACGGGTCACCAGTTTTCCTACGGGTTCGTTGTCGAAATACTTCATTTTAAAATTGCTGATATGGCGGAACAGTTTTTCGCGGATATCTTTTACAATATCTTGTCCGAGCCAGTTGGCCCAGTATACAAAATAAAACTGCGAAGCCACCTCAAGCAGTAATATCACTGCCATCAGCAGGATAAAAAGCAGGAGTCCTTCGGAATCGTGTGTTGTCAGATAACGGTCTACCGTTTCTTTTAACATATAAGGGCGTAATGCGGCAAATATCGACAACGATATCGCCCAGGCAATAACAGCGTTAAACCGTCCCTGATAGGGTTTGGCAAAACGCATTACTTTTCTTAAAGAAATAGATTTTATGGCTTTCATAGGGAATGGCGCTCTTGTATATAGGGATAAACAACCCGGGTGAGGTAAAGTCCATGTGCCGGAACGGAAAAGCCGGCTCTACTACGGTTTTTACTTTCGATAATTTGTCGGAATTCGTCCAGTGTTGTTTTTCCAAGTCCAATTTTAATTAAAGTTCCCACTATGGCGCGGACCATATTTCGCAAAAAGCGGTCGGCACTAATGGTAAAAACTAATTTTGTACCGTTTTGTTGCCAATACGCCTCGGTGATAGTGCAGTTAAAAGTACGCACATCGGTATGTACTTTCGAAAAGCACTCGAAGTCGGTATAGTCAAACAGCAATTGCGATGCTTGATTCATGGCTTCCACGTTTAATGGATGGAAATGGAACCAGCTACCTTCGTTTTCAAAGGGATCTTTAAAAAGATGAATATGGTATTCGTAGGTTCTGCCAGTGGCGTCGAAACGGGCATGGGCTTCGTCATGTAGTGGGATAAAGCGGTAAACGGCGATATCTTTCGGTAAAAACGAATTTAATTTTTGTACCCAGCGATCCGAATCCAAAATTTGGTCAAAATCAAAATGGGCATACATTTGCCGCGCGTGCACACCGGTATCGGTTCTTCCGGCTCCAACAAGTTCGATCTCCTGTTTCAATAAAAGCGATAAAGCCTTATTTAACGTTTCCTGAACCGATATGGCATCCGGCTGATACTGCCAGCCATGATAATTCTTTCCGTTATAAGCGAATTCTATGAAATACCTCAAAGTTCAATTTCCAGATTAATACAAAAAGAACAAAGATACGGGAATTCGAGGACTGACAAATTTGAAAATACCATAATTTTAAGTTAAAACACGGTTAAGTATGATTATTTTTGTGGGAATTTGAGAAGTACGTGCCACGTTAAAAAAGACTCGTTGTGAAAAAGATTTTACTGCTTTCGGATACGCACAGCCATATGGATGCGACCATTTTAAAATATGTAGACCAGGCCGACGAAGTATGGCATGCCGGTGATATCGGAGATTTGTCGGTTACCGATGCGATAAAAGAGCGCAAACCGTTGCGTGCCGTTTATGGGAATATTGATGATGGAAAAGCCCGACTGGAGTTTCCGTTACACAACCGTTTTTTCTGCGAAGGTGTAGACGTTTGGATTACGCATATTGGTGGTTATCCGGGAAAATACAATCCGGCGATCCGTACGGAAATCAAAACCAATCCTCCGAAATTATTTATTTGCGGGCATTCACATATTTTAAAAGTACAATTCGATAAAGAACTGAATTTGTTACATATGAATCCCGGAGCAGCCGGAACCCATGGATTTCACCAGATGCGTACAATGTTGCGATTTGAAATCGACGGTGAAAAAATTCAGAAACTGGAAGTTATTGAACTCGGAAAAAGAGGCTAACTAATCCGGGAGCTCTACTTTTATATAGATTAAGGTTCCGGTATTCGGTTTGGAATTGATTGTGATGCTTCCTTTCATACTTCGTATCCGGGCTTTGATCTGAGTGAGACCAAAACCTTCCTTGTGTTCGGTTTTTTTGGTGTCAAAACCAGCGCCATTGTCTTCCACATTAATAAAAAGCTGCTTGTTGTTTTGTTCGACCGAAATAAAAGCTTTTGACGCCTGACTGTGTTTGATGATGTTGTTGAGTAATTCGGCTACGATAAAATACATCTTCATTTCGAATTCACTGTTATAACGGCTCTCTTTTGCGATATGATTGGTGAATTCAAACTGGATCAGGGTATTGGAATTTTTTTCGCATAAATCCTGTAAAGCCGACAAAAGGCCTAGTTTTTCCAATACAGGCGGAATTAATGTATGTGACAGATCACGGATTTTATCGTGCGCTTCCTTGATAATGGCTCTCGTTTTGATCAGCTCAGGTGACGATTCGTCCAGATGGGTGGTTTCATAGGCCATTAAATGCAAACTCGCCGACGATAGAAGTGCACTGATACTATCGTGGAGAATGCCGGCAATTCGTTTTCGTTCGAACTCCTGCCCGTCGATGGTCGCATTGATAATATTTTGCTGGATTTTATTATTCACATCTTTAAGCTTGTTTTTTTGTTTCAGGCGCATGTTCTGGTAAAAGAAATAGAAGAGAATACTACAAAACGCAAACAACGTAATAAAAATATAAAGGAGCTTTTTGTTACGGGCTTCTTTGTCTTTGAGTAGTTGTTCTTTGGTTTTGTAATTGTCTTCTATTTTGTAAATCTTGTATTTTGTTTCTGTATCCCGTAATTCCGAACTCACCCTTTCGTTAAACAATGCTTCTGTATTATCGATGTATTTGTTCAGATAAATATTCGCCTTCCGAAAGTCGTTCATCTTTTCGTAGACATACGACAGATTCAGATAGGTGTCGGAAGTCGACAGGGAAATGGTATCATTTGGTTTTGATGCGAGAATTTCTAAAAACAGTTTTTCCGCTTTTTTATAATTCTTTTCAACTTCCAGATAATAGTAGGCGATATTATTACGGGTATTGTTCAGGCTATTCAAATTGTGCGAAGCCTTGGCGTATAGCAATGTAGTATCCAGGTATTTTTTGGCTGTTTCGTATTCTTTTGTTTTAAGATAATAGGCGGCAAAATTGCTGTAGCCAATATATTTCTGATGATTGGTACCGTTATTTTTGGCAATGTGTAAAATGCGCTTCATGTAAAAACGAGCACTGTCCAGATTGTTTTTTTCGGTAAAAATTTTAAAAAGACCTTGTTGTGCCCAGGCCGATAAGGTGTCATTTTCCTGAGCATAAGCACTCTTTTCACTTCTTCGGAGATAATATATGGCTTGTTTAATGTTTTTAGTTTGTTCAAAACAAATCCCGATATGCTTTAATATGATGGCTTCCTGTAAAAGCAACTTTTCTTTTTCGGCAATCTGAAGTGCGTTAAACAGTATTTTTGTTGCTTTGGAATAATCTTTCAGTTGCGTATAGATCTGCGCTTTGTGTATGCTTTTATGACAGAGCTCGGTATAATTTTTATCATGGTATAGTAGCTCCGATTCCCGTTGCAGGTATCGCAGCGCTTTTAGTTCCTGATGACGCTCCATATAATAGTTGGTCGAGTCGCTGCCCATTGGGATTTGCCCCCAAAAAGCGCTGCTATACAGGAAAATAAAAAATAGGATACTACTTTTCAATATCAGATCTCGATTACAATTTTAGGTTTGGTTGCGGTAACACCATTTTCAGTTTGTGTTACGTCAATTTTTAGTTGATCATTATACGGTATAATCGTTTCATTACGGGTAATGAAATTGAGCGATGGCTTTTGTGCCATGCTCAGGATAATATCGATATGATTTTTGGATGTTGCACTATCAAAATAGTACGTATAGCTGCAATTGTCCGGAAAAGTGATCAACAGATCAAATGAATTGTTTCCATTGTCACGTACTTCATGTTTTTTTAGTAAGGCCATAGCGATGTAGATTTATTGGTTGATTAAATTATTACGTATCGCAAATTTTACAAGTCCTATGGTATTTTTTACGTTCAGTTTTTTAATCAGGTTTTTGCGGTGTGTTTCAACGGTATTGGTACTGATAAAAAGTGCTTCGCTGATTTCTTTGCCGCTATATTCTTTGGAGATTAGTTTTAAGATCTCAAGTTCCCGGTCGGTTATTAAAAGTAACAGATCGCTGTTGTCGATCGATTTATCGTTTCCGATTCCGGTAAAAGACAGGAATATTTTTTCCCGAATGGCTTTGGAATAATATTCTTCGCCTTTGCTTACACAAGTGATGGCGTCCACAATGTTTTCGCTGGCACATTGCTTGGTAAGGTAGCCTTTGGCGCCCAGTTGAATTACTTCCTTGATTAGTTTTACATCGTCATAACTCGATAAAACAATTACATGGCAGGGAAACCCTTTTTGAGTAAACTCTTTTAAGACTTCAATACCGTCTTTGCAAGGCATGTTAATATCGATAACCAAGACATCGACCGACTGGGTATAGATTTTATCCAATAATTCGCTTCCGTTAAGGGAATAGCCAACGACCTCGAAATTCTTGTTTGTTTTTAAAACAGCAAGAATTCCTTCGATTAGCACCAGATGGTCATCGGCAAGGTGAATACGTATTTTGTTATTCATTGCTGTTATTTTTACTCAAATTTACTATTAATTGTGTTATATTTTTGATTTATATCTAATTAATTAAGTTTGTTATTATGAATAAACGATAAAAGGAAGGGAATAAACGATGAGTGGTTTATGGAAGAAATAAAAAAACCGGATCAAAACGGATCCGGTTTTTTAACGCACTAATAAACTAAGATGATAGGTTTATCGTAATCGGTCTACAGATTTTACAAGATCTTCATCCTTCTTGATGGCTTTATTGGCTAAGACCAAAAAAACGATAGAAACAATAGGAAGAAACATCCCAATACCTTTCTCAGAAACTTGCGTTTCTCCAGATAAATTTAGTGAGCGATACACAAATAATCCTAGTAATATAACGTTTGATATCATATTTAACCGGTTCATTACAAACTGGTTTTGTCTGTTTTTATAACTAAAGATACTAATCAACGAAAGTGTTGTACTTAAACCGAAAAGGGATACATAAACCAGATTGGTCATGAAAAATACTTTTTCACCGGCAGGATTTGTCCAAAGCGGAAAAACAAAAGGTAGTATTCCCGAGAAGACAAAAGCGATAAAAAGGTAAACGGTTTGAATTCGTTGTAACATTGCGATCTGTAATTGTTGAGCAAAAATAGCATTTCTTTTTTTAAAAAATAGGATATGAAACAAAATAAATTCGTATTATTGCATAGTCAAACCGTAAGTACTTCATTTTGCGGTTCTTTCATTTCACAAAAACATACTACCCAAATTTAGATCTACATTACATTTAATTTAACGAGAAAACGATTCATGTTTGATATTTCTGTATTAAAAGAAATGAAGCTCGCTGAGCTTCAAGAGATTGCGAAGATTGCTAAAATTAATAAGTATCGAAACCTAAAGAAAGACGAATTAATTTATCAGATTCTAGATCATCAGGCAACCAATCCGGAAGTTGTAAAACCGGCTTTAAAAGAAGAAACGCCTGCGGCAGAGGGTAAAGTTAAAAGAGCAAGAATAGCAAAACCACAAAGGGAAACTAAAAAAGAAAGCAATCCGCTTCCTGTTGCAGTTAAAGAGACCAATGTAAAGGCAGAAGCAGTAATTGCGGCCCCGAAAGAAGCAGAAGCGACCCCTTCAGAAAAAAACAAAGAAAAAGCAACTCCGGAAGTTACAGAACCGAAAAAGGAAAATAGCTTTACCAAGAAAAAGGATTTCCAGCAAAAACAGCGCTTTACAAAAGATAATAATTCCAAAACACCAGCGCAACCACAGGTAAATGCATCCCAGCAACCATCCCGCCAGCAAAATCAGGAAGAAACCCCGACAGAGGGCGTAACCGAAAAACCACAAACCAACACCAATCCGGGGAATTCCCAAAATCAGAATACCAATCCAAACCAGAAAAACAAAAAGCAAAATTTCAGAGAACCGGATTATGAGTTCGACGGAATTATTGAAAGTGAAGGTGTATTGGAAATGATGCCGGATGGATACGGTTTTTTACGTTCTTCGGATTATAATTACCTGGCTTCACCGGATGATATTTACTTATCGCAATCCCAGATCCGTCTGTTTGGATTGAAAACGGGAGATACGGTAAAAGGAGTAGTGCGTCCGCCAAAAGAAGGGGAGAAATATTTCCCATTGGTACGCGTATTAAAAATTAACGGACATGATCCTCAGGTGGTTCGTGATCGTGTTTCTTTTGAGCATTTGACGCCTTTATTCCCGGAAGAAAAATTCAAATTGGCAGAAAAGCAAAGTACAATTTCAACGCGTATTATCGATTTGTTTTCACCAATCGGAAAAGGACAGCGTGGTATGATCGTGGCGCAGCCTAAGACGGGTAAAACCATGCTTTTAAAAGATATTGCCAATACCATTGCGGCCAATCATCCGGAAGTATACCTGATTGTATTGCTTATTGACGAACGACCGGAAGAGGTTACCGACATGCAGCGAAGTGTACGTGGAGAGGTAATCGCCTCGACTTTTGATGAGCCGGCAGAGCGTCATGTAAAAGTGGCTAATATTGTCTTGGAAAAAGCAAAACGTCTGGTAGAATGCGGACATGATGTGGTGATTCTTTTGGATTCGATTACACGTCTGGCACGAGCCTACAATACGGTTCAACCGGCATCTGGTAAGGTGTTGAGTGGAGGTGTCGATGCCAATGCACTTCAGAAACCAAAACGTTTCTTCGGAGCGGCCCGTAATATCGAAAACGGAGGTTCTTTGAGTATCATTGCTACGGCATTAACCGAAACCGGTTCTAAAATGGATGAAGTGATCTTCGAAGAATTTAAAGGTACCGGTAATATGGAACTTCAATTGGATAGAAAGATTGCCAACAAACGTATTTTCCCGGCTATCGATCTGACATCATCCAGTACGCGTCGCGATGACTTGTTGTTGGATGAAGGAACGATTCAGCGTATGTGGATCATGCGTAAATACCTGGCCGATATGAACCCGGTAGAAGCGATGGATTTTATCAACGACCGATTTAAGAAAACCCGAAATAACGAAGAGTTCCTGATTTCGATGAATGACTAACGAACAGGAATTAATTATATAAAAAAGGCTGCTTCCAATTGGAAGCAGCCTTTTTTATTTGGTGTTAACCTGACAGGTTTTCGAAACCTGTCAGGTTTAAAAATTATGCAATAGGATCTTGTTTTTTAGCGCGGATCAATAGAATAAGACCTACAATGATAAATGGAATACTTAACCACTGACCGGTTGAGAATAGTCCTAATTCGTTTTCGAAACCACCTTGACTTTCTTTTACGTATTCTACAATAAAACGTACCGTCCAAAGTAATACTAAGAACAAACCGAATAGGAAGCCTAACTTCTCACGTACGTTTGTTTTCCAGTATAAGAAGAACAGGATCAGGAATACAAAAATATAGCCGAATGCTTCGTATAACTGTGCCGGGTGTTTTGGGATTACATTTTCCAAAAGCGGCGCAAATTGCGGATTGCTTTCGATGGCTTTATAGGCTTCGGTAGCATTGTTGATATTGGTTAATCGCATGGCTTCACCCGGTGTATATTTGTCCTGAATAAAGCGGATTCCCATTGAAGATGCTGTTTCGTGTCCTACGATTTCGGAATTAAAAAAGTTACCCAAACGAACAAAAATACCACCACAGGTAACCGGAATAATAATACGGTCTAAAATCCATAATATTGGTTTGTGGATGATTTTTTTGCTGTAGTAGTACATTACCAGGATGATGGCAATAGCAGCACCGTGGCTGGCCAATCCGGCGAATCCGGTAAATTCGAAATGCGGTTCAAAGCGGAATGGTAGTAAAATTTCCAGTTTGTGATCTTTAAAATAATCCCAATCGTAGAAAAATACATGTCCCAGTCGGGCACCGATTAAAGTTGCGAATACGGTATAAATAAAAAGAGAGTCCAGTTTTTCGATTGGAATATTTTCTCTTTCGTAGATATGTTTCATAATATACCATCCTAATCCAAAGGCGATTACAAACATCAGACTGTAATAGCGAACGGTAAAAAAGCCTAAATCAATTCCGTGTGAAGGATTCCAGACGAATTGTAAAGCGTGTGTCATCATAGTATTATGTGCTTATATTTTGGTAAAAATAGAGAAATGTGAGCGAACGATACTCATATTTAAGGGAAATTTAAAGATTAAATCACGGAACAGGATCGTAACCTTTTCCGCCCCAGGGATTGCAGCTGATAATTCTTTTTGCAGCCAGCCAGCTCCCTTTAAAGAGTCCGTGTTTTTGCAAAGCTTCGAGCGAATATTGCGAACAGGTAGGTGAATAACGGCAAACTGAGGGTGTAAAAGGGGAGATCGCCACCTGATAAAAACGGATGATCCAGATAAAAGGCGTGATGAGTATTTTTCGAATGGTCATGGGTGTTTAAAATAAAAATGATGAAGTTGGAGGCTTCATCATTTTGGTTGTATATTTTAGTTTAGCGAGAAGGAAGTACCTTCTTTTCCGTCTTTTAATTGAATGCCCAAAGCAATTAACTGATCCCGGATCTGATCGGATAGGGCAAAGTTTTTATTGGCTCTGGCTTCGTTTCGCATACCAATCAACATGTTGATAACGCCTTCCAGTTTTCCGTTTTCGGCATCATCTGCTTTTTCATTTTTCAGACCTAAAACGTCAAAAACAAAGGCTTTGATTGCTTTTTTAAATTGCTCCAGATCGGTAGCGTTTAAACTTTCTTTACCGTCTTTTACTAAGTTGATATAGCGAACGGCTTCAAAAAGCTGTGCGATCAGGATCGGACTGTTAAAATCGTCGTTCATGGCGTCATAACAAGTCTGTTTCCAATTATTGATGTCTAAAGTGGACGTCGCTTCCGGTTGGATGTTTTCCAACGCGTCGATCGCTTCCATTAGTCGGTTAAAACCTTTTTCGGATGCTAATATTGCTTCGTCCGAAAAATCAAGGATACTTCTGTAATGCGCCTGAAGAATAAAGAAACGGGCTACGGCTGGTGAAAAAGCTTTGCTTAAAACCGTGTTTTCGCCTGAAAATAATTCTCTTGGAAGAATGTTGTTTCCGGTCGATTTTGCCATTTTTTTACCGTTTAATGTAAGCATATTGGCGTGCATCCAATAATTTACCGGCGAATGACCTGTACAGGCTTCGTTTTGAGCAATTTCACATTCGTGGTGTGGGAATTTTAAATCCATTCCACCACCGTGAATATCGAATTTTTCGCCCAGATATTTGGTACTCATAGCGGTACATTCCAAATGCCATCCCGGAAAACCATCGCCCCATGGTGAAGGCCAACGCATGATGTGTTGCGGTTCGGCATTTTTCCATAAGGCAAAATCCTGCGGGTTCTTTTTATCCGACTGACCATCAAGGTCGCGGGTGTTAGCAATCATATCATCGATATTACGACCACTTAAAATTCCGTAGTGGTGTGATTCGTTGAATTTAATCACGTCAAAATAAACAGAACCGTTTACCACATAGGCAAAGCCGTTGTCGATAATCTGTTTGATAATCTCAATCTGTTCGATAATATGCCCGGTGGCTGTTGGTTCGATGCTAGGTGTCAGGTTGTTGAAAAGCTCCAGAATCTGGTGAAAATCCACTGTATATTTTTGTACGACCTCCATTGGTTCGATCTGGTCGATACGTGCTTTTTTAGCGATTTTGTCTTCGCCATCATCTTCGTCGTCCACCAAATGTCCAACATCGGTAATATTGCGTACATAGCGCACTTTGTAGCCAAGATGCTTTAAATAACGATAGATTAAATCAAAAGAGATAAAAGTTCTACAATTTCCCAAATGCACATTACTGTAAACCGTTGGTCCACAAACATACATTCCGACATTTCCCTCGTGAATAGGAGTGAAAAGTTCTTTTTCCCCGGAAAGAGAATTGTAAATCTTCAAATTCTGATTTTGATATAATTGCATCGTATACTATTTGTTGTTTAATGTAATTAATTGTCTAAAATAGCAAATTAAAATTGAGTGTTCAGCTTAATATAGTCTAAAAACTCGCGGCGTACCTTGTCTTCTTTGAATTTTCCGCCAAATTCGGCCGTAACGGTACTACTTTCGATATCGCGGATTCCACGTGAATTGACGCATAGGTGTTTGGCATCGATAACACAGGCTACATCCTGCGTATTTAGTACGCGTTGTAATTCCTGTACAATCTGAATCGTTAAACGCTCCTGAACCTGCGGTCTTTTAGCGTAAAAATCGACAATACGGTTCATTTTGGATAATCCCACTACGGTACCGTTGGAAATATAGGCTACGTGTGCGCGACCTACGATAGGTAATAAGTGGTGTTCACAGGTTGAATATACTGTGATGTTTTTTTCAACCAGCATTTCGCCGTATTTGTATTTATTGTCGAAAGTAGACGAACCCGGTTTTTTCGCAGGATTTAATCCACCGAAAATTTCCTTAACAAACATTTTAGCAACACGGTTTGGTGTTCCTTTCAGACTATCGTCGGTTAAGTCAAGACCTAAAGTATTTAAGATGCTTTCAACGTCTTTTTTGATAGCATTTATTTTTTCTTCATCGGATATTTCAAAAGCATCAGGACGTAATGGTGTTTCAGCGCTGGATGCGATGTGATTGTCACCCATTTCGTCGTGCAAATCATCATTATTGATCATTATGTAGAATTTTAGAGTAAAAAAATTAGCTGCAAAGATAATTAATAAACTTGATTTTGTATTCGGATTCCTACTGTAAATTGTGTTTTTAAATGTTAATCATTTAATAAAATAAAAAAAGGTTAAACAAAATGCTTAACCTTATATAGTAAATAGTTGTTGGGAACTATTATTTATTTTTACAAGTACCGTCGGCATTAAGGTGTTTTTTGCAATAGCTGCTCCAGGAAAAACATTGCCATGCTGTTTTTTCACCGTTGTTTAAAACCACTCTCCAACGAAACCATTTTGCAGCCAGTGTTCCGGTTGTAAATGGCGTATTGAAAGTATAGGTGTTTCCTGTTTTGGAAAAGTTAGCGGCTAAAGCCGGGTCATTTGATTTGTAAAAAACAGGTTTTTCCAATAGTTTAGAGTCGTCAATACCACAGGCGTTATTTTGTAATTCAAGGGTGTAGCCGCCTGTAAGATTTTGAGAGGTGCTTACTTTTAAAGTGGCAATATCGGAAGTGTTTTCAGATGATAATACCAGATCCGAACTGCTTTGTGCAAATAGGGAAGAGGTAAACAAGAAAAATAATCCAATCAAGCCGTTTGTATACAATTTTCTCATGATTCGTTTTTTGGTTAAAAAATTAGAATGTAAAGCTAGAAAAAAAAATGAGATGACCTATAGTGTGTTAATTTTTTTAACTAGGTTGGTCTATTTTGTTACGAAGTTTTATTTAAAATGTTAATTTTTATGATGAATAAATTTTTTTGAGGCAATAAAGTTAATTGTTTCTTAATTTTATGTAAATTTCGCGTTCCAAAAAACTAATACAATGAGAAACAATTATCTATTATTGTTATTGGTTTATGTCTTTTCGATTAATCTCTATGCACAAGCGCCTGGTTGTGCGAATGTTAAAGGAGGAGATGTAAACGGTAACCCGGTTGCGACCATTTGTAATCCTGGAGAATGCAGGCAAATCAAAGCAACCTATTTAGAAACGGGAGGTACTAATACTTATACGGTTTCTCCTATCCCGTATGCGCCACCATTCCCTTTTGTGGGAGGTAATGCTATTCCGATCATCGCGGATGATGACTGGTCACAGATTATTAACTTAGGTTTTAAATTCTGTTTCTTTAACCAGTCTTATACTAAAGCGTTGATCTGTGATAACGGGGCACTTTCGTTTAGTATTGCCGGAGCAGGTGGTACTCCAGGCGGATTGTATACACCGGGATCAGACAGTGGCTATTCTTTTAATACGCCAATTCCGCAAAGTGCGTCAACAGTTCCTTATCGAAATGCCGTTTTTGGAGTATTGCAAGATTTGAATCCGGTTGTTTCTCCGGCGAATCACTCGATTAACTACCAGATCATCGGACAAGCGCCATGTAGAACGCTTGTTTTTAATATTTATGAAATGGGCCACTATTCTTGTGGTGTTTCTCAAGGAACTCAAACGAGTCAGATGGTACTTTATGAAACAACAAACGTTATTGAGGTTTATGTTAAAAGAAGAACATCTTGTACAACATTTAACTATGGTTCCGGATTAATTGGAATCCAGAATCAGGCCGGTACTGTAGGATATACCCCGCCGGGAAGAAATACAGGTACCTGGAGTGTTTTAACTCCGGAAGCTTGGCGTTTTACACCATCGGGACCATCTAATGTGACGTTCCAATGGTTGGATGCAAACGGAAACCCGCTTGGTACCAATACTACAATGACGGTTTGTCCTGCACAAACAACAGTTTATACAGCAGAAGCTACCTATACCGCTTGTGACGGAACTAAAACAGTTGTACGTGATTATGTAACCGTACCGGTTAGTACCTTTGATATTAACGAACCAAATGACTTGAACAAATGTCCGGACGACCCGAGTTGTTGGGATTTAACACCCAATAATGCAGTTGTATTGGGTACCTTAAACCCGGCAGATTATCTGGTGACCTATTATCCGACTCAGACGGATGCCGAAAATGAGTTTAACTGGATTGATGATCCAACGTGCTATAATCCGGCAGCCGGAAATAACTTCGTATATGTAAGGGTGAATGATCCGAATTCGGATTGTTATAAAATCAAAGAATTTGAATTGATTCGCGGTGGAGCAACACCTCCTGCGTTTACACCGGTTGGTCCACTTTGTTTAAATACGACACCACCAACATTACCTACAACTTCCAATGATGGAATTACAGGATCATGGAGTCCGCTAACAGTAAGTACGAGTGCAGTTGGTACAACTACTTATACTTTTACACCGGATCCGGCACAGTGTGCAAGTCCAACAACTATGGATATTCAGGTGATTGCAGAGCCTACAGCAAGTATTACCGGATCGACTATCTGTAAGAATACTTCAGGTACGCTTACCGTAACAGGTACGCCTAATGCATCTGTAGATTATTCAGTAGGTGGAACTACAACAACAATTACTTTGGATGCTTCAGGATCGGCGACTATTACAACACCGATCTTAACAGCAACAACTACTTATACTTTAGTAAGTGTAACATCGGCAGGGACAACTCCTTGTTCGAAAACATTAAACACATCGGCAGATGTAACGGTTCTGGAATTACCAACAGCTACCATCAGCGGAACGACTACGATCTGTGCAAACCAGACGGCAGTTATCAGTTTTACCGGTACACCGGGAGCAACTGTAAACTATGATGTAGACGGATCAGCAGGAAGTGTTACCTTAAATGCATCTGGAAACGGATCGGTAACAACGCCACCATTAACGGTTAATAGTACGTATACATTAGTGAGTGTAATTACAAATGGTATAACACCACAATGTAGTCAGCCAGTAACCGGAAGTGCTACCGTTACTATTGCAGCACAACCAACAGCGACTATTTCGGGAAGTACAACAATCTGTTCCGGTGATACGGCGGTAGTAACGTTCAACGGAACACCAAATACGATTGTTACCTATAATAATGGTACAGCTAATGCAACGGTAACTTTGGATGCTGCCGGAGACGGAAGTGTTACAGTAGGACCATTAACAGCAACTACAACGTATAATTTAGTAAGTGTAAGCACTCAGGGAACTTCTCCATGTGTTGAGTCATTAACCGGCAGTGTTACAATCACAGTAAACCCATTACCAACAGCAACTATCAGTGCACCGGCATTAATTTGTTCTGGTGATACCGCTGTTGTGACTTTTACAGGACCAGCTAACGGAACGGTTACGTATAGTGACGGAACGACTCAGACGACTATTCCTCTTGATGCAGCGGGTCAGGCAACGATTACGACCCCTGTGTTAACGGCTCCGGCTACTTATAGTCTGGTTAGCGTGAGTACAGCAGGACCTTTGGTATGTAACCAAAACTTAAGTACATCGGTAACGATAGGTGTTAAAGCCCTACCGGTAGCAACAGTAACCGGACCAGCTTCGGTATGTTCAGGAAGTTCTGCGGATATCGTATTCAACGGAACGCCAAATGCTACGGTAACCTATACTATCGGAACGGATCCGACTCAGTTTACAATTACCTTAAACAGTGCCGGAACCGCTACAGTTGCCACAGGAGCAATAACCGGACCGGTTACGTATACTTTGGTAAGTGTACAAAGCAACGGAACACCAAACTGTAGTCAGCCGCAAACAACGAGCCATACGGTAACTACAGTAGTAGCGCCAACCATTTTCAACCCGACGCCACTAGAAGTTTGTAACTCCAACTACGACGACGGAATTGAAACGTTTGATTTGAGTATTAAAATTGCAGAAATCACCGGAGGTGATCCTAACTTAACGGTAACCTTCCACGAAACACCGGAAGATGCTCAGTTAGGTAACTATCCGATTGCAATGCCATTATACACGAATATTAATCCACATACACAAATTATTTACATCCGTGTGGTAAACACCGGAGTAAACGCTTGTGCTTCTTTCAGTACCTTAACTTTAATTGTTAACGAAAGACCACGTATTGTAGAAGGAGATATTACCGATTACGAATTATGTGAGACCAGTACACCGGGAGACGGATTTGAAATCTTTAACCTAACGACTAAAGATACCGAAGCCATCAATGGTCAGACAGGAGTAAACGTAACGTACTATACAAACGAACCGGATGCCTTAGCAGGTACCAACCCAATTACAGGTGCGGCAGCTTATACTAATGCTACGAACCCACAAACGATCTGGTATCAATTGCAAAATGCATCAGGATGTATCGCTGTAGGTTCATTCGATTTAATCGTTAACCCACTACCAACGGTACCGAACCCTGTGCCGGCGTATACATTGTGTGATTACACCGGACAGGCGTTATACGAGCAATTCGATCTATCGACCAAGATTCCGGAAATCATCGGAACAACAACCGGCTTGGAAGTTAAGTTTTATAAAACACAGGTTTTAGCCAATGCCGGAACAGCCGGAACGGAATTACCAACATTATATACCAACGAAGTAGCCACAGTACAAACGATTTTTGTACGTGTGACCAATAGTACAACAGGTTGTTACACGGTAACGGCAATGGACCTACGGGTAGAGCCACTACCGGTATTGGTAATGCCAACGGCTCCGGTAACCACATGTGACGGAACGAACAACGATGGAATTGGTGATTTTGATTTAACGACTTTAATTCCGGGTATGTTAAGTGGCGAAGCTAATGTGGTATTAAGCTTCCACGAGACACAGCAAAATGCACAAAACGGCTTGTTCCCAATCACGGTTCAACCGTACCAAAACATCAACCCTTGGACACAAACCCTATGGGTATTGGCAACCAACACGGTAACAGGATGTAAGAGCGTTTACTCGTTCAACTTACTGGTAGAACCGGCACCAATCATGCCAACGTTATTAGACCTTGATGAATGTGATACGGATTCGAATCCGCATGACAACCAGACGATGTTTGATTTAACAGTACACACTGCGACAATCCTTGCGGCTCAACCAGGAGCGGCATCGGATTATGAAGTGAACTACTATATTTCACAAACCAATGCTCAGAATGGTTCACCATTTATCGTATCCAACGGGAACTTTATCGGAACCAACGGACAAACGATCTGGGTACGTGTTACGCATAAAGCAACGGGATGTTTCACCATCGGAAGCTTTAAACTGATTGTAAACAGTCCGCTGCAATTAACCCAGCCGGACGAGATTACCCTTTGTGATGATGCTTTACCAAACGATCAGCATCAGATCTTTGACCTAACGATCCGTGAGGCGCAAATCACCGGAGGCGCCACAGGATATACTTTCAACTACTACAGCAGTACGGCTTTACCACCGAACCCGGCTACGTTGATCACCGATCCAACCGCGTTCCACAATACGGCTACAGTACAGACGTTATTAGTAGGAGTAGTAAGCGGAGCAGGCTGTAGCAGTTATGTAACCTTAACCATCCGTGTTACGCCACTACCGGAACCGAAATTCGACCCGGCACCACTTGTAACCTGTGATGATGATTACCCTGGAGACGGAATCACGTTCTTTGATGTAACGCAAAATGCGAGCTACATCTTAAATAATGCGAACTACGTATTAACGTATCACCCAACTCAGGCGGATGCTTTAGCGGGAATCAACGCGATTGCTACACCAACCAACTGGCAAAATATGGATGCTAACGGAAACGCTTTAACCAGCGTATGGGTACGTGTAACAACTGCACCGGCTAACAACCGTGACCGTTGTTCGTTAGTAGTAGAACAACCATTAATCGTAAACCCACGACCAGCGGCAGGTCCTGTAACGGATTACCATATGTGTCAGATTCCATTCACAGGAAGTGGTGTATTTGATTTAAGTACGAAAACCCCTGAAGCTTTAGCCGGACAAGGTCCAGCAGGTTACACGGTGAGCTACCATGCTAACCAGGCAGATGCGGATACCGGAGCAAATCCACTGGCAACCAGTCACCCAAGTACCGTGAACGGAGAGACGATCTATGTACGTGTGGTAAACACCGCAACAGGATGTTACAATACGACCAGCTTCCAATTATTTGTAGAGCGAGGATCGGAAGCTACCGATGTAGCGGATATCGACAGATGTGATGATCTGAATGATCAAACGGAAACGTTTAACTTGAATGATTTAGACGCTACGATCTTAGGGCCTGTACAGGCAGCGGATCCGAACTTTAGCGTAAGCTACTATGCTTCGGATGCTGATTTAGCCAACGGAACACCAATTGGAACACCGGGAGCTTATACGATCACGGATTACCTGACGCACGAAATCATTGCGGTAGTTAAAAATACGTATAGTGCTTACGGATGTCCTGCTGAAATCCGATTCAATATCACGGTACACCGTTTACCGGAGCCAACACCAAACGCAGGATTTGTGTGTATTGATCAAGAAACTGGAACAGTACTAAGTACGCATATTATCAACAGTGGATTAGATGCTACAACGCATACGTTCCAATGGTATGAGAATGATGCAGCCGGAGTACCACAACCAATTGCAGGCGCAACAGGAGCGACGTATGAAGTAAACCACCCGGGAACGTTCTCTGTAATTGCAACCAGTATTGCAACAGGATGTCCTTCATTACCGGCATCAGTTGTGATCACACAATCGGAACCGGCAGAAGTAACGGCTTATGTATCGAATGCTTTTACGGATAACCAATCGATTACAGTAGAAGCGATTGGAATCGGGGAGTATGTATACCAGTTAGACGAAGGCGATATCCAGACAAGCCCTGTATTTACTAATGTAAGCTCTGGATCGCATACCGTAACGGTATACGATAACAAAGGTTGTGCTACGGTAACCATCCCTGTAACAGCGATCAACTATCCGCATTACTTTACACCAAACGGAGACGGTTACCACGATTTCTGGAATATTGGTGATTTAGAAAACGATGCAAACGCAAAAATTTATATATTTGACCGATACGGAAAACTATTGAAACAGATCAAACCATCGCGCTCAACCGGATGGGACGGAACGATGAACGGTCAACAGCTGCCATCGACGGATTACTGGTTCACAGTGACCTATACGGAGAATGGAGATATTAAAGAGTTTAAAGCGCATTTCTCATTAAAAAGATAATTGTAATTGAATCTCAAATAAAAGGGCTGTCCAATTGGACAGCCCTTTTTGTTTGGGTTATAATCGGGTGAAAACAAAACACCTGACAGGTTTTTAAAACCTGTCAGGTGTGGCATAACATAGCAGATAAAGCAAATAAAAAAAGCGATGCTAAGGCATCGCTTTTCTAGTATATGGAAAGTAGTCTTACTTATTGTTATACGTGTGTAAAGCTTCTTTTAAAATTCGAACTGATTGAATCAGATCTTCTTTTTTCAAAACATAAGCAATACGCACTTCATCAAGACCAACATTTGGAGTCGAGTAGAAGCCGGCAGCCGGAGCAACCATAACTGTTTCGCCGTTTAGATCATAACTTTCCAAAAGCCATTGAGCGAAATCATCGGCATTTTTAATCGGTAGCTTAACGATACAATAGAAAGCGCCTTTTGGAGAGGCAACGGTAACACCATCGATTTTATTCAATTCGGCGATTAGCGTATCTCTACGATCTTTATATTCAGTGATTACATCGTCAAAATAACTTTGCGGCGTTTCAAGTGCCGCTTCGCTGGCAATCTGTGCAAATGTTGGCGGACTCAAACGAGCTTGCGCAAACTTCATAGCGGTAGCCATTACGGCTTTATTTTTGGAAACAATACAACCGATTCGCGCACCACACATACTATAACGTTTGGAAACGGAATCAATCATAATAGCGTGTTCTTCCAAACCTTCGATATTCATTACAGAATAATGCTTATCACCGTCGTAAGTAAACTCGCGGTACACTTCGTCGGCAATCAGGAAAAGATCGTGTTTTTTAACCAATTCGGCCAATTGCATGATCTCTTCTTTCGAATATAAATAACCGGTTGGATTACCAGGGTTACAAATTAAAATGGCTTTGGTTTTAGGAGTGATCAGTTTTTCAAAATCACTGATTGGTGGAAGCGCGAACCCGGTTTCGATAGTCGAAATAACTGGTACCACTTTTACACCTGATGCTGTTGAAAAACCATTATAGTTGGCATAAAAAGGCTCCGGTATAATAATCTCATCATCGGCATCCATTGTACTTCCCATTGCAAATAAAAGCGCTTCCGATCCACCGGTAGTGATAATAATATCAGCAGTATCGATAGGGAGACCGTGGTTGCGGTAGTATTGGGAAAGCTTGTTTCTGTAGCTTTCAAATCCGGCGGAATGACTGTATTCCAAAACCGTGATATCGGCATTTTTTACAGCGTTTAAAGCTACTTCCGGTGTTTTAATGTCCGGCTGACCAATATTAAGATGGTAAACTTTATGACCTTTCTTTTTCGCAATTTCTGCATAAGGAACCAATTTTCGGATTGGCGATTCAGGCATCTGTTGCCCTTTTAATGAAACTTTAGGCATGATAGTAATTTTTGTTGCACAAATTTGCGACTTTTTTTTAAGAAATTGATAAAAAATCCGCCCTCAAATTTTATATTAATAGGAAATATCGACGAAAATAGCTATATTTAAGAAAAAAAATAGTGATGCGGTTATTTGTCTTCCTTTTGCTAATCATCACATATCCCGCCAAACTTTTGGCACAAGAAGGCTTTCAATGGCATTCCCCTAAAGACAAGATTGATATCCCATTTGTTTTTGTAGATAATTTGATCATTATTCCGGTGGAAATCAACAATGCCAAAATGAATATGTTATTGGATTCGGGTTCGGAACCGTCGTTGATTTTTAGCTTTCCACAAAGTGATACGCTACAATTATATAATACTAAAAAAGTGCGGATTTCCGGATTAGGAAGTGAAGAGATGGCTGAAGGACTGTTGTCGCAAAAAAACAAGCTTAATGTCAGTAATTATATTGATACAAATTTTGAAATTCTGGTGATTCTGGATCAAAAACTAAATTTCTCATCCCGAATTGGAATCCCGGTCAATGGGATTTTAGGGTATTCTTTTTTTAGAAATCACCTGGTAGAAATCAACTATATCAAAAAAAAGATCACACTTTATAAAAACAACAACCTGTTAAAAAGCAAGCGGATACGGAAGTATACGACGATACCATTGGATATTGTTAATGGGCGACCTTATATTAATGTTGATGCAAGACTGGACAGTAAAGAATTACCGCTGAAATTATTGATGGATACCGGATTAACCGATGGTTTATGGTTGTTTGAAGATGATGTGATCAAATGTAATGACAAATACTTCGAGGATGTTTTGGGAGAAGGAATAGGAGGAACCATTTACGGAAAGAAATCACGTTTATCGGAAATCAGAACGGCTCATTTCCTGTTTAAAGAACCGTTGGTTTCTTATCCGGATACGACTTCGTATAAACAATTAAGCATTATCAAAGATCGAAATGGTTCGTTGGGAGGGGAGATCTTAAAGCGCTTCCATTTGATTGTGGATTATAGTGGAAAACAAATTTTTGTAAAGAAAAACAAAATGTTCGACGATCCGTTTTTGTATAATATGAGCGGTATCGAAGTGCAGCATAATGGTGTTCAATGGATACAGGAATCGGTTAAAAACGATGTTAACAAAAATTTGCCAATAGGTACGACCAATATCGATGATATTGTATTTGATAATTCCAGTTTTAAATACAAATTTATGCTGAAGCCGGTTTTTGAAATTGCCAGTGTACGCAAAGGTTCACCAGCTGATGAAGCCGGATTAAAGGCGGGCGATAGGATTATTCGGATCGATCGTAAAAAAGCCTATAATTTGACCAAACAGCAAATTAATGAGTTGTTGCAGGTCGAAGACAGTAAAACGATTCGGATTGAAATAGAACGCGACGGAAAGAACCAGGAATATCAGGTAACGATCCGAAAGCTATTCTAAAAAATGTTGATCAAATAAAAAAAGAGCAGTTCAAAATGAACTGCTCTTTTTATATCAGTAAGTAAAGTTGTTACGACTGTGGTGTTGCTTTTGGTTTTTCAAGCACGCCCGATTCCTGTTTCACAACTACTTCTCCTTTAATACGTAAAGCTACTTTTCCACCTTCATAGTTAACCGCATTGGATTCTACTGTAATGGTTTTGCTGATTTTACCAGGGTTCATGTTATACTTAACATCGATTTTACCGGTTTTACCAGGCATAATTGGTTCCGTAGGTTTAGAAGGTACTGTACATCCGCAAGTAGATTGTACATTAGTAATAATTAGCGGAGCATCTCCGGTATTTTTAAATTCGAAAGAACGAATACCGTTATCTGATTCTTTGGTAACTATACCATAATCGATAGTGTTGTCTTTTGCTTTAAATTCAATTTTTGGTCCTTTTTGAGCATATGAAGCAACACTAAATGCTAATACTGCAACTAATCCTAATAATTTTTTCATTTTCAACTTAGTTTTTTTAATTGTTATTGTAAAATTACATTGTTTTGCTAAACGAACAAATATTTTAACGCTCTTTTTTTATTTGCTCAGATATAACTATTTTTGCGATATAGTTTACAAAAAGTGTACCAAATTATAACGCTATAAAGGGTTCTTTTTTGAGGAAACATTTTGAAAATAAGTTATTTATAGTTCGGTAAGCTATGTTAAACAAAAAACAAATCAAATTATTAATATGACAATTCCAGCTCAATTTGACGCCAAAGCAGTAGAACAGAAATGGTATGACTACTGGATGAAGAACAATTATTTTCACTCGGAACCTGATCACAGAACACCGTACACTATTGTTATTCCTCCGCCAAACGTCACCGGGGTACTACACATGGGACACATGCTGAACAACACGATTCAGGATGTACTGATCCGTCGCGCCCGTCTGAGAGGATTCAACGCCTGTTGGGTTCCGGGTACTGATCACGCTTCCATTGCGACAGAGGCTAAAGTTGTAGCAAAATTAAAAGAGGAGGGGATCAATAAAAACGATCTTACCCGGGAAGAATTTTTAGTACACGCCTGGGAATGGACCAACAAATACGGTGGCGTAATCCTGGATCAGCTAAAAAAACTGGGTGCTTCCTGCGATTGGGAACGTACGAAATTTACGATGGACCCGGATATGTCGGCATCGGTAATCCGCACGTTTGTGGATCTGTATAATAAAGGATTGATCTATAGAGGGTATCGTATGGTAAACTGGGATCCGGAAGCCAAAACAACGCTATCGGATGAAGAAGTTATTTACGAAGAACGTCAGGGCAAATTATACCATTTGCGTTATCAGATCGAAGATAGTAACGAATATGTTACCATTGCAACCACACGTCCGGAAACGATTTTGGGGGATACAGCAATTTGCATTCACCCGGATGACGAACGTTATTTCCATTTGAAGGGTAAAAAAGTAATCGTACCGATCTGCAACCGTGTGATCCCGATTATTTTTGACGAATATGTAGATATGGAATTCGGAACCGGATGTTTAAAAGTAACACCGGCGCACGATGTAAACGATAAGGAACTGGGGAATAAACACAACCTGGAGATCATCGATATCTTTAATGAAGATGCGACGCTAAACGCGTTCGGATTGCAGTATGAAGGAAAAGACCGTTTCGTAGTTCGCGAAGAAATCGCAAAAGAACTGGAAACATTAGGAGCTTTGGTAAAAGTGGAATCCCATATCAACAAAGTAGGAACTTCCGAAAGAACCAAAGCTGTAATCGAACCGAGGTTATCCGATCAGTGGTTCCTGAAAATGGAAGAACTGGTAAAACCGGCGATCAAAGCGGTATTGGAAACGGAAGAGGTCAAACTCTATCCAAGCCGATTTAATAATACGTACCGTCACTGGATGGAAAACATCCGCGATTGGAATATCTCTCGTCAGTTATGGTGGGGACAACAAATTCCGGCCTATTATTATGGCGATGGAAAGGACGATTTTGTAGTAGCCGAAAGCAGAGCGGAAGCCTTAACATTGGCAAAACAAAAAACAGGGAACCAGATTCTGACCGAAAATGACCTAAAACAGGATGTAGATGCCTTAGATACCTGGTTCTCTTCCTGGTTATGGCCGATATCGGTTTTTGGAGGAATTATGGATCCGGAAAACCCGGAATACAACTATTATTATCCGACCAATGATTTGGTAACCGGACCGGATATCCTGTTTTTCTGGGTAGCGCGTATGATTATTGCCGGTTATGAATATGCCGGAGAAAAACCGTTTACGAATGTATACCTAACCGGTTTGGTTCGGGATAGCCAACGCCGAAAAATGTCGAAATCACTTGGAAACTCACCGGATCCGTTGGATTTGATTGAAGAATTCGGTGCCGATGGAGTACGGGTAGGGTTGTTGTTAAGTGCTTCGGCCGGAAACGATATCCTGTTCGACAAAGAATTGTGTAACCAGGGGAAAGGTTTTACCAATAAAATATGGAATGCTTTCCGTTTGATCAAAGGATGGGAAGTAAGTGATAGCGTTGCACAACCGGAATCGGCAAAAGTTGCGATTGAATGGTATGAAGCCAAATTACAGAAAACCCTGTTGGAGATCGAAGATCATTTCGAAAAATACAGAATTTCGGATGCGCTTATGGCCATTTATAAACTGGTTTGGGACGATTTCTGCTCATGGTTCCTGGAAATGATTAAACCGGGTTACCAACAGCCAATCGATAAAACGACTTTCGAAAAAGCCATCGAAATGTTGGAAGCAAACCTAAAACTATTGCATCCGTTTATGCCGTTCTTAACGGAAGAGATCTGGCAACATATAACCGAAAGAACAGAAAAAGAGGCATTGATCATTTCCGAATGGCCAAAAGCGAAAGCCTATAGTGAGCCTTTAATTCAGGAGTTTGATTTTGCAACCGAAGTAATTTCGGGTATCCGTACGATCCGTAAAGACAAAAATATTCCGTTTAAAGATGCGATTGAACTTAAAGTGATCAATAACGAAAAGGCAACGACTTTCTTTGATACGGTAATTCAGAAATTAGGAAATATCAGTACGTTGGAATATGTTTCGGAAAAAGTAGATGGAGCGTTATCGTACCGTGTAAAATCCAACGAATACTTTATTCCGATTACGGGCAATATCAATGTAGAAGAAGAAATTGCGAAGTTAACGGAAGAGTTGAATTATATCAAAGGCTTCCTGAAATCGGTTCAGGCAAAACTATCGAATGAGAAGTTTGTGGGATCGGCTCCGGAAAAAGTGGTAGCGATGGAACGCCAGAAAGAGGCCGACGCGCTTGCTAAAATTGAGACGATCGAACAAAGTCTGATGAGTTTAAAATAAACGAAAACGACAGATAAATAAAGGCTGCTTCCTACGAAGCAGCCTTTGTTGTTTATTAATACACCTGACAGGTTTTTAAAACCTGTCAGGTGTTGAATGTTAGCGATTAAAGAAAGATAGATAACCTAACTAAGGTATTGCGAATAAATCACTATCTTTAAAAGACATATAAAAAGAAGTGTTTTTTAAAAGTTAGAATTTATGATAAAACGCATACTGGAATACCTAAACCTGGAAAGAGAAGTTGACGATTTTGATAAAATCCACGAGAATATCGAAAAAGATGTCATTTTTAAAGGGACAAACCTCTGGATTTTAGTTTTTGCCATTTTTGTAGCTTCGATTGGATTGAATATGAATTCGACGGCCGTGATTATCGGAGCGATGTTGATTTCTCCGTTAATGGGCCCAATCAACGGAATGGGTTATAGTCTGGCAACCTATAACTTTCCGTTATTCCAGAAGGCTTTTAAAAATTTCGGATTTGCCGTTATGGCGAGTTTAATCGCGTCGACCTTATATTTTACAATCAGTCCGGTTTCGACTGCACATTCGGAATTGTTGGCCCGAACCAGTCCGACGATTTACGATGTACTGATTGCTCTTTTTGGCGGTCTGGCCGGAATTGTAGCGATGAGTAGTAAACAAAAAGGAAATGTGATTCCCGGAGTAGCTATTGCTACGGCTTTGATGCCACCTTTATGTACGGCTGGCTATGGTCTGGCTACCTTTAATCTGAATTATTTTTTCGGGGCTTTCTATCTTTTTACGATCAATACGGTATTTATAGCCTTATCGTCTGTTTTGGTATCACAGTTATTAAAATTCCCGATCCGAACGCTGGTCAATGAAACCCAAAAGAAAAAAGTCAATCGCTGGGTATCGTTTGTAATCCTTATTACGATAGTACCGAGCATTTATTTCGGTTATGTACTGGTCGAAAATGAAGAATTTACAACGGAAGCCGGAAATTTTGTAAAGAGTGTCAGTGTATACGATGGAAACTACCTGTTAAAAAACGAAATTGATGCCAACAAAAAGAAAATTACCCTGATGTATGCCGGAAATACCATAACGGATAAGACCAAAAAGAGCATTCGTAATAAAGCCGCCGATTTTGGCATCGACAGTTCAAATGTCGATATTCAAAAAGGACTTAATTTTAACGAAGTCAATAATAACAACCTGTCCAAAGTCGAAAACCTGCAAAGCGAACTCAATCGGATGCGGCTTTTGGTAAAAGAAGGTAAGCACAAACAGGATAGTATCAATGCCCGGATTCAGATAGGAAAACAATTATTGGCCGAGATTAAACCGTTATATCCGGGAATAACATCCTGCTCGTTTTCGGAAACGGAAATTTATAGCAACACCACACCGGAAAAAACAGCGATCGTAACCTTTTCGGCAGCAACAAACGCTCTAAAACCAAACGATAAGGGGAAAATTACCGAATGGATTCGTTCGCGGGTCAATAACGAAAAAGCGAGAGTCTATTTTGAAACGGAAGGAGCTGTTAAAAAGCCCCGTTAAACTTTTAGCTGTTTTCGTATTTTCCTTTGTACCTTTGCAACTAGCAAAATGTAACCAATGAAATTTCAGGTAGTTTCCGAGTATAAGCCAATGGGTGATCAACCACAGGCTATAGACAAACTGAGTAATGGAGTGAATAGTGGTGAACGGTACCAAACCCTTTTGGGAGTAACCGGTTCCGGAAAAACCTTTACGGTGGCCAACGTGATTCAGGAAGTGCAACGACCAACACTGGTATTGGCGCATAACAAGACACTGGCGGCACAGCTGTATTCGGAATTCAAACAGTTTTTTCCGAACAATGCGGTAGAATACTTCGTGTCGTACTACGACTATTACCAGCCGGAAGCCTTTATACCGGTAACCGGAACCTATATTGAAAAAGATCTGTCGATTAACGACGAATTGGAAAAGATGCGTCTTAGTACGACTTCATCCCTGTTGTCGGGTAGGAGAGACGTATTGGTGGTGGCTTCGGTGTCCTGTTTGTATGGTATTGGTAACCCGGTGGAATTTCAGAAAAACGTAGTTTCCATCGAACAGCATCAGGTCATTTCCCGAACAAAATTATTACACCGTTTAGTACAGAGTTTATACGCGCGTACTGAAGCCGAATTTACGCCGGGAACCTTTCGGATAAAAGGGGATACGGTGGAAGTATATCCGAGTTATGCGGATGATCCGTTTCGGATTCACTTTTTTGGTGATGAAATTGAAGAAATCGAAGCCTTTGATCCGAAAACGGCGCAGGTAATTGAAAAATACGACAAACTAAATATCTATCCGGCCAATATGTTTGTAACGTCACCGGATGTATTGCAAAATGCAATCTGGGAGATTCAACAGGATTTGGTAAAACAGGTTGATTATTTTAAAGAAATCGGAAAACACCTCGAAGCCAAACGTCTGGAAGAACGAACCAATTTTGACTTAGAAATGATTCGCGAATTGGGGTATTGTTCCGGTATCGAAAACTACTCCCGTTATCTGGACGGACGAGCGCCGGGAACACGACCATTCTGCTTACTGGATTATTTTCCGGACGATTTTCTGATGGTTGTCGACGAAAGTCACGTTACGATTTCTCAGGTACATGCGATGTATGGTGGCGACCGTTCGCGTAAGGAAAACCTGGTGGAATACGGTTTCCGTTTACCGGCGGCGATGGATAACCGTCCGTTAAAGTTTGAGGAATTTGAAAGCCTGCAAAATCAGGTGATTTACGTGTCGGCCACACCAGCCGATTACGAATTACAAAAATCGGAAGGAATCTATGTCGAACAAATTATCCGTCCGACCGGTTTGTTGGATCCGGTAATTGAAGTACGTCCAAGTCAGAACCAGATTGACGACCTGATCGAGGAAATACAATTGCGTTGTGAAGCCGACGAACGCGTGTTAGTTACCACATTAACCAAACGTATGGCGGAAGAACTAGCCAAATACCTGACAAAAGTGTCCATACGTTGTCGTTATATCCATTCGGAAGTCGATACGCTGGAACGGGTTGAAATCATGCAGGATTTGCGAAAAGGATTGTTTGATGTACTGATAGGAGTAAACCTCTTACGGGAAGGATTGGATTTACCGGAAGTATCGCTGGTGGCCATTTTGGATGCCGATAAAGAAGGATTTCTGAGAAGCCACCGATCGTTGACACAAACCGTGGGACGTGCCGCGCGTAACGTAAACGGTAAAGCGATCATGTATGCCGATAAGGTTACCGACAGTATGCAGAAAACGATCGATGAAACCAATTACCGTCGTAGCAAGCAGATGGACTATAACGATAAAAATAACATCGTTCCCAAAGGGTTGAATAAAAAAATAGAAAGCGCGCTGACCAAAAACCAGTCGAGCTCCTACCAATATGAAGTGGCGGCCAAAGCAGCAGAACCGAATACGGCGTATATGTCGAAAACGGAAATTGAAAAGCTGATTCGCGAAAAACGCAAGGTTATGGAAAAAGCCGCCAAAGATCTCGACTTTATGCAGGCGGCCAAATTACGAGACGAAATCAAAAGTTTACAGGAAAAAATATAAGTGTTTTGAAGAACGGCTAGTTATGCTGTTCTTCAAAAGCACAAATCAGAAAAGCCGGTTCGACCATTCGGTTCGGCGATTGTTCCATGGCTTTTAACGTCTTCCGGATTCCCATTGGGTTTAATCCCATTTTAATTCCGATTTCATTGATCATCTTAATTTCGCGTTCGTGTAAAACATTGTCCACATGCATTAATAAAGCCAGACGATAAAACTGCATCACGCGTTGGTGTTCGCTTTGAATCGGAATAATGGCAGCACGTTTTTTAAAAAGCTCCAGAAAGAGTTCTTTTTCAATGGCCAGTTCTTCGGCAACAATCGCTAAAAAATCGTATTCACTATCGTGCAGCTCGCCATCAACAATGGCAAAAGCAATCATTTCAGATAAAAGACTTATTCGTTCCTCACGGGTATTCATATCGGGTATTTTTTTGCAAAAATAAATTAAAATCAGTTTCAAAACAGAGACCGTTGATTTTATGTATCTTTGAGCGATAATTTAGGACTATGACGAATAATGATATTTTTAAAAAGCTTCGCGTGGCATTGCAGTTGCGTGATGATCAAATTGTAGAGATTTTAGAATTGGTAGATTTTAGAATTTCCAAAGGTGAGATCGGTAATTTTTTCCGTACTGCCGATCATCCAAAGTATGTAGAATGCGGTGATCAGGTATTGCGTAACTTCCTGAATGGATTGGTAATTCATTTGCGAGGAACAAAAGAGAACCCGAAAAACGCTATGGATGTACTGGCGCAAAATAAAGAAGCGGTCAAAACCGGAGGAAAACTGGAAGTAAAAGCCAAAGCACCTCAAAAACCGACGACTCCAAAACCGGCTGCCAAAAAGCCAATGGGGAAAAAACCGGCATTTAAAGCGAAAAAACAAGAGCCGATCGTAGAAAAGGTTCGTTTTAAAAACGGAAAGAATAAAAACTCGTAATTTGAGTGTATTCGATACGCTGGATTACCTGAAAACAGGCAATGCACTGCAACAAAAAAGTTACGGTCTCTTAACGGAGCACCGTATTTTTTATGTATTGTCGGATTTTGATCCAATTCTGGTTGGAACCATTCCAATTGCTATTGCGATTGATTCGAGCGATTTGGATATCGGTTGTTATTGGAACGACAAAAACGCTTTTATAGCGACGCTACACGATGCTTTTTCCGGATACCGGGATTTCTCCTGTCAGGAATTGAATCAAGGTGCTGCGGAAGCTATAGTGGCTAATTTCAGTATTGATGGTATTGCAATCGAAATCTTCGGACAAAATATTCCCACCCGGGAACAAAACGGATACCGGCATATGCTGATCGAACACCGGATTTTACAGGAAAGGGGAGCAGCATTTCGGGAAGCGGTTATCGCTTTAAAAAAGAGCGGACTTAAAACCGAACCGGCCTTTGCCCAACTTTTACAAATAGAAGGCGATCCGTATCAGGGATTGTTGGAATATAAAAAAGCCTGAGTTTATTAAACTCAGGCTTTTATAATTATATAACTTTTTTTATCAATTATGATAAAGCAGCTTTTACTTGATCAGCAGCTTCCTGGAATTCAACAGCAGATAAAATTGGCATACCGGAATTGTCGATCAATTCTTTTGCAATTTCTGCGTTAGTTCCCTGTAAACGAACGATGATTGGCACTTTAATACTGTCACCCATGTTTTTATAAGCATCTACAACACCTTGTGCAACACGGTCACAACGAACGATACCACCAAAGATGTTAATTAAGATTGCTTTTACGTTTGGATCTTTTAAGATAATACGGAAAGCGGTTTCCACACGTTTTGCATCAGCAGTTCCTCCTACGTCAAGGAAGTTTGCCGGCTCAAAACCTGCATGTTTGATTAAGTCCATAGTAGCCATTGCTAATCCGGCACCGTTAACCATACATCCTACGTTACCGTCAAGGTCAACATAGTTTAATCCTACTTCTTTCGCTTCTACTTCAATTGGATTTTCCTCACGGATATCACGCATTTCAGCATACGCTTTCTGACGGAATAATGCGTTATCGTCTAAAACAACTTTTGCATCTACCGCTAAAATTTTATTATCGGAAGTTTTTAAAACCGGGTTGATTTCAAACAGGGAAGCATCAGCACCTACATACGCATCGTATAAAGCCGCTACGAATTTTACCATATCTTTAAAAGCATCACCGGATAAACCTAAGTTAAAAGCGATTCTTCTAGCCTGGAAACCTTGTAAACCTACAGCAGGATCGATTTCTTCTGTAAAGATTAAATGAGGTGTTTTTTCAGCTACTTCTTCGATATCCATACCTCCTTCGGTAGAATACATGATCATGTTGCGTCCTTTACCTCTGTTTAATAAAACAGACATATAAAATTCTGAAGTTTCACTTTCACCAGGATAGTAAACATCTTCCGCAACCAATACTTTGTGTACTTTTTTACCTTCTGGCGGCGTTTGCGGCGTTACTAAATCCATTCCGATGATTTGCCCGGCAATTTCCTGAACTTGCTCCAGGTTTTTAGCCAACTTAACACCACCACCTTTTCCACGACCACCGGCGTGAATTTGTGCTTTGATTACATGCCATCCGGTTCCGGTTTCGGCAGTTAGTTGTTTTGCTTTTGCTACAGCTTCCTCGGCATTGTTAGCAACATAACCACGTTGTACTCTAACACCGTGACTAGCTAATATTTCTTTACCTTGATATTCGTGTAAATTCATAATTGGATACGTTTAGCTTTATTATAAAGTGCCACAAAAATAGCAAACTTGATTTAAAGTGCCTAATTAAATTTAGATGAGTTTACGATTATGGGATTAAAAATAAAGCACTTTGACTGTTTTTTATTTTGAACGGGCAATTGGATACGGTAAAATCGGTTGTAAACAAAAAAACGCCTTCCTTTCGGAAAGCGTTTTGTATTACAATTTGAGCGTCGGGTTTATTTGTCGATCGAACCCAGAACCCGTTTCATAAAGCTGTTTAAAGCTTCTTTTTTATCGGTTCCTTCTTTTACCATTTTGTGAACTTCCAGTGCACCGTACATATTAGAGATTAACTCTCCGATTACGTCCAGTTCTTCGTCTTTTAACGACGGAACTTCGGTTAAGGCTTCCAGTACTTCGATGGTTTCGATGATATAATCCTGGTCGTTCTCTTCGATAAATTGTGTAAGTTGTTTAATTACAGGTAATTTCATAATTAAGCGATTTCATTTACCAATTCCGACAACACTTCTGCTTTATTGGTTTGCGATTGGTTGACCAAAGCACCGTTAACGAAAGTAGCGAAAGTAGGCAGGTTGCTCACATTAGCCAGTTTTCGGGATTCCGGCGAATTTTCGGCATCAACCAATACAAAAGTGATATTTTCTTTTTCGGAAGCCAGTTTTTTAAATTTTGGCTTCATGATACGGCAGTTTCCACACCAGGAAGCAGAAAATTGTACCACTACTTTTTCGTTAGCACTCACTAACTCCTGTAGTTTATCTTCATTTAATTCAATTAACATAGCAATTTTTTTTAAGAATTAGTTATTTAAGTAGTTTGCAACACCTTCTCTGGTAGCAAACATCGCTTCTTTTCCTTCTTCCCAGTTAGCTGGACAAACTTCACCTTTAGTCTGAACGTGTGTATAGGCGTCGATAAGACGTAGGTACTCGTTTACGTTTCTACCAAGAGGCATATCGTTTACGCTTTCGTGGAAAATTTTTCCGGTTTCATCTACTAAATACGTAGCACGGTAGGTTACATTAGAACCTTCGATAATAACCGTATCCAATTCGTCATTGTAATTCGCTGTTTCGATATCTAAAATACCTAAGATGTTAGCAAGGTTACGCGTTGTATCCGCTAAGATCGGGTAGGTAACACCTTCGATACCACCGTTATTTTTTGGTGTATTTAACCAGGCAAAGTGTACTTCGTTAGTATCGCAAGAAGCCCCGATTACGATCGTGTTTCTTTTTTCGAATTCAGGTAAAGCAGCTTGGAAGGCGTGTAATTCAGTTGGACAAACAAAAGTAAAGTCTTTTGGATACCAAAATAATAATACTTTTTTGTTGTTTTTAGTTGCTTCTTCGAAGATGTTGATTTTTAAATTATCACCCATTTCGGAGATAGCGTCAATTGCAATGCTTGGAAATTTTTTACCTACTAATGACATAATTTTAATGAATTTTAAAGATTATTATTTTTTTGCAGTACAAAAGTAGCCAATTCTGAGTGGACCTTTGTATTAATTTTGATTATTATTTTTTATTTTAATATAAATAAAATCTATCTGTATCTATGGTTGTTACTTTATTTACCAGAGAACCGACAATTTATAAATTGGTTTTATATATTTGTTTTTATTAGCAGAAAAAAAAATTACGGTTTAATTTATTGTTAATAATCCTAAAACTAACCGATTACGCACAAAATAATTTATGAGTTTTTCCAATTTATTTCGAAAAAAATCCGTTGATGCCATATTAAAGCAGGTAAAAAAGAATGAAGCCGATGGTCACGGAGCCCTTGGTAAGCATTTAACGACAAGGGATTTAACCGCATTTGGAATTGCAGCCATAGTAGGAGCCGGGATTTTCAGTACGATTGGAAAGGCGAGTTCCGACGGTGGTCCGGCCGTTATCTTTTTATTCCTCTTTACGGCGCTGGCTTGTGGATTTGCTGCTTTTGCCTATGCCGAATTTGCGTCAATGGTACCCGTTTCGGGAAGTGCCTATACTTATTCGTATGTGGCTTTTGGTGAATTGATTGCCTGGATTATCGGTTGGGCATTGATCATGGAATATGCGATCGGAAATATTACTGTTGCGATTTCCTGGAGTGACTATTTTACCGGGCTGCTCGCAAGTGGTGGCATACACCTGCCACAATGGATACAAATGGATTACCTGACGGCTTCCAACGGTTATGCCGAAGCTACCGCATTAATGCAGGGCGGAAAGTCCTTTGAAAATCTGAGTGCCGCGTTACAGGCGGCTCATGAGGCCTGGACGACGTCACCGGTTATCGGGTCGTTTCACTTTGTTGCCGATCTTCCTGCACTATTGATCATCATAATTATTACCGGGCTGGTATACCGCGGTATGAAAGAATCCCGTAATGCCAGTAACCTGATGGTGGTCGTTAAACTGGCTATTATTTTATTGGTTATTGCCGTAGGTGTTTTTTATGTGGATACCGAAAATTGGAATCCGTTTGCTCCCAATGGTATTAATGGCGTTTTAAAAGGTGTTTCGGCGGTTTTCTTTGCTTATATTGGATTTGATGCCATCTCAACGACAGCAGAGGAATGTAAGGATCCACAGCGGGATTTACCACGTGGAATGATGTGGGCCATCGTAATCTGTACGATACTATATATTGTAATTGCATTGGTATTAACCGGAATGGTGAATTATAAAGAATTGAATGTGGGCGATCCGCTGGCATTTGTATTTGAAAAACTGGACCTGAAATGGTTGTCCGGTATTATCGCTGTAAGTGCGGTTGTGGCGATGGCAAGCGTATTGTTGGTGTTTCAGATGGGACAACCGCGAATCTGGATGAGTATGAGTCGCGACGGATTATTGCCAAAGCGTTTTTCGAAAGTACATCCAAAATACAAAACACCTTCTTATGCCACCATCGTAACGGGTTTTGTAGTAGCGATACCGGCTTTATTTTTAAACCTGACAATGGTAACCGATTTGTGTAGTATCGGAACCCTGTTTGCTTTCGTATTGGTTTGTGCCGGTGTTTTGGTATTACAGGATAAAAAAGACATTCCGAGAGGAAAGTTTAAAACACCCTATATCAATGCGAAATATATTGCGCCGGTATTGGTAGTTGCAGGTTTGGTATTTGCCTTTACGGTGAATCAAAAAGCGACAATGGATTTTATTACCAATGTGCCGCAGGTTAACGAACCGTCGGCTATAGTAACGGCTTTAACGAAAGAAGAAGCCACCGGAGTATACAATCAGTTATTACAGGGAGATAAAGCGCATATCGCTAAGGAAACGCAGGATTTAGAACATATTCTAAGTAATTATAAAGAAGAGGATGCCGGTAAATATGCAGAAATGGTTGCCGGATTACCGATAAAAGACTCGGTAAAATATGAAAGCGGATTGGCTTTATTTCAGCATAAAATCCCGATGTGGATCTTTTTTATCGTATTGATCGGATTAACCGTCTGGGCGTATAGAAAGAACTTGTCGCTGATTCCGCTTTTAGGATTAGTGTGCTGTTTGTATATGATGGCGGAACTAAGCGTATGGAACTGGATTTATTTTACAATCTGGTTGTTGATTGGACTGGCTATCTATTTTGGCTATAGTCAGAAAAACAGTAAGCTAAACTTTAATAAAATGGAGCCGACACTAAACGATTAAAAGGTTTATAAAAGACGAATAACACACAACAGGATGAGATTAGTAGTGGATAGTGGCTCAACAAAAGCCGACTGGATTGCATTGGATAACAAAGGAAATATACAGTTTACGGTGACAACCTTAGGGTTAAACCCGGAAGTGCTGGAAAAAGAAGAGATGTTGGAACGAATGTCACAGCGTTTTGATATTTCGCATAATAGGGATCTGGTTACCCATTTGTTTTTTTACGGTGCCGGTTGCGGAACCGACCGTATGAAGAATTTTCTGGCCGGTGTTTTTAGAGAATATTTTCCAAATGCGGAAGTTGTAGTACACGAAGACACCTATGCGGCCGTATATGCGACCACGCCGCGAGGTGAAGAAGCAATTGTATGTATATTGGGTACGGGATCGAATTGCAGTTATTTCGACGGAAAAGAATTGCATCAAAAAGTACAGTCGTTAGGGTATATCGCTATGGATGATTGTAGCGGAAACCGTTTTGGGCGCCACCTGATCCGTGCGTATTATTTTGGTACGATGCCAATAGAACTGACTGAAAAATTTGAAAAAGAATACGATCTGGATCCGGATGTGATTAAGCATAATTTTTATAAGGTACCCAATCCGAATGCCTATCTGGCTACTTTTGCGAAGTTCCTCATTCAGCATAAAGACCATGAATTTATTCGTGCGATTATCGTAAAAGAAATGCAGTTTTTCGTAGATCATTATATTATGCAATATGAAAATTGTAAAACGATACCGGTACATTTTATCGGATCAATAGCCTATTATTTAAAAAGTGAACTTCAGGAAATCCTTACACAAAACGGATTAACACTAGGGAATGTATACCGTAAACCGATAGACGGATTAATTAATTATCACACAGTATAAAATGGAAATAGCAGTTATTGCGCATGATGGTATGAAAGCCGATCTGGTTCAGTTTTTAAACAAACACAAAAGCTTTTTGCAATCGGATGAAATAACACTTATCGCAACCGGTACAACAGGGAGTAAAGCGGAAAACGCAGGATTTAAGGTAACACGAATGTTATCTGGTCCTTTAGGAGGTGATGCGCAGATTGCGGCACGCGTGGCGGAAGGAAAATGCAATATGGTATTGTTTTTTAAAGACCCTTTAGCAAAACACCCTCATGAGGCAGATATTAACATGCTCATAAGGGTGTGTGATGTACATAATGTGCCCTTGGCTACCAATCAGGCTACAGCCGAATTATTGATAAAGGCTATTTCTCAGCAATCATAGAGATTTCTACATTAACGTTTTTAGGCAAACAAGCCACCTGAACCGTTTCGCGTGCCGGAGCGGTTTTTTCGTTAAAATAAGCACCGTAAACGCCATTTATTTTTGCGAAATCGTTCATGCTACTAATAAAGATAGTCGTCTTCACAACGTTTTCAAACGACATACCAGCCGCTTCCAATACCGCTTTCATATTTTCCATAACCTGTTTTGTTTCCACTTCAATGGAAGAAGTGATCAATTCACCGGTTTTCGGATCCAAAGCGATTTGCCCGGAAGTATATAAAGTACGGTCGTTTACCAGTACAGCCTGGTTATATGGACCGATTGGAGCCGGTGCATTTTCGGTAAAAATAATCTGTTTCATGCTATTGTGTTTTTTAATGATTATCGTAAACGACGATCCGGAAGACTACGTTTATCCCACTTGATATCGCTAAGAACAGAAGACTTGATTCCGATAAAAAAGCCCCAGTAGGAGTACGTTCCAAATGGTACCCAGTTAAAACTCATTCTCCAGCTTAAAAGGTCTCTTTCGAAACGGAACTGCGTAAAGCTTACTCCTTTTCGGGCAAAATCATATCCGGTGGAAACTCCAACTTTCCACTGCGGGGTTAAGTCGATATTCCCGGAAACCATCAGGGAATTGGTTACAATCTCGTTTTCACGATTGCTGTTTCCATAGGTTAGGGAATAGGCAAATTGTAAGTCCCAAGGGAGTGCCAGTTGGTAAAACCCTTTAAATTTGTCTTTACCGTCGTCTTCTTTGTCTTTAAACAAACTATGTCTGTTATCGCTCAGGTCGGTAGCGCGTCCGAATAAATCATCGCCACGGCCTCCGTTCATAACATTCTGATCGTTAGCTTTTGAGTTTTTATCTGAACTTGGTCCGAAATCGGAACTGGAAAGGCTGTAATTAATAGTAATATTGGCACTGGTCATACGAAACAAGCTACCTCCGTTGTCTATATTAAATTTGTTGATTCGTCTGCCGGCATTGTCAATCGCATATAGATCGAGTGTAGAGCCAAAGTTGACATTCATTTTATTGTTAAAGAACTGTGTTCCTCCGGAAATAGTTACCGGCGACCATGCCAATGAGTCGGCTGCCATATTGTAATTCGTGGAAAAGTTAAGGTTGTTTAACAACATCACTTTTTTCGGTTCCGTTTTGGTTTCGTCTTTATCGCGTACTTTGGCTTCGAAAGTATTACTTAACGTAAAACCAATATTGTTTGCCATGGTTCTTCCGGGAGCACCGAAGATTCCGTTTTCGAAACGCGAGTAATCCGCACGTGTCGTTCCGGTAGCATCGATCGCATAGGTATCATAATACTGGCTAAAACTTGGTAGGTAGGAATAGGAAACGCTCGGACGCATTACGTGACGAATGGCCTGGATTTTTTTATCATCTCCAAAGTTAAACGTACCGTAAATAGTAGTTCCGATGTTGGAGGTAAAGTTATAGGTACGATAGGCGTCAAAACCGTTGATGTCGTTAGTAACAACTGTATTTTTTGAAGCGTCGAAGTCTTTACTGATGGTTTTTAAATACCATACTTCGTTATAGTTGGTACCAGCGGTAACGCTAAAAAACTTGAATATTTTAAAGTTGGTACTAATCGGAATACTATGTTGGAAACCGGTTTTGGAATCCCGGAACATTTGAGCGGAGAAAAACAGGGAATCGGTAGTACGGATTCTGTTTTCGGCTCTAAGATTATACTGGAAGTTGATATTTTTAAAGATTCCTTTTTTAAGTTCGTCTCTTTTGGCGAACGGAAAAATACGATCCACGCTAGCCTGAAAAGTAGGTAGCGTCATATCAATAATTTCCGTATTGGTATTTTGCGAGTGCGTAGCGGTTACCGAAAAGTTCACCTGAGGAATAGTTTGTAAGGTCTGCGAATAGGAAACCGACGAACTCATGTTATTATTCAGGGAAGAACCGACATTAAGCATGTTTAACGTATTACGGAAATACTGGCTACTACCTAAATTGACCGATGCGGAGAATCGGGAATTAGGACTGGCTTTGGAATCCTGAGAATGCGACCATTGAATGTTGTATTCGCGTCGTTTGGTATAATCGGGAAATCCTCTTTCGCTTTGAATCTGATTTTCGAAACGGATATTTACCCGTCCGTTAAAAGCATAGCGTTTGGCATAACTGCTTTCAAATCGGAGGGCATAACTTCCGTTGGTATAATAATCCCCTAAAACCGCAAGGTCATAATAATCGCTTAAAGCGAAATAATAACCACCGTTCTGAAGGAAATAACCCCGATCACGGGTGTCACCAAAGGAAGGAATAATAAAACCGGAAGCGGATGTTTCGCTCATCGGAAAATAACCAAAAGGCAATCCTAAAGGAGTTGGTACATCGGCGATAACCATATTGGTAAGACCAACAACTACTTTTTTACCGGGTACAAATTTGATTTTTCGCGCCAGGAAATAATACTCCGGATCGTCGATATTTTTTGAAGTGGTAAAACGGGCATTTTTCATAAAATACACCGAATCATTTTCTCTTTTGGAAACCTCTGCTTTGATACGGAAATCACTTTGCTCGGTTCTGGAGTTCCAAATTTTGGCTTTTTTTGTCTTAAAATTGAAACGAATTGAATCGGGTTCGACTACGTTTTGTCCCTGTTTAAAATAGGGGAATTGGGTGTAATTTCCTAAACTGTCTTTGATTCGTCCCGCATATACTTCGTCTTTGTCATAGTCTAATACGATGATTCCGGACTTTAATTCGATGTCTTTATAGTATAATTCGGCCTCGTTATAGAGGGTTAGTTGTTTCTTTTTTTGATCAATTTTTTCGTAATCTTTTGCTTTACGCTTCACAATACCGTCAATAGAGGACTTCTTTTTTTTGATAGTATCGTTCTTGGTTTCGACAGTCGGTTTTTTTAAACTGTCAGGGTTCAGATGGATACTATCTTTCTGTTTTTCAGCGGGTATGTTTTTAGTTAAGGACCGGTTTTCCTGAGAATAGATTTCATGTTTTCCTACGAGAAGAAAAAATGACAATAAAACGATATGAAATAAGTTTGTACGCAAAGGTTTTAATACTATTTTTGTAAAAATATGGCTCAATTTTTGACGGTTCAAACTTACATATATTTTTTCTCAAAAATAAGCATTTAATAAAATTATAACCAATATCGATAAATATCAAAGACAATGAGAGGGAACATCAAGTTTAATTTTATAAGACCAATTTTTTTACTATTGTTTTTCCATACTGCTTTTGCTCAAAATAATACAAAATTTAAGGTTGTTTTGGATGCCGGACACGGTGGTAATGACTTTGGTGCCGTTTATCACGGCTATGTTGAAAAAAACAACGCCCTGAACGTAGCACTAAAAGTAGGGAAATTATTGGAAAAAGACCCTAACATACAGGTGATTTACACCCGTAAGACCGATGTTTTTATCGAATTGGACGAAAGAGCCAACATTGCGAACCGAAATGATGCTAATATTTTTGTATCCATTCACTGTAATGCCAATAAAAATCTGGCAGCTTCCGGAACCGAAACCTATGTAATGGGGGTTACCCGTAACGCGTCCAACCTTGAAGTAGCGAAAAAAGAGAATGCCGTGGTTACGATGGAGAGCGATTATAAAATGAAATACGACGGATACGACCCGAATTCTCCGGAATCGTTAATCGGAATGACACTTTTACAGGAAGAATATATCGAACAAAGTATTGATTTGGCTGCCCGTATTCAGGATGGTTTCGAAAACGGATTGGGACGAAAAAGCCGTGGTGTAAAACAGGCGGGATTCCTGGTATTGCGTAAAATCTATATGCCACGCGTATTGATCGAGATGGGATTCGTATCCAATAAAGAAGAAGGATCGTATTTGAGTTCGGATAACGGTCAGGAAGAATTGGCCAAAGCCATCGCCGATGCTATCACCGGTTATAAGAAAGAATACTTCGTACCGGGTGTTTCCGTAGGAAGAGACGAAAGACCAACACCGTCTAAAACAGTCGAAAAAGAACGGGAAAAAGAAAAAGATACCAAAGTAGTTAAGGTAGATTCCACAAAAGTTACCAAAGAAATTAAAAAAGAAATTAAAAAAGAAATCAAACCGGTTACATCTTCAAAAGGAGTAGTGTTTAAAGTACAGATTTCGGCCAGTGGTAAAAAGTTGGATTTAACACCAAGCAACTTTAAAGGGCTGAATAACATTTCGATGGAAGAAGATAAGACCATTATTAAATATTACTATGGACAAGTAAAAGAGCATTCCGAAGCCAAAGAACTTTTAAACGAAGCGAAAGAAAAAGGCTTTACATCGGCCTTTATCGTGGCCTTTAAGGATGGTAAAAAGATTAGTATCCAGGAAGCATTAAAATAAATAATACTGTAGGTAAAATATTTATTTTTAATTTTGCTCATTAAATATTTGAATTTTGAAAATAACTAGAGAAGTTAAAACAGCAATTTTAGTCATTACCTCTATAGTGGTATGTTTATGGGGTTATAGTTTTCTGAAAGGAAAAAATCTATTCGACTCCAATCGTAAATTTTATGTTGTATATGATAACGTAGAAGGTTTATCACCTTCGGCGGCCGTAACGATAAACGGATTGGTAGTAGGGAAAATATCCGCTATCGAAATCCAGCCAAACACCGGGAAATTACTGGTGGAAATGCAAATTAAAAATGATTTTGCGATTTCGAAATCGAGTGTAGCCAGTATTTACGAACCGGGATTTATCGGTGGAAAGCAAATTGCAATCCTTCCGAATTTCAAAGATACCAATATAGCACAGTCCGGCGACTATTTACAAGCCGATGTGAAAATGGGATTAACAGCCAAACTGGAAGATAAACTGGCACCGATTCAGGAAAAATTGAATAAAGTTCTGGAAAGTACCGATGTATTGCTAACCAACATTAATAATGTAATGGACGCGCAAACACAGGCGAACTTAAAAAACAGTCTGGCGGAATTAAACAAAACGCTGACCAACTTTAGTGCGGCTTCGGTAAATGTAAACCATTTACTGGCAGACAATAAAGGGAAATTGGATCATACGATTACGAATATTGATAAAGTATCGACTAATTTTGCTAAGATGTCCGATTCATTAGCGAAAGCAAACATTGGTAAAACGGTTAAAAACCTGGAAAGCACATTGGCTAATGTCGACAAGATCATGAACGACTTACAGTCCGGAAAAGGAACTATGGGGAAATTGTTAAAAGACGATGCCATGTACAAAAATCTGGCAGGCGCTTCCAAGCAACTGGAACTATTGTTAGGCGACATGAAGCTAAACCCGAAACGATATGTACATTTTTCTTTATTCGGAAAAAAAGCAGCTCCTTATGTAGCGCCGGAAGAAGAGAAAACAACAACAGAACAAAAACAATAAGCATTAATCTATACTTTATATGAGTTATTTAGATAATATACTATTTGCCATTATCCTTGTTTTAGGAATCGGTTTTTTTGTGCAGAACGTCAAAAAACTAATCCGTAACATTAAATTAGGACAGGATGTTGATCGTACCGATAATCCGAAGGAAAGATGGCGGAACATGGCGATGATTGCTTTAGGACAATCGAAAATGGTTAAAAGACCAGTTGCCGGAATCTTACACATCATAGTATATTTAGGATTCATTATTATCAATATTGAAGTATTGGAAATCCTGATCGACGGTTTATTCGGAACCCACCGTGTTTTCTCCTTTTTGGGCGGATTCTATAATGTATTGATCGGTTCGTTCGAAGTATTAGCTTTTTTAGTAATTGTAGCTATTGCAACGTTCTATATCCGAAGAAATATCATCCAATTAAAACGTTTTATCAGCAATGATTTAACCGGATGGCCAAAAAGTGACGCAAATAATATTCTATATTTCGAAACGGTATTGATGGTTTTATTTCTGGTTTTAAATGCGGCCGATTTGCATTTACAGACACTAGGCGTAGGCCATTACAATCAGGCGGGAGCTTTTCCGGTTTCGCAATTTATCGCACCGATCTTTAACGGAATTTCCGAAAACATCGTGGTATTGATCGAAAGAGCAGCCTGGTGGTTGCATATTGTGGGAATCCTGATCTTCCTGAATTATTTGTATTATTCGAAGCACCTACATATTCTATTGGCTTTCCCGAATACTTATTTTGCCAACCTAAAACCACAGGGACAGTTTGATAATCTGGAATCGGTTACCAAAGAAGTAAAACTAATGATGGATCCGAATGCTGATCCGTTTGCAGCAGCACCGGAAGGAGAAGAACCGGTACATTCCAAATTTGGAGCCAGCGATGTTCAGGATTTAAACTGGGTTCAGTTGCTAAATGCATATACCTGTACCGAATGTGGACGTTGTACGTCGTCATGTCCGGCAAACCAAACGGGTAAAAAGCTGTCACCAAGAAAGATCATGATGGATACCCGCGACCGACTGGAGGAAGTAGGGAAGAATATTGATACCAATAAAGGCGTATTTGTGCCGGACGGTAAATCATTGTTAAACGACTATATTTCAACGGAAGAACTATGGGCCTGTACCTCTTGTAACGCCTGTGTGGAAGAATGTCCGGTAAACATCAGTCCGCTTTCCATCATCATGGACATGCGTCGTTACCTGGTAATGGAGCAAAGTGCCGCGCCGATGGAATTAAACAGTATGATGACCAACATCGAAAACAACGGAGCACCTTGGCAGTACAACCAAATGGACCGTTTGAACTGGAAAGACGAAAACTAATTAAAAAACAAACCTTGCAGTATTGCAACTAGTATAAAAGATATGTCAGCAAATTTAGTAGTTCCTACAATGGCCGAAATGATGGCAGAGGGAAAACAGCCGGAAGTCCTTTTTTGGGTCGGTTGTTCGGGAAGTTTTGACGATAGAGCGAAAAAAATAACCAAAGCGTTTGTAAAAATATTAAATCAGGCCAACGTATCCTTTGCCGTATTGGGCACGGAAGAAAGTTGTACCGGTGATCCGGCAAAAAGAGCCGGAAACGAATTCCTGTTCCAAATGCAGGCGATGATGAATATTGAAGTGATGAATGCCTACGAAGTGAAAAAAGTCGTAACGGCATGTCCGCACTGTTTTAATACTATCAAAAACGAATACCCGGAATTGGGCGGAAGCTACGAAGTGGTCCACCATACCCAGTTTTTAAAATCCCTTTTGGACGACGGACGATTAACGATCGAAGGCGGACAGTTTAAAGGTAAAAAAATCACCTTCCACGATCCGTGTTATTTAGGACGTGCGAATAATGTTTATGAAGCACCACGTGAGCTAATCCAGAAACTGGATGCGGAATTAGTGGAAATGAAACGTTCGCGTGCCAACGGACTTTGTTGCGGAGCCGGAGGAGCACAGATGTTTAAAGAACCTGAAAAAGGAAATAAAGATATTAATGTAGAGCGTACCGAAGATGCGCTGGAAACCCAACCGGAAATCATAGCAGCCGGCTGTCCGTTCTGTAATACCATGTTGACCGACGGTGTGAAATTCAAAGAAAAAGAACACGAGATCAAGGTAATGGACGTGGCAGAATTAATTGCTAATGCCAAAGATTTATAATTATGTACGTACCTTTTGATACTATGCCTGAAGAATCCCGAATCTGGATTTATCAGGCCAACCGAAAACTTAGCGACGATGAAATGCAGGAAATTGAAGTCGCTTTGGAAGAATTTGTATCCAACTGGGCCGCTCATGGAACCGGTCTGGAAGCTTCTTTTATCACCAAATACAACCGTTTTATCATTTTAACGGTTAACCAGGAGAAACAAGCAGCAACAGGTTGTTCGATTGATGCGTCGGTTCAGTTTATACAGGATCTGGAAAAGAAATACGAAATCGACTTGTTGGACAAAATGAATGTAACGTTTCGTTTAGGTGACTTTATTGCCCACAAACCGTTGATTGAGTTTAAGAAGATGGCCAAAGAAAAAGCCGTGTCCGGTAACACTATTGTTTTTAATAATTTAGTGAATACACTGGGAGAGTGGCAGGAATTTTGGGAAGTTCCGGCTAGTGAAAGCTGGCATAGTCGCTTCTTCTAAACGAGAAATAAAAATACTAGCATCTAAAATCATCACGTGCAACGTTGCGTGATGATTTTATTTATTTAAAAAATTAAGTTAATGAGATACCCGGTTTTTCTACTGTTATTAATTGGTCCGTTTATTTTTGCACAAAGCCCCAAACCTGTTTCCCACTATTCAGAGGAAAGAGAGAAAACCTGGGTGGATAGCATTTATAACAACCTGAATTTCGAAGAAAAATTAGGGCAATTGTTTATGGTTGCGGCCTACTCAAATAAAGATGCCGCTCATGTTAAATCGGTCGAAAAACTGGTAACCGATTATGGCGTGGGAGGATTGATCTTTTTTCAGGGTGGTCCGGTACGACAGGCAAAGCTGACGAACTATTACCAGTCGAAAGCAAAAGTGCCATTATTTATGGGGATTGATGCCGAATGGGGATTGAGCATGCGACTGGATTCTACCTATCGTTATCCGTGGAATATGACATTGGGTGCGGTTCAGGATTTAAAGCTGATCGAAAAAATGGGACAACAAATGGCCATTCAGGCCAGACGAATGGGCTTGCATTTTAACTTCGCTCCGGTTTTGGATATCAATACCAACCCGAAAAACCCGATTATTGGAAACCGTTCGTTTGGGGAGAATAAAGAAAACGTAACCAAAAGAGCTTTGGCCCTGATGAAAGGAATCCAAAGTGAAAATGTCTATGCGACCGGAAAACACTTCCCGGGACATGGAGCAACCGAAAACGATTCGCATTATACCTTACCGTTGATCAATGCTACCCGGGAACAACTCGAAGATGTCGAGTTTTACCCGTATAAAAAACTGTTTCGGGAAGGATTGGCCAGTGTGATGGTAGCGCATTTAAACGTGCCGAGTCTCGAACCGCGACCGAATTACCCGAGTTCGATATCCTATGAAGTTGTAACCAATGTGTTGAAAAAGAAACTCGATTTCGACGGACTCATTTTTACGGATGCGCTCAACATGAAAGGCGCGAGTAGTTTCAAGCAACCGGGCGATATCGATCTGGAGGCTTTTTTAGCGGGGAATGATATTTTATTGTTTGCCGAAAATGTACCGGTGGCGATCGAAAAATTCTGTCAGGCGTATAACGATTCAATATTATCAGACGAAAGAATCGAGTATTCGGTTAAAAAAATCCTGAAATACAAATACAGAATCGGATTGAATCATTACAAGCCAATCGATTTAAACAATTTGGTTAAAGATTTGAATGCGCCGGAATACGACGATTTGAATTACCAGTTATACGAAAATGCCGTTACGGTTTTAAAAAATACCGATAACGAATTGCCAATTGGTGATCTGGAAAACGAACGAATAGCGTATATAAAATTAGGCGACGATAAAAACGAAACGTTTTTAAATACACTTCGAACCTACGCGCCAGTCACGGATATTCCACTGGATACGGTACCTTTAATGCTGGAACAACTGCGGAATTATACCAAAGTAATTGTAGGTTTCCATAAAGCAGATGGTGCCTGGAAAAAGCACGATTTTACCCAAAAAGAATTGTCGATGCTCAACCTGATTGCTTCCAATCATAATGTAACGCTAACCGTTTTTGCTAAACCGTATACATTATTAGCCATCGATGATTTCAGTGTATTCAGAAACGTAGTATTGGCGTATCAAAACAACGATATTGCACAAACCGTAGCGGCTGAAGTTATTTTTGGAGGAGTCGGAGCCAAAGGAAAACTACCGGTTTCAATTAGCAATTCATTTAAAGTAAACGACGGTCTCAAGACGCAAAAAATGAATCGCTTGTCGTTTACGACACCGCAAAATGTAGGAATGAACCCGGCAATATTGGCAAAGATTGATAAACTGGCGCAAAAAGCCATCGATGGCAAAATGACACCGGGACTGCAGATTGTAGTCGCGCGACATGGTAAGGTTTTCTACCAGAAATCATTCGGATACCGCGATTATAAAAACACCGATAAAGTGACCAATCAGGATGTATACGATCTGGCATCGCTAACCAAAATCCTGTCGACTTTACCGAATATCATGCAATTGTACGATAAGAAAAAGATCAACATGGATACCAAATTGGGAGACATGTTACCGGTTTTTGCGAATACCGACAAAAAGAACATCACCTTAAAAGATATGTTGACGCATCAGGCGCGTTTGCAGGCGTGGATTCCGTTTTATCAGGCCACGTTAGACAGTACCAAACATCCATCTAAAAAATACTATCGCTATACCTATTCGCCGGATTTCCCGCTTCAGGTTTCCGAAAACCTGTATTTGCGTAAAGATTATTCTGATACGATTGTAAAAAGGATCGCAGATAGTAAGCTACTACCGAAAAAAGAATATAAATACAGTGATTTTCCGTTTATCATTCTAAAAGATTATCTGGAAAAAACCAACCATACGACCTTGGATGTTTTAAGTGATAAGGCCTTTTACAAACCATTGGGATCGGCCACGATGACCTATAATCCGTTGCGTAAAATGGATATGGATATCATTCCGCCAACCGAAAAAGACAACTATTTCCGTTATACGAAAGTGCAGGGTTATGTACACGATATGGGTGCTGCGATGCAGGATGGCGTAGCGGGACATGCCGGTTTGTTTGCCAATGCCATCGATGTGGCCAAAATGATGCAGATGTATCTTCAAAAAGGAAACTATGGAAACCATCAGTATTTTTCGGAAAAGACATTCGATGAGTTTAATAATTGTGCCTTTTGTAAGGAAGGAAATCGTAGAGGAATTGGATTTGACAAACCGCAACTCGGAAAAGAAGGACCAACCTGTGGTTGTGTATCGATGACCAGTTTCGGGCATACCGGATTTACCGGAACGATGGCCTGGGCCGATCCGGAGAAAGATATCGTTTATGTATTCCTGTCCAACAGAACCTACCCGGAAAGTGCGGTGAACAAACTTTCAAAAGAAAATATCCGTGAAGATATTCAGAAAGTGATTTACGAAGCGATTACTGACTAAACCATCAAAAAATACCCTTATGCAATCAAAAGAAACCACTCCTGATGCTTATTTCGATTCGTTACCAGACGATCGTAAACCGGCGATGATCAAATTAAGAAACATCATAAAAGAGAGTCTTCCGGAAGGATTTCAGGAAGGGATGGGCTATGGCATGGTTGGCTATTCGGTTCCGCATACAACCTATCCGAATGGATACCATTGCGATCCGAAACAACCGCTTCCGTTTTTAGGTATGGCTTCTCAAAAGAATTTTATCGCCATTTACCATATGGGAATTTATGCCGATAAAGATTTATACGATTGGTTTGTTGGAGAATATCCCAAACATGTAAAAACCAAATTGGATATGGGAAAAAGTTGTATCCGTTTTAAAAAAATGGAGACCATTCCATATGAACTATTAGGAGAACTTTTTACCAAGATGACGGTGGAAGACTGGATTACGCGCTATGAAACGATGCTGAAACGCTAACTTTTTCGTTTCGTTAATTTTATCTAAAAATCCGGATTACCTTACTTTTTTGCAGTACTTTAGTTCACTTTTAAAAACTAAAAATGAAAATTGCTATAGTATGTTATCCTACCTTTGGAGGTAGTGGTGTAGTGGCAACCGAGTTGGGTTTGGAGCTCGCCAGGAGAGGTCACGAAATTCATTTTATAACGTATAGTCAGCCGGTTCGATTGGCCTTGCTGAATCCTAATATCCATTATCACGAAGTACACGTACCGGAATATCCCTTGTTTCATTACCAACCGTACGAACTGGCCTTGTCCAGTAAGTTGGTCGACATGGTAAAACTGCATAAGATTGAACTATTACACGTACATTATGCCATCCCGCATGCTTATGCCGGTTATATGGCTAAAAAGATGCTGGAAGACGAAGGAATCCGTATCCCGATGGTGACTACCTTACACGGAACGGACATTACGCTGGTTGGAAACCATCCGTTTTACAAACCGGCCGTATGTTTCAGTATCAATAAATCCGATGTGGTGACTTCGGTTTCGGAAAGTTTACGAGATGAAACTTACCGACTTTTTGATATCAAAAAAGAAATTATGGTGATTCCGAATTTTATCGAAATTGATAAAAACAGAATCGATGAAAATTCCCCTTGCCATCGTTCGTTAATGGCGACCAAAGAAGAAAAAATTATTACCCATATCAGTAACTTTCGAAAAGTGAAACGCATCCCGGATGTGGTGAAAATTTTCAACGAGATTCAAAAAGAAATCCCATCTAAGTTAATGATGGTTGGCGACGGACCGGAAAAAGAAGTGGCCGAAAAATTATGCGAAGACCTGGGAATTACCGACAAAGTGATTTTCTTTGGAAACAGCAGTGAAATCGATAAGATCTTATGTTATTCCGATTTGTTCCTGTTACCGTCGGAAACCGAAAGTTTTGGTCTCGCGGCGTTAGAAGCAATGGCTTGTGGTGTACCAATTATCTCAAGTAATTCGGGCGGATTACCGGAAGTAAACAAAGACGGTTATTCGGGTTACCTGAGCGATGTTGGGAATGTACAGGAAATGGCTGCCAATGCGATAAAAATCTTATCAGACGACGAGAAGCTACTGACTTTTAAAAAGAATGCGCTCGAAGCGTCCAAGGAGTTTGATATTATGAATATTCTCCCGCTTTACGAAAATCTGTATCGCAAAGCACTGGAAGATTTTGCATAAATAAATCAGAAAAATAAAAAAGGGTTGTCATTGACAGCCCTTTTTTATTTTTAGAAACGGTAACGAATACCTAATGCGATATCCGGACCGAAGTTATCACCTCTGTAATCGTCGTTAAAGTATAGCTCCGGACGGAAGTCTAATGAAATCTGTAACGGAATGTCGAATACATACTCGATACCGATATCACCGGCAGCAAATACAAAAGTACCGCTGTCTTTTACATCTACATGGTAGTCATTTTCATAACTCCAGCTTCCGATTCCTCCACCAACACCGGCATACCAGTTAAAGCCACCGTCGATGTTCCAAACCCACTGGTACAAACCGCTAAGTTTGAAGGCATCTACATGCTTGCTGTTTCTCCATCCAAGGTCGACTTCCAAACGGTTATTTTTAGAAAGACCTCGCTGATAGGAGATCTCACCACCAAAACCATCGTTGTCGCCTAAACGCAGACCTAAAGCATTTTTAGAAATTTCCTGTGCTTGTGTGCCAAATGCTAATCCCATTAACATGAAGGCAGATAAAAATAGTTTCTTCATATAAAAAATTTTAACAATATAACCCTGCTGTTTGGTTATTATTATAATTGTCGGCTTTATTTTAACAAACAATTTTATTGTATGGCAGGGTAACTTTTTTTAATTAATATGATAATCATCTAAGAATTCCTGTTGCGTCTGATTGCCTGAACTCGGTATTGGTAAAGGGATTCCGGCTGGAATACCACTACTCAATGCATACTGTAAATTGGTATTGGTATGCACCACACCGATGTCTTTGGCGAAATACTGCGTAGAAACAAGAACGTCTTGTGAAGGTAAGACTACAAAAGGTATGCCAAAATAAACGGTTGAGACCTGTAAATTTATGATTGTGTTAACAGCTTTTACATTGGTATAGGGATCACCGTTAGGTGAAGTATAGTTTGGGAGCGTGGCTCCGGCGATGCTAGTGACCTTATATTGAATGGTTAACGGTAAATCCTGAACGGTTTGTTGTAAGGTTCCGGTAACGTTTCCTAATGCTTGTCCGGCGGTAGCATTTTCTTTAAAAATAATAAAATTATTTAGGCTAATCGCGATAGGGAGTCCGGTAAAAGCTTCCAGATCGAAGGTTCCGGAAGCTAATATTTGGTCGCCGGATTTACGAATTCCGTTTTTATTTAAAGAATTGGAATAAAATCCAACTGGAAAATCTTTGGCTTTGCATTTTTTATGAGGTGTACTGGCAATCAGTGTGTCGTTTGCGATATAAAGGGAATCCCGCATGGTATCGACGGTATACGTCCAGTAATTATTGGTCGATAGTGGAAAATAATCAGAATTGGAAGGTGTACTACCCGTTGTTGATTCTTCAGTAGAGGAAGAACAGGAGCAAAGTAGCAAAACACCCAAAAGGGCCGGGATGTATCTTAAAATCATTTAGTAAAATCTTTTAGCTAATGTACTAAAAAATGTTAAAATATTAACCTTTCATTAGTATTTTTAAAGATAATAATTCCTGGCTTAATTGGGTTTCCTGTTCAAAATAATCATCCTCTTCTTCGGCTTGTGCCGCTTCCGGAGAATACTGATACAGTTTCCATCTTTTTTTATTGTATTCCAGCGCGGTCAGATTTTCAATCCAGTCACCGGAATTCAGATAGAGTGTTTTTCCTTTTTTGTTTTCTTTTTCGACAATTTTAGGCTCGTGGATATGACCACATATCACATAATCATAATTTTTTTCGATGGCCAGATCAGTTGCAGTCGTTTCGAAATCGGAGATAAATTTAACGGCTTTTTTGACACTGCTTTTGATCTTTTTTGATAAGGAATACGGTTCTTTTCCCATTTTTATCAGACACCAGTTGATAAAACGGTTTAGCAAAATCAGATAATCGTAGCCAATACCGCCTAGTTTCGCGATCCATTTGGCATGATGTACGGAATTATCAAAAATATCACCGTGAAAAATCCAGGCTTTTTTATCGTGTAAATCCAAAACCAGTTTGTCGACTATGGAAAAATTCCCCATTGTGGTATCGCTAAACTTCCGTAACATCTCGTCGTGGTTGCCGGTGATATAATAAACCCGCGTCCCTTTGGAGGAAAAATCCAGTAATTTTTTTACAACTTTAAGGTGGGATTTTGGGAAATAGGATTTTCGAAACTGCCAGATATCGATAATATCACCATTCAATATTAGTGTTTTGGGCTTGATCGTGTTCAGGTATTTCAGTAATTCTTTTGCATGACAGCCATAAGTACCTAAATGTACATCGGAGATAACAACAATATCAACGCTTCTCTTTTTCAAGGAATTGAAATTTAAGTTTAACAAATAAACCCTTTTGTTGTTATTAAAAATTTAATGAAACATTAAATAATTATTAGTTCTTTACGAAAAGTTTAGTATTGCTGTGCGATCAGAAAAGTTTATTTTTGTATAAAAATACGCGTTATGGCAGGAAATACATACGGAACATTATTCAGAATAACTACATTCGGGGAATCGCATGGAGAAGCTTTAGGAGGAATTATTGACGGATGCCCGGCTGGGATTGCTTTGGATTTTGAAGCCATTCAAAAAGAAATGCAACGCCGTAAACCGGGACAATCGGCTATTGTAACCCAACGAAAAGAGGAAGATGCCGTACAATTCTTATCGGGAATTTTCGAAGGAAAAACAACCGGAACACCAATCGGTTTTATTGTACCGAATACGAATCAGAAATCAGACGATTATTCCCATATAAAGGACACGTATCGTCCGAGTCATGCCGATTATGTATACGAACAAAAATATGGCATCCGCGATTATCGTGGCGGCGGACGTAGTTCAGCTCGTGAAACAGCGAGTCGGGTAGTAGCCGGAGCGATCGCCAAACAAGCCATGCCGGAAATTAAAATCAATGCATTCGTATCGTCTGTTGGCGATATTTTTATTGATAAGCCGTATCAGGCGCTGGATTTTTCATTAACAGAAAGTAATGCGGTACGTTGCCCGGATCAGGCGACGGCCGAAAAAATGGAAGCGTATATTAAAGAAATCCGAAAAGAAGGAGATACTGTTGGTGGTACTGTTACCTGTGTAATTCAAAATGTACCGATCGGTTTGGGCGAGCCGGTATTCGACAAACTGCATGCCGAACTGGGAAAAGCGATGTTATCGATTAATGCGGTAAAAGGGTTTGAATATGGTAGTGGTTTTTGTGGTGCCAAAATGAAAGGAAGCGAGCATAACGACCTGTATAATTCGGATGGAACCACTAAAAGCAACCTTTCCGGAGGGATTCAGGGAGGAATTAGTAATGGGATGGATATTTACTTTCGGGTAGCCTTTAAGCCGGTGGCTACGATTATGCAAAAGCAGGAAGTTCTTGATAATAAAGGAAATATAACCGAACAGCAGGGTAAGGGACGTCACGATCCTTGTGTAGTACCGCGTGCGGTACCAATTGTCGAAGCTATGGCTGCAATTGTCCTATTAGATTTTTTCCTTAGGAAGTGAAAAATTAGTAAAAAAAATGAATTTTCTTTAAAACCTTAAGTTAATATTAAGGTTTTTTTGTGTGTGTTAACGGAAGGTTGTATTTATTTTGAATTAACATTTGTGTTGTTTTTTCCTTAAAATTTAATGGTTAATTTTACTTTTAGTAATACAAAACCAATTATAATGAAAAAAACATTACTTTGTTTATGCCTTGTGTTGGCATCAATAAACACAACTTTCGCACAATCGGTAACGGTTCCTTTTAACAATATGGCAATCGAAAGCTTTATGTTTTATAAGCTTAATGAGCCGGGAGAATTCACCGGGACGCTAAACAGTGTTACGATGAATGCTATCCTTAACGATTCTGCCATGGAAACGTATGCGAGTGATCTTACAGTATATGTTACGGCTAATGGCGATATTAATTCATTGGGATTATTGCAAATTGGAGGGTACGACGATTTATATGCAGACCAGAGCTATTTCTGGGATGATGGTGATTCGGACGAGCCAGGAACTCCTGTAACAGGAACAATTGTATTGGATACACCGCTTAGTTTCGACGGAACAACGTATACCGTTTGGTTAGGTCATGGTTACGATGGAGAAGGAGCAGCAGGTATCTGGACCGGAACGTTAACGTTAAACGGTCTTACAGAAGTAACGGCTTCTGCTAACGATTTTTCAAAAGCGAAATTTACAGTATTCCCGAATCCGGTTCATGATGTAGTAACGGTTGCAAACGATGCCAACGTTATGGTGAACCAGATTGCAATCAACGATATCAATGGAAGAACGGTAAAAACTGTAAAATTTGATGCAGTTTCGGAAGCTCAGGTTAATATTGCCGATTTAAATTCCGGAATTTATTTTATGAATATCACAACAGATAAAGGTGTGACAACTGAAAAGATTGTCAAAAAATAATAATTATTTTTTCTGATTTGTATTTGTAAGAGCGGGATAGCGATGCTAGTCCCGCTCTTTTTTCTTTTTATTGCTGTTCATCATCAGGAAAATAGATGCGACTAATGAAAAGATGACGAACGAAAAGATACCAATCATAATAAAGGCACCGACGGACCAGGAATACAGGGAAATAAAAAGCTTTGCCATTTTTAAGTGATTTAGTTACCCAAATCTAACTTTAAATTAGCGGTAAAATGATGATAATTATCAGGTTATAAAAATTTAGCCTTAATTTCCGGACTCGGTAACATGCACTGGTCTTTTTTACCGTACCATTTATAGCGGTTTTTAGCCACGTAATCGTAAACGGCATTCGAAATCGGTTTGGGAAGCCAGCTAAACAAACCAAATAGTGAATAAATGCCACCGATGGTTTTGGCAATCGAAATCGCAGCATCGGCTTTATAATGATAAGCTATTCCGGGTTCATACAGAATAATACTGTCGGTTTTGGAGGTATCGACACCGATATGGCGAATCACCTGCTGTCCCAGTTCCGATTGCAACGGCAGAAAACGAAAGATGTCTTTTTTGTCGTGTTTAATGATAAACTGTACCGAACGATCACACAAGTTGCAGAAACCGTCAAAAAGCACGATCTTTTTGTCTTGGGGTAAACCTTTCATATTCTATTTTTTGCGTTCGACCAGTTCCAGATTATCCAGAGCAACTTTGGATGTGAAAATACCATAATTGACCGTCGCTTTATTCTTTTCGATGGTATCAATGCTTCCTACGGCTTTACCGTCGATCATACGAACGCGGTCGCCCACTTTTAATGGAATTTTAGGTTTGTTGCTTTCTTCCTGAATGGCTTTTATTTTCTTTTCCTTTTTCTCTTTTCGGATCACTTCAACCTTTTCCTTAACCTCTTCGATAATTTCTTTCTGAACCGCTTCTTTGGCTTTTTTCTCCTTAACCGTAATTTTTTTACGCTTGGAGTTTTCGATCTCTACCATTTTCAGGAATTCACCGATAAGTTCTTTTTTATTTTTGTTATTAAAGTACTTTTCGGAAATATCGTCCATTTTCTGACCCATATAGATCAAACGTTGGTTGGAATCATACAATTCCTGATAGCTTTCCAGTTTTTGCTGAATTTTCGTATTGATGCCTTCCATTTTTCGGCTTTCCTCGCGCGCCCGGGTTTCTTCCTCTTTTAGGTTTTGAGAAGTTTTTTCCAGTCGGGAACGCTCTTTTTGCAGGTTGGCAATCGTCTTGTCAAAGCGGACTTTATCACCTTCGACTTTCTTTTTTGCGCGATTGATCAAACCATATGGAATGCCGTTTTTCTGCGCCACTTCAAACGTAAAGGAACTACCGGCCTGACCCAGGTGTAATTTATACATCGGTTCCAGCGATTTTTCGTCGAATAACATATTTGCATTGGTGGCAAAAGGCAGTTCATTTGCGAGTATTTTCAGATTGGTGTAATGCGTGGTAATAATACCAAAGGCTTCACGGTGGTAGAATTCTTCCAGAAAAGTTTCGGCCAAAGCACCACCAAGCTCCGGATCGGAACCGGTTCCGAATTCATCGATCAGGAATAAGGTTTTGGCGTTACACTTTTTTAGAAAGTAATTCATATTCTTCAACCGGTAACTATACGTACTCAAATGGTTTTCGATGGATTGGTTGTCGCCAATATCGGTCAGAATACGGTCAAATAAAAACGTTTCACTGCGTTCGTGTACCGGAATCAGGATACCGCTTTGTAACATCAATTGCAATAATCCGATCGTTTTAAGGGTAATACTTTTTCCGCCGGCATTGGGTCCGGAAATGACAATAATCCGGTTTTCCTGCGTCAATTCGATTGTTTGCGGATAGGTTGGCGCATTTTTCTGTTTGTTATTCAGATACAGAATCGGATGGAAAGCCTCGCGGAAATACAGTTTTTTCTCTGTTGTTATTTTCGGAAGCAAACCATTGATTTTATAGGCATATTTTGCCTTCGCCGCGACCACGTCGATAGCGCTCAAAAAATCCTGATAGTCTTTTAAAAGCTGAATATACGGGCGGATGGCATTGGTTAGCTGTTTTAAAATCCGGGTAATTTCTTCGCGTTCTTCATATTCCAGATTGCTTAGTTCCCGCGAATAACGCAAGGTGGCTTCCGGTTCGATATAGGCGATACTTCCGGTTTTGGAGCTTCCCAGTATGGTTCCTTTAACTTTACGACGGTACATGGCCAATACGGCCAAAACGCGACGGTTATCCACAATCGTTTCCCGAATGTCATCCAGATAGCCCATGCTATTGTAGCTGGACAAAGCTGCGCCAAAACTCTGATTGATTTTTCCGCGAACCAGATTTATATTACGACGAATTTCGACTAAATCCGGAGAGGCATTGTCCTTAATTTCGCCGTATTTGTCGACTACCTCATCAATTTTCTGGATAATGAATTTCGTCAGTTCGACCTCCGATGCCCGAAGGTTTAATTTCGGATAATAATCGTCGAATTTTCGGAAAAACTGAATCAGCGTATTGGAAGTGTCGGAAAGCGCACTAATCTTTCGAAAGCCGCTCAACTCCAGAAAACTATCTTCAATAGCCAGGTATTTTATTTCGTGGTGAATCGCATCAAAATAGTGATTCGGGATTACATTATTATTGGTAAAAGAAGCAACGTATTCGGATGTTTGCAATAGCGAATCCATTAGCGTTTCCTCAGTTTTGAAAGGGATAATCTCAAGCGCCTTCTGTTTTCCGGTTTCGGTATTACACAAGTCCGAAATGGTTTCCAGTATGGTTTTAAATTCTAAATCCTGTAGGGTTTTATCGGTAATTGAAATCATTTTTTTAAATTGAATTGCAAATTTACAAAGAAGATGCGGTATCGTTAAAGCTAAAAGTTAGCTAAAAGTGTTATTTTTGGTAAAAAATTATAAAATGCAAGTAAATATACATCCTTCCTGGGAAAACGTACTATCTGCCGAATTTGAAAAACCGTATTTTGACAAATTAATTCATTTTGTAAAAACGGAATATGCCCAAACCTGTTGTTATCCAAAAGGGAGTCATATTTTTGCTGCATTCGATCGTTGCCCGTTCGACCAGGTTAAAGTTGTGATCATTGGACAGGATCCATACCATGGCGCCAATCAGGCCAATGGTTTGTGTTTCTCGGTAAACGATGGTATTGCTTTTCCACCGTCATTACTCAATATTTTTAAAGAAATCGAAACCGATCTTGGAATTCCGTTTCCAAAAAGCGGTAATCTCGAACGTTGGGCCGATCAGGGCGTATTGTTGTTAAACGCTACGTTAACTGTTCGGGAAAGCATGGCCGGTAGTCATCAAAACCAGGGTTGGGAAACGTTTACCGATGCTGTGATTCAAAAAGTTTCCGACGAAAAACAGGACGTAGTCTTTTTACTTTGGGGTGGTTTTGCCAGAAAAAAAGGTGCTAAAATCGACAGAAGTCGTCATTTTGTATTGGAAACCGGACATCCGTCGCCATTAAGTGCCAATCGCGGACTATGGTTTGGAAACAAACATTTTAGTAAAGCGAATGCGTTTTTACAGCAGAAAGGCAAACCGGAAATCAACTGGTAATTAGTAAAACGTTAATTCCCCTAAAATTTCTTCCGACATAAACGGACCGCCGGGATACTTGGCGGTATAATCCAGATTGAGCCAGATTTGACCGCGTTCGTCGATATGATAATTGATTTCTTTTCCTCTGCTTTCGTCTTTAAACAACACTTCCTTGATCAGGTAAATTACATTTTCAAGGTCGGCTTTGGTTCCAATTAACATTTCCGGATACAAATGACCACCGGTATGGATAATTCGCGGGGTACCGCCTATAGCGCGGATCAATGCGGCCATCAAAATTGCATGATCATCACAATCGCCCGAAAAGTGTTGTAACGACTCACTGGCCGAAGCGATATATTCCCGTCCTTTCGGATCGTTGACATAATTCCAACGTTTTTTGACCTCTGCAAAAACCGCAAAACACTGAATTGTCTGACGGTATTCACGGAATCCTTTCACATCCTGGAAATGTAACGTAGTGGCTTTTAAGGCAAAATTCCGAACCTTCGGATTGGTATAATCCACCGCGTCGATAATCTTGGATTTATTCGGAAACGGAAGCAGTTTGGCTATGATAATATCCTGTGGATTAGCGTCGTCCGACATGGTATAGATCATGGCCCGATAATCTTCAAAAACCGAATTAAAACCGTAGCCACCAAACAAGGTTCCCCAGATCAATGCCAGTAAATACAGAAAAATACAAATAATGATCACCGTTTTAAGCATCCGTAATACCAATTGAATGACCAGTAGTATGACAATAAAAAGCAATACCCGATCGATATGTAAAAACCATTCCGGGTCGATAATATTCTGATGAACAATAATAAATATCGGAATAGTGATCAGTATATTCAGGAAAAAAATGACAACATTGTCCCAAGGCTTTGGCAAAGAAAGCTTTTCTTTTATTTTTTGGATCTTGTTTTTTTCGGACAAAGTCATTTTTTAGCGATGGCTTGTAAATACTTATTTTATGACGGATTCATAAGCAGCTTTGGTTTCGATTATTTTTAAATCGAATAATTGATTTTGAATTTTTTCAAAGGTTTTTTTATCCGGTTTTTTTTGCGACCAACGCGTTAGCTGTAGCCATTCCTGTATATCTTCCGTTTTTTGATTAAAACGACTGGCCAGTGTTCGGTCGATACTCGGAATTTCTTTAAACTCGCGGGTGGTGGTATTGATAATTTCCAGGATTTGATCAATCACATGTTTGTTGGTTGCCAATACGTCATTGCGAACGGCAATCACAAACGACGGCCATGGCGTAGGGCAATCCCCCAGATGACGGAACGTACCGTTATCCACCAATGGTTTGGTCATAAAACGTTCCCACATAAAATAATCGGCTGTTCCATTGGTAAGTGCTGTAACGGCACCGTCTATAGTGTTTACGATTTCAAAAGGAAGGTTCTGCGTATCCCAGCCTTCGTTTTTAGCATTGACGATCGACATTAGTTGTGAACCCGATCCGATCCGGCTGATTGCCACTTTTTTACCCTTCAGATCGCTCAGTTTTTGATAAGCCGATTGCGCGCCTACATGGATACCCCATAACAAAGGTGATTGTACATAAAGCTGTACAATACTACTTGGGTTACCATTCGAAATATCTTTTAGTATGCCTTCGGTTAAAATAATAGCGATATCGGTTTCGTTATCGCGGAGCATCTGACACATTTTTCCGGTTCCTTCGGGTACATCAGTCCATTGTAAATCGATGTCCACCTCGTTAAATTCGCCGTTTTCAATGCATAAATGCCAGGGTAAATTAAAGTGCTCGGGTACTCCTGCAATTCGAATTGTTTTCATGTGAAAAAATTAATTGCTAAGATAGTAAGAGTAAATAAATTTTTGCGATAAGAAGGGGTTAAAAATAAACATTCCCCGTATAATAACTTAGAAATTACTATCGGGGAAGTTTTCGCAAATAAACAAAGAAAACAACACAAATGTTACCTTACCCTTCGCAGGTTACAAGGCAATTTTGTTTCATGGTGCCTGTTTCCAGGTATCGTGTATGAAAGTTAAACGCTTCTTCCAGTATATGTGGCGTATGCCCGCCGCGTTCAGAGGCTCTGTTGTAGTAATCCTGTAATTGTTCGCGGTATTCGGGATGGGCACAATTTTCGATGATCACTTTGGCGCGTTCCCGTGGTGCCAGTCCGCGTAGATCGGCCAGACCTTGTTCGGTTACCAGAATGTCCACGTCGTGTTCCGTATGGTCGGTATGGGATACCATTGGCAATACATGGGAAATAGCGTTTCCGTCTTTTGAAGCCGACTGTGTTACGAAAATACTCAGGTAGGCATTACGGGCAAAATCACCCGAACCACCAATACCATTCATCATCTTCGTTCCGGAAATATGCGTCGAATTGACATTACCATAAATATCAAATTCAATAGCCGTATTGATTCCGATAATACCCAGGCGACGGATCACTTCTGCGGAATTACTGATATTCTGCGGACGAAGGACAATTTTGTCTTTATATTGATCAAAATTGGCTAAAATGTGTTGGTAACAGGATTCCGAAACGGTAATAGATGAAGCCGAAGCAAACGTCATTTTGCCGGTATCCATTAGTTCGAAAGTACTGTCCTGTAGTACTTCGGAATACATCACCAGATTTTCAAAATCACCTTTAGCCAACCCCGACAATACCGCATTGGCCACCTTACCGATACCGGCCTGTAATGGCATCAAAGATTTTGTTAAACGCCCGCTTTGTATCTCTTTTTCAAAAAAGGTCAGTAAATGGTTGGCAATGGCCGTGGTTTTGGCATCCGGAGCGGTGGTTTGCGCCGGACTATCCGGGATTTCGGTAAAAACGATTCCGGCCACTTTATCCGGGTCAATACGGATAACATCGGAACCAATGCGATCGTCGGAAGCCGTAATGTTGATCACATCACGGTTAGGATAGTGGTTTGGAATAAAAATATCGTGTATTCCTTTAAATTCAAATGGAATAGAGGTGTTGATTTCAATAATGATTTTGTCGGCCAGATGGGCAAAAGTAGCCGAGTTTCCAACGGAAGTTGTTGGGATTATATGCCCGTTGGTGTCAATATACGTGGCTTCTATAATCGCAAAATCCAATTGGGGAAGGTGTTTGTTTTCCAGTAATTCGGCCGTTTCGCTAAGATGCTGATCAATAAATAGAATTTCTCCGTTGTTGATTTTTCCCCGCATAACCGGATCGACCTGGAAGGGCATTCGTTTGTACAATGCATTAGTTCTGGCCAGATCGGCATCGGTAGTATGACCAAGGGAAGCACCGGTAATCAGGGTAATCCCGATATCCTCATGTTCGGCGCGCAACGCAAAAGCCGGTAAAACCGCTTTACTGTCGCCCGCTTTTGTGAATCCACTGGAACCGACTACCATTTTATCTTTAAAAAAAGCAGCGGCCTGGTGGGCGGAAATCACTTTGTCTTTGTATTTTTGAAATTGAATTCTTTCTGGGTTCATAAAATGATTTTTTGATAAAAAATTAAACCAAAAAATAAAGTTTTAATAACAAAAGCATTTACTTGTTTTTATTCTTATTGGTTTAGTTTACAATTTTAAAGAAATAATCCAGTAGCGAATTATCGTAATAAGCCAAAAAAATATTCATTTCAGACAGCATGGAAAAGGAAAATCTAAAGGTAGAGAAGTATTATACCAAGGATGTAGACACGGATAAGAACAGTATTTATTGTCATCACGACCTGATGGGCGAATTATTGATTCCGACGCATAAACACGAAAAAGCACAGCTGTTGTATACCGAAGGCGGATTGGTATATGTGACTACCGAAACCAAAACCTACTTTCTGCCGGCGCGCCATTTTATGTGGATTCCGGATACTATCAAACACAGTATCCATCCGAGTTCGGAAAATGTAATGATGCGAAACCTGTATTTTCCGGTCGACAAAAACGAACATTCCTTTTATAATAATGAAGGGATTTATCCGGTTAACGATTTGTTATTGCAAATGATGTTGTTTACCAACCGTTGGAATGGCAATCTAAAAAAAGGAAGCCGTAATTATTTTATTGCAAGAGCCATTAAGGCGATCTTACCGGAGATTTGCGAAACCAACCTGCCATTAGCATTACCGATTGCCAAAGACAAACGGCTATTAAAAGTGATCACCTATCTGGATGAGCATCTTGATGAAACCATTTTCTTTTCCACATTGGCCGAAAAATTCGGATTTAGCGAACGTTCGTTATACCGTTTGTTTCAAAAAGATATGGGCATGTCGTTTATTCAGTTTTTTACCATCCGAAGAATGCTAAAAGCGATCGAATTACTGTTGGAAAAACGATTGCCGGTTAGTGAAGTCGCTGTAGCCGTAGGCTATAATAGTATTCCGACCTTTAGTAATACGTTTTATAAATTGTTAGGACAACGCCCGTCGGATTATTTGAATGGTGTGGAGATTCTAAAAAAAAATCAGCAGGTTTAGCTGCCGATTTTATTATTTTGAAACTCGAACCAGATGGTTTCGACTCCGTCATCCAGAAAAGATTCCGTATGTGCGGGTTGCAGTTTTTGTAATATCGTATTAGAGCCGATATTTCCCTTTTCGACAGAAGCATATACTTTTTCCAGTTTCATAACCGAAAAAGCGTACTCCAAACAGGCGCTGGCGGCTTCAAAACCATAACCTTTTCGCCAATGCTCCTGAACCAATCGGTAACCAAGATCGTAAAAATTCCGGTGACCATTCACTTCTTCTGTGTTGATCAATTTAAGACCGGTCCAACCGATAAACTCATTCGAATCCTTTAATACCATCGCCCAACGCCCAATACCATTCGTTTCATATTGTTTTCGAATAAAGGAAATGGCATTTTGTGCCTCTTCTAAGGTTGTGATAGGCGATTTTCCCAGGTATTCATGAACAGCAGGATTGGAATCCAATCGGAAAATACCTGCGGCATCATCGGGCTGTAATTCCCGGATGATCAGTCTGTCGGTGGTGATAATGGGTTTCATTTTCTGATTTCGATTAAGTGATGTTGCAAATGATGAATATAATCGGTCATTAAAAAGCGTAAATCCGAGGTCGTTTTATCTGGTAAAAGCAAGGATAACGCTAAGGTTTCTGCTGTCTGACATTGCATGACAAAAGCAATCTGTCGGTTTAAGGTCAGCCATAGTAACAAAAGCTCAGTGCTTTCGCGCTGCTGGTACTGATTGGCTTTAACCTGTTCATTTTGATTATACGGACGAACCGAATACGGACTTTCAGCGTACTGAATTTCCGTAAAACGTTCCAGATTATAACGTGCTGAATCGATCAAGTGACCCAGTAGCTCTTTTTTAGACCAAATGGACTCCGCTGATTTTACTTCAAAACCGGAGATATGTCCCTCGTGAAACTGACGTTCAAAAGCCGTGATTTCTGCGATAAGTTGCGAAGCCAGCGTATACATTTTTATTCTGCGAGTTTATTTAAAGTATATAAAATCAACGCATCGACTGCTTTATACGGATCTTCGCTAAAAGTACCATCGGCACGATTGGCAATGATTGCGTTAAGGGATAAGGCCTCGTGACCCAATAAACGGGAAAGTCCATATATAGCGCCGGTTTCCATTTCCAGATTGGTCATTCGCGTACCGTTATAGTTAAAACTGTCCATTTTGGCGTTTAGTGCTTCGTCCTGAATCGGAAGGCGCAATACGCGTCCCTGTGGACCGTAAAAACCACCTGCGGTACCGGTAAATCCTTTATGAATTTCGGTACTTTCGATTTTCTGAGCCAGTTTTTCACTGCCTTTGATGACATACGGTTTACCCTTGCGCATGTCCCAATCGGTATGCGCTATAAAAGCATCTTCAATAGCTGTTTCGGAAATCGAATCGATAATATAGGAGCGGAGCATATTGTCCAGTCCTAAGCCGTATTCGGACATTACAAAGCTGTCAACCGGAATATCGGATTGTAAAGAGCCCGATGTTCCGATACGTACAATGTTTAAGGAAGTAAGCACCGGTTTGATCATACGGGTGTTGAGGTCGATATTAACCAACGCATCCAGTTCGTTCATTACGATATCAATATTGTCAGGGCCGATTCCGGTAGACATAACCGTAAGGCGTTTACCTTTATAGGTACCGGTTTCGGTTTTAAATTCACGCTTTTGTGTCGAAAATTCAACGGTATCAAAGTGTTTGGTGATTTTTGAAACCCGGTTTTGATCGCCTACAAAAATGATATCGGTAGCGATGTTTTCCGGTTTCAGATTTAAGTGGTACACACTACCGTCGGGATTTAAAATTAATTCAGATGATTTAATTGCTGTCATTATATATGTATTTTATTATCCGCCTACGCGTTTTATTTTATAGCCTTCTTTAGTCAGGAAATCCATAATTTTGTCACGGAAATTCCCCTGGATGATAATTTCACCATCTTTTGCGGAGCCACCCACACCGCAAAGCGTTTTGAGTTGTTTGGCAAGTGCCTTCAGGTCGTCGTCATTACCAACAAACCCTTTGATGATGGTTGCCACTTTTCCGCCCCGGTTCTTTTTGTCGAGATGGGCTTCCAGTTTTTGCTGACCGGCAGATAGGGTTTCTTCCTGTTCGGACTCGGTATTAAATTCAAAATCTTTATTGGTGGAAAAAACGAATCCACCCAAATCTTCCAAACTGCTTATTTTCTTTGCCATAGTGCTAAATCAGTCGATGTATTATTGCCTTTCAAAAGGTTGTAAAAGATAAAAGACATCGAGTGTAAAACCCAATGTCTTTTACGATTTTATAAAAATAAGGATTATTTTTTAATTAAGCCCAAATCAACCAAGCGTTCGTATAGGAAATCACCAGCGGTAATATCGTCATAACGTTTTGGATTTTCGGCATCGATACAGTTTTCCAGACAGTTAAGTGGCATTTCGCTTATCGGGTGCATAAAAAACGGAATCGAAAAACGGGAAGTTCCCCATAATTCACGTGGTGGATTTACCACCTGGTGAATAGTTGATTTTAGTTTGTTGTTGGTGTGACGGGAAAGCATGTCACCCACGTTGATCACTAATTCATCCTCCTCAGCAATGGCATCGATCCATTCGCCGTTATGATTTTGAACCTGTAATCCTTTACCTTGCGCACCCATTAATAAGGTGATCAAATTAATATCGCCATGTGCTGCAGCACGAACGGCATTTTCTGGCTCCTGTGTAATAGGAGGATAGTGGATCGGACGTAGAATACTGTTTCCGTTTTTGATGTAGTTATCAAAATAAAACTCATCCAGTCCAAGGTATAACGCTAATGCTCTTAAAACGTATACTCCGGTTTTTTCCAACATCTGATAAGCTTCTTTTCCTACCGTGTTGAATTTAGGAAGTTCGGCAACTTCCACATTTTTAGGGTATTCAGCTTCCAGTTTCGGGTCGTTTTCAACATACTGACCAAAATGCCAGAACTCTTTTAAGTCACCTTCTTTTTTTCCTTTGGCATGTTCTTTTCCAAAAGAAACATAACCACGCTGTCCGCCAATTCCAGGAATTTCGTATTTTTCTTTTACCTCAAGTGGCAAGCTAAAAAAATTACGAACCTCACCATAAAGTTCATCAACTAATTTGTCATCTAAAAAATGACCTTTTAATGCTACGAAGCCGATGTCTTCGTAGGCTTTTCCGATTTCATTTACAAATTTTTGTTTACGTACCGGGTCGTCCGATAGGAAATCACGCAAGTCAACACTGGGAATGTTTTGCATCTTTAAAAATTTTGTTAATAACTTTTTGGTTGTGAAACCATTATAAAACAAAGGTAAATAATAATTTTTAGATAAAATTTATAAAGTTATCAACAATGAGGTAGGGTTGGGTAATTACCCGTACGAACCTAATAATTTGGGAAAATATTTTGATAACAATTCCATTAGCGACGGTTATTTTTTTATACTTTTGGAAGCGTTTAATCAAAGCACAACATCATGAATTTTGATCGGAAAAATCTAAGTGACGAAAAACTATTAGATTTATATAAGAAATTAATCAAGCCAAGGCTGATCGAAGAAAAAATGCTGATCCTGATCCGTCAGGGAAAAGTTTCCAAATGGTTTTCAGGAATTGGACAGGAAGCCATTTCAGTAGGAATTACATCCGTTCTGGATAAAGACGAATATATTTTACCAATGCACCGTAACTTAGGGGTGTTTACAACCAGAGAAATTCCATTATACCGTTTGTTTTCACAATGGCAGGGAAAAGAGAATGGTTTTACTAAAGGACGTGACCGTTCGTTCCACTTCGGAACACAGGAATATAAGATCATCGGAATGATTTCGCACCTTGGACCACAATTAGGTGTGGCCGATGGTATTGCGTTAGCTAATAAATTAAAGAAAAACGGAAAAGTAACCGCGGTTTTTACTGGTGAAGGTGCTACTTCCGAAGGTGATTTCCACGAAGCATTAAATATTGCCTCAGTTTGGGATTTACCGGTACTGTTTGTGATCGAAAACAACGGTTACGGATTGTCGACACCAACAAATGAACAATATAGATGTGAAAACCTGGCTGATAAAGGAATTGGTTACGGAATGGAGAGTCACATTATCGACGGAAACAATATTCTGGAAGTGTATACTAAGATTGACGAATTAGTTGCTTCCATGCGCGAAAACCCGCGTCCGGTACTATTGGAATTCAAAACCTTCCGTATGCGAGGGCATGAAGAAGCCAGTGGAACCAAATATGTACCACAGGAGTTAATGGATATGTGGGCAATTAAAGATCCGGTAGATAATTTCCGCAAATACCTTTCGGAAGCAGGAATTTTGACACCGGATATGGATGAGGCATATCGTGCCGAAATTAAAAAAGAAATTGATGAACATTGGGCGAAAGTTCAGGCAGAACCAGAAATTGAGGCAAGTCTGGAAGAAGAGCTAAACGATGTTTACCGACCTTATACACATGAAACATTTGATCACAGCGAAGAAGTAGAAAACATTCGTTTGGTAGATGCGATCTCACAAGGACTAAAACAATCGATGGAACGTCATGAGAACCTGGTGATCATGGGACAGGATATTGCTGAATACGGAGGAGCCTTTAAAATTACAGATGGTTTTGTAGCACAATTCGGAAAAGAGCGTGTCCGCAATACGCCAATTTGTGAAAGTGCTGTCGTTTCAGCAGGAATGGGATTGTCGATTAACGGACATAAAGCCATTGTAGAAATGCAATTTGCAGATTTCGTTTCTACAGGATTTAACCCGATTGTGAACTATCTGGCAAAAGTACACTACAGATGGCAGGAAAATGCCGATGTAGTAGTGCGTATGCCTTGCGGCGGTGGAACTCAGGCTGGACCTTTCCATTCGCAAACGAACGAAGCCTGGTTTACTAAAACACCGGGATTAAAAGTGGTATATCCGGCTTTTCCATACGATGCCAAAGGACTTTTAAATACAGCAATCAACGATCCGAATCCGGTAATGTATTTCGAGCACAAACAATTGTATCGTAGTGTTTATCAGGATGTGCCAAAAGACTATTATACGATTCCTTTTGGAAAGGCAGCCATGATCAAAGAAGGTGACGATGTGACGGTAATTTCATTTGGAGCCGGTGTACACTGGGCTTTGGATACTTTGGCGAAACATCCTGAAATTAAAGCTGATTTAATCGATTTACGTACGTTGCAACCATTGGACATGGAAACAATTTATGCATCGGTTAAAAAGACTGGTAAAGTGATTATACTACAGGAAGATACACTTTTTGGAGGTGTTGCCAGCGATATATCATCGATGATCATGGAGAATTGTTTTGAATATCTGGATGGACCTGTTAAACGGGTAGGAAGTTTGGAGAGTGCAATTCCATTTGTAAAAGCACTGGAAGATCAATACCTGCCAAAACAACGATTTGAAAACGATTTATTGGAATTATTAGCATACTAATATTCTGGTTTTCGATAGCATAAAAGAAGCCACATCAATGGATGTGGCTTTTTTAATAAAATTCTAATAAAAAAAACGATGTAAGCTGTTAATTAAATGTGTTTTTGTTTGTAATTTTATAATTAATAGTTACTTTTTTTAAGTAAAAAAGAATAATAATCTAAAATTATAAATATGAAAAAAGCAATTTATTTTAGTTTGTTAATGGTCTTTTCATTAACTGTTTTTGCTCAGGAAGCAGCTGTAAAAAAAGCAGCTAAAAAAGCCGATACCGAAACGGCTAAAACCAAAAAGAAAACAGACGAGGCTAAAACAGCCGTCAAAGACGATACGAAGGCCGTAAAAGAAAAAGCGGCCAAAGCAACTGCCGATACTAAAAAGGCTGTTAAGGATGATACTAAAGCAGTAAAAGAAAAAACGACCAAAGCAACTGCTGATGTAAAAGCTGATGCTAAAAAGACGACTGCGGCAGAAGCAAAAAAAGTTACTGCGGCCAAAACAACAAAAGTAGCGTCGGAAGACAAGGTAACGGGTACTTATAACGGAAAAAAAGTATATACCGGACCAAGGGGGGGGAAGTATTATATCAATGACAATGGAAATAAAACATATATAAAATAATATAAATCAGGAATATATAAAAAGTCACAAGAAATTGTGGCTTTTTTAATACTTTTTTATGAAATCTTTAAGGTATTTTTTTTTAATTTAGTTAATAGATGTGAGTATTTAATTAAATGAAAAAAGAACTTATGGATGCAATTTTTGAAATAGTTAGCAAAGAAGAAATAGAAACACTGAATTTTCCTGAAAAGGATGTTTTAGAGGAAGATGTATTGGCGATTAAAAGAAGAATAGAAGATCTGAATCGTGCTTTGGCACTGGGTAATCTGGAACATGGAAAAATCAAAATTTATTTTGAAGACAATGTCTCTAAAAAAGTAGTAGAGACCACTATATGGGGAGTTACAGATGAACGTATCATTTTAAAGCAAGGCGTAGTAATCCCGATACACCGGATTCATATGACAATTTAAGACGTAGAATAGTTAAAAAAGAAGTTTTAAACTTCTTTTTTTTATGGTAAAAACAGACAATTTATAAAATGCCTATAAGATAATCTTTCTCATGCACAGGCTATTGGTAATACCTTCATATTGTCCAAAATTAGGTATTAAATGATAGCCCGATTTTTCATATAGACGGACAGCTTCTAAATGTTCTTTTCCGGTTTCCAGAATACATTCTGAAAAAAACAATTCAGTAGCCCATCGTTCCAGTTCTTTTAGTATTTCACCGGCAATTCCACGGCCACGGAAACTGGGATGGACATACATTCTTTTGATTTCAGTTATGTCGTCAGAATATTGTCTTAAAGCACCACAACCAACAGCTTTGTCCTCTTTGTATGCTAAAACAACGTGCTTAATTTTATCTATTTTATTAAATTGTTCAAAAAAAGAATGTTCTTGTCCATCCTTAATTTTTAATTCATGATTCAGTAAAGCAACAAGATCCTTAAAGTCCTTGTTGTTTGATGTTGTTCTTATTAAAATTGGCATAATTAAAAAATTATTTAGACAGATTTTAAAAAGAAATGGGGCTTGGTAAAGATACGAATGTTTACTAAAAAGGAGTGAATTTTATCTGTTTACTTTACATTATTTGATTTAAAATATAAAAAAAGGTTATAAAAATAATGTTTTGTGATGTTTTTTGTTTTTAAAAAGGTATGAATTGAGACTATGTCCTTGAATTTTAACAATGATGTAATAAAATTATAAAAACTGTCATGATAGTTAGCGCTAATGTATTGACTGTGAAACTTTGAACTTAGTTTCATTTTTTAAAACCGAACAGTTTAAATTAGGCTTATAAATACGAACTGGAATTGAAGTTTGAAAACTGCTCGGTTTATAAAAGTATTAAAATAGAAAAAAGTCCTAAAAGCGGTTTGAAAAGACAGTCAGTTTAACTAACTGTCTTACAAACCCACATAATACACTTTAGTTTAGTCCTTAAAAAAAATACTGAAATAAATTAATTGAAATCAAGGACTTACCTGATGCTGAAAAAATACTACAAAACCAAAAACATCGTAAAACTAAACAGTAAGTGTATTACACAAACAAAGTAAGGGAATTGTAACAACTTTTGCAGTATTTCTACACACGCATAGATACTCAGTTTTTTATAATAGTAATTTTGAGTGTTTTTGAGTAATATTATGACGGTTTTACTATAAGGATAAAGTCAACTACCATAAATATAAATATGTAGCAAACTAAAAATGTATCTTTAGGGCATAAAAAAGGAAAATGAAATACCTGTTTTTAATAATGGCTATTTTTTTTGAGGTGATAGCGACCAGTGCTTTAAAATCGTCGGAACAGTTTACCCGACTGCGGCCCAGTGTAGTGGCCGTTTTGGGGTATGCAGTGGCCTTTTATTTTTTGTCATTAACACTTAAATCATTGCCAATAGGTATTGCTTATGCTATTTGGTCGGGTTTAGGAATAGTTTTGATCTCAGGGATTGGTTACTTGGTTTATAATGAGTCACTAGATTTTCCGGCTATAATCGGGATTCTTTTTATAATTATTGGAGTACTGATTATTAATCTGTACTCCAATAGTGTGTCTCATTAATGTTATAAAACCAGTTCGGTAAAAAGTCGTTCAATAGTACCATCCAGGTTAGCACAAAAACCGGGATGGGGACGGGATGTTTGTATTACAGAACTCCTTACAGCGGTGAGCCATCGAAAACGGGAAGGAATATCAAGTTGAGCAATTGGGCCGCCATTTTTGTCGCCCAGTGCAATTTTTTGAAACGATTCCAGATTTTGCTGTAACTGTTCAATATCCAGTTCGTCTGAAAGCATAAGAAGTTTGTGTTCGTTAATAGAAAAACGAACATCAATGTATTGGGCACTTTTAGAAAAAAGAATAATACCAACATTCAAAAATTCTTCCCGCTCAACCTTAGGCAAAACGCGGATCACTGCATATTCATATAAGTGTTTGTCTTGCATTTTGCGCTTCTTTTATAAAAATTTCAGAATTATTTTTTCGGATCAGTAAAAACTGTATATAAACTTCTTTCAGATCTTCCGGAGTATCACGATTATCGTCCCATAATAACCATTCATCCGGGATTGTATTTACGATTTTACGGATCTTTTCCTCTGTTAAAATTTCTTTAAAGACTTTATCAACCTGTTCCAGTTCTGTTGCTTTGGGTAATAGAACATGATCTTTGATCAATGCAAAAGGGCTTTTAGCATGATTCTCCCAATTGTTCCAGGAATGATGGAAATAAAAAGAAGCTCCGTGATCAATCAACCACAACTCTTTATGCCAAATCAGCATGTTGGTATTTCGAAAAGTCCGGTCTACATTGGTTATAAAGGCGTCCAACCAGACAATTTGTGAGGCTAAAAGTGGGTCAACATCGGTGACAACGGGGTCAAATGTAATGGCACCCGACAGGAAGTGTAGCGCCAGATTTAATCCCTGACTCCCTTGTAAGAGATCCTGTATTTCTTCGTCGGCTTCGGTGCGGCCAAAAGCTTCATCAAGATTAGCGAAAACGATTTCCGGAACCCGAAGCCCTAAAGCGCGTGCGATTTCACCACCTAGAAGTTCTGCTATTAAGGCTTTACTGCCGTGACCAGCGCCTTTGAATTTTAGTACATATTTAAAATCATCGTCGGCCTCAGCAAGGGCAGGAAGCGAACCGCCTTCCCGTAAAGGGGTTATATAGCGGGTCACCTGAACCGTACGTAAATGGAGCGTATCACTCATAAAACTTTGTTTAGTATACTGTCACAAATGTATTAAAAAGGAAAGGATTTTTTGAAGCACAAAAACCTGACAGGTTTCACAAACCTGTCAGGCTTAACATAGGGTAATCCGATTATAATTTTTTCAATTCGGCTAAAACCGTTTTTCCGACAGCTTCGGCCGAGGCGGGATTCTGGCCGGTAACCAAACGTTGATCGGTTACGACATGCGATTGCCAGTTGCCCGTTTTTTCAAATTTTGCACCACGCGCTTTTAATTGATCTTCCAACATAAAAGGTACTACTTTTTCCAATCCAACAGCAATTTCTTCTTCATTGGTAAAGCCATTTACTTTTTTACCGTCGATTAAATAGTTCCCGTTGCTCAGTTTGATGTTAACCAAACCGGCCGGTCCGTGGCAAACAGCGCTGACAATTCCGTTATTTTCATAGATTTGGGTTGCAATAGCTGCGATTTCTTTATTTTCGGGTAAATCCCACATTGCACCGTGACCACCTGCATAGTGTATCGCTATATAGTCTTTAGGATTAACTTCTGAAGGTTTCATTGTGTTTTCCACTTTTGCATGGTACACTTTGTCATCCCAGAATTTTTTATTGATCGGATCTTTTAAATCAAATCCATCCACCGGAGCTTTGCCACCTTTTGGGCTAACAAAGTCGATTTCATAGCCGGCGTTGTGTAATACTTCCCACGGATGCGACACTTCGCTAAGGAAATACCCGGTAGGTTGTCCGGTGTTACCTTTTTGATCATGGCTGGTTACCACAAATAAGATTTTCTTTTTCATCGTTCCTGTTTTTTTTGTTTGTGCTACAATATTTAGACTGCTGAAAAGCAATATCAGACTGGTTGCTACCGTTAAAAATTTTCTCATGATTTATAAAGTATGAAGTTGGTTTGTAATAAAAGTTAGTTCTTCGGGGTTTAATTCAAAATGCAGAGCCTGAGCATTTGAAATGGCCTGTTCGGCATTTCGCGCACCGGCAAGTACTGCGGTAATTCCCGGTTGCTGCACCGTCCAGCGTAATACCAATTGTGCCAATGTACTATTTTTAGCATCAGCAATAGGTTGTATATTTTGTAAAAATTGTTGCACTTTTTTCAAGTCATATTGGTTGAAATAACCGTTACGATGATCGTTTTCCGCTAATTTTCCACCAGCAAAGTATTTTCCGGTTAGTAAACCGCGTTCCATCGGGCTATACGCAATGATGCCAATGTTTTTATCTAAACTGTAGGGAACCAAATCTGTTTCAATACTACGGTTTAGCATACTGTAGGCTACTTGATTGGAAGCTAAAGGTACGCTTTTTTGTGCTTCTTCCAGTTGGGAAACGGTATAATTGGAAACCCCTGCTGCTTTGATCTTTCCTTGTTGGATCAGTATTTCCATCGCTTCCATGGTTTCAGATATCGGCGTAGTACTGTCCGGCCAGTGCAATTGCAGTAAGTCGATATAATCGGTTCCCAGACGTTGCAAACTTTCTTCCACTTCTTTGATTATAGTGGCTTTTGAAGCGTATTTATAAATGGATTGACCATCGGCTTCAAAGAAAAAATCTCCGTTTCCGTTATTGCTTCCGTCCCAAACCAGACCGAATTTTGTCAATATCTGAATTGTACTGCGATCCCGACCTTTGATGGCTTCCCCAATCAGGGATTCACTCAGACCAAAACCATAAAACGGAGCGGTGTCGATACTGGTCACACCATTGTCAATTGAAGCTTGTATGGCTGCAATGGAGTCTTTTTTTTCATTTCCGCCCCACATCGTACCACCAATTGCAAAAGCACCCAAGGTGATAGGGGACACTTCGAGAGAAGAATTTCCTAATGTTCTCATATTGTATAATTGTTATATAAGTGTATTCGTTGTTATTGATAAAAAGGATAGTCGGTATAACCGGTAACACCACCTCCAAAAAAGAACTCGCGTTTCGGTTCGTTTAGCGGTAAATTGTGTTCCAGTCGGTAGGGAAGATCCGGGTTAGCGATAAAGGGTCTGCCAAAACCAATCAGATCCGTCCAGCCTTCCTGTAAGGCTTCTTCGGCCCGGGTTTTGGTATATTTCCCGGAATAAATCAGGGTTCCGGTAAAATTGGCCCGGATACTTTCTTTAAACGAACGTTCCATCACCGGCGCATCCTCCCAATCGGCTTCGGCTATATGAACATAGGCTACTTTCAGACGATCTAAAAGTTTGATGGCTTCGGTATAGGTTTCCACGGGGTTATCATCAATCGTACCTTGTAGTGTGGTTAATGGTGCCAGACGAACACCAACTTTTTCATTACCGATGGCATCCGAAATTGCCTGAACAACCTCTTTTAAAAATCGCAGTCGGTTTTCAAGAGAACCACCATACGTATCGGTTCGGTTGTTGGCCTGTGAGTCGATAAACTGATTGATCAGATAGCCATTAGCCGCATGGAGTTCAATACCGTCAAATCCGGCAGCCCTTGCATTTTGAGCCGCTTTGGCATAATCGGATATAATTTCCCGAATTTCCGTTTGGGTAAGTGCTTTTGGTTTGGAGTGTTGCACCATTTCGCCAACGCCATGTTCCGGCCCGCGATTTTCGTGATCGACAAACACTTTTACACCATCGGCGACCAGTTCACTGGAGGAAACCGGCGCTTCATTATTTTTTTGCAGGGCAGTATGGGACACCCGTCCAACATGCCATAACTGGGCGAAAATAATTCCGTTTTTGCGATGTACGGCATCGGTAGTCAGTTTCCATCCTGCAATCTGCTCCGGAGTATAAATTCCGGGTGTCCAGGCGTATCCCTGTCCTTGTTGACTAATCTGAGTTCCTTCAGAAATGATAAGTCCGGCGGAACTTCGCTGTTCGTAATATTCGGCCATAAGTGGAGTGGCCACTTCGCCTTTGGCAGCACGGGAACGGGTCATTGGCGGCATTACAATACGGTTTTGTAATTCGATGTTTCCGAGGGTATGTTTTTTAAATAGCATAATCGTGTTCTTTATAATTAAAATGAGGTAAAATAGTTGTGGCAATACGTTCGATTGCTTCTTTAACCGGCGTTTCCGATTTTCGAAGATGCAAGGCCATATGATTCACGCCAATTTCTTCGTAGGCTTTGAGTAACGGTAGCAACCCATTGATTCCTACCGCTCCGCCAAAACGATAGGGATGGAATGCTGCGTTGTCATCGGGCAAAAGATTGAGATGGAAAGCCGTGATATACGGTTTGGAAGCCTGATTGTTGTCGTAAAGCACATTCCGCCAGTCGATAATCTGGTTTGCGGTTTCGGCTAACGGACGCGGATAATTAAACCAACCCTGCATATTTTGGGCAATCCAGTCCATACTTTGTTGCGCACGTCCGGCAATAATCCAGGGAATCGGATTTTCCGGTTTTGGAAATATCCGGATATTGTTATTCAGGTTTTCATAATACTGACTAAGTCCGCTTTGCGTTTTCCAGGCTTCTTCGATTATAGCATGGTTATGACCGAAACGCTCAGCCCGGGTTTCAAAATCATATCCGAACAATGGAAACTCCACCGGACGATCGCCAAGGCCGACACCAAACAGAAACCGACTTCCGGATAAATTTTCGATAGATGCAACCGCTTTAGCCAGTTGTAACGGATCGTGTAGCGGTAAGACGATAGCAGCGGTTCCAAGGGTAATGGATTGGGTGATTCCGGCGATATAACCCAGATAAGCTATCGTATCAAAAAGTTGGGCGCCATCGCCAAAACCGGGATCGTACACCGGAACTTCGCGCATCCAAAGCGCGGCATAACCCAGTTGATCCGCCAATTGAATGTATTCCGTATGCCGACTACTATCCGGAATACCAAACGGACGTCCGGAAACGCTGCGTTTTTTCTCACCTTCCGGCGACCAGTCGTTATCAAGCGGGAATTCCAACCCGATGGTCATTTTTCCGGGAATATGAATGTTACAAATTGTTTCCAAGATCAATTGTTTTTTTCGCGTTTATAACTGATAAGTGTCACCAAAAATCCAATGGCAACCAATACCGCACCAACCCAGGGAGTGGATTGAATACCGAGTGCCGATTCGACTACATGTCCACCGATAAAGGCACCGATAGCGATACCTACATTAAAAGCCGCGATATTCAGTGCCGAAGCAACATCTTCGGTTCCCGGCAGGTATTTTTCGGCCATTTGTACTACGTAAAGCTGTAAACCCGGAACATTCGAAAAAGCCAGAATTCCCATGGCAAACAAGGTGGTTACAGTTGCGATCTTATTAAAAACAGTAAAAGATAAAACCAATAATACCAAGGCTTGTAATACAAACATGATCATGAGTGCTTTAATCGGTTTTTTATTGGCTACTTTTCCACCGATCACATTTCCCAAAGCAATGGCAATTCCGTAGATCAATAGTAATAAGCTGGTTGCATCGGCCGAAAAACCGGAAATGTTTTCCAATAGTGGTGCCATATAGGTAAAGCTTACAAATGTTCCGCCATAGCCCAAAGCGGTAATCGCTAAGACCAATAGTATCGATGGGTTTTTAAGCACCTTTAACTGATCTTTTAATTGTAAAGGTTTGCTTTTCTGTAGGCTATCCGGAATTAAAAGACTACTGGCGATAAGCCCGATGATTCCCAAAGCCGCTACTCCGATAAAAGTTGCACGCCATCCGAAATGTTGTCCGATATAGGTTCCTAAGGGAACACCGGTAACGATGGCTACGGTTAATCCGGCAAACATAATCGCGATCGCACTGGCGCGTTTGTCTTCGGGAACCAGGCTGGCGGCTATAGTTGCTCCGATCGAAAAGAAAACACCGTGTGCAAATCCGGTTAGGATTCGGGCGAGAATTAATGTGATAAAAGAAGGCGCAATGGAAGCCAGTCCGTTACCAATAATAAAAAGTACCATAACGCCCAGTAATAATTTTTTGCGATCGATACGACTGGTTAAAGCCGTTAATATAGGTGCTCCTACAGCTACACCCAAAGCATAAAGACTTACGAGCAGGCCGGCGGAGGCAATAGACGTTTTTAAATCGTTGGCAACAGTGGGAAGCAGACCGACAATTACAAATTCGGTAGTACCAATACCAAAGGCACTGATGGTTAAGGCCCATAAAGCGGCCGGAAGTTTTTTAGATTTAGAAGGTACTGCGATAGCAGCCGTATTGTTTTGAATTGTTTTCATAGGTTTGGGTTACCACAAATGGGTAACAGGTGATTCATTAGTATTATGTTTGATCCCATACATCCGATTAAAACCGGGCATAAAACGATCGGAACTAATAATAATTAGTACACAGTAACTTGTAAAAACATCGGATAAAACAACTTGGAACGGTCATATTTGTAATGTCATAAGGAACAGTACAAATGTCCGAATAGGGGAAACGCTAGGCGAGGAGTTAAGTCACCGTTTTTTTGTGAGGTAGATCACACTGATTAACTTTTAAGTCGGCTAAGGGTTTCGCGGGTTACCCCCAAATAGGAGGCCAGTAGTTTTTTAGGAACACGCTGAATGAGTCGGGGTAATTTTTTGATCAGATTATTATACCGTTCCTCTGCGGTTTCCGTTAGTAATGACATAATGCGTTGCTGTAGCGCGATATAACCATAATTGGCTTTGATTCTGAAAAAATTCGCCATAGCCGGAATCTCATGGCAGATTTTCTCCCGATCTTCCAGTTTCAGACAGAAAAACTCCGAATCTTCAATACAATCCATATACATACAGGCGGGAACCTGATTTTGAAACGCCTGAAAATCGCTGGTCCAGTATTCTTCCATGGCAAATTGTAGAATATGTTCTTTTCCGTCGCAATCGATCGCATAGGTTTTTACCAGGCCTTTGATGATCCAGAATTCGCAGGGAACCATTTCGCCTTTTTGCACCAAAAACTGATGTTTGCGTAGTTTTCGAAAGGTAAAATGACGGGATACATAGTCCCATTCGCTATCCGAAAGCGGACAAATGGAAGCAATATGCTGACGTAAAAGGTCGTATTGGGTCATACTAAGGCAATTGTACTACAAAAATAACAGATTTCTGCAGACGATAAACCACTTTAAAATAAAACACCCCGGAATTTTCCGAGGTGTTTTTCCCAAATTTTAATATAGAACGTTATTCGTCTTGTTCTACTTCTTCTATTTGTTGATGGAAAGGGCAACCCTTTGCCATTTTTTTCTCTTTTTGAACCTCTACAGGTGTCGAAACCGGTCGGCGGCGGTGCTGATCCTGAATAGTAGGGAACACCGAAGTAAAGAAGTTTGTCCAACCTCCGGTACGCACGCGAAGCAGGTCGTATTGTTCCGGCGAGCCTACTGCATCGGCAAAGGTATCCGGATTAGCAACGGTAATGGTCAAAATGTTAGACGATTGTCCGTTGGCAAATTGTTGCATCACCTGAATCAGTTTTTCGGCCGGGAAGTCTTCGTCGATATTATAATCGGTAGGAGCACCATCGCACATCAACTCGGCACCGATACCGTCAAAACCGGCAAGGGATTCTTCGAACCCGGCATATTGATGTTCGATTGGTAAATCGGCAGGGCTAGGCATAGCACTCATATCGGAAGCAACGGTAGTTCCCAGACGACGACCATCGGCACTGGCTCCGTTCCAGGCACCCATTTCCACGTGGTTTTCGAAAGTTCCGACACCCGGCTGAATTTGAAGTCCGAAAGGGAATTCTTCCGTTCCATATCGGGTTGCCATATTTTTCATGGTTTCATACAATTGCGGCCAAGGTTCGGTAAAAGTTGCAATCGATCGACGGGCAATACCCGCTACAATCTCATTTCCAAAGGCATCAATATCGGGATTCCCTCGTCCGTAACGCGGTTGTGCCAGAGCGATTTCTCTCAGACGTTTAAATCGATCGGAGCGCGAAGCGATACGGGATTCTCCGGCCAGATCACTAATAAACGGTTCGGTCATTTTATAACCCCAGTCACAGCACAAACATTCCAGTAATTCCGGTAATGTAGTAACCGCATTTTTATCGTCAAAAACCATTGTTTTGATTGCATACAGTGAATTAATCGTCGCACTCAACGAGATATAGCAAGGTCCGTAAATGTTGTATTTGGTTCCGCCGCTATAAAAATCAAGTCCTCTGGCAAGACAGTCATCCATCAAGACGTTAAGAATAGGAGATGGACAGAATTTTGTATTCGCGCCATATCCCATTAATTGACCGTTAAAAGCTTTACGGTTGAGCCATTCGAAATGTTGGAAGTAAATGTCCACCAGTTCCTTAAACGATTTGATTTGATCTGCCGGTTTGGAATTTAACGAGACTACCTGACCAAATAAATAGGATTCTCCGGCCGATGAATACGTACGTCCCTGGTTTAGCGCGCATTCCAACGGTTGTAAGGTGGAAAATCCACCCAGTGAAAACCAGTTTTCACCCGGGAATTGCGGTTCGTAACAGCCATCGCAGGCATAATTCTGAGCCGATTCCACGGTTACATTTGAGTTCCATTTTTGGGTTTCGCTTCCCAGTTTACCGCCAACGCCGTCGCCGCTGTGATGAAGTCCTTTAATTATTTTTTCGTCATTTAAAAGAATCGGATGTGCCCCACCGGAAAGCAGCGCGTGAGCAGCATCTTCCAGGATTTCTCTTGGCATATCTTTACGGGTTCGTAACGATAAACAAGGTGCATTAAGTGGTAATCGTCCGGAAGCGTGTATAAACAATCGCGTCATATGGTTATAAGCCGGTTCTGTTTCTTCAAAAACAGGATTGCCATTGACTTTAGTACCGCCAACGGTAATTTGCTGAATCCATTGTCCCAAAGAAGCACCTTGCGGATACGGCCCGGAAGCACCACCCATAGCCAGATTTCCAAATGGCTGATGGTCTTCCATAAAAATACGGTTCTGCTGTATTTTCTCGTCCAGTTTAATATAGAACGCATCGATAACTTCCTGTGCTTCGGCTTTTTCGGCCTCGTTACTACTGTCGTAATAAGGTTGTAAAAGCTGGTCCATACGACCAATAGCGGTTGGTTCGCCGTTGAGGTGTAAACAAGTATGTAGGGTAAAGATAAACTGCACTGCTTCAATTAGTGAGTCTGGTTTTTCGGTAGCTAATTTGGTCATCCGATAAGCAATCGATTCCAGATTTTCCCTTTCCCAGGCTTGTCCGGGATTGTTTTTCATGCTGGCAGCCATTTCGCGCGCCAGTTGGGCATAATTCAAACAATATTCTGAAATTCCTTGTAAAGACAGATAAGCCGATTGGTATAATTCTTTTTTCTCCTTATATGTTTTTGCCTTAGCGGCTTTTTCCTCATCCGTTTTTCCCTTATCTTTAGTGTATTCTTCGGTGATTTTCTTTTCGTACTCCAATATATCCTCCATCATGGTTTTTAAACCTTTTTTCAGGGCTTTTTCATAATTCGGAATTACGTGTCCCACACCGGAAGCCTCGCTCAGATTGGCCAGGAAGCCATCCAGACGTTCGGAATCCGACAGATAGCGCATCACATAACGGCCTTCGCCTAACGATAGGTTTGGCATGGCACCTATAATAATTTCCTCCGGAGAAATGCGAAACGTATCTGAACCGTAAACAATTTCGCCTTCTCTTTCACGGAACGAAGAGTAAGGAACCAGCGTACCATCTTTAAGTCGGATCTTACGTCCTCTAAAACCGTAATCGGGCGAACTGAACAATTGCAAACTTAAACGGATTGCCCAACCTTTACGAATCATAATGGATTCGTTCATAATATCGGCCGGTTTATCGCTTCCGTTATAACGATTGATATAAAAACGAATATCTTCTTTAATTTCTTCCTGTTTCCGGTTAAAGTACCAATTGTCCTGCCAAAGGGAGAAAATGTTTTCCAGAAGGCTTAAAATACGATTTGTTGGTATTGAAAAGTAACGATCTTCCGGCAGCCCGATTCGGGTCGACATGGTAAACAGGAAATTCTGATGGTTGTAATACATCAGTCCGTTTTTAGAAGCGTTTTGGTAATGACGATCCAGACGTGTCCAGTCGACACCCGGGAAACGCGACCAATCTTTCTCTGTAGCAAAAGAGAAGTCATTTCGGTATTTTTTAGCTACATCTTCGTCATCTAATCCCAGATCCTGAATGCTTGGAATATAAAAAACACCTCCCAGATCCGATCGCAGGTGATTAAACAAACGGTCGTTCATAAAACCACTGTCAGGTCCGATCTGGTTACTCATGATGTTTTCCAGAATTCCTACTTCTTTACTAAACCCGGCGAAATAGATTCCTTCCTCGTCCGATAACGTAATTGATTTTGGTGTACGGAATCCGGAATTGCCGTGTTGCTGATGTTTAGCTCTTCCAAACGGAAGTCCAAGGCGTAATACCGGCGTGGTATTGCCATTCGCATCCTGAATTCTGGCCGATTTGATATGCGAACGCGAATCGCGGTCGGGAATAATAGTATCGTTGGTTTTACGGCCAATAAGGTCTTCAATCTGATCTTCGGTCATCATATTGATCTGATTCCAGTTGATCAGGAAGCGTTGAGCCAATACAAAAGACCCTCCAAAATGCGCCATATCGTCGCAACCGATTAACGTATGTTTGGCGATAGAAATCGGATCGGAAGGATTGTTGAGGTTTTCGGAGAAACGACAACCCAGTACTTTACCGCGATGGCCGTCTGCTTCATTCGATTTGGAAGCGGCTTCCTGCGAATAATGTTCTTCTGTAATACTGTCTAAAGCCTTTATTAATAAGGAATTCACAATTTCACAAGCTTCTTTACTGTCACTCTTAATGTGAAACCAAAGATCGCCATTAGAATCTACAAAGGCGCCGTTTGAGGCCCGGAATACTTTCGATACATAAGGATCATTATGCTCCGGAAATTGCAACGTCATTCCTTTAGGATGCGGTATGCCTTCTTCGTCGCAGATTTTAGCCCAGTTTTCAAATGAAACCCCCAGAATAACAGACGTATTACGATCTTTCAGATCTTTATGGGTGTTGATTTCCGATCGGATATTTGCCATTACTTCGGCAAACTTTTTTTTATAGGTCACCAGCTTTTTACCGTCTGGTTGTTTGTTGGCTTGCCAATTACCTCGTTTTTGGAACCAAAAAGTTGTAAAAATGGCAAAGGGCGACGGGTATACCAATCCTCTTTGACAGTGTTTCCACACTTCGGTAAACCGATTTTCAAAGTTAAGAGAGCTCTCGTTGTTAGACGGGATGTCGGACTTGAGTGTTTTTTCCATGTGAGTTGTTTGTTGGTTACAGTTTAAAAATGTTTGTTGCGATTGTTATTGTTTCCTTTACAGGTATAAAGAGCTACCTTCTATAACAATTTGGTTGTTATGAAGTTACAATTGAAAGAAACAGAAGATTTATAGTGGGAAATCGATCTGTATCAAAAATAGCGAAAGAAAAACAACAGCTTATACGTACAAACACCTGTTTTTTTAGGAGAGTAAAGAGGAAAGAGGAAAGAGGAAAGAGGAAAGAGGAAAGAGGAAAGAGGAAAGAATTATGATAGTGGGCGTAAACGTTCGTTAAGTTCGCGGCGGAAGGTAATTCCCAACGGGATTTTTTCTTCGTTGATCACAATGTGTTCCTTTTCGTGAACATCGATTTTATGAATGGCAATGATATACGATTTGTGTACCCGCATAAACTTGTCCGACGGCAATTCCTGTACCAATTGATTCGTAGTCATTGCGGTTACAAAGGTTTTGGCCTTAGTAAAAATCTTAACGTAATTCCCGTAACTCTGAACATATAGAATATCATCCAGTCGGATATCGATGTTTTTACCGTTTACCTTTACGTTGAGAGAAACCGGAATAGCCGTTTCTTTTTCGATAAATTGTACCGAAAGATAGCGTTCGATCGACTTTAGAAAACGCGGAAAGTAGATTGGCTTTAGTAAATAGTCGATCACACCATATTCGTAACTTTCGAGCGCAAATTCTGAATAAGCGGTTGTTAATATGGTTTTTGGCGGATTTTTTAGGGTTTGCAACAACTCCAATCCGCTGATTTCCGGCATATCGATATCCAGAAACATCAAATCAACGGTATGTTCCCGTAAATACTGCAAAGCCTCAATACCGTTATAGCATTGCGCAGCGAGTTCCAATTGCGGATTTTGACGGATATAATTTGTTAGTACATAATGCGCGGCCGGTTCATCGTCGACAATAATACATTTTTTTGGAGTATTGATCATAATAAATCCATTTCGAGTAACACACGGTATTGTTTGGCTTCCTGTTGTATTTCCAGGTTGTGTTTTTTCGGATAAAGAATGCGCAGTCGTTCCGTTGCATTGCTCAATCCGATTTTAGTGGAAACGATTTTTCGTTTTTTTTCCGGAATCGAATTTAATGTTTCCAGACGTAATTTACCATTATTTACCGAAAGATTGATCTTTACAAAGCAATTTTCGATCGCACAGGTACCGTGTTTAAAGGTATTTTCCACAAAAGGAATCAACAACATCGGTGCGATCATATAGTTGGAATCGGCATCGGTTTTATAGTCAAACTCAATTTCACAGCGATACCCTACGCGTTCTTTTTCCAGTTCGATATAGCTGGAGATAAAGTCGATCTCATCTTCGAGCGAAACATATTCTTTTTGTGAATTTTCCACCTGATACCGGAGCAATTGGGAAACCCGCATGATCATATCGGAAGTCCGTTCCGGATATTGCAGACTAATACCGTAGAGCGTATTAAACGTATTAAACAGAAAATGCGGATTTAATTGTCCTTTTAGTGCATTTAACTGGATTTGATTGTAGAGTAATTCTTTGTTGGTTTTTTTCTTCTGATCGCGGTAATGTTCGATTAGCTGGATACTTCCCAAGATGCAAATTAAGGTACCGACCAAGGTTCCCAATTGGAAGTGATAGGTCTTTTGCATGGAGGTTTTATACAGGAAGCAATTCTTATAAATGACTTCAATTGCTACTTCATGTAATATTACTGAAAATACTAATATTAATACAATTGAAAATAAAATATAGGTTAGTGGTTGGTGTTTTTTAAGTAGAATGGGCAGTAGAAAAAAGCGGTTGATCTGGGCATGACCGTATAGGAGTAAAAAATATACGATACCCATCCAAAAGCCTTTCCAGCTTAAAATTAAAATCCAGTCGTTTAATGTGAAAAGAACAAACGAAAAGACAAGAATTGCGAATTCCTGTAGCCATTTGTTCTCTAAGATCTTCCTCATATTCATTTCAGATTATAGCATACAAAATACGTATAAAAAAACGAATAAACCGGGAAGTTAAATGATCAATTGAATTGGTCATTTTTTATAGCGAATTAATCATTTTTCATAGGCGCTGCTGCGGAATGTGTTGTAGTTTCGCGTTGTTAAAAAACCTTACCACAATAATGATAGTACGAAAATTGCCACTGCTGTCGCTTTTAATGTGTTTTTCAGGAGCTTTTTCCCAATCGCTCAGCCTGAAAGATGCTATTGATCAAGGGATGGCTAACTATGGCACACTTAAAGCCAAAGAGAAGTATGCTTTGGCGGGACAGGAAACCGTCAAGCAAAACAAAAGGGATTACTTGCCCAACCTGACGTTGGCCGCGCAACAGGACTACGGGACCGTAAACGGACAAAATGGTCCGCTCTATGGTTTTGGAGGTCTGGGAGTCGCTTCGTCGGGATTACCCTTGCCGGAACAAAACTGGAACGCTGCTTTCGGCGCCCTGTATCTGGTGAATATGAACTGGGATTTTTATAGTTTCGGTCGTATCCGACAAAAGATCGCTTTGTCTAAAGCCGATGCCGATCGTTTGCAAAAAGATTCGGAACAGGAACAATTCCAACATAAAATCCGCATTTCTGCGGCCTATCTAAACCTGTTGGCAAGTCAGCGACTGGAAATTTCACAAAAGAAAAATCTGGAACGGGCAGAGGTGTTTTTAAAGCTGGCCGCTGCGCGGGTTAAAAACGGATTGCTACCGGGAGTCGATTCTACGTTGGCTTCTGCGGAAGTATCGCGTGCACGTATCGCCTTGAATCAGGTGAAAGATCAGGTGAAGGAACAGAACAACAAACTGATCACTTTAATGGGAATAGATATTTCTGATATTAAAGTTGATACCACTCTGGTAATCAAATCACCAAATGTGATTGCTAAAAGGGAAACTTTAGGTATTGAGTCCAATCCGATATTACAGTTTTACAAGAGTCGGATGGAATATGGTAACCAACAATTGCGACTTTTCCGTAAAGAATATTACCCTACATTCAGCTTATTTGGTGTGTATCAAACCCGTGCTTCGGGATTCAATTCGGACTATGCAGCAGATCAATCTTCGTTTACCCATAACTATTGGGATGGTGTCGATCCGACGCGTCAGAATTACCTTTTTGGTGTGGGGGTAAGCTGGAATCTGACTACCTTGGCGCGTACCGCTAAAAAAGTCAATGCGCAGAAATTTACGACTGAAGCCCTGGATGACGAATATAAGGTGATGGAACAGCAGTTTAAAGCACAGTCGGATGCGGCTGATGTGAAAATACAATTGGCCTATGAAAGCAATAAAGAGGCTCCTAAACAAGTAAAAGCAGCCGCTCAGGCGTATTTGCAGAAAATGACACTCTACAAAAACGGACTGACGAATCTGGTAGATGTTACCCAAACCCTATATACGCTAAACCGAGCCGAAACCGACCGGGATATTGTTCATGTGAACTTATGGCAATCATTGCTGTTAAAAGCAGCGGCAACCGGCGATTTCAACTTATTTATTAATGAATTATAACCCGTAAAAGATGAATTTAATACGTTTTGCACTTCGTAAACCGATTTCGATTATCGTTTTGGTAATGGGATTGATCATCTTTGGAATCGGTGCTGTAAAAAGCATCAAAGTGGATATTCTCCCAAAAATGAACCTACCGGTGATTTACCTGGCGCACCCGTTCGGAGGATATACACCCAACCAGATGGAATCTTATTTTGCCAAAAACTATGTCAACATCATGTTGTTTGCGAATGGCGTTAAATCAATAGAAACAAAGAACATACAGGGACTTACTTTAATGAAAATTTCGTATTATGAAGATACGAATATGGCACAGGCTGCGGCCGAATTAAGTGCGCTTTCCAACCGGATTCAGGCAGCTTTCCCTCCGGGATCGCAACCGCCGTTTATCATCCGTTTTGATGCTTCTTCCTTACCGGTCGGGCAATTGGTACTGAGTAGTGCGACCCGTTCAAATAACGAGTTGCAGGATTTGGCCAACGTTTATGTGCGGGCTTCGTTTACGTCGATTCCCGGATTATTGTCGCCGCCGCCGTTTGGAGGTAGCCCGAGAACCGTGGAAGTTAATGTGGATCCGGATTTATTGCGTTCGCATAACCTGACACCCGATCAGATTGTAGAAGCGATCCGGCTTAATAACCAGACAGCACCATCCGGAAACGTTCGCGTGGGTGATAAAAACTATATCACACCTACAAATAATACGATCAAAGAGATTAAAGATTTTGAAAAGATTCCATTGTTTAAAGGTGGTGTACAAAACCTGTATCTGGGCGATGTAGCGACTGTAAAAGATGGAGCCGATATTACGGCTGGTTATGCTTTGGTAAACGGAAAACGTTCGGTATATGTGAGTATTGCCAAGGCCGGAGATGCTTCGACCTGGGATGTGGTACAAAAGTTAAAAGCGGAGTTGCCTAAAATACAAAGTACGCTACCGGAGGATGTAAAATTATCGTACGAATTTGATCAGTCGGTATATGTGATCAACTCTGTTAAAAGTTTGATCACCGAAGGAATCATCGGAGCGATATTAACCGGTTTGATGGTATTATTGTTCCTGGGCGACCGTCGGGCGGCTTTAATTGTAATCCTTACGATTCCGATTTCGATTATATCCGGGGTTTTATTCCTGAAATTATTCGGACAAACGATCAACCTGATGTCGTTGAGTGGATTGGCATTGGCTATTGGTATTCTGGTTGATGAGAGTACCGTTACGATCGAAAACATCCACCAGCATCTCGACATGGGCAAACCCAAGGCACTCGCGATATGGGATGCCTGTAAGGAAATCGCCTTACCGAAATTATTGATTTTATTATGTATTCTGGCGGTATTTGCGCCGGCCTTTACGATGAAAGGAATTCCGGGATCGTTATTCCTTCCATTGGCGTTATCGATAGGATTCTCGATGATTATATCGTTTCTGTTATCGCAGACATTTGTGCCGATCATGGCCAACTGGTTGATGAAAGACCATGCGAAAGTGCAGCACTCGGCTGAAATCAGTGATGATGAAGCGGTTTTTCTGGCTTCGGGCTTAACGCCGGAATCGGAAAAAAACACGATGGATCAGAAAAAGATACTGGTGGAGCGACAGGATTTTAACGGCGATGGAAAAATCAGTCCGTTTGAACGCTTCCGAAATCGCTTTATGAAGTTGATCAACCGTTTATTTTTATATAAAAAACCGATCACGATCCTATATCTGGTTGGTGTAACCGCATTGGCTGTTTTATTGCTAAATGTAATCGGGCAGGATGTGTTCCCGAAAGTCAACTCCAGTCAGTTCCAGATGCGATTAAAAGCACCGGACGGAACGCGTTTGGAACGAACCGAAGAAAAAGCCAAAGTAGCTTTAGCCGAACTGGAAAAACTGGTTGGAAAAGAACACCTTTCAATTTCGTCGGTTTATGTAGGACAACACCCGTCGTTGTTCTCAGTATCGCCCATCTATCTTTTTATGGCAGGTCCGCACGAAGCGGTGTTTCAGGTGGCTTTAAAAGAGTATCACCGCGATATGGATGATTTTAAAGACGAATTCCGTCAGCGTTTGAAAAAAGTACTACCAGATGTAAGCGTTTCGTTCGAACCGATCGAATTGACCGATAAAGTATTGAGTCAGGGATCGCCAACACCAATCGAAGTGCGTATTGCCGGTAAAAACAAAAAGAAAAACGAGGAATACGCGAATAAGCTGATGGCCGAATTACGTCAGAAACCGTATTTCAGAGATATTCAACTGGCACAACCGATTAAATATCCGGCATTGGATATCAATATCGACCGGGTTCGCGCAGCACAATTGGGGGTGGATATGGGCGAAATTTCCCGATCCCTGATTGCTTCGACGTCTTCGTCCCGTTATACGGAAAAGAATACCTGGATCGATGAAAAGGCCGGATTGTCGTATAACGTACAGGTTCAGGTTCCTTTGGACAAAATGACTGATATCAAGCAAATAGGAGAGATACCGTTGTTGAAAAATACAGCCCGTCCGGTATTGAGTGATGTGGCTACGATTACGCCGTCGTTTACCTATGGTGAAAATGATAACTTAGGTGCGATGCCGTATATTTCGATCACCGCAAACATTGATCATAAAGATTTGGGATCGGCTTCGAAAGATGTACAGCAGGCGATAACGGCGTTGGGCGAATTACCACGAGGTTTGTTTATCGAACAGATCGGTTTGGGGAAAGTGTTGAGTGAAACGATGGGAAGTCTGGAATCGGGCTTATTGGTTGCGGTAATCGTGATCTTCCTGATGTTATCGGCCAATTTCCAGTCGTTCCGTATTTCACTGGTTATTTTAACAGCTGTTCCGGCGGTAGTTTTGGGATCGTTGTTACTGTTATTGGCAACCGGATCGACCTTAAACTTACAATCGTATATGGGAATCATCATGTCGGTAGGGGTTTCGATCGCCAATGCCGTGTTATTGATCACCAATGCGGAACAACTGCGGAAACACAATAACGATGCGTTGGTTTCGGCACGGGAAGCCGCTTCGTTGCGATTGCGTCCTATTATCATGACCAGTATCGCGATGATTGCCGGAATGTTGCCAATGGCAATCGGACATGGTGAAAGTGGCGAACAGGTTTCCCCATTAGGAAGAGCAGTAATCGGAGGACTTTTATTTTCTACTTTTACAGTATTGGTAATCCTGCCGGTTATTTTTGCCTGGGTGATGGGTAAAACCGGAACCCAATCGGTATCTCTGGATCCGGAAGATAAAGAAAGTAAACATTATATAGCGGCATTAGCACAAACAGATGAGAAATAAAGTAATACAAGCAATTGCATTTTTAGGATCGGCAGCCTTAGTGGTAGGCTGCCAGACCAAAGCAAAGGAAAGTGAGAACCCGGTAACGGAAGCTGCGGCACCGGTATTGGAGACTTTTGTACCGAAAAAAGAAATATTGTCAACCGAATTACGTATGCCGGCCGAAATCAGCGGTTTCCAACAGGTCGATATTTATGCAAAAGTGAGCAGTTATGTAAAAGAATTAAAAGCCGATATCGGAACAGAGGTTAAAAAAGGACAGTTGTTACTGGTACTGGAAGCGCCGGAATTGAGCGCACAGTTAGCCGCGGCACAATCCCGTTTAAAATCGCAGGAAGCAGTGTATACGGCGAGTAAAAGTACGTACAACCGTCTTTTTGAAACCAGTAAAGTAGAAGGAACGGTTTCCCGTAACGATCTGGAAGTAGCGGAAGCGCGTAAAAATTCCGATTTTGCACAATATCAGGCGGCAAAAGCGTCGTATAGTGAAATTCAGACCTTATTGGGTTATTTACAAATCCGTGCTCCGTTCGATGGTGTTGTAGCTACGCGTAACGTCAACCACGGCGCCTATGTTGGTCCGGCCGGGAAAGGTTCGGAACAACCGTTGATGACGATTCAGCAACAAAATAAGTTACGTCTTTCGGTATATGTTCCGGAACAATATTCGGGTTATCTGAAAAACGGAGAAGCCTTGAAGTTTACGGTAAAATCGTTACCGGGTCAGGATTTTTCGGCCACCATTGCCCGTATGTCGGGTGCATTGGATAGCCGACTTCGTTCGGAACGGGTTGAAATGGATGTGATTAATACCGGAAACAAACTGTTACCGGGTATGGTTGCCGAAGTGCAATTACCGTTAACCGCAAAAGACAGTACCTATGTTGTACCGAAATCGGCAGTAGTTACTTCGAGTGAAGGAACGTATGTGGTATCGGTAAAAGACCATAAAACTAGTCGACTACCAGTTCAGAAAGGACGGATCCTGGAAGATAAAATCGAGATTTTCGGATCGATCACACCGGATATTCTTTTGATCAAACAAGCTACTGAAGAAATTCCGGATGGAACGCCGGTAAAATAAACGATACCGAAAACTATATAAATGCAGCTAAACCTGTCAGGGACTTTAAACCTGACAGGTTTTTTTATGATTTATGATTAAATTTGAAAGAGAAAAGAGAAAAGAGAAAAGAATGGCGGTACCAACAGATAAAACAGTTTTGATCAATGCAATACAAATCAATTACGGAAAACTTAAAAAAGAACTGATTACAATTCCCGTTGAATTGACGGTTAGTAAAGAATTGGAAGGGCATTCCAAAGGAACCCAAATGAGTCTTCACAATCTGGTTGCTTATCTGGTAGGATGGGGCGAACTGGTTTTAAAATGGAATCAGAAAATGGATGCTGGTGAAGCCGTTGATTTCCCGGAAACCGGTTATAAATGGAACGAGTTGGGAAAACTGGCACAGCAATTTTATAGCGATTATGAGCAGGTTGATTGGACTGTGTTGCTTCAGCAACTGGATCAAATGGTTAATCGGATTTTGGAGCTAATCGAGTGTAAAACAAATACGGAACTTTACGAACAAAGCTGGTATGGAAAATGGACGCTTGGCCGAATGATACAATTCAATACGGCTTCACCCTATACCAATGCCAGCGGACGAATCCGAAAATGGAAAACAGCGCGTAAGTTGTCATAAAAAAGGAGGGAGATAACCCAAACTCCCTCCATACTTATGAAATAGAAATTACCCCGCCATCTCGTTTACTTCCTTAGGAAGGACCGATCTGTGCGTGATGTTGTTGTAAATTTTGGTTAGCAATTCGGCGATAAACGTCGGACGCGCATATTCCGTATAATCGAGATAAAGGATATTTGGAAAATAACCGTTTGTATTAGGTTGTAGATACGACATAACCCGACCAAGATTACTATTGGCTTCTTTGGCGAACAACCAAACACCGGTTGGCGGTGTTAACGTCCACGATAGCAGAAAAAGGTCGCAAGGGGTTTGTGAAAACTCCTGACATTCCCAACTACTATTTTTTTGTTTGCTACAACATTGCCCGTTAAAAGCATTGAATTTTTGCAGCTGATCGGTTTTCATAGTATTATAACGCATCGTATTGGAATAAATATCAAAAACAGTCAGATCGCCTAGATTTGCCGTACTATCCTGCCAGTCGCGGTAGACCCAGAAGCCGTCTTTTGGTTGATCGGTTACTGCCCAGTCTCCGTCGATTACCACTAAAATTTGTCCGCTTTCTTTTAGGTAGGTTCCCATCGGAATATCGGCCAATCGTTGGTATCCTTCAGGAATAGAACGAAACAACCACGGCCCGATGGTGTCATTGATCATTGTTTTTAACTGCTCGTAAATGGCAGGTGTAAACGTATCGAAATGCGAAAATTTAAGGATAGCCAGTTCGCGATGGCCTTCTTCATAAAAAAGCTTTACGTCATTTAAGACTTCCTGTACCGAAGGTCCGGCAAGACCATGATAAATATTCAGATTTTTATCCGGTCGCAAGTCAAAATAACGCACGCCGGCTTGTAATTGTTGATAGAGGTCGAGATCCTGCGTTTTGCCAAGTGTTTCCAAGCCATGGGTGTACATTCCGGCATCGTGACTCGCCGGGAAAACCATTTTTTTAAACGGAAGATCCTGTGTTAAGGGGAGTAAGTTCCTCATAAAATCGGCGGTATTCATTAATCGGGACAGGGAATACCATAATCCAAAAGAAAGTCCTTCGCTGGCATGTACCTGTACGGCAACTTGTCCGCTGGATGAAATCGCGGCTTTCGGAGTCGAACCGGAATCGAAGTTTGTTGCTTCCGACCATAAGATTGACGTACCGTTTATCACACCGGACATTTGCCATAGTCCTGATATACCCTGCGATTCGTGTACTTCGATAATACGGCCGTCATCGGTAATTGCTATACTCGGATTACTACCATCCTGATACGGAATGCTATTGCTCCAATTGATAGAATCACCGTTGATGTGACCCACTCTGTAGTGTAATTTAGCTGCACTTTCGGATTGATGCACTTCAACAACCCATCCGGAGTTGGTAATGGCAACCGAAGGCTTACTACCTTTTTCATAGCTGCGACTCTTTCCCCAACTAATGGTTTTGCCATTGAGTTTTCCAACACGGTAATAAAGGACATCATGGGATTGCGATTTGTGAACTTCCACCAACACTCCATAATCATTTATTGCGATGTTGGGTTGGACGCCGGTATCGTATTTTTCATCTTCTCCCCACCATTCGATGGTAGAACCGTTAACAAATCCGACTTTAGCATACATCGAATGCGTAAGGATGTTACTGGTTTCGTGTACTTCGACCACAATGTTTTTATTGTTAAGAGCAACCGACGGAAAAAAACCGTCGCTATAAGGAGTGCTTTTTCCCCATTCGATAGTTGCTTTATTGATCAAACCGATATGGTACCACATTTTCCCGGAACTTTCCGAATTGTGTACTTCGATACTGATCTGTTCGTTGGTTGCGATGGAGTTATAGCGACCACTATCGTAATTGTTGGCCAATCCGAATTGAATACTTTCCATACTGTTACAAATTAAGTTGAGATAGGTTTGGGACCTGCATCTCAAAGATCGGATTAATTTTGTAACGTTGTATGGATGAAATTACCTGTTTTTCAGATAATTGGGTTAAATCATAGGAAGTTCTTCCACACTGATGATGTTATTCTGGATGGCATAAATCACCAGTCCGGCTATGTTTTTGGCACCGGTTTTAACAAAAAGATTGTTTTTATGGCCTTCAACAGTTCGGGCGGTAATAAAAAGCGCATCACCAATTTCTTTAGCTGTTTTCTGTTGACTGATCAGGCGTAATACATCGATTTCGCGTTTGGAAAGTTCAGTACCGTTGTCAAAAATTGACTTTTGGTTTGTTTTGGAAGCTGCCTGTTCCCGAATAGCTTCCATTTGATCTTCCATAAAAAAGATTCCTTTTTGATGGACAATCGGAATGATTTCGGCCAGTAAAATAGGGGAAACTCCTTTTGGAAGAAAGGCCGAAGCACCGGTTTTTAGCATAAAGTTCATAAACGACCGCTGGTAATGCGACGACACGATAATCACCTTGATATCCGGAAAATGGTTTTTAAGATGACGGGTGACTTCAACACCATCCATACCTTTCATTTTCAGATCCAGTAATAAGACATCGGGAAATTCGGTGGCTCTTTCGAGGTACGACAGCAAAACGTCACCACTTTCGGCGGTGTAGACCACTTCGAATCCCGGCTGCATACTCAGGAAGTTTTCCAGTAGTTTTACAATTAAACCATCATCGTCTGTTATGGCAATTCGAATGGTACTCATATCAGGTCTTTATAATCTTCAAGTAATAGTAAAGCCGAGGTTCCTTTGCGAAGCGGTTTGATACTGTGTTTACCGTTTAGGTAAAGCATCCGTAGCTCAATGTTTTGTAGTCCGAGTCCTTTTTTATTCTGATTCGGATCAAAACCTTTACCGTCATCTTTCACCAAAAGGCAAAGCAATCGATCACTTTGTCGCAGGTGAACAGTAATTACGGAAGCACCGGCATGTTTGTAAATATTGGTAATCAATTCCTGTAAAACACGGGTAAACTGAATTTTAATACTATTGGGTAACGTAACATCAGTACGTACATCATGATAAAAGTCGACCGCAATGTTTTTTTTCCAGGGGGTAATAATTCCGTCAATTAATTCACACAAAGATATGAATTCTAACATAGGTGGACTCAAATCGTGTGAAATTCTTCGCGCATCGGCTATACTTTCACTTAATAAATAGTCCATTTCGTCACTATTGTAATCCAGTTGGTGCTTTAATTTAAGCGAAGTGAGTTTTCCGATAAGCGAATCATGCAAATCGGCAGCAATACGCGTACGTTCCTGTTCCTGAACCAAAATACCGTTTTCAAGTAGTTTTTTTTGATGCTCCAGCTTTAAACGGGATTCTTCCAACTGGGCTTCCGTCATTTGCTTAAAGTTGAGATAGGCAAGCCGTATAAACGAAAAAACCAGTATGGAAACCACTGTAATCGCAATGATAATCCATAACATAATGGTTTTGGGGTCTAACCATTTTTCCATATTTCCCAGTTTATAAAAGCATAAAAAATAAGTGTAACGACCAGATTAGCCATCCAGAAATAAAACTTAAGTCCGGAACTTACATTGATCAGGAAGTTAATGGGCAGAAAAAACAAAAGGTGTAATGAAAAAAAGAGTAAAATGGCGGCATTAAGCCGTAATTCTTCCTTTTGCGTAGTTTTGTATTTTCCTACTTTCTGGAAAAAATAAGCCAGTGCAAATAATATGATTACAAAGGCATCCATAACTTTGGAATAGGACTGGAATTGTTGAGGAGCGATGGTACGTAATGAAAAAAGCTCCCAGACAATAAATCCACTGGCAACAAGCGTAAGCGAAAAAAGAGTTCTGCTTTTCTTTTCAAAAAAGCAGAACTGGTATAAAATTGTAAAAATGATCAGTTCTAATAAACTGAACATAATGATGAATATCAGGTTGTTTCCAAACAAATGACCGTAAAGGCGGCTGCTAAGATCCGTGCAGAGTGCCACACCGATGTAGAGCAACAGCATTTTATGAGAAAGGGCGAGCGATTTGTAACGATACATGCCAATCCCAATCCCGGTGAGCAGAAGCGCCGGTGATAAATACGTCAGATAGTCCAGAAACTGATAAAACGTCATATATTAGTTTTCGGCCAATTGTAATAAATAGAAATCACCTTCCAAAGGAGCAAATGGTGGAACCGGTCGTACCGTATCATAGTACACCGATTTTTTAAGTTCTTTATCCACGATAACCAAATCGGCTATATAACCGGAAACAGCTGCAGTACTGGCTCTAAGTGCAAAATCCGCATCATATGGAATCGCTACTTTTTCTTTGATATAATCGGTTGGAATGGCAAAAGCCTGGAAAATACCTTCCGGTGCATCGATTTGAACCGAAACCCATTCTTTTACGTTATTATCCCAGTTGTCAATTCGTTCTTGTGCCTCTTTTTCAGGAAGCTCCTGTCCTCCGTTGCCCATTCCAATATTTACCGGAGTAGCGTTAATATGCGCATCGATATCGGCAACTGCTTTCGAATCCGGGGAATCAAATTCCGAAGGGATCAAAAAGAAATATAAGTGGTTCTCGTAGATACCCGGATACGCATGCAGGTATTTTGAAGTCCCTTTGTCGGCACATTCAAAAGAGAAATATCGAGCGGTACTTAAATAGAAAGTTGCTAATTCACGGTCTTTACGGACTTTGTTCCACTCACGGATTCCATCCAGAATGTCTTGTAGAGGTAATTTCATAATTCAGGCTTTTTTGAGTTAATATCAAATGATTGATTCGTTCAAAATTAGATTTTTGAGACTAAAAAAACAAATAATATCGCGGGTAAGTTAGAATACTTTAACAAGATAATTTTTAAGATAAAGTAAAGAAGGGATAACCGCTTTAACACCAACCGCTAAAGCAACCGTTACAATTTTATTTTTGTTTTCCGGAAAGGCTGAAAACACTAGTAAATACAGACTTTTTTTAAGGCGATTACGCAAATCCTTTTTGAATTTTGCCGGATTGTTGCTACTTTGCAGTAGGAATCTTTTTAAAAATAATGTCCATGCTCATTTATTCTTTTCCTTCCGTATCGGAAACCAACGCCCGGATATTGATTTTAGGAACCATGCCCGGTGTTGCTTCTTTAATGGCAGAAGAATATTATGGCAATGCCCGGAATCATTTTTGGAAATTGATGTTTACCATTTTTGAAACTTCTTTTTCTAATGATTATGCCACCAAAAAAGCATTGTTGTTGCAAAATAAAGTTGCGCTATGGGACGTATTGCAGGCTTGTAAAAGAGAAGGAAGTCTGGATAGTGCGATCGAGCAGGAAGTACCTAATGATTTTAATGATTTTTTAGAAAAACATCCTGAAATCACGCATATTTTCTTTAACGGACAAAAAGCAGCTGCATATTTTAAAAAATATGTAAAAACAACCAAAGCCTATCATTTACAGGTATTGCCATCGACTAGCCCTGCGAATGCCGGTAAAGGTTTTGAAGCCAAATTAACCGAATGGAAAGGGATACGAATACCGTTAGGATTATAAAAGCAACATACGATACAATCAAAAAAGACTACCTATTCTGGCAGTCTTTTTTAGTATAAATATAAATTGTAAGATTAATTTCTTCGGCTCATCAGGATACGTAATACATACCAGAATAAAAGCATTACGGATGAAAATAATTGTAATGCAGCACCCACATATTGTTGCGTACCGTATTGATTTTTAATTTGATGCGTTTGGTAAAGAATACTGGCAGAAGCCAAAATCACCATTCCGACAGAAAACCATAATCCGAGATTAAATCCGAATAAGGCTCCGGCAACGATTAAACCCAGTGAAATAAAACCACCAATAATAATGGCCGTTCTAAGGAACGAGAAATCGGCTCGGGTAAAAAATACCACAGCGGTCAATCCGGAAAACATAAACAGGGTAATGATTGCAGCCTGAGTGATCAACTCGGCACTATTAGTAAGCGCTACAGCAATTACAATCATCGGAAGGAAAATAATAGCTTCCAGAATTACATACAATCCCAGTCCTAAATATTGTTGCTCGCGCGACGGGTTAAAACTCATTTTTTCGGATAGGGTGGTTCCCAACCAAAAAAGTCCGATGATAAACAACCATACGAATTTTCCGCCAACCATTGCAGCTATCCATTCCATGGGAACGGTATGAATTAAAATCGTTTCTACAATAATAAAAGCAAGAATGGCAATTGCCACGTGTAGATAGGTTTTTTTGTAGAAAGTAGCTTTTTCCAGTTCGGAAGCGTAAGCGACAATAGTGTTTTCGGATTGCATATTTAGGTATTAAGGTTTTACAAAACAAATATAATCTTTTTTTTAAATTATCCCGATTATAGGAAATATCCTGGCCCGTTTAAAGGCGTCGCTTCCAAAACGGCGAATCGGTCCAACGTTGTTCCTGTCGGTATTGGTTGTGCAACATGGCAACCGATTTATTAAAAAGTGCCATTTGTTTCGAGAGGTAATCGCTGGCAGCAGTTCCGTCGCCATGGCGTAAACCGGTAATGGCTTTGGCAGCGGCATAACCGGCTGTTAGTGCATTGGTAATACCAAATGAGGTCAGTGGATCATAGGAACACAACGCATCACCAGCCGCGAGCCATCGGTTGCCACCGGGAACTTCCAACAGGGAAGTAGAAGCGGTTTTAATTCCGGAATGCATCAGGTTATCAAAAGCATTTTCTGAAACTAAAGCCGAAAAATGCCGCGTTTGTTGTATTTTCTGTCGCAACCAGTCTTTGAGTAGTTCTGGTTTGACCATATGCAGGTCACTGTCCGACATAAAATTGACTACAGTTTTACCATCGTTGACCGGAGCCATGTACCACCAGCCATCAGCAACCGATTCGATATAGGTCATTCCTTTTAAAACGGTTTCCGGTTTTGGAATCATAAAATGATAGGAAACCAGATTATCCAATGTTGTTCTTTTTACACCGGATTTTTTGGCTACAATACTGGCTCTTCCACTGCAATCGAGAATAAAATCGGTTTCGATTACGGTAAAATTTCCGGCAGGAGAAAGACATTCCAGAAACATCTTGTCGGGAGTTTCGGTAATATTTTTGATCTGATAATTAAGAAATAAAGAAATACCGCGTTCAATGGCCGTTTCGAGTAACTGATTTTCAAAGACCACACGGTTTAGGTGTAATCCGTTACCATAGGGTTCATTTAAGAAATAACGTTGGCGGGGCATAGTATCGCCCCACACAACGTTATTACCTACATATGTATTGTGAAAACCGGAAGCTGCTATCTTGTGAAGTCCGAGTTTGTCCAGGATAAAGTTGGCACCCGGCGCTAAAGATTCCCCAGGTTTAAAAACGTTTTCCCGACGATAGTCGATAACGGCACAGGTTACGGATTCTTTTTGTAAGGTCAATGCTGCGGCCAATCCGGCCGGGCCAGCTCCCACAATAACAACGGGTATGTAATATCGGTTTTTTATAATTCGTGACGTTTTAACGGTTGACTTTCACGCGGCGCTTCTTCGGCCATTAATCCTCTTGCGGTAACGATCGGATCTTGTTCGGCATGACGTACCTGTACCAATGTCGGATCAGTACCGGTCGGACCTTTGCGGTCGGTTTCCACCCATAAGGCTTCCGGAAGGAATTGGGACGGATTTTCCAGATCATGTCTGGTAATGATACCCAGTTGATGCCATTTGGCAACCATATTGTTAATACGGGTCACATAGGTAGTGGTGAAATCACGCATCCAGTCCACACGATAGGAGAAATGTTTTAATTTTTGACCGTCGCTGGTTGTGGAAACATTCAAACGATCAAAACTATCTTTCGAAAGTACGGTATTCGGAACCCTAACCGACCAGAATGACGGTAACGGAAGGTATAAGGTTAGGTCATATCCGGAAAGACAACTCGCTTCGTCGGTTTGCCACGGAACACCCAACCAGCGGGTGACCGATCCCGGACCACTTCCGTCCAGCGGACCATTAGGCGACAGTGCAATTTCGGAGGTTAGCATACCACCGTAATCGTCGCGAACACCGGAATCTTCCGGAAGGACTTTTAATCGGTATGGTTCACTCCACATCATCAGGTGACGGAATGGCCATGTAATTTCAATTCCCGGGTGGAAAGGGCCGCCCAGGCATTCTTCCAATGGCGCTTGTAATAACGCCAACACTTGTGAACGCACGGGTAATTCGTCAAAGACAACTGGTTTCCGGGGCTCTCCGGTTGTAAAATCCCCTTCGGCCCAACGGCGCAGCATGTCGTATTGCGTATCGGTTACCGCCAGATCTACAGCGGGAAGATCGTTGTAGTCGCCAAATAAATCGCCATAGTGCGGTGGAATTTTGGCCGGTTCGTATACCGTCGAATTCCGGTCGCGGAACCATTCGAAAACACGTCTGCGTTCGGCTTCATGAGCCGGGTCCGGACTTTCCAGCTGGGCAATAAATTCCGGATTTTCAAAATCGCTAGGCGAATTGGTTCCAAACAACATAAAAAAGCCTTCGTTTACCCATTGCGTACTACTCATACGGGATAGTATCGGATAAATATCCCGGTAAAAGATAATCTTTTCTTTAGGAGGGAACCAGCCTTCGCGGATGTATAAATCGTCAACCACATCCAGCATACTCACTACCGGAAACAAACCTTGTCCGAAGTTGGGAGGCGTACAAACCACAATAGAAGGTTTCGCCTCGAAGGTTTGTCCGCCAATGGTAACGGTTGCTCTTACGGTACCGTCGGAAGTATCGTCGTGCCAGTCGTCGTTATTGGCAAATGTAATGGCTTTTATTCCCAATCGGGATTCGCTTTTTCCATCACCACCAAAAAACAACAAACGTCCTTTATCGTCGGTACGGATTTCGCCCAGGGATACTTTTTTATCGTAGAATTTCCCGGAGTCAAAGTGATATTTTGGTCCGGATATGTTTTTTCCGCTAATGGTTCGCGGTCCGGGATCGATCACCAGTTGATTCCGATCCGGATCGGGAACAGCGCCATTACGTTTGGTACTCGGAATGCTGTATTTGCCCAAATCCAGGGCATTATTAAACTGATACCAGGCGGCTTTTCGGTTGGCCACGTGTACCCGCCATTCAATATTCACATTGTCAGTATCGGTATTGATTTCGCCCAGGGGTTCGTTATTTTCGTCCAGGGCATAAATACGAAATCGCGGCACCTGTTTTTTGAACAAGTTGTCGTTATCTTTAAAACCGCCTTCCGCTACGGGAGCCACACCCGGTAAATCGGAAGCCAGATAATATTCTTTTGAATTTCCGATGCGCGCCACACCGATGGCCGGGTAGATTGCTACACTTTTTATTGAGTTGATATCCATAGCACTATTTTATTTAAGGTTAAGGGGTCTTGGCGTATTTGGTTCTACGACCGGAACACCATTTTTAAAACGTCTCAATTCGGCACCGGCTTCATATACTACTTTACGGGCAGCACTGATACTACCTTGCGGTTCGTGTACTTTTAAAGTACGCCATGGGTTAAACGACAGGTTTTCGCCATATTCGGCCTGTCCCTGATTGGTAATGTCCTGTTTTTGAATTACAAGAGTGGCAATATGTACCGGTTCGGATTCCGTTTCGCTCCAGGGTGTCATGGCTTTATCCAAAGGCATTGTTTCCGGGTTGGTTTGAAACTGTACCATAAAATTAAATTGCGCTTCACCCATATTGAGGCGGGCTTGTAAATCGGCCTGTAGGTAATCGGAAGTATTTTGCGATGGCGGCACACCGAATGGCGGTCCGATCGGTTCCAGTTTATATTTTACAAAGCGATCGCCAAAAGCATAGGGTAGTCCGCTCCAGTAAGGAGTTGTCAGGCAGCTATCTACGGCTTTAGCCATTTCGTCCAGAATTTTTTGTGTTTCCGGGTGGTCTTTCAGATAGAGATCATAATTGTGATCTACGACACCGGCTTTCGTGAATTTGCACATTTCGGTGGCATTGTCTACAAAAAAGACATTCATATTTTGCAATAGAAAATCGGCAGTGGTTGCGTGTTTACTGGATTCCAGCAATTTTTCACCCGGAACATCAAAAAGTTTGATTCCGATTCCGACAGTCGATTTCATATCCGGAGCATGCGGCTGTGTATCGCTCGAAAAGCGAACCCAGGCACTAAAACGCTCGTGCGCAAAAATCCCAACTTTATACTGTTCCGGTAATCCCGGTACCATAATAAAATCGGCTTTGGCCACACCATGAGGTTTTAAAAATACAGCACGTCGCACCGGACATTGCCCGGCCATAATACGGTTGCCCATAGTACTGTCGATAAACATTTTCTTGAGGGAAGCAGTCGGATTAGTTTCGCAATCCATAGCCGCTTTGTGGGGTAGGTCATTTTGCATGGTAGTTTGTTTGGTGGTTTGTTATTGCAATTTAAAAAACCAGAATTGTTAAAATTCAGGTAGTACTACGTGATTTTTAGATAAAAAAAATAAAATGTTATACTTTGAGAAAAGCAATTGTTTTTAATGTGGAATTGTTTAAAATAAATAGCGTACTAAAAAAATATAAATAAAACTTGTATTTATGTGTTTTTTATGTACATTTACGTTAATTACAATTCACGTGATTACTACCAATATTATTACAGTTACAGTTAGTAGCATTATCGCAGTTAGCGCTGGTGCAGGAAGGGTATAGTAGTAATATAAAAGATGAATCATACAAAGCCGTTCCGATTTTGGGGCGGCTTTTTTTATTTTTAAATGTATACTAAATGAAACCAGAAGTTACACATACAATTTCAAACACTATTATACTCTTGCTATCGTGAGTAGGAAGCTATATATCATATTTGTATATGATTCAGGCCCTTCTCACATCGAGAGGGGCTTTTTTTTGAACGAAATTTAAAAAGTATTTACTATGTATTATGACAACGACACCATTATCTATTTCGACGGAAACTTTGTAAAAGCCACAGAAGCTAAAACCGATCTTTACGGACAATCGCTTCATTACGGGTATGCTGTATTCGAAGGTATAAAATCGTATAAAACCCCAAATGGCACACAGATTTTTAAAGTTGCGGAGCATTACGACCGTTTGCGGTTTTCGGCCGAAACGATGCACATTCCGTTTTCGTATACTACTCCGGAATTGATTGAATTATCCTATGAAATACTCAAACAGAACAACTTTAGCGATGCTTATATACGCCCTTTGGTAATCAGTTCACCTAATATGGGACTTTCAAAAGCAAAAGAAAGTCAGCTGGTTATTGAAGCATGGGAATGGAATAATGGCTATCTGACCAACCAGTTACGGGTAATGACTTCATCGTATCGCCGACCTAATCCGGAAGCTTTTCATGTCAAAGCCAAAGTAAGTGGGCATTATGTTAATTCAATATTAGCTTGTCAGGAAGCCCGGGATAAGGGATTCGATGAAGCCTTATTGCTCGATAGCAATGGAAATGTTGCGGAAAGTTCCGGAGCGAACGTGTTTTTCGAAAGAAGCGGAATATTATTCACACCGCCAAAAGACAATATTCTTCCGGGAATAACCCGTGCTGTGGTTATTGAAATCAGTAAAAAACTGGAAATTCCGGTAGTGGAAAAATTTTTTAAACCGGAAATGATGAAAGGTGCTGATGCTGCTTTTTTTTGCGGTACGGCAGCCGAAATAGTCACGTTGGCTTCTTTGGATGACGTTCCGTTTTGCAAAAAATGGGGTGATACTTATAGTAATCAGATACAAAAAGCATACAACAGTCTGGTTTTAGGGAAAAGCATGGATGCGATTGGAAATAAAATAAAATGAAAAAAAATAAATATTCAGCGCTATTAACGCAAGGTGACAATTATCCGGCAGCCAAAGCCATGTTATACGGGATCGGTTTTACTGATGCTGATATGGACAAAGCACAGGTAGGGATTGTCAGTATGGGATATGATGGAAATCCGTGTAACAAGCACCTGAATGATCTGGCGCAACTCGTAAAAAAAGGAAGCTGGGAGGAAGGATTGGCCGGATTGGTTTTTAATACGATTGGTGTGAGTGACGGTATAAGCAACGGTACCGACGGCATGCGTTATTCACTGGTAAGCCGGGAAGTGATCGCCGACAGTATCGAAGCGGTATGTGGTGCTCAATATTACGATGGTTTGATTGCATTACCGGGTTGTGATAAAAACATGCCGGGGAGTATTATCGCCATGGGACGACTTAACCGACCGGCTTTGATGGTTTATGGCGGGACCATAGCACCGGGTTATTATAACGGAGAAAAACTAAATATTGTTTCGGCCTTTGAAGCGTTTGGAAAAAAAATCGCCGGGCAATTAAGTGAAGCAACGTATAATGGTATTATCAAAAATGCTTGCCCCGGACCCGGAGCCTGTGGCGGAATGTATACGGCCAATACGATGGCTTCGGCAATAGAAGCACTGGGCATGAGTCTGCCGTATTCGGCTTCCAATCCGGCGATGAGTTTCGAAAAGCGACAGGAGTGTCTGGATGCCGGATGGTATTTAAAAAGGCTCTTGGAACAGGATATTAAGCCAACAGATATTATGACCCGTAAAGCCTTTGAAAATGCAATGCGCCTAACGATCATTCTCGGCGGAAGTACCAATGCTGTATTGCATCTGATAGCCATGGCCAAAAGTGTAGGGATACTATTGACTCCGTATGATTTTCAGAAGATGAGCGATAAAACACCGGTTCTTGCCGATTTAAAGCCTAGTGGGACATATCTCATGCAGGATATACACGAACAGGGAGGAATACCGGCAGTAATGAAATATCTACTACGGGAAGGTTTGCTTCATGGGGATTGTCTTACCGTAACCGGAAAAACGGTAGCCGAAAATTTAGAACAGGTTAAAGGACTCGATTTTACCCGACAATCGATCATAAAACCGTTAACAGATCCGATTAAGGCCACCGGGCATTTAAGAATTTTATACGGCAATCTGGCTCAAAACGGAAGTGTTGCCAAAATCAGTGGAAAAGAAGGTACTTTTTTTAGCGGTCCGGCACGGGTTTTCGAAAGCGAAAAAGAACTGATTGCCAGTATTCAAAATGGAAAAATACACCATGGTGATGTGATTGTAATTCGCAACGAAGGACCAAAAGGTGCGCCGGGTATGCCGGAAATGCTAAAACCAACCAGTGCCTTAATCGGAGCCGGTTTCGGAAAAAGTGTTGCTTTATTAACAGATGGACGGTTTAGCGGAGGGACCCACGGTTTTGTTGTAGGGCATATTACCCCCGAAGCTTATGAAGGTGGATTGATCGCTTTTATTCAGGATGGCGACCGTATTGCTATAGATGCGGTTAATAATACACTGGAATTACAGGTTTCAGATAAAGAAATCGAAATCCGGAAACAACAATGGAAACAACCGAAATTAAAAGTCACAAAAGGATTGTTGTATAAATACGCATTAACGGTATCATCGGCCTCGGAGGGTTGTGTGACAGATGCATAAATTGTGATTGATATGATGGAAAAACGCGATATAGAGTCGGATGAGATAAGCTTATCGGTAAATAGAACCGGTAGCCAGGTTATACTCGAAATATTTAGGAATGAAGGAGTTACAACCCTTTTTGGTTATCCGGGTGGTGCTATTATGCCATTATATGATGCTTTGTACGATTATAAAGGAAAACTAGAACACATACTGGTACGCCATGAACAAGGAGCTATTCACGCAGCTCAGGGCTATGCACGGGTATCCGGAAAAGTTGGTGTCGTATTGGCAACCAGCGGACCGGGTGCAACCAATCTGGTTACCGGGCTTGCCGATGCCTTGTTAGACAGTACACCAGTAGTTTGTATTACCGGTCAGGTGTATGCCCATCTTTTAGGAACTGATGCTTTTCAGGAAATCGATGTGATTGGGATTACCACACCGGTAACCAAATGGAATTGTCAGGTAACCGATGCCGAAGAACTTCCGGTAGTATTAGCTAAGGCATTTTATATAGCCCGATCCGGAAGGCCGGGACCAGTTGTAATTGATGTTACCAAGAATGCCCAATTGCAAAAAATAGTTTTTGAACACTATACACCATGCAATTTTCTCAGAAGTTATAAACCAATAGCCGTTCCGAATATAGAATGTATCGCGCAGGCAGCTATGTTAATCAACATGTCAAAGCGTCCTTTTGCAATTATCGGACAAGGGGTTTTACTGGGAAAAGCAGAAATCGAGTTGCGGCATTTTATTGAGAAAACCGGTATTCCGGTAGCGTGGACAATACTGGGGATGAGTGCGATTCCAACTGATCATCCACTGGCGGTAGGGATGGTTGGGATGCATGGAAATTATGGCCCCAATTTGTTAACGAATGAATGTGATGTGTTGATTGCGATCGGGATGCGTTTTGACGATCGCGTGACAGGCCGTCTGGATCGGTATGCCACCCAGGCAAAAGTAATTCATCTGGATATTGATCGTGCCGAAATCCATAAAAATGTAAAAGCTGATATTCCGGTGTGTGGTGACTGTAAAGAGACGCTATCATTACTAAGCGGACTTGTTATTTCCAATACACACAAGGATTGGTACAAACGCTTTGAGGATTGTGCCGTGATAGAAAATAAAAAAGTAATCCAAAATGAAATTTACCCTTCCGGGGATGAGCTAACAATGGGAGAGGTAATTCACAATCTTAATAAACTGACCAAAGGTGAAGCGATTATGGTTACCGATGTCGGACAGCATCAGATGATAACCTGTCGTTATGCACATTACAAACATTCGAAAAGCAACATCACCAGTGGTGGACTCGGAACGATGGGATTTGCTATTCCTGCTGCTATCGGTGCATATTACGGAGCTATGACACGTCAGGTAATCGCGATTATGGGGGATGGTGGTGTTCAGATGAGCATACAGGAACTGGGAACAATCATGCAATTTAAGCCCAATATAAAGTTACTAATCCTGAACAATAACTTTTTAGGGATGGTGCGGCAATGGCAGGAACTTTTTAACGAAAGTCGCTATTCCTGCGTGGCTATTGAAAGTCCGGATTATGTTCAGGTAGCCCGAGGGTATAAAATTCCAGGAAAACGGGTGGAAAAAAGAGAAGACCTGCAAAATGCATTAGAACAAATGTTTCATCATAAAGGGAGTTACCTGTTGGAAGTCGTAGTAGGAAGAGAAAATAACATCTTCCCGATGGTACCACAGGGAAAAAGTGTATCGGAAGTTGTATTCAATAAAAATGAAATTTAAAATGCTATAGAAATGAATCGAAAACAGGAATTTACGATTACAATTTACACCGAAAATGCTATCGGACTTATAAATCGTATTGCGTTATTATTTTTTAAGATGAAAATCAATATCGATAGTATCAATGCCGGACCAACAGAAGTTTCCGATATTCAACGGTTTACGATTGTTGTTGTGGATACCGATGATACTATCCGGAAACTAGCTTATTTATTAGAAAAACAGGTAGATGTTTTAAAAGTCTATTACTATACCAACGAGGAACTTATCTGGCAGGAAATGGCTTTATATAAAGTACCGACAAAAATAATGGCCTCCAAGACAAAGGGGATACAGATTTTACGGGAATACAAGATCAGTATACTGGTCATACGTAAGGATTATACAGTGTTTGAAGTCACCGGACACCGGGATGAAATCAACGAGCTTATGGAAGTTTTAAAACCATTGGGACTGGAAGAATTTTCAATGAGTTCCCGGATAGGGCTATCAAAAAACCGACATGAATTGCATCAATTCATGGGGAAATAAACAAAGAAAATAACAATCTAAAAAGGGAATTAATATGGCAACATTGTATTTTGGAGGTATAGCAGAGCAGGTCGTTACACGGGAAGAGTTTAGTTTGGAGCATGCGTGTGAGGTATTAAAAGATGAAGTTGTCGCGATAATCGGATATGGAGTACAGGGACCCGGTCAGGCACTAAATCTGCGGGATAACGGTATTACGGTTATCATTGGACAACGGAAGAATTCAAAATCATGGGATAAAGCAATACAGGATGGATTTGTGCCCGGAAAAACCCTGTTTGAGATTGAAGCCGCATTGATTCTGGGGACGATTATTTGTTATTTGTTAAGTGATGCCGCCCAAATTGAATACTGGCCAAAAGTAAAAAAACACCTCACATCGGGTAAAGCCTTATACTTTTCACATGGTTTTGGTATAACTTTTAATACCCATACCGGAATTGTTCCACCGTCGGATGTAGATGTTTTTCTGGTTGCACCAAAAGGTTCGGGAACGTCATTACGCCGAATGTTTTTAGAAAACCGGGGATTAAACAGTAGTTATGCGCTCTATCAGGACGCCACCGGAAGGGGAAGGGAGCGGGTTATAGCTTTGGGTATTGCGATTGGAAGTGGCTACCTGTTTGAAACGGATTTTAAAAAAGAAGTCTATAGCGATCTGGTGGGTGAACGTGGCACTTTAATGGGAGCGATTCAGGGACTTTTTGCGGCACAATATGAAGTATTGCGAAAAAACGGGCATAGTCCATCCGAAGCATTTAATGAAACCGTCGAAGAACTGACGCAGTCGTTAATGCCGTTGGTGTCCGAAAACGGAATGGACTGGATGTATGCCAATTGCAGTACGACGGCCCAAAGAGGAGCGTTGGACTGGTGGAAACGTTTCCGGGATGTGAACCTGCCACTTTTTGAAGCCTTGTACGAGAGTGTAGCCACCGGACAAGAGGCACAGCAGGTTATTGACAGTAATAGTAAATCCGATTACAGAATCCGACTTGAAGCGGAATTATCAGCGTTACGTGAAAGTGAAATGTGGCAGGCGGGAAAAATAGTTCGTAGCCTTAGACCTGAAAACAATTAGTTATGAAAAGCAATGCGTATTTTCCAAAACTTGAGGCTATTCGTATGGCAGCGGGTAATTTAAAAAAAGAAATCCACAAAACACCATTGCAGTATCATACGAATTTATCGACGGCATTAAAAGCCAGGGTAAGTCTGAAACGGGAAGACTTACAACCGGTACGTTCCTATAAGATAAGAGGTGCTTATAATAAGATGATTTCGCTTACGGCGGAGGAGTTGCAAAAGGGAATCGTATGTGCCAGCGCTGGCAATCATGCTCAGGGAGTGGCACTGGCTTGTAAGAAAATGAAAGCCAAAGGAACCATTTTTATGCCGCTAACGACTCCAAAACAAAAACTGGAGCAGGTAAAAATGTTTGGAGAAGAGTATATCACGATAATTTTATCGGGAGATATTTTTGATGAAGCCAAAGAAGCCGCTATGGCTTTTTGCAGGGAACACGACGCTGTTTTTATTCACCCGTTTGATGATCCGGTGATTATTGAAGGACAGGCTACTGTGGCATTGGAAATACTCGAACAATCTAAGGAACCGATCGACTATGTTTTTGTGCCAATAGGAGGCGGTGGACTGGCAGCGGGTATCAGTGCCATATTTCAAATGCTTTCGCCGGAAACCCGAGTGGTGGGTGTCGAACCGGAAGGAGCAGCCAGTATGTTAAAAGCCGTCGAAAGCGGCAAACCGGTACGCTTAAATACGATTAGTCATTTTATAGACGGAGCGGCCGTGCAACAGGTCGGTAATTATACATTCGGAATATGTAAGAATACCTTACACGACATTATAACCGTTCCGGAAGGATTGGTTTGCGAAACGATACTTTCGCTTTACAATAAAGATGCGATTGTAGTGGAACCGGCGGGTGCTTTATCGGTTGCGGCACTTAAAAGTTATGATACGGAAGAACTGGCCGGTAAAAATATTGTATGTATTGTTAGCGGAAGCAATAATGACATCACCCGTATGGAAGAAATCAAGGAAAAAGCGTTGTTATACAAACAGTTGAAACATTATTTTCTGGTGAAATTTCCGCAGCGACCGGGGGCTTTGCGTCATTTTGTGATGGATGTATTGGGACCGGACGACGATATTACGTATTTTGAATACACTAAGAAAAATTCAAAAGAAAAAGGAATGGCTATTGTTGGCATTGTTGTCAAACAATATCAGGATTTTGAATCGTTACTGTTTAAAATGAAGCAACAGGGCTTTTATGTCAATTATTTGAATGATAAACCGTTGTTGATGAATTTACTGATTTAAAATTTATCAAATAAAAATCCTGATCTTTCATGATCAGGATTTTGAGTTTAAAATAGTATATGGAAACAAATTATGGAGCCATTTTATTAACATCCGGGTAAGAGTAACGATTTATGTTTTTCCGGATCCAATAATCTGAGGTAAAAATAGCCGGTTCCGGCAATTCCCATCATCAACCCCGGTGTATATTGACCACTATTGACACCCGTTGGCCACGGAAGTCGGTTTGTTTTGTATTTATAAATTCCCGCTGTTCCTACCGTTTCTGCCAGTTGATAGTATTCCGGACTACAATCCAGTAATATTTCGGCATTGCCGGCAATACCGTGGCATAGCGAATAATTGGTATGGTTGAGGTTGTCCATAAGATTGTGGTAGACATTGTCTTTTGTGGTCGTCAGTGCGACAAACATTTCCTGTTCAAAAGTGCTATCCGGTTTTATCCGATTCGCTTTTAATCGGGATAAAGCAATACCCGGCGCGCCATGACACCAGGCCAAACCGCAAACCGTATTGTAGGTCGTCGATACGCCATCCCTAAAATCCGGCCAGTTGTGTTGCGTGGCATCAAACGATTGCCTTTCGTAATTGAAACCGCCCGTCGCAGCTTCCAGAAATTGCGGGTTTTCTGTCACTTCATATAATTGAAGCAGTGCCAGTGCAATACCGGACGATCCGTGTGAAAAACCGGTAAGGTTCTTTTGCGACGGAACGGTACGCCAGGACCATACATCCTTATTTTTTTCAGCGGAATGATAGAGCAAATCACCAAGCGCGATGGCCTTATCCAGAAGTACAGGATTAGGATAAGTTTTGTAAACATCCAATAGTACCGGAATAGTACCGGCAGCACCGCTAATCACATCTATTTCATATGATTGTAATGAAGTAGTTGGAATACTTTCGAGTAATTTGATCCCCGCGGCAACAATTTCGCTTCGCTCCAGTTGACTTCCAATTTTGATCAATGCTGAAGCGATACCCGGTTTCCCGGAATAAAAACCGTGATCGGGTGCCGTATGCATTAAAGATGTCATCTGCGACAAACAACCTTCAATTGTTTTGAGCAATACAGCATCTTTCTTTTCCGAATACAAAGCGGCTAAAAACAAAGCGATACCGGAAGTTCCGGAATAGATATCGGCACCGAATGTCCGTAAAATGCCTTCGTATTTTCCGTTAACGGCTTCCATGGAATAACCCTGCCAGGTACAGGAATCGCCTTGCCATATACTGCTTTTGATCAGTTCACAGGCAATGTCCCAGGCGGTTTCCAGAAAAATGGTTTTATCGGTTGTATTCATGCTATTTGTTTTTAATTGTACAGGATTTTGGATCCTTTATTAAGATACGTAGCCAATGGATTGATTCCCTTTTTTTGAAAGGCAGTTGCTATTTCGCGAAGGATGACCTTGGTGGGTAAATTCTTTGATGTGGTTTGAAGTAATGTCTCCGCCACGATAGTCATGCGATTCATGCCAAAGCTTTCCTGTGCGCTCGGGTTTTCGGCTATACCTACGCCTTTACTGTGGCGATAGGAAAAAAGCGGAACATCTTCTTCAAGATAAGGCTCCATAGCGGAAATCAGTTCGGGCAGTATCCGTTCCAGAAGCGGCATAAGACTCTCGTCGATATATAAAACGGCGGCATCACGACGAAAATAATGTTCCGGATGACTCAGGCATTTAAAAAGAAACGGAATGTTATACTGATTCAGACGGGTTGTCAGGACGTCAAGTAATACGGGAGCACCTTCACAGGTACAATTCCAGTAAATACGAACCAGTTTTGTGATCGTATCCATAGGCGCATTACTAAAGGCATAATAAAAAGTTGGTTGCCGGTAGCGGTCTTCTTTTGGGAAAAGCACCGAAACGGTTTGCTCTCCGGGAGCAAGCTTTTTTATAGCGGACGCATTTACGATTTGTTTTTCATTGTTTCGGACGATCTCGACATAGCCGTTTGTATAGGTTTGTTGCACTTCCCAACCCAGTTCCAGTTTTTCTTTGGTATGGTTGTTTTGGGAAAGAAGATGAATAAAACCACTGGCATCGTTTTGTAGAAGATCAAAATTTTGTAGCGGTTGTAACTGATAGCGTTCTTTTAACATATAGCATTCTGAATAAAGCAAACCGGTGAGTACGGTAACAGCGTTTTCAGACGTAACCGGAAAAGATTTTCCATTGTAATGGATATGCGTAGTTTCGATTTTGATTTGATCAATAATCCGGGTTAGCTCTTTAAGTATTGTTTTATCCTTAAACATAATGGAATGATTTTATAGTAAAAAGTTCGTCCAGTGCAGTCATTGGGTCTTTCATAATGTTATAAGCCAGTTGGATACAACGCATATAATTGGCTTCAATCTTACGGTTAAAAGTAGTTGCTTCCACGCTGGTCTGAATAATCCTTGCCGCAGTGAGTCGCATGACTTTGTCGTAAAAATGGTTGTGGTATTCGGTTGGATAGCCTTGTAAGGTTATATATTCCTTTAGAAAAGCCTGTGCCGAAGGTTGCAATGCCCGCATATCAAAAGGTTTCATATAATCGGGTAGTGTATTCGAGTAAGGATTGGCATTGTCAAAACCCAACACCCATATGGAAATATACGACTGCAGAAGACCGGCAACATCCCAAAGCGGATCGCCAATATCGGCCAGTTCCCAGTCGATAAGTTTTTGAGTTAGTTGGTTCGTATCATTTGTTGTTACCAGAAAATTGATCCATTTGATATCCCCGTGAATCAGATGTGTATACTGCCAGGAATCGGCCAGATGGATAAGGGCATTTTGTAAAACACTGTTGTCTTTGATCAATTGTATTATTTCGGTACTGGCCTGGTTTCCGACAAAAAAATCAGCGGCTCTAAATTGATGTAAACGCAGTACCCAGGGTAATATTTTCGGAAATCCGGAGGTGTCGGTTTTGGCATCGGGTACGACATGACATGCCGATAGTATATGGGCTTGCTCGCGGGCAAGAGTAAGATCGAAATTTTTAGTGAGCATATAATACTCGGATAGATTTTTAGCATCGGGGAGTAGCCTTGTAATCAGAATGTTGTTTTCATCATCATAGTCGAGCATATCCGGAACAAGATGGGCCAGCGTCGAAAATTCGGCATTGTTTTTAAATAGGGCATAGGCGTTTATTTCCCGTTGAAACTGACTTACAGAGACTGGGTCTTTTCCCATTTGTTTAGCAAACAAAGAGTTGTCTTTTCCGACCATTATTTTTAAAATGGTATTGCGTGTATTGGCGGGAATGACCATAAAATTTCCTTTTACAACGGCATGATTATCAATAAGCTGTCGTTTGTGTAAAAAGCGGTATATATTTTCGGGTGTTAGTTGCATAAGTGGGGACATTTAAGTAAAAGGATATAATACCGCGGAGCAAAGCCCCGCGGTAAGAAAACATAGGAATATTAACAAACAAACGGAATTCCGGTACAGCTCATTGTAGGAACACAAGGCAATGACGGAACGCAACCTGCAGTATTTACACAGGAACTAACCGGTAAGGTTGGTAAGGCACCAGTATTTACGTCGCCTGACTGACAACCCGGGATTAGTGTTGTAGGGTGCAAACATCCAGGTATCAGAGTTGTTACATGCTGACAACCCGGTAGTAAAGTAGTTGGGAAACCACCTTGCTGGGCACCGTTACAAATAAACGGAATACCGGTTACACACGAAGTGATTGTAGGTACACACTGTCTGGTTGGGATACAAGACGCTACGGGAATCGTAGGAACGTTGGCTGTACCTTGTACACCACCTGACTGACAGCCTGGTAGTAAAGTCGTAACGTGCTGGCAATTTGGAAGCAATGTTGTTGGAAAACTTCCCTGTAAAGCACTGTTACAAATAAACGGTATGCCGGTTACACACGAAGTGATCGTAGGAACACATTGTCTTGTAGGAATACAGGATGCTACCGGAAGGGTAGGTACTGCGGCATCCGCTATGTTTGATTTGGACAACATTACCTGCGAATCGTCCGATGTAGGTTGCTGACATCCCGGTAACAATGTTGTTACATGCTGGCAAGCCGGAAGTAATGTAGTTGGGTAACCTTGTAAGGCACCGTTACAAATAAACGGTATACCGGTTACACACGAAGTGATCGTAGGCACGCACTGTCTTGTTGGAATACAAGAAGCTACCGGAAGCGTTGGTATCGATGCTTCTACACCACCACATACCAATGGCGGTAGGGTTGGCATACAAGGTCTGGTTGGTCCGCATACCGGAGGAATGGTAAAGATATTCCCCTGATTCAGGTAGTTGTTGTAAATATCCCCTTTTAATAAAGAAGAACCACTTGCTTCATCGAAACCATTTCCGGAATGGAAGGCCAGAACGCTGGCAAATTGACTGTCGTCGATATCATTTTGAATACCTGTAAGTACCAGTGGCACTTCAAAATGATGGCTAAACATAAAACATTTCCATCCCATAATCGGAACTTCCACACATGGGTTTGCGCCCAGATCAAAACTAAAAACACCACCGGCTTCGTTAAAGTTGGTGATGCTTATCGTTAGTTTAAAGCGGCTTAAAGGCTGCCAGGTGTAGCTAACATTCGAATTAAAATTAAACGTTTTGCTAACATTTCCAAAAGGAGTATTAAATCCAACGGAAATGGTAACCATTCCTTTTACGGCACTGGCGCTCACACAGACGCTACAGCCTAAAAAGGAAGGAGAACACCACTGAATGGCGTTTATGCTGTCGTATCCTTCATATACGGCACCATTTTCTACGATTGCTATTTTTGACATGATTTGTTGATTTTATAGCTGCCTACTCTTTTTTAGGGTTTTTCGGCATACCTCCCTGTAATTAGTTGTGGTTGACTTAATGGAAGATACCTCCTGCGATCGGGCATATGACGGGTTAACCATAGGCAGACGGAACAGGAAAAGCATTGTTTCCTTGCAAGTCGGAACACAAAATCTGCTAGCTTTCTTTTGTTTTCGATACTAAAATTACAGTTGCGGGACAGCCCATTTTAAAGAAATGATACGGATGCGGGAATTATTGACATGAACACCGAAAATCGAGGTATGGGAAATAAAGGCATAAAAAAACGCCTCCGGTTTTGGAAGCGTTGTATATGGTGTAGTGGTTTATTTTAAAATATTGAATTTTTTAAGGAAGTCCTTGTGCTTATCACTAAGGGTTACTTTGTGGTTGCCCTGTAAAATAAGCAGGTTTTCGGGCAGTATAATTTCTTCGATCTTACTCGTGTTTACGATATAATTCCGATGCGTACGTACAAATTTGCTACTTTCCAACAGTTCGCTTAGCTTGGTGAGCGAAATCATAATAACAAACTTTTCGTGTTCGGTAATGATGTTGCAATAGCGTTCTTCGACTTCAATATAGATAATGTCGTCCATGCGGACTTTTTTAAGCGTATTTTTCTTTTTAATAAAAAGCGAATCAGTACTCACCACCGTATCCTGATCGTCACTAAGGAAAACATTGGTTTGCCCGTAAAATTTTTCGATGGCAATTTCCAGGGCGTATAAGATTTCCAGTTCGTTAAAAGGCTTTAGTAAAAAACTAAAAGGCTTGGTCAGTTTGGCGCGATCAAAGATTTGCCGGTCGTTCGAGCTCGTCAGAAACACAAACGGTCGGGCGGCATCAGGCATAATGTTTATCGTTTCGGCAAAGGCAATACCATCGGGATTTCCGTTTAGGAAGACATCAATGATCACAATATCGACCGTTTGCTGATAAAACAACGCCAAAGCATCACTAAAAGTTCGGGCCACCCCGGCAATGGTATAGTTGTTTTCAGTCAGTACCTGTACCAGTGCCTCGCTTTCCGCCGGAGTATCTTCTATAATAAGTACGCTTACATTATTCATTTGGATTCATTTTTTGTAATTGTATACGGATGGTAGTTCCTGTATTTTCGGTGCTTTCAATTAGCATTTTGCCATCGTTTTTACGGATCATATCGCTACAAAGCTGTATTCCCAGACCGGTACCGTTTTTTTCATGCGTTCCTTTTTTAGAAGCACTAAAGTTTTCATTATTCAAATGATTCAATAGTTCTTGAGGTATTCCAACACCGGAATCTTCGATACAAAGGATACAATGATCCGCTGTAATTTCAGCCGTAATAAAGATACGACCCTTTTCGGGAGTAAACTTTATTGCATTATCCAAAAGATTTCGCAATACGATTTTTAACGAACTTGGATCGGCCAATACAAAAACGCTTTTTGGGACCTGATTTTCAAAATGGATGTTTTTATCGGTCAGCAGTGGCTTATAATTAAAAGCAACCTGTTGTACGATCGAAAGTAGGTGTACCGATTCCTTATGGAAATAAAACTGTTTGGTTTGCAACATGGCCCAATGAAGCAGATTGTCCAGTAAATTATAGGAACCGTTGGCGATGGCACTGTTGTGATGTAAGAGTTTATCCAGTTCGTGATACTCTTTATTTTCGAGGCTTTTTAATAATTTGTCATTGCTGTTTTTTAGGGCATTTACCGATGAACGCAAATCATGACTAACAATTGAAAATAGCTTGTCTTTTGAGGTATTTAGCGCATCCAGTTCATTCTTTTGCGATAAAATGATTTTATTGGTTTTACTCTTCTGACGGTAAAAATAGATACCCGTTCCAAACAGGATCAGCAATAGTACAGAAGAATAAAAAAAGCCATTCCTTTCGGCAATTTTAAGCTTGTTTTCGGCTTCAAGTACGTCGATTTCTTTTTCTTTTTGACGAACGGTAAACCGTTTTTCGAGATCGGCTATCGCCCATATTTTATTTTGATCATTAAGCGTATCCCGCCAGTTTTCATATTCCTTCCGATAGGTTAGTGCCGTCTTAAAATGCTGATCGTTTTCGGCCACCACGGCCATATTGAGCGCCGCATTCATTTTGAGCTGCGGATCTTTTATCTTTTTGGATAGCGCGTAGGCTTTTTCAAAATAGGGAATCGCCAGATGGTCCTTATATTGTTCGTAATAGAGGTTAGCAATGTTCATATACGCAACGATAAGCGATACGGTGTCTTTCTCTTTTTGCAATAAAGCAAACCCCTCGGAAAGGTAGGTATCGGCATCTTTAAAATCGTTGAGGTGCAAATAGGAGAGTCCAATATTATGGTATACGACACCTTTTTTAAAATCGTAACCGTCGGCCGGTGGCAGTTTGTCAATTTCGGTAAAATAAGCAATCGCTTTTTTATAATTGCCTTCTTCAAGGGCGATTTCACCAAGATAAAGATTGACTTTATAATAGAATTGAAACGCTTTGGAGATGGTTTCAAATTCCTTTCGCGCTTCGTGATTCAACACTTTATTTTTAAAACTGAATCCCCTGAAATAATGGCAATAATCGGCAACTTCGGTAGTGTTTGGCAAAGCGAGTTGCTTCATCGAATAGACCAAAGTCGAATCCCAGTTTTTCTCAAGGAAAAACTGATGCGCTTTATAAAAATAACGTTGGTCCTGATACTGCTTTGCTTTCTCTTGGATTACAGCATTCAGGGAAGACTGTTTTTGCGAAAAAAGAAAGGAGGGCACTAAAAGGAACAGGAAAAAAAATACGGATTTGTTGTTGGAAATCATAGGGTGTCTTTAGGAAACACAGATTGATTTTCGGTTTGCTGTTTAACTTTGTAATACCTGTGTTACGGTTCCTCTGGACGTTCTCGGATTGGCGTCATCCGGGATAAGATCTTCAATACGGGTTGTGATAATTTCTATTTTATCACTTTCAGAAAGTGGATGCAGGTAATTAACATACCAGGGGTAATATTCCGGAGCGACCAGTTCGTTACTATTCGATTTTACAACCAGTTTTAATTCGTTTTTCGGGGGATTATCCAGATCCTGATAAAGTGTAATCGGTTCTTGTCCTAACAAGGTTTGCGGAATTAAAACAACGATTTTGATATTGATCACTCTTCCGTTGACGTTATTCTGAATTTCAGCGGATACCATAGGTTCCAGATGATCGGCAGTTCTCACAATACCGGAAAGTCCCATACTTTTAGTATTGATCTGTGTTATTTGTAGAGGCTTTAACCGATTGAGGTTTTTGCTTGCTTTTGGTGTTGATGTATCCATAATAGTAAGGTTTAGTTTGGTTTGGTCGAAAGTGGTACTTTTTATGGCGTATAAAGATAATTGATTTATTTAACAAATTTGTTTTTGGTAATAGGTATTTGAGTTAAGAATTTTACGGAAGTCACGGCATTCGGTACAAAATTTTTTTGCGACCTTTTTTCTCGAATTATTTTTGTATTTATGCATTTTCCCAATTGACACTATGAATACCCAACCCTATCCCATCCCTGAAAACGAACTGGAACGCTTAGCAGCACTAAAACGCTATAATATCCTGGATACGCTGCCGGATAATGCTTTTGACGATGCTACCAAATTGGTTTCGTATATCTGTGGCGTACCCATCGCTCATATTTCTTTTATCGATGCAAGCCGACAATGGTTTAAATCGGAAATTGGAATCGGCGTATCGGAAGTACCAAGGGAGATTTCGTTTTGTCAGTATACCATTATGGAAACTAAAATGGTGGAAATCAACGACACTTTTTTAAACGACCGTTTTAAGGACGATCCGAATGTGACCGGTGGTTTTAAGGTTCGGTTTTATGCTGGAATTCCACTAACCACACCCGATGGTTACAATATCGGAACCATCTGTGCGATCGATCACGAGACCAAAGAACTGAATGAAAACCAACGAAATGCTTTGTCGATCGTGGCAAAACACGTGATCAACCAATTGGAATTGCGAACCAAAAATATCGAACTGGCGGCACAGAAAAAGATTGCCGATAGAGCGGTATTGGCAAAGGATAGTTTCCTGGCCAATATGAGTCATGAAATCCGAACGCCGTTAAATGCTATAATCGGTTTTACCGATCTTTTGGCGCAGACAAAACTGGATAAGGTGCAGCACGATTATATCGATAGCGTACAAATAGCCGGTGAAAATTTATTATTGATCATCAATGATATTCTGGATCTTTCCAAAATCGAATCCGGTAATTTAACCATTGAATCCGAACCGTTTAATTTAAAAAAGACACTAAAACATGTCTATAACCTGTTAAAGGTTAAAGTTCCAAACGACATTGAGTTCAATCTCTTTTTAGATGCCGATATGCCGGAACACGTCATTGGCGATCAGGGTCGACTAAACCAGATTTTGGTGAACCTTGTCGGAAATGCACTTAAGTTTACCGAAGATGGCGAAGTAACCGTTTCGGTAAAAATGCTGGAAGAAACGGAAGACCATTATTCGCTTAAATTTTCGGTAAAAGATACAGGGATTGGTATTCCCGAAGAAAAACTTAAAACGATTTTCGAACGTTTTACACAGGCGGAAGAAAGTACCACACGACGATTTGGCGGTACGGGATTGGGCCTTAGCATTGTAAAACAATTAATCGAATTACAGCATGGCGAATTACAGGTAAAAAGTAAAGTTGGACGAGGTTCCGAGTTTTTCTTTGTCCTAAACTATAAAAAATCAGATTATATCGAAACCAAAACGGAAGCGGCAGCCGGTGAAAGTCTTGGGAAACTTAGAATATTGCTTTGTGAAGACAATGTTTTAAACCAGAAACTGGCCAAAAGCGTGATTCATAATTTTGGTTTTGAATTGGATATAGCCGAAAATGGTGAAATAGGAATCGAACTACTGTCAAAAAATAGCTACGATGTGGTACTGATGGATCTTCAGATGCCGGTTAAAGACGGATATCAGACCACAGAATACATTCGAAATGAAATGAAATTGACCCTTCCAATTATAGCCATGACAGCCCATTCGCTTATTGGCGAACAAGAGCGTTGTTATGAAGCGGGAATGAATGCCTATGTTCCGAAACCGTTTAAACAGGCGATGCTTCTGGATGCGATTAAAACGGCTTTAAATCCGGAAAAGATGCCGCCAATACGCCGAAGAAAAGTTGATTTGTCTTTTATTGAGGAAACAGCCTGTGGCGATCAAAATTTCAAAAAGGAAATCATCAATCTGTTTATCGAAAAAATTCCGGTTGACGTAGCAAACCTTCAGAAAGCTTTTTCCAGAGATGACTATGATGCGGTAAAACGACTCACGCATAATATGAAATCCAGTCTGGATATGTTTATGCTGACCGATCTTAGCAATTGTTTGTCCGTTATCGAAGCAGAAGCCATACTGGAGCGTTTTACGGAAATGGGAGAAGATGAAATCAACACCCTGGCAAGCGGAATTGTTGACGTAGTTAAATATTTAAAAGAAGTACAATAAAAGAACGATAAGAGACAGCTTTGTCTCATTTATAAACGCTCGCTCCAAAATAAATATAAAATCGATGAGAATAGTTTTAGCGGAAGACAATGACATCCTACGCAAATCATTATCCTTTTTCTTAGAATCGAAAGGGTATGAGGTCGATCAGTTTTCAGATGGTAAAGAAGCATTGGAAGCCATTGAAACCAATAATTACGATTTGGTACTAACCGATATTAATATGCCGGGTAGTAGCGGAATGGAAATTACACAATACATCCGCCAACGGATTCAATCGGATATTCCGGTAATCATACTCACTTCTTCCGGTGTAGAACAAACCGAATTGGATTCTTTCGACATAGGAGCCAACGAATTTATTGCCAAACCGGTTAGTCCGGCAGTACTTTTAGTACGCATTAATAAGTTATTAGGTATTCGTATTTAATATAATTTTTACTACTACGTTGCTACAATGAAACACCTTAGGGAACTTTACACACATGGTACATGGAATGAACCTTTTTTAATCGGATCCATTTGCCTGTTTATGGCAGCTTCCATTATCTTATATGTATTGATCATTAGTAGTCGGAATAGCCATATAAAAAATGAAAGACTTCGTACGGAATACGGTTTACTAATCGATAAGCTACTGTTTACGGTGGTTTTTGAAGACCTTCCGTTTTCGGAAATCATTCAGAATGAAAACTATAAAAAGCTAAAGGATAACCGTTTTTTTAGAGAATTCACCACAGAATCGGTTATCAATCTTCATAAAAATTACGATGGCGTTTATGCGCGCAAGCTGGAACAGTTTTATAAGGATTCCGGATTAAAAAAAGATTCCTTAAAAAAGCTTAAAAGCTCGAAATGGGATGTTCGTTGCAAAGGGATTACCGAACTGGCCGAAATGAACGTTCACGAAGTTTTCGATACCATACTGATCAGTTCCAAAGCGCGCAACAAAACCCTGCAGATTACAGCCATCAACGCCTGTATTAAACTGGAAGGGACAAAAGGAATCGCACACCTGACTGAACATCCGTATCCGATCGACGACTGGACACAGGTCAACATCATAGCGGCGTTTAAAAAACACGATGTTGGCGATAGGCAGGGAATTGAAGAGCTGTTGGAATCCAAAAATACTACTGTAGTGGCGTTGGGATTAAAATTGATCAAAGAGCTAAAACTGACGCAAAAAGTACCGTTTGTCGAACAATTGGCAACACAGGCACCAAATACTTTTCTAAAATATGAAGCGCAAAGCGTATTGCAGCAATTAACCGATTAACCCTGGGCAGATGACTTTTTTAAGTGATGAACTAGTATTTTTTATCGATCTTTATTTAAACCTTATTCTGGGTTATGCAATATTGATCATGTCTTCCTACCTGATATTGGCCTATTTGTCCGCTAAAGAATTGCGAGACTACCTTAAAAAGAACAGCTTTGTCGACTATGACGTATTGCTCACCAGTGAATTTGCGCCCAAACTTTCGCTGATTGCACCGGCCTATAACGAAGGATTTACGATTGAAGAAAATGTAAAATCCTTATTGTCATTGAATTACAACAACTACCAGGTGATTGTAGTGAACGATGGAAGTAAAGACGACTCGATGGAAATTCTGATCAAAACCTATGATCTGGAACTAACGGAATTGGAAGTCCATTCCAAAATCGAAACGCAAAAAATCCGAGGTTTATACCGCTCCCGAAATGCGGCCTTTAAAAAATTGATTGTCGTTGATAAAGATAATGGCGGTAAAGCCGATGCGCTAAATGCCGGACTTAACATCGCCGAATATCCTTATGTAGTTTGTATCGATGTGGATTGTATTCTGGATAAAGACGCCCTGCTTAAACTGGCAAAACCTTTTTTGGAGTCCTACGGGAAGCGAATTATTGCCACCGGAGGTGTGGTTCGGATTGCCAACCAATGTGTGATTAAAAATGGCCGTATGGTTGAAGTAAACGTTCCGGACCGATTGTTATCCCGGATTCAGGTTTTGGAATATTTGCGCGCCTTCCTTTTGGGAAGAATGGCATGGGGGAGACTCGACGGACTATTATTGATCAGCGGTGCTTTTGGTGCGTTCGATAAAGAAATTGCCTTATTAGCGGGAGGATATAGCACCAAAACCGTAGGCGAGGACATGGAGTTGGTCGTACGGATGCGTCGCTATATGCTCGAAAAAAAATTACCATATTCGGTGAGTTATATTCCCGATCCGCTATGTTGGACGGAAGCTCCGGAGGATTTTAAGATTTTTAAAAAACAGCGAAGCCGTTGGATGCGCGGAACCATAGAAACATTAAGTTTTCACAAAAAAATGTGCCTAAACCCGAAATACAAACTTTTGGGGATGATCAGTATTCCATATTGGACGTTATTTGAATTTCTGGCACCCGGAATCGAATTTATCGGAGTGCTCACAACCATAGTGTTTTTAGTATTGGGTTTACTCAACTGGCATTTTTTCTTTTTACTGGTGCTGTTTGTCTACACTTTTGCGATTTTCTTTTCGGTTATCGCCTTATACTGCGAAGAGCGTACCTACCATAAATACCCCAAACAAGCCGATTTTTTAAAACTCTTGTTGGCGGCTTTTATCGAACCGTTCTATTTCCATCCGTTAACGGTATATGCCGCCTTGGTTGGTTATAAAGACAAAGTCATGGGCACCAACGGTTGGGGCGAAATGACCCGGAAGGGGTTTACGAAGAAGTAGAAAATATTCGGATTTTGTTTGAAATCGTAAATTTGATTAAAAATATCAAGATAAAGAAAACAAATAGCTTTAAATACTTTATATAGAATACCTATGAATCAAATAGAATATATTACCCGTACTTTAGCGCGAACTCAAAAGAAACGATTTGAAAATATATGTTGTTACTCGTATCTATCATTTATTAAATGATTTATCGATAAAAATAATAACACAGCAATATGTAAGTCGTCCTGAAAATAAACGGGCTTTAACCGATATGTATTTTCCTCAATTTGGTCTTCATATTGAAGTGGATGAACCTTATCATTTAAGTCAAAAAGAGCAAGATCAAATTCGAGAATTAGATGTTGTTAATGCTACAAAAGGACATCAGTTTAGAAGAGTTGATATTTCTAAAGGTTTGGAAAATGTACATGAACAAATTGATGCTATTGTTCAAGAAGTTAAAAGGTTAAAGAATTCTGATCTTGATTTTAAACCTTGGATACCCGAAAAAGAATACGATCCAGAAAGGTATATAATAAAAGGAACAATTTCAATTGATGATAATTGTGCTTTTCTACGTATGACGGATGCTGCCAGTTGTTTCGGTAAAAAATTTAAAGATAAAAGCATTTGGACTGGTGGGATAAATCATCCAATAGAAGAGAATGTTGTGATTTGGTTTCCTAAATTGTATGAAAATGGTGATTGGAATAATTCTATTTCCGATGATGAGAATATTATAACCGAAAAATCTAAAAATAATGAATTAACAGAAAGGCATACAGAGAAAATAATTAATTTGCCATATCACAGACGTATTGTGTTTGCCCGGGTAAAATCACCTTTAGGAGATGTTATGTATCGTTTTAGAGGTGTATATGAATTAGACAGGGAAAAAACTTCTATAAATAGTGGGTTAATCTGGAATCGTATTAGTAAAATCGTTCAAACCTATAGCCCATCTTAAAAATATTCACAATAACACCCGATAGCACGGATTTATTTCATCAGTTCGGCTAAAGCCTCGGTGTAATCCGTCCTATAAAAGTAAATCCCAGCCATTTGGTTGGGATTTTGTATTTTTAAGGAACTATAATCACGTTAAAAAATGGAAGAAATAAAAACCTATATCGAATATGTTGCCAAAGGAATTGAAATTGCGGGAATTATTACCATCATTATTGGCGTCGTAATCGCGATGGGAAAGTTTATTTTTACGTTACAAGGAACCGTTCCGCGTTCGTATAAAATACTCCGACAAGAACTCGGTAAAGGAATATTACTCGGTTTGGAAATCTTAGTAGCCGGTGATATCATTGGAACCGTAGTCACCGAACCAACCATGGATCGCGTGCTGTCGTTGGCTATAATTGTATTGATTCGAACCTTTTTAAGCCTATCGCTCGAAGTGGAAATCGAAGGCAAATTCCCGTGGCAAAAAAACAAGAATATCGATGCGTAAGACAAACGACAGTATCCTTTACTCCTAAATAAAACAACACGTATCGCAGTGTTTTCCCCGTAGGAAAAATAGATCGAATGTCGATCTAATTTTTATATTTGCACCTATCGGATTTTGAATTTCAAGACATTTGGAAATTCCGATGAAAAGGATACAAATAAAATAACGATAAACTAAGAAGCATACGAAATGGAAAACATGAATTTACTAAATATTGTGACCATAATCTCGTTGTTTATTTCGTTGTTTCTTGCTTTTTTCCTGATAACTGCTAAAACGGAGCACAAAAGTAGTAATGTGCTATTGGCACTTTTTTTAGTGATCAATGCAATTGATGTTAGCGAACCTTTAGTGAATAGTTTGGTCAACGGTCCATCCAATCTTGGAATGCTACGGACTACCTTTGCTTTCCTGCAAATTCCGGTCTTTTACCTTTATGTATTATCCGTTTGTTATTCCGATTTTAAACTGAAACCACAACATTTAGTCCATCTGCTTCCGTTTTTGATTGTGAATCTGATGTTACTACCTCGTTTTTATACTGTAGATATTGCGGAGAAAATTAGTTTTATTCAGAATCGTCAGAGTAGGATCGAAGTTCAGCTGATCCATATTATGATACACGTGCAAATTGTGATCTATCTGATTGCTGTTTTTAAGGTATTGCGAAAATCAAAGAAACTCTATCTCGAAAATTACGCCGGTAAGCATATCAATTCCTATAATTGGCTATTCCAGTTTACGCTGGTATTAACCATTATCTATCTGGTAGCGCTTTTAAAAAACATTCTTAAATTTTCGGATTATCCACACCTGTCGGACGCCATAAAAATCGGACTTCAATTATCGCAGCTTTTTATTATTTGCTGGTACCTGTTTAAAGCCTTAAACAACCCCGGTCTTTTTAGAAATATTGATACCAAATTAAAACTGGTTGACGAGATGGTGTCGGAAGAAAAAAGCAAAGCACCATCCGTAAAAGAAGATAATGAAAGTCTGTATACGGAAGAATTGTTGAAATTAAAGCAATTTATGACCGAAGAAAAACCATTTCTGAATCCGGCGCTAACCATACAGGATGTTTCAAAACAGATCGGAATTCCGGTTCGCGATTTATCGCTTTTGATCAATCATCAATTAAGACAGCATTTTTATGATTTTGTCAATACTTATCGTATCGAAAGTGCGATGGAAATTTTAAGAGATACCACCAAAAGCGAGCTTACCATTCTTGAAATTCTCTACGAAGTGGGTTTTAACTCCAAATCATCGTTTAATACCGCTTTTAAAAAGCATACCAATTGCACGCCGACATTCTATCGTAAGAATTTGTAATACAGCTTTTTGTAATTATTCGTACGCCTCATTGTAACGATTCGTACGCATTTTTTAGGCAAAATGTGACCGACTACTTTTATTCGGTCGCATAGCTGTAGTGACAATCCCATCTTTGTATCGAAATAAGTTTATAACCTAAAAACGATACAATAAAATGAAAAAGAGCCTTTATTTACTCCTCCTTGTCGCACTGATTTCTAGTTGTCAAACCAGTAAAAAAGTTGTAGCAGAAAAAAAAGACTATGGTTTTCTGACCGATAGTTTAAAGATCGAACAACAATTAGAAAAATACAAACTTCCGGGATTTAGCGTTGTTGTTTTCGAAAATTATAAGATCGTATATTCCAATCAATTCGGCGTAAAATCGATGAATGCTCCGGAAAAGATCGATGAAAATACGGCTTTTTCTACGGCTTCTATTGCAAAACCCATTACGGCACTTCTTTGTCATATGCTGGAAGAAAAAGGTTTGATCCATTTAGATGATCCGATAGACAAGTACTTAAAACGTTGGCATTTACCTAAAAGTAAGTTTACTGAAGGCCACAGTCCGACCTGGAAACAGTTTCTGAATCATACCGCAGGAACGACTCAGAGTGGGTTTGAAGACCATTATGAAGGAGAAGTTATTCCAACGCTAACCCAAAGTCTTTTGGGACAAATTCCGAGATATGATAGAGAAATTGAATTTACGTTCGAACCTGGAACCGATTGGAGTTACAGCGGTGGTGGTTATACCATTGTTCAAATGGCATTGGAGGACTATTTAAATAAACCGATTGCAGAATTGGCACACGACCATATTTTTTCGCCGCTTGGTTTAAAAAACACAACCATGATACAACCGAATGAAGCTGGATTTCTAAAGAATGTGGCACTGGTTCACGATAAAGATGGAAAAGTAATCAAAACGGGTTTGCCAATTACCCCACAAGTAGGACCATCGGGATTATGGTCGACACCAACCGATTTAGCAATACTGGCTATTGAGATGCAAAACGCCTTACGAAATAAGAATAATAAAGTCATTTCACAGCGTATAGCCAAAAAAGTAACGGAGGTTTCAGTTTTAAAGAATGCTGTTGGTGGCTGGTCGTATGGATGGCAAAAATCGTTTGGATATAACAACAACGAATGGTTTATGTGTAACGGATCCAATACCGGAGTTGGTGGAAGTTTGTTTGCCACGATGACCGATGGAAATGGTTTTGTATATCTTGCGAACGGTGAAAAACCAAACCGCTTTCCTGTGATGGGACAAACGCAAAAAACGATTCTGACATTGATGGATTGGACTAAAAAAAGTAAGGATGGAGCAACGCAGGAAATTCCTGCCGACATAAAAGCAAAACTAATCGGAACCTACGATGATTTCCTTTATGCGCAAAAAGTGGAAACCAAAATCGTAGAACGAAACAATCGTTTGTATGTAGAATCCGTATTGTTGGATCATTTTAAAGGGAAAAACGACAATGAGTTAGTGTATTTGAAAAATGGATTATTTAAAATTGTAGATTATCCGAACTTGTTACAATTCGATTTCAGTAATGGAAAAGTAAACTCGGTAACCTTACTAAGGGATACACTAAAAACTACGGTTTACGACATTAAAAAAGAGAAATAACGAGTGGCTTTCAATAAAACAATTAGTGGATGGAATTTTTTCATTCACTAATTGTTATACGAAATGAACATACTATAGGGTTCTGAATATTCCTGATATTTATAAATAGTATCAAAAGGAATTACTTGAGATTTTAGAAGAAAAAGTTACTGCATACTTAAAAGATTTTGCTGAAAATTGATCCCTTGTTGGTTAAGAAATTGCTAAAATTAACTATTTTTCTTACTTTCGGAAGCGGATGTGAATTCGACGTATTTTATTTATATTGAATACCAAATCAATACTATTATTCACACTAGGTGAATTCCTTGAAGGCACTCCAAATCTGGGTACGTTTTCACTTTCGTAATTTACTATAACTTAAAAAACAATAAGAATGGGATTATTTGAAAAATCTAAAAAACAACCAAGCGCTGAGCTGGATATGACTAACCCTATTATTAAAGAAATGGTAGAATGGATAGAGCATCCATTGGAATTCAATAAAAAGCCCGATAGCGCAATAATTTTGGACCAGAGAGAATTGTTTTGGCCAACCCATAATTATGAATTATGTTCATTAGTAAAATTTAGTGTTGACGGTACTGAATATATCGGTTTTACAGGTCCCATAACCTGGTGTTTCTTTTCCATAGATTTTACAAAACTATCTGTAGAACAGCTCTATGAAAGATACACAGGATGGTATATAGCATTTAGCGTATCAAATTCAGACTCTTATGATAAGAGCTTAGAAGGTACAAATGGAGCAATTGTAATTGAACAGCTTCGAAGTACAGGACTTGAAGAAATTATTACAGTCGAAAAAATATATATCGGAGGTTTTAATTACTATGAATTTTCGGCAATAGATAATGGACAAAAAGTTAGGGTTGTAGGTACTGAAGATAATATGCAAAAATATCCGATGGATTATATACTGCCCTATTTTGAACGAATTGGTATTGATTGGAATCCATTGGATTTATAAATATGAGCTCTGATTGGAGACCTAAAAAAGGTGGAGATCTGGATCACCTATAAAAACGAGGCGTCACCGAAAAGCCAAATGAGTAGGGTAACTTAAAAAAAAATATAAAATGGGACTATTAAAGCTTTTATTTGGAAAAAAAGAAAATACACTGAATGATTTAGATAAAAAAAATGATGAATTTATTGCTAAAAATCCTGTAGCAAAAGACGATGAAAACGAGATGATGCGCAATGCTTCTAAGTTAATGACAAGTGGAAAATTCCAGGAATCGTTAGCGTTATTTAAAACTCTATCGGAAAAGTACCCAAATAATAAAGGTTTATATGAAAGTCAGGTTGGCGCGGCCTATTATTTTTTAGGGGCGTATGAAAATGCAGTAGATTATTACATTTCCTCAATGAAAAATGGTGGTGATAAAAGCATGATGGATGATAATATTTGGGAGGCTGCTGAAGCATATTCTAAATTAGATAGTCACACAAACGATGGTTCAGTTAACCCAAAAAAATTGATCGAAAAATATTTAGAAATTTTTCCGAATGGAAGTTATTCAAAAAAAGCAAAAAGTATTTTAGAGAAATAAAGCAACTTGACGGGGTTCGATAATTTGATTCTACACACAAACGGGAAATCAATAATTTTAGAAAAGGGGGAGAACCTTGACCTGATAACACGGATTTTTAATCCATGTTATCTGGTTTGTTTTAATGGATTTCCCTGATTTAGGACTACTTCCCAATATAAAAAATCGCAAAAATATTACCAAGCAATTCATCATTCGTCACCTGACCGGTAATTTTATCAAAATAGAATAATGGCTTACGAATAGCAATGGCAATAAGCGTAAAAACTTAATTTCTACGTTCAATTATATAAAGCGCATCTGATATTCTTTCGGCAAATTCATTGTCAATCGTTTCATAATAGAAAAATCCCTGTTCTAGTAGCTCTTTTTTGTTGATCACCCACATTTGCAGTATGTCAATAGAAGCTTGATCAAGTCCTTCTGACTTCCTACTTGTTTTCATCAGCTCATAGTAATAAGAGTCAAGCAAGTCAATTAAGTTTTTGAAACTGTTATTATCAAAAGTGATGTGCCAGTTGTCGAGAAGAGGGTTTATAGCACCAAATAATTTGTAAATTTCTATAAAAACCTCGTGGTCAAAAGAATCTTTGTGTTTTGTACTATCGATCCACCATGCCATTAAAAAATCGTTAATAGCTTTTTGTTCTTCAGTTGACCAGGTTTCCCAATTAGCATACTTTAGCTTACCCAAAACAACAAAGGTGTCAACAATAAAATCGGTTGTTGAAAGTAACTCAAAAATCCGGGGTAAATAGTGTTTAAAGTCATTGGTGTTTCCCCAGGTTGTGATCGCCTTAAAAGCATACCTCGAAAGATCGTCACCATCTAATTGCCGAAGCGGCTTGGTGTGTATCTTTTCCTTATCGGTAGAAGAAACACAACAGGGACAACCTTCCATTTTTTCATTAAATGGATAGGACGAAAAGGTATCGTAAAGCCTTTCTATTGCTATTTTTAATTCGTCTGTCATTGTTTAGATGGTAGATTTTATATGATGTACTTTTCGATATACTATTTTATCTTTCTTTATTTATTTATATGGGTTAGATAGGAGAGAGGTGTTACAAAATAGGAATAAAAAAGCCTAAAAATTGTTATTTATTATTTCTTCAAAATCTTCTTTTATGAATTCCCAATATTTGCCTTTGAAACAAATTGGATCAAAATCATCATCAGCTTGATCGAAAATAGTAAAGTTTTTAATGATTAATTCGTGATCATGATCATAAGGATATCTTTGTTCGTGTAGTGCTATCATTCGACTTATAGAATAGGAATCAAGTAAATCATGTAAATCCCAGAAATCTTTTTTTCTACCGCCCCTTTGAATAACATCCACCTTCATCGCAATAATTTCTTCAATAGTAGCCATTCTTATTCCATCTACCTCCATGTAAGCTTGGATAAAAGAATCAGTATAGAAAATATCTAATTTTATTGTATTGTTCTCATCATCGCCAATAAAATAAGATGTCCCTAACGCAGGTGGAGTATTTAATGCGTTAACGCAACTAAAAGTAGCTCTCAAAAAAGTTTCAATTTCTTCAAAATCAATTGTACCGTAGTCTGCATCACTAAATAAATCAATGTCTATGGATTCTCTATGTCCAATTTGTAAACTTAAAGCAGTTCCGCCGACTAATCTAAAATTTTCAAAAATAGGCGCATTCATTACAATAATGAGACTATTTTTGAGTAAATCATTTACAGTATTATAATAGAGCATTATGCTTTATTTTTGTTTTTATAGATAGTGTAAGGTTTTCTGCTTGTGTTACAAAGAGCTGTTTCAATTTTAGGTAGTCCATAAAAAGCTTCTAATTCTTTTTTTTCAACTTCATTACCTCTTTCATAAACACGTTGAATAATTGTGCGATATTGCTTGTCCCAATTAATTTTAGAAATATCTGTATCCCAAAAAAGTGATTTTCGTAAATTAGATAGGTTAGGAGTGTGAAGTGCTTTCTTTTTTTCTTGAGCAATTTCGTAATAGGTTTGAAGAAATGCCAATGAGCCTTCTTCTAAACTTAGAGCAGCTTCGATTTTTAAAGCTAATGCAGTATTAAGACTTCTTCTTCCTTTTGTAATAGCATTAATAGTTTGTGGATGTTCTCCTATAGAAAGCGCAAAAGGACGCTGTGAAATCTTTTTTTTAGCTAATAAACGCTCTAAAACGATTCCTGGATGAATGCCTTTATATTTCTCTAATTGAAAACTCATAATACAAATGTAAACAAATTTGTTTATATTTTGTAAAAATGTTGCCAGAGGTTTTATTTCGAGATTGTTAATTAATCCGATGGCGCGGATTTTCAATCCGTGATTATAAAGAAAGATTTATTTCAACAGGTTTTCCTTATTCTACTTCCCAATACAAAAATTCGCAAAAATATTTCCAAGCAACTCATCATTCGTCACCTGACCGGTAATTTCACCAAAATAGAAAAGTGCCTGACGAATATCAATCGCCATAAGGTCGCTGGAAAGATTCGATTGCAATCCCCATTGTACTTTTTGGATTTCTTCCAACGCTTTTAATAACGAATCATAATGACGCGTATTCGTAACGATCGTTTCATTGTTACGCAACGCTCCGGTGTTTACGAACGACAATAATTTTTCCTTTAACGTTTCAACGCCCAGATTTTCTTTGGCACTGATCAATAGAATACCCGGAATTTCCGTTTCGATAATAGCTTTATCCGCTTCACTAATTTTGTCGGCTTTATTTCCAATCACCAATAGCGGTTTTAACGGAAACTGGTTTTTGATTTTTTCGATTTCTACCTGAACGGCTTTTAGATCACCGGTAATGGAAGAACCATCAACTAAATAAACGACTACCTGAGCCTGTTCCATTTTTTCAAAGGTCTTTTTAATTCCGATGCTTTCTACATAATCGGACGTATCACGAATTCCAGCCGTGTCGATAAAACGAAATCCAATACCGTTGATCACTAATTCATCTTCGATCGTATCGCGCGTGGTTCCAGCGATATCCGATACAATGGCGCGTTCTTCGTTTAATAAGGCGTTGAGTAAGGTCGATTTACCCACATTCGGTTCGCCTACAATGGCTACCGGAATTCCGTTTTTGATCACGTTTCCAACGGCAAATGAATCGATCAGTCGTTTTAAAACAAATTCAATTCGATTTAGCAGTTCATAGAATTGTGTTCGATCGGCAAATTCCACATCTTCCTCGGCAAAATCCAGCTCCAGTTCGATTAATGAGGCGAAATTCAATAGTTCCTCGCGTAATTTCGCAATTTCATTACTAAAACCACCGCGCATCTGTTGCATTGCGATCTGATGTGAGGCTTCATTATCCGAGGCGATCAAATCGGCTACGGCTTCGGCTTGCGATAAATCCATTTTGCCGTTTAAAAACGAACGTAAGGTAAATTCCCCGGCATTCGCCATTCGCGCGCCTTTGCGAAGTAGTAATTGGATGATTTGCTGCTGTATAAAAGTCGACCCATGACACGAGATTTCAACAGTATTCTCTCCGGTATACGAATTCGTTCCTTTAAACAACGATACCAAAACCTGATCCAATACCTTATCGCCATCCACAATATGCCCCAGATGTAAGGTATGGGTACGCTGTTTGGTCAGATCTTTTCCGGAAACCGATTGGAAAACCGATGCCGCAAGGGTAATGGCCTCTTTTCCCGAAATACGGATTACAGCAATGGCACCGGCTCCCGAAGGTGTCGCCAGTGCAACTATAGTATCGTGTGAAATCATATGAATCAAGCTAAATGATGGCAAAGGTACAAAAGAAATGCGGTTTAAAACAAAGCGGTTTTAGTAGGGTTAAATAATTGTGAAACTGATTTTTGTAATATGTTTTTTATAATTCTTTTACTAACTTTATAGAAACTATAAATCACAGCATAAATTATGAAAAAGATACTTTTCCCTACCGATTTTTCAGAAACTGCCAACAATGCATTTGTGTACGCCTTAAAATTTGCTAACAAACTACAGGCGGAAGTACTCGTTTTGCATGTTTATGATTTGCCACCGATTTCCTATGAAGGACACGCTACGGCCATAGTAGAAGTTTTTGAAACAATAGAACTCGACAAATTTGAAAATTTTAAAGATCAGATTCCGTATTTGCGAAAAATTGCAGAAGATAACGATCTGGAATATATCAAAATGAACCATATCCTGATGCAAGGTGACCTGATTCATTCGATCAAAGAAGTCGTTAAAGACGAAACAATCGATTTGGTAGTGATGGGAACTACCGGTGCGTCCGGATGGCAGGAAACCTTTTTTGGTTCCAACACCGGAAGTGCGATTACCAATGTTCATAAAAATATACTGAGTGTACCAAACGAAGCCAAATTTGATGTGATCCGGAATATTGCCTTTACAACACGATTCCGCGATCAGGACAAAAAAGCACTGTATGAAGTGATTCAGTTTGCCAAAATGTTTAATGCGAAAATTAAATGCCTGGCAGTAAAGACCAAAAACTTTGAAGGAGATGATGAAGAAATTATTGCCTGGAAAAAAGAATTCGAAAAACAGCCGGTGGAGTTTTTTATCGTTCCCGACGACGATGTAAAACAAACCATTTACGACTTCCTGGATAACCAGCACATCGATATTCTGGCAATGGTTACCTACAAACGTTCCTTCTTTGAAGAATTGTTCAAACAGAGTTTGACTCAGAAATTGTCGTATCATTCTAAAATTCCGATTCTGGTATTGCATGAATAATGGCGCTTACAATGGTCGGAATAATGTAATTACCGGATAAATTGTATAATGATGAAGTAAAACGACTAGGATTAATTGGATATGGATATGGGAAATTTAGAAATTAAAAAGGAACTTCACAGAATCATCGATACGAGTGATGCCAATTCGGCAAGTGATTTTTTTATGTTGGTAACCGACTATATGGCGCAAACTGAAAAAGGCATCATTACCGTTGCAGAAGAAAATATCAGTGATGCCAAAATCAATTGCCATCAGTATTTAAAAGACATTGTATCCGGCTGGGAAGGCTGGTCAAATCTGTTCTTTTAAAGAATAACGAGTATAAACCCTATAAGTATGAAGGACTTTCTGAAATCAGAGAGTCCTTTTTTATTGCCCTTTTACAGCAAACAGGTATTTTGTATTTTTGAAAACTTAAAACCGACTTTTTGAGAACAACGATACTAAAAAAAATACCCGATCCGATTGCTTTTAAAGAAAAACTCTTGTTTTGGGCACAACAATTCCGGGAAATCGCCTGGCTCGACAGTAACGAATATCCGCAGCACTATGGCAGCTATGACGTTTTACTGGCCGTTGATGCTTTTACCGCAATCCAAACCGACACTAAAAATGCTTTCGACGATTTGAATCAGTACCAGTCGCAGGCTAAAGACTGGCTTTTTGGCTATTTGTCTTATGATCTGAAAAACGATACGGAAATCTTACAATCGGAGAATTATGACGGTTTAGGGTTTCCGGATTTGTTCTTTTTTCAACCTAAAAAGGTAATTCTGTTAAAAGGTGATACAATAGAATTACACTATTTGGCGATGTGTGATGATGAAATGGAAAGTGACTGGAGTGAAATACTGACGCAACAGCTACCGGTTACCGAAATAGCAGATTCCATTCACATACAACAACGTATTAGTAAGTCGGAATACCTGTTTAAAGTTGGCAAAATGTTGGAGCATATTCATCGTGGCGATTGCTACGAAGCCAATTTTTGCATGGAATTTTTCGCGGAAAATGCGACGATTAATCCGTATCAGACTTACAAGCAACTTAACGCAATTTCGGAACCGCCATTTGCGACTTTTTTCAAACACAACAAACACTACCTGTTGTCGGCTTCGCCGGAACGTTATTTACGAAAAGAAGGTACAAAAATCATATCACAGCCGATAAAAGGAACGGCAAAACGCCATACAGTCACAGCGGAAGATAACCGTATTAAAGTTGCATTAGCTGCAAACCCGAAAGAGCGTTCCGAAAATATTATGATCGTTGACCTCGTTCGCAACGATTTGTCGCACACTGCCCAAAAGGGAAGTGTACAGGTTGAGGAATTGTGTGGCATTTATACTTTTAAGCAGGTACATCAGATGATATCTACAGTAGTATCGGAAGTAAAAGAAGGGATTACACCGGTTGACATACTCAAAACAACCTTTCCGATGGGAAGTATGACCGGTGCGCCCAAAATAGCCGCTATGCAACGAATTGAAGAACTGGAAGAAACCAAAAGAGGCCTTTATAGCGGTGCGATGGGCTATTTTACCCCGGAAGGCGATTTCGATTTTAATGTAGTTATCCGTAGTATTTTATACAATGCGGCAACGCAATATGTCTCTTTTTCCGTAGGAAGTGCGATTACGGCTGCGGCTTTACCGGAACAAGAATACGACGAATGCCTGCTAAAGGCCAAAGCCATGCGCGAAGTACTCGAAATAACGGCAGGTTAATGTACATTTTGTAAATTTGTAGGAACTCCAATAGGACGGAATTTAAAAAATAAAAATGCTAGAACAGTTACAACAACACCTCAACAAGAATTTTGCTTTCCTGGAAGGGAAACAATTGTTACTGGCCATTAGTGGCGGGATCGATAGTATGGTGTTGTTAGAATTGTTTCGAAATTTACCGTATAGCATTGCTGTAGCGCATTGTAATTTTGGGCTCCGTGATGCTGAAAGCGATGGCGACGAAGACTTTGTAAAACAATGGTGTGCCAAACACAGCATCCGTTTTTTTACAACCCGTTTTGCAACTCAGGACTATGCCGATACCCAAAAATGCTCCATCCAACTGGCCGCACGGGAATTGCGCTACAACTGGTTTTCCGGATTATTGGAAAACGAGGGTTTTGATTATCTGCTAACGGCACATCATCTCGATGATACACTGGAAACCTTTTTGATCAACCTTACTCGCGGTACCGGATTGGAAGGATTAACCGGAATTCCGGCACAAAACGGCACCATAATCCGCCCTTTATTGCCCTTTGGACGCAACGAAATTGAAGCCTATGCCACGGCCAATTCCATAGTATGGCGGGAAGATAGTAGTAATACTTCCGATAAATACCTGCGAAATCGCATACGTCATCAGATTGTACCGATTTTAAAAGAATTGAATCCGAATTTTTTAAACGGTTTTCAGAATACGCTCGGACATCTGCAACAAACGGAAACGTTGGTACAGGATGCCGTTACGGAATTATATTCGAAAATAGTAACCAAAAAAGAAGAGCAGTTGCATATCGCGATTGAAAAGCTCAAATTGATCCCCAATTATAAAGCCTATTTGTATCAATGGTTAAAACCCTACGGATTTACGGCCTGGGACGATATTTATAATCTGATCAATGCTCAGTCGGGGAAACAGCTGTTCTCTGAAAACTACCGACTCTTAAAAGATCGTGACTATTTACTGTTGGAAAAGCAACATACACACCAGACAGAAACGGTCCAAATAACCGAAAATCAGGAAGTAACATTAGAGCAGGTGCGGTTAACAGTATATTCCGTAACAAATGTTACAGAGGACCGGGGTGGTAAGGTTATCTTTGTTGATAAAGATAAGTTAAAATTACCACTGATCTTACGAAAATGGAAAGAAGGTGATTACTTTTACCCATCCGGAATGACAGGCCGAAAAAAAATCAGTAAATACTTTAAAGACGAGAAGTTTTCGCTGATCGATAAAGAAAATTGCTGGTTGTTGTGTTCCGGAGATGAAATCGTATGGGTAGTGGGAAAACGTTCCGACCGCCGTTTTGAAATTGAACAAGAAACCAATAACATTATAAAAATAGAATTACAGCTTTTGTAATTCGATGACCAATACAGTACATGAAAAAGTTAAATGCCCTATTATTTCTGTTTTTTGCTTTTATAAGCACGCAGGCCCAAATGTTGGATCCTGTAAAATGGAAAACTTCTGTAGAAAAAAAATCCGATAACGAAGTCGTTTTAGTATTCGAAGCCACAATCGATAACGAATGGCATATGTATTCCCAATTTACACCCGATGGCGGTGCTTTGCCAACAGAATTTACTTATAAAGACCAGAAAGGAAATTTCGAACTGGTTGGAAAAACCAAAGAAAGTGAATATAAAAAGGTTTTCAACGATGTTTTCGAAGTCGACGAATACTATTTTGCCAACAAAGCCCGGTTTACGCAAACCGTTAAAGTAATCAATCCGAACCTGAAAACGCTTAAAGTAGCGATTTCGTATCAGGTTTGTAAAGAAGCGTGTATCCAACAGGATAAAGTATTTGATTTTACACTTCCGGCATTAAAAATTGATGCTTCCGAAGTAGTTCCTGCTACTACAGGCGATTCGGCATCGGTAGCACCTGCGGCTGACAGTACTAATTTTGTGACGGCAGGAACAACAACGTCAACCACACAACCGGTGGGTAAAAAAGAAGAACAAAAAGGATTGTTTACGATCTTTATCATTGCGTTTCTTTCCGGGTTTGCCGCCTTGTTAACACCATGTGTTTTCCCGATGATCCCAATGACGGTAAGTTTCTTTACCAAACAAAGTAAAAACAGAGCGCAGGGAATCCGTAATGCGGTATTCTATGGTGCTTCGATCGTTATTATTTATGTATTGCTGGGATCCTTTGTAACCGCTGTTTTTGGAGCCGATGCGCTAAATGCATTGTCTACAAACGTATGGTTTAACATTATTTTCTTTGTACTATTAGTGGTATTTGCATCGTCTTTTTTGGGGGCATTCGAAATCATGTTACCAAATTCATGGGCGAATAAAGTAGACCGTCAGGCCGATAGAGGCGGAATCATCGGAATATTGTTTATGGCTTTGGCACTGGCAATCGTTTCGTTCTCTTGTACCGGTCCGATTGTAGGTACCTTATTGGTTGAAGCAGCTTCCAAAGGTGGTATTGCACCAATCGTAGGGATGCTTGGTTTTTCAACAGCTTTGGCATTACCGTTTATGTTATTTGCGATGTTCCCGGGTTGGTTAAATTCGTTACCGAAATCCGGTGGTTGGTTAAACACCGTAAAAGTGTTTTTAGGATTCCTGGAATTGGCTTTAGCCTTTAAATTCCTATCGAATGCCGATTTGGTATTGCAAACACACCTGTTGGAAAGAGAGATTTTCTTAGCGATCTGGATTGCGATTTTCGGAACCTTAGCCTTATACCTATTTGGGAAAATTACCTTACCACACGATAGTCCGCTATCGCATATTTCCGTAGGACGATTGGGATTAGGACTTTTAGTATTGTCGTTTACCATTTATATGATTCCGGGCTTATGGGGCGCGCCGTTAAAATTAATTTCCGGATTCCCGCCACCTATGACGTATAGCGAAAGCCCGTATGGTGTAGGATATACAAAAGGAGGCGGAGCGGCCACGACGGAAGCATTACCGGACGGAGCCAAATTTGGACCTCATGATATTATAGTTTTTACCGATTATCAGAAAGGAATGGCGTATGCGAAATCGGTTAACAAACCGGTATTATTGGACTTTACCGGATTTGCGTGTGTAAACTGTCGTAAAATGGAAGACTTCGTTTGGTCGAAACCGGAAATTCTTTCGATCCTGAAAAAAGATGTGGTGTTGATTTCATTATATGTAGACGACAAACGCGAATTACCGAAGCATGAGCAATATATTTCCAAAGAAACCGGAAAAGAAATCGTAACGATAGGAAACAAATGGAGCGATTTCCAGATTACGCATTATAAAGCGAATGCACAACCGTATTATATCATATTGGACAATCAGGAAAACCGCTTGTCAGAACCGGTAGGTTATACGCCGGATGTAGAAGAATATAAAATCTGGCTGGAAACGGCCATTGCAAAATATAAAAAGTAACAAAAAACCTCCGCATTGCGGAGGTTTTTTTATTTTAGAATATGCTGACTTAAAATTTTATAAACCGCATTGATGTTATCATTTTTACCGAACTGCTTTTTAATTGGAGCGGCTTCACCGGTAATCCAGATTTTCAAATCGGCATCCAGATCCATAAGACCGGCACTTTCTTTCGAAAATTTCTTGATACTGGTATACGGTATCGATTGATAGTCTACTTTCGAACCGGTTAATCCCTGTTTGTCAACCAGGATTAGACGTTTGTTGGTAAAGACAAACATATCGCGAATCACTTTAAAAGCGATTTCAATATGTTCTCCGTCAATTAAAATAGGCTCAAATTCTTTGGCTATTTTTTCGGTGCTTACTTCAGAAGCATTGCCCATGATGGCGTTAAATAATCCCATAATTATGTTTGAATAAAAACAGGCCAAAAGTAAAAATTTGGTTTGATGTTTTACGCTTTTTGTAAAAAATCTTTACGGATTTAGATGATAGGATATTTTGAGTGCTGAAATCAGTAATAAAGAAATTATGGACATTCGTATCAGATAGAAATCGAAATAAGGAAAATAGTAGTATTTTTAATCTATATATTGATCAATGAATACTTTGTTTTTATTTTTTCCAAAAATGTAACAATGAAGAAAATAATTTTATTTTTCGGATTAGTACTGTCACAGGTGGTTCTATCTCAAACAAAACCGATAAAAGATATTGCTCAGGAACTCCAAATCATAGGAGAGAACGATCAGAAAGATCGGGCGCAAATTGAATATATTCAGAGCAAATACGGTAGCCAGTCGCCCGAAATGAATGCCTTATGGAAATCGATTGGAACGAGTGATTCGATTAATATTATAAAAGTCAGTGCCATTTTAGACCGTTACGGTTGGTTGGGACCACAGGAAGTGGGAGAGGAAGAAAGCAAAACCTTGTTTATGGTTGTCCAGCATGCCGATTTGCCGATCCAGGAAAAATACCTGCCGTTAATGCGAAAAGCTGTAATCGACAAAAAAGCCAAAAGCAGCAGTCTGGCCTTACTGGAAGACCGTGTAGCGTTACGCCAAGGAAAAAAGCAAATCTACGGTTCCCAGATTGCGTGGGATATGAAAAATAACCGCAATTATATTTTGCCGTTGGAAGACCCGGACAATGTAGACAAACGCCGCGCCAAAGTCGGACTTCCACCTTTAACGGACTATATCGCCTATTGGAATATGAAATGGGATCCGGAACAGTATAAAAAAGACTTACCGGAAATTGAAAAAATGCAGCAGATGAAAAAGAAGTGATCATCTAAGTTGTTGAAAACAAGTATTTTATTTTACTAAAAAAGCCGTATCTTTAAAACTATACTCTACGCCATGTTAGTAAAAGTTTTTGGAAGCGCTGTTTTTGGAGTGGAAGCCACTACAATCACTATTGAAGTCAATATCGATAAAGGAATTGGCTACCATTTGGTTGGATTACCGGATAATGCGATCAAGGAAAGCAGTTACCGTATCGCGGCGGCACTTAAAAACAACGGCTACCAACTACCCGGAAAAAAGATTGTGATCAATATGGCACCGGCCGATTTGCGGAAAGAAGGATCGGCTTACGATTTACCCATTGCGATTGGAATATTGGCTGCATCCGGTCAGATTAATCCCGAAAATACCGATCGTTTTATGATAATGGGCGAATTGTCTCTCGATGGGAGTCTTTTGCCTATTAAAGGCGCGTTACCCATCGCGATCAAAGCTCTGGAAGAAGGATTTGAAGGATTGATTGTTCCAAAAGAAAATGCCCGTGAAGCCGCAGTAGTTGAAGGAATTACGGTTTACGGTATTTCAAACGTAACCGAAATCATCGATTTTTTTAGAGGCATTGCCGCACCAGAACCGGAAACGGTCGACTTTGAAAAAGAGTTCGGTCCGTTATCGGATTGTTCCGAATTTGATTTTGCCGATGTCAAAGGTCAGGAAAGTATTAAAAGATGTCTGGAAATTGCCGCTGCCGGTGGTCATAATATTATATTGATCGGTCCGCCAGGTTCGGGAAAGACCATGCTGGCCAAGCGATTCCCGGGGATTTTACCGCCTATGACAATGCAGGAAGCGTTGGAAACCACCAAAATCCACAGTGTCGCCGGAAAGATTAAAGAAAGCGGATTGATTCGGCAACGACCATTCCGGTCACCGCATCATACGGCTTCTTCCGTTTCGCTGGTTGGCGGCGGCAGTTATCCGCAACCGGGTGAAATTTCACTGGCGCATAATGGTGTTTTATTTCTGGACGAATTACCCGAATTTAAAAGAGAAGTCCTCGAAGTGTTGCGACAACCGTTGGAAGATCGTGAAGTGACCATCTCAAGGGCGAAATTTACCATAACCTATCCGGCTTCCTTTATGTTGGTGGCGAGTATGAATCCCAGTCCGGGTGGTTATTTTAGCAGTCCCGATGCGCCAATTGCCTCTTCACCGATGGAAATGCAACGGTATTTGGGAAAACTGTCCGGTCCGTTATTGGATCGGATCGATATTCATGTAGAAGTGAATCCGGTACCGTTTGAAAAATTATCGGATATGCAACCCGGAGAAAGCAGTGTGATCATACGGGAACGCGTAACAGCAGCCCGACAATTACAAAACCGACGTTTTGAACATCAGAAAAACATCCATTACAATGCCCAAATGACTACCCGTCAGATTCGGGAGTATTGTATTTTGGACGATCAGGCGTTGCAATTACTAAAAAGCGCGATGGAACGCCTGAATTTATCAGCGCGTGCCTACGATCGGATTTTAAAAGTCGCCCGTACCATTGCCGATCTGGAGGCTTCGGAATCGGTACTTCCGGTTCATATTGCCGAAGCCATACAATACCGTAGCCTCGATCGGGAAGGTTGGCTTGGATAATTAATGTTTCCCGGAATGTATCATTTTAAAAAGATGCAATACGTGTGGAAACAGCGCATCCATCGACTCTTTGGCACCTTTTGTAGAGCCGGGTAAGCAAATGATCAGCGTATCACCGATCAGACCGGCCAGACTTCGGGACAAGATGGAATACGGCATTCGATTTTGTCCGTATTGCCGCAGGTATTCTCCGATACCCGGTATTTCCCGATCCAACATCGGCCGAATGGCTTCCGGAGTGAAATCCCTTTTGGATAATCCCGTACCACCGGTTAGTAGAATCAACTCGATATTTTCGGTAAGATAGTGATTGATTTTGGTTTGTATGGAATCGACACCGTCGGGAATAATGGTATAATCCCGGATCGTTACCGGATGTGCTGCTAGTTTTTCGATAATAGCCTTGCCGGAAGTATCTTCTTTTTGGCCTTTACTAATGGAATCCGAACAGACCACCACCGCTGTGACAATCGGATTTTCAAAAAATTCTCTGTATTTGGATTTACCGCCTGTTTTCTGTAATAACCGTATACTTCGAATTTCGATTTCCGAATCGATAGGCTTTAGCATATCATAAAAAGTAAGTGCTACAACCGATGCGGCATGCATGGCCTCAACCTCAACCCCCGTTTTATAAATCGTTTTAACAGTAACTTGTATTGTGATTTCCATATCCTCGATTGTATACGAAATTCCGGTATATTCAATTGGGATCGGATGGCAATCGGGAATCATATCGGGTGTTTTTTTGGCGGCAAAAAGACCAGCTGCTTTGGCCATTTCAAAAACATCTCCTTTTGGAACAGTTTTATTCCGGATCGCATCAATTGTTTCGGTTTTACTTACTTTAACCACCGCCTGAGCAATGGCGGTTCGCAAGGTGTTATTTTTAGGCGTAATATCTACCATAGTGTATTTGGCTGCATTAATTATGGTTGATCAATCTGCCGATTGACTTTCCAGTGATAGGATTCGTCTTCAAAAATTTCTTTTCCCCAAATAGGAACCTCAGCTTTTATCCGTTCGACGAGTTCATTACAGGCTTGTATGGCCGCCTTTCGATGTTGGGATGAGGTAAAGACAAAAAAGCACAATTCCCCGGTATTAATCAGACCAAGACTGTGATAAACATGCATGCAAACCAAATCGTATCGGGCAAAAATAGCTTCCCGTATTTCGGCTATTTTTTGCTCGGCCATTTCGGTATAGGCAGAAAACTCGATAGACGCTACAGTTTTGCCATTAATCGAATCATTTCGTACCTGTCCGAGAAAGATGGAATGCCCGCCAATATGGGTTTTAAGCAAGTGTCCGGCGATACTTTTTGCCACTTTTTCCGGTGAAATCGGACCTTCAATAAAGCTGTTTTTAAGTTGTTTGTTTTTCATTTTGTAAATAAGGCAATGCCGTTTTTGAGGTTGTAGTAATTTTTATCGGGATAGTGTTTTTGCACCAATGCGATTGCTTTTAGACTACGGATACCGCTCTGACAGGTAAAAACCAATGTTTCGGAATCGGCCAGTTTTTCCAGATGGTATTCGAGTTCCGGCAAGGGAATCGCCATCACATTAAAGCCGACGATTTTGGGTAATTCATCAGTATTTCGGACATCAATTAGCATCGTTTTTTTTCGATAAAAAACGTTTTTCAATGTCTCCAAATCATTGATATGGGTTATGTTTTTACAGTGGTAATCATATGACTGATTTAAAATATCGGTCTTTGTTTTCGGTTTGAATACGGTAGTTTTGGATTTGAACCGGAGTAATTCCGACTGATAATCCAGACTGTTAAAGGTTAATAGCTGTCCGGACATGACTTCACCGATACCGGTAATAATTTTAAGGACTTCATTCGCCTGAAAGTTTCCCATAATACCGGCTAATACACCAATTACACCGGCTTCGTTACAAGATGGAACATGTAACGGATTTGGTATTTCCGGAAAAAGATCCCTTAAGTTGACCGGATTTTCACCGTAATGAAAAACCGATAATTGTCCTTCAAATCGGAAAATGGCAGCATAAACCAATGGTTTTTGCAGTAGTTGGCAAACATCGTTTAACAGATACCGCGTTATAAAATTATCGGTACAATCTACAATAATGGAATAGGAGTCAACCAGTTCAAAAACAGTATCGATACACAGACGATACGGATAGATACGAATGGTGGTGTCACTATTTAGTATTGCGAGTTTTTTTTGTACGATTGTAACTTTCAGATCACCAATATCCTGTTCGTCGTATAGCACCTGACGTTGTAAATTACTAAGCGAAACGGTATCTGCATCAACCACGCCAAGTTCGCCAACACCGGCGGCACAGAGATATTGCAAAACGGGACAACCCAAACCTCCAGCACCAATAACAAGTACTTTAGCATCGGCCAATTTTTGTTGTGCGGTTATCCCAAAACCCGGTAAAATAAGCTGTCTGTTATAGCGTTCCATAGTATATCGTTTTATCCTCCTGAAAAAGGAGGCAATAAGGCAATTTCACTGTCTTCGGTTAGTAGTAACGTTTCGTTTTCATTCATTTGCTGATCAATAGCGATTTGAAAACTAATGGATCGGAGTTCCGGAAAATGTTGGTGTAAAATGGTTTTGAAGGTTCCTAAAGAAACCGGATAGTCTACCGCAAACGGTTTGTTTACGATATCGTTGAGTTTCCCAAATATTCGTATAGCCATAGATTATGCTGTTTTAAAATTGTTACTGATTTCATGTTCGGCTTTCGACAAATCTTCCGGCGTATTGATATTTCGAAAACCGTTGCTTTCGAAAGGTATTGCGATACTATTGGCGTCATTTTCGGCTAAAAAATCCATCATTTTTAGTTTATTAGCGATCAGATTGCATTCGACTTCCGGTAGGAGTCGAAAGGGATATAAACCGCATAGTGGTTGTGTTTTGCCGTTGTAATCCAATACGTTAATTCGATCCGCTATATGGTGTCTGATCAGGTATTCAATAGTCTGTGAATCCACAAAAGGCGTATCGGCACTAATAATAAGGACGTTTTCCCTGGCGTGAGAAAGGGCGGTATAAATACCTCCTAACGGGCCTTTGTCTTTGATTTTATCCGGAATAACGGTCAGACCAAACGATTTATAATTGGGATGATGCGCAATGATAACCGGTTTGATATCTAACTGTTGTAACGTATCCACTAAATAAGAGATCATTGGTTTTCCGGAAAGGGATTTTAGTCCTTTATCGTCTCCCATCCGGGAACTTTTTCCTCCGGAAAGCAAATAGGTTTTTATGGTTATCATTTGTTTATAGTTTTATATCCTTGTAATTGTAAAAGAAAATGATCCTGACTTTTTCACCGATTTTAAAATCTTCCTGTTCTTCATTTAATACTACAAAAGCATTGGCTTGAGCGTAAGTATCCATCTGGTAGGAAAGTTGTTTGTCCAATATTGTCGCTTTTCCACCTTGTACTCGTGCTTTTACAAAATGCGTCAGCCCGCTTTTTTTGCGATAAGGTGTAACCAATATCGCATCGTGTTCGGCTTGCGGTTGGTCTCCGGTTATCTGTAGCAAAGCGGGTTTTATATAAGCATGAAAGCAAGTAACCACGGCACTTGGATTTCCGGGGAGTCCGAAAAAAAGTGTCTGATCTTTTTTTCCGAAAAACAAAGGCTTTCCTGGTTTTTGTTGGATCTTATAAAAGATTTCGGTAGTCCCAATTTTATCCAGTATCCGTTTTACAAAATCATAATCGCCAACCGAAATACCACCGGTAAGTAGTAATACATCTACCTTTGTAAAGTTTTCAGAGACAAAATGAAACAATTCGGATTCATTATCGTCAATCCATTGGGAAAAGACAACAGGAATCTCCAATTGTTGTAATAATACTTTTAAAGCGACCGAATTGCTTTCGTAGATTTGTCCGTTTTGCAATGTATTTCCGACCGGGACAAGCTCCTTACCGGTTATAATAATACCGACTTTCGGTTTGGGAAAAACAACAACAGAATCGATTCCTAAAGTGGCCAGAAAACCGATATATTCAGCGGTAAGCAGATTCCCTTTGGATAGAACCCGATCGCCTTTTCGGGTTTGTGTTCCCTGTTTTCGAATATGATCACCTATGGAAACAGTTTGTAAACAATTTAAAATTCCATTTTCAACCGTACAATTTTCCTGTGGTATTACGGTATCGGCACCAATGGGAATCGGTGCTCCGGTAAAAATACGAGCGACTTCTCCTTTATGGACTTCGGGTATTTCGGTTTTTCCGGCTTCGATCTCGTAATACAGCTGTAGTGGAATCGTATTTTTGAGGTCTTCGTAGCGGATCGCATAACCATCCATAGCCGAATTATCAAAACACGGTACATCAAGAGGAGCATAAATTGTTTCAGCTGCAATAAAATTACAGGCGCTATCCAGTGGAATACGAATAGGAGGCAATGTATGACACTGCTGCCGGATATGGTGTAACGCTTCTTTTACAGTTATCATTTTTACGGTTTTAAGTTTAGCCACCAATTTTGATCATGCTTCGGTTTTGTAATTTGTCCGGGTCGATATTTGTATAATCATCAAATTGACCGCCAAGCATTTTATGTTTTTTCAGAAGACACCGTTCGATGATAGGAATAATATTTTCACCCTTTCGGAAAGCACCGAGGATGTCAAATTCCTCCGCGCCAAACAGGCAGTTTTTCATCTTACCGTCGGCCGTGATACGCATCCGGTTACAGTTACCACAAAAGGAATCGCTCAAAGTAGAAATAAAAGAAACCGTACCGGCATGGCCAAAAATTCCGAATTTTTTAGCGGTGTCATTTTTGTCGTCCCGGAGTTTAAACAATTCATACTGTTGTGCGACGGATTCCAATACCAGTTGGTTATGAACCACTTTATCTTTATTCCATTCATTTTTATCAAAAGGCATAAATTCGATAAAACGCAAGTGTACCGGTATCTTTTTGGTCAGGTTTATAAAATCGAATACCTCATCGTCGTTAAAACCTTTGATCAAAACGATATTCAGTTTGACATAAATCCCCTGATCTATACACATCAGGATATTATCCCATACTTTTTGAAACTGATCTCTTTGCGTAATCTGTAAAAATTTAGCCGGATCGAGTGTATCGAGACTAATGTTAACCGATTGGATTCCAGATTTTTGAAATGCCGTTTTATAGCGATCTAATAACATACCATTAGTGGTTAATGCCAACTGAACGGGTAGCATCGACAAGCGTTCGACGACAGCAGTAAAATCTTTTCGTACCAAAGGCTCACCTCCGGTTAAACGGATTTTTTTGACACCGAGGGATGTAAATACTTTGGCAATACTAAAAATTTCATCCGTTTGCATTAGTTTTTGAGGCGGCATTAGCGAAATAGACTCTTCCGGCATACAATAGGTACACCGGAAATTACAATTATCCGTTAACGATATCCGGAGATAATCGTGGATTCTATGGTGTGTATCTTTTAGCATTTGTTCGAAATTAAGAGGGTGGGAAGTCCGTTTTTAAGTTACTTTTTCCGGTAAAAAATACAGCCATAGTACACTTGCCAGAAACAGGACTAAAGAAGCGATAAAAGTACTGTAAGCTACTTCCGGATGTCCTTCCAGGGCATTGTTAAGGGCGGTATACAACAGCCATATCTGGAGCAGCAGATTCACGAGTAAGACAGTGATCAGGGCAGACATGATCATGCTTTTTTTCTGCGGATGGGCTTGTTCCTGTGTGGTTCTGAAATTACTCATACGGTTTCATTTTTAGGATGTTGAACATAAATAGTGTCACCTTCAAAAGTGACATCCAGTTTTTTCAGAGGTCGTGGCGGTGGCCCTTGTATAACATTGCCAGTTTTTACATCAAACCATCCGTTATGACAAGGACATTCAATGGTTAATGTACCGGGTTTATAATATACAGCACAGGACAAATGGGTACATTTTTGTTCGTAGGCATAAAATTCTCCTTCTTCCGTATGGATCAGGATATAGGGGATGGTTTCATTTTCTAAAACAAACGATTTGGTTCCGCCAACGGGAATTTCATTTTTGGCGCAGATTTTTTGTTTTTTTTCATTTTTTGGCTCGTTAAAGAAAGCGGCTTTTGCTGCAATAGCGCCGTTGCCAACAACCATTCCGCCGGAAACCACAGCGAGTAACTTTGCAAAATCCCTTCGGCTTACCTGATTGGCTTGAGATCTGTTAATCGGGAAATCTTTTTTCCAGTGTTTATCCTGATGACTCATTATCGTGTTTTTTAAAATATTTTTAATTCAGTACTCCCTTTGGGCATCATAATGTTGACTTTGGTTTTTACTACCTCCTGACCAAAAACAAACTGATTGACAGGAGAGGAGTTAGGACGCATTTTTTCCATTTCTTCCCGGGTTCCGTAAAACAAGGCTCCACTAGGGCAAACGGTAGCGCACATCGGTTTTTTACCCACACTGGTTCTGTCGTAACACATATTACATTTCATCATCAGATCGTAGTGTTCTACTTTTTTCGGCACGCCAAAAGGACAGGCCATCACACAGTTAGAACATCCGATACAGCGCGATGTATTGGCCGTATGTACGATTCCGAATTCATCTTTGGTAATGGCATCTGCCGGGCAGACATTCGCACAAACCGGATCTTCACAATGCATACAAACCTGTACGGTGGTTTGAATCGTTACGGCCCGGTCTACATAATTGACGTGAATCATCGGCTCATTGCCGTTCGTTTCACATTCGGCACAGGCCGCTTCGCACGATTTGCAACCGATACAACGTTGCATATCTACAAAGAACTCTTCCTGTAGTTTATAATAGTGATGCATATTTTTGTAATTAAATTAAACCAAAGCGGATAATTGAGATCCGTTTTAGCAAAGACATAAAATGATCAGAGGGAGGGATTATTTCTATTAATTGCTTTTATAGTCGGGAGCATCTTTAGCGACATAGGCTTGTTTACCGGTCGGAATAAGCTGGCAGGCACTCACTTTAAATTCGGGTATTTTTGAAATAGGATCCAAATGACCGCTGGTTAATTGATTGGCCGATTTTTTCCCCGGCCAGTGATAAGGAATAAACACTGTATCTTCCCGGATGGTTTCGACAATATTAGCCGGAAATAAAGCTTCACCACGTTTAGTAATTACCCGGACTTCCTCATGTTGCTGTATATTATATTGTGCGGCCAGTGTGGGATGAATTTCGAGCAACGGTTGTGCAAATTGCTCGACCAGTTTTCCGATTCTGCGCGTCTGGGTTCCGCTGAGATACTGGGAAACCACACGACCAGTGGTTAGGATAACAGGATATTCTTCGTCTACCGGATCCATACTGGGATGGTACTGTACCGGATTAAAATGAGCTTTACCATCGGGTGTTTTAAATTTTTTATCTTCCCATAATCGTGGCGTACCGGGATGATCCAGATCCGGGCAAGGCCAGAAAACCCCCATATTTTTTTCAATTTTAGCGTAGGTGATCCCATAATAATCGGCCGTTCCGCCTTTGGAAGCTACGCGAAGCTCATTAAAAACGGCCTCACTATTTACAAAATTGAATTTATCCCCGGCACCCAATCGCTGTGCCAGTTCCATTAAAATTTCGGAATCGGTTCGGGCATTTTTCGGTGGATCAACTACTTTACGGATACGAACGACACGTCCTTCGGCAGTGGTTACGGTACCTTCCTCTTCCTCGTGAAGCGAACCGGGTAGGATGATGTCGCAATGACGCATGGTTTCACTCATAAAGAAGTCGATGCCAACATAAAACTCCAGTTTTTCCAATGCTTCACGAACATAATTATTGTTGGGTAAGGACACCAGCGGATTAAAGCAGAGCGAAAGCAATCCTTTGATTTCATTGCGATGAATAGCCTCAATGATTTCGTAGGCCGACAGCCCTTTACCGGGGAGTTCTTTTTCATCAATGCCCCAGACCTCGGCAATATACTTACGATGTTCCGGGTTTTCGATATCCCGGTTTCCCGGTAATTGATCACATTTATGACCGTGTTCGCGACCTCCTTGTCCGTTTCCTTGTCCGGTAATCGTACCGTAACCACAATAAGGTTTTCCGATCCTACCAGAAGCCAGTACAATATTGATACAACTCAGTACATTTTCGACACCTTTGGTATGGTGTTCAATACCTCTTGCATGTAATAAAAACGAAGTAGCTGCTTTTCCCCAAAGTTGTGCCGCTGCTTCAATTTTTTCTTTTTTAGTTCCGGTAATGGTTTCAGCCCATTCCAAAGTATAGTCTTTTACGGCTTCTTTGGCCGCTTCAAAACCGGAAGTATAATTATCTATAAAGTTATGATCAAGCATATCATGCTCAATCATATAATGGAGTATTGCTCCAAAAAGTGCCGAATCGGTTCCGGGACGTATATCGAGGTGAATATCTGCTGTTCGGGCCAATGGAATGATTCGCGGATCGACAACAATCAGTTTGGCACCATTATCCCGGGCGCGCCATAACCAATAAGTGAGTGTCGGGAACGCTTCAGACACATTTGCTCCGGTTACGATAATCACTTCGGCTTTTTCCAGATCATCATAATTATTGGATGTCCGATCCAATCCGAAAGCTTTTTTATTTCCGGCACCGGCCGATACCATGCACAAACGTCCGTTGTAATCGAGATTTTTAGTTTTTATAGCCGTCCGCGCCAATTTCCCAACCATATAGGACTTCTCATTAGTTAGAGAAACTCCGGAAAGAACGGCAAAAGCATCTTTGCCATGCAGGGACTGTATTCGCTTTATTTCCGAGACGGTTATATCCATCGCTTTTTCCCATTGTATCGGACTATAACCTTCGCCGGGCACATTTAAAAGAGGAGTTGTCAGACGATCAGGATGATTGTCCTGCATATAGCGTTGAACACCTTTTGGACATAAGCGCCCCTGATTGAACGGAAATTCCATCCAGGGTTCAAAACCAACGATTTTATTGTTTTTTGCAAGTAGTTTAATACCACATTGCATACCACAGAAACAACAATGAGTTTCGACCACTTTGTCTGGCTCGTCCCTTCCCGGAATACCTTCCGGCTTCGGAAAATTGAGTGTTGGCCCAAATTGTTCGATAATACGATCGATGTCGATAGGAAGTTTTGCCATACTAAATATAGTTTATCGTTTCAAACCGGATTTTTTATTTTTCGATTAGAAACCTGTTAGACATTTATTTTAGTAGGTTTTTTGATTTGAGTGGGTTATCCGAAGTAGGTTCCGGATTCTTGCCGGGCTTTTAAATGTGCGATCGCTAATAAATCTCTTTTTCCTTCGGGGCTGTATTCCAGTAGCGATTGTCCGTTTTTTGATTCGAGTTGGAATCCCAATTGACGGGTCAGTTTTTTTAAATCAGCAATATGGAGTTGCGTGGCATATTCTTTTCCGGTATGCTTACAAACCTGCATACCACGTTGTTTACCGACTTTCCTATAAATGTGTGCCCCGATTTGAGCCGGTCGCTGGATAATATGGAAGAATTTACCAAACGGCATCCAAACGAGAAAAACGATTACAAAAAAAGCATGGGTAACCGCCATAAATTCATACGTCTGTCCTTTCATAAATTCATAATCGAGCGTTAATCCCAGTCCGGTTAGCGATATTAATATCAGTAATAGTAAAGGTAGGATATCGCCTTCAAAGGTCTGAGTAGCGATTAGTCCGGGATCTTTTAGTCGTTTTTGCAGAAAATAGGAAGCACCGATTATTACCAGTAACGAGCACCAGTTTAAGGCTCCGAATGTTAGAAATCCAACGACAGATTTTACCGGAAAATGCATTACATCAAATCCGAAAAAATGGGCCGTATAGATAGGTTCCAGATGAGGATCTAATCCGGAAGCCGGATATAAGGAAAAGTGAATCCAGCCAAATGTAAGCGGAAAAGTAATGGCAAATGCGATTGTACAGCCTATTGCCATTGCTATGTGCGCAAGACCTCTTTTTTTTCCTCTTTTAAAAATAAAATTCTGAACGACTATATTTTTAAAGAAATCCTTAATAACATATAGCAGATAATAAACAAATTCCTTGGAAAAAAGAATCCGGAAGCTATTTTTAAAATATAGCTGGGTAGGTGGCCTTTGAATCCATACTATATAGCGATACACTATTCCGAAAATCGCGAATAATGTTCCAAACAGATAAGCGACCAAAGCGGCATCAAAATTTTGCAGGCTACGGGATCCGATAAGCACCAGCAGTAAGGTCAAAATTGTAGCAATACAGGCTACAAAAAAGGCTTTAAGGTTGATTATTTTTAACATAATATGAAAAAAAATATTTATTTTGTGATATAAAGTTATAAAAAATAAATAAATTAAATAATATGTTATAAAAATATTTTTTCTTACCTTTACAAACTAAACCCCAAGTGAACAGCTGTTTATGGCTATTCACTGGGGTTTTTTTTATTATTTGTAATCAATAAAAATTGAGTTTATGGAAAATAATCTACGATCGGCACACAAAATTCTTTTTTTGAATACATTGGCTTTTACCTTTTGTTTTGCCTGTTGGACAATGAATGGTGTTTTAGTCACATATTTGGTAGATAATGGGATATTTAACTGGTCGGTTGTTGAAACCGGATGGCTTTTGGGAATACCTATTTTATCCGGTTCCATCACGCGATTGCCTTTGGGCATACTTACCGATAAATATGGTGGGAAAGTGGTTTTTGTCTGGCTGTTGTTATGCTGCTCGGTTCCACTTTTTTTAACCTATTTTGTTAATTCCTATTGGGTCTACTTTTTATTAAGCTTCTGTTTTGGTATGGTAGGAGCCAGTTTTGCTGTTGGAATTGCATTTACCTCGATCTGGTATCCCAAAGAATGGCAGGGAAGAGCATTGGGTATTTTCGGAATGGGAAATGCGGGTGCTGCGTTAACAACTTTTTTAGCACCGGCTACTTTAAATGCTTTATCAGCCTCTGATCCGCAAAACGGATGGCGTTGGTTGCCGGTAATCTACGGCGGTATGTTAATTCTTATGGGACTTATTTTCCTCTTCTTTGTAAAAAATAAAAAAGTAACAGGTCAGGTAAAAACAACAACGGAATTACTTGCTCCGCTAAAAAAAACACGGGTATGGCGTTTCGGGCTATACTATTTCCTGGTTTTCGGTTTGTTTGTAGCTTTTTCACAATGGTTATTGCCCTACTATGTAAATGTGTACAAAACATCGTTGGTATTAGGTGGTTTACTGACCTCAGCATTTAGTTTACCGAGTGGTGTGATTCGGGCTTTGGGAGGTTATCTGTCGGATAAATTCGGCGCCCGAAAAGTAATGTACGGGGTATTGTATTCCTCGCTGATTATAAGCGGATTACTGATGTTACCCAAAATGGATATCCTAACACCGGGGAAAGGTATAGTCACTAAGAAATCGGCTGTTGTTACGGAAGTTACCGAAAATAAAATCGTATTGGGTAATGAAATAATCACGGTAAAAGAAAAGCCGGAAATTCCGGAACAAACGAAGATACTACCTGAGTTTTTTTCCTGGCAGGAAATAGTGATCAAACAAAATCAGGAAGTCCGTAAAAAAGAACTTTTAGCTGAAGGCGTTACCTTGATCAAATTTGAAGCTCATATCTGGGTGTTTTCCCTGTTGGTCATTGCTATAGGAATTGTTTGGGGAATAGGAAAGGCTGCGGTCTATAAACATATTCCGGAATACTTTCCGAATGAAGTGGGAATAGTGGGCGGAATGGTTGGACTTATAGGCGGATTAGGCGGATTTATCGGACCAATTCTATTCGGTTACCTATTGGATTTTTCAGATTTATGGACGAGTTCCTGGATTTTTGTCTTTGTCATTTCGGCCGTTTCTCTTTACTGGATGATCCACACCATTAAAAAAATGACTTATAAAGAAGCGCCTCACCTTAAACACCGTATCGAATAATTGAGTATAGGAGTTGGAACATTAACCTACCAACACAGCTATGCGAATAGAACTGTTAACATAAAACTATTTTATATGAATTCACAATGGCTGACGAATTATGATCCCAATGATAAACAGTTTTGGGAAAAAACAGGCAAAAAAATAGCCTGGAAAACACTTACTATTACAACAATTGCACTAACAATTTCTTTTATCACCTGGTTTTTGTTTAGCGTAGTAGTGATTAAATTACCAAAAATCGGATTCGATTTTTCGGATGACCAGCTTTTCTGGCTGGCGGCAATGCCTGGTTTGGCTGGCGGTTTGCTACGAATATTGAATACGTTCCTGATTCCGCTTTTGGGAACAAGAAAAGTTATTACGATTACGACATTAATTAAAATTATTCCGTTGTTAATGCTCGGTTTTGCGGTGATGAACCCGGAAACGTCGTATCGCTATTTTATGCTGATAGCCTTTTTAATGGGAATTGGAGGAGGCGATTTTTCGTCATATATGCCTTCAACCTCTTTATTTTTTCCTAAAAAAGAATTAGGTACGGCATTGGGAATACAAGCTGGAATTGGAAATTTTGGCGTTTGTTTGGTTCAGTTACTGTCGCCGTTAGTACTGAGTCTGGGGATTTTTTCCTTTGTAGGCGGTGGTGAAATTATTGCCGAAACCGGGCAGGTAATATTTTTGGAAAACGTAGCTTTTATCTATGTTGTTCCTTTGTTTCTGGTTGGAATCTGGGCCTGGGTTTCGTTAAAAAATATCCCGGTAACGGCTTCATTTAAAGAACAACTGGATATATTCGGAGACAAGCATACCTGGTATTGTACTTTGACTTATTTTATGACGTTTGGAACATTTGCCGGTTTGGCAGCAGCTTTTCCGATGATGATAAAAAGTCTATATGTACCGTTGGAAGCCGATTTGGATCCGTTAAAGTATGCTTTTTACGGTCCGTTAATCGGTTCTTTGGTTCGTGTAATTTTTGGTAAAATTGCAGATAAAACCGGAGGCGCTATTCTGACACATATTACAGGTATCGCTTTGATAATCCTATTTGCAATATTGATTTTAGGAGGCTATCTGACACCAACGGCTATCGAACAATTCCCGGTATTTGTGACGATCATATTGTTGATTTTCTTTTTCACCGGAGTAGGTAATGCCGCAACATTTAAACAATTCCCGATTATCTTTTCGGATTCTCCGAGAAGAGCTGCCGGCGTAATCGGATGGACCTCGGCCATTGCTGCTTTTGGCCCTTTTGTCTTTAATGTGTTAATTACGCAGTCCAGAACCATCACCGGTGATACCCGCTTGTTTTTCGGATTGGTGTTTATAATCTGTATATGGGCCACTTTTGTCAATTGGAAATTCTATACCCGAAAAGGGTGTGAACGACCAAGCTAAAAAAATAAAAACTCCCCTTTTAGTAAAAATTGATTTTTTCGTCATAAAGCTACCCCATAAACTAATTATTAATTAAAAATCAGGATATGTTAAAAAAAGTAATGATATTTTGCCTTTGCTGTGGCTATTATTTTACCAATGCACAGGTCGACAGTCTTAAAATGAATATTGATTTCAGAACCCGTTCGGAATTAGATAATGGTCAGAAGACTTTGATTCCGAAAGGAAAAAATGCAGAAACTACGATATTTTCCAGAGCCAGAATCGGATTGGATTATTACTATCAGAATCTTGAAGTCTATTTCTCGACTCAGGATGTAAGAGTTTGGGGGGAAACAGCATCTACTCAAATTAAAAATCAAAATTTTACGGTCAACGAAGCCTGGGCGAAATATCAGTTTAATCCGAAAGCCACACTAAAGATAGGACGTCAGATACTTTCGTATGACAATGAAAGACTGGTAGGAGCTTTGGATTGGGCTATGCAGGGAAGAAGCTTTGATGCCTTAAAAGGGATTTTCTCACTGGGAAAAAAGTCAAAGTTAGAAACAGTAGTGACCTATAATAACGATGGTGATGATACAAACGATACACCAACTAATGAAGTATATGGCATTGCTGACAGTGGTGAAAAAACAAAATCATTGCAATTGCTGCATTACCAGTATAAAGATTCGAACAAATCACAATTTTCCGTTATTGCGATGAACAATGTATTGCAAAATACAGATGGAACACATTATGATATGCTGACAGCAGGAGTGAACGCCGGAAAATATTTTGAGAGTTTCGGGATTTTTGGATCCGGATATTACCAAACCGGTAAAAATACAGCAGGACAAAGTAAAAAAGCGTATCAGTTTTCGCTTAACGCCGATTTTATTGTGAGTAAACAATTTAATATAGTAGTCGGAACGGAGTGGTTATCCGGAAATAATTATGATACGGCTGCGACCGAAAACCGATCTTTTAGTCCGATGTATGGAACCAATCATAAATTCAATGGTTTTATGGATTATTTTTATGTAGGGAACCATTTTAATACATTCGGGCTTAACGATTATTATATCCTGACAAAAACGAAATTCAGTCCAAAATCCAATCTGACAGGGAATATCCATGCTTTTATGACAAATGGAAAACAAAGTATGGATAGTAACGGAAAGGACTTATCTAAATATCTGGGAACCGAATTGGATCTGGTATTTCAGCACAAATTAAATAAGCAATTCGGACTCTTTATCGGACATTCTTTTATGTTTGCATCCGACAGCATGAATACGCTGAAAAATGTCAGTAATCCGAAAAATTTGCAAACCTGGACCTGGCTGGCGCTACACTTTAACCCGTCGTTTAAATTAAAATAAAACCATTTTGAGGTTACCTATACAAGCAAAACCCCGGAAACCATTGGCTTCCGGGGTTTGTTTTTTATAATAATCTGAATTAGTTTAGCTCAGCAAAAGTATCTCCTTTTCGGATATCGCCGGTTTGATAACCGCGTTTAAACCACTCGATCCGTTGTGCCGATGTACCGTGTGTAAAAGAATCGGGAGTAACATGGCCCTGCATTTTTTTCTGGATAGCATCATCACCAACCGCTTGTGCAGCGCTAAGTGCTTCCTCAATATCACCTTCTTCCAGGTATTTCTGATTGTAATGTGCCCATAAACCGGCATAGAAATCAGCCTGTAATTCCAATGAAACCGAAAGTTTATTAGCCGCTGTCTGACTAAGTCCCTGTTGTAATTTTCGAACTTTTCCGGACGTTCCCAGTAAGGTTTGAACATGATGACCAACTTCGTGTGCAATCACATAGGCAATAGCAAAATCACCTTCTTTGGCGCCAAAACGGGTTCGTAATTCTTCAAAAAAAGCCAGATCCATATATACTTTGCGATCGGCAGGACAATAGAAAGGACCGGTAGCAGAAGTAGCACTACCACAGGCAGTGGAAACATTGTCGTTAAACAATACCATTCCGGGTTTTTCATATGTCAGTTTATTTTCGTGAAAAACTTTTGCCCAAATACTATCATTGTTCCCTAACATGGTAGCCGCAAAATCACCTAATTCCATTTCTTTCGGAGTTAATTCGCGTTGTCGAACCTGTTCAGTAGATTGTCCCTGTTGTAACTGCTCTAAAAGAGGAGTGAGTTGCTGGGCATTTTCGCCACCAAACATATTGATCAATAAAATAATAAGACCGATAAGACCACCACCGGCAGCAATTTTACCACCGGAAGACATACCGCGACGGTCTTCTACGTTTTCGCTTTTACGTTGGCCTTTCCATTTCATAGGCTTGGATTTTAAAAGGTTAGTTAGATTCGTATCGGCCGATTTCTTCTATTTCGTTTTCATCGGAACCAAAAATATTTTTATAAATAGTGTAATGCATACAATAAATATACGGAATAGTAAAAAACACACCCAAACAAAAAGCGATAATACCTATAATAGCTCCGATACCGGCAACAATGAGTGCCAGAAAAATAGTTAGAGGCGCTTTATTGACCAGTGTAATACTGTTTATAATGGCATCTTTAACGGATAGATTTCCTAAGATAAGAAGTGGTAGGGTAAGGCAGGTCAGGAAACTAATGATCATACTCACAAATGTTCCTACGAAGTTCATATTTAGCAATTGTAATAACGCTCCGATTAAAGCTGATGTCAATGCAATGATAAGACTGGCCGTAAAAACAGGAATAAACTTCGTTGATTTATAATATTCGAAAGCCGTACCGACACTAAATTCACGATTGTTATCCGCATTGGAAGACATTTTGATGATTCCGGCCGAAAACGGAGCTGTAATAGCGGCGATTACCGTATTAACCAGGGCTGAAATAATAATAAAATTACGGGATAAACCATTTTGCTCCAAATGAGAAAAATCCTGTACATACTGCTCCAGTCCATAAAAAACGGAGACACCGCCAACCAGGAAAACAGTAATAATAATGGCTAGGATTAAAAAAGCCAACCCGGCCATCAACGCTATTTTTTTATAGTTCTCAAAACTCTGGTCGATTAGCGCACCGGTTTCCAGATGCAATCCATTTCTATTAATTTCTTCGAGCTTTTTTTTAATGTTTTGTTGCATTTTTTGTTCTTTTAATTATGATTTTGGAGTTTAAAAGCCAACCCGGAAACCTAAATAGGCATCGGCTTGTTTGGAATTATTTAATAAGGCGGTTACTATAGATCCCGAACCCAGATAAAATCCGCCTAAACGGAACCCGATACCTCCGGTTATTCCGGAAATTTCGTTGCTGGACCAGGGAGAATAAATCTCGTAGTCCTGAGCGGAAAAACGAGGTGTGATTGTAACGACATTCTGAGCCGTAGCCAGGTCATTTTTAGTATCGTCAACGACTTTTTGTTGCATATAGGCGGTTACATACCACTTATTATGGACATGTACATCGGCATAAGCTGAAATAAGTGTTGGCATTTTTACTTTAAAATCTTTGGTTGTATTATCAATGGTAACATAGCCACTGTTGATCAGGATCTGTTCGATTTCTTTTACGTTGTCAACACCTTCAAACTGGTTCAGGTCAAAACTCTGTAAACCTTCAACCGACAGGCTGTAATTTCGGGAAACATTATTATCGGCTTTAAAAGTCATACTTCCGATGTTTCGAACGGCCAGTCCGGCATTAATTTTATAGCCACTGTCATCTTGTTCTTTCCACTGGTAATTTACGCCCAAATCAACGGCATAACCATGGATTCCATTACCAAAAAACTGATTAAAATTGCTACTGTCGGTAAAACCATCGGCCAACGCACCGGAATAGGAAACATTCAGGGCGGCATGCGCATTGGTCAGTTCCACATCGCCTAAAACATTGGTTACGGTACCGCTAAATTTATCCGCGGCAATATTGGCATAAGAACCCGGGAAAAGCAATTTAAAAGTAGCACCACCGCTAAATTTATGCTGATGATCTTCAAAAATGATACGGGAAGCCGAAAAACCGATTTCACCCCATGTTAAAGCATTGACACGTTGGTTGTGGTCGAGTGCAATCACAGCCGAACCGATAAATGAGTTCCGTACGGCATTGGCTAAATTGACGTCAACATCGATTAAATTAGCTTTAATTTTTGCAGAAGAAGTAACCGCAAAAGCCCATTTATCGTGTTTCATAGCGAAAGAAGGGCCTAGAATTTCGGCATCCAGACGCATATTGACCGCTTTGTCCCCTTCAAAAATTTTATCTTCAAGATTACCACCGTTTACAATATCCTTAAAACTGATTTTATTATTGGAAACGTTTACGCTGGTATTAAAAATATTGACTTCATACCGGTTACTAAGATTACTTAATTCCGCCGGATTTACCGAAGCATTCAGAATTCCGGTTCTACGGGTGGTATTGATACCGCTGAAATGCTCCTGTGCATATAGAGACGAAATAAACAGACAACAGGAAGCGACAAGTATTATTCGCATATAAAGAAAGATTAACAATTAAGTGTTAAAAATAATAAAAAAAAATCAAATGCTTTTCCAAATACTGTCATCAGGTGTTGGTGCCGTTAGTACCAATACTTCTTTACTGACCGGATGGGTGAGTACCAGTTTTCGGGCGTGAAGATGAATACCGCCATCGGGATTGCTACGATCGGAACCATATTTCAAATCGCCTTTAATCGGACTTCCGATAGCTGATAATTGCGATCGGATCTGATGGTGTCTTCCGGTATGCAAATCGATTTCCAGAGCGGTATAATTTTGAAGTACTTTGATCACCGAATACGTAAGACGGGCCATTTTGCTATCCGGAACTTCTTTCGGATAGGCCCTGGAAGTATTGTTTTTGGGATTTCGCTTTAAAAAATGAACCAGAGTGGCAGTATCTGGTACAGGGCGGTTTTTCACCACCGCCCAATAGGTTTTTTGGGTTTCCCGGTTTTTAAACAATTCGTTCATACGGGTAAGTGCTTTCGAGGTACGGGCAAATACAACGATACCGGTTGTAGGACGATCCAGACGGTGAATAACACCCAGAAAAACTTCTCCCGGTTTGTTATATTTTTCCTTCAGATATTCTTTAACCACATCGCTAAGTGGCTTGTCACCGGTTTTATCACCCTGTACAATATCACCTACACGCTTATTGATCACAATAAGATGATTGTCCTCGTAAATAACCTGTAAATTATCTTTGTTGGAAACGGTTTTTTCGTTCACAGATACGATCGTATTAATATTGTTCGTTGGCATTCGGGAAATCCTGTGATTTTACATCACTTACATAGTTTCCGATTGCTTTGCTCATATCGTCATAAAGGTTCATATAGCGTCTTAAAAAACGCGGACTGAATTCGTGTGTCATACCAATCATGTCATGGAGCACCAATACTTGTCCGTCGACACCACTTCCGGCACCAATACCAATTACCGGTATGGAAATACTTTCGGCTACTTTTTTGGCTAATGCCGATGGAATTTTCTCCAGTACTACGGCAAAACAACCGATTTTTTCAAGCATTTTGGCATCCTCAAGGAGTTTTTCCGCTTCGGCTTCTTCTTTGGCACGAACGGTATAGGTTCCGAATTTATAAATGGATTGTGGGGTTAACCCCAAATGTCCCATTACCGGTATTCCGGCATTCAGGATTCGTTTGATACTGTCTTTGATTTCACTTCCACCTTCCAGTTTTACAGCATGAGCGCCGCTTTCTTTCATAATCCGGATGGACGAACGCAAAGCTTCTTTCGGATCCGATTGATACGTTCCAAAAGGCAAGTCAACGATAACCAGAGCACGGTCAACTGCGCGAACAACCGAAGAGGCGTGGTAGATCATTTGATCCAAAGTGATGGGCAATGTAGTTTCGTGTCCCGCCATAACATTAGAAGCGGAATCACCAACAAGAATAGCGTCGATTCCGGCACTGTCAACGATTTTTGCCATGGTATAATCATAGGCCGTTAACATGGAGATTTTTTCTCCGTTGCTTTTCATTTCAATCAACGATTTTGTTGTAATTCTTTTGTAGTCTTTTTTAGCAACTGACATAAGTTTCAAATTTTGGAAACGTAAAAGTACTACAATTTCTATCAATACTGTAACATAACCGGGATTAATCCTACTGATGATGTAACCAAAGCGTATAATTATGAAATATAAACTACTGTTAGTCATGGCCTGTCTGTCATTTGGAATGTATGGACAGGAAAAGGACGTTGAAAATACCATCCGTACTTTTTTCGACGGATTTCACGCAAAAGACACGCTAAAAATAAAGTCGGTTTGTCATGATAAAATGATTTTACAATCGATACAGGAAAGCCCGAAAGGCAACCGACTGACAGAGGAAACAGCGGGCGCTTTTTTTAAAGCGATTGCTACTTTTCCGGCACAAATGATGTTTCAGGAAAAGATCCTGAGCTATAAAATTCAGATCGATGGTATGATGGCACACGCCTGGACACCGTATGAATTTTATATCAACGGAAAATTAAGCCATTCCGGAGTCAATTCGTTTCAGTTATTTAAAGAAAACGGAACCTGGAAAATTATTTATATTGTTGATACAAGAAGAAAATAAGGATCTATAAAAAAAGCGGAACCGATTATCGATTCCGCTTTTTGGTTTTATAGCTAATCCGATTAACAATCGGCCATATTTACAGCCACGGCCAATCCGCCTTCGGAGGTTTCCTTATATTTATTATTCATATCTTTTGCCGTTTGCCACATCGTATCCACTACTTTGTCCAATGGTACTTTTGCATTTTTTGGATCGGTTTCCAAAGCCAATTCGGCTGCATTGATCGCTTTGATGGCACCCATGGTGTTACGTTCGATACAGGGGATTTGTACCAGTCCGCCAATAGGATCGCAGGTTAAGCCCAGATGGTGTTCCATCGCGATTTCGGCCGCCATTAATACCTGTTCCGGGGTTCCGCCCATTACTTCGCACAGCGCAGCGGCAGCCATTGCAGAGGAGACCCCGATTTCGGCCTGACAGCCACCCATTGCAGCTGAAATTGTGGCCCCTTTTTTAAAGATGCTGCCAATTTCTCCGGCTACCATCAGGAATTGTTTGATCTGTTTTTCGTTGGCTTCATGGTTTTCGATTACCATATAATACATTAAAACGGCAGGGATTACACCGGCACTTCCGTTGGTCGGAGCGGTCACAACACGGCCTAAGGATGCATTTACTTCGTTTACAGCCAGAGCAAAACAGCTGACCCATTTCAGGATCTGACGGAATTTTACTTCTGTCATCCGGATAATTTCCAGCCAGGATTGTGGATTTTCATAAGGTAATACGCCAATCAGATTTTTATGCATGTCGTAGGCGCGACGGCGAACATTTAAACCGCCTGGTAAGGTACCTTCGGTATGACATCCAATATACATACATTCCAGCATCGTATTCCAAATCCGTAGCAATTCGCTGTGAATTTCGGCTTCCGAACGCATGGATTTTTCATTTTCATAAACGATTTCCGAGATTTTCTTTTGTTCGGCTTTGCAATAGGCTAAAAGTTCTTCGGCTTTTTCGATCGGAAACGGAAAATTGTGTTTGGTTGTTTCTTTAGCCGTATTTTCTTCCTGCGTTTCTTTTACCACAAAACCACCTCCAATCGAGTAGAAGGTTGAAGTATATTCCTGCGTATCGGTATAAACGGTAAACGTAAGTCCGTTGGCATGAAATGGCAGGAAGTTCCGGTTAAAAACAATATCTTTTTCCGGATCGAATGGTATGATAATTTCGTTGCCTAAAAAGAGTTCTTTTTTATTCGTAATGGCAGAAATGATCACATCGATACTTTCTACCGGGATATATTCCGGATCGGCACCGCTAAGTCCAAGCATGACAGCCAGGTCGGTGGCATGACCTTTTCCGGTCAGTGACAGCGAACCGTATAGGTCTACGGTAATACGGTTTACATGATCAATAAGGTTACGATTTCTGATTTCAACAAGAAACTGTTCGGCTGCACGCCAGGGGCCTAAGGTGTGCGAACTCGAGGGGCCGACACCGATTTTAAGCATATCAAATACAGAAATACACTCCATAATACTAATCTAAATGTTTATTTGCTAAAGCAAAGATAATCCGATAATTCAATAAATAAAACGGATATAACACACTTTTAGCGCTACGGATGATTTCTGTGTGTGGTTTTGTCGTTAATTACTTCATGTTCTTTAAAATGCCGGCACTGTCAGTCGAAATAAATACGATAAACTCACAAAGGGAGTGGAGCTTGTGATATTATTTTGAAAGTCTGTAGGGATAGCAGTTGACGGTAAAAATGTCATCTTGTCAGTATTAAAAAGGTGAAAAATACGGTATTTATGACAATTTTTAACACTTTTGGCGAATGGCACAATCATTGACTTATACCAATCAAGTTGAAAAAACGAAACGAAAAAAAATATATAATAAGGAGATTTAATTATGAGTAAAATTATTGGAATTGACTTAGGAACGACTAACTCTTGCGTATCTGTAATGGAAGGTAATGAGCCGGTAGTAATTCCTAATGCAGAAGGAAAAAGAACGACACCATCTGTAATTGCTTTTGTAGAAGGTGGTGAAATCAAAGTAGGAGATCCTGCCAAAAGACAAGCAGTGACAAATCCAACGAAAACGATCGCTTCGATCAAGCGTTTTATGGGTAACAAATACTCAGAAAGCCAGAAAGAAGCAGGAAATGTTGCGTACAAAGTGGTAAAAGGAGATAACGACACCCCACGTGTTGATATTGACGGAAGACTTTATACGCCGCAGGAATTATCGGCAATGACACTTCAGAAAATGAAGAAAACAGCCGAAGATTATTTAGGAACAACAGTAACAGAAGCCGTTATTACGGTACCGGCCTACTTTAACGATGCACAACGTCAGGCGACTAAAGAAGCCGGAGAAATTGCAGGTTTAAAAGTACGTCGTATCATTAATGAACCAACGGCTGCAGCTTTGGCTTACGGATTGGATAAAGCCGGAAAAGATCAGAAAATCGCAGTTTATGACTTAGGTGGAGGTACTTTTGATATCTCAATCCTGGAATTAGGAGACGGTGTATTTGAAGTATTATCAACCAATGGTGATACACACTTAGGAGGTGACGATTTTGATCAGGTAATTATCGACTGGTTGGCAAACGAATTCAACAGCGAAGAAGGTGTTGATTTACGTAAAGATCCAATGGCTTTACAACGTTTGAAAGAAGCGGCTGAAAAAGCGAAAATTGAATTATCGGCTTCAGCGCAAACAGAAATCAACTTACCTTATGTAACGGCTACGGCTTCCGGACCGAAACACTTGGTAAAAACATTAACCCGAGCGAAATTTGAGCAATTGGCAGACGAATTGGTTCGTCGTTCGATGATCCCATGTGAAAAAGCCTTAAAAGATGCCGGAATCTCAAAATCGGAGATCGACGAAGTAATCTTGGTTGGAGGTTCTACCCGTATTCCTAGAATTCAGGAAGAAGTAGAGAAATTCTTTGGTAAAAAACCATCAAAAGGAGTAAATCCGGATGAAGTAGTAGCGGTTGGAGCTGCGATTCAGGGTGGAGTATTAACCGGAGACGTAAAAGACGTATTATTATTAGACGTTACACCATTATCCTTAGGTATTGAAACTATGGGAAGTGTAATGACAAAATTAATCGACGCCAATACGACTATTCCAACTAAAAAATCACAGGTTTTCTCGACCGCGGCCGATAACCAGCCATCTGTAGAAATCCACGTGTTACAAGGGGAAAGACCAATGGCAAACGATAACAAAACAATTGGTCGTTTCCACTTAGACGGAATTCCGCCTGCACCAAGAGGTGTACCGCAAATTGAAGTAACATTCGATATCGATGCCAACGGTATTATTAAAGTATCGGCTACTGATAAAGGAACCGGTAAATCACACGATATCCGTATCGAGGCTTCTTCAGGATTAACTCCGGAAGAAATCGACAGAATGCGTAAAGAAGCGGAAGCAAATGCGGAAGCCGACAAAGCAGCTAAAGAGAAAGTGGATAAATTGAATGAGGCCGACGGAATGATCTTCCAGACCGAAAAACAATTAAAAGAATTCGGAGATAAATTATCAGACGGAAACAAATCGGCTATCGAAGGTGCTTTGGAGGAATTGAAAAAAGCGTACGATACAAAAGACGTAGATACAATCCAACCGGCATTAGACAAAATCAACGAAGCATGGAAAAATGCATCGGAAGAATTGTATAAAGCACAGGCTGACGGTCAGGCTTCTCAGGCACAACCACAAGGTGGCGATGCAAACCAGGGCGACCAGACACAGGATGTAGATTACGAAGAAGTAAAATAATCCAAACCTTACAGGTAAAAAACCGGGACATTTGTTCCGGTTTTTTTTATGTTCTATCGCGAAATACAGCCTGATATGTTAAAAAAATGTTATAATAAGATTTTTCCTGTAACGAAATAAAAAGTGTCGCGTCTAAACTGTAACAATCAAAAATAATTTAAAAAATCAATCATCATGAAAAAAACGATCTTTATTTTAGGAATGGCTTTAGTAGCTTTTACAAATGTTGCTACAGCTGCTACAGTTACAGAAACAAAAGTGTATGCTGTAAATGCCTATGGTGCCACACCACTTTGTACAGCAATCAGCAAAGGTGACGTTGAAACAATTAAAAAATTCATCGAGTACGGAGCTGATGTTAACGAAAGAACCAACAATCTTACTCCGTTAATGTATGCAATCCGTTACAACAACCTTGAAATTGTAAAATTATTGGTTGAAAAAGGAGCCGATTTAACAGCAGTGGATCAAAATGGAAATACCGCTTTAAAAATTGCTGAAATGTTTAAAAACAATGACGTTATTGAAACATTAAAAACGGCTGGTGCCAGAAAATAATTGAAACGTAAAAAACAGGAATAGGGAGTCGGAAGGCTCCCTTTTCTTTTTTAATTCATGACCATCACATCAAAATAAAATTGACCGGTCCAGCAATTCGATGTCTGACTGGCAAAAAGATCGGCCCGTGCAATATTGACCGTTATTGAGTTTTGCGATTTATTAGCATAATTGATCACAAAGGTATCCGGATAGCCACTTGAATTATAGGCGTTAAAAATAATTCCCAGCGGATTAAAAGGCAATTGTGGCGAAAAATCATAGCGTACCTGTAGACGTTCGGCGGTTACAGGAGCCAGTGCAACCGTATTGCCCGATAATGTAGCAGAACCGCTTCGGATTTGTTTGGCCAGTATCGTCCAGGTAACCGTAGTGGTTACACCTCGGATTGGAATTGTAAAAGAACCCGTACTTCCATTCGAATAGGAATCACAAACAGGAATGATCATCCCTTGAAAAGTAGCAATATCCGGTAGGTTGGTACTCTTCCAACTCGCATAACCATTGGCATCCGAAGTCAAAACTTTCCCATTTCCCTGACTACCATCCACAATACGAACCGCCGGTAAAAGCGTTTGTGTATTGGCAATCACTACCTGATCGATAAAAGCGGCATCCAAACCGGAATTGGAAGAACTATCTTTTTCATAACGCCAGGATAAGGTATGACTGCCTGCTGTTAAGCTTCCGGAATAAGTTGCCCAGGCCACCGTTCCGGACCATTGATTTTGTTGAACACCATCGATATAAAAACGAAGATAATCATAACCCGATTCACTATCCACACGATAATTAAAGGAAAAAGACGAACCACCGGCAGGAATAGCAACACTCAGATCCAGATTGGAGGAACTGCTATGAATACCGGAACCGGATTTAATTCCGGAAGAACCGGCATTAAACTGACCGGCCGTTGTGGTAAGAGTCCACGCTCCACCGCTACCCGAAGTACTAAAAGGAGAAATGGTACCACTTTCGAATCCGCCTGAAAAAGGAGCGATACTCGCACCGGCGGTATTTTCAACATGCAATTTAGCTGTAGGTGCAGTGACGCCAACACCCACATTTCCGGAGTTGGCATTATACATGTCATTCCCCACAATAACCCAATCGTTATGCGCTCCGGATATCGGAACCCATTTGCTGCCATTCCAGTAATAAAAACCAACACCGGTAGTTGTATTGGTATTGTAAACGAGCAGACTATTGGCCGGACTGGAAACCGGAGCGGCAGCGTTTAGATTCGGAATGGCAATACGAGGAACAAGTAAACCTTTATCGGTTGCCGTTACATCGAGGATTGAACTGGCATGAGGAGTAGTGGTGTTGATTCCGACTTGTGCAAAAAGCAATATTGGGCATAGAAGGATCAGATGTAGTAGATTTTTCATAAAGTAATTATTATTTAATAATTTATTAACACAAAAATTATTAAAACGAATTACCGTTTAAAAAAACTGGGATATAATCCAATACTTCCGGGATAAAAGTTTCGATGCCTACTGTTTTAAGGACGAATGGTGTAAGCTATTGAAAACAATGTCTTTATAAGTCTTAGAAACTGGTATTTTTTGGCCGTTAATAGTAACCACATTTGACGAAAAGCTTTGTATCTTGTCGGTGTTAACGATAAAACCTTTATGAGTTTTAATAAAGTTTTCGGGAAGTTTTTCCAGAAAATCCGTAACAGTGGCGCGAATTCGATATTGTTTGTGGGAAGTGGTAAGAATCAGGTAGTTTTTCTGACTCTCGATATAATAAAGATGATCAAGGGGTACCTTTTCAAAAATGTCCTGATGTTTTACAACAATGGAAGCCGGAATTTCCTTTTTGACCTGTTGGCATTTATTAAAATTGATTAGTGCAATTTCGATTGCAGAAAATAAAGCCGCTTTTTGAAATGGCTTAACCAAATAACCATAGGGATTGGTGGCGATCGCATTTTTTACCGTCACTTCATCCACGTAGGCGGTCAGGAAAATATACGGAATCGCATAATGTTGTTGCAGTTTTTCGGCCAGCCAGATTCCGTCTTTTTCTCCTTTGATGGTGATATCCAGAATTACAAAATCGACCTTATGAAGGTTTAAGTAACGGAGTGCTTCATCGGCCTGCATGGCACAACCCACCACATGATAACCCATTTCCCGTAGGAAAACGGTAATTGTTTTCTGCGTGATATATTCGTCTTCAACAATAAGAATTTGTAGTGGTGCGCTCATGATTGGGAAGTTATTTCATTAAACGTGATATTGATTTGAGTTCCGTTTCGGTTTTGCCAGGTTAATTCACCGTCGAGTTGTTTGGTCAGACCCATGATCAAATCAAAACCGATGGAATGTAAATTCATAGGATCAAAATGATCCGGAAGTCCGATACCATTATCGCTAATGCTCAGTTTGTAGTGATTATTTAATTTGGAAAGCCGGATGACGATACGACCTTCGGACCGATTTTTAAAAGCATGTTTAAAGCTATTGGTTATGATCTCGTTAATAATAAGACTTAACGGTATAGCGGTATTGATGTTGAGTTCGATTTGTCCGGCATCGACTATACAATGTATGGTTTTGGCTTCGTTTTGATAGGTTTTTTGTATGGCAGTAACCAATTCGTTCAGGTAGGATTCAAAAGAAACCCGGGCAAAGTTATCCGAATGATACAAAGCTTTATGAATAAGGGCAATGGACTGGATACGCGCCTGGCCTTCTTGCAATATGAGTCGTATCGAATCGTCGGTATTGTACATTTGCTGAAGTGCCAGAATACCGGATATCATCTGAAGATTGTTATTGACCCGATGATGTATTTCACGTAACAAGGTCTCCTTTTCGGAAAGAGATTCTTTGATCACTTTATTTTTAGCCGAAATTTCTGCATTCATCTTCTGAATTTTCAACTGCTTTTTACGTGAGTTGATCATATAAATAAAAGCAAATAAAGTGATGATCAGTAAGGCGGAAAGGATAATCTGTAAAATATATTTTTGTTTGTGCTGAATGGCAGTTTGTTGTTGTGCGATCAAATCGTCCTGTTGTTCCAGATGGTATAAAATTTCGTTTCCACCCAATAATCGGGATTGATTTTGTTTGTTAATCGAATCGTTCAACCGGAACGCTTTTTTATAGTAGGCATATGCCTGATCGGTTTGTTTAAGGGCTTTGAGTAATTCGGCTTTGGTTTTGTAAAAATAAACCAGAGTAGCGGGTTGGGAAATATGAGGAAGAAATCGTTCCGCATCCAGTAGAACTGTTTTCGCCCGGTCGTATTGCTGTAATCGGGAATAGCATTCGGAAAGTAATATCCGACTGGTGGCACTGCCCAAATCATCGTCTTTGTTTCCGGAATTAACCGAAATATCTTCCTGTAATAATGGAATAGCCGTTTTATAATCGTTCCTTTTACAATATAAAACCGCCATATTCCCTTTAACGGTTCCGGTAAGCCGATTGTAGGCTTCGGGTTGTGACTTTTTTAAATAGCGTTCGGATAATTGAAGGCTACGTTTGTAGTAATAAAAAGAGCTATCAATATTATCATTGAGCGAATAGTAAAAGCCAAGGTCGTTATAGGCCGAAGGAATGATCAAAGGATCATTTTGCACGTAACGCTCTAAATCCCGTATTTCAGATTTTAACTGACGGATCGCTTTTTCGTATAAATAAAGTCTGGCGTATAACTGACTTTTGATATTATAGCTCCAAAGCGGAAAATAAGCTCCCCTTTTTCGGAGGTTTCCAATTTCGGAATTGATCTGAAATACATTCGAATAGAGATTCAGATTCAGATAGGATTTTTGCAACGCCACCAGCAGATTCATATATTCGGTATCGGACAATTTGTACTCTTTATCGTTTCGGATACTTTTGAGCACATTAATTGCATTAATCTCGTCACCCTTTATATTATAGACTTCGGCGAGAGCAAACCGATAGCGGATATCATTTTTTTTGGAATTTTGAATAAGCGGATCCTGGGACAATCCTGGAAAGGAAGTATAAAAGAAATCCTGATAGGATCTTTTCGTATTCAGATCCAGTTTTTCATAAAAAAGGACCTTATCAATAGCGTTTTTAGAACCGTAAGCGTTCCTGATACTGTCTTTTTCTTCGGCCGCATGGCAAACCGAAACAAAAAGCAATACTATTGATAAGGCCGTTTTGAATATTCCGAAGCGGAACATTTTAATTATTTGAAATACGAAAAAGTCGCATTATTTTCAATTTTTAGGATGCTTTCATAAATTAAGCGGATCACATTTTCCACATCTTCGCGGTGAACCATCTCTACCGTAGTGTGCATATAACGCAGCGGAAGTGAAATCAATGCCGAAGCCACGCCACCATTACTGTAGGCAAAAGCATCCGTATCGGTACCGGTTACCCGTGAAGACGCCAACCGTTGGAACGGAATCTTATTGGTTTCGGCTGCATCGATGATCAATTCTCGTAATTTGTTTTGTACGGCAGGCGCATAGGTAATTACCGGGCCTTTTCCGATTTTGGTATCACCTTCAATTTTCACGTCGATCATCGGTGTGGACGAATCGTGACATACATCGGTAACGATCGCAACATTCGGTTTGATTGTTTTTGTGATCATTTCAGCACCACGCAAACCGACTTCTTCCTGTACGGAGTTCGTGATATATAATCCGAAAGGCAGTTTCTTTTTATTTTCGTGTAACAAACGAGCTACTTCCGCGATCATAAAACCACCCATACGGTTGTCGATAGCACGGCAAACAAATTTATTTTCATTTAGAATCATAAAATCGTCCGGATAGGTGATCACACAGCCTACATGTACGCCCAGTTTTTCAACTTCTTCCTTGGTTTCGCATCCGCAGTCGATAAAAATATTGTCAATACGAGCCGCTTCCTCTTTGCCACGGTTACGCGTGTGAATGGCCGGCCAACCGAAAACGCCTTTTACAATTCCTTTTTTGGTATGAATATGAACCCGTTTGGAAGGTGCTATCATATGATCACTTCCTCCGTTACGGATCACATAAATCAAACCGTTATCGGTTATATAGTTTACATACCAGGAAATTTCATCGGCATGTCCTTCGATTACTACTTTATAAGGTGCGTCGGGATTAATCACACCCACAGCTGTTCCGTAGGTATCGGTAATAAAAGTGTCAACGTAAGGTGTAAGATATTCCATCCATATTTTCTGTCCATTTTCCTCATAACCCGTAGGAGAGGCGTTGTTTAGGTATTTTTCCAGAAAAGTCAGCGATGATTTTGTTAATATAGATTTTGTTGCCATAAATATTTTTTTGCTAATTTATAAATTTGGTATTATAGTTGCTCAGAATATTGTCTAATTTTACATATTAATTAGTATTATATGAAGCACTTATTTATTCTATCAGGATTTCTATTTTTCCCCGCTTTTTTTTACGCACAGGTTAATCCTCAGGATACCCTTAAAACGGAACTTCCGATTACAGTAAAAGATACTTCGGTGAGTTACATGATTCAGATGGATGAAGTGATCGTTGGAAAGAACACGGCTTATGCCGAAGAAATGAAAAAAATACGGATTCTGGAACGAAGAGTGTTAAAAGTATACCCGTATGCAAAAGTAGCCGCAGAGAATCTGACCATTTTAAATGCGAATATGGCGAAACTGTCTTCGGATCGCGAAAAAAAGAAATACTTTAAAATCGTAGAAAATTATTTACAGAATGAATTTGAAGACCGGCTAAAGAAATTTTCCCGAAAAGACGGTCAGATCCTTGTAAAACTGATTCACCGTCAAACAGGTATGACAACTTTTGAACTAATTAAGGATTTAAAAAGTGGATGGAAAGCATTTTGGTCGAATAATACGGCCCGTTTGTTTGATATAAACCTTAAAAAGGAATATAATCCTTTTGATGATCTGGAAGATTTCTATATTGAAAGTATACTGATCAAATCTTTTAAAAGTGGAAAACTTCAAAAACAGGATCCGGCCACACCGATTGATTTGGCGGAATTGGCTGCGACCTGGCGTATAAAAGCGGAAAAGTCGAAGCAGATCCGAAGTGAAAGGGAGGCCAAAGCGAAAGAAGAGGTAGAAAATTAATTACAATATATATAAGGATACCCCGGTTTTACCGGGGTTTTCTGTTTTTATAGCTTTCCAGTACGTTTTTCGAACCGAATATATTAGTGAATTGTCCTATATATAGGTATGATTGTACTAATTTTGGAAGACCTGACAGGTTTTTGGAATCTGTCAGGTGTTTTTTTACCCGGTATATATAGTTTAAAAATGCGTAAAACCTGCCCAATCCTTGGATTTGCGCGAGCAAAGCCCTGGAGAAAGAAAAAAAGGTATTGCTGTTATGTCTTTGTAATGAGGTTGTTAAGAAAAAGATTTAAAAAAAGGTTTGATAAAGTTTGTAAAGATGGAAAAAGGTTCTAGTTTTGCAGCCGCAATAAGGGAGTTCATTGAAGTATAGTACGGCAGATTGGGATTGACTAAGGTTAGAAAAAAAGTCAAAAAAGATTTGCGAGAAATAAAAAAGTGATTTACCTTTGCCACCCGCAAAACAGGGAAGTTCTTAAAGATATTGAGTAAGATAAACGAAGAAAATTTTTTCAAAAAAAAACTTCAAAAAAATCTTGCGAGAAACAAAAAGAATTTTTAGTTTTGCAGCCGCTAACAAGGAGACGCGTTAGTGGTAAAATAAAGAGAATTAAGTTCATAGACATATTGGATTGACAGCATACAAAGAGAGAGTAAGATTTTTCGAGTATAACAAATTAGACCTAGAGATTATCGTAAAATATTAAAAATATACGATGAAGAGTTTGATCCTGGCTCAGGATGAACGCTAGCGGCAGGCCTAACACATGCAAGTCGAGGGGTAGGGTTAGCTTGCTAACCTGAGACCGGCGCACGGGTGCGTAACGCGTATGCAATCTACCTTGTACAGAGGGATAGCCCAGAGAAATTTGGATTAATACCTCATAGTATTATTGAATGGCATCATTTGATTATTAAAGTTCCAACGGTACAAGATGAGCATGCGTCCCATTAGTTAGTTGGTAAGGTAACGGCTTACCAAGACGATGATGGGTAGGGGTCCTGAGAGGGAGATCCCCCACACTGGTACTGAGACACGGACCAGACTCCTACGGGAGGCAGCAGTGAGGAATATTGGACAATGGGCGCAAGCCTGATCCAGCCATGCCGCGTGCAGGATGAAGCATCTATGGTGTGTAAACTGCTTTTATACAGGAAGAAACCCTACCACGTGTGGTAGATTGACGGTACTGTAGGAATAAGGATCGGCTAACTCCGTGCCAGCAGCCGCGGTAATACGGAGGATCCAAGCGTTATCCGGAATCATTGGGTTTAAAGGGTCCGTAGGCGGTTTTGTAAGTCAGTGGTGAAATCTGGTCGCTTAACGATCAAACGGCCATTGATACTGCAAGACTTGAATTATTGGGAAGTAACTAGAATATGTAGTGTAGCGGTGAAATGCTTAGATATTACATGGAATACCAATTGCGAAGGCAGGTTACTATCAATATATTGACGCTGATGGACGAAAGCGTGGGGAGCGAACAGGATTAGATACCCTGGTAGTCCACGCCGTAAACGATGGATACTAGCTGTTGGGCGCAAGCTCAGTGGCTAAGCGAAAGTGATAAGTATCCCACCTGGGGAGTACGAACGCAAGTTTGAAACTCAAAGGAATTGACGGGGGCCCGCACAAGCGGTGGAGCATGTGGTTTAATTCGATGATACGCGAGGAACCTTACCAGGGCTTAAATGTAGTGTGACAGATTTGGAAACAGATTTTTCTTCGGACACATTACAAGGTGCTGCATGGTTGTCGTCAGCTCGTGCCGTGAGGTGTCAGGTTAAGTCCTATAACGAGCGCAACCCCTGTTGTTAGTTGCCAGCGAGTCATGTCGGGAACTCTAACGAGACTGCCGGTGCAAACCGAGAGGAAGGTGGGGATGACGTCAAATCATCACGGCCCTTACGTCCTGGGCTACACACGTGCTACAATGGCCGGTACAGAGAGCAGCCACTGGGTGACCAGGAGCGAATCTATAAAACCGGTCACAGTTCGGATCGGAGTCTGCAACTCGACTCCGTGAAGCTGGAATCGCTAGTAATCGGATATCAGCCATGATCCGGTGAATACGTTCCCGGGCCTTGTACACACCGCCCGTCAAGCCATGGAAGCTGGGGGTACCTGAAGTCGGTGACCGCAAGGAGCTGCCTAGGGTAAAACTGGTAACTGGGGCTAAGTCGTAACAAGGTAGCCGTACCGGAAGGTGCGGCTGGAACACCTCCTTTCTAGAGACACGATAATTAGGGTTTATGCATACAAGAGATTTTACTCTCGCTGTTAGTTCAAAAAAAAAGAAGAATAAGTAAAAAAAAGAGTTTATACTATTTTTAAAGAGTGATGCTTAGATTTTAGATATATCATTTAAAATTTAACGTTCAAAATTTAAAATAATTTAAAAATAGTCTCGTAGCTCAGCTGGTTAGAGTACTACACTGATAATGTAGGGGTCGGCAGTTCGAGTCTGCCCGGGACTACAATTTTTACTTATAAGGAAATTCTGGAAGTTGGGATTTGGATTAGGGATTAATTCAAAATTCGAAATTCAACATTCAAAATAAGAAAGAATGGGGGATTAGCTCAGCTGGCTAGAGCGCCTGCCTTGCACGCAGGAGGTCATCGGTTCGACTCCGATATTCTCCACTATCTTAGGAGGTAGAAAAGAGAAACAAGAATCAAGATAAAAGACGTTGTCTTTGATCTTTGTTCTAGACTCTTTCCTCTAAAAGAAACCGTTCATTGACATATTGAGATAAGAAAACAAAAAAATTAGAAAGCACAGAATTTAGGGTGTACCGTTAAGGTATATTTTAAAAAAAGTAAGTACAATAAGCAAAATAAGGGCGTATGGGGGATGCCTAGGCTCTCAGAGGCGAAGAAGGACGTGATAAGCTGCGAAAAGTTACGGGGATTGGCACATACGAATTGATCCGTAAATATCCGAATGGGGCAACCCACTATGTTGAAGACATAGTACATCGATAGATGGGCGAACCCGCTGAACTGAAACATCTAAGTAGGCGGAGGAGAAGAAAACAAAAGTGATTCCGTAAGTAGTGGCGAGCGAACGCGGAAAAGCCCAAACCAGAGCTGTTACGGCAGTTGTGGGGTTGTAGGACCACGATATTTCTTGCGGATTGAATTGGAATAACCTGGAAAGGTTAACGATATAGGGTGATAGTCCCGTACAAGTAAGAGAAGATAAGAATAGTGGTATCCTGAGTAGGGCGGGGCACGTGAAACCCTGTCTGAATCTGGCGGGACCATCCGCTAAGGCTAAATACTCCTGAGAGACCGATAGTGAACCAGTACCGTGAGGGAAAGGTGAAAAGAACCGTGAATAACGGAGTGAAAAAGATCCTGAAACCATACGCCTACAAGCGGTCGGAGCCCTTAAGTGGGGTGACGGCGTGCCTTTTGCATAATGAGCCTACGAGTTACCGTTGCTGGCAAGGATAAGCACTTCAGGTGTGGATCCGTAGCGAAAGCGAGTCTGAATAGGGCGCTATAGTCAGTAGTGGTAGACGCGAAACCGTGTGATCTACCCATGGGCAGGATGAAGCTGTGGTAACACACAGTGGAGGTCCGAACCGGTTGACGTTGAAAAGTCTTCGGATGACCTGTGGGTAGGGGTGAAAGGCCAATCAAACTCGGAAATAGCTCGTACTCCCCGAAATGCATTTAGGTGCAGCGCTGATTTAGTTATATAGAGGTAGAGCTACTGATTGGATGCGGGGGCTTCACCGCCTACCAATTCCTGACAAACTCCGAATGCTATATAATGATTTTCAGCAGTGAGGGCATGGGTGCTAAGGTCCATGTCCGAGAGGGAAAGAACCCAGACCATCAGCTAAGGTCCCCAAATGTATGCTAAGTTGAAAAAACGAGGTTTGTCTGCCCAGACAGCTAGGATGTTGGCTTGGAAGCAGCCATTCATTTAAAGAGTGCGTAACAGCTCACTAGTCGAGCGGACGAGCATGGATAATAATCGGGCATAAGTATACTACCGAAGCTATGGATTTGTATGTATATACAAGTGGTAGGGGAGCATTCTAAACTGGGTTGAAGGTGATATGTGAGTATTGCTGGACTGTTTAGAAAAGAAAATGTAGGCATAAGTAACGATAATGCGGGCGAGAAACCCGCACACCGAAAGACTAAGGTTTCCTCAGCTATGCTAATCAGCTGAGGGTTAGTCGGGTCCTAAGGCGAACCCGAAAGGGACAGTCGATGGCCAACGGGTTAATATTCCCGTACTACTTATAATTGTGATGGGGTGACGGAGTGATGAAAGTACCGCGAACTGACGGAATAGTTCGTTAAAGCACCTAGCTATAGGTCCCGTAGGCAAATCCGCGGGAACTGGTGAAATGCGATAGTACACGGAGTCTTCGGACAAAGTGATAGTGTACCTAAGGGCTTCCAAGAAAAACCTCTAAACTTAGATTATAAGTACCCGTACCGTAAACCGACACAGGTAGTCGAGGAGAGAATCCTAAGGTGCTCGAGAGATTCATGGCTAAGGAATTAGGCAAAATAGACCTGTAACTTCGGGAGAAAGGTCGCCAGCAGCAATGCTGGCCGCAGTGAAAAGGTCCAGGCGACTGTTTATCAAAAACACAGGGCTCTGCCAAATCGTAAGATGAAGTATAGGGCCTGACACCTGCCCGGTGCTGGAAGGTTAAGAGGAGATGTTATCTTCGGAGAAGCATTGAATTGAAGCCCCAGTAAACGGCGGCCGTAACTATAACGGTCCTAAGGTAGCGAAATTCCTTGTCGGGTAAGTTCCGACCTGCACGAATGGTGTAACGATCTGGACACTGTCTCAGCCATGAGCTCGGTGAAATTGTAGTATCGGTGAAGATGCCGATTACCCGCAGTGGGACGAAAAGACCCTGTGCACCTTTACTATAGCTTAGTATTGACCTTGGATAAGTGATGTGTAGGATAGGTGGGAGACTATGAAGCGGCTTCGCCAGGAGTTGTGGAGTCATTGTTGAAATACCACCCTTTGCTTATCTGAGGCCTAACTCTTCGATGAAGAGGACATTGCTTGGTGGGTAGTTTGACTGGGGTGGTCGCCTCCAAAAGAGTAACGGAGGCTTCTAAAGGTTCCCTCAGCACGCTTGGTAACCGTGCGTAGAGTGCAATGGCATAAGGGAGCTTGACTGAGAGACATACAGGTCGATCAGGTACGAAAGTAGAGCATAGTGATCCGGTGGTTCCGCATGGAAGGGCCATCGCTCAAAGGATAAAAGGTACGCCGGGGATAACAGGCTGATCTCCCCCAAGAGCTCATATCGACGGGGGGGTTTGGCACCTCGATGTCGGCTCGTCACATCCTGGGGCTGGAGAAGGTCCCAAGGGTTGGGCTGTTCGCCCATTAAAGTGGCACGCGAGCTGGGTTCAGAACGTCGTGAGACAGTTCGGTCTCTATCTACTGTGGGCGTTAGAAATTTGAGTGGATCTGACTCTAGTACGAGAGGACCGAGTTGGACAAACCTCTGGTGTATCTGTTGTTCCGCCAGGAGCACCGCAGAGTAGCTACGTTTGGAAGGGATAAGCGCTGAAAGCATATAAGCGCGAAACCCACCACAAGATGAGATTTCTTTAAAGGGTCGTGGAAGATGACCACGTTGATAGGCTATAGATGTAAAGGCAGTAATGTCATAGTCGAGTAGTACTAATAACCCGTAAGCTTATGTACGTGTCCTTCCGCCTTCGGGCGGAAGGGAAGTCTTTCTGAAAATTGTTTTTGATTTTTTATCTCAATATGTTACAATATTAGTGTTATACCTGAAGTATAATCAACGATTTAAGGTGGTTATTGCGGCGGGGCTCACCTCTTCCCATTCCGAACAGAGAAGTTAAGCCCGCCTGCGCAGATGGTACTGCAATCCTGTGGGAGAGTATGTCGCCGCCTTTCTTTTGAAAACCCTATCCATACGGATAGGGTTTTTTGTTTTATAAGATTACCAAAAAGGAGCTGATCATATTATGATAGCTCTTTTTTTTGCTATAAACTACACCTGACAGGTTCTAAAAACCTGTCAGGTGTTCACCATAAACCATAAAAAAACCGGAGCGAACCTCCGGTTTTGATATTTTATTGAATTGAAAATCAATTAATTATTGTGATATATGCAATGTTGGTGAATCGGGCAAATTGTACATTTTGGACTCGTTGGCCGACAAATTTCACGTCCTAAAAACGAGATGCACATCCCAATATCTTCCCAAATATCGCGTGGCAAAAGTTGCATTAATAATTTTTCAGCTTTAGTACCATCCTGAGTAGCAGGGATTAAGCCAATCCTCGGGGCTACGCGTAAAACATGAAGGTCAACGATAATACCAACAGCTGGTCGAACCTGTAACTCCTTCATGATCACATTTGCGGATTTACGACCAATACCTTTTAACTGTGTTAATACTTCCATGGAAAGCGGGATATTGGCATCTGATTTAAGCATTTGTGCGGTTTCCAGTATCCATCCGGCTTTCATCTGAAAATGACGAACCCCACTGATATAGGGAAATAAATCCTCAAAAGTAGCCGAAACAAGACTTTCAAAATTCGGAAAACGATTAAAAAGTGCCGGAGCAATTTTATTAATATTGGCATCGGAATCCTGAGCGGAAAGAATTACCATGATCACTAATTGATACGGATTTTGATAGGCCAAAGGGTGTTTGCGATCCTGATATTGAACGACAATAGGATTTAATTTTTCTGACCAAGGCATCGGATCACTAAATAAATCCATTTTTATTCGTCTTTAAAATCGATAGAAAGCGAATTAACACAATAGCGAATACCAGTAGCCGTAGGACCATCGTTAAAAACATGACCCAAATGTCCGCCACAATTGGCACAAAGAATCTCAGTCCGGATCATGCCATGGGATAAATCCTGAATATATTCGACTTTTCCGGGAATGGACTCGTCAAAAGAAGGCCATCCGCAATGGGAATCAAATTTTGAATTGCTTTCAAAAAGCGGTTCACCACAAGCACCACAACAATAGGTACCCTCTTGAAAATGAAGGTTGTATTTTCCGGAATTTGGAAATTCAGTTCCTTTTTGGCGTAGAATGCGATAACGCTCCAGGCCAAGTTCTTCTTTCCACTGTTCTTCAGTTTTATTTACGGGATATTTCATTTTTTAGCAGGAATAAATTTGATGGATACAGAATTGGTACAAAAACGTTTGCCTGTAGTATTGGCAGGACCATCGTCAAAAACATGTCCCAAATGGCTACCACAGTTAGAGCACATCACCTCAGTACGCACCATCCCAAGACTAGTGTCGGTTTTATAAATCACCGATCCTTTTATGGCTTTGTCAAAAGAAGGCCATCCGCAATCGGATTTGAATTTCGAATCGGAATTAAATAATACCTGTCCGCAAGCGGCACAAACATACTTTCCTTTGTCGTATGTATTCCAATATTTTCCGGTAAAGGCACGTTCGGTTCCTTTATTTCGCAATACTTCATATTCTTCCTTAGAAAGTTGCACTTTCCATTCTTTATCGGTTTTCTGAACTTTAAACTTCTGATTTTGCCCAAAAGAAGCAAAGCAACTACACAAAACGATTAACAATACTAACTTTTTCATGTTGAATTAGGATATAAATTGAACAATCCGACGGATTACTTTACTGTCACCCAGTATTTTGCGATGTCCCAAGCCATTTGTAATCATCAGATCACCATTTTTTAGATGCTCGTGGATATGAAAAGCCGCTTTAACGGGAACGTCATCATCGATTTCGTCGTGGATTACCAAAACTGGAATTGTGACAGTCTTTGCTGCTATATACGAAGAATAACTATCCATGGTTTGATTAAATTTCTTTTCGAATTTGGCTTTCATGCGTACGCCGATTTCCGGTTTTAGTCCGAGTTTTAAAATAAAATCCGAAATAATATCCGTCACAATATCACCACTTCCAATGATAATCGCTTTTTGGACGTTAAATTTTTGTTTAATGGCATTCATAACCGACATACCACCCAATGAATGCCCTACTGCAAATTCAAATGGGCCGTATTGCTTTTCAATTTCGAGTATAGCAGCTATAAATTCGGTCATATTACTGGTTTTTCCGGGTGCTTTTCCATGTGCCGGGGCGTCAAAACTAAAAACAGTATAGCCCATTTTTACGAATTCATCGGCAATTTTAACCAATTGCGTTCCGCGTCCGCTCCATCCGTGAACCAATAAAACCTTTTTGTCACCAGTTCCATATTGATATAACATCACTTTTTTCTGAATAGCCGGTATTTCCAACAACTCCTGTTGGCTGTTCCGATCCATTTCAAACTCTCTTTTCGGTATTGTATAACGAATAGGAGTGGTAAATAATTTCATCGCAAATTGCGTTGCGAGTTCCGGAGATATTTTTTCAAAAAGTCTCGCGGTAAACAGAATTACTTTGGGTATTTCCAGAGATTGCTGGTGTTTTGGTTTGTTTTCTTTCATTTCAGTATACTAAAACAGTTGCAAGTTAAGTTATAACTGTCGTTTTATTGATAAATTAATCTTAAAAAATCAGCCAGAAAAAAAGAAGTGACGCGACTATTTTGTTAGGAGATTCACTACTAATTTATCAGGAATTGTTAATTTTGTTATACTAAAATCACATCATATGAAAAGGAATTATCGTTTGTTAGTAGCCGGTTTGTTAGTATTGGGAATTTCCTGTGCTAAAAACCCATTTACCGGAAAAAGTACCTTGGCATTAGTACCGGACAGTGAAATTTTCCCGTCGTCGTTCCAGCAATACAATCAATTTCTAAGTGAAAATAAGGTTGTCAAAGGAACGAAAGATGCACAACGTGTTACGGATGTAGGGATGAAAATCAAAGCTGCTGCTGAAAAATGGTTAAATGCCAATGGCTATCAGGGCTATCTGAAAGATTACAAATGGGAATACAATCTGGTCGACAGTAAAGAAGTGAACGCCTGGTGTATGCCGGGAGGAAAAATCGTTTTTTATAGCGGTATCATGCCGATTTGTAAAGACGATGCCGGAATGGCAACGGTAATGGGACACGAAGTAGCACACGCCTTGTTAAACCACGGACAACAACGAATGAGTGCCGGATTATTACAACAATTGGGCGCGGCAGGAGTGAGCGCAGCGGTAGGAAATAAAAGTGCGCAAACCCAACAAATTGCGATGACGGCCTATGGAGCGACCACACAATATGGCGGAATGTTACCGTTTAGCCGTAGTCATGAAAGTGAAGCCGATAAAATTGGTTTGACATTAATGGCGATTGCCGGATACAATCCCGACACGGCTGTAGCGTTTTGGCAACGGATGGCAGCCAATTCCGGAGGACAATCGCAACCGGAATTTTTGAGTACGCACCCGAGCAATGAAACCCGTATTGCAGAAATCCGAAATCTGATTCCTCAGGCAAAAGCCGAAGCAAAAAAATTTGGTGTTGCTTTTAAATAAAAAAATATAGTATCTTCGAAGCTGTTCTAATTGAACAGCTTTTTTTATACCTATTTATGAAACAACTTGAAAAAGGAAGCAAAAAATTATTAAATGCCTGGGCATTTTATGATTGGGCGAATTCGGTTTATGCACTTGTAATTTCATCGTCTATTTTTCCGCTGTATTACGGTGCTTTATTCCGTATAAAAGGAATCGAAGAAATCCCGCTTTTCGGACTATCGATCCGGAGTGAATCGTTGATCAGCTATATAACGGCACTGGGCTTTTTCTTTGTAGCGATATTATCGCCGCTGCTTTCCGGTATCGCGGATTATATGGGTAATAAAAAAACATTTTTAAAATTCTTCTGTTATATGGGAGGATTGTCCTGTATGGGATTGTATTTTTTCTCCCTGGATAATATTATTATCGGTTTACTAACCTATATGCTGGCGCTGATCGGTTTTTGGGGAAGTTTGGTGTTTTACAATTCCTATCTCCCCGATATTGCTTTTCCGGAACAACAGGATAGTATTAGTGCCAAAGGCTACGGATTAGGCTATATTGGTAGTGTAATTTTATTGATCATCAACCTTATAATGGTCATGAAATCTGAGATGTTCGGATTTGAAAGCCAACTTAAAGCCATGCAGTTTTCGTTTGTAATGGTGGGTTTGTGGTGGATTGGATTCAGTCAGTATACCTATCGTTACCTTCCGGATTATAAAAACGGAAAAAAGATCAAAGGCCACATTATTTTCAATGGTTTTAAAGAACTGCAAAAAGTTTGGAACCAGTTAAAAGAAATCAAACCGTTACGTCGCTATTTGGGAGCCTTTTTCGTGTATAGTATGGCGGTACAAACAGTGATGATCATCGCAGCTTATTTCGGCGAACAGGAAGTGGAGTGGGGAAGCGATGAAAAACGAACCATGGGATTGATCGTGAGCATCTTATTGATTCAGTTAATTGCGGTATTTGGTGCGATTATGACTTCAAAAGCCTCGGCTAAATTCGGAAATATTAAAGTGTTAATGGTGATCAACTTCCTATGGATATTGATCTGTATTTATGCCTATTTTGTCGTAACACCAAATGAATTTTATATCGCAGCCGGTTGCGTTGGTTTGGTAATGGGAGGAATACAGGCGTTATCGCGATCGACCTATTCCAAGTTTATCCCGAAAACACAGGATACGACCTCTTTTTTTAGTTTTTATGATGTAGCCGAAAAAATAGGTATTGTGATTGGAATGTTTTTATACGGTTACATTGCCGACATCACCGGAAAAATGCAGAATGCTATTTTATTTTTGGTAATCTTCTTTGTGGCAGGATTATTGTTATTAACCCGGGTACCAAGAGAATAAAAATCAAATTATTACGTTACAGTATTAACCCAACAAGATTAACCCCACATGAAAAAAATTAAAACTATTGGCCTTATGCTCCTGTTTACGGGAGGACTATTATTAACAAGCTGTGAAACGGAACCCGTTGATTCGGGTTTACTAACAAATACCGGAAATACCGGCGGAAATAATGGTGGCAACAACGGCGGAAATAACGGCGGAAATAACGGTGGTAACAATGGCGGAAATAACGGAGGCACTACAGTTGTCGGAATCTATAAAATGACGGCATTTAATACTTCGGTTCCAACCGATCTTAACGGCGACGGAACACCATCGACCAACCAGATGAACGAAACGAGTTGTTTTAATAACAGTATTCTGGTATTAAACGCCAACAACACTTTTACCGCTACGGGAAGTTCCCTTGAAATCGTTTTCGATGGTACAACCAGTACATTGGAATGTACAGACGATCCGGATTTTAGCGGGACCTGGTCCTTAGCAGGAAACGTATTATCGGTGACCTATACCGACGAAGGCGATACGTTTACAGATCAGTATATCGTTAGCGGAAATACGCTAAAAGCATCTATTCAGCAAGGCGAAGTGGTTGGTACAGCAAACGGAGGAGAACCGGTTTACCTGACCGCCAATATCGATATTATCTATACCAAACAGTAAGATATGCCAACACGATTTTAAAGCTGCCTTCGGGCGGCTTTTTTTTATCACAAATGATTTGTTTTTTTTAAATATATTCACTCGGAAAATCTGTTAAAATGTTAAAAATAAAATTATATTTGGAACGTTTTTTAACTAACTCATCCACTATGAAGAAAATTACTTTTTTAACAACAATTTTGTTGGTATTTACAGCTATTACTTTTGTATCCTGTGAAGTTGAATCGATCGATCCGGCTTTGAGCAATAATGGAGCAAATAACGGCGGAAACACTGGAGGTGGAAACACCGGTGGTGGTACCGGCGGTAATGGCGGAACATCTTCCGGGGATTATTGGCCAACTGCCATTAATAATATCTGGAACTATGACCAGGATGGAAATGCGACGGAGATGAAAATCATTGGAACGGATAATTTTAACGGAGGTACTTACTATAAATTCTCACCACAATCCGGATTTTTCGAAGGAAACGGTGCTACAGATGTAACAACCTGGATTCATAAAAACGGAGGGAACTATATCATGAAAATGGGGGATCTGAATATTAATGCCGGAGGATTAACAGGTACACAAACCGGATATGAGATGGTTATGTTTAAAGATAATATTGCTGTAAATGCAACATGGTCGGGATCGTATACGCAAACAACAACTTATAGTATATTGCCAACCAGTATCGTAATGACAACAAATTATACCGGTAAGATTTTAGAAAAAGATGCTACCGTAACGGTTAATGGGGTAACCTACACCAACGTTATTAAAATGAATTTACGTCAGGTAGTATCCACGATGGGTGCAAATACTGTTACCGATATAGATTACTGGTTTGCCAAAGACATTGGACCGGTTCGCGCATATATGAACACAGAAGGAACTACTTTCGAGACTAAATTAATTAGTTATACCTTAAATTAATCTTTAGATAAAAGATACGAAAGCTGCCTTCGGGCGGCTTTTTTTATAGTAGCTTAAATGTTTAATTAAAAAACTTTATACAGTAATAATAAGCCCGGTTGTTACCGGTTTTTTTTATGGCATAGAGATTGATTTATTAGCATAGCGGTATAGGTGTTATGCCAAAGAACCGTTAATTATCAAGGTAATAGCAATAAAGACTTTTATCTTGCAGTACTATTTAATGACAAAATGACTTAAAAAAAAACATGTCAAATCAAAAGATACTCACATTAGACAATTTGTCACTTCATGAAATCGATACCGATGCGGAATTAATCCCTTTAATGACGCCGGAAGACGAGGAAGAAATGAACAACGAAGTGCTTCCGGATGATCTGGCCATCTTGCCATTGCGCAATACGGTGTTGTTTCCGGGTGTTGTGATTCCAATCACAGCGGGAAGAGATAAATCCATTAAATTAATCAACGATGCAAATGCTGCCGGTAAAATCATCGGAGTAGTGGCGCAAAAAGATGAAAACGTTGAAGAGCCAACTGCGGCCGATATTAATACAATTGGTACCGTGGCACGTATTTTACGCGTATTAAAAATGCCGGACGGAAATACTACGGTGATCCTTCAGGGGAAAAAGCGTTTTGAAATCGACGAGATCACAACCGAAGAGCCGTATTTAAAGGCTACGGTTAAAGAAGTACCGGAAAAAAGACCGTCAGATAAAGACAAAGAATTCAACGCCATTATCGATTCGATAAAAGAACTGGCGATTCAGATTATTAAAGAGAGTCCGAATATCCCTACGGAAGCGACTTTTGCGATCAAAAATATCGAAAGCAAATCCTTCCTGGTCAATTTCGTTTCCTCGAATATGAATCTGATGGTTCACGAAAAACAGGGATTACTGGCAATTAATGATCTGACAGATCGAGCGCTGGAAACGCTGCGTTATATGAACCTGGAATTGCAGAAGCTGGAGCTGAAAAACGATATTCAGTCCAAAGTGCGTTTTGATCTTGATCAGCAACAACGGGAATACTTCCTGCAACAGCAGATGAAAACCATTCAGGAAGAATTGGGCGGTGTTTCCTATGAGGAAGAAATCGAAGAAATGCGTCAGAAAGCCAAATCTAAAAAGTGGGACGATAAAATAAAAGCTCATTTTGAAAAGGAATTGGCGAAAATGCAACGCATGAATCCGCAGGTGGCCGAATTCTCGATTCAACGAAACTATCTGGAGTTGTTTTTAGAATTGCCTTGGAATAACTATTCCAAAGATAAATTCGATTTAAAACAGGCGCAGAAAATATTGGATCGCGACCATTTCGGACTGGAAGATGTTAAAAAGCGAATCATCGAACATTTAGCCGTATTAAAGTTACGTAACGATATGAAATCGCCGATTTTGTGTTTGTACGGCCCTCCTGGTGTCGGAAAAACATCGATCGGAAAATCGGTAGCCGAAGCCTTGGGAAGAGAATACGTTCGTATTTCCCTGGGGGGATTACGCGATGAAGCGGAAATCCGCGGACACCGTAAAACCTATATCGGAGCAATGCCGGGACGTATCATTCAGAGTCTTAAAAAAGCGGGAACGTCCAATCCGGTATTTGTACTGGATGAAATCGATAAATTATCAAGTAGTCATAACGGTGATCCGTCATCGGCTTTATTGGAAGTGTTGGATCCGGAGCAAAATTCCGATTTCTATGATAATTTCCTGGAGATGGGTTACGATTTGTCAAAAGTGATGTTTATTGCAACATCCAATAATATGTCGACCATACAACCGGCCTTACGCGATCGTATGGAAGTGATCAACATGACAGGTTATACGATTGAAGAAAAAATAGAGATTGCCAAACAGCATTTGGTTCCAAAGCAATTAAAAGAACACGGACTGACAACTAAAGATCTTTCGATTGGTAAAAAACAAATCGAAAAAATTGTGGTGGGTTATACCCGTGAATCCGGAGTGCGAGGATTGGAAAAACAGATTGCAGCTATGGTGCGCAATGCAGCCAAATCGATCGCAATGGAAGAAGAGTACAATGTTAAGGTAACCGATGAAGATGTTATTAAAGTATTGGGTGCTCCGAAAATGGAACGCGACAAATACGAAAATAACGAAACAGCAGGTGTGGTAACCGGATTGGCATGGACCAGTGTAGGTGGTGATATTTTATTTATCGAATCGATTATTTCCAAAGGAAAAGGAAATATGACCATGACCGGTAATCTGGGGACGGTTATGAAAGAATCGGCAACCCTTGCGCTGGAATATATCAAATCGAATGCCGAGCAATTGGGTATTAATCCGGAAGTGATTGCGAATTATAACGTACATATTCACGTACCGGAAGGTGCAACGCCAAAAGACGGACCAAGTGCCGGTGTGGCGATGTTAACGTCACTAGTATCCAGTTTTACGCAAAGAAGGGTTAAAAAGAGTCTGGCGATGACCGGTGAAATTACCCTACGTGGAAAAGTATTACCGGTTGGCGGCATCAAAGAAAAAATTCTGGCGGCAAAAAGAGCCAATATTAAAGAGATCATCCTGTGTTATGAAAATAAAAGAGATATCGATGAAATCAAACCGGAATATCTGGAAGGATTAACGTTCCATTATGTAAAAGAAATGAGTGAAGTGCTGGAAATCGCGATAACAGATCAAAAGGCAAAACATGCCAAAAAACTGATCGCCGAATAAAAACAGCTAATGCATTATAAAAAAGGCATAAGTCGCGCGAATCGGCTTATGCCTTTTGTCTTTTATTTTTTACTGTAAATAAAAAAATAATATCTTCGCATTTGCGTTATATAATTTCAGAAACGACCACCATAAACAATGGCAAAAAAAATACTGACTTCATTTTTTCTAATCCTGACAGCTCTTTCCTATGGGCAGATTGGTGGAAAATATACCTATCAGTTTCTGAATTTAGTGACATCACCCCGTCAGGCAGCGTTGGGAGGGAAAACCGTTACGATTTATGACAACGATGTAAACCAGGCTATTTATAACCCCGCTACGATTAATGTGGAAATGGATAACCATCTTTCGGTTAACTATGGTAGTTACTACGGAGAAGTGACCTATGGTACGGCGGCCTATGCCTATACCTGGGATCGTCACGTGCAAACCTTTCATGCCGGTGTAAACTATGTAAATTACGGTACTTTCGAAGGATATGATGAAACCGGAAACCGTACGTCCGATTTTACCGGTAGTGAAATCGCCCTTTCCTTCGGGTATGCTTATAATATTCCGTGGACCGACATTCATATCGGTGCCAATGCCAAACTAATCTCATCCACGCTGGAAAGCTATAACTCTTTTGGAGCCGCGGTCGATCTGGGTGCCATTTATGTAGATGAAGACAATGATATTAACATCGGTTTAGCAGTGCGAAATGTAGGAATGCAGATCACGACCTATGCCGGTTTACAGGAAAAACTACCATTGGAAATCATCGCCGGAATTTCGCAGCAAATGGAAAATGTACCTATTCGCTGGCACCTGACACTCGAAAACCTACAACAATGGAATATCGCTTTTTCCAATCCGAACCGGGCCGAAAGCAGTATCGATGGAGAAGTACAGGAAGAAAAAGTATCCTTTATCAATAATGCCTTGCGCCACGTAATTCTGGGAGCCGAATTATTTCCGGGAAAAAGTCTTAACTTCCGTTTGGGCTATAATTTCAGAAGAGGAGAAGAACTTTCGATAACCGATCAACGTACCTTTGCCGGAATTTCTGCCGGTTTCGGATTGCGTTTCAACACCGTAAAATTTGACTATTCCTATTCGCGTTATACTTCGGCAGGGAATACCAGTCTTTTTGGACTTACCATTAACTTACAATAAAATACAAACGTTTTGAAAAAAATTACCATAGCAATAGATGGGTTCTCATCCACGGGGAAAAGTACGCTGGCCAAACAACTGGCAAAAGAACTGGGATATGTTTATGTGGATACGGGAGCCATGTACCGTGCGGTAACCTTATTTGCCATGCAACAGGGATTGATTTCCGATAGCCATTTCGATAAAGAACAACTCATTGCTGCTTTACCGCAAATTAGTCTGCAGTTTCAGTTTAATCCGCAATTGGGATTTGCCGAAATGTATCTGAACGATCAGAATGTGGAAACCGAAATCCGTACACTCGAAGTTTCACAACAGGTAAGCCGGATTGCTGAAGTATCGGAAGTACGGGCAAAACTGGTCGAACAACAACAGAAAATGGGCGCCGATAAAGGTATTGTAATGGATGGACGGGATATCGGCACGGTCGTATTTCCGGATGCTGAATTAAAAATCTTTATGACTGCCAGTCCGGAAACCCGCGCACAACGCCGTTTTGATGAGTTAACAGCTAAAGGGCAACAGGTTACCTATGAGGATGTGTTGCAAAATGTAGTGGGACGTGACAAAATCGATACGAGTAGGGAGGATTCTCCGTTGGTAAAAGCCAATGATGCGTATGAAGTAGACAATTCCAATTTAAGTCGGGAGGAACAATTTGCGTTAGTGTTAAAACTAGCGATGGAAAAAGGATCCTGATTCATTTAAAAATAAAATCCAGAATAGGATGCGGTTCGTTTTATAGCGCATTTTATTTTGGATTTCCTGTTTTTATTAATAGATTTACCAGCTTTTTTAAAAATTAAAACGAATCTAATACACAAAATTACACCACATAATGACTATAAAAAATCGTCTTATCCTGATGAACTTCTTCCAATTCTTTGTTTGGGGGGCGTGGCTTATCACCATAGCAAATTATTGGTTTGGAACTAAAAACTGGGAAGGAACCCAATTTGGTTTGGTTTTCGGAACCATGGGAATTGCTTCTTTATTTATGCCAACACTAACGGGGATCATTGCCGACAGATGGGTGAATGCGGAAAGATTATACGGGATATTGCATATATTATACGCAGGGGTATTGTTTTCGTTACCACAGGTAGCTACACCAACGACTTTTATTTATGTGATGCTTTTGGCGATGTGTTTTTACATGCCAACCATTTCGTTATCCAATTCCATTTCCTATACGGCTTTAAAGCAAAACAGTAATGATGTGGTAAAAGATTTCCCGCCCATCCGTGTTTTCGGAACGATTGGATTTATTGTAGCGATGTGGATTACCAATCTTACCGGAAATAAAGCAACCGAATACCAGTTTTATATTGCCGGTATTGCAGCATTAATTCTGGGATTATACGCTTTTACATTACCAAAGTGTAAGCCACAGCGATTAATTAGTGAGAATGCTTCTTTATCGGAAACCTTAGGATTGGAAGCCTTTAAATTGTTCGCCAACTATAAAATGGCATTGTTCTTTATCTTTTCCATGTTTTTAGGCGGCGCTTTACAGTTAACGAATGCCTATGGTGATGTGTTTTTAGATGAATTCAAACATTTTCCAAAATACGCCAATTCGTTTGTAGTAGAATATTCTACCATTATCATGTCGATTTCACAGATCTCGGAAACCTTGTTTATTTTGGCAATTCCGTTTTTTTTAAAACGATTCGGAATCAAACAGGTAATGTTGATCAGTATGTTGGCCTGGGTATTGCGTTTTGGATTATTTGCCTTTGGTGATCCGGTAACCGGTTTGTGGATGATTGTGATGTCGTGTATCGTTTACGGTATGGCCTTCGATTTCTTTAATATTTCGGGATCGCTATTTGTAGAAACCAACACCAGTGCTAAAAACCGTTCGTCGGCTCAGGGATTGTTTATGATGATGACCAATGGTTTCGGAGCGGTATTGGGTAGTTTTACTTCCGGATGGGCAATTGATAAATATTTTACCAAATCGTTTTCAAACACTACAGACTTAGCTGCGTATTTACAAACGGAACCAACCAACGGATTAATGAATGAATTTGTAAAAGGACATGGCGTAGAAATTTCGGCAGATGGACTTTTCAGTAATCCGATTTTTATGAAAGACTGGCATCATATCTGGCTGACATTTGCAGCTTACGCACTGATTATCGCTATTGCTTTCGCACTGATGTTTAAACACAAACACGATCCGAAAGACGTACAAAATATAGGACATTAACAAAGAACCGGTTAAAAGCCGGTTTTTTTGTATCCGTTTCCGGGAAAAAGATTTTAAATACGACGGTAAGCTGTTGTTTTGGAACGGAATAAAGTTTTGTAAATCAAAAAAATAGTTTTACCTTTGCACACCTTTTGGCGAAGACGAGTTTCCTTTAGGTATCAACAATTTATGTAAAACACTTCTGTTGTTTTCGATCGCATTAAGAGACTCAGGAAAACACAGAATACAAATTTTTTATCAGACATGTCTGAACAAACAAAAACACAAGACGAGTTTTTAGCGAATTTTAACTGGCATAACTTCGAAGAAGGTATTGATGCTGTTGACGAAAAAAACTTACAAGAATTTGAAGATTTAGTAGCAAAAACTTTTATCTCTACTGACGCTGAGGAAGTAGTAGAAGGAGTAGTAGTAAGAATTACTGAAAGAGATGCTATCGTTGACATCAACGCTAAATCTGAGGGTGTAATTTCATTAAATGAATTCCGTTACAACCCGAACTTAAAAGTAGGTGACAAAGTAGAAGTATTGATTGACGTTCGTGAAGACAAATCAGGTCAGTTAGTATTATCTCACAAAAAAGCACGTACCATCAAAGCTTGGGACAGAGTTATCGCTGCTAACGAATCAGGTGAAATTGTTAACGGTTTCGTTAAATGTAGAACTAAAGGTGGTATGATCGTTGACGTATTCGGAATCGAGGCATTCTTACCAGGATCTCAAATCGACGTGAAACCAATCCGTGACTACGATCAGTATGTGAACAAAACAATGGAATTCAAAGTTGTTAAAATTAACCACGAATTCAAAAACGTTGTTGTATCGCACAAAGCGCTTATCGAAGCAGATATCGAAGTACAGAAAAAAGAAATTATCGGTCAGTTAGAAAAAGGACAGGTGTTAGAAGGAGTTGTGAAAAACATCACTTCTTACGGTGTATTCATTGACTTAGGAGGTGTAGACGGATTAATCCACATCACTGACTTATCTTGGAGCCGTATCAACCACCCAAGTGAAGTATTGGAATTAGACCAGAAATTAAACGTTGTAATCCTTGATTTCGATGATGAGAAAACAAGAATTCAATTAGGTTTAAAACAATTAAACGCACACCCATGGGACGCTTTAAATCCAGACTTAAAAGTTGGTGATAAAGTAAAAGGTAAAGTAGTTGTAATCGCTGATTACGGTGCATTTATCGAAGTTGCAGAAGGTGTTGAAGGTTTAATCCACGTTTCTGAAATGTCTTGGTCTACACACTTACGTTCGGCTCAGGACTTCGTAAAAGTTGGAGATGAGGTAGAAGCTGTAATCCTTACATTAGACAGAGAAGACAGAAAAATGTCTTTAGGTATCAAACAATTATCGCAAGATCCTTGGACGGATATCACTGCTAAATACCCTGTAGGTTCTAAACACACAGGAATCGTTAGAAACTTCACTAACTTCGGTATTTTCGTAGAGTTAGAAGAAGGAATCGACGGATTAGTATATATTTCTGACCTTTCCTGGACTAAGAAAATCAAACACCCATCTGAATTTGTTAACGTAGGTGATAAATTAGATGTAGTAGTATTAGAATTGGATGTTGAAGGACGTAAATTATCGTTAGGTCACAAACAAACAACTGCTAATCCTTGGGATCAGTATGAGGATGCTTTCGCTGTTGGAACAATCCACAACGGAACAATCTCTGAAATCGTTGACAAAGGAGCTACGGTAGAATTTGGTGATGATATCGTTGCTTTCATTCCTACACGTCACTTAGAAAAAGAAGACGGAAAGAAATTGAAAAAAGGTGATGTAGCTGACTTCAAAGTAATTGAATTCAACAAAGAATTCAAAAGAGTAGTAGCCTCTCACACAGCTATCTTCCGTGAAGAAGAAGAGAAAAATGTGAAAACTGCTGAAGCAACTATGACATCGACTAATAATGCTGAAAAAACAACATTAGGAGATATCGATGCATTAGCTGAATTAAAAGCTAAAATGGAAAAAGGAGAGTAATCCCTTATCTGAATAATAATTTTAAAAGTCCCGGGTAATCGGGACTTTTTTTTGTTTTATTACATTTGAAAAAAAGTAGTTTAAGTTTTTTTTATCTTTTTTAAAACCATAGTTACAAAAGTTCCGTAAATGACTATATAAACAATTAAAAAAATCATTTATGAAAACTTCAAAAATTTTATCCGTAGCTTTTGTGGCTTGCGCATTATTCTTCGGAACAGCATCTTTTGCACAAAAAGAAAAAACCGTAACCGTAGGAGGTGCTCCGATGTACCCTTCCAAAAACATCATTGAAAATGCAGTAAACTCAAAAGATCATACCACATTAGTAGCCGCTGTTAAAGCCGCCGGATTGGTAGAAACATTGGAATCAAAAGGGCCTTTTACGGTATTTGCGCCAACCAATGCAGCCTTTGCCAAACTACCAAAAGGAACCGTGGAAACACTTTTAAAACCCGAAAATATAAAACAACTGCAAACCATTCTGACCTATCATGTTGTGGCGGGAAAAATGAATGCTGCTGATGTGGATAAAGCCATTAAAGCCGGAAAAGGAAAAGCCACGCTAAAAACCGTTAGTGGAGGAACGTTAACGGCCTGGATGAAAGGAAAAGATCTGTATATAACGGATGAAAACGGTAAAAGCGCAAAAGTGACTATTGCCGATGTGAATCAGTCCAATGGAGTAATCCATGTTGTAGATGCGGTTTTATTACCGAAATCATAATAATGTCTGTTACAAATTAATATTCTCCTGATTGACTTTTATGTATAAAAGCATCCTCCAGAAATTGAAAGTCCCGATTTATTCGGGACTTTCTTATTTTGGATTGGAAATAAAAATAGCTGAATTGGGATGGAAATGTCTTGTTTTGGGGGTGATTGTTTAGTAGGTAATGGGCTTGATTTCAATAATTTATTTGTAAATTAGTGTATCTGTGCCCATAAAATAAGTTTTCGCCAAAAGAGGAGTATGAATTGTCAGAAAAATGAAGAACTTGATATTTTTGCAGTAAAAGCATTTATACAGAATTCATGTCATGAATATGTTACAACACATCAGGTAGTGTGTTTTGCTATAATTAAGCGTATCTACCGACGGGTTTTGGCCGGATATCGGTTTGGATCGATTAAAGTGAACAACGGAGCGTTAATAACCGATGGAAATCATCGTTATATTGCTTATAAATTAGCCGGTATTGGTATCGATACTATCAAATCCGGTTGTTCTTTTTCGGATATAAGGCGGTCATTTAAAGATATAAAAATCGATACAAAAGAAGATTGGGATTACAATTGTCCGTATAACAGAAAGTATTGTGATGATGATTTTCTTTCCGATTTTGAAAAAATAATATAGAATACTAAAATGAAAATTTTTCTCGACATCGACGGGGTAATGGTACATGCGAATCCGCAAAGAAAAGTGGATATGGCACAGGATGGTTTTTATCAATTCAATACAATAGCAGTTGCGATATTAAATGAGATTATCGGTAAAGTAAAAAAAGTAGAATTGATTTTATCGACGTCACATCGCTTTCGTTTTCCTGTTTTAGAATGGATAGAAATCTTTAAAAGAAGAAAGATATATGCCGATACGATTTCTATTTTAGATATTCCGCAGGAAGAAAGATTTACAAGAAAAACCGAAATTGTAAATTGGATGAATAAATGTAAGTATAGTCCGGAAGAAGTACTTATTATTGACGATGACAAATCGTTAAACGGATTACCTCAAAACTTAAAAGAAAGATTAGTACTGACCAATCCTTATACCGGTTTAAATAGCACCAGTTACAGTGATTTGGACAGAATTCTAAAATAAAATACCGGGCTATAAATAAAAAGTCCCGAATAAATCGGGACTTTCATTGTATTGGTAGTTCTTATCGCAAAGTAGCGCCCAATTCCTTTTCGAAATTGGCTTGTAATTTTTGCATAATTTTATCGATCTGAACATCGGTTAGGGTTTTGGAATTATCCTGAATCGTAAAGCTTACAGCGTACGATTTTTTACCTTCCGGTAAGTTGTTACCTTCGTATACGTCAAATAAATTAACGTCTTTTAAAAGCGATTTTTCAGTCTGTTTAGCGATTGTCAGGATTTGATCAAAAGCAACGGACTGATCCAGTAATAACGCTAAATCACGACGTACTTCCGGATATTTCGGGATTTCCACAAACTTGATCTTAGTGGATAGTAATTTTAAGATAGCACTCCAGTTAAAATCGGCAAATAAAACCTCCTGTTTGATGTCGAAATGTTTTAAAATCGATTTTTTAGTCGTACCCAATTCTACGATAATATCTTTTCCAACCGATAGCGCGGTACCTTCTGCAAAAATATCATTATCCAAAGGTTGTGTAGTGGTTTTCTCAATTCCTAAACGGGAAAGAATACCGGTTATATAGCCTTTAAATAAGAAGAAATCCGAAGGTTGTTGCGGAGTGATCCAGCTTTCCATTAATCGGTTTCCGGTAACAAACAGGGTTAGGTGTTTGTTTTCTTCATAACCGGATGGTAATTTATGATAACTTTTTCCGAATTCAAATAATTTCAAGTCGCTGCGTTTTCTGTTGATGTTAAACGAAATGGCTTCCAATCCGCTGAAAAGTAACGACTGACGCATAGCGGAAAGGTCATTACTCAAAGGATTTAACATTAATACATTAAATTCTTCTTTTAATTTTTCAGACAATTTTACATACTCCGGAGACGTTAGTGAATTGGCCATCATTTCATTAAAGCCTTGTGAAACCAATTGGTTGGCAATAATATTCTGAATTTTATAATCTTCCGTACGGGACGAATTCGAAATCGAAGCGTTTAATTTTGGTGTAAAATTAATGTTGTTGTAGCCATAAACCCGTAGGATTTCCTCAATTACATCAATCTCACGATGTACATCCACACGGTAAGCAGGAATCGTTAATCCCAAACCGGCATCGGATACACTGTTTACTTTAATGTCTAGCGAAACCAGGATTTTTTTGATGGTTTCTTTGGATAATTCCTGTCCGATGATTTTGGTTACGTTGTTAAAATTTAACAACACGGAAAAATCCTCGATCTTTTTCGGATACAGGTCAATTACATCAGAAGTGATTTCACCACCGGCAACCTCCTGAATTAATAAAGCGGCACGTTTTAAGGCGTATTCTGTAATTGTGGGATCGATACCTCTTTCAAAACGGAACGACGCATCAGTGCTTAACGTATGACGTTTGGCTGTTTTACGAACGGAAATCGGATTAAAATAAGCACTTTCCAGGAAAATCGCAGTTGTGTTTTCGGTAACACCGGAGTTTTTACCGCCAAATACACCGGCAATACACATTGGACCGTTATCGTCGCAAATCATTAAATCTTCTTCGTGTAAGGTGCGTTCTACATCGTCAAGCGTAACGAATTTGGTACCGGCTGCAACCGTTTTTACGGTTACTTTACCACCCTTTATTTTTGCCGCGTCAAACGCATGTAGTGGTTGTCCCAGTTCATGTAGAACATAATTGGTAACGTCAACGACATTGTTTTTCGGAGTTAATCCGATTGCTTTCAAACGGTTTTGCAACCATGACGGTGATGCTTTTACCGTAATACCAGAAATGGTAACACCGCAATAACGTGGTGCCAGTTTATTATCTTCGACCTTAATGTCGATTTTTAAGGTACGTTTTTCAACTTTAAATTTGCTCACAGAAGGTGTGATCAATTCTGTATGATTGATGTTTTTCTGAATCAATCCGGCTCTCAGGTCACGGGCAACACCCAAATGACTCATCGCATCGGCACGGTTTGGCGTTAATCCGATTTCGAAAACTTCATCCGTTTCAATATTAAAAACTTTAGAAGCCGGCGTACCTGGTTTTAAATCCTCGGCAAGGATCATAATTCCGTCGTGGCCTTCGCCTAAACCTAATTCGTCTTCGGCACAAATCATACCGTGACTTTCCTCACCGCGAATTTTCCCTTTTTTAATTTCGAAAGCAACACCTTCTTTGTCGTATAATTTGGTCCCGATCGTCGCTACGGCCACTTTTTGTCCGGCAGCAACATTCGGCGCACCACATACAATCTGTACCGGAGTACCTTCGCCCAGATCAACGGTAGTTACCCGTAATCGGTCGGCATTTGGATGCGGAATGCAAGTCAGTACATGACCCACAACAACACCTTCAAGTCCTCCTTTTAAACTTTCATACTTATCCACGCCTTCTACTTCCAGACCTAAGTCGGTTAGTAAAGCAGCGGTGTCTTCAGAATTCCAATCTAATTTTATGAATTGTTTTAACCAATTGTATGATATACGCATTGCAGTAAAATTTAAGGATGCAAATATACGTATTGTCGGGCGTAGAATAAAGAAAAGTTGCGCTTTTTTAAACCGGATATGATCTTTTTTAGATTGATGATTGTTTGTGAAATCGCAGGATTTATAAAGGAATGTTTAAAAAATTAAAACAAAAAAAATGCAACTGAAAAAAATATGCTATTGATTGAAAGAATAATGCTATTTTACTGTTTGCAGAGCCCGTAAATTTGAATAAACGCAAAAAACAATTTTATGAGCAATGTAATTCAAAGACCACAATTTAAAGAAAAATATGATAATTTCATCGGAGGTAAATTTGTTCCTCCTGTAAAAGGCGAATACTTTGACAATGTATCCCCGATTGACGGAAAGGTATTTGCCAAAGCGGCCCGATCGACCAAAGAAGACATTGATCTGGCACTTGATGCAGCCCATGAAGCTTTTAAAACCTGGGGAAAAGCATCGCCCGCTTACAGAAGTCAGGTCTTAAATAAAATTGCCGATATTATGGAAGCCAATCTGGAATATCTGGCTACCGTAGAAACGATTGATAACGGTAAAGCGGTTCGCGAAACCCTGGCGGCCGATTTGCCTCTTTGTATTGATCACTTTCGCTATTTTGCCGGTGTAATCCGCGCCGAAGAAGGAACGATATCCGAACACGACGAGAATACTGTAAGCATTTGTCTGCACGAACCATTAGGAGTTGTTGGGCAAATTATCCCGTGGAATTTCCCATTGTTAATGGCCACCTGGAAAATTGCACCGGCTATTGCGGCAGGTAACTGTACCGTTGTAAAAGCAGCGGAGCAAACCCCGGTTTCGATTTTGGTGTTAATGGACCTGATTAAAGATGTCGTACCACCGGGAGTGATCAATATTGTAAACGGATTCGGAATTGAAGCCGGAAAACCATTGGCGACTTCGCCTCGTATTGCGAAAGTGTCTTTTACCGGAGAAACAACGACAGGTCGATTGATCATGCAGTATGCGGCGGAAAACATCATCCCGTCGACAATGGAGTTAGGAGGAAAGTCACCGAATATTTTCTTTAAATCCGTAGCCGATGCTGATGATGCCTTTTTTGATAAAGCGGTAGAAGGTGCGGTGATGTTTGCGTTAAACCAGGGCGAAATTTGTACGTGCCCGTCGCGTATGCTGGTACATGAAGCTATCTACGATCGTTTTATGGCGAAAGTAATTGAAAGGGTAAAAGCGATTAAAATTGGACATCCGTTGGATAAAACCGTGATGATGGGAGCGCAAGCCTCGAATGATCAGTATGAAAAAATCCAATCGTACCTAAAAATCGGAAAAGAAGAAGGTGCCGAAGTATTGGTTGGAGGTAATGTTAATCAGTTGGAAGGGGAACTTTCAGGAGGTTATTATATCGAACCAACCGTTTTTAAAGGAACGAATACAATGCGAATCTTCCAGGAAGAGATTTTTGGCCCGGTAGTTTGTGTGACGACATTTAAAGACACGGAAGAAGCGATTGCTATTGCCAACGATACACTATACGGATTAGGTGCCGGTGTCTGGACACGTGATGCGCATGAGTTGTATCAGGTTCCGAGAGCCATTCAGGCCGGAAGGGTTTGGGTAAATAATTATCATGCGTATCCGGCACATGCGCCGTTTGGTGGCTATAAAAAATCCGGATTCGGAAGAGAAAACCACAAAATGATGCTGGAACATTACCGTCAGACTAAAAACATGCTGATTTCATACGATAAAAATAAACTAGGATTCTTTTAATTTTTTTCAAAAACAAAACCACAATTAGTTTTCCTCCCAATGGGCCCGGCAGGAGTAATCTTGTCGGGCTTTTTAAAAATAATAAAATGGTAGCACGAGTAGCTGTAACGGAAGCAGCAATAGTCTTAATAGAAGAATTAAAATCCCGTAATGGAGACCTGATGTTTCATCAGAGTGGTGGCTGTTGCGACGGATCACAGCCCATGTGTTTTCCGGAAGGAGAATTTAAACTGGGATATAGCGATGTTTGCCTAGGTGAAGTTGCCGGATGTCCGTTTTGGATGAGTAAAGATCAGTTTGAATACTGGCAACATACGCATTTAACGTTGGATGTGGTCGTAGGACGCGGCGCGAGTTTTTCATTGGAAATCCCGTATGGCAAGCGTTTTATTATTCATTCCCGTTTGTTTACGGACGAAGAGCGAACTAATCTGGAACCGTTGCGTTATAAGGAGGATGAATAATTAGCTGATATAAAGAAGTTGGTATTGTTTGGGAGTGATTCCTTCGTATTTTTTAAACAGTCGGATAAAATAATTGCAATCTTCAAAACCCGACTGGAAGCAAACTTCATTGATTTGTAGTGACGGATTTTTTAATAACTGTTTGGCTTGTTTGATCTTTTCGGTCAGGATAAACTCGATTGGACTCATGCCCATTTCGCGTTTAAAAAAACGATAAAAAGAAGTGCTACTCATACAGGCTTTATCGCTTAAATCTTTTAAATTGATATTCCCCTGAAGGTTTTTTCGGATATATTCCACTACAGGAACAATAGGACTGTTGTTATTTAGAAAAGTGTTGGTGTCGATCGCTTTTACCGTTTGTGTCTGAATAATGCGAATGAGTAATTCCTGTAACGTCAGGTCGGCCAGAGCATCTTTGGTTATCGAAGTGCTCATGCATTCTTTGATCAGTTTGCTGATGGTGGTGGCCAGTTCGATATTGTTATAAAAGAAATAATTTTCGTGATCCAGTTTCCAGAAATCGCCGTCTTTGGGATAGCGTTCGTTCAGGAACTGCAACGTCTCGTTAATTTTTGCCTGATCAATAGCTAACGCCAAACATTGTGTCGGGTTGTTTGGAGACGCTTCCGGGAAATCAATTTTCATTTCCACATTGGAAGGAACCACTACGGTTTCGCCTGGCAGGTATACAAAACCGGGTTCGTCAAACAGATGCATTACTTTTTTACCGCGCAACATACTGGTAACCACCAGGTCGTTAAATTTTAACGGAACCATCTCGGTGGTTTTGTACGTTTCAAAAATATTTAACTCGCAGTTATTTAGTGAGTAAATGGTTCTGTTCTCAACTAAAGTCTTAAGTGACTTTTCCTGAGTTAAACGCGGTGTTGGTAATAAGGATCTGGATAAACTCATCGGGATTCTTTCAAAATAAACATTCCGTTTGCCTGAAAAAACAAGCTAATAAATTTACTGAAAATATCCCGATATGAAAAAATAGTTGTCGAAATTAACGTTCTTTTATAGAATTTCTTCTACATGGATTTTAATATTGCTGGCGATTTTGGCTGTAGGTAAATCGTTGGCATCATCCCCAAACGGATCTTCAATTTCTTCGGCAATCAATTCAAGACTCGCTAATACATAAAAAATAAAAACCACCACCGGCACGACATAATAGCCAAGGCTAAATACATAACCAAACGGAAGTGTCATCACGTAGAAAAAGATAAACTTTTTGATAAAAGCACTGTATGAATAGGGAATAGGCGTGTTTTTAATCCGTTCACAGGCACCGCAGATTTCGGTAAACGACTGGATTTCGCTATTTAGGATGATTAACTGGTCGCCGGTGATCTTTTTGGAATCGTACAACTCGTTGATTTTATTAAAAAGCATACGCGCTACCTGATTCGGTTTGTGCTTATTGTGATCCAGGCTGAGGTCGAAATCTTCAGCCAACTGTTTGCCGGTGTCGGCATTTTTTAAATGACGGTTTAAAATAGAGGCATATCCCGGTATCATCGTACGAAAGTAGTTACGGTCGCGTTCGTCTTTTAGCATTGCAGCCAGTTTTATAGACAAATTCCGACTATTGTTGACCAATCCGCCCCATAATTTTCGTCCTTCCCACCAACGATCGTAGGCAGTATTGGTGCGATAGGCCAGTAATAACGAAATTACAAAACCCAACATATTATGCATTATGGTGACGTTCTTGACATGGCTGCTTTCCGTCAGTTTCCAGTATTCCATTTCGAGGTAACCAACACCTGCGGAATAAAGTCCAATGGTGATCATCATAGGAATTAACTGGCGAAAGGTATCCGCTTTGTGGAAACGGAAAATAAATGTAATCCAGTCTTTAGGATTGTAGGCTACCATATATTTATTTGTTTGTAATAGATTATTTTAATTTACTTTATATGAAGTTTTAAATAAGGTTAACTGATATGATTCCAAATGTTTCTTTTTTTGGATAATTCAATAAAAACCTGCTTTAAAACCTGATGTTCCGGTTTGTTCATCGACGGATCGTCTTTTAAAAGTCGGATGGCTTCATGGCGGGCCAATTGTAAAATATCCCGGTCTTTTACCAGATCAGCAATCTGTAAATTGAGTACGCCACTTTGTTGTGTTCCCATAATATCGCCCGGTCCGCGAAGCTTTAGATCGACTTCCGAAATTTCAAAACCGTCATTGGTACGACACATGGTTTCGATCCGTATTTTGGAGTCATTACTCAGTTTATGACCGGTCATTAGAATACAATAACTCTGTTCGGCACCTCGTCCCACGCGACCGCGGAGCTGGTGTAATTGCGAAAGACCAAAACGTTCGGCACTTTCAATGATCATTACACTGGCATTTGGAACGTTTACCCCCACTTCGATAACCGTAGTGGCGACCATAATGTTGGTTTTTCCGGAAGCAAAACGTTCCATTTCGGCATCTTTTTCGGCCGGTTTCATTTGCCCGTGAACAATACTCACACTGTATTGTGGTAGCGGAAAGTCACGTGAAATCCCCTCATAACCGTCCATCAGGTCTTTGTAATCCATTTTTTCACTTTCCTGAATCAACGGATATACGATATAAATCTGTCGGCCTTTGGCGATTTCATCTTTAAGAAACTTCCAAACCTTCAATCGGTTACTATCGTAACGGTGCACAGTTTGTATGGGTTTCCGGCCGGGAGGAAGTTCGTCGATAACCGAAATGTCGAGATCGCCATAAAGACTCATGGCCAGCGTTCGTGGAATAGGTGTGGCCGTCATCACCAACACATGTGGCGGAATGGCGTTCTTTTTCCATAATTTAGAACGTTGCTCGACACCAAAACGATGTTGCTCGTCGATAATAGCGAGTCCGAGGTTATGGAATTTTACTTTGTCTTCCAACAATGCATGCGTTCCGATTATGATATGCAGACTACCGTTTTCCAGTTCTTCATGGATGATCTTCCGATCGGCTGTTTTGGTGGAACCGGTTAGTATTTTAATATTCAGATTGAGTTCTTTAGCCAGTTCGCGGATTCCTAAAAAATGCTGATTGGCTAAAATTTCCGTAGGCGCCATTAAACAGGCCTGAAAACCGTTATCCAAAGCCAGAAGCATGGTCATTAGGGCAACGATGGTTTTACCGGATCCTACATCACCTTGCAAAAGGCGGTTCATTTGGGCATTGCTTCCCAGATCGTTGCGGATTTCTTTTAAAACCTTTTTCTGTGCGTTCGTTAAGTCAAACGGAAGATAATGGTTGTAAAAAGTTGTAAAATACGCGCCAACACTATCAAAAGGATGGCCTTTAATTTTGTGTTTCCGGATGAGGTTTTTGGTGATGAGTTGTAACTGAATAAAAAACAACTCTTCAAATTTTAATCGGAATTGCGCTTTTGCCAACAGCTCCTGACTTTTAGGAAAGTGAATGTTGAATAAGGCGACATTTTTCGGAATCAGCTTTAATTCGTCGATCAGATTCGTCGGTAAAGGTTCTTTAAATAACGCCTGGGTTTCGATAAACAATTGCTGCATCAGGCGGTTTACCGTTTTATTGGTAATTCCTTTTTGCGTTAGTTTTTCGGTAGACGGATAAACGGATTGCATAGCCGAGCGCAAACTTTTTTCGTGATCGGCGAGTAATTCCATTTCCGGGTGCGCCATATTAAACAGACCGTTAAAAGCGGTTACTTTTCCAAAAATAACATAGACGCTATTTAACTTCAGATTTTCACGAATCCATTTCTGACCCTGAAACCAAACCAGCTCCATTTCGCCGGTATCGTCTACAAAAGTGGCTACAAGCCGTTTGCCACGCTTTTGTTCTACGGTTTTGATATGGATCACACGACCTATAATTTGTACTTCCGAATTACTGTTTTGTAATTCGTTGATTTTATAGTAGCGCGTACGGTCGATATAACGGTTGGGGTAGAGGTTAAGCAGATCGGCATAACGGTGAATGTTTAACTCTTTACGTAATAACTCCCCACGTTGTGGACCAACGCCTTTGAGGTATTCTATAGGAGTTTCGAGAAGGTTGTTCATTCAGGAATCACGATTAGTAAAAAATCACATTACGAAGATAGATTTTAATTGGGAAAATTAAAAATACCCCGGATGAAAATACAGGATCGGAATCGATTTTTTATCGCGTATAGTAGTCAGGAAGTCGTCTGAAAAAAGGTAATTACGGAAAAACAGGTAAAAACACGTATAAAAAATATAGTATGGATTTATAGTTTTATCCCATAAAATGCTGTAGCAAGATCATACTGTTAGCTAATAGGTTAAGTATTTTTTGACGACTAAACTGTAACCAAAAAAGATAGTAGAAATGAAGATTCCCCAAATTGCCGTAGTACTAATTGCGTTCCTTTTAATTAGCTTCTGTCGGGAAACACCCGCGACAGCGACAGTTGTAGTAAAGGAAAAACAAAGCCGACAATTGGTTAAAGATTCGAATCCGACAGCGATCCGGAACCTGATTAAAGATACTTCTACCGAAGCCTCTTTACTGGCGCTGAATGTATTGCATAGCAAACGTTCCGGAAATAACGGATCAACACCAGACAATTCTCTTGATCATTTTCCGGATGTACAGGAAACAGATGATGATTTTCAGCATTTACCGCCTGTTGATACCTATTGGTTGCAAAATCTTAAAATTAGTTTAAGACAGTAATAATCAAAATGTGACTCAAGATGGTAAAGCGAATATATGAATTCGTAACGGATTGGGACAGCGTTCCGGGGAAAAAGAAAAATACAGGTAGCGTAGTGGAACTACTTGGTTTTCTGGCATTATTTTATCCTAAAACCGGAATGTGCTGGACCGTATATATGAGTATGCTGGGAAGCTTCGGAATGGCAAAATTATCGCCAAAGGTGTGGTTTTTCCCGGCACTCCTGCTTTTTTTAATGCTCCATTTATGGGCGTTGTTAAAAAACGTGCGACAAAAAAAAATATACTTTCCCTTTTTACTCAGCCTGATTGGAACCTTATTTATATTGACAGGAAGGATGTTTTTACCTGTAGCGCAATGGCCTGTTATTGCAGGAATACTATTATTGGTTTTAGGATCGTTGGCGAACTGTCTTGTCGATTCCAAAAAAACTGATACCGTAACGGTTCCGGTTGTTTAACTAAAAAATAAGAACCCTAAATAAAATAATAACTCAAAAGCAAAAAGTATGGATGGAATATATATAGTGTCGGCATTTGCGACGATTAACGGAAAAAAATATTATCTGGGAACAGAAACCGTTAGCAACAGGAGTTATGATAATCCGGCTTCATCGGATGTTGTTTTAAAAGAAATCAAAGCCGATTATGGTTTGCGTGGTTTTACAGAAGAGTCATTAGCAAAAGCCCGATTTGATTTTATTGTTCACGGAAAACAGGATCACCTGCCGGTATTGGAAAAACCGGTAATTGTATCCAAAAAATTTAGCAGAATAGGAGTATCATAACTTTTCATAGATGTCATAGTGTAGGCATAATTTAGAGTTCCATAAATAAATTGTGTTTATAGACAGGAGAGGGTAGGTTTGGTTAAGCCTACCTTCTTTGTATGTGTAAATTACAGATTTGATCAAGGCTTGTTGTTTTCCATGTTTTGAAGAACAGTAGCGGTGAGTACCGGATTCATACGATTCAGTTCTTCGATGATGCGTTGTTTTTCAACTTCGCTCATTTCGGGTAATGGTTTTCGGAATTGTTCCGGATCGGCTTCTTTATAGAAAAGTGCATCGGTCCATTCGTTCTGTAATCCGTCGATAACCAGGTGAATACGATCCTGCGTACCGTTATTGACAACCGAATGCGTAAAATTAGCATTGATATACCAACATTCACCTTCGTTCATGATCAAACGTTTATTGTCCAGTAAAAATACTACATCCGGATTGGTAATGATGGGAATATGTAGGCGGAAACAACCGTCTTCATAGCCCAGACAGTAATCGCGATGCGGTTTGATTTCGGTTCCGGCGGTAAGATTAAGCAAACGAACGGCTGTTTTTTCAAACGGGAAATCGTTGAGTATACTTTTAAAATAGGGACATTGTTCCAGGATGGCTGTGTCTTGTAGCTTGTTTCGGTTTAAGGCGAAAATAGAATCGGACTTACCGTCTTCCGACATCAGGGCGATTGAAGTCCATTTGCCGTTGTAATCCTTACGGTTATAATGATCCGTCCATTCCTGGGAAAGTACTTTTTGCACGTCGGCCTGTAAACGGTCGATATCAAATGCAATTGGGAATTTTATAGCGCGAACCAATTCCATAACTTAAGGTCTTAACCAGTGTAGCATAAAAGGGAAAGGCTTTTGGCCTTGTTGTTCGGCACGTGCCTCACTCAGACATAAGCCGGCCCATTCCAAAAAAGGCAATCCGATATAATTTCCTTTTTCGAAATTCGAAATCAACATTTCCGAACCGTTTTTATAACCGTTATTGTGAAAAACAAAATCAAGCGGTAAATTCAGGTGAACCGCAGCGGCATACGACCATAAAATCGCGCCGATTTCTTCACCGCCCGAAGGCCAGTCGGCACTTTGAGCATTCGTTCCGGCAAGCTTGCGTTCGTCTGGAGTGGTTACGGCAAGATGACCGGCTTCATGCAGTAAATCGCCTGGATATAATAGTTGATCAAAATCTACGAAAATACAGTTCGGCCCCAATGCTAAACCGGGCAGAAAAGTATCCGTTAGTGTTTTTTCAACAACCGGAATTCCGATTTCCCCGAGAAAGTTGAGAACTTTGGAGAGTGTTGTTGTTCGTTGGAGCGTAGGTGAGTTCTGCATATCCCAAAAATACAAAATACAGTCCGAATCTTTTAGGTGATTTTACCTGATTTGACAGCTGTCGGGATAAGGTCGCAATACCAGAATCCATACTCGGTTTCCCGTGGTGTGGTATAACAATCGTCATCGTTTTTCGGGGCTTCGTATTTACGGAGCACAATATCCCCTTTTGTAAAAGCAATCGGATTTTTAAAAAGTGGTCCGTCAAATGTAAACGTATGAAATTCGCCATTTTCACCACATGGATCTACATTTTCAGGGAGTTCCCGGATAAAATCGGCATCGATAATACGGCCGGCAAAACTTTTATCGAGTAATCGGGCATCGACACAGGTAACGATGGTTTTAAATCCCAGACCAATAAACTCGTGAATTAAAGCTTTGGTATCGCGCTTCCATAGCGGGAAAACGGCTTTTAGGTTCATTTCGGCCAGTTTCTTTTCCCGGTATTCCCGCAGGTCTTCCAGAAAAATATCACCAAAAGCAGCATGGGTAATCCCTTTAGCCTGTAAGTCGGTTAGGGTTTTCCGCATTACGTTTTCATAAATTTCCATTGAAGGCATTTCGGGAATTTCCATTTTGACCAAGGGCAAACCGATGCTTTCGGCTTGTTTTTCGAGCAAACTGCTTCGTACGCCGTGCATCGAAATGCGATCGTATTGTTGGCTTACACTTGTTAATAAACACGCGATTTCAAACTGATCCTTCTGTATTAATTCATATAACGCGAGAGCAGAGTCTTTTCCGCTACTCCAGTTAAATACCATTTTTGCCTTCAAAATAGAAAATTTAAGGTGTAAACTTACAAAAAAGCCGCTATAATGTTGTGCTAAACTTTGTAACTTTGAGCTTTTCATTATACTCTAAATATGAAGCGACTCACATTTCTCTGCTATTTTATATATACCTTTTCAAACGCACAACAAAGCGAAAAAGTTGATTTTATCACACTCGATGCAGCGGTTTCATTTACCACCGAAAGCCGTAAAATTGCAGGCGATGTGACCTATACTTTTCAGGTGAATAGTGCAACGGATACAATTAGCATCGATGCGCAACGGATGGATATTTCCGGCGTTACGATCAATAACAGAGCCGTAAAATTTAAAAATACCGGAAAAAAATTACAGTTGTTTCAGGGGTATAAAAAAGGGCGTAACACCCTGAAACTGCATTACGAAGCACAACCGCGGCAAACACTTTATTTTATCGGAAAAGACAAGGATTTCCAGATATGGACACAAGGACAGGGGAAATATACCAGCCATTGGCTACCCAGTTTTGATGATGTGAATGAAAAGGTGATTTTTTCGTTTTCCATTACCTATGATAGCACTTTTGAAGTCCTTTCCAACGGTGTTTTAAAACATAAAGTCACGAAAGGCAATCAGACCACCTGGCAGTATGTCATGGAAAAACCGATGAGTTCGTACCTGGCGATGCTGGCTATCGGAAAATTTGATAAAAAGACCGTAATGACCGCATCGGGGACACCTTTGGAATTATACCTTCGCAAAGCGGATGCGTCAAAATTTGAATCGACGTACCGCTATTCGAAAGAGATTTTTGACTTTTTAGAACGGGAAATAGGAGTAGCCTATCCCTGGAAGGTTTACCGACAAGTTCCGGTATTCGACTTTTTATATCTCGGAATGGAAAATACTACAGCAACCATCTTTTCGCAGGATTTTGTGGTCGATGCTATCGGATTTAACGATCGGACGTATACCAACGTAAATGCCCACGAACTGGCGCATCAATGGTTTGGCGATATGGTTACGGCGCAATCCGGAAAACACCATTGGCTACAGGAAGGATTTGCAACGTATTATGCTTTGCTGGCCGAAAAGCAGCTTTTTGGAGATGATCATTTTAATTGGGAACTGTACGAATCGGCCGAAAAACTCATTCGGGCTTCCAAAACCGATCCCAAACCGATCCTTCATGAAAAAGCAAGCTCGCTGACTTTCTATCAGAAAGGGGCCTGGGCTTTACATTATCTGCGTACACAAATAGGAGAAGATAAATTTCGTCTGGCGGTACAAAACTACCTGCGGAAATATGCGTTTAAAAATGTCGACACCGATGCGTTTCTGGCTGAGGTTCGAAATGTTGCCGATTATGATACGGCGGCTTTTAAAACCTTATGGCTCGAAAATCCGGCATTTCCAACCGAAGAAGCTTTGGCTATCATAAAGCAAAATCCGTTTATAAAAACCTATCTCGGTGTTGTCGAATTGCAGGACAAATTATTGGTCGACAAACAAAAGCCATTCGAAATACTTTTAAAATCGGATGTTTTCTATCCGGTTAAGGAAGAAATTATCTACCAATTGGAAAATACGCCATTCGAACAGAATAAACCTTTACTGGAATTAGCGATGCAATCGACCGATTTAAAAGTTCGACAGGCGATAAGTAAATCGTTGCGCAGTATTCCGGAATCGTTTAAACCGCAATACGAAACCTTATTGGAAGATCGCTCCTATATCACTCAGGAAATCGCGTTAAAGGCACTTTGGGCACAATTTCCCAACCAGCGTTTTCCGTTACTCGATCAAACACAAGACTGGCAGGGGTTTAATGATAAAAACCTGCGAATCAGTTGGCTGACATTGGCTTTGGCGACACCGGACTATCAGAATTCCGAAAAATTAAAATACTATGAAGAACTGTTGGACTACGCTTCCCCTCAGTATGCAAGTAATGTAAGGCAAAATGCTTTGGTGAATCTGTTGTATCTGAATAAAAATGACATGAATACCCTGCGTTATCTGGTAAATGGAACTTTACACCATCAATGGTTGTTTGTTAAGTTCTCAAAGGATTCGATTCGTGCCTTATTGAAAAATGAAAAACACCGGGAGTATTTTCAGGAACTTTTACCGGCTTTACCCGAAGACGAAAAAAAACAATTAGAGAATTTACTGAAAGAGTAGTTTTTTAGTGTTTATGTTTTATGTTATTCGTTTTTATGTTGATGAATGTGTTTTTATTGTATTAAATTATTGTAAAAATAATAACATTTGATACGCAACTAAAAGGTTTGTGTTGTATCTAAAAGAATACGAACAACACAAAACCAAAACAAATGAATAAAATCAAACTTTTTGTAGTACTCTTCACGTCTCTGTTGTTTCTGGCGGGATGTGAATCCGAAAGTACCGTAGAAGGAGGAGGAAATAATACCGGTGGTGGTACTATGTCGTCCAGTTTCGGAAATCAGGTTTCAAGAGATTTCATCGGACAGGTGGTGGATACGAACGGAAATCCCGTTTCGAATGCCACAATCAAAATAGGAACTACAACAGGACAAACAGATTCCAATGGCGTTTTTATCATTAAAAATGCGACGGTTTACGAACGATTTGCCTATATCACAGCTAAAAAAGCAGGTTATATCGACGGTTCCCGTACAATGGTACCGACAAACGGAGATAACAACGTTCGGATTATGTTGTTGCCGTTACAACCAACACAGGTGATCAATTCGGGAGTGAGTAGCGAAGTCACGTTATTATCCGGTACCAAAGTTGTTTTCGACGGTGCCTTTCAGGACGAAAACGGTGCAGCCTATAGCGGTAGTGTTGCAGTGGCGATGTATCATTTATTGCCATCCGATACTAAGTTAAGTAGTCTAATGCCGGGTGCTTTATTTGCTCAGGATGAAAATGGGAACCCTAAAGCACTGGAAACCTTAGGGATGCTTAATGTAGAATTACGCGGATCGGCCGGGCAAAAACTACAGATTGCTTCCGGGCATACGGCTCAGGTGGTGATGAAAATTGATAACAGTCAGTTGGGAAGCGCTCCAAGTGAAATCCCGTTATGGCATTTTGATAACGACAAAGGGTATTGGATTCGTGAAGGTAGTGCAACCCGTCAGGGAGATACATACGTAGGTAACGTATCTCATTTTTCATGGTGGAATTGCGATGCGCAGTTTCCGGTTGTGTCGATGTGTGTGAATCTGGAAGACGCCAATGGCAATGCGTTAGCCAACATTCAGGTAGGTATCATCCGAAGCGGAAATACCTATCCGGTTATGGGAACGACCAATGCCAACGGTCAGGTTTGTGGATTGGTACCGGCCAACGAAAATTTGACGTTGGTTGTTTTGGATAATTGCGGTAATACGATTTATAGCAATACCATAGGTCCGCTAACAGCAAATACAACTTTACCAACGATCACGGTAACCAATCCTTCGGTCACACCAACAACCGTAGAGGGAAATCTGGTAACCTGTAGTAATGCACCGGTAACCAATGGTTATGTAATTTTACATACCGGATATACGACACAGGTGGCAACTGTTACCAACGGAAGCTTTAGTTTTAATACGTTGGTTTGTGGCGGCCCGAATACAGCGTTTACTTTAGAAGGTGCCGATTATGATAATTTACAGGTAACGGGTGATGTGAACTATACATTTACCACACCAACAACCAATATTGGGAATCTGGTCGCTTGTAATTCCATAACAGAATTTATAACTTATCAGATTGATAACAACCCGGTGACCTACCATCTTACAGGTATTAATGCCGGATATACACCAAACGGGCTAAATATTAGTGCGCAGGGCGCTACCGGAGCCGGAATCTATTTCTGGGGTAATACCAATGTTCCGGGAACCTATACGACTTCCAGCTTTACGATTGAAGGTGGAGCTGTAGGCTATATTTCGTCACAATTGCCCAATACAATGGTATTTAATCTGAATGCTTTTGGAGCAGTAGGGCAGTATATTGACATGACCTTTAGCGGAACCTATCAGGATAATAATAATCCAAGTGTCACACATACGATTACAGGAGTCATCCATGTAATTCGCGATAATTAATTGTTTTGTTTGTTATTTAAATTAAAAAGACTTTTCATTGATTTGAAAAGTCTTTTTTTAGGTATGTGATTAAAGGAAGTCTTAGAATAAATCGCTTACTTCGTTTTTCAGATAGGAAAGCGCTACCGAACTAGGCGATTGTTTTTCCATCATATCACTCAAAATGATTTCACGGAGTTTATTGGCATTTTCAGCACCCATCGACGCTTTCCGAATCATCTGAATCGTCGTGTTTTTAGCCGTAAGGATAATGTTCCAGCTTTCTTCCGAAATATAAATCTGTTGGGTCAGGTTGTGTTCGAATTCCTGTTCGATATGTTGGATCAGTAAATTTTCATAATCGTTTTTATCCTGGGAATGCGGAGCGATACGGACCAGTAATTTCGCCGGACTAATACGCTCCAGAAACAATGTCATGCGTTCAAAAGCCTGTAAACGTATCGGAAGTGCGCTTTTTTGTGCTTCTTTATGCAATAGGAAACGACGGCGTCCTTCTTCGTTTTTAGTATGCAGATTAAAAAAGTAATAGGCTACACCACCGGTAATAATTGCCGGAACGGTATACGCTAATAATTCTACTATTTTGGTAGTATCCATGATTGAATCGGGATAATTGATTAATGAATTGAAAATCGGTTCAAAGTGTTACAAATAAACGAATAAAGAAATAAACAAACAAAATAAAAAACTCTGCTGATTTTAATTGTAATAAAGCATAATGAGTAGTATTTTTGAGGTTTGATATCATGACCATGCAAAATTATATTGACCAGTTAAATGAAGCCCAGCGGGCGCCTGTATTACAAAAAGACGGGCCAATGATAGTGATTGCCGGAGCCGGTTCCGGAAAAACAAGGGTACTGACCATTCGTATTGCTTATCTGATGCATCAGGGTGTGGATGCGTTTAATATCTTGTCGTTAACCTTTACCAATAAGGCCGCCAGGGAGATGAAAACCCGTATTGCAAGTATTGTGGGGAATAGCGAAGCCAAAAACCTGTGGATGGGAACCTTTCACTCGGTTTTTGCCAAAATATTGCGAAATGAAGCCGATAAACTGGGCTATCCGTCGAATTTTACGATTTATGATTCTCAGGATAGCGTACGATTAATCGGGCAGATTATCAAAGAAATGCAATTGGATAAGGATGTATACAAGCCCAAACAGGTTTTGGGACGTATTTCGTCGTATAAAAATAGTTTGATTACGGTAAAAGCCTATTTCAATAACCCGGAATTACAGGAAGCCGATGCGATGAGTAAAAAGCCGCGTCTGGGCGAAATTTATCAGAATTATGTAGAGCGCTGTTTTAAATCGGGCGCGATGGATTTTGATGATTTATTACTGAAAACCAATGAATTGCTAACCCGTTTCCCGGATGTTTTAATGAAATATCAGGATCGTTTTCGGTATATTCTGGTGGATGAGTATCAGGATACGAACCATTCCCAATATCTGATTGTTCGTGCGCTATCCGACCGTTTTCAGAATATCTGTGTAGTAGGAGATGATGCGCAGAGTATTTATGCCTTCCGTGGGGCGAATATCAACAATATCCTGAATTTCCAGAAAGATTACGAAGGCGTAAATACCTATCGTCTGGAACAAAATTACCGTTCAACGCGAAACATTGTAGAAGCGGCGAATACGATTATCGATAAAAACAAAACCAAACTGGATAAAGTCGTTTGGACGGCCAACGAATTCGGACCTAAAATCAAAGTACATCGTAGCCTTACCGATGGTGAAGAAGGTCGTTTTGTGGCCAGTACCATTTTCGAACAGAAAATGCAACACCAGATGAGCAACAATCAGTTTGCAATTCTATACCGTACCAATGCGCAATCGCGTGCAATGGAGGATGCGTTGCGTAAAAAAGACATTCCGTATCGTATTTATGGCGGACTATCGTTTTACCAACGGAAAGAAATCAAAGATGTATTGTCCTACCTTCGATTGGTAATTAATCCGAAAGATGAAGAGGCGTTGATACGTGTGATCAACTATCCGGCAAGGGGAATTGGTGGTACGACCGTAGAAAAGCTAACGATTGCAGCCAATCATTACAGACGTTCCATTTTTGAAATCATGGAACATATCGATAAGATTGATCTGAAATTAAATTCCACCACAAAAAACAAATTACAGGATTTTGTGACGATGATTAAAAGTTTTCAGGTGATCAATGAAACACAGGATGCATTGTATTTAACGGATCACGTATCCAAAAAAACCGGATTGATTCAGGAGTTGAAAAAAGACGCCACACCAGAAGGTATCGCTCGTATCGAGAATATCGAGGTGTTGATGGGCGGTATCAAAGACTTTATCGAAGGGCAGAAGGAAGTAGACGGAGCGCGTGGTGCTTTATCGGAGTTTATGGAAGATGTGGCTTTGGCGACGGATCTGGATAACGATACCGGCGATGACGATCGTGTGGCTTTAATGACCATTCACCTGGCAAAAGGACTGGAGTTTCCAACCGTATTTATTGTCGGAATGGAAGAAGATCTGTTTCCAAGTGCGATGAGTATGAATACGCGAAGCGAACTGGAAGAAGAGCGTCGTTTGTTCTATGTGGCCCTAACACGAGCCGAGCATCAGGCGTATCTGACGTATGCGCAATCGCGGTACCGTTGGGGTAAGCTTGTCGACAGTGAGCCGTCTCGTTTTATTGAGGAAATCGACGGACAATATCTGGAATACTTAACACCGGTGGAAACGAATTACCGTTATAAGCCGACTATTAATGCCGATATTTTTGGTGATGTGGACAAATCGAAATTGCGACTGAGTAAACCGGTTGCCGGCACACCGCCAAAATATATAACCGACAACGAAGAGCCTAAAATGGATCGCAATATCCGTAAATTAAAACCGGTTTCGGGTGGTATACCGGCTGCAGCTGGGCCAAGTCCGTACGACAATGGATTGAGTGTTGGGAATATTGTGATGCACGAACGCTTTGGAAAAGGACAAATCCTGAATCTGGAAGGAGCCGGAGCTGATAAAAAAGCCGAAATCAAGTTTGAAGTGGGCGGGATTAAAAAATTACTGTTGCGTTTTGCGAAACTACAGGTAATCGGATAAGAAGTTATATAACCCTTAAAATATAAAATCATGGCAGAATTCATTAAAATTTATCCTGAAAACCCGAATCCGGCAGCCATTGCAAAAGTGGTTAAATGCCTAAAAGAGGGCGGACTGGTTATTTATCCGACGGATACCGTTTATGGTTTGGGTTGCGATATCACCAATTCGAGAGCATTGGAAAAAATCGCAAAAATCAAAGGCGTAAAGCTCGAAAAAGCAAATTTTTCGTTTGTATGCTGTGATTTGAGTAATTTATCGGATTATGTACGACAAATCGATACGGCTACTTTTAAGATTCTGAAAAGAGCTTTGCCGGGACCGTATACATTTATTCTTCCGGGAAACAACAATCTTCCAAAAGAATTTAAAAAGAAAAATACGGTCGGGATTCGTGTACCGGATAATGCTATTGCACTGGAAATTGTAAGACAGCTTGGAAATCCGATTGTTTCCACTTCCATACATGACGATGATGAGGTAATTGAATATACAACCGATCCGGAATTGATTTTTGAAAAATGGCAAAACCTGGTCGATATGGTTATTGATGGCGGTTATGGTGACAACCATGCTTCGACGGTTATCGACCTTTCCGGATTCGAACCGGTAGTTGTTCGGGAAGGAAAAGGCGATCCGGATATTTTGTAGTACTTTATTGAATTATCGGAAAAACTTTGGTTATACGATAATATATCAATAACTTAGCGTAACAAATCGGCTAAAAATATAACAATATAAAAGAGGTGTCATTCTTAATTAAATATTTAATTGGTTATTAAAAAAAATTAGGAATACATAAAAAGCAGGTCTTTTGGACCTGCTTTTTCATTTTTAGTATATAACGGTTTAGTTTTTACCGGTCATATTTTTCATTTCTTTTTCGATCATATCGTAGAACTGATCAATTTTAGGTAAAACCACGATACGGGTTCTTCTGTTTTTAGCTCTGTTCTCCGGCGTATCATTGTCGGCCAACGGAACATAGAAACTTCTTCCTGCTGCGATTAATTGTTTTGGATTTACACCCAAATCATCCTGTAAAACACGAACGATTGAAGTCGCTCTTTTTGCAGAAAGATCCCAGTTATCAACCAATACAGCGTTTTTAATTGGCACATTATCCGTGTGACCTTCTACCATACATTCGAAATCCGGTTTACTGTTTACCACTTTAGCTACTTTAGCCAACACTTCTTTAGCACGGTCGCTCACAACATAACTTCCGCTTTTGAAAAGTAGTTTATCAGCAATGGAAATAAATACCACACCTTTTTCTACATTTACCTGAATATCCGGATCGTTGATACCAACCGAACTTTTTAAACTGGTAACCAAAGCAAGCGTTACACTGTCTTTTTTCGTTAGAGCATCTTGTAAACGGGTAATTTTAAGGTCTTTTTCCTTAAGACTTTCCAATGATTTTTCAAGATTTTCAGCACCTTTTGAAGAAAGGGTAGTTAAATTCCCCATATTATTGATTAAATCGGAGTTGTTCTTCTTCAAAAATTCCATCTGGCTTGCCATATGGTCTTTTTCAGTTAAACACGTATTCAGTTTAACTGTACAGGTGTTTAACAGGTCCTGAATTTTTTTGTTCTCTTCTTCTAGAGCTGCAATTTTTTTCTTCGATCCGCAGGATGTTAGTGTAATTGCAAGTACCGAAAGGGCGATAACGACTTTTTTCATACAATGTTGAATTTATAAGGAATAACGAATTTACTAAGATTTTACTGCTTGTTAAAGTTTAAAACGATAAACAAATGTTAAATCTTAGTATCAAAAAACCTGCCATTTTTAATGAAGTAGCGGTAAACAATGGAGTCAATACGAAAATAATTTTCTTTTTGAGGATTGCTTCTTTTTGTTAAAAACCTGGAAATGAAACGATAAAATGAGAAATGAGCACGAATAACAGCCCAGGTATGTTTGGGTTTTCCCTGAAAAAAAAAGCGAATACCGGCAATTCCATCCAGACAAAGTCGGATAAAAATTATGGTGAATAGTTGTTTTTTGGGTAAATTTTTAACCATCATCCACAGCGAATTGCGGAAATTAAGGAATGTTTTATGCGGACTTCCGGTGTTTAAGGTAGCACCACCAACATGGTATACGGTTGATAAACCACAATATTTAATACTATATCCTTTGTTAAAAGCACGCCAGCAAAGGTCAATTTCTTCCTGATGGGCAAAAAAGTCGGAATCGAAGCCATTGAGTTCATGGAAAACATCTTTCCGAATAAACATACAGGCACCCGAAGCCCAGAAAATAGTGTGAATATCGTTATACTGACCATGGTCAGTTTCGATGGTTTCGAAAATTCGTCCCCGGCAAAACGGAAAACCATATTTGTCGATATAACCACCGGCTGCACCGGCATATTCAAAATGAGTTTTGCGTTTGTAATCCAGTATTTTGGGTTGTACGATTGCCGTTTCCGGTTCGTTATCAAAAAGAGCAATAACCGGTTGTAACCAGTTTGGTGTTACCTCAATATCGGAATTAACCAATACATAAATGGGTTCCTGAACCGATTGTAAGGCTTCGTTATAACCACCTGCAAATCCGAAATTGGCACGGTTTATAATAATGGAAACTGTAGGGAAATGTTCTTTTACAAAGGCAACCGACCTGTCGGTCGAGGCATTATCGGCTACATATACCGTAGCTTCCGGGGAGTTTTCGACAACAGAAGGTAAAAACTGTTCCAACAATTTTACACCATTCCAGTTGAGTATGACAATCGCTATTTTTTTCAAAATTTCAGGGGGTATTATACGGATGGAAAATCCGGTAATGTTCTTAGGAACTGGTATTCCTTTTTTTCGTAATCCATACGGCAAAAATAATGATTTAAGCCATTGGTGACCATTAAATAATCGGCTTCCAAAACCATGTTATATCGGGCGATCTGATCGAAAACCTGTTGGGTAATCGCTACTTCGGGCGCTTTGCATTCAACCAGCAGGAAAATTTTTCCGTCGGGTTTAAAAACCACCGCATCGTAGCGTTTTGTCAGTCCGTTGATTTTGATGACTTTCTCCACATTGATATAGGATGTGGAGTATTTTTTGTCCTGTAATAAAAACTGAATTACATGTTGACGTACCCATTCTTCGGGTGTGAGTTGGATAAATTTTTTACGGATAGCATCAAAAATAGCCACTTTATTTTCACTATTTTTGAACCGAAAGGAATAAGGCGGAAAATTCAGATTTTGCATAGTGCAAATATAAATTGAAGTTTTTGATTTCCGGGTAATTGCTAAAGAAACTGTTTTGGAGGAAGTACTAAAGATTATAAAAGATATTAAAGCCGGCGACATTAAACCGATTTATTTTTTAATGGGAGAAGAACCTTATTATATTGATAAACTAACGGATTATATCGAGGATACTATTTTATCGGAAGAGGAAAAAGGCTTTAACCAGATGGTTTTATACGGTCGTGATGTTACGATAGACGATATTGTATCGAATGCAAAACGCTATCCGATGATGGCCGACAGACAAGTCGTGATTGTTAAAGAAGCGCAGGAATTGTCGCGAACGATTGACAAACTGGAAAGTTATGCCGAAAATCCACAGCCAACGACGGTTTTGGTGGTATGTTATAAATACAAAACGTTGGACAAACGTAAAAAAGTGACCAAAGTACTGGAAAAAGCCGGCGTAGTTTTCGAGAGTAAAAAGCTGTATGAAAACCAGGTCGGTGACTGGCTTAAACGGGTGTTATCCGGTAAAGGATATCAGATTGAGCCGAAAGCCGCTGCGATGTTGGTGGAATTTTTGGGAACCGATTTAAGCAAGATTGCCAACGAACTCGATAAACTCGCGATTATTTTACCAAAAGGAAGTACGATTAGTCCAAAAATAATTGAAGATAACATCGGATTTAGCAAAGATTATAACAACTTTGAGTTACGCAAGGCGATAGGTGAGAAGAACCAGTTAAAAGCCTATCAGATCGCGGATTATTTTGCTCAAAATCCAAAAGACAACCCATTGGTCGTGACAACCGGACTTATTTTCGGATTCTTTTCCCAATTGTTGCAATACCACGGATTAAAAGACAAAAGTCCGGCTAATGCTGCGAAGGTGCTAAAAGTGAATCCGTATTTTCTAAAAGATTACGATGTCGCCTTGCGAAACTATCCGATGAAAAAGGTAAGCCAGATTGTCGCCGTTTTACGCGATATAGACGTAAAAAGCAAAGGAGTAGGCGCCAATGCTTTACCGCAACAGGATTTGCTAAAAGAAATGCTGGTTAAGATATTCAATTAGATTAATATTTTTAAGGCTGTGATATTATTACGATATTTGCGATTCAAAAAAACTAAAGAATATGGGCATGAATAAAAATACCATTTTAGGGTGGGCCACTCTGATAATGGTTTTAATGGGATTATTATTAATCGGACTGGCAGTTTACCGATATGCCGACGTAGCCGGTTGGGGATTTGGAGCAGTAGGAATCGGATTTTTTGCCATTGCATGGGTATTTAATGCTTTAAAGGGAAGAGTATAAGACTCTTTTCGCACGATACAAACAAAACCCGAAACATACGTTTCGGGTTTTGTTTTTTACACTTATATCACACCAAACAGGTTTTCAAAACCTGTTTGGTGTAAAAAGGTAGCCAATCATTTGATTGATGTAAGGTAATCCGTTTTCCTATTTTTACAACACCAGACAGGTGTGATCTTATTGAGCAATTTTTTTATAAATGATTTCATTTGGAGGAAAAACAACATCACCGGACCATTTTTTATTTTCATAGTCATAATTTTCCCAACTAATATATTGTAAATATTCTCCCTTATTTACAAGTTTATTTTTTCGGATTATCCTTGTTTTATAGTTGTTTTCTTCATTAACACTGAGTACATTCGAGAGTAAATCAATTTCAATTAAAGTAATGGTGTCTTTTTTTATTTCGTATTTCCCGGAATACGGATAGTTCATCTCGCAATTATAATTTTCGTAAGTACCGTCTGCTTTAAATATGATGGAACTAATACAGTGTTCTAAGAATTTATATTCCCATTTGGTATTTACCAATGGATTTTGTTTTTCCTGTATGGCAAAGGAAAATATCGTAAGTAATAATAATAGATAATTCATGACGAATCGTATTAAGTAGATTTCTAATTAGGACTGGGACGTAAGTAGTAGGAGCCTTCAAACTCAGGCCCTGCAGTATTCATAAAGTCATTGTGTAAAGGACGTGATTCTGGACCACAACCGCTTGTCTGGCAACCAGCAGAATATGGATTTTTATTAGAATCATATAAAGACTCTTGATACTGATTCCCTGCATGAAAGAATATTTGTGTCATATGATCTTTTGGACTGCCCGGAGCAGTAGGGACAGATCCACCTCCATTAATAAGAATTGCTAAATCTTCTCGTCCTCGTGCGATATAACCTCCTCGTCCCTGAGCATTGGCTGGATACAAGCCCTCTGCTAATGTTCCATATTTATTTACATCAGATGGGACGGTATTGCCCATAATCTCCGCAGAAGAACCGTTCTTATTGCTTTCAAGATACAGTTCGAATTTGGCACTGTTTATGGGTTCGTTTAAGTTGGAATCTCGGTTATGTGTTCCCACCAGTACATTTGGGCCCAAATATGTTTCCCCGGTTTTGGTCGTGCCTTGTGAGGTTGCATTTTCGTCCCAATAAATAGTTCCGTTTTCGGCTTCCACCCAATGCTGTCCGTCTATAAATTCATTGGAAAGCTTTTTTTTAGAAAGCGAACCAACTTCCAATATTTTGCCGGAAGTTTCCTCATACGGATCGACTTCACAGGATACAAATAGTAAGGCAAAAAGAATTGCCAATAGTTGTATTCTCATAAAATAAGATTTAAAAATTAATAATTGATTTATGAGGGAATGTTGTTTGGGAAACTATTTCACACCAGACAGGTTTTAAAAACCTGTTTGGTGTTCCATAACGTTATTTATTCTTTTGTAAAAAAATAATCCTCTTTCCATTTTTGAGTATCGTTATCCCATAATCGGATATAGCCTAATTGATTTTTATTTTTAATAATCATCTTATATTTTTTTGAACCCATCCGATGATGCGAGTTTTCCGGAAATTCATGGTCAAAAACGCCATATTTTTGGTTGAAGTGAACCGTGTCTTTTTTTAAAAAGTACGTTCCTATGATGGTATCTCCTGTTTCTGCATTGTAAAATTTATAGTTTTCTATATCATTAAATACAAAGAAGCTTTTAACGTCATCATGACCAAAATTATAACTCCACTTAGTGTTCACTAGTTTTTCAATATGACTTTTAGAAACAGAACAAGCCGTACATACAAAGCAAAATAACAGTATTGTTCTTTTGACAAATTCTTTCATGATTTATGCATTAAGGTTTTCTTAAATAGTAATTTCCTTCAAATCCCTCAGCTTCTTTTATAAAATCGTTATAAACCGGTAAACTTCCTTTGCCTGATCCACCTGTCTGACAGCCGGCTGAAATAGGAAATACATTTCCATGTTCATCAGGATGTGTATATAATGATTCTCTTCCGTAATTCCCTTTATGAAATAATACCTGATCTATAACATGTTCCGAGCTAGGTTTTAACGATCTATCGTTATAATAATTTTTAGGATTATTAGGATTACCGTTTACAGTTGGTAAATTACGTCCACCATTAATTAATAAGGCGCCATCATTTTTATAAATAGTATATTTTGCCGGATATAACCCTTCTGCCAAAGTTCCATATTTCTGTACATCAGCCGGGACGGTATTGCCCATAATCTCAGCAGATGAGTCATTCTTGTTTTTTTCAAGATACAGTTCAAATTTGGCACTGTTAATCGGTTCGTTCAGGTTGGAATCCCGGTTATGAGTTCCCACCAGAACATTGACACCCAAATAGGTTTCTCCGGGTTTGGTTGTGTCCTGTGAAGTCGCGTTTTCATCCCAGTAAATGGTTCCGTCTGCGGCCTCCACCCAATGTTCTTCGTCCTTAAATGTATGGGGAGCCTTCATTTTAGAAAGCGAACCGACGTCCAATGTTTTGCCGGAAGTTTCCTCAAACGGATCGACCTCGCAGGATACGAATAGTAAGGCAAAAAGAATTGCCAATAGTTGTATTCTCATAAAATAAGATTTAAAAATTAATAATTGATTTATGAGGGAAACATATGATGGGGCTTTCAAAAGTTTTAATTACAAGTAGTATAAACATTGGAGCATTGGTCTTCTGGAGCCATCCATCCCCTGTAGCATTTATTTTTCAGAGTCATTTCGACATACAACCATTTTCCGGAGCATGACAGTATCGTTAAAGGTTCGGGAAAATATTCTTTAATGCTGTATAAAACATTACTTTGGCTATTAGAATCAGCATATAAATACAATATTCTATTATATGCAGCAGAATATATACCCACATTTTTATTTTTAATCCACCCCGATTTTTTTAAACTATCATTGATAGAAAAGGGGATTACCCTTAGATAACCTTTTTTATGTTTTGTAATTGAAAAATTATAATACACCTCATTGAAGGGATCGTTTTTAATAGTATAGAGTATTGTTTGTGTATTATTGTTATTGTAAAGCGGAATTTGTTTTTGATCAGGAATAAGAAACCCATTACATTGGCAATCCTGAATTTGACTCACACTATTTTGTGAAGCAAGTAGTACTAGTAAAAAAGAAAGTATTTTCATATTATTTTCGAATTACTTGAAGTGTTCCTTCTTTTACACCTTGTAGTTGCTGGTTGAACTGATCCCAGCCATTATTTATTGAGATACCTTCTGTATCATATATACTCGGTACAATCAATAAGCAGCCTTCACTAATACCATTTTTCCCATTGTTATACGTTCCTGCGAAACCGTTTTTATTTGAGGTATGGATAAAAATTCCGTTTTTAAATTCTCTGTTAGTAGATGCGTTCGGATTTGGATTGTAACCGTTTAAAGCAGGAATATTACCTCTGTTTTCTACAGCCCAATGTGATTGTAATTTACCTGATTTTCCACGATCATCATAGTTAAATTGGTATCTACCATCTGCAATAGCGCCAAATTTTTTGTTGTCGGATCCCATAGTAAAACCGTCGTAATTTTTAATATCATTTGTTCCGGATGGACCATAGACTTTTGCTTTTGCAAGTTTTGCATCTTCTCCGAAAAGATTATTTTCTGTACCTGGTTTTTCATTTACACTCCCGTTAAAAAGAATTACGGCTTCTCCCAAATAGGTTTCTCCGGGTTTGGTTGTGTCCTGTGAAGTCGCGTTTTCATCCCAGTAAATGGTTCCGTCTGCGGCCTCCACCCAATGTTCTTCGTCCTTACATGTATGGGGAGCCTTCATTTTAGAAAGCGAACCGACGTCCAATGTTTTGCCGGAAGTTTCCTCAAACGGATCGACCTCACAGGATACGAATAGCAGGGCAAAAAGGATAGGTAATACTAATTTTGTGCTCATAAAATTGTGATTTTAAATTAATAATCGTTTTATGAGGGAGATGATAGCTTTTTATTCAGTCATAAACCTTTCTTTGGATTATTTTAATCTGTTTATAATTAGCTGTATTTCAGAGTATAGATTGCTGTTTTTCGGGAGTATAGCTAGTTGTTGTTTAAAAAAAAGATGACTCGTTTTTTTATTTGATAAGAGAAGCTGTTTTTTTCTTCCGTTTGATATAAGGGTAACAATATAGGAACCAAAGGGGTATTCAGTTGCAGAGTTAAAAGTATCAGGATTTGTATGTTGCTGTTTTAAAATAGATTGTGCTATCGATTTTAGACTATAAGTATCTAAAACAAAACATTTTTGTAACTCATTTGTCATATTATCAGTATTGCATACAGTCTGAATATATATTTTCGCAAGTGACTTATCCATTATCCCAATAGGTTCATAAATAATAACTTGCGATATACAGGTCGGAGAAGTCAGGGAAATAACTAAGAATATGTAAATAGTATATTTTTTCATTTTTTATATTTTTAAGTTCTATAGCTTATGGTAAAGTTTTATTATAAGCTGCAATAGTTTTGTCTTGAAAACTTGAAGGAGAATTGATTTCTATTGGTAAAGGTACAGCTACTCCTTCTTTTGTTTCAAATCCATATCTTATAGTAACAGCAGGTTTATATTCATTTCCCTTGTTAATGACTGTTGAAAGTTCTCCTTCCCATTTAATTCCGTTTTGTGAACCGCTCCTTGTTGGTCTGTCATAAAATATTAAATTTTGCCCTTCTTTATTTTTATAATTAGGTAATTCTGTATCTGTCCAATAAAAGGGTTTAGAATCGTCTGCCGGCTGCGGATCGTTATAGGGAGAAGAAGCACCGCCTAATGGATCGTTGGTTCTAATAGTTTGAATCCACCGGACTTCTGAATCGCTTTTGGAGCGATTACTATACCCTGCTTTTATTTCTACACCGACACCATTTACAGTATGTGTTTTGTATTTGGATATTGATAATCCATTATAAGTAGCACCCAAATAGGTTTCTCCGGGTTTGGTTGTACCTTGTGAGGTCGCGTTTTCGTCCCAGTAAATGGTTCCATTTTCGGCCTCCACCCAATGTTCTTCGTCCTTACATGTATGGGGAGCCTTCATTTTAGAAAGCGAACCGACGTTCAGTGTTTTGCCGGAAGTTTCCTCATACGGATCGACTTCACAGGATACGAATAGTAAGGCCAAAAAGATAGGTAATACTAATTTTGTTCTCATAAAATAAGATTTAAAAATGAATAATCGTTTTATGAGGGAGTGTTGTTTGGGAAACTATTTCACATCTGACAGATTTTAGAAACCTGTCAGGTGTTCCATGACGTTATTTATTCTTTTGTAAAGAAATAATCTTCTTTCCATTTTTGAGTATCGTTATCCCATAGTTCCATAAAACCTAATTGATTCTTATTTCGAATAAGCATCTGGTATTTTTTTTCACCAGCTATATGCTGAGGGTTTTCCGGAAATTCATGATCACAATCACCATATTTTTGATCAATATATATTGTGTCTTTATTAAAAATATAAGTACCGAAAGTCGAGACTCCTGTCTCAGCTTCAAAAAAAATATAATTCTTTTTATCTTCAAATTTAAAGTAACTGATAACTCCATCATGTCCAAAATCATAACTCCACTTTGTATTTGCTAGTTCTTTATTAGAGTTTTTAGAAACAGCGCACGACAGACTTATAAAGCACAATAACCACCAATTATTTTTTAAAATTTTTTTCATGATCTACCTTTTTATAGAAAATTTCCGGGATAGAATCTTGTTTAGGTTTTACCCATTTTCCATCGACAAAATCTTCCAGATCAAAAAAACGTAGTTTGTTATTCTCGACACGACCTTTCATTCGATTTTTGACAACTTTGTTTGTTTCTCCAGGTAAATTAGACGCTAAATCTATTTCGACAAAATATATAATACCTCCTTTTAGTTCGTATGTACCGGAAAAAGGATAGTCTATTTCACAACTATAATTTTCATAAATGCCGTTTGCTCTAAAGAGAATATAATTCACACATCCTTCGGCGACTGTATATTCCCATTTGGTGTTAACCAATGGATTTTGTTGTTCCTGTGTCGTATAGGAAAACAGGGTGAATAATAGTAATAGATAATTCATGACGTTATTTATTCTTTTGTAAAAAAATAATCTTCTTTCCATTTTTGAGTATTGTTATTCCATAGTTCCATAAAACCTAATTGATTCTTATTTCTAATAAGCATTTTATATTCCATTTTCCCTTGTCGATGCCTTGAGTTTTCCGGAAAATCTTCATCAAAAATGCTACATTCCTGATTGAAGTTTATAGTGTCATTTTTATAGAAGTAAGTGCCAATTGTAGTATCTCCTGTTTCTGCATTATAAAAGCTATAGTTTTTTAGATTTTCAAATAAAACATAGTTTGATTCTCCATCATTATAACCAAAATCATAAGACCATTTTGTATTTGCCAATTTTTGATTAGGATGCTTATAAATCGCACATGACAGACATATAAAACAAAATAACCAACAACTATTTTTTAAGTTTTTTTTCATGATTTATTTTTTAAGTTTTTCTTAAATAGTAATTTCCTTCAAATCCCTCAGCTTCTTTTATAAAATCTCTATAGAGAGGTAAACTTCCTCTACCAGATCCACCCGTCTGACATCCAGCTGAAATAGGAAGTACATTTCCATGTTTATCTGGATATGTAGATAATGATTCTCTTTTGTAATTTCCTTTATGAAATAATACCTGATCTAAAACATGTTCCGAGCTTGGTTTTAAGGATCCATCGTCATAATAATTTTTGGGGTTATTGGGATTCCCGTTTACAGTTGGTAGATTACGTCCACCATTAATTAATAAGGCCCCATCATTTTTATAAATAGTATGTTTGGCCGGATATAACCCTTCGGCCAAAGTTCCATACTTTTTTACATCGGCAGGGACGGTATTTCCCATGATCTCTGCTGATGAGCCATTCTTATTTTTTTCAAGGTACAGTTGAAATCTGGCGCTGTTAATCGGTTCGTTCAGGTTGGAATCCCGGTTATGAGTTCCCACCAGAACATTGGCACCCAAATAAGTTTCTCCGGGTTTGGTTGTACCCTGTGAAGTCGCGTTTTCATCCCAGTAAATAGTTCCGTCTTCGGCCTCCACCCAATGTTCTTCGTCCTTACATGTATGGGGAGCCTTCATTTTAGAAAGCGAACCGATTTCCAATGTTTTGCCAGAAGTTTCCTCAAACGGATCGACTTCACAGGATACGAATAGTAAGGCAAAAAGGATAGGTAATACTAATTTTGTGCTCATAAAATAAGATTTAAAAATTAATAATCGTTTTATGAGGGAATGTTGTTTGGGAAACTATTTCACATCTGACAGATTTTAGAAACCTGTCAGGTGTTCCATGACGTTATTTATTCTTTTGTAAAGAAGTAATCTTCTTTCCATTTTTGAGCATCGTTATCCCATAGTTCCATAAAACCTAATTGATTCTTATTTCTAATAAGCATTTTATATTCCATTTTCCCTTGTCGATGCCTTGAGTTTTCCGGAAAATCTTCATCAAAAATGCTACATTCCTGATAAAAGTGTATGGTGTCATTTTTATAGAAATAGGTGCCAATTGTGATATCACCATTTTCGCCATTATAAAAGCTATAATTCTTAGTATCTTTAAATAAAACGTAGCTTACTAATTCATCATCTTTATAACCAAAATCATACGACCATTTTGTGTTTATCAACTCTTGATTAGGATGCTTATAAATCGTACATGACAGACTTATAAAACACAATAACAACCAACTATTTTTTAATTTTTTTTTCATGGTTTACCTTTTTATAGAAAATTTCCGGAATAGGATTTAGTTTAGGTTTTACCCATTTTTCATCGATAAAATCTTCCCTGTCAAAAAATTTTAACTGATCATTTTGGATGATGCCCTTCATTCGGCTTTTAATGTCTTTTTTTGTATTTTCAGGTAAATCGGATATAAAATCGATTTCGATAAGATAAATAGTATCTTTTTTAAATTCATATTTCCCAGAAAAAGGATACGTTATTTCACAATTATAGTCTTCATAATCATTGTTTTCTTTAAAATAAACATAGTTTATGCAGTCCTCATTGACTTTATATTCCCACCGGGTGTTAACCAATGGATTTTGTTGCTTCCGTGTCGTATAGGAAAACAACGTGAGTAGTAGTAGTAGATAACTCATAAGGTTCGTATTAATTAGGATTTGGGCGTAAGTAATAGGAACCCTCAAATTCAGGCCCTGCTGTATTCATAAAATCATTATGTAAAGGGCGCGATTCAGGGCCACAACCGCTTGTCTGGCAACCCGTAGAAATTGCTCCAATACTTCTGTCGGATTTAGTGTAGATTAAACTAGGTTTTGAATAATTCCCAGCATGAAAAAATATCCCGGTCATAGAAGTTTTCGGACTGCCCGGAGCAGTTGGAACGGATCGCCCTTCGTTAATCATGATTGCTAAATCTTCGTCCTTACATGTATGGGGAGCCTTCATTTTAGAAAGCGAACCGACGTCCAATGTTTTGCCGCAAGTTTCCTCCAGCGGATCGACCTCACAGGATATGAATAGTAAGGCAAAAAGGATAGGTAATACTAATTTTGTGCTCATAAAATAAGATTTAAAAATTAATAATCGTTTTATGAGGGAGTGTTGTTTGGGAAAAACACCGTCTTTATTTGGCAACTTTTATATAAAATATTTTTTCAGGAAAAATAATATCGCCGGACCATTTGTTATTTTCAGGATCATAATTTTCCCAACTGACATATTGTAAAAAACTTCCTTTATAGATCAATTTATTTTTACAGATAATTCCTGTTTTATAGTTATTTTCTTCATTAATACTTGGGACATCCGAGAGTAAATCAATTTCAATTAAATAAATAGTATCCCGTTTTATTTTGTATATCCCTGAATAAGGGTAGTCTCTTTCACAATTATAATTTTCGTAAGTTCCGTCAGCTCTAAATAAAATATTGCTAATACAGTCTTCAGCGAATTTATATTCCCATCGGGTGTTTACCAATGGATTTTGCTTTTCCTGTGTGGCAAAGGAAAATAGCGTAAGTAATAATAGATAATTCATAACGAATCGTATTAAGTAGATTTCTAATTAGGATTGGGACGTAAGTAGTAAGAACCTTCAAAATCAGGTTCTGATCCATTTACATCTGACAGATTTTAAAAGTCTATCAGATGTAAATGAAATAAGTGGTTTATGGTGTTACTTTTATATAAAAGATTTCATTTGGAGGAAAAATAATATCACCAGACCATTTGTTATTTTCATGGTCATAATTTTCCCAACTGACATATTGTAAAAAACTTCCTTTATAGATCAATTTATTTTTACAGATAATTCCTGTTTTATAGTTATTTTCTTCATTAATACTTGGGACATCCGAGAGTAAATCAATTTCAATTAAATAAATAGTATCCCGTTTTATTTTGTATATCCCTGAATAAGGGTAGTCTCTTTCACAATTATAATTTTCGTAAGTTCCGTCAGCTCTAAATAAAATATTGCTAATACAGTCTTCAGCGAATTTATATTCCCATTTGTTGGTTATCAATAGATTACGCTTTTCCTGTATTTTACAGGAAAATAACAAGAATAATAAAACTAAATATTTCATGACTATTCGGATTTTAAAATTTGTGGACGTAAGTAATATGAACCATTAAAATGGGTTCCTGCTACATTCATAAATGCATTGTGTAGAGGGCGGGAATTTGGTCCACAACCACTTGTCTGGCAACCTGAAGAGTATGGCTTGTCATTAGAATCATATAAAGATTCCCGATGGCCATTTCCTGAATGAAAGAATATTTGAGTCATAGAACCCTTTGGACTGCCTGGAGCAGTCGGAACAGATCTCCCTTCGTTAATAATCATTGCTAAATCCACTTTGCCGCGATTTATATAACCTCTTCGTCCTTGAGTTCTGGCCGGATATAACCCTTCGGCTAAAGTCCCATACTTCTTTACATCAGCCGGGACGGTATTTCCCATAATGGTTGCTGATGTCCCGTTTTTATTTTTTTCAAGATACAGTTCAAATCTGGCGCTGTTAATCGGTTCGTTGAGGTTGGAATCCCGGTTATGAGTTCCCACCAGAACATTGGCACCCAAATAGGTTTCTCCGGGTTTGGTTGTGTCCTGTGAGGTTGCATTTTCGTCCCAGTAAATGGTTCCGTCTTCGGCCTCCACCCAATGTTCTTCGTCCTTACATGTATGGGGAGCCTTCATTTTAGAAAGCGAACCAACGTCCAATGTTTTGCCGGAAGTTTCCTCAAACGGATCGACCTCACAGGATACGAATAGCAGGGCAAAAAGAATTGCCAATAGTTGTGTTCTCATAAAAAGGATTTAAAAATTAATAATTGATTTATGAGGGAATGTTGTTTGGGAAACTATTTCACATCTGACAGATTTTAGAAACCTGTCAGGTGTTCCATGACGTTATTTATTCTTTTGTAAAGAAGTAATCTTCTTTCCATTTTTGAGCATCGTTATCCCATAGTTCCATAAAACCTAATTGATTCTTATTTCTAATAAGCATTTTATATTCCATTTTCCCTTGTCGATGCCTTGAGTTTTCCGGAAAATCTTCATCAAAAATGCTACATTCCTGATAAAAGTGTATGGTGTCATTTTTATAGAAATAGGTGCCAATTGTGATATCACCATTTTCGCCATTATAAAAGCTATAATTCTTAGTATCTTTAAATAAAACGTAGCTTACTAATTCATCATCTTTATAACCAAAATCATACGACCATTTTGTGTTTATCAACTCTTGATTAGGATGCTTATAAATCGTACATGACAGACTTATAAAACACAATAACAACCAACTATTTTTTAATTTTTTTTTCATGGTTTACCTTTTTATAGAAAATTTCCGGAATAGGATTTAGTTTAGGTTTTACCCATTTTTCATCGATAAAATCTTCCCTGTCAAAAAATTTTAACTGATCATTTTGGATGATGCCCTTCATTCGGCTTTTAATGTCTTTTTTTGTATTTTCAGGTAAATCGGATATAAAATCGATTTCGATAAGATAAATAGTATCTTTTTTAAATTCATATTTCCCAGAAAAAGGATACGTTATTTCACAATTATAGTCTTCATAATCATTGTTTTCTTTAAAATAAACATAGTTTATGCAGTCCTCATTGACTTTATATTCCCACCGGGTGTTAACCAATGGATTTTGTTGCTTCCGTGTCGTATAGGAAAACAACGTGAGTAGTAGTAGTAGATAACTCATAAGGTTCGTATTAATTAGGATTTGGGCGTAAGTAATAGGAACCCTCAAATTCAGGCCCTGCTGTATTCATAAAATCATTATGTAAAGGGCGCGATTCAGGGCCACAACCGCTTGTCTGGCAACCCGTAGAAATTGCTCCAATACTTCTGTCGGATTTAGTGTAGATTAAACTAGGTTTTGAATAATTCCCAGCATGAAAAAATATCCCGGTCATAGAAGTTTTCGGACTGCCCGGAGCAGTTGGAACGGATCGCCCTTCGTTAATCATGATTGCTAAATCTTCGTCCTTACATGTATGGGGAGCCTTCATTTTAGAAAGCGAACCGACGTCCAATGTTTTGCCGCAAGTTTCCTCCAGCGGATCGACCTCACAGGATATGAATAGTAAGGCAAAAAGGATAGGTAATACTAATTTTGTGCTCATAAAATAAGATTTAAAAATTAATAATCGTTTTATGAGGGAGTGTTGTTTGGGAAAAACACCGTCTTTATTGGGCAACTTTTATATAAAATATTTTATTGGAAGGAAAAACAATATCTCCTGACCATTTTTTATTTTCAGGATCATAATTTTCACAACTGACATATTGTAAAAAACTTCCTTTATAGATCAATTTATTTTTACAGATAATTCCTGTTTTATAGTTATTTTCTTCATTGACATCAGGCACTTCTGATTCAAAACCTATTTCAAATAAAGTTATGGTGTCTTTTATAATTTCGCATTTCCCGGAATAGGTAAGGTACCTTTCATAGCTATAATCTTCATAAGTGCCGTCTGCTTTAAACGTAAGGTAACTAATGCAATTTTCTGCAAATTTATATTCCCATTTGGTGTTAACCAATGGATTTTGTTGTTCCTGTATCGTATAGGAAAACAGGCTGAATAATAGTAATAGATAATTCATAACGTTATTTATTCTTTTGTGAAAAAGTAATTCTCGATCCAATTTTTGTTATTATTATCCCATAACTTCATGAATCCTAATTGATTCTTATTTCGAATAAGCATCAGGTATTTTTTTTCACCAGCTTTATGCTGAGGGTTTTCCGGAAATTCATGATCACAATCACCATATTTTTGATGAATATATATTGTGTCCTTATTAAAAATATAAGTACCGAAAGTCGAGACTCCTGTCTCAGCTTCAAAAAAAATATAATTCTTTTTATCTTCAAATTTAAAGTAACTGATAACTCCATCATGCCCAAAATCATAACTCCACTTTGTATTTGCTAGTTCTTTATTAGAGTTTTTAGAAACAGCGCACGACAGACTTATAAAGCACAATAACCACCAATTATTTTTTAAAATTTCTTTCATAATTTTTCTTCTATTATGGTTTTCTTAAATAATAGTTACCTTCAAATCCTTCAGCTTCTTTTATAAAATCTCTATAAACCGGTAAACTACCGTTACCTGATCCACCTGTCTGGCAGCCGGTTGAGATAGGAGCCCTGTAACCGTGTTCATCTGGAAGCTTATACAATGATTCCCTTCCATAATTCCCTTTATGAAATAGTATATGATCTAAAACATGTTCCGAGTTTGGTTTTAGTGATCCATCGTTATAATAATTTTTAGGGTTATTAGGATTACCGTTTACGGTAGGTAAATCACGGCCACCATTAATTAATAAGGCTCCATCTTTATTATAAATCCGATAAGTTGCCGGATATAACCCTTCGGCTAAAGTCCCATACTTCTTTACATCAGCCGGGACGGTATTTCCCATAATTTCAGCGGAAGAACCTTCCTTGTTTTTTTCAAGATACAGTTCAAATTTGGCGCTGTTAATCGGTTCGTTTAGGTTGGAATCTCGGTTATGAGTTCCCACCAGGACATTTGGACCCAAATAGGTTTCTCCGGGTTTGGTTGTGTCCTGTGAGGTTGCATTTTCGTCCCAATAAATGGTTCCGTTTGCGGCTTCCACCCAATGCTGTCCGTCCTTAAGTGTATTGGAAAGCTTTCTTTTAGAAAGCGAACCAACGTCCAATGTTTTGCCTGAAGTTTCCTCAAACGGATCGACTTCACAGGATACAAATAGTAAGGCAAAAAAGATAGGTAATACTAATTTCGTGCTCATAAAATTCTGATTTTAAATTAATAATCGTTTTATGAGGGAGTGTTATTTATTGCATCTGACAGATGTTAATAATGCAGCTTTATTTGGCAACTTTTATATAAAATATTTTTTCAGGAAAAATAATATCGCCGGACCATTTGTTATTTTCATGGTCATAATTTTCCCAACTGACATATTGTAAAAAACTTCCTTTATAGATCAATTTATTTTTACAGATAATTCCTGTTTTATAGTTATTTTCTTCATTAATACTTGGGACATCCGAGAGTAAATCAATTTCAATTAAATAAATAGTATCCCGTTTTATTTTGTATATCCCTGAATAAGGGTAGTCTCTTTCACAATTATAATTTTCGTAAGTTCCGTCAGCTCTAAATAAAATATTGCTAATACAGTCTTCAGCGAATTTATATTCCCATTTGTTGGTTATCAATAGATTACGCTTTTCCTGTATTTTACAGGAAAATAACAAGAATAATAAAACTAAATATTTCATGACTATTCGGATTTTAAAATTTGTGGACGTAAGTAATATGAACCATTAAAATGGGTTCCTGCTACATTCATAAATGCATTGTGTAGAGGGCGGGAATTTGGTCCACAACCACTTGTCTGGCAACCTGAAGAGTATGGCTTGTCATTAGAATCATATAAAGATTCCCGATGGCCATTTCCTGAATGAAAGAATATTTGAGTCATAGAACCCTTTGGACTGCCTGGAGCAGTCGGAACAGATCTCCCTTCGTTAATAATCATTGCTAAATCCACTTTGCCGCGATTTATATAACCTCTTCGTCCTTGAGTTCTGGCCGGATATAACCCTTCGGCTAAAGTCCCATACTTCTTTACATCAGCCGGGACGGTATTTCCCATAATGGTTGCTGATGTCCCGTTTTTATTTTTTTCAAGATACAGTTCAAATCTGGCGCTGTTAATCGGTTCGTTGAGGTTGGAATCCCGGTTATGAGTTCCCACCAGAACATTGGCACCCAAATAGGTTTCTCCGGGTTTGGTTGTGTCCTGTGAGGTTGCATTTTCGTCCCAGTAAATGGTTCCGTCTTCGGCCTCCACCCAATGTTCTTCGTCCTTACATGTATGGGGAGCCTTCATTTTAGAAAGCGAACCAACGTCCAATGTTTTGCCGGAAGTTTCCTCAAACGGATCGACTTCACAGGATACAAATAGTAAGGCAAAAAAGATAGGTAATACTAATTTCGTGCTCATAAAATTCTGATTTTAAATTAATAATCGTTTTATGAGGGAGTGTTATTTATTGCATCTGACAGATGTTAATAATGCAGCTTTATTTGGCAACTTTTATATAAAATATTTTTTCAGGAAAAATAATATCGCCGGACCATTTGTTATTTTCATGGTCATAATTTTCCCAACTGACATATTGTAAAAAACTTCCTTTATATATCAATTTATTTCTTCGTATGATCCCTGTTTTATAGTTGTTTTCTTCATTAACACTGGGTACATCCGATAGCAAGTCAATTTCTAATAAAGTTATGGTGTCTTTTTTTATTTCGTATTTACCAGAATAGTGATAGCCCCATTCACAGTTATAATTTTCGTAGGTACCGTCTGCTTTAAACGTAAGGTAACTAATGCAATTTTCGGCGACTTTATTTTCCCATTTGGTGTTTACCAATGGATTTTGTTGTTCCTGTGTCGTATAGGAAAACAGGGTGAGTAATAGTAATAGATAATTCATAACGTTATTTATTCTTTTGTGAAGAAGTAATCTTCTTTCCATTTTTTAGCATTGTTATCCCATAGTTCCATAAAACCTAATTGATTCTTATTTCTAATAAGCATTTTATATTCCATTTTTCCTTGTCGATGCCTTGAGTTTTCTGGAAAATCTTCATCAAAAATGCTACATTCCTGATTGAAGTTTATAGTGTCATTTTTATAGAAGTAAGTACCAATTGTAGTATCTCCAGTTTCTGCGTTATAATAGCTATAGTTTTTTAGATCTTCAAATAAAACATAGTTTGATATTCCATCATTATTACCAAAATCATAACTCCATTTAGTGTTTGCCAATCCTTGATTAGGATGCTTATAAATCGCACATGACAGACATATAAAACAAAATAACCAACAACTATTTTTTAAATTTTTTTTCATGATTTATTTTTTAAGGTTCTCTTAAATAGTAATTCCCTTCAAATCCCTCAGCTTCCTTTATAAAATCTCTATAGAGAGGTAAACTACCGTCACCTGATCCACCTGTCTGACAGCCAGCTGAAATGGGAAATACATTTCCGTGTTTATCTGGATATGTAGATAATGATTCTCGTTTAAAATTTCCTTTATGAAATAGTACCTGATCTATAACATGTTCAGAGGTTGGTTTTAAGGATCCATCGTTATAATAATTTTTTGGATTATTGGGATTCCCGTTTACGGTTGGTAAATTACGTCCACCATTAATTAATAAGGCTCCATCATTTTTATAAGTAGTATATCTGGCCGGATATAACCCTTCGGCCAAAGTCCCATATTTCTGTACATCGGCAGGGACGGTATTTCCCATAATCTCAGCTGATGAGCCATTCTTGTTTTTTTCAAGATACAGTTCAAATTTGGCGCTGTTAATCGGTTCATTCAGGTTGGAATCCCGGTTATGAGTTCCCACCAGAACATTGGCACCCAAATAAGTTTCTCCGGGTTTGGTTGTACCTTGTGAAGTTGCATTTTCATCCCAGTAAATGGTTCCGTCTGCGGCCTCCACCCAATGTTCTTCGTCCTTACATGTATGGGGAGCCTTCATTTTAGAAAGCGAACCGACGTCCAATGTTTTGCCGGAAGTTTCCTCATACGGATCGACTTCACAGGATACGAATAGTAAGGCCAAAAAGATAGGTAATACTAATTTTGTGCTCATAAAATTGTGATTTTAAATTAATAATCGTTTTATGAGGGAGTGTTGTTTGGAAAAATATGCCCCTGTTATCAGTAAGAGAAAAAGTATTCCGAGGAATAAAAAAAAAAGTAGTGTTTGTTAATCGGCTATTTTTCGATAACGAATATTATAAAGTTAAAGCTAATATTCGAAGTAAAAAGGACAGATTTGGGGCAATTGCAGACAAAGGCTAATCGGCAGGCTGGTGTAAAGCAATCCGGTTGCCTTCCGAATCCTTAAATTCGGCCACATAGCCCAATTCACCATTAGACGTTTTAGGATACAATGCTGCTCCGCCATTAGCAATTGCTTTTTCCAGTGTCTTTTCGATCGCATCGGAATGAAAATAAAGCACCACACCATCCAACGTTGGGATATAAATTTCTCCTTTTGCCAGCGCTCCGGAAATACCGGGTAACACATCCGAGAGCGGAAAAAGCGCCATTTCATTATGATCGATACTTGTTTTTTCAAAAGTAAAACCGAAAACAGCGGTATAAAACCGTATCGCCCGATCCAGATCGGTAACGGGAATTTCAAAATAAACGACGGGGTTTGATTGTATAGCCATTGGGATGATTGGTGGGAATACGTTTTTATAATTGTAACATTAATTATATTTACTTTAAAGTAACCGTATACCGTTCGGTGATTGTATAGTTTTTGTCTTTAAGGATGATCTCATAAGTCCCCGGTTCCAGATATAGTGGCGGAATTTCTTTTCCGGTAATTTCGACAATATCGGCCGGGATGCCTTTCTGATCGTATTCTTTAGCACGATAGGCGGTAACCAATGCTGGTGTGTTTTTGATCTTTTTTTTCGGAACGGTATACGCAACCCGACCGTCTTGAAGCCAACCCGGACGGTTGTTCTGATAATTTGTTTCAGGATGTAGTACGACAATATCGGTTTGTTTCGGATTGGATAAGCCGTTAAAGATAGCTCCGGATTCCAGTCGCAATACCACCGACTCTTTTTGGGAGATACGATTTATAAAAGGATGATTAAGTGCCGGATTTCCTTTTTCGGGATAAAGCGTCTGATTAATCGTCAACGGATCGATTCCCATATATTCCTTTAGCCGACCAGCCATGGCTTTTTCCCAGGGTTTATAGTCGTTTTCAAAAACATGATCATGGCCGCAGTGAATTAATACTTTTCCTTTGGGATGACTGTCGAGGAATCGTTTGATGTTTTGTGCCTGTTCGATTTCGCGTTCTTTTCCGTTTTTGCCATCGGATGCCTCGTACCCAAATACCGTAAAACCGATTTGTAAGGCTTCGGATAGCAGGTTTCCGAATTCCGGTTCCCGGGTATAAAAACCACTGTCCAGTACCGGAAATTTCCGTTTGTTGATCAGGGTATCGTGTAACGCTTCCAATCCGAGGTAACGGTAACCGTTATCATACAATCCTTTTAGCAACGACTGCGTAAATGTCCGGTGTCGGGCATTGGTATGCGCCTCATTAATCACAATAAGTGATTCGCTTTTAGAACGGTTAAGGATATAATTACGGGCATTTAACGGTTTGGATTTTGCAAACAGCAAACTATCAGAAGTTGTCATTGGAGCCGGTTTTCGAAAGCCGTTTTTATCCCATATTTCCAGGGCTGTTTTATAATACCCGCTGATCGAAAAAGAGGTGGCACTCATCTGGTATTTCCAGGCAGTAGTGTCTTTTTCCAGACTTCGATACAGATCGATAGAAAATTTATACGAATCGTTTTCCGATTGTGCCTGAGCGACAATGGTGAATAAGGAGAATGCTATTAATTTGAATTTCATATTGGATTTATTGAGAAGTAAGATTCCAGAAACTGATTTTACGGCGTGTTGTAAACCCCAGTTTTTCATAAACGTTAATCGCTCTTGTATTGGATGAAGCAACATGCAGATATGGCGTTTTATTTTCCTGAAAAATACGTTGTGCCGCATGTGCTACCAGATGGGAAGCATATCCTTTTCCGGTATGCTCCGGATGCGTAATGACAGCGCTTATTTCGGTATACTGATCCATTTTCATGCGTTCGCCGGTAACGGCTATTAAAATGCCATCTTTAAAAATACCATAATAGTTTCCCATTTCTGGCGTTCTGGTTTTAAAATAACCGGGTTGTACCAAATTTACGAGTTGTAGCAGTGCGTCTTTATGAGTCGTATCCAAAGTAATGATTTCATCCTCTGAAACTACAGCAATTGGCTGCAACAATACCATCTGATCACAAACCAATTCATTTACCAGTTGTATCGTATCGCCATAAGATGGTCTTTCGCCCACAATAAAAAAGTTGTCGGTTAACCGGGCATAGTGGGCGATACCTTTTTCGGTTGATAATGGGGGTATAAAACCACCAAACGGACAAAAATCAGGATGATAGAATTGGATCCCATCCAATTCGAGGGCGAATGATCGGTGTGTTTCGGTTAACGAAAAGTAAACCGGATTGTCTAATTTATAAGCTGTTTCGGGCATATGGCGGATATTATTTCAAAAAAGCGGAACTACTCAAATTAACTCAAATAAAAAATAGCGTACAACAAAAAAAGTGAAATTAACAGAACGGAAGCGTGTAACCGTTGTCCGGATTCACCGGATGGGGAAAACTTTAAACGTACTTCAATTGCCCGTTATTGTCCGGTAATTGTAAACTCTCACAGCGATTAGGTTTGTTACATTTATCATAATTGTTAAATCGGGAGGAACTACACTTTATAAATTAAAAGTAAATCATGGAAACAAAAAGGTTGTATACTTTGGTAAAAGGTCGTTTTTTTAAAGAAATCAATCCGGAAAATGTGTTAAGGATTCATCGTGCTTTTCCGCATTATAATTTTGAAATTAAAATTGAAGATTCCATTTATGAAGTAAATATCAATGTCTACAATCGGGTTAAAGGCCATCCGGAGTTACGGGTATTGGCCACATCGGATCCGGATAGTGACTTGATCAACATAAAACCATTGGAAAAAGCGTTGGCATTGCCGGATGGTGTATATAACAATCCCGATAAAGAACTTGTGTTGGATTATCTGCGAGGGAATTATTTTGATTTGAATCGTTTTCAGGTTCCTTTTAAACCCGCAGGTGAACAGGAAGAGGACTATTTGCTACAATTATTGAAGCAACATGTTGAATTGGCGCAGAAGAACGATTATTCCTTTTGTATTTGGGGAAAAAGCTATACCGATAATCAAGGCTCCATAATACGGAATGGAATTCACGACATTCATATGAATCAGGGATCTGAGATGGCGTACCAAAATAGTATCTGGCAGGATGGTGCTTTGGTTATTACTGATGCCAAAGAAATCAAGTTTGCCTGTTTTCTCGGGTTTATAACGCAATGTTTAATAACAGATGATAAAGGAGATTGCAGTAAGGATTAGTATTACACCACACCTGACAGGTTTCTAAAACCTGTCAGGTGTTATGCAATATTGATTTTAAATATAAAACGGCTTCTGTTAATTCGGTTTCGTTTAACGAAGCAAATCCAAAACGGAAAGCATTTTGTTCGGAATCCATTCTGGCGATATGGAAATAATCGGATGTTTTTAAACGCGATAACGAATAGCCTTTGCGTAACCGGATCCAGATAGCCATACCACCGGATGGTAAGGTGTAGGAAATATAGGGACTTAAGTGTTCTCGTAATAAGGCATCCAGGAAATCCCTGCGTTGATGGTAGCACTTTTTCGCTTTTTTAAGATGCCGTTTGAGTTCTCCGTCCTGTATTAATGTTGCCAAAGCATTCTGCATATAACCATCGCCACCCACGTCGATTAACTTTCGGAGTGCGGTACATTGGACAATAAAATTTTGCGGAGCGATCATAAACCCCATACGGAGCGACGGATCCAGTATTTTCGAAAACGAACCAATATAAATCACATTTCCGTTATGTCCGCTGCTTGCCAGGGGGAGGTAAGGGGATGAGGTATAATGGTAGTCGTAATCGTAATCGTCTTCAATGATCGTAAAAAAATACTGTTTGGATAATTCCAGTAATTTCATGCGTCTTTCTACGCTAAGAGTAACCGTTGTCGGATAATGATGGTGCGGAACCACATATACGGCATTAATTTTTTTCTTCCGACAAATCAACTCGATGGCATCGGTGTCGATTCCATTGGCATCAACATTCACTTTTAGAAGTTGTGCTCCGGTTTGCTGAAAAACCTGATCGGCTACAGGATAATTGGGCTGGCCTACAATGATACGTGCATCGGAATCTAATAATAATTGAGCGGCCAGATAAATACTCATTTGCGCTCCATGGGTGATCAATATGTTATCGGCAGTACAATTCAATCCGCGGGTTTCTGATAAATAAGTAACCAATGTTTCCCGGAGTTTTACGGTTCCCTGTGCTGTACCCGTATTGGCTGTTTTGATGGCATATTTTCGGGAGGTATTCGAACGATAGGTTTTCAACAAAGCGGCAATTGGCGATAAGCGTACATCGGGATACCCGTCGTCAATAGTGATATCAGGGATTTTAGTGGCCGTATCGTATTCTGTATTTTCGATGATCTGACGAAACGGAAGTTCCAGAGTATTGTAATATCCGGTCTGAGAAGTGGTTTTCTCCCAGGATTGCGGCTTGAGTAGCGGAATTCGTTCCGAAACGCTAACCTGTTTTCGTGGAACAACACTAATCCAATCCTGCGCCTGTAGCTCGTCGTATGCGGCGATAACCGTTTTGCGGTGTACGTGCAAGGTTTTTGCCAGCTCCCGACTACCCGGAAGTAACATGCCTGCCTTTAAAGAACCCTTTCGTATGGCGGTACTAATACTCATGGCAATTTGCCGGTAGACAGGAGTTTTGCTTGTTTTATCAAGGGTGATAATATGTTCGAATGGAATCATCTGGACTACTATATATGTTAAAACTGGATTACAAAGGTAGTCCTATTTAAAACTACTTTTGTCCTGTTAAATCAAAATAATTATAGGACTATGAATTACAAAATTAAAAAAGCAAGCCTGGAAGATCTGGATGAAGCAGCTGCTTTATTTGACCTTTACCGTGTTTTTTACCGACAGGAATCGGATGTCGAAAAAGGAAAAGCATTTTTAAAGGAACGTTTTTTAAACAGTGAATCGGATATTTTTCTGGCCGTTGTCAACGGAAAAGCCGTGGGGTTTGTACAGCTTTATAAGCTATTTCATTATACAAAATTGCAAAAACAATGGTTGTTAAGCGATTTGTACGTACATCCGGACTATAGAGGACAAGGTTTGTCTGTCGCTTTGATCGATCGCAGTAAGCAATGGTGTGCCGAAACCGGCGCCTGTGGATTGATGTTGGAAACCGAAAAAACGAATGACATCGGAAACAAATTATATCCGCGATGTGGTTTTGAATACGATGGACTACACAATTACTACCATTGGTGGCACTAATTTTTGGAACGGCAAATAGTAACTGTTTGTCGTTTTCTTAAAATTCAAAGGCCGGATAGCTGAGTGGTTAGGCGAAGGAATGCAATGCCTTATACAATGGTTCGAATCCACTTCCGGCCTCAATAGATAACAAGTAATGCATTAAGAATATGGAAGAAGATATCTTGATCAATTTGCAAGAAATTAGGGATCGGATAAAAAAAGTTGCGGTTAAAAGTGAGCGTGATCCGGCTGAAATCCGTTTGTTATTGGCAACGAAAACGGTACCGGCGAATCGGATTAAAGTAGCGTTGACGGCCGGCCAAACTTTAATAGGGGAGAATAAAGTACAGGAAATCAAAGAGAAATACCAGGATTTAAAAGCCATTCCGCATACGAATCATTTTATCGGACACTTACAAACCAATAAAATTAAGGACATTTTAAAATACGATATTTCCTGTATTCAGTCGTTGGATCGTTTGGATTTGGCGGCAAAATTGCACCAGCGTTTGTTGTTTGAAAAGAAAACAATGGAAGTACTCATTCAGGTCAATACTTCCAATGAAGAGAGCAAATTTGGAGTTTCTCCGGACAAAGCAATAGCCTTGGTACAAGAAGTAGCCCAATTCGAAACCCTAAAAATCAAAGGACTAATGACGATTGGATTGTTTAGTGCCGAAACCGAAAAAGTACGACACTGTTTCCGCCTACTTAAACATCTACAGGAACAAATTATAGCGTTGCAACTTCCTAATGTGGAAATGAAAGAACTTTCGATGGGAATGAGTGGCGATCTGGAAACGGCAATCGAAGAAGGCGCGACCATCGTTAGAGTAGGCACGGCCATCTTTGGACAACGAAGTTATCCCGATAGTTATTATTGGAACGAAAACACCTAGTTTTTTTACACCTGACAGGTTTCTAAAACCTGTCAGGTGTTGAGGTGTTGTTTAAACGGTTTTCGCATCAATCAGAATTGCCAATTGGATACAAGGCTGATCCGAACGATTGCTCCACGCATGATTTGTTCCTTTCTGAATTACGATATCGCCGGGTTTTAATACCGTTTCGCCTTCTTCCATGATCAAATACAATTCCCCGGAAAGGATAATAATATAATCCAGAGTATCGGTTTGATGCATCAGTGGATGTGGTTCTCCCGGTTGAACGGTAAGTCCCAGATCGCTATCGGGTGGTATCGTTACATATCGGAAATAGGTTCCGTTTTTCGGTGTTTGTGGGAATGCGGTATTTGGAATAAGGACTTCGTTATCCAGACTAACGGGCATTTGCTGCGTATTCCAAATATCGGAAATAATAAGTCCTTTAAAATGTTCAACGGCATTTTGTATCGTATTGTCTTCAATAATGGTGGATTTGCCGTCTTTTATTCCGGTCACCACGCGTCGGGGTATGTCTTGCATAAGATGTATTTTTTGGTAAAAGTAAAAGGGAAATACTATAAATTTGTTAAGGGTTAACTTTACGTAACTAGTTACCCGGAAGGAACTATGACACAAATAAAAGATCAGGGCATATTGCGCGAAACCAGTTGTAGCGAAGAACTTTTTGCGATTCGGGACAGCCTGGAAATCCTTGGCGGAAAATGGAAATTATTAATTTTGATTTACCTGAAAAACCGACAGGATCAATTGGTCCATTTTAAGATGATCGAACGTGGCATACAGGGAATCTCCGCAAAAATGCTCAGCAAAGAGTTAAAAGAACTCGAAATAAACGAACTCGTTACCCGAACCATTCAGGATACGCGTCCGATTACCGTGACGTACGCACTTACTGACTACGGAAAATCGGTTATTCCGGTTATTGAGGCCTTGGTACAATGGGGTTTTGATCATAGAATGATGATTAAAAAAACACGATAAATTTTAAACCTGCTTGTATCGTTAAACCGGACAAGTTATGAGTCCTGTCAGGTTTTATTGTATTTCGGAGTGTTAAAGTTTTTGTATTTATGTATTCAACTACGTAGTTTTGTAATGTAAATATAAAACAACTATGGAAATTCGCATTCAACCCATCGGAAATGAATACTCGACTGCGGCAATAGACCTGATTTTAAGTATTCAGCAAAAAGAGTTTAACGTCCCGATTACAATAGAGGATCAACCGGATTTGTTACAAATAGAAGCCTTTTATTATGAGGGTGGAGGTGCTTTTTGGGGCGCTTTTCACAACGATGAACTCGTAGGAACTATTGCTTTGATCAAATATGCCGATCAGGAAGGAGCGATTCGAAAAATGTTTGTCAAAAAAGAATTTCGCGGAAAAGAATACCGTATTGCCCAACAATTACTCGATATTTTAATAGCCTATTGTCACGAAAACGGAATACGACACGTATATCTGGGAACGATCACAATCTTAGAAGCCGCACTTCGTTTTTACGAAAAGAATAACTTTGTACGAATTGAAAAAAAGGACTTACCAGATACTTTTCCGTTAATGAGTGCCGATAATGTATTTTGCCATTTAAACCTGGACAAACAGCCATGAATATAATTGATGAATCCGGAATATTAGCCATTTCAACAAGGTTACAACGCCTTAGTGAACAACTTCGTAAAGACGGAGCGCAGGTCTATAAAGCCTACGGCATTGCATTCGAACCAAAATGGTTCCCTGTGATCTATACTTTGTACCATAAAGAGAAGCTGAGTGTCGTGGAAATCGCAAATGAGATAGGATATACCCATCCGTCTACGATTAGCTTACTAAAAGAACTTGAAAAACAAAAACTCATTCGTTCTGTAAAAGATAAGGAAGACGAACGCAAACGACGTATATTGTTAACATCCAAAGGTCTGGAACTAATCGAACAGATGAAACCCGTATGGGACGTTATTCGCATTGCTTTAAACGAAATTGCCGATAACCAGAATGCGTTGTTAGCAGCGATTACCGAAGCCGAAAATAAAATTGCGACCCAGAGTTTCCTGCAACGCGTTTTGCAATTAAAACAGGAACAGGAAAGTAAGACGATAGAAAAATAATATGTTTGAGCGGTACAGGTATTTTAATAAACCGCAAGATTCGGGTTTTATAAAAGAGGCGTATTGTCAATTTTTGCAGGGTAATTAAAAATAAAAACCATGCAGCGATTTCAAAACAAATTTGCCTTGATAACCGGAGGAACCAACGGAATGGGACTTGCCACAGCCCAACAATTTATAGCCGAAGGCGGACAGGTGATCATCACAGGGCGTAGTGCCGAAACGGTTAATAAAGCCATCACAGTATTAGGGTCAAACTGCCACGGTATAGTATCCAACGCAGGCAGTATGCAGGACCTGATGCAATTGCAACAACAAGTATACAATTATACTGATTCCCTTAATCTGATCTTTTTAAATGCAGGCTATGGTCGGTTTGCGACGATAGAACAGGCCGATGAGGTTCATTTTGACGAGTTGTTCAATATGTTGGTAAAGGGTCCTTTTTTTACCGTACAACAGCTTTTACCGTTATTACATCCGGGAAGTAGTATTGTTTTTAATACTTCTTTTGTGACGGAAGTAGGGATGGCTAATTTTTCGGTGTATTCCGCGGCAAAATCGGCAGTACAATCGTTTATTAAAACCTTTGCAGCCGAGTTAACGACTAAAGGTATTCGCGTAAACGGGATCAGTCCCGGTCATATCAAGACGAATATTTATAGCAATACAGGGCTTACAACCGAACAGATCGAAGGTGCTGTCAAGGCATTAATCCCAACGATTCCGTTCCAACGGCAGGGTGAACCTTCAGAAATTGCGAATGCGGTATTATTCCTCGCTTCAGAAGAAGCCTCCTATATTCACGGAACAGAATTAAAAGTAGATGCCGGTATTTCGGTAATCCGTTAAAAAAATGGTGACCATCCGGTCACCATTTTTTATATTGGAATCTGTAACTGTTGTTATTCCAAAAGTTTTTTAAGGGTTTCGGTCACTTTTTCCTGACCGTCTACAGCCGAATTGTAAATAAAACCATGCGTACCGCTATCCAGAACTTCCAGCGACCATTTGTCAAATTTATGTTCGTTATAGATTTTTAATACATCGTTGATCTTATAAGTGGCGTCATCTTTGGCATTGATACTGATGATCGGTCGGGTTGTGTCGAATTTGCTAAAATCCAATGTTTCAAATTCCAATTTCGGAATAGCCGAAAACGTATAGAATCCTTTAAATAGTTTCGGATGATGTTGGGCAAACCAAAAAGTGGCACGACCACCAACAGACATGCCGCCTAAGACCATATTTTTTTTATCGTATTTATATTTCGATTCAAAACCATTCAGAATTTGCATAATACCTAAGAAACTCTTTTCGTTGTTAAACCAGTTAAACGATTCCCGCGCGATAGGGTAAATTACAATCGCATTTAGGATTCGTGCCGTGGTAAAGATAGGTTCACTTTGCAACTCCGGATTTTCATAGAGTTCTTTAAAACTCATCGCTCCGGTGCCACCGTGAAGAAAAACAATCACCGGTAGTTTACTTTTTTGCTTCGGACTTTTCGGTACATACACCAGATATGGAAAATCGACCGTGTCGACTTTTTGAAAAAGCAAGGTGTACCCCGGTTTGATTTTGGCATTGTCGTACAGATTTTTTTTCCAGTCTTCGGCTACTTTTTGAATTTTTTCCTTGTTTGCGGTATTTCGGTTTTTCATTTCCGAAATGGTATTTTTCCATGCGTCTTTGGTATGTAGGTTCGCAAAATCCGGCATATTCTGAATAAATTCGATTTCATTGTCTTCCATTCCAAAACCCTTTGCAATTGCCTGTTGTAGCATTTTAATCGCCAGATCTTCCTCGTGGTTTAGATTGGCCGATAAAGCGGCATAGTAATACACAAAATAGTTGCTGATATCTTCCTGCGCAATCGCTTTTTGATACGTCTCGGAAGCCATTTTATAGTTTTTGGCGGTATAGGCATATTGCGCCTGACCGATTAGTTCGTTAAGATCCTGCGAAAAAGAAAGGAAAGGAAGAAGTAGGAATAGTATTTTTAGGGATTTCATAGTGTGTTTTGAAACTAATTATTCGAATTACAAATATATCCAAGTTCGGGAGATAAAATAAAATTGATCCTATAAAAAGAAGCTTATTAGTATGCTAATATTATGTCGAATACTCGATTATTCATGATTTGTTAAATCTATCCAAATAAAAAAGTGACACAGGAGTATCATTTTTTGTTTTATTTTTTTAAATCGAATTCTTCCGCAATAGTTATTCTTCTTTTTCCTTAAACCAATGTTTTACAATATCACTATCGTTACTATGAGGTGTTGGCTCAGCATCATTAACTTTAAATAATGTAGGTATTTGAACAGAATGACCAAATACTAGAGCGTGTTGTCTTGGTATTGATGGTAATCTAGTCATGATATTCGACGAGATATGTGGTGTCATTTGTCTTATATGTGACAAGTCATCTGGATTTTGAATTCTATGTACAATAAAATTACTACACTGAGACAAAACAGTTTTGGATAATTCGCTTGGTCTTTGAGACGACACCATTAAAAATATTCCATATTTTCTACCTTCTTTAGCGATTCTTTCAAATATCTTGTTTGCTTCTCCAAATGAAGTACTTTTCTTTTCAGAAATATATCTGTGTGCTTCTTCTAATATTAAGTTTACTGGGAAAGAATTTCGAGGTTCAATTTTTTTCAGTTTTTCAAAAACTAATCTTGAAATCACGCTAGAAATAACTTCTACAACTTCATCTTCTACCGCATTTAAATCAATTATTGATATTTGAGTTTTTTTTACGGTCTTATCTAGTCCCAAAATTTCATTGGTAAAATCCTCTATTTCTAGATCATTATCGTTTTTTGTTAAAAAATCATATTCGGAGCGCTCTCTTAAACTTTTATATCTTGTTAATAAAGTAGAGCAATAGTCTCTGATTTGTTTGTTCCCGTGATATTCTTCATATAAAATTGCTTCGTCTAAATGGTCTTCTAAATTTTTGAAATCAAATTTTTCAAAATTATATTTTGGAAATACAAATTGGTCAATGTTTATATACTTATTTACAGAAGTTTTAAATGCTTCTTCTTGTGCTGTACTACCGAAATTTCCATACCTTACATCATAATGTTGTAAACTGATGTCCGTAATACCAGATTTTGCAATTAAAGAAGAAATTCGTTGTCTTTTCGCTACTGGCGATTCCCAATTGTCATAGACATACATAATATTACTTCCATAAATATGATTTTTAGATATTGTATCCATACTCTGAGAAAAACCTAATGCGGATCTAAGTATAGGTAATTGTGATTTTTCACTTGCTTGCAATAGTAACGCCCATTCGTCGATATTTAAAAACCAATGCGGTAATTTAAAGTCAAAATATTCAATATTCTCTTTTAATTCAATATCACCAAAATCAAAATCTCCTTTTTTCTTAATGCCATTTATTGAAAAGTATTTAACTTCTATGTCTGGATTATCAATTTGACTAAATGCTTTTAAATATTCACCATTAACGTCAAAAAGCACGAATGAAGCACCAACAGCACTAAACTTTTCTTTTTTTAGTAGAGTTTGGAGCATAGAAGCTATTGTACAAGATTTTCCACTACCGGTATTCCCAAGCACAGATGAATGACCACCAAAAAAGCCATTGATGTCAATTTTTACTTTATAGTCAGGAAAAATAGTTGAAGTACCAATATCCAATAATTTAAGTCTAGTGTTGTTTGATACATCGTCTTTTATTAATTCATCATTTAGGTCGAAGATAGTATCAAGTTCTTCTTTTTTTATATACAGTACATCAGTGTAAAGTGTTGGAAAAACTGAAATTCCATATTTAAATTTGTTTTTTTGGATTGTACCAATTGGGTTAATATCCAAGTATTTTACAGAATTAGATTTGCTGAGAATTTGTTCTTTCTCACCTTTCCATCTTACGTCCGCATCTTTTTCTCGAACTCCAAAAATTTCTGCAACAATATAAAAATCTTGGTATGGGAGGATTACATAACCATTAATTTGTGCGTACTGATAAATGTTCTCAAAACCAGTTGTAGTAAAGTTTATGGATTGATTAAGTAATTCAACTGTGAATTTTTCAGAATTTATATTAATGAGCTTCCCTATAACTCTTTGTTTATCATCTCTTATCATTTTTGCTCCTCTGTTTTAGAATTAACTGAATTATGCAGTAATTCAATGATCTTTGAATTGCTCTCTTCAATCTTATTTTCCGTCCAATCCGGAAAGAGATTCTTTACGATTGTACTGAAGTAATGTAATGGTTTTTCAATATTGCCTATTACGGATAGATCATTTAAATTATCTGCTAAATTGTCGTCCATAATAGTTTCTTCGGATAACCTTTCTTTAATAATTTCATCAGGTGAAGTTTTTTCTTCAACTGGGACTATATTATTTGTAGGAACGGCTTCAACTTGTGCTAAATTTTCGTTAGGTGTTTCAACTTTAACTACCGGAGTAGGTTGTGTTATATTGTTACTTCCAATAATCCAAATGCGAGGATCATTAAGATTTATTAATTTATTAATTGCTTCTCTCTCAATTACTCCTTGCTGGGTTTGATATTTTGTATCACAGAATATGACTAATCTAAAAGTTGGAATTGTTAGTGCTTGATAAATGAGATTGTTAATATGCTCATCACTAAAACTATATCCCATTGTTATTAGAATACTTTGATTTTGAGTTATTCTTTTTTGAAACTCTCTAAACAAATCAGAGTAAGGAGAGCCAAGACTAGCATTTTGTTTTATGGGAGAGGGATAAATCATAAAATTGTGCTTTTTACTTTTGAGATATTCAAAATCAGTGTTCTGTAATTCTTCAATCTTAAAAAGCTTATTTGTTTCTTCAACTTCAACCCAATTTACAGAACCGTGTATTTTGAAAAGATATATGAAGCTATCTATCACACTCCATTTAAACGAACTGATATCCATTTGCTCTGCCAAAGCATAATTAAAAATAGAAGGATTAAAGTATCGTTTAATAAATCCTGAGAAACCATTAGTGTAAGTTATTCCTAATTCATCCATAGCTTTCTCGGAGTACAAATCATAGTTTGTAGTAAAGATGTTCGGTTTAGGTAAATTACTATCCCGTAAAGACAGTTTTCTGTAAAAGGATTGATATACATCTAAAATTTGATCATCTAATCCAGTATTTTCCTCATTAAGACATCTGTACAGAATATAATTTTTTGTTTGTTCAATGACTTCATCAACAGCAATAACCTCTTTAGAATTATGAATCTGATCTAGATAAAATCTCAAACTATAAAGAGTCCCCAAAAAAATTTCTAAATTATTCAAAAATGGCTCTTTTGTGTAATCTATATTATGTTTTGATAATAGATCAAGATGTTTTTTTTCAAAAACTAATTCTTGAAGTTTTTTACTTAAACTAGTTTTATTATTGATTCCTACATTAAAAAGAGTATCTGCTAATTCTTTCATTGTTGGGATACCGTTTTTGCCTAATGAGCATCCTGAACCAATAAGAAAGGAGAGGTTTCTAGATTCAAATGTTTTTGCCAGTTCCTTTTTGACATGGGTAATTTTTTCTTCAAAATTATTCGTGTTTTCTAAAATCTGTATTGCTCCCTTGTAAAAAAAATGTTCCATGTTAATTTGTTTTTATTTTCCTTCTATAAAATTTTATTTCTCTTTCTCCGAATCGGCCTCTACCTTTCCCAAAGTACATCTGGTATACTATATATATTACGATTGCATCAGGTAAGATTATATTCCAATCAAATATCATTTCATTTAAACGAAGAGAATAGTCTATATTATCATAAAAATTGCTTTTTAAGAGTAGATATAGCCAAATTAGCATGAAGAATTGACTAATTAATTCATTAATCTTTGAAACAGAAAATGTTTTTTGACTCGTATTTGTTTTGTATAACTTTCCTATTACATAGTCTTCGAGTATATCGACTACTTTTTCCCAATGTCTTTGCCATACTTTACTCCCTTTATTGATTAATAACCAACCTAAAGCTGTTATAAAGCCTAAACAAATAATGTAATGAGTATAATGGTTTTTGTCTTGGACTAAATCTTTATTTGATGCAACTGCAAACAGTCCAGCTAAAACTATTGTTTGAAATGCCCAAAAATATCCCGCTCTTTTCCAATAGAGTTCAATTTCAAAGTTTTTTGATTCCCAAGCTAAATTGAAAACTTTTTCTTTTTTGTGTTTTGGTAAATTTTTAAAGTCATTTAGACCTTTTAAAAATTTCTTTTTGCTTATTACTTTACTCATATGCTAGCGTGTTGTTAATTTGCTAATGTTTTTGTCTGAAATACCTCTTTTTAATTATGTTATATTTAATAATATGTGAATTGTAAATATATTTAATTTATTTTTCTTTTTTGGAGAATGTATTTTTATGTTAGTACTTTTGGATATGTTAATAAAAATTTGAAAACACTTAAAAATGTTACACATTCTAAAAAATGGAATTACTGTGCCTATTTTTATTCTATCGTATTTCACTTATATTTGCTATCTGAATAGACACTAAAAACATTTTGACATGTCAGACGATAAGAAAGTAATATTTTCGATGTCTCGCGTAAGTAAAACCTACTCGAGCACGAACAAACAGGTTTTAAAAGACATTTACCTGAGCTTTTTCTACGGTGCTAAAATTGGTATCCTGGGATTAAACGGTTCTGGTAAATCATCCTTATTAAAAATTATTGCCGGAGTAGATAAAAACTACCAGGGTGATGTAGTATTCGCACCAGGTTATACGGTAGGATATTTAGAGCAGGAACCACTATTGGACGAAACCAAAACCGTTATTGAAATCGTACGCGAAGGTGTAGCCGAAACGGTAGCGATTTTGGATGAGTTTAATAAAATCAACGATATGTTCGGTTTACCGGAAGTATACGAAGATGCCGACAAGATGCAGAAGTTAATGGACCGTCAGGCCGAACTTCAGGACAAAATCGATGCGGTAGGAGCGTGGGAATTGGATACCAAACTGGAAATCGCGATGGATGCCTTGCGTACACCGGAGCCGGATACCCCAATCAAAGTATTGTCCGGAGGTGAGCGTCGTCGTGTCGCTTTATGTCGTTTGTTATTACAACAACCGGATGTATTGTTATTGGATGAGCCAACCAACCACCTGGATGCGGAAAGCGTACTATGGTTGGAGCAACACTTACAACAATATGCCGGAACGGTAATTGCCGTAACCCACGACCGTTATTTCCTGGATAACGTAGCCGGATGGATTTTAGAACTGGACCGTGGTGAAGGTATTCCGTGGAAAGGAAACTATTCGTCTTGGTTGGATCAGAAATCAAAACGTATGGAGCAAGAGGAAAAAGTAGCTTCCAAACGTAGAAAAACATTAGAACGTGAGTTAGACTGGGTACGTCAGGGAGCCAAAGGGCGTCAGACCAAACAAAAAGCCCGTTTACAGAACTACGATAAATTATTAAACGAAGACCAAAAAGAACTGGATGAGAAATTAGAGATCTACATCCCGAATGGTCCGCGTTTGGGAACCAATGTAATCGAAGCGAAAAATGTTTCGAAAGCTTTTGGTGACAAACTATTATATGAAAACCTAAACTTTACCTTGCCACAAGCGGGAATCGTAGGAATTATTGGTCCGAATGGTGCCGGTAAATCAACGATCTTCCGAATGATCATGGGAGAAGAAGCACCGGATAACGGAGAGTTTGTTATTGGAGATACGGCCAAGATCGCTTATGTCGATCAGTCGCACTCAAATATCGATCCGAATAAATCCATCTGGGAAAACTTCTGCGACGGTCAGGAATTGGTAATGATGGGTGGCCGTCAGGTAAACTCAAGAGCGTATTTGTCCCGATTTAACTTTGGAGGAAGTGATCAAAACAAAAAAGTTGCAACACTTTCCGGAGGAGAGCGTAACCGTTTGCATTTGGCGATGACCTTAAAAGAAGAAGGAAACGTATTGCTACTGGATGAGCCAACGAACGACTTGGATATCAACACGCTTCGTGCGTTGGAAGAAGGTTTGGAAAATTTCGCCGGATGTGCGGTGGTTATTTCCCACGACCGTTGGTTCCTGGACAGGATTTGTACGCATATCCTGGCTTTCGAAGGCGATTCACAGGTATATTTCTTTGAAGGAAGTTTCTCCGATTACGAAGAAAACAAAAAGAAACGTCTTGGTGGCGATGTAACACCAACACGTATCAAATACAAAAAACTGATCCGAGGATAAGGAAATTAATATGTTATAAAAAACCGCTGCAAAGCGGTTTTTTTTATGCAAATAGTTATTTGTAACGAATATGATTTAAGATCGGTATAAAAAAAGTTATTGGTGTTTTTTTGTATTTTTTTAGGTGTCAAATTCAGTAATTATACGGTAAAAAATTGTCTGACAATATGATATTTGTAAGAAAATTTAATACTACTTTTGGCGCGATTTTTTATTTCTCTAAAATGAGATTAAATATAAAAACAAACATTTTAAACATATGAACAAACTATTACAATTAGGTTTTTTATTGACAGGTTTTTGTGCCTTTTCACAAAACGGAGGCCTGGATCCAACTTTTGGAACGGGAGGAAAAGTAATAACATCCATTAACAGCGGCGCAGATAAAGCACATGGAGTAGCATTACAACAAGATGGTAAAATTGTTGTTGCCGGTTATACGTATAGTAGTGTTTTCGGTGAAGATTTTGCCTGTGTTCGTTATAATGCCGACGGTAGTCTTGATACCACATTTGGAACCAATGGAAAAGTGTCGTTCGATTTACAAGGTGGTAGTGACGACAGAGCCTATTCAATGGACCTACAGATGGACGGAAAAATTGTAATTGCGGGATATTCGGATAATGGAAGTGACAGAGCCGGTGCCGTAATACGCTTAAATACAAATGGAACTCTTGATACGACCTTTGGTACAGGAGGGAAGGCATTTACAAATTTTACTATTTATAATACTGCGGCAAGAGCCGATGAATTTAGAGTTGTTAAAGTGCATCATGTAACCGGAAGCATAGTCGTTGGTGGTACTTCGGTTTTAAATACGAACGAATCCAGAGGAATTTTCGCACGCTATACGGCTTCCGGAATTTTAGATACGACATTTGGGAATAACGGACGATTAATTGATTTGCCATTTCCGGAAAGTAATTCGAATGGATTTACCTTTTGTATAGAAGATTTGGCGTTAAAATCGAACGGAAAAATTACAGCCGTGGGATGGAGTGATGTACCGGGTAACGGATCAATGCAATATTCCAGACAATATGTTTGCCGATTGAATAGCAACGGAACATTGGATACTACTTTTTCTTCCGATGGATTTGCATCCAATTCATTTACAACCAGTGACAATAAAACCAATGCGATGCTTTTAAAACCGGATGATAGTTTCCTTTTTAGCGGTAGTAGCCGATGGTCGTCAACCGATTATAAATATTATTATGGAACAGTAACTGCTAGTGGAACCGTAGCGTTACAAGGTTCTATTGATTTTTCGCCAGGCACTATCGATATGTGTTATGATATGGGAATGGATAGTAATGCTAAAATTATTTTAGCGGGTTCGGCAATTGATGCGACTACGACTACTGCGACGTCTAAATTTGCACTTACACGATTAAATACAGATTATTCGATTGACACAACATTTGGAACTTCTGGTAAGGTAACAACCGATTTTGGTACGAATACCTATAGTGAATCTTTGGCAATGGCAATCCAGTCAGACGATAAAATCATTTTGGTTGGATATACCGGGAATGATTTTGCTGTTGCAAGATATATCGGAAACGGAACATCGCTTTCGACAGACGGATTTAAACAAAACAAATCGATTGTGGTTTACCCAAACCCTGTAGTTGATCAATTAACGATTGATACGAAAAATAACGAATTAATTACAGGAACGGCATATCAGGTTTACGACAGTAACGGAAGAATCGTGATAAACGGAAAAATTACAAATGAAAGTACTACTGTAGCTGTTGATAATTTGGCAGCAGGTATCTATTTACTTAAAGTGAATCAGACTACTGTAAAGTTTGTTAAAAAATAAACAATTCTAAATTTACGATAGAAATTAAAAGAGGCTTTTTAAGCCTCTTTTTTTATACAAACCGTCACCAGATCGGTACTTTCGAGCGGCTGACCATTAACCGTCATTTTGGAATAGTTATGTTGGTGTTCCTGTATAATTTCAAAACCGGCTTTTTCCAGTTGCTCATTTAAAACAACTTCATCGTATAACGCAAAGCCTTCCTGAACAAAATCGACCTGATGTAAGACGCGTTTCGGACGATAACCGATATATAATTTTCCACCGGGTTTTAAAATACGGAAAAGTACGCTCAGGTAGTTTTCCAACGGTTCCCAAAAATAAACCGTATTTAGTGCTATAATATGATCAAATTTATTATCGGGATAGGTGCAGTTTATAATATCGCCATATTCCGGAATTACGGATCCTACAGCAACAAACGAAGCATTATTTTGCAAAGCTTCCTGATGCATTACTTCCGAATAGTCCATTCCGTATAGGGTGATGGCTTTTCCGGGCACGAAATAAGCGGGAAAATGCATGCCGTTTCCATAACCGATTTCTAATACGGTGTCGAGGTCGTTAAGGGTGAGTAACGTAAAAAGGTCGGTATACATCAGACGGTTGGAACGGTTCATATCGCGACCGATCGCAATTCCGGCTGCACCATCCGGTTTTCGCAATTGTTTACAGGTTTCAATAGGAGATAAGGGTTTCATATACATTCATTTAAAATGCGAAGGTATCGATCGGAATGTATAGAACTGTTGTAGTATTTTGAGAAAGAGTTATACTATTTTACGATTGTTGCTCAAAAAATAACACCTGATAGTTTTGAAAACCTGTCAGGTGTGCCTTTTGAAGAAGCCGGCGAAGAATTAGAGAGGCCTGATAGATTTATGATCATCACGATAATAACCTGTCAGGTTTTGGTTTTTAAAACTTCATTTTTTGAATCCGAACGGCATTCAGGATCGCTAATAAAGCGACACCAACATCGGCAAATACGGCTTCCCACATGGTTGCGAGTCCGCCGGCGCCAAGAATCAATATGATTGCTTTTACAATAAAGGCCATACCAATGTTTTGCCATACGATTTGTTTGGTTTTTTTACCAATCGCAATTGCGGTATAAATTTTAGATGGTTGATCATTCTGAATGACGATATCGGCGGTTTCAATAGTCGCATCGCTACCTAGTCCGCCCATTGCAATACCGGCATCGGCCAACGCAATTACAGGAGCATCGTTAACGCCATCGCCCACAAAGGCGAGTTTTAAATTCCGGTCTTTTAATTGTTGTACCTGACGTACTTTATCTTCCGGTAACAAATCGCCATAGGCCGTATCAATGCGCAATTCATTAGCTACTGCCGATACAACGGCTTGTTTATCACCCGATAGCATCACGGTTTGAATGCCCAGTTGGTGAAGATTAGCAATGGTCTGAGACGCATCTTCCTTGATCTCATCCGAAATCAGAAAATAACCGGCATATTGCCCGTCTATGGCAACGGTAATAATGGTATAAGGTGTATTTTCAATAGCCGTATCGTAGGAAATCTTAAATTTTTGAAGCAATTTGACATTTCCGGCCAGAATGGTTTTACCATTTATACGACCTTTTAGTCCGTGTCCTGCAATTTCTTCCACTTCGGTTACGGAAATACCTTTTTCTCCACCATTTGCATACGCAATAATTGCCGTACCTACCGGATGTGTAGAATGTGTTTCCAAAGCAGCGGTATAGTGTACCAGTTCTTGTTCTGTATAGCCCGAAGCAACTACCTCTTGTACCTTAAAAACACCTTTGGTTAATGTTCCGGTTTTGTCCATCACTACGGCCTGAATAGAAGCCATAGTGTCTAAAAACGTAGAGCCTTTAAACAATATTCCGTTTTTACTGGCGGCACCAATTCCGCCGAAATAGCCCAATGGAATAGAGATAACCAGGGCACACGGACAGGAAACTACCAGAAATACGAGTGCGCGGTAGAGCCAGTCGTTAAAATTATAATCGGAAACAAAAAGCATCGGTAACAGGTAAATTCCGATGGCCAGAAACACCACTATAGGGGTGTAGATATTCGCAAATTTACGGATAAACAATTCTGTTGGGGCTTTTTTGGCCGTTGCTTCCTGAACCATCTCCAGGATTTTGGACAATTTACTGTCGGTATACGCAGTTGTTACTTCAACCAAACCGGAAGTGTTGAGGTTGATCATTCCAGCAAGAACCGTGTCACCTTTACGTTTGGTATCGGGTTTACTTTCGCCGGTCAAAGCAGCGGTATTAAAAGTGGCCAAATCGGATAGCAAGATACCGTCCAAAGCTACTTTTTCGCCCGGTTTTAGCTGGATAATTTCACCAATGGTTATGGTTGCTGCTTTTTTCGTTATCGGATTACCATCGACTATAACCGTAGCGGTGTCCGGCCTTTGATCCAATAAGGCTTTAATATTCGATTTTGCACGGGTTACGGCTAGTGTCTGGAACAGTTCTCCGATTGCATAAAACAGCATTACGGCTACACCTTCGGGATATTCTCCGATATAGAAAGCCCCCAGTGTTGCGATCGACATCAGGAAGAATTCGGTAAAAAAGGCTCCGTTACGCATGTTTTGGATCGCTTCTTTTAGTACCGGCCAGCCTACGGGTAAATAGGCTAATACGTACCATCCTATACGAACCCAACCGGTGAATACTGCGATAGGGAAGTAGTTATCTATTCCAATTGCGATCATTAGCAATACGAACGACAGGATTGCCGGCAGAAACATTTTCCATCCGGCAGCCTCATCGTGATTGTGATCGTGTCCATGATCATGGTCGTGATCATGAGTTTGTTTTTTGGGGTTATTTTTTTTAGCAGCAACAGAACAGCAATCTGCTCCGTTTGTAGCGTGTTTGTGTGTTTCATTTTTCATAATACTTCCGGATTAGGAATAAAAATGATCATCCGTTTTTTATACTTTGCAGCAACCGTCTAAGGCTTCATAAGCTTTTGGATCGGCCTTCACATCGTCGGCATCATAACCCAGCTGACTAATAGCAGTTCGTATAGTAGGAAGATCTGTTTTTTTGGCGTTAAAAAATACGGTAATGGTCATTTCTTTTTCATTAAGCGCTACCATTTGTACTCCTTTCTGACGGATTAGTTTTTTTTCAAACAATTGTCCGCAGGTTTCACATTCTTTACAATGATCACAGGTGATAGTTGTTTTAATAACAGCTTTTTGTGCCTGTGCGTTTACTGTAAATGAAGTAAGCATCATAAAGGTAATTAAAAATAAAATTCTCATTTTGTTCGGATTAAGGGTTATAAAAAACGTTTTACTTTTTGCTTGTATTTTGGATAATCAACCGGATGTTGCTTTGCCAGAAAGGCTTCTTCCAGTCGTACCTGTACTTGAATAATAAAATAAGTCGCTAGTGCTGTAAAAAATGTCAAGGCATTGGGAACTATCATAAAAAGCCCTAAGATACTAATGATCATTCCTAAAAAGATAGGATTTCGGCTTATTCCGAAAATACCGTTGGTACGCAATTCGGTTTTATGCATTTCATCTATACCGATTCTCCATGAATTTTGCATCTGATATTGTGCGATCATCACCCATAACAAGGCGATATGAATCAGGAATAGCCCGATAATTTTTAGATATTCGTTTTCAAGATAGGGTACCGGAACAGAATAATGATACAGTTTGCCACCAAAGGAAAAGAGCACTACTGCGATAAACAGTAGTACAATTAAAAATTTCATAACAAAACCGATATAATCATGGGCGTTATCCCGATTCCCGAACGTTACCGGATTAATACCGGTTTGTTTATACGTTCGATAGGTAGGAATCACAAAAGTTACCAATAGATATAACAAAAGGTAAACGGGTAAGTATATTTTTAAAAAGTTTTCCATTTTTTTTGATTTAATGCGAATGACCGCCACCACCTTCTGTTTTTAATAGATGACTTTGGATATAATAAGCGCCTTTTAAAACAATTTTAGCATCAGGAGCGACTTTTGTTAATGGCGTAACCTGAATATAGCCCAATTGCGAAGTTCCGGTTTTTACTTCCACTCGGCGGAAATGAAAACGGTTTCCTTCGGCGTCATCATGCTTATGGCCATCGTCATGGGAATGTCCTTTTTCCGTATCGTGTTCCGGTTCTTCATGGCCTTTTTCCAGGACAAACATAAATTCACGACCATCTGCCTTTACAATAGCTTCCACTGGTAGGGCATTAACGGTATTTGTCCCGATATCGATTAACGCGTTGACATACATTCCCGGAATCAATGCGTTTTTCTCGTTATTGATGTCGGCATGTACTGCGACTGATTTGGTTTCATTTTCAAATGCCTTACCGATACTAAAAATCGTTCCCCTAATTACGGTATTGTCCTGATTGGTAAGTACTAATTGTACATTCTGACCCTGTTTTACTTTATGCAGATCTTTTTCGTAAACCAATAAGTCGACATGTAATTTAGAATTGTCCACAATGCTAAGAATCGGTTTACCGACTTCGACATTACTTCCTATTTTTACATTAATTTCGGTCGTATAACCCGAAATAGGGGCCAATATGGGAACCGTAGCCACAGCCGTATTACCCGATTGTATATTAAGAACGCTTAACTGTTGTTTTAAAGAATTAAAACGCGCCTTTTCGATCTGGTATTCCGCTTTTGTTTTCTGGAATACTTTTTTCGAATTGACTTCTTCCTCACTTAGTGTTTTTTGTCTTTCGAACTCCTGACTTAAAAATTCAAGATTGCTTTTCGATGTCAGATACGCTTCCTGCAATTTAGTGAATTCCGGGCTTTCTATGGTTGCCAGAACCTGACCTTTTCGTACAAATTGTCCTTCGATCACCGAAATCGTTTTAACAACACCCTGTAAATGAACCGAAACATCGGCCTGGTTTTGTGGTGGCAGTTTGGTATAACCGTTGGCGTTAATAACTTCGCTAAGGTTTTTTAGAGAATAGGTTCCCAATGTTACGCCGGCTGCTTTAAATTGGGCTTCATTCAATTCAACTTCTTTATCCGCTCCGGGTTTTTCCGCAGTTTCCGTTTGGGTATGATCATGACCGTCTTCACTGCTATGATCATGGCGTAAACTGAAATACAATACGGTTCCGATAATTAGAAGGCCGGCAATATTGAGGTATAGTATATGGAATTTTTTCATGGTATTATTGATGGATTAAATACTGGATATTAATCGCAGTTTGATTGTAATTGTGGATGGCATTGCTGTAATTCAGTCGGATGGTTAAGGCGGTTTCGATGCTTTGAACGTATTCTACATACGAAATATCACCGTTTTGATAGGCCTTTGTCGCATTGGTACTGATTTTTTTAGCATTTGGTAAAGCGGTACCCTGATAATAATCGACCAGAGACTGATAGGTTTTTAATTCTTCAAACTGTTGTTGGAACTGACTTTTTAACTGACTTTCGACATAAGCGGCATTTTTTTGCTGCATTTCGATATTGCTTTGAGCGGCTTTGGTTTTAGCAACGGTACTACCGGCAAAAATCGGAATAGCAATACCTACCGAAAACGTCTGAAAACGCAAGGCATTGTCATAGTCTACACTTTGTCCGTTTATTTCCTGAGTACCAGTAATGGATTGAATCGCATAGCCCGCGGTAATATCCGGGAAAAAAGCGGACTTTTCGACCTTTTTGGCTGCTTCGGCAATCTGAATTTGTTGCGCCGCCAATTGCAGGTTGCTGTTCTGTTTTAATCGCGAACTGTCGGCTACTGCCAATGTCACCATCGGAGCAAAAACAGTATCAGCAGGAGTGAAGTCGGAATCCCTGTTGATCAGGGTTTTGATTTTTGACTTTTCCACCCATAATTTGGCTTCGTTTTGTTTGATCAGTTGTTGTAATTCCTGTTGCTTGGCAATCGCAATGGTCTTTTCGAGTGAATTACTTTCACCTGTTTGGAATTTTAGGGAAGCCGATCGTACAAATTTTTCCATCAATAGGTTTTGTTGGTTCAGCAATTGGTTTTGTTTGGTATAAAACAACATGGTATTCCATGCCTGACGGATGTTAAACGTGATATCCTGTTGTGTGGCTTTGACTTTTAATTGTCCGGCGACATTGTTTTCGTTGAGCCATTTCTTTTTGGCACCATATTGAAACGGGTTAAAGCTTTGGGAAACGCCAAAATTTTTATCCTTAGCATTCGAATTAATCTGTCCAAACGTACCGGATAATTCGGTTTTCGGAATCTCAAAAGCCGAACGCGTCAACTGATTGTGCATCTTGCTTTCCAGTTCGGAAGCCTGAATGCCCAGGTTGTTTTTTATACCCGTTTCGACCACTTCTTTTAATGATAGATTTGTTTGTGCAGTAGTGTTTATAGGTTTGATAATTAATGCTAAAATAGCTATTATGTGAATAGTATGTTTAAATAAAATACTATCCGTTTTTATATTGAATGTCATCTTCATAACGCGTTATTTTCCGGATTATCCGTATTATTTTTTGGAGTTTCTTTTTCAAAATAGAGATACAAAATCGGAAGTACAATTAAGGTTAGCAAGGTTGCTGTTACCAATCCGCCAATAACCACGGTTGCCAATGGTTTTTGCACTTCGGCACCGGCACTGGAACTGATTGCCATCGGAAGAAAACCTAATGAAGCCACAGCTGCGGTCATAATTACCGGTCGTAGTCGCACTTTGGTTCCTTCGCGAATCCGGTCGTAAATATTGGTCATTCCTTCATTTTTTAACTGGTTAAAATAACCGATCAGTACAATTCCGTTGAGTACGGCGACACCAAATAGGGCGATAAAGCCCACTCCGGCTGAAATACTAAAAGGCATATCCCGTAACCAAAGTGCAAAAACACCACCGATTGCGGCCAATGGAATTGCTGTGAAAATCAATATAGATTGGTGTACTGATTTAAAAGTAAAGTATAAGAGAATAAAGATCATAGCTAATGCTACCGGAACGGCTACTGCAAGTCGTTTATTGGCTTCAATAAGGTTTTCAAACTGACCACCATAGGTCACATAGTAGCCATCCGGAAGTTTAAGTCGGGCATCAAGTTTTTGCTGGATTTTTTCCACGACCGATTTGACATCCGTACCACGTACGTTAAAACCAACCACGATACGACGCTTACCATCTTCACGACTAATTTGCATTGGTCCATCCTCATAATTAATATCAGCAACCTGTTCCAGCGGAATCTGATTTCCGGACGGCAAGGTGATATAAAGAGCCTTTAAATTGGAAATATCCTGACGACTGTCGCTTTCCAGACGTACCACAAGATCAAAGCGTTTTTCACCTTCATAGACCAATCCGGCAGCTTCACCGGCAAATCCCATTCGGATTACTTTATTCAGATCACCGATTTTTAAACCGTATAATGCCATTTTGTCCTTATTGTAGCGAACAGTAATTTGCGGTAAACCGGCCACACGTTCCAGTTTGGCATCCGAAACGCCCGGTATTCCCTGGATCAGCTGCATTACTTCGTCTCCTTTGCTAACGAGCATATCGATATCTTCACCAAAGATTTTAATGGCGACATCGCTTCGTACGCCAGTCATCAACTCGTTAAAACGCATTTGAATCGGTTGGGAAAACTCGGTTGTTGCGCCCGGAATATCTTCCAACGCCTTTTCCATTTTTTCCATCAGCTCTTCTTTAGTCGTAGCCGAAGTCCATTCGTCTTTGTCTTTTAGAAGAATGATCATATCGCCGGCTTCTATCGGCATCGGATCGGTTGGAATTTCGGCACTACCGATTTTCGTTACAATCATTTTGATTTCGGGGAATTTGGCTTTTAAAATCTGCTCGGCTTTGGTAGTCGCTTCGACTTCCTGCGATAACGAACTTCCAGAAGCGATGATCAGATGTGTCGCGATATCACCTTCGTCTAACGTCGGAATAAATTCGCCGCCCAGTGTATTGAAAAGGAGTAATGCCGCAGCAAATAAAGCAACCGCCACACCGATAATAACGGCTTTGGCACGTAAGGCTTTTTCTAAAATGGGTGCATAAAAGTGATATAGTTTTTCAATAATCGTATCGCTGATATTCTTTTTATGTCCGGTTTCTTTTTTAAGGACGAGTGCACTCATCATTGGGACATAGGTTAATGACAAAATGAAGGCTCCTAAAATGGCAAAAGATACCGTTTGTGCCATTGGTCCAAACATTTTTCCTTCGATGCCAACCAAGGCGAGGATCGGTAAATACACAATCAGGATAATGATTTCCCCGAAAGCCGCGCTACTACGGATTTTGGAAGCCGCCTGAAAAACTTCTTCGTTCATCTGTTGTTTGGTGAGTGCGCCCTTACGACCTACCTGCAATCGGTGAATAATCGCTTCGACTATAATGACGGCTCCGTCTACAATTAGTCCAAAATCGATCGCTCCAAGGCTCATCAGGTTACCGCTAACGCCAAACAAACGCATCATCGAAATGGCAAATAGTAACGAAAGTGGAATAACCGAAGCGACAACCAGGCCGGCGCGCCAGTTTCCGAGTAGTAAAACCAGGATAAAAATTACAATTAAGGCGCCTTCAATCAGGTTTTTCTCTACCGTGGAGATCGCTTTATTGACCAATTGGGTACGATCCATAAAGGGCTCGATTGAAACACCTTCAGGAAGCGATTTTTTAATCTGCTCCATTTTTTCCTTTACACGGGTTACCACCTGACCGCTGTTTTCGCCTTTTAGCATCATCACCATACCGCTCACTTCTTCGCCTTTGCCGTCTTTGGTCACAGCGCCGTAACGAATACTACTGCCAATGCGGACCTGGGCTACATCGCGGATAAGGATTGGAATACCATTTTGGTTTTTAACCACGATTTTATTGATGTCGTCGATACCGTTTACCATTCCGATACCACGGATAAAATAGGCATACGGTTTTTTGTCGATATAAGCACCGCCGGTATTTTCATTGTTGACTTCGAGGGCATCGAATATCTCCGAAATGGTGGTATTCATACTTTTCAGCTTGTCGGGCTGAACGGCAATTTCATATTGTTTCAGGTAACCGCCAAGCGTGTTAACTTCCGCGACACCTTTGGTACCGATTAATTGTGGCTTGATGATCCAATCCTGAATGGTACGCAGTTGTGTAGCATCGTATTTTTCTTCATAACCTTTTTCAGGGAAAACCACATATTGGTAGATTTCACCCAAACCGGTACTCACCGGAGCCATTTCGGGCGATCCGACACCTCTTGGGATGGTGTTTTCGGCTTCTTTAAGACGTTCCGAAATTTGAGCGCGCGCCCAGTAAATATCGGCACTTTCCTCAAAAACAACGGTTACAACACTCAGTCCAAAGCGGCTGATGGAGCGCAATTCGACGATTTTTGGAATCGGTTTTACCGCCTGTTCGATCGGGTAGGTAATAAATTGTTCGACCTCCTGGGTAGCCAGTGTAGGGGAACTGGTGATGATCTGTACCTGATTATTGGTAATATCGGGTAAAGCGTCAATAGGGAGGGTGTAGGCCGAATAGCCACCCACCGCTACTAATATAAGGGTAAATAGTCCAACAATAAATTTATTGTTGATACTAAAATGAATTATTTTATCAAGCATGTTTTGGTATAATATAAATAAGAATAGGCAGGAAATGCCTGTATCGGGTAGCAATGCTACATGACTTCTTACCCCGCTATTGCAGGGTTATTATACCAATTGAGGGGGTTGCCAGATACTACCATAGTAACCGGAATAGAATACGGACTGGTAACTTGGTGTAGGTGTTGTAATTACAGGAGTGATTGGTTGTACTGCGAAAGCAATTACAGGAGCATAATTCATAATTTGCGCTCCGCAACAGTTGCATACACAAAATGGAGAACACAAATCGCCTTGTTTTTCGTGCGAATGTCCTTCATGGTCAACAGGTGTTTCGTTTTGTACCCGGAAATGGGTATGACCCGTCGCTGCATCCGCACAAGGTATGCTGGCGAGCAGGACAAAGTAGAACGATAAAAGGACTGTTAACCATTTCATGACGGTAAAGATACATTATTTTTAGGATGAACAAGAGGGCTGTCTTTACTTTTTACAAAAGTGTCCAAACTGATGAAAACGAAATTCTTTGTAAAGAGGATTGTGTGAATCAAAATAATAGTGCATTTTGAGTGTAAAAGTATCGGTCTAAAAGTTAATTAGTAATAAAAATCTTTATTTTTGAGTACGATTTTTAGAAACCTTATGGAATATCAGATTTTAGAACAACTCTGGACGCGGGCTTTATATCCTGAAAAAGCCAATCCGGAAAGTTGGAATCAGGAATTGGAAACGCTTTACCGCTATGGTATCGGAATAGAAGAAGTCATGCGTTACCTGTATTTTGAAAAACCGGAATTGCATCAGTTTTACGATTGGATCGCAAGCCGTCATACCGATGACAGATTGCAATCGGAAACAATGACAACGGATGTTTTATCGGAAGCCGATTTGCAATTTTGGGAAACCAATGGTTATGTGGTTGTGCGAAATGCTATTTCGGAAGAAGATTGTAACGCCACCGTTCGCGCCATATGGGAATTTTTAGATCGAAAACCGGAAGATCGTGACGGTTGGTACCGACAGCATGAAGGACAAAGAGGCTTGATGCTGACTTTTTCCGATCATCCGATACTAAACAAAAACCGTAGTTCCGAACGTATTCGCAAAGCGTATGAACAATTATATGGCACGGATAAAATTTTTAAAACCATCGATAAAGTAAGCTTTAATCCGCCGGAAACCGATTCGTATCACTTTTTAGGAAGTCCGCTGCATTGGGATGTCAGCTTAAAACAACCGATTCCGCTTGGATTACAGGGCTTGTTGTATCTTACGGATTGCGGGCCGGAAGATGGTGCTTTTCATTGCGTACCCGGTTTTCATAACGAAATAGGCAAATGGATGTCAGGTTTAAAAGAAGAGGAGAACCCGCGGGAAGTTGCTTTACAAACTTTAGAAGCCATTCCGGTTACCGGAAAAGCAGGCGATTTTGTGATCTGGCATCAGGCTTTACCGCATTGTGCGAGTGCTAACCACGGAACAAAACCGCGAATGGTACAATATCTGACGTATTTCCCGGAGCAATACGAAACCGCATCGGAATGGATATAGCGAAAGGCGTGAAAAATAACGATAAACCGGGATTAGTTTTATAATAAATTTAACCTCGTTGAGTTCTTAAAACAATAAATTGCAGTAGAATTACTAAACCAAGCACATATGAGCACGATTAAAATACTTTGGGTAGATGACGAGATTGATTTGTTAAAGCCGCACATATTATTTCTGGAGAAAAAAGGATATAGCGTTACAACCTGTAACAACGGTCAGGATGCAATCGATATATTCGACGAAGAAAATTTCGATATTGTTTTTCTGGATGAGAACATGCCTGGTTTAAGCGGACTGGAGACGTTGTCCGAAATTAAAGAGAAAAAATCGGCGGTACCGGTGATTATGATCACGAAAAGTGAAGAAGAATATATCATGGAAGAAGCAATTGGTTCTAAGATAGCCGATTATCTGATCAAGCCGGTAAATCCAAATCAGATTTTATTAAGTCTTAAAAAAAACCTGGATCATTCCCGACTGATTTCCGAAAAAACGACGCTGGATTATCAGAAGGAATTCCGGAAAATTGCTATGGATATGGCGATGGTGAATTCTTTTGAAGATTGGATTGACCTGTACAAACGATTGGTGTTTTGGGAAATGGAACTCGAAAATATCGAAGACCAGAGTATGGTCGAAATTTTGGAAAGTCAGAAGTTGGAAGCCAATTCTCAATTCGGTAAATTTATCGAAAAGAACTACCAAAGTTGGTTTGATCCGAAAGCCGATGCGCCCATAATGTCCCATCAGTTATTTAAAGAAATGGTGGTGCCTGAAATCCGTAAAAAAGAAGCACCGATATTATTTGTGGTGATCGACAACTTACGTTATGATCAATGGAAAGCCTTTGAAGGCGTCGTAAACAATCATTATAAACTGGAAAAAGAGATTAGTTATTATTCGATTTTACCAACGGCAACACAATATGCCCGTAATGCGATATTCTCCGGATTATTGCCCTTGGATATGGAAAAAATGTATCCGCAATACTGGAAAAACGATGTGGACGAAGGCGGTAAAAATCTGTTCGAAGGCGAATTTTTAGCGGAACAGTTAAAACGACTGCGTATCGACATCAAACAGGAATACTATAAAATTACGAATTTTAAAGACGGTAAAAAGCTGGTCGATAACTTTAAGACCTTAAAAAATAATGATCTGACCACGATTGTCTACAATTTTGTGGATATGTTATCCCATGCGAAAACCGAAATGGATGTTGTAAAAGAGTTGGCATCGAACGACAAAGCCTATCGTTCGTTAACGCTGAGCTGGTTCCGAAATTCGCCGTTACTGGAAATTATACAGCAGGCGCAACAACTGGGATTTAAGTTGATATTAACCACCGACCACGGAACCATTAACTGTAAAAACCCATCGAAAGTAATTGGTGACAAAAATACAAGTTTGAACCTACGTTATAAAACCGGTCGAAGTCTGACGTATGAAGATAAAGATGTGTATGCGGTAAAAGATCCGAAGAAAATTGGTTTGCCGGCGATCAATATGAGTAGTTCGTATATTTTTGCCAAAAATGACCTGTTTTTGGCGTATGTAAACAATTATAATCATTATGTGAGTTACTACCGCAATACGTACCAACACGGGGGAATCTCGCTAGAGGAGATGATCATTCCATTGTTGATCTTTAATCCGAAATAAAAAACAGAAAGGGCTAAAAAAGCCCTTTTTTGATCCGATTTAATGTAGGAAATTATGTAATATCGTTTGAATAAAATAATTATATTTGTTCAATATGGAGAGCAGTATGCAAAGAACTTTCGCGCTGGAAGAGATTCAGGATGTGGCCCGACAAATCTTGTCACAAAACCTGAAAAAAGTAGTTACGTTTCATGCCGAAATGGGTGTGGGAAAAACGACATTGATCAAAGCTTTGGTCAGTGAATTAGGCGTGCGGGATATGGCGAGTAGCCCGACTTTTTCACTGGTTAACGAATACGAAGGTCACAATGGTGAACGCATTTATCATTTCGATCTGTATCGGTTGCATACCGAAGAGGAAGCGTACGATATGGGAATCGACGAATATTTCTATTCGGGTGACTGGTGTTTTATTGAATGGCCGGAAAAAACACCCAATCTGATTCCGATCGATCATGCGGCTATCCATATAAAATTACTACCAGGCGGTAAGCGGTTACTGGAACTGCGAAATTAGCCTGTAAGTCAGTCATTAATAAGTTATTTATCACAAAAAAAGTTGTACATTAGTGCAAATTATTGCGTAAAATCATGTCATTGACCCCATTTACCAGACAACAATTACTTCCACAAGAAGAAAAGTTAGAAATCGCCAAACAAAAAGGTGAACTTTTTATCGGGATACCCAAAGAGATCTCTTACCAGGAACGAAGAATATGTCTGACACCGGATGCGGTTAATTCGCTGACATTTCACGGGCATCGCGTTTTGATTGAGTCCGGAGCAGGGGAGAGTTCCAGTTTTACGGATCGGGAATATAGCGAGGCGGGTGCGGAAATTACAAAAGATCGAAAAAAGATTTTTAGTTGTCCGATGATTTTAAAAGTAGAGCCACCTACGATAGATGAAATTCACCTGATGAATCCGCAAACACTGGTGATTTCGGCAATACAGCTTAAAACGCAACGCAAAGCTTATTTTGAAGCTTTGGCTGAAAAAAGAGTCACCGCACTGGCATTTGAATTTATCCGGGATGAAGACGGCTCGTATCCGGCGGTAAAATCGCTAAGTGAAATTGCCGGTACCGCATCGGTACTGATCGCGGCAGAGTTGATGATCAACCAATCATTTGGGAAAGGACTTTTACTGGGAAATATAACCGGCGTACGTCCCACAGAAGTTGTAATCCTTGGTGCGGGAACCGTAGCCGAATATGCAGCGCGGACAGCCATCGGATTAGGCGCTAGTGTAAAAGTATTTGACAATTCGATTACCAAACTACGCCGATTACAAAATACCTTAAACCAACGTATCTTTACGTCTACCATACAAGAAAAATCACTACTAAAATCTTTAATGCGTTGCGATGTAGCCATCGGATGTATGAAAGGGAAGAACCGCGCTCCGATTATCGTATCGGAAACGATGGTCGAAAATATGAAACGTGGTGCCATTATTATCGATGTCAGTATTGATACCGGTGGTTGCTTTGAAACGTCAGAAATCACCACGCACGAAAAGCCGACTTTTATCAAGCATAATGTGGTGCATTATTGTGTGCCGAATATACCATCGCGCTATTCCAAAACAGCTTCGATGTCGATTAGTAATATTATTACGCCGTTCCTGCTTCAAATTGCCGAAGATGGCGGTGTGGAAAGTGCGATCCGTTGCAATCGCTCGCTAAAGAACGGGATTTACTTTTATCACGGTATTCTGACCAACCGATCGATATCCGATTGGTTTTCGATTCCGTACCGCGATATCAACCTGATTGTTTTTTAGCAACTGTTGTTTGGCATAGCGCTAAACAAATAGTACTTTTGCAGCAAATTAAAAGATTATGAAATTCAAATTCCGTCTGGCGTATTATTTATTTGGTTTATTATTGGGATCGATGTTCCTGGCATTTTTCTTTAAAGAGAAAAAAACGGAGTTTTGCTATTTGCCCAACTGTCGGGTTTTAAAGGATCTGAGAAGTAAGCCGATTACGTATTCGGATGCAACCACGGCAAAATTTGCTGAAAATTGGGTGTCATTAGAGGATATTAAAAAGACCTTACAGCATGGAGATGTCGATTTTTCAAAAAGTAACGTTCCTATGGATAAAGGAAAGTTATATATTGTTGAAGGTAGAAATGCTAAGAATGAGGATATTATAGTAGAGGTGATCAATTATAGCGACAGGGTGGTCGTAAAAGATGTAAAAAAAGAGTAATTATTTTTTTAAAACACTTGTAAAGTCGAATAACTTGTCTATATTTGCACCCGCAATCAGCAACAAGTATGTTGGTTGAAACATAAGGGCGATTAGCTCAGCTGGTTCAGAGCACCTCGTTTACACCGAGGGGGTCGGGGGTTCGAACCCCTCATCGCCCACAGAATTTAAAAACTCCAACAGAAATGTTGGAGTTTTTTTGTTTTATGCCTTTTGGGATTGGCTCAGTTGGTTTGGAGCATTCCGATTTTATCGGAAGTGGTCGGGGGTTCGAACCCCTCATCGCCCACAGAATTTAAAAACTCCAACAGAAATGTTGGAGTTTTTTTGTTTTACATCTTTTGGGATTAGCTCAGTTGGTTTGGAGCATTCCGATTTTATCGGAAGTGGTCTGGGGGTCGAACCCCTCATCGCCCACAGAATTTAAAAACTCCAACAGAAATGTTGGAGTTTTTTTGTTTTATATTTTGTCCCGTCCTGAAATATAGATACAAAAAAAAGTATTCCAATGGAAGGAGACAACAATTAATATAGCTCGGAAAAATCTATATTATTGACTTTTTATATTTTGGTTTTCAATAAATAAAAATTGAAACATATTTTAAAAGTATCCTCTGGATAATAAAAATTAATAATAAATTTATCCTGAATTTTATTTTTTTAAAATGATTAAAAAGGCTTATATTCAAGAATATGGGAATCGTAAAACGGAACCTGAATTTGAAGGGGTAAAAAAGGTTTTGGAATCAAGAGGGATTGACTGTGAGTTTTTTACGATCAAACGCCTTCTACGTGATCAGTTGCAGATTAATAGAGAAACTTTTGTAGTTGGTGATCACATCAGTATGTCACATATTTTCAAAAAACGAAGCACCCAGTTACCATCATCATATCCTGAAAGCCTAAGAAAATATCTAAAGAGAAATATTTGGGAAACGACTGTAAGAAAATTAATAATGAATGGTAACGATGATTTAATTAATGTTTTCGTGAAACCGAAATCTAAAGCCAAACTTTTCACCGGTTTTGTGATCCAATCGAATTATGATCTTCTCAATTTACAATCGCTTCCAAAAGAGACGGAATTATTCTGTTCACCTGTCGTAGAATGGCTTTCCGAATTTCGAGTTTTTGTTAATGAATCTGAAATAGTAGGGATAAAAAATTACAGTGGAAATGAAACTATCCAATTGAATATGGATACAGTAGAGACAGCTATTAAAGAGTTTGAAAATTCAAATGAAAGAACAAGTGGTTATGGAATTGATTTTGGAATTCTGAAAAACGGAGAAACTGCTTTGGTAGAGTGGAATGATGGTTTTGCGTTAGGTTCTTATGGTTTAGAAAAAGAAATTTATACGGATTTGATCTTGAAAAGATGGGAGGAAATTACACAATGTGATAAATTGAATTCATAAACTCTACCAAGTTTCAATTGTTATAAAACCATAGGATAATATACTACTATTTTGATAACTTATGAATAGAATAAAAGCGTTTTTGGATAACTTAATTCAAACAGACTGGGTCCGTTTTAATAAAATGGACAATGGATTAAAGCAATCGGAAGTATACAACGAAATTTTAGATGATTTTAAAAAGTTAGTTCGAATTGAAGCCGAAAACGAAAATTTCAATTTTAGTGAATTGTATGTGTTACTAAAGTCATACCAAAATGACATTTCAGAATTACCGTTTATGGGGAAATTCTACATTTTAGTCAACCCGCGTTTGCTAACCGGACAACTCACAAAAATTGCAGAAGAAATAGAATTTCATTTGGCGAAAGACAATTGTAAAGAGGCGGTTTGCGATTGTGAAATCAAATGCAAATACAACCAAATCCCTACTATAGCGCATTTGATTAAAGTTGGCTTTGGCTGTGATGGCTATTACAATTACATAATTTATGAATGTTCAAAGTGTAGTTTTAAATGGAGTTCCTATACAAGTGATGATTCCGCCGGGAATACAGTATTTGAAAAATGGAATGAAGAAGAGTTTCCCAATAATAATAACCATTGTAATTAACAACTGATTTCGTTCTTAAAAAATACTCCGTTTATTCCAATCTCTCAGATTCTTTTTTTATAAAATTCCCGATGTTGCGAAGAGCAGCGTTATATACCTTTACAATATGACAGCAAAAGACTTATTATATAAAATTTTAGATTATCAATATTTGTGGGCACTTCCTCATAATAAGAATAGTAAACCGGCAAATCTCAGACTAGAACAAATGGAGTCATTACTTGACGCATTCGGACTTGCAAAAAAAAATATAGATCCCCTTGTTCAAATAAAAGATTTCATTTCAGGTGATAAGGAAAGTGTGGACAGAGCGAAACGGTTAAAAAAGTTGACCAATCTGGATTATTTAGTACAAGGTGAGTTCCTTTATGACCGAGAAGATCATGAAAATGCAGTGCTATCTGAAAAAGTCAGAGAGACTATCATTTCACTGTATCCGAACATGACAGCGCATATTAATGAAAGACCGATAAATATAAGTTGGTTGTATAATAATTTGTTCCTTTTTAGAAAGGAAGTTTATAAACTGACGTATCCAAACGGAGGGATGGCAGAAGGTTTTTCTGCCGGGTTGCATTATAGTTTTTATCTGCAAAACAAATTAAAGACATGTATTACAGACAACTTAAATGAAATAGACGAAACACTTTGGTTAATTCTAGATCCTGCTAAACGAGATATAGATATGAACACTTTAGTAAGTCAATACAATTATATAGATCACGATTTCAAAGCAATAGACTTTGACTGGGAGATGGAAAATTACTGATCTGATTACATTTGATCGTCTATGTCGGACGTAACTGTAATTTTATGAGAAATACCATTTATGATATAGTGATAATAGTAAGCAGCTCAAAGACGCAATCAGCTTAAAGAGAATGAAATGTACAAATACACTTCATCCGGGATCTGGTTCTTCAAAACTTTTAAGTGCGTTTTTCCTGTTGGTATTTTCGATATATTTGTGAGGATCAATACTAAAAAATCAGACATGGAGTCAGATAATTATTCCATTACTAAAAATAAGCTGGAAAAGGAAATCTTAAAACGGACTTCCTATATGAACAATGCAAAATGGTTTAAATTCTTTTCAGCAATTGAAAACGAAAAAATTACAATCCATGCGGCATACATCAAATTCCTACTGACAGACCGAACGTATGCATTCCATTTTGGTGGATTTGACAAAACAGGTTTTGGTGACGTGAGTGAATTAGGACCCTTTACATTCAAAGAAATAGAATGGATAACAATTCCAGCAAAACACGAAATAGAGCGTTGGAACAGGAATGAAAAACTGACATCCGAAGTTATTACCCAACCAATAGATCAACTTGAAAAAATCTTAAATCTTTTGGGACAATTTGAGTATGATATAACGGAAGACGGACTAAAAATCTACGGATATAAATAGCTGTAAAACAGACTGTCAACGTATTAGAAATCGTATAAAAAGCAATTTATGAATGCAACACTTCTCAACAAACAAAAAATTATAGCAATTGAAAGTCAGCTTCTCGAAGCGATGAAGAGTAGCAATATTGAAATCCTGGATCAATTGCTACATGATGATTTGCTTTTTGTTCTTCCCAATGGTGACGTCATTACCAAGCAAATGGATTTGGAAACGCACCAATCCGGAAACCTGGTTTTAGAAGAAATCATTTCATCAATAGATGCCATAACACAAATCGGTGAAAACGTAGTGGTTACGTTGTCTTCTAAGATTAAAGGGAAAATGTCGGAGCAGCACTTCGAAGGGAATTTTCGTTATCTACGGGTTTGGAAACTATTCGATGATCAACTAAAAGTTATAGCCGGAAGTTGTACTGCCCTATAAAATAGCATGAGAAAAATTACAATAGATGATGCGGTCTATTTATGGAAAAGAGAGCATCTCCATTTAATAGCAGGCGAACACTGTAAATGCATTGAAAAGGTTGTGCTTTATCTCGAAGGATATAAAAAATCGCCGCTTCAATTATTCTTTCGGGAAGAGGATAATCTAAAGTTTAAAACCGATATCGAAAAAGAAAAATGGTGCGTTGGTTATCCGGATGAAGGCGTGATTTGGTTGTACAAAAAACAACCTCTTTTAGCGGATAACGAACCGAACTCCGATAATCAGGAGCAAACGATTGAAATCAATTTGAATCGTCCGGCTGTTATTACTGCGTTGATCCGATATTTTCTTCAAACCGATTGGAATCCTAAACAAAGTACGAGACCCTATATAATTAAAGATGCGTTGCAATTTCTGGAGATAATTGTATTGCCAAAAGGTATAAAATGAGTACCGAGACTACAAGTATTTTAGGGAATAGGTCGATGGGATGTCTTCCATGCCCGGCACTTAAAAAAAATAACGCCATTGGAAACAATGGCGTTATTTTTACATTAATAATTATTTATGGTATACGTCTTATTTTTATTTGAAACGATTATGGATAATCAGACTAAATCGAATCGGTCAAGATTTAATACTTTATTCCAGACCTTTATAAAATCATTTACAAATTTTTCCTGAGCATCAGTACTTGCGTATACTTCTGCTATAGCTCTTAATTCTGAATTTGATCCAAAAACAAGATCGGCACGTGTTGCCATCCATTTAGGTTGACCAGTAGTTCGATCGTTTCCGGCATATAATTCTTGATCATTCGAAACCGCTCGCCATTGTGTATTCATATCAAGGAGATTTATAAAAAAGTCATTGGTAAGCTGCCCCGGGCGATGTGTAAAGACCCCGTTTTTGGTACCATCAGCATTGATATCCAAAACACGAAGTCCTCCTAAAAGTACTGTCAATTCTGGTGCCGTAAGGGTTAATAAATTTGCTTTATCAATAAGAAGTACTTCTGTCGAAACGGTCGATTTTATTTTACGGTAATTTCTAAAACCATCTGCTTTAGGTTCAAGATAGCCAAATGATACAACATCCGTTTGTTCTAAAGAGGCGTCCATACGACCCGGAGCGAAAGGCACTACAACCATATATCCTGACGCTTTAGCTGCTTTTTCGACTCCTGCACAACCCGCTAAAACGATTAAGTCGGCGAGTGAAACTTTTTTTCCATCCTTTTGTGAAGCATCAAACGCTGTTTTGATAGTTTCCAGTTTGTCTAAAACCTGTTTAAGTTGTGCGGGATTATTGATCTCCCAGTCTTTTTGAGGCGCCAGTCGTATACGCGCACCATTTGCGCCTCCACGCTTATCGGATCCTCTAAAGGTAGATGCCGAAGCCCATGCCGTTCCTACCAATTGAGATATACTGAGCCCTGAATTTACTATTTCTTCTTTTAATTGAATTATATCGTTCTCATCGATTAATTTGTGGTTGATCTCTGGAATAGGATCTTGCCATAATAATACTTCCTGAGGAACGTCAGGTCCGAGATAACGGGTACGTGGTCCCATATCCCGATGTGTCAATTTAAACCATGCGCGTGCAAAGGCATCTGCAAAAGCATCAGGGTTTTCGAGAAAACGACGTGATATTTTTTCATAAACAGGATCTAATCTTAACGATAAGTCAGTGGTAAGCATTGTCGGCAGGTGTTTTTTTGTACTATCAAAAGCATCCGGAATAATTGCTTCGGCATTTTTAGCGACCCATTGATGCGCACCGGCCGGGCTTTTGGAGAGCTCCCATTCAAAGCCAAACAAATTTTCGAAAAAGTTATTACTCCACTGTGTTGGTGTTTTTGTCCAGGTCACTTCCAATCCGCTTGTAATGGCATCAGAACCTTTTCCCGAACCAAAACTATTTTTCCAACCCAAACCTTGTAGTTCGATATCAGCTGCTTCTGGTTCTTTGCCTACATGGTCAGAAGAAGCAGCTCCATGGGTTTTGCCAAACGTGTGACCACCTGCTATTAATGCGACTGTTTCTTCATCGTTCATGGCCATGCGTTCAAACGTATCCCTTATATCTTTTGCTGCGGCAATAGGATCCGGATTTCCATCAGGACCTTCAGGATTCACATATATAAGTCCCATTTGTACTGCAGCAAGAGGGTTTTCCAGATTTCTACTGTGAATAGTACCATTGGCATTGTCATCTGATGATACAACGCCATGATCTTTCGGTATACCTCCGGAACCGTTTTTATAACGCTCATCTCCACCTAACCAGGTAGTTTCAGAACCCCAGTAAACCGATTCATCCGGTTCCCATACGTCAGCTCGTCCACCTGCAAAACCAAATGTTTTAAAGCCCATAGATTCCAGAGCGACATTTCCAGTTAGTATGATCAAATCAGCCCAGGAAATTTTTTGACCATATTTTTGTTTTATCGGCCACAGCAATCTTCTTGCTTTATCAAGGCTCACATTATCCGGCCAGCTATTAAGAGGCGCAAAACGCTGTTGTCCTGCTCCCGCACCACCACGTCCGTCCTGTACCCGATATGTTCCTGCGCTATGCCATGCCATTCTAATGAAAAGACCGCCATAGTGACCAAAATCTGCCGGCCACCAATCTTGTGAATCCGTCATGAGTTCCTGTAAATCTTTCTTTACAGCTTCAAGATCAAGACTTTTAAAAGCTTCATGATAATTAAAATCCTGATCCATCGGATTTGACAATGCTGAATTTTGTCTCAGGATATTAACCTTTAATTGCTTTGGCCACCAATCACGGTTTTTTGTACCTGTCGCGGCTTCATTATTTGTGTTCCCATTATGAAAAGGGCACTTGCTAATGTCGTTTGGTTGATTTTCCATATTTAGAATATTTTATTTTGATACTAATTTACAAACTAAACAAAGAGGATATTATCAGTAGCGATAATAAATAAATCTTATTTTATAGATAAAATCTATTGAATGAATAGTAGAAAGTGTTTAATTGCTACCTTTTAGAACTTACAAGAAGGATAAACTATAAAAAACGGTTACGATTGTAAATAAAAAAGCAGCTCCTTTCTACTATCGATACTTTTGATGTTCTTTCACAGTATTTGCAGCTCCTTTTTCCTGCCAAAAGCCAGGCAGACTGCTTACTGTTATGATACAAAGAATGATCAAATTATCTGAGATATCTCCTAAACCAGCAGATAATATAGCAGCAACGATAAGTAAAATGGTGATAGGACTTTTAAACTGCGAAATAAACAGAATAAAGATCGAAGTATTGGTATTATTTTTAAAGTATTGGGACCATTTTTGCTTCAATCTTCGGGCGACCTCTGAATCTTCAAACCCTTTTGGACCTACAGCGAACGTATGACAGGCTTCTTCAATACTTAAATTCCAAAAACTATTTTCGACATCAGATTTACGTGTTATCATACTTTATGTTTTTGATTTTCATAAAGGTAAGCCAAATTACTATAATATTTATATCAAAATGAGCGATAAAAAACGGAAACAAAGTGAGTTTCCCAAGTTATTGAAATTCCAGTACACGATTTGTCTCTTTTGATCAATCATACAGTAAAGCATATAGGTACAAACCACGTCACATATTTGTATCGAAATAATTTTTAACCTAAAACAGGATACCATGAAAACGTCATTTAAATTTTTAACGTACTGGTATTAATCAAAAACACCATTGAAAACAATGGTGTTTTTGAGTTTAGCAGAAACTTTTATAGCATTCGACTAAAAGCGTATGCTTACTTTTTCAGGTATAAAGCACCGGTTTTGATTACTTTTTTATTCAAAGTACCATCCGCAGTATATTTTTCAAGAATAACTACCGCCTGGCTTACTGGTATATCCAATAGCTCGGCATATTCCCGTACGGTAAGCGTAGGATAATGATCAAATAACGCTAGTGGATTGTTGTTTGTTATTTTTTTCTTTTTAGCCTCCGGATATAAGGCCAAAAGCGCATTTTCGAGAGAAGTGTATGGCTTCGAACCATAAACCGTCAGTTTATTGCCGTCACCGTCCGAAAAAAATAAAGTTGGAAATCCTCTTACGCCCAATTGGCGCGCCAGTTGTAAATCGTCCTGGAAATGTTTTTTCGCATCATTGTCATAATCCTGTTTTAATTTTTTGGTATCCAAACCAGCCAGTTGGGCACATAAAACAATATTGTCCCATTTGGCGATATTCATTTTCTCTAAATACAGTTTTTCACGCAGTATTCTCATAAATGTTACCGCTTTGTTTTTATCCTGTATTTGTGCCGCTTTCATCGCAATACAAGACGGATAGGAGGAATCCAATGGATCTTCCAACCATACAGCGCCATCGATTGGCATTTGATAGTGTAAACTGGCTTCATGCCAATGGTGTGCCACATCGCTGGGTTTGCTAATGCCACCGCTGTTATAACTCCAGTCGGGTAGCAATCCGCCCATTCGGTAATCAATGTCAAAATACGAACCGTATTCTAATTTTAATTTACGTAATTGTGGTTCGATTCCCCAACAGGACGAACAAATAGGATCGGTATAATAAATTATTTTTATCGGTTTGTTTCCAACAGGAATGGCTTCGGATTGTCCCTGTGTTGCAGTCGAGGGTATTTCACAGGATCCTGTTTCCGGATCACACAGTAGCGGATTGGTTTTGTTTTCGGTCATTTTGGATTGCGTTTGCGATTGACAACTCATACTGCCAATCAGAATTAATACTAACGAGAATAGCTTCATGGATTCGATTGCTAATAAATTTGTAGCTTTGATACAAAGTTTGAAAGAATTTAGACACCAATCAACTAGTCTGAAAAAGATGACTATGGAAAAAGAACCCCATGCGGCTTACGATTGTCCTGCTGAGGCATTGTTAAAGCTCTTATCCGGAAAATATAAATTGCAGGTACTTCGCCAGGCGCTGGAGGGACCTGTACGGTTTAACACGTTGTTACGGATGATAAAAGGCGCCAATAAGCAGACCATCTCGGTTGCCTTACGCGAATTGGAAGAAATCGGCTTACTGGAAAAGAAAGTGATTCAGCAAAAGCCGCTTCATATTGAATACAATCTAACGGAAAAAGGGCTTTCGCTCGTACCGATTTTCAAACAATTAGAATTGACTTCCGAATAAAATGATTGATTTTAGAATAGAAAATGAACGTATCACAGTAGAAGAATTAAATGAGTTTGAAGAAGAAACAGGGGTAACGTTACCTGAAGATTATCGCGTTCATATGCTACAATATAATGGAGGCTCTCCTTTTAGTTATTATCTTTATTTTGGAGAACCAGACGATGGTATCCTTCTTTTCCGTTTTAAGTCTATAAAATATGGTGAGCCACTAGTAGAAAAGCAAGATTATTTACCGGAAAATTATCTTAGTATCGGTTATATAGAAGCCGGTTATTTGGCAATGTCCCTAGATAAAAAGGAATATGGAAGTATTTTTGTTTATTATTCGGAAGTCGAGTTGACAAAAATAGCAGCATCTTTTACCGCGTTTTTAGATGGTCTGGTCGATTATACTGCTACTTTTGAATAATTTGTTTTTAACCGTTATATAATTTTGCGCGTAATTAGCTGCCTTTTCTGTTTTTTTAAAGGAAGCATTTTCGAAACCTAAACAGAAGATACTGGTAATAAGTATATTAGGGTTAATGTCAGGATTAATATAGATTGAGCAAAAGTGAATCGAATAAAAAAGAATATTTTTTTTGGGAAAAGCCTTGTGAAACCGGATATCTTGCCTATATTTGCACCCGTAATCAGGAATATAATTGCGGATTACGAAAACATAAGGGCGATTAGCTCAGCTGGTTCAGAGCACCTCGTTTACACCGAGGGGGTCGGGGGTTCGAACCCCTCATCGCCCACAGAATTTAAAACTCCAAAATTGAAAAGTTTTGGAGTTTTTTTGTTTTATGCCTTTTGGGATTGGTTTAGTTGGTTCAGAGCATTCCGATTTCATCGGAAGTGGTCGGGGGTTCGAACCCCTCATCGCCCACAGAATTTAAAACTCCAAAATTGAAAAGTTTTGGAGTTTTTTTGTTTTATGCCTTTTGGGATTGGTTTAGTTGGTTCAGGGCATTCCGATTTCATCGGAAGTGGTCGGGGGTTCGAACCCCTCATCGCCCACAGAATTTAAAACTCCAAAATTGAAAAGTTTTGGAGTTTTTTTGTTTTATGCCTTTTGGGATTGGTTTAGTTGGTTCAGGGCATTCCGATTTCATCGGAAGTGGTCGGGGGTTCGAACCCCTCATCGCCCACAGAATTTAAAACTCCAAAATTGAAAAGTTTTGAGTTTTTTTGTTTTATGCCTTTTGGGATTGGTTTAGTTGGTTCAGGGCATTCCGATTTCATCGGAAGTGGTCGGGGGTTCGAACCCCTCATCGCCCACAGAATTTAAAACTCCAAAATTGAAAAGTTTTGGAGTTTTTTTGTTTTATGCCTTTTGGGATTGGTTTAGTTGGTTCAGGGCATTCCGATTTCATCGGAAGTGGTCGGGGGTTCGAACCCCTCATCGCCCACAGAATTTAAAACTCCAAAACTTTTCAATTTTGGAGTTTTTTGTTTTATAATCTTATGTGATTCGCTCAGTTGGTTCAGGGCATTCCGATTTCATCGGAAGTGGTCAGGGGTTCGAACCCCTCATCGCCACAAATTTTAAAACTCCAACAGAAATGTTGGAGTTTTTTGTTTTACAGCATCATAGGGTTATTTTCTTATATTTTTAAAAAACCAAACCAAAATCCTGCCAACGGAATTATTATAGGTCAGCAGGAATATTTTTGTATTTTAGTGAACAACAAAAATACCACCTATGAAAGTTCTGATTAAAGACGAACTGTTAAGCGGAAAATCGGTTTATGAAACAGAAATTGATTTTACAAGCGAAATAGTAACAGTTCAGGATATTATTAACCAAAGGGTTACAAAAGAAGTCGAAGATTATAACAACCGACTTCCGGAATATTTTAACGGTTTGGTCGAACCCGGAGAAGCCGAGAAAACCCTAAACGGCTATAAACTCAAAACCAAAAAATTGATTGACGCCGAAAAACAAGTTTATATCGCCTTGGATGCCTTTCAGAAAAACGGTTTTTTTATTCTGATTGATACGTTACAGGCAGAAACACTTACGCAGCAAATACATCTTAAACCGGACACTACGATTTCATTTGTAAAACTAACACCTTTAATCGGAGGATAGTCATGGGAATATTCGACAAATTAAAGAATGTGATAAAAGGCACTGCTGTGAATCCGGATTACGAACGGTTTGATGGAATCATAAAAAAGACACACGGTGAGTACGCCGCAGCGAATACCTACTTTTATAATGTCAAAGTGAATGCGTTACCTACTTATAAAGAAGAAGTAGCGAAATGGACCGACAGCGATAAACTGGAATTGGTATTCTATTGTATCGACAAGATCAAAACCAATGCAACAGACCGATGGGGTGGCGTGAATGACAAAAAATATGAAGACAATCAAATTCGTTTTGCCTATATAATACAAATTTTCCGATCAAAGTTAGTGATTAGCGGTGCTGATTTTAGCCGTGTCATTGAGGCTATTTATCGGAATGAAGTACAAAAAAAATTTACCTTTCAGTATTGGGGGCTGACTTATTTTATAAATCAGTTTGAAAAGCAACATCAAGACAAACCGCTCGATTCTGTAGCCAAAGCGGCGCTTACGTTTTTTAAGCAAAAACTGGAAAAAGATCCGCCTGCATATCTCGCCAAAGAAATAGCCAAAATGATCGAAAAAATAGACGGTTTGCTTTTTGAACAAACGGCAGAAAAAAGTATAAAACCCGTTTTATTTTTAGGAAAAGATAATTTTGGACCTGCTGCCAATGTTTTTATCGCACAGCGACCAGAACAGGAAAAGCCTTTTTGGTACGAGTTAATCACTAAAGCTCAAAAAGCGACAGGTTCCAAACCGAGCAAAAAATATATTGATGAAGCAAAGACTGTCATTACAGCTTTAGGAACCGATACCTTTAAAAAAACGGTACACGAACTTTTTACAATTGTTACCAACCTTAAGGAAACCGTAATTGAACACAAACAGCAGTATGGTAATCAGGAATATATCTACAACGAAATAGAATTTCTGAGTCCGCTGAATACAGAGGCGCTAAAAGGCTTTGTCTGGATGTGTTCCATTTTTCATGATCAACAAACCATACAAACCATCAGTAAAATGGCCGACCGCTGTTTTAAGAAGATTCCGCAAAAAGGACAGGCCTCTACTGCTGTCGGGAATGCCTGTTTGTATACATTGGCCAATTCAAAAGGATTGGATGGTATTAGTCAATTGTCGAGATTGCGTTTAAAAATTAAACAAAACAGCACCTTAAAAATCATCGAAAATTATATTGTTGAAGCGGCCAACAAACTGGGAGTAACCATGCATGAGATTGAAGATCTTGCGGTTGATGATTATAAGTTGAAAGATGGTGTACGGAAATGGGAAATCGATGGTTTTACGGCAGTTTTGGAAATTACCCGCATCGGAAAATCAAATCTGATCTGGCTCAAAGAAGACGGAAAAGAACAAAAAACGGTTCCGACGGTTATAAAGGAAAAACACGCCGCGCAACTTAAAAAGATAAAAGAAATCCAAAAACTAGTTGATCAAACTACTTCAACCCAACGCGACAGACTGGATCGGATGCTAAGAAGCAATCGCGAACTGGAGCTGGATTATTTTAAACAACATTATCTCAATCATGGGCTATTGAGCGTTGTCACAGCGAACCTTATCTTTAATTTTATAAATGAAAATGAAACGGTACAGGCAATCAAAATAGCGGAACGTTGGGTTACGAATACCGGCGATGAGGTGAACATTGATCAATACGAAAAAGTAACGTTTTGGCATCCGGCATCCAGTACGACAACACAGGTAAAACTATGGCGGGATTATCTGATGGAACACAAAATTTTGCAACCCTTTAAACAAGCCTTCCGGGAGATTTACCTGCTTACGGAAGCGGAGGTAAATACGCGTACCTATAGTAACCGAATGGCTTCCCATATCTTAAAACAGCATCAGTATGTTACCCTGGCTAAAGGTCGTAATTGGACGGCAAGGCTAATAGGAGCGTGGGATGGTGGCGATTTGGATACGGCAGCGTTGGTATTACCGGAATACAATCTGAGAGCGGAATATTGGGTGAATGCGTTAAACGCCGATGATGCTTTTAATGATACCGGTATCTGGAATTATGTGACCACCGACCAGATTCGCTTTGTTGATACAACTACAAATGAACTGGTTGAACTGATAAATGTTCCGGCCATTCCATTTTCGGAAACCTTGCGGGATGTCGATCTTTTTGTAGGAGTAGCCAGTGTGGGGAACGATCCTACATGGCAGGATTCGGGAGGATTGCCGGCGTATCGCGATTATTGGCAGTCGTACTCTTTTGGTGACCTATCGGAAGTTGCAAAAAACAGAAAAGAAATATTGACCGGTTTAATACCGCGCCTTAAAATTGCCAATGTTACGACTATTGAAGACAAGTTTGTCGTAGTAAAAGGAAAACTACGAACCTATAAGATACATATCGGAAGTACCAATATCTTGATGGAACCTAATGATCAGTATTTGTGTATCGTACCGGATAGGAGTAAAAAAGATACTACGGAAAATGTTTATTTACCTTTCGAAGGCGATAACGGTCTTTCGGTAATACTATCCAAAGCCTTTTTGCTTGCCGCCGATGATACGATCACGGATAGTACTATTACCTCGCAAATCAATCGTTGATGTTACGGTATATCCAACAAACGGCAGTACCTGAAATCGGTGTTTTTGGTCAGCATGTAATAGGCGAGGCCAAAGTGCTGATTGTTGGCGCCGGCGGACTCGGAGTGCCGGTGGCGACCTATTTGGCCGCGATGGGAGTAGGGGAAATAGGAATTGCCGATTTTGACACCATACAGGAAACCAATTTGCACCGACAATTTACGTATGCTCCGGCGGATATCGGTCGTTATAAAACAGAAGTACTTTCGGATCGTCTTAAAACGCAAAACCCAACAAGTAAAGTGACGAGTCATACCATCCGACTGACAGTCGAAAATGCAGCGGAAATTATTGCGAACTACGATTTGGTTTGTGATTGTACCGATACTGTCGAGGCACGACTACTATTAGATCGTGTCTGTTATGAAGGAAATAAAAAACTGGTGTATGCCGCCGTTAAAGGATGGGAGGGCTATGTTACCATCTTACACGGCAAGGCAAAAATAAAGTTGACGGATATTTTTAGCGAAGCCGACTTACAGTTTGAATCACAAAACACCTGTAGTATCGCCGGTGTGGTAAGTACCGTATGCGGTATTATTGGTTGTCAGCAAGCCAATGAAGCGATAAAGATTCTATTGGATTTAGAATCCAACCTCGATGGTGGTATTTTTTGTTATGACGGAAAAAGTAACGGAATTAAAATTTTGCACCTTCAGAAACACGATCTATAAAGCATCCTGACTAGTCCTAAAATAGCGATACAGGATTAATAATAATAAAAATACATATTTTAGACAGAAGTAGCTTTCAAGTTGCTTCTGTTTTTTGTTTTATAGGTTTTTATTTTAATATTCAATTTCCCGGGATGTGTGACTCTCTTTAAAGATAACCTTGTTCCTAAAATTTTTAGTGTGCTTATACGTCCAATTATTATGTTCATCATAGCGATAAGCAACAGCCGTTTCAAACAAAACACTTCCGCTGCTATTAAGTTCTGTAACTAAAATCGGATTTTCATTTTGATCATAATCCCAGGTTTTGGTCATAGCATTATTTTTGAATTGAATCAGAAGATCCTTTTCATTATATTCGAAGATGAATTCTTCTATAAAATTACCAATATAGTATTTTGTAGACTTATATCGAGTATATACGATCTTCATTAGTTTAGAATCATCATAGTGAAAAACAGCTTCATATAAAAGTTCCGATTTATTCTTTTGACTATAGGTTTTCGATTCTAAAATCTGAAAACCGCTATTATAAAGTTCTATCGTTTTTGACTGTTCCTGGCTATTGTTTCGAATATAAGACTTAACCATTGATCCATTTTCTTTAAAATGATACTTTGTATAAACCTGATTTGGTTTTGTCCAGGTACTGATTTTACCATCATAAAACTGAATTTCTTCAATCGAGTCAAATTCCAAAAAAGGAGTATACGTAATTTCGGTATGCGATGATTTTTCCTTGTTGAAAAAACGTATAATCGTTAGTTTTTTGGGAGCTTTCAGACTCTCAGAAAACCATAAGTTGTCCTGCTGACCATTGGCCTCAATCACAATTTTCTCTAATTCAAGATTTTTATTGAAGCTGTAAATTGTGTTTTTGAGTTCAAAAGGACCGGAACGAACGATATCATCATAATGATACACTTTTTCTTCTTCGGATATTCGTTGGATATTCGATCTTAAAGTAGCAAATAAAAAATAATCGACCGTAATTTTAGAATCAAACAAGTGAATATGCTTTGCGGCATCATTTGCCTTAACATAATCGTTTTGCAAATAGCGCTTTGTATAGAAAAGAGGATCTGAATGCCTCAGTCCAGTAATATCACAAATGGTTCCCGACATATCTTTTTAGTACTAGTATCAAATCTTCTGTAAAAAAGTTAAAAGTAGCCAAATACACCGACTTTTCGGCATTTTCCCTCAAAATATCGATTGAAAAAAATAAAAGCGTTATGAATTGAAAATGCTACGTTGATTAACATCCCGGAAAAGGATCAGTATCATTTTTATAAAGGGAGAATCGTACTGACTATATTAAATAAAAAAAGCATTGAAAACCTCTGATTCAGCGTTCTTTATTCTAATCGATATAATGGAATCTTATGGTATATCTTCTTGTTCCACCGGATCAAAAACAAACTTCGAACTGTCGAATACGATAGGAAATTCCGGTTTATAATACACAAAATTCATATAACTGGCAGCAATACCGCTACCCAGTATTAATTTCCCGTGATGTTTTAAAAAAATTACCGGTACCACATTAATACCACCGCCAAAAGAACGATACCGGTACTTGCCGCGTAAGGTATCGCCCGAAATAACGCCTTCAATATTCCCGGAATCTTTTACCGCGCGGCTTCCGTAATAGATCTGATACTGACCGTAAAAACGATCCTGATGGGTTTCAATCGCCAGTAATGCCGTGTCGTTATGATGTACGGCACGATAATAGGAACGGTATTCGTTAAAATCTTTTTTCTGACAACCGAAGAAAAATAGGGCTATAATCGCAAAGGTAAAAATCAGTTTATTATTGATCATTATATTTTTTGTGTGATATAAGGGGTTCATTATTTATGGACTACTAAAATACGAAGATAAGACTACCGCAGTGGTTTCGATTAAATTTTAAAATAATTAAGTAATATAGGATCGAAAACAAAATTTCCTAAATTCTAAAAACAAAATTTCCTATTTAAAATTTTATATACCTAAAAACTAGTTGTTTATGTGTTTTTATGTGGCAACCCAATAGGTTATGTTATTTGAATTCTACATGTTTAAATTAAAAAAAATGTTTTTTTTAATAATTAACATTCAGTATTTTATATTTAATCATTAGCTGCTGATTGTATATGTTTTGGAAATTTGGTTTTATTAAGAATTAATTGTAAGCTATTGATATATTGGTGCTTAATTGAAGTGGAAATGGAAATTTGGTTTTCGGGAATATATTGTATACGAAACAAAGCAATTTTAGGATTCCAGATTTAAAGAATGAAAGCAATCGGATCGTTATTCATGCGTTAAAACCATTGACAAGCGGTCGTATTTAAAGTACTATAACTTATTTTTGCTGCGATGGCAAAAGCTGATACTATGGATTACGATAAGTTTATTTATTGTCTGGAAGCGGTTCCGGATAGCGAGGTGTTTAGGGCGACCGAAGTATATAAAAATCTCGAAAAACTAGCCGCCGAACAAGGTATAGACAGTATTTATAAAGTTTGCGATTCGATTGAAGGTCTGGAAGAGAGTTTGGGAACCTTATTGTATGAAGATCATAATTTTAAGAATTACGAGATCATCTATCTGGTCATGCAGGGGAAAGGCAACAACATCTGTTTAAACGGTTATTATTATAGCATCGAGGAAATCGCCGAACTTTTCGAAGGTAAAATGAAAGGCAAGATCATTCACTTTGCCAATGCTAAAATTCTGGATTTAAACGACGACGAGGCACAATATTTTCTGGATATTACCGGAGCAAAAGCGATTTCGGGTTACGGACAAATGCATCCTACGATTAGCAGCAGTAATCTTGACCGGGTTTTCTTTAGTTTGTTTGAAGAAGACGATAATCTGGTTGAAATTGTCGAAACCCTACACGAAAAATACTATGCCTTGTGTAAATTACTGGATTTTAGATTGTATTATTGATCAATAGATGTTAGGTAGAAATTGATTCCTTACTTTTCTTACTCAATAAAAAGATAGTCGAAATAATACAAATACTTCCGATCCAATCAATAGTAGAAAACGGAACCTGCAACCACAGTACGGCCATAATTGTAGCCGATAAAGGTTCGGCAGAGGCCAATAAACTGGCTTTTTGTCCACCGATGATTTGTACGGCAGTCAGGTAGCTGTAAAAAGGGATTAAAGTTCCAAAAAGAACAATAAAACTGGTGTAAAGATAGGTTTGGGCATCCCATTGTCCTTCGATACTCCATGGTGCTTTTATAAAGGAAAAGGCCAGTCCGCCCAATAACATGCCCCATCCGATAATGATTGATGATTTATACCGGCTTAATAACGCGATCGGTTGTAAGGTGTAAATCGCAAGGGTAACAGCCGATGCCAATCCGAAAAACAAAGCGGTTCCGGATATTGCTAAACTATGGATGTTACCATGCGTTACCAGTAAAAAAGTGCCGCCTACGGCCAAAGCGATGGCCAGATATTCGATGGGACGCGGTAGTTTTTTGTTTTTTGCCGCCAGGTAAATCGCGATAAATACCGGTCCGGCATATTGTAAAACCGTAGCAGTAGCCGCATTCGAATGTTTGATTGCCGCAAAATAGGTGTACTGTACCGCCAACATTCCGGTAGTGCTAAAAATCAATAGTTGAATGGCATCTTTTTTATTTTTCCAGATTGCCCATAAATCCGATTTTTCGCCAAATCGGGCAAAAAGTAACAGAATCGTACCGGATACAAGCATTCGAAGGGTGATCAACCATTCGACATTAATACCTCTTTGTTGAAAAAGGAATTGTCCGAATGTACCGGAAACACCCCATAACATGGCCGCTAAGACAGCCAGAAAAAAACCTTTGATAACTGATGATGGCATAAAATAGGGAAAGGAAAAATTATAATTCGTTTTCGGGAATGGTTTTAATAACACGACACGGATTTCCGGCTGCGATCACATTGGCCGGGATACTTTTGGTTACGACACTTCCGGCACCAATAATAGCATTCGCGCCAATCGTTACGCCTTGTAAAATCACAGTATTACCACCAATCCAGGCATTATTTCCGATATAAACCGGTTTGGCATATTCGATTCCGGCATTGCGTTGATCAATGTTTACAGCATGGTTTACGGTGTAAATGCTCACATTGGGAGCAATCAGTACGTTGTCGCCAATGCGGACTTCGGCTTCGTCCAAAACTGTAAAATTAAAATTCGAAAAGAAGTTTTCGCCGATATGGATGTTATAACCGTAATCACAATAAAACGGTTGCTTGATACTGAATTTTTCTCCGGTAGAACCAAACAATTTACGAATAATAGCCGCTCGTTCTACCTCTTTTTTCGGATGTAGGCGATTGTAATCGGTTACAAGGTCTTCGGCGATATCCCTTTCAGCATCCAGTTCGGCATCAATATAGGTATAGTAGGCTCCGGAGCACATTTTTTCTTTTTCAGTCATTTTTTTGATCATATAAAATGCAAAAATAGATCAAATGCCATATGTTTTTTCTTTAAATTTAGGGTCTGATTTGCAATTTTGTTTCATTATTACTCTATAATTCATTTGGAAAATCTGGATAAATTTGATTTAGCAATTTTAAAAGTGCTACAAAAAGATAATCTTACGCCGCAACGAGCGATAGGAGAGAATATCGGGTTATCGGCAGCAGCGGTACAACGACGTATCAAACGAATGCGGGAAACGGGTGTGATTTCGGCTGATATTACGGTGGTGAACCGGGAGAAGGTAGGGCGGATGATCACTTTGTTTGTTGCGGTTAAAATGGAAAGTGAAAAGATCGAACTGATTGATCAGACCAAAAACAGCTTCTGGTCGGTACCTGAAGTACAACAATGTTATTATGTAACCGGTGAAACCGATTTTATACTGGTAATCGTTACACCGTCGATGCATGACTATGAAAAACTGACCCGTAGGTTGTTTTTTAGCAATCCGAATATTAAAAGTTTCAGTACAAGTGTAGCATTAGACATTGTTAAAGAAGGATTGGAAATACCGTTGGAATCGGTTAAATAAAAAAAGAAGAAAGCAATAGAGTCGAAGCGAAATTTTAAATTTTAATTTCATACAATATGAAAAACGAACTTTCAAAACAGATAGCAAAGCATTTCCGGGACCTGCATTTTGGCGGAAACTGGACATCGGTAAGTCTTAAAGAGGCTTTAGATGGAATTAATTGGGAACAGGCAACCACAACGATACCGAATCTGAATACGATTGCTGTTTTGGTCTATCACGTGAATTACTATGTTAGTGCTGTTTTAAAAGTTTTGGAAGGCGAACCATTGGACGCCAGCGATAAATTGAGCTTTAATTTGCCGCCAATTAGTTCGGAAGCCGAATGGGAAGCGTTAAAAAACAAAACATTCTCCGAAGCGGAACAATTTGCTACCCGAATCGAACAACTGGACGACACGCGTTTTTTCGAGGAATTTATCGAATCAAAATACGGCAATTACTATCGGAATATAACCGGAATCATCGAACACACGCATTACCATTTGGGGCAGATTTCGCTGATACGGAAAATGCTACTGCAAACAGTTGTTCAATGAAAATAGTAACACACGAAGTAAACAGTATCCGAATCGCGGAGGTTATTTCCGACGAATGTATTGTAACCACTCCCGACGAGGCTTTACAATTATTGGTCGATTTATATTATCAGGAGTTTGACAAGGTAATCCTGTATGCTAAAAATCTTCATCCGGATTTTTTCGACCTTAAAACCAAAATGGCCGGCGAAATCCTGCAAAAATTTTCGAACTACCGCGTACAACTCGCCATTGTCGGCGATTTTGACCAATATCCAAGCAAAAGTCTTAGGGATTTTATATACGAATGCAATAAAGGTCGGGCGGTAAACTTTATAAGTCCCGAACAATTTAAAAATATGATCGGTAGTGAATTCTCCTGAAATTTCAGCGGAGACGGACTAGTTATCCGCTTTTTTAAAAACGACAATTTTATGGGAATGCTTGCTGCCATTTTGTAAAAAAATACCAATTCTAAGAATAGAATCGGTCTCCAGAATCATTTGTAAATGGGTTCTTTTTCCTGAAATAGTATGAATATAATCAAAAATATTTCCGTTTCCGAAGAATCCATGAACGTTATCATACGTAAAACTACCGGTAATATTCAGATCTAACCCCGGATCGATTAGCTGGAATTCATATCCGTCGATTTTCAGACTTCCGTTTTTACCCAATAGTTGTTTCCATTTTCCCTGAACTGTAGACACAAAATTCTGATGATCGAAATAACTACTGAATACCGGATTGTTCCAACTGTCTTCTTCGTCTGAAATCCATTTTAAATTTGAAAAGGACATAGGATCTTTTTCTTTCTGAACAACCTGCGGAGCCATTACCGGAGCATTGGCTTCACATTCGCAGGAAGCAGTCATTCCGACTATTATAACGAGTAAAATGATTAATTTAAGGCGCATAATTAAAAATATTTTAAACTTCACTACTACAAGGTAAGGCCATTTTAAAAAAAAGAGAAGGAATAGGCTAATACAATCAAAGACAATTGTGAGCCAATAATAACAGAAATTAATTATGAAATGTTTAATAATTTTGGATGTATAAAATGTTTACTTTTGATAAAAAAGAAAAATGAAAAAACTACTATTGACCTGTTCCGTACTGGCACTTTTTAGTGGCCAGATTCAGGCGCAAAATAAAGCAGCAACAGCATCAACCGAAAAATTAACCGCTATGAATGCAGAAAACATTTACCAGTTTAAAGTAAAAGATATTGAAGGGAAAACCTTTGATTTTTCGAAACTAAAAGGAAAAAAAGTAATGGTAGTGAACACTGCGTCCGAATGTGGTTTAACGCCACAGTACGAGCAGTTGCAAAAGCTATACACAGCGTATAAAGACAAAAACTTTATAATCGTAGGTTTTCCGGCTAATAATTTCGGAGCACAGGAACCGGGATCGAATAAGGAAATTGCGACTTTTTGCTCGAAAAACTACGGTGTGACATTCCCGATGATGGAAAAAATATCGGTAAAAGGGGATGATATGGCGCCACTTTACCACTTTTTAACCGAAAAATCCAAAAACGGTTACCAGGATAGTCAGGTAGAATGGAATTTTCAGAAATACCTGATCAATGAAAAAGGACATTTGGTTAAAGTGATCAGCCCGAAAACACTACCGGATAGCAAAGAAGTTATCGACTGGATTAAAAGTTAAACCTTACGAATACAATAGAAACCTCCGTTATTGGAGGTTTTTTTATAAAAATAATTGCAGGAATACCGAATCCAGCCAGCGATCGAATTTATAACCGCTTTCCCGTAGGGTTCCGGCAATTTCAAAGCCCATTTTTTGATGAAACCGGATGCTGCCATCATTTTCGGCATCAATTACTGCAATCATGGTATGCTTTTGTTGTTCTTTTGCGATTTTGATCAATGCTTCCAACAATAGTTTACCCAAACCCTTTCCCTGATGTTCGTGGTGCAGATAAACCGAATGTTCCACCGTAAAGCGATAGCCTTCCTTAAAACGGAAATCACCGTAGGTTGCAAAACCGGCGATTGCGCCATCGGAAACCGCTACCAGAAACGGGAAGTTTTTAGTCTCTTTTTCGAGAATTATAGCTTGTTGTTGTTCCAGTGTTCGCGGTGTATAATCGTAAATAGAAACACCGTTCAGGATTTCGTAATTGATGATTTCCAGTACTTCCGGAATATCGGATTCGGTTACGGGACGTATGGTAACAGACATAGTGTAGTGTGTTGTAGAAAGTAAAGTCAAAGATAGAAAGTTTCACACTTTTTTTTAAGGAAATTCAGCAGACTACCTTAAATTTGTTACTGCGTTTCAGGACGCCCAATTTAAACTACTACTACAAAATGGCATATCCAAAAATACCTTTGGCGCAAAGTATAATTGCGCTTTGTAAAGCCAAAGGACTACTTGATATCATTATTTCTCCGGGATCTCGTAATGCACCCTTAACCATTGGGTTTGCCAGTACAAAAGATTTTAATTGTTATAGTATTACCGACGAACGTTGTGCCGCTTTTATGGCTGTTGGTATGGCACAACAACTCGGAAGACCGGTCGCGCTTGTTTGTACTTCGGGTTCTGCTTTGTTGAATTACTATCCGGCTGTAGCCGAAGCCTTTTATAGTCAGTTGCCTATTGTGGTCATTTCTGCTGATCGTCCAACCTCCAAAATCGATATTGGCGACGGACAAACGATTCGGCAACGGGATGTATATGCGAATCATATTCTATATAATGCCAACCTTACCGAAGCCGTTTCAGCGGAAAACGATGCGATGATCAATGAAGCGATCAATACGGCCATTTTGCAAAAAGGCCCGGTACATATTAATGCTCCGTTTGAAGAACCGTTGTATGAAGTGACCGAAACGCTTTCGGTTACGCCAAAAATGATTCAGCCGCAACAGGAAGAAACCGTTTTACCGGATGTACAGCCTTTTATCCGGCAATGGAATAAGGCAACGAAAAAACTGATTCTTATCGGAACCAACAATCCGTACAGTATAGCACCAGAGATCATCGATCAATTGGCGAACGATGACTCGGTAGTGGTAATGAAAGAGGTGACATCCAATATCCATCATCCGCATTTTATCGGGAATATCGATACGATTATAACGCCTTTTACCGATGCAGATTTTACCGATTTTCAACCCGACATTCTGGTTACAATAGGTGGAATGGTGGTTTCGAAAAGGGTAAAAGCCTTTTTACGAAAATATCCGCCTCAGGAACACTGGCATGTCGACACCTTACGGGCGTATGATACCTTTGGTTGTTTGTCGCAGCACTTTAAAGTTACACCCAATACCTTTTTTGGGATGCTATTACCGGAAAGTAACCCGGTTGCCAGCGATTATTTACCGAAGATAATAGCATTAAAAGCATTACGGGCTAAAATGCATGAAACCTACGCGAATCGTATTCCGTATTCTGATTTTACGGTATTTCAAACTCTTTTACCCGCTTTGCCAGAAAATAGCCAGCTGCAAATTAGTAACAGCTCGGCCATTCGCTATGCGCAGTTATTTTCGATAGATCCATCAATTGAAGTGTTTTGTAACCGCGGTACCAGTGGTATCGACGGAAGTACGTCGACTGCGATTGGTGCGGCCATTGCTTCAAATAAGCAAACCATTCTGATTACCGGTGATATCAGTTTCCTATATGATAGTAATGCCTTGTGGAATGCCTATATTCCGAATAACTTTAAAATCATATTGATCAATAATGGTGGTGGTGGTATTTTCAGAATTCTTCCCGGACATCAGGAAACACCGGTTTTTAATACCTATTTTGAAACCGAACATCAGTACACCGCCGAACATTTGGCAGCGATGTACCGATTTCGTTATACGGCGGTAAAAGAGCAGTCGGAACTGGAAAAAGCACTTCCGGTTTTCTTTAGTGATAAAGCACAACCGGCACTATTGGAAATCCATACGCCTACGGAGATTAATGATAAAATTTTACTGGAATATTTTAAAAACTTAACGGAATAAGCAAGAAAATAATTGCCAAAAATAAGACATATTGGTTTTATTTTGTTAAATTTGAGAGAGTGTAAAAATCAATTAAGTAACACAAAACAAATTTATTATGAGTAAAAGAGATGAACTTATTGCAAAATACGCGGCTGATTTAAAAGACAAATGTGGCGTAACTCCGAATATGGATTTATTGACAAAAGTAACTATCGGTTGCGGTCCCTCTATTTACAATGCAGATTCTTCTACGGTTTCGGGGACTTCGAAATCGGAGTTGGATACCGTTAAAAATAACTTTTTGATCAAAAAGTTAGGTTTAAAAGACGGTCCGGATCTGGATAAAGCCATTGATGCCGTAATAGAAAAATATGGCCGTTCGAATAAAAACAAATACAGAGCGGTAGTGTACTACTTGTTGACGGTTCACTTTAAAAAAGAAAGTGTTTACAAATAGGACAAAATAAAAAAATAGGGCTTTAAGCCCTATTTTTTATGATAGAAAGATCCGTTTCTTATTTAAAAAGATCCATTCCGGGAATATTCGGCATACCATCTTTAGCCACTGCGCCCAATTCTGCCTCATTTACATTTGTAGCTTTTTCGATAGCTTTGTTAATAACAAGTAACAGATAGTCTTCCAATTGTTCTTTATCGTCCAAAAGCGAATCGTCAATCTGGATGGATTTTATCGTTCTGTTAGCGGTTAACGTAACCTTTAAAAGCCCGTCGTTACTTTGCTCGTCAATTAAAACCGTATCCAAACGTTTTTTAGTGTCTTCAATTTTTTGCTGGGTCTCTTTTAGTTTCCCCATCATTCCCATAATGTCTCCGAACATGTTAATAAAATTAATGATTAATGTTACCGCAAAATTATTAAATTGCAGATTGATTAGTAAATAAAACTAAATGAAAAATCAAATTATTTTGAGTTGCGTTTGTCTTATTTTTGTAACGGGAAACGCACAAAATAAAAAGCCCGATATGGTAAAAACAATAACACCGCCTATGGCAGCCGTAAAGCCAAAACAATTGGAAAAACACGGCGATATACGAACAGATAATTACTATTGGTTAAACGAAAGAGAAAACCCGGAAGTTATCGATTACCTTAAAAAAGAAAACGAATATTACCAGCAAATGACCGCGCATACGAAACAATTTCAGGAGGATTTGTTTCAGGAAATGAAATCGCGCGTAAAAGAAGACGACAGTTCGGTTCCGTATTTGTATAACGGATATTATTACATAACCCGTTATGAAAAAGGAAAAGATTATCCGATTCACGCCCGTAAAAAAGGTTCGTTGGATGCCAAAGAAGAAATCCTGTTCGATTGTAACGAAATGGCCAAAGGGCATGCGTATTTTCAGTTAAGCGGAATGAGCATTAGTGAGGACAATAAATGGTGTGCTTTTGGAATCGATACCGTTTCCAGAAGAGAATATACCATTCAGATCAAAAACCTTGAAACCGGAGAAATTCTACCGGTAAAACTCGAAAAAACAACCGGAGGATCCACCTGGGCGAGCGATAATAAAACCTTGTTTTATACGCGTAAAGACCTGGTTACGCTTCGTTCGGATAAAATTTACAAACACAAACTGGGAACGGATCCTAAAAATGACAAGGTTGTTTTTGAAGAAAAAGACGATACTTTTTCGGTATTTGTATATAAAGAAAAATCAAAAAAATATATCGTAATCGGATCGACGAGTACGCTAACGTCCGAATTCCGTATTCTTCCGTCCAATACACCGGATGCCGAATTTAAAGTGTTCCAGCCACGTACCCGAGGATTGGAATACAGTATTTCGCACTTTGGCGATAGTTTTTATGTAGTGACCAACAAAGACAAGGCGACCAACTTTAAACTAATGAAAACGCCGGAAAATGCGACCGGAAAAGAAAACTGGAAAGATCTGATCGCACATCGTAAGGACGTTTTGCTGGAAGATATTGAAATCTTTAAAAACTACCTGGTGGTTTCCGAGCGTTCCAATGGGTTGAACAAAATCCGAATCATGCCTTGGAGCGGAAAAGGAGAGTACTATCTTCCATTCGAAATCGAAACCTATACAGCCTATACCACTACCAACGTTGACTTTGATACCGATATTTTACGATACGGTTACCAGTCGATGGCTACACCATCGTCTGTTATCGATTTCAATATGAAAACCAAGACCAAGGAAGTTAAAAAAGAACAGGAAGTTTTGGGAGGCAAGTTCGACAAAAACAACTATATCGAAGAGCGTATTTGGGCAACGGCACAAGACGGAACCAAAGTGCCGATTTCGGTTGTATACCGCAAAGGTATCCAGAAAGACGGTAATAACCCGTTCTTGCTTTATGCTTACGGATCATATGGCGCTTCAATGGATCCGTATTTTTCATCGATACGACTAAGCTTACTGGACCGGGGATTTATCTACGCTATTGCACATATCCGTGGAGGAGAAGATCTTGGGCGGGAATGGTATGAAAATGGAAAACTACTTAAAAAGAAAAATACATTTACAGATTTTATTGATTGTTCCAAATTTGTAATTGCCGAAAAATACACCTCCGCGAAACATTTATATGCCGAAGGCGGATCGGCCGGCGGATTACTAATGGGAGCAATTATCAATATGGCACCGGAGCTGTACAACGGTGTAATTGCACAGGTACCTTTCGTAGACGTAATCACAACTATGCTGGACGATTCGATTCCGTTAACAACCGGAGAATACGATGAATGGGGGAACCCGAACGACAAAACATATTATGACTATATGCTGTCGTATTCGCCATATGACAATGTTAAAAAACAAAAATACCCGAATTTACTGGTAACAACCGGACTTCACGATTCGCAGGTACAATATTGGGAACCGGCCAAATGGGTTGCCAAACTACGTGTTATGAAAGTGGGAGATAGCCAGTTATATATGGATACCAATATGGATGCAGGCCATGGTGGTGCTTCCGGACGTTTCGAATCGCTTAAAGAAGTAGCCAAAGAGTATACTTTTTTGTTAGATTTAGAAGGAATTAAAAAGTAGATAAAATTTTTTTGTTAAATTTGCAGAGTTCTGAGGTTACTTAATTACTGTAAGTAATATCGCTCGACTAATTTATATTTTATGAAAGAAGACATAAAAGCCTATAATAATGTATTGGAATTAATAGGTAATACTCCCCTAATTAAGCTCAATAAAATTACAGAAGGATTAGAAGGTAATTTTTATGCTAAAGTAGAAGCTTTCAACCCGGGTCATTCCACAAAAGACAGAATTGCCGTATATATAATTGAAGAAGCAGAGAAAAGAGGAATTCTAAAACCTGGCGACACAATTATAGAAACGACTTCCGGTAACACGGGTTTCAGTCTGGCGATGGTGAGTATTATTAAAGGTTATGACTGCGTTTTGGCAGTTAGCTCAAAATCTTCCAAAGATAAAATAGATATGTTACGGGCGATGGGCGCTAAAGTATATGTATGTCCGGCACACGTATCTGCAGATGATCCCCGTTCGTATTATAACGTAGCGAAACGTTTACACGAAGAAACCAAAGGATCGGTTTATATCAACCAGTATTTTAACGATCTGAATGTCGATGCACATTATAACACAACCGGCCCTGAAATATGGGAACAAACCAACGGAAAAATCACTCATTTGGTGGCTTGTTCCGGTACTGGTGGAACGATTTCCGGAACGGCTCGTTTCTTAAAAGAGAAAAACCCGGCGATTAAAGTGCTTGGCGTGGATGCTTTTGGATCGGTGTTGAAAAAATACCATGAAACGAAGGAGTTCGACAGCGAAGAGATTTATCCGTATCGTATTGAAGGTTTGGGTAAAAACCTGATTCCAACAGCAACCGATTTTGACGCGATCGACAAGTTTACCAAAGTAAATGATGAAGAAAGTGCGCATACAGCCAGAGAGATTGCCAAAAAAGAAGGTTTGTTTGTGGGTTATACATCCGGAGCAGCGATGCAGGCGGTAAAACAATTTGCAGAAGAAAACGAATTCACCAAAGACAGTAATGTGGTGATCATTTTCCCGGATCACGGTTCCCGTTATATGAGCAAAATCTTTAGCGATGAATGGATGAACGAACAAGGTTTTTTCGACAGTGTAAATGCCGAAGAAGTACAAAAAATTGAATTTATAAAATAATATATATCACAATAAACAAAAAGACTCCGAAACCAATTCGGAGTCTTTTTGCTTTTAGTAAATAATATTTTCAGATTGCTGGTGGAATAAGTAATGCAATGTGTACCTTTGTGCCTTATAATCGCACAGAATACCATGATTGAGATCGGAAAATACAATACCTTAAAAATCGACAGAGATACAAAAGTAGGCTTGTTCCTGACAGACGGTAACGCGGATATACTTTTACCGAATAAATATGTCCCGGAAGAGTATGAAATAGGCGACGAGATCGCTGTTTTTGTCTATTTGGATCACGAAGAACGCCCTATTGCCACGACGTTAGAACCGTATATTTTTTTAAATGAGTTTGCTCTTTTACGCGTGAACTATACCAATAAATTTGGTGCGTTTATGAATTGGGGTATGGAAAAAGACCTGTTTGTTCCGTTTAAAGAGCAGGCACGTCCTATGGAACAGGGAAAACGGTACCTGGTGTATATGTATATCGATGAAAAAACCGGTCGATTGGTAGCTTCCAGTAAAACAAACCAGTTTTTGGATAACAAAGAGATCACGGTGGAAAAAGGCGAGGAAGTCGATCTGATCATTTCGCATATTACCGAAGTGGGAATCAATGTGATAATCAATGAAAAACACAAAGGTTTATTATACAAAAACGAAGTATACGACGATCTAAGAACGGGTGATCGTATTATCGGTTATATCAAAAACATTCGTCCCGATGGTAAAATTGACGTTTCGGCGACCAAATTAGGTTTTGAAAAACTAGAGCCGAGTTCCCAGTATATCTTAGATGAATTAAAAGCCAGCAGAGGTTTTTTACGACTCAATGACGATAGTCACCCGGAAGATATTAAAACCGTACTGAAAATGAGTAAAAAGACCTTTAAAAAAGCGATTGGTGTTTTGTACAAACAAAAGCTGATCGAAATTAAAGAAGACGGTATTTACCTCGTAAAATAAAACACAAAAAAGGAGCATTATTAAGTGCTCCTTTTTTTATCCCGGCAGTTTTTCCGGTGCAGGTTCCCGGTAGATCACAGAAGTGATACTCTGAAGGAACGCTTCCAAAGCATCGAGTTCTTCTTTATCCAGCTCCAGTTTTTTTAGTAAAGGAGAGGTTTTTGGAAATAGTTTGTCGTTTACCTGTTCGCCTTTTGGTTTTACATTGGGCATACCGGCATTATAGAGGTTTAAAACACCGCGCAATTCCGGGAAAAGACCATTGTGCATATACGGTCCGGTTTTTCCAACTTCGCGTAGGGAAGGTGTTCGGAATTTACCTACATCGTCGGCATTTTTGGTAATGTTATAACGTCCTAAATCTTCATATTTACGACCATAGTAGGTTAAACCGGCATTGTGAAACTGATTGTCCGAAAACAAAGCTGAATTATGACAGTTGATGCATCGTGCCTTGGTACGGAACAAATGTAAACCGGCAACTTCCTTATCGGATAACTGCGTGGAATCGCCTTCGATAAATTTATCAAAACGGCTTTTACGACTCACAACGGTGCGTTCGAAAGTGGCAATAGCTTTAAAAATCTTTTCTTCGGTTACTTTTCCATCACCAAAGGCCTTTTCAAAAAGAGGCTGATAACCTTTAATTTTTTTGATGGTTTTAACCGCAATATCCATATGGTTGTTCATCTCCTTGGTATCAACAATCGGGAAACGCGCCTGATCTTCCAGACTGGCAGCACGTCCGTCCCAAAAAAAAATAGTGGAGTAGGCTACGTTAATGATCGGTTTGGAATTTCGGCTTCCTGGTGTACGGTCGTGTCCGTGGGATACTCGTTTTCCGTCGCCCCATCCCAATTCGGGATCATGACAGGAAGCACACGAAATTTGTCCGGATTTGGACAATCTCGGATCAAAAAATAGTATTTTTCCAAGGTCTCTTTTGGCTTCGGAATACGGATTTTCGGCGGGAAATGTAACTTTAGGTAATACACCTAAATCCTGAAAATTAACAACGCTACTATCGACAGTTGGTTTAGGCCATTTGCTCACATCGCCGCTACTGTATATTTTTTTCAGATCCGCTACGGAATAATACTTTTCATCGTCTTGATGGTTTTTTAGCGAAACCAGTCCGACGAATAAAAAACTAAGGACTGTAAATCCAATAATCTTTTTCATACTTAATAAATTATCGAGATCCCACCGTTAAAATAGGTACTCGCTGTGGTATTGTAATCCGTTGTATAGGTTTTGTATTGATCACCTATTGCAACAAGGGTATTATAGTTGGCAAAAATACGTAACTTTTTAGTTTTAGAAAGGCTGTATTGGTATTGCAGCATAATATTGGAACGTAATTTTGAAGTAGCATCATACGCCTGATCCGGTTGGATCACATTATCGGCAAACGACAGGTTCGAAGTGGAAATCGGAATAAAAAGTAAACTTTCATCCAACGCCTGATAGTGTTGTACACCCAAAGCCAGATTTAGTGTGTTTTTCTCTTTCGATACGATGTCTTTGTTAAAAGCAGCCGAAAGTTCCAGTGTATTCAATCGTTTGTCGGTACTTCCCAATAAATCGACGTATTTATGACGCATATAACTGGCTCCGAATTCAAAGCTGTAAACAACTCGGTTTTTATCTTTTTTGATCACACCACTGTTAAACGAGAAAATATCCAGATTCATACGGTAATTCTGCCCGTTTTCTATAACCGAAAAGTTATCGCCTTTTTGTTTTTCGTAGCCAAACCGAAGTTTGTAGTCTTTTTCCACGCCGTCATAAAAGTAGTTCAGATCGGTAGTATGCGAAATCAAACGGTACATAAACTGCTTTAGTTCGTCGTCAATATACACATAACCGCGTGCATTTTTGCCGTAAAAGCTTTCCAGCGATTTGTTGTAACGATAGGAAGCATTCCAACTATTTCGGTTGTTTTGGTATTGGTAACCGAAACCAAAATTTTTATCGATCGTATTAAAGATATAACGGTTGTATGACGAATTAAAAATAATACGACCATAGCCGGATGAAAAATGGGTAAAGGTTTCCGGATAGGCGGGTGCATTGGCGGCATCGTTAACATAGGTAATGTTGTCGGTTTCCGTTTTTTTGGACATTCCGGCAACTACGATCAGGCTGTTGTTACGGAAATGGTATCCGGTTTGAATCTCACCGCCATAGTTACTCAGTTCGATTTCCGGACGCGGATCGTTGGTACGGTAGTTTTTACCGTTTTTATAAAATGCTTTTCCACCCAATAGGATGTTGTTGTCAAACTGATAGGCAAAACCACCGTCAAGGTTGTATTCCTGGTTGTCCCAGTTTCCTTTTCGGGGCGCAAAGAAATAATTGGGTGACAATACGTTTTGATTTTCCGTTCGTTGGGACGAAAAGTTATAACCCAGTCCTTTTTCAGACGATTTATCGAATGTAAAACCACCAAATAAACGTAGTCGGGGTTTTACATTATATATTCCCTGAGTGGAGAAACGGTACTGCGTTGTTTTGTCGGCCGTTTGAACACGTTTTAAATTCAGGTTTTTCTGGCTGAATTCAATTTGTGTCAACGTAAAGTCATTCAAATGTTGTGTAGTATAAAACAACGGGTTTTTCCAGAATTGCTGGCGGATGTCGTTGTAGAATACATTTTGAGGTACCGATAAACTATCAGTGAGCTGCGCCTGAACGGCACAACTCACTAACAGAATAAAATAGAATAGTACTTTTTTTGAAGTCATATTGTAAAGCTTGTTCTTAAAAAAATAAGAAACGTTTATAAAAGAGTCTGTCGTATCAAACTAGTTGGCAAAACCTCTTGGATTTGCTTTTTGTTTTACGAAATCGTTAGAAGAGTTGTTGGTGTCTTCTAAGATCTTACGTCCGTTTACAATCGATTTCACTTTACGGTAAACCGCTTGTGAGTTATAAGCTGCATCACAGTTAACAGATGAAGCATCGATTTGTGATTGTAGCATTTTTGGACGTTGGCTACTTGGGTTATAGTGTTGTAATTCTACACCGTCGATGATTTTATTATTCGGAATCTGAACAAAGAATTTTGTTGTATTGGTGATCGAAGCAATAGACGGATCCGGGAAATTCTGGTAACTGTTTAAATCGTCTCCACGGAAAATCACAAAACTGTCACGGCCTAAGTTATCCATAAGGAAATCTTTGTTCGGACTGCTGTATCCTTGTCTTCCCCAATAGGCAATTTCCATATCGGTTACGGCCGGATTCTGAATGTCAAAACGGTATACGTCTTCTCCAAGTGCTAAACGGTAATCTCCTAAATACACTTCAAAATCAGCCGTGCTTAAATCTACGGTTAATTCCGGATTTTGTACGGTAAGTGGTTCACCACTGTTGTCAACTAAAGGCGATTTGTGGTTGATTCCGGTTTGTGCAATCACGATGCTCTCACCCGGTAAAATAGGGTAGGTTGTTCCCGAACCCGGAATACGGATCACATAATCAGCATATACATAATCGGTATTCGCCGATGAACCAGCCGTCATTCCTAACGATTTACTCCAATCAAACTGACCACTTGCTAAAGTATAAGAAGCTGCAGTCGTAGACGTTTTACCATATAACTGTCCGATACATAAACCATCCGCATAGATCGTTTCGTTCGAGTTGTTATAGATTTCAATAAACTGATCTCTAAAAACCGCACCTTGTTGCGCATGTGAGCCAGCGTAATAGATTTGTTTGATCACTAAATCACCAATACGAACGGTTTTTAATTTCAGTTCCGTAGCGTTTACATTAGCGTTGATGATCACTTGTTCTTGTGCACCATTAAACAACACGGTTGGTGTTTCCGGAGTATATCCGAATTGCGTGCTAAATTCCGAACTGGTTAACGACTTGGTAGCTGTAATATTATAGGTTCCCGGGATTACAGAAGGAAAATTGGCAATACCATTGGTTCCGGATTCGATAGTATAGGTATCGCCGGTATTGGTATTGGTTAAAATTACCGAACCACCGATAACCGATTGTCCGTTAAAAGTGATAGGATCGTATTTAAGATTTACCGAAAAGTTTACCGGTTGTAGTCCGTTATTAGCATTGCCGAAATCATCATCCGAACAGGATGTGAAGGCTAATGCTGCACTGAGTAATACAAGAAATTTTTTCATGTAAGGGGGATTATAAATTAATTATTAAAATTGATATTCGATTTTGGTTCCGAAGGATAGTTGTACCATTCCTGATTTCGGACGTTTTGTCTGTACTCCGTTATCAATTACATCTTCGGTTTGTTTTAAGTCCAGAAAGTTGTTGGAGTAGAATGAAAAACGGAAACCGTTTTTAAAATCTTTCGATACCCGTAAGTGGAAATTGTGATACACTTTTTGAAGGGATCGGTCGATTAATGCATTGTTTTGCGCTAATAACGGTAATAACGGATGCGTATCTCTTTCGGCTTCCGGGATAATTATTTTGTTCAGGTTTTCATCGATATAGGCATATAAACGGTTACCACTTCTATAATTGGTATTATCAATGATAAAATGCTCGCTTCGAACAGCAATTATCAATCCCACTTTTGGAAGGTGATAATTGACATTCGCGCCTAATCGGAAGCTTTTAGAATTTTCGTCGTACGGCTTTAAAACGGCCATTTTTTCCAGCCTTGGTGTCGTACTGGCGATACGCTCGAAAGAATCGCGGGTATCGGTATTAACCGTTTCGATATAACTTCCCTGAATATCGAAGGTGATATTTTTAAACGGTGTTTTTTCAAAACTCATAAAAAATTCCAATCCCCGGTCTTTCGATTCGAATTTATTGACCAAACGACTTTGTAAATAATAGAAAGGTGTATAACCCGTTACCTGATAGGTTGGTGTTTGTGTACCGTTAAACTGTATGTCAAGTACGGCCATATCGCGTACACTTGGGATACCTTCATTGGTAATTCCGTCGTACATTTTGTTGTAAAAACCGGTGAAATTCAGGTTTCCGAATGGTAATTTATAATCAAATCCCAATTCGGTACGCATACTTTTAGTCGGTTTCAGATCTTTATTATTCGGATAATCGATAAACGTCTGTACGATTCCAAGGTTATAATAACCCGGATAACGATAATCGCCCAAAACGGCATCATAGTAGCGCGGACCAGTATAAATCTGGTTTAATGAAGGCGCTTTCGAAGTAATTCCGAAACCACCGCGAATCTTAAATTTATCGTATTGATAATAACTGTTAATACGCGGTGCCAGTGTTGTAAAACCAAATTGATTATCCAAACGCACACCGGTATTCATATAAAAAGTACTGTTTTCCCAGTTTCGGGTGATATTGTCCTCGGCGTATAGCGAAAACTGGTATTCGGCGCGGATGTTTTCACCATAATTATATGGTCGGAATCCCTGACCGGAACCACCGTTTGTCGAGGCAAAAGCACTGATCATCGTTTCCGGACTTCCCAAACGCCCGCGTCCTTTGTTATCGCTGGTTCGGAAAGAAGTACCGAATAATAACGAATGCGACCAATCGCCGGTGTTAAATGTTTTGTATAAATCGGCCGACGCAAAAGAGGAAATCGGAATACCTTCTACCGCTTTAACGGATGTATAGCTCGGTAGGGTATAAGTTCCGGAATAAACACCTTCTTCAGTACTGGTTCCGACAATACTACCACCAATATTCACAAACTTGGATTCGTATGTTAGTTGATCACTATATCTGAAATTCGCGTTGATATCCAGATTATCGAAAAAACTGTTTTCACTGAATTTCCATTTAAAACGATTGGAAACGGAAAGGTCTTTCTTTTTGTTTTTTACAATTTTATTATCGGTATCTTCTTCTTCGTAATTCACATTATCGTTATTAAAACCATAATCCACCGAAAAAGAGTTGCGGATGTTTTTACTTTTACTTGACCAGCTCCACATTAAATTCGTGGTAATCCGTTCGTATTCGGTATAGGAAACACGTGGTTCGGCATTCGATTTTAAATAATTCACCGTAAGGTTAACAAAACCGATTTTATCGTTCACTTTAAAACCTTTGGCAAAACCATATTCGGTTGTTCCGTCGCGTAGGGAAGTATAGACGCGATATGGAGATTTACCGGCTTTTTGTTCGATTTTGATCAAACCGGATGTCAGATCACCGTATTTAGCTGAGGGAACCCCCTGTACGACTTCCACTTTCTCAATATTATCCACCGGAATTTCCCGTAAATCAGCACCGTAATTGGCATTGGAAAAATAACCGTTAAATCCGGACGACGACGACGGATCGCCAAAGCCAAGGAAGTTAGGAGAGAAAGGCGGACCGTAATTCCCGCCATAGGACTGCATATTTTCGTTATTCGAAATTGGAATACCGTCGACAACAATAGCGGTTCCAAATGATTTATTTCCAAAACCGGTATTAGCAGCGGTAGAAGGGCGTACTGTACGGAAAGCGATTGGCTTGAATTCGTTTAATGTAAAATTGGTAATGGCTTGTCCGGGTAATTGCTCCAGTACTTCGTTTAATGAAAATGCCTGTACCTGTTCGATAACCTCTCGGCCAATGGTAATTTCGGAGAATTTTTTTCCTTTACGAGCCGTAACGACCACTTCATCCAGACGTAAATCCTGTTTTTGAAGGAAAACAACAATCTTTGTATTTAGATTTTCTTTTTTATAGTTTAAGGTGGCTTCCTGTTTTCCTAATAATCTAAAGGTAATACTTACTTCTTTAGTATTGGGCATACGCAACTGGAATGTGCCCGTTTCGTCGGTAATTGCCCAATCATTGGTTTCGGGATTTACAACAAATACACTTGGTAACGGTTCTTTGGTATCACGATCGAAAACCTGTCCGTTAATATGTTTTTGTGCCACTACAGTTTGGAAGGCGAGTAGTATAATGACGTATAATAACCTCACTTTATTTTGGTTTTTTTAGTGGCACAAAAATACTATCATTATTTTATTTAGACTAATAACAAATAATTTTTTTATAGTTTATGTCTTTTTTTAAAATAATTAACAGGTAAAAATGAGCTTTTGTAGTTTTTTGGGGTAAAAAGAGTGAATAGTTTAAGTATATAGCAATATGTTTTTTATTTTATAATTGTTAATTTTAAGATTTAAAGGTAAAATGTTAAAAATCATAAAAATAAACGGTATGAATGAGATATGATGTATATTTGTATATACAAATATTGTATAGTAATGAATAGGCTGGATTTTATTAAAACAATAATAGGAGGAGCAGGTATGGCAACATTATATCCGTTTTATAACTGGACACAAGATTTAAAGGAAGAAGATGTAAAACTTCCGGTTTTGTTTATCGGACATGGTTCGCCGATGAATGGTATTGAAGACAACGAATTTTCGCAAACCTGGGCCAAAATGGGAAAAGATATTCCAAAACCCAAAGCGGTTTTGGTTATTTCGGCACACTGGCTTACCCGGGGAACGCATATTACAGCGATGAACCATCCCAAAACGATTCACGATTTCGGAGGATTTCCACAGGCGTTGTTCGATGTACAATATCCGGCTCCCGGTAGTCCGGAATTGGCCAAAGCTACTGCCGGACTGGTAACGACGACCGATGTCGGATTGGATCACGATTGGGGATTGGATCACGGAACCTGGACGGTAGTACGGCATATGTATCCCAATGCAGATATTCCCGTTTTGCAATTGAGTATCGATTATAACAAGCCACCACAATATCATTATGAACTGGCTAAGCAATTGGCGGTTCTCCGTAAAAAAGGTGTTTTGATCATTGGAAGCGGTAACATGGTGCATAACCTGAGAATGGTGGCCTGGGACAAACTGGCCGAACCGGAATACGGTTACGATTGGGCTGTGGAAATGAATACGCTTTTTAAAGCCAAAATCACTGATGGTGATCATCAAGCATTGATTGCTTATGAAAACCTGAATAAAGCCGCAAAACTGGCTATTCCAACACCGGATCATTATTATCCGTTGTTGTATACATTGGGATTACAGGATAGTAACGATCCGACCACGTTTTTTAACGATAAAGCTGTTGGCGGTTCGCTAACGATGACGTCGGTTAAAATAGGCATATAAAAAAACTCCGGTAGTTCATTCTACCGGAGTTTTTTATTATTCGTCGCTTTCTTCTTTACTGAATTTGAAAGGGTAATCACCAAAATGCGGTGCCAGCTTTTTGGTCTGATACGTCTTATGGGTGTATTTATTGGAAAGGGCAATGATGGAAACCGTGTCTTTTCGGAGGGTTACCAAAGAGGAAGTGTTTCCATGCCACCAACCGTTATGGAAAAAGTATTTCTGACCGGTTTCGAATTCCAACATACGCACGCCTAATCCGTAGTTTCGGGTTCCTTTGCGTTCATAACTATAGCCTTTAAACATTTCGGCTTTCATCTCCTGACTTAAAAAATCGTTGTTATAGGTCGCGATATCAAATTTTAAAAGATCACGCGGTGTAGAATAAATATTTTTATCGCCATATACCTGATCCAGAAATTCAAAGGCCAGACGAAGGTAATTTCCTTTATACGACTGACTCACTTCGTCTTTCTTTTTCAGATCGTCAAAAACAAACGTATGGGTCATTCCCAGCGGTTCAAAGATCATTTCCTTCATGACTGTCGGATACTTTTTTCCGGTTACTTTTTCAATGATCAACGCTAGTAAAGCATAGTTTGTATTACAATATCCGAAACGGGTACCCGGCTGGGATTCCAAGCCCACGTTTTTGGTAGCCAGAAGGGTTAGTACATCCTGATTGGTTAAGGTTTTTTTCTTGTCCCAAACGCCTTTATCAGCGGTAAAATAAGCATAGTTACGCAATCCGCTACGGTGGTTTAACAACATCCGTACCGTGGTTTTTTCATACGGAAACTCAGGGAGATAATTTTTAACAGGTAGGTCGAATTTGATTTTTTCTTCTTCGGCCAGTTTCATTACGGCAACGGCCGTGATCATTTTACTCACCGAAGCAATATGAATCGGAGTGTCTTCGGTTATTTTATTACCTTTTTCCTTATAGGCATAACCACTATAATTTTCGTAAATAATCTGACCGTTTTTGGCCACCAAAAAACCACCGCTATAATCGTTAGCGTTATAGTGTTTGTTATAAAAGCGCTCCACAAAAGCTTTGTTATCCGAAATAAAACGAGTGGAAACCTTAGGTAATTTAATCGAAAAATCGCCTGCTAGTAAGGCTGTATCGTTAGGGTTATTGTCAGAATCTCGGGAATTATCTTTTTTATTGCAGGCAACTAATAATAATATAGAAAATAGGGGGATATATTGTCTCAGTTTCATTGAATGCGTTTCGGGGTAAAATTTTAGTAAAAGGCAAATATAAATAACACATAGTATTTATAAAATGCATTGGGGAATTATTTCTGTTAAAATTTTCCGCTAAAACAGATTCTGAAAGCCATCAAAAAAGGACTGTCTACTTTAAAAACAGTCCTTTTGTAGTCCTTTTTTGATGTATTATTTACAATCCCAGCTTTTTACGGGTATCTTTTTGTAAGGCATCTTTATGAACCAAAACTGAAATCGATTTTAGTTTCATATACGGAACGCTCATATAAACATAACCACCGTTGGCAACACGATTCGGATCGGTACCCCAGGAGTTTTTCACTTTATAATAGATGTTTCCTTTTTGGTCTTTTACTTTTCCGACAATATGCATCAGGTGATCATCCTGAGTTGCTAAATTCTCAAATTCTGCCTGACGGTATTCCGGTGTAATGACTTTTTCCGGTTTGATTTCGGTTAAAATAGTTTTGGTATCGGCATCATCACCAGGAATCACAGCAACACCATATTTTCCGGAGAAAGTAGGTTCGCTCACGTCACAATCCAGTTCCACGGTAAAACCATTGGCCAGTGCATTGTCGATATTGGCGATATATTCTTCCAATGGAAGGTTGTAAAAACTACCGTTCGAAAAATTATCCGGAACATTTAGGATAAACGTCCCGTAATTGGGTGTATGGGTAAACGAAGTAATCGTAACATAGTCTTTCGGGTTGATTTTGGTCATCGCCTGAAAGCTTTTTGGGGTGTATTTTTTACCTTCGTAAGTAAACTCCGTTACGTTTTTACCGATATAAATATCCAGCATCGCTTCGATCGCTTTTTTCCAGTTAGGCGATAATTTTTTACCCGGATTTTCAGCATAGGTTTTTAACATACTTTCCATTACGGCTACCATTTCGGCGTGGTTAAAGGTTTCGGATGTTCCGTTAAGTCCTGTAAAAACGCTATTTGGAACCAAACCGTAATCGGCTACACTATTGATCACATCATGTGCCAATCCGCCTTCTCCAAATTGCGCTTTGCCCTGACGCATAATATAGTTGTCCGCTTTTTTAGGATAGGTATTGCGTACCTGATACATTTCGGATAAATCGATTTTCTTTCCGGTTAAACGAATCACTTCCGATTCCAGAAAAGAAGAAGTAGAAAAACTCCAGCAGGTTCCAGTGTTACCCTGACTGATTACCGGTAAGGCCTCTAGGTCGGTAACGGTTTGAAACTCATATTTTTGAGCCTGAGCTGAAAAAATTAAACCCAGTAAGGCTGCCGAAACAAAAATCTTTTTCATTGTATTATAATTTTTTTGGAAGTGCAAGATAATGCAAAAAATGATTTATTTTTACGCTAAAATTTAAAAATATGAGTACGATAAACTGGCAGACTGTTCGGGAATTCGAAGACATAACCTATAAAAAATGCAATGGGGTAGCCCGAATTGCCTTTAATCGTCCGGATGTGCGCAATGCCTTCCGTCCGAAAACAACAAGTGAATTATATCAGGCTTTCTACGATGCACAGGAAGATACCTCTATTGGTGTCGTATTATTGTCGGCTGAAGGACCTTCGTCTAAAGACGGTGTTTATTCATTTTGCAGTGGTGGTGATCAAAAAGCAAGAGGACACCAGGGCTATGTTGGAGAAGATGGCATGCACCGTTTAAACATTCTGGAAGTACAGCGATTGATCCGTTTTATGCCAAAAGCCGTTATTGCCGTAGTACCGGGATGGGCTGTAGGTGGCGGACATAGTTTACACGTGGTTTGCGACCTGACACTGGCGAGTAAAGAACACGCCATTTTTAAACAAACCGATGCCGATGTAACCAGTTTTGACGGTGGATACGGATCGGCGTACCTGGCCAAAATGGTCGGACAGAAAAAAGCAAGAGAAATTTTCTTTTTAGGGCGTAATTATTCGGCTCAGGAAGCTTTTGAAATGGGAATGGTTAATGCCGTAATTCCGCATGCGGAACTGGAAGATACCGCTTATGAATGGGCACAGGAAATTTTAGCAAAATCGCCAACGTCTATCAAGATGTTGAAATTTGCAATGAACCTTACTGACGACGGAATGGTTGGACAACAGGTATTTGCCGGTGAGGCGACACGTTTGGCCTATATGACCGATGAAGCGGTAGAAGGAAGAAATGCCTTTTTGGAAAAACGCAAACCAAACTTCGAAAAGAAATGGATTCCATAATGGATAGCTTATAATACAATTGGCATTCGGATGCCGTAAAAGAGTAGGAGTTTCTCCTACTTTTTTATGTAATAATAATTGAAACACTATAAAAATCGTTCGGAACAAATTCCTATTTTTGAAACTATAAAAATGAATGCCGACCGAAACACAACTACTATGGAATCGTTTACCAATACCAGTATTGACACCAGTCAGTTACCGCGATTTGAAGCGGTTGACTTTGAACCGCTACAGGCCGACTATAAAAAAGTGATCTTTTTTAATACCGCTGTTTTTGCCTTGATCCTGATCGGAATTTTGGGGGCGTTTCTGCTGATCAACCCGGATATGGTTTTTGGAACCGTATTATTAATAGGTATTTTGGCGATTGTATTTGTTATTATGATGACGCTGGTAATTGCCTTGGTTTCTTTTCATAAAAAAGGATTTGCCTTTCGGCAGCATGATGTCTTGTTTAAAAGCGGTGTAGTTGCCACAACCATAACTGTGATCCCCTATAATCGGGTGCAACACGTGGCGTTACACGAAGGACCGGTTTCCCGGAAGCTGGATCTGGCAACGATCGAAATTTTTACGGCCGGAGGTAGCGGGAGCGATATTCGTATTGCCGGACTCCGAAAAGAACAGGCCGATCGGATCAAACAATTGATCATGGCCAAATTAATCGAAGAAATACCGCCGATTGCATCTGAAAACAAAGAGGTTCCACCGGTAAAACTTACGGAAGATGAACTTTAACGAACCACAACGCCAATCACTCGTCGGAATCCTGGTTATGTTTACGGATACGTTTCAACGTATCGTACGCGGACTATGGCCGATTTTGGTGATTTGGCTTTTTAAATTTAACGAACTCAATAAAGCACTGGTTGTTTCGGGAATTGTCGGACTATTTGTGTTTGTCGCCATTGTAGCCTATTTGCAATACCGGAATTTTACTTTTTATATAGACGATCAGAACAATGAGTTTGTCATCCATAAAGGCGTATTAAACAAAACCAGAATTGCGATCAAACTGCAAAAAATCCAACAGGTAACAATCAACCAATCGTTTATACAGAAACTGATTGGCGTTTATGCATTGGATGTCGATACGGCCGGAACGCAGAAAAAAGAAGCCGTAATCCGGGCTGTTTCGCATCAATTGGCACAGGCTTTAAAAATGCGTTTGCTGGAAGGTGAAAAAAACAACGAATCGGAAACCACCGTCGCTACGGAACAAACCACACCATTTATCAAAATCAGTTTTTCCAGTTTGTTTAAGATTGGAATTACCTCGAATTACCTCCGCAGTTTTGCGCTATTAATCGCCTTTTTTGGAACCATTTACGAAAATGTACAAAGCTATATGCGGGCAAATGAAATCGATGGTGAAAAATTTGATGCCTATGTAGATCAAGGACTTGCGATGTATTCCATCACGATTTTGATTGTCATTCTTTTGGGAGTACTGTTATTCTTAAACCTCGGACGAACGATTATTAAATATTTCGATTTTAAAATCACCCGGCAACATCAGTCGTTGTTATTGTCGTATGGATTATTGAATACCAAAAATACGATCATCCGCCCGGAAAAAGTACAGATCGTTTCCACCAGTCGGAATTACCTGCAAAAGAAAATGGACACGCTTACGCTAAAAATCCGACAAGCTTCCGGGAATGCCGATCAGGAGGAAAACGACAAACAGGCGATTACCATTCCGGGATGTTCCGAAGCCGAACGCGATCGTATCATGGCATTGCTGTTTCATAAAATTCCGGAACAGGGCGTTGCTTTGTTACCGAATATCAGACGATTGATCGTAGGAGGGATCCTGTACCTGTTTGGCCCGATGTTGATTTTGTTTTTATTGTATGAATTTACCGTGTTACCTATAGCGGAATACCTTATTTTTGTACCGGTATATATAACCTTTACCGGTTTGTTATTGTATTTTGGTTTTCGAAACAACCGTTTGTTTGTCACCGACGAATTTATCATCTGTAGAAAAGGCGTCTGGGATATCGAACACCAGATTATCGAACCACATAAAATACAAGCCATCCGTACGAGTCAGTTGTTCTGGCATAAAAATGCCGATATTGGAAGTATTACCCTGTATACGGCCGGAGGAACGATTTCCTTCCATTTAGGGGATTTTTCAAAAATAAAAGAACTGGTAAATGTATGGCTTTATCAGGTGGAAACCGCACCGAAAGGTTGGATGTGACAACAAGAGAAAAGAATAAAGAGAAAAGAATAAAGAAAATACTATGAGTGCCAAAATCTGGCTGGAAGCCGCACGATTGAGAACCCTTCCGTTATCCATTTCCGGAATATTGGTAGGAAGTTTTTATGCATATAAACACTATTCGGACAGTCCGAATTACTGGATTATTTTTGGTTTGGCGTTTCTGACAACCTTAGGACTACAGGTGCTTTCGAACTTTGCCAATGATTATGGCGATGGTGTAAAAGGAACCGATAATAAAGATCGAATCGGTCCGCAGCGCGCCATACAAAGTGGTGCGATCACACCTGAGCAGATGAAAAAAGGAATCATTATGGTGTCGGTAGCCACTTTAATCATTGCAATAACGCTAATTTATGCGTCGTTTGGCAGTGACAATTTCGGATTTTCCTTGTTTTTCTTTGTCCTGGGATTAGCGGCGATTACGGCAGCGATTAAATATACCGTTGGGAAATCGGCCTACGGTTACAGAGGATTGGGTGACCTGTTTGTATTTATCTTCTTCGGATTGGTGAGCGTACTCGGAACCAATTTCCTGTATGCCCAATCGTTAGATCTGAAGTTGTTTTTACCGGCGATAAGTGTCGGTTTACTAAGTGTAGCAGTACTGAATCTAAACAATATGCGCGATCGCGAATCCGATATCAAATCCGGAAAAAACACATTAGTCGTAAAAATCGGCGCTCAAAATGCTAAACGTTACCATATCGGTATTGTGCTACTTGCCATGCTATTGGGATTGGTATTTGCGATCTGGTCTGACTTTGAATGGAAACAGTACCTTTTTGTAGTGGCCTATATTCCGCTTTTAAAACATCTGAAAACAGTTATCGATAATAAAGATCCGAAAGCATTGGATCCCGAACTGAAAAAAGTAGCTTTAAGTACGTTTCTTTTTTCCGTTTTACTATCTGTAGTATTAACTTTTTAAACGACAAACTATGAAAATTACATTTTACGGACATGCTTGTTTGGGAATTGAAGTAAGAGGAAAACACCTTTTGGTAGATCCGTTTATTTCCGGAAATCCGAAAGCAGCCCATATTGATATCAATACGATAAAAGCCGATTATATTTTACTAACGCATGCGCATAATGATCATACGTTGGATGTGGAAGCGATTGCTACCAGAACCAATGCCGTAATCGTTTCGAACTACGAAATTGCCTCGCATTATGGAAACAAAGGGTTTCAATACCACCCGATGAATCATGGCGGAAGCTGGAAATTCGATTTTGGAACGGTAAAATATGTGAACGCAATTCATACCAGTTCTTTTGGTGACGGAAGTTATGGTGGTCAGCCGGGCGGATTTGTAATCGAAGGCGAACACAAAAATATCTATATTGCCGGCGATACCGCACTGACAATGGATATGAAACTGATTCCGATGCGTACCAAACTGGATTTGGCTATTCTGCCAATCGGAAGTAACTTTACGATGGATGTGGATGATGCGATTATTGCATCCGATTTTGTAGCCTGTGATAAAGTATTGGGCTATCATTTCGATACGTTCGGTTATATTGAAATTAATCATGAGGAAGCGATCCGTAAATTCTTTAACCGGGGAAAAGACCTGATGCTACTCGAAATCGGAGCTTCTATTGATCTTTAAAGATAAAAGAAGAAAGACGAAAGAATAAAGAGAAAAGAAAACAGATACAAATAAGATTTATGGAAGGAAACCAATTGCCGACTGTAAATCTTATTTTAATTTAAAACCATCCGGCTATGTCCGAAGCCATAGTACAAGCAACGTATCAAAAATACACCTTAGAGTTTAAAAGACCTTCCGGGACTTCCAGAGGTATATTAACCGAAAAAGAAACCTGGTTTATTATCCTTAAAAAAGGGGGTAAAACCGGAATAGGCGAGTGTGGAATCTTACGAAGTCTGAGTATCGACGACCGACCGGATTATGAAGAAAAACTCCGTTGGACCTGCGAAAATATCCATTTGGGTGAAAAGGCACTGTGGGAACACTTATTAGAATTCCCGTCCATTCAATTTGGATTGGAAATGGCCTTCCGATCACTGGAAGCTGCCGATCCGTTTGTGTTGTTTCCGTCTGATTTTACCCGTTCAGAAAAAAACATTCCGATTAACGGTTTGGTATGGATGGGCGACGAAGCCTATATGAAACAACAGATCGAAGAAAAACTGGAACAGGGATTCCGATGTATCAAACTTAAAATCGGAGCCATCGATTTTCAGGCGGAAATCGACTTGCTGGCTTTTATCCGTAGTAATTTTGATCCGGAAACCATTGAAATCCGTGTGGATGCTAATGGCGCTTTTAAAAAAGAAGACGCTTTGGAGAAACTCGAAAAACTTTCGGAATTTAGCTTACACAGTATTGAACAACCCATCCGACAAGGGAATATAGCTGCCATGGCACAATTGTGTGGTGAAACGCCATTACCGATTGCCCTGGATGAAGAGCTAATCGGTATTTTTACAAAAACCGAAAAAGAAAGGCTACTGCAAACCATTCGTCCGCAATACATTATTTTAAAACCGAGCCTGATTGGCGGATTCCGCGGTACACAGGAATGGATTGATCTGGCCGAAAAAGAACATATTGGTTGGTGGATTACCTCGGCTTTGGAAAGCAATATCGGCTTAAATGCGATAGCGCAATGGACCTATACACTACAAAATAAAATGCCCCAGGGACTGGGGACAGGTGGTCTTTATACCAATAATTTTGATTGCCCGCTGATAGTGGCAGCAGGGTATTTGGGATATCAGGCCGGTGCCAATTGGAATATTACGGCCTTGACGCTTTAATTATTTGCGATTGATATAGCGTCGTTTTTTATTGATATAAAAACTGATATAAGAACCCACCATGATTATGGCAATGATCACGGTGAGCAGGATAATTAATGATTTGAACAACTCAGTTGTAAAATCCAGATCATCGAAATAGAAATACAACTGTGTAAAGGAGTAAATCGCCATAAAAAAGTAAATAACGGATAGAGATCTTGCCTTCATTTTAGTATTGTTTTACATATAGAGGCAAATGTAGCCGATCCCTTAATACCAAAATAGGGGAAAAACCCGGTATTTTTTATAAATAAATGCATAACGTGTTTTTTAACACCTGCATTTATTTAGGCGCTCTTTTTGATAATTTAACGATTTACCGACTTTTAATTATCTATATTTGTCTGTTTTTTTCTTAATATATGATCAAAAAATACTTTATTCTCCTGATTTTGTCCAGTATCAGTATCTACGGGCAGGGAGAAGCGAACAACTGGTTTTTTGGCAATGGTGCCGGCCTTCATTTTGACGCTAACGGAAATGTAACCTCACTTCCCAACGGACAGATTTTTACAACGGAAGGTTGCAGCTCAATTTCCAGTGCCAGTGGCGATTTATTATTTTATACCGACGGTCGTACGGTTTGGGATCGCAATCATGTTAAAATGCCCAATGGCGATTATTTTGCCGGCCGGGGTTTATTTGGAGATCCATCCAGTACCCAATCGGGTATCATTATTCCAAAACCGGGAAATCCGGATGTCTATTATATTTTTACGGTAGATGAACCACACCATGAAAATGCAGCGACCTATCCGAACCGTAATACAGCAGTAACAATGGATGAAGACGACGGTTTTAATAACGGTTTTAATTACTCCATTGTAAACCTTTCGGTAGTAGGTAACAACGGAAGTATTGGAAATGTAACCACCCGAAACACCCACCTGATTACGTATGATCCGAATCCAAACGGTGAGGAAATCAAATACAAATGTTCCGAAAAAATTACAGCTGTTAGAGATGGTTCCGGTGGCTATTGGGTAATCACTCATTTTGTAAATCGTTTTTATGCCTTCCGGATTACTTCGACCGGTGTAGGACAAACCCCGGTTGTATCGACTTTAGAACCTTATATTTCGACAGCGGGTTACCGACGTAATGCAATTGGCTATTTAAAAGCCTCACCTAATGGCGAAAAACTAGCCATTGCCCATTCCCAAAACGGATCGCTTACCGGAGGAACAGAGAATAACGGATCGGTTTATTTATACGACTTCGATCGAAATACCGGTATGGTTTCCAATCCATTGGCAGTAAAAACGATGGTAAATCCTTATGGTGTAGAGTTTTCGGCACAGTCGAAAAAATTATATGCCACTATGCGAACCGATAATGGAAATGTTCTGATGCAGTTCGATCTGGAACAAAGCAATATTCCGGCTTCAGGAACAGTAGTCGGTGGTATTGGCAGTACGGGTGCCTTACAATTAGGGCCGAATAAAAAAATATACTTTTCGAATGTTAGTTCGGCTACTTTAGGTGTTATTAATGATCCGGAAGAATCGGGTTTTCAGTGTGACTTTGTTCCCAATGGCGTTACGTTGGCCAATGGTTTCGCTACCTTAGGATTACCGCCTTTTATAACATCGGTGTTTAACCCGAGTTTTCAGGTAGCGAATACCTGTCTGGGTGATACGACGACATTTACGTTACCACCATCTTTTTTAAATCAGGCCAATTCAGGTACCTTAACCTGGGATTTTGGGGATGGTTCTCCGACATCAAGTGTAACGGAGCCGACACACGTTTATGCTACAGTCGGAAATTACCAGGTAACACTAACCATTACGGTAAACGGGGAAAGTTCTTCCACGACACAAAATGTTATGATACAGGAAGTACCGAATGCTTTTCCGGCGACTGACCTGCATTTATGCGATACGGATAGTGATGGACAAATGGCAATCGATTTGCAACAACAGGATAATGCAATCTTAAACGGACAAAGCGCGACTACTTTTGAAGTGCGCTATTTTACGTCTGCAACAGATGCAGCTTCCAATACCAATGCGGTAAATGCAGCGGCTTTCCAGAATACAACAGCGACGTTTACCATTTATGCGCGCGTTCAAAACCGAAACAATGCGGCTTGTTATGCGTTGACTGATTTTGATGTAACGGTAACACCAAAACCACAGATTGTTAGTGCGGCCGATTATGTGCTATGTGACGATGCTACTGCCAATGGTATACAAATGTTTACTTTACCAACACGAGTAGCCGGTATATTGGGAACGCAAAATGCCGCAGATTACAACATCAGTTTTCATTTAAACCAGACACAAGCCGATACAAAATCCAATCCGTTACCGGATAATTATACGAATACGATTCCTAATGATCAGGAAATTTTTATCCGTATTGAAAACAAAATCAATCCGAATTGTTATACTACGGCAAGTATGCATTTAAAAGTAAATGCCTTACCGGTAGCAACTCCGGCCATTCTGGTACAATGTGATTTCGGTTTAAATCCGGATGGATTAACAACTTTTAACCTGACGGAAGCCAATGCGACACTTACCAATGGTAATGCCAGCCTCACGACTGTATTCTTTAACAATGCGACTGATGAAGCCAGTAATACCAATCCGTTAGCAACTAGCTTTACCAATACTACCAATCCGCAAATGCTAACGGTACGTGTAACCGATACAACGACCGGTTGTTATACGACCACGACACTGGAATTACAGGTAACGCTCACACCAACACAACGTTTTGAACTAAATACCTGTTCGGATACGGCTTATGCTGCTTTTACCTTAACAGACACCGGGCTGGAAGCACCCGGGACCGATGTAGCTTATTATGCCACCCTTACGGATGCCTTACTGGAACAAAACGAGTTGAATACCACTTTTACGAATACCATTCCTACCACTCAGTTTATTTACGCCCGTATCGAGACAAATAACGATTGTAACGGATTACACGAAATAAAACTAAACGTACGACCACTTCCTCCGGTTGCCAATGACTTTGCTTCGATATTATGTGCACATACGTCAATACTGTTATCTGCCGGAATTGCCGATGCCACCCGTTACGATTTCCTATGGTCCAACGGAGCCACAACACCGCTTTTGTCGGTAAATACAGCGGGAACCTATACCGTAAAAGTAACCGACAAAGTATACGGATGTTCGGCTACGCGTACGATTACGGTAATTGCTTCGGATGTCGCGGTGATCACTGCTGTAGAAGTAAATGATTTATCGGATAACGATAATAATACTGTAGCCGTATATGCAACAGGAACTAGTGATCATTATGTTTATGCTTTGGATGATGAAGAAGGACCGTATCAGGACAGTAATTTTTTCGCGAATGTAGAAGCGGGCGTTCATACGGTATATGTAAAAGATTTCCACGGTTGCGGAACGGTTAAAAAACGTATCGCCGTATTGGGAATTCCGAAATTCTTTACACCAAATGGTGATGGCTATAACGATTTATGGCGTATCAAAGGCGCGACAATAAGTCCTTATAAAGATGCCATCGTAACGATCTTCGACCGATACGGAAAGCTGGTATACCAAATGAAAGCATCCGGTGGATGGGACGGAATCTATAACCGGGAACCCTTACCGTCTACCGATTACTGGTATGTATTGGTTTTGCCGGACGGAAGGGAAGTCAAAGGGCATTTTAGCTTAAAACGATAATAAAAAAGGGGTGTTTGCATTTTTGCGACAACCCTTTTTTTAACCTGCCAGGTTTTTTATTAGTCTCAAAGGCCTGTCAGGTTTTAAATTTAATCCTTGAAAAGTGCAACCACGCGTGCCGGTGCAGCAGAACCACCCACAATTTTAAGAGGGAAAACGGCAATGTCAAAACCGGTATAGGGTAAAGCATCCAGATTGACCAGCTGTTCGATATGGCAATATTCTTTTTCGTATCCAACCAGGTGGGCTTCCCAGAATAGATCACGATTATTTTCCTTTTTGGCTTGTTTGATCAGATAGTGTAGTGGTAAATCCCAACCCCATTGATCGATTCCCATAACTTTAATTCCCTGATCGATAAGCCAGCGTGTGGCTTCGGCACTCATTCCGGTTCCTATTTCGTGAAACTTTTCGGTTCCGTTATAAATATCCCGACCGGTTTTAATCAGCACGATCATATTGGGTTCCAGTGTAAGCTGATGTTGTGTAAGAAACGATTGAATATCCTCGGTTGTAATCGGATCAAAATCGGCTTTGTGTTTCATATCGATTACGATACCTTTTCCATAACACCATTCCAATGGAATCTGATCAATTGTTTTGGCGGGCTTCCCTTCGCAGGTAGGCGCATAATGCCAGGGTGCATCAATATGGGTGGTAGCGTGTACGCCCATTGATTTAATAGTATCATCGGCCCAACCCGAAAAATGCTGTGGAAACAGTCGGCTTGGTAAACCTAAAAAGCGAATCAGTAGTTTCGACTTTCGATGCGGTTTGTGTTGGATCCGGACTTTCATAAACCAGGGATCTTTTTTATTATACTGAATAGGCTTGGATAAATCGATAATCTTCATGGTGCATAGTGCTATTATAATGAATAGTGCAAAAATATGTTTTAAAATAATTTGTGTTATACGTTTTTAAATTCAAAGTAAAAAATGACTCTGTTATCTGCAAAATAGTCTGGAAGCGAAGCGTATTACAGTGCGTTTTTGAGAGTAGAAGGACATTTATAGGAGTAAACATTGCCCGAAAAAAAAACGAATAAATGCAATTTAGCTACGCTTTTGTGTTAAAAAGCTACGTTTGATAATTTCTCGATATTGTGATTATTTTTTATTTTATATTTGGAAACTTTTATTAATAAACCAACAAAATTTAAACAATATCATTATGAAAAAATTAGTATTTGTAGCCGCTTTAGCATTATGCGGAACTATTGCACAGGCGCAAACTATCGAATCAAGAAGTGGTGGTACGATAGCAAAGATTAGTAGTAACGGAACAATTGAAAACAGTAGTGGTGGCACTATAGGTTATATAAAAAATGACGGAACTATAGAAAACAAAAGTCACGGTACTATAGGTTATATTAAGAGTGATGGTACTATCGAAAACGGAAGTCACAGTACTGTAGGATATGTAAAAAGTGACGGTACGGTAGAAAACAGAAGTCACGGTACTATCGGTTATGTTAAAAGTGATGGTACGGTAGAAGGCAGTAGCCACAATACTTTAGGCTATGCAAAAGGTGTGAAAAAAGAATGGGCTGCGGTAGTATTCTTTTTCTTTAACTACTAACATTTTGGCTTCCCGTTTTGCTCGAAGACGCGGAAAAGTTTCCTTCTGGAATTTAATTAAAAAACGAATATACCCAAAAAAGTGACCCAACAAAAAAATGAATCAAAAAGCACAGGAATGGGCAGAAAGCTATTTTAGCCGACTGGACAAAGTTATTGAAGAATTACGCCATCACGATCTGGTAAGTCAGGTTAATGTTATTAAATATCCCGGAGCTACGGAGGAAGAATTGGCCGATGTTGAAACACAAGTCTATGAGAGGCAGTTGGAAAACAGCGAAGATTATGGCGCCATGGCACCAGACGAGCCCTTTGCTTTTAATCCGTTTATACGGGAATTTTACAAACGCAGTAACGGTCTTCATATTTCATGGCATTCGGTTCTTTTCCCGGAAGCTGAAATCGAAGAAGATCCGGACGGCGAGATTCCTATAGCCAAAGACGACGATGACTATAAAGAAGGTTGGATCTCGATTCTTTCGGCGGAATGTCTGGCCACCCAACAAGGTTTTTATTTATATGGCGAGCCGCAGGAAACCGATTTGGGTGAGTCTGTACAAAGTGACGGAGGATTATTGCATTATATAGACGGATTTAATTATTACCATGATGCCTGTATGATACTTGAAAACGGTAATCCTACAATTGCTTTTGGCGATGATCACAGTGCTTCGTATGACACGCCACACGAGTGTGACTTTGTTATTTATATGGAGTATGCGCTTGCTACGTTTTTCTCGGTATCATGTCGTTCCAAAAAATTGCGTTTTTCAGACAAGAAAACGGTTTATCCTAAACTGAAAAAAATGGTGCAAAGTCAGGATTACAGTGACCTTGCAATCGTACTTAAAAACTGTAAGCACACCGATATTGATTCGGTAATTGCTTATGGTTATAAGAAAAAAGGGCATGAATATGTCCAGGAAGACCATAGGGAAGGGTTACCGGAATCGCTACAAGAACGTTTAGGTTTACTAATAAAATAACCAAAATGCTGTCCACTTAAGTAGGCAGCATTTTTAATGAAAAAATTATGAGTGCAAACTATCACATAAGAGTACAATCATTAGAAGAAGATACGTTAACGGTTGCCGTTTTTTTAGCGGACGATAGCTTTGGCTGTTTTGCCGACGAAGAATTTGCGTTACGCTTGTTGTGCAGTCCCGATAACGTGTATAAGTATGACGACGATTATAATCAGGTGGCGAACTGTCCGCTGGCAGAAGAGATAAGTGTCGACAATTACCTTGACGAACGTTGGATCGTGAACCATAGTATTGATTTTATTGCCAATATCAAACTGGTAAGCCTTAACAATTTTCCTTATGAAGATTGGGATTACAACCGCTGGAGTAATGCCATTTCCATAAATAGCGACGATACGCTCGATTTTACGAATGTAGAATCCGATCATCCGGGTGGCGTGGTAGCCATAAAGGTTCTTAAACCGGAATACCTGCAACATTTTAAAGCAGGCGACACGTTTAGTACGGCGGCCTATTCCTCACAAAATATGGACGAAACGCATTATGAGACTATCGGTAACTGGATGTTTTCGGAAGAATAAAACCATATGAAAAACATACAATTTGCGCATTTTGATAAATTCAACGATGCGGCCAACTATCGCAAGGTAGCTGACAATATTTACCAGGGACCGGACGAGGAGCATCTTTTCGGACTGCGCTACGAGCTGGAAGAAGAGGAGGACTCACAATATCCGTTGGAAGACATATTAGATAAATTTTATTTATACATTTCTGATTTTGAAGATGAAGAAGCCTTTGCCGATTCCCGTAACGTCACAATCGAACTAAGCGGCGAATTGGAAGACATTAAAGCGGCGACAGCGGCGATCATCGGCAAAAGAGTCTACAATCAGGAATATAACGATGAACAAGGCGTTACACGTGTAAGGCTGATCATAGAATAAGTATACAGTAATGAAAAAAAAACTTAACCTTTCTCATTCCAAAAAGAAATCGAAAATAGAGGGTTTTCCAAAGCTTAGCGACTGTCTTGTCGAGGCTAAGGAATTCAATAAAAAATTAATGCCCATCGTAAAACTGGATGGCGGAGTAGTGGACGAAAAATGGGAAGGGATACCTTTTACCTTTATGCTCCAAAATGTAGATGTAGATCGTATCGACTTCAAACTGGAAGAGGGCAAATACCAGCTGCTTGCTCCGCTTAAGTTCCGAAAACTGGAAGAATATAGTGCATCGGATGTAAAGCGCGAGTACCTGCAAACCACGGCCGACAAGGTCGAAGAGTTGGATTATCAGCAGGTAGACCACTATAGTAACGACGGTTTGTTACAATACTCCGGATCGCTTTCATATAGCCCTAACAGACGTTTAGTCTATCATTATGAAACTATTAACGGCGTGCCGATGCCGGTTACCAAAACCGTACAACATTTCCTGGGTAACGGAGAATGGCTGGACTTGGAAATATTTACCTACGATTATGATTCCGATGGTTTTTTAGACAAGACTACCACACAACAACCGGCACGTGATATCAGGATGACCGAAAAAATGACGTACAAAAAGACGCGCAAAGGATATACAGGATCCAAGGAATTAGCGCCACACCATCTTCCTGTAGTGGATCCGGAATTAGGAAATCCTTACGCAAGAGTACCTTTTTCGGCAGTGTTTAAGGAAAGTGAAACCGACTGGAATGTTACCATCGGAGGACGGTATATTATTGGTAATGAAAAAGAAAATCGCCTTGCCGCTCAGGGAGAACTCATACACCTGCATGCCTTTAATCATTTTTATGATCTGAATTCGGGGCTTATTAAGTATACCTGTGAAATCGAAAATTGGGATGATATAAATGTTAAAATCAATTGGAAAGACGAGTTGCCCGATACCCTTGAATATACTTTTAGTTGTCCTGAAAAAAACGACCAATGGTCTTTAAATTACATGGAAAAGAGTGCTACGAAAGTCATCATGGAACAATGGGAAAACAAACATACCATGGAACATCTGGGACATGAAATACAGATAACCAATGAAAACAGGCATGGTACAAAACATTATACGCTTTCAGGGCATTATACCTTGCCACAGGTTATCATGATGATTAGGACCCAAAGTTATTTATGGTGTGATGATTTTGAGCAGCAACGAATTTCCGACAGGATTATGAATACAAGCTATAGAGAACCTGTGCTTTTAAATTTTACTTATACCAAAACCAAAACCGGTATTGATCGTGTGGCACATGTGGTGAAAATTAAAGAAAACAAGACTGAAGGAAAATTACGACTTGGTAAACCGGATTGGGTGCAGCGCAACGAAACGCCACGTGACCCGGATGGTAAAAAAATGGAATTTGTAGCGCAGTTGGATCATAGTAATATGTTTGGTACACTGTACCTGTTTTATTCTGAAAAACACCAACTGATCTCGCAGGTTTTCCAGTGTTCCTAATTGGAATCCACGTACAAAAAGTATCGTATAAAACCAATAAAAAAGCCGCTCTAAAAACTAGAGCGGCTTTTTCGTATTTGGTAAAAAGATTATACGGTTTCTTTTTGTGTCATGCGTAAATAGGTTTCGATCAGCGAAGCGAATACAATGGTCAATACCGCTCCGATAATATTCAGCCATAGGAAACTTACCACATCCAGATAATAGATATAAAAAATGAGTAACTGACTAAAAGTGGCGGCCCAGAATACCGCTTTGGCTTTAATATATTGGATATAAAAAGCGATCAGGAAAATACCCAGTACGGTTCCGTAGAAAATGGAACCGACAATATTCACCAACTGAATCAGGTTTTCAAACAAGGTTCCCACACAGGCAAAAAGAATGGCGATCAATCCCCATAGAAGAATAAAAAACTGCGTAGCATTTACATAATGCTTTTCGTCTTTTTCGGTTTTCAGATTTCGTTTGTAAATATCGATGGTCGTCGTCGAGGCCAAAGCATTTAGTCCGGAAGCCGACGAAGACATTGCCGCCGAAAGAATCACCGCCAGTAACAGTCCGATTAATCCCTTAGGCAGGTAATTCAGGATAAAGTGAATAAAAACATAATCCTTATCGTTGGTTTCCGTTTTCGGATCGGCTTTTGTGATCAGGTCTTTGGCCTCTTCGCGCAGGTCTTTTTCTTTACTGGATAACGAAACCATTTTTTGTTGTAAAATAGGATTGTCGAAATCCTGTTGCAATTGTCCTACATAGAGCATACTGATTTCCTTTTTTTCCTCCTGAACCTGATCCAGTTGTTTTTCCAGTTTTTGGTACTCCGCTTTATACGGCGAATGTTTGACCGTTTTGATATTGTTCGGATTAAAATGCAAAGGAGCCGAATGAAATTGGAAGAATACAAAAACCATAACACCGATGAGTAATATAAAAAACTGCATCGGTACTTTTAGAAGGCCATTCATAATAAGTCCCATCTGACTTTCCTTGATCGATTTTCCGGTTAAATAACGTCCCACCTGCGACTGATCGGTTCCAAAATAGGAGAGGGCCAGGAAAAAACCACCGGTGATACCACTCCAAAACGTATAACGGGTTTCCGGATCAAACGAAAAATCCACGATATTCATTTTGCCATTGGCTCCGGCAATACCCAGGGCATTACTAAAACTAAGTTCATCCGGCAGATAGCTTAAAATCAGGAAAAACGTAATAAACATCCCGCTCATGATCACAAACATCTGCTGCTTTTGTGTCACGTTCACGGCTTTAGTACCACCGGAAAAGGTATAAATAATGATCAGTAATCCGATGATGATATTCATCAGCGTCAGATTCCATCCCAATAGCGAAGAAAGGATAATCGCCGGAGCATAAATGGTAAGTCCGGTTCCCAATCCTCTTTGAAAAAGGAATAATAAAGCCGCCAGGGAACGGGTTTTAACATCAAACCGCTGTTCCAGAAATTCGTAGGCTGTAAACACTTTTAAACGATGATAGATCGGAATAAACGTGATACAAATCACCACCATGGCAATAGGTAGTCCGAAATAAAACTGCACAAATCCCATTCCGTCGTGATACGCCTGACCCGGAGTGGACAGGAATGTAATGGCACTGGCCTGTGTAGCCATAACCGACAAACCTACGGTCCACCAGGGTGTTTCGTTATTGCCGAGAATAAATTCTTCGACGTTTTTGCTTCCTTTGGTTTTTAAGGAACCATAGATCACAATAAATAATAAGGTTACTGATAATACGATCCAGTCGATACTCTGCATGGCTTAAGTGTACATTTGCATTAAAAAATAAAACAATAGTATATAGAACGCATTCAGGATCAATACCAGCGTATAGCTTTTTCTCCAGGAAGTGGGTTTGTCTATCATGTGATGCTGTTTTTATAACCGGTAATCCGGTTGATGAAACCACTTTCGAAAATACAAAAAAGTGGTTTTAGTTTTTGATTAGTAACGATTTAAAATGACTATTTTCCGACGGCAATTAAATTGGCCATCAAGCGAAAAGCGCCGGAAACACCTTCGGGCAACTCGCGGAAAAAGCTCAATCCGGTGTAGATATAATAGCCTTTACCGTATTTGGCAACCAATAAGGCACCTTTTTTAGGCGTTTCGCCTTTGTCGTTCGACTGTAAGATCGGTGTAAATTCGCTACTCCATTTGTCCGGATAATACAAGCCCTGTTCCTGAACCCAACCTTTAAAATCGTTTTGCGTAATGGTATTCGGATAATTCAGCACTTTGTTTTTAGGATCCAAAAACGTCACGGTCGCGTTTTCTTCTGTAACCCGGTCGGATGATATTTCCAACGAATACGGCGCTATATCCTGAGTGATCAAATTACCGGTGGTATTGTATTGTACGATCATGGTACCGCCATTCTGCACATATTCAAATAAAAGCGGTTGTTTAAACTGTAACGCTTCTACAACATTATAGGCGCGGATACCGACCACCACAGCATCAAATTTTTCCAACTGACTACTGGTGATTTTTTCTGGTTTTAACAACGTCACGGTATAACCCATTTGTTGTAAACTTTGTGGCACCTGATCGCCGGCACCCATAATATAAGCAATATTTTTTCCTTTGGTTTCCACATCGGCACGGGTAAATTTCGCTTCGGCCGGAAGCAGTACCTGTTGTAAGGCAATATGCGGATAATCGATAATGATTTGTTGATGATCAAAACGTTCTCCTTCTATCGTAGCAACGGCTTTGGCGGTGGCTTCCGTAGCATAATTAGGAGGCGTTACTTCAAAAGTCACGGTTTTTTCACTTCCTTTTTTATGAAGCTGGAACGGCATATATGCCGGAGTCACTACCCAACCGGCAGGTAATTCCAATTGTATCGTTCCGCTGCAATCGTCTTTGCCGGCTTTTACTTTTATCGCAACCGATTGTTTTTTCTTGTCTTTAAATAACTGAACTTTATTCAGGATTTCGGTCGTTACCTTTGGTACTACGTCCAATGGGCGGTAGACTTCTCCTTTTACCGGATCGTTGTATTTATAGATGATTTCGCGGGTAAATGGAATTTGTACGCCTTCGACCAAAATAGAGAAGGTTACTTTCAGGTTTCGGATAATGTCCGGATAGCCTATTTTTTGCTGATCATTTACAGTATACATTCCGGTAGTTCCTTTTTCATTTAACCAGTAAGGCGACGTATACGGAAGGTCTTTCGGTACTTTTACCGTAATGGTTTCACTTTCGAAAAGATTATTTTTTAACGGATAACTTTGTTCCAGTGTCTCGTTTTGAGGAATAAGCTGTAACGCCAGTAATTTCATTTCGACCGGACTGCGGTTAATGGCTTCCCATTTTACTTTGAGATTGCTTCCGGGTGTAACCGATTGTTCTTCAGCAACGGCTTCAAGATACAATCCGGCGCAGTTGGCAATGATGTTTTTAACTTCTTCCAGTTTTATTTTTTTCCAGTGACTATCGTCCAGTTGTTCGATCTGGCGGTATACTTTTGTCAGATCAAAAACAGATGCGGAGGGATTTTTAAAATCAAAACATTTTAGAATAAAATCGATTGTTTCACCAATAGGCGCACCGCCTTTAACGCGTTTCCAGGAGGTATCGATACCTTCAAAAAGATTTTGCTGATCGGTTATTCCGTCCCCTTTAATCAGTTCCAGGTATTCCATATCTTCACCGCGTACTCCGGTCGAACCAAATCCCTGGGATTGGTGTTTGCTACGACTTAACGCAGCGATTTCCTGATTGGATTTCCCAAGAGAAGGGAAGTAGACGCCCGTTCTCAGGTTGATATATTTGGATTTATCGGCTTTTTCAAACTTATCTCTTCCGCCAAAAAACCACCAGGAAACGTTAAAAAACAAACGTTTCGGTTGCCATGGTTTTACAAATTGCAATTGCGACGGTTCGAAATTAGGATCATTCGCCAGCGTAAACAATTCCTGCGAAAGCATAGCCGACGATGTATGATGTCCGTGGGTGGTTCCCGGTGAGCGATGGTCAAAACGGTTAATGATGATATCCGGCTGGAAGTTTCGGATAATCCAGGCCATATCGCTCATTACTTTTTCTTTGTCCCAGATTTCAAGCGTTTCGGTAGGCACTTTCGAATAACCAAAATCGTTGGCACGGGAAAAAAACTGTTCACCACCATCGGTTTTTCGGGCTTCGATTAGCTCCTGCGTACGGATAACACCGAGAAGTTCGCGGAGTTCGGTTCCGATTAGATTCTGACCGCCATCACCGCGGGTTAACGAAAGATAACCCGTACGGGCTTTGGTATTATTAGCAAGAAACGAAATCAACCGGGTATTTTCATCGTCCGGGTGCGCCGCAATATAAAGCGCCGAACCTAAAAAATTTAATTTTTCAATCTGGTTGTAAATTTCAGATGCGGTTGGTTTTTTAGGTTGTTGGGCAAAGGAATGTTGAAATAAGAGTAGTAATAGTATACAATAATAGGGTAGTTTTTTTGTCATGATCAATTTTAAGGTTGGCTTTCCAAATATAGTGTACCTAACTGTTAAAAATAAAGGCAAAGACGTTAAAATTGTCTTTGCCTTTGAATTTATAAGGATCATTAGCGTCGGCCGCCTCTGCCATTTCCATTTTCACCGCCACGTCCGCCGTGGTCGTTACCTCTTCCGTTTCCGTGATCATTGCTTCTTTCGTAGCTTCTGCCATTATTACGGTTTTCGGCTCTTTCAAAGCTTTTACCATTCCCCTGGTTGTTATCGGCAGTTCGGTAGTCCATTCGGTAGTCGTTATAACGTCGTTCTTCACGTCGTTCGCGATAATCGTTATCGCGTACAACCGGTTGTACTACTCGTACGTCACGGTATTCAACACCCCCTCTGGGTCTTGGCTGATAGCTTACCTGAGCCGGACCGTGATAGCCTCTGTAGTATTTTATCTTGTGCGATTTGTAATAGATATAAGGATTTGGTCCGTAATCATGTAAGCATACTTTGTAAGCACCATACAGATCATAGTGTCTGTAACGTCTTGGTAAATAAGCGGTGCGCACCCATCCGCCGTTGCTGAAATAGATAAACATCGCTGTGTTTATATCGTAATACATTTCAATATCCGGCAGATAATAATAGCGGATATCGGTATATCCTACAGGACCCCAGGCGGGAGGTGTTCCAATGTTTACATTTACGGACACCTGTGCATTCATACTTGACATGGACAGCAACATTCCCAACACCAATATTTGTATAGCTTTCATGATAATCGAATTTTTAATTAAACAATTTATTTGGGTTGTTTAACTAAAACCAAGTATTGTGCCAAAAAATAATTTAGAGTGTTTCGAAGTGATGAAAATGCTAAAAATAAAATGTAATGTGTTGATTTTTAATATTTTGTCGTTTCGTTAAAATTAATCCATAAACTCTTTTTCTTCCGATTGATGGGTGATAATCGAAATGGCTTTTTGCAGTAAAAGATTATTCGGATAGGTAATTCGCTCGCCATCTTTTGTTTTTAGTAACGCATGAAAAGTGGTAATATCTTCGATTTCGGCTTCGATTGGGAAATCTTTATCGTGTATTTTAATGATATCGCCGATTTTAAACGGAAACGAAAAAAACAGGATAATTCCAGCCGTGACGTTACTCAGGATCGACCATTGTGCAAACATGGCTACGCCAATTACGGCAAACATAGACGACATAACCAAAAGGATATCATCGGCTTTAACGCCCCAGATTACAGTAAGCGAAAGTACACTCAACGCTCCGATCAGGATACTGATATATTTGATCACCAAATTACTGCGGCGTTCCATGGTATGCGAAAGCAATGTAAAACGCTTTACAAGTTTGGTCGCCAGAAAACGGATAATGGCAAAAAATAGTAACGTAATTATAGAACTGATGATCTGGGCGGTGTATTCATTACTTATCATAATCGAAAGGCTTTATTTCACAAAGATAAGCAAATGTTGAAAGACTTTATCTACAGGAAGCCCTACAACATTATTATACGAACCCTCGATACGGGCAATTGCCACGAGTCCGATCCATTCCTGTATACCGTAGGAGCCCGCTTTATCAAAAGGCGAATAATGATCCAGATAATACTTGATATAATTGTCCGGCAACGGATTAAAAGTGACTTTAGTAAACTCATGAAAGGTTACCCGTTTTGTTGTGCTTGTAAGACAAACAGAAGTGATCACCTCATGGGTTTTTCCCGAAAGTGACCGCAGTGTTTCAAAGGCATCGTTATAATCTTTGGGTTTTCCTAACGCTTTGCCTTCGTGCCATACAATGGTATCGCTGGTTACCAGAATATCGTTATCGGCCAGTTCGCCGGTAAAGGCATTTGCTTTTAATTCGGCCAGATAGTCGGTAATTTCCTCGGCTTTTAACGTATCGGGATAGATTTCTTCGACCTCTTTTAAACGGATTTCAAAATCCAGATCCAATTCTTTAAAGAAATTCTGGCGTCGGGGAGAACCGGACGCCAGAATGATATTGTGGTTTTTAAAAAGTGTATTAACCATGATACTGCATGTTTAGTGTGATCACAAGTATGGAAAGAATTCCGAAAAATAAAATCAGTTTTAAAACCAGACTCAGATGGCGGAATTCCATTTTTGTTTTGGCGCTCCATATTTTGATCAGGAAATAGAGTAGTGGTCCTATTACAAAAGCCAACAGGTAAAGCAAAACAAATTGTAAGCCCATTAGATTCTGATTGATATAATAGAGCAAACTCGTAATAGGGATAAACGCCAGTGCAAACGCTAGTTTGGCTGCACGTGCTTTTCCGATAGCAATAGGTAAGGTATTCATTCCGGAATTATAATCGCCATCCATATCTTCGATATCCTTAACGATTTCCCGTATAAAGTTGATCATAAATGCAAATACGGCATAATCCAAAAGGATTCGGAATAAAACGCTTAACTGTGCTTGGTTTGTGTCGTTGATCATCGGGAATAAATCGAATATTCCGACTATAATAACGCTAACCGAAAGTAATAGTGCTACAATAAGATTTCCGATAAGCAGGCTTTGTTTTAAACTGGTAGCGTATAGATATAAAGTCGCTGCGATTACGATAAATAAGGCCGAAAAACCGGCTTTTCCAATCAGATTCGACAGGTAAAATCCGATTGCAACACCCACAATATTACTACCGATATAGATATTATAAGCCATACCTTCGGAAATAAATTTCCCAACCACAAGATTTTCGGGTTTGGAAATACGATCCGTGTCCTGATCCATAATATTATTGATCACAAAGCCTCCTGCAGCGATACAAAGTGTCGCCATTACCAGCAGAATATACTGAAAATCGGATAGGGCTAATACCAGTCCGGGTTGTTGTTTTAAAAAAGCATAATGAAATAACAACTGCATCAGTGCGATCATTAGCAGGTTTTGATAGCGGATTAACTTTAAAAAGTGCATCATATAAAAGAACTTAAATTTTAGTCGTATTGCGCATCAAAATGTTCCATCCATTTCCCCTGAACTTTCATGACTTGTTCGATTACATCGCGAACAGCGCCTTTTCCACCGTTTTTATGCGAAATATAACGACAGATTTCTTTGATTTCCGGTGCGGCATCCTGCGGACATGTTGGTAATCCGACTAATTTCATCACATGGTAATCCGGAATATCGTCGCCCATATACAGGACATTTTCAGGATTGATTTTATAGATATCGGTAAACTCATCAAAGGTTTCTACTTTATCCGGTACACCCAGATAGATATCGGTTATTCCCAGATTGCGAAGGCGAATTCGTACCCCTTCGTTGCTTCCGCCGGAAATAATACAAACGGTATAACCATTTTCAACGGCAGCTTTCATCGCATAGCCGTCGCGGATATTCATATGGCGGAGCATTTCTCCGGTTTGGGTTACGTGTATGGTACCATCGGTTAAAACACCATCGACATCAAAAATAAAAGTAGTGATGTCGTTCATTAATTCTTTGTAACTCTTAGACATTATTTTTCTGTATGGATTCTGTTAGTAGTTGGTATAATTTAATTCGTTCGGGATTATCTTGTAAAAAGTTCAGATGCCTTTCGATTGTTTTCTGATCCCTACGGATAGCCGGGCCGGTTTGTGCCGCTTTTGGTGAAAGGTCTTTGATTTTATCGGCCGTTTCCCGGATCAGCGGAAAAAGAATTTCGAAAGGGATGTTGTTTTCATGACAAATTTCGTCTCCGATTTGGTAGAGATAGTTCACAAAATTACACGAAAATACGGCAGCGACATGCAAACTTTGACGTTGTGCAGAATTAATTCGGAAAACTTTATCCGAAAGTGCTGTGGCGATCATTTCTAAAAACGCATAATCATCCTCATTTTCAGCTTCCAGACATAATGGGATTTCGGTAAAATTGACCGCTTTGTCTTTTGAAAAAGTCTGCAACGGATAAAACACTCCTTTTCTGTTTTTTGGATCCAAAACATCCATTCCGGCACTACCCGAAGTGTGGACTACTAATTTATTGGTAAAATTGAGTTGTTTCGAGACTTCCGGGATAGCATCATCGGATACGGCAATTATATAAACATCGGCTGCTTTAAGCCCGGAGCTATCGGAAGTGATACGATTTTCCGGTACCAAATGTGATACCGATTGGCTATTCCGTGCGAACACCTGAAGTAGTGTTACCGTGTCACTTTTTAGAAAAGCAGCAATCAGATGTTGGGCAACATTACCCGAACCGATAATAGATACGTTAATCATAGGGCTAAAGTAATAAAAATAGTTTGTTTCGGGTGTAAGGAATTATAGTTCTTAAAATTATAACAATATCTCATTTTGTTATTTTTTCGCAATTTTTGATTTTTTTAAAATATGTTCACAATTTGTGAATATTGTAGCAAATGGATTTTAGGTAATTTTTGTAAGGATAATAATTGTTTTTTAAAAATATACAGTATTATTTTACAGGTATTTACTGAAATATGTAGGAGTTTATTTAACATTGGATATATAAGTTTATTTTTTCTTGTATATTCTCAAAATGTGTAATACTTTTATGTGTAGGAATAAAAGTTCACAATATATGTCCTTTATGCTTTTTGGAATTTTATTTTAATAGTGTTAAAAAGTTACATTTATTGATTGTATTGATTTCATTTGTTCCGGATTATTTTAAAGCGGAAAATAACATATTTAATGTTTTTAGAAAGAGAATCCTTTGATCCGGTACTAGAAAACCAAAATCCCAAAATTATAAGTAATCGCCATTTTGTTTGAATAAGTAGCTATTTAACACGTAGCAAGACAGCATAAATGAAAGATTAATAGCTTTCCGGCAGCTCCTGTGAGTTGTCAGACAGTTCTTTATATAGTTGCACAACCTAATTTAAAACTATTGCTTATGAATTGGAATTTTACCTTGAAAAAATGTTGTAAAAGGCTCTATCTGCTCTTTTCGGCATTTTTCTTTTTCGTTCAAGTTGATTCCCATGCACAGATAAGTTATGTGTATGCTAATCAACTGCTTGGTAACAACAGCCATGTTGCTGCACCGGGCAATGCGGTATCGGTTAGTACAACCGATTACGCTACACTGGAATCCTACGGTGGTATTGCCATTAATTTGGGCTCGTACACCGGTAGGATAGAGCTGGGATTCCCGACTACTGTCCCGGCAGGAACCACATCTTATGTAAGAATTCAAACCGATGCCACACTTTTAAATACACTTCTTGGAGGTGGATTAGGAGGTGCGTTGGCAAATCTTACAGGAACATTGGCACTTGGCAATCATTATTTTGAAGTCCGGGCAAAAGAAACGGGTAATGCAACGCCTGTTTTTACAGCTTCGTCGATTAATGGTTTTGCAAACGAAAACGCCCGGCTTGTATACGATGTTAACGGTAATTATTACATCGCGATTACGCCGAGTGTAGCGTATAATAGCATCGAAATAGAAGATCTTACGAATACCTTATTATTAGGGACACTAAATACCTTACGGGTTTACAGTGCCTTTCATTTTTCGGGAAGTGATGTTTGTAATCCGGCTTTTGCGACTTCCTATGATGGTACCGGAGGAACAGTCGACATATTAGGAGTTGGTGGCGCCGGAGTTGCAAATCCTCAAAATGCTATCGATAACAGTGATACTACTTTTTCACAGGTGAGTCAGGGGGTATTGACAGTAGCGGGAACAATCAGTCAGACCATTTATTTTGCGACACCATCAGCAGCAACCGATCAGTTTCATCTGGTTTTACAACTCGATGATCCGTCGTTACTCAATTTGGGTGTTTCGGATGGAATTAAGATCGAAGCCTTACGGGGAACCAGTGTTGTCTATTCGTCGGATTTGGGTTCCTTACTCAATCTCGATCTCTTAGGATTGCTCGGTTCCGGAGCAAAAACAGATGTAGTATTTACCCCGGGGCAAGCTTTTGACCGGGTAAAAGTAACAATTTCCTCATTGGTACAATTAAACGCTACCAAAACAGTAAAAATATTCGATGTGTACCGTTCGCCGGCCAAGCCATCAGTAACAGCCGGAAACCTGGCCATTACGGCTTGCGGCGGTCAAACAGTGAATTTAACCGCTTCGACGGCTTCCACAAACGAATTGGTATGGTTTAACAGTCTTACCGGAACGACACCATTGGCGGTTACAGCCTATAATGTGCCGTATGTACTGAATAACGTAACGGCGAGTGCTACTTATTATGTAGCTACCCGTCAGATAGGATGTGCCCGACTTTCAGAAAGAGTTCCGATACAATTAACGGTACACCCATTGCCAACAGCTTCGGATATCACCATTAATGCCAATATAAACGCATCGTGTATGGGTGTGGCTGTTGTAGCACCAACTACGAGTTTAACAGGAGGTGTTTTTAAATATTATACCGATCAGAACAAGACACAGGAAATTACCAGTGGATTTTCCGGACATCCGGGGCTTACGTATATTAAAAATGATGCACTCGGAACACTTGCTATTAGTGGATTAAATGCCTCAAATACACCCCGAAATTATTATATCGCGATAGAAGTAGCCGGATTGTGTGAAAACGCAATCAATACACTGGCTGCTGTACAGGTAGGGCTGGGGGCCGAAACACCATTAACGGTATTGGCTTCCATTTCCGGTTGTGGTTTTGTAAACCTTAGAGATGCCATCACCAATTTTGATACTTCAGGAGCGACAACCTATACCTTCTATGATAGTAGTAATAACCCAATCACGGCTGCGGTTGCGGCAAATATCACGACGAGTGGAACCTATTATATAGAGGCTTTTAATCCGGCCGATGCTTGCGCCTCTGTGCGTAAACCGGTAGTAGTAACGGTTAATCCGCTACCGACACTTCAGGTAAACCCTACAACCTACACAGTGAACCTTGGTGGTACGGTTACCTTACAGTCAACGTCTAATGCTACAGTAACCTGGTACAACCAAAGCGGAACGGCTTTAGGGTCCAACGTAGCCGGTCCGTTTACAACAGCGGGGTACTACACCTTTACAGCGGTAGCCAATAACGGACTGTGTTCGGTGAGTCTTTCCGTAACGGTAAACGTAATAGATCCGGCTAACTGTCAGGTATTTTTAGATCGTGTTTATGCCGATACACAAACTTCCGGATCGATCATCACCGGAGGTGTTACAAACGGCCCGCTGGCGATTGATCATAATCCACAGACGTTTTCAACTATTACAACCGGTTTGGGACTATTGGGAATTGGTACAACCTGGCAAAATATCCAGTGGAATACGACCATTCCGGCCGGAACACCGGTTACTGTAAAAGTAGGAAGCGAATTTAGCGGATTGGCGTTACTGGGAGCTGTAACGGTTATCGGAACCAAAAGAGATGGTTTGGGTAACCCGATTGATATCGGAACCCTGCAGCAATTATCAGGAACATTATTAAACCTGTTACCGGGTGAAAACAACTTCGAATATACCTTTGTACCGTCCAATAGCACTGGGCCGAAAGCCTACGATGGTATTCGGATCCAAATCGGTTCGGTATTAAGTGTAGCGCAAAGTGCCCGTATATATGAAGCTTACTATCATAAAGTAGCTGATCCGGTAGTTTGTCAGCCGGGTGATGTAGAAGATGTGTTCTATGGCAATATCGACCTGGGAATTGGTGCGTTAACCAGTACGGTTGGCGTAACGAATGCCTGGAATGCCGTAGATAATAATCACGCTACTTTTGCAACCATGACAACCGGAGTGGGTGTTTTAGCAGCATCGGAATTGACCGTGAAATTCCGATCAATCTCACAGGAAAATGATGTGGTAAAAGTACGAATGTCACGACCAAGCACGGTTTTAAATCTTGGACTTATAGCTGGTTTTAGTATCCAGCGTTATATGGGGAACAATCCGGTTGGATCCGAATTAGATGGTAGTAGTAATCTGCTGACCCTGCAATTATTAAACGGAGGAACAGAAGCTGTCTTGATAACCAATGCAACATCACCGGCTTTTGACCGTGTTCGTATCCGGTTTGGTGGTGCGGCCAGTGTATTAAACGCCTTACAGATTCATTCCGTAACCCGTGAAGCAGGAATTGATGTTGTGGGAAGCGGTGGCGATCGTATTATCGAAGTATGTTATGGCGATGAGGTGAAAATTGCCCCTATCGACTGTACGACTTTTAACTGGTATGACGCACCAACCGGAGGTAATCTGGTAACCAGCGGAACGTCCTATACTATTCCATATAGTCTTACGGTTGGCAGTCATAATTTCTATCTGCAACCGGTACGAAGCGGATGTGAAGTGATGGAAAGAACACAAATCACAATAACCGTTCGTGCGACTTCTCCACAAGCATCTTTAACCGGAATACAGATCAATTCCGGCAATGCTACAACCATTTGTAGCCCGACGGGTGCTGTGACGTTAACAGCGCAACTAAACAGTACACCTGCGGTAACGAATCCGATCTATTACTGGTATAGTTTTGATGGAACGAATCAGACTTTAATTGCCGGACAATCGACGGCAACATTAGCCTTAACCGGATTAGCACCGGGAACCTATACCTATTATGTAGGTGTTAGTTCCGATCAATTCTGTGCTACTTTACCGGCCGAAAGAAGATCGGTTACCTTTACCATTTTGCCGGCATCGACTGCTGCTGATATTACGGTAAGTGATGTACAGCACTGTCTGGTTAATCCGGCTCCGATAACGATTCAACCTACAAGTACGCTGACGAATCCGGTATTTACCTGGTATTTTACAAATGATATCAACCAACCGATTACCAATGGAACGGTAAATGGTGTAACCTATAGTATAGCGGCTAACGGAACGTTAACCGTTACCGGATTAACAACGGCAAACAGTCCGTATACCTATTATGTAGCGGTAACAAGTAATACAACCTGTCAGAATTTGCCGGGAACATTACAGGATGTTGTAATTCAGATCAATGATACCGCAACACCAACGACCAATAATATGACTCAGAATTTCTGTAAGTCGACTAATCCGACTATAGCCTCAATTCAGGTCAACGAAGCCGGAGTAATCTGGTATAACGCGGCAACCGGTGGAACGGTAGTAGCATCCACTACGCCATTAACAACGGGAACCTATTATGGTGTATTGGTAAATGCTACCACGAATTGCGAAAGCTCCATCCGATTGGCAGTTGCGGTTCAGGTAAATGATGCGCCAACGCCAACTACGAATAATGCGACGCAGGACTTCTGTAAGTCAACCAATCCAACGGTAGCGTCAATTCAGGTAAATCAAACCGGAGTAATCTGGTATAACGCGGCAACTGGTGGAACGGTAGTAGCATCCACTACGCCATTAACAACGGGAACCTATTATGGTGTATTGGTTGATGGCACATCAGGCTGTGAAAGCTCCATCCGATTGGCAGTTGCGGTTCAGGTAAACGATGCACCAACACCAACTACGAATAATGCGACACAAAACTTCTGTCAGACTGCGAATCCAACCGTAGCCTCAATTCAGGTAAATGAAACCGGAGTAATCTGGTATAACGCGGCAACTGGTGGAACGGTAGTAGCATCCACTACGCCATTAACAACGGGAACCTATTATGGTGTATTGGTTGATGGCACATCAGGCTGTGAAAGCTCCATCCGATTGGCAGTTGCGGTTCAGGTAAACGATGCACCAACACCAACTACGAATAATGCGACACAAAACTTCTGTCAGTCGACTAATCCAACCGTAGCCTCGATTCAGGTAAATCAAACCGGAGTAATCTGGTATAACGCGGCAACCGGTGGAACGGTAGTAGCATCTACCACACCATTAACAACGGGAACCTATTACGGTGTATTGGTTGATGCCACATCCGGTTGTGAAAGCTCCATCCGTTTGGCGGTAGCGGTTCAGGTAAACGATGCACCAACACCAACTACGAATAATGCGACGCAAAACTTCTGTCAGTCAACCAATCCAACGGTAGCGTCAATTCAGGTAAATGAAACCGGAGTGATCTGGTATAACGCGGCAACCGGTGGAACGGTAGTAGCATCTACCACACCATTAACAACGGGAACCTATTACGGTGTATTGGTTGATGCCACATCCGGTTGTGAAAGCTCCATCCGTTTGGCGGTAGCGGTTCAGGTAAACGATGCACCAACACCAACTACGAATAATGCGACGCAAAACTTCTGTCAGTCGACTAATCCAACGGTAGTGTCGATTCAGGTAAATGAAACTGGAGTAATCTGGTATAATGCACCAACCGGTGGAACGGTAGTAGCATCTACCACACCATTAACAACGGGAACCTATTACGGTGTATTGGTTGATGCCACATCCGGTTGTGAAAGCTCCATCCGATTGGCTGTTGTGGTTCAGGTAAATGATGCGCCAACGCCAACTACGAATAATGCGACGCAAAACTTCTGTCAGTCAACCAATCCAACGGTAGCGTCAATTCAGGTAAATGAAACCGGAGTGATCTGGTATAACGCGGCAACCGGTGGAACGGTAGTAGCATCTACCACACCATTAACAACGGGAACCTATTACGGTGTATTGGTAGATGCCACATCCGGTTGTGAAAGTTCCATCCGATTGGCAGTTACGGTTGAGGTAAATGATGCGCCAACGCCAACTACGAATAATGCGACACAAAATTTCTGTCAGTCAACCAATCCAACGGTAGCGTCGATTCAGGTAAATGAAACCGGAGTAATCTGGTATAACGCGGCAACCGGTGGAACGGTAGTAGCGTCTACCACGCCATTAACAACGGGAACCTATTACGGTGTATTGGTTGATGCCACATCCGGTTGTGAAAGCTCCATCCGATTGGCTGTTGTGGTTCAGGTAAACGATGCACCAACACCAACTACGAATAATGCGACACAAAACTTCTGTCAGTCAACTAATCCAACGGTAGCGTCGATTCAGGTAAATGAAACCGGAGTAATCTGGTATAACGCGGCAACCGGAGGAACGGTAGTAGCATCTACCACACCATTAACAACGGGAACCTATTACGGGGTATTAGTTGATGCCACATCTGGTTGTGAAAGCTCCATCCGTTTGGCGGTAGCGGTTCAGGTAAACGATGCGCCAACACCAACTACGAATAATGCAACGCAAAACTTCTGTCAGTCGACTAATCCAACGGTAGCGTCAATTCAGGCAAATGAAACCGGAGTAATCTGGTATAATGCACCAACCGGTGGAACGGTAGTAGCGTCTACCACACCATTAACAACGGGAACCTATTACGGTGTATTGGTTGATGCCACATCCGGTTGTGAAAGTTCCATCCGATTGGCAGTTACGGTTGAGGTAAATGATGCGCCAACGCCAACTACGAATAATGCGACACAAAACTTCTGTCAGTCAACCAATCCAACGGTAGCCTCGATTCAGGTGAATCAAACCGGAGTAATCTGGTATAACGCGGCAACCGGTGGAACGGTAGTAGCGTCTACCACGCCATTAACAACGGGAACCTATTACGGTGTATTGGTAGATCCAACATCGGGCTGTGAAAGTTCGGTACGTTTGGCCGTTGCGGTTCAAATAAACGACGCACCAACGCCAACGACCAACAATGCAACTCAAAACTTCTGTCAGACAGCGAATCCAACGGTAGCGTCGATTCAGGTAAACGAAACCGGAGTAATCTGGTATAACGCCCCAACCGGCGGAACCGCAGTAGCATCCAACACACCATTAACGGCAGGAACCTATTATGGTGTACTGGTTGATCCGGTAACCGGATGTCAGAGTTCGATCCGATTGGCAGTAGTGGTTCAATTCTTTAATGGAACACAGGCAACCATCACAGGCGGTTCGCCAACAGCTTGTATCCAGGATCAGGTGACCTATACGACCAACACCGGAATGTCAAATTATGTATGGGTAGTAAGCAGCGGTGGACAGATTGTAAACGGTGGAACAACAACCGACAATACAATTACCGTACTGTGGACACAAATCGGAGCCAATACTGTTAGTGTATCCTACAACGATGCCAACGGATGTAGTACCAGTAATTCGGCTGCGATGAACCTGAATGTAACGAATTGTTCGGATATCACGATTACCAAATCGGTAGACAATCCGACGCCGTTTATTGATGACAACGTAGTCTTTACGATTACTGTTACCAATACAGGTCAGGCGCAGTTCCAGAATATTATTGTAAACGAAGCAATTCCGAATGGTTATGCGTTTGTAAGTATGGTAGTTTCCAACGGAACCTATAACAACAATACCGGAATCTGGACGATTCCGACGCTAAATGCCAATCAGGTGGCGACGTTACAACTTACTGTTAAAGTTTTATTCTCAGGCGACTATTTGAATACGGCTACGATAACGAGTTCCGACCCGGTAGATGTAGATGTGAATAACAATACCGCCAGTGCTTCAGTAGAACCGAAATGTCTGGTGGTATACAACGAATTTACCCCTAACGACGACGGAGCCAACGATGTATTCACGATTAAATGTGCCGAACATTTCCCGAATAACTCCTTAGAAATATTCAACCGTTACGGTAATCTGGTTTATAAAACAAGATATTACCAAAACGACTGGAAAGGAATTTCGAATGTCAACGGAACGTTCGACGGATCCGTTTTACCTACGGGAACATATTACTATGTTTTTGATACGGGAGACAATACAGGTACTGTTAAAACCGGATGGGTTTATATCATGAGATAATCATGATATAACCTTTCCAAAGTTTTTTATCAATTAAATACGACGCAATATGAGAATCAATATAAAACTAATAGCCATCAGTTTTTTAGGAGCGGCATTTTTGCTGCCTCAAAAGACAAAAGCACAACAAAATCCGGAATATACGCAGTACATGTACAACACCATCACGATTAATCCCGGATATACAGGTTCGCCCGGAGTACTGGAAGCCAATTTATTGCTCCGTTCGCAATGGGTTGGGATCGATGGCGCTCCGAGAACAGGAACGTTGGGCGTACATTCGCCTATATCCGATAAAATCGGTTTGGGACTTAATGTAATCGCCGACAAAATCGGTCCCTCTACAGAGACGTCCGCTTCCGGAAACTTTTCATACACCCTGAATCTGGGCTATAAAGCCAGATTGGCATTCGGTTTAAAAGCCGGGGCCAGGGTTTTAAATGTCGACTGGTCCAAAGGGCGATATTTAGACAGTAATGATGTATTGTTAAACAATAATATTTCCAATAAGATCATGCCATTAATCGGTGCCGGTTTGTACCTATATGGCGAAAAGTGGTATTTGGGAGCATCCGTTCCGAATTTTATCAAACAGGATTATTACGATGACATTCAGGAATCGGTAATGGCCGACAAACTACACTATTATCTTATCGGAGGATATGTATTTGATATAACAGACGGACTTAAATTCAAACCATCCGCAATGTTAAAAGCGGTTTCGGGAGCACCATTGGCTGCCGATTTATCGGCAAATTTCCTGATTCAGGAAAAAGTTACGTTGGGCGCTTCCTATCGTTGGGACGACTCGGTGAGTGCGATGGCCGGATTGCAATTCCTGGATCATTTCTTTATCGGATATGCATTCGATTATTCCACAACCAAATTAAACAAATACAACGATGGAACGCATGAAATCATCCTGCGTTTCCAACTGCCACCGAAATCATCAGCAATTAAATCACCACGATTTTTCTAATACCGAAGTATATGAAGAAAATACTATTTTTCAGTCTGTTATTTTGTATCCATTTTACCTATGCTCAGCAAAAGCTTAAGGACGCCGATAAACTATTTCACGGAATGTGTTATGTAGATGCGGCCAAAGCATATGAAGAATATTTGGAAAAGGAACCCAATCCGTCGATACAAACGTTAATGAATGTAGGGGATACGTACTATTATCTTGGTGATATGCGTAAAGCCTTAACCTGGTATAAGAAATTATATACGGTACAGGGGCAAAACCTGAACGAAGTATATATGTTGCGCTATACGCAGACACTTCGTGGTGTACGCGATTATGAAGATGCGAATAAGATCACTAAAGAGTACCTGAAAGGAAAAGGAAATCAGGATATGATTGCTAGTTTTAATGCCCAGCAGAAATACAATGACAGTTTGGCACAGAAACCATCACTATATAAAATTGTACCGTTGGAAATTAATACGTCGTATTCCGATTTTGGATCGACTTTCTATGGAAACCAGTTGGTGTATTCGTCCAGTAAAAAAGGAGGAAAGCTGATCAAACGACTATACTCCTGGAACGAACAACCTTTCCTGTCGTTTTATGTAGCCGATAGAAATGCGTCGACAGGTGCTTTGTTTAACGAAAAGCCGTTTTACGAAGAAATCAATTCCAATTATCACGATGCGACCTTAACGTTTTCACCGGATTTAAAAACGATCTATTATACAACCAATGCGACCAAAAAGAATAAAAACAAACTGAAAAACGACAAAGAAGGCGTGAACAACTTCCAGATCTTCCGCGGAACGATTGAAAACGGAAAAGTGATCAATATCGAAAAAATGTTTTTCAACAGTTATGAATACAGCGTTGGACATCCGTCGTTAAGTCCGGATGGGAAATGGTTGTTTTTTGTGTCCGATATGCCGGGCGGATATGGGGAAACCGATATTTATGTAGCCGAAGTTTTTGCCGACGGAAGTATTAATACACCGCAAAATCTGGGACCAAAAATCAATACGATCGGACGGGAAATGTTTCCGTATTACAACAACGGTGTATTGTATTTTTCATCCGACGGGCATTACGGTTTTGGCGGATTGGATGTGTACGAAAGCAAACATTCCGGTAAGTTAAATTTTGACGAGCCTAAAAACCTGGGCGAACCGATTAATAGTAATAGAGATGATTTTTCTTATATCGTTGATGCTGAAACCAAATATGGTTATTTTTCGTCCAATCGTGACGGAGGTAAAGGCGATGACGATATTTATTTCTTTACGAAGTCAAAAGCCGAATGCAATCAGTTTGTATCCGGAACGGTTGTAAGTGCAAAAACAAAACTGCCTATTGCCGGTGCGGCCATAAAAGTATACGATTCGTTTGGCGATTTAAAATTCGAAACTGCTACAGGCGAAGATGGTAAATACCAGATCACGATACCGTGTAGTGCGACCTATAAATTCGATGCTTCGAAAGAGGGATTTGCAAACCAGGATAAACCGGTTGTAGCTAATGCTAAAAATGAAGCAAAATTGTCAGTAGATTTCGAGTTGGCGAAACTGGAAGATTTTACCGTAAAAGATGGTAAAAATGAAAAAATTGATGTGAATCCGATTTATTTCGATTACAACAAATGGGATATTACACCACAAGCGATAACCGAATTGGATCGCGTGGTTTATGTAATGCGAACTTTCCCGAAAGTAAAAATCAAAATCGAATCGCACACTGATTCCAGAGGAACGGATTCCTACAACCTGAAATTATCGGATAATCGTGCCAAAGCAACACAACGGTATATTATCGAATCCGGAATTGAGCCGGACCGAATTTTAAGTGCGATTGGATATGGCGAAACGCGACCAAAAAACAAATGCCGCAACGGAGTAAAATGTACCGAAGCGGAATATGCGGTGAACCGTCGTTCCGATTTTATTATCGTAGAAAAATAAATTAGACTTAATAAAAACAAAAAGGAGTTCCAGTCGGAACTCCTTTTTTAATTAAAGATATCAAGAACACCTTTTATTTTCCAAATCTCATCTATTTTGTCTTTCTTGATCTCATTTTTAGCAGAAAAGATCGACTCTTTTCGCGATATAAGTGTTAATTGTGATTCGTCAGTTTCATTTTGTAAAACTTTAGACATATACAATCCTTTTTCTTTACTGATCAAAACAGCATACGAATTGCTGGCAATATCGTTGGCGCTGGCTTCTTCGCAGATTACGAAAGTATTTTCTTTAATATCCGGTTCCATTTCGGAAGTATTCACCTGAAATACCATCGAACGCTTTTGTTGCAAAAATGGGATATTAATAGTTGGAATATCGCTTCTTTCAAGATTTAAATCACCGGTAGTATATTGAAAAAGCATCTCTTTCGTAATAATTGGTGTTGTTTTTTTCTTAAAGTTGAAGTTCTCATTTCCAAGGAAAATCTCGTTCAGATCAATGTTAGCTTTGTTACATTGCGCGATGATGGATTCATAGTCGAGTGTATTTCGCTTCTTCCAACTGGAGATGGTGTTCGGCTTAATATTCAGTAATTCGGCTAATTGTGCATCTGTTTTTATTTTAAAGACCTTTTTAACACGCGTTAAGATACTTTTCGCGGTTTGTATGTTTCCCTCTTGCATTTTCAGGTTCTAATATAATTATCAATTCATTAACTGTTCCTAAACTATTTTGTCAAAAAATATGCCATGATTGTAAGGAAAATTATTTTTTTTACAATAAGGTGTTCTTTTTTTAACAGCGCTGTAAAATGGAATTAATTTACTTATATAAATAATTTTGGATTTGAATTACGGTTTTTCCGTAATTTTTACAACAGAACAAAAATAATTACTTTTTTGGTTTTTAGGAACATAATTTTCACAATTATTTACTAAAAATCGCAAGACGCTATTTTTTATAAGAAAAATAGGAAAAATAATGCCATTCCTTTAAGGTTTATCATAAAGAAATAACAGGTAAATATGGGAGAAAAGTGCTAACGTAAACGTTCGACAAGAATAATGGAGCGATAACCACTGCCGGATTTTCCGGTAATGGTATAGGGAACGGATCCATCGTTTTGAACCGAAAAATAAATCGGAGTAGAGGCAGCTGTCAGGGTAAGGAAGTCGGTAAAAATACAATCGTTTTTTACTAAGTCGGCTGCAATCCCCAAACTTAAAAGTCCGGTAGCATTAAAATTGGAATACTGACGGGAGTATTCCGTTCCGTTTACATAAAAACGAAAGGTGATATTATTGGTAGTCGAAAGACTTAATAAGCCGCTACTACCGTTGGTATAGGATGCTTTGAGTGTGATTTTATAGGTTCCGGGTGGTAAATTAATAAAATCTTTATCAGTCGTCAGATTGCCACCTTCGGTAAAGGAGCTTCCGGTTACGGTATTGATAAAATTGTTGCCGCCCATTTCGGTAGCGTCGTTATTATCTTTAAAACGGATGGCTTTTTCGGTAGTGTCATAAGTAGCCGTATTGAGTCCGATACGGATTAATTGACCGGCTACATTTTCGACTTCCGATAAACCGACCTCGTTATTTGCGTCACGCACCATAAAAAAAGTCTTAGTAGAGGTTGTTTTGGTGGCAAGATTTTCAAATTTCACATAATCGTTATTGGCATTAATCTCGAGACGTTTGGTCGGATTGGTTTTTCCGATGGCGATATTTCCGGCAGCCGTAATGCGAAGTCGTTCCAGGCCGTTGGTTCCAACTACAAAATCGGCATTGTCTTTTGTACCGATATAGTCACCATTTGCGGCTACTCCGATGGCAGCGGTAGAAGGAGAAGTACCTTCATTGCCATAATAATTCCATCCGGAAACATAATTCCATTTGGTTTTGTTCCAGAAATAAAAACCGTCAGGTTGCGGATCGTTATTATCGGTATCGTCCAGATAAATCAATAAACCGGTGGCACTGGGATTTGAAGCCGGAAAATTATTGACTCTGGGGACTAAAATTCCATCGGTATTTGTAGGGGTTAGGCTGTTTGCGATGGAAATATCCAGACTCGATTTCGGAGTTGTAGTACCGATGCCGACCTGAGCAAATACGGAAACACAAGATAAAGCTAAGATAAAAAGAAGGGACAATTTCATATTAGGCAAAAATTAGAAGTTGACAATGGATCTTTAAAATCTAATAAATCGCATTTTGTGTATAACTATGTGATTTAGTGTTACTAATTTAGCTAAAAATACAATTACTTTAACAGGTAATTTTACTTTTTTATTCGCAAAATGAGTATTTTGTAAAAATATTCGCGCGGCTAATTTTGGATGTATAACAGCGGTAACACGAAATATGATTGAAATTGAAAATAAATTCCTGTTTTTTATTTTATATTTGTTACTCTAATTCAATTATACGGTGAGCCAAATCAATAAGCTTAAAATTCTGAATGATCCTATATATGGTTTTATAACCATTCCTAATACCTTAATTTACGACCTGATTCAGCATCCTTATTTTCAACGTTTGCGACGTATTTCGCAAATGGGGATGTCGTATCTGGTTTATCCCGGAGCGCATCATACCCGTTTTCATCATGCTTTGGGATGTATGCATATCATGCAAAAAGCGGTTCAGGTATTGCGTTTTAAAGGTGTTGTTATTTCGGATGAGGAAGAAACGGCTTTGTATATCGCCATTTTATTACACGATATTGGTCACGGTCCTTTTTCGCATGCGATGGAACACAGTATTGTGGAAGATGTACATCATGAGGAGATTTCCATGCTGTTTATGAACCGCCTTAATGAAGAATTTGAAGGAAAGCTAAGTTTGGCGATTCAGGTATTTAAAGGCGATTATCACCGGAAGTTTATGTTGCAGCTTATCTCGAGTCAGTTGGATATGGATCGTTTGGATTACCTGAAACGGGATAGCTTTTATAGTGGCGTAGCCGAAGGAAATATTAATTCCGAACGTCTGATTCAGATGATGAATGTAGAGAACGATCTGTTGGTTATCGAAGAGAAAGGAATTTATTCGGTAGAAAAATTTTTAGGTGCACGTCGACTGATGTATTGGCAGGCGTATTTACATAAAACCAGTGTGGTGGCAGAATTAACGCTGACTAAAATATTAAAGCGGGCCAAAGAACTGGCACAAAAAGGACAGGTTCCGGAATGTAGCAAACCATTACAATTTTTTATGACACACAAGGTGACATTAGAGGATTTTGATAACGATATACTGGACAAATTCGCCCAATTGGATGACTTTGACATTATGAGTGCGATTAAAGCATGGCAATTTCACGAAGATTATGTATTGGCTTCCTTAAGTAAAATGATTATTAATCGCGATTTGCTTAAGATTCGTATGGTGTCCGAAAAAGTAGAAAATTCGGAAGTGGAAGCGCTAAAAAAGAAATGGTTAATGATACATCCGATGAGCGAAAAAGAAGCGGAGTATTTTGTTTTTAAAGGGAAAATTAAAAATCAGGCCTATAATAAAGCTGGGGAGCCGATTCGGATCCTGAAAAAAGACCGAACGGTGGAAGATGTTGTCGAAGCATCCGACCAAATGAATCTGAAAGCCCTGTCCAAACCGGTTACCAAATATTATATCTGTTTTCCAAAAGTACTTTTAGGAAGTTTAGATTAAATTAAATTTTATATTTTTGTCGGGATGAAATTTACAGCTGAACAAATTGCAGGTATTTTAGAAGGAGTAGTTGTTGGGAATCCCGCGGCCGAAGTCTATAAATTAGCAAAAATAGAAGAAGGTACGGAGGGATCGTTAACTTTTTTAGCCAATCCGAAATACCTTAATTATATATATACCACACAGGCGACGATTACAATCGTTAATGCTACTTTCGAACCGGAACAGGAGCTTACAACGACACTTATTAAAGTAGAAGATGCCTATAAATCCTTTTCCAAATTACTGGAATATTACAATCAGGTAAAACTGATGAAGTCCGGAATCGAACAGCCTTCGGTTATTTCTGACAATGTAACGTATGGGGAAAATCTGTATTTGGGAAGTTTTTGTTATATCGGTGCCAATGTGAAAATCGGAAATAATGTAAAAATTTATCCGAATAGTTTTGTGGGCGACAATGTAACGATTGGTGATGATACCATATTATTTGCCGGTGTACGCGTCTATTCCGAAACCGAAATCGGTAAAAAATGTGTGATCCATTCGGGTTCCATTATTGGTTCCGACGGTTTTGGTTTTGCACCAAACGAAGAAGGGGTCTATAATAAAGTGCCGCAAATTGGTAATGTGATCATCGAAGACAATGTCGACATCGGTGCTTGTACTACAATTGATCGTGCAACCTTAGGATCGACTGTTATTCGTAAAGGGGTAAAACTGGACAATCAGATACAAATTGCGCATAATGTGGAGATTGGTGAAAATACCGTAATTGCATCGCAAACCGGAGTAGCCGGATCGACCAAAATCGGTAAAAATTGTATGATCGGCGGACAAGTAGGTATCGTAGGTCATATTACGATAGGGAATAATGTTAAGATACAGGCGCAGTCCGGAGTATCCCGAAGTGTAAAAGATTTTGAAACCATACAGGGAAGTCCGGCGTTTAATTACGGCGATTTCAGCAAATCCTATGTGGTTTTTAAAAACCTGCCGAAAATCGTAAAAGATATCGAAGATTTAAAACGAAAAAAATAGCAACAAAATAAAACCAAAATTTAAGCCATGGTTAAGCAAACAACCATTAAAAACGAAATCTCATTAAAAGGAGTAGGGCTCCATACAGGTCAGGAAGTAACCATGACCTTTAAACCGGCTCCTGTGAATAATGGTTACACCTTTATACGTGTAGATTTGGAAGGACAACCGATTATTGAAGCGGATGCCAACTATGTTGTAAATACGCAAAGAGGGACCAACCTTGAAAAGAAAGGCGTTAAAATCCAGACGTCCGAACACGTACTGGCCGCATTAGTAGGATGTGATATTGATAATGTTATTATTGAATTAAATGCCTCAGAGCCGCCAATTATGGACGGGTCATCAAAATATTTTGTTGAAGCAATCGAAAAAGCCGGTGTTGAAGAACAAAACGCCGAACGAAATGTTTATGTGGTAAAAGAAGTAATTTCCTATACCGATGAAGCAACGGGTAGCGAGATTATCGTGATGCCGGCCGACGAATATCAGGTAACCACTATGGTTGATTTCGGAACCAAAGTATTGGGAACGCAAAATGCTACCATGAAATCGATCGGTGAATTTAAAACCGAAATTGCAGATTGTAGAACATTCAGTTTCCTACACGAACTGGAAAGTTTGTTGGAACACGGATTGATAAAAGGAGGTGACCTGAACAATGCTATTGTTTATGTAGATAAAGAAATATCGCAGGAAACAATGGAGCGTTTAAAAGTAGCATTCGGAAAAGAAAAAATTTCTGTAAAACCAAACGGAATTTTAGATAACCTGACGTTACATTACCCGAATGAAGCTGCCCGTCACAAGCTATTGGATGTGGTTGGCGATTTGGCTTTAATCGGAACCCGAATCAAAGGGAAAGTAATCGCAAATAAACCAGGACACTATGTAAACACACAATTTGCGAAAAAAATGTCGAAAATTATTAAAACAGAACAACGCAATCAGGTTCCGGTATACGATCTTCATAAAGAACCTTTAATGGATGTAACCAAAATTATGTCTATGTTGCCACACCGTCCGCCATTTTTGTTGGTAGACCGAATTCTGGAAATGTCCGATTCGCATGTGGTTGGTTTGAAAAATGTAACGATGAACGAAGATTTCTTCGTAGGGCACTTCCCTGGAGCGCCGGTTATGCCGGGTGTTTTAATCGTGGAAGCGATGGCACAAACCGGAGGGATCCTTATCTTAAGTTCGGTTCCGGATCCGGAAAATTACCTGACCTACTTTATGAAAATTGACAATGTGAAATTTAAAAATAAAGTATTGCCGGGCGATACACTGGTATTCAAGTTAGACCTGTTGTCACCAATCCGCAGAGGAATTTGTCATATGCAGGCCAGTGCTTATTCCAACGGAAAATTAGTCACTGAAGCCGAATTGATGGCACAAATCGTGAAAAAGAATTAAACAAGCAAAGTATGAATCAACCCTTAGCATACGTACACCCGGGCGCAAAGATTGCGAAAAATGTGGTGATTGAACCTTTTACAACGATCCATAATAATGTTGAAATCGGGGAGGGAACCTGGATTGGTTCCAATGTGACGATTATGGAAGGTGCCCGTATTGGAAAAAACTGTAATATTTTCCCGGGAGCCGTTATTTCGGCTGTTCCTCAGGATTTAAAATTCGGAGGTGAAGATTCTTTGGCTATTATCGGAGACAATACCACAGTACGGGAATGTGTTACGGTAAACCGTGGAACAATAGCATCCGGTGTTACTAAAATAGGTAAAAACTGTCTTATTATGGCCACGGCGCATATAGCACATGATTGTCATATCGGAGACAATGTAATAATTGTAAATGGCGTACTTTTGGGAGGTCACGTAACGGTTGGCGATTTTGCTATCATCGGCGGACTTTCAGCAGTACACCAGTTTATCAATATCGGAGAGCATGCCATGATTTCCGGAGGATCGCTTTTGCGTAAAGACGTTCCACCGTTTACAAAGGCAGCAAAAGAACCATTATCCTATGTGGGTATCAACTCGGTGGGATTGCGAAGAAGAGGATTTTCTACTGAAAAAATCAGAGAAATTCAGGATATTTACAGAATTTTATACCAGAAAAATTACAATACCACTCAGGCTTTAAGCATTATTGAGGCCGAAATGGAAGCCACTCCGGAACGCGATGAGATCATTTTATTCATTCGTAATTCTTCAAGAGGTGTCATGAAAGGGTATACCGGTATATATTAATAAGTAAGCAAATAGATTTTTAAATAAACAAACAAAATAAAAAATGGCGAGTACGGCTGATATTAGAAACGGATTATGTATTAAATTCAACAATGATATTTATAAAATTGTAGAATTTTTACACGTAAAACCAGGAAAAGGACCTGCATTTGTAAGAACAAAATTAAAAAGTGTAACCAACGGTAAAGTATTGGATAATACTTTTTCGGCAGGACACAAAATTGATGTAGTTCGGGTAGAAACACACAAATTCCAGTTTTTATACGCGGAAGGAGAAGATTTTCACTTTATGAATGTGGAAACGTATGAGCAGATTGCTTTAAATAAAAACATCCTTGATGCTCCGGATTTATTAAAAGAAGGAGAAAATGTAATGGTTCAGATCAATGCCGAAACGGAAGCACCATTATCAGTAGATATGCCGGCATCTGTAGTATTGGAAGTAACCTATGCAGAACCGGGAGTTAAAGGAAATACGGCTACCAATGCCACCAAACCGGCAAAAGTAGAAACAGGAGCTTCGATTAACGTTCCTTTGTTTATTAACGAAGGCGACAAAATTAAAATCGACACCGCTACCGGTTCTTATATGGAACGGGTTAAAGAATAATTTTATTTTTATTGGGCAATTTTATATTGCCCAATTTTATCTTACAATAGTATGAAATTTACAAGAACCTATTCTTTACGTGAAATCGCTGTGATAATTGATTGTAAATTTGTAGGTGATGCTGAATTCCCGGTTATGGGAATGAATGAGATTCACGTGGTTGAACCGGGTGATATTGTTTTTGTGGATCACCCGAAATATTACGACAAAGCATTACAATCGGCTGCCACAATAGTTCTGATTAATAAAGAAGTGGAATGTCCTGAAGGGAAAGCCCTTTTATTGTCGGACGATCCGTTCCGCGATTTTAATAAATTATCACGTCACTTTAAACCGTTTAAAGCAACAGGAGTTGCTATTTCGGATACCGCTGTTATTGGTGAAGGTACCGTAATTCAACCGAACTGTTTTATCGGGAATAATGTAGTAATTGGTAAAAACTGCCTGATTCATCCTAATGTTACCTTATACGACGATACGGTAATCGGTGATAATGTGATTATCCATGCCGGTAGTATTTTGGGCGCGGATGCTTTCTATTATAAAAAACGTCCGGAAGGATTTGATCAGTTGGTTTCCTGCGGTCGTGTGGTCATCGAAAATAACGTTGGCATCGGAGCTTTATGTACCATTGATAGAGGTGTTACCGGTGATACAACCATTCGCGAAGGCGCTAAAATAGACAACCAGGTACATATCGGACACGATACGGTGATTGGTAAAAAATGTCTTATCGCGGCACAAACCGGAATTGCCGGATGTGTGATTATTGAAGATGAAGTAACACTTTGGGGACAAGTGGGAACTACCAGTGGTATTACCATAGGTGAAAAAGCGGTTGTTCTGGCACAGTCCGGAGTTTCGAAATCACTGGAAGGTGGTAAAGTTTATTTTGGTTACCCGGCTGAAGAGTCAAGGGAAAAACTAAAACAGCTTGCTTATGTGAAAAAGATCCCACAAATTCTAACACAAATCAATAAAAATGAATAAGGAGCGGGTTAAAGAATTTTATCTGTCAAATGGACCGTTAAACAGAAGTTTAATGGAAGAATTTCTACACGATGGAATCATTTTTAACTGGCATAGTTCCAAAGGCTTTTTACAACTGGACAAACAGGATTTACTGGAACTGGCAACAGAGTTAAGTAAATCGTATGTCGCGTCAAGGATCGAAATCAATCATATTCTGGAAGACAATGATAAGGTATCGCTACAGTATACCCATTATGTAGCGCCTATTGAAAACCCGAATGAAGAGATGATTTTGGCGCATTTTATGGTCATCTGTGAACTCAAAGACGATAAGCTCTATAAGGTTTACCAGATGAGCCAGTTGAACTAGGCGAAAAAAATAAAAATTAGCCGATAAAAGTTTGAAAAAACTTTCTTCGATTACGTTCAAAACCCTATTTTTGCAACACAGTTTTTAAAAATAATATAAAAAAAATATCATGAGTGTTTTAGTAAATAAAGATTCTAAAATAATTGTTCAAGGATTTACAGGTAGCGAAGGAACTTTCCATGCTACGCAAATGATTGAATATGGTAGTAACGTTGTAGGTGGAGTTACTCCGGGTAAAGGAGGAACAACCCACTTGGACCGTCCGGTTTTCAACACGGTAAAAGACGCTGTTGATCAGGCGGGTGCCGATACGACTATCATTTTCGTTCCGCCAGCTTTTGCTGCTGATGCAATTATGGAAGCTGCGGATGCGGGTATCAAAGTGATCATCACGATTACAGAAGGTATTCCGGTAGCCGATATGATTAAAGCTTATGATTATATTAAACACAGAGACTGTCGTTTAGTTGGACCTAACTGTCCGGGTGTAATCACTCCGGGTGAAGCTAAAGTTGGTATCATGCCAGGTTTCGTTTTCAAAAAAGGAACTGTAGGTATCGTTTCTAAATCAGGAACGTTAACATACGAAGCAGCTGATCAGGTTGTAAAACAAGGTTTAGGAATTACTACAGCTATCGGAATTGGTGGTGACCCGATCATCGGAACTACTACTAAAGAAGCGGTTGAATTATTAATGAACGATCCGGAAACAGAATGTATCATTATGATCGGTGAGATCGGTGGACAACTGGAAGCAGATGCGGCACATTGGATCAAAGCCGACGGAAACCGTAAACCGGTAATCGGATTTATCGCTGGTGAAACCGCTCCGAAAGGAAGAACAATGGGGCATGCTGGTGCGATTGTTGGAGGAAGTGATGATACTGCTGAAGCTAAAAAACGTATCATGAGAGAAAATGGAATCCACGTGGTAGATTCTCCGGCTGAAATCGGTAAAAAAGTAAAAGAAGTATTGGGTTAATTCCCGATCGCTATAAAAATAAAGGGCTGTCTATGTGTAGATAGCCTTTTTTTATTGTCACACCTTACAGGTTTCTAAAACCTGTAAGGTGTTATATATTGAATAATTAAATATTTGTTGAATACTGTTTTAAAACATTCGAAGCCTGTTTGATATGACGTTCGTTATGGTAAATCAGAAACGATAGGGTATCGCCCAGTTGCAAACGAATAAGCCTGCTCAGGCTAATAGCGGTTTTGTTTTTGATCAGATCAACTTGCTGTGCCTGATCAAGAATAAGTAACAACGTTTCCTGTTGCGTAATAAAAACATCCAGAACACCTTGATCCAGTTGACTACCGATTGGATTATAACTTTTTAAGGAATTAATTTTTGTCTGACTTGCTGCTTTCATCATTCGGGCAAAATAACCGCCTAAAACTCCGGTTTTATAAAACAATTGCGGCTTTTTATAACGGGCTTTTGCAATACAACGATTTAGCTCCGGCAGATAAAAATCGCCATAACGATTCAGATGTTCAAGACATTCCAGAATACTCCAGCTTTTTTCCGATTGCCGCCAGTTGAGTGTTTTCGGATTATTAGCTTTAAAAGAATTTCCAATTTCAATATTGTTCCGGGTTATTGTGGTTAATTCCTCCAGTAGTTGTTTTGTTTCCATCGTTCAAATATTTGTACAAAATTCGAACAAGACGGGCGAATAAAAATTGATGCAAATCAAGACTTTTTAATGCGCGATAAAGTTTCGGCTGTCATACGAAGATAGGAAGCGATATATTTATCCGGAATTTCCTGAAAAACCTGCGGACTTCGTTTTAAAACACTTTTATACCGATCGACAGGCGAAGCCATTAGCAGATCTCTTTCCCGTTCCATTTGTTGGAGTATCAGCTGACCGAGTATTGTATTCCATAATTTTAAATGCGTTAGATCGCTTTCTATAAATGCGAGCAGCCTTTTTTTAGAAATGGTTTGAACCGTACATTTTTTGAGCGCCTGAATATAAAACTGAGTAGGTTTGTCGGTAAAAAAACAGTCAATCGCCGTAACAAACGAATTTTTATAACCAAACCGAATGGTATTTTCTTCTTCCGTATCAACGGTAAATACCCGAACACTACCTTCAACAATAAAGAAAACAGTCGAATCCAGGCAGCCTTCGGTTATCAGGTAAGCATTTCGTTTAAAAATCGTTTCGGTTTCCCAAAGCTTGTTTTCTAATAATAAAGTATATAAAGTTTCGATAGCATTCATATAGGGAACAATTGTGTGATCATCATAAATAGAATGTTATCAAAGATATTAAAATAGAAAGGGTAAGAGGTTTTATTTTTAAAGTGATTATAGTGTTGTAAATCAGGTTATTATTTTTGATAACAAAATTAAAATAGTACAAATTGTCTATATTTATATTGCGAATAAAGATAACAGAACTAAAAATAACAATATGGAAGGACAACAATACGCATTTCAGCCTTTTTCGAACGACGAAATCGAAAACCTGCGAGAGGAAATGAAAAAACTGGAAATCAGTTTAGATCACACTGAAAACAGGGATTCTTTTTTTGAAAATCCGTACGTCTCTTTGATGAATAATTGTAACATAAAGATTTTAAAAAGAGTTCGGTTTAATGATGATTTCGTTGCAGTTTTTAACGAGAATGTTCGAAAATTCCGACCTCTATTTAATAAATGCCTGATTTGTAAAGTAGCAGTAATGATACTGCTTTATACCTTATTGTCCTACACCGGGTTCATCGATATTGCAGATATACCAGCTTTGATTTTGGCTTCTGAATTTATCAAAGGAATCGAAGATTTTTTTGGAGGCACGCGTACGGAAATTGAAAAACTTCTGAAAATAATAAAAGAAACCCTTGAGCAACTCACGGTTCCAAATATTGCACTACAAATTTGCCAGTATTTTGGTTTTTGTTCGCTATCGATTGATGCGGAAAAAAAACAATAATAGTGTAAGACAGGTATAAAAAGAATTAAGGTGCTGTCAAATGTTGAATAATTGTCCTTACATGGTTCATTTTTAATAAAAAAGCGTTTTATGTGATAATTAAGCAAAAAAGCTTTTATATTTGCATCAGTTATCACGAATCTCATAAAGAGATAGCAACCTGCAACAACAAGCAAGGTGCTAAAACGATAAGCCAATTCTGTTGGAAAAAATGTTGTTATTTTTCACACACACTTTTCTGATCCAGTTTTGCTTGTCTCGTGAGCTTATTTAATTTCTAAGCAATCGATGATGAAAAAAAACAAAACAAAAAGCGGCGCGTTAGCGTTATTGCCGTTATTCGTATTTATTTTTACTTTTTTAGGAGCCGGCATACTGCTGGACGATTTTTATGCCTTTCCGTCGCCGGTAGCGGTGCTAACCGGAATCATTACAGCCTTTCTTTTATTTAAACCATCCATTACGGATAAAGTCGATACTCTGATCAAAGGATGTGGCGACAGTAAAATCATGACCATGTGTCTTATTTATCTGTTGGCCGGGGCTTTTGGCAGTGTGACCAAGGCTATGGGCGGTGTCGATTCGGTTGTGAATCTGGGAATCAATCATATTAATTCGGAATATTTTCCGTTGGGAATTTTCCTGATTGCGTCCTTTTTGTCTACGGCAACCGGAACTTCGGTCGGTGCGATAGTGGCATTAGGGCCTATTGCGGTAAGTCTGGCCGATAAAAGTGGTGCTTCTTTACCATTAATTAGCGGATCGTTATTAGGTGGTGCGATGTTAGGGGATAACCTGTCGATCATTTCCGATACGACCATCGCCGCAACCCAATCGTTAGGTTGTGAAATGAAAGATAAATTCAAAGTCAATCTGTTTATCGCGTTGCCAGCTGCGTTGATCACCATTTTACTTTTGTTGTTTTTCGGTTTTAACAGCGAAGTGGCAACAGTGGTTATCGAAAAAGGAACGTACGAATGGATTAACCTGTTACCGTATGTATTAGTTGTTATTTTGGCGATAATGGGATTAAATGTTTTTGTAACGCTGCTAACCGGTATTGTGATGGCAGGAATTATTGGATTAGTAGGAAATGATTTCGCTGTATTGGATTTTACAAAAATTGTATACGAAGGATTTACCAGTATGACTGATATTTTCTTATTATCGATGTTGACCGGAGGATTGGCAGCCTTGGTTGAACAGGCAGGTGGGATCAATTACGTACTAAAGACGGTCAAATCGAGGGTTAAAAACAAGCGATCGGCGCAATTGGGAATCGGTGCACTGGTGAGTTTTGTAAATCTGGCCATTGCGAATAATACGGTATCGATAGTGATCACAGGAAGTATCGCTAAAGAAATCAACGACGAATACCATTTGAGTCCGCGTAAAACAGCAACCATACTCGATATCTTTTCCTGCATCGTACAAGGGATTCTGCCGTATGGCGCTCAGGTATTGTTATTGTTGAATTTCGCCGGTGGTAAACTCGGTTTTTTCGACCTGATCGGGAATACCTGGTATATAGTCTTTCTGTTTTTGTTTACACTTATAGCGATCTATAGCCGTTATTGGGACCGATTAACCAATAAATTCTTTAAAGTTTAGCGGTATTACAGACAGATTAAAAACCGAATTGTTATATTTGTTACTTATTTCAAATAAACAAACTTAATCGTAATATGAAATTACTGGAAGGAAAAACCGCAATCATCACAGGAGCGAGTAGAGGAATCGGAAGAGGAATTGCCGAAGTATTTGCCAAACAAGGTGCTAATGTAGCTTTTACCTATAGTGCTTCTGCCGAAGCAGCAAAAGCTTTAGAAAACGAATTAATGGCTTTAGGTGTAAAAGCAAAAGGATACCAGTCGAATGCAGCTGATTTTAATGAAGCTCAGAAATTAGTAGATGATGTAATTGCAGAATTCGGAAATGTAGATATTCTGATCAATAACGCGGGAATTACAAAAGACAACCTTTTAATGCGTATTTCGGAAGAGGATTTCGACAGCGTAATCGATGTAAACCTTAAATCGGTTTTCAACATGACGAAAGCGGTACAACGAATTATGCTAAAAAACCGTGCGGGTTCTATTATCAATATGAGTTCGGTGGTTGGAGTAAAAGGAAATGCTGGACAAACCAACTACGCGGCTTCTAAAGCAGGTGTAATCGGTTTCTCAAAATCGGTAGCCTTGGAGTTAGGTTCCCGTAATATCCGTTGTAACGTAATTGCACCGGGATTCATCGAAACGGAAATGACGGCTAAATTAAACGAAGACGTTGTAAAAGGATGGAGAGAAAACATTCCATTGAAAAGAGGCGGAACGCCGGAAGATGTAGCCAATGCATGCGTTTTCTTATCGTCTGACATGAGTGCGTACGTAACTGGTCAGGTGTTGAATGTTGATGGAGGTATGTTGACATAATCATTTAGTTAAAATAATGTAAAACCTTAAAAATTAAAAGTTTAATAGCGAATATATAATGACAACATCTACAATTGTATTGCTGATAGTAGCTATTATTATTGCTTTTGGTTTAGCGTTTTACCAATACTTATACAAAGCCGGGAACAGGTCGAAAATACACCTGTTTCTGGCTTTTTTACGTTTTTTTACGTTATTGTCCATTTTTATATTGCTGATTAATCCGGTTATTTCCCGGAAAACCTATCAGGATGTAAAAACACCTTTGCCGGTAATTGTCGATAATTCCCAATCGATTCGCGAGTTGAAGCAGGAGGATCTGGCCAAATCACTATCCGAAAAAATAGCAGAGAACAGTGCTTTAAAAGAGAAATACGACGTACAATTGTATACCTTCGATGCCGGTTTTTCAGCCGGAAAGCAACTTGATTTTAAAGGGAAACAAACGCATATCGATCTGGTAGCTCAAAATTTAAAGCAATTTTACCGCAATCAGAATTATCCGGTAGTATTGCTTACCGATGGAAATCAGACGATTGGAAATGATTATGTGTACAGTTTTCAACAAAATACAACCGTTTTTCCGTTAGTATTAGGTGATACGACCACATTCCTGGATTTGAAAATCAACCAGCTGAATGTCAATAAATATGCATTTCTAAAAAATAAATTCCCGGTTGAAGTCTTTCTACAATATAGCGGTACTAAAAATGTCAATGCCGTTTTTAGTATTCAACAGGGTAATGGAACGGTTTACAAACAAAATGTGACTTTTGGCCCGTCTAAAAAAGCACAGGTCGTTTCGGTTTTGCTTAATGCAGATAAAGTAGGCGTACAGACGTATAAAGCAGTCATTACGTCAACCGAAAACGAAAAAAACAAATATAATAATGCTAAGAACTTTGCGGTAGAAGTTATCGATCAACGATCGGAAATTGCGTTGGTTTCGTCTTTAAATCATCCCGATTTAGGAGCTTTAAAACGTGCCATCGAATCGAATCAACAACGTAAAGTAACGATCGTTAATCCAAACGAAATCAATTCGTTAAACGATTATAATGTTCTGGTGTTGTATCAGCCAAATTCCGATTTTAAAAAACTGTTGGAGTTAAATAAAAACCTGCAATTAAACACCTGGACGATCACCGGATTGCAAACGGATTTTAATCTGTTAAACCAATCGCAGTCGGCAATTCAATTTAGAATGGGTAGTCAGAAAGAAGATTTCTCAGCCGATTTTAATTCGCAATTTAATGCCTTTGCTTTGGATAATATTGGTTTTGAACAAATGCCACCGTTGCAAAATCCATTTGGTACGATAACCCTTACCGGTAATGCGAATGTTTTATTGCAATCCCGAATCCGCAACATTGTATCCGGAAATCCGCTATTGGTTTTTACCGAAAACGGCGCGAAACGGAATGCCTATCTTTTTGGTGAAAACATTTGGAAATGGCGTGTCGAGAGTCATCTAAAAACCAAATCGTTCGAGCAATTCGATATTTTTATCGATAAAACAATACAGTTTCTGGCTTCAAATGCCTTAAAAAAATCGTTGGTAGTACAACATGAAAGCTTTTATAATTCGGGCGAAACTATCGAAATTACAGCACAGTATTTTAATAAGAACTACGAATTCGACGAAAATGCCCGCCTTACGGTTCAGTTAAAAAATAAAAAGACCAATGCCATTAAAAACTATGATTTTCTAAAAGGTAGTGGTGAATACAAAGTAAACCTCGACGGACTTGAAGCGGGGCAGTATGGGTTTGTTGTAAAAGAAAATCAGTCGAAAACATCCTATAGCGGTAACTTTGAAGTACTGGATTTTGAAATTGAAAAACAATTCGTAAATCCGGATGTAGCGCGATTAACCCAATTGTCGGCGAATACAAATGGTAAAATCTATTATCCAAATCAAGTAGAGGCGCTAATCAAAGCCTTATCCGAAAATCCAAATTACGTTCCGGTACAAAAAGCCGTGATCACACAATCGCCTTTAATCGACTGGAAAGGTTTATTGATCATTTTAATCGTAAGCCTTGCGGTAGAATGGTTTGTTCGAAAATACAACGGTTTGTTGTAAGTATCCGTTTTGCCTTTGATACGTTTTTTGGTAGCATCAATTCCTTTATTCTATTTTCTATTTAAACCTAATCTTACGTAAATCGAAAAGATAGTACTAGCTATGCTTTTTAATTAAAGCGGCATAGGGAAGGAGGAGATACCCGGATTTGTAGAATCTCGATTTGGTGTAGAAATAAAAAAATCCTGATTTATATAAATCAGGATTTTTTATATGGGTTTTTGTTTGTAATCCGAAAGGCTTACTCTTCGTCATCGTCTTCTTCGTCGTCCTCGTCATAATCGCGATCTTCATCATCGTCCTCGTCATCGTAGTCCTCATCATCTTCATCATCCTCATCTCCGTCATCCTGAGATTTTTTAGGTTTGGATGGTTTCGACTTTTTAGCGTCGTCATCCTCGCCATCTTCGATGTCAAGTCCTTTGATGTCTAATGTATCTTCTGCTGCGATATCATCTTCATCATCGTCGAAATTTTCAATTCTATCAGCAAGCTTAGTACTTACTTTTACTAAGTAGATCGTATCTTCAGTTCGTACTTCAACTGCTTCAACTGTTTCATTCTTAGCATTCTTAAAACGGATAACATCAGAATCATCGTATCCGTCGGGAAATTTCTCAACTAAGAGAGTTAAGATCTCATTTGTTAATTTAGCGTAATCTACAATTACTCTTTTCATTCGTTGTTTTTTAATGCTTGTTGTTGTTTCAAATGTAATATCCTAAAACGTATTTTCAAATAAAAAATCCTGTTTTTTTTAGGGCAAACATTAAAAATTACATATCCAATAGATAAGCAAAAATAAGCGGTGCCACAATAGTTGCATCCGATTCGATTACAAATTTCGGTGTATTGATATCCAGTTTACCCCAAGTGATTTTTTCATTTGGAACCGCTCCGGAATACGAACCGTAACTTGTGGTTGAATCAGAGATCTGACAGAAGTAACTCCAGAAAGGTACATCGTGCATTTCCATATCCTGATACAACATCGGAACCACACAAATAGGGAAATCACCGGCAATACCACCACCAATTTGGAAGAAACCAACGCCTTTGTCGCTGTTTTTAGTATACCAGTCGGCAAGGAACGTCATGTATTCGATACCCGATTTCATGGTTGTTGCTTTTAATTCGCCTTTAATTACGTAGGAAGCAAAGATATTACCCATGGTACTGTCTTCCCATCCCGGAACAACAATAGGTAGGTTTTTTTCTGCCGCAGCATACATCCAACTGTCTTTTAAGTCGATTTCGTAATATTCTTCCAGACATCCTGAAAGTAACATTTTATACATGAATTCATGCGGGAAATAACGCTCTCCGGCATCTTCTGCATCTTTCCAGATTTTGTGGATATGTTTTTGTAGACGACGGAATGCTTCGTGCTCCGGAATACAAGTATCGGTAACACGGTTCAAACCTCTTTCCAATAAATCCCACTCCTCCTGAGGTGTTAAATCACGGTAGTTTGGAACACGCTCGTAGTGCGAGTGAGCCACAAGGTTCATGATATCCTCTTCTAGGTTAGCTCCTGTACAGGAGATAATTTGTACTTTATCTTGACGGATCATTTCAGCAAAAATCTTTCCTAATTCTGCTGTACTCATAGCTCCGGCTAATGTCACCATCATTTTTGCACCGTTCTGTAATTGTGCTTCGTAGGCTTTGGCCGCATCAACTACCGTCGCAGAGTTGAAATGTAAATAATACTTTTCAATAAACTGACTGATTGGTCCTTTACTCATTTCTTAATTATTTAAAGTTAATGTCTGCTTTTGTAGAAAAGTCAAACATACTGAATTTATTTTTCTTTTTTCTCGTAACCTAAAATCTTCAGCACCTCGTCGGCAGTTTGTTGTTCCGAAAATACTTCAGTAGCTACAATACCATTTTCGTCGCGGTCAATAAGGATATGTTTCGGTTGTGGAATCAGACAGTGGTGTAGACCTCCGAAACCACCGATCGTTTCCTGATACGCTCCGGTGTTAAAGAAACCGATATACAACGGTTTTTCCTTGTTGTATTTCGGAAGGTAAACTGCGTTCATATGCTGCTCGGAATTGTAATAATCGTCGCTATCACACGTTAATCCACCTAATAATACCCGTTCGTACGTATCGTTCCAACGGTTTACGGCCATCATAACAAAACGTTTGTTAATCGCCCAGGTATCCGGTAAAGTAGTAATGAAAGACGAATCGATCATGTTCCATTTTTCACGGTCATTTTGTTGTTTCTGATACAACACCTGGTAAATCGCACCTCCGGATTCTCCAACGGTAAACGAACCAAACTCGGTAAAGATATGCGGTACCGGAACATCGGCATCGTCACACGCAATTTTGATTTGGTTTAGGATTTCGCTGATCATATATTCATAATCGTATTCGAAAGCCAAAGAATTTTTAATCGGGAAACCACCACCAATATTAAGACTGTCTAAAGAAGGACATTCTTTTTTCAAGGCGATATATACTTTCATACATTTTAAAAGCTCATTCCAGTAGTAGGCCGTATCGCGAATACCGGTATTGATAAAGAAGTGTAGCATTTTTAGTTCCACATTCTTGTTTTCCTGAATTTGCTTTCTGTAAAACGGAACGATGTTTTTATAGCCGATTCCCAAACGAGAGGTATAGAACTCGAATTTCGGTTCTTCCTCAGCCGCAATACGAATACCGATTTTAAACTTACCTTCGATTTTTTCCTGTAATAAATCCAATTCTTCATAATTGTCGATTACCGGAATCGTTTTTGAATGACCGTTGTTGATCAGTTTTGCAATATTATCAATATATTGTTCACGTTTAAAACCGTTACAAACAACATAGGTGTTTTTGTTGATTTTACCTTGTGCCATTAGGTTTTCCACGATATTCACGTCGAAAGCCGAAGACGTTTCGATATGAATATTGTTTTTAAATGCCTCGTTCATCACAAATTCGAAGTGTGAACTTTTGGTACAATAGCAGTAGTAATATTTTCCTTCGTATTTGTGTTTTTCCATAGCCTTACGGAACCATCCTTTGGCCTTGTTGATATTATTGGAAATTTGTGGCAAATACGTAAACTTTAACGGCGTACCGTATTGTTCAACCAATTTCATCAAATCGATATTGTGAAACTGAAGGTTGTCTTTATTTAATGTAAATTCCTCCTGAGGAAAATAGAAAGTCTGGTTGATCAGGTCGTAATATTTTGTATTCATTTTAATAAGTGCTTTTTAGGTTATAATAATAAATTCTTTAAAAAAGATTCTTTAGTATAACGCACTTTTCAAACTCTAATATTAGCGTACATAATCTGCAATTTTTCATGCAGCGGATTGGTAAAAAGGAAAATGTCAAAATTGCGGACACTTTTAATAGAAAAAATAATCCGTTGCATTTTGGACAAGGATCTGTTTTTCCGGGTGTTTCCGCTGTTGGGGATATGAGGATTCTGACTATTTTTCATCGCGACAAATGTAAAAAATAATAGCTCGTTTTTAAAAACAATTTTTATTAAAAAAATCTTAGTTTTTATAATCGTCAAAAGCCTTATAAATCAGGTCATTTTCGATCTCTTCGTCGATTTTTACGGCACCGATTCCGTTTAAAAGGGCAAACTTCACTTTTCCGAATTCATTTTTCTTGTCGTGAATCAGCAAATCGATACAATTTTCGATGTCCTTTTCGGTAAAAGGAACCGCCGGATAAATATCGGCAATGACACTTTTTATTTCCTGATATTCATTTTCGGTCAACAACTCTTTTTCGAGTGATAAATAGCTTTCCAGGATCATTCCGATAGCGATAGCTTCACCGTGAAGGAGTGTTTCCTTGTTTTCATTTTCAAGAAAATAACTTTCAATGGCATGTCCCAGCGTATGTCCAAAGTTTAACGCTTTACGCAATCCTTTTTCTGTCGGATCCTGCGTTACCACATTATTTTTAATGCGCACCGATTGATGAATTAATTCGTTTAAATCGTCAGTATTCAGACTGGAAAGATTCCCGAATTTGGTCCAATAGGCACGATCCTGAATCAATCCGTGTTTCAGCATTTCGGCTAATCCGGAACGCATCTGACTTTGCGGTAAGGTTTCCAGATAATGCGTATCGATTAAAACCGCAATCGGATTCTGAATCACACCCACCTGATTTTTAAGATTGCCGAGATCCACACCATTTTTACCACCTACCGAAGCATCGACCATCGCCAAAAGGGTAGTGGGTACATTAATAAAATCGATTCCTCTTTTATAGGTACAAGCTACAAATCCGCCCAAATCGGTCACCACGCCACCGCCTACATTAATAATGATACTCTTTCGATCGGCACCCAATTCGGTTAGCGCCTGCCAGATCTGTGTACAGGTTTCGATGTTTTTATAGACCTCTCCGGCTTCGAATTCGATAATCTCAATCGGGATTTCGGTAGCAAGATTGGCTAAAAAATCCGGCATACAGTAATTTGCTGTTTCACTGTCGACTACGATAAAAATTTTCGAATAGGCACCCTTATAGAGTGTTTCACTTAAAAATGTATAGCAGTTTTCGTTAAAATAGATGGAATAACCGTTGGACTGGATTGTTTGCATCGCTTGAAAAGTTGATAATTCAATGGCAAAAATCGTCATTTTTTATGATATATTCTTAAACTGTGGCTATATTTGCACATAGATTTTCAAACGACAATGGAAAAAATATTTAACAACACACAGGTTGCTTTTGCACTAAAAAGCGATACGGAGCTTGACCGAGCTTATTTTCTTTTTAAAATGATTGACAATGAACCTTTGGTGAAAATAGGAACCGCGGTGACTAATTTTGCCCTAAAGGCCCATTTACCGGTAGAAGGATTAATCCGGGCTACGGTATTTGATCATTTTTGTGGTGGTGTAAGTGAAGATGACTGTCTGAAAGTAGTGGACAAAATGTTTACCAAAGGCGTGACTTCCGTTTTGGATTATTCCGTTGAAGGAAAAGAGGACGAAGCGCAGTTTAATGCGGCATTGGAAATGACCTTAAAAACCATTGAATTTGCCAAAGAACGTGAAGCAATTCCGTTTGCGGTATTTAAACCAACCGGATTGGGACGTTTTTTCCTGTATGAAAAATTAGGGGAGAAAAAACAGTTAACACCGGAAGAGCAATCCGAATGGGATAGAGTAGTAGCGCGTTTTGAAAAAGTTTGTCGTACGGCCTACGAAAAAGATGTGGCCTTATTGATTGACGGTGAGGAAAGTTGGATGCAGGATGCTGCCGATTCGTTGGTTGCCGATATGATGCGTAAATACAACAAAGAAAAAGCGATTATCTATAATACGTTACAAATGTACCGTTGGGATCGTCTGGATTACCTGAAAAAACTACATGCGGAAGCGAAAGCAGAAGGATTTCATATTGGAATGAAGATTGTACGCGGTGCTTATATGGAGAAAGAAAACAAACGTGCCGAGGAAAAAGGATATAAATCACCTATTTGTGAATCGAAAGAGGCCACGGATATCAATTATGACAATGCGATCCAATATATGATCGAAAACATTGACATGATGGCGATTTTTGCCGGTACGCATAACGAAAACAGTTCGTACCGTTTAATGCAGCTAATGGAAGAACACCATATTCCGAAACACGATTCCCGTGTATTCTTTGGTCAGCTATACGGAATGAGCGACAATATCAGTTATAATCTGGCAGCAAACGATTTTAACGTATCGAAATATTTACCGTTCGGTCCGGTTCGTGATGTGATGCCGTACCTGATTCGTCGTGCGGAAGAAAATACTTCGGTTGCGGGACAAACCAGTCGGGAGTTAACCTTACTGAAAAACGAAAGAAAACGTCGAAAAATAGAAGATAATTAAGATAGAAAGCCTCCAATTGGAGGCTTTTTTGTTGTATTTCCACCACACCTGACAGGTTTCCAATACCTGTCAGGTATAGCAACGTCAAGCAAGGACAAAAGTGAGTAGATATGGGAAATGAATTGTAAAAACTTTGGAAAAGACGTAAATTAGGTACTATAATTTTATTAGCCATAAAACCTTTAAATACAACCGCCATGAGTTATAGTGCCACAACCATTGCCAACTACTTTATTAAAAAATATGCCACTACCGGAGAATTGACACCTTTAAAATTGATAAAACTGGTTTATGTTTCTTATGGATGGTATTTGGAAACCTTTGAAAGTAAAGCACCATTAGTCAACGAAAAACCACAGGCATGGCGTCATGGTCCTGTTTTTCCTTCTTTATATTATAACTTAAAACAGCACGGTAAAAGTTTTGTCAAAGAGCCTGTCAATTGCCATACAACTGAAGTAATCACCGATGAAGATGCTCGCTTTTTGGATAAAGTTTGGGAAATATACGGGCAAAAAGATGGAATTTATTTGAGTGCCCTTACCCATAAAGACGGAACACCCTGGTCTGAAACCTATCCGAAAGGAGAAAATCTAATAATTCCGGATCCTTTAATTAAAGAGTATTATAAGAAGCTGCTCGAATAATGGGTATCTATAATTTTAGTATGACCCGGTTTCCCCTTGAATTGGATACTACCCGAGCCGAAAATGAAAACAATACCTTATTTAACGCTGTAAAGAGGCGGTATGACGAAACGACCGACTTACGAAATATCCTAGCCAAAGTTTTTACAATACTAATCACATTTTGGCTTTTGGCGGTTATGTTACTACTTACAGGCAATACAGCAACCTATAAACTCAGTGATTCTGTATTGATCACTTTATTAGCAACCACCACCATTCAGGTTTTAGGAATGATGGTGATTATACTTTGTGACTTGTTTCCTGGTGGGAAGAAGGAAAAAAGTAAGGAGTGAAAGATATATACACCTGACAGGTTTTCAAAACCTGTCAGGTGTGATCATATAATGAAATATCATAATTATATTATTGAATGCAGTTATTGATCTAATTTGCTTCAAAAATGATTTATAGGATTAACCTCTATATATGATGGCATTATTTATTGCTTTGATAATCTTTTCGATATATAATTTGTCTTTTGATCTTAGGCTATTTATTTCTCCAGAATTTGTACTGATACGAACAGTAAAGCTATCTTTTATCAAAATATACCATATGATTCCAAGTATTATCAGTAATCCACCGAGTGCCTGTAAATTTGTTGATATAAAAATAATTAATATACCAATAATGGTTATTAACTTGGGACCAAATCTACTTTCTGTTATCTTACTGATTGTAACAGATGAAATGTTTCGCATTGTGTAAGTTTTATTGCCAGTAACATATCTGGATTGGGTTACAAACACATTTGAGTCTTTGTAAAAAACCTTTTCGGAAGTATCTTTTTTGTCCATCAATTATAACAATAATGGTAAATCTATAAAAAAAAGTTTCAATTTACGATTTTTAATTGTCGTGTAATTATTTTTATTCTTTAAATGAGATTTTTTGCGTTTTATTTATATGACGTAAAGTACACTTTACAGGTTTCCAAAACCTGTCAGGTGTGAAAAGCAAAACAAAAAAGCCACTCTAAGAGTGGCTTCAATTCTTTGATTTGAACCAGGTTATTTTATGAGTCGTAACTGTGTATTGATTTTCGGATCGATTAAAGTGGCATATTCCTGTTCGAATTTATCTTTTACAGATTTATCTTTTATTTCTAATTGGTTGGATAAATAATTCAGCTTTCTTTTGTTGAGTTCAATTATTTCGGACCATTCCATAACATAAACTTCAATGTTTTTTTCGGTTTTTCTGTCAAATAAAAAAGGATGGTTTGGGTAACTTTCTCTTCTGGATTTGACTTGCGATTTAGCAAATTTACTTAGTCGTGAAGAAATCAAATAGAGTTTATATTTTACTTTTTCAGCTGGTAATGAAGGATATTCTTCGATAGTGAAAGCATAGGTGTCGATTTGAGCGAGTTCTTTTTTCCCGATAGCACATTTTGGAGATTTTAATTCAACAACCATAATCTCTCTTTCTCCATTATCGTTTATTTTCTCATTCATAAAAAATAAATCGGTAATATTATTAAGCCCTTCAGTTCCTTCTATGATATTTTCATCCTTTAGAGTTGGTTCATAATGTAAATACTTAGTAGTGAGTGTATCTAAAATATTCCCTATTTTTTTGTCCGACCATAAATGAGGTGTTCCGTTGTAATTTTCGCCAAACAACCATAATTCATTTTCAATAATCTTATGTAACTGACTCCTTTCCTTTAGATGCTTTGCAATAGTTCCATAAATAAGTTCATGAAGAAAATTTAGAAACTCCATTTTATCCGAAACCTGGCTTGCAAAATGGATTACATTCTCTAAATCGGTTTTTTGCAGCAAACCATGAAATTTAGTAAGATTCTCGTCCGATAAATCTAGAATTTTGCTAAAAATATATTCGATGTTACCATCGCCAATTGCTTTATCTAATAGTGGAAATAAAAAAGTTCTGATTGAATCATCATTTTCAAGAAGATTGTGTTTATCCTCAATTAAATAGGCTATCTTTTTAAAAACAATTTCATGCGAATCGGTTGTTGGTTTTTTTTCTTTATACGGATAATATTTATCCTTTTCTAAAGCGGTTATAAATTTTTCAAACCGTTTGTTACGAGTCTTGAAGAATGTATTGATGGTATCTTTTATCTGATTTTTTAGATTTTTGATTTCTTCTTCGCCCAACAAGTCTAAATCCAAATTCCGGAATAAGTCGTTATCAAATAAATTCGAATCGATATAAATAAACCAGGTTCCTAAATCTGTAGTGTACCAATCAGATGAAAAAGTAAATTCATGTGCAACCGATTTTATTCCGGCATTTTCCGTTTGAAGGAAAATCTTAACCTTATTTAGTGAGGTATTAACATTATAAAAATAAAAGTTTAAGCCGTATTTTTCACCTTTTCTATTCGTATAATCAACTTTTTGCCGATGTGGTTTTCCGATAACGAAATCTTTTTTATTTAGTTTCTTACCGTTGACATAAAAATATACGACTTCATTAAAAACTTCATAAGGATAATGCTCAAAAATAGCTTGCGGAAATTTTTCTTCCTTAAAAGCTTCTACCAGTAAATCTTTTTTAGGAGTGTTATTGGGACTATTATGATGTAAATTTTCTATTTCAACTTTATAATAGGAGGAAGCTTTTTTTGTATCAAAATATTGATAATCGACTTTAACATCTGTTTTTTCCAATTCAATATCTTTCAGATCGATTGTATCGATTCCAAAAGAGGTTTTACTAAACTGTTTGTTTGCCGGATCGAAAGCTACCGTTTCAATTTTCATCAATTCACCGATCTGAAAAGAACCAAATCGTCCGATTCCCTGGCCTTTTTCTTTTACATCGGTAGCGATTTGTAGAATTCGTTTTTTAAATTCCGAATAAGGAACACCGTGACCATCATCTTCAATCGTAATTTTTGAGATGCCGGATCTAACCGTCGCGGAATCATCATAGGCAATAGTAATCTTAATATTTTTTGCGTTTGCCTGTATCGAATTGTTGATCAGTTCTTTAAAAGCTTTGAAGGTGTCGGAATACTTAACTAAAAGACTTTTTATAACTCTTGTATTCGTAGTGATTTTTTCAGTTACAGTATTCATCCTATTTGTTTTAGCTAAAAATTATGTCGTATAAAGTTATTTATTTTCGAGCAACTTTTCAAGCAAAGCCACTTTTTCTTTTTCGGTTTCGAGCAGCCGCTCGTATAACTTTTTATTTTCTTCATACGATTCGATGAGCTTGTCTATCGGGTTAAAATGGCAATGACTATAATCTCTTGCAGTACCTCCAGTTCCTGATGTATTAATTGTAGAAGTATCGCTACTATTAAAAGTATTCGAAATAATATTCATGGTCATATCTTCGTCAAAATTTTCGATCGCTTCGACGGGCACTTTTAAAGCCGTGGCGAGTTTTTCTAATAGGTCTTTATCGATAATTTCTTTTTGCTCCAGCAATGAAATTTTTTGTTGGTTCCAGTCTTCACCAATTTCATAGGCGAGCGCTTCCTGTTTTATTCCTTGTACTTCGCGGAAGCGTTTTACATTGCGTCCCTGATGTACTTTTGCGGGTGTAGTGGTATTCATGGCGTATATATTTAGTAGGTTAATAATTACTGTAAAATGACAAGATAATCTATATAGCTGTTCGATACGGTTTGTGTCTCGTTTTTTACCCGGATTGCGAGTAGATTACCTAGTGGTCTTTTCGGTGCTTTGTAGTTCGATAGTAAATATAAAAGCCATGAAAAAGACAACTACCAATCGGAATATACGGATTTTAAAAATTTATCCGCAATGTTACCCACGTCGTTATAACGAACATGTTAATTTACCACTTATCCGACTTAGTGGGCGTTGGTTGGAGCAAATTGGCTTCAAAATAGGAGGGCATGTCCAAGTAGTGTACGAATCCGGACGGATGATTATAACGAAAGTAAAACCCTATAGAAAAAAATAAACGGCAGCATTTTTTATTTCTCTATTTTGGGAAATAAAAATAATTACCTACCGATTTAATTCGGTAGTTTTACGGTTTATAACCTGCTTAATTATAAGAATGAAAAAATTAATAAAAATGGTACCGCTGGCATTTTTATTCCTGTTTACAGGATGTGCCAATTATTATTACTTAGGTGGACAACAAAAAGTAGAAACCGACAAACCCTATCAATACAATAAGTTTGTATTGTCTTTTGATAAAGGCCGACAGAAACTTGATTTTTATACCTATGCCGACTATGTTTTCAATAAGATTGAACCGGAATATATCTTTTTTAAAAACCCGGAAATGAAGCGACTGCTACGGTATCGGATGACGCAAAAGCCAACAGAGCAAATGCTGTTTATGTATACGTTTCAACCGACTTTTTCCAATATACTTGGATTTTATTATAAAGGCTTGACTACAGCAGATATAAAAACGAAATATGGCAATAGCTCTCCAAAACAAGTTGATAATCAGCTGTTATTTCAATATACGTTTGAGAAATTCAAGGTTTTCGATTTTTATAAAGATGTCGATGGTGGTGTGGTTCGTTTTATAGCCCTTAATAACCCGGAGTATTCACAGGATCTGGAGTACAAATCATTTAACAGAGAAATCGATAAAATATTTTTTGAAGCCAATGCTTTTTTAAAAGAAGGCGCTATAGAACAGCTTAATTAGCTTTAAAGTATTTCGTCTGTGATAAAATGGTTGTATTTCGCAATTAATAATCTCAATTTGAGAATTAATCATTATTATTTAAGATTGTTGTTATTTTTTTGAGAATTTAATTTTTTAATATTGTGTTGTTTTGTGATTATTTGATTGGGTGTGATTTATAATAACATCTAAGTAATTTTAAATTCGATCAATTGGAAAGAGAAAATAATTTTGATTTTATAAGACTGATACTCGCTTCACTGGTTATTTTTTCACATTCATATCCATTAGCCGGATATACGGAAATTTTTGAACAAATGACCGATAAGCAGCTAAATATGGGCGCTTTTTCGGTAGAAGGATTTTTTATTTTAAGCGGCTACCTGATTATGATTAGCTTACGAAATAGTAAAACGATGATCAGCTATATGTGGAAGCGGTATTTACGACTTTTTCCAGCACTGTTTGTAATGTTAATAATCACCATGTTACTATTAATTGTGGTATATGAAGGGGAAGATCTTTTTGTTCAAAAAGATTACTTTACCTATTTTCGAAGAAACATTACGCTATATCGGGCACAATATCACGTAAAAGGAATTTTTGAAAGCAATCCGTATCCCAGAGCGATAAACGGTAGTCTATGGTCGTTAAGCTACGAGTTTACGATGTATATTATTATGCTGCTTTTATTTCCATTTCGAAAAATGAGAATTGCATTGATACTACTAATAGCCATTTGGTCTTTTTGTGTTTTTGCCAACCATTACAACCCGCTGTTATTTACTGAACTATCTACAAAAATATATTTGAATTCGGATCAGTTTTATCGTTTAGGCGCATTTTTTATGGGCGGTTCTATTCTAAGTTATGTCAACTTAAAAAAAATCAATAAACCCTATATAAAACTCGGACTTTTAATAATACTTATTGGCTCTTTATTTTTTAATTTTTATAAAACGACATCGTATATCGTACTACCATTACTAATGCTGTTGGTGTGTATTTCGTATTCGAAAAAACTAAATTATATACCGCATCGAATTGGCGATATATCCTATGGTGTCTATATTTATGGGTTTTTAGTACAACAAACACTGATGTATTATTATAGTTTTTCGCCAATACTACTCACCTTAATAAGCTTGCCAATTACTTATATAGCCGCTTTTTTGTCATGGCAATATATCGAAAAACCAGCTTTGCAATATAAAAACTTTGTATAATGATTGTCATACAAAGAGACAGATGACGTGGCTTTATCTTTTTTGAAAGGCTTAGCCATCAACAATTATCCTCTGTAAATAATTGCCTCGTTTAAAGCAGAAACGATTTTTTTGATATAGTCTTCGTCGCTCGAAATAATGCTATCTGTTTCGCCGGAATTAGTGCTGATACGAACAGTAAATGAATCTCTAATATTGATATGCCACATGATTCCCACGATAAGTAAAATTCCTCCTATCATTATTTGAAAATCATTTGGTATAAAAAGAGCAATCAAACCTGTTATTATTACGACTCGAGGGTTAAAGCGGCTTTCTTTTATTCTATTAATTGTAACCGATGAAATATTACTTAGCGCATAAGTTTTGTCACCAGTAATATATCTTGATTGCGTTACGGATACAGTAAGATCCCGATAAAAAAAACGCTCTTTTACTTTTTCTTTCATAGTGTTTCTAATTTTATTATGGTAAAAGAAGAGAAATTTGTTTTAGTTTCATTATGGAAACTCATAAACCAAACTATTTATAAAAATCATGTTATTTATTTTTTCCTTATGTTGAGAAAAAAAATATAAAAGGGCATTATTTTTGAGTGAGATCTATTAAATTTATCGCCATGAGAACTTCTATTTTTATACTTTTAATACTACTCAATTTATCCTGTTCCAAAACCAGTCCGGGAATTGTTTGGTATGATCCGATTGTAGTGATGGATATTGATAAAGATTCCGAACACGCCGCTATCAGGGTTGCCCTTGGAATTAGCGCGCAGGTTTTTTATTTGTCTGAAAAAGAAGAAAATTTTACGCAACTTTTAAACGAACTTTCGAATAGTTACCGCAATCAGCTACCTGTAAAGGTTGGAGTTGAAAATGGAACGAATCAGATTAAGAGCGTTTCCCGCACCGATAAAAAATAAAGGCAAAGCAAAACGCAATAGACTAATTAATTGCCTTCCTACTAACAAGGCTTAACAACATATGAAAAAAATAATAGCAGTCATTTTAGTAGTACTATGTAATCCGATTTTACACGCACAAGACAATTTAAATAAAGAATTAAACAAATTGTTTCTGGATTTGAAGTTAGAATTAGTACCCGATAAAATGATGAAAAGTTCCAACTTGAAGTTTGAAAAATTTGTAAGAGACATTCCTGATTTTCAGGATAAAGAAACAATATTTCTTACGGAGTTTACGGAAAACAAAGCCGTAAAATCCAAAATCGTAGCTGGAGAAATTCAGATTATTCAAAGAGATGGGAATATCAAGCAGGGAATATATAGGGTTGTCCAAGACTTAAAATTTCAAACGCTAGAGGATTTACAGTATGAATATAATAGACTTTCGAAGCAATACGAAAAATTGGCGCGTTATATTAAAACCGATACAAATGAAGATGGAAATGAATACTTTATAAATCATATTACTAAAACGATTACTATAAAAGATAAATTAAAAAGTATCAAACTCGATTTCAGTTATTCGGTTCCCCGAAAAAAAGAAACGGGATACCATCTTTTTATAAGTTATAGTTTTTAAAATTTTGGATTGCAATACCTGTCAGCTTTCTAAAACCTGTCAGGTATAAAATATTTACACTACATTTACCACGGCTTTAGGGGTATTCTGAAAAGAATTGAGAGAGTCCCTTTGAACCTGATCCGGTTAACACCGGCGTAGGGAAAAGTTGATCTTCTTTTATTTGTCTTTACCGGGACAACTATTGCCATTTTAGTACCAATCTAAGCAGCCTGGATTCTATTCGGGGTGTGACGCAATAGTAAATCATGAAAAAAAAATATACCTATCCGGTAGTTCTAACCATAGCCGGATTCGACGGAAGCGGTGGCGCCGGAATCCAGGGCGATACCAATACTATCAATGCATTAGGATGTTATCCTACATCGGTGTTAACAGCATTACCGGTACAAAATACGGGTGGCGTAAAAGCGATTCATAGCATTCCGTCGGAGATCGTAGCCTTACAGTTGCAAACGATATTGGAAGACATCCGACCGGATGCGATCAAGATTGGAATGGTGCATACGCAGGAACTGGTAGCGGTTATTGTATCGATGTTACAACAATATCCGGACATTCCGGTGGTATTCGACCCGGTAATGGTCGCTACCAGCGGTCATCGTTTGATTGAATCTGAAACCATAGTTGCAATTGTAGACAAGCTGTTTCCATTGGCTACGCTGATCACGCCGAATCTCGATGAAGCGGCTGTTTTAACCGGAAATCCGATCACCAGCGTAACCGAAATGCAGAAAGCAGGAGCGATGATCATGCAAAAAGGTTGTCCGCATGTATTACTAAAAGGCGGGCATTTGCCAACTACAACACTGACTTCACTTTTATTCGATAAACAAGGTGTGATAGCAACCTATACGTCCGAAAAAATAGCAACCAACAATATGCACGGTTCGGGTTGTACCTTGTCGGCGGCTATTGCGAGTTATCTGGCACTTGGGAACACCTTATCCGACGCCGTTAGTCTGGCGCAACAGTATGTACATCGGGCAATAGCAGAAGGCGCCGATGTTGCAATAGGAAAGGGTAATGGTCCGTTAAATCATTTTTTTGAGCCGCAGCAAAGGGTTAAAAAAGAAAAACCTCGTTACAATAACGAGGCTTCTCCCAAATAACCAAAATAACAAATAAAAAATAAAAAGCTATTTACAATCAGTCTATTGGCTGATGTTTTTTACGGTTAAATACCCAAAATATAATCGGGAATACCAATAACGTCAGTGCGGTAGCGGTCATCAATCCACCGATGATCACAATGGCCAGCGGTTTTTGCGATTCCGAACCAATTCCGGTTGATGTTGCTGCCGGTAATAATCCGATAGAAGCCATTAAGGCGGTCATCACTACCGGACGGGTTCTGATTTTTACCGCTTCCATAATCGACGTGTTGAGATCCATTTTTTCCTTAAGGTTCTTATGGAATTCCGATATCAGGATTACACCGTTCTGGATACAGATTCCGAACAATGCGATAAAGCCAACTCCGGCCGAAATACCAAAATTAATTCCGGTAAGGTGTAAGGCAATAATACCCCCAATCACGGCAAACGGAACGTTCGCTAATACGAGTAGGGAATCTTTTATATTTCCGAACATAATAAACAGCAACACAAAGATTCCGATCAAACTAATAGGTACTACCTGGCTCAAACGTTGTGTGGCACGAACCTGATTTTCAAATTCACCGGTCCAACCGAAATGGTAACCGTTTGGAAGTTCCACGTTTTTATTCACAACCGCCTGTGCATCGGCAATGGTACTACCCAAGTCACGATCGCGGACCGAGAATTTCACCGCGATAAAACGTTTGGTATTATCACGGTAAATAAACGCCGGGCCGGTAATCTTTTTCACAACGGCAATTTCTTTAAGCGGAATTTTAACCCCGTCGATTGTAGGAACCTTAAGTTCTCCCAAATCTTTTTCGTCTTTTCGATATTCTTTGGTATAACGAACCCGAACGTCAAATTTCTTTTCACCTTCGTATTTCTGAGTAGCGGTTTTTCCACCAAAAGCCATTTCCAATACAGCTTGCGCATCGGCAAGGGTAACGCCATAAGCGGCCATTTTACCACGATCCAGGATTACGCTCACTTCCGGTTGCCCTACGTTTCGAAGGATTCCGACGTCTTTAATTCCGTCGATTCCTTTGATTTGTGTCATTACTTTTGCTGCCAGTTCGTCCAGTTTATTCAGATCTTCACCATAAATTTTTACGGCATTAGACGCTTTAAATCCGGCAACGGCTTCGGCTACGTTATCGATAACCGGTTGCGAATAATTATAGGTAATCCCTTGAATCTGTTTTAATTTGGTGTCCATTTGATCAATCAGTTCTTCCTGACTGATATTACGTTTCCATTCTTTTTTAGGATATAAATCCACCTGGAATTGCGCGAAACCGAAACCATTCGGATCCGTTCCGTCATTACTACGCCCGGTTTGCGAAAGTACCTGTTCTACTTCCGGGAAACTTCCCAGTATGCTACGTATTTCGGCCGATATTTTATTACTTTCCGGTAGGGAAGTACTAATAGGCATTTCGGCCGTTACCCACAAGGCGCCTTCGTTTAACTGTGGCAGGAATTCGGTCCCTAAGAATTTCGCCGAAATAAAGGTTAATACCATAAAGGCAATGGAGACAAAAAGGGTTTTTTGTTTGTGTTGGAACGTGAAATTAAACGATTTTTCAACAATTCGGTTCCAGAAATTTACAAACGGATTGTTCTTTTCTTTTACGTTTTTGTTTAATAAAATATGCGACAACACCGGAACCAGCGTCAGGGTAAAAATAAGCGCCCCTAATAACGCGAATCCAAGTGTATAGGCCAATGGCGCAAACATTTTTCCTTCTACTTTCTGGAAGGAGAAAATCGGAATCAAGGCGGTGATAATGATCAGTTTGGAGAAGAAAATCGCTTTCCCCATTTCTGTACCGGTTTTTTTAATCACACTACCGATAGCCAGTTTATTATAGGCTTTCATTCCTTTTTTATGGGCGAGGTGATCGAGTGTCACAAAGATACCTTCGACCATTACGACGGCACCGTCAATGATGATCCCGAAATCGACCGCACCGAGTGACAGTAGGTTGGCACTCATTCCTTTTAACTTCAAACACAGGAAGGCAAAAAGGAGCGATAGCGGGATAATGATGGCTACGGTTAAGGTCGTTCGCCAGTCGGCCATAAAGAGGAATACGATCACGGTTACGAAAATGATTCCTTCAAACAGGTTGTGCATTACCGTAGCGGTCGTAAAGTTCATCAGATCGTCACGATCGTAAAACGTTACCATTTTAATATCCTTTGGCAATACCGTTTCGTTAATTTCGTTGATTTTCTCTTTGATGCTGGTCAATACTTCTTTCGGGTTTTCCCCTTTTCGCATTACAACGATACCTTCAACAACATCACTGTTTTTATCCAACCCAACCTGACCCACACGCGGATAGGAGCTTTCGGCCACATCGGCCAGGTTTTTTACCAAAACAGGATTACCACCGGCATCGGCTACGATGATATTCTGAATGTCTTCGATCGAACTCAGCAATCCCACACCACGAACTACGTAGGCCTGACCGTTCTTTTCGATCACATCACCACCAACGTTCAGGTTACTTTTATTTACCGCGTCGAATACTTCCAACGGCGTAATATTATATTTGGACAAACGTCCCGGATCGACACTAATTTCATAGGTTTTTTCCTGTCCACCAAAGGCTACGATATCGGCTACACCCGGAACGGCACGTAACTGGCGATCGATTACCCAGTTTTGATAGGTGAGTAGGTCGCGGGTATCCCGATCCTTACTTTTTAAGACATAACGGAATACTTCCCCGGTTGGGCCATAAGGCGGCTGCACATCCGGATCGACACCATCGGGTAGGGAAACAGTTCGCAGCTGATTATTGACCTGTTGACGGGCAAAAAAGTCGTCGACATCATCTTCGAAAATAATTTTGATCACCGAAAGACCAAACATCGTAATACTTCGAACACTCGTCTTTTTCTGAACGGAATTCATCGCGATCTCGATAGGAGTCGTTACAAAACGCTCGATTTCTTCGGCACTTCGACCGTTCCATTCGGTAACAATAATGATTTGCGTATTGGTTACATCGGGAAAGGCTTCGATGGGCATGTTTTTAAAGGCGACAAACCCGGAAATGGCGAGAATACCGACCCAGAAAAACGTAAATGCTTTATTCTTGAGGGAAAAAGCAATAATATTTCGGATAAATTTATTCATATCTATTCATTTAGGGCGCCGTACACTAACAACTGGTTTTGGGTCATTACATTTTCTCCTTCGTTGATACCGCTTGAAATATAAGCCGTATCGCCAACCTGACGGAAAACTTCCACTTGTCGGGCTTCGATATTATTTCGGTCTTTATAGACGATCACAAAATTTTTGCTTTTGTCGAAAATTACTGCCGAAGCCGGAACTGCCAGCATTTTTTTCTCGCTTTCCATATAGGAGATTTTAATGGAAGCGCGCATTTCCGGTTTTAAAACATATTCCGGGTTGTTTAACTTGATCAAAACTTTCATGGCTTTGGTATCCGGATCGATAATATTAAAAATCTTATCCACTTTACCGTTAAAAACCTTATCCGGGTAACTTAATGTGGTTACGGCTGCATTTTCGCCCAGTTTGATCTGGTTGATATCCGTTTCGGTTACATTGGCAATCGCCCAAACATCATTGATCTCGGCGATGTCGAATATATTGTCGCTTCGGTCATTACGTAGTAACATATTTTCGTTGATGTCTTTCTGGATGATAAAACCACTCAACGGCGAACGCACTTCATAAATAGCACCCGATTTGATATTGTAAATTTTATAGGTTTCCTGAATGCGTTGTAATTGCGATTTAGCCTTATCGTAGTTGCTTTTGGCTTCCAGTACATCGCGTTCGGCATTTAATTTTCCTTCGAATAATTCCTGAGCCACTTTAAGATTGTTTTTAGCCACGATCACATCGTTTTTGGCATCGTCCAGTTCTTTTTCAAAATCGGCTACTTCCGTACTTCGGATGGTTGCCAGCAACTGTCCTTTTTTAACATAATCGCCCAATTCCACATATACTTTAGCTACGCTACCGCCAACAACCGGGAATACCTCAATGGTTTTGTTGTTGTCGGTTGTGATTTTTCCGTAATAATTCAGTTCGTTGCGAAGCGGTTCTAAAGTCACCGGAGCGGTTTTGGTCGTTTGCAGCATTTTATTGCTCAGCACAAAAGTTTCTTTTATTTCCGCTTTTTTTTCTTTGTCCTGACATGAAATTAAGGTCAGTAGCGACAGACAGGTTATTATTGGATATTTCATATTAGAAGATAGTTGAATTGGTGATATGATTGATTTGTTCTCCGGACAGGATCAGTTGTTTGCGCATTTCGTTTAACTGCAGTGTGCTTTGGTTATAGCTTTCCATAAAATCGGTAAACTCCAATAGCGAAATATTACGACGCTGAAAGTTCATTAATACGCCTTTATATACCAGATCGAGATTCTCGTTTATGGATTTCGACAGCGACGTATATTCTTTTTGCTGTTCCTTCCAGATCGAAAGCGAACTGTTTACTTGCGTCTTTAATTCAAGCGTTTTTTGATCTTTATTTACTTTAGACTGACCTAATTCGGCTTCCGCTATTTTGATATTACCTTTGTTTCGGTTCCAAAGTGGTAGTGGAATACCCAGGGTAAAGTTCACCTCATTTTTAAAAGCACCACCCACCTGATCGTAGGCCAGACCAGCTGTAATATCCGGTACCGATAATGATTTTTGAAGCTTTACAGCCAATTCCTGGTTTTCAACCTGTTTTAGAACACTGAGGTATTCCGGGTTTTTTTCCTTGGCGATGTTAAATAATTCACTTTCGGCATATTTCGGACTATTGAAAGTTAGCATTAGTTCACTTTCATCGGCCGATGGCATTAGCTCTTCATCAATACCGGTCAGAATATTTAATTTTTGTTTGTTTTCGGTAATGTCTTTTTGGATGGCAATGCGATCGTTTTTAAGATTTAGCAATAAGGATTGCAGGCGTACCACATCTTTTAAAGGAACATTACCTTTATCGGCCTGTATTTCGTAGGATTCCAGAAGGCTTTGGATTTGTGCTGTTTGCGATTCGATACTGGCAATTTTCTTCTGATCGAAAAAAACGGCATAAAAGCTTTGCCGCAGTTCGTGTTTCAGATCCTGCATTAATTCTTCAAATTGCAATTCGGCCAGTGCCACATTGGATTTTGCGAGTTTGATTTCATTGCGTTTTTTACCGCCAATATGAATCAACTGATCTACAGCAACGGCTTTTTGTCCGTTTTTGCCCACGTCGAAATACCGTTTGTCTTCTGGATTCAGAGCGTTAAAAGCCAATGACATATTAGGATGATCCCAGATTCGGGCCTGAATAACAGCCGCCTGTGCCGCAGTGATATTGTATTGTTCGGCCAGTAACTGGAAATTGTTTTTCTGCATGGCATCTTCACAGTCTTTTAGCGTAATACTTTTTTGTGAAAAGACCAACTGGAAAAACAGCAGTGATAGTATAAAAGGAGCTACTTTCATCTATAAAGAGTTTAATTTGTTACAAAGATGCGGGCAGTAACCTTAAAACAGCCTTAAAGCCGACCTTAAAAAAAGCTTAAAAAGGTATAGATGAATCGGGAAAAGGTGTTTTAAACCGGGAAAGTAAGTGTGAATTCGTGTTGTTCGGATGCGTCCTCGTATGTATAAGCCAATTTTGCCTTATGCAGATCCAGAATACGTTTGGCGATGCGAAGCCCCAAACCGGAACCCTGAATTTTTTGATTTTTGGTTCCGCGAACAAACGAGTTGAAAATTTTCTTTTCTTCTTCGGGGGAAAGTTTTTCTCCTTTATTGATCAATCGGATCTGAATATGCCCCGTTGGATTGTCTTCAATGATCACATTTACTTTACGGTCGTACGAATAAAGATAAGCATTTTTAAAAAGATTGGCGAAAACGATCTCTAATAATGAGGTTATCCCTTTGATTTCCAGATCAGATTCGGTGTTTTCGATTTCAAAGTTCATTTGAAAGTCCGGGAAGTTTTTAATCGTTTTTTCATACACCTGAAAAATGATTTCGTCAATGCGCACTTGTTGGAAATTGACGCCAAAATTGGACGCATTGATTTGTGCCAGTAGTAATAAAGAGTTGATCAAATCGGATATCTGATTGACATCCTTGCTCATATTGTTCAGATAATTCAAAGTATTCTCACTATGACCGCCTTGTTGTATCAGATTTTCCAGTTGTAAGGTTAACCGACTAATAGGTGTGCGCAATTCATGAGACGCATTTGAAGTAAATTCTTTTTGTGCCAGATAGGAACGCTCGATTCGCAGCAACATCTGGTTAAAAGCTTTGGAAAGTAAATTGATCTCATCCGATTTGGACGATTCGATGATTTGCGTATTTAATTTGTTAATCGAAATACTGGTGATGATCTTTTGGAAATTATCAAGCGGTTCCAGTGATTTCCGAATCAGGAAATAGGTGGTAACCCATACCAGCGTGGTTCCGATAAAAAACGATAGGATCAGAATCTGGTATAAAAATTCCAGTTTACTCATTCCGGATTTGTCTTCGGCGGCAATAATGATATAATAATCGGTATTGTTATAAATGTGAAAAACACCTAATACATCTTTCTCTTTTTCGATCGTATAAACCCGTTTGTGTTTTTTTATTTTCTGCAGAAAATTGACGTCCCATTTTACAGAAGCGTCGTCGATACTACTATAAATCAGTTTGTAATTGCTATCAAAAATCAGTGTTTTTTCATTGTAAAGTTTATTGATTGTATTTTGATCGATAAGCTTTAAAATCTGATTGTCAACATCTTTTACTTCAAGTAATAGTTTAGTGGTAGTTAAGGCTTTTTCTTCGAGACGTTCCATAAACTCTTCTTTCCGAAAGGTCGAGAATGAGATATAGATAAATATAGCCGATATCCCGTAGATTACGGAAAACGCAATACTGACATTTACGGCTATACGTCTCTTTAACGTCATCTTATTCGTCTTTTAGATAATACCCAAAACCCGGTCGGGTATGAATGAGTTTATTCTCGTGGTTTTTATCGATTTTTTTTCGAAGGAAATTAATATAGACTTCGATGGTATTCAGGTTGGTATCAAAATGAGAATCCCAAATCTGTTCCGAGATGGTTTGTTTGGAAAGTGTTCTGCCTTTGGCTTTGGCCAGTAATAACAACAGCTGGTATTCTTTTTGCGTAAGTTCAACAGTGGTACCGGCTCGTTTTACCGTCATCGAAGTAGGCGCGATTTCAAGGTCGTCAATTACAATTATTTTTTCTTCGTTTTGCGGTGTAGTACTACGACGTAACAGGGCTAAAACGCGAATCAGTAGTTCTTCCAGATGAAACGGTTTTACCAGATAATCGTCGGCACCCAATTGGAACGCATCCATTTTGTCGTTCAGATCGCCATAAGCACTGATCATCAGGATAGGAGTCGTCTGATCGGTTTCCCGAATCTGACTGCATACGTCCAATCCGTTGATTTTAGGGACGTTAATATCCAGTAGGTAAATATTGTATTGTCCGGAACGTAATTGGCGGAAAAAGACCTCTCCGTCGAATACGCAATCACACGCAATGTCCTTTGTTTTTAAAAAGTCACTGATTTCTTTTGAGAGTACTAAGTCGTCTTCCAGTAGCAGAATTTTAATCATTTGATGGCGGCTGTCAGATAAGAATAGTAAAAGTAGGAAAGTTATGCGATTCTAAAAAATAATGCCCGGAATAATGTGCTATGTATTTGTTCCGCACAGCTGCACAATCATTTTACAAAGCTGCTTTGGTTCAAATGGTTTGATAATGATACCGTTCATATCCGCAGCATATACCTGTTCGGAAATTTCCTGTTTATCGAAAGCGGTTAGTGCAATAACCGGAATGGTGATTCCCAGTTCGCGGATGCGTTTGGTAGTTTCAAAACCGTTGATAGCCGGCATATTAATGTCCATTAACACCACATCGAAGGTTTCTTTTTGCAAAAGATCCAGGGCGTGGAAACCGTTATCGACAATGACATTCGGGAAATTATTGTCGTCCAGGATTTTTTTGGTCACAATCTGATTGATCTTATTATCCTCGACAACCAATACGCGGTAGTTTTGTTCCAAAGCGTATTCCACTTCGAGATTGTCGGTATAATATTTGATTTGCTCCGGATCCGAATCAAAGCCAATAACAACCGTCATGGTCGTTCCAACGTTTTCTTTACTTTTAATGCTGATTTCCCCGTTAAAAAGGGTAACCAGTTGTTTTACAATTGGAAGTCCGAGACCGGTTCCCTGATAATCGTCTTCTTTGCGTTCGATCTGGACAAATTTTTCAAAAACCTTTTCCTGATCTTCTTCGGCTATACCAATCCCATTATCGATTACTTCAAATTTGATATAATAAATCGTGCCTTCAATTTTTTCAATTTGCGCGGTGATTTTAACGCGACCTTTATGTGTGAATTTAAGTGCATTTCCGATCAGGTTCATAAAAATCTGAGATAGACGTACCCGATCGCCAATCAATAGGGGGGGGATATCTTCGTCTACTTCAAGTAGCAATCGGTTTTTGTTTTTTTCAGCCAGAAACATCAAACTGTCGGTTACCAGATGTAAGTCCTCGATAATGTTAAAAGCCGAATTTTCCAGTTTGATTTTATTTTCATCAATTTTATACACCTGTAAAATATCGTTTACCAACGACAATAAATATTTGGCCGAAAATTTTAAGGATTTCAGATACGAACTTTCCGAAAGCTCTTTGTGTTCGTCGGTAATAATATCGGTAATTCCCACAACACCATAGAGTGGTGTCCGCAATTCATGACTAATCGTGGAAATAAACTGCGATTTGAGTTGCGAAACCTCTTCGGCCTGCTCTTTGGCTTCTTTTAATTGTTTATTGGCAATTTTAAGCTCGTTATTGATCTTTTTACGGATTTCATTGTTCTTGTATAACGAAAAGAGAAATAACAACAGAAAGATAAGCGTAATGATAAACAAAACCACAATAATACGCGATTGCTGTAAACTTCTGGCTTGAAGTTGTTTTTCACTTTCAATTTGCGACACAAGTCTTTTGTATTCATCCAGTTCAATCTGACTACCGGCTTTTTTTACTTCGTTGATGCGCTCTTCGTTATAAATCTGCTCTTTTGTTGCCGTATATTTTTCAAGATAAAAATAGGCATTTTCAAAATCTTTGATCTTAAAATAATACTGAGAAAACTCTTTGTAGAGATCACAGGCATTGGTTTGCAGGAATTCCACCTTGTTTTTTTTACAAAGCTCCAGCGCGGTTTTGTAAAAAGCTTCTGCTTTTACAAAATTGTTGGAATGGGTGTAATAGGAGCCTAACAACGAATTAAGGGATATCTGGGCTTCCAATGCGGTGCCTTTCTGGATCTGTTTTTCCAGTCCGACCAGGTATTTGAATCCTTCTTTGTATTTTTTGATTTCGAAATAGGCACTGGCGATATTCAACCGCGTATAGATGATTTCGCTGCTATCCTTTAATTTTTCGGAATAATAGAGTCCGATTTTATAATGTTCAATTCCTTTTTCAAAATCGAGTTTATGGTAACAGTAAGCGCTGGCCAGATTGTTGTGCAGCCAGTCTTTTATGGTATCGTTATCGGTTTGATTGGCGTAGCGAAGTCCTTTTTCATAATACTGCACTGCTTTTTTAAAATCGGAAAATTCCTCATGGTTAAGTCCGATAATATTATAAGCTTTAGCAATCAGTACTTTATCGTTAATCTGGTAGGCTTCGTTGAGTGCGTTTTTAGCTGAGATAAGTGATTTTTCACATTCCAGATTTAACATATGATTGCTTGCCTTAGCGATCATTTTAGAAATCTCTTTTCGGGTCATCTCTTCTGTTTGGGCAAAAGCAAACTGAGAAGACAACAGCACTAATAGAAATGTACGTAATGGCTTGTTAGTCATTGATCACTTAAAAAACTACTGTTATAATTACACAGATCCGTATTTTGTTAAAAATCGTAATTATTTGGCATAACAATATTAGTACAAAAATACTATAAAGAGAATGTTTTGAGAATTAAATTGTTCTCATTATGTGAGAATTAATTTTTTCTCACTTTTTTTAAGACTAAAATTGTTTTTTGTTAAAAAGTTTTTAAATGTTTATATTGAACTGTTATTATTTAAAAAAAATTAACAGTTTTATTTTAATTTAAGTAGTTATTCGATTTGTGATTATTTGTCTTTATGTCAATATGTAAGAAATGAGATAAAATTTAATGGCATAAATTGAATAAAACTGTTTTTTTTCGGACTAGTATTGGGAATGTAAATTAGAATAAAAAGGATTCTGGAGCAAAATGTACTCATTTTGGATGTATCGATTGCGGGATGATGGTATTTCAAATAAAAAAATCCTGTAAAAAATACAGGATTTTAACGAAATGTTATTGAGAATATTAGTATTTCCCGCTGAGTAATTCGCCTCCGATTGCTGATTTGGCTTCCAAACCTAATTTTTTCATCATCTCGTAGGTGGTACAAACAGCCGCCGAAGTAACCGGAATTCCGGTTTCTTTTTGAATTTGATCAATTGCTTCGAGTGAAGGCATTTGTACGCAGGCCGAAGCAACGATAACATCTACACCGTTCAGATTAAGTCTTTTGTATATTTCCAAAAGATTCATCGGATCCTGAGCCGCAACTTCAAGATTGTCTGGTATTTCCAACGCAATGGAATCGACTACTTCAAAGCCTTGATGTTCGATATAATCCACCACCAAATCGGTTAACGGACGCATATATGGGGTGATCACGGCGACTTTTTTGGCACCAAGTACTTTTAATCCGTTGATCAAAGCTCCGGCACTGGTTACTATTGGTGTAGGGAAGTTGTTTTGTACCGTTTCCTGATGCAGGTTTACTTCCGAAACACAATGGTAACCACGTCCCATACTCATAATGGCAACCAGACAGGCATAGCCCATTACATCGACATGAGCATCGGATAATTCCTGAGCACATTTCAGGCTCATGGCATCCATGGCTTCCAACTCTTCTTTGGTTACTTTTTTCATTCGCATCCGACTCGAATGAAATGTAAAACGTTCCGGTAACAGGGTTTCACGGGAACGGAAAATAGCCGGGATTTCGGTTTCCATCGTAATATTGGAACTGGGAACAATCTGGCCGATTCTGTATTTTTTCATTATATAAAAGTTGTTCTTTTTTAGTTTAACTTTTTGATAGTATTCGTTATAGTTCCTATTTTTTCAACTGTAGCTTTAACGATATCGCCATCCCACATCCATTCCTGAGGAGCTCTTCCGGCGCCTACACCAGCCGGTGTTCCGGTAGCAATGATATCGCCCGGTTCAAGGGTGAAAACCGTACTTAAATCTTCAATCAGATCATTAATGTTAAAGAGCATAAATTTGGTGTTGGAGCTTTGTTTTTCAACACCATTTAGCGTCAAGGAAAGGTTTAGGTTATGTGGATCCGGAATTTCATCTTTGGTCACCAAAACCGGTCCCATAGGCGCAAAGGTATCTTGTCCTTTTGAAACGATCCATTGTCCGGAACGACGACAATCCCGTGCGCTAATATCGTTGATCACCGTATAACCGAAAACATGATCCAAGGCTTCTTCTTTCGGAACATATTTGCCTTTTTTTCCGATGATCACCGCTAATTCCACTTCCCAGTCCAATTGCTGCGTTAATTTCGGGTTATGGATGATATAGTCATCGGTTCCGATAACGGCCGTTGGTGGCTTTGAAAAAATAACGGGTTGTTGTGGTAATTCTTTGGAAGTGTCGAGTGTACGGGCACTTTCGGCCACGTGTTCGGTATAATTAAGACCAATTCCGATGATGTTTTTACGCGGTTTTGGAATCGGAGCTAAAAAGGTAACATTTGACAAAGGGTAGTAGCAATTGCTTTTTTCTTCGTCTGTTAAGCTGTCGATTAATTGCTGGATACGGTGTACCTCATCCAATCCGGCATCGATCAATTCCAGCATCGTTAACGGCAGGGTTTCTTCTTTGATTTTGGCAACATCTTCCAGGTCAATCATATGATTGTCCTGAACAACTCCCAAACGGGGAGCGGTATGGTTAATTCTGTAGGTAGCGAGTTTCATTTATAAATTATTTACTATTTGGTATCCGTTATTGTCGGTATAAGCTTGTTCCTGATAGAGGCCTAATGATTTGATCACTGGAAGGTCGTTAAACGAAAATAAACAGGCATCTTCGGTTTCGGAAAGATTTACGTGTTCGTGGAAAACCCAGGAAGGTACGCAGAAAATATCCCGTTCTTTCCAGTCGTATCGTTTTCCACCGATAATGGAATAACCGTTACCTTTGGCACATTGGTACACGATCGATCCGGTATGTTTGTGGGCTTTGGTATGTTGGCCCGGGCGTAACAATTGCATGGACGCACCCATGGTTGGCATAACCGGTCCACCGGTTAGCGGGTTGGTGTAATCCATGATGATGCCGTCGTAAGGTGAACCTTCGTTTACTTTTTCGGCTTCCAGTAATGCCGGATAAACCGATGTCCATGAATATTTAAAAAGGGGAGAATAGGGTTTGTTCCAAACGGTATCGGCGGGAATTAGTCCCGCTCCGCCATAGGTTAACGGGGAATAATTCAAAGGTGCTTCGAGCGGTTGCTTACCGTCAAAAACGGCATAATCGTTGGCTTCTAAAGCATTTACTAGCGGAATATCTAATCCGTCCTGCCAGATACAGGTTTTTCCGTTTTCCGCTACACCGTGTTCGTGCCAGGTGGAATTTGGAGTGATCACAAAATCGTTTACTTCCAGCATAATTTTATTACCGTCTACAACGGTATAACCACCGGAGCCTTCCATAATAAAACGAAGTGCCGATGCTTTGTGTCGGTGTGCCGAAGTGCTTTCTCCGGGACGGGTAACCTGTATTCCGGTGTACAGCCATCCAACGGCCGCACTTACGTCTTTGCGTTTGTCATTGACCAGATAGACCACACGACGTCCGGCTTGTTCGGGGGTTACGAGCTCGGATGATTTTAAGACCAGTTCGCGCAGGTTTTCGTATTTCCATAGCATCGGAACGGAAGACGTTCGCGGTTCCCAGGGTTCAATATCGTTAGCAACGGTCCATAAGGCACCGGCACCAAGTGTTTCCAGTTCTTTATAATAGGCTTCGAGTTCCGGGGTGTCTTTTACCCGGGCTCTCCCGATGACGTCATCATTAAATTGATCTTTCATGGTTATTTAGCGTTAAAGGCTTCGTGTGAATTAATAAAGGTGATTTTTCGGGTAGGAGCGGTATTTACGCGTAAATCGAAAATATCAAAACGGTTATAATGCCCTAATATATCGTGCATTTGCTTGGGCTGAATGCATTTTGACAGGTCGATTTCGGCGTAAGCAATCCCGTCGTCATCGATAATGGGTTCGCCAATCACTGCGCCATTCGGGCCGATAAATCCGGAAAAAGCGGAATTTTTTCGGGTCAATAAGGTTTCGGCATCCGGAACGTCTTCTTTTAAAATGTCCATAATCTCCTGAGAAATGGTCGAACAGGATACAATGGTAAACAGCTTTCCTTCGAAGGAATGGGCTGCTGCGCGAATTTTGATTGCTTCGGCCATATTATAATCGGGTGGTGCAACCGGTAGCGAAATGTAATTCGCAATATGGATGAGTTCACCTTGCGATAACAATGTAAACCGTGCTAGTGTATTGGTGTTTTCACCACAAGCCAGTGTTCCGATCGGACCTATTTTGGTTGGATATACTTTTAGTGAAGAACCATCACCGGAAGTCCAGGTGAGTTTTTCCGCCCAGGTCGGTACCAATTTTCGGTGTTTTCCAATCAGCTGACCAGTATTGTCGATGATAAGGTTGGTGTTGTAAATTTCACCATAACTGGTGCCACGTTCGTTAATGCCGATTACAACATGGATATTGTTTTCCCGTGCGGCTTGTTCGATTCGTTTGATTTCCGGATCGTCTGCTGCAACAGAATTTTTATAGAGTCTTTCGTACCATTTGCTTCCTTGTACCGGAGTCATAATCCAATTCCAGTACGGATAACCGGCGACGAATACTTCCGGAAAAGCGATTAATTCCGCGCCGTTGGCTGCGGCTTCCCGGATAATCGAAATGGCTTTGTCGACTGTTTTTTCCACATTTAGAAAAACCGGAGCTGTTTGAACGGTTGCCGCTTTAAACTTTGAAAATTCCATTTTAGTTTTGAGGTTTAGTAGGGTTATAGTGTAACCAGCAAGTATTGGTTTATTTTGTGTTTCATATCGTCGTTAAAAGCCTCGGCTTTAATCCCATCCCGGTTTGGATTAAAAGCGACATTGACCAGGGTAACTTCGCCTTCCAGACACGTTATCCCGGTTTCATCTTCAAACCGGAAACCGCATAGTATGGAAGCGCCACCGAGATGTTTGACCCATAATTTCTTAGTGAGTGTTTCGCCTAATCGGGCGGCTTTTTTAAACTGTACTTTTAAATCGACGGTTGGGATACCGTTGGTTTCATGCATTTTCGAAAAAGGACGACCTAAGGCTTCTTCAAACCAGTCTTCCACAAGGCAGTTGAGCATTTCGAGAAAACGGGGATAAAAAACAATGCCGGCATAATCGACATGTTGAAAGCGTATTTTTTCGGTTTTGATAAAGATGTGATTCATTTTTTGGATAATAGGGGATTAAAAACTTTCGGCGGTTGCCTTTTTCCAGAAAAATTGAAAAGCTTGCGGAACGGTATTCTCATTCAATAAGCAACCTTTTTCAATTTCCGGGTACATTTCATAATAGGTTTCGATTTTGGTACCGCTCACACGGGCGCTGATCACAGTACGATCGACGTCATCCGGATGTTCAAGTCCGGCGGAGGCCATTAATTCCATCGCACTTTTTACGGTTTCGTGCTGAAAACGGGCAACCCGTACACTTTTTTCTTCGGGAACCAATCCTTTTACCAGTTTTGGATCCTGAGTCGCCACACCGGTCGGACAGGTATTCGCATGACATTCCAATGCTTGAATACAACCGAGTGCAAACATCATCCCCCGTGCCGAATTACAGACATCGGCACCGATAGAAAGGCATTTTATAATATCAAAACCGGTAACAACCTTACCACTGGCGATGATTTTAATTTCATTTTTGATACCAAAACCGTTTAAACTATCGTAAACAAAGGCCAGTGCTTCGCGTAATGGCATTCCCACGTGATCGGAATATTCCTGAGGTGCGGCACCGGTACCACCTTCGCCACCGTCTACGGTTATAAAATCGAAATAGGTTTGCGTTTGTACCATGGCTTTACAAATGGCCAAAAACTCCGATTTGTTACCAATACAGATTTTCATGCCGATTGGTTTTCCACCGGAACCTTTTCGCAGGAGTTTGATAAAATCCATTAATTCCAAAGGTGTGCTAAAAGCCGAATGCCTTGGCGGAGAGATGATATCCTGTCCTTTTTGAACCAAACGGATCGCTGCGATTTCGTCGGTGACTTTTTGTTTGGGTAAAATTCCACCATGTCCGGGTTTCGCACCTTGCGAGAATTTTATTTCAATCATTTTTACATTGTCCAATGTGGCTCTTTTGGTAAACTCGTCGTACGAAAATCGTCCTTCGTTATCACGACAACTAAAATAACCGGTACCGATGTTCCATACGATATCGCCTCCGCTTTCAAGATGATAGGGCGAAAGACCACCTTCGCCGGTATTATGATAGAAACCGCCTTGTTTGGCACCGGAATTTAAAGCCAGAATCGCATTTTTACTCAGCGATCCGTAACTCATCGCACTGATGTTAAATAGGCTAGCCATATAAGGTTTTTCGCATTGGGACGATCCGATTTTAATTTTCGGATTGGAATCCACTTCCGAGAAAGGAATCGCTTTGATACTATGGTTGATCCATTTATAGCCTGTTTCGTATACATTTAATTGCGTTCCGAATGGCATCGAATCGGTTTCTTTTTTACTGCGTTGGTAAACCAAACTGCGCTGTAGTCGGTTAAAAGGTTTTCCCTCGGTATCGGTTTCGATAAAATACTGGCGCATTTCGGGTCCGATGGACTCCAAAAGATACCGCATACGTCCCAATAATGGAAAGTTACGCTTGATACTTTGTTTGGACTGGTACATATCGTGCAGTCCCATTAGCACTAACGGGATAAAAATTAAGAGTAAAAAACTGAATTTCCAATTGACGTAAATCAGTATAGCCGTAATGGATAGAACGGTTATGCTAAAAACTACAAATGCTTTTCTCATAGTATTACTGTTTTAGTTTATAACGCTGTATTTTGCCGGTTTCCGTTTTGGGCAGATGGTCCATAAAACGCACTTCCCGTGGATATTTATAGGGCGCTGCCACTTCTTTAAACCAGTTTTGAATGGCTTTACCCAAATCAGGACCCGCTTTGGTTTTGTCTTTTAAAACAATATAGGAACAGACCAACATGCCGCGTTCTTCGTCGGGCAATCCAACTACGGCACACTCGGCAATTTCCGGATGGGTGAGCAATACATTTTCTACTTCAATGGCAGCAATATTATAGCCTGATGAAATGATCATGTCGTCTCCGCGGGCTACAAACCAGAAATAACCGTCTTCGTCTTTTCGGAAAATATCTCCGGTTAGATTCCAGCCATTTTGTACATATTCTTTCTGTTTGTCGGTACGGTTTAAATAACGACAACCGGTAATCCCACGAACGGCGAGCCTTCCGGGTTCGTTGGTTGGCACTTCGTTTCCTTTTTTATCCACGATTTTGGCTTCATAACCATGAATGGGTACACCGGTAGCGCCTTTTTTCATATTGTCTTCGTTAGACGAAATAAAAATATGCAGCATTTCGGTTGCACCAATTCCGTCAATAATTTTTAGTCCGGTGGCATTATACCAGTCTTCCCATACCTTTAAAGGTAATGTTTCTCCGGCAGAAATACACTTTCGTAACGAAGAAATATCATAATCTTTAACTTTTGTGGTCAAAATACGCCAGGCGGTCGGAGCCGTAAAGCAAACCGTTATTTTGTATTTCTGAATCGCCTCAAGTAATAGTTCCGGGCTTGGTTTTTCAATTAAAAAAGTCGACGCGCCATAATAGAACGGGAATAATACCAATCCGCCCAAACCGAATGTAAATCCTAGCGGCGGACTTCCGGTAAAAACGTCATCCGGTTTGGGTTGTAGTGAATATTTTGGAAAAGCTTCACAGATCAGGATTACATCCCGATGAAAATGAGCGGTCATTTTAGGTTTCCCGGTCGTGCCGGAAGTAAATCCGATTAAAGATATGGAATCCGATCGGGTAGGATAGTTCTCAAATTGTATCGATTTTTCGGCGATTGCTTTTTCAAGCTCCTGATCACTTTGTTCAGAACCGTCAAAATAGATGACTTTTTTTAAGGCAGGTTCTGTTACCAGATCCATTTCATCCCGTAGGCGGTAATCGCAAAAAGCATGACTAATCTGCGCACTTTCAATCATTACGGACAATTCTTTTTCCCGTAATAAAGGCATTGTGGCTACTACGATACCACCGGCTTTTAATACTGCAAACCAGGAAGCTACAAACTTCGGATTATTGGCAGAACGGATTAAAACCCGATTTCCGGAAACAAAACCGGTATCGTCGATCAGGTAATTGGCAATCTGATTGGCTTTGTCGTATAAGTCCTGATAGGTCCAAACCGAATCAAACGTGCGGATTGCGATTTGATTGCCGCGACCTTCCTTAATATGGATATCCAGTAAAGGCGCAACGCAGTTCAGGTTTTCGGGGAACTCAAAATCCGGATGATCAAAAAGATATTCCGGCTGTAGTTTTAAAGCCGGAAGTTTATCATGTGCGAAATTATCGTGGTAATGATTCATTTTTGGGGTAGTTAAACAGTTGGTGTTGTATCAGGCTTTTTTATGGCTTTCCGGTTTCAGTAATTTTTTCATGCCTTCGGTTGCTTTTCGTTCGGAACCCTTTAACGGATATAAATGCGAAATGCCCATACGGTATTGTTTTGGGATATCATCCGTTTGATACTGCTCGTATGCCTGTGCATTTCGAACAAAATTCGCATCAAGTAACAAAGGTCTTCCCAAGGCAACCAGATCGGCACGGCCATTTAAAAGGATGGTATTGATTTGATCAATATCCTGAATATAACCAGTGGTAATGGTAGGAATGGAAACCGTATTGCGAATTGTATCGGAAAAAGGTGTTTGCCACATTCTCCCCATAAGCGGTTGTTGATTGGCTACCGTATTTCCGGTGGAAACGTTGATAATATCGGCACCCGCATTTTTAAACGCCTGAGCAATTAGAATACTGTCTGCTTCCGTAAGTCCGTTTTCGGCCCAGTCGGATGCCGAAATACGTACCGACATCGGTTTGTGTTCCGGAAATGCAGTACGCATCGCTGTAAAAACCAGTAAAGGGAATTTTAAACGGTTTTCGATACTACCACCAAAACTATCCTGACGTTTGTTGGTTAACGGCGATAGGAAAGAAGCTAACAGAAAGCCGTGATGCGCCTGAAGTTCGATCATGTCAAAACCGGCTTCGTCGGCGTTTTTGGTTGCCTGTACAAATTCGTTTAAAATTTGTTCCATGTCCTGAAGATCCATTTCTTTTGGAATGGCCATTTTTTCAGTATAAGCGATTGCCGAAGCGGATAATAAGTTCCACGGATTTTCAAGGGGTTCCTGTGTTCCTTCCCACGGTTTTTTAATGGCACCTTTTCGCCCGGAATGTCCCAGTTGAATGCCTATCTTAGAGTCGGAATTTTGATGAATAAAATCCGTTATTTTTTTCCAGTTAACGGCTTGTTCTTTAGTGTAAATGCCTGGGCAACCTAAAGTGATACGTCCGGTTTCTGAAATGGCTGTCATCTCGGTTAAAATCAGACCAACACCACCTGTGGCACGCGATCCGTAATGCATAAAATGCCAATCGGAAACCAAACCGTTTTCGGCAGAATATTGTCCCATCGGACTCATCACAATTCGGTTTTTTACCACCATATCCCGTAATTGAAACGGTGTAAATGCGGCCGGTGTTTCGGGTTTATTTTGATTTTTAGTATTAAATTCGGATAATACTTTTTGTGTAAAGGTACTATCGCGTAAGGCCATATTTTCAAAGGTTACTTTTTTGGATCGTGTCATCACGCCAAAAGCAAACTGCATAAAATCGTGTTGGTTGTGTCGGTCCATATGTTCAAACCAATCTAACGATACATTTGCGGCATATTGGATCATTTCGACGCGATTACGGCGTACTTTTTCGTATTGATCAAATGCTGATTTGGTGTCAGTTTGATGATTGCTAACGGCTTCCGAAAGCGCAATAGCACATTCCATGGCCAGTTTGGTACCGGAACCGATGGAGTAGTGCGCCGTCGCTTTGGCATCGCCCAATAAAACAATATTGTCTTTATGCCAGTTGGAATTGGTAATCGCCGGAAACTGTCGCCAATGCGAACGGTTGGAGATCAGTGAATGACCGTCGAGTTCTTCTTTAAATAGATTTTCCAGTTTTAGAATAGTGTCGGCTTCATCGGTTTCCGAAAAACCGGCTTTTTGCCAGGTTTCATCTGAGCATTCAAAAATCCAGGTACTACGTCCGGCTTCATATTGATAGGTATGCGCTACCAATGTTCCATATGGTGTGGTTCGGAAAAAATACGTAAAAGCATCCAATGGTCGCGTAGAACCCATCCATACAAAACGATTGTTTTTGAGTGTCTTTTGCGTACCGAATGCTTCCGGCATCTGATCGCGGAAAATACTGTTAATTCCGTCGGAGATTACGATATAGTCGCTATCGCTAAATGGAGAGAGATCGGTGATATTGGACTCGAAATGCAGGTTAACTCCTTCTTCGCGGCAACGCTGCTGTAGTAACTCCAATAATGTTTTGCGAGAACAACCGCAAAAACCATTACCGGTAATGCGTACCACTTCACCGTCGCGGGCGACATCCAGATCGTCCCAATACGCAAAGCGACTGCGTATTAATTCGTATGATTTGGGATCTTTGGTTAAGAATTCACTTAAGGTTTCATCGGAAAAAACGACGCCAAAACCAAAACTATCGTCTGCTTTATTGCGTTCATATAAGTCAATCTGGCAATGGGGTAATGCTTTTTTGGTAAGGATTGAGAAGTATAAACCACCGGGTCCGCCACCAATAACTGTAATCTTCATTTTAAGCTCTTTTAATGGAGAAAATCTCTCCTAATTTTGAATAATTTGATCCTGCCAAACGGGCAACAGGTCGGTAGACGTCCATGTTAATTCGGTAATTGTCGGACAATATGGCTTCGTCGATATGAAACATAACCACTCTGCCGATAACGATAGTTGCGCCACCGTGCTGATGGTCTTCCAGCGAATAATGGTGTACGACTTTGCATTCCATCGCCACCGGGCTCTCTATAACCCGTGGAGCTTTTACAACAAGTGATGAAGCAGGAGTGAGTTGTGCCAGTTCGAATTCGTTTTGATCGGGTGGAACGCTGGCTGAAGTCAGATTCATTTTTTCAACGAGTTCTTCCGTAACCAAATTAACCACAAATTCGCCGGTTTCCAGCACGTTATTTAAGGTGTCTTTATTGGTGTTGTTCGGACGAACAGTTGAGAACATCACATGAGGCGGATCTTCGCCAACAGCATTAAAAAATGAAAATGGTGCCAGATTGATAGCACCTTCTTTACTGATCGAGGAAATCCATCCAATAGGACGGGGAATAACTGTACCGGTTAGTAGTTTGTATACGGCCGATTGGTCCAATACAGACGGGTCAAAATGCATAGTGTTGTTTGTTTTATCGCAAATTAAACCTTTTTTTTTAGAATTGATATTTTTATAAAAATAAAAATAAGTACTCTGTATTTTTATTCTATAATCTTTGCTGATCCTGCATTTTTAAAGAAATTCTGTCACAAACTAATATCCGTTTGTGAAACTATTTGATTTGACGCCATTTGGCTATCGGAAGGTATTCGCCTTCGGAATCCATTACCAAAAGGTCTTTTGTTTGGCTGTGCATTTTAATATAGCCAATTGGAATACAGGTTCCGAGTCGTTCGAGATACAGTCGGCGTACTTCAATATAATAGTTGGGATCTTTTGCGGTTGGTTTTTGGGTGATCCAGGTTACCAAGGTATGCAAACCACCATCACCGCCAATTTGTTGACGAACTTCCTTTAAACTCCAAATCCGATCAAAAACACGAATATCTTCTTTTGGAAGGGCATTGCTGATTTTTTGATAAAAAGCTTCCCGGTTTTCTGATGATAGGTATTCGCTGGTTTCGTATAGTTTTTTAACGGAGGCATTGGTAATGCTTTGCGCGACATAATCATCATCAATAAAAATAAAAGCATTGTCGTTAGGATGCAGTCGGATCACCGTGGTATAGAATAGTTTTTCATCCAAAAAAGCCCTTTCAATAGAATCGACCGAAATTTCAGCTTTTACAGCTTCCGAAAGTTTATTTTCTTCTTGACAATGACTAAAAAAGAATGTAAACAGACCAACAAATACGAACAGGGATTTCATTGTGATTATCGATTCTGGTTTTTTATAAAAGCAATATTTATTATTTTTAATGTAAATATAGTTGTTTAAATATGTATATAATGTAATTTTTGATTTAAAAAAATGAATTATTGCTATATGTATATTTGCTAAAATACTATATTTATGCAAAATAAATATATATGGAGATTTTAGCCTGTCCGAAGTGCAAAACCAACGCTATTGTTAAAAGTGGGGTTATCAATCAGAAACAAAGATACTTATGTAAAAAATGCAACTATTATTTTACCGTTAACAAATTGGGTAAAAAGATAGACGATTACTATGTAACCAAGGCATTACAGCTCTATCTTGAAGGATTGAGTTACCGCGAAATTGAACGTATTTTAGGGGTTTCCCACGTTACCGTAAGCAATTGGGTAAAAGAATTTCGGGTGAAAAGGCTCACGCAAGGTGATTACCATCCAACATACAAGATTTTTAACCATTTGGAACTCGTTGAATACCTAAAAAATAAAGAACAATTGTCTGGTGCCGGAATGATCATAACGGAGTTAGGGGACAAATTTATGCTGATAAAATGGGAACGTTTTAAAGATTAACTATAGTATTTTACAAAAATATATATACAAAAATTTTCAATCCGTTTCCTTTTTAGAATTTGGTGAAGCAAAAAACACAAAACAACCAAATTACAGTACCTTATGAAACGAATCATTTTATTGGCCGGATTGCTCTTTTTCGCAGCGGAAGGCTATTCTCAGGGTTCGACGGATTACGGTTCGGGATTAAAAGTAAATTTCAATGAAGACGGTTCCAAATACATGCGTTTTATCGCCTGGAATCAAATCTGGTTTCGCTCTTCCGAAATGAATCCCGGAACAATGATTGCCGACGAACCGGCGACGACTAATACCGATATCGGTAACCGACGTTTGCGAATGCTGGCGTATGCCCAAATCTCCAAGCGGTATATGATTGTAACGCATTTTGGAATTAACAATCAAACCTTTACCAGTCCGGCGGGATCGACCAAAAAGCCGGGGCTGTTCTTTCACGATGCCTGGAACGAATATGCGGTAGTTTTACCGGAAGCGGGTAAAAAGTTCAGTTTATCACTTGGAGGCGGATTGCATTACTATATGGGATTGTCCCGTATGACGATGGCCTCAACTTTAAATTTCCTAACCATTGATGCTCCGATTTTTAACTGGCCTTTAATCGATAATGCCGATCAGTTTGCCCGACAGGTTGGGTTATTCGCCAAAGGAAAATACGGGAAATTCGAATACCGTATGAGCATCAACAAACCTTTTGCCACCAACACGGCTCCGGTAGATGTTACCAATGTTGATAACGCAGTAGCCGTAGACAATAGCGGAAACACCCGATGGTCGAAAGCCGGTTATTTCGAATACCAGTTTTTAGAACAGGAATCGAATTTACTACCGTATAAAGTTGGTTCTTACCTTGGAACCAAAAAAGTATTTAATCTTGGCGCCGGCTTTTATACTGCTCCGGATGCGACACGAACTTCTGTAAACAGTGTTGTTCAAAAACACGATATCAAATTACTTTCGGCGGATGCTTTTCTGGATTTACCTTTAGGAGCCAAAGAAAAGAAAATGGCACTGACCGCTTATTCCGTTTTATACGATTACGATTTTGGTCCCAACTACCTTCGCAATATCGGAATTATGAATGTTGGTGCCGCCGATCCGTCTTTTACAGGTGACCGGGCTTTGGCCGGGGCCGGAAATACGCAACCGATGATCGGAACCGGAACCATCTGGTATACACAGGCTGGATTTTTATTACCGTGTAAAGCCGAAAAACCGGTTGTGCGCATTCAGCCTTTCGGAGCGTATACGTATAAAAAATTCGAAGCACTCGAAAAATCCAGTTCGCAGTTTGACATTGGTGCCAATTTCTTCCTGGACGGGCATCATGCTAAAATCACCACGCAGTATTCGACACGACCTGTTTATAGTGCCAAAGACAATATCGACGGGATGAGAGGGGATTTCCTGGTACAACTGCAAATTTATTTATAACCAACACTGAACCACATTTATGAGCAATAAAGCAACAAAAGGAATCTGGAGCGTTATCACCGCTTCTTCTGTAGGAACACTGATCGAATGGTATGATTTTTATATTTTCGGAAGTTTGGCGGTAGTGATTTCTACCAAATTCTTCCCGGCCGATAACCCAACGGCTGCCTTTTTATCGACATTGGCAACTTTTGCTGCCGGATTTGTCGTTCGTCCGTTTGGCGCCTTGTTTTTTGGTCGTCTGGGTGATATGATCGGGCGTAAATATACGTTTATGGTAACCCTGTTATTAATGGGAGGGGCCACATTTTTGATCGGATGTATTCCGAGTTACGAAACCATCGGATTTATGGCACCGTTATTAGTGTTAGTGCTTCGGTTATTACAAGGATTGGCACTGGGTGGCGAATATGGTGGAGCGGCTACCTATGTCGCCGAACATGCACCGGTTGGTCAACGTGGGTATTGGACTTCGTGGATTCAAACGACGGCTACGGCGGGATTATTTGTGTCGTTGATGGTTATTTTGTTAACCAAAACAACCTTATCGGAAGCCGCGTTTGACGAGTGGGGATGGCGTGTACCGTTTTGGGTATCGATCCTGATGGTATTGGTGTCGTATCTGATCCGTAAAAACATGCACGAATCGCCGGTATTTGCCAAAGCGAAAGCCGAAGGAAAAACCAGTGCGAATCCGTTAAAAGAAAGTTTCGGAAACCGTTATAACCTTAAATTTGTATTATTAGCCTTATTTGGAGCCGCGATGGGGCAGGGAGTGGTCTGGTATACCGGTCAGTTTTATGCGATGAATTTCCTGAAAACCGTTATGAGTGTCGATTCTACGCAGGTGGATACCTTATTAGGAATCGCACTATTGGTTGGAACGCCGTTCTTTGTAGTCTTCGGATGGTTGAGTGATAAAGTAGGACGCAAAAGTATTATGATGACCGGAATGTTGTTGGCGATCTTTTTATACCGTCCGATTTACAAAACCATGTACGAAACCACCGATGTAAACTTAAAAACGGAAATAGTCGAAAAAACAAAAATTCTGGCGATAACCAAAGAAAATACACATCAGACAATTGATTCCGTTTATACAACCACCAAAGAATTTACAGACGGAACCCAATGGACGCAAATTAAAACCGTTCATCTGGAAGATGGTAAGCCGATTATGGTGGATGGAAAAGCCAAAACCGACGTCAAAACCACGGTGACCATTAATTCATCCGACCGATGGATGCTGATCTTCCTCGTGTTTATTCAGGTGATTTTTGTAACGATGGTTTACGGTCCGATTGCCGCTTTTCTGGTAGAAATGTTCCCGGTGAAAATCCGCTATACATCGATGTCCTTACCGTATCATGTCGGAAACGGAATTTTCGGAGGCTTGTTACCGGCGATTTCAACCTACCTGGTAACGGTAGCGAAAGACAACGGCAATCCTACATTTTACCTCGAAGGATTGTGGTATCCGATTATCATTGCAGCGATCAGCTTTGTGATCGGGATGTTTTATATTAACAACAAAAATAAAAGTAACGACTAAAAGGCATATTTATGAACAAAATAAAAAGAATACTCGGAATTGTTTGGCTATTATTAGCTATAGCCGCAGCCTATTTTTGTATCTTTATATTCGGCTTACCAAAGTTTGTGACCGGCAAACAGGACGATTTGGTTTTTGGAATCATCATTCTGTTTATCCTGACGCCCTTAATCGTATTAGGTTTGGGAACCTTTGGCTATTATGCCCTTATCGGAGAATATGATAATGAAGATTAACCTATAACTACCTGGTTATTACTGGTACTCCGGATTTCTTTGGAACTCCGGGGTCCTTTGGTTTGTAGAACACATGAAAAAACGGCACGAACAAAAATTAGTTATCTTATCTCTAGCCTTATTACTGGCCTTTAATTTGCCATTGGTGCTTCTTTTTGATCACGCCGATGCCATTTTAGGAATCCCGGTAATTTACGGCTACTTTTTTTCCATATGGCTATTTTCAATCTTGGTTTCATTTTTAGTTGTTAAGCGGTATTATGAGTAGTTATAGTTTACTGATCATATTGTTGTTTTATCTGGGAATCTTATTTTTTGTAGCCCATTGGGCCGAAAAAAAAGCCAACGGTAAATGGACCAATAATCCGTATGTCTATACTTTTTCGCTTGCCGTTTATTGCTCGGCCTGGACGTATTATGGTAGTATCGGAGTAGCGGCACAGTCGGGACTGAGTTACCTTACGGTATATTTGGGACCGGTGATCATTATTCCGGCGTGGATTGTCATTCTGCGAAAAATCATCCGTATCTCGCGGGTGAATAAAATTTCCAGTCTGGCCGATTTTATTTCCTTACGCTACGGAAACAGTCGTTTTCTGGGCGCGTTGGTTACTTTTATTAGTGTTGTCGGGATTATTCCGTATATCGCCTTACAATTAAAAGCAATTGCCGAAACCTTTACAATAGTAACCCAAACCTCGTTAAGTTCGAATGTGTTTAATGACACTACAACTTATGTGGCTATTGCACTTGCCCTTTTTGCCTCCTATTACGGAACCCGTTATGTAGATGCCTCCGAAAAAAGAAAAGGAATTGTGACTGCCGTGGCAATGGAATCGGTTTTAAAACTCTTTTTCTTTATTCTGGTAGGCGTATATGTAACCTATTTTGTATTTGACGGTTTCGAAGATATATATGCCCAAGCCAGTCTGATAGAAGGATTCCGTGAAAAGAATACCATTGGAGGACTACCGCAGGCACTCAATTGGTTCTTTTTATGTTTACTGTCTTTATTTGCGATGTTCCTGTTACCGCGTCAATTTCAAATGGCGGTGGTCGAAAACAATCGGGAAAGTCATATTAAAACGGCGATCTGGTTGTTTCCGTTATATCTGTTATTGTTTAATATTTTTGTGTATCCGATCGCATGGGGCGGAAATATACTATTTTCGGAAGGTACGGCTAATGCCGATACCTATTCACTGTTAATTCCACAATATTTTAATAATACGACAATAACCGTTTTGGTATTTCTGGGTGGTTTTTCGGCTTCGATATCGATGATTGTGGTCGCTTCGATCGGATTATCGATCATGCTGAGTAACAATCTTTTAATTCCTTACGGATTTCTGGGGACGCTGCAAAGTGAGACTCAGGATAAAAACAGCAAACGGATCGTAAACATCCGTAAAATTTGTATTTTTCTATTGATCATTGTTGCGTATCTGATCTATCGTTTTTACGTATTGGATTACAACCTGTTTTCGATTGGATTGGTTTCCTTTGTGATTATGGCGCAATTGGCTCCGGCTTTTTTTGGGGCGCTATTATGGCGTCGCGGATCCCGTTTGGGCGCTATTTCCGGAATGCTGATCGGATTTTTTGTCTGCGTTTATACCCTTCTGATTCCGTATGGAATCGGGATTACCAACAGTAGTAGTACCTTTATATCCGAAGGTCTGGCCGGAATCGAATTGTTAAAACCGTTTCAGTTATTCGGACTGGATTATCTGACACCGATTCCGCAGGCACTTTTCTGGAGTTTACTGTTTAATACGATCATTTATCTGGCGGTTTCCGTGAGTTTTAAAGGAAACTACCGCGAACGCAATTATGCCGAAATGTTTATCGACATCGATAAATACAGTACGATGCACGAAAACGCTTTTGTCTGGAAAGGAACGGCCTATACCCGCGATATCGAAAAAGTATTAAAACGTTTTTTGGGTGAGGAACGCACCAAACGGGCATTGACGATTTTTAATCTGAAATACAATGTCGATAAGAATCAGGAACAGGCCGACGCCCGATTGATCAAGTTTGCAGAAAACCTGCTTACCGGTCATATCGGAACCGCTTCGGCTCGAATATTGATTTCAAGCGTGGTAAAAGAAGAAAAAGTATCACTACAGGAAGTATTACATATTTTGGAAGAATCCCGCGAAAACATCATCATCAATAAAAAACTGACGGAGACGTCCAATGAGTTAAAACAAATAACCGCCCAATTGCAAAAAGCAAATGAACAGCTTTTGGAAAAAGACGCACAGAAAGATGAATTTTTGGATACGGTAACTCATGAATTGCGAACACCAATCACTGCGATAAAGGCTTCCAGTGAGATTTTATACGACGATGACGATATCCCGGAAGACTTACGCAAGCAGTTTTTAAAGAATATCATCTCGGAATCCGATCGTTTAAATAGGTTGATCAACAAAATTTTAGACCTCGAAAAATTCGAAACCGGAAAGCAACAGATTCATGCGACAAAAAATAGTCTGGATCACACAATAGTTACAGCCCTGGAGCCGTTACAACAACTGATTCGCAACAAAAAGATAGCCGTAAATTTTGTGGCCGAAACGGTGGCTGAAGCCTGGTACGACGAAGAACGGCTTATCCAGGTGATTACAAATCTGGTGTCGAATGCAGTAAAGTTTTGTCCGGAAACCAATGGTCAGATTTCGATAACGGTAACGGAAAACGGAACGTATTTACAAACCAGTATTCGTGATAACGGGAAAGGAATTAATCCGGAAGATCTGGATGCGATTTTTGACAAATTTTACCAGTCGACCAATCAAAATATTAAAAAACCGGTTGGTAGCGGACTCGGATTGGCGATCTGCAAACAGATAGTCGAACATCATAAAGGAAAAATATGGGCTGAAAATAAAGAAACCGGAGCGGTTTTCCATTTTACATTGCCCAAATACAATAGCACAGAAAATGAATAAGATGCGGAAAATTTTAATTGTAGACGACGAACCGAATATCGTCATGTCGTTGGAATACACCTTTAAAAAGAACAATTATGAGGTATTTATTGCCCGTGACGGACAGGAAGCGCTGGACATTCTAAAAGTGCAGCAGCCCGATATTATTATCCTCGACGTCATGATGCCGATGGTCGACGGTTTTGCGACACTCGAACAAATTAAAAAAGACGAGCGTTTACAGCATTGTAAAGTCATATTTCTGTCGGCTAAAAACAAGGAAAAAGATATTGAAAGAGGACTTTCATTAGGCGCCGATTTATATATGACCAAGCCCTTTTCGGTTAAAAAACTGGTCGAGCAAACCAACGAATTGCTAACGGACTAAAAACAACCACTTACCATGAATTATAATGCATTTTACCAACGAAGCCTTAAGGATCCTGAAGGTTTCTGGAAAGAACAGGCCGGTGTACTCGAATGGTATAAGCGGCCACAAACCATATTGTCCAAAGATAAAAACGGCTATCCACTATGGTTTGCCGATGGTGAACTGAATATTTGCTATCTGACGATTGACAAACACATTGAGGATGGTTATGGCGATCAGGTGGCTTTTATCTATGATTCACCCGTGACCCAAACGATACGAAAATATACGTTTAACGAAGTAAAATCCGAAGTGGCAAAATTAGCGGGAGGATTACTTTCTTTGGGTTTAACCAAAGGCGATACGGCGGTCATTTATATGCCCATGATTCCGCAGGTGGCTTTTGCAATGTTGGCCTGTGCTCGTATCGGTGTGACGCACTCGATGGTTTTTGGTGGATTTGCGCCGCACGAATTGGCCATCCGAATAGACGATTCCAAACCTAAAGCCATTATTACGGCCTCTTCGGGAATTGAAATCGACCGACTGATCGCTTATAAACCACTGGTTGACGAAGCGATTGAAATGGCAGCACATAAACCGGAAAAAGTGATCATCTTTAATCGGAAATTAGGAGCCAAAATACCGTTTCAGGAATATGATGTCGACTATGAAAAATTAGTTTTACAATCAGAAGAAGTACCTTGTGTTCCGGTAGCAGCGACACATCCGCTTTATATTTTATACACTTCCGGGACTACTGGAAAACCAAAAGGAATCGTAAGAGATACAGGAGGTTATGCTACAGCACTTAAATTTACGATGCAATATGTATACGACATTCCGCAAGGCGAGACATTTTGGGCGGCATCCGATATGGGATGGGCGGTAGGACACAGTTATATTTTATACGGACCGTTATTAAATCGCAACACCACCGTGATCTTCGAAGGCAAACCCATCAAAACTCCGGATGCGAGCACCTATTGGCGGATCATTGCCGAGCACAAAGTACGCATTATGTTTACCGCACCAACAGCCATTCGGGCCATTAAAAAAGAAGACCCCGACGGAAACTTTATCAAAAAATACGATTTAAGTCATTTGAAAATACAGTTCTTAGCTGGTGAGCGTTGTGATGTGGCTACACTGGAATGGTATCGCCAACACCTACCGGTTCCTGTTATTGATCATTGGTGGCAGACGGAATCCGGCTGGCCGATGATTGCCAATATGATGGGCGTGGAATACCTACCGGTAAAACCCGGATCGGCCGGGAAAGCCGTTACCGGTTACGAAATCGTTATTTTTGATGAAAACGGAAAAGAATTACCGCCAAACGAAGAAGGATATGTGGTAATAAAACTACCTTTGCCACCGGGAACCATGTTGGGTCTTTGGGAGGATGAAATCCGGTTTAAAGCCGGGTATTTAACCCGTTTCCCGGGCTATTATTTTTCGGGCGACGGTGGTTACAAAGACAACGAAGGTTATATTTATATAACCGGCCGAGTTGACGATGTGATCAATGTTGCGGGACACCGCCTTTCGACTGCCGAAATGGAAGAAATTGTAGCCTCACACAATGCAGTGGCCGAATGTGCCGTTATAGGAATTAACGATGCCTTAAAAGGTCAGATTCCCTTGGCGTTGGCTGTGATTAAATCGGGCGACGCAACCGAACATTTCCAACTGGAATATGAAGTGGTTCAGCTTGTTCGCGAAAAAATAGGCGCGGTAGCTTCGTTGCGCAATGTGATTGTTGTGCAGCGTTTGCCAAAAACCCGTTCCGGAAAAATCCTTCGCAAATTACTGCGAAGTATTGTAGACGGTGAAAAATACCAAATCCCGTCCACCATCGATGACGAAACCATCATCGGTGAAGTAACCGAAGCCTTTACAAGCTATGGCATCGGTGTATTTAAATAGAATATGAAAAAATAAACACACTATGAGTTATTATAAAATAAACAACTTAGAAGAATACTTCAAACACTATAAAAAATCGATCCGGGAGCCACGTAAATTCTGGGGAAAAATCGCCGAAGAAAATTTTACATGGTACCAAACCTGGGATAAAGTAATGGAGTTTGATATGGCCGAAGCCGATATTAAATGGTTTACCAATGCAAAAGTGAACATCACTAAAAACTGTATTGACCGTCATTTGGCCAAAAGAGGGAATAAAAATGCGATTATTTTTGAGCCGAACGATCCGAAAGAACCGGCGCAATATATTACCTATAACGAATTGTACGATCGCGTAGCCAAAATGGCCAATGTATTGCGCGAACAAGGCATTAAAAAAGGTGACCGGGTGTGTATTTATCTACCGATGATTCCGGAACTGGCAGTGGCTGTATTGGCCTGTGCACGGATTGGAGCGATTCATTCGGTTGTTTTCGCCGGATTTTCAGCTTCGGCAATTGCATCACGGGTTATCGACTGTGGTTGTAAAATGGTCATCACTTCCGATGGGGCTTATAGAGGTAACAAAACCATCGACCTGAAATCGATTGTAGATGAAGCGTTGGAAAAATGTCCAACCGTTACCAGTGTATTGGTTGCCAAAAGAACCAACACGGAAATAAAAATGAAAGAAGGTCGCGATTTATGGTTGCAACCTTTACTGGATGAGGCGATTCCGAATAATGTAGCCGAAATTATGGATGCGGAAGATCCGTTGTTTATCCTGTATACCTCCGGATCGACCGGAAAACCGAAAGGAATGTTGCATACTACGGCGGGTTATATGGTGTATACGGCTTATACGTTTAAAAACATATTCAATTACGAAGAAAACGATATTTACTGGTGTACGGCCGATATTGGCTGGATTACCGGACATTCCTATATTTTATACGGTCCACTTCTAAACGGCGCGACGACAGTCATTTTTGAAGGTGTACCATCGTACCCGGATTTCGGACGTTTTTGGGAAGTAATCGATAAACATAAAGTGAGTCAGTTTTATACGGCACCGACAGCCATCCGTTCGTTGGCTAAAGAAAGTACCGTATGGGTAGATAAACACGATTTATCTTCTTTAAAAGTAATCGGATCCGTAGGAGAGCCGATCAATGAAGAAGCGTGGCACTGGTATAATGATCATGTTGGAAAGAAAAAATGTCCGATTGTCGATACCTGGTGGCAAACCGAAACCGGTGGTATTATGATTTCTCCGGTTCCATTTGTCACACCAACGAAGCCTACTTATGCGACCTTACCATTACCGGGAATTCAGCCGGTATTAATGGACGAAAAACGCAATGAAATAGAAGGAAATCAGGTTGTAGGCAGCTTGTGTGTTAAATTCCCATGGCCGTCGATTGCCCGAACAATTTGGGGTGATCATCAGCGTTATAAAGAAACGTATTTTTCGGCTTTCCCGGGTAAATATTTTACCGGAGATGGTGCTTTGCGAGATGAAGTAGGGTATTATCGAATTACCGGTCGGGTAGACGATGTGGTGATTGTTTCCGGTCATAACTTAGGAACGGCGCCCATTGAAGATGCGATTAATGAACACCCGGCAGTGGCTGAATCGGCTATTGTAGGTTTCCCGCACGATATCAAAGGAAATGCTTTGTATGGTTTTATTATCTTAAAAGAAATTGGAGAGTACCGTGATCGTGATAACCTGCGAAAAGAGATCAACGAACACGTAGCGAGTCATATCGGACCCATTGCCAAACTGGATAAAATCCAATTTGTATCGGGATTACCAAAAACCCGTTCCGGAAAAATCATGCGCCGTATTTTGCGTAAGATAGCCGAAGGCGATTTCTCAAACTTTGGTGATATCACTACGCTATTGAATCCGGAAATTGTAGAAGAAATTAAAAACGAAAGATTGTAATTTCTTTTTTATTTGATATTTGAAAAAGCACCTTTAAGGTGCTTTTTTTGTTTTATAAATCGATCATAATCAGGTGTTTTTTTGTTTTTTAGTCTTGTTGTTAGCTTAAATAGTTGTTCATTTAAATTTAATGCTGTAGGTAAAACATAATTGACTATTAAAAATGAACAGGAGAAAATTTATAGAGCAGACTTTTTTAGGAGTAGTAAGTGTTGGAATAGGAAGTGGATTACTATCCTGTACAGACGATTCTATTTAGGAACACCATCAAAATGATCCGATTAATATTTTATTAGCGAAACATCTAACCGGAAAGAATAAAATTTATATTGTTGATAATAAGGCTAAAGGTTGTTCTATAAGCATATTTTTAAATGTATATCATTTACGAATATTATGAATAATGCAATTAATGTAGAGAGAAATTTTATATAACGGATCATGAGTAGGTTTATCAAAATAAGTGCAGATAACTGTGTAGAACGTGGGCTTTGCAAACCGGCTTGTGATGTGAATGCGATAAAAGTAGGTCGTAAATATATTTCGGCAGGTTGGGATCAGGATTATCTTTATATTGGTGTTAATATAGCTATTAATCACATCATTTGTCATAGTTGTTGGGAGTGTATTGATATATGTCCGACCGGAGCAATTTCAATAAACGGATCGACTAATCCTGGATATGGTAATGAAAATTCAGGAGGATTACCACCATTCGTAATTCAAAGTCAGCAATTTTTTACGCACTATAATAACAGTTTGTTAAAACAAAAAATGGATGCTCTAGGCTTAGTAAATGGTATTAAAGGATTAAATGCCGTAGCAGTTGAAAAATTGGTTAGTTCTTTAGGTGGAGAGCTGACGACTGAAGCAAAATATATTTTAAAAGGACCTTTGGGAAAAGTTGCCGCTGTCGGTACCGTTTTGCAGGGAGTTAGTACTATAGTTGCTTTTTCAGATGGCGAAATTACTAATGAAGACTGGACAAATTTAGGATTAACTCTTTTAGGTGCGGCTGGATTTATTCCTGGTCCTATAGGGCTTATAGCAACAGGGATTTCTGTTGGAATAGCAATATACGATTCTCAAAACAATAATTAATTACCATGTTAAAGTCTAAATATAGTTACAGGATTATTATACCGATTAGTTGGTATTTAGTAGTATTACTTTTCACGATAAAATATGATTATGAAATGATTATTAATGGACGATTTTTATCGCCAACAATAATAAAAAGTCAATCATTAGATTATTTAATAAGCATCAGCCTATTGGTATCTTGTTTTTTAGTGCCTTATTTTATTATGAATCTTTTTACAAGACTAGAAATAACGGATGAATATGTTCAAATTGAAATTTTCTTTTTTAGAAAGATCATCATCCAAAAAGAAGATGTGATCTGTTCAGAAAAAAAGGAAAATTTTTCTCAGTATTCAATGCCAAATAAATATTTTGTATTGAAGGATCAGAATAATCCAAAAATCAGGATAAAAATATCGGAATACTATATTCAGAATTATCAGGAAATTTGGGATTATTGTCAAAAACAAGAACAAATGGCGCAAGACTAAATAAAAGCAGTCCAAATTAATGCTCTTTATGATCGACTTTTTGTTAATTGGGTTTTTATCGATTTCTTTTATTATTTGAATTTTAATCAGATAATTGTGATTAGAAATGGATATGCTTAAAATCAAATACAGTACCCGTATTTTTATAATGTTTATCGCTTATATAGTGCTATTTGTTTTTACTTTAAAATTTGTTATTGATGTTAATTTATATGGATGCTTTATCTACACGATAACAATAGGAAGCAGATTGTTTGATATTTTTAGTAGTCTCATAATGCTTATTCCATTGACCGTTATATCGACAGAGCTTTATTATGACTTTATACAATTAAAAGTAGTGGGAGATGACCTAAAAGTAAAAAGACTTTTTACGAAGATCTATACCATTTGTAAAAGTAATATCGTTATAGAAGGAGGAGAGCAAATTAGTAATTCGGAATACCATTCCGGCAGATTTTTTATTATAAAAGACAGTAGTAATCCGAACATCAAAATAAAAATATCGGAATATTATATCCGAAATTATGAGGAAATCAGAGAGTATTGCCAATTATGTATTCATTCCGGTACATTATAATTTTAATTTCCGTTTTAGCTTTAAAAACAATAAAGCAATAATATACGCGTCACCGGAAGCCGTATGACGATCGCTTTTTTTAATTTTAAAAATATCGCATAGTTCATCCAGATTGTGGTGTTTATCTTCCGGAAGGTTTTTAAATTTTTGGTACATTACATCCACATCCAGTATGGTGTTTTTAAGTTTACCAAGATTCAAACGCTTCAGTGCCTGATTGATCATTTCGACATCAAAATTGATGTTATGTCCTACCAGAGTGGCATCTTTTATAAAATCAAGGAAACGGATGATGGCTTCTGCTTCGATAATCTTTTCTTCTTTACCTTCTTTTAAAATTCCGGTCAGGATAGCATTTTCGGGATTAAAGACATCCTGTTTCAAAAAAGCTTCAAAAAAATCGCCTACTTTTATTTCATCATTGATCACCGAAATGGCACCAATAGAAAGAATAACATCGTCTTTCCAGTCCAAACCGGTCGTTTCGGTATCAAAAACAATATAGCGTTTCGGTCCGTTTTGTTCTTCTTTGTCAAAATGGGCCAGATATTGTTTCCAAAATTGCGGGATGTCTTTTCCTGTAAGCCAGTCTAATACCATAATATTATGTGAAATAGGTCAATTGAAAGCGGTTTTTAATCAAATCCTGTATGTCGTTTATCGGTTGAAAGCAGTTTTTAAGTTTTACCTTATCCACTTTCGAAAGTTCCTGCATGTTGATATAACCGCCGTTGGAATTATTTTGCAAGCCTTCGTCGGTTCGGAACCAGGTTAACGTATTAAAGGCCTCAGCACATTCCAGATACAAATCGGAATTTTGTTCTTCGATATCCGCCAGTTTTTTAAAACGTTGATACGTATTGGTAATTCCTTTGATGCCACGACTAATGGTTAACACACGTGCGGCGTCGACCAGTGGCATGATGGCTCTGTTTTTAATATCAAAAGCATCTTTGTGTTCTTCGTCCTGTTCCAGTAAAAATTGACGGAAGAACCCCAATGGAGCGGGTTTTTTTATGGCATTGGTTCCTAAAAAAGCATAGAATAACTGGTTGTTATCGGTGCTGTTAAAAATGCTTTCGGTTAAAGAATTTTCAAAAGAAACATCACCATAAATCAGATCGTAATCAAAGAAAATAGTGCTGAGATTAATTCCTTTTTCACCTGGAGTATTAATCCAGGTATTGTATTGTTTAATCCAGTCTGTTAGTGATTTACACCAAAGTTCATTGTTAGCCATAAGTCCTTGTGGACATGGTTCGTAACCGATTTTTTCTAAAGTTTCGATAACCTTATTGGCCAATTGTAAAAAGTATTGTTTTACATCGTCATAGCGTTCGGCTTCCACATCTTCGAAAATCAGAATATTATCGACATCGGTCAGTAATAACTGTTCTTTTCGTCCCTGACTTCCGAGGTTAAACCAGGCAAAACGGGTAGGAGGTGGTGTCTCCATTTTTTCAATAGCCAGATCGATTGCTCGTTTTGTCAGGGCAATATTGATTTCGGCCGCGACACTGGTAATATGTGTAATCGGAATATTTTTATCGATTGAATTCTGAATCAGATCGGTTAATTTATCGCGAACGGCTTTTAATTCTTTCGAACGCGTGGCCCGACGGGTTAATTTTAATAAAATTCCCGGATTGTTGGCTTGTGCCGCCACAATATCGTGTTCGGTAATAATACCAGTGGCCGGACTTTTTTCCGTTCCGTCGCGGGTCACACATAAATGACCTACGTTGTGTTTTAGCATCATCATTTGCGCTTCGGCAATCGAAATGTTTTCCGGTACGGTAATGACCGGAGACGACATGATTTTATCGGCTGTTGTATCGATCGAAAACAATCCGGTGGCAATTTTAGAACGTAAATCCTTATCGGTTATAATTCCGATTGGCAACTGATTATCGTGAATAATTACACTGCCAATCCGACTGTTCGACATCGTTTGCGCAATATGTTTGATAATATCGCTGGAACTGGCTGTAATCGGGTTTTTGGTATATTTAATAGGCTGGAAATACTGGATATCCGTAGCACTTTGTTCGTCGAAAATAATATTTTCCGAGATTAACTTTCCGCGGTGGTCCTTATCATATGGATTACGCGTATTGGAAGCAAAACTCTCCAACAGGAAATTCTGCACATTTGTATTATTGGCCACATACGGCTGAAAAACTGCTATTGGAATCGCATAAACGATACTTTCCTCGCGGGCTTTTGCCGTCATCAGGTAATTGTTTTTAGCAAAAAACGGACGCAATCCCAGAATATCGCCCTCGTCGCATTTGTCGATCAGGAACTCTTCCGCATCGGAAATAACCGATAGTCCGATCGCACCGTTGGCAACCACATAAAAATCACTATGGGTTGCATCGCCCACTTTAAAAAGGATCTGGTGTTTTTCCAGATATTTAACACTGATATGTTCGGAAATAGCGACTAATTCCTGGTACGTTAAACTGGTAAAAGGGGGATAATGTTTTAAAAAATCCGCTATTCTTTCTGCAATGGGGTTTTTCATGATCGGGAATTAATTCTTAAAAATACTAAATTTTATAGAACTTCAAAATATAAAATAGCGTTAAAGTGTATACAATTGCGAAGCCGTGATTACGATAATGGCTAGAAAAGCCAGGAAAACCCCGATAGCATTCAGTCGGCTGATTTTTTCTTTAAATAATAGCGTTCCGGCTAACGTTCCTAACAGGATTACACCAAAATTCATAGAAGCAAAAACCGTCGAAGGATTGTCGTGTAAGGCTTTATGTGCTTTTAGATAAAACAATATATTTCCAAAATTAAGGATTCCTAAAGCCAAACCAAACAACAGACTTTTCCCGTTTGTTTTTTCTTTTTTTACCAAAAGGGTATACAATGTAATTACTGTTGAAACCACCAATGCGCCACAGAAAACCACAAATAGCGACGTTGTATACGGAATTTCAGTATAAGCGGCGATTAGCTTAAAACAAACGTCAATAATTCCGAATCCCAATAACACGATTATCGGATACCACCCATTATTTTTTTCGCCGGAAGTCGTTTCATTTCGGTATAAAACCAGAAAAATGGCTGTAAAACCAATAGCCAGACCAATCCATTTTACCGGACTAATCGATTCGTTAAAAACGAAAAAAGCCGCCAGAATTGAAATGATCAGTGAAAAACGCTGTGCGATATCCGTTTTTACAATTCCGATATGACGCACCGACGCTGCCAAAACCAGAAAAACCGTAGGTAACAATAGCGCTAATACACTGTATAGCGGCCATGGTGCACTGGAAGTAACCATATGGATATCGGGTTGATACGCCAGATAACATAAAATAATGGCTACGACATAATTATAATTGATCATTTGCTGAAACGAAACCGCATAGCGCCTGGCTATTTTAAAAAGGATTCCGACGGATACGCTGCAAAGTATACTAAAAATTAAAAAGTGCATTTTAAAAGATGTGTTTTGAAAAGAGATGTAAAGGTAAAGCGCAATATTCAGATTTTAGGGTAATAGGGTAAAAAAAATCATTGTGATTTCAATTTAATATCGTAATATTGCGATTATAAAACAGTACACCATGGGGATAACCAAAACAGAAATATTTACCGATAACCAAAACCGATTGGCTTCCATCTTTAAAGTTTTAGGACATCCGGCCCGAATTGCGATACTCAACCATATTATCAATCAGAAAGCCTGTATTTGCAATGATCTGGTATCCGAATTGGGTTTGGCGCAGGCTACGATTTCACAGCATTTAAAGGAATTGAAAAATCTAGGGATTATCAAAGGAACAATAGAAGGGAAGTCCGTTTGCTATTGTATTGATGAAAAAGTCTGGGAAGTAATCAAAGGTGAATTAGCACATTTCTTTAATCAGGATGTGAGGGTTGACAAATGCTGTTAAGCATTTTTTTATTTTTTATTATCGTTATATTGCAATATTACATTTTTAAATATTTTATTATAAATCACATATTATGAAACTATCAGAAATCAAAAACATTTTACCGGGACTGGATACAGTGGTATTCCAGCTTGAGAACGGCACTTTTGTACCGGAACATTTTCATGTTACTGAAGTAGGAAAGATAACCCGACACTTTATAGATTGTGGCGGAACGATCCGTAAAGAAAGTGTTGTCAATTTCCAGCTATGGAACGCCGATGATTATGAACACCGTTTAAAACCAGCAAAATTGTTGCATATCATTCAGTTGTCGGAAAATAAACTGGGTATTACGGATACAACAATCGAAGTAGAATACCAAACGGAAACCATCGGAAAATATGATCTGGATTTTAACGGTGTCCATTTTATCTTAAAAAACAAACAAACCGCTTGTCTGGCAAACGACACCTGCGGTTTTCCGGAAGCCAAAACAAACCCGGAAAAATCCTGTTGTTCGCCGGAATCCGGATGCAATTAAAAGCTGATTATGAATAGTTATTCAATCCTATCCGATACCATCCGACTTTTGGAACCGGAACAATCCATTAGTTGGGAACGCAAAACCGTTTTACAACCTTTAATCGACTATATACAGCAAAAAGTAACCGATAAACAGGCTATTAACCTCATCTTTATCTGCACCCATAATTCGCGGAGAAGTATTTTTTCACAGGTATGGGCGCAAGTCGCTGCTTTCCGGTATGGTATTTCCGATGTGTACTGTTATTCGGGTGGAACCGAAGCAACTGCTGTATTTCCAAAAGTAATCGAAACCTTATCGGAACAGGGATTGAACACCATAAGGCTTTCGGAAGAAAACAATCCAGTATATGCGATACAATATAGCGATACGGCATTTCCGGTAATTAATTTTTCCAAAAAATACAACCATTTGTACAATCCGATAGCGGGATTTGGAGCCATTATGACCTGTTCGGAAGCCGATGGCGGTTGCCCGTTTATAGCCGGAGCGGAAAGACGAATTGCGATTACGTATGAAGATCCTAAACTTTCGGATTCCACACCGGAACAGTCGACCGTATATGCCAGCCGTAGTTTACAGATTGCAACAGAAATGTTTTATGTTTTTTCCATGATACAAAAACCGCTATGCAAACTAAATTAAAATTTGCCGACCGTAACCTTACGGTATTAATCTTTCTGGCAATGGCCGTAGGAATAGGTTTAGGACATTTTTTTCCGGCCATACCGAATGTTATCAGCAGATTATCCGTAGGAACCACCAATATTCCGCTTGCTATCGGCTTATTGTTAATGTTGTATCCACCATTAGCAAGAGTGGATTACTCATTATTGCCCTTGGCTTTTAAAAACAGAAAAGTAATGGGTGTATCAGTATTACTCAATTGGATTGTAGGACCGCTGTTAATGTTTGTAATAGCCCTTTTATTTCTGGCTGATGAACCCGAATATAGGAGCGGTTTGATATTAATCGGACTGGCCCGATGCATCGCCATGGTACTGGTATGGAACGACCTGGCCAAGGGAAACAGGGAATATGCTGCTTTACTGGTCGCTTTAAATAGCATTTTTCAGATACTGACGTATGGTTTCTTCGTTTGGTTGTTTATCAATGTATTACCTGAAAAATTGGGATTGGCACACTTTACTGTAACCGTAGCGATAGACGATGTGATGCAGAGTGTTTTGTTGTATTTGGGTATTCCGTTTGTAACGGGTTATTTAAGCCGATATTGGTTGATCAAGTTTAAAGGAATCCAATGGTATAACCGGAAATTTATTCCCCAAATCGCACCAATAACCTTATATGCCTTACTGTTCACTATTGTTGTAATGTTTAGCCTAAACGGAGCCAAAATACTGGAATTACCAGCCGACGTCATTAAAATAGCCCTACCGTTAATCGTGTACTTTGTATTGATGTTTATGGTAAGCTTTTTCCTGAGTAAAAGTTTAAAGATTCCTTATAGCCAAAATGCTTCGATAGCCTTTACTGCGGCAGGAAACAACTTCGAACTGGCCATTGCGATAGCCATAGCTGTTTTTGGCATTCATTCACCACAGGCTTTTGTGGGTGTTATTGGTCCTTTGGTTGAAGTTCCGGTATTGATTTCCTTAGTAAAGGTAAGTTTATGGCTAAAAAAGAAGTACTATCCGTAGTTATATAGTACACGTTTTTAGTTGTTTAGCATAAAAAAAATCCTGTAACGAATTACAGGATTTTTACATTAGTGTAGGTTATATATAGTAGGTAGACGCTATATTATGGATTGGTGGACCAAAGGCTTACGTCTTTTACAAAAGCCCTACGGTTTAATTTTAATTGTGAAACCAATACTTCCGCAAAATCTTCCGGCTGTAATACACTTTCCGGATTCCCATCTGTTAGGTTTAAGCTTACCGATAAATCGGTTGCAATCGTACTTGGATTCATCGTAAAAACCCGGATATTCGATTTACGAACCTCTTGCATCAACGCTTCCGACAAACCGTTTAATCCGAATTTCGATGCACTATAAGCGCTTGTCAACGCAGAACCACGCTGACCGGCACTGGAAGCCACGTTAATAATATCACCCGTTTGACGTTCTAACATTTCCGGTAATACGGCACGGATCACATAATACGCACCCAAAAGGTTCACCTTAATAATGTTTTCCCATTCGTTTACTTCATAATCCATAAACTTGGCAAATTTCCCAATACCCGCATTATTGATCAGAATGTCGATGTTTCCGATTTTCGCTTTTAGGTTTGTTATAGCCGTGGTAACCGAATTAAAATCGGCCACATCAGCCGTTTCAAACTCAATGTTAATGTTAGGGTATTCCTTTTGAATCGCTGCTGTTAATGCTGCTAAATCCGATTCGGTTCGCGATACTAACGCCAGATGAACCCCTTCGGCAGCCAATGCGAATGCCACCGCTTTTCCTAATCCTTTTCCGGCTCCGGTAATCAGAGCGGTTTTTCCTTTTAATTGTTCCATATTGTTATGCTTTACATGTAATTAAAGTAGTCTCTTTTTGTTTTCGGTGAAAAAATAAAGCCAGCGCGATCAAAATCCCGACAAAAGCCAGTGCAACACCCACCCAATCCGGTGCGGTATAACCATAACCCATTGTTAACGGAATACCCGCCAGATACGCCCCTAAGGCATTTCCGGCGTTCATTGCCGCTGGGCTAATGGACGAACCCAATATTTCGGCTCCTTTTGCCGATTGCATCATCATGATCTGAACCGGCGCTACGATCGCAAAAGCCACCGCACCAATCACAAACGTCATGATGGTTACCGTAATCTGATTATCGGCCACAAAGGTAAGCAACATCAAAACGATACACATTCCGATTAATAAACCGATCGTAGCCATAAGCGGCGAATAGGTATCCGATAATTTTCCGCCCAGGAAATTCCCAAAAGTCATTCCCAATCCGGCCACAATCATCAAATAGGTCACCGAACCGGCATCGAATTTAGACACTTCGGTAAACAAAGGTGCAATATAGCTATACCAGCTAAAAAATCCACCCGTACCGATAATCGCAATGGCCAATACCAACCATAAATCGACACGTTTAAAAATAGCCAAATCCTTTTTAAAACTCGAATTCTCGCTGGATTCGAATTTCGGAAGCCAATAAATAATACTTACAATCGTTAGCAATCCGATCACACCGACGATACAAAACGTAATCCGCCAGTCGATATAATGGCCGATATAGGTTCCCAGCGGCACACCGACCACATTGGCAATTGTCAGACCCGAAAACATCACCGCGATCGCCTGAGCTGTTTTTCCTTCTTTGGCCAATTTTCCCGCTACAACGGCACCGATTCCGAAAAACGTTCCGTGTGGCAAACCGGATAAAAAGCGCAAAATCAATAAGGACCAATAATCGTTGGCGACAGCCGATAAGCTGTTAAAAACCATAATCCACGCCGCTAATACGATTAAAGCGGTTTTAGGCGGTTTATTTTGAAGCATTACGGTTAAAAACGGAGCGCCAACCACGACACCCAATGCATAAGCTGAGATAAAATGACCGGCTTCCGGAATTGAAATTTTAAGCGAAGCCGCCAGATCGGGGAGGATCCCCATCATGACAAATTCCGTCATTCCAATGGTAAACGCACCGATAGCCAGCGCAATAAGTCCTTTTTGCATATAAAAATTTACTTGTTTTGAGTGCAAAAATCCGCTAATTTTGAAACTTTAAGGTTAATTAAAATTTAAAAAGCCTTTTTATTCATTATTATTGAATTTTATGATACAGTCGGTAAAAAGAGCCTTCGCTATATTGGAATATATCACGCAAAACGGAAACCTGGTACGTCTCAACGACATCGCCAACGCACTGGAACTGCAAAACACTACGGTACACAATTTTCTAAATACCCTAAAAGAACTGGGCTATGTGGAACAAGACGAATTGAGTCCGCGGTATCGGGTCACGACCAAAATGCAATGTATTTATCCGCCGCCGGTATCGGTATCGGTTTTAAAAAACACGCTACGACCCACGTTGGAAAAAATCACCGAACTGACGAATGAAACCTCTTATTTATCGGTACAAATGGGAACCTATTTCCGACACGAATTGATTTCGGAACCTGAACGATCGGTTAAAATCTCGTTGGAACTCAACAAAGACTACGAAATGACCCGAACGGCGATCGGAAAAGTGTTTATGGCGCATTCGGAACACCTGCAAAATACGTTGCTTAAAAATCTGGATGAACCGGTACAAAAGAAATTACAAGCGGAGTTAAGCGAAATTTTAAAAAATGGCTATGCCTTAGATTTGGAAGAATACGAACCCGATTTAAACTGCGCCGCGATTCCGTATTACCAAAACAATAGAGTAGTGGCGGTGTTATGCGTTTCCGGCCCGGCTTTTCGGTATAAACTTCCGGAAATGCTAAAAGCGATAGAAATTATGAATAGGGTGAAGTAAAATGTGTTTATATTAAGATTTTTGTGTTTTTTGTTTGGTAAAAATGTTATTTTAGTGAGTATAATTATTTTGGATTCAATTTTAATATATGAAAAATAAAAATGACAAAAGTTTATCGCCATGTATCATATCTTGGGGGAAGTTTGCGCTAAACATTAAATCAGACAAACCGAAGAATACCAAAAAATGTTCGGAAACATATTGGAATGATGTAATTGAGACAATTTTATCTAAACCTGAATATGCTAGTTATCTTGGAAATAGAGATTTAGCAATTAAGAGATATCACTATGTAAGTATAATTTGAGAAAACAAGGGCCTATATTTTTAATCGTAAATAATTAAGAAAAATGAAAAATATACTATTAATATTTTTACTTGTTTTTACGTCTTTTTGTTTTAGTCAAAAATTGAATTCAAAAGTTAAATCTATAGAAACAAAGGTCACAGCAAAATGTAATGCCAATATAAGTTGTAGTCAAAAACATGGTATGACAGAAATACCAAGAGATTATACATTGACGGTTGTTTATGATAAAGAAAATTTAAAGTTCACTACCTACAATAATCCAAGTTTAAAAGGGATGAATAATTATAGGATTACTAAGAAAACGGATAAATACGTTGTAGGCAGTAACGAGGAAGGGAATTATGCGTTTTTTGATATAAAAAAGAAACAATTATACAACATTGACTATTTTATGAGTCGTTATATTACGGCTGGGTATGGAGCGGAAACATCTGAGATAAAACAAAACGTTTTAAAAATGATGGATATACTAAAAAACGGTAGCTCACAAAAAGATGTAATCCAACATTTAATAAAACAATCGGAATATGATTTCTAATCTTTAGAAAAAGTCCAAAAGCTATCCATTAATGCCACGCCTGGGAGAACGGGTAACGGTTACTTCGATGTCTAATTTGTTAATCATCAGACCAACCGGGTAAAACAAAACAAGCGCTGTTGCTAAAATTTAGTGGTGGCGCTTTGAATACCTTAATCTGTACTTTTAAGTAAACGTTAGATTATTTAATTCATCGGCTAATTTATGTAAGCCTCGTGAGATTTGTACTAATTTCTCATCAGACAAAGGAGCCAATTTTTTAGTGTATTGTCTGAAAAGACTTTGATTGATTCCAGCATATTGTTCCGCAAAAGCCGATTTGTTAATGACGTTGAAATAATCAAAGAATTGTTCTAAATCCAAAACGTAATTAACAGAAAAATCGGCAATCGATATGGAATCATCTTTTTCCCGAAGATACGCAACGTGATGACCAAGAACTTCATTAAAATTTTGTTTTAATTCTGTTAGATTGTCACCAACTGTGATAAGTCCGTCAACTTCTTTTGCATACGCCGAAAAACCCGTTCCGGTCTTTTCTACGACTACTGTTAAAAATGTTTTTGCTTTCATCTCTGATTCAAATTGCCTTATAGTTTGCTTAATCTACCTTAATTTGTACTTAATTTTAGCTTTTTTGGCGTGCTATAACTGACTACTTGCTTGAAATTTAAAATTACTGATAGTGCTACCACATTTTATGGCTGTAGTTTACCAGGCAGAGAATGCTCTGCATAAATTATAAAATGGAATAAAATCCTAAAAAAAATTAAATTCCTGATATAGAAGCTACAGGATTATTTAAGTCCTGCAGCTTTTAAAATGCTTGAGTAAGTACCTGATGCCATTTCTTTTGATCCATGTCTGGGGATCGTTAACTGTCCAGGTTTAGTAAGATGTCTGTACATATCATGATTTGCCCCATTTCTATATAAATACCAGCCATCCTTTTTTAACAACTTTAATAGCTCGTTTACAGAAGCCATTTGAATTTGTATTACGTATTAAACAATTCATAGAAAGTTTTTTTGAATTAAAAAGTAAATTTATAACATTTTCGTTATATAACAAAAATGTTATACTTTTTTAACTTTTCCCAATAATATGGATACAATTTGTAATACTATTTCATACTCAAATAAAAGTTTGTAGTAAAAGGAGACAAACGTTATATTTACTACAAAAAACAGCATATTTTCATTCGATGAAATACTTACTATTGGCAGCTTTACTTTTTGTTGTCACAACAAATGCCCAAAACGATTCACAAACCGAAAAAAAGGTTTTTGCGAATCAAGGAGAACAAGAAAAATACAGAGTAGAAGTCTTTTTTAAAGACAACTATAGCGCTCAAAGCTATCCTGAATTTAGTGGCAAAATAACCGAAATCGACTTTAATACGTTTAAATTCGATGATCAAGTAATTGTATTGGATAACATCAATCGGACCTTAAAACCAATTTTTTTAAAAGGTTTGCTTTATCCGCAAATTATAGCAACCGACATCTCGTTTATCAGTAGTTTGGAAGAATTAAAATTTCTAAACACCTCACCAAAAGTGAAGCGCTTTAAATTTTGGTTATTTCGTAAAAATGTAAATAATCCAACCGTCTATTTATTAGAAATCACGAACGAACAAGCCACCGAAAAAACGGATATGAAAACGTTTATAGAAAACGGGAAACTTACCTTTCTTAAACAAGGTTGGACAGTTATATAACGAAACGGAACCGGAGTACACATTCATATCAAACAGGATTTGATCGTCCAATCTACATTAAAAAGCACCCGCAACAAAGAAGATTTTCTGTTTAAAAAGGCTTTTCAATTCCTTAATAAGGAATAAGGTGTTGAAAATCAGATTTTTATAATTTGTGTAAAAATTGGCATGCTTTTAATTTCTCATTAATGAGATTTTTTATCTTTAACAAAAAAATAATGTGCTATAAACTGTTGCTTTTCAAATTTTGCAGAAGCCTTATCTTTTTGACAAAAGCAATAATAATTAAAGATTTAAAGAACAATTCAAATGAAAAAAAGCTTTTTAATCCTTTGCCTTATCGTATGTGGTTTTAAAGGATTCAGTCAGGAAATCAAATTTAACAAAGACATCGTACTTGTCGACGAAAAAGAATGTCTGAAAATTGATGATTCTGATTCCAATAGTGTTTCGATTCTTGATTTAGAAGGAAATGAAATCGTATTTTTAAGATTTATTCATAATAGCCGTTATGGCGCCTTGTATAATAAAATCACTTTTGTGAATCAAAAGGTAACGATGACTTCACAATCCTACATTTTCACTAAAAAATTATTGATCAAAAAATTAATAGCGGATAAAACGCTGGTTGATTGTAAGCTGGATGATGCCAAAGTTGAGAAATTCATTATGAAATACGACGAAAACGTAGAACGGGATTAAGAATCACAACTAATAGCGGTTTGGTATAGTTTTAAAAATGACCAAACCGCAAAATGTTTGCGACAGGTTTTGATCACTCTACAAATTATAATTTCCATGGATATCGCAACACAAATCAAAACGTATATCGACAGTTTGTCGGAACCAAAACGTAGCGAAATGGAAACGCTACACCAAACCATTTTGAAATTGCAACCTATTGATACATTATGGTTTTTGGATGGCAAAAATGATGAGAATAAAGTTGTTTCCAACCCGAATATAGGCTACGGATCACAAACGATGCATACCGGTGGCAAAACCCGGGAATTTTATAAAGTTGGAATCAGTGCTAATACGACCGGGATTTCGGTTTATATCATGGGGATTGCGGATAAAACTTTTTTAGCCAAAACCTATGGTGAAAAATTGGGAAAAGCGCGGATCACCGGATATTGTATAGCGTTTAAAAAGCTACAGGATATAAACATGGAAGTACTCGAAACGGTTATACGAGATCAATTAGAGCAAAAATAATCGTAGGTAGGCGATTGTGATTATCTGGCTTTCGAAAAAGGAAAATATGGCGTCGATGGTTTGTATTTTACTAGCAGTCAATTGAGAGGATAAAACCCAGAAATTTAATAAAAAGAAGTAAAAACTGAAAAAAACGTGAAAAACATTCAAAAAAACAGTTCAACACCACCATTTCCATGCAAAAAGAGTCGCCAATCGTAAGGAACAACATAAAAATTGTATCCTTGTTTTTTATCGGGATTTTTATTTTAAAATCATATAATGAATGGAGCGAACCGCTTGTTGTATTCTCCTATATAATGTCCAAATGGGATCTCGAAACCGTTTTATGGTTGCTATCGTTAGTGGTTCTTCCGTCAGGAATCGTCTTGTTCTATATCAAAAAGCCACTTGGTTGGTTTCTCTTAGCCTTGTATGCAACACATGCAGCTGTTTTAAATATGGGTACTTTCATTAGCATTATAATTATGGAAACGTCTGTATCGATGCTGTTTAAAGACGGTCCGGCTACACTGGTAATGATCGCTTATGTTTTGCTATCGCTGTTTTTTTTAACGATAATAATAATGTTGTGTAACAAGAATATGCGTGCAGTCTATGGTATCGACAACAGGATTATGATAGGGGTACTTATAATTACAACACTAGTAGCATGTCTGGAGTTATCGCAGCATGTATTTTTTTTAACTTTATAGCAAAAAGAAATGGCAAGTTGTTTTATAATTTATAAAGATGGCAGGTGTTTTTCGAGACGCTGGACCGGCTATGATTCTATTCTTAAAATTGCCATTAACGAATTACAATATATTCCGGATGGTATCCCATTAGCCCAATGGCTGGAGTTACAAATACCTATAGAAAATGAAGAATTGGAAAGCGATTGCGGTTATGGTTTTTACAATACAAGACTAAATAACTGGACAAACCGATATTTGGATATACGCAGTTTAACGCCCAAAAATCAAATCCTTTTTTGGCAGGCGATAGAAAAAGGCCGAATGCGATTGCTGGAAGAAGGGACGGCTTATTCCGAATTAAATCCCGACTATTTTGAAGCTTTTTATAAGATGTACCAACTGTCCGAAAATGACGAACCACCTATGGAATACAACGATTTAGGAAAAATAGCCGAACCCTGTTTACAGAAAAACGGACCGGGTTGGTGATAATACTACTATGATCAATAGTATATTTTATAAAAAATCTAAAATTAAATGGAACTTATTACAGCTATTATCCTCGGACTCATCATTTCTTTTATTGTGATTTATAGTGTATTAATTTCAAACCCATTCCAATCTAAAAAGAGAAACGAACATCTGGATCGAATCGCCAAAGCCAATGCCGATTTAGGGCAGCAATTATCCTTGGAGAACCAACTGAAAGCCAACAAAGACATTTATAAAAATGCCGAGTTTGTCAATAAACACTGTACGAATCTGGACGATTTTATCATCAATGATCAAATAAATGCATTCGACCTGCGAAAGTTGGCCGATTTAAACGGTATTCAACTTCAGATTAGAGAAGGTTGGTATCCGATGACTATCGATTTGATCAAAGAATTATATGAAAATGGTTGGGATAAACGGGTTACGTGTATCAAAGAAAAATATGCTTCGCTACGGTTTTATACCGAGCATCGTTATGGTGATACGATTTATAAGATCATCGAGCGTTATGAACATAAATCGGAACGTATTTGTGAAACCTGTGGCGAAAGAGGGGAGATTCGCCATCAGAGTAGTTGGGATTATGTGGCCTGTTGGAAACACTATCGGGAAGATTTAGGAAAAGTCAAAGCCGAAGGAAACGGTTTTTGGTATAACGAAGATTTTTACGTCTGGAGCGATGTAAAAGATGCGTATTTTTCCGATTTGGACTACTATCAAAAGTATAAGTTTCTGAGGTTGGAGTTTCAACACGCCAAGGTAAAAAATCAGGTTTGGGGTAGTAATAAATTGTTTGTATCCAAACATACGATTGGATTTGGCGCTTTTTTGAACCATTTACCAAAAACTTTTAAAGGTCTGGATTACGAGTATATCCGTAATTTTGAAAATGTAGCTTACTGCGAAGTTTGTGGATATCAGGCCGTTTATTTTGGTACCTGCGAATGTTGCGAAACTGATACCTGGGCTGAATATCTCGGAAAATGGAATAAGGAAGAAGAGGGAGACGATGCCGAAAAATATTTGCATATCAAACAGCGTCAACTCTACTGGACGAAAAAGGGAGGAGAAATTGGTGAAGCGGAGCAAAAAAACTATCCCAAAAATCCAGCGTATAGTGTGCTGTTTACCGAAGAAGAGATAAAAAAGTATTTAGAATATGAAGATGAAGATGAATACGAAGATGAAGATGATGATCAAAACTAAAAAACAATTACGATGAGTTATATAATGGTCGATATAGAATCCGATGGGCCTATTCCCGGGGATTATTCCATGATTTCATTTGGAGCGGTTTTGGTTGATGATCATCTGGATAAAACCTTTTACGGTCAGTTGCAACCGATTTCAGAAAAATGGATCCCCGAAGCCTTAGCTGTTTCCGGATTTAGCAGGGAGGAAACTTTAGCCTTTGACGCACCTCAAAAAGTCATGCAGGATTTTGCCCACTGGATTAAAGAACATTCCAAAGGACAAGCGGTTTTTATTAGTGATAACAACGGTTTTGACTGGATGTTTATCTGTTGGTATTTTCATCATTTCCTACAGAAAAATCCGTTTGGACATAGTTCGCAAAACCTGGGAAGCCTATACAAAGGCGTGGTAAAAGATATGTTTCAAAACTTTAAACATTTACGGGTCACCACACACACCCATCATCCTGTTGACGACGCCAGGGGGAATGCCGAAGCCTTACTAACGATTAAAAAAACGCTTGATTTAAAGATTAGTTTGAAGTAAGGTAAAACAACTAAATAAATAAAATATGAATAAAAAATTACTTTTTACCATTCTGTTTTTGAGTGTATTAGGAGGGAAAGCTTTTTCACAGGCGTATATCCCGATGCTAAACAATTCCTCATGGAATATTGTTAGTACCAACTTTGGAGGTAGTTCTAATTTAATCATTAATCCCGGCACTGATGTCGTAATTGGATCATACACTTATAAGAAATTCTTTGATCCGACGACCAATTCCGATACGTATTTACGTGAAGATGTCGCTACCAAAAAAGTATACCGAAATATAGGAGGGGTTGACCGAATTCTATACGATTTTAGTCTTCAGGTTTCCAATACGATTACTTTGGGGAACGGAAGTACGTATACCGTAATTTCAATTACAAACATTCCGGTAAATGGAGGTACACGAAGAAAGTTCTTTCTAGATAATGGCTTTTTTAGCGAAAACTGGATTGAAGGTGTAGGAAGTAGTCAGCATCCATTACGACCTTCTTACGAAATGCCTTCTGATCCGTATATTTATCTGACGTGTAGCGCGCAAAATGGCGTAAATATCTACAATCATAATCTGGCAAACGGTCAGCCTACAGCAACCGATTGTACGATGTTAAATGTAGACGAATTATCTTTTAAAAGTCATGACATTCAATATGCTCCCAATCCGTTTACAACCGAGCTTTATATAACAGCACCATCCGATTTTAAGAACGCAACCATAAAAGTGTTTAATGCTATCGGACAATTGGTCAGAGAACTCACAAATGTAAACGGAAACACTGTAACCGTTCGAAGAGACAATCTAAACAGCGGTATTTATTTTGTGCAAATACAGGAAAGCGGAAAAATAATGGCAACAAATAAAATCATACTAGCGAATTAAATAAAAAATGACCACAAAAAACAGTTTTTCAACAGAAACGATTTTACCGATTGTAGTAATCCTTTTAAGTATCATGAATATTTCAAATCATGTTCATAATTTGATTTCTATATCAATTTTAAATTCATTAATCGGAATAATCGGTTCCGTTTTATTTTTTCTAAAAAAAGCAAATGCAGTAAAGTTAATATACGTCTGGATTGTTGTACAAATAGTAATCATAGATCCTTTTTTTGATTTATCTCAAGGTTTGAGTTTTAAATTAGGTTTTACATTGGGATTGAGTAATGGAGATATTTGTTTGAATATTAATGTTTTAGCGATTTTTATGTTAGGCGGTGTTAAAATTCTTGAAACGGCAAGTTTGGTTGGAAAACGTCTTACACTTAGAAAATTCAGAGATGGAACTTTAGAAGAGATTTTGCCAATATGTGGTACTATAACCGAACGGATTTCGTTAGAAAATGAGAAAAACTGGATATTAGTAACATTGGACAGGGCATTTGATTATGAAGGACAAAAGATCCATAAAGTTTTGATCAAAAGGAAAGACGATAAATCCATAAAACTAAAGGAGAAAAATCAGATTACTTTTCTTAGACTTGTCCTTGAAGAAAGCGATTTGATGAACTTTTCCAATAAATCGAAGTTTCCGTTTATTGACTGGATTATTTGCGAATAGATAATGAGCTATTAAATGTCAACAAATTTTAAAAAGTATAAACTCATAAGTCTATTTCTTTTGATTTTCCTTATAATCTCCTGCAATCAACAAAATAAAGAAAGTAAGGTTAAAGAAGTAAAAAACTATGATGAAAAAGGAAAATTAATTGTTTATAGCGAAAACGTATATTGCGATCTGTGGTCTAAAAACAAAAATTTGGATGTTACGGTTATTGACACCTTTTGCATCAATCAAAAAGCGCGCGCCATTCGGGATATTAAAAATGGAAAATTGATCTATTTTGATTTTCATCCGCAGGAATTGGACAAAATGGCCAAAATATTATGCAATTATGGAATTGAAACGCAAGAACAACTAAGAAGAGATGTCAAAATTGGCGGTTTTGAGCCGTATTGTTATGAATACGAAATGCATCGGGAAATAAGTCGAAAATATGGTGCAAAATTTATTGATTCCATTTTTAGAGTCGCACAAAAAGAATACATATTGGAAAACCCAAATGAAGCATATATTGAAGACGGAATTGATTTACGGGGAAAATACCTGAAAAAGAAATAATTAAAGCAGATTTTAAATTATAAAATTTTGAAAAAGGAAACAAAGTATCTTTTTAGAGTCATTTCGATAAATCTGCTAATTGCCATTTTGATTATGCTAATTTTAATTGATTTTGATTTTACAGCATTACTAAAATTTTTCATCGATTTTTTACTTAATTTCTTAATTGGAATTACGGGATTATATGCTACAGGCTATCTAATAGGTCAGAATTTGTATCAATTAAAAAGGAATAAATATACTATTGCACATGGAGTTCTTTCCATTTTTGTGGTTCTATTTTTTGGCATCATATTAGGCTCTACCGTAGGATTTATTCAGGAAGTCCTTCTTGATGGTGGAGAGTACTTTTTGAAAGAGGAACTATTTGATTATTTTGCCAAACCATTGCTTTTAATTTTTCTATTTGGATTTTTTCCGACCTTAATTAGTGGCATTTTGTTAGGGATCAGGCTAAGAAAAAATTTATAATTCAATCAATAAATATAAAACCAAAACAGGCTATCCATTATGGACAGCCTGTTTTGATAGTTAAACCCGACAGGTTTTCAAAACCTGTCGGGTTTGTTATTTAAAATTATTTAATTACGATTTTCTGAACTTCTTTACGTTCACCATCCTGAACGGTTACAAGATAGATTCCGGTTTGAGCATTGCGTAACTCCAGATTTTGGTTAAATAAACCGGTATTCTGGAACGATTGGTTAAAGATTTCTCTTCCGCGGATATCGTGTACGTTTACTTTGATCTCATTTGCAGAAGCCGATTTAAACGTGATGTTAAAATTACCGTTGTTTGGATTCGGGAAGATCGCGAAATCCTGTAAGCCAAAACTTTCCGTACCTAACACAGCGGTTTGGTAACATACTTCAACAGCCCATGAGTTTAAATTTCCGGTATCACCCTGGAAATAATCGTTGATCAATAATTGCCAGTTACCATTTGAAGGTTTACCGTTTAAAGCAGTCAACGGTTGGTTTGGTGCAAAAGTACCACTGGTGATTGGAGCTGTACAAACAATGTTTGGCGATCCATCGTTAAAATTAATATTAAATCCATCCTGATCATTACAGATACGGCTTGCTAAAATAACTTCCGTTCCATCAGGGTGTTTTAATCGGGTGATCAAGTCACGGATCCATTGGTGGGTAACGTTTACGTTTACATTCACATCTGTAAGGGTTTGTGCTGCCGTAATATTCAGGTTTGATGTTAATGTCGGACCTGCTGTAGATGTATTCGGATTTGGTCCGTCCGGAATAGCGCTAACGGTATTGTTTGTAAACGTCTCACAAGAGTTTGTAATCGTATAGCCAACAGCAATATTTTTAGACAAAGCGTAGAAAATATTTCCAACCGCTTCAACCATAATACGACAATAAGGCGCTGCAGTATTCGGAACCGTGATTACTTCCGATCCATCGTTAGGGGTATTAGCTACCAATGTTGTAAAAGTAGCACCGTTATCCATTGATATTTTAATGTTCACATTTGCGGTATTGATTCCGTTTGCGGTTGTACCGGCTACATCCCAGGTAACGGTTTGTGATGAACCTCTTTCCCAGGAAACGTTAGCCGTTGCAGGCGATGTAATGCGGAACGGTCCTGTATTAGCAAACGTTACGGTCATATCGCCACGTCCGGTCTGCCCTCCATTAGGAGCGCGGTTATCGCGAACGGTTAAGGCAAAATTCATCGTACGCGCTACATTCGGAACGACTTCCCATGTTGGGGTAAGGTTTCCGGCTAAAACATCTTCGAAACGCGGCATATAGCGGTTTGGCGATGTTGATGGTGGTAACGATCGGAAATTTGGTCCGGTAGTAGCTGTAGCAGTTGGCGGTTGTGTTGATACCTGATTATTGGTTTGTTCCCAACCATAAGTAAGGGATTCTCCGGCAGTATCGGTAGCGCTTCCTTTTAAGATAAAAGCAGTTCCGTAAGGGATTGTGTAGTTCGCACCGGCATTAACCACTGGAGCAGCATTACCGTTATTGGTTGTAACAGCACAGCTACCACCGGCGTTTACAAATGTTTGCATCTGAGCAATACTTACTGCATGAAAATGCGCGTCGGAATGTTCCTGTACGTTAGGTGCGCAAATTCCGGCATATCCCATGATTGTACTGGCGCTTCCCGGTTCTACAGCAGTGGCATCGGTACGGTTACAAGCATTATTTTGCGTATGGGTTGCACCATATTGATGTCCCATTTCGTGTGCTACATAATCGATATCAAACGGATCTCCAACCGGGTTTGGCTGACCGGTGATTCCTCTGGCTTTTGTAGACGAACAAGGCGAGTTTAACTGCGCAATCCCTGAATCGGTAGTACAAACCCCGTGACCGATATCGTAGTTAGCCGCGCCGATAGCAGCATCAACAATTGGCTGGATTTCGTTGATCATTTGTGGTGAATTGGTAAAATTATCACTGTCAATATATATGATCAAATCATTATTAGCAACGATATTCATATGGAGTGACATGTCTCTTTCATAAAGACCATTTACACGCGTCATCGTTACGTTCATCGCGGCTAAAACCGCTGCTTTTTTCTGAGCTGTTGTACCACCACTTAAACCGGCTGCATTTACATGATAGGCTGCATATTCGATTGTACAAGCCATCGCCAAACGGTACACGCGGTATTTGCCATCGCTGGCCATCGCCGTCTCAGGACTGTTGATCAATCTTCCGGAAACAGCTTCATGATCGTCCTGTACCATACACGAAAAAGCACGTGTAGGCTGTAAGTCTTTTTTACTATATATAATGTAGTTTTTTAAATCCTTGGTAAATGGATCGATATAAGACGTTCCTGTTTTACCGGATAATGTCATCGTGTGTAATCCAAAAAGAGTTACACTGAAATTGATCGTTGCAGTCGGATCTTCGATACCTTTTCCAATATAGGATTTGATACCGGGATATTTTGCAGCCAATTCGGCTTCCATAACCGGAGATTCGTAAATCTGATAATTTTCCATTTTCCCATTCGGAGCAGGGAAGGAGAGAATCAGGTTCGAAGTGGCATTAGATCGCATCGGAGCCGTTTCCAGCTTTGCTTTTAGAGCCGGTAGATCAAGTGAAAACAATTGGAAATTTTGCGGTTGCGATGCCCTTTCCACTTTTTCATACATCTTTAGTCGCTCAGGACTGGCCTTTGTCCATAATGAACTTTGGCCATAAGCAGACGCGAACAGACAGAAACTGGCCGCGACGTAAAGTAGCTTTTTTTTCATTTAGTTTAATTTTTACGGGTGTTATTTAGTTATTTGTCATAAAAATACATTTTTAAATTTAATTTATTTATTAAAATAGTTGTTTTTAATTAAAAAAACAGAATTATTAGTAAAAAAATAATAGAATATGAAAGTATTAAAAAAAACAGAATAATTATTGTAACAACAATATTTGTGATAAAAATTTAAAAGGATAATGAGTTCATAATACTGTAAAAAAAGGTCGGTAACGATTCGAAATAGAGAAAGCAAAAGTAATTTTATGTCGATTAATGATCATAACTAATCACTAAATCACGCGCTATCCTCATGAAAACGACATTATTTATTTTATGCTATCTAAGCAGTATTCCTTTTTTCTGTCAAGTAGGAGTCAATACAGTTGTCCCAAAAAGTAGTTTAGATATCGTTGGTAAATTAGGAATTATGGATATTGATGGGTTGCTCGCACCAAGACTAACGCTTGATCAACTTACTTTAAAAGGTGATGCCTTATACCAATCCGATCAGGATGGTACGATTATATATATTACAGATAGTACCGGAGGCAACACTTCAGGACAAAGAAAAAATATAAATTTTCCGGGTTATTATTATTTTGACAATAACCGGAATAGTTGGCAAAAAATGATGATCAAAAGTGATGCTTCGATAAAAACGATTCGAATAATCAATACGTTATCGGATAATACTGTTGGACCAGACGATGAAGTTATCTTAGTAACCACTGTTACCGTTGGTAGTATTAATTTCCCGACCACAAATCCAATTGGAAAAACCTATATCATCCGGTATGATGGTACATCCAATACTACATTAGTTTTTAATAATTTAAGTTATCTTCCCGATTCCTGGGTCGGAATTAACGCTAGTAGTAGTAGTGTTTATAAAAATACTGTAAAGGCAAGAAGCAGTGTTACAATACTCTACACAGGTAGTATTTGGATTCAGATTGGAGGAGCAGATCAGCAGTAAAAAAGCAATATTTAAAGAACCATTTTTGTATAGATCATCATTTTTTTATGACCTAATTTGCCTTTGTTTTTACAACCATCCTGTTTTTCCGAATCGTCGTAAAAATCCCTAAAACAATAACCAATATTGACTTCTATACGTTTTGATCATTAATAAACAACAACTATAATTAAAACGATTTTTATTTTAATAGTACACTTCAGGGACATTCAAAACACAATAAACCCCATGATCAAAATAGGATCATAGGATTTATTGAATTGTGCTTATAATCGGTTATCGCCCATAAATCCACATGTATGCACCATGTGTTATCCCTTTATGAGTACCGTCATTAGTTGTAATACTCTGATTAATACAAGTATCAATCAATTTATGTCCGTCATCACTAGTAACAAAATTGGCAAAAATAAATCCGGACCGTTGCATATAATAAATGTTGCCATCGCCGGCAGTCGCATAAGGTTGTTGCAGGTGATTCTTTATATAATCGGCCGTAGGAGAGAGTACATAATCTGCCAATGCCTGATGTGAAACATAATGCGATGATCCTGAGGCATAAGTAATGCAAATATAATTTTGTAATGAATATTTTTGAGCACAATAAATACCATCATATATTTGGTTTAATTTCCATTGATATCCGCCTCCTGAAGTAACATATTCATTAACATTTCTGTGAACACGTTCATTGTTATGGTCTAAATAAGATCTTCCGTCTTTGTCATTAATTTCCATAACAAGAATTTTACTACGGATATTGCGAAGTCTTGTATCAGCTTTAAAATTATTAATAACTGTGGACTGGTCTATGAATTTTTTTAAAATTCTTTTATATTTATCATAAGGAGTACTAGTCGATTTATGAACATAAATAATAATAAACTCCGAAGGATTCCATGCGACAAATTCTTTTAGTTCATTAAGCGTATTGCTAAAGCGAATAGGACTATTATATTCACGTGGAGCCAACAATGAGTTATAATTTCCTTTCTTTACAATCGCTTGAATAGGGATATCATCATAGCTTAAATAAAAGTCATTTTCGCTAAGATTACCATCCGTTTTCAGTTCGAAATCAAACATTCTGACACCGGCTTCAAATTGTTGCTGAAGCCCGTGACGCTGTTTAACCAAACCATTTGTACTCGGGGTGACCAAAGAACCCTGACTACCCACTAAAGAAATATCTTTTAACCAAGCCTCATCCGTTAAGTGTTCCATCCATTTTTGTTTCTGAATGGAATTATTCATAAGCCTTTTATTCGTATTTGTCGTTTCGGCTGATGAAGTTTGATCAAGAAAGCTGTCACTTTCGCACGAAAAGAAGAAAGCTGTGAGCGCCAGGCAACACAAAGTTGATAACCTGTTGTTTTTTTTAAATAATAATTGTTTAAACATAATTTAAAATATTTGAATAAATGAATGACAAATAATAAAAAAAACGTTTAAAAGACCATTTAATAAAATCTTCCTGCTATTTTTCAGCGAATTTAAATACTGATTGTTAAATTTTTTTGAAATGAATGTTTAGTACATACGAAAGGCAAAAAAGTACCGTATAATTGATCCGGTAAAGATAGAATCCTTGTAATTCAGCGAATAGAGGTTAAAAAATAATCGATATAAATGATATCAGTAACCACACTATATATTAATAAGATCTTTTTTATTTTACATAATGTATATTATAGTTCAAATATACAATCATCGAAATTAAGAGCAGATGCAGTTGTTTCCATGTTTTACAGTATTTATAGAGAATTTGATATCGCTAAAGTTTGATTGGTATATTGCTAAAATTGTATTGTATCCTGCTTTACGCTTGATGGCAAAAAAATCTCGTATTTTAAATTGCTTTTGATCTTTTCTTTTTTAAGCCATTTATACGGCAAATAATCGGAGCTTAATTTTATTCAAAATTCCGGAAAATATTTTTTTTGATTTCAGATATGTAATTATACGATCCGAATTGTTTCCATGATTTTAATTTTGATGCAGCTATTGCGGCGCGGATATTCGTTTGGGCAAAGAATTTCACCAATTGGATCTAGATCCATTTGCTCAGATTCTTTTAGCATTTATCATTATTAAATTTAAAAAAGTCATCCGACATACTTTTGATCGTTTATTTACCCCTCTAATGATTTCTATTTTACATAATGTAAAGATTCTCTGTTTCGAGTTGTACTTACTTATTTGTCTTTATAAAATTCTTCCCGTGGTATTTCGATTTCAATAACGATCTTTTTGTGATAGACGCTTACCCGTAGTTTATCACCACCTTTAAAACCGCATTCCCACAGCCACTTCCCTGTTAGCGTAAACTTTGGATTGTAATTTCCATAGTAATTTCTTTTGCTTAAAATATTACGACATACCGTAATCCGGCGTATACCTAATAATGTACCTTTGCTTTTCATGTTATTGTTTTTAGAAACATGAAGTACGCCAAATCCATTAGGATATTCAATTTCTATCAGGGATGTTTTATGGGTAAAATGGATAATTTAGGAATAAGATTTCCGACTATACAACGCATTATTTTAACAAAAATAGTATATTTGAGACTATGACACATACCGATACACCAAACAAGCGAATACACCAGGGACGTAACATTAAACGTTTCCGCGAAATGCTGGGCATCAAACAGGAAGCGCTGGCTTTTGAACTGGGCGACAACTGGAATCAGAAAAAAATATCACTACTCGAACAAACCGAAACCGTTGAAAAACAGGTTTTAGAACAAGTCGCCAAAATCCTAAATGTTCCGGCTCAGGCTATTGAAAGTTTTGATGTGGAGCAAGCGGTAAACATCATCACTAACACATTTAATACGCATGATCAATCTAATGGTATGAATGTCTACCCTACTTTTCATTTCAATCCTCTTGACAAAATGGTAGAACTTTACGAACGTATGCTTCAGCAACAACAGGAAATGATTGAGAAATTGGAGAGGTTGATTGAGAAGTAGATAAAATGACTGATGTACATTCAAAAGAGATAAGAAGTTTTAATATGAGTAGAATAAAAGGTAAGAATACAAAACCTGAACTACTCGTTAGAAAATACCTCTTTTCAGAAGGTTTTCGTTATCGTTTGCATGATAAAAAATTGCCGGGTAAACCTGATGTTATCTTGCCTAAGTATAAAACGGTAATATTTGTTAACGGATGCTTTTGGCATGGACATGAAGAATGTAAATTTTATGTTATTCCTAAAACAAGAACGGATTGGTGGTTGGCTAAAATTAATACGACTATTGCTAATGATGAGAAGGTAACAACGACATTACAAAATTTGGGATGGAGCGTAATTACAATCTGGGAATGTGAATTAAAAAAAGAGAAAGCTGAAAATACACTGTCAGAATTAATAAAAAAGATAATAAATTAGACAAAAAAGAGACTTAAGATACTTTTTCATATAAGTCACTTATAATTAGGTTTGTACTGTGATAATATTAAACAAAAAATAGAAGAACGAATGAAGTGATAGTCGAGAAAAAGCTCTCACAGGAAGAAGCTGTTACATATCATGGTGGTATGGAACGATCCTTTATGACTCACATTGAAAATAGACAAAGAAATATTTTTATAGAAATACATGAGAAAGTTTTTATTTACTTTAAAATTTATTTGTCTGATTTTTTAATTCCAATTTTAAAAAAAGTGCCTAAAAAATTAACATATATCGATCTCTTTGCTGGAGCCGGAGGCCTTTCTGAAGGTTTTATCAGAGCAGGATTTGAACCTATAGCTCATGTTGAAATGGATAAGGCAGCATGTCTTACATTAAAAACCCGGGTGGCTTATCATTATCTGAAATCTGAAAACAGATATGATGAATATATATCTTATCTTAAAGGTGAAATTTCCAGAGAAGAACTTTATAGTAAAATACCTGGTGATTTAAATCAATCGGTTATCAATCTACCAATTGGAGAAGATTATAATGATACTATCCATAAAGAAATAGAAGCTCAGTTAAAAAAGAAATCTGTTGATTTAATTATTGGCGGGCCTCCATGCCAAGCCTACTCTCTTGTTGGCCGTGCAAGATCTGCTGATAATATGAAAGGTGATAAAAGAAATTATCTTTATGTACAATATGCCGGATATCTCGAAAAATATCAACCAAAATTGTTTGTATTTGAAAATGTCTATGGTTTGTTATCAGCTGGTAATGGCGTATATCTTGAAAATATGAAAAAACTATTTTTAAAAAAGGGGTATAACATAAAAATATTCAAACTAGAAGCCAATAATTTTGGTGTATTACAAAATAGAAAAAGAATTATAATCATTGGTTGGAAAAAAAATCTGAATATAGAATTGCCCGATCTCGAAGCTATAAAATCATTAGCTGAATATAAAGTGTCATCTATATTGGAAGATTTGCCGGAAGTAAAGGCGGGCGAATCTTTAAGCCGTTATCTGACTTACAAAACAGAAACAAATAGCTATCTTGAAAACAGTTCTATCCGTAATGGAATAACAATTCTTACCCAACACACTGCCCGACCACATACAGAACAGGACAAGGAAATTTATCGTATTGCTGTTCAAAAATGGAACAACAAAAAAGAAAGACTAAACTATAATGATTTGCCTGAAAAACTGAAAACACACAAAAATCGTAGTTCGTTTTTTGACCGTTTTAAAGTTGTGGCTTCGGATAAGCATTTTTCTCAAACTGTTGTTGCTCATATAGCAAAAGACGGACATTATTATATACATCCTGATATTAAACAGAACCGCTCTCTCACAGTAAGAGAAGCAGCTCGTTTACAATCTTTTCCGGATGACTATTTCTTTGAAGGGATCAAAGACGGTCAGGCAAGAACACCTGCGTTTAAACAAATTGGCAATGCTGTACCGCCATTAATGGCTTATGCCATTGCATTAAAAATAAAAAACTTATTATGAGCGAAACTCTAACACTTAAATTTGATCCAAATACTATAGAACACTTAGGTATATCTCTATACTCAAAATTACCAAGTGTATTATCTGAACTTGTCTCAAATTCTTGGGATGCCGATGCAGACTCCATTACTATAGATTTTTACGATCAACCAAGTAAAAAAGAAATTATATATACTGACGATGGCATTGGAATGAGTTTTGACGAATTAAATGACAAATTTCTTTTAATTGGTCGCAATAGAAGAAAAGATCCTCATGAAAGAGTTACAAAGAAAATGAGACCCGTAATTGGTAAAAAAGGATTAGGGAAATTGTCTGTGTTTGGAATATGTGATGTTATTGAAATTGAATCAGTAAAAGATGGTAAAAAGAATCATTTTCAAATGAATTTGGCAGACATCAAATCAAGTGATGGTTCATACAATCCAACTTTATTATGTCCCAAAGATTCTTCAACCAGTAAGGCAAATGGAACGACTTTACATTTAAAATCAATAAGAAGAAAGTCTGGTTTTGATCTTCCGGAGCTAGCTGTAAGTTTATCTAAAAAATTTTTAATATTTGATGTACTTAGTCTTGAAATGCGGCTGAATAAAGGTGACATAACTAAAGTATCTAACGAGTTGAAATTTAGTTCTTTCGAAGAACAATTTAGATGGTCTTTTCCTAATGATTTGGACAAAGATTATGATAATTATAACAAAGTAAAAGGTTTTGTAATTACAACACTAACACCAATTAAGGATACTGAAATGTCAGGTATTTATCTGGTTTCTAGAGGAAAAATAGTTAATACAGCAAGTTTTTATGGATTAAGAGATAATGACCAGTTTCACTCATATGTAACTGGATATTTGGAAGTTGATTTTATTGATGACTTTGATGAAGACGTAATTTCAACTGATAGACATTCTCTTAATTGGGAAAATGATGATACTAAAGAGTTGCAAAAATATCTTCAGAATGTGATAAGAAAAATAGGAAATGAATGGAAGAAAAAAAGAGCAGAAGTAAAAAAAACTGACATAAAAACAGCAACTAGCTTGGATATTGACCAGTGGCAACAAAGCCTTCCTCAGTATGAACGAGAATTAAGTGAAAGAATTATCCATCCAATTCTAACTAATGCAAGGTTGGAAACAGATAAATCGAGTGAAATAATTAAAAATGTAATTGATAAATTTGAAAATAGTACTTTCAAAGAATATGCTGATAAAATATCAGGAATCTCCAATGAAGAACAACTCCCTGAGCTATTACATTTAATAGAGGATTGGAAAGCAATAGAATCAAAACAGTTTAGAGATATATCAGTTTCAAGAGTTGAAGTGATAAAGCAATTTGAAGAATATCTTGATAATGACACTAAAGAAGTGCCTACATTACATAATTTTTTAAAGAAATTTTCTTGGCTACTTGACCCTAGAATTTTGGAATTTAGAGACGAAGTAAAATATTCCCAATTATTGAAAGAAACTTATCCAGATGAGTCATTAACTGAAACTGACAGAAGAATTGATTTTCTATGTAGTAATGCTTTAGGAGAAATATTATATGTTATAGAAATTAAAAGAAGTAATTATAAAATTGATTTAAAAGCAATTGACCAAGCTTTTGATTATAGATCATTTTTGATGGAAAAATATGCATCGCAAACGGGTTTTTCTAAAGTAGTCTGTTTTGTAGTAGGAGGTTCAAAATCAGGAGAAAGAGTTTTTAAGGATAGGGAAAATTCGTATGCCAAAAATGGAGAAGTTTTTGTGAAAACTTATGTTGAATTACTAGAACAATCTAAAGAATATCACAAAGAATTTATCGAAACCTATGATTCATTTAAAACTTAAATAAAAGCCATATTTCTATGGAATCGCACTTTTTCCCATGCTCTAAAAATTAAATACCAAAGCTATTTAAGATAAGGCTCTGTAAATTATAGTTCAATTGTTAAATCAAGGAGTATATGTAAATATTGATCATTTTAGATTTAGCATTTTAGCACCATTATAATTGTACCTATTGAAAAAATATCCGATTTTGTTAGTAAAAAAAATATAAAACCTTATTTTTGCATACCTATAAAAAATGCAACCTAAAATTCAACTGATAGTACTGTGGAAAATCCAACTGCACAAAAATTAATTAATAAAATCCAACTTGACTTGTTCAAAACCGGATTTGATGCCGAGACATTAATTGGAGATTTAAAAAAATTACGCGAATTAGCTTTAGACGAGCAAAATCCTGTTCTGGTTAAAGCAATACGTTTAACGTACGAACATATTGAAGAAAACAACGCATTTTTAATTGCGATTCCGGACGATGAGCCACTGGAAGATTCAGAAGAAAACGAATCGGAAATCGTACGCCCGGAAGAAACCGATCTTGAAAGTTTGGAATATTTGATCTCCTTATTTACAGATCTGAAGAACAAAAACAATATCTCCGATTTAAGAGAATATAACAAAGCGTTTTTGGCATTCTAAAAATAGAATTCTATTTTACATACGATAAAACTGTACTTAAATTAGTACAGTTTTTTTTATATCTTTTAGTGAATTATTAACGAATTTTCTGCTTTTCTGTTATACATTTGGCGCAACAAAACCCGGACATTCGCCCGGTTTTTTTTAGAACTCATTATCAATTCTTTAATAACTAAATAATGTTGCGTTTCTTTAAAATCATCGCCTTTTTGGAAGGTATTTCCCTCCTACTCTTGCTATTTGTAGCCATGCCTTTAAAATACATGTACGACAAACCGGAAATGGTTCGTATGGTCGGAATGGCTCACGGATTATTGTTTATCGGTTATATCGTTTTGGCGAGCATGTTAAAAATGGAAGAAAACTGGTCGCTAAAAAAATACCTTATTGTTTGTGTGGCGTCGGTAATTCCGTTCGGGACGTTTTATGTTGAGAAAAAAATTCTGTAATTTTAAAATATGAAAATCTTTAATTGGGCATATAAAATTCTGAAAAACATGGATTTCAGTGATACCTGGGCTTCGTATCTGAACCTGGCAATTAACATTGTAGTCCTGATTGTAGTCGCTTACATTTTAGATTATATTTTTAAAAAAATACTGATTATCATATTGGCCATCGTAGCCGAAAAGACAAAATCGAGTTTCGACGATTTCCTGGTAGCCAATAAAACGGCCAAATATGTCGCCCACCTGGTTCCACTCTACTTTATCAGTAAAGTGGTGCCGGTAATTCTGAAAAATTTTGTCTACTGGGAAAGCTTTTTTGGAAAAAGTGTGAAAGTCTATATGGTTTTCCTGTCGCTGTGGATTATCCGAAGTATTTTTAATTCTCTAAAGGATTATTTAAAGGAGAAGCCTAAATTTAGCGACAAACCAATCGATAGTTATACGCAGGTGATCATGATCATTCTTTGGGTGTATGCGATCACCTATTTGGTTTTGATCCTGTTTGATACGAATTTCAAGACCTTATTAGGAACTTTCGGAGCCATTTCGGCGATTATCATTTTGATTTTTAAGGATACGATTTTAGGATTGGTGGCCAGTATACAGGTTACGGTAAACGATACCGTTCGAATTGGCGATTGGATTACAATTGATAAATTCGGAGCCGACGGTGATGTAATCGAAATCAACCTGGCGACGGTAAAAGTGAAAAACTTTGATAATACAACCACTACCGTACCGACCTATAGTCTGATTTCGGATTCGTTCCGGAACTGGCGTGGGATGCAAAACTCCAATGGGAGGCGTATCAAACGGCATATTCTGATCAAAGAAAACAGCGTTCGGTTTATTCATCCGAGTGAGATTGATCATTTTAAGAAGATTCAACTGATTACGTCTTATATTGAACACCGTCAATCGGATATCGAAAAATTCAATACGAATAATGGTATCAATAAAGAATTAGCCATTAACGGTCGGAATCTGACCAATCTGGGGTTATTCCGGAAATACCTCACCAGTTATCTGGAAAGTCATGCCGGAATTAATAAAGAAATGAACCTGATGGTTCGGCATTTACAACCTACGGATAAAGGGATTCCGATTGAAATTTATGCCTTTGTATCCGACAAACGCTGGATCAATTACGAACATATTATGGCCGATATTTTCGATCATATTATTGCTTCAGTAAATTATTTCGATCTGGAAATTTTTGAGTTGCCATCCAATAGCAATCGTAAAGACTATTCGGAGGAATAATCAACAAAAGATAAAAATGACAAGGGGTGCTTATGTACCCCTTTTTTAGGTTCAAAATGTACTTAAAAATAGCAATAATGATTCGTAAATAAGATAAAATGAAAAGTATTGTTTTAACAGCTAAATAAAATGTATATTTAGTATTTATAACAGTATCAGGATTAAAATGAAGAAATCCGTTTACATAATCTTATTGATTGTATCATTTCTGATAAGTATAATTGGCTTTTCGGATTTAAATGCAAATGATTTCCGATATCCGGATATAAAAGTGGTATTCGTTTTTTCAAATCTGAGTTTGTGTCTGGTATTTTTTGATCTGATTATCAAAAAAAATACCATTTCAAAAGAACAAAAGCTTTTATTTTATGCGGTGCCGGTCGTTTTATTGGAATATTTGGTGCTGATCAATCTGTTTTATTTCTATAAAACAATAGATGTTTTTTTAAATTACCTTGTGATCAATGGAATTGTGATTGCCCTCACCCTTTTTATAGTCTATTACACTATCATAATTCTAAAAAAACTACGCTCAAAAATCATTACGTAGGGTAAGTGTATTCCGACAGTACCCAAGACACTGCCGGAATTTATATGCTATTAGATAACTTCTACTTCTGTTTTGCCATGCGATGCCGGACGACCAAAACTGTCAAGATTTACCATCGTAATGGCGTCAACAGTAATAATGACATCTTTGGTCATTACATTGCGAACTTCACATTTCATAACGATAGAAGTCCGACCGAATTTTACCAAATCAATCCCAATTTCAATAATATCCCCTTGTCTGGCGGAACTCATAAAATTGATTTCCGACATAAATTTGGTAACGATCTTGTTGTTTTTCAATTGAATAATTGCAAATAGTGCCGCTTCCTCGTCAATCCAGGATAACAGTTTTCCTCCGAAAAGTGTACCATTTGCATTCAGGTCCTCTGGTTTAACCCATTTTCTTGTCTGATAAATCATGATATAAATTTTTGCAGTGCCAAAGTTACTATTTCTTGATGGTCAAATGCTAATTTGGGAAGCTCTTTTATTGGAAACCATGCGGCTTCTTTGGCATCATCGGCCGCAACAGCGACAGTATTTTCCGGAACCATTCCAAAATAAGCAACAGAAACCGTATGACTTCTAGGGTCACGAAATGGCTTTCCAAAGGCTCCGATTTGCTCCAAATGATCGGTTTTAATAGTAGTTTCTTCAAAAAGTTCTCGTATAGCGGCATCCATTAAGTCTTCATCCTGATCGACAAAACCTCCGGGTAAAGCCCAGTCATTTTTAAAGGGCTCGTTTGCCCGTTTAATTAAAAGAATGCTATAATCAGACCGTGTTTTTTTGACAATGACCGCATCAACTGTTAAAAAAATGTTAGATTTTCTCATAAAGTACGAATTATGTATCTCGAAATTTTCAGTATTTTTTTGTTATAAATATGCAAATTTAGTTCACTCCTGTGAAAAATTTTTTAGAAAATCAAACCTTTCTTTAAACATAAACAAGCCGGAAGCCTCAATTCTAAAGGCAAAGTTAGTAAATTGTTATGCTAGTCACGTCCGATTCTCATTATCTTTGCCCAAATCAATACAAATAGCCCACAGTATACTGTTGGAATTTTAAAAAAGAAAAGCAAATATGAAAAGAATTATGCTCCCCTTATTTGTAACGGTACTGGCTTTCGGAACAGCTACGGCTCAGGAAAAACCAGTCTTTAACAAATGGTCAATCGACATCAACGGAGGAATCAGCAAGCCTACTGCCCCATTTACAAGCGGTTATTATGCAAGAAATTACAACCTTTTCCATGCTGATCTAGGTGTACGTTATATGTTTAACACCAAATTCGGTATGAAAGTCGATGTAGGTTACGATCAGTTCGACAATGATTCTAAAAGTGCTTCTTTCGACGGACAGTATTATAGAACAACTTTACAAGGTGTGGTCAACCTGGGACGTGTGCTTAATTTTGAAGAATGGACACAACGCTTAAACGTTCAGGCACATACCGGTATCGGATATGCTTTTATGAAAAATGACCGTTTTGAAGGAGCTGACCATATGTTAAACCATATTATTGGTCTTACCGGACAAATTAAATTATCGGAACGTGTGGCTTTAAATGCTGATTTTTCGATGATCAACAATGTTCGTCAAAACAATACTTTCGATGGTGCTGTAGCACCGGAAGACAGAGGTTTTAACGGAACACTTTATAATGCAACCGTTGGTTTGTCTATTTATTTAGGTAAAAACGAAAGACATGCCGACTGGTATTATGCAGAAGACAAGGTAGATCGATTAGCTGAATTAGAAAAACGAATTGGCGATTTGGAAACCTTAATGAACGATTCAGACAAAGATGGAGTGCCGGATTATCTGGATGCCGAAGCCAATACCATTCCGGGTGTAGCAGTTGATACAAAAGGACGTGCTGTTGACCGAAATAACAACGGAATACCGGATGAATTGGAAAGTTATCTGGAGCGAAACTACGGTTCCGGCAGCAAAGGATCGTCGTTAAGCGGTGAAACCTTAAAAGAAATGATCAATCAGGGATATGTAAATGTGTATTTTGATTTCAACCAGTCGCAACCGTCACCTAATTCGGTTAGCGGAATGGATTTCTTAGTAAAATATCTAAAAGCACATCCAGGTGCTACAGCTGATGTAATCGGATATGCTGATGAAATCGGGAATACAGATTACAACAAAAATTTATCGCAGAGACGTGCTGAAAACGTTAAAAATGTCTTGGTTAAAGCCGGAGTTGACGCTTCCCGATTAAACATTATCGGAAACGGTGTGGATAGTTCGGTTGCAAAAGATTCGAAAGCCGCACGACAATTGGTAAGAAGAGTTACTTTTAAAATTAAGTAATTAACAATATCTTATTCATAACTTATAAAGAACCGCTGTATTCCTACAGCGGTTTTTTTATAACTTTAAATAAAAAATGGAAAATCGCGACACCTTTCTGATCGATCTCAGAGGCGAAGCCTTGGGAATGATCACGGATCAGTCTTCGTCCGAAGAAATTTTTCAAAACAAAATCCTGCGTCCGATCTTACGACTGCAAAACGAACTTTTTATTCAGGTTTTCCTGAATTATGCGGTAAAACAGAAAAATGTTTTCTTTTCGCTGACACCCGAAAAAAAGATGGCCTATATCGAGAATGTTATCCAGCGGGATATCAAATTCCGGAATTCGTTAAAAGGAATGATCATCGGCCTTTTTACGGTAGATGAATATCAGGAATACATTAAAAATTCTTCCAACTTAAACAAAAGAATGATGAATGTACTGATCGAACGCCTGAAGAGTCAGGTGCAGTTATTAGAATTAGATTAACGTAAAATGAGATACTATGAAACGTTATTTTTTGATAATTGTTTTGATAATTGTTTGTGGTCTTGGTAGTGCTTTTGATGCACCAAAACAGGAAACTAAAAAAGATGATAATTATACCATACAACGATTAATGCTTTATAATAAAGCCGGAAACATCTTAATGGAAAAAAATGCGTATGGATGGATGACACCGGCTCTTCGTTCGAATGAAAACCTGAGTTTACAGGAAGGGCTCAACGAACTGGCAAAAAAGATGGGTTTCGAGATGGCACCAATAAGTCTGTGTGGTATTTTTACCTATAAATTTGAAGGACTTAATGATCATGTTGGACATGTCTCCTATCGTACCCATTATAAAGCAAAAGTAAAATCGGGTGCGGTGTTACAACCAACAGATAAAAGTATCCATTATGAATGGCTCACCGAAAAACAGGCTCAGGACAGTATTGGTCATCCGGCACTAAAAGCCGAGTTTTCCCAGATGATCAAACATCCGGATAAAATTTGGGGCGGTTCATTTTTATGTATTTTTAAAAACGATAAGCTGGAAAACATTAAACAAACAGAAGCTTTTTATTCGTTACATGATTAAAATATAAAAGGACAGTTTTCACTGTCCTTTTACATTACAACACGAAGTAAGTATCCTTAACCGGTTGTATATGCGAGATATCTACGGATTTCGGCTCCTCTGACTCGAATTCGTTTCGATACTCATAAACCATCTGCAAGAGGTTTTTTTCAATATTACTGGAGATCAGATTCATGGGCGTGTCGGTTGGTCGGTTTTCGAACGGATCCTGTAAATGGATCGCCATCTTTTCGATTAAAAAGAAAGCCGCACCGATAGTTGTTACTAATGGTATACGGAACCATCCCAGAAAATCGGTTAATCCAAATGGTAATAAGATTACAAACAGACATAACGTAAAACGGATGTACAAACTATAGGTCGTTGGGAAAATCGTATTTTTAATACGCTCACATTTCCCCATCGAATCACACAAACGCGTTAAGGTATTGTCGATTTCCACCTGTTGGTAGACATTAATTTTACCTTCGTCGTTTGCTTTACGCAATTCTTTTACGTGTAACATCAAAATAGCATTCGGAACGTGTTTGTGCTTTTTAACAAAACGCAACTCTTCTTCGGTTAACAACGACTGAATCAATTTTATGGGATCTTTCCCACGTAACGACTGACTCAAACTATAACACCATGCGGCCTGTCGTTTTGCAAAACGCTCTTTAAAATCGTTCGCCTGAGTCGAAAAATCCGGATCTTTATAAAATCCGATTACCTGTCGCAGTAACGAACGGGAATCGTTTACGATCGCGCCCCATACAATCCGGGCTTCCCACCATCTGTCGTAGGCCTGGTTGGATTTAAAGGCTAATAATAACGAGATAATGGTACCGATAATAGACGGTATCGCAATTGGAATTTTGGTAGGAACAGCCTGGAACGTATGATGAAATACTTCAAAAGCAATGCAATAAAGTAAGATCAGTGCTAACTCCAGCTTAATTTTTCCCAAAACATATTTAAGAGGTATTCTTTTTTTTAGTAGCATATTTTTTTATTTTTCAGATTAATAATCAGACGGTTTCCTCATGTAAGGAAAGTACCGGTAGTCCCAGATTTTGATGAACCGGTGGCACCAGATTCTTTTTCAACCGTGTTTTTTCCGGTTTTCGGGTTTCTACCAATAAATCGATATTGTTTTTGGAGATGGTTTCCGATAAAAACGGTGTGATTTCCTCAGGGCGTTCTTCAAATACCGATGCCTGACTTACGATTTTAAAAGTAAATCGTTCGCTTACAATTCGTTGTAATTCCTGTACTCCTATTCCATTGGCAGCACGTTCCAGATACAAGGCATTATTAAAATGATGCTCTTCGGAATGTTGTCCCAGATGTAAAATCGGACTTTTACAATTACTGAGTAATTTTAAAAAATGACGTTGGAACGTATTGGTTTCCGATCGGTAGCGTTGTGATAAAATAACCAATCCGATTTCAAGATGGTTTAACAGATTTTTTAATAAAGGAGCCGAAATACCAAACTGATGGCGTACCGTTAAAGTACAATTGGTTGTTTTTTTAACAATAGCGCGGCATTCGTCTACAAGAGCATATTGTGCCTCCGTCATTTCGGGAGACATACTGCGAAGTGCCGACAAAGGCGAAAACAAAGTATCCGGTAAATCGCTGATCGTAACTAAAACGATCGTACATTTTTTAGTATCAGCGTGTTGTACAGCCGTTTTTACTGCGCAAAGTGTATCGGCTTCAAAAGCGGTAGGAATAAGAATATTATGCATCGGTGTAATTGTTTATGATTTATACCAGCAAAACAACTACACCGGGATGAGAAGGGAATTAAATTAAAATTAGAATATTCTAAAAATTAACATTAGAAAATTTAATATACGCTTAATGCTTAAAAATGATGGTTACAATAGTACCTTTATCGGCTTCCGATTGTATCGATAATTCGCCGTTATGCATACGGATAATCTTCATAGCCAGTGGAAGTCCGAGGCCATAGCCCACATAACGGGATGCTTTTTTACCGCGGAAAAACGGTTCGTATAAATACGGAATATCTTCCGGAGGGATTCCGATTCCGATATCTGAGATTACAATTTTTAATTGTTCTTTATTGGCGGTAAGATTCACAAATACCTCTTCATTATCAGAATATTTAACACCGTTGGTGATGATATTTCCAATAGCAAGTTCTAAAAGCGGTTTGTTACAGGGTAAAACCAATAAGGAATCTTCTTCCGGAATATCACTCATATTGATACTAACGCGGTTACCTGGATAAATTTTGTCGAGATCGCTTTTGACATCCAATAACAAATCGTCAATACGAACAATATCCTGAACCTGTTTTTTACCGTCGTAACCCGTTTGCGTGAGTTTTAACAAACTCTCGGTCAGGTTACTCAAACGGGATGCCTGTTTATGAATATTATTTAAAGTTGTAGTGTATTCCTCGGTATTCCGGTCTTTTAACAGCGTTACCTCTGCTTCGGCCATAATGGTAGCAATTGGTGTTTTGAGTTCGTGAGAGGCATTATTGATGAAATTGGCCTGGATTTCGAAAGAGGTTTCCAGACGATCCAGCATATCGTTAAACGTCTTCGTCAGATCGGCAATTTCATCCGAATCGTTCACTTCTGGTAAGCGGTTATGCAAATTAGAGGCGCTGATCCGTTTTACCTCACTGGTGATACGCGACACGGGATTGATGACCCGCAAAGCCAGAAAACGGCCAAAAAAATACGCCAGGATGATAAATCCCAAACCACACAACAACAAGATACGGGTAATAAAAAGTGTACTATCGCTGCCGCGTAAATCTTTTGCAGAAATGATTACCATATAATTGGTACCGGCTTCATTAAAAACCTGACCGTAATAATAAACGCCCGCTTCTTCGATCCATCCGGAATGATTCTTCATCACCGAGGTATAAAACTCCGGTGGCAAATGCAATTCGGTATTGTATTCGAACGAACTGGCGCTGTTTATTTTTAAGACATATTCCCTTTCTTCTTTAAGTTCTTCCATTCCATTGTTTTTGAGCTCCTGATAGTATTTTGCTTTTACAGGATCCTGTTGATAATGGATGGATGCGACAATTTTTGCCCGGTCTTCCAGTCGCTTTCTAAAATAATACTGGTTGTTTTGACGAAACAGGACAAACACGACCGTACATAACAAAAGGGTGCTAAATCCGGACAGTGCAATATAGGTAACGGTGATTTTCTTTTTGATCTGCATATTATTCCTTTATAACATACCCCAATCCTTTTATGGTATGGATTAATTTGTGTTCGTATGGATGATCAATCTTTTTTCGCAAATAATTGATATACACATCCACAACATTGGTATTCATATCAAAATTGATATTCCAGACATTATCGAGAATTTTAGCGCGGGAAAGTATAATGTCTGAATTTTTGGCCAGATAATACAGGAGGTTAAACTCTTTTGCTGTAAGCACAATTGTCTCCCCGTTTCGTTTTACCATTTTGGTACGAACATCAATCTCAAGATCATCGATAGTTATTTTTTCAGCCGGTTTCTGATCTTGTCCGGCTCTTCGGGCCAACGCATTCAACCGGGCTTCGAGTTCTGAAAACTGAAAAGGTTTGGTCAGATAATCGTCGGCACCGGCATTTAATCCGTGAACAATATTATCGCTACTGCTAAGTGCTGTAAGCATCAGTATCGGAACAAAATTTCCGGCAGCGCGTAAACGGCGGCAAATTTCAATTCCGTTAATATCGGGTAGCATCACATCCAATACGATTACATCGAATTGGGTATACTGAATCATTTCCAGGGCTGTTGTTCCGTCTAATGCTGCACTTACGTCGTGGTTTTTTTCGGAAAGTCCTTTCCGTAAAGCCGAAAGCAGATTGGGCTCGTCTTCAACGATTAATAATTTCATAGTACGGGAGCGTTTTCACAAAAATAGAAATTAAAATCATAAGGATTCGTTAAACCCGATTCTCTTTTATTAAAAAAGAAAGAGTCTTTATCTTAAAGTGTTAATTTAGAATAAAGACTCAATTCATTTATTAATAATCAATTAGGGTTAATCTACTTTTTTAAATACCAATTTTAAGCCATCGGGATTTGACAGATATAACCTATTATTTTTTATTTCGTAAGCCGTACTGCTTTCCAGGGCTTTTATAAATTTGGCTTCGTTCGCCATTTTATCGCAGGCCATTCGGGTGAGGCCGACATTGGTAAAGCGTAACAATTCCTGTTCTGAAAATAATTTTCCAAACATACGATTGCATCCGGCAACTCCGCCAAAAGTAGCTTCCCTGGCTTTGATTTCCATAAAAGGCCGTTTGTTAAAATCGGAATCGCTAATTTTTTGACCTTCCATTTCTTCCAATGCCCAAATGTCGTGTAATCGGTAATCTACAATATAATTCCCGCAACCTCTAAGGTCTTTAAATGCTGCTTCCCCCGCTTTTTTTAAAGCAACCGTTACGGAATAATCGTGTTCCATATCCGACATGCCGTCGGAACATTTTCCGTAGGTAATCGTAATTTTTATTTCGCCGGCTTTCGATTTGCTTTGGTAAGTTTTGATATTTGCATCCATTACACGAACCGGTTTTGTCGGTGGAAACAGGATTCCTTCAGGATCTTCCGGTGTGGTATATTTAATCTGATTGTTGCTTATTTCCACACCCCAAAAAGGTTCCGTTCCAATGGCTTTAAAATAAACCCGATCGGGATTTTCGGAAACCATTTCCTTTGGTGTCGTGTTTTCCTTGTTTTTTGTACTGTTACAGGCGCCTACTATAGTAAGCAGCATTACAATTCCGAGTTTTCTCATATTTTCTATTTTTATACGGATCCATACGATGCAGAAACCATACCAGATTAATACAAGGGTTCGCCGTTAAGGTTTGTTGACAAGACTTCGCTCATATAATCAAAAAACGGACGCATCGCCTGGAAGGTCGCCAATACTTCTTTTTTAAAATCAGGACTTGTTACCTCCTTGTCGGTAAAACTTCTGGAAATCAGGTATTGTTTTTTACGGATCAGATCAATGGCCGGATGCGTTTTGTCGAATCCTTTTGGAGCTGTTTTTAACTCCTCGCCTTCCAGAGTTCCAAAAAAACTTTTAAAAGCAGGATCCGAAATAATAGTTCTGATTTCTTCATCATCCATTTCAAACTCCTTGCGGATTCGGTTTAGGTCTTCAGCATTCGGGTCCCAAAAACCACCGCCTACAAAACTGGCTCCCGGTTCGATATGTAAATAATAACCACCGCGTAACAACGGTTTGGTTCGGGTAAAACCGACGCTAAAATGATTTTTATAAGGTGCTTTATCTTTTGAAAAACGGACATCGCGGTAGATTCTGAAAATCTGCATTTTTTCGATACTATCCTGTTTCCCCAGTTCGTCGTATACTTCCTGAAAAAATGCTTTTGCCTTTTTTTCGTGTTGTTGAAATTCTTTTTTATGTTCGGTAAACCATTCCCGATTATTGTTGTTTCGTAACGTTATAAGGATATCCAGTTCCGCTTTTGTGATCATTTTTTCTTTTAAAAGTACGATTTTTTGATTGTCATTTTACAATTAACGGCTCCTTTTTTTCAGAATTTCGACAACATCCTGCAACTGAAATCCTTTAGCCTGTAGCAATATTAAATAATGAAAAAGCAGATCGGCACTTTCGTTTAAAAATAGAGCGGCATCCGAATCTTTGGCTTCGATAACCATTTCTACGGCTTCTTCACCTACTTTTTGTGCCATTTTATTAATCCCTTTGGACCATAAATGACTGATATAGCTATTTTCCCGAGGTTCTTCTTTACGTTCCCGGATGCATTGTTCCAATTCCGACAAAAAGCCAAAATCCATTTTGTTGGATTCGCCCCAACAGCTATCCGTTCCTTTATGACAAACCGGGCCTTCCGGATGCACCTGAGCCAAAAGCGTATCGTTATCGCAATCGGTTTCAAGGCTTATAAGATGTAAAAAATTACCACTTTTTTCGCCTTTTACCCATATCCCATTACGACTGCGGCTAAAAAAAGTCACCTTTCCGGTTTCCAGCGTAGTGTTATAGGCGGTTTCATTCATATAGCCCAGCATTAAAACAGTTTTAGTAGTTGCATCCTGAACAATGACCGGAAGCAAACCGTTTTTCGATTTTGAAAAGTTAGGTTTCATAATTATACAATTCTGACAGGAATATTTTGTTCTTTTAATACTTGTTTTAATACCGGAATCGGAATGGTATCATAGTGAAACACACTTGCAGCAAGTGCCGCGTCGGCTTTACCGTCGTTAAAAACAGCTATAAAATCGGCTATTTTACCGGCACCACCCGACGCAATTATGGGAACGTTTACCGTTTTGTTTAGTTCTGCCAGCATAGTATTAGCAAAACCCTGTTTTCTTCCGTCGTGATCAATGGCTGTAAAAAGAATTTCACCGGCTCCGTTTTCGGTGATCTGCTTTGCCCAATCCAGGAGTTCCCATTTGGTTTCGCGCTTTCCTCCCGTCCGGAAAACCTTCCATCGATCCCCCACAAGCTTTGCATCAATAGCCGCCACGATACACTGACTGCCAAAACGTTTGGCTAATTCGGTTACCAATCCCGGATTTTCAAGTGCTGCCGAATTTACCGCAATCTTGTCCGCACCATTTTGTAACAACTGCTCAACATCCGATACAGAGCCTACTCCACCACCAACCGTAAACGGAATATTGATTTCCGCTGCCACATCACGAACCATTGTAAATAAAGTTTTTCTTTTTTCTTCAGTAGCCGTAATATCCAGAAAGACCAATTCATCCGCTCCATCGCGGGCATATTTATAAGCCAGTTTCACCGGATCGCCGGCATCTGTTATTTCTTTAAACTGAATTCCTTTTACAGTTCGTCCGTTCCTGATATCCAAACAGGGAATTATTCGTTTTGTAATCATCTTTGCACTATTAGTCGTTCCAATTCCTTTAAACTTATTCTGTTTTCATAAATCGCTTTTCCGATAATCGCTGCATCGCAACCCAATTCGTCGAGTTCTAACAGTGTTTCAACGTTTGAAATGCCACCCGAAGCGATCAGCTTGATTTCCGGAAAGGTTTGTAGCAATTCGGAATATAAATCGACAGCAGGACCTGCTAAGGTTCCGTCGCGATTAATATCGGTACAGATTACATATTCAATTCCTTTTTTGACATAATCCTGTAAAAACGGAATAATTGTCTGATCACTTTCTTCCAACCAGCCGGAAATAGCCACCGTAGTATCTTTAACGTCAGCTCCCAAAATAATTTTGGAACTTCCATAGTCGCGTATCCAACCGGAAAACCGCTCCGGATCTTTAACCGCGATACTACCGCCTGTAAGCTGTGCAGCACCGCTATTAAAAGCGATTCGTAAATCTTCATCCGCTTTGATGCCACCTCCGAAATCAATGATAAGGTTGGTTTTAGAGGCTATTTTTTCGAGTATTTTATAGTTGACTATCCGGTTGGATTTGGCACCGTCCAGATCGACCAAATGCAGGTATTGCATACCGTGATCTTCAAATCGTTTGGCCATTTCCAGCGGATCATCGCTATAGATCGTCATTTTTTGGTAATTACCGTTTAATAAGCGGACACATTTCCCGTCGATAATATCCAGTGCCGGAATAATTCTCATTTTCATAAGTGTAAAAAATTGTTCAGTAATTGTGCGCCAACTTCCCCGCTTTTTTCCGGATGAAACTGAACGCCATAAAAATTCTCTTTTTGTATTGCGGAACTGTAAACGATATCGTAAGCGCTTGTAGCGATACATTCCGGAATAAGCGGAACATAATAGCTATGTACGAAATACAGATACGATTCAGTGGTTATTCCTTGAAATAAGCCGGATTCAATAGCTGTAATGGTATTCCAGCCGATCTGTGGAATTTTAACCCGGTTTGAAAAACGAACCACGGCCGTATCAAAAATTCCCAGTCCGCTCGTATTCCCTTCTTCCGTATGCCTGCACAACAACTGCATTCCCAGGCAAATTCCCAATACGGGTTGCTGTAATTCCGGAATAACCCGATCGAGTTTTGTCTCTTTTAACCGAGTCATTGCCGTAGAGGCTTCACCAACACCCGGAAAAATCACTTTATCGGCCGATCGGATTAGTTTGGCATCGGTGGTAATCGTAGCGGAATAACCCATTCGTTCCAAGGCAAATACAACACTTTGTATATTTCCCGCACCATAATCAATAATTGCTATTTTCATTATAAAAACTCTTTTGTTGACGGTAGAATCATTCTATCCGGGTCGCGTTTTAAGGCCATTTTAATCGCTTTTGCAAAGGCTTTAAAAATAGCTTCAATTTTATGGTGTTCGTTGTTGCCTTCGGCTTTAATATTCAGGTTAACTCTGGCTTCATCGGTAAACGATTTAAAAAAATGGAAAAACATTTCCGTTGGCATTTGCCCGATATATTCCCTTTTAAAATCGGCTTCCCATACCAACCAGCTTCGACCGCCAAAATCAATAGCAACCTGAGCCAGACAATCGTCCATTGGAAGCGTAAAACCATAGCGCTCAATCCCTTGTTTGTTTGACAAAGCTGCAGCAAAAGCCATTCCGAGCGTAATTGCTGTGTCCTCAATAGTATGATGTTCGTCTACTTCGAGATCGCCAATAGCATTGATTTCCAGATCCAATTGTCCATGACGCGCCAGTTGATTTAACATATGATCAAAAAAAGAAATTCCGGTTGTAATGCTACTTTGTCCCGAACCGTCAATGTTTAATTTTACTGTCACCTCGGTTTCCTCCGTTTTGCGGGTTATCAGAGCCTTGCGTTGTGGGAGTTTTAAAAAATCATAAATGGCCTTCCAGTCAACTGTTTTTAAAGCGATAGTATCCAGAAGTTCATTTACGTTGACTGAAAGTTCTGTAGCGCCCAGGTTTTCGTCTTCATTGATCAAAATGGCCTTACAACCCATATTTTTAGCTAATTCCACATCTGTATAACGGTCGCCGATAACATAGGAATGTTTTAAATCATATTCCGGATTGTTCAAATATTTTTGCAACATTCCGGTCCGGGGTTTTCGGTTGGGACTATTGGCTTCCGGAAAACTTCGGTCGATATAAATTGCATCAAAGACAACGGATTCATTTTTAAAGCTTTTAAGAATAAAATCCTGTATCGGATTGAATACCGATTCGGGATAATCGGCCGTCCCTAATCCATCCTGATTGGTAACCATGACCAATTCGAAATCGAGCTCCGAGGCTATTTTTCCTAAATAACGGAACACTTCCGGGTAAAATTCCAGCTTTTCGAAGGAATCCACCTTATAATCGTTGGGTTCTTTTACCAACGTTCCGTCGCGATCGATAAAAAGTATTCTTTTCATAATTCCATTTTTTGAATTTTAGAGATAACCTCAAGTAATGTCTTGTTTTCGTCGGGCGTTCCAATTGTAATCCGCAAGCAATTGTCACATAACGGATATTGATTCCTATTCCGAACTACGATACCATTGTCCAATAATTGACGGTATCTTTTGTCGGCATCGTCGACACGGATTAATATAAAATTGGCATCCGACGGATATATTTTTTCAATAAAACTTACTTTAAGTAAAACTTTAATTAATGTTTCTTTATCCTTTTGAATTAAAGAAACTTCCTTTTCTATATTCGGATCCATTAGCAGCACTTTTTCCTGTGATAACGTACTGATATTATACGGTGGTTTTATTTTGTGTAAAAGTGCTGTAATTTCGGGCGAAGCAAAAGCCATACCCAATCGGATGCCGGCCATTCCATAGGCTTTGGAAAGTGTTTGAATCACAATTAGATTTTCAAAAGCAATTCCTCTTTTAGCCCAGCTTTGCTGTGTTGTAAAATCGATATAGGCTTCATCCACTACTACAATTCCGTTAAAACGGTTTAAAAGCATAACAATAGTTTCTTCAGACACTAAATTCCCGGTTGGATTATTCGGTGAACAAAGGAAAAGTAGCTTTGTATGTTTGTCGACTTGTGCTAAAATTTTTGGAATATCCGGTTGAAAATCGACATTTAGCAATACTTCCCGATTTTCAATATCGTTTAAATCAGCTAATACCGAGTACATCCCATACGTTGGCGGCAAACTAATTATATTGTCCTTTCCCGGTTCACAAAAGACCCTAAAAATCAAATCCAGTATCTCATCACTTCCGTTACCTAACGTAATCCGATTTTCTGCGATAGCTTTTATACTTCCGATTTTCTGTTTTACCGCGAATTGTTTTGAATCCGGATAGCGGTTCCAACCCTTTTCGAACGGATTTTCATTAGCATCCAGAAAAATCATTCCTTCGACAACCGTAGGATACTCATCTCTGGCCGAGGTATACGGTTTCATTTTTAAAATCGTACTTCGGACCAGTTTATTCAGATCAATTGTTTTCATCCTGTAATTGTTTTAATCGGATGGTAACGGCATTTTTATGTGCTTCAAGACCTTCGGTCGTAGCCATAACTTCAATACTTTTCCCGATAGCCGAAATACCTTCCGGTGATAACTTTTGAAAACTGATCGTTTTCTGAAAACTATCCAATGTAATTCCGCTATAATTCCGGGCAAAACCATTGGTTGGTAACGTATGATTGGTTCCGGAAGCATAATCGCCCGCACTTTCGGGAGAATAATTCCCTACAAAAACGGATCCTGCATTCTGAATTCCTCGTATAAAAAAAGCCTCATTACTAGCGCAGATTATAAAATGCTCCGGAGCATATTCATTTATAAAATCGAGTGCTTCGATTTGGTTTTCAATATAGATAAATCGTGCTTTACGTAATGCTTCTTTTACAATTTCCTGTCGGGGTAAACCCGCTAACTGACGGGGTATTTCCCGGATAACTTTTTGCAGTAAGCTTACACTATTGGAAACCAAAACCACCTGACTGTCTTTTCCATGTTCTGCCTGACTTAATAAATCGGCTGCAACAAAAGAAGCATTTGCAGTCGTATCGGCAAAAACGAGTAATTCTGATGGTCCGGCTGGCATATCTATAGCCGTTCCGAATTGCGTTGCGAACTGTTTGGCACCCGTTACAAACTGATTTCCGGGGCCAAAGATTTTATATACTTTAGGAATTGTTTCCGTTCCGAATGTCATTCCGGCAATTGCAGGAATCCCTCCGGATTTTATAATCGTAGTAACCCCACAGATATGCGCTGCATATAAAATGGCCGGATTAATTTTTCCCGATGGATCTGGTGGAGAACAAAGCACAATTTCACTGCAACCGGCCAATTGCGCCGGAATAGCCAGCATTAAAACGGTAGAAAATAGCGGAGCCGTTCCACCCGGAATATATAAACCAACTTTTTGAATTGGTTTTTTTTCCATCCAGCACAGGATTCCGGGCATGGTTTCGAGACTGATTGGAATTGTATTTTGTTTTTTGTGAAAACGCTTTATATTATTTTTTGCAAGCTGAATTGCTGCTTTCAGATCGGTTGAAACCTGTTGTACAGCTTCCTGTATTTCTGCTTCTGTAACTATCAGATTTTCCAGTCTGACACCATCAAAAATATCCGTATATTTATATATAGCGGCATCCCCTTTTACAGCAACTTCCTTGAAAATCAGTTTTACAGTAGCTTCGATTGCTTCATAACTTTGTATAGGGCGCTTGGTTAGTTCTCCCCAGGTATTTCGTGTTGGATTTTTAATTATTTTCATAATGCAATTTTTTCGATTGGACAAACCAGTATGTCCTGAGCGCCACTGGCTTTAAGTTTATCAATAACATCCCAAAATGCCGTTTCATTAATAACCGTCTGGAAACTACTCCATCCTTCGAGACTTAACGGAACAACAGTAGCACTTTTTAAGACCGGTAATAATTCACTTATTTCCTGTATTTTGGTATTCGGAACATTCATCATAAGATATTTGGATTGAGAAGCTCTTAAAACGGATTGCAACCGAAACAGAAAACGCTCCAGGATTATTTTACTATTCAGTTTTATTTTTGGAGATACAGCCAAAACAGCCTCACTTTCAAGGATTACTGCTACTTCTTTCAGGTTGTTTTTAGCAAGTGTATTTCCGGAAGAGACAATATCTACGATCGCGTCAGCCAGGTCAATATTAGGAGCTATTTCGACAGAACCCGAAATCTGATGCAATTCGATCCTAACATTTTGAGATTTAAAATAACGTCTGGTTGTTTCCGGATAAGAGGTCGCAATTCTTAATCCGTTAAGATCACTAATTGATGTAAAGGAAAAGGCTTTAGGAACCGCTACAGCCACACGACACTTCGAAAACCCTAACGGCATTATCGTTTCAATAGGAAATTCTTTTTCAGCTAATAAGTTCTGACCAATAATAGCAAGATCAGCCACACCATCCATTAGGTATTGCGGAATATCGGAATTCCGTAGAAAAAGGATTTCCAGCGGGAAATTTGCGACACTGGCTTTTAACTCACCGCTTTCAGTTTCGATAGAAAAGCCGCATTTTTTTAGTAAGCTAAGGCTATCTTCGCTTAGTCTGCCCGATTTTTGAAGGGCAATTTTTAATGTACTCATAAAAAAACAGGAATAAGTTTGAGTACAGCAACGAAGAAGAAAAGAAAAACCCGTTTGATGTACTCAAACGGGTTAAATATATATATGTTAGATACATACCATTATAACTTCGCTTGAGCGGAGGAATAATGATGATGATGTAATTGATTGCTAAACATTTTTATTTTTTGTGTTCACAAAGATATTGACAAATAAAACAAAAAAACAAGCTTTTGTTTTATTTTTTTATTTAATCTCATGAAAAAGCTATACTATTACACGAAGTGACTCTTGTAATATACTGATTTTAAACTTATTTTCGTTGAATTGATAATATTCACCATCCAATTGCATCGGTATCATATCCTGTCCGGAGACTTCCACATGAACTTCTTTTATAAGCTGATGACTGGCTTTTTTAAAACGCTCGGTTTTGTTTAACAACACCAAGGCTCCGAAATACATTTGTTCCAGGATATTCAATTTTGGGACGATCAATAAGTCCAGCCAACCATCCTGAAGACTGGCTTTTGGTGTTAAACTCATATTGTATCCCATTTCGTTCGAATTAGAAATAAAAAACAACATCGGATTCGTTTCGAAAGTTTTACCATTACAATGCACAATGGCGCTATGGGGCTTATAATTTGCAGCAGCAAACAACGACGCTTTTATATAAGATGAAAGATTACGTGTTGGCATACTTTCGTATTTCTGAATAATTTTGGCATCGATACCAATTCCCATATTGCTAAAGAAATAGTACTCGTTAACCATTCCGACATCAATAGCAGAAGGTTGTCCGTTTTTTATTAATGCTACTGCCTTTTTAAAATCTTTGGCTATATTCAGATTTGAAGCAAGACCATTACCCGACCCTACCGGTAAAATTCCCAGTGCGATATCGGTATTAACCAACCCTGAAGCCACCTCATGAATTGTCCCATCTCCACCACAAGCGACTATTATATCCGGTTTTTTAGCCACTGCATCACGGGTTAGAGTAATAGCATGCTTTTTATATTCCGAATATTCAACGACTAACGTATAGTCTTCCGATGGAAAAAATTGTTCTAAATCCTGTTTCGCAATCTTGTGTTTTCCTTTTCCGGAAATAGGGTTAACAATAAAGTGGATGTATTTCATTAAAATTACCGATAGTGAATTATTCATGCAAAAGTATGCAATTTTAAGTGCAACTTTTTTAAAATTCAATATCGTACGGCTTTTTTTATATTTTTGCTAAAAACTATATTATGATTTCCTATCTTAAAAAGTTAACTCCTTTTTACAATTTATTGTTATTTTACATTACCGCAAGTATTATTTTAAGAATAGTCTTGATTTTCCATCCGATAACACAGGCAAAGTTTAGCTTTTTTGAGATCGTAAAGATATTTGGAATCGGAGTTATTTCAGATTTCTTTGTTTTTGTGATCATAGGATCTCTATTATGGCTTTATCTTGTTTTTCTCTCAAACTCAAAATTTTACAAGCCTTGGGGCTATCTGATTTTTGGTGGATTAGTCGCATTGCTAGCCTATGTTAGCTTTGGAAATACCATTTTAAACGAATACGGAGGTGTACTCCCTGAAATAGGAATTAGCTTTGTCGCATTGAAAACAGTACTGTTTGGAGCACTGTTATTATTACCCAAATATCGCTCTAAAATCCGATTGGCCTTATATTCCATTACGATATTCATTTTTGTCCTTTGTATTCTACAGAATACGGTTAGTGAGTTTTTCTTTTGGAACGAATTTGGTGTACGCTATAATTTCATAGCTGTTGATTATCTGGTTTATACCAACACCGTGATCGGGAACATTATGGAATCCTATCCGGTAGTTCCGCTTTTTACAGGAATCGGAATTGTTGCCGTACTGGTTACCTGGTTTGTGGTAAAAAGATCCCGAAACTATCTGGACAATCTGCCAACCTTTAAAGAAAAAATTGCCATTACTATTGGTTATGCCGTATTATTCGGCCTTTCAATAACCGCAATACCGGCATTGGCACGACTAGAAGATTCTCAGAATGTTTTTGTCAACGAACTGGAAGCCAATGGTAGCTATCGTTTTTTCCTGGCGTTTAAAAACAGTGAACTGGACTACTTTAAATTTTATACGAATGTACCCCAAGATGAGGCATTTGCCTTACTGCGTAAACAAATTCCGGAATTAGGCGGAAATACGATGGAAAGACAGATAACCGGTAAAGGACCTGAAACGCATAAAAATGTTGTGTTAATTACTGTAGAAAGCCTAAGTGCTGAATTTATGAAAGCCTATGGTAACGAACAAAATATTACCCCTTTCCTGGATTCACTGGCAGAACAAAGTCTTTTCTTTACCAATTTATATGCTACCGGAAACCGTACCGTTCGCGGATTGGAAGCCGTAACCTTGTCTTTACCTCCTACAGCCGGTGAAAGTGTTGTAAAACGAAAAGACAACAAAAATAAATTCTCCACAGGTCATATATTCCAGCAAAAAGGATATAATGTGAAATATATGTATGGGGGCGATGCCTATTTTGATAATATGCGGGACTTTTTTGGCGGAAACAACTATGATATTGTCGATAAAACGACATTTACACCTGAAGAAATTACATTCCAAAACATTTGGGGTGTTTGCGATGAAGACATGTTTACAAAGGCAATCAAGGTTATGAACGACGAAGCCAAAGAAGGCAAACCGTTTTTTAACCATATTATGACGGTGAGTAACCACAGACCTTTTACGTATCCTGACAACAAAATTGATATTCCTTCCGATTCAAAACAACGGGAAGGTGGTGTAAAATATACCGATTACGCGCTTCGCAAATTCTTTGAAGCAGCACAAAAACAACCTTGGTTTAACAATACTGTTTTTGTAATTGTAGCCGACCATTGTGCTTCGAGTGCCGGAAAAACAGAACTACCACTTGATAAATACCATATCCCGGCAATGATTTATGCACCAGGTTTTATCACACCGGGTCAGAATAACATATTAATGTCTCAAATTGACTTGATGCCAACCTTAATGGGAATTCTTAACTTTAATTACAAAAGTAAATTCTTTGGACAGGATGTACTTCAAAGCGGCTACCACCCACGTGCTTTGATTGCTACGTATCAGGATCTTGGTTTTATAAAAGACAATATCTTAACCATATTATCACCGGTACGAAAAGTAAAACAGTTTTCCCTTGAATTACAGCCGGTAGCCAAAGGAAGCAAAGCCATACCGTTATTTTTCGAACAACAACCACTTAGCGGAGAACGCAAGGAATTAACACAGGAAACGATTGCCTACTACCAGATAGCATCCTACTACCTCCAACAACAATTGTATAACAACAACTAAATACTAAAAGAGCCACGCTAAGCGTGGCTCTTTCTATTATGATAAATAGCGTTCCTGATATACCCGGACATGATGGTTTTGATGCCCGATGATCATGAATCCTAAGGCACGAACCGACATCCGGTTTTGAGAAGCGATCCCCGATTTTAACAAATCTTCAGGAGTATAACTTTTAAATAAAGTAATAGTAGCTTGCCGTACAATAGTCAATTCCGTTAATAAATCCTTTAAATGACGTTTATTAGCCACCGGATTTACAACATCGGCAAAACTATTTTCGTCAAATCCGGGTAATTCCGTTGTGTCATTACGGGAAAAACGCAAAGCACGGTAAGCAAATATTCGTTCCGTATCAATAATGTGCTGGATAATTTCCTTAATCGTCCACTTCCCTTCTTCATAGCGATAATCGAATTTATCCATTGGAATATCCTGGATAAACCGAATCGTACTGTAAAGACTAATTTCCAGTTCGTCTATAAGATCAATAGCCGGATCCAGTGCATTTATATAGGTTTGGTAATACGGTGCGTACTCAGACGGATCTAATTCGATAGGTTTCATTGGTTCTGTTTTAAGGTTGGTGTAAATGTAAAAAGAAAAACCCTCAGGATTAGCTGAGGGTTTCTTAAAATATAGTCAAATATTACATATCTTTAAAGATAGTGTGCATCAGACGTTTTTTGTCGTTAATACTTTCTTCCAATGAAATCATAGTTTCTGTTCTGTAGACACCATCAATATCATCAATCATAAAGATAACTTCTTTAGCATGTTTGGTATCTTTAGCTCTGATTTTACAGAAAATATTAAATTTACCAGTAGTAACGTGTGCTACGGTAACAAAAGGAATTTCATTAATACGCTCTAATACAAATTTGGTTTGAGAAGTATTGTGAAGGAAAACCCCAACGTAAGCGATAAAGGAATATCCCAATTTCTCGTAATCCAGTGTTAACGAAGACCCTTGAATAATTCCTGCATCTTCCATTTTTTTTACTCGTACGTGAACGGTACCAGCAGAGATCAGCAATTTTTTAGCAATATCGGTAAAAGGCACTCGCGTATTATCAATCAACATGTCTAAAATTTGATGATCTACTTCATCCAAACGAAACTTACTCATAAAGTTATATTTATCAATTTATATTCAAAATGCAAATCTACGACAAATTAACACTAATTCTTCAGTATAATTACTGAATTGTCATTTTTTTAGCAAACCATTAACAATTTTCTGTTTATTTGCTACTAAAAAATCAGCTTTGTCATTAATTACCGGTATGGTTCCATTTGAATTCCGAATGCTTTCCTTTTTGAAATCGTATTCGGTATGGCCATAATATTCCGATAATGTCCCTGTTTCCGCAATATACGCCTCGAAGACAATTTTATCATTTTCGAGGGTTTCTTTATATTGGGCTGCGAAATTAGTAATTTTTTGGTTATCGACAGCGTCGATTTTGATATTTTTATAAATAAAATCAAAAAAGACAATCATATTTTGAGGAATATCGAAATATTCAGCTGTTTTATTGTTAACATGTTCGCTTTTTGAAATAGTTGTCAAAGCAACTAAATAAGCTATAAAAATATATTCCCGTGTCACCTCTCTTTCATAATCGCCAGGAAAATGTCCGGCCTCAAAAAGAATGGTTGGTGTTCCTAATGACTGAAAGCGATCTCCTATACAATTCATATTGAAAGCATCGTCAAACCGTCCTATTTGTCCCGGAATATACTTTTGTAGCGCGACATTCATAGCAACAATGATGCCAATGGCCTGTTTCCGTACTGAATTGATCTCTCTTTCTTCATTATAGGCAGGTGCCAAAAAAGAAACTGTAGCGGGTTTTCCGGTATTTCCTGCTCCGAAAATTGTACGCTGATCGTGTAAATTAAAACAAAAATCCGGTTGAAAGGTATCATATAAGCCACGTAGTAATTTACTTTCCGGCTGACTTAAATTGAGTGCATCGCGATTTAGATCCACTTCATTCGCATTAACCCTTGTGTAAGCTGCAGCACCATCCGGATTAGCAATAGGAACAATCAAAAAACGAAACGTTTCTTTTAACTGAATGGCTAAGGGATTTGTACTATTTAATAAATTTATAAAGTCGAATACAGCTTTAGTCGTCGTTGATTCGTTACCATGCATTTGCGACCACATATAGATCTTATGATTCCCGTGACCTACTTCAACTGTATATATAGGTTGTTGTTTAACGGACACGGCCGGAGTATTCACTTTAAAATCGGGTCCGAGTTGTTTTAAAATCGGCTCTATAGCACTATTGGTAATATAGCGTCCCGAAAGTGTCTTTTTTTTAAACTGTTTAAATAATGTTTTGAATTCCACGGTGACTGATTTTATTTACAAAAGTAAACATCTAATAAATTACAATTGTAAACCATAAAAAATCACATTGAATTTACGACTGTAAACAAAGAGTTGATTAAAGCTGTTTACGATATTATTTCAGGTTATTAATTATATTTAATCGATTATAATATGTTTTATATCAATATTATAATTTTGTTTATATTAAGTAGTGCTATATGTTATAATTGATAATTCACAATTGTAACCCCTGATTATATTTTAAAAATATTTACATTTGTAACTCACTAACTCAAAAGATGTTTTTACAATGGTAAACACCGATGACTTTATCAAACGACTGGAAATACTACTCGAGTATTATGGACTTTCGGCTTCGGCTTTTGCCGATTCAATTGGTGTACAACGCTCCAGTTTATCACACCTACTCTCCGGCAGAAATAAACCAAGTTTAGATTTTATACTTAAAATAATCGCTTATTATCCGGAAGTCGATCTGTACTGGATTTTAAATGGGAAAGGAGCATTTCCAAAACAAGAGTTAATGCCTACTCCATCGCCTACTGTTGTCGCATCCGATTTATTTACAACGCCAGAAGAATCCGTTAAGGCTGTATCAGAACCGAAGCCTTATTTATCTCTAAAAGATGCCGGCGAGATTGAGCGCATTGTAATCTTTTTTAAAAACGGAACTTTTAAGGAATACATAGAAAAATAAAATCTCCGTTATCTATACTGACTGACAACGGAGATCTATAACCAACCACAAACTTTAAAATAAAAACAAACTTTTCTGCCCTAAACTGTATTATTCATTAACATTAATTCATAGCAATTTTTCCTCGATGTTTCCTCCCAAAAACCGGAAATACAGTTTATCCACTGCTGTTTTCCTACTCTGGGCAGAAAAGATGCCAATTAGTTTTGTCTGGTAAAAGCCTGAATTAAAACCAAAACAAAAGCCTAATTTCAGGGTATATACGACAGAGATAGGTTTATGGTTTTAGAAAAGTTTATTTTTTTACGATTTTTTTTGGGGCACAAAGCTATATTCCGGAATTTTTCCAGTTACACCGACATAATTTTGTTCCAGTATTTCAAAATCGTTGTCCCGGTTTCCTGTCGGATAAAATGGCTCACCGATTTTGACTTCTTTTTTACCATAATCAAATGCAACCGGAATTATAGGGACTTCTGCTTTTAAGGCGATATAATAAAACCCTGTCTTCCATTCGGTTACTTTTTTTCGGGTACCTTCCGGTGCTATAGCGAGTCGGAAAACAGCTTTATTTTCAAAAACTTTGGCTATTGCATCGACTTTATTTTCGTTTTTTTGACGGTTTAATGGAGTACCGCCCATCCATCGGAAATAGGCTCCAAAAGGGAATGTAAATAATTCTTTTTTAGCCACAAAATTCATTTCCTGATTCATAATTCCGCGTGTAAATACACCAAGGTAAAAGTCGTGCCAACTCGTATGTGGTACAACGATCATCACACATTTTTTGATTTCAGGAGCAATGGTTCCGTTAATCGACCAGCCCATACACTTGAAGAATAGAAAACGATAAAGATTTTGTTTCATTTTAAAAAGTTTGCTGTAAAAATAGCATTATATTTACGAATAGAAAACGTTGCCAAATGATATCGAAGAAACTACTGAGTTACTTTATCCCGATTAAAATTCACCAAAAAAAATCAGCAATCAATAAAAACCTGGAAGTTACCTGGACCAATGGTCAGCTGGTAATGGATTCTAAAAACACCAATTATTCTTACGGTAGTTTACAGCGAATCCTCCGAAAAGGACTGCATTATATCGGTTTCGAGAGAATACGTAATTTTAAAAGCATCCTTGTTTTGGGTGTAGCCGGTGGTAGTGTGGTAAAAACGCTAACAGACGAAATTGGCTTTAAAGGCCAAATTACCGGTGTGGAACTCGATCCGGAAGCGATAGCACTGGCTAAACAATATTTTCAAATCGATACGATTCCGAATTTCACCATTATACAGGATGATGCTTTTGAGTTTGTTTTAAAAACCCGTGAAAAATACGATTTGATCATTATTGATGTGTTTCAGGATACGGTAATGCCGAACTTTTTGTTTGAAGAATTCTTTATAAACAGAATTAATTTTTTACTTACTATAAATGGTTTTATCTTGTTTAATACCATGGTTTTAAATAGTGATCATAAACAACGAAACAGTGATTATCGTTCGCGGTTTGATCCCAATTATTCGGTACGAATGTATCCGAAAGTAGAAGACCATAACGAATTGTTTACCATTAAAAAACTGGCCTGATTATGCTAACAAATACCATCGCACTTGAAATTAAAAAAGCCTCCAAAGAAAGTACTCCTATACTAACAACGGAAATTTCAATTGCTGATCAAAGCTGGCCACTACATATCAATTATTTTGCAATTTTATGGATTCACAGCGGTAACGGAATTGTGGAAACCGACCTGATGAAAGTGCCTTATACCGAAAACGAGATCTATTGTTTTAATACGTATCAGGCATTTGCATTACATTCAAAAGGGACGACTAAGGCTACACTCCTATTATTTCATGCCAATTTCTTTTGTATTGAAACTTATCACCATCAGGTAGGTTGCAATGGTGTGTTGTTTAATAATAGCTATGCAACATCCAAAATTACTATTCCATCGAAAGATCAGGATGAATTGCAGACGTTATTCCAAAATATCAAAAGTGAAATCAAAGAAGAAGAACTGGCTTCAAACGAACTTGTTTTTTCTTACCTTAAGATATTCCTGATCAAATTGACACGTTTAAAAAGTCAAACGGAAACACTTATTTCACCGGATATTCAACCGCTCCCCGATTACCTGTTACAATTAACCAATCTGATTAACGAACATTTTCAGTCGCAACACCAGCCGGCTTTTTATGCCGAAAAATTAAATACTACAGTTAAAACCCTTAGTACGGCAACCAAACAATATTATCAGAAAACCGTTTCGGCACTGATAATCGAAAAACTAATCCCAAAAGCCAAATGGGAATTATTGCACACCAATACGCAAATCAAAACCATCGCTTCCGATCTTGGTTTTAAAGACGAATACTATTTTAGTCGGTTTTTTAAAAAACACATCGGACTTTCGCCCAAACACTTTCGCGAAGAAGAATGGAAAATCCGAAAAGGATTTTTGTCCATTCCTTAGCCCTTTTTGTTTATTTTCTGTTTAAACAATAAGCCGGATCTTTGTCTTATAATCTAAAAATCATTATTTATGGACAAATTATTTGAGTATGCGGCCCGTTTACAACAAACCGGAATCCAGTTAACGCGAATTGGTTTAATTGTGGTTTTAATCTGGATTGGCGGATTAAAAGCCTTTCGATATGAAGCCAATGGAATCGTTCCGTTTGTTGCGAATAGCCCGTTTATGAATTTCTTCTATCATCATGACGCTCCGGATTATAAAACCCATATGAATAAAGAAGGTGAATACAAACCGGACAATATAGCCTGGCATAAGGAAAATAACACCTATGCTTTTTCGTATGGTTTAGGCGCTTTGATTGTTGGAATCGGAATACTGATTGCATTATATCCTGTTGCACCCGGCGTATCGGCTGTAGGAAGTTTTTTAGCTTTTGGAATGTCATTGGTGACGCTATCCTTTTTGATTACCACGCCCGAAGCCTGGGTTCCTGATTTGGGTGATTCCGAACACGGATTTCCGTATCTGAGTGGCGCCGGACGATTGGTAATAAAAGATGTTATTATGCTAGGTGCAGCATTGGTAACCATGAGTCAGGCGGCACAACGTTATCTGAAATTAAAAAAGAAATAAAATTGTTAATTGCCGTTCGACTTTCGGAGCCAATTTGAGACACGCTGTAAAAGACTACAAAAAATCATAAAATAAAGTGCACTTTGGTAAGCTTTTTGATAGGGTTTGTTGTAAATAACAATAAAAACAAAAAATTATGATGAAAAAACCTTTAACATCGTTGGTATTCGTCGCTCTATTATCGCTTACCGCCTGTAAAAAAACAGGAAATACAGCTACAGAAACGACCGTTGCCGACAGTACACAAGTAACCAGAACCGTTTCGGGTATGTATGAAGGTGTTTTACCATGCGCTGATTGCCCCGGAATTGAAACTACAGTAGCATTTAATGATGATGCGACCGTTTCGAAAACCATTCTGTATCAGGATCGGGATAAAACCAGCGAAACCGAAAAGGGAAACTGGAAGTTAAACGGACCGTATGTTGAAGTTACTTTCGCGGACAATCAGAAAGAATTTTACCTGATCAAAACCGATAGCACCATAGCGATACTCGATCAGGATAAAAAAGAAGTGCAAACCGATTTGGCATCCCATTATATTTTGTCGAAAGAAAAACCATTGGAACCGAAAACACTTAACGGAAACTATATTCAGGGTGAAGTCGGGAAAGGTTATTATCAGACGTTATCCTTAACCAATACTATCAATAACGAATTTGATGTGGCGGTAACTTTTAAAGCAGCAACCAAAAAAGGTTGTGAATTTAAAGGAAAAGGTGTTTTGGTAAACAACCGAATCGAGGTTAGTTTAAAAGATAATAATCCTGATTTAAAAGCGATTATGACCATTTCGTTTGAGGGTAAAACTGCAACAGTGTCGACTTCTAAATTTAACGAACGCTATGACCTGATGTATTTCTGCGGGGGCGGTGGTACTTTAGGCGGCGATTATATGCGAGAGTAAAGAATCTGGAAAAAAGAGTCCAGAAAAATACGAATACAAAAAAGGAGAAATTAATTTCTCCTTTTTTTATTTTGTGATCATTTTACGAGCTTTTTCTAAATCGTCCGGGGTATCGATTCCTATTCCAACATGGGACGTTTCGACCATCCGGATACGTTTTCCGTATTCGAGATAACGCAATTGTTCCAGTTTTTCAGAAGCTTCCAATGAAAGCATCGGCAAACGGTAAAAATCCAATAAGGCTTCCTTGCGGAATGCATAAATCCCGATATGCTGCATATACCGAACGCCCACATTTGTTTCGCGCGGATACGGTATCACCGAACGGGAAAAATACAAGGCAAAACCTTTTTGATCGACAATAACTTTTACATTGTTCGGATTTTCAATTTCTTTTATATCGGTAATTTCCCGCATCACAGAGGCCAGATCAACCTTTTTTTCGGTATCGTTTCTAAAAACATCAAGGACTTTTTCCAGCGGTTCTTTGTTGATAAAGGGTTCGTCGCCTTGTACATTAAAAACAATATCAACGGCCATGTTTTCAATAGCTTCGGCAATCCGATCGCTTCCACTTTCGTGTTCCTTGATGCTCATAATCGCCTTACCGCCATTTGAAACAATTTCCTGAAAAATAAGATCCGAATCGGTAACCACAAAAACATCATCAAATAAGTTTGTTTGCAAGGCACTTTCGTAGGTTCTTAAAATCACCGTTTTACCGCCCAAATCCTGCATTAATTTGGCAGGAAAACGCGTTGAGGCATATCGTGCCGGAATTACAGCTATTATTTTCATAGTATGTTTTCTGTTTAAAATCTAAAAATACAAATCAATCTTCAAAATACTCATCCTTAAAACCAATAAGATACAATTTGTCTTTGGCTCGTGTCATAGCGGTATACAACCAGCGAATATAATCCCGGTTAATGCCTTCTGGCAAATAGGGTTGTTCGATAAAAACCGTATTCCATTGTCCACCTTGCGATTTATGGCAGGTAATGGCATATGAAAATTTTACCTGAAGCGCATTAAAATACGGATTAGCCTTTACTTTCTGCAATTTGCGATATTGTGTACGTTCGTCTTGATAATCCAATAGTACTTCCTGATATAATAAATTGGACTGTTCATAAGTTAATGACGGTGATTCACTTGTGATTGTATCCAGAATTAATACGGTTTCGAACGGAATCTGATTTGGATAATCGACCATTCGGATTTTTACTTTGGCAAATTTGAATCCGTATAACTCCTGAATTTTAAAAATTTCGAGAATCTCAATAATATCGCCATTTGCGATAAAACCGGCCTCATCGGAATCCTTAAGCCAGAAATAATTGTTTTTTACCACCATCATAAAATCACCCGCCGACAATTCGCTTTCCTTGTCCAAAATACGCGAACGAATCTGCTGATTGTACTGGTTGGCTCTTTTATTGGAACGCACTATAAATGCGGTATCTTCAATACTATAATTGCTGTAGGCCTGATGGATCGCATCTTGTATATCATAGCCATCCGTTAATCGGATAATATCTTTAAAACCGCGTAATCGAAATTGAAACGAATCGATAAACTGCGATTTTAGAATTTCCCGTAATTCGGTTGCATTAAACAAAATTCCCGATTTCTCCTCTTGTCGCATGACTTCATCCAGCTCGATATGTTGGATTTCCATGCTGTAATTCATCGCCAATCCGTCGATATTTAAAGCCGGACTTACTTCCATATTTACCGGAGGCAACTGTGCCGTATCACCTACCAGAATCATTTTGCATTTATAACCCGAGTAAATATAGAGGATCAGATCGTCCAATAAGGAGCCATTCTCATACATGCCCGAATCGCTATTTGCATCGGAAATCATAGACGCCTCATCGACGATAAATACCGTATTTTTAAATTTATTCGGTTGCATCGTAAAATGAACACCGCCACCACTTCCCTTTTTCGGAAAATAAATACGCTTGTGAATCGTAAACGCTGGTTTTTGAGAATAATTCGAAATTACCTTTGCCGCGCGTCCCGTAGGCGCCAACAAAACATATTTTTTATTGACCTCTTTTAATTGGTTTACAATGGTAGAAATCACCGTTGTTTTTCCCGTTCCGGCATAACCTTTAAGCAGGAAAATTTCATCGTCATTTTCGTTTGTAATAAAATCGGCTATTTTTTGAAAAAAGATATCCTGTTTTTGCGTGGGCAAATACGGAAAGTTTTGTTTTAAAGCATTATAAAATTTACCGGAATTCATGAAAACCAAAATAACATATTGAAGTTGTAAAACCCGCGTGACTACTACAACGGAAAAGAAGTCCAAAGATACATACCTTTTTTATCCCAAATCGGTTTCCGTGGCAAAAAAAATGTAAATTTGCTATCAATTACGATTTCAGATAATGTCATCAACAGCCACGATAGCTTTGAAAAACTATAAAAAATTGTCCCTTCAGGTCGCTCCAAACGGATTTTCATTTTGTGTTACCGACACACTGAATGATCGTATTCTGGAATTAGAGTCTGTTGCGTTTAATTATACCCAATCGCTGGAAGATCAATTATGGAGAACATTTGTGGACTATCCTGCGTTAACGCGGCATTATGATGATATTGTGGTTTTGCACGACAATAACTTTAGCACTTTTGTACCGAAAGCGCTATTCGATGAGAATTTCCTCGGAAGTTATTTGCAATACAACACCAAAGTATTTGAATCTGATTTTTTTGCTTTTGATGAAATCGAGGTTCACGAAATGAATAATGTATATGTTCCGTTTGTGAATGCGAATAATTTCCTGATTGATCAGTTCGGAAGTTTTGACTATAAAAACAGCAATACACCATTGGTTTCGGCTTTGTTGGATTTGTCTCGGAATAAAGAAGAAAAACAGGTTTTTATCCATGTTCAAAATACTCATTTTGAAATAATTATAACGCATAATTTAAAGTTATTATTATTTAATTCTTTTGAGTATAAAACACCTGAAGACTTTGTGTATTATCTATTGTTTACCCTCGAACAATTACAGCTCAATCCGGAAACGGTAGTCGTAAATTTGTTAGGTAAAATAACCATGAATCATCCCTGCTATGAAATTGCCTATCGTTATGTGCGCAATATAGCGTTGTTGGATACGCAGGCCTTGCAAGAGCGCTATTCGCTTGAAGAAAACAGTATTTTAGAAAATTTTATCCTCCTTCATTCATGAGAATAATTTCCGGAAAATATAAAGGAAGACGTATCAATCCTCCGAAAAATTTACCAGTTCGTCCGACAACCGATATGTCGAAAGAATCCCTATTTAATATATTAAACAATTATTTTAATTTTTCAGAATTACGGGTTCTGGATTTGTTTGCCGGTACCGGAAACATCAGTTATGAATTTGCGTCCCGTGGTTCCGGGCCAATTACTAGTGTAGATGGCGATTATGGCTGTGTTACGTTTATCAAAAAAACCGCAAAGGAATTCGACTTTGACATTACAGCGATCAAAAGTGATGTGTTTAAATTTTTAGAAAAAAGCAAAGCTACTTTTGATATTATTTTTGCCGATCCGCCTTACGGAATGGAACAAAAAGACTTTGAACGCATTGTTAGTCTGGTATTTGAAAACGAACTACTGGAAGAAGATGGTATGATGATCATTGAGCATTCCAAACATACTCCTATTAGTCATATGGCTAACTTTTCCTTTTTGAAAAACTACGGAGGTTCGGTATTTTCCTTTTTTGAATTGGAAAACGATACGGAAGAAGATGTAACCGACGAGGAAGACGAATTTGACAGTTAACATAAAAAAAAAGCAGACCTGTAAGCCGGATTCTGTATTCCGATACATCGGAACCCTTATCATTTATCTAGCCCCGACATTACTGTCGGGATCCATCTGCCTACCCCTCAACAACGGACGAGCAGCCCTTAAATGTTGATATACATGGCATTTCACCGCATAGAGTTTACCTGGTTTCACTACAGCATTACCTGTACATACTTTCTGTTGCACTTGTCCTAATCCCGACGAATCGGAACTGACGGGTGTTACCCGCTATGCTACTCTGTGGTGTCCGGACTTTCCTCCCTTCCGAAGAATCGGAACGACGATAAGGCGGTCTGCAGCTGCAAAGATAGTAGAATATTCGTGTTTCAGGCATTTTAAACAACAGTACTTTAACATTGCTTTATAGTCTGTTGAGAATAAAATGCTTATCTTTAAAGTGTAACCTCAAATTTTAAATCATGATCCGTATGTATCACTATGCTACCGTTACCAAAGCTTTGGAAGAACTGGCCGAAAAAGGTTTTTCGGTTGATTTTAATATTCACGAACAGGATATTATTCAAAATCCATCCCATTACGAGATCGTTCATATTTACCGTTACGAAGGCCAAACCAATCCCGATGATGAAGCGACCGTATATGGCATTAAATCCATTACCGGAGAAAAAGGTGTATTTGTAGCCGGACAATTGGCTTCTTCCGAAAATGACATTGAAAAAGTATTAATTGACCTAAGTATAAAAGGCAGAACCGAATAGCGTGTTATCCCTTTATATTGTTAAAAACTATCTGCAGCCGGTTTTGCAATTTGCTATTTTTACCGCTATATTTGCTGTAATATAAAGTCATGGAACAATTCATCGTATCAGCCCGTAAATACAGACCGCAAACGTTTAAAGACGTAGTGGGTCAGCAGGCTATTACCAATACTTTATTAAACGCGATCGATAATAACCATCTGGCGCAGGCCTTACTATTTACAGGTCCGCGTGGTGTTGGAAAAACGACCTGTGCGCGTATTCTGGCGCGTAAAATCAACCAGGAAGGTTACGATGATCCGTATGAAGATTTTGCATTCAATGTATTTGAACTGGATGCGGCTTCGAATAACTCCGTAGACGATATCCGTAACCTTATTGATCAGGTACGTATCCCACCGCAAACCGGAAAATTTAAAGTATATATCATCGACGAGGTGCATATGCTTTCCCAGGCAGCTTTTAACGCCTTCCTTAAAACATTAGAGGAACCGCCAAAGCATGCTATTTTTATCCTGGCAACTACCGAAAAACATAAGATTATCCCGACTATTTTGTCGCGTTGTCAGATTTTCGACTTTAAACGTATTACCGTTAAAGATGCCAAAGAACACCTTGCTGAAGTAGCCAAAAGTCAGAACATTGTTTTTGAGGACGATGCGCTCCATATCATTGCTCAAAAAGCAGATGGTGCGATGCGTGATGCTTTGTCCATTTTTGACCGTGTAGTTTCCTATTGCGGGACTAATCTGACACGTCAGGCGGTAACCGAAAACCTAAACGTATTAGATTACGAATACTATATTAAAGTAACGGATCTGATTCTGGAAAACAGGATTCCGGAATTATTGTTAGCTTATAACGATATACTGGCAAAAGGATTCGATGGTCATCATTTTATAGCCGGACTGGCCTCCCATTTCAGGGATTTATTGGTATGTAAAAATCCGGCAACTTTAGTATTATTGGAAGCTGGCGAAGTGGCACAGAATTTATACAAAGAACAGGCTCAAAAAACGTCTCAGGAATTCCTGTTACAGGGAATTGATGTGGCAAACGATTGTGATTTAAAATACAAAAGCAGTCAGAACCAACGTCTTTTAATTGAATTATGCCTTATGCAACTGGCCTCCATTACTTTTGATGGAGAAAAAAAAAAGCTAAGTCATACATAATTCCCCCCGATTTTTTTAGGAATAATCCAAAACCGGTCGCACCAAGTCCGGAAGTAACGGCTATTCCACAAACTCAGGTGCAACCCAATCCGGAGCCGGTACATATTCCGTCGCAGGAAGTTGCCACAACAGTTGTTCCCGTTAATCCGGAACCTGTAGCGGTAAAAATGGTTACACCGGAGATTAAACCTATGATTGCTCCCGACCTGCATGCCGAAAAGAAAGTTTCTGCTTTTTCGTTGGCCAGTATCCGGGCCAAAAAGGAACTGGAAGCGCAGCAAAAAGCCAATGTATTACAACACGATGAACTTCCGCGGGAAGCCTTTTCCGAAACCGATATGTTGTTGCAATGGAATAAATTTGCACAACGTTTAAGTGATAAAGGGCAAAAAATTATGGCCACTTATATGCAAATCAACGATCCGGTTTTGGATGCCGATGGTACAACTATAAAACTCGAGTTGCCAAACGAAGGCTCCAAAGTTGATTTTGACAATAATAAAATTGAACTTCTAGGCTATTTACGCGGAAAATTACATAACCACGACATTGTTATCAATGTCCACGTCAATGAAGTTGTTGAAACCAAATATGCTTTTACGGCTTTGGAAAAATTCGACAAATTAAAAGCCCTCAATCCGGCTTTGGAATTATTGCGTAAAACATTTGACCTTGATATATAATCTTTAGGCCAGTTTTTGTCCTAAACGAAAGGCTTTTTCCAACCATTTTTTGCGTTGTTCCGCATTTGACGTTTTTATACTTCCAAAATAGGACACTTTTACCGGCTTTACCCCACAAAATTCCAAGACAGCTTTTTTTAACTGATTTACACTTGGCTTACCATAAACAAGCCAATAATAAAAACCCGGCTGATCCAGTGTTGTCATAATGCGGGCCGTTTTTCCGGTTAGTAATTTATCCCACCAAACCGAATCTTTACGGTAGCGAAATGCCATTCCGGGTAAAAAAAGGCGATCCAGGAATCCTTTGGTAATCGCCGGAAGTCCGCCCCACCAAACCGGATGTACCCAAACTAAATGATCGGCTTCTTTGATCAATTCCCAAGCTTTTTGTAAATCCGGTTCCAATTCCATTCGTTTTTGATACCCAAATCGTAAGTTCGGATCGAATTCCAGATCCGCAATTGTAACTACCGACACTTTTGCATCGGTTGTTTTCGCTCCTTTTATATACGCATTCGCTAACGCGAAATTAAAACTGTCTTTATTTGGATGCCCATTAATGATCAATATGTTTTTCATAAATCTATCGCTGCTTTACAGTTTAAATGTATTGATTTTAATTGTTTTATTAGTCATTAATCCTGTTATCATTTCATTTGACTTATACAATTGATGGCTAAAATAAATACCATTGGAAAAAAAAGTATTCCCCATTTTTTCAATATGCAAAACCGTCGCAAAGGCTGTTAATTCCGATTGGCCTTTGTCACTTTGTAAAACAGTTTTTGTTCTTCCGGTTGTAGTAGTTGTCAATACTTCAAAGGTTGTTTTATCCCCTTTTCCGTTGGCACTAAAAAGCAATCTTCTGTTTTTTAGCGACAAAAGATCAAATAATCGGACGGATTGAAAAATCCCTAACAAAAAGGTTACCAATTTCGAACTATAGGTCATTTTAACCGAAACCGTCGGGATTTTTTCAATGGTATTCAGAATAAATAAATCCGGGACATCAAAATTGTAAACCTGTCGTTTTCCGATTTCAAAGGCAAAATCGTATTTTTCGGAATCTAAAAAATGTAGGAGCGTTACCGGTATATTTTCTTTATAACGGAGAAACGGTTTGCTGACATTTTCGGCCATAAAATGTGCTGAACTTTCACCCGCTTTATCCTTAATCGAATAATACACGAATAATTCCACCGCTTTTGTATTTTCTAAATCCTGTAGTAAACCGGGCACAACACCCGCCATCCATCCGGAGCTAAATACAATTTTACTCGATAATTTCTTTTCTTTAGAGGCAATCGAAAATGCCTCAGTCAAATCGGGAGTGGGTTTGGTAATGTCGATATAATCGATCTGATTGTCGATCGCATAATGCAATACATTATTTAGTTTGTCATTTACGCATAATACAATCAGGTCGATTGCTTGTTTGGAAATTTCAGACAATGTGGAATAATCCATCACATCAATTGTCAACCGATTCGGGGAATTACTTTCTTTACGACTGCCTATAAACAGGTTGCAATCGGGATTTCTGGATTTTAAAATTTGGAAAATGGTTGAACCGATCAGACCTGTTCCTCCAATGATAAGGATGTTTTTTTGCATAACTGGAATTGTTTTCTGCAAAAATATTGGAGGATTAGAGAGAAATTACCAGACATATGTCCAATAGTAAATTCTCCCGGAATTTAAAAACTTAGACTACTTTTCGGATACGGCTCAAATGCCTTGGTGTAATTCCTAAAAATGAAGCCAGATATTGTAAAGGAATCAATTTGATGTATAAAGGCTGTAATCGGAACAATTCTTCGTAACGTTCTTTACCGGAAAATTTCTGAAAGGATGCAATTCTTTTTTCCAGTTGCACATATTGGGTTTCGGCCAGAATACGTCCCACCTTTTGCCAGTTGCTATTCTGAAAATACAAGCGTTCGAGGTCGTCCTGATGCAAAACTTCCAATTCGGTATCAAAAAGTGCCTGAATGTTTTCATCTGTTGATTTTTTAGTCACAAAACTCGAAAAAGCAGACATTAATTCATTTTCAAAGGTGATGCAATTGGTAATTTCATCACCATCACCATTGATATAAAAAGAACGCAGCGCTCCGGATTTAATAAAAACAATTTCATCACAAACGGTATTTTCCTCTATCAGGTATTCCCCTTTTTTTAAACTTCGTTGGGTAAGGATATCATCCAGCATATCCAATTCGGCTACCGTCAGAACCCCCAGTTTTTTAAACAACGTTTTCATAAAAATAGTTCTATTATTTTTGAAGCTCCATAGATAAAATCGGGAACGGTTTTCCATTAGGATCCAAAGGTTCTCTCTTCACCGTTTTAAAACCGAGATATTCATAAAAACCCACCGCCTGTACATTTTGTTCATTTACAGCAACTTTTCGTGCCTTTAGTTCCTTTACAGCAAAATCAAGCAAAGCTTTACCTACTCCTTTTCCACGATAATCGGGACAGATAAAAAGCATTTCAATTTTATCGTCATCTACCCCTAGAAAACCAGTAATTTTGTTTTGATCATGCGTGCAGAAAAGGCTTACTGCTTTTAGATATTCATTTAAAATCAGCGGTTTGTAGTATTGAATATCGGCTTCCGTCAAAAAGGTATGTGTTGCACGAACGGACGCTTCCCATACATCGGTAATCTCTATATAATCCGCTATAGAAGGTGTAACAATTGTCATCTCCATTTTTTAAATTTTGTCGTAATACATAGCCTTAACAATCCCATCAGATAAACCTATTTTTGGCACATAAATATTTTTGGCACCACTCCATTTCATAGCATTCAGATAAATCCGCGTTGCCGGGATAATGACATCCGCACGATCCGGATTTAAACCGATTTCGGAGATACGCTGTTCGTACGATAATGAATTCAGGTATTGATATTGTGCGTTTACATAGGCATACGACAATGGCTTTTCCTGTAATTTCCCGGAAAGTTTAAATAATTTATTGATATTTCCACCGGAACCGATCAATGTAATATGATCATACGGTTCTGTTTGTACTTTAATCCATTTTTCAATTTCCTGCCAAACCACCTCATTTACCATATTATTCAGTAAACGAACCGTACCATTTTTAAACGATTTGGAAGCAACCATTTGACCTTCGGAGAACAACGAAAACTCGGTACTTCCCCCGCCAACATCTACATAAAGATACGTTTGATCCGTTTTAATAAAGTGACGTAAATCGGAAGATGCTATAATTTTAGCTTCTTTTTTTCCGTCGATAATATTGATTTTTATATCGGCTTTTTTCTTGATAATATCAGCCACTTCCTGTCCGTTATAAGCCTCACGCATAGCCGAAGTAGCACAAGCCATATAACGTTCTACTTTATATACTTTCATTAACAGCTTAAACGCTTTCATCGCATCAACCATTCGCTCGATATTATCATCGGTAATTTCGCCCACAGTAAAAGCATCCTGTCCCAAACGAATGGGAACGCGAACCAATTCACTTTTATTAAATTGCGTTTCTTTACCGACCTGCTCCACGATATTAGTGATCAATAGTCGCATAGCATTGGATCCGATATCGATAGCGGCATATTTTTTAATCGAAATCATATTATTCTAAAATCAGATTAGAGTTTTTTTTCAACGATCACTTCCATTTGGTTGCGATAGTAATTATAGGTTTCCAATTGCGCCCGGAACATTTTTTCTTTGGGACGTTTCCGGTATTTATTTTCCAGATTTTCCGAATGCAATCGTGCCTTTACATTTCCTTTCCAACCGATATTAAAAGTTTCGATTAATTCGTTTTTAATATTCGAATCATAAATCGGACAGGTTACCTCTACCCGGGCATCGAGATTTCGGGTCATAAAATCGGCTGACGAAATATAGACTTCCGGATCACCTTCGTTACCAAAAATATAAATCCGCGCATGTTCCAGATAATTGTCAACAATACTAATCGCTTCAATATTCTCGCTCATTCCCAATACGCCTGGTATCAAGGAACAAATACCGCGGACAATCAGTTGAATTTTGACACCAGCGCGACTGGCTTCGTATAATTTATCGATCATTTTAAAATCGGACAAACTATTCATTTTTAATTTAATATAGGCTTCCTTTCCTTCTTTGGCATTGTGCATTTCCCTTTCGATGAGTTTGATAAACTTCGAACGGGTATAATGTGGCGAAACAATCAGATGCTTGTAGCGATGCACGCGGTAATTCACATCAAAGAAATCGAAAATCCGATTAATATCCCTTAAAATCGGCTGGTGACTTGTGAGCAGTGTTACATCGGTATAAATTTTTGCAGTAGCTTCGTTAAAATTACCGGTAGAAATAAAACCGTATCTAAAAATTTTCCCTTCCTCCAGGCGCTCAATCACACAAATTTTACTATGCACTTTTAGTCCTTTAACACCAAAAATCAGTTCAACACCTTCCGTTTGCATTTGTTCGGCATACGAAATATTACTGGCTTCGTCAAAACGTGCCTGTAATTCGATTTGTACAATAACCCTTTTCCCATTTTTAGCAGCATTGATCAGGGAACTGATAATCTGGGAATTTTTAGCCAGGCGGTATAACGTGATTTTGATAGACGTTACTTTTGGATCCAATGCGGCTTCCCTTAAAAATTTAATCAGATAGGAAAACGACTGATAAGGCGCATTAACCAGAAAATCCTGTTGTTTAATTCGTTCCAGAATACTTCCTTCCAGACTTAAACCAACGACCGGTAAAGGCGGATTTTGTCTAAAAAGCAAATCGTAACGTCCTAAATTCGGGAAATCCATATAATCACGACGGTTGTGGTACCGTCCGCCGGGAATAAGACTATCGGTCGCATCGATCTTCATTCGGGTAAGGAAAAAAGCCAGTGTATCTTTATCGATCGATTGATCATAAACAAAACGTACGGGTTCTCCAATCCTACGGTCTTTTACACTGGTTGAAATTTTTTCGATCAAACTTTTATTCAGATCGGAATCAATATCGAGTTCGGCATCACGGGTAATTTTAATCATATGCGCCGAGATACTTTCGTAATCGAATATATTGAAGATACTGTGTAGGTTATAGCGAATTACATCATCTAACAATATAATATATTGTTTGTCGTTACTGGATGGAAGTACCACAAAACGATTGATCGTTTTAGGAATTTCGACCACTGCATAACGCACTTCTTTTTTCTGGATAATTTCGGATTCCTCCCGAACCTTGTTTTTGGGATTCATCACCAATTTTATTGCCAGGTAACCGGATGTATCTTTTAACAATGGAAATTCATCCAGATCGTTAAGGATAATCGTCACCAATTCGGGGCTTACCTTCTGGATAAAAAACTCTTTAATAAAATTTTGTTGCTCTTTATTGGTTTCAGATTCATTGATAATAAAAATATTCTCACGTTCGAGCATTTTTTCAATGACACTGAGAATACGCAAACTTTCGGATTGTTGTTCGATTACAATTTCGGTAATATCTTTTAGTAATTGCTGGGCGGAAATACCACCTAAGATTTTTTCACCGGAAATTCCTTCCATACTTAGCCTGCGTACAGCTGCATAGCGTACGCGAAAAAACTCGTCTAAATTATTGGAAAATATACCTAAAAACCGAAGTCTGTCTAATAATGGAACACTTTCGTCTGCTGCTTCCTGTAAAACTCTTGCATTAAATGCCAACCAACTTTTTTCTCTTTCAATATATCTGTTTTCGTGAGATGTCATACTTTTAACTGCCTTGGAAATAAGGTTTTTATTGTTTTTCCTTTATGAATAGTGTTCCATTCGTTTTGTTCAAAGCTTATTGAAACAAATCCTGCGGTGGGCACATTATCAATATAAAGGTCACCAAATTTATTAACAAAATCTGTGATAGCCTCGTTATGTCCAAAAAGAATTAGGCTATCGAACCTGTTTTCGCATTTCTTTATGGCTTCTTCAAGATTTTTACTATCAAAAGTATATAAGTTCTCATTTATAATAACACTCTCGTATGGGATTGACAGATTTTGAGAAAATATCATGGCCGTTTCTCTGGCGCGTTTAGCGGGACTACTCCAGACTAAAAACGTTTTAGGTAAGAAACCATTTAGCTGACTAAAAATGATATTGGCATCATGAATACCTCTTTGAGAAATAGGTCTGTCAATATCTTTACTCGGGGTTTCCCAGCTCGATTTAGCGTGACGGATTAGAATTAAATTTTTCATGATGAAAAAGATTTATTCTATAAAGTACGTCAAAAAAAAAGAAAAATGCCAGTCTGCAACTATCAAAAAAATGTTAATTCGAAGATAAAACAAGTCGTTTTATCGAAAAGTAAGATTCCTGTAAACTACATTTACTACATTTTAATAACTTTATGTTATAAAAAACAATTATACCACCAAAATAATACAGAATAAAAAATTTATTACTGTTTTATCATTATAATTTCACAGTTTATTTTAAATACACAAGATCAGGATATCATCAATCCGTTACTAATGTAATTCGCTACATTCTGATTTTTTAATAAGGTATTTAAAACCCTTTTACGTCTATAACCGGGACAAAGAGGATTCTCCAGATTTTAGAATAATAAACAATTCAGCATTAAACTCCCTATTTAATGCATGGAGATTCATATGTCGTCTTTAATACAAAAACAAACAAACGATGAACACTTTAAAAAAAAGATTAAAAGTCATATACCTATTTTTACTAATGGTAACAACTGTCCATAGTCAAACTTTTATATCCTATACTGATTTTATAGATACTCAATATGATAGTCGTCAAAATACAACCGGTATCGATTTCACCAAAATGGAAACTTATCTAAAATCGGTTGAACCCAAACTATATATCATAAACGGAATCGTAAATGACCGAACACAAAACGGCACGCTAAATTATGCAGAAGTCGACACTTCCTCAATAAAACAATTACTTTCAGAACGAGACACAAATCAACTTACAATACTCACACTCCGAATTACAAAAAACAATACCACTAAAGCTCATATTGCAGATCTTCAGAAACTCCAACACTTACAGTATATCCACCTGATCTGCGATAATGATTGTAGTTACCAAGACATTAAAAGTCTTTTTTCAGACAGTCGGCGCAATTATCTGATTATTTATTCACTTATCACACCCGAACAATAATCCTGCAAAAGTTTTAATATGAAAAATATTACTATACCCTTAAAAATTGGAGTTTCTATCCAAAGCGCCCTGGTATTTTTGTTTGTTATTACCGCCCTGGAAACGTTTTCTCAGATAAGAGTACCATTTAAACAAAGAACCTCACAATATTCACCCAATAAAAAGATCTACAATGTAAAAGGAGATTTTTGCATGATTGGAAATACAAACTTAACATTGGCGAACTACACAGATAATACTAATAATAATAATTCCGAAATGATCTATGTAGATGTTGACAATGATATAACTACGTTGAATTCGTCATCGGCAACATTAACTTTTTCTACGGAAAACGGCGCTATTCCCAGTTGTTCAAATATTATTTATGCCGGTTTATACTGGTCTGGCAGAGCCAGAGCTACTGATGGAGTTAGCCCAAATACCTTTACGGTAACCAAAAATGTTACTTTGCCTCCAACACCAGTAAACGAAGATCCAATAATTCATCATGGAGAAAACATCATTTATACCCAAACGAACATGACAGTTCGTAATAATGGTAGTATTGTGTACGAATTTAGGGGGAACAATTCCGTAGATTTTGAATTTCAAAATGAAATTCCTTACATCCGTTACAGGATCAATTCAGGTAACTGGATACTACCCGACAATCAACAGGAATTGATAGATGGAAACATTCGAAGCGTCCGCTTTACGCCTGTAACTATTTTTTCACAACCTTCAGGTGTCACCTTGACCATTAATGCTTTGGAAAGAGATATCAGAGACGATTTATCGTTAGCAGACTATAGGGCAACCGCTGTTGCCTATACAAGTGTAAGGGGCATTAGAAACACAACTCAAACAATAACAAAAAACTTTAACAAGAGAACAGTTTCCATAAAAGGCCCAGGAGCTACCAATTATAGTACAATCACTGCCAATCCCAACGATATTTATTACCCAACAGACACAGATTCCCATATGTATTCGGGTTATGCCGAAGTCACCAACTATGTGAAAGAACATGGTTTAGGTGAATATACAGTAGCCGACATTGCCACAACAGAGGGCTACGAATTTAATACTGGTTATTATGGCGGTTGGGGATTAATTGTAATCTATGAAAACTCTAAAATGAATTCCAGATCTGTAACTGTTTTTGATGGCTATGGATATGTAAGAGTGAATAATAATTTTGAATTGCCCGTAAGTGGATTTAATACTACACAAAATGGTCCTGTAAATATAAAAATAGGTGTCATGGCAGGAGAAGGTGATCGTACATATTCCGGTGATTTTTTCAGCATTCAGAAACAAAGTGATAATAGTTGGTTAAGGCTGAGGCATTCCGGCAATAATCCCAATAATTTTTTTAATTCTTCGATCAATATCGATGGCCCCCGAAATCCTAATTTGCTCAACAGTACCGGTGTGGATATTAGTGCTTTTATGGTACCTAATCCGAACAATAGTGTTATAACCAATAACCAAACTTCAACAAAATTCCGGTATGGTACCAATCGTGATTTCTATATTATCTTCTTAATAGCGATGGCAATTGATTCTTATATACCAAATCTGGAAGTTGTTACGACGGTGGCAAATATAGATGGAACTCCGGTCGGTTCCGGTACGTTGAGCGTTTTACCAGAACAGGAAATAGAATATAAAATAAAAATCTATAATAACGGAACCGAAGCGATCAATAATGCAGTGTTACATATACCGATACCTTTTATGACAAAATATATAGAAGGCAGCGGATCAAATACTATTTTTTTTAACCCCTTACCTACGCCTAATACCCTAACATTTAATCCGAATGAAGGCGCATCTGGCTCTATTATATGGGATATAGGAACCTTACCTATATCAGCAAACACATCGGATATTTTAGGTGAATTAACCTTTAAGCTAAAGGTAACGGATGATTGCAATATTTTAAAAAATTTAAATTGTATTCCGGCAGTTGTTATTAATGGTACCAGCTCCGGTGTTGGAGCCATTACGGGTGTCCCGATAACAGACTTATCCTTTACCCAGGGATATACAACTTCGGGTTTATGTCTTGGTGAACCTATATATGAACCATTAAGTATTTCAATCATAAAAGATGATTACGTGACTGCGGAATGTGAAGACACCCCAGACCTATTGCATTTTGATTTTTGCAACACCTCAGGTTTAAATTTATACTCGCAATTAAGCCCCGTTTTTATTCCAGGGACACATTTCTATAGCAACTACCCTGTTGATTCGGCCACAATCGAATACACCAGTAGCAATCCATTTCCTGTAACTCCTGGAACCCAAACCTATTATGCTATTCCACCCGGTAATATTAGTTGCTATACTAATTTTGAAGTTACGATAACTTCAACCCCAGTAATTACAGCACCCGCTAACCAAACTATAGAAGGATGCGACACTGTTGCTATTACCGGATTAGTTTATAGCGAAACTCCGGTAACAATTAGTAATGATCAATTTTTGGCTGCAGGTGGTACAATCATTACCCTGCCATTGGATAACACAATTACTTATGTAGATACAAAATCAGGAACTTGTCCCTTAATTGTAACCCGGACTTTTACTAGCAATAGCATCTGTTCTACAAACCAAAATTATGTTCAGCAAATTACAATATCAGATACTATTCTACCTGTGATTACAACTCCGGCACAGCATATCACTGTAGCTTGCGACGCAACTGATACTTCTTTACAGGATTGGCTAAACAACAATGGTGGAGCTATAGCGACCGACAATTGCGGAGGGATAACCTGGACCAATGATTTTAATGCTTTGGGACACAACTGTTTTGATAGCGTAATGGTAACCTTTACAGCTACCGACTCCTGTGGAAATGCAACAACAACAGCGGCCAGCCTTAGTAGTACTGATACTATTCCGCCGGTAGCACCAATACCTCCGGCAGATATAACCGTTGATTGTGTGGGTGCTGTTCCACCGATGATCAGTCTAACAGCAATTGACAATTGTTCTGGAGCGATAACCGTTCCGGCACAGGAAATGACCACTATAGCCATTTGTCCCAATAATTATATCATCGTTAGAACCTGGACTTTTATCGATGATTGCGGGAATACTTCGAGTGTATCCCAAAATATAACCGTAAACGATACTATTGCCCCTACATTTACCGTACCGGCTGATAGTACTATTTACTCCGATGCAAGTTGTAATTACGACGCTTCCCTTGCCATTACCGGCGATGTAACCGATGAAAATGACAATTGTGCATCCGGTTTGGAGGCGGTATTTACCGATACGGTAGCCGATGGAAACTGTTCCGGAACAAAAATCATAACCCGAACCTGGACCTTAACCGACGATTGTGACAATGTAAACACGCAAATACAAACCATTACCATAATGGATAACATTGCACCGGTAATTACAACTCCGGCACAAAATATCACTGTGGTTTGCGATACAACTAATGCTTCTTTACAGGATTGGTTAAACAGCAATGGTGGCGCTACTGTGACCGACAATTGTGGGGCGACTACCTGGACCAATGACTTTAATAATCTAACAAGCATCTGTTTAGACAACACAATAATAACCTTTACGGCTACCGATTCCTGTGGAAACGCAACAACAACTACGGCCAGCCTTAGTAGTACTGATACTATTCCACCAGTAGCTCCAACGGCTCCGGACGATATAACCGTTAATTGTGTTGATGCCGTTCCGGAGATGATCAGCCTGACTGCAATGGACAACTGTTCCGGCGCCATCACGGTTATGCCACAGGAAACCAGTATTCCAGGGAACAGTCCCGGATCTTATAGAATCGTCAGAACCTGGACTTTTACGGATGCTTGTGAAAACACCTCCAGCGTATCCCAAAACATTACTATTATGGATACGATTCCACCGTTGGCACCAGTAGGTCCAGCAGACATTACCCTGGACTGTGATAGCCAAATCCCGGAAATGATCCGTTTAACAGCAATAGACAATTGCTTGGGAGAAATAACAGTCGAAGGTCAGGATATGGCTATTCCGGGTAATTGTCCGAATTCCTACACTATTGTTAGAACCTGGACATTTACGGATGACTGTGGCAATACATCATACACGACACAAAGTATCAAGATTATTGATAGTATAGCCCCTGTCGTTCCAGTTGCTCCTGCCGATATTTCACTGAGCTGTGGTGATACAATACCGGATATGATCAGTCTGACAGCAATAGACAACTGTTCGGGTGAAATAACGGTAGCAGGTCAGGATACTATTATGCAGAAAAGTTGCCCGAATTCCTATACTATCGTTAGAACCTGGGTCTTTACGGATACTTGTGGGAATACATCCAAGATCACACAGTATATAAATTTCAAGGATGAAACGCCGCCGGTAATTCAAAACGCACCTGTGGATACAACCGTATCGTGTAGTAATGCTATTCCAATAATGCCTACTCTTACAGCGATTGATAATTGTTCCGGAGAAATGACCGCTTTAGGTACAGATACAATAACAGCTGGAGATTGTCCTCATTCATTTATAATTACAAGAACCTGGATTTTTACCGATGCCTGTGATAATAAGTCTCATCATATTCAGATAATAACGGTTTCAGATGATGTTGCACCTTCATTAACTTCTGACCTTGAAACAGCGATCGATACGGATTGTTCCAACATTCCACCGGTTCCCGAACTGACTTTTACAGACAACTGCGAAGGTGCTGTAACAGTAGCGTATAGTGAAAACACAACCGATCAAACAGCTCAAACCTATAGTATCATTCGTACCTGGACAGCAAATGATGCCTGTTTGAATACACAAATTTATACACAAACGGTCAATGTTGTGAATACTAATGCATCGACTAAAGTATCAGGTGCCTTATGTGTCGATGACGAACCATTGGATTTATTCAGTCTGTTACCGGAAAATACACCTCAAAATGGCACCTGGTCGGCTGATAATAGTGCTGTTATAGTAACAGACCATTTTTTAAATCCGAATTTGTTAGCGTTAGGTAACTATATAATCCGCTATACTGTTATCGATACGAACTGTCTGAGCACTTTTGAGATTCATATCGAAATACACGACCGGTGTACTATACAGCCAGCCCAATCGATCACTGTTTATAGTGCTGTATCACCAAATGATGATGGTAATAATGATGTCTTTTATATCGATGGAATCCTTTTTTATCCGCAAAACAGTGTTGAAATTTACAACAGATGGGGTGTATTAGTCTTTCATACGGATAGCTACAATAATACAACCCGTGTATTCCGGGGTATATCAGAAGGTCGCTCCACTTTTAGTAAAAAAACCGAGTTACCAGAAGGAACCTATTATTATATCTTGAAATATAAAGATAAAAATGGTGACGGACATAGCAAAACAGGTTATCTATATCTGGCTCGTTAATCTGTTTTACAATATAGTTCAATTTAATAATCAGGCGCACATGAAAACATATTTTAAAATACTATTGATAATGATGGGAACCATCGGATATTCACAGCAGGACGCTCAATATACACAATATATGTACAACACAATCATGATTAATCCGGCCTATGCGGGTTCGCGAGGCACAACGAGTATTTTTGGGATGTACAGACAACAATGGGTTGGATTAGACGGAGCACCGGTTACCGTAATGCTCTCAGTAAATACGCCGCTTAAAAATGAAAAAATCGGTTTGGGGCTATCATTTAATAACGATAGAATAGGCCCTTCATCTGAAAACAATTTCTCGATGGATTTTTCGTATAGTATACACCCTTTAAGAGAATATACAATTTCCTTCGGATTAAAAGCAACGGCCAATCTGTTTAACCTGGATATTAATAAACTAAATATACTACAGCAGGGTGATCCGCAGTTTCAAAATCTTAATATGGATTTCAGTCCTAATGTCGGCGCCGGAATTTACGTGCATTCTGATAATACCTATTTTGGCTTTTCGGTTCCTAATTTTCTGGAAACCAAACATTATAAAGATAATTCCGTTTCGGTGACCAAAGAACGACTACACTATTATTTTATCACCGGACACACATTTGATTTTAGCAGTGAATTAAAATTCAAACCGACACTGTTGGTAAAAGCAGTAGAAGGCGCACCGATACAAGTCGACCTGTCCGGGAACTTCCTGATCAGTGAAAAACTTACCCTTGGTGTTGGCTATCGTTGGGATGCTGCTGTAAGTGCGTTGGCCGGATTTCAGGTATCCGATTCCTGGTTTATCGGCTATGCTTATGATGCCGAAACCTCGCGATTAGCGAATTACAATTCGGGATCCCATGAAATTTTTCTTCGATATGAGTTTTTAAATAACTATAACCGGGTGCTAGCACCGCGTTTCTTCTAAAGCGTATGATGATGAAAAAAAAAGTGATATTGCTAATAGCCTTGATCAGTTATTCTGCTACTTTTCCTCAAAAAAACAGCATCAGCAACGCTGATAAAAAATACGATCATTATGCTTATATAGATGCTATTAAAATTTATGAAAAAGTGGCGAAAAAAGGGTATAATTCTGCACACCTGTTTGAAAAACTGGGCAATTCCTATTATTTTAACGGGGATCTTGATAAGGCAGAAAAATGGTACGAAAAACTTTTTACGCTTAACCAGACTGTCGAACCGATTTCTTATTTTCGGTATGCTCAAACTTTAAAAGCGATTGGACACTATGATAAAGCCAACCAAATGCTGTTGGTTTTCTATAAGAAAACCAACGATCAATTGGCTAATGAACTACTTAATAATCCGGATTATATTTGGAAATTACGGGAAAATTCCGGACGTTTTCAGGTAGAAAACACCAGAATTAATTCTAAATATTCCGATTATGGTCCGGCTTTTTATAATAACGAGTTAGTGTTTAGCTCTGCTCGTGATGCCGGGGGCATATTTCAACGGAAACACCAATGGACCAATCAGTATTTTACTAAATTTTATGTAGCACAGAACACTGGGGAGGGTTATCTGTCACCTGCAAAAAAGTTTTCAAAAAATATTGATAGCCGTTTTCATGAATCGACCCCGGCATTTTCTAAAGATGGTAAAACAATGTATTTTACCCGGAATAATTACAACAATAGAAAAAAGGGAAAAAGTTCCGATCGGATCATCAAGCTTAAAATCTACAAAGCGACACTTTCTGAAGGAAAATGGGACAATGTAACCGAAATGCCGTTTAACAGCAACAACTACAGTACGGCGCATCCGGCATTGAGTCCGGATGAAAAAACACTGTATTTTTCGTCCGATATGCCGGGTAGTCTTGGAAATTCCGATATTTATAAAGTAACCATCAATAGCGATGGAACCTATGGAAAACCGGAAAATCTGGGAAAAACCATCAATACATCCGGAAGGGAAACCTTTCCGTTTGTTTCACAAAAAAACGAACTGTATTTTGCTTCCGACGGGCATTTAGGAATTGGCGGACTGGATATTTTTAAATCCAAAATCCTGGCAAATGGTTATTCGGTGCCTGAAAATTTAGGTAGCCCTTTAAACAGTCCAAAAGACGATTTTGCGCTAATCATCGATAGTCAGAAACAAATGGGGTATTTTAGCTCTAATCGGGATGGCGGACAAGGATCCGATGATATTTATAAGGTTAAAGAATTGCCTTGCAAACAGCTTCTAAAAGGAAGAATCACCGATAAGGAAAAGAGCTTACCGTTGGCCAATGCCAAAGTATCCCTTTTTGATGCTAATAGGAAATCAATTGATTCGCTCCAAACCGATTCCGGTGGATTATACCGTTTTGAAACGATCGATTGTGATAAAATCTATTATATCAAAGCCGAAAAGGACGGATATCAAACCCGGGAAACCAGTGTGATCATACCGGCCAAAACAGGTGAAACCACACTAAATATCGAATTGGAGAAAAAAAGTGTTCCCATCAAATCAGGCAGTGATCTGACAAAAGTGCTTTCCCTCGAAATCATCTATTTTGATCTGGATAAATGGAATATCCGTCCGGATGCCGAAGTGGAACTTCAAAAAGTAATTACCGTTCTAAAAGAACATCCAACCATAACCCTCGATATTCAATCGCATACGGATAGCCGCCAAACGCATCAATACAACAAGCGTTTGTCCGACAGAAGAGCCAATTCGACCTTGGAATATATAGTAAAACATGGTATCGATCGAAATCGTCTAACCGCCAAAGGTTATGGCGAAACGCAACCGATAAACCGTTGTTCCGATGGTGTTCCCTGCTCTGAAGCCGAACACCAGCAAAACAGACGTAGCGAATTTATCATCGTAAAAATGTAGTCTTTTTTTATTTAATTATATCTATTTTAAAACGACAAAAGCATCCTTTTTAAAAGAGGATGCTTTTGCATTTTTGGGTATTTGGATTGGAATATTTTAGCAAAACTTTTATTTTTTATATAAATAGAGATGCAGATACAAAACTAACTATTCCTATTCAATAGAGAAAAACCTCAGAGAAATTGTCCATATGATTAACCATAAAGTCTATTTAATTTAACAGAACCGCATACTTTCTCCTGTCGGATTTTTATAAAAACAAGAAATATATAACAAATCAAGTCTAAAATAAACGTTACTTCACAGATAAAAAAAGTCCTTTTATCGAAAAACCTTACGAAAAGAAGTAATCCCGATTTTATTTGAATAATTTAGTATCACTAGAAACACGGCAAGGCATTGTTTTTATTTTAAGTAAATACCACTTCCGCTTAAAATACATACAATGTTCCGCGATAAAATCCGTATGTCTATTGCGATACCACTAATTTATATCGCATTTTACTTTTTCATTTCCTAAAACAGTACTACCCTTTTAATTAAGTCGCTACGTACTTTTTGTCGCTTATCCTGACAATTTGTTCCATGACTTTGCATACCGTATTTCTATAGGTGTTAGAACGCTACAGTTTTATCGCCCTGGGATTCCTTATGCCATTTGTTTCGCAACTAATTTAATTAAATATATTGATTATGAACGCTTTAAAACAAAAAGCAGCCGTACTGTTTCTGCTATTCCTCCTGGCAGAAACGGTACATTCACAAACTTTTATATCCTACCAGGATTTAATGACAAACAACGGGTATGGAAGTAAAAAAGAAGGTTCCGCTTTTGATTATGATCATGTAAAATCATTATTAAAAGAATTACATCCCAAACTTTACATCCTTAATGGTAAAGAGAAAAATTTAACGCAAGGTAATTTGTATTATGCCGAAGTTGATGCGGCTTCATTCAGGCAATTGCTCGCGATGGATAACATCGGTTCATTGGAAATGCTTACTCTTAAGCTCAGTGCCAATGACGCAGCAAGGATCGATCCGACAGCACTTGAAAAATTCAAGAATCTGAAGTATATCTATATTATCTGTGATTTTAAATGCAATCCGGATTATATCAAAAGCCTGTTTCTAAATAATCGTCATGATTATTTGATCATATACTCGATATCCATACCTAGTTAAATTTTATTAAAAGTCATCAGATTATGAGAAACTTTACCCAATTAAGTAGTATCATATCGGCGACATACACCAAATTCCTGCTAACCTCTTTTTTGATGTTTACAGCCATTAGTGTGTTTTCGCAAGTTCGGGTTCCGTTTACCCAACGAACCTCTCAGTATTCTCCAACTAAAAAGATTTATAATATTCAGGGCGATTTTACCATGATCGGGAACACCAACCTGACATTGGTAAATTATGGGGATAACACGAACAACAGTAACAACGATATGCAATATGTAGATGTAGACAGTGATCCAAATACATTAAATTCATCTTCCGCAACACTAAACTTTTCGACCGAAAACGGTGCGATTCCCAACTGTTCCAAAATTATCTATGCCGGACTATATTGGTCGGCCAGAGCTTCCAATGGCAGTTCCAGTCCCGATACTTTTTCGGTGACTAAAAATTTTCCGGGCGCACCACAACCTGTAAACAGTAATCAGACCGTTGGCCATAATGATGCGATTACGAATTCGCAATATACGATGAGTGTTTCGCGTCAGGGAAATAATAACAGCTATTATGTTCGCTATGATTTTAATGGCAACGGAAATACGGTTCAATTCGAATTCCAGAATGCCACACCATACATCCGCTATCGCGTTAACAGCGGAAGCTGGATCAATCCAACCAATCAGGTTGTGACAAATAATGGAAACACCAGAGTCGTAACCTTTGATCCGGTTACCGTATACACCGAATCCGGGGGAATCACTCTTACTGTAAACGGTTTGGAACGCGACTCCCGACAAAATCAATCCGCAGCCCAGTATCAGTCGACGTCATTCGCCTATACCAACGTTAGCGGAAGCATTCCAACCACAGTAGCCGTAACCAAAAACTTTAACAAAAGAGAGGTATTACTAAAAGGTCCGGGCGCATCGGGTTATACTCCGGTTACCGCCAACACCAACGATATCTACTATCCGAATTCCACCGATGATTTTATCTATTCCGCCTATGCGGAAGTAACCGATTACGTAAAACAATACGGCTTGGGAGATTACACCGTTGCCGATGTTGCGATGGTAGAAGGCAACGGAGGCTCTGTAGGCTATTACGGCGGTTGGGGACTGATTGTGATTTATGAAAACTCCAAAATGAAATGGCGTGATGTAACCGTTTTCGACGGACACGCCTATGTGAGCGGTAGTAATACCACCAGTTTTGAATTACCGGTATCGGGATTTAACACCGTTCAGACCGGTCCGGTTAATCTAAAACTTGGCTTAATGGCGGGTGAAGGTGATCGTGGTATCAGTGGCGATTATTTCAGCATCCAAAAACAAAGCGATAACAGCTGGCTGGATCTGAATCATTCCGGAAATACAACCACAAACTTTTTTAATTCATCGATACTCACTGGTGGCAACACCCGAAATCCAAACCTATTGAACAATACCGGTTTGGATATCAGTATGTTTACGATACCGAATTCCGGAAACAGTGTGATCACCAATAACCAGACGTCTACCAAATTCCGGTATGGAACCACGCAAGACACTTACTCTATTTTTACGATAGCCATGTCGGTCGATGCCTATGTTCCGCAACCTCAGGGAATTTCGTCCGTTACCACGATAAATGGTAACCCTGTAAGCGGACCGTTAACCGTTTTACCGGGACAGGAAATCGAGTTTAAAATAAAAGTTTTAAACGAAGGATCGGAAGCCATTAACAATGCAACCGTAGAAATTCCGGTGCCTTTTACCGCGAGTTATGTAAATGGTAGCGCTTTAGGAAACATTCTTTTTAGCCCTGCTCCTAGTCCGAATACCGTATCGTTTAATCCGTCACAAGGTGCCAACGGCTCCATTATCTGGAATATCGGCACACTTCCATTACCGGCCAATCCATCGGATGTTTTGGGAGAACTCACCTTTAAACTAAAAGCAACGGAGGATTGTAGTATCCTCAAAAATACGCACTGTAGCCCAGCAATAACGATATACGGTTATATCAACGGTGTGGGAGCCATTTCTGGAGTTGCAGTTACGACCAAACCGTTTATTCAAGGCTATACCGCTTCTGGAATATGTCAGGGCGAACCTATAAAAGATCCGTTGACCATAAGCATTAATTCGCAGGATTATGTAAACAGTCATTGTCAGAATACGCCGGACGAAATTGTATTTAATTTTTGTAATACATCCGGCAGTATTGCGGTATCACAAGTGAGCGGTGCCTTTCCTCCGGGAACCCGTTTTTACAACAGCTACCCGGTTGGTTCCGGCACTGTCGAATATACCGCCTCTAATCCGTTTCCGGCTACTGTAGGAACACAAACCTATTATGGTATTCCACCGGGAAGCACCGATTGCTATTACAGCTTTAAAATTAGCATTGTTACGAGTCCTGTTATTACAGCTCCGGCTAACTTTACACTCGAAGGTTGTAGTACCGGTTCCATAACTGGTCTGGTATATAGTGCCACACCGGTTAGCATTAGTCTGGCTCAATTTTTAGCCGCGGGTGGAACCACAACAAACCAATCGTTAAACTATACCATTACCTACGCCGATACCCAATCCGGTACCTGTCCTTTGGTTGTAACCCGAACTTTTACGATTAGTACACCCTGTGTAGCGAATCAGCATTTTACACAACAGATTACTATAAAGGACACCACTCCACCGGTAGCGCCATCGCCACCGGCAGCAATTACCGTAGCTTGCGGTAGTGCAGTTCCGGCGATGATCAGTTTAACAGCAACCGATAGCTGTTCCGGTGCGATCACCGTACAAGGTGTGGATGTGACTACCCCGGGTAACTGTCCGAACTCTTACTCGATTGTGAGAACATGGACCTTTACGGATGCCTGTGGCAATTCATCAAGCGTATCGCAAAACATTACTGTAAATGATACTATTGCGCCAGTAGCACCAACTCCACCCGCTGCGATAACCGTAGCTTGCGGTAGTGCTGTTCCGGCAATGATCAGCTTAACAGCAAACGATAATTGTTCCGGGGAAATTACCGTACAAGGTGTGGATGTAACTACTCCGGGTAACTGTCCGAACTCTTACTCGATTGTGAGAACATGGACCTTTACCGATGCCTGTGGAAACACATCCAGTGTATCACAAAACATAAATGTAAATGATACTATTGCGCCAGTAGCACCAACTCCACCGGCAGCAATTACCGTAGCTTGCGGTAGTGCTATTCCGGCAATGATCAGTTTAACAGCAAACGATAACTGTTCCGGTGAAATTACCGTACAAGGTGTGGATGTGACTACTCCGGGTAACTGTCCGAATTCCTATACTATTGTAAGAACATGGACGTTTACCGATACCTGTGGCAATTCATCCAGTGTATCGCAAAACATTACTGTAAATGATAATGTTCCTCCTGTAACACCAACGCCACCGGCAGCAATTACCGTAGCTTGCGGTAGTGCTGTTCCGGCAATGATCAGCTTAACAGCAAATGATAACTGTTCCGGTGCAATAACTGTACAAGGTGTCGATGTGACTACACAAGGTAACTGTCCGAATTCCTATACTATTGTAAGAACCTGGACCTTTACCGATGCCTGTGGCAATTCATCCAGTGTATCGCAAAACATCAACGTCAACGATAATATAGCTCCGGTTGCGCCAACGCCTCCGGCCGATATCACACTTTCATGTGGCGGCGATGTCCCAGCGATGATCAGCTTAACAGCAAATGATAACTGTTCTGGTGCAATAACTGTACAAGGTGTCGATGTGACTACCGAAGGTAACTGTCCGAATTCCTATACTATCGTAAGAACCTGGACCTTTACCGATGCCTGTGGCAATTCATCCAGCGTATCACAAAACATTACTGTTAATGATACCGTGGCACCGGTTGCTCCTGCTGCTCCGGCCGATATCACACTTTCATGTGGTGGCGATGTTCCGGCAATGATCAGCCTAACAGCAAATGATAACTGTTCCGGTGCAATAACTGTACAAGGTGTGGATGTAACTACTCCGGGTAACTGTCCGAATTCGTATACTATTGTAAGAACCTGGACGTTTACAGATGCTTGTGGAAACACATCCAGCGTATCACAAAACATTACTGTTAATGATAACGTAGTACCAGTGGCACCAACTCCTCCGGCCGATATCACACTTTCATGTGGTGGCGATGTCCCAGCGATGATCAGCTTAACAGCAAATGATAACTGTTCTGGTGCAATAACTGTACAAGGTGTGGATGTAACTACCCAGGGTAACTGTCCGAATTCCTATACTATTGTAAGAACCTGGACCTTTACCGATGCTTGTGGCAATACATCCAGTGTATCGCAAAACATTACTGTAAATGATACTATTGCGCCAGTAGCACCAACTCCACCAGCTGCAATAACCGTAGCTTGTGGTGGTGATGTTCCTGCAATGATCAGTTTAACAGCAAACGATAACTGTTCCGGTGCAATAACTGTACAAGGTGCGGATGTAACTACTCCGGGTAACTGTCCGAATTCCTATACTATTGTAAGAACCTGGACGTTTACAGATGCTTGTGGAAACACATCCAGCGTATCACAAAATATCAATGTAAATGATAACGTAGCACCAGTGGCACCAACGCCTCCGGCCGATATCACACTTTCATGTGGTGGTGATGTTCCGGCAATGATCAGCCTAACAGCGAATGATAATTGTTCCGGGGAAATAACTGTACAAGGTATGGATGTAACTACTCCGGGTAACTGTCCGAATTCCTATACTATTGTAAGAACCTGGACCTTTACCGATGCTTGTGGCAATTCATCAAGTGCATCACAAAACATAAATGTAAATGATACTATTGCGCCAGTAGCGCCATCGCCACCGGCAGCAATTACCGTAGCTTGCGGTAGTGCTATTCCGGCAATGATCAGTTTAACAGCAAACGATAACTGTTCCGGTGAAATTACCGTACAAGGTGTGGATGTGACTACCCCGGGTAACTGTCCGAACTCTTACTCGATTGTGAGAACATGGACCTTTACCGATGCCTGTGGCAATTCATCCAGTGTATCACAAAATATTACTGTAAACGATACTATTGCACCGGTTGCTCCTGCTGCTCCGGCCGATATCACACTTTCATGTGGCGGTGATGTTCCGGCAATGATCAGCTTAACAGCAAATGATAACTGTTCCGGTGCAATCACTGTACAAGGTGTGGATGTGACTACCCAAGGTAACTGTCCGAATTCGTATACTATTGTAAGAACATGGACCTTTACCGATGCTTGTGGCAATACATCCAGTGTATCACAAAACATAAATGTAAATGATACTATTGCGCCAGTAGCACCAACTCCACCGGCAGCAATTACCGTAGCTTGCGGTAGTGCTATTCCGGCAATGATCAGCTTAACAGCAAACGATAATTGTTCCGGGGAAATCACTGTACAAGGTGTCGATGTAACTACTCCGGGTAACTGTCCGAACTCTTACTCGATTGTGAGAACATGGACCTTTACCGATGCTTGTGGAAACACATCCAGTGTATCACAAAACATAAATGTAAATGATACTATTGCGCCAGTAGCACCAACTCCACCGGCAGCAATTACCGTAGCTTGCGGTAGTGCTATTCCGGCAATGATCAGTTTAACAGCAAACGATAACTGTTCCGGTGAAATTACCGTACAAGGTGTGGATGTGACTACCCCGGGTAACTGTCCGAACTCTTACTCGATTGTGAGAACATGGACCTTTACCGATGCCTGTGGCAATTCATCCAGTGTATCACAAAATATTACTGTAAACGATACTATTGCACCGGTTGCTCCTGCTGCTCCGGCCGATATCACACTTTCATGTGGCGGTGATGTTCCGGCAATGATCAGCCTAACAGCAAATGATAACTGTTCCGGTGCAATCACTGTACAAGGTGTGGATGTAACTACTCCGGGTAACTGTCCGAATTCCTATACTATTGTAAGAACCTGGACCTTTACCGATGCTTGTGGAAACACATCCAGCGTATCACAAAATATTAGCGTAAATGATAACGTAGCACCAGTGGCACCAACCCCTCCGGCCGATATCACACTTGCTTGTGGTGGTGATGTTCCGGCAATGATCAGCCTAACAGCGAATGATAATTGTTCCGGGGAAATAACTGTACAAGGTGTGGATGTGACTACTCCGGGTAACTGTCCGAATTCTTATACTATTGTAAGAACCTGGACCTTTACCGATGCCTGTGGCAATTCATCCAGTGTATCACAAAACATAAATGTAAATGATACTATTGCGCCAGTAGCACCAACTCCACCCGCTGCGATAACCGTAGCTTGCGGTAGTGCTGTTCCGGCAATGATCAGCCTAACAGCGAATGATAATTGTTCCGGTGAAATTACCGTACAAGGTGTGGATGTAACTACCCAAGGTAACTGTCCGAACTCTTACTCGATTGTGAGAACATGGACCTTTACCGATGCCTGTGGAAACACATCCAGTGTATCACAAAACATTACTGTTAATGATACCGTGGCACCGGTTGCGCCAACCGCTCCGGCCGATATCACACTTTCATGTGGCGGTGATGTTCCGGCAATGATCAGCTTAACAGCAAATGACAACTGTTCCGGTGCAATAACTGTACAAGGTGTGGATGTAACTACTCCGGGTAACTGTCCGAATTCGTATACTATTGTAAGAACCTGGACCTTTACCGATGCTTGTGGCAATTCATCCAGTGTATCACAAAACATCAATGTGAATGATAACGTAGCGCCAGTGGCACCAACGCCTCCGGCCGATATCACACTTTCATGTGGTGGCGATGTTCCGGCAATGATCAGCTTAACAGCAAATGATAACTGTTCCGGTGCAATCACTGTACAAGGTGTGGATGTAACTACCCAAGGTAACTGTCCGAACTCCTATTCGATTGTTAGAACCTGGACGTTTACCGATGCCTGTGGCAATACATCAAGCATATCGCAAAACATAAATGTTAATGATAACGTGACACCGGTTGCTCCTGCTGCTCCGGCCGATATCACACTTTCATGTGGTGGTGATGTTCCGGCAATGATCAGCTTAACAGCAAACGATAACTGTTCCGGTGCAATAACTGTACAAGGTGTGGATGTAACTACTCCGGGTAACTGTCCGAATTCCTATACTATTGTAAGAACCTGGACCTTTACCGATGCTTGTGGCAATACATCCAGTGTATCACAAAACATTACTGTAAATGATACCGTGGCACCGGTTGCTCCTGCTGCTCCGGCCGATATCACACTTTCATGTGGTGGCGATGTCCCAGCGATGATCAGCTTAACAGCAAATGACAACTGTTCCGGTGAAATTACCGTACAAGGTGTGGATGTAACTACTCAAGGTAACTGTCCGAATTCCTATACTATTGTAAGAACCTGGACCTTTACCGATACCTGTGGCAATACATCCAGTGTATCGCAAAACATTACTGTAAATGATACCGTGGCACCGGTTGCTCCTGCTGCTCCGGCAGATATCACACTTTCATGTGGTGGCGATGTCCCAGCGATGATCAGCTTAACAGCAAACGATAACTGTTCCGGTGCAATAACTGTACAAGGTGTGGATGTAACTACTCAGGGTAACTGTCCGAATTCGTATACTATTGTAAGAACCTGGACCTTTACCGATACCTGTGGCAATACATCCAGTGTATCACAAAACATTACTGTTAATGATACCGTGGCACCGGTTGCTCCTGCTGCTCCGGCCGATATCACACTTTCATGTGGTGGTGATGTTCCGGCAATAATCAGCTTAACAGCAAATGATAATTGTTCCGGTGAAATAACTGTACAAGGTGTCGATGCGACTACACAAGGTAACTGTCCGAATTCCTATATTATTGTAAGAACATGGACCTTTACGGATGCTTGTGGAAACACATCCAGCGTATCACAAAATATCAATGTAAATGATAACGTAGCACCAGTAGCACCAACACCTCCGGCCGATATCACACTTTCATGTGGTGGCGATGTCCCAGCGATGATCAGCCTAACAGCAAATGACAACTGTTCCGGTGCGATCACCGTACAAGGTGTGGATGTAACTACTCCGGGTAACTGTCCGAACTCTTACTCGATTGTGAGAACATGGACCTTTACCGATACCTGTGGCAATACATCCAGTGTATCACAAAACATTACTGTTAATGATACCGTGGCACCGGTTGCTCCTGCTGCTCCGGCCGATATCACACTTTCATGTGGTGGTGATGTTCCGACAATGATCAGCTTAACAGCCAATGATAACTGTTCCGGTGCAATAACCGTACAAGGTGTGGATGTGACTACCCAAGGTAATTGTCCGAATTCGTATTCTATCGTAAGAACATGGACGTTTACCGATGCTTGTGGCAATACATCTAGTGTGTCGCAAAACATCAACGTGAATGATACCGTGGCTCCGGTTGCACCGACTGCTCCGGCCGATATCACACTTTCATGTGGTGGCGACGTTCCAGCAATGATCAGTTTAACAGCAAACGATAACTGTTCCGGTGCAATAACCGTACAAGGTGTGGATGTAACTACCCAAGGTAACTGTCCGAACTCTTACTCGATTGTAAGAACATGGACCTTTACCGATGCCTGTGGAAACACATCCAGTGTATCACAAAACATCAATGTGAATGATACCGTGGCACCGGTTGCTCCTGTTGCTCCGGCCGATATCACACTTTCATGTGGTGGCGATGTTCCGGCAATGATCAGTTTAACAGCAAATGATAACTGTTCCGGTGAAATTACCGTACAAGGTGTGGATGTAACTACCCAAGGTAACTGTCCGAACTCTTACTCGATTGTAAGAACATGGACCTTTACCGATGCCTGTGGAAACACATCCAGTGTATCACAAAACATCAATGTGAATGATACCGTGGCACCGGTTGCTCCTGTTGCTCCGGCCGATATCACACTTTCATGTGGTGGCGATGTTCCGGCAATGATCAGTTTAACAGCAAACGATAACTGTTCCGGTGCAATAACTGTTCAAGGTGTGGATGTGACTACCCAAGGTAACTGTCCGAATTCCTATACTATTGTAAGAACCTGGACCTTTACCGATACCTGTGGCAATACATCCAGTGTATCACAAAACATCAATGTGAATGATAACGTAGCGCCAGTGGCACCAACGCCTCCGGCCGATATCACACTTTCATGTGGTGGCGATGTTCCGGCAATGATCAGCCTAACAGCAAATGATAACTGTTCCGGTGCAATAACTGTACAAGGTGTGGATGTAACTACTCCGGGTAACTGTCCGAATTCGTATACTATTGTAAGAACCTGGACGTTTACAGATGCTTGTGGAAACACATCCAGCGTATCACAAAATATCAATGTAAATGATAACGTAGCACCAGTGGCACCAACGCCTCCGGCCGATATCACACTTTCATGTAGTGGCGATGTTCCGGCAATGATCAGTTTAACAGCAAATGATAACTGTTCCGGTGCAATAACTGTACAAGGTGTGGATGTGACTACCCCGGGTAACTGTCCGAATTCTTATACTATTGTTAGAACCTGGACGTTTACAGATGCTTGTGGCAATTCATCTAGTGTATCGCAAAACATCAACGTCAACGATAATATAGCTCCGGTTGCGCCAACTGCTCCGGCAGATATCACACTTTCTTGTGGTGGCGATGTTCCAGCGATGATCAGCCTAACAGCAAATGACAACTGTTCCGGTGCGATCACCGTACAAGGTGTGGATGTAACTACCGAAGGTAACTGTCCGAATTCGTATATAATCACAAGAACCTGGGCGTTTACAGATGCTTGTGGCAACACGTCAAACAGTATCCAGATCATAACCGTTTCGGATGATATCGCACCATCGCTAACATCGACTCTCGATACTGAGGTTACTGCCGATTGTGCCAATATTCCACCCGTTCCGGAACCAACTTTTGCCGATAATTGTGGCGGTACGGTAACGGTAGAATACAGCGAAACGACAGCGAATCAAACGGCGCAATCCTATAGCATTATTCGTACCTGGACGGTAAGTGATAACTGTTTTAATACACAAACCTATACTCAAACTGTCAATGTTACAATTAATAATCCGCTTACAGTAGTATCAAAAGCGATTTGTATTAAGGATGAACCTGTTAATCTTTTTAGTATCTTACCGGAGGGAACGCCACAGGATGGCACTTGGTCAACAACAAATGCCGGAGCAGCCTTAGAAGGCAGTATATTTAGTCCTAATCAGGTAGCATTAGGGAACTATATTGTCCGCTATACCATTTCAAATGGAGACTGTCCGCGTATTTTTGAGATCAATATAGAAGTACACGACAGATGTATTGTACTACCGGCCTGTTCTATAAATGTCTATAATGCCGTATCGCCAAATGATGATGGTTATAATGATGTCTTTTTTATTGACGGAATTAGCTGTTATCCACAAAACAATGTTGAAATTTACAACAGATGGGGTATATTAGTATTCAGTACAGATGGTTACGATAATACAACCCGGGTATTCCGGGGCGTATCGGAAGGACGAGCTACCTTTAACAAAGGAGCCGAATTACCCGATGGCACTTATTTTTATATTTTGAAATATAAAAACGAAAGTGGTACCGAATATACTAAAACGGGCTATTTATATCTTAACCGATAGTAGTAATAGCTTTATTCTTAGTTCAATTTAAAGTAAGGATACATGAAAACATATCTTATATTATTCGCACTGATATTGATGGGTACCACCGGATATTCGCAACAGGACTCGCAATATACTCAGTATATGTACAATACAATTACTATTAATCCGGCCTATGCGGGTTCGCGTGGCGCGATGAGTATTTTTGGAATGTACAGACGGCAATGGGTCGGATTAGACGGAGCACCAACTACGGCTACCGCGTCAATCAACACACCTATCAATGAATCGAATGTAGGTTTAGGCTTGTCATTTATTAATGATCAAATAGGTCCGGCTACCGAGAACAATATCTCGGTAGACGTTTCCTATAGTATACAAGCATCAGAAGACTATACCGTTTCCTTTGGAATAAAAGGAACGGCCAATCTGTTTAGCCTGGATATTAACAAACTGAATATCCAACACCAGGGCGATCCACAGTTTCAAAATCTAAATATGGATTTTAGTCCTAATGTGGGTGCCGGAATTTATGTGCATTCCGATAACACCTATTTTGGTTTGTCGGTCCCTAATTTTCTGGAAACCAAACATTATAAAGACAATTCTGTTTCGGTAACCAAAGAGCGACTACACTATTATTTTATCGCAGGACATGTGTTTGATTTTAGCAGTGAATTAAAATTCAAACCGGCCTTGTTGGTAAAAGCGGTAGAAGGCGCACCGTTACAGGTTGACGTATCCGGAAACTTTCTGATTAGTGACAAACTTACCCTTGGTGTGGCCTATCGTTGGGATGCTGCCGTAAGTGCACTGGCCGGATTTCAGGTATCCGATTCCTGGTTTATCGGCTATGCTTATGATGCAGAAACTACCCGATTAGCGAATTACAATTCGGGATCCCATGAGATTTTCCTCCGTTTCGAGTTTTTCAATAACTATAACCGGGTGTTAACGCCTCGTTTCTTCTAAATGTTATGATCATGAAAAAAATAGTTATACTTCTGTTTGTTTTTATCGGTACAACTGTTTCCTTTGCCCAAAAAGCCAGGATTAACAACGCCGATAAAAAATACGACCACTATGCCTATATAGACGCGATCAAAGTTTACGAAAAAGTGGCAGAAAAAGGATATAAATCCGCAAACCTGTTCGAAAATCTTGGAAATGCCTATTATTTTAATGGCGAATTGGACAAGGCCGAAAAATGGTATGGGGAGCTTTTTGCACTCAACCAAATCATCGAACCGATCTATTATTTCCGTTATTCTCAGGCTTTAAAATCGGTGGGACAATACGACAAAGCCGATCAGATGCTCGCTGCTTTCTATCAGAAAACCGACGATCCCGCGGCTAGTGAACTGCTCAATAATCCGGATTATGCTAAAAAATTGCGTGAAGATTCCGGACGTTTTAAAGTGGAAAATTCCGGAACGAATACCAAATATTCCGATTATGGTCCGGCGTTTTTTAATAACGATGTCGTTTTTGCTTCGGCCCGCGATACCGGTGGTGTGTTTCATCGCAAACACCGATGGACGAATCAATATTTCACTAAACTTTATGCGGCTCAGATCTCCGATGACGGTTACCTGGCTCCTGCTCAAAAGTTTTCGGAAAATATTGATACCCGCTTCCACGAATCGACGCCGGTATTTACGAAAGACGGCACTACGATGTATTTTACCCGAAACAATTATAACAATGGTAAAAAAGGAAAAAGTTCCGACCGGATCGTAAAACTGAAAATCTATAAGGCGGTACTTTCTGAAGGAAAATGGGACAATGTGACCGAAATGCCGTTTAACAGTAACAACTACAGTACGGCACATCCGGCATTGAGTCCGGATGAAAAAACACTGTATTTTTCATCCGATATGCCCGGTAGTCTTGGAAACTCCGATATCTATAAAGTAGCCATCAATAGCGATGGAACCTATGGAAAACCGGAAAATCTGGGGAAAACGATCAATACGTCCGGAAGGGAAACCTTTCCGTTTGTATCGCAAAAAAACGAACTGTATTTTGCCTCCGACGGACATTTAGGAATTGGCGGATTGGATATTTTTAAATCCAAAATTCTGGCAGCTGGTTATTCGAAACCTGAAAATCTGGGAAGTCCGCTAAACAGTCCAAAAGATGATTTTGCGTTGATCATGAATAGTCAGAAACAAACGGGTTATTTTAGTTCCAATCGCGATGGCGGACAAGGATCGGATGATATTTATAAGGTTCAGGAATTCCGATGTGAACAACTTTTAAAAGGAATAATCACCGATAAAGAAAGTGGATTACCATTAGCGAATGCCAAAGTATCCCTTTTTGATGCCAACATGAAACCCATCGGCTCTATGCAAACCGATTCCGGCGGATTGTATCGTTTTGAAACGATCGATTGTGACAAAACCTATTATGTCAGAGCCGAAAATGACGGTTATCAGACGCGGGAAGTTAGTGTGATCATACCGGCCAAAACAGGTGAAACCATAGTAAACATCGAACTGGAGAAAAAAGCTATTCCTATCGAACCGGGTATCGATCTGGCTAAAGTACTGGATATCGAAATCATCTATTTTGATCTGGATAAATGGAATATCCGTCCGGATGCCGAAGTGGAACTTCAAAAAGTAATTACCGTTCTAAAAGAACATCCGACGATAACCCTCGATATTCGCTCACATACCGATAGTCGTCAGACGCATAAATACAACGAGCGTTTGTCTGACAGAAGAGCAAAATCGACTCTGGAATATATGGTAAAACACGGTATCGATCGCAATCGACTCACCGCCAAAGGTTATGGCGAAACACAACTGGTAAACCGTTGTTCCGACGGTGTTCCCTGCTCTGAAGCCGAACACCAAAAAAACCGACGCAGCGAATTTATCGTCATAAAAATGTAAAGTGTTCATTTCATTATATTGCTTTAAACGACAAAAGCATCCTCTTAAAAAAAGGATGCTTTTGCATTTTTGGTACTGGTCGGTTTATTTTATTTTTTAATAAAAATATTGGTGATATACATAGTACCGTTGTTATCTTTACGAACGGCAACGCCAAAATTAGTATAATCCCCTTCAATATTCATCCGGTGCAAATCACTGTTTAGCCAGGCATTAAAAGTGGACGAAATGGTTTCGTAACCATAGGCAATATTTTCACCTACTTTTTTAGCGCCCAATGTGGCTTTCAGGTTTTGTTCCCGTTCATTAAAATAGGAATGATCCACAATTTTAGTGGTAATCATATAGTCATCGTGTCCTTCCGACAAATACGAAATATGATTGATCTTGTCTAAAGGCGTTAATCCTTTACTAATCCGATACTCATTAATTTTCTGTTCAATCTGTAACTCTTCCTGATTGTACGTAAAATTATTTACTACTTTATAATCCGTAGGGGATTCATTGGCACTTTCTGTCGAACAGGAAGCCATCATCAAAAAGCACATCAATACCGATGCGCCACGCATTAATCTCATAAGCATTAATCAAGTCTATTAAACACTGGGGCAATCTTTTACATTGAAAAGATGCTACAAATGTATTTTAATATCGATTACGTGCAAAAAAAATCGATGAAATGTCCTAAAAATTAACGTTTTTGACCTAATTGTCTTATTTTTAGGATGAAAGACGCTCCATTTTCCAGTGATAATCCGCTTCCAACGAATAGCGGATACGATCGTGAAGACGGTTGGGACGTCCTTGCCAGAACTCTACTTCTACCGGACGAACCAGAAAACCGCCCCAGTGCTCCGGACGCGGAATAACTTTCCCCTCGTAGGCTTTTTCGAGATCGGCCAGTTTTTGTTCCAGATAATCGCGGGATGGAATAACATCGCTCTGATCGGATGCAATAGCGCCTAATTTACTCCCATCCGGTCGACTGTCGAAATAATTATCGGATACCGTTTCAGACGTTTTTTCAGCAATTCCTTTAATGATCACCTGTCTTTCGGCTGTAGGCCAGAAAAAAGACAAGCAAATATGCGGATTGGCCTGTATAGCCTTTCCTTTTTCAGAATTATAATTGGTAAAAAAGATAAAACCTTCCTCGTTGAATTTTTTTAGCAGAACAATTCGCGATTTCGGAAAACCATCCAAACCAATCGTCGATACGGTCATCGCATTCACTTCTTCGATACCGCCAAAATCTTCCACTTCATAAAACCAGCGCTGGAAAAGATTGATTGGATCTTCCGGAATAGTGGTTTCGACCAAAGCCGATTTTTCGTAGGACTTTCTGTAGTTGCTCAAATCACTCATGGTATCGGTATTATAATTAGTCGTGCTAAATTAGGATGTTTTAAAATGCGGATTAAAAAATCCCCGTTAAAATTCGAACACTTTTCCGTCGTCACTCAACAACACATTTGGAAAAATCGTTTCGGCTTCCTCGCGGAACAGACTTATTTTTTCATATCGGGTTGAATAATGTCCCAATAAAAGCTGTTTTACGTTCGCCAATCGGGCGATATTTGCCGCCTGTTTTGCCGTAGTATGCAGGGTTTTTTCGGCCAGATGCGCTTCTGACTCCAGAAAGGTGCTTTCGTGGTAAAGTACTGTAGTTTGTTCAATCAGAGGAACAAGGGTTTCATCGTACACTGTATCAGAACAAAAAGCATAGCTTTTTGGCGGTTCCGGATCGGATGTAATCTTTTTATTTGGGATAACGGTACCATCGTCTAACGTGATATCGCCCCCGTTTTTAATTTTCTGATAGTAACATTGATCAATCCCGTAATTCAAAATGGCATTGATGTCGAGTTTGCGTTCTTTTTCTTTTTCCTGAAAATGATAACCATTCGTATATACACGGTGTTTTAGCGGAATGGTTCGCACCAAAACTTTATCATCTTCATAAACCACTTCACTTTCGGTGCTTTCCAGTTCGTGGAAATAGAGGTTATAACCGGTAAACGAACCGGACAAACGCAATTGTAGCAGGATGACTTCTTTGATTCCTTTTGGTCCGTAAACATGTAGATCGGCCACCCGGTTTAGGAGCATAAAAGTGGAGATTAATCCAACCAAACCATAAAAATGATCGCCGTGCAAATGGGAAATAAAAATATGTTCGATTTTTGAAAACCGAATTTTATTTTTACGTAACTGCACCTGCGTACCTTCGCCACAATCGATCAGAAACATCCGGTTCTGAATTTCTAAAACCTGTGCGGTCGGATTGGTAATAGTTCGGGGTGTGGCTGCATAACAGCCCAATATGGTTACTTTCATGAAACTGCAGTCGGATTAAAAGCCTAAATCGCGTTCGATCTCTTCCATTTCAATCATATCATGTGCTTCCAACAGTGTTGGAACAACCAAAAGAGAGGCCGGAACACTATTAAAATCGATAGTATTCGCGACTATTACAAAAGACTTTTTCCCTTTTTTATGGATTTTAGACAAAGGGGAACATAATTTTAAGGAGGCTATGGTTACACTTTCATCCTGAGTTACATCCAAAATCAGGTTGTGATTTTTGTAACTATTGTGCTGATCCGTAACTTTTCCCAGAAAAGTCTGGATGTTTCCTTCGGTATCTTTGATGATAATGGTATGACCTTTCTCTTCTACTTTCATTCGTTATACTTAATATAAATACTAATTTACAGTATTTTTAGAATACTGTACGGAAATAAACGGACTAATTGGTGTACATTTCAGGAGTGATCCTGATTTTAAATAAAAAAACACCTGTTTTGTCCCGATAGGAGTAAATAATCTGAACTTTATTGTCTCGAAAATAGCTCATATCAGGATTGGTTTTGATATTACTAATCAAATTGGGTTCGATTACTTTTTGTGCCTGATCAATATCAACCTGTTCTTTATTAAGGTTGATCAGTGTATAATTGTACTGGAATACTTTATTGGGCAATACCATCGAATTATCAAGTCGGGTTTCACGATCGACCGAAATAGGACATTGTTTGTTGATTTCATGAGATACCGTAGTCAAATAACTTTCTAACGACGGTTTCATTAAATTGTGTACCGCAAAAAAGATCGCTATAAAAACGATAACTCCTATAACGATACCAACAATGACCTTTGTTTTATCATTATTCTTCATCCTTCTTCATTTTTAAATCCAGACAATATACGACACTCATAAAGCTGGGTTTATACACTTCTTTTCGGGCTTTGATCTTTTGATAGTCCTTACCCGGCGTAAGCGTATTGATTTTCATTCCTTTAAAGTTAATTTTAAAACGTTCCAGATAAACCGTACTCTGCGCCGGAACCGTAAACTCCACTCTATTGTTTTTAACGGATTTTTTCCACGTTTTAAAATATCTCAGGAAAGAATCGCTTTTAATCTCGTTTTCCGTTAGCAACCAGTTTTTGATTTCAATCTGAAAACCGTGATGAAACGATTTTTCAGGAAATGAAATCTGCATGGGTTGGTTGGTATAGTTCCGGATGCAACAAAATTCGGCCAGTGTACATCCTGACAGTATAAAAGAAAGCAATACTAACGCAAACCATTTTTTCATTTTGGGCTATTTAATTTTTGAAGCCAGCAAATAGATAACCGCCATTCGGATAGCGACACCATTTTCGACTTGATTCAGAATTACAGATTGTTGTGAATCGGCTACATCTGAAGTGATTTCAACACCGCGATTAATCGGTCCCGGGTGCATGATTATAATTTCTTTATTTAAGGAATCCAGTAAGGCTTTATCGACACCATATTGCTGTGCATACTCACGTGTAGACGGGAAATAATTCACATCCATTCGTTCGTTCTGAACGCGTAACATATTTGCTACATCACACCATTCCAATGCTTTGCGTAGGTTTGGTTCAACTTTTACACCAAGACTTTCAATATACTTCGGAATTAGCGTATTGGGTCCGCATACCTTAACTTCGGCACCTTGCATTTGCAGGGCGAAAATATTCGACAACGCCACTCGGGAGTGCAAAATATCCCCTACGATTACGATTTTCTTTCCGGCTACTTCACCTAATTTTTCACGAATGGAAAAACTATCCAGTAAGGCTTGTGTCGGATGTTCGTGTGCACCGTCGCCGGCATTTACAATACTGGCGTTTACATTTTGCGACAGAAAATGTGCTGCACCCGGATTACTGTGCCGCATAACCACCATATCGACTTTCATCGAAAGGATATTGTTTACCGTATCGATTAAGGTCTCCCCTTTTTTTACAGACGATTGTGCTGCGGAAAAACTGATTACATCGGCCGATAAACGTTTCTGCGCCAATTCGAACGACAATTTTGTTCGTGTACTGTTTTCGAAGAAAATATTCGCAATAGTTACATCGCGTAACGAAGGTACTTTTTTAATCGGACGGTTAATTACTTCTTTAAAATGATCTGCCGTTTCAAAAATCAGATCGATATCGTTTTTATTGATGTATTTTATTCCAAGTAAATGATTGACACTTAACTCTTTCATTGTTGTATTGTTGCTTAATTAGTTGTTGTTTTAGACACTAAAAGGACTTCATCGGCTCCTTCATTCTGTTTCCAGTTTACGATCACCCTTTCGTTGTTAATAGCATCCACCTGTCGTCCGCGGTAATCCGGTTGGATTGGTAAATGACGGCTAAAACGACGGTCGATCAATACCAGTAACTCAATTTCCGATGGTCGCCCAAACGATTGAATCGCGGTTAAAGCCGATCGGATACTACGTCCCGTATATAAAACGTCGTCGATAAAAACCACTTTTTTGTCTTCCACCAGGAAATCAATCTGGGTTTTATTGGCTTCCAGCGGTTTTTCATTCCGACGGAAATCATCTCTGAAAAATGTGATATCCAAAAATCCGAGTGCTACGTCTTTTACCTGATATTCATCCTCTAAAAGTTGTTTGATTCGTTCTGCTAAATACTTCCCTCTGGGTTGAATCCCGATAAGAATAGTGTTTGTAAAATCAAGATGTTTCTCGATTAACTGACAGGCCAAACGGTGCAGAATGATATTGACTTCTTTCGAAGTGAGCAATATTTTTTGACTCATAATGAAGTGTTGTGTTTGGAGGGTAAAAGTACAATAAATTTGTGTAAACTGCGAAATGCTTTTCCTAAAAAACAAATTTTAAGAGAAGGGATACTGCTTTGTAACGGAACCTTAAAAAAGTATAAAATCGGTCTGTTTCCCGGAAAAATATAACTATATTTGAATATGACAGCCGCATTACCCAATCTAAAAAACTACCTGCAATCCAAAGCCGGGATAACAGAAGAACAATTCGAAGCGCTGACCCAAAATCTAAAAACTGCTACAATTGAAAAAGGAGCGATACTACTCAAACAGGGCGAAATTTGTCACCATTCTTTTTTTGTAGAACAGGGTTTGCTCCGCTCCTATACTATTGATGATTCCGGAAAAGAACACATCATTCAGTTTGCCACCGAAAGCTGGATTATCAGCGACCGGAGTAGTATCTTTTTTAATGAACCGTCCGATTTTTTTATCGATGCGGTCGAGCCGACCATTTTTGTTTATCTGGACCAGCCATTTATCCACCGGGCGTCCGAAATGAGTACCGCATTCCGTATTTTTAACGAAAAGGCACTGCAAAATCATATCCGGCATTTACAAAAACGAATTAACCTGTTACTTGCCGCTACTGCCGAACAACGGTATCTTGACTTTATAAAGCTATATCCGGATGTAACCCTACGCGTTCCGCAATGGATGATCGCTTCGTATCTGGGCATTACGCCCGAAAGTTTAAGTCGTGTACGGAAAGAACTCGCCAAACGCAATTTCAAACCCTATTGATTGCATTTCTTATCCTACATCAATGCCTGAAAAATGTTCCGGTAGTAATTTTGTACTATAACTTTTAAAAAGGAACAATCATGGCAACAAAAAATATTGAAATCGTAGTTGCACCCAGAACCCCGCATTTTGTAGGCGACGGTTTTCGTGTGCACAATTTTATTCCAAGTGGCTATCATTTGGATATGGAACGTATGAGTCCGTTTATTATGATGGACTATAATTCCAAATACCACTTTGCCCCTTCCGAAATCCCAAGAGGTGTTGGCGTGCATCCGCACCGTGGCTTTGAAACGGTTACCATCGCCTATAAAGGAAAAGTAGCCCACCACGACAGTTCGGGAAACAGCGGTGTGATTGGTGAAGGCGATGTACAATGGATGACGGCTGCTTCGGGTGTATTACACAAAGAATACCACGAAAAAGAATTTAGCAAAACCGGCGGTGAATTCCAGATGGTACAATTATGGGTAAACCTTCCGGCCAAAGACAAAATGTCCCAACCGAAATACCAGGGTATCACCAATGATCAGATTGAAAAATACATTTTACCGGACAATGCCGGATTAGTTGAAGTCATCGCTGGAGAATACCAAAATGTAAAAGGCGCTGCGTCTACATTTACACCGGTACACCTGCAAAATGCAAAATTGAACAAAGGCGGAAAAGCCGTATTTTCATTTCCAGCGGACTATAATACCGCTTTGTTAGTAATTCAAGGTAGTATCAAAGTAAACGGGACAGAAGAAATCCCAACCGATCATTTTGTACTATTTGAAAACCAAGGGGAAGATTTTTCGATAGAAGCCTTGGAAAATGACACGATTGTATTAATTTTAAGCGGAGCCCCGATTAACGAACCAATTGCCGCACATGGGCCGTTTGTTATGAACACCCGCGAGGAAATTATTCAGGCTTTTGAAGACGTTAATATGGGTCGTTTCGGTTATCTTGAAGACTAAAAAACAAAAAACAACATAAAACATGTCTAATATTCAATTGATCATAGAAGAGCGCGCTGCCAATATTGGTAACTTTATGGTAGGGCGCCTCTTACCCTTTCGCGAAAAACGAACGGTTGGTCCTTTTGCTTTTATCGACCATATGGGTCCGGCGTATTTAAAAGAGTATCAAAACCTTGATGTGGCGCCGCATCCGCATATTGGCTTATCGACTTTAACCTATTTGTTTGAAGGTAGTATTATGCACAAAGACAGTCTGGGTACGGAAATTGAAATTCAACCGGGTGCTGTAAACTGGATGACTGCCGGAAAGGGAATTGTACATTCAGAAAGAACACCGCAGTATTTGCGAACATCGGATAAAGTACTACACGGATTACAAATTTGGGTCGCTTTGCCAAAAGAACTGGAACAAATGGAACCGTCATTTGTACATGTCGACAAAGAAGATTTGCCGCATTGGGAAGAAAACGGACTTTCTTTTAAACTGATAGCCGGAGAAGCTTTTGGTCGCAAATCAGGCGTACCGGTTTACAGTCCGTTGTATTTTATAGAAATTAAAAGTACATCGGCACAAAAAGTAAGCATCGGAAACGATTTATATGGCGAAAGCGCCCTATATATACTCGAAGGCAGCATTAAAAGTGACGGAAACACCTTTGATCCGAAACAAATCCTGATCGCAAAAGACAGTACGCTTTGCGAATTTGAAATGGGCGAAAACACCACCGTTTATATTTTTGGAGGTGAAGCCTTTCCTGAAGAACGTTTTATTTTCTGGAATTTTGTAGCTTCCGACAAAGCCCTGATCGAAGCCGCCAAAGAACGTTGGGAAAAACAGGAATTCCCGAAAGTTCCGGGAGAAACCGAGTTTGTACCATTACCGTCACCACCTAAATTTTAAGCCTATGGAAAGCATCACGGCACAAATTGGAAAAGATCGTTATACCACGACAATAATGGCCCGGAAGCACCATCTTATTTCGGACGAACCGGAAGAAATGGGTGGACAGGATCTCGGATTCGCGCCACAGGAATTATTTGCAGCAGCTCTTGCCAGTTGTACCATTATTACGCTTCGAATGTATGCCGATCGCAAAGGTTGGGATGTCGAATCAATAGCTATCGACGTTACTTTCGATCGTGATGCGGCTGCGAACGTAACCCGATTGGAACGCAAAATTGAGTTTACCGGAAATCTGGACCAAACTCAGAAAGAACGTTTAAAAGTGATTGCCAACAGTTGCCCGATACACAAAACATTGACCAATCCTATAGAAATTACAACAACCGTACAGTAAATACAATTATGATCATAGAACAAACCAACGACGACAAAAAAGGCTTTTTTAAAGCCATTTCCGACGGAAAAGAAGCCGGATTAATGACGTATAGCTGGGCCGGAGCAGACAAAATTATCATCGACCATACCGAAGTAAATCCGGATTTTAAAGGACAGAATGTAGGGAAAAACATGGTGATGGAAGCCGTAGCTTTTGCCCGAAACAAACATATTAAAATCATGCCGCTATGTCCGTTTGCCAAAAGCGTTTTTGATAAAAATCAGGACATTCACGATGTGTTATTTTAAATAAAACACCTCTGTAAAATTAAAAACTCCCGCATTTAGCGGGAGTTTTTGTTGTTTACATCACCCTTATAATAAACAATCCACTATTTAACGATAAGCTTGGCTGTAAACAATTTTCGGGAATGAATTTTCAGGATATAAACACCGGTTGGCAAATCCTGAGTGATCAATGAATATTTATTGTTATTGACGTTTTTCGTCGCATACATTAATTTTCCTTCGGTATTAAAAACCTCGATCAGATCGATCGGATAATCCGATTGTACAATCGTCTGATTTGTATTATTCGTTGGATTTGGATACACTTTTAGTCCGTTGTCAATTTTAAATTTATCACCGCCTAAAGTGCTGTCAACCACTTCAAACGAAACACGGTTGGACACTTCGTTATACGAATCGTTGGTAAACATTACCAGAAAGTAATTTCCGGTTTCTGTAGGTAAAGCCGTTCCGGTTAACGCGAGGGTTCCTTCCGCCTGACCGTTAAAGTAGGTATAACTCAACAACGGATCGATATTTGGATTTTCTCCTTCGTGATAAATTCCCAACCAGTCTTTTACAATCCCTGGTGCATCGGTCCAGGAAGCTACAATTTGTTCTCCTAAATCGTAAACCGGTTTGTTAATCCATAATTCGGTTACCAGATTTCCAACTTTAAAGAAAGCTTTATTTCCAATGGCATTATAACCATCCTGTAAAAAATATTCGGCATAATAATATCCGGTTGGTAAATTGGTAAAGGTCTTTGCTCCGGAAGCCGTTGTCACATATTGATAAGCTGTAGCCGTAACTTGCCCCGGAATATGTCCCATTTTATAAATTCCGATCCAGTCATTTGCCAATTGCGGTCCGTTAGCAAACGTAACGGTAACCGGCATTCCTACAGCATATTCTTCCTGATCGGTCGTAACCGTTGGGACCGGTCCGACATAAAAATACTGACGTGGTGCGATTTCAGTATAGCCTCCATTCGAAAAAATAGCCGCATAATAACGTCCTTTATTCGGTAAACCATTCGTAAAAGTGATAACTCCATTTGGATTTCCATTGGTATACTGCCAGGTTTGCGATGGCGAAGATGACCCCGGCGTCTGACTGTCTTTATATAATCCGATCCATGTTGACGTACTAGCCGGAGCATCGGTATAATTCACTTTAATTACACTATTTTGTGCATAGGTTGTCGCATCGGTAACAATAGCGGTATTTACAACATTACTACCGGTAACCGTAAATGTTTTTACATCACTCCACGGTGACCATTCCAAATTGCGATCACGGTACCGTAGCTTCAGATAATATTGTCCGTTTGGAATCGAATTGGCACCTAATGTCATTTTAGTAATATCAACCCCTAAATTGCGATCAACGGTAGAATCCCTTTTGGTTTGGTACATTCCGTATAAATTTTCAAAATCGCGGTACACTTCTTTTGTGATGATATTAAAATCGGCGGTTTTTGAAATCTGAAACTGTGTGGTATTCAATAACTCACCCGAAGTTGTCGTATAAGCGCTTCCATTTAACGTTAAAGGTAAGGTTACACTTCCGGTAAACGTATTCTCGATACTCGGTTTTTCGGGAGCCGGTTTGTTTTTATAGCGGTGGAATTCGTCCATAAGCTGGTTGTTTTTCCAACCGTCCACACTTCCGATCGAATAACTTTCCACATTCATTTTACCATTGACCACATCGATATCCACAATTTGATAAATCCAGTTACAAATGGTCTTCTGTACGTCTTCAAAATCCTCTTCGGAAGACATTCCCCAATACTGATCCCAGGCCGTTCCTCCGGATATAATATTATAAGCCGGCGAATTTTTTAACTGACCACGGTGGTATAAATGATGGTGCGCCCCGATATGCATAATATATTTGGACGAAGTGGTTAAAAACGGCACCGCAGTATTGCGTACCCAGGTCGAAATATCCCCTACGTATTGTTCTGCCTGGTACGGACGGTGACTTAACGAAAAAATCCAGTCCACCGTAGGATCGGTATTTGCAGCAGCAACAACCTGTTGTAACCAATTCATCTGAGCGGCTCCGGTATGCTCCGAACTCATACTGATAAACAATACGTTTCCAGCTTGTTGCGCATAATAATTTTCTGTTCCGGATGAAATTCCTTTATAAGATAACTCACTGATATAGAAATGATCATAATACGATTGCATTCCCAGAGTACCATAAGTTTCGTGATTTCCAACGGTAGTCTGAATCGGAATATTACCCGACAAACCGCGATTCTTTTTAAAGTGAACATGCTCATAATGATCCAATGTTCCCACATCCACCTGATCGCCCACCATAAATGTCATCGCGATATTATCTTCCGGTGATAGGTTAGCACCCCATTTTTCACGTACTTTACGCTTTGCAGCCGAAACCAGTGAATCATAACGCGGTACGGCTTTTAGCTGATTATCGCCCATAATCAGGAAACGGATATGGCCGTCAGGTGTAGCAGCTTGTCCCGGATTAGGAAGCGTTTTAAACGAATACACGTCCGAAACGGAAGTACCGGTTTTAATTTTGTAATAATACTTGGTGTTGGGCGCTAAGTTGATCAACTTAACATTGTGGTAGAAATAATTTCCGGGATAGCCGGAATCGGTAAAAATGTTGGTGTTTCCGGTAACGGTAACATTCAGATCGTTTGCAGCCGTTCCATATTCCACAATCGATTCCGTATTACTTTCGGTTTTCCAGGTCACATAAACCGAGGTGGGCGTGACGTTCTGTAAATACGGATACAGCGTTTGCGCCCCGGCGGTCAGGCTGACCACCAGGAGCAGTAACAAGTACATTTTTTTCATAAATAGTGTGTTTCGTTAGACGCTGCAAAAATATCTTTCGGACTCCCGATTACCTTTAAAGCAACGTTACCCTTTCACGCTATTCTTTTACTTTTTAGTTAAAAATGTTAATTTATTGTAGTTATTTTGCTTTATAATATAAAAAGCCATCTTTACGGGCATAACAAAAGAATTTCCCTTCATTATCGACCAATCCGAAAAGCAATAATCCTTTTTCTTTTTGATAATTTCGATCGTAAAAACCAACTTTATATGGAAAAATGGGTTGTATTATATTGGCCTCTTTAAAATCAGCAGCCAATACAAAACCATACAATCCCTCTTTTTTAAGACTCACAAAATCGTCCTGATGTCCCGAAAAACGAGTCGGATTCCATTCTATTGCATCATATACAGCCGGTAATACAATACCATCAAAAGGAGTTATCACCCCATATTTTCCGTTTTCCTTAAAACGCCAGTTTTTACTATACACGTTACTATCACTTTTGGTAGCAAAATAAGATCGGACCAACCCATAAGGATCCAAGTCCTCATAACGCATTGGAATAATCTCTTTTTCATTTTGATCAATAAGTCCGTATTTTATATTTTCCGTGCCTTTTTCTTTTTTTCCGACAACAAACAGCAACTGTTCTTCTCTGGACACCGAATACCGTATCGGATTAATGGTATCATAACTGGCCGGAATTAAACGCTCAGGACTAAGTACGATTCCGTATTGATCACCACTTTTAAAACGAATGATGTTTTTCTGTGTGACTCTTTTTTCATCCGTATCCTGAATGGTAGTACCATAAGGAAAACTTTCAAAAGTATACGTTTGTCCTTCTGCAACCGGTGGCATTGGAAATTCTGTTCCAGGCTTTACTTCATTTTTCCCTCCGATTTGCTCATTCAGGAACAGCTTTCCGTCTTTTATTTCGAACGTTTGAATTATATATTTCTTAACCGCTTTCGGTTTACTCCTTTCAAAGCTATCGCCATCGCCGGGCACTTTTACTCCAGCACCATAAGCCGGTGGCGGTGGTACCGCTTCGGTCGTATAATTGGGTTTATTAGTCCCTCTTCCAAGGCCACTACCACTCTCCGGATCTGCTATAACTTCAGTTGTTCCATATTCACTTTCGAACTGTTCTTTAATTCCCTTTCGATATTCGGAAGTTGCTTGTTGCAGGAGAAATTTTCCATCTATATTGATCACTTGCATCGGCACGGGATTATCCGATTTATCTTTTGAAGCGGTTAAAGCAATAGATTTACCGGGAATCGTTAAACCTCTGTCCAGTTTGATTTTAGCATAATCTTTTAAAAGCCATTCTGAAATTTTTTGCTTATCACAATCATACACAAGCAAGCTAAACTGATCGTCAAAATTAGTCGTCGCCATTAAAGCGTAACGGGCTCTTTTAGCGTTGGCAGCACTAACGCCCGTGGTATCAACAGGAAGAATTTTTTTAAAATTGGCCGGATAAATATTCTCCCCTTTTAGGTTAAATAAAGCATAGCCTTCCCGGCTTCGTTTTTTAAAATCGTTGTATTCTTTTTCATTTTTAAACGTACTCGTCGAACGACTAACGCTATTCTTTTTTAAAACAGCGATGATAAACTTATTGGGTTCCACGCCAAATTCGTCATATTCCGGGCCGGAAACCAAGACTTTACCATTATATGCCAGTCCGTTTGCTTCTTTATTTTTAAAGGCAAAATACCCTTTTGGCATCTTACGGTTATAATTTATTTGATCATATTTATTTTTATTGACCAGCTTACCATTGTAATCCGATAATCCATAAACATTTCCAACGCGAAATGGAATAGTAACTTCCTGACTAAAAGCCTGTACCGAAAAAAGTAAACCGAGTCCGACTTGTAAAAATAACCTCATAGTAATTTTGATTGCTTTTCAAATATAGTATTTATTGACAACCCAAAAACCATGCCCTTTCGGTTCAACACAAATTTCAGAAAAATGGTTAAAAAACGACATAAAAAAAGCTGCTTTAAAAAGCAGCCTGTTTCTATTTTTCAAGATTATTAAACCTGACAGGTTTTTAAAACCTGTCAGGTTTGCTAACGGTTATACCGTATACATTTTTTGTCTTAATTCTTTAATTTTCGGATCATCCAGATAATCATCGAAAGTCATATAACGATCGATTACTCCATTTGGTGTGATCTCTAACACACGGTTTGCAACGGTTTGCGCAAATTCGTGGTCATGCGTGGTAAACAACACCGAACCTTTAAAGTTTTTCAACGAGTTGTTAAAAGCCGTAATCGATTCCAAATCCAGGTGATTTGTTGGTTCGTCCAACATCAACACGTTAGCACGCAACATCATCATTCGGGAAAGCATACAACGTACTTTTTCACCTCCGGACAAAACACGACCCGTTTTCAACGCTTCCTCACCCGAGAAAATCATTTTTCCTAAGAAACCACGAACATAAACTTCGTCTCTTTCCGGTTCAGTTTTGGCCCACTGACGCAACCAATCCACCAACGTAAGATCGTTTTCAAAGAAACTGTGATTATCGGCCGGTAAATACGATTGAGAAGTCGTAATCCCCCATTCTACTACTCCGGAATCCGGTGTCATATTTCCGTTTAAAATCTCATAAAAAGCTGTTGTAGCACGGGAATCTTTTGAGAAAACCACGATTTTATCTCCTTTTGCCATATTTAAGTCCACATTCTTAAACAAGGATTCTCCTTCGATAGATGCGCTTAAATTTTGTACGTTTAGGATTTGATCCCCAGCTTCACGCTCCTGATCGAAAATGATCGCCGGATAACGACGACTTGACGGTTTGATTTCATCCAAATTTAATTTATCGATCATTTTTTTACGGGAAGTTGCCTGTTTTGACTTCGCAACGTTCGCGCTAAAACGACGGATAAACTCTTCTAATTCGGCTTTTTTCTCTTCGGCCTTCTTATTTTGCTGTGCTCTTTGTTTGGCTGCTAACTGACTCGATTCGTACCAGAATGTATAGTTACCGGAATAATGATTGATTTTTCCAAAGTCAATATCCGACACGTGTGTACAAACCGCATCCAAAAAGTGACGGTCGTGCGATACCACCAATACTGTATTGTCATAATTTGCCAGGAAATGCTCCAACCATCCGATGGTTTCAAAATCCAGGTCATTGGTAGGCTCATCCATGATCAGAACGTCAGGACTTCCGAATAAAGCCTGCGCCAAAAGGACACGAACTTTTAATTTGGCGTCCATTTCGCCCATTAGCGTATAGTGGTGTTCTTCCGAAATACCTAAATTCGACAACATGGCAGCCGCATCTGAATCGGCATTCCATCCGTTCATTTCCTCAAACTGCACCTGAAGCTCACCAATTCTTTCGGCGTTTTCATCTTTATAATCCAGGTACAATTCGTCCATTTCCTTTTTAACGGCAAATAACGTCTTATTACCCATCATAACCGTTTCAAGGACAGTATGCTCATCAAACATATTGTGGTTCTGGTTTAAAACCGACATCCTTTTCCCCGGCTCCAGTATTACGCGTCCGGATGTAGGATCGATCTCTCCTGCCAATATCTTTAAAAAAGTTGATTTTCCTGCTCCGTTAGCCCCGATGATCCCGTAACAGTTACCTTGCGTAAAGGTTACATTTACTTCGTCGAACAAAATTCGTTTACCAAACTGAACGGATAAATTTGAAACTGTTAACATTTGAAATTGATTTTTATAAAATTGTTGCAAAAGTAGAAAAAATAGTGCAGTTTTGAACTATCTAATTTAGAATCTGTAAAGCTTTATTTTAACTGTACCTTAACAGCCTGTTCTATAATATAGAAATACTTTTGTTTAGAGATAAAATTGTTTGAATGTTTGCCCATATAAAAAACGTACTCCTCCCGCTATCTACAGTGCTGATTTGCTCCCTTACTTCCTGTAACAAGAAGTTTGAAAGCGATAATTATACAGCCTATTTTGGAGGAGAAATAATCAATCCTCTTAGTCGTTATGTCCTTTTATGTAAAGATAATAAGGTACTTGACACGCTTATCTTAGACGAAAAAAACCGTTTTTTTAAGAAATTTGATTCTTTAACGCCGGGTATGTATACGTTTCGTCATGATCCGGAATACCAATATATCTATTTTGACAAAAACGACAGTCTGATGGTTCGTATTAATACGGGCGATTTTGACAATTCGATTGTTTTTTGCGGACGTGGCGATCAAAAAAACAACTTCCTGATGGAAATGTATCTGAAAAACGAATCGGATAAAAATAATATGTTTGATCTTTTTGACAGAAATTACGATCAATTCTCAAAAAGTATTGATTCCATTTATGCCCGTAAAAAAGCCTTTTATCTTCGTAAAAAAACAGAAATTAACTGGGATGACAAATTCGATCTGTATGCCAAAGCGAGTTTAGACTTTAACCATTTGGCAAAAAAAGAAATTTATCCGTTTGCACACGAACGCCGTACCGGTGAAGTTGTAAGCACCAAATTACCTAAAGATTATTACAACTTCCGTAAGGAAATTGACTTTAATAACGCCCAGCTCACCAATTATTCGCCTTTTGTACGCTATCTGACTGCCATGTTAAACAATGTAGCCTATTCGGAAGCCGATAATACCTTTAATCTGGAAGAAACGGCTATTGAAAACAACATCAAAAAACTGAATATTGCCGATACCTTGTTTAAAAACGAGAAGATTAAAAATAGCGTACTAAACAATATTGCTTTTATGTACCTGTTGGAAGATCAGAATATGCACAACAAAAAGAAATTTTTTGACCGCTATTCACAATTATCGACCGACAACAGTGGGCATAATGAAATCAAGAAAATTGGTGATGCCATCCAAATGCTGACGGAAGGAAAAAAATTGCCTGATGCGGATTTGATCAACGAAAAAGGCGAAAAAATCGACCTGAATTCGATAACCGATGGTAAACAGACGGTACTGTTTTTCTGGACATCCAATGCCAAAGCCCATATGGTAACCGTACACAAAAAGGTAAACGAATTAAAAAAGAAACATCCAAACCTGCATTTTGTTTCGATCAATGTGGATGATTCCGAACAGGAATGGAAACAAATACTATCGCAATATGCCTTTGAAAACACTACGGAATTGCATTCGGCAAATTTCGAAGCTTTAAAAGACCATTGGGTGATTACGAAAATACAACGGACGATCCTACTCCAGCCAAATGGTATGATCAAAAATGCTTTTATCAGTCTTTTTGATTCCGATTTTGAAAAGAACCTTAAATAAACAAACTAAACATAAAAAAGGCGGTTTCAAATACTGAAACCGCCTTTTTGCTTTTATAGTATAAGGAATATTATTTATTTCCTTTCTCGTAGTCTGCTAAAAACTGCGCTAAACCGATATCGGTAAGCGGGTGTTTTAACAATCCTAAGATTGACGACAATGGTCCTGTCATAACATCAGCTCCGATCTTCGCACAATTTACCACGTGCATCGTATGACGAACAGAAGCAGCCAGGATTTGTGTTTCGTACGCATAGTTATCATAGATCAAACGGATTTCGTCAATCAGATTTAAACCATCTGTCGAAACATCGTCCAAACGACCTAAGAAAGGCGAAACATATGTTGCTCCTGCTTTGGCCGCCAATAAAGCCTGACCAGCAGAGAATACCAAAGTTACGTTTGTTTTAATACCGCGATCTGAAAAATATTTACACGCTTTGATTCCTTCTTTGGTCATTGGGATTTTCACTACAATCTGTTCGTGTAGTTCCGCCAATTCTTCGCCTTCCCGAACCATTCCTTCGTAATCGGTAGCAATTACTTCCGCACTTACGTCACCGTCTACAATGTTACAAATGTCTACATAGTGTTTTAAAATATTGTCTTTTCCGGTGATTCCCTCTTTGGCCATTAGCGACGGATTAGTTGTTACACCATCCAATACTCCCAAAGCTTGCGCTTCTTTAATTTGCTCTAAATTAGCCGTGTCAATAAAAAATTTCATCTTAAATATATTTAATGATAGTTGTGTTAAAATTCGGATTACAAAATTACAACTTATAATGGTTCATTAATAACTTTTCGTATACTTTATCCGGAAGTACCCGTTTTAAAACGATCGAAAACTTTTGCATAAAAGCACCCACCTTATAATGGATCTTCGGATTTGGATTTTGAAGAATCGCATATACCGCCGCAGCCATTTGCCCGGGATCGCTACCGCTATCGACATGATCATTCATCATACTTAACGTATTCCCATACGGAATTTCATAAGCCGATCCTTTAATCAACGGCGCATGATAACGTCCCGAAGCGATATTGGTGGCAAAATCGCCCGGTGCTACATTGGTGATATGAACTCCAAAAGCTTTTACTTCCATACGAAGCGCTTCTGTGATCAATTCCAATGCGCCTTTTGAGGCCGAATACACACTTCTGTACGGCAATCCCATATAACCGGCAATAGACGTCACATTAATGATCAATCCTGATTGCTGCTTGCGCATCGAGGGTAAAACAGCCTTCATCACTTCGATCGGACCAAAAAGATTGGTTTCAAAATTATTGCGGATTTCATCGCCCGGAATTTCTTCCAACGGACCGGTAATTCCCACTCCCGCGTTGTTGATCAACACGTCTAATCGTCCTTCTTTGGCTACGATGGTATCGACAGCCATACGAATGGTATCAGCATGGCGCACATCCATAGCCAGTAACGGAAAAAGCGTTTGCTGTATCTTTTCGGGGTTTCTACTGGTTCCGTAAACGGTATATCCTTTTTGAAATAATAATTCGCCTATGGCTTTTCCGATGCCCGACGAGCCTCCGGTAATTAAAACCACTTTTCCCATAGTATCCGGTTCAAAATTTGAGTTGCTAAAATAAGGAAGAAAAACGTTACAAAAGTCCTAAAACAAAAAAATCTCCCAAAAGGAGATCAAAGAAAAAATGGCAAGCGACCTACATCGCACCGCTACAACCACATACCTTTGCTGTGTTCCCACCCTGGAGGAGTCTGCAGGAGCTGGTCGTGTAGGACTTGCCGGTGCAAATATACAATCTTTTTATATTTTTGCAAGGCAATTGCGAGATATAAAATACAATTGTATATTGTGGTATCCAATTTTAATAACCATGAAAAAGTATAATGCATTCGCATTCATTTTATTAAGCTCTTTTTTCTTTTCGTGTGACAACGGAAAAAAAAATGAAGAAAATTTATTTAGCCTCGATACAACCGACTTAAAAGAGGTATACCAGCCCAATGAAAGCCTGCAATTGGGTATAAAAAATGCCGAAAACAAGCCTGTCGACTCTATTGTTTTTTATATCAACAACAAAATTGCAGGCCGTGTTAAAGGAAGTGAAAAATTCGCTTTTGCTTTAAAAGAACAAAAACTGGGGTATCAGAATATTAAAGCCTTGGTTTATTCGGAAGGAAATGCCAATGAAGTAACCGGCCGTATTGAAGTAGTATCGGATGTACAACCCAAGCTTTTAAGTTATAAAATCCTAAACACCTACCCGCATGACATCAAAGCCTATACACAGGGATTGGAATTTTACCGTGACACTTTAATTGAAAGTACCGGAAACGGTGCCGGAAACGGAACCGGATTACGCGGTATTTCCAGTTTACGCAAAACCGATTATAAAACCGGAAAAGTATATAAGATTGTCGAATTACCTCAAAATGTATTTGCAGAAGGTACAACCGTATTAAACAATACGGTATATCAACTTACGTATCAGAATAACGAAGCCTACGTTTATAATGCCGACACCTTTAAAAAAGAAAAAACCTTCCCTTATTTTAAACAAATGGAAGGATGGGGATTATCGAACGACGGTAAAAACCTTTTAATGTCGGACGGCACCGAAAAAATCTGGTTTGTAAATCCGGCAGACTTTAAGGAAGTGGACTATATTAATGTGTATACGGCCGGTTCTAAAATTAAAGCGGTAAACGAAATGGAATGGATTGACGGTAAAATTTACGCCAATATCTATACCAAAGATGCCATTGCGATTATTGATCCGAAAAATGGTGCGGTAGAAGCTATTGTAAATCTTAGCGATCTTAAATCGAAAGTAACGGCACATCCGGATCTTGACGTTTTAAACGGAATCGCTTACAATCCAAAAACCAAAACCATTTTTGTGACCGGTAAAAACTGGGATAAAATGTTTGAAATTAAAATCGAAAACTAACTGTTTGTAGCTATCCTATAAATCAAAATATGACCCACGAGGAAATCAACAAGGAAGTAACGGAGCGCTTAAAGCAAATTTACGCTCCTTATTTCGATTCAGAATACCTTGATCAAAACCTTGAAGTGCCACGAATCTATACCGATAATGTCCAAAAATTAGACGTTGGCGATTTATATAGTCTTTCAAGAGCATTATCCAACACCATATCATGGACAGAAATGTTTGACGATGAATTTTTGGAACGACGGAATACCAATCAACGCACCAAAAATGATACCATTTTTCTGGTCATTGGCGAATGGGGATCACACCATGAGTTCCTACTATGCTGTGATAAATCGTCTGAAGATTTTGCTAAAATATTCGACTTCAATGATGCTCATCCATGGTGTGGGCATCATAATGAAGTGGAATGGGCTGACTTTAGAGAATTCCTCAAAGAGGATTTTAAAATTGACTTAGAATAACCGAACAGGCTTGCTTTATCCGGATAGCCTTACTCCTATCTAAGGATCAACTGAAATTTTCACCTAAAAATCTGTCCGGATAAAGGACAAAAAAGGAATATACCAAAATGGAACGACTTACAAATGATGCTATGGCCGTAATGCGCGCGGCTGAAATTGAAGTCGAAAGCTTTGATTTAAAAGACGGAGAAAAAATCCTGGCCTATTTCGCCCAGTTTCCATCAATTGGCGGATTTCCGTATAAAATAATTATCGTTGAAAATCCAAACGGAACCATCCGTTCGGCATTCCGACTATGGGACACCGAATACAACTATTCCCAATGGCCCAGCGGGATTTACAATCTGGATCGGCTTAGAATCGTAACGGGCGAAAAAATCCTTCCCGAAGCCGATACGATACTATTAAAAGAGCAATTATCCAAATTGGAATCAATCGCATTACCCGAAAGTATACGGAATGAAAATGGAATCATTTTAGACGGTTCCGACTGGAAATTTGGGTTCCGTTTGCCCCATAAAAATGTAGATTATACCTGGAGAGCGGCAACAGACGCCATAGAACTGTTTGTTCCGATAATCGAACTTATTCGAAAACAGTACCAACTCCGATAAACAAAAAACGGCTATCTTACATCCAAAATGGAAAAGCCGTTTTAATTGCGTTCTTGCATTACCACTATTTTTATCTTTCACTTTTTGTTGCGATATAAAATTCAAAAGCACTACAACCATTTAACCATTAAAATATGAACTCTGATTTATTAAACCAAATCGAATACCTAAAAGAGTGTAAAGGAACAAAAGGCAGTACATTCGAAAACTTAGGTCAACGTGTTTACGACAAAATTAAAAGCATCCACCAGAACCCGAATCTATTCATTACCCATTTGTATATTCCAAAAGGATCGGCAGAAAACGCACAAATGCTGGCCACACAATACAAGCAATTGTTTAACAAGGAAATCGATCCGGAATTGGCCTCCTTTTACGAGTGTTTTGACGGATTTGAATTCCGATACATCAACCCAAGTAAAGTTTGGGAAGAATACGATAAAGATGAAATCGTTGATTGGGATCAATTTGATGTCGATCCGGAAGCGTTGAGCTATGCCGATATGATCAAAAATGAAGCATACGAAGACGAAGTCAGAGATGAGTTTCATGCTATGATCGGATTGGATTTTGATGAACCTGCTTTTAACAATCGTATGTCAGATCCAAACATGGTAAAAGAATTTGTATTCTATGGTGAAGCTGCTATTGAGTTTGCCGATTCGGGAATACGAACCATCATTCCACCGGCTGCTCAGTTATTCGCCGAAGGCAATAAAGTAAAACACCAACCGGATAGTATCCATGTATTTTATTTGGACTATTTTGATTTTTGGAGTCAAACCGTCTTGGGTCAAAAAGACAACACCATCGCTGTTTACGCCGGAACCGATTATTCGGCTTCCATTGATAACTGGGACTATAACGAAATCGGATCCTTTCTACAGAAAAGATTGATCAAATAAATAAAAACAATTGATCACAGTGTATACCTTGATCTCACGGATTACAAATCCGCGAGATCAGGATTATAAATCTGCACAATCTAGGTTACACATAATGAATAAGGTCGCTTTTTAGCTCCTATTTTCATACTATCAACAGCTTTGGTCTTAGGTACCATTTTATCCAATGCGAACTAAAAAACAAATGATGACTAAAAAACAATTAGATAAATTCAGTTTTATACTCTCGATATTTGGAATTATCTCATTATTTTTTTTTGCAATCGGATTAAAAAACATTGAAAATTATACCAATTGGCTATTGTTTACTATTACCTGCCTAATCTTCGGAATTGTTTTGGCATTACTAATTTACAATTTGATGTGTTTCTTTGAGCCAAAAATAAGAACCTATAAAAATGCAAAAGGGATTAAAATGCTACATCAATTAGTTTTTGTTTTTATATTGATTTCATTTGGTTTGATACGACTTGTCAATGAATACAAAATCAATGAAACGAATTGCAAAACGTATAAAATAATAGACCTTGGCAAAAGCGGATCCAAAAATCCGGCGCATTATATCTTTATTAATGGAAAAAATGGAGAGGAACGAGTAAGCTTTGGAGAAAGTTATAATGAAAAACATAAAGTCGGAGATTCTATAAATCTTTGTATTCACAAAGGCTTTTTAGGATTAAAATATTTTAAGCCCCAAAAAACGTTACGCAATTTGGACTATTAGAATCAATGCCGATTTATGACATAAAATTTCGAATTACAAAAGTGATATTGCAACGGCGAAATATAAAGCATGAAGATAGCCCAATAGCCGATTACGATTAAATTAAACTATAGAAAACCACTTTTAATAACTATAAAACAAATGAGTGAATCACTTACACACCTTGTAGTCAATTGGATCGATATTGGCAAGAATGTTATTTTGGTTGGTGGAACTGACAACCTACGATGGAAATGGGATACTGAGTTCGGAATGTCGGGTGATGATGCCAAGACTATTGTTATAACTACTTTAACCGATCATGGTAAAGGCTACGCTGTTTCGGAACGAGCGGAATTTTTTTGTTCAATGGAAGAACCTACCCGATTCTTAGCAATGTCCAACCTAACCGGTTTATTTGAAATCGCCTGGATCATCAAAAAGGAAAAGCTTACGTACGATATGGCCCGAGAACGGTTCTTCGGAAAAAGTATTGGAACGCCCCTAATTTAAAAGCAACAAATGGGAATAACAAACGATCTGTATCAGCTTAAACCAAGAATCATTAATTCCGGTACTATTTTACGGGTTCGTAAAAATAAAGAAGCTGCTTTTTTAAAAAAATATACCATTGTCAATCAGGGAAACGATACCAATGTACAAGGTGTTTTTTCCAATACGTTTATCATAAACTCAGAAGACGGGAAAATCGAGCGGTATGCTCTTTATGCAACAGATCGGATAATCGATTTCAATGAACCCGGTATCTATATATCGATACAAAGTGGCAGCAAGTCCGGCTTTGGTAGCGATTTCAATGCCTTTTTTACGACGATGGCGACCTATTTGGAAGATGCTTTATTTTATGTACTCTGGGATGACATAATCAGTCGGTATGAAATTATAAAGGGAACGTTAAATTTCAAAAGTACCCGGAACTTTACGCGTTGGAATTGCCTTTTTGAAGAATACGTAGTCGACAACTATGCCGATTCCAAACAGCTCCTTGCCGATTTTTATGTTGAAAAAGCAAATGAAATGATACTACACCATAATGAAATAATTAAAGAAGGTGAAGACCCCAAAGAACGGCATTACGATGTAGAAGATTATCAGGAATTACTACAACAGCTTTTAAATTACAAAAGTCATATTGCACCGGAGAAATTGACACAACTAACCAATTGGCTGGAGGCGCAAATATACGATAGCATTTGTGTAGAGTTGGTCGTTACGGCTTCGCAATCGATATATGATGAGAACGAGGTCTATATGCAGGGAAAATTTGAAATCCGGATCAACGCTGAAAAACCCTATGCAGAAAGCGACATCATTGATATTTCGGAATTTCTAAAAAGTATGGAACAGAATGGAGAATACTTTATCTTTTCATGTTGCTGTGGCGTTCCTTCGTGTAGCGGATGGGTAAAAGGTATTCAGGTGGAACATTTCGATACAACCATTCGTTGGACCAACCTGAACACCTGGAAAGAATGGTATTTTGAAAAGCACAGAATTGAAGATGACATAAAAACCATCCGGGAAGAAGATAAGGTTTACGAAAAATTTTTCGCTAAAAAAGAAATCGAATATATAGGCGTTGGCGATTATTGGAATACAGACGATGAATTAAAAAATTAAACCTAAAATGAACGATACGTTTACCATTGATGATTTACAAGACTTATGGCAAAAAGTTAGCCTTTTACATAGCGGACAAACCTATGGCGGGCAAAATAAAGGCGAAAAAATCGAATACATCAATCATATCGGTAGTGTTGTATTCGAAATTATAAATGCTTCAAAAAATACTTTAGACTTCGACGTAGCGCTTGCCGTAAAATGTGCTCTTTTACACGATACCATAGAAGATACCGATCTTAGTATCGAAGAATTGGAAAAAGACTATGGGAAACCGGTTCTGGAAGGCGTACTGGCCTTAACCAAAAACACGCAGCTTGAAAGAGAACTTCAAATGCTTGATAGTTTAAACCGGATAAAAGCACAACCCAAAGAAATCTGGGCGGTTAAAATGGCCGATAGAATTTGTAATTTATATGCGCAACCCTATTATTGGGACCAATCGAAAAAGGAAAAATACCGTGAAGAAGCAAAAGTTATTTATACCTATTTAAAAGACGGCAACGCCTATTTGGCAAAAAGACTATTAGACAAAATAGATCTTTACAAAAATAAATACTAAATGGATCCAACTAAAATAAAAATATTACGGAGTAGAACTGCAATTCCATTGGACGTTGCGATACAACTTTTAAAAGAAAATAACGGTGATATTGACGCCAGTGAACAAGCATTTCACCACAACAAAATAAGAGCAATAGTGTTTGAAGCAGAATGTGATTATGAAACCGCCAAGGAGTATTATGAATTATGTAAATATGACACTACTAAAGCGATTGAACGAATTAATAATAGAACCGTACGAATCTCCACAAGAGAAAAACCGACATCCCGAAATGAAATCGGGTTTAGTATATGGCCTGTCGATCATGAAAGACATTATTATAAAACCAAAAAGCGAAACGATGTCTTTATTCCGGCCTACGATTTTGACTTTATCCTGGACGAATTCAACTCCGTTTTTCCTATCCAAAATCCATGGAATAAACAGATTGAAACCGCTTTATATATTTACGGACATAATTATTTTGACAATGCAACTTGCCGAATACTATCAGACCGAATCGCACAGTCAAAAACAGACGACCCAAAAGTACTTGAGTTTAAAATGCAATTTATAGCATGGCTCAATGATAAATTGAATTATGCCACTTATATAGTGGTGTTTGGGAATCTTTAAAAAGAAATCAAAACCTCAAAAGGCACTCTCATGCTACGACAATATCACAGAAATGGACGTATGACAATAATTTCTTAACAAGAAAATGCTTTTTTAATTCATTTTTGTTGTAAATTAGTTCAATGTTTTTTGAATCTGAATAGTAGTAATATCCTAATATTCAGATTCTTTTTTTACCGCTGTCGCAGTGCCGAAAATATTAAGTATTTTTTAACGCTATTCTGAAGTTCGGTTGGTTCGGTTTCAACCAAACTAATTGTATCTTTGCGAACCAAAATCAAGAATCCCCATGAATAAACAGCAGGAAGAAAAAGAAGAATTAATCGAACTATTCGGGATACACTTTGAAACGTATTATCATTTACCGCCTTGTGCGGCCCGAATATTAGGATTATTAATTATGAATGTCCGGGATAAAGGAATGACATTCGAAGAACTGGTCGATCAGGGTTGTGCCAGTAAAAGCACGATATCGACCAACATCAATTTATTGCTCAAGCTGGGAAAAATCAGTTATTATACCAAAACCGGCGACCGCAAAAAATATTTTATGCCTTCCCCTCCCAACGAACGCATTCAGAACCATCTGAAATTTATTGAATCCGAGAAAAACATGCTCAACCGTGTAAAATCCTATGAGCTCACCTATCCGGCAGAAGATAAAGCTCATACGGCTTTTGTTGTGAATGCTTTGAATACCTATATGAATTATCTGAGCAAATTTGAAAGTATACTCACGGAATGTATGAAGGAAGAATCCTTATCAAAAGACGAATTTTAAAGCTATTTACAATTATATATAAATATTTTACCCTATGAAGAATAAAGTAATATTTAGCATGTTGGCCCTGTCGATGGTATTCGCATCGTGTGGAGACAAAAATCCGCAACAGCAGCAACCTACTGGTCCCATGCCCTTTCCCGTTCAGAAAGTAGTTAAAGAAAATACCACAACCTATCAAGAATATTCCGCCAATTTACAAGGTCAGCAAAACGTTGAAATCCGCCCGAAAGTAAGCGGTTTTATCGAGCAGATTTTTGTCGACGAAGGACAAACAGTACGCAAAGGACAGGTATTGTTTAAATTGGAAACCAATACCCTATCGCAGGATGCCGGTGCGGCCAAAGCAGCCGTAGCAGCCGCTCAGGTAGAAGTGGATCGTTTAATTCCGTTGGTAGAACGCAAGATTATCAGTAATGTAACCCTGGAAACGGCAAAAGCCAATCTGGCACGTGCCAAAGCCAGTTACAACAGTATTGCGGCCAATATCAACTTTGGAACCATCACCAGTCCGGTAGACGGTGTTATTGGAAGTATTCCGTATAAAGTAGGAAGTTTGGTAAGCGCTACCACAGCCGATCCATTGACTACAGTATCGGATATCCGTAATATTCGCGCTTATTTTACGATGAATGAAAAACAAATGATCCAGTTTAGCAGAACCTTCCCGGGTGCTACATTATCGGACAAGATCAAAGCGATCCCTTCGGTAGAATTAATCCTTGCCGACAATTCGGTATACGAGCACAAAGGGAAAATCGAAACGGTAAACGGATTAGTAAACGCCCGTACCGGTAGTACCGAGTTCCGTGCACAGTTTCCAAACCCGCAATCGGTTTTAAGAAGCGGTGGTAGCGGCATCATTCGCCTACCGGTTGAAGCCAAAGACGTAATCCTGATTCCTCAGAATGCGGTTTACGACATGCAAGGGAAACAAATGATCTATGCGGTTGGAAAAGACAATAAAGTACATTCGAAAATTATAGAAACCAACGGTACTTCCGGTTTGAATTTTATCGTGACCGGTGGTGTTGAATCCGGAGAAGTAGTTGTGGTGGAAGGTGTTACCAAATTGGCCGACAATCAGGAAATCGTTCCACAGGAAGCTGGTAAAAATGCACAACCGGCAGCAAATGCGCCCGTAAAAAAGTAAACTTATGATTAAAACATTTATAAACAGACCGGTACTTTCTACCGTAATCTCCATCATCATAACCATTCTGGGTATCTTGGGATTAACGTCGTTACCCATCGAACAATACCCGGAAATTGCACCGCCAACCGTACAGGTTAGTGCTACCTATACCGGAGCCAATGCCGAAACGGTTTTAAACAGTGTTGTAACGCCAATCGAAGAAGAAATCAACGGTGTGGAAGGAATGACCTATATGACGTCGACATCGGCCAATAACGGTGCGGCCAATATTAGCGTATTCTTCGAATTGGGAGTAAATCCCGATATCGCTGCTGTAAACGTACAAAACCGTGTGGCACGTGCTACCAGTAAACTACCGCAAGCCGTAGTCAATACCGGTGTAACCACCATTAAAAGTCAGACGAGTGCGTTGATGTTCTTCGCTTTATATTCGAACAATAAAGATTATGACGAGACGTTTATCCAAAACTACGCCCGTATCAACCTGGTACCGAAATTACAACGTGTAAAAGGGGTTGGTCAGGTAAACGTATTTGGTGCCAAAGACTACTCGATGCGTATCTGGATCGATCCGGAGAAAATGGCCAACTATAAAGTAGTGCCGTCCGATATTCAGGATGCGTTACGCGAACAAAACTTAGAAGCTGCACCGGGTAAATTTGGTGAAAACGCAGATGGTGTTTACGAATACGTAATCAAATATAAAGGACGTTTATCTAAAATTTCAGAATACGAAAACATCATTATCAAATCGACCGGAAACGGAAATTTCCTTCGATTAAAAGATGTAGCGACTGTCGAATTAGGAGCCTTTAACTACGGCGCCAAAAACATGGCAATGGGTAAACAAGGTGTGGCTGTTGGTATCTTCCAGACATCCGGATCGAACGCTCAGGACATCATGACAGAAGTAATCCATATTTTGGAAGAAAGTAAAGGTACGTTCCCTAAAGGTATTGATTATGTAATCCCTTACAACTCGAAAACCTTCCTTGATGCGTCGATCGCGAAAGTAGTTTCGACATTGATAGAAGCCTTTATTCTGGTATTTATCGTAGTATTCGTATTCCTTCAGGACATCCGCTCTACCTTGATTCCGGCCATTGCCGTACCGGTTGCGATTGTAGGTACCTTCTTCTTCCTCCAATTATTCGGATTCTCGATCAATATGCTTACGTTGTTTGCGATGATTCTGGCGATTGGTATCGTAGTGGATGACGCCATCGTAGTTGTGGAAGCCGTTCACGCCAAGCTCGACCACGGTATAAAAGACGCCAAACAAGCGACGATTTCGGCTATGGACGAGATCACCGGAGCGATTGTTTCGATCACCCTGGTTATGTCGGCAGTATTCGTACCGGTTTCCTTCCTGAAAGGACCATCCGGAGTATTCTACAAACAGTTTGCGATTACATTGGCCGTTGCGATTGTGATTTCGGCGATCAACGCCTTAACCTTGAGTCCGGCGCTTTGTGCCCTGTTCTTAAAACCGCATGACGATTCGGAACATGCTAAAAAAGGATTAAAAGATCGTTTCTTTACCGCGTTCAACACGGCATTCGATTCGATGAACAACAAATACAGTAAGTCGTTAAACTTCCTGGTTAAAAGAAAATGGATCACCGGAATCTCTTTATTAGCAGTAACGGGTATTACATTACTATTATTCAACACCACTCCATCCGGGTTTATTCCGAATGAAGACCGTGGTATCATTATGGGTGATTTAACCTTACCTCCGGGAACCACTTTAGAAAAAACACAATTAGCCGTTAACGAGCTGGATTCTATTTTAGCCTCTATGGACATTATCGAATCCCGTATGAGTGTGGTTGGTTTCAGTTTATTAAACAACGTAAATGGTGGTTCATATGCCTTTACCGTTATCAAATTAAAAGACTGGGCGCACCGTAAAGAAGCGACCCAATCGATTGAAGCGGTAGTTGGTGAACTATTCGGACGTACAGCACAATTTAAAGATGCCCGAGCGTTATTCTTTACACCTCCGAGTGTACAGGGATTTGGTACGGCAGACGGATTTGAGTTTAAGCTACAATCCAAAGCAGATGACGACTGGGCAACCATTAGTAAAGTGACCGGTGAGTTTTTACAAGCCCTAAACCAACGTCCGGAAATCCAGTATGCGATGACCAACTTTAACCCGAACTTCCCACAATACCAGTTGGACATTAACATTGAAAAAACGAAAGATGCCGGTATCAGTGTATCCGATATTTTCAATACGCTACAAGGGTATTACGGAGGATTATATACCACCGACTTTAACAGCTTTGGTAAACAATATCGTGTGATGATTCAGGCGAAACCGGAAGATCGTGCTACGGAACAAAGTTTGGATAAGATTTATATCAAAAACCGAAATGACGAATTAGTAGCGATAAGCCAGTTCGTAAGCCTTAAGAAAACCTATGGACCGGAATCGGTTACGCGTTTTAACTTATTAAAATCGGTTAACGTGAACGGTAAAGCCAAACCGGGATACAGTTCCGGGGACGCGATTAAAGCGATTGAAGAAGTAGCCGCGCAACATTTACCAAACAACTATACGTATGAGTTTTCCGGTATGACCCGTGAGGAGATTGCTTCCGGAGGTCAGGCAATTGGTGTATTCCTGTTGAGTTTGATTTTCGTATACTTCCTGTTAAGTGCACAGTACGAAAGTTATTTACTACCGTTATCGGTAATCCTATCGTTACCGGTAGGTATTGCAGGAGCCATCGGATTTGTAAAACTGGCCGGTCTGGAAAACAACATTTACTTCCAGATTGCACTGATCATGCTTATCGGATTACTCGCGAAAAATGCCATTCTGATCGTAGAGTTTGCCATCCAGCGTAGACGTCATGGCATGAGCCTGTTCGAATCGGCTGTTGAAGGAGCTAAAGCCCGTTTACGACCGATCCTGATGACTTCTTTCGCCTTTATCTTTGGTCTGTTGCCACTGGCTTTAGCCAACGGAATTGGAGCCGTAGGTAACCGTTCCATTGGTATGGGGGCTGTTGGAGGAATGTTAGTCGGTACTATTTTAGGGGTATTCTTTATTCCGGTATTGTTTGTGATCTTCCAGGGACTACAGGAACGTATTACCGGAAAAACAGCAGCTCAAAAAGCGGCCGAGCAGGATTCTGAAAATGTTGCATTATAAAACTATGAAAATGAAATATCAAAAATCATATAAAATAATGGTTGTCATAGCAGCTGCATCGGTGATGCAGTCCTGCTTTGTCGCCAAGAATTATGAACGTCCACAGGTAAAAACCGAAGCATTGTATCGTACCGATGCTACGGCTACCGAAGGGGCGTCGCTGGCGGGTGTTTCGTGGAAAACACTTTTTACCGATCCGATTCTTCAGGGCTATATCGAAAAAGGACTACAGAACAATTACGATATCCGTATCGCCATGCAGTCGATTGTAGCAGCCGAAGCGAATCTGAAACAGGGAAAAATGGGTTACCTGCCTACGCTTAGCATGGGTGCCAGCCTTACCCACCAGGAGTTGGCCAAAAACAGCCAGTTTGGTTCCTTTTTTAATGGTGCTTTAGACCAATACCAATTGGCCGGAAACTTATCGTGGGAAGCCGATGTTTGGGGGAAAATCAGAAGTAACAAACGTGCGGCCAATGCTTCCTATTTACAGACGGTAGCGGCCAATCAGGCGGTAAAAACACAATTATTGGCGAGTATCGCTTCTACCTATTACCAATTGTTATCGTTGGATGCACAGTTAAAAGTAGCCGAAGAAACCTTACTCAACCGCGATAACAGTGTGGTAACGATCAAAGCGTTAAAAGACGCCGGAAATGTTAACGAAGTAGCGGTGAAACAAACGGAAGCACAGAAATATGCTACCGAGTTGATCATTGCCGATTTAAAAAATAACATTGTGATCATGGAAAACACCCTGTCTATTTTATTGGGACAGTCGCCGGGTAAAATCGAAAGAGGAACCCTTGCTGGCCAAGCGATGAATGTAGATGTAAACCTGGGTGTTCCTGCCGATTTATTAGCTAAAAGACCGGATGTAATGGCCGCGGAATACAACCTGATCTCTAATTTTGAGATGACCAATGTAGCGCGTAGTAATTTCTATCCATCCTTTACGGTAACGGCTTCCGGAGGTTTCCAAAGTTTACAGTTAAAAGAATGGTTTAGCACCAATTCCCTGTTTGCGAATATCGTTGCCGGTTTAACACAACCGATCTTTAATCAGCGACAAATTAGAACCAAATATGAGGTTGCTAAAGCGAATCAGGAAAAAGCCTATTTACAATTTGAACAATCCCTGTTAACAGCCGGGAAAGAAGTTTCGGATGCATTATCTCAGTATAAAAACGAAACCGGAAAACTGGTAATCCGTGAAAAACAAGTGGATGCACTTAAAAAAGCAGCCAACTATTCGGACGAGTTGTTAAACCACGGTTTTGTAAATTATTTGGAAGTATTAACGGCAAAGAACTCTGCTTTAAGCAGCGAATTGGATCTTATCGATAATAAATACCGACAGTTTAATGCCATCATCATGCTATATAAAGCGCTAGGTGGTGGAACGCAATAATTCATTCCTACACCTGACAGGTTTCGAAAACCTCTCAGGTATAACGTAACTAAAAAAGGGATCATTTTAGAGTGCTCCCAAAAAGTTAGACAAATTTATAATTAAATTTGACAATAATGAGCTCGGTATTTCACCGGGCTCATTCCATTTAAATTAAGTTTAATTCTATTGTTATTGTAATAGCTTATGTACTTTTTAAGCTCTTGTTTTAAATGTTCTGTTGATTTAAACTTTTGAAGATAAAACAACTCTGATTTAATAATACCAAAAAAGTTTTCTATAACAGCATTGTCTAAGCAATTCCCTTTTCTTGACATACTTTGAGTAACTCCCTTGTCCTTCAATAATCTTTGATATTGTTTCATTTGGTATTGCCATCCTTGATCAGAGTGCAATATAAGCCCAGTATTATCTGCTATTTTCCTAAATGACTTTTTAAGCATATTAGTGACCTGTTCAAAATTTGGCCTTTCTGATAATTCATAGCTTATTATTTCTCCATTAAATAGATCAATGACAGGAGACAAGTATAGCTTCTTTCCCTTTACATTGAATTCGGTTATATCAGTTGCCCATTTTTGATTGGGTTGTTCTGCTTTAAAATTCCGTTGTAATATATTAGGTGCTATCTTGCCATGTTCTCCTTTATACGATTTATATTTCTTAACTCTTATTAAACTCTTAAGCCCTAAAACTTTCATTAGTTTCAATACAGTCTTGTGATTAATTACAAAACCTTTATTCCTTATCTCAAGAGTGATACGGCGATAGCCCAGACGACCTTTATGAGAATGATAGATCGATTTAATCAACTCTTTAAGCTCTGTATATTTGTCAATAACAGCGTTTCTCTTTTGATGATAATAATAACTAATCCGTGCCATATTTGCATGATCCAATAAAAGAGATAGATCATGGTTATGCCTTAATTCCTCTATGGTTTGTGCCTTTTGTTTTGCTCGGCTTCTTCTGCTTGAATTAAGGCTTGTAACTTTTTTAAATAGGCTACTTGAGCACGTAAAGATTCATTTTCCAGTAAAAGCTCTTCTTCTCTGGTCAAAGGTTTATCGGATTTCTTTTTAGCTCTTTTGTAAGTCATCGATATGGGTTTTCCTTTTGGTTTTTGTACTAAACCTGGTGCGCCATGGTTTTTAAATTGACGCTGCCAGGCCAAGATTATCCCATCATTGGGAATGTTGAAAAATAAACAGGCCTGACTCAAAGATAAACACTTCTGATCAATGGTACGTATAACTTTTAGCTTAAAATCGGAACTGTAATTCTGATTCTTACGGGATAACAGACCTTCTTTTCCATACTTAAGATAGAAGTTTATCCATCTTCCAAGATTAGTTTTACTAATTTCTTGCTCCTGAGCAACTGAGCCCTTTGAGCGGTTTTTATTTAATACTTCTTCTACACAATGAAGTTTAAATTCATAATTGTACTTGACTTTTCTTTCCATAAAAAATGCCCCCAAATAGTGTCTAACTTTTTGGGGGCAGTTCATTTTAAAAATGATCCCTTTTTTGTTTTAGCAACTTATCAAAAGCTAAAAGGTTTTACTTTCTAATTTTATAAAGCGTTGTGAATATTACACCTGACAGGTTTTAAAAACCTGTCAGGTGTAATAATTTATCTTTTCTTCTTCGCCGGAGCGGCACTAGCCGGAACGTTGTTCACATATTTTTTATCCGTAGGATTGTACGTCATCCGACTTTCCTGCGATTTATTTTTTAGGATCACATCCCCTTCTCCGGTTAGCGTAAACTCAAAACCTTCTCTTCTCATGCGTTCCTGAGTTTCCGAAGCATTTTGTCCTTTATCTAAAAAAACGATTTCCTTAATTTTTGTCGTGGTTTGCACATTACTCAATATTTGCGTTTTCGTCGCCGGTTCCCAGATTTCCGAATAGGTACTCAACGCCTCTTCGTTTTTGGTTTTGGTTTCGGTTATATTCTTTTCGGTCCAGGTAATACAACATAGCGGCGTGTCTTTTGCTTTAAAGGTTGTGATCTTACATTCGGACGGCAACGCTTTGTCGATTGCTTTTACCAATAGTGTGTCTTTTTTGGTTCCTTTTTCATTTCGGAAAACATAAAAAGTCTGCTGGTTTTTATTTTTGATCAGCTCAGCTGTAAGATCATCTGCCTTTGCCAAAACGGTTGTCTGACTTTTTGCCGCCGGTGCCTTACCTCCTGCTTTTTTCTTCTGACTGTACATGCCTACCGTAAACAGTAACGATACAGCCAGGATAACATATTGTTTCATAATGGGGTGATTTGGTTGATTACAGGCAATGTACAAAAAAAACAGTTACGAATGATTCCGAATATTTTTACAACATTTTTTTTGATTTCATATCGTTTTATAAAGAACACAACAGTTACAACTCTCGTTAACACCGCTGCAACTGACAGGTTTAAAAACCCGTCAGAAGCTTGCAGTGCTTAGGGTAACCCCACTTTATGAAAACTACTATTTTTTTAACTGTTTGAGTACTATTGTATTTTTAATTCGATATCGCAAATCATACAACATACATTCGTAAACCTAATCATTTCTTCGTCTACACCTGACAGGTTTTAAAAGCCTGTCAGGTGTTTGGTGTTTCCAATTTTCTTGTTCGCTGGTTATTAGCGATTATCCCCTATTTTTAGGAGCACTATTTTCCTGAATTAACTGATCCAATCGGGCGATCATTTCGTCTTTCTCTTTTAACATCCGCTCGTACAAAGCAATCTTTTCCTGATGCAATTGCCTGATCTCATCTATCGGATTTACTGTAAACGGACTTGAATTTAAGTTTCCTCCATTACCGTTACCTCCTACACATCCATCGTTTTTTTCAATATTAAATGTATTGGTAATAATATGTATTGCCATATCGTCGTCAAGATTTTCAATAGCCTCCACAGGTATTTTAAATATCGTAGCTACCTGAGCCAGTATATCGGTTTCGATCGTTTCCCGTTGTTCCATCAACGATACTTTTTTCTGATTCCAGTCTTCGCCAAGATCACAAGCCAAAGCTTCCTGTTTGATTCCTAACATTTCCCGAAAACGTTTGATATTCCTTCCCTGATGTATTTTTTTATCGGATGTATCGAAATGTGACATAACAATATTGATTTTAGTAAATTGGCATACAGCAATTTAACTAAAAAATACCTCTTTATTCCCATTCAAAACGGACAATAAAGCCGCTAATTGGTCAATATTGTTCATCTATATCTTACATCTGACAGGTTTTAAAAACCTGTCAGATGTTAAAATGTTATCGCGCTGAAAAACCTATCAAATCCCGAAAGCTAATGTAGTTAAAAACAGAATGCTGCGATAGGACAAAAACGGACAATATGATCAACTAAATAACTAACCCTGAAACACTTACAAAAAAGCCCCTAGAGCAACGAAATTATGCTGTTTTGGCTTGTTTTTTTGCAATTACAACGTTATCAAAAGCATATAACATATTAAAAATCAGAATATTTATCATTTAAAAAGGACAACAATAAGACAATGCCAGACATTGTTGAAAAAAGTCGGTTTTTTATAGAATTTTAACATCAAACAGATCGTAAAATGTCCACTCTCAGCCGCTATACCAGCCGGTTTTTTAAAACCTGTCAGGTATTAGGAGAAAAAAAAGGACCGTTTCATAACGGTCCTCTATTCTATTTTTGATTTAAAAATCTTATTTGCTGCTTAAAAACGCTAACACATTTTTTTCGATACGTGCATCAATATTCGAAATATCGGCTTTTACAAACGATTCGCCTAAAATGTTTTCGTATAACTCAATATAACGATCGGAAACGGTTGCAATATATTCGTCGGTCATTTCCGGAATCTGTTGTCCGTCTTTCCCCTGGAAACCGTTGGCAATTAACCATTGGCGTACAAATTCTTTCGACAATTGTTTTTGCGCTTCGTTCTTATCCTGACGCTCCTGATAACCATCGGCATAAAAATAACGGGACGAATCCGGTGTGTGGATCTCGTCGATTAAAACGATTTTTCCGTCTTTTGTTTTTCCGAATTCATATTTGGTATCCACCAAAATCAAGCCTTTACTGGCTGCGATTTCAGTGCCTCTTTGGAATAACGCCCGGGTATATTTTTCTAAAACAAGATAATCTTCTTCCGAAACAATTCCTTTCGCCAGGATATCTTCACGTGAAATGTCTTCGTCATGTTCCCCATTGTCTGCTTTAGTCGATGGTGTGATAATCGGTTCCGGGAATTTGTCGTTTTCTTTTAAACCTTCCGCTAGTGCTACACCGCAAAGCATACGCTTTCCTAAAGCATATTCGCGTGCCGCATGTCCGGATAGATAACCTCTGATGACCATTTCTACTTTAAACGGATCACATAAGTGTCCTACGGCAACATTCGGATCGGGCGTCGCGATTAACCAATTGGGTACGATATCGGCCGTTAACTGCATGAATTTGGTTGCAATTTGGTTAAGAATCTGACCTTTATAAGGGATTCCTTTTGGCATTACGACATCAAAAGCCGATAGCCGGTCGGTAGCAACCATTACCAAAAGTTCGTCATTGATATTATACACTTCCCGTACTTTACCGCGGTATACGGATTTCTGACCCGGGAAGTTAAAATTAGTTGTTGTGATTGTGTTCATAGAACGCTTGTAGTTAGTTGTTATAAAGGTGCAAAAGTAATTAAAAACCCTACTGCTACCAAAAAAAACCGCCCTTTCGTGAAGGGCGGTTGGTATAAATTTTAATCGTGATTTTCGATACTCTTGTAGGCGTCAATGATTTTCTTAACCAGTCGGTGGCGCACGATGTCCTTATCGTCGAGGTATAAAATACCCACACCTTCTACGTCTTTTAAAATCAATAAGGCTTCTTTTAGTCCGGAAATAGTCCGTCGTGGTAAATCGACCTGCCCCGGATCGCCTGTAATAATAAACTTGGCATTACGCCCCATACGGGTTAGAAACATCTTCATTTGCGAATGCGTCGTGTTTTGTGCTTCATCCAAAATAACAAAAGCATTGTCCAACGTACGCCCGCGCATAAAGGCCAATGGTGCAATCTGGATAACCCCTTTTAGGAGATAATCTTCCAGTGTTTGCGGTGGCAGCATATCGCGCAACGCATCGTATAACGGCTGCATATACGGATCGAGTTTTTCTTTCATATCGCCCGGAAGGAAGCCTAAATTTTCGCCGGCTTCTACTGCAGGACGGGTTAAGATGATCCGCTTTACTTGCTTTTCTTTCAATGCTTTAACTGCTAATGCAACTCCGGTATAGGTCTTACCGGTTCCGGCAGGTCCTACGGCAAAAACCATATCGTTTTTCATGGTAAAATCGACCAGTTTCTGCTGATTCGGCGTTAAGGCCTTAATCAACTTTCCTCCAATACCATGTACCAGAATCTTGTCGTGATCGGCCATTTTTTGTTCGTCCTGACTGTTGGTTTGCACAATGCGTTCGATCACGTTGTCGTCGATAGAATTATAGCGCGAAAAGTGATTCATCAATCTATGGAACCGCACTTCAAACTCATCCAAAATTTCCTTCTCTCCGTAGGCTTTCAACAGCGTGCCACGGGCTACGATTTTTAATTTTGGGTATAATTTTTTAATTATCTCAAGATGAGCATCCTGAGCCCCCCAGAATTCTTTAGGGGTGATGTCTGTCAATTCGATGGTTCTTTCGTTCAAAAGCAACGGGATTTAATTAAAAAAATAAGTTAGCTTTGCATATCTCAAATCTAGCAATTTTTAAAGAAAGTTCCCTTAATAGTTATAAACAAAATGATGTCAATAATTACGCTTACTACCGACTTCGGGCTGAAGGACCACTTTGTGGGTTCGCTGAAGGGTAAGATTATTACAGAACATCCTGATGTGCAAATTATTGACATTTCGCACAATATCGATTTGTTTAACATCTCGGAAGCCAGCTATATTATCAATGCGGCCTACAGTAGCTTTCCGAAAGGAACCGTGCACCTGATCGGAGTCGATTCGGAGCGCACTTTCGAAAACAAGCATATTGCCATGCAATGGAACGACCATTATTTTATCTGTGCCGATAATGGTATTTTGAGTATCCTAACGCAGAAAATTGTGCCTCAGAAGATTGTAGAGATCAACATACACGATCGTTTAGCGGATAATGCGACCGATATGGACGTTTTTGTAAAAGTGGCCTGTCATTTGGCAAAAGGCGGTGTGATGAACGTCATCGGTCGGGAAATTAACAGTATCAAAGAAATCAGCGAACTTCAGGCAACTGTTGCCACCGATTATAACGCGATTAACGGTGCGGTAGTTTATATTGATCATTTTGGTAACTGTGTTACGAATATTTCCCGAAAACTGATTCAGGAAACCGCCCGCGGACGAAACTTTGAGATCCGTTTCGGAACCAAGACCATTAAAAGCATCCACCAGAACTATTCCGATTTTAAAGTATCCGAGAAATTTGTTTTAAAGGACTACGAAGGCGAAAAGCTGGCGTTGTTTAACGAAGCTGATTTTCTCGAAATTGCCATCTACAAAAGTAACCCGTCTACAGTGGGTTCGGCCACCTCATTATTAGGCCTGAAATTCCGCGATCGGGTGACTGTAATTTTCAAATCTTAAATTCCAAAAATTAATTCATAATTCCTTATGTTTGTACGCATCGTAAAAATGAGTTTCCAAGAAGATAAAATCGAAGCTTTTTTAACGAATTTTCATGAAGTAAAGCAAAAAATACGCAACTTCCCCGGTAATCGCTTTTTGGAGCTTTACCAGGACAAAAACAACCCGTCGGTTTTCTTTACCTATAGTTATTGGGAAACGGAAGCCGATTTGGAAAACTACCGGAAATCGGAGCTTTTTATCGAAGTTTGGGCGTATACAAAGCAATTTTTTAATGCCAAACCCGAAGCCTGGAGCGTGGATAAACTGGTGAGTCTGGAATAAAATAAAACGTACAATAAAATAAATGAAAGCCTTATTATTAAGAGAGATCAAATCCTTTTTCGGTTCGCCGATCGGTTATTTGGTTATCGCTATTTTCCTGTTGCTAAACGGCCTGTTCCTATGGGTATTTGAAGGCGACTTTAATATTCTGAAAAGTGGTTTTGCCGATTTAAGTCCCTTTTTCACCCTATCTCCGTGGATTCTTATTTTCCTGATTCCGGCGGTTACCATGCGTAGTTTTTCGGATGAAAAGAAACAAGGTACCATCGAGTTGATGCTAACCAAACCGTTAAGTATCTGGGAAATTGTAAACGGTAAGTTTCTGGGTGCCTTTTTGTTAATTGTAATTGCCATTATTCCAACAATTATTTATGTTGTGGTACTTTCTAAATTTGGAAACCCGGAAGGGAATATCGATATGGGAAGTACTTTGGGGTCCTATTTTGGTTTATTGTTCCTGATTGCATCTTATACCGCCATTGGAATCTTTACATCTACCCTATCCGACAATCAGATTGTAGCGTTTATTATTGCCGTTTTCCTTTGTTTTGTGTTCTATTTCGGTTTCGAAGGAATGTCGGGTTTTATGGGCTCTTTCGGAAATACGATAGCCAGTTTAGGAATGGATTACCATTTTAAAAGTATGAGCCGTGGTGTGATCGATACCCGCGACATTATCTATTTTATCAGTGTTACCGTACTATTTTTGTCGGCAACGGTTTATAAACTTAAATCTTTAAAGTGGTAATGAAAGCGCAGCAAAAGAAACACCTAAAACAATTCGGGATTACCCTACTTGCTCTGGTTGCGGTAAACGTTATCGGTAGTTATTTTTTTAAACGATTTGACTTAACGCAGGACAAACGCTATACCCTATCCGAAACCTCTTTAGATATCCTTAAAAGCATCGACAGTCCGTTGTATATTGATGTATTTCTGGACGGGCAGTTTCCGGGAGAATTCAAACGATTGCAAGCCGAAACCAAACAGCTTTTAGAAGAATATAAAGCCTATAATTCCAACATCATTTTCCAATTCGTCAATCCGTTGGAAAAAGAAGAAGAGCGCGAGGCAACCATGAAAATGCTTTACCAACGTGGACTGACACCTATCAGTATTACGGTAGACGATCGTGGTAAACAATCACAGGAAGTGGTTTTTCCGTGGGCTATTGCGACCTATAATGACAAAAGCACCAAAATACAGTTGCTTAAAAACATGATGGGAGCGACTACCGAAGAAAAAGTAGTGAGTTCGGTACAACATTTGGAATATGCCTTTGCCGATGCCTTTAATAAAATCTCAAAAAGCAAGGAAAAGAAAATCGCGATCATCAAAGGAAACGGAGAATTACACGAACTACAGATTGCCGATTTCCTAAAAACCATTCGCGAGAGTTATTATATCGGACCTTTCACATTGGATTCAGTGGCGAAAAACCCGGTAAAAACAGCCGCAGCGCTTAAAAAATACGATTTAGCCATTATTGCCAAACCGAGTGAGAAGTTTAACGAGGAAGAAAAACAGGTTTTGGATCAGTTTATCGTTAACGGTGGAAAAACATTATGGTTGGTCGATGCGGTTCAGGCCGAAATGGACAGTTTGTATAACGACAGTGGATCGATTCTGGCCTTTCCAAGAGATCTGAACCTAAACGATATGTTCTTTAAATACGGATTCCGAATCAACCCGGCTTTGGTAAAAGACGAACAGGCAGCACCGATAAAACTGGCTTCCGGCGAACGCGGAAGTGCGACACAATACGAACAATATTTCTGGAAATATTCGCCATTTATCTATCCGCAATCGCAAAATCCGATTGTAAAAAACATCGAAGGCGTACGTTTTGAATTTGCCAACCCTATCGATACGTTAAAAAATGGAATTAAGAAAACCATTTTGATGGAATCGTCGCAATATTCGAAAAGTATCGGTACACCAATTGAAGTGAGCCTGAATATGGTTACCGAAGAAAGCGGACCAAAAGACTATGTGGGTGGCGGTCGTATACCGGTATCGGTGTTGTTGGAAGGTAAATTCCAATCGATGTACGACAACCGTGTGCTTCCGTTTAAAGACAGTACGTATAAAACTAGCGGAAAAACCGGAAAAATGATTGTGATTTCCGATGGCGACATTATTAAAAACCAACTGGATCAGGCATTTCAGCCTATGGAACTGGGTTATGACAAGTGGACGAACAACCTGTATGGCAATAAAGAATTCCTTTTAAACTGTGTGAATTATTTACTGGACGACACCGGACTTATTAACATTAGAAGTAAAGATGTCGATTTGCCGTTACTGGACAAACAAAAAGTGTACGACAACTACACGATCACCCAGATTCTAACTGTCGGATTACCAATAGTTGTACTGGCCTTGTTTGGACTATTGTTCACTTTCCTGAGAAAAAGAAAATATTCCCGCTAGTTGTTAATAAAAAATGTTTTTTCATTAGAGAGATTACGATATATTTGTGAAATGTAAAATGTAATCGAGGATTTTACAAACCTAAAAAAGAAAGATGATGAAGTTTATTGTATCCAGTTCATATTTATTAAAACAATTACAGGTTTTAGGTAGTGTTATCAACAGTAGCAACACCTTGCCTATTTTAGATAATTTCTTATTTGAATTAGACAATAACCAACTTAGAGTATCGGCATCCGATTTGGAGACTACCATGTCGGCCACATTGGAAATCGATTCTACCAGTCAGGGAAGCGTAGCCGTTCCGGCGAAACTTTTACTTGAAATTTTAAAAACATTCCCGGAACAACCGCTAACCTTTACCGTTGAAGACAACAATACGGTAGAGATCAGTTCGAACTCCGGTAAATATGCCCTGGCCTACGCTCCGGGTGATGAATTCCCGAAAGCAGTAGTTCTGGAGGAACCGTCTTCGACTTTGGTTCCGGCAGAAGTATTGGCAACGGCTGTGAGTAAAACCATTTTCGCAGCAGGTAACGACGATTTACGTCCGGTAATGTCGGGAGTATTCTTCCAGTTTTCCCCGGAAGGATTAATCTTTGTAGCGACCGACGCGCATAAATTGGTAAAATATGCCCGTACCGATGTAAAAGCATCTCAAGTGGCCGATTTTATCATGCCTAAAAAACCATTAAACATTTTAAAAGGTATTTTGGCGGCTTCGGATGCGGAAGTAAAAATTGATTACAACGATTCGAATGCAACTTTCTCTTTTGACAACTATATTTTAACCTGTCGCTTAATTGATGGAAAATATCCAAATTATGAGGCGGTTATCCCGAAAGAGAATCCGAATAAATTATTAATGAACCGTACCCAGTTTTTAAGCTCTGTACGTCGTGTGGCGATTTTTGCCAACAAAACCACGCACCAGATCCGATTAAAAATTGCCGGAGCGGAATTAAACATCTCTGCTGAGGATATCGATTACTCCAACAAGGCAGAAGAAAGATTGACCTGTGATTATCAGGGCGACGATATGCAAATTGGGTTTAACTCCCGTTTCTTAACCGAAATGTTAACCAACCTGCAATCGGACGAAATCATGCTGGAAATGTCGTTACCAAACCGTGCCGGAATTTTAACCCCGGTAGACGGATTGGATGAAGGCGAAACCGTAACCATGCTGGTCATGCCGGTAATGTTAAACAGCTAATCTTACGCTATAACCAACCCCTTTATAACCAAAAGACCGCAAAACTTATTAGGATTGCGGTTTTTTATTTGATCAAGGTTTTTACTTACACCTGACAGGTTTTAGAAACCTGTCAGGTGTAAGTAAAAAAACCTAGCACTATGAGTACCATCTACCCGGAAATTCCTATTTTTAGATGTTACAATATAAAAGCGTTTAATTATTTCACCTCTTAATCCAACACCATGAAAATCCGTATTCCCTTATTTATTTTACTGGCTCTATTTTTAAATAGTTGCGATCAGAAGCAAAAAAAGGTAGATACACCCGATCCAAAAGCGCCGCAACAGGTTTCTCATTTAAAAGAAGAAGAACTCATGTTGCAAAAAATGTATCAAAAAATTGTAGCCTATCACTCCGATGGCAATGATATCCCTGTTGATTCTTTAGAAACGGTGAACGAAAAATTTCAAACGGCCTTTTTAAACAGTCTGACTAAAAATCCGGAATCCATCCGATATCCATTTGATTCTTTAAAAAAGGAAAATATCGATATTGTAATCAGTAGTGATTCCTTATTTAAAATTTACAGTTGGAATACCTGGGAAGGTGGTACCATGTTAGACTTTATGAACTTGTTCCAATACCAATCCGGGACAAAAGTAAAAGCAAAATTATCGGAAGACACCAATCCCGAAAGTGATGATGATTATATTCCGTTTTATTCGGAGCTGTTCACACTAAAAAACGGTACAAAAACCTATTATTTAGCGGTTAGCAATGGTGTGTATTCCTCCAAAGATGTGAGTCAGTCGATTGAAGTCTTTACCATTGAAAATGGCGAACTGAAAAAAGAAACCAAACTGTTTAAAACAAAAGAAGGATTTGTAAAAGAATTACGTATTGACTTTGACTTTTTTAGTGTAGTTGACCGACCGGAACGACCGTTGAAATTAATCAAATACGATGATCAGAAAAAACAGATTTATCTTCCGGTGGTAACCAATGACGGAAGTGTAACAAAGGGTTTTACCGTTTATACCTTTACCGGACAGTATTTTGAAGTAAAATAATTATCACCCATAACTACACCTGACCCGTTTTGGAAACCTGTCAGATGTAAAAAAGCCCCGATGATAAACTCATCGGGGCTTTTCTATATCTTGATTCCAAAAATTACACGTGTAATGCTCTGTTATCGGTAGCGGCTAAAGCCGCTTCTTTGATGGCTTCTGCAAATGTTGGGTGTGCATGCGACATTCTGGAAATATCTTCCGCCGAAGCTTTGAATTCCATAGCTGTAACCGCTTCCGCGATTAAATCCGCACAACGAGGCCCAATCATATGTACGCCTAAAACTTCATCGGTTTTAGCATCGGCCAGGATTTTTACAAATCCGTCGGTATCACCTCCGGCACGGGCACGACCTAACGCTTTGAATGGGAAGCTTCCCGATTTGTAGGCTACTCCGGCTTCTTTTAACTGCTCTTCTGTTTTACCAACAGCAGCCACTTCCGGCCAGGTATATACCACACCCGGAATTAGGTTATAATCGATATGTGGTTTTTGTCCGGCAAGGTATTCTGCCACAACCACACCTTCTTCTTCTGCTTTGTGCGCCAACATCGCTCCGCGAACTACGTCACCGATAGCATAAATGTTTGACGCCGTAGTTTGTAAATGATCATTTACTTCAATCTGACCTCTTTCGGTAATTTTCACACCGGCTTTATCGGCATTTAATCCTTCTGTATACGGACGACGACCTACTGAAATCAACGCGTAGTCACCTTCAAGGGTGATCACTTCACCTTTAGCGTTCTCCGCTTTAACGGTGACCACTTCTCCGTTACGATCCACCGCCTGAACTTTATGTGACGTATAGAATTTCATTCCCTGTTTTTTCAACACCTTTGTCAATTCTTTCGACAAACCGGCATCCATGCCCGGAATAATACGATCCATAAATTCCACCACAGAAACCTGAGCACCAAGACGTAAATACACCTGACCTAGTTCCAACCCGATGACACCACCACCGATGATCACTAAATGTTTCGGAACTTCTTTTAATTCCAATGCTTCTGTAGAGGTGATGATTCTTTCTTTATCGATTTTGATAAAAGGTAAGCTGGATGGTTTTGAACCGGTAGCAATAATGGTATTTTTTGCTTCGATTTTTTCAACCGAACCATCTTTTTTAGTAATCGCGATAGCTGTAGCGCTTTCAAAAGCACCTACTCCTTCGAATACGGTAATTTTATTTTTATCCATCAGGTATTTCACCCCTCCGGCAGTTTGATCAACAACAGCTTTTTTACGGGCCACCATTTTTTCAAGGTTCACTTTCACGTCACCGCTCACTTCAATACCGTGATCTGCAAAATGAGAAATTTCTTCGAAATGGTGGGAAGAAGCCAACATTGCTTTAGACGGGATACATCCAACATTTAAACAAGTACCTCCTAAAGTGGAATATTTTTCAATAATGGCCGTTTTCATTCCTAATTGGGCGCAACGGATTGCCGCTACATAGCCTCCAGGCCCCGAACCAATAACAACTACGTCAAATGAACTCATAGTATAATTATATTATGTTGTGTTTTTAAAAATTTCATTACAAAATTAAGCATTTTTGTTTAGACGAAATCGGTTTATTTTCAAAATAAAATTATACCCAAAATACATTAAACGTCAGAATCGTTTAAAACAATTATAATGACTATTACGATTAAATTCCCGGTGTAATTTTCCTTTTTTCCTTACTGGCACAATCTTTTCAACTAGCCTTGTTCCAGTTTTTTCAGGATGGCTGTCCATTCTTTTAATCCGTGAAAGAGCAATAGTATTTTAATTACGGCTACAAACATTAGTACCATAGCCATTCGTCTGTCGAATCTTTTACAGTATCGTCCTGAACTAATAAATTCTGGGTTTTACAGGAGCTGAAAAATAAAACCACAATGAGGTAACCAACTATCGTTTTCATGATTTGCATTTTAAGTGCATTAAAAAAGGGATAACAACCGTTGAATAATATTTGGGTTGGATTTTCGGAGTTCTTCCTTTACCCGCGCCACCTTATTAATTAATTGTATGATTTTATCACAGGCATCATTATCTTTTATGACGTAATCAAAAGCGCCATATTTCAGTGCATCGACAGCGGTTTTGATGTTTTCCTGACCGGAAACCATAATCACATAGATATTCGGGTTATATCGTTTAATCTTTTTTAAGACTTCAAAGCCCGTAATATCCTCCATGTTATGGTCCAAAAAAATGATATCGGGATTCTGATAAAGATTCAGAATGCAGTCGTTTCCGTTATCATAAAAAGTAATAGCATTGTAATGACTGTTTCGTAAATGTTGCTCATATACATTGGCACAGAATACATCGTCATCTACAATAAAAATTTTGAATTGGGTCTGATTTTCCATGATTGCTTTTTTTATTTATAGCACAACCAAAGTCAGACCATACAATTAACAATCAGATTATCAGTATATTAAAAACAAAAAAGATGTTGTTATTTTCCATATTTTGGAAACAATTCCATCGAAACAATTTTAGGACATATCAAATACTTTCTTAAGTTTTTCAATTACCAAAAGCAAATGCTTTTTAACGGGTTTATACAACTGTATACAATCCTTAAGGTTACCCGTATTATTCTCTTTAGCCATAATCTCAAGTGCCTTTACCTCATTGAGAACCGCCTTAATACCAATACTTTCTATACTAGGCTTAACCTTATGGACTAAACGACTTACTTCAAGTAAGTCGCCAGACTCAAATGCACGGTCAATTTTCTGAAGCGTTTCTGTTGTTTGCGTTATAAAAATGTGGATCATTTTCGCAACAAAAGAATCATTTCCTCTACTTAAAATTTTGATGTTCGTAAGATCGTATCCCTCTTGATCATATGTGGAATCCATAAGGTCGTCGTCTTCATCTACCACAACATTGTTTACCGTATATTTTGCAATCGTTTCGATCAATACCCGTTCTTCAAACGGTTTTGTAACATAATCATTCATTCCGACTTCCCTGCATTTATCGATTTCACTCTTAAATGCGTTAGCTGTAAGCGCAATTATCGGAATAGTCAATTTAAGCTGGTTCCGGATTTTATCAGTGGCTTCCATACCATCCATTCCCGGCATTTGAACATCCATCAGAATAATATCAAATTTCGTTTTGGCTACTATCTCCAAAGCCTCGTTTCCATCGCATGCCTCAGTTACCACAGCATTAAAATAATTGAGTGAATTAATAGCCACCAACCGGTTCATCGGATTATCCTCCACCAATAAAATCCGAACTCCGGTAATATCAACATTGATCTCTTTTTCCTCTTTAACCACATCAACCATATTCCCTTTTGGCAAGACGATCCGAATGTGCATCGTTGTGCCTATATTTTTAGTACTTTCCACCCATATTTCTCCTTTCATCATATTCACTAGCTCTTTGGTTATGGCCATCCCTAATCCGGTACCGCCAAATTTTCGGGTAACCGCAATATCCTCCTGAGAAAATTTACTAAAAATTTTTTTTATAAAAGCCTGATCCATTCCAATACCCGTATCCGTAACAGCAATATGCACTTGCAGTTCGTGTATCGTTTCTGATTCCAAAATGCAACTCAGCGTTATCTTTCCTTTTGGTGTAAACTTTAACGCATTTCCGATCAGATTAAACAAGATCTGTTCCAATCGAAGCGCATCCCCAATTACCACCGGACAAATTTTTTCGTCCATAAAAAAACTAAGGCGTAAACCTTTTTGTTTTGCTACCGGTTTCATTACCCGGATCACCTTATCCAGCGATTCTTTTAGGATAAAATCTTTATTTTCCAACGCGATTTCACCGGCTTCAATTTTTGAGATATCCAGAATATTATTGATAATATCCAGTAGGTGTTTGGAAGCAATCCGGCAATTTTCCACACAAGCATGTTGTTTTTCCGAAAGTGATTCCTTATTTAATTCTCTTATAAAACCAATAATGGCATTAAGCGGCGTTCGCATTTCATGACTCATATTGGCTAAAAAAACCTCTTTTGCTTTTGAGGCCTCAATAGCTTTTAATTTCTCTTTTTGTAATTCAATTTCAAGCTCTTTCTGTGCTGTGATATCCAAATGGATACCGATAGAACCGATCAGTTTTCCGTTATCGTCATAATTGGGAGCACCACCAATAGCCCACCATTTCAATTCTCCCCTTTTATTCTTAATCGGAATTTGATAAACATCCGACACTCCTTGTTCACGCAATTTTATTTTACTTTTGATGGTGCTAATATTTTCACCAAAAACAAATATTTCGGCTGGTTTTTTTCCGATAAGTTCCGAAATCTCAAAACCGCACATTCCGGCAAAACTTTTATTAGCAAACTGAATCGTTTCATTTACATCGACCTCTATTAATCCCAAATTCATATTCGTGATAATATTCCGATACTTTTCTTCCTGAAACCGCAATCGTGCTTCATTTTCTTTTCGTTCTGAAATATCCTGAATAAAGGAACAGAAAAACCGTTCTCCGTTTTGCTCCAATGGTACAACAAAAAGTTCCACCGGAAACTGGACGCCAAATCGATTGATCACTTCAATTTCAAGTTGGGTACTCAAATTATCTTCAGTAACCGTTTTTACATAATATTCCATTCCCTTCATATAGGACTTTAGATCGGTGCTCGGAATAATCCGTTTTATTAAACTTTCTCCGATCACTTCTTCCTTTCTCCAGCCAAAAATAATTTCAGCCTGCTTATTCCATGAAGTGATTTTTCCGGAAGCATCGACCGTTATGATGGCATTAAAAGAAGAATTCATAATAATTCTGTTGAATTCTTCACTTTGTACCAATAAATTTTGATATTGTGTTTTTTCGGTAACATCGCGAAGTTTCCACAGATGTCCCACACTTTCCTGTTCAATAAAAATCGGAATATAATCCCGCTCAAAAAAGTATCCTTCCTCTGTTTCCAACAACTCTCCGATCACTAGTTCATTTTTTTCTACAATGGCATTTACTCGTTCCGCATACGCTTCTCGATTTTTAAAAACGATTTTAGACTCATCGAAAATCCTCGAATGGTCGGCTCCAACCAAATGTTCCGGCGCTATACTTATTTTTCGCATTTCACAGAAATAACTGTTGATAAATGCTATCTTCCCCTGATTATCGACGACTAAGATACCCGATCGTAAATTATCCAGTAATGCTTGGAGTAATTCGACGGTTTGCCGTAGTTTTTTTTCGACCTTCTTTCTTTCCTTAATTTGTCTGCTTACATAACCTGTAACGAGTAATAAATCGTCCTTATTATTATCAGACTGCATAACATATTCGGCATCCAGTTCCAGAATATTCGCAAATAAATTCGATATCGACTGCTGTTTTAAGGCATATTCTTTTTTTAGATTATCGTTAATTTCATTGTATTCTTTTTCACTTATCTGAAAAGCATGTTCCAACAGATCTTTATCTCTTTCAAACGAATGATACGATTCATTAACCGAATTGATAAATGTTGTAAACTGTGGATTTTTCAGACAATCATCTGTAAGATGTTTTTTAATTTGCCGTTGTAATAGTTTATGGACTTCCATAATTAATCGATTTCACTTAAACACGTAATAGTCATTGTCTGATTATGCAGTACACAATCTTCCCATGGTTTTAACGGCGATATTTCGCCATAGGAATAAAACCCGGAAAGAATAGTTCCTTCGCCTAAGATTTCCGAAACAGCCTCAATTTCCTCCTCTGTTCTAGTGTCCAAAACCAATTTTCGTCCAACACAACTAATGAGTAATGCCAGCTTGGGCTTAAAGTTATTCATTTCCAGACAAGCCGAAGCGGCCTGACTTGCCGCATCAATCAACCTATCGAAATTAGACCGCATAAAACGTACCTTACTCCCTATTGGGATATCACCGGCAAATATCATCGATTGATTATCTTCATCGATAGACAATATTGTTCTTACAATAGGTTTCGATTCGTTTCCCGTTTGAATTGATAGCGGAAACAATAATGCCGATGCGGGAAGCTTTTCAGTATACTTTCCCAAATAACTTTTATAAAGTTCCAGCACATTTTTCTCATCAATCTGGTATAAAACATTCCCATCTGCTTTTGTAACCGTCCTCTCCAAGCCAAAACTTTCCCATCCTCCCATCGAACCATGGGACACCTGCAGTTGATCACCATAAAAACCGATACCTACAATAGTACCCGACTTCGGAAGCTGGTCTAATCCTACCACCGTTTCGTTAAAATCGGCACCATCACCAGCCAAACCACCGGTAATAAGTACATTTTCCCCTTTAAAAGCGTTGATTCCTTTTACTAACTCACTTCCGTTAACGATCCCGCCATCCGAAAAAATCATCACCAGTTTCAAATTGTCCCCGGAAAACTTTTTGATTAGTGCAACACCGGCATCATAACTGGAACTAAAAGCTTTACTGTTGACTTCGAATGTTTTTACAGCCGTCGTTGAAAAGGTAAGAGCAACTAATGAGATTGTATTGTTAAAAACAGTATCATGGTAGATTTCTCCAGCCGACGAACACAAAACCAGTTTAGCGTTTGGAAACGTATCCCGTATTTTTATAAAATTAGATGGATTCGTTACCAATTCCCTTAAACCAAAACCAATAACCAGTTCTGCATCTTCATATACTAGTCCGTCAGTGTTCACTTCTTTACAAAAGGAATTATTCTCAAACAATAAAGAAGCTATTTTCATAACGCTATATTTTTTAGTTGAACCGATTGAATTAAATTATATATTGTCGATTTTCCGATATCTAATTGTTTTGCCGTTTTTAAGACATCGTTTTTATTTTGCTTTAGAAAGTACATAATGATTTCCGAAGTATACTCTTTGAGTGTTTTGGATTCCGATAAAAAGAAATCCGTTTCTCTTAAACTGTTAAACATCAGGTTTTCTTCTGAAATTTGTTGATCATCACACATAACACAAGCCAGATCTATAACTGATTTTAATTCCCGGACATTACCCGGAAACGGATACTTTAATAATTTTTCCTGCGCACCCTTTGTTAATCCTATTGTTTTCATTTTGTTTTCTTTTGTAAACAGATCGATAAAGTGTTTTGCCAATAGTAAAACATCATTTTTTCTATCCCGCAAAGGCGGCAATTCAATAGGAAGTCCAATAACACGATAATACAAATCTTCTCTAAAGTTTCCTTTTACAACTTCCTGTTTCAAATCCTTATGAGTAGCAATTACTAGTCGGACATTCAATTTAATTTTAGTGGTTCCTCCTATACGAGTCACTTCCCGCTCCTGTAACACCCGTAATAGTTTACTTTGAAGACTTAAATCCAGTTCTGCTATTTCGTCTAAGAATATTGTTCCTCCATCTGCCTGTTCAAACTTACCGATGACGCGGTTATCGGCTCCTGTAAAAGCACCTTTCTCATGCCCAAAAAATTCACTTTCAATTAGCTCTCTAGGTATTGCTGCCATGTTAACAGCAATGAAAGGTTTATTCTTTCGTTCCGAATTATAATGGATTGCGTTTGCTACCACTTCTTTTCCAGTTCCCGTTTCACCGGATATTGAAACCGTAATATTGGATTGCGCCGCTTTTTCAATTTTCTTAAAAACAGTTTTAATAGCGTCACTCTGTCCAATAATGGTATTAGCAAAACTAAATTTCTGTTCTAATTTTTCTTTAAGTACTTCGACCTCATTTTGCAAATTGCGATTTTCCCGGATTTTGATTATCGAATTCCATAAAAGATCTTTAGTATTATTGTTTTTAACAATATAATCTTGGGCACCGGCCTTTAAGCAGTTGACAGCCACTTCGATATCTTCCTGTCCGCTAATCATGATTACCGAAACAGTATTATTAATTTGTAGAATTTTTTTTAAGAGTACATCTCCTGAAATATCGGGTAATCCGAAGTCAAGACAAACTATATCCGGCTTTAAAAACAACTTTTCAAGACATTCTTTCCCGGTTTGAAAAAGAGTAACGGTATAATCGGGATTTAACATTAAATGATACTTAATTACCTCTCCAAAAAAGGGATCATCCTCCACTAAAAATATTTTAAGAGCCTGCATAAATTGCTATTTATAAATGGGACATTTTTAATAACAATTTACAAAATAATTCACAAAATGCATTTGTTTTTTTTGAACATAAAAGTTAACCAAATATCAAAATAAACGGTATAATTTTGTTTTGTAACAACTAAGTTCATTCTGCCAACAATTAGCTTTACTACTCTACCTCTTTTACTATTTAAAACCGATTCATTTCGTGGCAGTATTCACAAAAACAAAACACCAAAAAGAGGCTGTCACAAAAGTAAAATCACAATTTTCTGATTGCACACAATGGAACGACCAATTAATTTGATCAATAGTTTTTGTCTGATTCTGATTTTATTTTTTGATTCGTTGATGCTATATAAAACAAAAAGAGGGCTATCTCCATTTGAGACAGCCCTCTACCTTTTTTTGTTTTTGGATTACATTACTTCCTGACAAGTATATACCTGTGGACAAGCAATATATTTACGGCAATACGCCGGTCCGGTTACCGAACCACTGCACGAACATCCGCACAGGGATAGATCCGGGTTGATGATTTCAATTTCTCCTGTAATAGCTCTTTGATGTTCTTTGGTTAGCACCTGAACACCAGCAATGTTTAAAAGATTTGCTTTCATAGTTTTGGGGTTAAATAGTTCAAATTCAATTATATTTTTGTTTCACCACAATTGTATACCTGTAAACAACCGATATACAGACTGCAATACGCAGGTCCGGTTACCGAGCCACTGCATGAGCATCCGCATTTGGATAAATCATGTGGTTCTTCAACCAATACTTGTCCTAAAATTTGTCTTTGGTTCTCTTTCGATAACACTTGAACTCCGGAAATATTTAAAAGATTTGTTTTCATAATTAAATAGATTAATGCGATTAGAATAGCTTATATATGATTACAAGTATACACCTGAGGACAGACCATGATACGCTGACAATAAGCCGGTCCCGTTACCGAACCACTGCACGAACAACCACATTTGGAGATATCACCTATAACCAATGCCTGTCCTGAAATTTGTCTTTGGTTCTCTTTGGATAACACTTGTACTCCGGAAATATTTAAAAGATTTGTTTTCATAATTAAATAGATTAATGCGATTAGAATAGCTTATACTTCACCACAAGTGTATACCTGAGGACATCCAAAATAGCGATCACAATAAGCCGGTCCGGTTACAGCGCCACTGCACGAGCAACCACATTTGCTCAAATCGATCGGTTCTTCCACGAATACTTGTCCGTAAATACTTCTTTGGTTTTCTTTCGATAACACCTGTACTCCGGTGATGTTTAAAAGGTTTGTTTTCATAAGTTATTTGGTTTGATTAATTATTTGCCAAAATAAGAATTTATTCGCAAAATGCAATACAAATAATATAAAAAAAGGCTTTAAATCACAAAAGATGTAGTATTCTTAACCTGACCAATCATAAAAGTACTATGAGTACTGCCAATATGCTGCAATGTAGTCAGTTTTGTAACCATAAATTCCCGGTATTCTTCCATATCCTTTACACATATCTTAAGGATATAATCGTAATCACCACTCACATGAAAGCACTCCAGGACTTCATTTAGCTGCACCACTTCTTTTTCAAACTGACTGATAAACTCGCGGGTATGTTGTGTTAGCTTTAAATGACAAAACACGACAAATCCTTTTTCGATCTTATTTCGATTTAAAAGTGCTACATAGCGCGAAATAATGCCTTCTTTTTCGATTTTCTTAATGCGTTCGTAAACGGCCGTAACCGATAGGTTCAGTTTTAGCGAAAGCTCTTTATTGGTCAGCTTACAATCATTTTGCAACAATTGCAGCAATTTTTTATCAATGTTATCGAATTTCATACGGATCGTTAGTAGAATTAAAAAAAATTGGTCAAAATAGTATAAATCACTTTAAAACAAAAAATTAAACTACAAATATACATTTTAATAGTTTTATTATCTAAGTTTAAAAACTATCATTGACTTTTTTTCACCAATAACTTTATTTTGACATTTTATATTACATAGTATAACACAACTAACTATAGAAGCATGAAAAATTTCAACCCGGCTGATAAAATACAGGACTTACAGTATTTTGGCGAATTTGGAGGCGTTAACCCATCTATCTCCGATTCGTCTACCTATACCTTCCTGTCGGCCAAAACCATGTTCGATACTTTCGAAGGAAATGCCGAAGGTTGCTACCTTTATTCCCGTCACTCTTCCCCTAGTAACTTATATTTAGGTGAAGCGTTGGCTGCGATGGAAGGAACCGAAACGGCCAACGTAGCGGCATCCGGAATGGGCGCGATCACACCAACCTTATTGCAACTATGTCAAAATGGAGAACACATAGTGTCTAGTCGTACCATTTATGGTGGAACGTATGCTTTCCTTAAAAATTTCGGACCTCGTTTGGGTATTAAAACAACATTTGTAGACATTACGAAACTGGACGTGGTAGAAGCCGCTATCCAACCCAATACTAAAGTATTGTACTGCGAAACGGTTAGTAATCCTTTATTGGAAGTAGCCGATATTGAGAGTCTTGCCAAACTGGCTAAAAAGCACAACCTTACTTTGGTTGTTGACAATACTTTTTCGCCCTTATCGGTAGCGCCTGCCAAATTAGGAGCCGATGTGGTGATTCACAGTTTAACAAAATACATCAACGGAAGTAGCGATACAGTTGGCGGTGTGGTTTGCGGAACGCATGACTTTATCAACTCCTTAAAAAATGTAAACGACGGAGCCAGCATGCTTTTAGGTCCAACAATGGACAGTTTGCGTTCGGCCAGTGTTTTAAAAAACCTGAGAACGTTACATATCCGTATGAAACAACACAGTCATAACGCTCTGTATCTGGCTGAAAAATTTGAAAAAGACGGAATTAAAACCGTATATCCGGGATTAGCAAGTCACCCGAGCCATGAACTTTATAAAAATATGATCAATCCGGAATACGGATTTGGTGGTATGTTAACGATTGACGTAGGTTCGTTGGATAAAGCCAATGCGCTTATGGAATTGATGCAAAACCGTAATTTAGGATACCTGGCGGTGAGCTTAGGGTTTTACAAAACCTTATTCAGTGCACCGGGAACATCAACATCTTCCGAAATTCCATTGGAAGAACAAGCCGAAATGGGCTTAACAGACGGATTAATCCGTTTCTCCATCGGATTGGATAACGATATTGAGAGAACCTATCAGATGATGAAAGATTGTATGAAGGAACTTTCGATTTTAAATTAAGTTTTTAGTTTTTTTTAGTTTAAGTCCGTTTAAGATTTTATGTCTTAGGCGGATTTTTTGTTTGTAACAAAATCGGCAATCCTGCAACTAATGACTAACAGTAGTGTTTTTTGTGTTGATGTTAACACGATAATCCTATAAGATTAAATAAATTTAGCCTTTTAAAATTCTAGTACTAAATGAAAAAGTTCACTTTTCTGTTTCTTTTAGCCGGTTCGATGACGTTTGCGCAACGGAACCTGACGATCGAAGAAGCAACTACAGGCATGCGTACGTATGCACCGAAATCGATGTTGGCCACACAATGGCGAAAAGATGTAAGTGCGATTACGTATCTTGACAACACCTACCAGAATCTGGTAACCCGCAACGAAAACAACCAGTGGAAAGAAACCACCTTATTGACCAAAGACGATGTTCAGAATGCTTTACGCGCCAAATTCCCACAGGACGAGTTCAATCTAAGAATGTTCCCGTTTGCCTATGAGTGGAAAAGCGCCAATATCATGGCTTTTGAAGTAGCCGGTAAAAAAGCAAATTATATCGTCGAATTTGACGCGACACAAAAAAGCATTACCAAAGCCTTATCAATTCCGTCTGATGCAAGTAACCAACTGGCAACCGATGCTAAAAACCGTGTAGCCTGGTTAAACAAAAACAACATCCGTATTACCGATGCAAATGGGAAAACCATCGAAGTAACGAACGATACCGACAGCGGCATCGTAAACGGAAGTGACTATACACACCGTCAGGAGTTTGGAATTCACCAGGGTATGTGGTGGAACAAATCCGGTGATAAACTGGCGTACTACCGCAAAGATGAAACAATGGTAACCAATTATCCGTTGGTTGATTTCGGAGCCCGCGTTGCTGAGGTAAAAGATATCAAATATCCGATGGCCGGAATGAAGAGCGAAGAAGTTACTTTAGTAATTTTTGACGCGAACACCAATACTAAAGTAACACTTAAAACAGGCGAACCTAAAGAACAGTACCTTACTTGTGTTACCTGGGATCCAAACGGTAAATTTATCTATGTAGGTTTATTAAACCGCGAGCAAAATCATTTGAAGTTAAACCAGTATGATGTGGTTTCAGGTGCGTTGGTAAAAACCTTATTCGAAGAAAAAGCCAGTACATATGTAGAGCCACAACACGATTTGACGTTCTTACCAAACAATCCAAATCAGTTTTTATATCAGACCGAAAACGAAGGATACAACCAATTGTATCTTTATAGTACGGATGGAAAACTGATCAAGAAATTAGGCTATAAAGATGTAGTGGTAAAAGACCTGTTGGATTTTGACGCCAAAGGAACTAAAATCAGCTATATCGGAACGGCAAACAACGGATTAGACCGTCTGTTGTATGAAGTGGATCTTAAATCAGGGAAAACAACTACGTTAACAACCGTTAGCGGAACACACGCGGCGAGTTTAAGTTCAAACGGAGCGTATTATTTCGATCAGTATAGCAATACGACCACGCCAAACGAAGCAGCTATTGTAAACGTTAAATCTAAAAAAGCGACTTCATTGATCAGTGCTGAAAATCCATATGCCGGTAAAATCAACATGCCGAAAATGGAATTGGTAACGATTACATCTGCCGACGGAAAAACGCCTCTAAACGGACGTTTGATCTATCCTGCTAATTTTGACGCTACCAAAAAATACCCGGTAATGGTGTATGTTTACGGTGGATCGCACGCGCAATTGGTAAACAACCGTTGGTTGGGTGGTGCCAATCTTTTCGACAATTATATGGCACAACAGGGTTATGTAGTGTTTACATTGGATAACCGTGGAAGTGATTCCAGAGGAAAAGATTTCTGTCATGTGAACCATAGAAAATTAGGTCAGAATGAAATGGCGGATCAGATGAAAGGTGTGGAATTCTTAAAATCCAAATCATTTGTAGATCAAAATAAAATTGGTGTTTCCGGATGGAGTTTTGGTGGTTTTATGACCATTTCATTACTGCTAAACCAAAGCGATACGTTTAAAGTTGGTGTAGCTGGTGGACCGGTAACCGACTGGAAATATTATGAAGTAATGTATGGTGAGCGTTATATGGATACGCCACAGGAAAACCCTGATGGTTATGAAAAATCCAGCGTGATCAATAAAGTAAACCAATTAAAAGGGGATTTATTAGTGATTCACGGAGCGCAGGATCCGGTAGTGGTACAACAACAAAGTATGGAGTTTATCGAAGCGTGTATCAAAGCCGGTAAACAAGTGGATTATTTCCTTTATCCGACGCACGAACACAATGTATCCGGTAGAGACCGTATTCACTTAAATGAAAAAATCGCCCGTTATTTCGATTTGCATTTAAAGAATAACTAATAGTTTCTACACCTGACAGGTTTTTAAAAACCTGTCAGGTGTAACTCAAAATAAAAAAGCCTTTTCGCTACAGCGAAAAGGCTTTTTTATTTTAGAACTATTTATTATTCTTATTTCAATTGTCCGGCATACACCGCAAGATCAATTAATTTGGAAGAATAACCATATTCGTTATCATACCAGGAAACGATTTTATAAAACGTTGAATTCAATTCGATTCCCGCTTTTGCATCTACAATACTGGTTCGCGTATCGGAAACAAAATCCTGAGAAACCACATCGTCTTCGGTAAATCCGATAATGTTTTTCATTTCGTTTTCAGACGATTTTTTTAATACATCCATAATTTCGGCATACGAGGTTTCTTTTTGAAGTTTAACCGTTAAATCAACTACCGAAACATCCGCTACCGGTACACGCATTGCCATTCCGGTTAGTTTTCCTTTTAATTCCGGGATAACTTTTGTTACTGCTTTGGCCGCTCCGGTCGATGCCGGAATAATGTTTACCAAAGCCGAACGTCCGCCACGGAAATCTTTTTTAGACGGACCGTCAACCGTTAACTGTGTTGCTGTAGTCGCGTGAATCGTGGTCATTAATCCTTCTACGATTCCAAAATTATCGTTTAAAACTTTTGCTAATGGTGCCAGACAGTTTGTTGTACAAGATGCGTTCGAAATTATAGTATCCGAAGCGGTCATTTTATCGTGGTTAACCCCCATGATAAACATTGGCGCATCGGCCGATGGTGCCGAAATCACTACTTTTTTTGCACCACCTTTAATATGGGTTTCCGCTTTTTCCAGCGTGGTAAAAATTCCGGTACAGTCGGCAATAACTTCTGCTCCCGCTTCATCCCATTTTAATAGTGACGGATCTTTTTCGGCTGTTACGCGGATAAATTTATCGTTTACATATAACTGACCGTCTTTTACTTCTACTTTCCCATCGAAACGACCGTGAACCGAATCGTATTTTAACAGGTATGCCAAATGATCCACTGCCAGTAAATCGTTAATTGCTACAACTTCAACATTATCTCTTTTAATGGTTTCTCTGAAAACAATTCTACCGATTCTTCCGAATCCGTTAATTCCTAATTTTACTTTCATCACATTCTTTCTTAAAAATTATTAAATCGAAACAATTTCCGAAACGCGCAACAGTTCCCTGTCGATTTCCGAATGTCCCTTAACTGCTTGTTCCAATGGCGTCAGTTCTACTTTATCGTTGATCAACCCAACCATAAAGTTGGATTTCCCTTCCAACAGGGATTCTACGGCTTTTACGCCAAGTCGACTGGCCAATACCCTGTCAAAACAGGACGGTGATCCACCGCGTTGCATATGTCCTAAAACCGATACGCGAACATCGTATTCCGGCATATTTTCTTCTACATAATCCCCTAATTCAAAAACGTTTTTTCCGATTTTATCGCCTTCGGCTACTACGACAATACTGGACGATTTTCCGGACGTCTTGCTTTTTCGCAGCGATTCCAGTAATCGTTCCAATCCCAGGTTTTCTTCCGGGATCAGAATATCTTCGGCTCCGGCACCAATTCCGGCATTTAAAGCGATATGTCCGGCATCACGTCCCATTACTTCCACAAAAAACAGACGGTTGTGCGAACTGGCCGTATCACGGATTTTATCGATCGCTTCCACCACGGTATTTAAAGCGGTATCAAATCCGAGGGTATGACTGGTTCCGAAGATATCGTTATCGATAGTACCGGGAATTCCCATAATCGGGAAGTTGTACTCTTTATTAAATACAAGACCGCCGGTAAAACTTCCGTCACCACCAATGATCACTAAAGCATCAATTCCGGCATTTTTAAGGTTATCGTGGGCTTTTTTACGCCCTTCGGGTGTCATAAATTCTTTTGATCGTGCCGATTTTAGTATCGTTCCGCCTTTATTCACAATATTGTTAACCGAACGGGGGCCCATTTCTTTAAAGTCACCCTCAATCATTCCCTGAAAACCGCGGTAAATTCCGACACATTCAATATTATGGTAAGCGCAGGTACGCACTACGGAACGGATGGCTGCATTCATACCCGGCGAATCCCCTCCGGATGTAAGCACACCGATCTTCTTTATTGTTTCTGACATCATATATTCGTTTATTGTAAATTTAATAAATAAACACGAGATACCTTACAGAATATAGGCATATTTAGTAAAAACCTAACATTCGTAACGTAGCAAAAATGTTGTATAATAAGAAGTGTTGTTGTTTAGTTGTCTGGCCGAGTTTTAATCAACGTCCGGCGCGCGTTGTTCCTTTTTCGGTTCCTCTGCGTTTTTGTTTTTACGATCTTCAATAAACTTAATAAAGTCCGGAGCGAGATCCGAATCCGGTAAACGGTCGGTCGGATTGGTGGTGTCTTTTTCTTTTACTTTGGTAAAGATTTTACGCCATAATTCCCGCATCGTATCGAAATCGACCTCATAGGAAATTCCGATTCCCTGTGTATAACCGATACCTTCTCCGATATAATTGATATCATTTTCACGGTTAAAGGCTCTGGCTTTTAAGGATCCGTCTTTATTAAGTCGTAACTGGAGTTCGACATCACCCACAATAACCGATTCCTGATTACCGCCAACCGGTACCCCAAATTTACCATTAATAGTAATACGATCGTCGATTTGAGACGACACCGTAACGCCAACTTTACCCTGCGTTTGGGCAAATGGAGTCCTGTCGCCCTGAACAAAGTTAAAACCGACTTTTACTTTATCGTCACTACCGGCAAAAATATCGTCAAAAATCGAACTGGCTCTTTCGAATAAACTACCATACACCGAATTCGAAGCACTCTCGGCCGAAAGGAAGCCACCGGTTCCCAACAAGGCCAACGCCTGTGTTTGACGTACATCCCGGTCGCTAAGCTTATAATCGATTTCCGATTTTAATACCGAACTCACACTTGGGAATTCGATTCGGAAATCCGGTTCCGGATTACTCAGGTTTCCGTTTAGCATGATATAAACCTCTGTAGGTACTTTACGACTAAAGGACGCATTGTCCAAAATAACCGCCGGATTGGCCTCGGTTTTGTATACCGCCTGAAGATTTAAAGCCGCATTCATCGGGTTACCATCCCAACGAATGGTTCCGTATTCTTTTACTTCAAATTTCTTATCGATTAAGCCCAGGTATTTAAAGTTGTATTCTCCTTTATAGGTCTGGAAATCGCCCCACATATTAAATTTACCCATGGTATTGATTTCCATGGTGATAAATCCTTCTCCTCTTCCTTTCATTCCGTGACCGGTATTTTTGTCGAGAATGATTTCGATATCGGCATCACGGGTGATCCGGAATTCGAATTTTAGTTCAATTCCTTTAAACTTGTTCAACACCACTTCTTCCAATCCTTTTTGCTTGGCCTCTTTTTCCTTTTTACTCAGGAAGTGGATAAACGAGTTATTTCCGATACCTTGCGCATCGTTTAATGGAATTTTGATATTGGTTCCTTTATTCGACTCGGCATCCATTTCGATATACAGGTTGTTTACCGGACCGGTAATCGAAGCTTCACCTTTAATAAAAGCCCTACCATAATAAATCGCATCTTCGTGATCCTGCGTATCAAGTCCGAGTAGATTGTCTGATCGCAGTTTTAAATCCAATTGCCAGTCTTCGAGTTTTTTATGTCGGATCGTACCGTTAAGTGTTCCTTTGGTTTTTTCCTTGGTATCGGTGAGTTCGATATTTCTGAAAATAAACTGGTCTTCTGTCAGGTTGATCAGGGCATTTTCCTCGAAATTATAATCCACACCGAGATACGGGACTTTCATCCCGGCTTCATTCAGGTAAAGGCTACCATCTACTTCCGGATTTTTGACACTTCCTGCAATCGACGCCCTACCCGAGGCAAAACCGCGCATATCGGAAAAAATACTTCCCAGAAGCGGCCCGATCGGACTAATGTTAAATCGGGTAAAGCCGGCATTCAACGCTAGTATGCTTTCTTTATTGATGATCTCGATATTACCGTTCAGGAAGAAGTTCTCTACGTGATCATTAATAATCGAGGAATTGACATTAAACTTTCGGAATGAATCTTCGCCGGTTACTTCCAGATTCAGATCCCCCATCATGACTTTATTGACGCGAAGGGAATCGACCGTTAAAGCTGCTGTTGGCAAATAAATGGCTTTATTTTGTTCGAGATTGACTTCACCGTTTAGTTTTCCACCAAACGACATATTCTCCAGAGCCGGTGTGACTTTTTCCAGATCGACATCGTTAAACGACAGACGCAACTGTTTGTAGGTCGAATCTTTTAAAACACCTTCCAGTTCCACTTTCTGGTCATTATGCGACAAGATGACTTTTTCGATCGAGAAATCCGTTAATTTTTTATTGAAAACAACTTTATTGTCTTTGGTATCTTTTTCATTCAGGAACCACAGATAATCTCTGAAATTGATTTCCGATTTTTTAAGACCGACAACCGACTGGTTCTTTTCGTTGATCGTATGATACAAGTTCAGGTTAAAGAAATCCTGATTTTTCGGCCCTCCTTTAAACTCCGAACGGACAAAAAGCGTATCGTTCATCGTCACATTGATCAGACTAAAATCTGAAATTTTATAGCCTTTTGTCTTAATACTGTCCAATTCTACATAGGCATTATACAACGGGTTTTTATTATCCACATCGATACGGATATTTTCAAACGTATTGTTATAGGCCACCACACTCGGCGACGAAAAGTCCAGCTGGAAATCACCTTTATCGGCATCGATTTTTCCTTTTAGAATGGTGTTTTCACTTACGATTACCTTTGGCAGGAAGATTTCTACAATTTTGTTATAGATTGTAAAGTCAAAGTCCAGAAACTGTCCGGGTTTGAGTTTATTCGGCGAATAGTTGGCATACAAACTTCCCAGCGCATTTTCGATAATCTTGCGAACCTGTTTGATTTCATATTTACCCACCACTTTTCCCTGAATAATATCAGGCGAATTAATGGTTATCGTTCGTACCTTTTGTTCGTCAAAAACTGACTCCACCAGGAAGTCCTGGAAGAAATAACTATCGGTACTGTTCTGATAGGATGCATTGATCACATTTAATTTCCCGGCCAGATCGTCGAGTGTATTTCCTTTGGCGTTGAATTTTAATTCCCCTTTAAAAATAGAAAGGGTATCTTTTTTCATAAAATTCAACATATGCAGATCAGCATAATCGATTTGCGCCTGAAAATCATAATTTTTCATACGCGAACTCATATCCACCAATCCGTTGAAATCCATTTTCAGGTTCGGATCATTACTGTTCAAATAGCCTTTAAAGTAAGGCATTTTCATTTCACCGTCGATCGTAATATTCCTGTAAGTGTATTTGTTATATGTCAGACTCTGAACCTTTCCTTTAAGCTTGGTATCAAGATATTTTTTATTGAATCCTTTTCCGTTTACATCCAGATCCAATGTCGCTCTTCCCAAGTCTTTTTCACCGGCAAGCGTTCCGATATCGAAATTATTCAGGGAAATAACGCCTTTATAGGTTGCATTATTGATATTATTGATGTTGGTCATGGCCAACTGTGTGTTTAGTTCGCCCAATCCGGACATCAGATAAATATCGGCATCAATCTTTGTTTTGGTCAATTCAATATCACCGACCAAATCCACGCGCCCCAATTTGTGGAGTGTTTCCGGCAGACTTTCCCCCAATACGCGCGGCAGAATTCCTTTTAGATTGGTATAATTGGACGTCACCCGATCGAAATTCCCTTTCATATAAAACGCCCCTTTTTTATTAAAAAGGTTCTTAAAGTTGACCGTTCCAATAATTTCAGAATCGTTCGTGTCTAACAATCGAAGGTCGTGCGTGGTAAAATTATTCAGTGTTCCCGTAAGATGCGTAGAAAGATAGAAACGCAGGTTTTTCCCGAATTCATTATAGAAATAATTCAGCTCGTTCGACGAAACGGAAGCTTTTTCCATATTGACATCAAACACAACTCTGTTATTAAAATCCGAAAAGTCTTTCGGTTTGTATTTCAGGATCACATCACCGACCAAAGTTGATTCCTTGGTTTTCAGATTTAGTTTTTCCAGACGAATATTTTCTTTGGAATAGGTAAAATTCGTCACCATATTTTCCACCAGCAAACCTCTGTGATCCAACAATGACAGTTGTTTGATATCGGCTGTAACCACCGGACCTTTGATTTTAAAGAAATCCAACTGACCGTTAAGCTTTGTAAAATCGAGTACTTTCGGATGTTCCAGATTTTCATCAATCAAACGGAAACGGCTTGACGTTACATTCATCTGCGCCACTTTCATCAGGAACTTTCCGGTTCCCGGTTTACCATCGTCAAAAGCTGCAATAAATTCGTCAAGGTTGGTTTTATCCTCGCCTTTGTATTTTTTCATTTTCAGATTCAAACCGTCAATACTGGTTTTTCCGAAAATCAGTTTACCGTTAGAAAGTTTTTTAAAGTCGAGAATATTCGTCTGTAGTCGGTTGATATAAAACAGCGTATCCTTGTGCTTATCGGCCGCATAAATCCCTTTGATTTTCACGCCGCCAAAAACAGTGATGGCAATTTTATCGATATGCATATCGGTCCCAAATTCCTTATTTAGTTCTTTGGTCGCATATTTTGCTATTTCGGTTTGTACAAAAGGTAGTGACAGGGCAATACCCAACAGCAGTAAAAATAGGATTAAGCCTACAATTACACGAAATAGTATTTTTTTTAATTTTTTGATAGTTCTATTTGTTTTAAATTTGTCGGATCGACTCGTAAATTTAAGCAATTCGTAGGAATAAAACTATTATTTTTTTATAGCCCGAATTTACATTTCAAAGATAATACAGTCGATGGAAAATACATTCAAATTTCGTGCCTTTTTTATGACAAAATCACCAGTATACATACTAGCTATCGAGAGTTCGTGCGACGATACCGCGGCGGCTGTTTTAAAGGACAATAAAGTTCTGTCGAATGTAGTTGCCCGACAGTCGGTTCACGAAGAATATGGCGGTGTGGTTCCGGAGTTGGCTTCGCGTGCGCACCAACAAAATATTGTTCCTGTAATCGACGTGGCGCTAAAGAAAGCCCGCGTTGAAAAAGCACAGATTTCGGCCGTAGCCTTTACCCAAGGTCCCGGACTTATGGGATCGTTATTGGTAGGCAGTTCCTTTGCGAAATCACTGGCTATGGCATTAAATGTTCCGCTGATTGCCGTAAACCATATGCACGCCCATATTCTGGCGCATTTTATAGACGAAGAAAACTACGATAAACCGGAATTTCCGTTTCTGGCAATGACCATTTCGGGCGGTCATACGCAGATTGTCCGCGTAGACAGCTTTTTTGACATGACCATCATTGGTGAAACGACCGACGATGCTGTAGGTGAAGCCTTTGATAAAAGTGCCAAAATCCTGGGATTACCCTATCCCGGCGGCCCCTTGGTAGACAAATATGCACAAACCGGGAATCCGAAAGCCTATCCGTTTACCAAACCCAAAGTGGATGGATTGGATTTTAGTTTTAGTGGATTAAAAACGCAGATCTTGTATTTTATACAAAAAAACGTCGCGCAAGATCCTGATTTTATCGAAAAAAACATCGAAGACATCTGTGCCTCGATTCAATATACGATTATTCAAATTTTGATGGACAAGCTTAAAATGGCTGTTAAGGAAACCGGAATCAAACAAGTAGCCATCGGTGGCGGAGTATCGGCCAATTCGGGAATCCGAAATACTTTGAAAGAAGCCGAACAAAAATACGGATGGAAAACTTTTATTCCTAAATTCGAATATACAACCGATAATGCCGCGATGATTGGAATTGTGGGCTATCATAAATTTTTGGAAAACCAGTTTAACGATGCTTCAGTAGTATCGAAAGCACGGATCGAATTTTAATATGCAGTTATTCTATACTCCCGAAATAAACGAGCAACAAAAAGAGTTTTCTTTCGATAAGGAAGAAAGCAAACATATTATTAAAGTTTTACGCAAACAGGAAGGTGCTATTTTAAAAGTAACCAATGGTTTAGGGTATTTATTCACTACAGAAATTATACTCGCTTCCGATAAAAAATGTACCGTAAAAATTACGCATTCCGACTTTTTTGAACCGAACCGGTTTTATATCCATATGGCTGTCGCACCAACCAAGATGAATGATCGTTACGAATGGTTTTTGGAAAAAGCGACGGAAATTGGCGTAAACGAAATCACTCCGATTATTTGCGATCATTCGGAACGAAAAACGATCAAAACCGAACGCTTTGACAAAATCATACAGTCGGCTATGAAGCAATCGTTACAGTTCCATTTACCAAAACTAAACGAACCGATACCTTTTAAGCAGTTTTTAGCACAAAAACAGGAAGGAAATTTATGTATTGCCCATTGTGAAGAAACCAGCAAAACATTACTTAAAAGCGCTATCAGGCCCAACGAAAAATACACCATTCTGATTGGTCCGGAAGGCGATTTTTCGGAAAAAGAAATACAAAGCGCACTGGAACTGAACTATATGCCCGTTTCATTGGGTAATACGCGACTACGCACCGAAACAGCGGCTATTGTAGCCTGCCATAGTATTGTATACGCTAACGAATAACAGCGATTCGGATGAAAAAATTATTCTTACTTTTAAGTATCGGATTTACAACATTGGCTTTTTCGCAGGAAATCGCCGTTTTAAAATACAGCGGCGGGGGCGACTGGTATGGGAATCCTACTTCCCTACCCAATCTGGCTAAGTTTTGCAACCAGAACATCCATACCAAAATAAACACAAAAACGGCTGTGGTCGAAGTGGGAAGCCCCGATCTTTTTTCATATGCTTTTATTCATATGACCGGTCACGGAAATGTTGTTTTTAGTGATAATGATATTACCAATCTTCGCAACTACCTGACTTCCGGTGGCTTTTTACACATTGACGATAATTATGGTATGGATCAATATATTCGGAAAGAACTAAAACGGGTTTTTCCCAATAATCCTTTAACGGAAATCCCAAATAACCATACTATCTATCAGCAACCTTTCCCATTTCCGAACGGTTTACCTAAAATACACGAACACGACAATAAACGTCCGCAGGCTTTCGGTATTTTTATCGACAATCGTTTGGTATGTTTATACACTTATGAAACCGACCTTGGTGACGGATGGGAAGATCAGGAAGTCCATAACGATCCGTTCGAAGTACGCCAAAAAGCCTTAAAAATGGGTGCGAATATTATCAATTACGCTTTCAAAAACTAAGCATGCAGGAACAACTCACCCACGAAAACACCTCGTTTCAGCAAAAAACATTCCCCGTAACCGTAGTTTGCGATGCCATTTACTTTCAGTCCAATATTGGTTCCATTTTTAGGATCAGTGAAGCATTTGGCGTAGCGAAAATTATCCTAACCGGCGAACAACTGGTATTTTCATCACGAAAAATCAACAAAACCTCTCGTAGTACACACCATATGGTGCCGTATGCAATAATCGAAAAAGCTTCCGATGCGGTAACCTATTTAAAAGACAACAATTACCAGATCGTTGTTCTTGAAATTACCGATAAAAGCATACCACTACGCTCCCTTAGTCTGAAAACCGACACCCCAATTGCTTTAGTTATTGGTAACGAAATTTCCGGCGTTAGTGAAACCTTTCTTTCCAATTCCGACCAAACCATTCATATTGAACTATTTGGAAAAAACAGTAGTATCAATGTCGCTCAGGCCACCGGAATCGCCCTTTTCGAAATAACCAACAAACTATAGATAAATCACATTTTTATAGATTTTTATATTTTTTACTCACTTTTTTAAGATAATCTTTTTATAATATATTTTTTTGTTATATTATTGTGTTAATATTTAACCAAATCTCATAACTATTTAACAATTTTATTATGAAAAAACTATTATTATCAGCAGCCATGCTGTTATTCTTAGTCTCGTGTGACAAAGAGGAAGCGAGTGTAAACGACACTACATCCGGAGCAAAACTAACCGAAAGAGGATGTGCTTCGCACCAGGTTTTGGAAGAGCAATTACGCAACGACCCAAGCCTGGCAATTAGAATGAATGAAATTGAAGAGTTTACACAAAACGCCGTACTACAAAACCGACTTGTAAACGGAAAGATTGAAATCCCGGTAGTGGTAAACGTATTGTACCGTACTACCGCTGAAAACATTTCACTGGCACAAATCCAATCCCAAATTGACGTATTAAATAAAGATTTTAATGCCACAAACAGCGATTTCGGATCCGTACCAGCATTATTTTCCGGCGTAAAAGCCAACGTTGGTATTTCGTTTGTATTGGATGTGGTGAATCGTAAATCGACTACCAAAACCTCATGGGGAACTAACGATGCGATGAAAAAAACGGCACAGGGAGGACTTAATCCTACATCTCCAACAACCAAACTGAACCTTTGGGTATGTACTATTGGTGGTGGAATCCTGGGATATGCCCAATTCCCGGGCGGATCATCTGCAACTGATGGTGTAGTAATCGACTCTAAATATTTAGGAACAACCGGAACCGCAACCGCTCCGTTTAACAAAGGTAGAACGGCTACTCACGAAGTAGGTCACTGGATGAACCTGAGACATATCTGGGGCGATGCAACCTGCGGAAACGATTTAGTAGCCGATACACCAACGCATAACGCACCAAACTACGGTGTTCCGGCTTATCCACACTACAGCACCTGTTCGGGAACTCCGGTTGAAATGACCATGAACTATATGGATTATGTAGACGATGCAGCCATGTATATGTTTAGTAACGGTCAGAAATCGAGAATGCTGGCTACTTTTGCCAGTGGCGGACCGCGTAACTCGTTTGCACAACCGTAAACTTCCGATTTAAAAAGTTTAAAACTCGCTGTAATAGCGAGTTTTTTTTTATCTTAGTTTTCCTAATAAAGAACGCTATGGACGCAAAAGAAATCTCCAATGGAATTGTAGGTGCCGCGGTAAAACTGGCCCTGATAACCTTATTGTTATTTTTTATCTATCAGGTACAATCCGTATTTGTATATCTGTTGGTAGCACTGGTAATCAGCCTGATCGGAACGCCGATTATGAATATCTTAAAAAAGCGTTTAAAATTCCGTCATACATTGGCCGTGGTCACCACGATGATCATTTTTATTCTGATCGCTGTGAGTTTGATCATGATGTTTGTTCCGTTATTACTGTCACAAGGACAAAATCTGTCTCTTTTGAACACCGCTTCGATGGAACAGGATTTTAATAATCTTATTTTTCAGATCAGCTCTTATCTGAATGATCATAACATCGATGCCGGAAAACTGATGGAAAATTCGAATTGGACTTCAAAAATCAACTTTGACCTTATTCCGAATTTTTTAAACTCTCTTATTGGAACACTAAGCAGTTTTGGGGTTGGCATTGCGTCGGTATTTTTTATCACCTTTTTCTTTTTAAAAGACCAGGATCTTTTTATTTCGATTTCAAAAAAAATACTACCGGATCAACATGAAGACAAAATCCTGTCGTCGGTAGAAAAAATCAACGAATTACTTTCCCGCTATTTTATCGGTTTGTTATTGCAATTGTTTATCGTATTCGTTTTATATCTGATTGTTTTATTGATTTTTGGTATCGAAAACGCCTTTGTGATCGCTTTTTTATGTGCCGTATTAAACATCATTCCGTATATCGGTCCGCTAATTGGAACCGTGCTTGCGCTTACGTTAACACTACTTAGCAATCTTGGAACTGATTTTAAAACCGAAATGCTGCCAACTGCTATTTATGTCATGATCGGGTTTATGGTGGTACAGTTAATCGACAACAACGTTAGTCAGCCGATTATTTTTTCCAACAGTATTAAGTCGCATCCACTCGAAATTTTCCTGGTAATTCTTATTTTTGGGCTGCTTTTTGGGGTATTCGGAATGATTGTAGCTGTTCCTATTTATACCGTTTTAAAAGTAATCGGGAAAGAATTTTTCCCGGATAACCAGATTATTAAAATTTTCACCAAAAACATTTAGTATTGATAGCAGCGTTGTTACAACCGGACGTACAGGATTTTATCAACCAGAATTACCTTGCGGATCTAAAAAAACTGGCATTGCGCCGGAACCCGTTTCCGGAAATCAGCTGGCCGGATCTCTTAAACCAGTTACAGGCCAAAAGCAAGGCCAAAGATAAATTACCTACCTGGTTTAGTGCTAAAAATATCATTTATCCGCAAAAAATATCGATCGAGCAAACCTCATCGGAGCAAACTGCCGCTTATAAAGCAACCCTGATTCAAGGCAATACGCTGATCGATCTGACCGGTGGTTTTGGTATCGATGACTATTATTTTGCACAACACTTTAAAGAGGTTACCCATTGTGAAATCAATCCGGAATTATCGGAAATCGTCGCCCATAACTACACACAATTTAACATCAAAAACATTGATTGTCAGCAAGGTGATAGCCATGATATCATTCAAAAGTTAAACACCCGTTGGGATTGGATCTATATCGATCCTTCCCGTCGTAACGATGCCAAAGGCAAAGTATTTATGCTACGGGATTGTTTGCCAAACGTACCCGATTCGCTGACGTTTTATTTTCAATATAGTGACCATATACTGATCAAAACAGCACCTTTACTGGATATTAAAGCCGGTTTATCCGAACTGTGCTTTGTACGTAAAATTCATGTTGTCGCACTGGACAACGAAGTAAAAGAACTGCTATGGGAAATTGAAAAAGACTATACCGGTCCGATTGAAATCCATGCCGTTGCGCTTTCAAAAGATAGCGAAACAGTCTTTAGTACTATTTATAATCAATCCATGCCGGCAATGTATTCCATGCCGACACACTATTTGTACGAACCCAATAGCGCCATACTTAAAACCGGTGCTTTCGATGCGGTAAGTGCTATTTATAAAATCGGAAAATTACATCCGCATTCGCATTTGTATACTTCCGATGAACCACTTGATTTTCCAGGGCGTCGTTTCCGGATTGAAATGGTGATACCCTATCAGAAAACGGAAATCAAAAACCATATCGAAGGCAAACAATTAAATATCACCACCCGTAATTTCCCGTTATCAGTCGAAGAACTCCGAAAAAAATGGAAGATTAAAGACGGTGGAAATGCCTATTGTTTTTTTACCACGAACATCGACAATGAAAAAATTATAGTAATTTGCAGCAAAATTTAAGATTACCATGAGAAAACTTTTTCTAAGCCTGTTCTTTTTCCTAAGCCTATACTCCTATTCGCAAACGATTAAATGTGAATACGATTACGATGAAAAAACGGATTCCACGTTGATCAAAAAAACGCCGGACTATCTGATTCACGAAAACGTATTTGGAACCACCTCTACTTTTGTGTTTTTCTCATTGGTTAATTCGGACGGAACCCCCTATTTAAACCTTCATATTCTTAAAAAGAGTAAAGATTTTATCAAGGCAACCTGTGTAAATGCTGCTTCGCGAATTTTTATACAATTGTCCAACGGTAAGATTGTTACATTGATCAATAGTTCGGATGAAAACTGTAGTAACCTAACGTATAATTCGGCCGAACGCGACAACATTTCGATTCTAAACAGCTATTTCCTTTTTGCGAAAGACGGTTATGAAGATCTGAAAAAATATCCGATTACGTTGGTCCGGATTAAATTTGCCTCCGAAACCATTGATTATATCATGCATAAGGAACTCAAATCGGATACTTTTAAAGAGACGGTCTACAATCCCGAAAATTATTTTATAAACTACCTGAAATGTGTAGAATAACAAAAACCGGCATTGCCGGTTTTTTTATTATAGTAACGCCTCCGATCGTTTATTTTTTTAGTTTCTCCTTATCCGTCTTCTGCGGTTGTAGTGTGGTTGTAGCACTAATGTCGTTTGTAAAAGCAGAAAATATTTTTTAGGCATGTAAATTAAATTAATAAGGTATAACTACAAAATCCTTGTTATGAAAGAGGATCTTTTATAGCAAAGCCTTTTGTCTGTCAGACACTTTTCTAAAAGATAAAACACTACCAATATTCCAATACAAAATGTCACTTTTTAATTTTTAAAGTCATTAAAAAACACAATATGCGAAATAATTAAATATTAAAAATCGCAATTCATATAAAAAAAATAAAAAACAGGTAATTATACGTTGCCTCTTTTTTTAAAAGGATTCTACATTGCACTAGCAATAAGCGCTCAAATTTACTCTTTTAACATCGCAAATCGTGGAGTCCAGAAACCACTTAAAAAACGGGGCGTTACTGAAAAGCCTTACGAGTAAGAATCAACCAACAAACACAAAAAAATTATGGCAACTTATCCTTACACCCAAACATCAATGCTAGTAAACAGTATTCAGGCAACAACAACAGTATCCATTCAAAGTGGAATGCAGGTATCGAGTACTGTTTTTTCGTCAGCAGCAGGTAATTTAGGTACCATTACCCTTTCACCGGTACAGCCAACGGCTAAAAATGTTGAATTTAAGTCCGGGTTACAAACCTTACAAATCGATTCCATGACTTTTACGGCACAATTCGGATTTGACGCCGGACAAGTATTTGCCAGTGGACGTGGAACCGATCAATCTGGTGAGAACGAAGCTGCTTTCTCTAAACAAATCGCAACCTGGTCATAATCCTGACTAATATACCGGATAGTTTCCTGGGTTTTGCAAATGTTGTCCACTAAGATCACAAAGCCTGTTGCTAACAGGCTTCATGCTTGTGTCTTTTGGGTATTGCTTTTGGGCATGCTCACAGGCTTGCCTTTGACTACCACAGCTCAGGAAACTTCCTATACGTATCAGGATAGTACCGCGATTAGTAAACCCGGTACGGGAGGCATTCGCTATTTCGGCGATCTTTCGATACAATACAATATCGACAGTACCGGTAAAATTGTAGTATGCACCTTAACACTCAATACGGTAATCGTTGGAATCGTTTCTTTAACCGGAACCAATCCTGTTTATCAGTTTGACGTAAAAGCCGGACTTGGTTCGGCAAACGGAACCCTAACCCTGAATCTTGTTTATCCTCCGTTAATTGCCACTTTAAAAGGTGATTTTAGCTATTCCGTTTCGGCCAACAATACCCGTTATCCCTTTATGGGCGATCTGGTAGGCTGGTATATTCCAAACTGAATCGCAAACAAACTTGCCGGAACTAGCGGACTATTTTTTACTTAACCTAAGTTCATTACCGATATGGCAAGTTTACAATTTACCAATACCTCATCCGGAAATGCCGCTTTATATGTTGCCAGCGATAATTCGTACTGGTTTGCCTATTTACTGGCCAAAGGTGTTTCCATTCCGGAAAGCGATACCCTGACTCTGGAAGAATTACCCAATTATAACGGCTACTTTTTATTTGCTTATAGTAGTCCAACACTGGATGCGACCACGTTCGTAAACAATGTCTACACCTTTTTAGGCCCTTTACAAACCTATCAATCGGCTTCGGTAGTCTGGTTTAAAGACCCGAATGCCACTCTTACAACCAGTAATACCACGCAACTTATATTAACAGGCGGCACCAATGGTGCTTATTCTGTTTTAAGTACTTACAATTTTAACTTTGGCAACAACTATGCTACCCTGTATATTAGTAATAGCAGCGTAGCACTCAACATAGATTTTACTACCAATACATTTGTGATATCCGGACCGGTTAGTATTACCAATTATACGTTCCGTCCGAATAACAAATCCTCATCGTCCCAGATCATGAGTACTATCGAAATACCACTCACCGGAAAAGGTCAGGGGCATTTTCGTTTTATATTCGGATTTTATGCTGCTTCCGATTTTACGAGTTTTAACGTCGCCCAACAGTATTGTTTTTTAGATAGTTCCAATAATAATACCCCTACGGTGATCAATTATTCGCAAATCGTTCCCGGTAATATGAATGACCTGATCCAGATGCAAGCCAGTATTTTCCCTTGTGATTTATTAAACAAAAACGGATTAAACTCCTATCTGGCCTTTTTAGGGACCACCTATAATACCAATACAAAAGTCTCCCGGCTTACATCACTTTCCTCCTATTATCAGACCAATTTTGGCTATCCGATACAATTGATCCCGTATACCAATTTTTCCGATATCGGCACTTCCAAAAACTATCCGGAAGCCAATTGTGGCCTACTCGTTTTTAGTGAGCAAAGCCCTGGTAACCAATCGGCCATATGGTATATGGTGCCGCAGGGCGCCCTTACGTTGACATTGGACAGTGCTTACAAAACCTATGTGGACACTCAGGAACAAATGCAGCTCATGTGCGGTCTTAGCGCTACGGAAACGATTAGCTTTACACCGCAATTTATAGACGCTTCCCTTGTTGTAACCGGAACCGGAGACTGGTTGTGTTTTAATCCGAATCAATATGCTTATGCACCTCAGTTTCCCATTCAGGCGACACAAAATGTCGTTGGAAGTAACACCACTCAGGAATGGTTGTCCTATCAATATGATACCGCCTGGAGTGCGGTTGTAATGGCAAATGCAAATAACACCGCAATTGTATACCATGCGCAGCCTCAGGGTTCAGCTTTATTCGCGCCGACACAGGATGTTAGTTCGCCTTTATTTGATCATCTTGTTACCGGTTCCGGTGTCTTATCCGACGCGCAGGAAACGATTTTTGTTCCAATGGTTCCGTATGGAAAGGTACAGACGAATGCTTCCTCGACCGTCGATTATTCCTTATTTGAAAAACAAATCTTAAATCCGACGCGAAAAAACCTCATTGCACAGGTCATGCAAAAACAAAGCCTACCTGCTGCTCCCAAAAGCTTACATAGCGCTCGCGCCACCACCCAAGACAGTGGAATAGACTCTACAAGTCCGCAGGGTTTCTATGTAAATGTAAACCAACAAACCGGCGTTTGGGATGTATTACAACTGGCCAGTAATCAGTTTATGACCTCGGCCGGTACACTATCCAAAATATTTGATCTACAGTTTACGCCGGCGAGTTCGACCTTACAAACCGCTTTGCAATCCAACCAGCTATTTCTGGTGATCTCCTACAATGAAAAACTCGAAGATGGCAGCTATGTACTGGATAATTTCAGTAATGAAATGGAAATCGCCGAATGGCCTTTTATTCTTAACGTTCCGAAAGAACCGACCAACGGAAAATACAAAAACGTATTGATTTTTAAATTCTGTACCGGTACCTTAATCGACAAAGTACAGAACATACAGGGATGGAATTCGCCTGACACTTTTAATGATACAACCAATAGTGGACTTCCGAATCTGAGTATGTGGCTGCAACAATATATCCAAAGCGGTATGGATCAGTATACCGTACGAAAGGATTACGATTATGCCAACTTTTACAACATCGCGACCAATCCGAACTGGCAAGGTGTACTCTCTCTGGCGGTAGACATTAGCGTACAGGATTTCCCGGTGGAACTACAAGGTTTATTAGCCGGAATCGACCTGAATCGTTTTTATGCCCATCATTTCGGAATCGACATCAGCATTGTGAACAACGATAACGGAAAAGTGGCCATGCAACCCAGCAGTTCGATGTTTGCGTTGATCGATTATCAGGACCAAACCTTTTATGGCCTGGGATCGAATCCGGATGTCTATAAAGCGAAAGCCCCTATTAATGGTGCCGTCGATTATGATTTTGTCGTCCTGCAATTAAAAATAGTCTTTACCAATAGTAAGATTTACAACTATAACAGCTATCTGGCACTCACCGTCAATAAATTATTTGGCGAGAAAATCGATTCCAGCAATCGAAATAATTTGATCATATTAACCGGAACCTACGAAAACAGTAATGGTGTACCGTCGTATACGTTTATGAATACGTCCGATAACATTCTGAATCTGGTTAACACCAACATCATTACCGAAGTCGAAATCATAAAAACCACCTTTGTAACCGTAGTACCACAGGATGACGAAGGCAGCAGTACGGTGTATTCCAAATTCTCCTTTTGGGGCTTTATCAATTATACCAAACTGGATGGCTTTGATCTGTTTTCTTTTGGTACCGAAGCAGGAAGTCAGAACAATCATTTTAAAGGACTCTCCTATTCCAACATGTATATTGACCTTACGTTTCAACTGGAAACACCAACGGTCAAAACATTTACATTTGATATCGGACAAATGGCATTCGACATTGGACAAAGTACACCACGTGCCGACAGTTTGTATTCCCATTTTCCGTTACAACTTTCGGGAATCAGCTGGGGAAACAACAGCGATACGCCTACTCAACAGGGCTATCTTAATGTATCGATGCCGGAATTACAAAACCAGCAGAGCGTAAGCGGCGAATGGTACGCCCTGGTATTTAACCTCAATATGGGAACACTGGGCGCCCTGGCCAGTTCGGCCGGTTTTACCTCCTCCTTTATGATGGCCTGGTGTGTGGGAGCCAAAGGAGCCTGGGCAGGTGTAAAACTCCCGGGCGTCAATCCGCAGGCACCGTCTTTTAGCTTACAGGGCGTATTGAAACTTAACATCGGTTCGATTATGCTACAAACAGCCACCGGAACCGATAGTATTGCCTATCTGATGAAAATAAACAATATCGCTTTAGACGTATTTAGTCTTTCGTTTCCGCCGGGTGGTAACATTAGTTTTATGCTGTTCGGAAATCCGGCCTCCGATGCCAAACCTGAAAGCTTAGGCTGGTATGGTGCCTATGTCAAAAGTTAAATAATTAAAACCGAACCCCATGTCTTTAACCGACCAAATAAAAATATTAGTTGACAATGTTGCTGCTATTACAGAAGACAACGCACAGGAGCAACTTACCTTACTTTCCGATTTTCTGTCGCGTGCCGAAAATCAAATCATCCGGGTCTATGTAGCCGATTCGCCCGGAATGGGACATCAATCCAATACCGTGATGATCATGTATCGTTTAATACAACTGGGGTTTAATCATACCTTCCAGGTTGTCTATGCGGAAGGTGCAGAAGACAACCTAACCGTAAACAAGCTGATTAAATTAATCCCCGGATTTGCACCTAATGGCGACAATCCGGTAACGGTAACCTTAAGTACCAATCCTACGGTGAATGCTACCATGATTCCCCTAACCTATTTTACAACTAATATTGCCAGCTACCCGATTCAGAATTTTGGAATTACCGGTGGCTATGACAGTAAAAGTGTAAATCTGGCATATGCTCCCACTCCCGCAACAGATACTACACCTATAATACCTGGTGTAAATGTCAGCTTCTTTTTAAAATTACAACCGTATCAATGGGCTCAACAAAATTCCATTCAGCGTTTTGACAAGACTGCCGCAGAGTCTATCGTACTGGAAACGGTAGCTGTATTAGGAAAAACAACCTATTCCAGAAAAAGAGGTTATTTTATCAATCCGCCACAACCACCGTCAGAAGACGCTTTTGCAAGTGATCCTACTAAATATGCCCCCTATCAAACCATCGTAAATGCTGCGCTGTCGACAACAAATCCAATTAACCTCCTGCCGGTCTATGGAATTAGCAGTACAGAAACCAGTGGAGCGACCAACGCCAATCCCGAAATACTGGCTCAAAACGTTTTGTTTGATCTGATCACGGCCGTTCGCTATGTACAGCGATTTGGTTCCGGAAATCAGCAACGCGGGGCTATTATTGTAAACCTTGCCAGCATTAAAGATGAAACATACACTACATTAAATACCCTGCTCAGTGGTGCCGCTCCAGATCTTGATCAAATAAATACATTAGTGAACAATTTACCGGCTATTCAAGGGGATTTAGACACACACACCGTTGAAGTGATCAGTTATACCGATTCGAAATTAACAGAAAAAATAGCACTTTTAAACGGTGAAGGAGGTGCCAACAAAATTCTAGTGGTTAAAATGGGTGGTATTCCGGTGAGCGCATTTAATTATATGTATTCTCTGAGTACATTACCTTGTGTACTGGAAGGAAAAGCAACCGCAAACATGGTTCTCAATATGGGAGTGCCCTATCTGAACATTTTAAAAGATGCGAGCGTTGTATACCCTACGTTACCACTAAGCGCAACGGCAAATTGCCAGCAGGCAAAAGATTGTAACAGTGTTTCCTATACTTTTAACCAATCTACCGGTACCATGAATACGGCTATGAGCGTAAATCCATTTAGTCTCGAACCACCTTCCGATGGTTTTAAAACCACTCCAACCTATTTAATCAGCCAATTTATAACAACGGTCTACAACACCAATGGTGGCGCTGATTCTCTGAATACCTATTTTGCCAAATTACAGGCGTTTTTTCAAAACCAGCAGCAGGATAAGTTATATCTGGGACTTCTTTATTTTATCAGTTATAAAGATTCTCTAAACAATTAAAGGATTAGCATTATGGATACGCAACAACTACAACAACTCTATACCGGCCTACAAGGACAGGTTAACAGCGATAATCAACTGTACTTTGTCAATGCTACTGCTGTACTCGATCTTCCGATCACCTCAAACGCTTACAAACAATTTGTACCGGACGGACAATTAATTATCAATGCCGTTCTGATTGCAATGCCGGACGAAAACAATATTCTGATCAAAGGAAAAACGTCCTCGTTCCAGATACCCGACTGCGATTGTTTTGTAAAGTTTTATATTGAAAATGAAATTCTTAACTCAACCTTTTATATCACGCTTTTGGGTGAAACTATCGCCTTACCGGGCGTCAACTGGTTTACCGTTACCCTTCCGTATTACGAACTTTGTATTCCCGAAGCCGAGTTACCCGTAGTAGGTATCGTTGGCGGAACCATCAATACCGGAGTGACGCTACAGGTCGCTATGGGCTATCCTGTTACCGATAATATCTGGATGTTTCAAGGGCTTTTTTCCGATCCGTATCCGAGTATTTCCAATTTTTACCAGTTGGCCGGCGGAATTAACCTTACCACCGCTTTACCACAACCTTTTAGTACGCTGAGTACCTTAGGCTTAAAATCGATCGACATCAGTTACGATTCCGCTACTAGTATTGTCGACTATATGGGTATTGAGATCAGCACACCGCCCGATTATATCTGGCAGATTTTGCCCGGTGTTGCCATTACCGGTATCGATATTTATTGTATCGTTTCCGGATTTAGTTCGTCCAGCGCCAGTAGTACCGATTTTACCATTACCGGAACCTTTACGATAGGTCCACCCGATTCCAACACGGTCGCACTTACAGCACATTATCCGAATTTTACCGCAAGTGTACAGCTCACAGAAGGAACAATCCAACTGGGCGATCTGCTTACGATGTTCTGGAGCGGTACCACGATTGATCTGGAATCGGAAATACAGGTTTTAAATATCGAAATCGATCCCGATTCTCAAAACTATACCCTCAATTGTTCCATTGTGAGCAACTGGGTTTTCTTTACCATCAACGATCCGAGTCTGAGTTTTACGATGACAGGACTCAACCTTGACGTAAATAGTCTTCAGGGAACGACTACCGGAGAAATTGCCGGTTTCTTCCATATCGGTCCAGATGATCAAACCGGTGTTGATCTTACCATTTATGCCGGATACGATGCCACAGCCTGGACTTTTGGTGCGAGTACCGGTACCGATCAAACCATATCGTTGGGATCAATCGCCTATACGTTTCTAAAAGCCTTTGGTATGGCCGATATTCCAGGTTGGGTAACCGATAATTTACCGAATATCAGCAATGTCAATTTTGTAACCGTAGTTCCGGACGACAAAACCAAGCTTACGACCTACGATGTTAGCGGCGACGTCAACTGGCATTTGCAATACAGTTCCTTTGATTTGGAACTCGACGCCAATGTAGCGATAAAATATGATGAAAACGGTACGTCTGGGACCATTGCCGGAATCGCCGATGCCCGCCAAATGCTTGGACTTACCTTTGAAGTCGGTTATGAGTTTGGTTCCGAAGAAACACAGGTGTACCTCAACATGCCGGAATTTGCCTGTAAAATAACCTATATTGGTAACACCGACTACGACAGCATCGACATCAAATTCGATAAAATCTCACTGGGCGAACTGATCACTACATTTGTAGGTACTTTTAGTCCCGGCTTTTCATTGGCAGCACCGTGGAATTTACTCGACACCATCGACCTATCCGGATTTGAATTTACCTATACCCGTTATAAAGAAAACAACAAAAGTAGTATTGTAGCCACGATTCCGCTTCATATCGATCTTGGGTTTATCAATATCGAAACCTTAAAAATCACCAAAGATGCCGAAGATGCCTCCAGTAGCGGTGTTTATATGTACTTTACCGGAACCTTTTTAGGACTGCCAATCGAACCCGATTCACCGTTACAGGAAGGCGGAAAAGGTAGTGATGCGACGCAAATGCCACCGGTACCGGGAATGGGAGAAGAATTTTTCGATTTAAAACTTCTGGCCTTGGGGCAGCATGTATCGCTCTATGACTCACCGGAACTCAACTCGGTTGAAGAAGCCATCACAGCACTCGAAGAGGCTTTTACCACAACTTCCAACACCGGTGATAGTACGATTCCGGTTCCGGCCGCAACACCCGACACTAAACCCGGCACACTGGTATTTGATCAAAACAGCAACTGGTTAATTGGAGCCGATTTTACCGTGGCCAAATTCTATCGTGTGGCGACCGTTTTTAACGATCCGAACCTTTATGGTTTGTTAATTGGCGTGAGTCCGGAATCCAATTATTTTAAAAACTTACAATTTGAAATCCTTTATAAAAAAATAAACGACTCGATCGGAATGTACCAGCTGGATTTACAATTACCGGATGAATTCCGGCATTTTGAATTTGGTGAAGTATCGATCAGTTTACCCATTATAGGTGTACAGATTTACACCAACGGAAATTTCTATCTCGATTTCGGATTTCCGGCCAGTATTACCGACTTTTCGCGTTCTTTTTCCATACAGGTATTTCCCTTTTTAGGATACGGTGGGTTTTATTTTGGTTACCTCAGCGGTGCAACGTCTAATAGCGTACCCACCACAAGTTGTGGAAACTTTAACCCGGTTATCGAATTTGGACTTGGCCTTTCACTTGGTGTAGGTAAAACCGTAGACGAAGGAATTTTAAAAGCCGGACTATCCCTTACTGCCGTTGGAATCTTCCAGGGTGTATTAGGCTTTTTCAGTGCCAATCCAACCTTAGATACCTACGACGATACGTACTATAAAGTACAGGGAACCTTTGGATTAACCGGTCATATTTACGGAGAAGTCAACTTTGCGATTATTTCGGCCAAAGTCGATATTATGGCCTATGCCTATATCACGATGACGATCGAAAGCTATATGCCAATCCCGATTACCTTTGAAGCCGGTGTTTCGGTAAAACTAACGGTTAAGATCCATTTGGGATTGTTCTCAATCAAAGTTTCGCTTCGATTCAGCACTACCATCAGTGCCTCATTTGTCGTAGGAAGCGACACTTCGGCCTCCGCACCGTGGAACCTTTGTCCGTCGAAAGATGCTTTGGCCAAAGGAGCCTTACCGCAAAACTACCGTAGTCTGCAACGTTTAAGTCTTGCCGAAACCACTCAGGTTGTTTTAAAATGGCAACCGTTACAAACCACCACCAGGGTACCATTGGATTTAATGTTCTTTCCGCAATTAACCGTTTCCGGCGAAAGCGGCGCTGCCGGTCCGCAATATATTGCCATGCTTTATATTAACACCGATCCGGACAATAACAGCCTTTTTGGCGTAACCGAAGGTGTTTTATATTGGACAATCAATGCCTTAATTGGAAATACAGCAGACAATACCGGACTGGATTGGCTTCAAAATCAAACGATCACCGCCGACCAGATTAACAGTATGCTCTGCTATTTTAATACGCGACCAAATCACGAACCGCCTTTTAACTATAGTAATGCGGCTCAGGACGACATCAAAACCTTTTTCAGTACGTATTTTGAATTGAATATCCGCGCAGTCGATGCCAATACCGAAGGTACCATGGATGCCGCCGTATTCCCGGTTGTTCCGGAATTGATTTTAAATACCGAATTAAACGGAACGGCCGGAAACCCGATCGACTTTGCTACGGAAAGCATGACCGGCGATCAGGGCTATATTAACGATATTACGGCCTTATTGGCCTCGACCAGTGTCGATTATCAATCGGATATGACTGCGGACTATTATGCGCCAACCGATTGTGATAACATCACCGATCCGACCTACGAAGACCAGCACAATTTGTCGTTTCCGACGTTTATGTTTACCGATTTCGTAGCCTTGCTGGCCAAACAAGCCTTACAATCGGCGTTGGACTACCTGAACACTCAGGAAACCTTCTCCGGAACGGTGAGCGATGTCGTAAATCATGCGGTAACCGACAGTATCGACGGTATCAGCGGTATGGCTTCACGATTTATGTTACACGGAATGCGTTTGCCGGCACCACCGGAAGCGGCAACCGGAGTAACCCAACCATTATATGTACTAACAGGACAACAACTCGCCATTCCGAGTACCTTACAACAAGGCGACCTTTACTCCATAATTTTGGAAAATCCGGATGAATCCTGGATCAATATGGTATCCGGAACCGACAACAAACTCACCGTAACCATCGACAACAACGAGATACAGCACATTCATGATATTGCGGCCATTTCGCTTAGTCCGGTGCTAACCTACGGTCCAAGTCCGTTGGTCAACTATAACGATACCCCGCAAACCTTCTCGTTGGGAAGTCCGGCCTTATGGCAATATCCGGGCGATTATTATCCGGAAGTTACCAATGAGCCGTATATCTGGAAATTACCGTCCAATTTGACGACTATTTTCTCCGAACAAGGCAACAACTGGCAGTTTGTAGTCAAATCGCTTACCACAACAGCCAGCGGAACCACCCAGGCCGATGTAAAAAATTATACGTGGGGAACAACGATTAACTTTACGCTACAAAAAATAACGGCACAATCCGGATTGGTCACACCACTTTCCGGAAACATGTACAATCTGGTTGGTGCCGACGATGCGAGTACGGTTTACTTACAGGAACTCCTTACCTATCTGAATACCATAGGCGATACCGACGGAACCCGTACCATACAACAAATTCAGATTATCTACCAGCCCGATCCGACACAAAACAGCAATGGCGGTTATCTGTCGGATGCCAACGGCGACTATAAAACAGCGATTATTCAGGCAAATCTTTCCACCGAAACCAATCCTGCAGAAAGCATGATGCGCATGATGGTTATGGAAACAACTCCGGAAGGCACTTACAATACCTTAAATACCGCCGGTGATTTTGTCAAACTATTATGGGAATGTAGCACCGTTCGCAGTGGCGGTTACTATTTCTACTATGAAAACAATGCCACCAACGGCTTACCGGATTCCTTATTTGCCGGAACCGGTGTGGCCAATCTTGCAATACAAATTACGTATAACACCCTAATTAACAGTCCGTTTGTAAATAGTGTAATTATTGGTGATTCGATTGATACTTCCATTACTTCCGTATTCGTACAATCGCCGGTAACAGCACCTTTGGATCAGCAGTATACCACCCGTATTGCCACATTACTACCGGGAACCGTCGGCTACGAAGTCTCCCGACAAAATCCGGGTGATTATGTGCCCACACAACCGGTGCCAACCCTAGCCGAAGATCAGGTGTATCTGGAAACCCAATTCAACCTGATTGGTCTGGCGGTACCTGCTATCCCAGATTATATAAACCCGACTCCGGCCGGTCCGGTAGACTCTACCGACGACGAAGCTGTTTCCAACACCGAGGATGGCAACACCTCCGACAACGACGATCTGGAAGACTGGAACTACAATGCCGTAATTCCGTACTACAAATACGTACAACCGGAAGGAACCGATCCGTCATATCCGAATCCATATGCCGGAATTGGCGATACGGTTGAAATGGTTTTAAACTGGCAGGATATGTTTGGTAATATTCCACCAAACGATACGCAGCCTTTACATACCGCCATGCAGGTATTATACAGTGATGCCATCATCGCCCTGAGTCAGTGGCCATCGGTATCAGTATCCTATTTATTTAGCCTGCTTTCAGAAGCACCAAACTTAATCCTGACCTTCAACTTTAACACGTCCCGTTATAAAGGAGAAAGTGCGCAAAACAATGCTCAAATCGATTTACAGACCTATATGAACCTGTATTATCAATTGGACAGTCCGAATATGGCACTTCGTTATACCACTACCGTAGAAGACACTGTTGATGCTCAAGGGAATACCACTCCTATGGTACACGAACTGGCCAATTCGGAACTATTGAAACAATTTATCAATCCGATAATCGAATATTTAAAAACCGTAGTGGCGGGAGAGGCTGCTGTAGACGTACAAGCCTATACGCTCAACACGCAAATGACCACCACAAACCTGGTTAGTCTGCCGGAAATCGCGTTAATTACAACCAGTTTCAGTATGGTTCGTACGGCCTATCTCGATCCGAACTTTGTGGGTGTAGCCGGTGTAGCCGAAGCCACAACTCAGATTCAGCCGCTATCCGACAACAGTCAGAACAGCATGTTGGCGTTGACCTATTTTGCGCAACAATTTGAAACGGCCTTCCTGAACCAACCGTATACCGGCATTATTTTAAAAGCCGCTACCGGCGCAAACCTAACCAAAGGCAACAGCGACACCACAGCCAATGCGCCATTATGGATGGTCCGTTTTGACAGTACGGGTGCCAACGGATTACGCTTTGGATTTGACAAAGACCAAACCTATTATTTTGCACCGGTTCCACTGGCTACAAGTTTACAATCCTTCTCCGCTTCGATTGCCAGTTACGACAAAGGCGTTCCGGACGGTAGCGTGGTTAAAAACTTTAACAGCATCGATATGGATAGCTGGGGATTACAATTCCTTCAGGCGGTCGATAAATTCCTGAGTCCGGCCTATTCCGTTCCGGCATTCTTATTAACAGCCTATAAAGTATTCCCGGACGATCCGGATTATTTACAACAAATACTCGACGCCAAACAAACCATAGCCGAAGCCATCGAAGGCACCATCGACTTTATCATCGATCCATGCAGCGGACAAACATCACCACCTTGTACGGCAAAAGATCCGTCCAACATTGGCAACGCTCAGGAAAAATGGAAACAACAAATCCTGATTCAGCTTTCGAATGCCTACCGTTATGTCGCTTCCGTACAAACCACGGCCAGTATCAGTTCGTCGTATAGCGGTCCGGAATATGCCGATGCGAACAACGATCCGCCACATGCGCCATTTGTACCGAATTTATATGGAAAAATGCTGGGTCTCGATCCGACGCTTTCGGGTACCGACGAAGTACCAACCTCAACCGAATATTCCTTATCAACCGCAAAAGTTCCAACCGCAAACGGTGCTTCCTGGCTAACGTATATGTTTGAAGCCAAAGACAGTGCTGAAAGTCGTAGCTTTACTTTTGGCGATATGCAATACAACGTTAGCCATATGGAATTTGACATCACGGAAATTCCGGATCTGGACGATTATCTGGCCTCTTCCTGGCTCACCTTTATTGTTCCATTAAGTGGCGAAATCAATTCCGAAATCACACCATTGGCACAAATGGGTGATGTGGGCGAAACCACCATTCCGGTACCGTTGCGCTCCTATCCTACACCGCCATCGGTTACGGCTCAGAACTTTAATTATCCAGCCAACGACGATGCCTCGCCTACGATTGAAGAAGCCCGTCAGTGGGTGTATTACTATACCTATCAGAACACTTCGGCAGCACAGGATACGATTGTAACGGAAGTTCAGTTTAATGTGACCGATGAAAACCAGAGTGATTATACGGTAATGACTACCAAAAATCAGGGTATGTACCAGGCTTTGGCACAATTTATCGATTCGTATCCATCGTTAAATGCTGATTTTGACAACTGTCTTGCGATGTTAACACCGGCCACCATGGACGCTAATTCCGAATTGGCTCAGGATGCCCGTTATGCCATGCTTGCCTTTATCGACATCATCAATCAGGTCGCCGCACAATGGTCGGTTACCAACCAGGTAAATCCAAGAAAAACGGTTAACATGGCTATGATGTCCGACTTCACTCCGGCACCGCCGTATACCTTAGGTTATACAATTACCGAGAGTTCCGAAACGGAAACCGATTATCTGATTATAACCATTATTCCGGAAGATCAGAAATCGGCGGATGCGAATATAACCGTAATGATCGACAACTATACCAACGAATTGCTTCCGGGCGATACACTTGCTTATCGTTATTACCAACTGGATAACAACGGACAGCGTGTTTATCTGTTATATGAAGACCGAAATACCAACCCGTCGCGAAATGTAGTGTTGGACGATCTGGATATTTTGAGTGCGCAAAATGCGTGGAGTAGTGTTGCTGTGATCCGAAATGAAGAATTGCTACAAAATAAAGATGGCAGCTGGCAAACCACCAATCCACTGTTTATTTACCAGACGCCACAGGTGATGTTCTATAACAAACTTATTCCGTTATTGAATACCGCTAATGCGATTAATATCGCTCAGATCACAACGCCAAGTTATCCGGCTGCACCAAGCCGAACGTTACAGAATCAATTGTTGGCTTTATTTGACGCCTTAACGCTCAACATTGACGCTTCGATTACCGAATTTAACATCAAAATGCAATGTGATTATACCTATAGTATACCGGGAACCACCTTTACAATCGATGTTCCGGTAGTGATGCTAACGCCAACCGCAGTAGACGTAACCGCACATGGCGCGAACATCGCCACGATGTTAACCGACGGTATCACGAATTGGATGAACAGTACCAATCCGCAACAGAACAACGGAACCTTTAGCTTTACGCTGACGGCCTATTCGGTTACCGATGCCTATGTTCCGATACTACAAATACCACTCGTATTATCGCTGACCGCTATTACCGATTTGTAATAGCACCAACAACCTCACCCAGCCTGTTCTGATTTTATAGATCGGAACAGGCTTTTTTGTTTTAAATAAAAAAATATATTTTATTGCGTATCATTTTTTTTAACTAAATTTGCAGCAGTCAATTACATAACAGGTTTTCTGTTGCCTTCTCTGAAATAGTTTAAAAAAACACCTTTTCTCTCTCTCAGTTTTTGCTTTTTTAGGTACCTTTTTAATCTGAATTAATTTATAAAATATTTTTATTGGTAATCTGATTTTTTAAAACATCAGAAGAACAATTGTTTAACGTATTTCGCTACTTTTAAAAAATAGCTTCCGTTACAAGTAATTTTCCAGATATGCCAAGCATGTTTCTTTTAAAGAAATGAATACCCGACCGTCGTGTGCTTTCATTTGGTGATGGAAAGGGAAAAAAGAATTGAAAAAAATATTCAGAAATTAATTGGCTCCGGGATTATGGTAATACATCCCTAAAAAAAAGTTATTCCATCCCATTTAATTTAAAAGAACCTAATACATATGGCAGATTCGTTTTCAAAAAAAGAGAACAACAAAAAGAAAGAGAAAAAACAACAAGACAAACTATCTCGAAGAGAAGAGCGTAAAACAAACAACAATAAAGGAAAAGACCTTGATGACATGATCATTTATATCGACATCAATGGAAATTTCACTTCATTGCCACCTCATCTTCAGAACAGAGAAGAAGATTCGGCAAAAGCAGAACAGGCTAAAAAAGCCCGGGCAGAAATGAACGAAACCGACTTTTCGGGTGTGGTAACGTATATGAGCGAAAAAGGCTATGGTTTTATCACCGAAGATAACAGTACTGAAAACATCTTTTTTCATTATGGACAATTGAGCGAACCGGTTAAAAAACACGATTTGGTTACGTATCAAAAAGAAAGAACACCAAAAGGCTATCAGGCCACAGAAATAAAAAAAAAGTAATCTAATATAATAACAATTAAATCAACAAGAGATGCAAGAAGGCACCGTAAAATTTTTTAATGAATCGAAAGGGTTCGGATTTATTTTTCAAGAAAATAACAATACAGATATCTTTGTCCACAGTACTGGATTAATAGATACCATCAGAGAAAATGATAAAGTAGTATTTGACGTAGAAAAAGGGAAGAAAGGACTTACCGCAGTAAACGTTAGAAAAAAATAAATGCCTGTTCATTATTTTAAGAAGGTGTGTATCAATTTTATACACGCCTTCTTTTTTTATAGTAAGTCGTGTAAAACGTGTTTCCCTTGACACTACCTAGTTTTTGTCACGGATTACACCCGAGGCTTTAGCCGAACAGACGAAGTAAATCCGCGACATTGGTACTAGTCGGCAATTAATTTGTTGTCTTTATAGTAATATTTCCTTTTTTTCATTTTTACATAGCCTTCCATAAATTCAACTTTAAATCCCTCTAAGTGCTCTAAATTGATTAAATTTTGTGCTAAAGCTGTCCTATCTAAATTGATTAGCTTTAAAAGCTGAAGCTTATCAAAATCAAATAGTATATAACCATTTATTATCGTCGCCTGCGTTTGATTACAGTCGGGACAACCCACTCTTGTATAGGAAAACTTTACAATTAATTCCTCACTTTTAAATTTGTCGAGTTTACCTCTTTTGACTTCAATAATTTCCAGAGATGGTTCGGTCATCATCCCATACGTCTTACTTCTCTGCTTTACATTTAAAGTATCCATAACATAACCATTTGAAAATAGTTCATAGACGTTGAACACTTCGTTATTTTTAATCGCAACCGATAGTGTCCCTTTTTTGTTATCAAAATTTCGTATTAAATACGCTTCGGGTTTTGTTATGGTATCAATTATTTTATAATTGTTGATTTCATTTACGGGTATGGATTTCCCTAATGTTTCCACATTTTGGAAACGTAATTCTTCCGTAGAAAACTCCGCATTGTTTTGACTGAATGCATCATTCAACAAGAAAACAAACAGCACTATAAAGTAAACCTTTTTCATTTCGGATTTTGATTTAGTTGATTGCGATTGCGATAGTAAAGACGTTTTCAGACAACATCCTTACAAAAGACAAGTGCAAAATTTACAATTTACGTGCCATTTTATAAAACCTTTGATCGCTAGTTTTTTACAACACCATTTTCATATTGAAACTTTTGAATCGTATCGGATTCCTTTTCCAGATCATGGAAAAACATTGTCCCATTTCCGTTATGTATCGTTCCGCAATCCAGTACATTTTTATCGCGATCAAAACACGATTTTATTTCCATAAGCTTACCATCGACATACAAACGTTCGGTATATACATTTCCATTTTTATGGTACCATTTCCATACTCCGATTTGTTTGCCATTTAGCAGCTCACCCATTCCCATAAATTCCCCGCTGTCAAAATAGTACTTCCAAATGCCATTTTGTTTGCCGTTTCGGAATTCCCCTTTTTGATGCAACTTCCCATTGTCGTAGAAATAGCTCCAATCGCCATTTTTCGTATCCTCTAAAAACGTACCAACGGCATCTACTTTTCCCGCTTTATAAAACGTCCATGTTCCATTTTTTAGTCCCTTTTTTAAATGGCCTTTTGCTTCTTTTCCGTTTTCAATTAGGGTTGTATGCGTTGTACAAGATAGTAGTAAAAGAATGGGTAAAAAAGTTAGTATTCTTTTCATTAGCTGCGTTTTGTTTTTAATTGTAGATCGTTTGCCTGGTATCGCTTATACCCCTGAGGCTTTTTAAGGTCACGGATTACAAATCCGCGATATCGATAGGTTTAATTTTCTGGTGGAAATAAATTTCTAATGGATGCGTTTCCCGGCATTTCTAATAGTTTATAAACGGAAACCCCATAATTGTTTTTTTGATGCGGATCGGCTCCATTTTCTAGCAATAATTGGATTATGGTAGCGTCATCATCAAACATATCCGCTGCAGTCATTAATGGTGTATTGCCATAACTGTCTGGAATATTTACATCGGCTCCATTATCAATTAAAATTTGAACTACTTCATTGTCACCTTTCCCAATTGCATAATATAATGGAGTACAGTCATCTATCCCTCTTGCATTAATGTCTAACGGATGCTTTAAAAGTACTTCAACAATTTCTTTATTGATCGCATAAATACTGTTACATGCAACATGAAGTGGTGTATTGCCAAATTCGTTCCTCTGATTTAAATCAATATTTTCATTTTTTAAAACATCAATCAATTCATTCAATTGATTTTTTATTATAATGCTAAAAATCATATCTTTCTGTTTTTATCGTTCTTCTAAATGCTTAAAATAGCGGCTATAGTCTTTATCCGGAAATGCTTTTTGTAAGGCTTCTAATGCTTGTTTCAGTTTTTGATAGATACCGTCTGCTTTTAAATCGTCTGCGGACACTTCGGTAAAAAGATACTGCCAATCGGCTATCCCCAACAAATCCAAAACCGCTTCATAATAGCCGTTAAAGGTCAGATTGGTTTTATACGCCAACGCTCTATTGATATAATAAATGATCGGTTCATTTGGCGGTGCGATACCCTTTTGAATACTATAAACGGCCAATTTGCCATCGCCAATCTCCGGACGTGCGTCGAAAATACGGAATGTCTTCCACAGGGCTATTTCTTCCGGTGTTTGCCCTTTAAACCAAAGTTTGGCATCATAATCCAATAGCGATAAACCGGAATAAAGATTTTCCATATGAAATTCCAACTGAGAAGCAAAACCATCCACTTCAAACCACGCATGAAAATGAATTTTGTCAATATTTAAAACATCAACCAATCGCTCCGATACGTTTTCGTAGCCCAGCTTGGTAAACTTCTTAATCCTAAAGGCAACCGTTTCATCGTCCGGAATAAAGATTTTAGCATCTACTTTTACATCTTCTAAAAAATCGGATTTCGTTATTGTTTCTAAATTTTGAAACTGTTCGGTTATTTTAAATTCCATATGGTTTATTTGTAGTTTTTTATTTAAATAATGGTCATTTCGCAATCGAATTTCTTGAATTGTACTTCAATCGCTTTGATGTCTTCTTCACTCTCGGCACTAATCAAAAACAACGGTTTGTAAAAAATAAACTCCCCATCTATTCTTTCGTAGCTTTCATCCATTTCCTTTTTAACGGTGTGAAAGAATCTTACTGCTGCTTCCTTGTCTATATTTTTTATCTGCTGAATCAAATCAACAACCGCCACTTCGTCATTCCCTCTTGTTTCGAGAAACAAAGAATAGTTGCTTCTATTTCCCAGTGCGACGTTATGATCCGTCAAAAAGGTACGTGTTTCATCATTCAACGCTACATTTAACGGCGTTCCACCGCTAAAGGTTTTGGTTTCGTAATGCGGTACGTCCAATGTTTGGTTAAAAAATGCTCCTTTTTCAAACAATAATTTTAAACATTCCAGATTTCCCTTTAAACTGGCTTCGAAAACAGCCGACCATTTTTGGTAGTTGGGATTAAACTCAGGCGCATTTTTAACCGCTTTCTGTTTTAGCAGGTGTTTTAACATTTTTGGATCTTCCGCAAACTTGGCAAGTTCCGTAGTTTCCATGTTTAAAATTTCGGTATCAAAAGTAGCTCCGGCAGTCAACAACAGGTCGATAACTTTCTTGATCTTTGGCTGATAGCCTTTTCCATACTCATTACCATTCCAACTGCAATAACGAACCAACATTCTGGTCAGCGGTGAGTTACCCATTTTGTTTTTTCCATTCACATTGGCACCACGACTGATTAACAGACTGCAATTTTCGGGATTGGTATCGGTACCGTAAATCGGTGTATCGTCAAAATCATCTTTGATTTCGATATCCATTCCCTGATCGAGCAAAAACGTAATAAACGGAATGCTGTTATCCTTTTCAACCGCTTTATGTAATACCGAATTCCCGTATTGATCTCTAAACGTAAGATCGGCTCCATGATCAATAAGCAACTGACAAATTGCTATCTTTTTATCGTTATTGGATAATTGCGTCAATTCAAGTAAGGGTACAAATCCGTATTTGCAAGCCTGATTGACCGTGGTTAGCTTCTTTAAAATTTTCTTAATCGTTGTTACATTTCCGCTTTCGATCGCAGCATTCAAATCGCCAATTAATGCGGATTCGTCTTTTTCATTGGATTTAAAAACAACATTTTTTATAGCCTCCTGAAAAGCCGCATCATTCCAGTTTTCCTCCGCATATTGCACAATCAAGGCTTCCACACTTGGATCCAAGGTATAATATTCGTCGCTCAACGCGTTGTGCAACTTTTTTAGCGTTTTATCAAAACCACTCACATAAGCATAATCGCCATAAAAGGAGGTTTTGTGCTTGTCTGTCTGGTGAATAAAATCAATGAACTTTTGTACAATTTCCAGACCTTTTTCACTTTTGATATTTTGTAATGCTTCAATCAGATAATCCGCATTAAACCCTTCACCCAGATTGGAGAAAAGCTGTTCGATACCTCCGTTTTTAATTTCCCCGTCGATTCGTATTGTCAGCCAGATCGTACGCGCTATTTCATTCTGTTCTTTAAATAGATCGGAAGAAAGACCAATTTCATGGTGCATATATTCAAACAACGGATAAAGGTTTGAAATGGAATAAATAGCTATATTTTGATTGGAAACCGTGTTCATTAAATTCGTGTTTTTATGGGTTTGATAATATTGTTTTTAAAACCTGAAACGAAACTTTTAAAATAGAAATTCCGTTTTAAAAAAGGATAGGAATGGCTTAACTAAAAGCGTTTGCCAGTAGTTCTAAATTCGCTTTTAATTTTACTTTTTGGATGCTTCTAATATCTTCATCTCCACCAAAAACTAAGGCGGGAACAAATGTCAAGCACTCGTCTATTGCTACTGGTCCGTATTTTTCTAATGCTGGAATTTCTATCAATCCATATGCCTCTGTCTCACTATGGTATTTATTTCCTGCTAATGTTGTAAAAAATAAAGTGAACTCATAATCAACATATTTATACTCTTCTGTATGAATATTATAGAACGCCAGACAAACTTCGTCGTCTACTTCGCCAATTAAATAAAAGTTTCCCATAGCCGTTTTGGCAAATGGCATAATCGACTGCGCTTTTAATTTTGGAAATTTCTTTAATGGGATTTCATAATCCATAGGATTTATAAAAGCAAAAAAACCTTCTTGAAAAACAGCTTCCCCATAGTGTTCCAAATAGTCTAAAAGAACTTCACTGTCTTCAAAGTGGCTTAATTGCTGTTCAAATTTTTCTTTTAATAAGGCGATGTCTATTTTGTCAATTGTTTTAGGTTCTCCTAATACGTTACTAAAACGTTGATGTATCATTTTATACCACTTTTGGTTTTCGATTTCTTATGAATTTGTCTTTTAATTTATTGTCGTGATGTCGCGGATTCTATTCGGCATTATAATCCGCTAAACTATTCGTTTCCTCCGGAGCCTGATATTTTTCAACAGCTATGAGATTGCCCGGATTTTTTACCTGATTTATTTTTAAATCGTGTGAGTGACGCCATTCAGGGACATCACTTTCATAGCGTATTTTATAGATAATTTTCAAACCTTCATTTGTTTGTGCTACATAAAACACTGTAGCATAATCAAGAGGTAAATCATTATTTTCTGTATAACTCGTATAGCATGCAAAAAGTTCATCATTAACCAGCCATCTTTCTAATCCTTCTCCTACTTTTGGATTTTTGTATTGCTTAATTTGAAATAAAGTACGCGGTATTGCTCTTACTACATTTTGAAAATATAAATCCTTCATTTCAATAGTAAGCTCGAGCACATCTTCTTCCTCCAAAGCCCTCCAATATTCATCAATATTCACGGTATGAAAATGATCTTCCAATTTTAATCTCATATTTTCATATTCCTCATCAGAAATAGAAAAATCATAATTTGCTTTATTGCAAGCATATTCATCCTTAATAAAAGATTCAATAAAATTTTTAATATCTTCCATGTAGGTATTATTTTTTGTCATATTTTATCTCTAACCTCGGTGATTCTCAAAATCAAAACGATTATCCTTTGTTGTAATCTGCTAACCAGGTAGGATGTTCCGGTTCAAAAACTCGTAATGTTTCGACTAATTCACCCTCTTTTTTTATCGTGATGTCGTCTATATAGACATTCGATCGTTGATTATAACCCCATTCGATAACTTCTTCATTTCTTCTTTTTTCAAAGTCAAGCTCTCTTGAGGATATAATTTTTAAGTCACCATTAACAATTCCTACGCTTACATTAGTGGGATATACTTCTGCTCCCATTTCAACATCAGAACCCACAAAACAAGAAAAGACGACATTAGAATCCGTATCGTATATTCCTTTGCCGAATTCAGGGTTTTGATATTTTCTGATTAAAAATAAACTTCTTTTTTTAAGATTCTTTTTATTATTATCGTATAATTCTTTGGTCATTAAAGATTCATCTCTATAGGTAGTAGTAATCGCATTATATCCATATGCCTCATTATAGCAGTTCTCCAGTTTTTCTACTAACGTTTTCCAATCTTTATTTGTTATTGTGCTATCAAATTGCCCCAACCCAAACTGATATTCCAATTCGGTAAATTTTAAAATAAAGTTTTTTACATCTTCTACTGTATAATTCATGATTGTTACTCTATTTTCTCTCAGTGATGCGAAATTTAAAATAATAATTTTGATATTTTTTAACCGAATCTTTATTTATTTTTCAAATACGCGCCAAGTGAAAAATTATCACGATTATCTGATTACAATAGTGTTCTGTAACAACATATTTTATCATTACGGATTACAAATCTACTATGTCGCGTTTAGAACCATCGTTAGCCTTTGTCCAAAAAAAAAAAGAGAAAACCAGTTTCTCTTTTTATAATATGCTTTAAAATAATAGCTTTATTCGGTTTAGTATTTTTCCAGTTCTCCGCGTTGTACTATAACACTGTCTTTTATTACAAAAACACCATTGGTAATTTGCGGCTTTTCACTGGCGTCATTATGGAATGCAAATTCATACTCTTCGATAAAACCGTTATATAAATCTCTTGATGTATTGCTTGCAATCGCTTTAAAGTAACCCCGTCTTGGAACGGCTACTAATATCTCATCCGATTTTAATAGGGTGTGCAATTCGTTAAGAAATGGCTTGTGTAATAAAAATTCACTGCTAAACTCATGTCCGCAGGCATTCACTTCAAAATGGTCGTTGTATTGGAATACTTCATACGGAACTTTTATGGCTTCCAGATTTGCTTGTGCTTCGTCGTACATCTTGTTAAGCTCCTCATAATGCGTCCCTGTTTTATAAGGAACGTAAACTAAATTATTTGGCATATCATGCGCTAATGCGATGACAATTTTAGGGTTTTCAAACGTTCCGATTAAAGGTGTAAACAAGGCACCGTTTTGTATACCGATCCAGTCACCATTTCGTAAAACGGGATAAAGTTTGCCACCTTCACCCGCCAGTATTTGGTTTAATTCGTTTTGGTCCTGAAGCTCACTGCCACTCTGGCCGTATACTTGCTTAAAATCGTTGTCCATACTATGTGTTTTAAATAAGGTTTTGAAGATCGTTGGGACTACAATCCCATTCTACGATAAGAATAATCCGGTTTAGGTATTGCCGGATATAAATAAAATCGTTGTCATTGAGATGAAAACATTTGAATTTTTCCATGGTGTTATGGAGGATATCCAGTAACATCAGGCGGTCAAGTCCTTGTTCTATTTTTGAATAAATTTCGAAAATACTTCGGTCGATGATTTTACTGAGTTCGACTCGTACCATTTCATTATCCAAACCCGGATAATAAATGGAAAGCGGCATAGTAAATTTGGGTTCTTTACGTAGCTGCACTAATTTTTCTTTAATTGATTTGTGGGGCATAAATCAGTTAATTGTTAGTGCCATTGCAAAAAATAAAAACGTCTGAAGACAACAACGTATCGTAGGTTTTACGGTATTGTCATGCAATTTTTCGGGTGGTACGTTTTTGGATCGGGTACTATTGTTATTGCGTTACACACGATACTTCCCGTTTCTATATTTTTTGGTGGCTGGTTGTTTTTTGAGTTGTTTAATTCGTCAAACTTAAATCATTTTTCAAGTACTATACAAACTAAATTAACAAAATAAGTATTTATACACAACCCAAATTAACGTATTACATAAAAACGCGTACAAATGTTACGAAAATAAATCTTTTTGTAAGAATTCTAATCGTATTAAACCGATTTAATACTTTATAACCACGTCCAATTGCCGCCCTTCCTGTAGTGCTTTTTTATCCATATTGGTACCCACCGCAATTCCGATTGCCATACCAATAGGAAGTCCGATTCCCAACAAGCCCATATTGCCCAAACTCAATCCTAATACTGTTCCGAGTGGTATTCCAAAAGCCGACATTCCAATGGCCAACCAAGTGGTCATATAATATTTTTGGGGTACAATTTTTACTTTTTTTTCAACCACACGCACAATTTTTGTCTGCTTTTCTTTTAGCAACTTTCGGAATTCATGATCCGGTACAGTAGTTGCATTGAGCGCTTCGATGTCCAGGTTGATGGCTTCGATTAGCGTATCGGGTAATTCCTTTTTTCGTAATTCTTCCAGCAATTTTTGAAATTGTGTATAAAGCGAAAAGAGTTTGCTGTTTTCCGATGTGCTTTGAATTTCGTTTAATTCAATTATTTTCATAAGTCTTATATTCCTGTTTTCGTATAACAAATTTAATCCTCCATAGGAACCACATTTCCCTCTTTATCGCGCTGTCTTTTTAAATAAGCCAACGCATCGTCTGAGAAATAAGAGGAATTAATAATCCTGTTTTCTAAAAACACCGCTAATTTGTATTCTTTTTTTAAATCTTCCATAAAAGCGTTTTGTCTATAAAATACATTCGTATAATCACCGTATTTATCGGTATAAAATATATTTCTGACTTCTCGAATGTATTTTTTATATGTTTTAACGGAAACATAGAATACGATAATTTCAGACGCAATGTTTTCTATGGCAACACCATATTGCTTTGCAATAACCGCCTTACTAATGATTCTATTTTTTCCTTCATTAGCATCGGAGGGTGTAACCACATATTTACTTGCAAACAAACAAGCCATCCGAACCCCTTGAATGGTCGTATCGTCATAGGTATATTCATCTATTACATCATCAATATTTTCAATATGAGGAATAAATCGAACGTCTACAAAGTGATTTAATAACAAGGTAAAAATTCCTTTTGCTAATTTTTTCGTATAATCTCCCTGATCTGCTTCCTTAACGTATCCAATTCTAAAATCATATCGCGGTATATGATGCATCTGTTTCTTTTATTTTTAATTGTTTATCCGATTGGTAACATAAAATACATAAGCAATCTGCTTTTAATATGAATGCTATTTTTTTATAAATGTAATGCTATTCTTTCAATAAACTTTTTTAATTCTTTTTTCTTCGATATCAATTAGCCGTTTACTAATATAAATAAAAAACACCCTGTGGTTAAACCAACAGGGTGTTTTTGTCATCTTACAATGGCAGATTGTAAGCTTTGTTTTTATGGTTCTAAAGGAGGACAATCTTTGGTTAGCAGCGGAACTTCACAACCAACAGCTCGGGTAAGTTCCGGTGGTCCCATCGGGTCAATACAAATCATTACCGATTGGGTATAGGTAAAAGGTAATGCCGGACCTACTCCACCACCATTAATAGCGCTTTTTTCACTATCGGTTAACACAGAAACTACTTTCTTTTTAAGGTTAAGCTTTTTCATTATATACTTTTTTAGGGTTATTATTTATGATTTTTAAAAATAACCAATTAAATAATAACTGCTTACCCTTATTTAGGGTATTTTGCCCTATTTTATACCTTATAAAAAAAATACAATAAGGCAATATGTAAGAAACAAACCTGTAAATTGCTTTTTTCAGTCCTTTTTGTTTATTGAATTGAAATTTTATATTCTAACGCTTCCATTGCTTTTTCTACCGTTTCGCCATGTGCCGAAAGATCCTCTTTTTCAATTAAAACAGTTTCGGATAGATTGGGAACACCGCCTTTACAGTTATTAAAAATAAACCCGGTGTGGATTAATAGTCCATCTGAAGATTCGGACTTCTCAATAATGGTTAACATTCCATTCGCTGATTTTACAGTGTATTGATGCGCACCGAATCGTACGCTGGTTAGTACATCACATTTCTGAAAATTATCCTTTCCAACTGAAGTCACTTTTGGAGCCTCAAAACGAAGTAACGCATCACAATATCTAAAATTGCCACTACCTATCGACGTCAGCTTGGGAATTTCAAAGTCGGTTAGCATATTACAATCGTTAAAGTTTTCATCTCCGATATACGTTAACAAAGGAGCCTCGAAGCGGGTTAACGCATCACAGCCATTGAAATTTTCATCACCAATAGACGTCAGTATGGGTGCTTCAAATTCGATTAATGCGTTACAATATCTAAAATTATTCCCTGCAAAATCTGTCAGCACTGGAGCCACAAAACGGAGTAATTCATTGCATTCGTTGAAATTGTCGAATCCAATGGAAGTCAGCAAAGGTGCCTCAAAGCTTATCAGCTCATTACAAGTCATAAAATTTAAGTCTCCAATAGACTTCAACAAAGGGGCTTCGAAATGGGTTAGTTCCTCACATTCGTGGAAATTATCGTTTCCAATAGAAAGTAATCCCGGTGCGACAACTTTAACCAGTTGTTCCTCTGGATATTGAATCGCCCCATCGGCTATTTTTTCTACCGATTCCGGTAAATAAAGTACGCCATCCTTTATATCGTCTGAATCAATACTTATTAATTTGTTTTTTTGTATTTTCATAAAAAAGTGTTTTTATCTGGTAAACAATCGTTGAATCTGTTATAATGTAGTAACCGTTTTATAATATTTCATGAATTGGTTCTTTTTATGGTTTCGCTGCCCTTTTAAATTCTAACGCTTCCATTGCTTTTTCTACCGTTTCGCCATGAGCAAAAAAGCCGTCTTTTTCAACTAAAAATGTTTCAGACAAATCGGGAACGCCTTCATTACAATCATTAAAAATATACCCGCTATGAATTTCTATTCCATTTACGGTTTTAGAATTTTCTATAATCGTCAATAATCCATCCGCTGATTTTACGGCATATTGATATTGTCCAAACTGTACTTCGGTTAACACATCACAAGCCCTAAAATTGTAGTCTCCGATTGTGATTAGTTCGGGAGCCTCGAAACGGGTTAGCGCATCGCATTTTATAAAATTATCGTCTCCAAGCAGGACTAGTTCGGGAGCTTTAAAGTTTGTTAGCGCGTCACAATACCTAAAATTAAAATCCCCTATAGTAGTCAACATAGGCGCTTCAAAATGGGTTAATGCTCTGCATTCTTTAAAATTGTCGTCTCTAATCCATTTCAGTTCAGGAGTTTTAAAATGGATTAGTGCATCACAATACCAAAAATTAAAGTCACTCATGTCCGTCAGCGTAGGAGCTTCGAAATGAATTAGCGCGTCACATTCGTAAAAATTTTTGTTTCCCATGTCAATCAACATAGGAATCACGAGATCGGTTAATGCATCACAGGAATAAAAATTATCGTTTCGCATAGAAATCAACATAGGCGCTTCGAAGGAAATTAACGCCTTACAAAAACCAAAATTGTCACTTCCGATAGTCGTCAAAACCGGAGCGCTAAAGTGAATCAAGGCGTTACATTCTCTAAAAATATGGTGTTCTACAGACGTTAGCATGGGTGATTCGAACCCGGTTAGCGCATTACATTTATAGAAATTATACGTTCCAATAGTCGTTAATCTAGGCGCTTCGAAGTCGGTAAGCGCACTACATTCATAGAAATTTCTGTTTCCGATAGTCTCCAACAGTGGCGCTACAAAATTCGTTAGCGCACTACACTCATAGAAATTATCGTTTCCGATAGTCTCCAACAGCGGCGCTACAAAACGGGTTAGCGCCTGACATTGGTAACAATTTTTACTTTTGAGAGCCATTAATCCGGGTGCAACAACTGTAACCAGTTCCGGCTGATTTTGAATAACCGCTTCTCCTATTGATAGTATCGACTCCGGTAAATAAAGTACGCCGTCTTGTATATCCCCTGAATCAATTTTTTTTAAGATGCCATATTGTATTTCCATAATTCCGTTATAACTATTCTAAATGCTTTCAAAAGTGATTAATGCTTTGAATTGTTCCATTCCATAAGCATTCGTTTTTTCGAGAATCGGTAACAGTTCTTTTGCGGTGAGTGATTCCACGGTAATATTATTTTCTTCCCGCCAGTTTTTGATTCCCTGTTCGCAGGCACCGGTAACCGTTCTATAATACGTCTCCGTTATCAAGGTATCTTCGTAGATCGGTTCTTTTTTTATTTTTTCGACTGCGATTTTAAACTGTAAATCTTCCATTGCCTTTTTGACCGTTTCGCCATGGGCAAAAAAGCCGTCTTTTTCAACTAAAACGGTTTCTGATAAATATGGGGCTCCTCCATTATAGCTATTAAGAATAAACCCGGTATGGATTCGTATTTCATTTCGTTTTTTTGTCTTTTCAATAATGGTTAGTACTCTATCTGCTGATTTTACAGTATAATTATACTTGCCTAATCGTACATTGGTCAGGGCATCACATTCTTCAAAATTTCCGGTTTCCATAATAGTTAGCTCCGGTACCTCAAAATGGGTTAGCGCGCAAGCGAAAAAATTATCCCGCCCGATAGCCGTGAGCATAGGAGTCTTAAAGTGCTGTAATGTAATACAGAAAGCAAAATTATCATGCCCGATAGAAGTCAGCATGGGAGCTTCGAAATCGGTAAGCGCCTCGCATTTGTAGAAATTATCGTCGTCAATTGCAGTCAGCATAGGGACTATAAAGTTGGTCAGTGCTTTACAGGTTCTAAAATTCAACTCTCTTATCTCTGTCAGCACGGGAGCCTCGAAGCGGGCTAGCGCATTGCATTCTTCAAAATTACTGTATCCAATTAAAGTCAGTACAGGAGCCACAAAGTCGATTAGCGCATTACAAAATTGAAAATTAGAGTAATTGATAACATTTAGCGCAGGAGCTTTAAAATGGGTTAATGCATTACAATGATCAAAATTATAGCTTTCGATAGTAGCCAGCAAAGGAGCCTCGAAATGCATTAACGCATTACATTGATAGAAATTTCCATCCCCAATAGAAGTCAAAACGGGAGCCTCGAAGCGGGTCAAACCATTGCAAAATCTGAAGTTATAGCCTCCAATAGTTTTCAGCATGGGTGCTTCGAAATGTGTTAGCGCTTTACATTCGAGGAAATTTTCATTTTCAATAGTAGTCAATCCGGGCGCGACAACTGTAACAAGACCAGGCTCATCTTTAATCACCCAATCCCCTAGTATTACTACCGATTCCGGTAAATAAAGTACACCGTCTTTTATATCGCTTGAATCAATGCTTAGTAATCTGTTGTTTTGTATTTCCATAATAACGAATGAAAAAAAGTGTTGTAACGATTCTAGCTAATCTCAAAAGTGAGTAATGCTTTGAACCTCTCCAATCCATAAGCATTTGTTTTTTCGAGAATCGGTAACAATTCTTTTGCTGTAAACGATTCCTCGGTAATATTGTTTTGCTCCCGCCATAGTTTAACTCCTTGTGTGCAAGCGCCGGTAATGGTTTTGTAATACGCCTCCGTTATCACGGTTTCTTCGTGGATCGGTTCTTTTTTTATTTTTTTGGCTATAATTTTAAACTGTAAATCTTCCATCGCTTTTTTTACCGTTTCGCCATGGGCAAAAAAACCGTCTTTTCCGACTAAAAATGTTTCGGATAAATCCGGAACGCCGTCAATACATTCATTAAAAATAGAACCACTATGGATCTCTATTCCATTTAAAGTTTTGGATTTTTCGATAATGGTTAATAATCCATCTACCGATTTTACAGCATATCGATGTTGTCCAAATTGTACGTCAGTTAACGTGCTACAAAATCTAAAATTGTCATATCCGATAGCGGTTAACATCGGAGCTTCAAAACCGGTTAGCGCGTAACACCTGTAAAAATTGTCTTCTCCGATAGTAGTGAGCACAGGAGTCTCGACATTGATTAGTACCTTACACTCATTAAAATTTTTATCCCCAATTGAAGTCAATATCGGAGCCTCGAAACGCGTTAAAGCGTCACATTCTTTAAAATTGCTTCCCTCCATAGCCAATAGCACGGGCGCCTTGAAGTTGACCAGCAGATCGCATCTTCTAAAATTCTCTTTTCCCATAGCCGTCAACGCAGGAATCTCTAAGTGGGTAAAACTATTCGATCGGAAGAAATTGGTGTCTCCAATAGTGCTTAGCATAGGAACCTCTAAGTGACATAGTGTCAAACAATTGTTAAAATTCAGATTCCCCATAGCAACCAACGCGGGCGCCTGGAAATGGGTTAGCGCATCACAATCGTCGAAATTGTAATTTCGCATCGTCTTCAGCATCGGAGCCTCGAAACTAGTTAGCACGCTACAAGACATAAAATTGGTGCTTCCAATAGACGTTAGTATGGGAGCCTTAAAAAAGGTAAGTGACCGACAAAATTGAAAATTGTTTTTTCCGATTGAGGGCAACACAGGTGCCTTAAAGCCAATTAATGCGTCACATTCATAGAAATTTTTGTTTCCGATGGAAGTCAACTCAGAAGCTTCGAAATTGGCTAAAACATTACAATATCTAAAATTGCCATTTCCGATAGTCGTCAGTGTAGGATTGTCGAATCCGATTAATGCATTACACTGGTAAAAATTATTATCTCCGATAGCTGTCAATACAGGAGTTTTAAAGTTCATCAGCATGTGACACTCATAGAAATTTTTATTTCCGATAGTAGCTAGCATCGGAGCTTTAAAATCGGTTAATGCATTACATTCATAGCAGTTTTTATCCCCAATTGAAGTCAAAAGAGGGACTTTAAAGCCCGTTAATGTGTTACACTCATAGAAATTTTTATCTCCGATAATCGTTAGCATTGGCGCCTCAAAATCAATTAACGCATTACATTCGTAGAAATTTTTGTTTCCGATGGTCGTCAACGCAGGAGCTTCGAAACTACTGAACCCGCATTCGTAAAAATTACGATCCCCGATGATCGTCAGCAAAGGAGCTATAAAGCGCGTTAGCGTCTTACAGAATCTAAAATTTTTGTTTTCGATAACCGTCAGCATCGGAGCTTCGAAACGGGTTAGGCTTTTACAACCGTAAAAATTGTCATTTCCGAAAGCCGTTAGTACCGGAGCAACAAAGTCGCTTAGCACTTCACATCGATCGAAATTATCGTTTCCGATACCTTCTAGCTTGGGTAATTCAATCCCGGTTAGTTCGGTACAAAGCCCAAAATTGAAGTCTCCGATAGAAGTCAGTTCGGGCGCTTCAAAGTCGGTTAGTGCCTTACATTGGTAGAAATTTTTGTTCCCAATTTCATCCAAAATCGGAATCTCCAGGCGGGTTAAGACATCACATTCGTAGAAGTTTTTATCTCCCATGTTTCCTATAATAGTAGCTACGAAATGGGTTAGTGCTTTACAATTGTAGAAGTTTTTGTTTCCGATATTCTCCAGCTTAGGTGCTTCGAAACCGATTAGCGCTTTACAATTGTAGAAGTTTTTACTTCTCATGGTATACAACTCGGGAACTTCAACACTCGTTAAGCTACTACATTGGTTAAAATTTCTGTCCCACATAGACCTTAGTTGGGGAGCCACCAAGGTCGTTAACGCATTACATTCATAGAAAGTATCGCTATATATCGACAATAGTTCCGGAGCCTCCACGCGGGTTAGCGCGTTGCAAAATCTGAAATTTCCATTTTGGATAAAACTCAATCCGGGTGCTATAACGGTAACAAGATCCGGTTGATTTTGAATCACCCCATCCCCTATCAGTACTACATTTTTCGGTAAATAAAGTACACCGTCCTTTATATCGCTTGAATCAATATGTATTAAGATATCGTGTTTGCCGGGCTCTTTTTGTATTTTCATGGTTGTATTTTATAAGAAACTGCTATCTACCCGTAGGACTATATCAAAACCAACAAATCCAAATCGTTAACAGGAACTACATATTTTTTGGATATCCTTTTTTTCTTACAGAATAAATAGATTGTAATTTTACAACTATTTTCAGAATAGGCAACAAAAAAAATATGGTCGTATATCAAAAATGATATAAAATAGAATGCAAATGTATAAAGTAAAAAATTTCAGTGAAGTCCAAAAACAAGAAAACCACTGAAAAATCAGTGGTTTAACCTGTGATCGCGACAGGATTCGAACCTGTGACCGCCTGCTTAGAAGGCAGGTGCTCTATCCAACTGAGCTACGCGACCTAAATCCTTTATTTCAATTTAAATTGGGAATTGAAATTTGTCGGGGTGGCAGGATTCGAACCTGCGACCTCCTGGTCCCAAACCAGGCGCGATGACCGGGCTACGCTACACCCCGAAAAAAGCGGAGAGACAGGGACTCGAACCCTGGCGACGGTTACCCGTCGACAGATTAGCAATCTGCTCCGTTACCACTCCGGCACCTCTCCTGCTTAGTAAGGAAATACTTCCTTGTTTGCGGTTGCAAATGTAGAACAACATTCCATTTCTTGCAAGTATTTCCGAGTGTTTTTTTTATTTTTTTTACTTTTTATTTAAAACTATTTCACTGTCAACAACATAGAAATTACAAAAAATTTACAATTTCATCACCCGAAGCGACTTTCCGGTATTTAAAGGCTTCCGAAAACATTTGTAAGTAAAGTATTCGGCAGTCAACGCTAAGAAAATAACGGCACACTATATATATCTGCATAAAATTGGTTAAATTCGCAACTTCAAGAATAATAACAAACCAACAACTAATAATCATGAGTAAAAAAGTAGTAATCGTTTCAGCGGTTAGAACCCCGATAGGAAGCTTTATGGGTGCTTTATCTACTGTAACAGCGCCTCAGTTAGGAGCTACTGCAATAAAAGGAGCCTTAAACAAGATCAATTTAGATCCGAACCTGGTTGACGAAGTAATAATGGGTAATGTGGTTCAGGCCGGAGTTGGACAGGCACCAGCACGTCAGGCAGCGATTTACGCCGGACTTCCAAACAGTGTTGTATGTACAACTGTAAACAAAGTATGTGCATCAGGAATGAAATCTATTATGCAGGGCGCACAAGCTATCATGGCTGGTGATGCTGAAGTCGTAGTAGCCGGAGGTATGGAAAACATGAGTTTGATTCCCCACTACGTACACTTACGAAACGGATATAAATTTGGCCCGGCTTCTATGGTAGATGGTATGCAGAAAGACGGTTTAACCGATGCTTACGATAACAATGCTATGGGGGTATCTGCCGATTTATGTGCTACCGAATATAAAATCACCCGTGAAGAGCAGGATGCTTTTGCGATTCAATCGTATGAGCGTTCGGCAAAAGCATGGGATGCCAATAAATTTGATAATGAAATCGTACCGGTAGCCGTTCCACAACGTAAAGGTGATCCGATCATGGTAACCAAAGATGAGGAATACACGAACGTAAAGTTAGACAAGATTCCTACGCTAAACGCTGTATTTACTAAGGACGGAACGGTAACTGCCGCAAACGCTTCTACAATCAACGACGGAGCTGCTGCAGTGGTATTAATGAGCGAAGACAAAGCCAATGCGCTTGGTTTAAAACCGCTTGCTTATATTAAAAGTTATGCTGACGCTGCACAAGAGCCAAAATGGTTTACGACAGCACCGGCAAAAGCGTTACCTAAAGCATTAGACAAAGCTGGAATCACTCTTGCCGACGTAGATTTCTTCGAATTTAACGAAGCGTTCTCGGTAGTAGGATTGGCAAATGCTAAAATCTTAGGATTGGAAAATGATAAAGTAAACGTAAACGGTGGTGCAGTATCTTTAGGGCACCCGCTGGGATGTTCCGGAGCGCGTATCGTGGTTACGCTATTAAACGTTTTAGAACAAAACAATGCCAAAATCGGTGCAGCTGCTATCTGTAATGGTGGTGGTGGTGCTTCGGCCATTGTGATCGAAAGAGCTTAATTAGAATTTATAAATGATGCGTTTTAAATCGGGCGGGTTTCCCGGAAAGATTTAAGGCGCATCATTCACTTTAAAATCAATCTGAATGTTTGCAATTTGTAATCTTGCTATTGTACCATTACGTGCCGAATCCAACGACAGAAGCGAATTAGTTTCCCAGGTTTTATTTGGGGAACATTTCAAAATTTTAGAACAAACCACCAATTGGGCTAAAATTAAACTGGCATTCGACGGTTACGAAGGTTGGGTTGACAATAAACAGTTTCAGCTAATTTCAGAAGAACAGTATCAGGCGATTTCCAATTCGGCAGCGATCTTAAACGCCGATCTGATCGAATATATTACCACTCCGAATAATTTTCTCATTCCGATTCCGATTGGAAGTTCACTTTCCTTTTTGGATTTTCCGGAAATTAACACCGCTCAGTTTTCCTTTGAAGGTGTAAAAATTTGTGGTATCAAGCCCAAATCGGAGTTGATCAAAACCGCTTTTATGTATCTGAACGCGCCGTATTTATGGGGCGGTAAAACACCTTTTGGAATCGATTGTTCCGGTTTTACACAAATGGTGTACAAACTAAACGGCTATTCGATTTTACGGGACGCTTCACAACAAGCCACACAAGGCGAAGCATTGAGTTTTATAGAAGAAAGTGAACCGGGGGATCTGGCCTTCTTTGATAATGAAGAAGGGAAAATTATCCATGTGGGAATGATCATGGAAAACAACTATATCATTCATGCCCATGGAAAAGTCCGCATTGACCGACTGGATCATCTTGGAATTTACAATGTCGACACCGGAAGGCATTCGCATAATCTCCGTGTCATCAAAAAAATAGTATAAAAAAAACCGAAACGTAACGTTTCGGTTTTTTTATATTTTATTTCTGTGCTTTCAACGCTTTGTATTTCGCATCCATTTCCAACACCTGATAAGCGTTTAACAATACCGCTTTGATGTTTGGTTCTTTTGGTTCGATTTGCAATGCTTTTTCGAAATACGGTAAAGCATCGACATACATTTTATTACGTTTTGCTTTTAACTCGTCAAATCGTTTGTTGTCTTTTGGAGTCGTTCCCAAAGAGTTCATCTCTTTTACCATTTTGTCCTCTCCATGTAACATTAACGCTCCTAAGTTATTATACGCATTAAAATAATTTGGATTTACTTCGATCGCTCTTTTATAATATTTCTTAGCATCTTCCACATCACCAGAATTTGTACTGATCACCCCAAGGTTGAACAACAAATCGGCATCGTTGGGATCTTTCTCCAATACTTCGGTAATCACACGCTTATAGTTGGTAAAATCTTTAGCGTCCAAATATAAATTCGCTTCTGCCAACATCAAACTGGTATCACCTGGATTAGCCGCTTTGGCTTCTGTGATGGCTTTTTTAGCTTCATCCACTTTACCCTGATGTACTAAGATTGAAGCGATGTTTTTATAGATCTCACCTCTTTTCGAAGGCACTTTTTCATCTCTTGGTTTTTCGTGTACGCCTAATTTGATTGACGCTTTACGGTCGGCATCCGAGTTAAAAGTTTCTTCATTTCCGGAAGCTTTATTTACAGCGTAATACATCGTTCCTTCACCGGAATAATTGATATTTTTTAACTCATACAAATATTTTAACGCCAAATCAAAATCCTGAGCCTGTAATGCTAAGATCGAAGCATTGTATAAATTTCCTTCGTCTTTTTTATCCAGATTATAAATCGCTTCGAAAACCTGAGCCGCTTCTTTAAATTTAGAAGCCTGATTCAATGTAATCGCATAATTGATCAATACCGGTTTATACTCGGAAATCGTTTCGTTAATATCGTCCGTATATAGTTTTTTACCGCTTTTTTTCTCGAAATCCAGGGCTGCATTTAAACCTGATGCCATTTCATTAATTTTAGCCGGTGTAAATACCTTTGCTAAAGTTTGTGCATTTGGCGCCGTTCCCACTGTCATTAATTCTAATAACGGTGTCATCGATTTATAGAAATTAGCATATACCTGATCGGCTTCTGCCATTCCGGACATACCACTTAATTTATTAACCGCCGATTTGTATTCGGATATTTCCGAAGTAGACAATTGATCTTTGGCATATAATTTTTTCAGCGTTTTCAACTCGTCTTTCTGCGCAAATGAAGCCACAGAGAAAAACATTGATGTCGCTAATAAAGCATATTTAATTTTCATCTGTTAGTTATTTAGGTTGTTTATTTATTCTTGAGATTCGGTTATTTCTGAGTTATCCATATCTTCATTTTCCGATCCGTCATTTTCTTCGCGCATTACTTTGGTAACAGCAGCGATCGAATCGTTTCCTTTGATATTAATCAAACGTACCCCTTGTGTCGCACGTCCCATAACTCTTAAATCGGAAACCGCCATACGAATCGTTAATCCGGATTTATTGATAATCATCAAATCATCGGCATCGGTCACATTATTAATCGAAACCAGGCTTCCGGTTTTATCGGTAATATTAAGCGTTTTCACCCCTTTACCACCGCGGTTTGTAATACGGTAATCTTCCAATGACGAACGTTTTCCGTATCCATTTTCCGAAACAACCAAAATTTCGCTTTCCATATCATTTACGGAAACCATTCCGATTACTTCGTCTTTCTCGTCAGCTAAAGTAATACCGCGAACTCCCGAAGCACTTCTTCCCATCGGACGGGTTTTTCCTTCTTCGAAACGAACCAGTTTTCCGGATTTCACCGCAATTAGAATCTGACTTTCTCCGTTGGTTAATTTTGCTTCCAGTAGTTCATCGTCTTCTTTAATCGTAATCGCATTGATACCATTTTGACGCGGACGGGAATATTGTTCCAACGGTGTCTTTTTAACCTGACCTTGTTTAGTAGCCATGATCACATAATGACTGTTGATGTAGTCTTCGTCTTTTAAATCCTGCGTACAGATAAATGCTTTTACTTTATCGTCGTTTTCGATATTAATAAGGTTTTGGATGGCTCTACCTTTACTGGTTTTGCTTCCTTCCGGAATTTCGTAAACGCGCATCCAGAAACATTTTCCTTTTTGCGTGAAGAACAACATATATTGGTGGTTGGTTGCTACAAACAAATGTTCCAGGAAATCCTGGTCGCGCGTGGCCACACCTTTTTGTCCTACTCCTCCTCTGTTTTGTGTTTTGTATTCCGATAGCGGTGTACGTTTGATATATCCGGCATGCGAAATCGTGATCACCACATTTTCATCAGCGATCAAATCTTCGATACTCACATCACCACCGGCATATTCGATAACCGAACGACGGTTGTCTCCGTATTTATCACGGATTTCGGCTAACTCGTCTTTAATAACACCCATTCTCATTTCCTTGCTTGCCAATAATTCTCGTAAATAAGCAATCAATTTCATGATCTCGTCGTATTCCGCACGTAACTTATCCTGCTCCAGTCCGGTTAACTGACGTAAACGCATTTCTACGATAGCACGCGATTGGATATCCGATAAATTAAAGCGCTCTACTAATTTTTCTTTGGCTTCATCGGCGTTTTTAGACGCACGAATCAACGCGATTACTTCGTCAATATTATCCGAAGCAATGATCAGACCTTCTAAGATATGCGCTCTTTCTTCTGCTTTGCGCAAATCGAATTCCGCACGACGGGTAACCACCTCATGACGGTGTTCCACAAAATAGTGGATCAGATCTTTTAGGTTTAGCAATTGCGGACGTCCTTTTACCAATGCGATATTATTCACACTGAACGACGACTGTAACTGCGTATATTTATAAAGGGTATTCAATACGATATTCGGAACCGCCTCGCGTTTTAACACATAAACGATACGCATACCGTTACGATCCGATTCGTCCCGAATGGTCGAAATACCTTCAATTCTCTTTTCATTCACCAGGTCGGCAGTCTTTTTGATCATTTCCGCCTTATTCACCTGGTATGGGATTTCCGTTACGATAATCGACTCACGACCGTCAACCTCTTCGAAGTTGGCTTTCGCACGAACCACCACACGTCCTCTACCGGTTTTAAAAGCTTCACGAACACCTTCGTAACCATAAATCACACCTCCGGTTGGGAAATCCGGTGCCTTGATATACTGCATTAGCTCATCTATCTCGATATCATTATTATCGATATACGCCAGCGTACCATCTATCACTTCCGTTAAATTGTGTGGCGCCATATTGGTTGCCATACCTACCGCAATACCGGAAGCTCCGTTAATTAACAGGTTCGGGATTTTGGTTGGCATTACTTTAGGTTCTTCTAAAGTATCGTCAAAGTTTAACTGGAAATCAACTGTTTCTTTATCAATATCGGCAAGAATTTCTTCCGAAAGTTTTTTCATTCTTGCTTCCGTATAACGCATAGCTGCCGGACTATCGCCATCGATAGAACCGAAGTTCCCCTGGCCGTCCACTAAAAGATATCGCAAACTCCATTCCTGAGCCATACGAACCATAGCATCGTAAACAGAGCTATCCCCGTGCGGGTGATATTTACCCAGAACCTCTCCTACGATTCTGGCGGATTTTTTATGTGCTCTATTCGATAATACTCCTAATTCATACATTCCGAACAATACTCTTCGGTGAACCGGTTTCAAGCCATCTCTAACATCAGGAAGCGCCCTTGATACAATTACTGACATCGAATAATCGATGTAAGCAGATTTCATTTCGTCCTCAATGTTAATAGGAATTAACTTTTCTCCTTCAGACATAAGTTGTTATATTAAAAAATTATAGTTATTTCAAAACGTGCCAATATACATATTTTTCCAGTAAAGAATCACATTTTTCTGTATAAATTTCAGCGATTTATCAACAGTAAAAACCACCGGAATGCTTAAAAATTCACACTTTTTAACTTTTATATGTCATTTTTTTTTTGTCAATTAGCATAAAGGAGATCCCTCAAAATGTCAGGTATGGTTTTTGCTTTATCCTACCTGAATTAGTAAATTTACAGTATAAAGTATTTTTAAGTAATGGACGATAATTTTTCACCAAGAGTTAAGGACGTAATTAGCTATAGTAAAGAAGAGGCTTTACGATTAGGACATGACTTTATCGGTACGGAACACTTAATGTTAGGCATTTTAAGAGACGGTAACGGAACCGCGATTAATATATTAAATAATCTGGATGTAGATTTAGAACATTTACGCAGAAAAGTTGAAGTATTAAGCCCCGCCAATCCCACTATCGATCGCAGTAACGAAAAGAAAAACCTACATCTGACACGTCAGGCAGAACGTGCTTTACGAACCACTTTTTTAGAAGCTAAAGTATTCCAGAGTACTTCGATAAGTACCGCTCATCTATTGTTGTGTATTCTCCGAAATGAGAACGATCCGACAACAAAGCTTTTAAACAAATTAAAAATTGACTACGAAATCGTTAAAGAACAATTTATTGCTATGACATCAAACGAAGAAGATTACCTAGATAACCTGCCAAAAGCCGAGTCGTTTAATGACGATTCCGGACAAGATGACAGTTTGCGTGACACGGGTTTTAATAATCCGGGAACAGGCAAAACCAATAAAAAATCGAAAACACCGGTTCTGGACAATTTCGGACGTGATTTAACCGAATTAGCCGAAGAAGGCAAACTGGATCCGGTTGTAGGTCGGGAAAAAGAAATCGAACGGGTTTCACAGATTCTAAGCCGTCGTAAAAAGAACAACCCGTTATTAATCGGAGAACCGGGAGTGGGTAAATCGGCCATTGCCGAAGGATTGGCGTTACGTATCATCCAGAAAAAGGTGTCCCGTATTTTGTTTAACAAAAGGGTCGTAACACTGGATCTTGCGAGTCTGGTAGCCGGAACCAAATACCGTGGTCAGTTCGAAGAGCGTATGAAAGCTGTAATGAACGAATTGGAAAAAAACGACGACATCATTTTGTTTATCGACGAAATCCACACCATTGTGGGTGCCGGAGGCGCTACGGGTTCACTCGATGCTTCCAATATGTTCAAACCGGCGTTAGCACGTGGCGAAATCCAGTGTATTGGTGCTACAACGCTTGACGAATACCGTCAGTACATCGAAAAAGACGGTGCTTTGGAAAGACGTTTCCAGAAAGTAATTGTGGAACCTACATCGGTAGAGGAAACCATTACAATTCTGAACAATATCAAAAACAAATACGAAGATCACCATAACGTAATTTACACACCGGAAGCTATCGAAGCCTGTGTGAAATTAACCAACCGTTATATGTCGGAACGCTTCCTGCCGGACAAAGCGATCGATGCTTTGGACGAAGCCGGTTCCCGCGTTCACATTACCAACATCGACGTACCGAAACAAATCCTTGATTTGGAACGTCAATTGGAAGAAGTACGCGAACTGAAAAATTCGGTGGTTAAAAAACAGAAATACGAAGAAGCGGCAAAATTACGCGATGATGAAAAGCGCATTGAAAAAGACCTTGCCATCGCTCAGGAGCAATGGGAAGAAGACGCCAAAAACAATCGTATTACAGTAACCGAAGATAATGTAGCCGATGTTGTTTCGATGATGACCGGTATACCGGTAAACCGTATTGCACAAACCGAAAGTAATAAACTGGCGCATTTACCTGAATTGATCAAAGGAAAAGTAATTGGTCAGGATGAAGCGGTTTTAAAAATTGCAAAATCCATCCAACGTAACCGTGCCGGATTAAAAGATCCGAGCAAACCAATTGGCTCTTTTATCTTCCTGGGACAAACCGGGGTTGGTAAAACGCAATTGGCCAAAGTAATTGCTAAAGAATTATTCGATTCGGAAGATGCTTTGGTTCGTATCGATATGAGTGAATATATGGAGAAATTCGCCATCTCAAGATTGGTTGGAGCGCCTCCGGGATACGTAGGCTATGAAGAAGGTGGACAACTTACCGAAAAAGTAAGACGTAAACCGTATTGTGTTGTCCTTTTAGACGAGATCGAAAAAGCCCATCCGGACGTTTTCAACATGATGTTACAGGTATTGGACGATGGACATTTAACCGACAGTTTAGGTCGTAAAATTGACTTCCGCAATACGATTATCATTATGACATCCAATGTAGGAGCGCGCCAGTTAAAAGACTTCGGTCAGGGTGTTGGTTTCGGAACCACAGCCCGACAGTCGCAGGTGGATGAGAATTCAAAAGGTATTATTGAAAATGCACTTAAAAAAGCATTTGCTCCGGAATTCTTAAATCGTATTGATGATGTAATTGTATTTAATCCGCTTGAAAAAGAACATATCGACAAAATTATCGATATCGAGTTGGAAAAACTATATGCACGAGTGGCCGATTTAGGATACAAATTATCCTTATCCGAAAAAGCCAAAGATTTTATCGCCGATAAAGGATTTGACAAACAATTCGGAGCCCGACCACTAAAACGAGCGATTCAGAAATATGTGGAAGATACGCTGGCAGAGGAAATCATCACCTCTAAAATACACGAAGGCGATGAAATCTTTATGGACCTTGAAGAAGGCAGTCAGGAACTCACCGTAGCCATTAAAAAAGCTGAAAAACCTACTAATTAAGTAGGTTTTTTCTTTTTTAAGCAAATGTGTTTGGCATTTCAAAAAAAGTAGTACTTTAGAATTACAAATACAAACAAAGAAATGCTAGACAAAGTTATTGTAGGTAGTGAAGAATGGTGCTCTTTTCCTGCTCTTGGAATTCCAACCATCAAAGCCCGGGTCGATTCCGGGGCAAAAACTTCGGCATTGCATGCCACCAACATTGTACCGTTTGAAAAAAATGGTGAAAACTGGGTAAAATTCGATATTAACCCAATTCAGAATAACATCAAAGCCGTTATTCATTGCGAAGCACTTTTAATTGACAAACGTGTCGTAAAGAGTTCGAGCGGTTACCGCGAACTGCGTTATGTGATCCGAACCGTACTGGAAATCGGTGGTAGCGAATGGGATGTAGAACTAACACTAACCAATCGTGACTCGATGGGATTCCGTATGCTTTTGGGACGGGAAGCCATGTCGGGACGTATATTGGTAGATCCGGAACAAAAATACCTTTTGGGTCATCCGACAAAAGAAAAAATCAAAGAATACTATTATAGCGAAGATACCGCCAAAAAAGGTCTTCGTATCGGTTTATTGGCCAGCAACCCGGAACTTTACAGTAATAAGCGTATTATAGAAGCCGGAGAAATGCGGGGACACGAAATGCATTTCCTAAACCTGAAATACTGTTATATGAAACTCGACGCTACGGCGCCCGAAATTCATTACCGCGGTGGTCGGGTTTTGAACGATTTTGACGCTGTAATTCCAAGGATTCGTCCCAGTATGACCTATTACGGTTGTGCCTTAACGCGACAATTCGAAGCACTAAAAGTTTTTAGTTTAAACAGCTCCGCAGCAATCAGTCAGTCGCGCGACAAACTGTTTTCCCTGCAATTACTTCTAAATAATGGTGTTGATATTCCCACAACCGGATTTGCCAATTCCCCACTCGACACCAATGACCTGATCAAGATGGTAGGTGGTTCTCCTTTAATTGTAAAATTACTGGAAGGAACGCAAGGAAAAGGTGTGGTATTGGCCGAAACTAAAAAAGCTGCAGAAAGTGTAATCAATGCTTTTAAAAGCTTAAATGCCAACATCCTCGTACAGGAATTTATCAAAGAAGCCAACGGAAAAGACCTTCGTTTGTTTGTAGTCGACGGAAAAGTGGTTGCCGCCATGCAGCGGGAAGCTTTACCAGGTGAATTCCGGGCCAACATCCATTTGGGCGGAACGGCATCAGTTGTAAAAGTAACGGCCGAAGAAAAACGCATTGCGATCAAAGCAGCCAAAGCGATGAATTTAAAAGTTGCCGGAGTAGATATTATCCGTTCGTCAAAAGGACCGTTATTACTGGAAGTGAACTCCTCGCCCGGATTGGAAGGGATCGAAGGCGCGACACAAAAAGACATTGCAGGTGAAATGATCAAAGCCATCGAGAAAAACTTTAAATGGAAATAAACACCGGATATGGAAGCCTACCTGGATATAATCGTCAGAAGTTCCGCCGTATATATCTTTATGGTGGTAGCCCTCCGTATTTTTGGTAAAAAACAATTATCGCAGCTCAATACGGCCGATGTCATCCTGATATTACTGATCAGTAATGCTGTTCAGAACGCCATGGTTGGAAGTGATTCCAGCCTTTCGGGAGGATTAGCGGCCGCATTGGTGCTGTTTATCATCAACTTTATCTTTAAAAAGTTACTGTTTAAATACAAAAAACTCAGTAACCTGTTACAAGACAAACCGGAAATACTGATCCATAACGGAAAACTGGAATTCGACACCTTAAGCCGACTCGGTATTACATCCGACGAGTTATATGAAGCCATCCGCGAACACGGAATCGAGCGTTACAAAGACGTCAAACTGGCCATGCTGGAAATCGATGGAAACATTAGTGTGATCTCCGGTGATCAGAATTTACGTCAAACCCATCACAAACGCAGGATTCACAAAACCCTGCGCAACGAAAACCTCTAAATCCTCCTCTATGAACAAAACCCGACTGGAAGCTTTTAGCGACGGCGTACTCGCCATTATTATTACCATTATGGTTTTGGAAATCAAAGTGCCACACGAGGTAAGTTTTAGTGCGTTAAAACCTATTTTGCCAGTATTCCTGAGTTATGTATTGAGCTTTATCTATGTAGGCATCTATTGGAACAACCACCACCATATGCTGCATACGGTAAAACAAATTTCGGGTGGTATCTTATGGGCCAACCTACATTTATTGTTTTGGTTGTCAATGATACCCTTCGCAACCGCATGGATTGGCGAAAATCATTTTGCTCCTATTCCAATGATGCTCTACGGAATCGTACTGTTATTATGTGCATTAGCCTATTTTATACTGCAATATCTGATCCTGAAAAAACACGGTCCGGATTCGGTTTTATCCAAAGCCATCGGAAACGATAGTAAAGGAAAACTATCACCCGTTTTTTATATCTTAGGGATAATCGCCTCCAATTACAACGGACTAATTGCCGGTGCATTTTACGTTCTGGTGGCCATTATGTGGCTTATTCCGGATAAAAGAATAGAACGAATACTGGATCATTCCGAATAACCTAAATTCAAATCGCCTATGACTTTACTTTCAAAAATCATTATCGGATGTATAGCCTTACTGCACCTTTATATCGTATGGCTGGAAATGTTTGCGTGGACTACGCGTGCCAAAAAAGTTTTTAAATCGGTACCGGAAGAAATGTTTGAAAAAACCAAGCAAATGGCCGGAAACCAGGGATTATATAACGGATTTCTCGCAGCCGGTCTGATCTGGTCGCTACTGATTTGCGATTTGCAATGGAGTATTCATATTGCTACTTTCTTTTTAGGATGCGTATTCGTAGCCGGAGTTTACGGCGCAATCACCGTACAAAAATCAATTTTAATGGTACAAAGTGTTCCTGCAGCGTTGGGATTACTGAGCCTATACTTTTTATAATAAAATCAGACCTGACAGGTTTTAAAACCTGTCAGGTCTTTAATAATTACAGCATACTCCTCTTTTATTTTTTTCGGAAATGGCAAAATACAAAATTCTGAATGGTGTCAAATGGTGTGTCATGATCAACTGTAAGACAACTAATCTTTTCAAAATCCGTTTGAAATAAAGTTACCATACTCTGTTCCGAATATTGCTGTATCGCAATACCGCTACATTTTTCTGGTCCCTGTTCTGAAAATGTTCCAATGATCATATTTCCGTTTGAAGCAATTGCCTGGGCAGTCGTTTTCAGATAGGTATCCACATCCTTTTGATTCGTTAAAAAATGAAATGCCGCACGGTCATGCCAAAAATCATAACACTCTGTCGGCTTAAAATCGGTAACATCGGCCACAATCCATTTCACCTTTGCCGCTTGATTCCCCAGTCTGGTTTTGGCACGTTCAATTGCCGCTTCCGAAATATCCAAAACCGTAATATCGGTATAACCCGATTTCAGCAAATGATCCACCAAAAAACTATCGCCTCCGCCAATATCAATAATCTTAGCCGACTTCGGTAAACAGGATTGCTCCAGAAAATACAATGAAGTTTCCGGATTAGGCTGGTACCAACTTACGGTTTCTAAAGGTTTATTTTCGTAAATGGTTTCCCAGTGTTTTTTTCTATTAAAATTTTCCATTTTATTATTTAATTCAACCGTAATATGAAAACACCTGAGAGGTTTTAAAACCTGTCAGGTGTAAAAAATTATATAGCCAGATCTGATGTATTACTCAAACAATACTTCATCCATCTGGAAGCTGTTTAAAAACGCTACCGATTTTTCGATATCATAATGTAAAATTCGGTCTTCCGTTACCAAAGGTACTTCTTCGCGGTATAATTTCAGGAAGCTTTCGATAAACGGACTGGATTGTAACGGACGTCTGAACTCAATAGCCTGAGAAGCATTCATTAGCTCAATAGCCAGAATACGCTCCAGGTTTTCCATAATTTTCAACGCTTTGGTAGCCGCGTTTGCTCCCATACTCACATGATCTTCCTGACCATTAGACGATACGATACTATCGATACTGGCCGGAGTTGCATATTGTTTGTTCTGACTTACGATACTTGCAGCCGTATATTGCGGAATCATAAAACCGGAATTCAATCCCGGATCGCTAACCAAAAAGGCCGGTAAATCGCGTAATCCTGAAATTAACTGATACGTACGTCTTTCGGAAATATTACCCAGTTCGGCTAACGCGATTCCAAGGAAATCCAACGCCAATGCCAATGGCTGACCGTGGAAGTTTCCACCGGAAATAATTTCATCCGTTTCAATAAAAATATTAGGGTTATCGGTAACCGAATTGATTTCCGTTTTAAAAACACGTTTTACATAATCGATCGTATCTTTTGACGCACCGTGTACCTGAGGAATACAACGGAACGAATACGGATCCTGAACATGTTTTTTAGGTTGTGCTATAATTTCACTGTCTTCCAATAATTCCTGGAAGCGTTTTGCCGTATTGATTTGTCCTTTATGCGGACGAACCAAATGGATCAGTTCGTTAAACGGCTCGATGCGTCCATCAAATCCTTCCAGAGAAATGGCTCCGATAAGGTCGGCCAGATACGCATATTTACTCGCTTTTAGTAATACATATGCACCATAAGCACTCATAAACTGCGTTCCGTTTAACAATGCCAATCCTTCTTTGGATTGCAATACGATTGGCTCCCATCCCATTTTTTCAAGGACTTTTTTAGCCGGTTGGCGGAAACCATCCAGATACACTTCACCTTCTCCGATTAACGGCAACGACAAATGCGCCAATGGTGCCAAATCGCCGGATGCGCCTAACGATCCCTGCGTATAAATCACCGGTAAAACATCGTTGTTATAGAAATCGATCAATCGTTCAACCGTTTTTAACTGTACACCGGAATGACCAAAACTTAACGATTTGATTTTAAGCAATAACATGATTTTTACAATCTCATGCGGCACTTCATCACCGGTACCACAAGCATGCGATTTTACCAGGTTTTCCTGTAGTTTTGACAGGTTTTCGTTTGAAATTTTCACATTACACAAAGAGCCAAAACCAGTGTTGATACCGTAAATCGGCTCGCCATGCGATTCCATTTTGGCATCCAGATAGGCACGGCATTTTTCGATGTTTACACGTGCTTCTTCCGATAACTCCAGTTTCCTGTTTTGCGAAATGATTTCCTGTAGTAACTCCAGTGAAATCACATCGGAGCTTATATAATGTATTGTGTCCATTTTTGTCTAAAAAATTAATTGCTCAAAATTCCATAAAATATGCCTAAAAAGCAAACTATATTATACCAATTTCGGATGTTATTATACAAACAACAATCCTTATATTTGAACTCCTAAAAAACCAACTAAAAACTATTTTCAATGAAAAACACACTTTATTTGTTGATCATCCTTGTATTATCGTCGTTTACGCTACCGCCGGAGACGATTACGCTATCCGGAAAAATCAACAATACCGAAGAAAAAAAGATCAAAATCAAAGGCGAAAGTTTTAACAAAGAGATTACGTTAAAACCCGACGGTTCGTTTTCCGAAACTTTCCCTATTTCGTATAGCGGTTCCTATACGCTGAGTACCAAAAACAACCGTGCTGCTTTATATCTGGCCAAAGGAACCAAACTAAACATTACCGCCGATGATGCAAATTTTAATACCTCACTTGCTTTTTCCGGAAATGGCAGTGTTGAAAATCAATACCTGGTTAAGAAAGGGCAACTGGTAAATACCATGCTTGGCAACCCGCAGACATTTTACAGTCAGGATGAGACTACTTATGTCAATAAAAATAAAGAATTAAAAAATGCCGTATTGGAATTATACAACAGTACTAAATTTGCCGATGCCGGTTTTAAAAAGAACGAACAAAAAAGTATCGACTATTTCGAACAACTTTTATTGTTAAACTACCCGGCGTATCATGCACATTATGCCAAAAAGGAAAACTTCAAACCTTCTGAAAGCTTCCCAAAATTCGATACTACCCTTGATATGGATAACGATACCGACTTCTTGTTTTCGAATCCGTACAAACAATTGATTGCCGCACGTTTTAATCAGAAAGTATCGGAAAACAGTGCCAATATGACCGAAAAAGAATTAAGTGATCGTATTTTAACGGAAATCAAAAAAATAAAAAGTCCGAACATCAAAAACAGTTTTCTACAAAACTTAGGCTACCAGATTCGTGCCGGAAATACCGAATCGGAAACCTTATACAAAGAAATCATGGCGTTGTCTACCGACACCAAATTCAAGGAAGACTTAACTGAAAAATTCAACAAAATCAAAGGATTGATCCCTGGAAAACCATCGCCTAAATTCAATTACGAAAACTACAAAGGCGGTCAGACTTCATTAGACAACCTAAAAGGTAAATTTGTATATATCGACGTATGGGCAACCTGGTGTGGTCCGTGTCGTCAGGAAATTCCACACCTTCAAAAAGTCGAAGAACAATACCATGGTAAAAACATCGAATTTGTAAGTATTTCGATCGATGCCAAAAAAGACTACGACAAATGGAAAAAACTGGTAGACGAAAAAAAATTAGGCGGTATTCAGTTATTTGCGGATAACGACTGGAGTTCACAGTTTATAAAAGAATACGGGATCGAAAGTATCCCGCGATTTATTCTGGTCGATCCAAACGGAAACATCGTTACAGCCGATGCACCACGACCATCGGATCCGCAACTTACAGAACTATTCACCAAACAAGGTGTTAAATAACAAAAAACGCTTCCGGATCGGAAGCGTTTTTTATTCATATAATGTATGGAACGCTTTCCCGAGATACGCAATGCTATCGGAAGCCACAAATGCATGATAGCCCAATTCCGGCAAAGCAATATCGGCCGTCAGCCCATGAATAAAAACGCCGGTAACAGCCGCATCCACCGGATCATAAGCCTGCGCCAACAGGCCGGTTATAATCCCCGTTAATACATCGCCGCTTCCTGCAGTTGCCAAAGACTGGTTCCCGGTTGTATTTTCAAAAACCTGATCCTGATAAACGATACGCGATGGTGCCCCTTTAATCACCATTACAATGTCGAAAGTTTTGGAAAGTGTTTTCACTTTTTCCATTTTATCCGCTTCGTTTTTCCAGGCGCCTATCAGCCGCTCCAATTCTTTTACATGCGGTGTCAAAATGGTTTTAGACGGTAAAAATTCCAGCCATTCTTTGTTTTCCGATAGAATATTAATCCCGTCGGCATCGATTACCAAAGGCGCTTTATTTAGTTTTAAGAAATGAAAGACAGCCTGTTGGGTTTCGAGATGCTGACCAATTCCGATACCGATTCCAACCGCCTGTATTTTTAATTTCGTTTCGATCGCCCGGATATGTGTCGGATAATCGTCGGTTTCCACCATAACTTCCGGAAGTGCCGTCTGCATAATTTCATAACCACATTTGGGAATATAGGCTGTTACCAGTCCTGCTCCGGATTTTAAACAGGCTTTAGCCGACAAGCAAGGCGCACCTATTTTACCATAACTTCCACCGATGATCAAAGCATGTCCCTGTATGCCTTTATGCGAAAATTTACCAATGGGATGAAACCGCTGTAGTACTACGTTTTTATCGACTTTTATCAGATTGTCCATATATTAACCATTTTTGACATCCTATAAATTTACAAAAAAAGCTTTTTCTAAACAAAAACTCCTATATTTGTAACAATGCTAACAGCTAATAGAAAATATAAGTTCCTTATAGCAACCGAATCTTCTTCGGCTGTGATTTCTATTATTACCACTACAACAACCACTACTACCCCGTTCGGGGTATAATCATTTCATATAGTCCAGTGTAGCTACGTGTTATTTTCTAACACCGCTAAATCGTTTGTTTTCAAACGAATCCATTTATATTCTTATTTTTCAATCCTACGCCTTTCACTGCAAACAGTTTCAGGCAATAACATATAGTACTATGAAAGTATTAAAATTTGGAGGTACTTCTGTCGCGAACGAACAGAATATCAAACAGGCTATCGCAGTAATACAAAATATATCCGGGAAAAAAGTAGTGGTCGTATCGGCTATGGGCGGTGTTACCGACTCGTTATCGGAAGCCATTAATCAGGCTAAAAACCGTGACCTTCGCTATAAAAACATTCTAAACGAACTTCAAAAAAGACATTATGAAGTCGTGCAAAAGCTACTCCCGGATCAGGATAATGGTGAACTGCAATCCTATATCGAATCCGGTTTTGTAACTATTACTTCCTTATTAGACGGATGCTTTTTATTAGGCGAACTATCCGCAAAAACGAACGATACCATCCTGTCTTACGGAGAATTATTTGCCTCCCGAATCCTCTTTGCAAAATTACAATCCGATGCCGGCAAAGTTGCCTATTGCGACAGTCGGGAACTGATCAAAACCAACGAACAATTTGGAAACGCCACAGTTGATTTCGAAACCAGCAATTATGCCATCCAGTATTATTTCGATAAAAACCAGGCCAATAGCACCATACTTCCCGGTTTTATAGCCGAGTCCCATAATGGGCATACTACAACGCTTGGTCGTGGTGGCTCCGATTATACTGCTGCTGTCATTACGGCTTCACTCGATGCCAGCGAGTTACAAATATGGACTGACGTAAGCGGAATGTTCACTGCCAATCCAAAACTCGTAAAGCAAGCCCGTGCCATTGCCGAAATCAGCTATAAAGAGGCGATGGAATTGTCACATTTTGGGGCCAAGGTTCTCTATGCGCCAACTTTACAACCAGTACTCAACAAGAACATTCCGGTTTTTATCAAAAATACTTTTAATCCGGAAGCCCCGGGAACCCATATTGCCCCCAATTGCGCCTCCAACAACGAATCCGTGAAAGGAATTAGTCATATCGAAAATATCGCCCTGCTAACACTGGAAGGATCGGGGCTGATAGGCGTGGCCGGAATATCCGAAAAACTTTTCGGAGCCGTTGCCCGCGAAGGAATTAATATTGTATTCATTACTCAGGCATCCTCAGAGCATTCCATTTGTATCGGAATAGCGGAAGAACATGCCCAACGTGCCAAGAAAGCTATTGATATGGCTTTCCGATACGAAATCCGATTGCAAAAAATCAAACCGGTTCTTCTGGAAAAAGAGCTTAGTATTATCGCATTGGTTGGCGAAAACATGAAAAATCACCAGGGACTGAGTGGTAAAATGTTTAGCACATTGGGAAAGAACAACGTCAATGTACGCGCCATTGCACAAGGTGCTTCCGAACGCAATATTTCGGCTGTTATCGATAAAAAAGATGTTGTCAAAGCACTGAATGTACTGCACGAATGTTTTTTTGAAGATGATATCAAACAGTTGCATCTCTTTATTTGTGGCGTGGGCAATGTAGGCGGAAAATTACTCGAACAACTGCACCAGCAAGCGGATTATTTACGGGATAACCTGAAATTAAACCTCCGTGTTGTTGGGATTTCCAATTCCCGTAAACTGCATTTTGATGTAGATGGTATTGCGCTCGACAACTGGAAAGCCGCACTGGAATCGGGCGAAGACAGCAACCCGGAACACTTTATAAACCGGATTGAAGCATTAAATCTTCCGAACAGTATTTTTATCGACAATACCGCTTCCGAAAAAATAGCATCACTTTACAAACGATTCCTCGCGCAAAACGTCGCTGTGGTTACCTGTAATAAAATTGCCTGTTCCTCGGAATATTCCGAATACGAGCAATTAAAAAAGCTATCCAAAAAATACAATGCGCCTTTCCTGTTCGAAACCAATGTCGGTGCGGGATTGCCTATTATCGATACTTTAAAAAACCTAATTGCATCGGGTGACAAAGTACATCATATTCAAGCGGTTTTATCGGGTAGTTTAAACTTTATCTTTAATAACTTTAAATCCGGTAAAAGCTTTCATGATATTGTCCTTCAGGCACAACAGGAAGGGTACACCGAACCCAATCCGAAGCTCGATCTGAGTGGTATCGATGTGATGCGGAAAATCCTGATTCTGATTCGGGAAAGCGGTTATCCGATGGAAATCGACGCAATTGCAAACGATTCTTTTTTACCGGATCCTGTTATACAAGCCGAATCTACAGCTGCATTTTTCGAATCATTACAACAGCATGCCCCGCATTTTGAAGCGTTATATAACCAAGCCGAGCAGCAATCCTGTCGTTTAAAATATGTCGCCCGATTTGAAAACGGAAAAGCCAGCGTAGGGCTGCAATATATCAACAAAGAGCATCCGTTTTATCATTTGGAAGGCAAAGACAACATTGTTTTGTTTTATACCGATCGCTATGCCGAACAACCCTTACAGATTAAAGGTGCCGGAGCCGGAGCCGCTGTAACCGCATCGGGAGTTTTTGCCGATGTGATACGAATTGGAAACCTTTAAAGCGAATGGATATGAAAACTATACGCCTGTTTTGCCCGGCAACCATTGCCAATGTATCCTGCGGATTCGATGTCTTGGGCTTATGTCTCGACACTATTGGAGATGAAATGATTGTGACAGAAACCACCCAAAAAGGCATCCGAATAACCCGGATAACCGGAGCCGACTTACCATTGGAAGCCGCACAAAACGTAGCCGGAGTGGCTGCTATGGCTTTATTGGAAGCCCTACAACCCGATTGTGGTTTTGATATCGTAATTCATAAAAAAATCAAGGCTGGAAGTGGCATTGGCAGTTCCGCCGCCAGTGCTGCCGGAGCCGTTTTTGGAATTAATGCGCTATTGGGTAATCCGCTGAGCGTAACAGCACTTATTCCATTTGCCATGAAAGGAGAAGCTGTGGCCAGTGGTTGCGAACATGCCGATAATGTTGCTCCGGCACTTTTGGGTGGTTTTACGCTTATTCGCAGTTATGAACCATTGGATGTGGTCGCTTTACCGGTACCGTCCGAATTATATGCCACCGTTATTCATCCGCAGATCGAATTAAAAACATCCGAAATGCGTGCCGTATTACCACCCGAAATTCCGCTACAAAAAGCCATTGCCCAATCGGGAAACCTGGGCGGATTAATTGCCGGTTTGTATACCAGCGATTACGAACTGATACACCGTTCGCTACACGATCGGATCGTTGAACCTTTACGGGCAGGCTATATTCCCGGCTTCGACATGATAAAAGAAACGGCACTCAAAAACGGCACTTTAGGCGTCGGAATCTCCGGATCAGGACCTTCTGTTTTCACTTTAAATAAAGGTCTTGAAACAGCTCATAAAGTAGCTTTTGCATTGGAACAAAAATATACCGAAACCGGAATACCCTTTGAAGTTTACGTATCGCCGGTTGCAACCCGGGGAGTACAATTAATTAACGGTTAAAAACAGTATTATGAACTATTATAGTCTTACGAACAAACAACACCGCGTCGGGTTTCGGGAAGCCGTTTTACAGAGTATTGCCCCCGATGGCGGTTTGTATTTCCCGGAACCAATAACACCACTACCCGCCTCTTTTTTTGAGTCATTACATACAATGGACAAGCCGAGTATTGCCTATACGGTTCTGGCGCCTTTTATTGGGGATGCCATTCCGGAAAAGGAATTACAACAGATAATCAACGAAACCTTCTCGTTTGACTTTCCTGTGGTTCCGATAGAACAAGACATCTATACTCTGGAACTTTTCCACGGGCCGACACTCGCTTTTAAAGATGTTGGCGCCCGTTTTATGTCGCGTTGTCTCGCCTATTTTAATCGGGAAAACGACCGAAAAACAACTGTTCTTGTCGCTACTTCGGGTGATACCGGTGGCGCCGTAGCCAATGGTTTTCTGGGCATAAAAAATGTCGATGTGGTCGTACTCTATCCCAAAGGAAAAGTCAGTGCTATACAGGAAGCCCAATTAACCACTTTAGGACAAAACATCCGCGCGCTGGAAGTTCAGGGTTCGTTTGACGATTGCCAGGCGATGGTTAAAAAAGCATTTCAGGATAGTGATCTGAAAACCAAAAACCTAACCTCGGCCAATTCGATCAACGTAGCACGTTGGCTACCGCAAATGTGTTATTTTTTCTTTGCCTATAAAATCCTCCAGAAAACCGGAAAACCGCTCTATGTATCCTGTCCGAGTGGTAACTTTGGTAACATCGGTGCCGGAATGCTGGCCAAAAAACTCGGCTTACCGATCGCCCATTTTATTGCCGCCACCAATGCCAACGACACCGTTCCGCGCTATCTGGATAATGGGATTTACCAACCCAAAGCGACTATCAGTACCGTTTCGAATGCGATGGATGTGAGCGATCCGAGTAATTTTATCCGTATACAGGAATTGTATGCTCATGATCTGAATCAACTAAAAAAAGACTTCTCGTCCTATACGTTTAGTGATACCGAAACACGAATCGCTATGGAATCCGTTTTCCAAAAAGTACGGTATAGTATGGATCCACATGGTGCGGTTGGCTACCTCGGATTGCAAAAAAAAATAGCTCATAATCCCGATATAACCGGATTATTTCTCGAAACAGCCCACCCGGTAAAATTTCTGGACACCGTTCAATCGTATTTAAACCACGGCATACTCATTCCGGAATCCCTTCAGCAAATGATGGACAAACCGAAACAAAGTATTCCGATTCGGAATTACGAAGCGTTGAAAGATTATCTCAGACACTAAAACACTTTGCCACTCCGTAAAAAATCAATACATTAGCGGCCTAAAATAAATATACAGCACAAAATGAAAAATACAGCATTAACGCACGTTCACGAAAGTTTGGGAGCTAAAATGGTTCCGTTTGCAGGATATAACATGCCTGTTCAGTACGAAGGAGTTAACATTGAGCATGAAACGGTTCGTAACGGCGTAGGTGTTTTTGATGTGTCCCATATGGGTGAGTTTTTCCTTCGTGGCGAAAATGCCCTGGCTTTGATCCAAAAAGTAACGTCGAACGACGCTTCTAAATTAGTGGATGGAAAAGCACAATATTCATGTCTTCCCAACAACGAAGGCGGTATTGTGGACGATCTTATTATTTATAAAATTGCCGATAACAACTACCTGTTGGTTGTAAATGCATCCAACATTGAAAAAGACTGGAACTGGATTTCACAACACAACGATTTGGGTGTGACGATGGAAAATGCATCTGATTCCTATTCATTATTAGCCATCCAGGGGCCAAAAGCAGCCGAAGCGATGCAATCGTTAACGGCAATTGATTTGGCAAGCATGCCGTATTATTCATTTCAAATGGGCGAATTTGCCGGTGTAAAAGACGTAATCATTTCGGCTACGGGTTATACCGGATCAGGCGGATTTGAGATCTATTTTAAAAATGAAGATGCCGAAACCATCTGGAACAACGTATTCGCAGCCGGAGCGGCATTTGGAATCAAACCAATCGGATTGGCTGCCCGTGACACCTTACGTCTGGAAATGGGATTCTGCTTATACGGAAACGACATCAACGATACGACTTCCCCATTAGAAGCCGGATTGGGTTGGATCACTAAATTCGACAAAGAGTTTGTGAATTCCGCAAACCTGAAAGCACAAAAAGAAGCTGGTGTTACCCGAAAATTAGTGGCATTCGAATTAACCGAAAGAGGTATTCCACGTCACGATTATGAAATCGTAGACAAAGACGGCAATGTAATCGGAATTGTAACCTCCGGAACCATGTCGCCATCGCTAAACAAAGGTATTGGTTTAGGCTATGTACCGACTGCTTTTTCGGCAGTTGACAGCGAAATTGCGATCCGAATCCGAAAAAATGATGTAGCTGCAAAAGTGGTTAAATTACCATTTTACAAAAAATAATCACACGAAAAGGGACTTTAAAAAAGTCTCTTTTTTTGTTAAAGTGCTGTAATAATTTTATTTTTGCAGGCTGTTTTTACAAAACTATAAACAAAATACAATTAACTCTTATGGGAAGAGCGTTTGAATTTAGAAAAGCAAGAAAAATGAAACGTTGGTCGGCAATGGCCAAAACGTTTACCAGAATTGGGAAAGATATCGTAATGGCGGTTAAAGAAGGCGGACCAAACCCGGAGACTAACTCCCGTTTGCGTGCGGTGATGCAAAACGCCAAAGCGGCCAACATGCCAAAAGATAACGTAGAACGTGCGATTAAAAAGGCATCCGATAAAGATACTGCCAACTATAAGGAAGTTTTATTTGAAGGATACGCGCCACACGGAATCGCGATTTTAATCGAAACAGCTACCGACAATAACAACCGTACCGTAGCCAATATCCGTAGCTATTTTAACAAATGTAACGGTACACTGGGCACACAAGGTTCGGTTGAATTTATGTTTGATCATACTTGTAATTTCCGAATCCCGGCCGAAGGTCAGGATGTAGAGGAACTGGAATTGGAAATGATCGATTTTGGTGTGGAAGAAATCTTTGCCGATGAAGACGGTATCATGATGTATGCGCCATTCGAAAGTTTTGGAGCGATCCAGAAAGAATTGGAAAACCGCAATATCGAGATCCTTTCGTCCGGTTTTGACCGTATTCCGCAAGTAACCAAAACCCTTACTGCCGATCAGGTAGCGGATGTGGAAAAGCTATTGGAAAAAATCGAGGAAGACGACGATGTAATGAACGTATACCATACGATGGTTGAGGCAGAATAAGCTCTATCTCTAAAATAAAAAAACTACGGCAACAAATGTCGTAGTTTTTTTATTTATATGCGCACGGATTACAAATCCGCGCAATCGGGTTCTGATTAGTGCTTACCCTTTTTAATCAATTCCATTTGTTAATAATAGATAGCCATTACCCTTTGTTAAAATTATTGTTGCTGTGTCATTAGCATAATCTCCTCCAAAATAGTGAAGTACTTTATTCCTATAATTGTTTTCAACAGCATCTTTCAAAAAGTTTGGTTCAACAAAAAATAATTTCCAATTAGCATATAAAGAAAGATAAGAAATAAGATTGTCCACAATAGCTTTAGCTTTCTCTTTTTCGATTTGCTTTGAATAAAAACTATTAAATCTTCCCTTTGTAGTATCACCGGTTAGCATTCCAATGAGATATTCATTTTTTGCCTCCTCGATTTCTTTAATTTCTAATTCAAATTTATCTTTAAGAATATTTCCTTTTCGCAATTTGTACATTTTGGTTTTGTAATCAAAATCATGCATATTAAACCATTCTCTTTCTTTGTCCTGATCTGAAATTTGATTAATAAAAGATTCCGAATGAATGAAATTAGAAAAATCTAAATTCATATTTTCCGTTTTTAATTCAAACTTTAAAAGAAATGTGTTACTATTTAATACAGAGTCTACCGTATCTAAAAAGAGTTTTATTGGATTCTGTGATATATCGAAATAATCTGTATTCATTGGGTTATCGCTAATTTATATACAACCAAAATACGTAAAACATTTAAAATAGACCAGAAAACCACTCGCACGGATTGGCAATCTGTATTAATTATGGTTTTATCCAGATTCTAAATCTGCACTATTAGGAAAGCTACAATTTTTACAGTTGTAGTTTTGTTTTTTAAGCTAATATTTTTTTAGACTTAGCACGGATTCCACACGATCAGATGTCTTTATGATAAACCTCTCTCTTTTAGCTGTTCTTTTAACGCATTGTATTTTTTGGTGTTCTTTGTCGCAATAGGGATATAGACAAGCGGAATAAAGGTAAATATCCCAAATCCCCCTTTAACGGTACCATAAAAAGCTACTCCTATTAAAACACCAATAATCCCGGCATCGTAAATTCGGGTGGTTTTCATTTTTTTTATTTCCTGTACTAGTTCTTCATTGGTTAAGGCTCCTGGTTCTTTTTGTTCCATTTTTTATAGTGTTTTTTGGTGGTTTGGTTTTGAATATAATAGACTCTTCTACTCCTATCAAAGTGTATTGTTTCAATTACGAATGTAGTAAAATTTCTTTTTTGTGGGTAAAAATAAAAAACACTTAAAGTAGAAACTATCAATTATTAAGGCAATGAATTCCTTTCAAATTTTTGTAGTTTTATCGAGTACAATTACAACTCTTAGATTATATGCAGTACCCTGATTTTTGTTGTGAATTCCTTTCAAATTTTTGTAGTTTTATCGAGTACAATTACAACTTCAATTTTCTTTTGTTTGGCAATCGTGTCGTTGTGAATTCCTTTCAAATTTTTGTAGTTTTATCGAGTACAATTACAACTTTTCCCAGCCCATCTGTTCAGCGGCTAGGGTTGTGAATTCCTTTCAAATTTTTGTAGTTTTATCGAGTACAATTACAACAGCAAGACTGCCTAAACGTTGTTGCAATTCGTTGTGAATTCCTTTCAAATTTTTGTAGTTTTATCGAGTACAATTACAACCTGATTCGTCAAGTGTCCCGGTAGTGCCTGGTTGTGAATTCCTTTCAAATTTTTGTAGTTTTATCGAGTACAATTACAACATTTCCTGCTTCACAATCAATTCCTAAACTGTTGTGAATTCCTTTCAAATTTTTGTAGTTTTATCGAGTACAATTACAACTGCCTTTAATGTTTGCTAACAATGAGGTGAGTTGTGAATTCCTTTCAAATTTTTGTAGTTTTATCGAGTACAATTACAACAGTCCGGTCGGAATTATAGCAGCTAAGATAGTTGTGAATTCCTTTCAAATTTTTGTAGTTTTATCGAGTACAATTACAACCTTAAGATTGAACATGGTTTTAATGTGGCTGTTGTGAATTCCTTTCAAATTTTTGTAGTTTTATCGAGTACAATTACAACACGGAGAATTAAACACAGAAACCCCGACAGGTTGTGAATTCCTTTCAAATTTTTGTAGTTTTATCGAGTACAATTACAACTATGACAAATTAAAACAATTGCCAGAGATTGTTGTGAATTCCTTTCAAATTTTTGTAGTTTTATCGAGTACAATTACAACGTGTTTTTCCACATTCTGGATGTTCAATCAGTTGTGAATTCCTTTCAAATTTTTGTAGTTTTATCGAGTACAATTACAACGCGTGCAGTGTTGCGCATACGCTTGCAGTAGTTGTGAATTCCTTTCAAATTTTTGTAGTTTTATCGAGTACAATTACAACCAGCTATAATTTGAGCGCTAGTTTTTTGCCGTTGTGAATTCCTTTCAAATTTTTGTAGTTTTATCGAGTACAATTACAACCGGAAGAAAAAGCGCGTAAACAAGCCGAAGGTTGTGAATTCCTTTCAAATTTTTGTAGTTTTATCGAGTACAATTACAACCGCGCACGCCAGGTATCGCAGCGGTCGCACGTTGTGAATTCCTTTCAAATTTTTGTAGTTTTATCGAGTACAATTACAACCTTAAGATTGAACATGGCTTCAATGTCGCAGTTGTGAATTCCTTTCAAATTTTTGTAGTTTTATCGAGTACAATTACAACTTTGTCCGATTTTATTATGGCTTTTGAACTGTTGTGAATTCCTTTCAAATTTTTGTAGTTTTATCGAGTACAATTACAACAATCTTGATGGATATATCGAAAGACTACGCGTTGTGAATTCCTTTCAAATTTTTGTAGTTTTATCGAGTACAATTACAACCAGATTCGAAAGGGATGATTATTTCGGCTCGTTGTGAATTCCTTTCAAATTTTTGTAGTTTTATCGAGTACAATTACAACAAAAATTCGACAAACAAGAACTTGAATATGGTTGTGAATTCCTTTCAAATTTTTGTAGTTTTATCGAGTACAATTACAACATAACTTGTTGTTTGAATGAACGGATCAACGTTGTGAATTCCTTTCAAATTTTTGTAGTTTTATCGAGTACAATTACAACACAACTGGCTGAGAAGATTGGCGTTTCATAGTTGTGAATTCCTTTCAAATTTTTGTAGTTTTATCGAGTACAATTACAACTGTTGTATCTATCCGATACTATAGCTAACCGTTGTGAATTCCTTTCAAATTTTTGTAGTTTTATCGAGTACAATTACAACCTCATCAAAACTCTTGATTTTACAAGAGTTTTGGGATAAACTACAAAACAAAAAAATTAAAAAAATGCCTGATATAAAAGTATATTAAGGCATTTTTTTATTCCTGTTAAAACAATTCCAATTGTTGAGGAATAGTAGGTAATTCGGTTTCTTTTTTGGCAAAAAATAATTCCATTTGTTCAAACTGTTTATCTGTTATGGATAAAATACCTACTTTCCCTTCACTAGGCAAACTCTTTTTGACCCTTTTGATATGTACTTCTGCATTCTCTTTACTCGGACAATGTCGTAAATAAATAGAAAACTGAAACATCGTAAACCCATCATCCAATAATGCTTTACGAAATTTAGTTGCAACACTTCGCTGCTTTTTTGTCTCTGTCGGTAAATCAAAAAATACCAGAACCCACATAATCCGATAAGCATTAAAACGACTAAAACTCATTTAAAAACTGGATAATGAATCATCCTACTTGTACCCATAAAACACTTACACAACGAACTAGTAGTAATACTCAACGCCGTCATTAGCGGTCGTTGTAAACCACTTATACTAACATCCCTTGTTGCCAACTGCAATAAATGAGCTTTTGCATTTTTATCCAATTCATGTGTCGCCAAGGGAGTATTCATCCATTCCCAAACCATTTCATCTACATAGGGTCGATAAGGCTCCATTATATCATCAGCCAAACAATAAGCATTATACTTATTTCGATGAAAAATCCCTATTGTAGGGTGTAAACCACTACAAACCAAAGCACGGGCTACCATACTTCTTAAAATTGCATATCCGAAATTTAAAAAGTTGTTTGGAGCCTCTCCTTTTCTTTCCCGCAAAAAATTGTCGAATAAATGACTCCAATAATACTGTGCTGCTATTCCTTCCATATTTGTGCTATCCCCAGATTTTACATCATTCATATATTTACTTAATATATCATGTGGCAACTTCAGTTTTCTCAAAAGCTCTTTCTGTTGGAAGATTTTAGATTCGACCGTCTGTTTCCAAAGTTGTTTTCGTAAAGGTTCAGAAATACCTATTTGATGCTTTAATCGTTCCGAATGTTCTACATGTCCACTTATTGGCAGCATTAATCCTAAAGGTAAATGTGACTCGTCACAACTAATGATTGCCACGTTATGCTGTTGCATCATCACTATTAGAGGATTAGAAAGAGTGATTTGTGGATGATCCATAATCAAAAAACCTATATCTTCAATCGGGACAATTCCTTTAACCTCTTTTAACAATGGATCTTCTATGTATAACTGATTGTCCTTTACTTTTAGATAAGAAGGATTTCCGATATAAATAGTACGTTTTAACATTACTTAAGCTTTAGAAATATTCCCTAATCGATCTACTTTCAATTTGATGCACTTTTCTTTTATACGAACAGAATTATCCATTGTTATTTCCAATTTATTTAAACTACCAAACTCACCGATCTTGCTTTCGGAATCATAGTTTTTAATTAACGTAGCAACTCTTGAATGAATAAAATGACATTTACTACCAGTACTACTTACCATTTTATATATTCTACTCGCTTGTTCTCTATCCAGATTATTAAACTCAATTCCGGAAATATCTTCTTCCTCCATAGGAACATACACCAAATCATTAGGAGATAGTACAAATAGAAGTCGGTGTCCTTTTTCATTTACTTCAGGAGCAGAAGATAATCCTTGTTTTTGTCTCTCAATAACCAGATTTAAGGCGATAGTCTCATAATTTCTTTTACCACTTTTATCCTCGTAAACCGCAAAAAACAAATTGGTTCCTTTTGCGGCTTCTACATATTTCTTTGTTCTATTCCCCGTTTCTCCTAATTGAAACTTACTTCCTTGTTCGAATACCCTTACTTTTAAAATAGGTTGATGTAATCTACCATCATTATAATCCCGTATATTTTGATTCATTTCCTCGATTCCTTCAGGTGAAAAGGCAATCTCTGGATTGTTGTTTTTACTCTTAAGATAGTTACTCAATATTTTTTGAATTCCAGTATCCGTTATTGTTTTTATACTGTTTTCATTAAAAGAGGTATCCAACGATTTTCGTGTAGCTGTTAAAATTTTCCCATTCCCTACTTTTATACGATCTAAACTTATTTTCCCGGAAACGGTTTCTCTATGCAATGGTTTTCGGATTGCCCAATTAATATCTTCCTGCTTCACTATTTCTTTTACCTTTACTCCGTTTTTATCTACCCATTTTTCATAATAATTGGTGGCTTTATTGATGACCCTAAGATTTTGTTTAAAACTTACCACCATTTTTTCCAATTCATTTTTACTATCGGTTGTAAAAGTCTCCCATGGTTTTTTAAATACCCATTGATAGTTTTCGGTCGAATCATTATTATATTTTTTATCACACAGTTTGGCTCGTAAATCAAATCTAAATTTCTGCTTCTCCTCTTTTGTTTTTCCATTCTTTAACGCATGCTCGTTATTCATAAAGTTTATATGGTCTCTTGTTGCACAGGCAATAATTAAAGCATCCAACGCGTGGTGGCTATGGTCAATTCTTTTTTTAGAAAAACTTTTTGACAAGTTAATCGGAACGGTTGGCAAATACTTCTGATAATTTTCATTCCATGATGTAAAATCGGATGAATTGGTTAGTTCATTCATCCGTTCAAATCGTGGTAAAATCAAATCATTCCAAATATCATTTAATCCCCAATCCTGTTTTAAAGCTGTTGTAATTTTACCATTTCCAGAAATCAGGTTTTTAGAATTAACACCGTCATCGTTAGATTCTGAACGAACAATATTTGACAGAATTCCGGAAATATATTTACTGATATAACGTGTATCATTTAGCTGACGTTCTATCATTTTTTCCGGTATATCTTCCATTAGCAATTTGTTTCGTTTCGCTTTGTTTTTAGCATAATTTTGGTTTACAAATTCCTCGTAGCCTGACACTTCGAATATTTTCACTTGTTTTCCCATTCCACAATCCACAATCTGTCCATGGAATTTTTTAATAAACGCCAGTCCGATAGTATTATCTTTAAGCTTATTAACAGCTGCCTCACAAATAATTTTGTTACTAAAACTATCGTCAAAATAGATGCTTTGCGGAATGATATGTTCTATCTCATATTCCGGCGTAAATAATTTGTTTAACGGAATAATTTGTCCGGTATAAGGAGAACGATATTTTTGTTCCAGCCAGAGCTTATATCGCTTTAAATCGCTACTGGAAGGTTGTGCTGCTTTACTTATTTTTAAAATATCTTCTTCTATATCCATACCGGAATTTAAAACGCCATCTTCATAAATCCGTAGGATTTCCTGTTGTGAAGGAGAATACGGCCGAGCATTTTCAACGGCTTTATCCAAAGCCATTTCAGCCAATAACGCTTTAATGCGTAGATTCGTATTCTCATTTTCGGTAACCATAGTCGTGATGCGCTCCCGTTCTTCGGCAGTATTTTTCAGATCACGTCCCAATTCTATATGAATTTCATTAAAGAAATCTTTAGCTCCTTTACCATATTGTATCCAAATATCACGAACTACCCGTAATGTTTCCAAAACAACTTGCTCCACAATAGGATTACGTAAAGAATGTTGTTTAAAAGAGGCGATATAGTTTTCCAGGTCTTTTACAGAGTACCATTTATCGGTATTAGTTGCTTCAGAATGACGTCCGTATACTACATATTGTGCCAGCCAAAGCGGTAATTGCTGAAAGTCCGTTTCCGTTGTTAAGTGTTGCGCTTTTTCACGAACCCGATCTGTTATTTCTTCATCATATTCTCCTGTGATAATTTTAGCGATACGATCTTGGGATTTTATATTAATTTGATTCCAACCCCAATTTTTCCCAAAACGCATTAACGGAAGTAATTTTAAAATTGCTTTTTGAGAAAAACTACCGTAATCACTTTTAAATGGTGGAAACTTCCGGAAAGCTTCAAAAAATGATTCTTCGTTTAATTGATGTTTGCGAGCAAATGTTTTTAATGCTTTGTTGTATTCTTCTTTATCGGTTACTGAATAAATAAGATGCCATAAATTCAATTCCTGATGGAAACTTAAAAAATCAGCCGGTACATTATCAACTTTACTCAAGCAAGAATACAACATTGCTTTTGTCTCGTTACATGGATATTTTTTATCCATCACATAATTCCAACGGTATTTTTCTATTTCGGTTGTTAATGCTCTGCCTTTAAAACCTTTCTTCTCCAACAGAAATCGAATCAAAACCTTTTGTTCAATTTCTTTTTTATGGTTTAGAAAATCGAACAGCTCATCCTTGTTTTCTATAGTTTTAAAAAAATCGTCCGATACATTTGCATCATCTTCCTTTCGATAAATGGCTAGATTATGAATCCATTGTAAAAGTCTGAATTCCTGGTAATAAGGATTTGATTTTGCGATAACTTTTAACGGTCGTACTATACTTTCACCTTTTTCGTTTTTAGTCGTTCTAAATTCTAAACTACAATTACTAATATTGGATTTCTGACTGCGTAATGGTCGCTGATAAAAAATAATATCCTTTACAAACAAATGCACAAAGTCTTTTGATAAAAGTTGTTGTTGCTGTGTTTTATTATGACGGTACAATTCCTCTATACAATTTTCTAATAAAAAAGTATCTTGTAATTCTGTATGGAATATTTGTTGGTTTTTTAAAATCTTCTCCAGTTCCTCTTTATAGAACTTTCGTTCGATAGTACGAACTAATTTTCCTTTGATTTTTTGTTTCGGATTTAATAGTAAATGATCATATATAAATTCTCCAACAGTTTTAGCAGATTGCTCAATATCTTGCTCTGTCTTTTTTTTCATCAAGGTCCAATCGTCGGAACCTGGTGCCCGGAAACTGCGTTTTACATTTCCGTCTTTATCTCGTTTTTCAGTTCCATCATCATTAAGATCTGTTGTAACAATAAAATCGCGAACTTTATCTTTCCACTCGTACAATTCCGTTTTACTCGATCGTCGATATGTCCAGCCATTTTCCAGATTAAGAGTATACCAGGTTTCTCCTTTTTTATTTTTTTCTTCATCGGCTACAACATCTACCACCCGTAAAGAATGAAAGACGATCGATTTATTTGAATTTTCTTCTTCTTCTTCCCCTCGAAGCTGATAATACCCACGCTTTTGGTTAAAGTTTAATAAAATCCAAGCCAGTTCTTCTCTTGCTATTTTTTGTGTTAATGCTTTCTTTCTTAAAAAATAAATAGTCCAATCGTAAGGAATTAAACAATCGTTTCCTTTTTTATCTTTTAAAAATTCGGGCTGATGTTGTTTAAAATCTGCCAGCATTTCAAGGAAGGAATCTTTAAATAAAAACTCATTTTGATTATATACCAATTTAGGTTCACAACCACTAATAAACTTTCCGAAACGTTTTCTGAAATCAATTTGCTCATCATAATGTTTCGGTAAAAAGCCTAAAAGATGTAAAACCCGATGCAAACGTTCTCTTCTTAAAAGATGCCGTTCTCTTACTGTTCTTGTAGAGCGATAGGCTGTTCGTTCTGCTGTTTGAGAAATCGACTTTCCTTTTCCAAAATCACTAATTATATCTTGTGACATGGGTATAATACGCGTACCCATTCCGAGAATACGACCATATTTATTATCAAAATGTTGTTGTATTAAACTCCAACCAACAGAATTGGTTCCTAAATCTAATCCTATTATATGTTTTTCCATAAAAGATGCTTTTGATTTGAAAATTAAGAAAATAATTCTTTCAAATTTTACGGTTATACATAATGTTTATTTGATAAAAAGTATTTAATTTGTATTTGAAAGGAATTCACAATAAGGATTATTCCGTTGTGAAAACATTTAGCGCCTCGACTATCTTCGGGGCTTTTTTATTTATATCAATTACAACCTTAAACCTTTGATACTTCCTTTCAAATTTTTGTAGATTTATCAAATACAATTCCAACTTGGTCGAACTATATAAGGTGTTTAATGCTGTTGTGAATTCCTTTCAAATTTTTGTAGATTTATCAAATACAATTCCAACATATTTGTTGTTTTTCGCCAACAGATAGATGTTGTGAATTCCTTTCAAATTTTTGTAGATTTATCAAATACAATTCCAACAGAATCAAAATCCTTAAACAATTCATATCCGTTGTGAATTCCTTTCAAATTTTTGTAGATTTATCAAATACAATTCCAACACAGTTACCGGTGCTTGTGAGCAAGGAGTAGTTGTGAATTCCTTTCAAATTTTTGTAGATTTATCAAATACAATTCCAACCCGGCTCCTCCGGCTTCTTTAGCCCTATCCGTTGTGAATTCCTTTCAAATTTTTGTAGATTTATCAAATACAATTCCAACCTACCTCATTATCTATCATTACGAACTTCTGTTGTGAATTCCTTTCAAATTTTTGTAGATTTATCAAATACAATTCCAACATTTGCTGTGTAATCAAAGCTAAGTAACTAGTTGTGAATTCCTTTCAAATTTTTGTAGATTTATCAAATACAATTCCAACCTAGACTTAATAAAGATCGTCGAATCCAATGTTGTGAATTCCTTTCAAATTTTTGTAGATTTATCAAATACAATTCCAACAGATTTGACTGGACACTTGGAGCTTCTGAAGTTGTGAATTCCTTTCAAATTTTTGTAGATTTATCAAATACAATTCCAACTTTATTAGCTATTAAATGGTAGTATTTATCGTTGTGAATTCCTTTCAAATTTTTGTAGATTTATCAAATACAATTCCAACATCAATAAGAGACAAAATGAACTTCTAATGGTTGTGAATTCCTTTCAAATTTTTGTAGATTTATCAAATACAATTCCAACTTTTGATTATTAAACTATGGACTATCACCAGTTGTGAATTCCTTTCAAATTTTTGTAGATTTATCAAATACAATTCCAACTAACGGATTCTGGAGCATTTTCGCTTGTTAGTTGTGAATTCCTTTCAAATTTTTGTAGATTTATCAAATACAATTCCAACAAAACACCTTCTTTTAAGGTGAGCCAAAGTGTTGTGAATTCCTTTCAAATTTTTGTAGATTTATCAAATACAATTCCAACCTCTTTGGAAACCTTGTAAATACATGGGTTTTGATATAAACCACAAAATAAAAAAACAATAAAAAATGCCTGATATAAAAAGTATATTAAGGCATTTTTTTATTTCTATTACTCCTTTTCACGATTCAGCACACCTAACCTGTCAGGTGTCTGCGGGTAATCTACAGATGTGTATGCAACGCTATTTTTAGGTCGACTAGCGATAAAGCGAAGGGTCTTTTCGGGTATCTACCGTTATAATCAGTTTCCGATATTCGCAGCTTATTTTTACTTTCATTGTCGTTTTAAACCCGGCCTCTTGAAGCCATTTTCCGGCCAATCGGATTTCGGGATAATATACATACCGACTGTAGGCGCGTGGAAAGGCTTTTCCGTATAGCGAAACCCGGCGTACCGGGAGTTTTTTTTGTTTGTTGCGGTTGCGGCTTGGTGTTGAATTTTTCATAATCGGGCGTTTTATAAACATAAAGTTCTTCCTGTAAAGTTGACTATTTCAGTACTCCAATAATTATCCTATTCCTTTTTCAGGTTCTGTTATAGAACCATATTTTTACTTATATTTATACCGACAATTTTTAAAAATCCGTAATATGTCACATTTCGATACGCCAGACAAAAAAATACACCAGGGAAGAAACATCAAACGTTTTCGCGAAATGCTGGGCATCAAACAAGAAGCACTGGCTATAGCCTTAGGCGAAGATTGGAGCCAAAAAAGAGTTTCTTTAATGGAACAACGGGAAACTATCGAAACGAACTTACTAACACAGGTAGCTGAAATATTCAAAATACCAGTAGAAGCCATCGAAAATCTTGACGAAGAACAAGCTGTAAATATAATTGCTAATACATTTGATAATGGTTCAATTGGCTATCAAGGCAACCAGAATTGTACCTTCCATCCTATCGACAAATTAGTCCAGCTTCACGAAGAGAAGATTGCGCTATACGAGCGTATGCTGAAGGAAAAGGATGAAATGATGGCGCGGCTGGAAAAGCTAATCGAAACTAAATAAACCATAATCGAATTATAAACAGCTGACCCGTTTTGGAACCCCATCAGGGGTACTGGTGTGCCACAGTTGAGCATAAAAAAACTACGGTTGTGACCGTAGTTTTTTTATGCTTTCATCGGAATGGATTATACCAAGGCAGCTGCTAAAACGATTTCGGCTTTTAGCAATTGTGAAATCGGACAGTTTTCTTTGGCATCCAAAGCGGCTTTTTGGAACGCTTCTTCCGATATTCCCGGTACCGATGCTTTTAAATCCAATTGCACCTGAGTGATTTTCCCATCTTCGAAAACTACTTTGGCGTTCGTGTCGATAGTATCGGCTGTAAATCCGGCTTCGTTTAATACAAAACTTAACTTCATTGAAAAACAACCGGCATGTGCCGCACCAATCAATTCTTCGGGATTGGTTCCCACCCCGTCTTCAAATCGGGTTTTAAACGACAAATTAGCATTGTTTAATGTTGTACTTTGCGTCGATACAGATCCTTTACCTTCCATACCAGTTCCTTTCCAGTTGGCACTGGCTCTTCTGATTAATTTCATAGTTATTCGTTTTTTAGCTCCTATAAAGTTAACGATTTCATTTAAACAAAAAGTTAAATCGCAACATCAAGTCGTTTACCGTATCCAATATGTCCTAAAAACAGGATTTTCGCTAGCATCTGCTCTCGTTATAATGTTACTCCTTATATTAAAGCAACCTTATTTAATGATTATTCTTTCATTATATATACATTAAAAAATGCATTTCATCGGTAAAACACGACACTTTATCGATATGTTTGTTTTTTTAATGGTATAAAATTTTAGAATCAAGAAAAAAGTATAATTTTATAAGAAACCCCCCAACAATTTACCGGAATAGTACAATATGTAATTATTATTGTTAAAAATCAAGTGCTATGTATACAAAAAGAAATAAAACAATTAGTAAAAAGTTTATATTTTGGCCTAAAAATATTGGTTACTTATTAATTTTCTGGGCTGTCATTCAAACACTTTCATACCAGTATCTTGAATTAAAATGGATCACATTACAGTGGATCCCCGTTGCGATTATCGGTTTGTTATCACTCATTGTTTTTAGTCTGAAAAACATACGAATTCAAAAACACCGTTCCGAAACCGATATGCTTTGGAATACGATTATTCGTACAAGTACTACGTGGGCGTCTTTTTTGCAAAACAGCTTTGCAATACAAGCAGAAATCTATCAGGAATTAAAAAACAGACATCAGGCATGGCTGCTTGTACTTCAGAATCAGCTGAACTCACAACAAGAAAACGAAACCATTTGCCTAAAAACCGAATTGGAGCCCTTGATTTCACAAAATGAGATCGACTATATCTGCAATCAAAAAAACAGCGCCAAACAGCTCATGGCTTTACAATCGCATCGGATAAAAGAATTATTCGACCAAGGTATTATCGACAACAACCAGCATTTGACCTTATTGGGACATCTGGCCGATTATTACGAACTGCAACTGCGTTGTGAAAAAAAGAATCAACATTCGGACAACTCCCTATTGGCGACAATCAGCTTAATACTGATTCAATTATTTATTATACTGCTGCCCTTTGGACTGATCAATGCGTTTCAAAAAATAAAAAGCGATTATGTATTGTTCACGATTCCGTTGTGCATGCTCCTTTCGGTCTTCTTTATTTTTACCGAACAACAGGCACAAAAAAATCAAAAAGTTACTCCGGTCTCTTTTTAGTCCATCATAAAACAAGCAGAAGCACCATAAAGGTGCTTTTTTTAATATCGCAATTTTTAAAAAAGTTAATTTTTTGCCAAATACTAAATCGCTACATAAAAAACAGTACTTTTACCGACTGATTAGTCGATCTAAATTATGGACAAACAAAAAGAAATCCTTACCACTGCTTTAAAACTATTTGTAGACTACGGTTTCCATGGAACAGCAACCAGTAAGATTGCCAAAGAAGCCGGTGTGGCCAACGGTACTTTATTCCATTATTATAAGACTAAAGAAGATTTGATCATCGCACTTTATATCGATATCAAGTTACGGGTAGCCCAACATATTGAAAGCTATCGTGACGAGCATACCGAATATAAAGAACACTTTAAAAAACAATTTGTCGGTCTGATGTTATGGTCGTTGGAAAACGATTATGAGTTCCGTTTTATTCAGCAATTTTACTTTTCGCCATATGCTTCGCTAATGGATTATGAAGAAATCCAGAAGTTATCCAAAAAAGGATGTGAAGAACTGGAAGAGGCTATGAAACAAAATCATATCAAAAAACAACCGATCGATTACCTGATTGCTATCGTTAACAATTACGTTTTCGGAATACAACAGTATTTACGACAATCGAAACTAACTACAGAAGAGAAAAAAGAAGTGATCTATAACTCCTACGAAACCCTTTGGACTATGATTCACTAATTCTTTTTTTAAATACTATAGAGTGATTAGTCAATCTAAACTATTTTAAAAAACATGCTTTTACGAAAAATTATGATAACCCTTTGCATCTTACTTCTATCCTTTACCATTGGCGTTTATTTCTTTATGCAACAGCCCAAATTTGGAAAACTTCCATCGGGCGAACGATTGGAACGCATTAAAAAATCACCAAACTTCCATGACGGACAGTTTCAGAATAGCAGTGAAACACCCGATCTAACCGAAGGGGCCAATTATTTTTCGGTTTTAAAGGAATTTATATTTAAAGAAAACACCCGGGTAAAACCAACCACCGAATTACCGGCCGTAAAAACCGACCTGCATAAAATCGTTCCAAATGAAGACGTCTTTATCTGGTTTGGACATTCCTCTTATTTCCTGCAAACCAATGGCATTAAATTCCTGATCGATCCGGTTTTTAGCGGTGCCGCCTCACCTATCCGGATGACGACCAAAAGTTTTGGTGGTAGCGATCGTTATACCACAGCCGATATTCCGGAAATTGATTATCTGATCATCACGCATGATCACTGGGATCACCTTGATTATGAAACGGTAAAAAATCTGAAAAGCAAGGTTAAAACCGTAATCTGTGGATTGGGCGTAGGCGAACATCTGGAATATTGGGGTTATGACAAATCCCGTATTATCGAAAAAGACTGGCACGAAACTATTGAGTTGATCAATAATACAAAATTACATACCACACCGGCACGTCATTTTTCCGGCAGAGGGCTTTCCCGAAACAAATCGTTATGGTTGTCGTTTGTATTGGAAACACCCGACAAAAGAATTTTTATCGGTGGTGATGGTGGATATGATAGTCATTTCAAGGCAATCGGAGATAAATTCGGTCCATTTGATTTGGCCATTATTGAATGCGGACAATATGATAAAAACTGGAAATACATTCATTTAATGCCCGAAGAAGTACTGCAAGTCGCACAGGATTTGAAAACCGAAAAGCTGATTCCGGTTCACTGGAGTAAATTTTCGCTGGCCAATCACAACTGGGATGAACCTATTTCCCGTCTGGAAGCCTTAAACGATAATCCGGCTTTACGTCTTTGTACGCCTATGATTGGTGAAAAGATGAATCTCGATGCCAATACAACCTTCACCCAATGGTGGAAAAATGTAAATTAATCCGATGCTAACTATGTTATATATCTTTAAAACAAGCGTCCGAAGTCAAAAAGACGCCAAAGCCATCAGTCGTATTTTCGAAGCAAACGGTAACATTGCCCATTTTAATTTTGATCTGGAAGATTGCGATAAGATCCTTCGCGTAAAAAGTGACCACTTAAAAGCCGCTGAAATTATTTCGCTGGTTTCACACTTAAAGCATACGTATGAAGAGCTTTAGCATTAAATGAACAATAAATATTTTGTTTTATTTATCAATTTTTCTCCATAAATATCAATTTTTATTATTTTTATCGCACCAATAAGCCCTATAATGAGCCACGATAAAATACGCGATCACATTGACTGTTTAAATTGCGGAAAAATTGTTACCGAAAAATACTGCCCAAACTGCGGCCAGGATAACACCGAATCCCGAAAGTCATTTCACTATCTGTTTACGCATTTCGTAGAAGATTTTACGCATTATGACAATGCTTTCTGGAAAACTATGAAATATTTGTTGTTCCGCCCTTCCCGCCTTACCCGCGAATACCTGGAGGGAAAACGCAAACATTATGTAGCTCCGGTAAAGCTGTATATTTTTATCAGTTTTATAACCTTTTTCCTTCCGGGGGTACTTCCGGAAATTGATCACGATAACGAAACGCAACGTGAAGTAAGAAAGGCCGAAGCCCATAAATATGATTACAACTACGAGGAAGCCGATTCGATTCTAAAAGTAACCACAGGTAGAAAAATCCCTACCATAGGCAACTATAGTTCGGTAAAAGAATACGATTCGATACAAAAGACACTTCCGGTAGCAAAAAAGGGTTCCAAACTAATGGAAAAATTTGAAAGAAGGCTGGCCGAAATAAACGAAAAATATACCACAAAAGAAATCATCGGAAAATTCAAGGACTCTTTTATTCATAACCTTCCCAAAGTACTTTTCCTCTATCTGCCGTTATTTGCTTTTTCGCTATGGCTTTTTCACAATAAAAAGAAATGGTACTATTTTGAGCACGGTATTTTTACGCTCCATTATTTTTCATTCCTGCTACTCAACACCATGCTGTTTCTAACAGTGAGCTGGTTGCTGAAACTAATGGGTGATAATGGCTTTTTAACATTTTTAGAGTTTCTACTAACCTGTATTTATCTGGGTTGGGGCTTTACCTACTTTTTTAAAGCACACCGTTTTTTCTACAGCGAAAAGCGCTATATCTCGAATTTAAAGAGTTTGGTGCTGCTTTTTGTCAATTCGTTCCTTATAACGGTTGTACTGCTACTGTTTATCATTTATACCCTATTATACCTTCATTAATTTGAATTTATTCTAAAAAGTACGACGCTTCATTTTAATGAAATAGTCGTACTTTTGTGTATCTAAATATTTTAAAATGCAACATATTATTGATCGTTTTATCAGTTATGTAACTGTTGACACCGAATCTGATCCGAATTCCGATACCACTCCAAGTACAGCCAAACAATGGGATTTGGCCAATCAATTAGTTGAAGAGTTAAAAGCCATTGGTATGGAAGAGGTAACCATCGACGCCAATGCGTATATCATGGCTACCCTACCGAGTAATGTGGAACACGAGGTACCGACTATCGGTTTTATTTCACATTTTGATACCACTCCCGATTTTACCGGAGCGAATATCAAACCACAGATCGTAGAAAACTACGACGGAAAAGACATTATCTTAAACAAAGAGCAAAACATTGTATTATCGCCAGGTTACTTTAAAGATTTGTTGCAATACAAAGGACAAACGCTTATCACTACCGATGGAACGACGCTTTTAGGAGCCGACGATAAAGCGGGAATTACCGAGATTGTAACCGCTATGGAATACCTGATCAATAATCCGGAAATCAAACACGGAAAGATTCGTATTGGCTTTACACCGGATGAAGAAATTGGTCGTGGCGCGCATAAATTTGACGTTGAAAAATTTGCTGCCGACTGGGCGTATACGATGGACGGAAGTCAGATTGGCGAGTTGGAATATGAAAACTTTAATGCTGCCGGAGCCAAACTAACTTTTAGCGGAAAAAGCGTTCACCCGGGGTATGCGAAAGGGAAGATGATCAACTCAATGTTGTTGGCCAACAAATTCATTTCCAAGTTACCGAAACACGAAACGCCACAGGAAACCAAAGGTTACGAAGGCTTTTTTCACGTAACCGGAATTAACGGTAGTATCGAAGAAACGAAAGTAGAATTGATTATCCGTGATCACGACCGTAAAAAATTCGAAAAACGCAAAAAGACCGTTGAAAAAATCGCGGCCAAGATCAATAAAAAATTCGCAAAACAATTCGGCGGACCGATTGTTAGCTGTGAAATTAAAGACAGCTACTACAACATGCGTGAAAAGGTAGAACCGGTCATCCACATTGTAGAAGTTGCTGAAAAAGCGATGAAAGAATTGGGTATCAAACCGATCATCAAACCGATTCGCGGGGGAACCGATGGTTGTCAGTTATCGTACATGGGACTACCCTGTCCGAATATCTTTGCCGGTGGTCATAATTTCCACGGAAAATACGAATATGTACCGGTAGAAAGTATGCAAAAAGCGGTAGAAGTTATCGTAAAAATAGCCGAACTAACGGCCGAAAAAAAATAAATCCAAGTGGATGAAAAACACAAATGGGACAAGGTAAACCAATGGGAAGAAGAGCTGGATTATTTAAAAACCATCCTACTTCAGACCGAACTGGTCGAAACCACCAAATGGGGCGGCCCGACCTATACCTATAACGGCAAAAACGTATTGGGTATTGGTGGATTTAAATCCTATGTCGGCATTTGGTTTTTCAACGGAATCTTCCTAAAAGATCCGCATAAAGTTTTGGTTAACGCCCAGGAAGGCGTTACCAAAGCTTTACGCCAATGGCGCTTCCAATCGAAAACCGAAATGGACGAAAAACTGATTTTACAGTATGTCCAGGAAGCCATTGCAAATGAAAAGGCCGGTATCCATTTTAAGCCGGAAAAAAAAGAAGCGTTACAATCGGAATACCTGCAACAGCAATTAGCACAGGATTCGAATCTACAAAATGCTTTTTCTCAATTTACCCCATATAAACAAAAAGAATTCATCGAATATATAGCTACTGCTAAGCAGGAAAAAACCAAATTAAATCGGTTTGAGAAGATCAAACCTATGATTTTGGCAGGTATAGGACTAAATGATAAATATCGTTAAGATTTCTTAAATTAACCTAAAACCTTTAAAATAAAGATAATATCTTTTTTATTTGTTTAACAAAATATCAAAATATTATTAATTTTATTGCATTAATGCAATCATCTTACAAAAACACGTAATTTTACCTAATATTCATTCTCTGTGTTTGTCTAGTTTTGTATAAACTTAACCACAAAATTTATATTTATGGAACAAATTATTGGACAAATCCAGGCTTTCGGATTTGGTTTCGCACCTGCACAATGGGCATTTTGTGATGGACAGATCATGTCAATCGCGCAAAACACAGCATTATTTTCTCTAATCGGAACTACTTTTGGAGGAAATGGACAAACTACATTTGCTTTACCTGACTTAAGAGGGCGTTCTATTGTTCACCCAGGAACAGGACCAGGTTTAACAAACATCCAATGGGGACAATCCGGAGGAGCTGAATCAATTACTTTAACAACCTCTAACATTCCACCTCACGTACACCAATTAGTGCCGGGAACAGGAGCAGGTCAGGTAAATATTCAAACGGTAATTCATACTAACCCTGGAAATCCAACCAACGAATCCGACAACGGAGGCAACAGTTTTGGTACAGGTGGAGCTGCGCCAAACACCTATAGCGAGCCGCCATTTAGTGGTGCAGATAAAGTAGGAAATATTACTACGTCTATTAGCGGAACTACCGGTATTACCGGAAGTGGTTTACCGTTTTCGATTCGTAGTCCTTATTTAGGAATCTATACCAGCATCGCATTATACGGTATTTTCCCTTCTCGTAATTAACGAAAAGTAAACAGTTAATTTCTATAGGAGAGGATGAACGTATTCTTCCTCTCCTATTATTATTTTACATGAGTATACCAACAAAAATAGGAATCCTGATCCCGCAGTCCAAACAGTATAAAACCTTGGACAGGGATTTTATTCGTGGTATCAAGCTGAACAACCTAAACGTTCAATATTATGTTGAAAGTATCGGAATCGGCGCCAACGAACAATTGATCATTGATAAAATCCAGAAGCTTTATTTCCAGGAAGGCATCAACATTATTATCGGTTTCTTCGGACATCACAATATGCAACGCGTATATGAATATGCTTCCGATAACGACATACTGTTACTGGCTTCCGATATTGGCGCTACGGTACCCTATGCAATGAAAAAGCAAAAAGGTATCTGCATTAACTCGTACGGTCTGACCGAATCCTGTTATCTGCTAGGACAACACTTTTCGGACAAACAATACGATAAAATTGCCAGTTCCACTTCGTATTACGATTCGGGCTACGGAATGCTATCGGCTATGGAAAACGCTTTAAACAAAAGTGATATTACCATTTCCGGACATTATATCACGCCTTTTTATCCGCGTGAAAATGAAGCGGAATGTATGCAACTTACCTTAGAGCATTATAATCCGGAAGTTGTTTTTGCCTTTTACAGCGGTTTATATGCCGAAGAAAATGCTTCTTTTATCAATCATAACAAAGTTTCCCAGAAATACACCTTTTACACCACTCCATTCGCCATAAACGAAACCATCGTAAACGAATACCAGAACAACAACCTGCCACTCTATGTAGTGGCTTCGTGGTTTGAAAACTTTGCCCGTACTTCCGATTGTACTTTTCACGAACAGTTTAAAGCACAATATGACGAACCGGCAAGTGTATTTGCGATGTTAGGTTATGAAAACGGAGCCGTATTGGCTAAACTTCTTGAAACAGTTGATCAAACAGATACCCGTACCCTTTTACAGTATATCAACACGATACAAGTAGAAGGCCCACGAGGCATGATTCAATTCCATCCGGAAACGAATCGTACAAAATTTGATCATTACATATACAAATTGGAACGTCACTCCGACGATCAGGTATTTTTCGACCGTGTAGAGACACTTGTAAACGAAGGACACTTTATCGAAGAAGTAACGCAACAAGAGATGCCCCCAAAAATCGGTGGATGGCAAAATGCCTATTTATGTCATTAAAATTTAACCTCAATTATTTATTCACATGAAGCAGAGATTACTCGCAACCCTCGTATTTCTCTGTACATTTTTTGTACAGCAGAGTACCAAAGCGCAAACCCTCGGCCCTGGAGACATCGCCTTTATCGGCTATGATTTCGGGACAGTCGATGGATTTTCATTTATTGCGCTCAAACCCCTTCCTGCCGGAGAAACGATTTACTTTTCCGAACAGGGTTGGACAGCAACAGGCTGGGCCACAAATACGGAAACCCACTTACGATGGGTTATCCCTTCTACGGTGCCTTGCGGAACGATTATTTCGATAATCGAAACTGGGCCAGATTCTTTTACCGTAACCGGTACTTCCGGGGTAACTATCGCTCTAAATTCGAACTTTAACCTATCGGCTGGTGACCAGATTTTGGCTTACCAAAGTACTAGCGGTGTAGCGCCAGCAAACCCTATCTTTATTGCTGGTGTTCACGGTGACTACAACAATACGAACTACGACCCGGTTACAACCTGGAATGCTTCAAACGAAGCCGGTACAGCCGAAAGTATTGTTCCTACAGGACTTACCAATGGTGTAAACTGTATTTCGCTTTTCCCGGCTCCGGGTCCTGAATCTGCTAATAACAAATATACAGGAACCTTAACCGGAACAGCTGCGGCATTAAGAGCCAGTATTAACACGGCTGCTAACTGGGCACATAACGGATCCAATACGCTTGGTATTACACCAGCAGGTTATGCCACGCCAAACGTTAACTGTACTGTAATTGTAAACCCAACGGTTGTTACAACTGCAGCAACCAATGTTGGAGCTGTAAAAGCTACTTTAGGAGGTAATGTAACAGCCGACGGTGGTGCAACTGTTACTGAAAGAGGAATTGTTTGGGCATTGGGTGGAAACCCAACTACATCCGACAATAAAGTAACTATTGGATCTGGTACCGGAGTTTTTAGCTCTGTAGTAGCAGCGTTACCAGCAGCTACTACGATTCACGTAAGAGCTTTCGCTACGAACTCGAACGGAACAGCTTATGGAAATGACCTTTCTTTTACAACTGGTACCGCTTTAGGTGCCACATCATCATTCACTACTGTTTCTTGTAACGGTGGTGGTAACGGTACTGCTACAGTAGTAGCTTCCGGTGGTGTAACACCATATACCTATTCATGGGCTCCTTCAGGAGGTACAAATGCTACTGCTACTGGTTTACCAGTTGGCGTTTACACTTGTACGATTACTGATAACGAAGGAACTTTTATTACTCGTAGTGTAACAATCACACAGCCAACAGCGATGTCGGCAGTGACTTCAAAAACGAATGTGAGCTGTAATGGTGGTGGTAATGGTACCGCTACAATAGTTACTTCAGGAGGTACTCCTCCTTATACCTATTCATGGGCTCCATCGGGAGGTACAGCTGCAACAGCAACCGGTTTATCGGTAGGAAACTATACAGTTACCGTTACCGATGCTAATGCATGTACGATCACTCGTGGTTTCACGATTACACAACCAACAGCTATGGCGGTTACCACTTCAAGAACAGATCTTACCTGTAACGGAGGTTCAAACGGTATCGCTAGTGTTAACGTAACCGGAGGTGTTCCTCCTTATACGTATTCATGGGCTCCATCAGGAGGTACTGCTTCTATGGCCACAGGTTTAGCTGCTGGTACATACACTTGTACCATCACCGATTCAAATTCATGTACGGCAACAAGAAACTTTACAATCAGCCAGCCAACGGCATTAGTAGTTACTGCATCTTCACAAACGAATATTGCCTGTAACGGAGGATCAAACGGTTCGGCTACTGTAGCTGTGTCCGGAGGTGTTCCTGGTTATACCTATTCATGGGCTCCATCTGGTGGAACAGCTGCAACAGCTACTGGTTTAGCAGCAGGTACCTATACCTGTACCGTAACCGATGCAAATGCTTGTACGAAAACTCAAACCTTTACTATTACACAACCGGCTACTTTTACTGCTACCAGTTCCTTTACTTCCGTTTCCTGTAATGGGGGTTCTAACGGAACTGCAACAGTAGTTCCTTCAGGAGGAACCGGACCGTATACGTATTCATGGGCTCCATCAGGGGGAACAGCGGCAACAGCTAGCGGTTTAGCTGTAGGGGTTTATACTTGTACCATTACGGATGCGAATGCATGTAGTATTACAAGATCAGTTACCATCACACAACCGACAGCTCTAACTTCTACAGCATCTACTACAAGTGTTGCTTGTAACGGTGGATCAAATGGTGTTGCTACGATTAACGTTTCTGGAGGAACTGCTCCTTATACCTATTCATGGGCTCCATCTGGTGGAACAGCAGCAACAGCTTCTGGTTTAGCGGTAGGAGTTTATACCGTTACGGTTACCGATGCGAATGCTTGTACTTTAACAAGATCATTCACAATCACGCAACCAACGGCTTTAACGGCTACTACTTCTTCTACAAATGTTGCTTGTAATGGTGGTACTAACGGTACTGCAACGGTTAACGTTTCAGGTGGTACTCCGGGATATACCTATTCATGGGCGCCTTCAGGAGGGACCGCTGCAACAGCTTCTGGTTTAGTTGCAGGTACTTATACCTGTACCATTACGGATGCGAATGCATGTAGTATTACAAGAACATTTACAATCACACAACCGGCTGCTTTAACAGCTTCTGGTTCTACCACAGCTGTTTCTTGTAATGGCGGTGCCAACGGTACAGCTACTGTAACACCTTCAGGTGGTACAGGACCTTATACTTACTCATGGGCTCCTACAGGAGGTACAGCAGCTACCGCTACTGGTTTAGCTGTGGGTGTATATACCTGTACGATTACAGATGCTAATGCTTGTACTACTACAAGATCAGTTACCATTACACAACCAACCGCTATGGCCATTACCACTTCCAGAACAGATCTTGCCTGTAACGGAGGTTCTAATGGTATCGCTAGTGTTAACGTAACTGGAGGAACTGCTCCATATACCTATTCATGGGCTCCGTCTGGAGGTACAGCTTCAATGGCTACAGGACTTGCAGCCGGTACTTATACTTGTACAATCACCGATAACAATGGTTGTACAGCAACAAGAAACTTTACAATCAACCAGCCAACGGCATTAGCTGTTACTATATCTTCACAAACGAATGTTGCTTGTAACGGAGGAACTAATGGTTCGGCTACTGTTAGCGTAACAGGAGGTGTTCCTGGTTATACCTATTCATGGGCTCCTACAGGAGGTACAGCTGCTACCGCTACTGGTTTAGCCGCAGGTACTTATACATGTACTGTAACCGATGCTAACGCTTGTACTAAAACACAAACAGTTACCATCGTAGCACCAAATGCAATAACTGCCACTACTTCATCTACCAACGTTTCTTGTAACGGTGGATCGAACGGAACAGCTACTGTTGTTGCTGCAGGTGGTGTTGGACCTTATACCTATTCATGGGCTCCTACAGGAGGTACAGCTGCTACCGCTACTGGTTTAGCTGTGGGTGTATATACCGTTACGATTACGGATGCGAACGCTTGTTCTATCACTAGATCAGTTACTATTACACAACCAACTGCTATTACCGTGACTACTGCTTCGACTAACGTTTCTTGTAACGGTGGTTCTAACGGAACAGCTTCTGTAGTTCCGGCTGGTGGTGTTGCGCCATACACGTATTCATGGGCTCCGTCAGGAGGTACAGCTGCTACCGCTACTGGTTTAGCTGTGGGTGTATATACGGTTACGATTACAGATGCTAACGCTTGTACTACTACAAGATCAATCACCATCACGCAGCCTACTGCTATTACAGCTACTACTGCTTCGACTAGCGTTTCTTGTAACGGTGGATCGAATGGTACAGCTTCAGTTGTTGTTTCAGGTGGTGTTGGACCGTATACTTATTCATGGGCTCCATCGGGAGGTACAGCTGCTACTGCTACTGGTTTAGTTGCCGGTACTTACACTGTAACTATTACGGATTCAAATGCATGTTCAATCACTAGATCTATTACTATCAACCAGCCTACAGTTTTAACGACTACTGCTTCTTCCACAAGTGTTTCTTGTAACGGTGGATCAAATGGTACTGCTACTGTAGTTCCGGCAGGTGGAACAGGACCTTACACGTATTCATGGGCTCCATCAGGAGGTACAGCTGCAACCGCTACTGGTTTAGCTGTGGGTGTATATACGGTTACAGTTACAGATGCTAACGCTTGTACAGCTACAAGATCGGTAACTATTACACAACCTACCGCTATCACTGCTACAACTGCTTCAACTAACGTTTCTTGTAACGGTGGTTCTAACGGTACGGCTACTGTAGTTCCGGCAGGTGGAACAGGACCTTACACGTATTCTTGGGCTCCATCAGGGGGTACAGCTGCTACTGCTACTGGTTTAGTTGCCGGTACTTACACTGTAACCATTACAGATGCTAATACTTGTTTTATAACAAGATCAATCACGATTACTCAGCCTAGTGCTTTAGTAGCTACAGCTTCGGCTCAAACTAACGTAGCTTGTAACGGTGGAACTAACGGTTCGGCTACGGTTGCTGTAACAGGTGGTGTTGGACCATATACATATGCTTGGGCTCCTACAGGAGGTACTGCTGCTACCGCTACTGGTTTAGCTGCGGGTACTTATACTGTAACGGTTACCGATGCTAACGCATGTTCTACTACACGTTCATTCACGATTACACAACCAACTGCTTTAGTGGCTACAGCTTCGGCTCAAACTAACGTGGCTTGTAACGGTGGAACTAACGGTTCGGCTACTGTTGCTGTAACAGGTGGAACAGGTGCTTACACTTACGTTTGGGCTCCTACAGGAGGTACTGCTGCTACCGCTACTGGTTTAGCTGCGGGTACTTACACTGTTACGGTTACCGATGCTAACGCATGTTCTACTACACGTTCATTCACGATTACACAACCAACTGCTTTAGTGGCTACAGCTTCGGCTCAAACTAACGTAGCTTGTAATGGTGGAACTAACGGTTCGGCTACTGTTGCTGTAACAGGTGGAACTGGACCATATACATATGCTTGGGCTCCTACAGGAGGTACTGCTGCTACCGCTACTGGTTTAGCTGCGGGTACTTATACTGTAACGGTTACCGATGCTAACGCATGTTCTACTACACGTTCATTCACGATTACACAACCAACTGCTTTAGTGGCTACAGCTTCGGCTCAAACTAACGTGGCTTGTAACGGTGGAACTAACGGTTCGGCTACTGTTGCTGTAACAGGTGGAACAGGTGCTTACACTTACGTTTGGGCTCCTACAGGAGGTACTGCTGCTACCGCTACTGGTTTAGCTGCGGGTACTTACACTGTTACGGTTACCGATGCGAATGCATGTTCTACAACGCAGTCATTTACAATTACACAACCAACTGCTTTAGTGGCTACAGCTTCGGCTCAAACTAACGTGGCTTGTAACGGTGGAACTAACGGTTCGGCTACTGTTGCTGTAACGGGTGGAACAGGTGCTTACACTTACGTTTGGGCGCCAACAGGTGGAACTGCTGCTACCGCTACTGGTTTAGCTGCGGGTACTTACACTGTTACGGTTACCGATGCGAATGCATGTTCTACAACGCAGTCATTTACAATTACACAACCAACTGCTTTAGTGGCTACAGCTTCGGCTCAAACTAACGTGGCTTGTAACGGTGGATCTAACGGTTCGGCTACTGTTGCTGTAACAGGTGGAACAGGTACTTATACTTACGTTTGGGCGCCAACAGGTGGAACTGCTGCTACCGCTACTGGTTTAGCTGCGGGTACTTATACTGTAACGGTTACCGATGCGAATGCATGTACAACTACACAGTCATTTACAATTACACAACCAACTGCTTTAGTGGCTACAGCTTCGGCTCAAACTAACGTGGCTTGTAACGGTGGATCTAACGGTTCGGCTACTGTTGCTGTAACAGGTGGAACTGGAACATATACATATTCATGGGCTCCAACAGGAGGTACTGCTGCTACCGCTACTGGTTTAGCTGCGGGTACGTATACTGTTACGGTTACCGATGCGAATGCATGTTCTACAACGCAGTCATTTACAATTACACAACCAACTGCTTTAGTGGCTACAGCTTCGGCTCAAACTAACGTGGCTTGTAACGGTGGAACTAACGGTTCGGCTACTGTTGCCGTAACGGGTGGAACAGGTGCTTACACTTACGTTTGGGCTCCAACAGGAGGTACTGCTGCTACCGCTACTGGTTTAGCTGCGGGTACTTATACTGTAACGGTTACCGATGCGAATGCATGTACAACTACAGAGTCGTTCACAATTACGGAACCAGGTGCTACTACCGTAACGGCTCAACCTACCAACAGTACGATCACTGCTGGTGGAAATGCTACGTTTACAGTAACAGCTACAAATGCTACTTCTTATCAGTGGCAAATGAGTACTAATGGTACAACTTGGAATAACATTAGTAATGGTGGTACAAACCCTGTTGTTTCTGGTGCTACAACCAATACATTAACATTAACAGGAGTACCGGCTTCTTACAACGGACACCAGTTCCGAGCTGTTGTTGCTAACGGTACTTGTGCTTCTGTGAACTCAAATGCAGGAACATTAACTGTAAACAACCTTGTGATCACTGCGGTTAACGATGACTTCTCTGCGAATCCGGTAGTAAATGCTACAGGTGGTGTTGCAGGAGATGTTACCGCGAATGACCTTTTAGGTGGTGCGCCAGTTAACGACAATGCTATCACAATCACTTTAGTTAACAATGGTGGATTAACCGGAGTTACTATCGATGCAAACGGAAATGTAAACGTACCGGCTGCTTCAGCTCAGGGAACCTATACATTAACGTATTCAATCTGTGAGATTGCTAACAGCACAAACTGTAGTACTGCTACTGCAATTGTGGTTGTTGCACCTCCAATGGGTGTTGCCGATTTCAACGCAGCTTCTGTAAGTATCTTCCCTAACCCGGCAGTTACAACAGTAACCATTAAAATGATGAATAACTACTCTAATGCAAGTGTAACGGTGTTCGATATGAACGGACGTCAGGTAATTCGCCAGAACTTACATAATGAGGAAAGCAGCATCAATGTTGACCAACTTGAAGCAGGAGTGTATATCTTTAACATCGTAACCGATCAAGGTAAAACGACGAAGAGAGTAATCAAAACGAATAAATAATTCCTGATTCGATTTTATAAAAGAACATCCGCCAAATGGCGGATGTTTTTGTTTTTGGAGGTTGCATACGCTATTTATAAGCGCAAATAAACCTGCTCTTAACCGGACCAGGTTTCTATACATAACGCTTATAAACCTGTCCGGTTTTACTACAAATAAAATCTTACTTTCACTATAAACAATCTCTCAATCCGGATAAGCTCCATTCGTAATAGAAATAAACCCGCTCTTCAAACCTGTCAGGTTTTACTAAAATAGAAAAGGCAACTCGATGAGTTGCCTTTTTGTTTTATTGTAAAAAGAATTATTTCGCAGCGTTTACTTTCTGACTTAATTCCATTGAAATAGCCGAACGCTCCATTTTGATTTTTCCAGCCATAGTTTCCACTACAATTGAATCATCATATAGTTCAGCGATCTTTCCGTGGATACCCGCTTTGGTAACGATCTTATCACCTACTTTAATATTACTTTCAAATTCTTTCTCTTTCTTCTGACGGGTTTGTTGCGGGCGAATCATTAAAAAATACACCACAACAAACATTAATATAATCGGTAAAAAACTTCCTAATTGTCCTAATTGTTCCATGTTAAAATTATTTTGCTTTTGGAGTTACATCAGCTTTAATGGTTACTACTTCGCTACCTTTAGCTGTATTGGTAGTTAAAGTTACGGTTTTTTGTTGTTGTCCTGGTTTTCCGGAAGAATCGAACGTTACTTTCATTGGAGCCGAAGTTCCCGGTTTGATCGGTTCTTTTGGCCAATCCGGTACCGTACAACCACAACTTCCTTGTGCATTCACGATGATCAAATCAGCTTCTCCTTCATTACTAATTGTAAAAACGGTTTCTGCTTTATCCCCTTCATTAATGGTTCCGAAGTTATGTTCTTCTTCGTTGAATTTAATTACCGGTAATTTTCCAGATGCTTCGTTGTTTTTAGCAGCTGCTGCTACACTGGCATCATCAATTTTTTCGGATGCATTTTCTTTTTTACAAGAAGTTGTTAGCACTAAAGTTGCAATGGCTAACATTCCAAGAGTTTTGTTAATCATATTCGATTTTTTTACAATTTTACATTAAACCTCTTCCGGTTTTTATCAGTCTGTTGTCTTTTTGATAATCCTTTACCAGATTATCTAAAATTCCGTTGATAAAAATACTACTTTTTGGAGTAGAATACTCTTTTGCAATTTCTAAATATTCGTTAATTGTAACTTTTACCGGAATCGATGGAAATTTAAGAAACTCACAGATGGCCATTTTCAGGATAATCGCATCGATTTCCGCAATACGTTCCGCATCCCAGTTTGGTGTTTTGTCTATAAATTCTTTTGTTAATTCCGGATTGTTCAGAACAGTTTTACGAAACAGGTTACGTACAAATTCCTTATCATCGGCATCTTTGTATAGTTTTGAAACGTAAAATGAGTCCGGATCACTACTGTTCTTAATTTGTTTCAACTGTTTTTGGATCGCTGTATTCACCAATGGAATATCGTCAATCCAGGTTAGTTTGTGATCTTCCAGATAATCGTATAACTTTTCGTTTGGTGCGATAATTTCGGTAAAAATATCAACCACAAACTGCTGGTCTTCTTCAAACGTATTCACATTGTTGCGCATATACGTGTCGTACAACTTACTCTTTTTAATCGCATCCAAAAGGATCAGAATATAGTCGTCGTTATTTTTCCAGTTAGTGATCTTGCGATCTTCCAATGCAATACTCAGGGAATTATTCTCAGAAAGAATATCCAGTACCGCATTATTGATAAATTTTTTATTCGGATTGCGTTCTTGTTGAGTAGCCAGGTGTTTTTTACTCGATTTATCGATAAAATCTTCTTCTGCTTTTTTGATTTCCACCAAAGAAGAGAGCATTATTAAATATAAATCCTGAATATTTTCGATACTATGAAACAGGAATTTTTCTTCCTTTTCAAGATTATCGGAACCGTTTTGATGCATTGCATAAATGGATTGCATCACCTTTACACGAATATGTCTTCTGTTTAACATCCTGCTGATAAGAACTTTTAAAAATTAAAGAAGCGAAAGAACAATCTTTCGCTTCGCAAAATTAAAAAATATATTGTTGGAAAACTACTACTTCGCGTTTTCTTTTTTACGGGCATCGATACGCTCCTGTGCCATTCGCATAGCAGCCTGGTGTGTCGTAATGCTATTTTCTTTGGCGTAGTTAAAAATATCCAATGTTGTATTGAAGATATTTTCGGTTCTGCGCATTGCTTCTTCTTTACCGTATCCGGCAATTTCACCATATACATTGATAATTCCACCAGCGTTAATCAAGAAATCCGGAGCATATAAAATACCTCTTTCCTGTAATCTCGCTCCGTGGATGTTTTCAACTGCTAACTGGTTATTTGCTGCACCAGCGATAACTTTTGCTTTGATTTTTTCGATAGTATCATCGTTAATCGTAGCTCCTAATGCACATGGTGCATAAATATCTACGTCTGCACTATATAAATCGCCACCGTTAAAAACCTGAGCACCATATTTAGCACCTACTTCCTGTAGACGTGCTTCGTTGATATCGGTAATTTGTACTAAAGCACCTTCTTTGCTGATTAGTTCCACTAAAGTTTCCCCTACGTGTCCGATACCTTGTACTAAAATTCTTTTTCCTTCCAGGTTATCCGTACCAAACTGGTATTTTGCAGCCGCTTTCATCCCCATATAAACACCGTAAGCTGTTACTGGCGAAGGATTTCCGGAACCACCTCTTGATTCTGAAATTCCGGTTACATAAGGCGTTACATCACGGATAAGATCCATATCGGCTGTTGTTGATCCTACATCTTCCGCAGTAATATATTTTCCGCTTAAGGAATTCACAAACTGACCGAATTTTGTGATCATTTCCGGAGTTTTATCCACTTTGGAATCTCCGATGATAACCGCTTTACCACCTCCAAGATTTAACCCGGAAATAGCTGATTTAAAAGTCATACCACGGGAAAGACGTAAAACATCGTTTAAAGCTTCCCACTCATTTGTATATTTCCACATTCTCGTTCCTCCTAATGCAGGTCCTAAAACTGTGTTATGAACACCAATTATTGCTTTTAAACCAGTATCTTTGTCGTGACAAAATACGATTTGCTCATGATTATCAAATGAAACCTGCCCAAAAACCGGGTCGATTTTATGAAGCTCATTAGCACTTGTAACTTCTGTTATCATGTTTTTTTTTATTTTGAGGTTGAAATTTATTCAAAAATAGACTGCTAAATTACACTTATATTCAGAATAATTCAACACAAATCGTTTTTTTTAATTATTCAATAATAATTATTTTTAAAAACAACTTTGAAAATCATCATCAAAAACAATCCGATTTTAACAGAATACAAAACAATAAAACAATCTACAGGATTAAAAAATGAAAGAACTTCAATATTTAAACAAATACTTCATCAAATATAAATACCGATTTTTAATTGGTATTATTATCACAATCGTAGCGCAATTCTTTACCTTATATACTCCAAAACTGGTTGGAGATTCGATCAAGGCACTGGAAAACAGCAAACTGAATCCCGATACGGTACGTCAACTCCTGATGGAAAACATCATTCTCGTTATCGTTACCACGTTAATTGCCGGTTTCCTTACTTTTCTGATGCGCCAAACGCTGATTGTGATGTCGCGTCATATCGAATTTGACCTTAAAAATGAAGTATTCCGACAATACGAAAATCTATCCCAGAATTTCTACAAAAAAAACAGAACCGGTGACCTGATGAACCGTATCAGCGAAGACGTTGGTAAAGTCCGCCAATATGTTGGTCCGGCTGTAATGTATTCCATCAATACCTTTATACGTTTTGCTGTAGTAACGGTACAGATGTATATTATTTCACCGGAGTTGACCCTATATTCGCTACTACCCTTACCGATTCTGGCGTACAGTATCTTTAAAATCAGCTCCGAAATCAACAAGCGAAGTACGACCTACCAACAAAACCTTTCCAAACTGTCCACGTTCACACAGGAAATGTTTTCCGGAATCCGCGTAATTAAAGCCTATTCCATCGAAAACGAAAAACAGGACGACTTTACGGCCTTATCACACGAAAGTAAAGACAAAAACATGCGCCTGGCTAAAGCCAATGCCTTGTTTGGTCCGTTAATGATCCTATTAATCGGAGCCAGTAACCTTGTTGTCGTATATGTTGGCGGAATGATGTATATTAACGGTAGTATTCCGGATATCGGTGTGATCGCACAATTTATCCTTTATATCAATATGCTAACATGGCCGGTAGCATCATTAGGATGGGTATCATCAATGATTCAGGAAGCCGAAGCCTCACAAAAACGAATCAACGAATTCCTTAAGATCAAACCGGAAATCCAGAATACCGTACCGGAACATACCCCGGTTAATGGTGAAATCACTTTCGAAAATGTGACCTTCACCTACGAAGATACAACTATTACGGCCCTTAAGAACGTAAACCTACAGATCAAAAAAGGTCAAACATTAGCCATATTAGGAAAAACCGGTTCCGGTAAATCCACGTTACTTTCATTGATCAGTCGTTTATACGATGTTAACGAAGGTGCTGTAAAAATCGATGATAGCGACATCCGCGACCTAAATCTGTTTGATGTGCGAAATCATATCGGCTTTGTCCCTCAGGATGCTTTTCTGTTTTCGGATACGATTAAAAATAATATTAAATTTGGAAATGAAGAGGCAACCGATGAGGAAGTAATCGATGCGGCTAAAAAAGCGGTAGTTCATAAAAATATTGTCAAATTTAAAAACCAATACGACACGGTTTTAGGCGAAAGAGGGATCACTTTATCGGGGGGACAAAAGCAACGGGTATCGATTGCAAGAGCGTTGATTAAAAATGCTCCTATCCTACTTTTGGACGATTGTTTGTCGGCAGTGGATACGGAGACGGAAGAGGCAATTTTAAACAATTTAATGGATTTTTGTAAAGATAAAACTACAATAATCGTTAGTCATCGGGTATCTTCTGCTAAAAATGCCGATCAGATAATCATCCTGGACAACGGAAAAATAATTCAGCAAGGAACTCATAATCAACTGGTAAACCAGGACGGGTACTATAAAGATTTGTACTTTAAGCAACTTTCGGAAAAAGAATTACAATAAATGTTGGTTTTTTTGGTTTTTTTTTAGATTTTTGAGTTCTACTTAACACCATAAATTATTGACTGAAGGATTATGAGAGAAAATGAAATGTTAGAAAAAGAAGAAATTTTTTCTAAAGTTTTACGCGCAGGAAGAAGAACGTATTTCTTCGATGTGAGAGCGACAAAGGCTGATGATTATTACATTACGATTACAGAAAGTAAAAAATTCACCGAAGATGATGGCTCATTCCATTTCAAGAAACACAAAATTTATTTATATAAAGAAGATTTTGCCGCTTTCAAAGACATCTTAAACGAAATGACTTCGTATGTATTAAATCATAAAGGAGAGGAAGTAATTTCAGAAAGACATCAGAAAGACTTTAAAAAAGAGTATTTTTCTGAGAAAACAGAAGAGGGCACATCTTCCGGAAGTTTCACTGATATTGACTTTGACGACATTTAATATTGAATAAAACAGTACACTATCAAGCCTGAAAATAAGATTATTTTCAGGCTTTTCTTTTTTATGACCATGGTTTTCTATCGTTATAAAAGTTTACTTTTGTTATAGTCAACCAGTAAGTCCAGACGAATATGCCGAAAATTTTAATTGTTGAAGACGATACCCGCGTAGCCGAATTACTCAAAAGAGGATTGGATGAAGAAGGTTTTGATACCCAACTCGCCTACGATGGCGAAATGGGAAAAAAGCTTTCCCTATACAATACCTACGATTTGGTAATTACCGATATTATTTTACCGAAAATCAGCGGAATCGATTTGTGTCTTTCGATACGCAAAAGCAATCCCGGTCTCCCGATTATCATGCTGACAGCTTTAGGTACAACCGACGATAAAGTGGATGGATTTGATGCCGGTGCCGACGATTATCTGGTGAAACCATTTGATTTCCGGGAATTATTGGTACGTATCCGGGCGTTACTCAAACGAAGTAATTCGGCGACCAATTATACCGATAAACTTACCTATCAGGATCTGGAACTCAATTACAACACCAAAACCATTCGACGTGTCGGTAAAGAAATCAGTCTGACACCAAAGGAATTCAAACTCCTGGAATATATGATGCAGCATGCCGAACGGGTGCTGAGTCGTACCGAAATCGCTGAAAAAGTTTGGAACACCCATTTTGACACCGGGACAAATTTTATTGACGTCTATATCAATTACCTCCGAAAAAAAATAGACAAGGATTTCGACAACAAACTAATCCATACCAAATCCGGAATGGGCTTTATTTTAAAACTGGAAAGCGATACGTAGATGACCATACAAAACCGACTGAGTTTATTGTTTACTTTTCTAACAGCATCCATATTATTGGTTTTTGCGGTGATTATCTATGTCACAAGCGAAAAAAACCGGGAAAATACGTTTTACCGAACGCTTCATAAAGAAGCACTCACCAAAGCCAATCTGTTTTTCAAAGCCAAAATCGATACCAAAACCCTTCAGGCAATTTATACCAATAACCGTTCCATCATAAACGAGGTCGAAGTCGCAATTTATGATGAGCATTACAAACTTTTATACCATGATGATGCGAATATTGACGTGGTAAAAGAGAATACCAAAATGCTGAATTCGGTTTTAAAGAAAAAAGAAATCCGTTTTTACCTTGACAAATGGCAGGCCATTGGTATGCGATACGAACATGACGGAAAAAATTATATTATCATGGCCGCGGCCTACGATTTGAATGGATATCATAAAACCTATATCGCCAAAAGGAATATCCTGATCGTATTCCTGTCGTCGATAATTTTTATTTATATCATGGGGCGTATTTTTTCGCGTAAAGCCATGTTGCCTATGACCAATATTGTGGCCAATGTAAAAGAAATATCGGCTACCAATTTGGATTTGCGGGTACAACTTCCCAAAAACAAAGACGAAATTGCCGAACTGGCGACCACTTTTAACCAAATGCTCGACCGACTGGAAAAGTCATTTGACGCGCAAAAAGATTTTGTATCGAATATTTCGCACGAATTGCGGACACCGCTAACGGCTATGCTCACCGAATTACAATTATCCACCGGAAACCCGCGTTCCAACGACGAATACCGGAAATCGATTGACAATGCGATTAACGACGCTCAGAAACTGGTTCGTTTGTCCAATAGTTTGTTGGATTTGGCCAAAGCCAATTACGATCAGACCGAAATTGTCCAGAAAGAAATCCGATTGGACGAAGTGTTATTGGATGCCCGAAACGATGTACTACATAACCAACCCGAATTTAAAGTGAACCTTATCTTTGAAAAAGAAATTGAGGACGACGATTTTATTTCGGTAAAAGGAAATGAATATTTGTTAAAAGTCGCTTTTATGAATCTGATCGAAAACGGCTGTAAATTTTCGGAAGCCAAAGAAAGCACGATAGCGATAACTTACTTTAAAGACAAAACGATTATTCGTTTTCAGGATAACGGAATCGGAATTGCTCCAGACGATCTGCCGAATATTTTCACCCCATTTTTCAGAGGCGATAACAAAGGATTTGCCAACGGAAACGGAATTGGACTTTCGCTCACTCAAAAGATCATTACGCTACATAACGGTACAATATCCGTAGTCTCCGAACCCAACGAAGGAAGTACTTTTACGGTCGAATTACCGCATGTTTAAAACAGGTTGTATACAAAGTATTATCCGTCACAACAACATTTAAAATTTAAAATCCAACATTCAAAATAACACAAACCTCTTTTCTCTTGTCTCTTTCTTCTTTACTCTAAAATCATCTTCCCCGGCGTAATTCCAAATTTTTTCCGGAAAGCGGTAATAAAGTGTTGCACATATTCGTATCCGCAATAATCCGCCACCTCGGCGATAGTACGCTTCTGATCCAATAAAAGGTATTTTGCTTTTTGCATCCGCAGCTCGTGCAAATAACCAAAAACTGTTGTATTAAAAACTTCCTTAAACCCTTTTTTCAACTTAAAATCGTTTAGTCCCACCTCGTGCGCCAACTCCACCAACGTATACGGATTACTGATATTCTGTTCCAACAACGTCTTGGCATAATATATCTTTTCGATATCCTGCGCCTTCATCGACTGCTTTTTTTCGGACGACTGTTGTTCCAGCTGCGCCACCTGTAACATAAACAACTCAATTGCCTTCGACTCGATAAACAACCTTTTCAGCAAACCGGAATGCTTACTGTTGAGGATCTCTGAAATAATCCGATTCATTTGCGGCGTAATACTCATATTCTGCTTACTCGCCATCGTCATCGTACCCTTATCCATAGCGGAGAAAAAAGCCTCCATGCTCGAATTTTCAATACTCGAAAAACGCCTAAAATAGTCTTCCGTAAAATGAACCTCAAAAAAATCATTGGCTTCATTTTGCTTTTTAAAATTAAAGAAGCCTTCGAAATCTTTTGCATACATCAGATTGTGTTCTTGCGGTTTAAAATGGAACAACTCGCGGGATTGCTTGGTTGTAGCCATACTGTTTCCGGTGAGTGCAAAATGCATTTCCACCACCGAGTAATTACTCTCCACTTTTAATGAAATATCTTCTTTGACACGCGTTTGTCCTTTTGTGATATGAATCCCTTCAAACCACAAATCCAGGATATCGGAAGAACCGAATATCGGATGTTCTATCGAAATTCGCTTCTCATTATACGCTTCTTCGCTTTTAAAATTCAGAGGCAGTTCCCGTTCCAAAAGTATATCGTTTAGATCGGTATTGGTAATCGTCATTTTCATAAATAATCCGTTTTGAGTAATTGATAATCCGTTTTGAGTACACCTCAGAAATAGATAAAACAGAACTTTGTCAAAGATATCATTTATTTAGAAACAATCTAAATAATAAAATAAATAACCGCGAGACACATGGCAAAGAAAGAAAATAAAGCACAACACATTATTAATGCTACGTTAAAAGTAAAGCATAAAACCTATATAACGCCCCATTATTTAAGAATTACACTAACCGGTGCCGATGTTCCTCGATTTGCTGCGGCGACTGTTGGGGAAAACAATAAAATTTTTATCCCGCCGACTGGTGTCTCTGAAGTTCATTTCCCAACCTTCGAAAATGGTAAATGGTCGCCACTACCGCCCGAAATTAGTCCGACAGTGCGAACTTATACGCATCGGGGTATCGATTTGAAAAAAAACGAAATGTATATCGACTTTGTAGCGCATGGCGATAACGGCCCCGCCTCGGCCTGGGCGATGCATGCCAAAGAAGGCGATCTGCTGGGAATAGCGATGTACGGCTTAAAAACCGAACTCTATCCGGAAGCCGACTGGTATTTACTGGCCGGTGACGCCACCGCCATTCCGGTAATCAGTGCGATCCTGGAAGACCTACCGGAAAACGCACAAGGCGTAGCCCATATTCTGGTTGAAAATCCGCAGGAAATCCAACCGATACAAACCCGTTCGAAAGTGGTTTTGAACTGGCATTTTTACGGAGAAAATTTGCAGAATATCATCCTCGAAGACCGTATTCGGGAAATACCATTACCCGAAGCTACTCTACGTCGTTTTGGTTATGTTGCTGCCGAATTTTCGGCTGTTAAAGCCATACGGAATTACCTCCGCAAAGAACGAAACTGGACCAAAGAAGAAGTATATGCCTATTCCTATTGGAAATTCGGAACGAGCGAAGAGCAATCGGCTACAGAACGTCGTGAAGAACACCAATCCGTATAGGAATTTACCCTAACATGCAATCATGAAACTATTTAAAACAGCCACCACCCCAATCACAAAATTTGATGTCCGATTTGAGAACGTAACCTTTGGTTATATCAAAGATCATAACATTGTAAACCGTGCTTCTTTTTACATAAAAGATCAAAGTACTGTGGCATTGGTAGGTGCTTCCGGTTCGGGAAAAACGACACTTACCGGGTTAATTTCCCGAATGTGGGATCCCGGAAAAGGACGTATTACAATTGGAGGTGCTCCTATTTCCCGTATATCGCAACAAGAGTTAGCCAACTATGTTACGCATATTTCGGCCACCACTCTCCTACCAGACGATACACTGTACAACGCCATCTGGTCGGCCAATCCGAATGCGAGTCCCGAACTGGTATTCGAAGCACTCGAAAACGCATGTGTTATTGATTTCGCCTGGGAATTACCCAATGGCATGCACACACAATTACGACATCCGGAATGCCATCTTTCCGATCAGGAGAAACTGCGTATCCAAATCGCACGGGCGATGCTTAAAAATACACCTATTCTGCTTTTGGACGAAACCGTTACTACCTCCGGAGCAATGGATATGATTTACCTTCAAAAAGCCAAACAGGAACTAATAAAAAACAAAACCGTTATTATTATTACCCGTAATCCGGAAACCATCAAAAATGCCGATCAGGTGTTTGTACTTCATAACGGAAAACTCGAAGAACATTCGAATGCTGTTTTTTATTATAACCACACCCATCAGTGGAACCTGCAACTGGAATTTTAAACGATCCATAACTAGCTTTTTTTGATGCACGTTTTTAAGGGTTTCTGCGATCACCTCAACGAAACCTTTAAAAACAATATCATTTAATCGAGTTCGTGTTGTTGCAATTGCGCCACCACGGTTTCCAGTTGTTGTCTTACAAAAGCATATAAGGTCCTAAGCGATTCGTCGTCGTCAGATTCTTTTGCCATTTGCTCCAATAATTTTAATTCATCCGCAATCGAGGTTATTTTTAGGCTTTCTGCACTCGGTCGGATTTTGTGAACCAGTTTACCCAATTCGGCAAATTCCTGTTTTTCCATCGCTTTTTCCCCACATTCAATCAGTTCGGCTACCTGCACTCTAAAAACGTTTACGACTTCCCGGATAAAATCAGAACTGTTACCGGATAATTCCCGTAACATATCCAGATCGTATAACCTGCGTTCCGGCGCTTCTTTTACCGGCGTCCGATCGTGTACGGTATATTTGGCAATCAACCTGATCAACAACTCTTCGTCAAACGGCTTGGTGACATAATCGTTCATTCCCGCAGCATAACAACGGTCTATTTCGGTTTTAAAAGCATTGGCCGTTAGCGCTATAATTGGTGTATTCAGTTTTAATTCCTTACGGATTGCCTGTGTCGCTTCGATTCCATTCATTTCCGGCATCTGAATATCCATCAGAATAATATCAAATTTTCGCTGTTTTAAAATTTCCAGTGCCTTTAAACCGTTTTCGGCTTCTTCAACCTGACAGTTGTAATATTTAAGTGAATTTTGCGCCACCATACGGTTCAATATATTGTCTTCTACCAATAAAACCGAAACATCTTTAAGACTTCCCGGTTCCATTTTTCGTCCGGCAGTTTGTGTTTTTTCCAGATTGCCTTCTTCCAGTTTCAGGTATACGTGAAATGTCGTTCCGTTTCCTTTTTCACTTTCAATTTCAATCCGCCCTTTCATCAGTTCCACCAATTCTTTGGTGATAAACATTCCCAATCCGGTACCACCGTATTTTTTGGTCGTCACTGCTTTATCTTCCTGTGAAAACTTTTTAAAGATATTTTTCATATAACCGGCATCCATTCCTATCCCGGTGTCTTGTACCGATATTTTAATTTTTTGCCATCCGGTTTCTTTATTTTCCAAAACACAGTTGATACTAATGGCTCCGCTAGCGGTAAATTTAATCGCATTCCCCAACAGGTTAAATAATATCTGTTCGAGTCGCAATTCATCTCCTTTTAAGACCTTACTCACCTCCGGAGCTATGTTTTTACTAACGGTTAATCCTTTTTCCCGTGCTTTCGGACTTAAAACGGTAATCACGTTTCCGATTGTATTTTCCAATACGAAATCGGTATTTTCCAAGGTCATTTCACCTGCTTCGATTTTCGAAATGTCCAGTACATTATTAATAATCGCCAAAAGATGTTTGGATGCAATTTCGCTGTTGTTGATATAATCCCGCTGGGTTGATGTGAGCTGTTGTTTTCCTAATTCTCTAAGAAAACCGACAATCGCATTTAAAGGCGTCCGGATTTCGTGGCTCATTTGCGCCAGAAATGCTTCCTTCGATTTGGAAGCCTGCTGTGCTTTTATTTTCTGATTTTTAAGGGCAATCTCCAACCGTTTCTGTTCCGTAATATCGAGGTGGATTCCAATGGAACCGATCCATTGTCCGTTATCGTCATAATTTGGTCCGCCGCTAATCGCCCACCAGCGTTTTTCGCCTTTTTTATTTTTAACCGGTATCTGAAACAAATTCGAAATCCCTTTTTCCCGTAATTTCCGTTTGGTTTTAACCAGTTCCAGATGTTCTTCAAACATAAATAAATCCGGGGCATATTTTCCGAGGATTTCCTCCAGTTCATATCCCGAAATCGACAAAAAGCCCTGGTTCGCATACAGGATATTTTCATCGCGATCTACCTCGATAAGCCCCATATTCATATTGGCTATGATATTGCGGTATTTTTCTTCCTGTGCTTTCAGACTGTTTTCGGCTTTTTTCCGTTCAGATATATCCTGAATAAAAGCGCAGAAAAACTTTTCCCCGTTGTGTTCGATTGGCAAAATCGAAAGCTCAATAGGAAATTCAACTCCGGCGCGGTTTAGTCCGCTCAGCTCGATTCGTTTATTTAAAACCGGTCCTTCTCCGGTTTCCAGATAGCGTTTTAATCCTTCGTTGTGTTTGATCACATAGCGTTCCGGTATAATGGTTTCGGCCAGATTCTTACCCCGAACTTCCAACTGTGACCAGCCAAACATTTTTTCGGCCTGGCGGTTCCAAAAGGTGATTTTTCCTTTACTGTCGATCGTAATGATCGCATTCAGCGACGCATTCATGATCAAACGATTGCGTGCTTCACTCTCTTCGATCAGAGAAAGTGCGTTTTCCCGTTCGGTCACATCGGTATATTTCCACAAATGCCCCATTAAGGCTCCGTTTACCAGAATCGGAATATGATCCCGCTCAAAAAAATGCCCGTCGGCGGTTTCCATAATCTCGTTGGTCACCATCATTTTGTTTTTAAAAACCGTTTCGAAACGTTTTTTAAACAGTACGGGATCTTTAAACAAATGACTACGTTCGGCCACAATAGCCTTACAATCCGCTCCAATCAGATCGTCGGGTGTTCTCCCCAACGCAAAAAAGTCGCAAAACAGCTGATTTGCGAATAGTATATTCCGATTTTTATCTTCCACCATAATCCCCGACTGAAGATTCGCCAGAAGCGTTTTAAGCAACTGAATGGTATGGTTCAGACTTTCTTCAGATGCTTTTCGTTTGTTAATCTGCTCGCTCAGATAACCGGAAATAAACAACAGGTCGTTTTTCTCCTGATCGCTAATTGCGATAGGTGTTTCATTAATTTGCTGTAAACTATCATATAAATTATCGATAGATCGTTTTTTAAGTTCATACTCTTTTTTCAGGCTGTCGTGTACTTCGCTGTATTCCCGTTCACTTTCCTGAAAAGCGTGATGCATGATGTTCTTCTCTTTTTCAGAACTCCGGTACGTCGCATCAATAACCGCCAGAAAATCGTTCAAATCGTTATTTTGCCGAAGTGCTTTTGGCAAATACTTATTGATTTGCCGTTGTAATAGTTTATGATACGTCATAGTTATTCCATTTCATTAAGTCCTGTGATTGTCATCGTCTGGTTATGAAATTCACAATTTGAAAAAGGCTGTAAAGGCGATATCTCTCCGTAGGAATAAAATCCGGTTAATACTGTTTGCGTGCCAAACATCTCGGCTACGGCCTCGACCTCTTCCTCTATTCTGTTTCCTAATATTATTTTCCGTCCCACACAACTGATCAATAATGCAAGTTTAGGACTGGCCTGGGCTATCATAAGACAGGAACCGGCGGCATCACTGGCAGCATCGATCAGTTTATCAAAATTCGCCCTCATAAATTTCACCTTACTTCCTTCGGGCAAATCTCCGGCGAACGTCATTGTTTTAGCGACGTTATCAATAGAAAGTATGGTCCGTACCACGGTTTCGTTACTACCTTCCAACGTAAGCGATAATGGAAAGAGCAATGCTGAACCCGGTAATTCGGCGGCATATTCCCCGAGATAATTGATATACAAATCCAGCGCATTTTTATGATCAATTTCATATACGATGTTTTGTTCGGATCGGGTTACAATACGTTCCAATCCAAAAGCCTCCCATCCTCCCAACGAACCGTGTGACAACACCAGTTTTTCGCCATAAAAACCAATAGCTACAATTTTTCCCGGTTCGGGATAACCGTTTAATCCGACATAGGTCTTTTCAAACCGATCGGCATCGCCTGCTAATCCACCGGTGATCAACACATGATCGGGTTTCACCGCATTCATTCCTTTCACCAGCTCACTACCGTTTACTTTACCGCCATCGGACAATACCAACACCAATCGCAAACCGACAACCGGCATACGTTGGATGAGTGCCTTCCCGGCATCATAGGCCGATGTAAAATCATCGATAGCCACCATAGCTGTTGCCATCGTAGTAGACACAAATGTACTGGCGCTGATGGTAATGGTACCGTCGCGCACTTCCTTGTCGTAAATCTCACCGGAAGACGAACATAAAACGATATTGGCTGATGGGAACTGCTGTTTTAAAAAATCGTAAGATTCCGGGGCGCTAACCAATTCGGGAGCGCCAAAGCCCATTACCAGCTGCGCTTCGGAAAAAACGAGTGCCTCATCGTTTCTTACACTGGTAAAAGCTCCGTCCTGATAACATAACAAAGCCGTTTTCATACTACCGGAGTATTACAGGTTATCGGAATCATTTCCGGTTTTGGAATACCGGATACTGCCAGGAATAGCATCGCTAAAAACAATTGCGGTCATAGGAATTTGGGTTTTGGGGATCGTGCTACCTAAATTACTAAAAAAACATCGCTTTATTAACTTTTTAAAGCCTAATTTTGATTACTAATAAAATTTTAAGGTTTATATCACTGAATAACAACTATATCCCTTAATTACATTTTAAAATATAAAATAGGTGCTCTAATATTTTTCTAATAATATTCTAAAGTGTCTCTAACAGCCCTGTTCGAATTCTTGTCTTACTTTTGCCTTAACAATAATTATAATCATGGACGATTATCCCGAATTAAGTACTAACATTTCTCTATAAAGACAAGCCGATGTTGTTTGTCTTATAGCGACAAAACATGGATGTCATGAAATTCTTTTTTTCAATCATTAGCTTTTTCAAACCGGTTAAAAACCAGTCACCGGTTAAAAATTACGATACTTTTCTGGGGCTTGACCTGGATTCTTTTTTGGCTGAAACCCTAGTCAGGAAATCGTGTTCAAACGAAATCCACTTATAAAAGAAACCACCGATCTAAAAAAGTATCCGAATGTTTACCTCAAAAATAAAAAACACCCCAAAAGGTTTTCCGGTTTTTGAAACCAACCGACTTTTCGAAACAGCAAAAGCCGATACCACTACTATTTACACCCTATTAGAGAGTCGGCCGGAAGGGTTATCCGACGTACAGGCCGACGAAAAAAGAAAGGTCTACGGATCAAACGAGATTCTGCATGAAAAACCCGATCCGTGGTACAGCCAATTATGGAGTGCGTTTATCAATCCGTTTATCATTGTACTATTGGTATTATTGATGATTTCAGTCGTAATGGACATTATCCTGGCCGAACCGGGACAACAGGATTATAAAACCATAGTCGTGGTGAGCGTTATGGTTATCTTGAGCTCCTTACTTCGCTTCTGGCAGGAATTCAGCAGTAATAAGGCTGCCGAAGAATTGAAAAACATGGTCGAAACAACGGCCACAGTATTGCGCAGTAGTTCCGGAAAACAGGAAGTCAATTTTAAAGACATCGTACCGGGCGATGTGGTGTATCTAAGTGCCGGCGATATGATTCCGGCCGATATCCGTATTCTGCAATCGAAAGACCTCTTTGTAAGTCAGGCGATTTTAACCGGAGAATCACTTCCGCTGGAAAAAAATGAAAGCCCGATAATCGCCGAAGATTCCAGATCGCCGTTGGAATTTGACAATAGCTGTTTTATGGGAACCAATGTTATTAGTGGCACGGCAACTGCTATTGTCGTTGCGACCGGTAAAGACACCTATTTGGGTAAAATCGGCAAAGCTCTTAGCGGCAAACGCCCGGAAACCAGTTTCGACAAAGGCGTGAATAAAGTAAGCTGGCTATTGATTCGCTATATGCTGGTTATGGTTCCGCTGGTTTTTATGATCAATGGAATAACCAAAAACAACTGGCTGGATGCGTTGCTTTTTGCTATCGCGATTGCAGTTGGATTAACCCCGGAAATGCTTCCGATGATCGTCACCGCCAATCTGGCGAAAGGTGCCAAAAACATGAGCAAACGAAAAGTGATCGTCAAACGGCTTAACGCAATCCAAAACATTGGCGCGATGGATATTTTGTGTACCGATAAAACCGGTACGCTTACGATGGATAAAATTATCCTGGAACGCCACCTCAACGTTTTAGGAAACGAAGACGACGAAGTTTTAAAATGGGCCTATTTTAACAGCTTTCACCAAACCGGACTCAAAAACCTGTTGGATGTAGCGGTGCTCGAACACGTTGAACTGCACGATTATTTAAAAGTGGAAGAAAACTACCGTAAAGTAGACGAAATCCCATTCGATTTTCAACGCCGCCGTATGAGTGTTATACTCGAGCAAAAAAACGGGAAACAGCTACTCATTTGTAAAGGCGCCGTGGAAGAACTATTGGGACTTTGTTCTCATGCCTTTTATCCCGGTGAAAATGCGCAGATTCATATTGAAAATGACGCCATAGTTCCGTTGGACGATAGCATCCGGGCTACGGTTATGCAAACCTCCAAAAAACTCAACGAAGACGGTTTACGCGTTTTATTGGTTGCGATTAAAGAATACGACAGTCGAAGTGCCAATTATAGCATTGCCGATGAAAACAATATGGTGCTCACGGGGTTTATCGGCTTTCTGGATCCGGCCAAACCATCGGCCAAACCAGCCATTGAAAGTTTGCAAAAACTCGGTGTTTCGATCAAAGTATTAACCGGCGACAATGATATCGTAACCAAAAAAATATGCCGGGACGTAGGGATTCCGTTTCATCAGGTTTTGTTGGGAAATGAAATCGCCCAACTAACCGATGATCAACTAAGCGAACGTCTGGAAACCACCAGTATCTTTGCCAAATTAAATCCGGTACAGAAATCCCGAATTGTAAGCTTGTTTCAGGAGCAAGGTCATACGGTGGGTTTTATGGGTGATGGCATTAACGACGCGCCCGCCTTACGCAATGCCGATGTAGGCATTTCGGTGGATACCGCTGTTGACATCGCTAAAGAAAGTGCCGATATTATCTTGTTGGAAAAAGATTTGATGGTGTTACGAAAAGGCGTGATTTATGGCCGTCGGACTTTTGGGAACATCATCAAATATATCAAAATGACCACCAGTAGCAATTTTGGCAATATGTTCAGTATGCTTGGTGCCAGTATATTTTTGCCGTTTTTACCGATGTTACCGATACAATTACTGATTCAGAATTTGTTATACGACATTTCACAAATCTCCATTCCCTGGGATCGGATGGACGACGAATTTTTGGAAAAACCACAAAAATGGGATGCCAACAGTATTAGTCGGTTTATGTTGTATATCGGACCGGTAAGTTCCCTATTCGACTATATGACTTTTGCCGTTTTGTTTTATGTTTTTAAAGCGAATACACCCGAACACCAACATCTGTTTCAGACCGGATGGTTTGTAGAAGGCCTCCTTTCACAGGTATTGATTGTTCATATGATCCGTACCCGGAAAATTCCGTTCCTGCAAAGTTGGGCTACGGCTCCGGTAGTTGCACTAACCTCATTGGTAATGCTAATCGGGTTGCTACTTCCGTTTACGCCGTTTGCGCATTCGGTTAACCTGGAACCATTACCGTTAGCCTATTTTCCCTGGTTAATCGGTATATTAATTGGTTATTGTTTTCTGGTACAAATCGCCAAGGAACACTTTATCCGCAAATTTGGTTCCTGGCTTTAGTTTTATATCTACTACAGTCGGGGCAATTTTTTAAGCAACCGGGAAGAACTGTCAAAACGCTTCACCAGCATGAGCTGTAAAGTGGCAGTGCTTACACCTACCTGGTTGCTTTGCTCGTAGGAAACATACAATCGGTTCATCAGGAACGAAAGATTGACCGACCAGTCATTGATATTATAGCCGGAAGCAAAGCGGAAAAACAAACTGGGGTTCCAGTCAATCTTGTCTTCGAAGTTTTTAAACCCCATGGTAACACCCGGCGTTAAAGACCCTGTTACAAAAAACTTTGGGTTGATCACCCAGGTATAGGCATACCCAAGGCTTGGTCCGATCTGATACAATTCTTTTCGGAAACCAAATACATTATCGGCGCGAACCCGGTTGTAATACGCTCCTCCACCGAGTAAAAAACTACCCGCCGATTTTAACTGCACCTGAACCTGATCGAAAGCGGCACGATAGGAAAAGCGTTCTCCGTTAAACACATACTGTCCAAAAACGCCAATATTGGTCAGTTGTGCATCGGGATACATATTCAGCACGTCATTTTCCGTATCCTGATAATACAATCCTTCATAATCCAATCCGAAAAAGTCAAGAACAATTTTTCGTCCGTAATAATGGTATTCCAAATCAAAATACCGGGTTTTTCCTTTCGATTTATCTGCCAGGAAACCAAAGCCGTAACTATAACTCAATCCGGAATTTCCCCAGGTAAAACCTGCTCCAATGGCAAACGGACTATTGGCCGTATATTCCTTGTTATCGGCATCCGGGTATTCACTGCTTAACGTCACAAACTTTCGGGATAGATATACCCGAGCCGAATATTCCTGAGGAAATTTCCCGATATACGTACTGTCAACCTGTGCGACTACAGTTGGTATTCCGGACAAAAATAGTAAAAGCAGGAGCCATTGGGGAGCTGTCATGTAGTTTTATTTTTACAAGATTCTAACGTAAAATCAAATGGTATATTGTGATTCCCGATGTGCAATCAGGGTTTCGCCCCAACTATTTAACGACCATAAAACCTGAACCAGATTTTCGCCTAAAGGTGTGAGCGTATACTCCACTCGTGGCGGTACTTCCGGAAAGACTTCTTTTTGTATTAATCCGTCGGATTCCATTTCCCGAAGTTGTTGATTTAAAACCCGACGGTCGACTACGGCAATCCCTCTCAACAATTCACTCGGTCGGCGAATACCTTCATTCATCTGCCATAAAATCGGAATTTTCCACTTTCCGCTAATGGTATTCACGGCTTCTTCCAACGGACAAATCTTATTTTCGGTAATGCGTATTTTAGTTTTCATGTTTTTTATCAGAATTTTATTTTACGGAATAGACTGTAATCCAGTAAAAGTGTCCTTTTTCGCCCTATGGGGTAAAAAAATGCGGTATTGTGTGCTTCATTTAAAGCGATGATCTTTACAAAAATAACAGAAAATACGATGCCCACACTACAAGAACAAATCAAAGCCCTTAATGAACAACTCGCAACACAGGTTCCGTTGGAAACCCTTATGAACTTCCAGCATTCCATAACCGATTTACAGGCGACCTATTGCGAAAAAGATACCGTTAAAATCGGTGCTTCATTTCCGGAATTTGAACTTACAGATCCATCGGGACAAACGATTCGTTTACAGGATGTCCATACGGAAGAAAAACTGATCATTGCCTTTTTCAGAGGATCCTGGTGTCCGTATTGCAATCTCGAATTACAGGCACTGGAAAAGGCGTTGCCTCTTTTTCATGCCAAAAAATCCCGACTGATTGCGATTAGTCCGCAAAAACCTGTTTATAATGACAACTTACAACAAACCCATCGGCTATCCTTTCCCCTGTTAACCGATTCCGAAAACAAACTTGCACAACAATTAGGCATTACCTTTCGGCTACAGGATTTTGTACGTCCCCACTACCAGCAATTAGGTATTAAACTAGAGGATTTCAATGCCGATACCAGTGGTATGTTGCCAATTCCTGCTATATTTGTTATCGATCGCAACGCTCTGATCCGTTATATTTACCTTGATCCCGACTATAGAAACCGTATTGAAATCGCAACACTAACAGCCCAATTATGACCGTACGAAAAGGCGCCCGAACCATCGCTCAAATCCCTCCGGAAATACGGGAACAACTCAACAATGGCAGTATCGAATCGGCCAACCTGAACGAATGGCTGGCCATCAACCACAAACAACTGTTGGAAGCGGTACTCACGCACTGGAACCGCAAAGACTACCTCAACGATATTCTGACCGATATAGCCAATTTGAAGAAACAAACCGTTACGGTTGTCAACGAAACGATTGGTGTGCGTCTTTTAACCCAAAGTTATCTTTACAACGATACAACGCTATTTGAAAAACTGGCCACACATCCGTCGGATACCGTACGTTGTTGGGCGACTTATTTTATTGGAAAAAGTGACCATTCACTGGAGGAAAAACTGGAACGGATGCGTCCATTTGCTGCGGATACCCATTTTGGCGTACGGGAAATCAGCTGGATTGCACTTCGTGCCGATATTACCGAAAATCTGGAGCAGGCCATTCGTTTACTCACACCGTGGACCGTTTCCGAAAACGAATATATCCGTAGGTTTGCCTGCGAATCCATCCGGCCAAGAGGTGTTTGGTGCAAACATATTGAGACCTTGAAAGAGACACCTGAACCGGCCCTTGTAATCCTGGAACCCTTAAAATCGGATAACTCCAAATATGTCCGCGACAGCGTAGCCAACTGGCTTAATGATGCCTCCAAAACCCGACCGGATTTTGTAGTCAATTTGTGCAAAAATTGGGAAAAAGAAAGTCAAAGTAAAGAAACCATCTATATAATCAAACGCGCCTTACGAAGTATAAACCGATAAAATAATTATAAATCGTACCTTTACTATAAATTGTTCCGAATATGTCTGATATACGCCTAAAAGTATTCCACACTGTCGCCAGTCACTTAAGCTTTACCAAAGCGGCGGACGTCTTATGCATCACCCAACCGGCAGTCACTAAAAATATCAAAGAACTGGAAACCGAACTGGATATCCGTTTATTTGAACGCCGGGGAAATAAAATAACCCTTACAGAAGCCGGGGAAATCCTATACCGACATGCGGAATCGATTTTTGAAATCTACCGGAAAATCCAATACGATCTGGGATTGCTAAAAGAAAAACAGGCCGGCGAATTGTTATTGGGTGCCAGCACCACACTGAGTCATTATATTCTTCCTCCGATACTGGCAAATTTTTACAAACATTTTCCGGATATCCGAATTTCACTACTCGATGCCAATACCGAAAAAATCGAAGAAGCCGTATTACAGAAAAAAGTAGTACTGGGAATTGTGGAGGGGAAATCCAAAAACAAGGATTTAAAATACGTACCTTTTCTAAAAGACGAAATTGTAGCTGTAGTACATACTTCGCAGGAATTGGCCAACAAAGACCGAATCGGCAAAGAAGAACTTCTAAGTATTCCGTTGGTGTTACGGGAAAACGGTTCCGGTAGTCTGGAAATTATCGCGCATGAACTTCGCAAACACGATATTCCAATAAACGGATTAAACCTGATTATGCAACTTGGCAGTACCGAAAGTATAAAATCGTTTCTGGCCAATTCCAACTGTATGGCTTTGCTCTCGATTTCGGCGGTTAGCAAAGAAATCATAGAGGGACAATTTAAAGTCATTGATATCGATGACATCGATATTAAACGGGTATTTTACTTTACGCATTTACAGGGACAGTTGGAAAAAATCCCGGAAATGTTTGTACGATTTGCACAAAACAGTATAACCAAAAGTTATAACTTATAACTATTTATCATTGGTGTCGCCTTGTTTATTGGCGGAACTTTGTCGAACAAACAAAACAAAACACCATGACATTTCCGCAATTTTCCCCTAACCTTAAAAAAGGAATCTACCTCCTGGGTATCACCTTATGCCTTTTTCCTTTTATCAGCGCTCCATTAGCACTTTTATCCGGTTTTATACTCACTCAATTTATAGGCAATCCGTTTGAAAAAATCAGCCATAAACTCACCAAAATCCTATTGCAGTTTTCTATAGTCGGATTGGGATTTGGGATGAATCTGACCGACGCGCTACAAACCGGTAAAGAAGGTTTTCTTTTTACAATCGGATCCATTACGACAACGCTTATCTTAGGTATTATTCTTGGTAAATTTTTACGGATTCCGCGAAAAACCGGTTTCCTGATATCGGCCGGAACGGCAATTTGTGGTGGAAGTGCCATTGCCGCATTAACACCGATTATAAAAGCGCGCGAATCTGAAATATCGGTTTCACTGGCGACTATTTTTATTCTGAATTCGATTGCGTTGTTCCTGTTTCCGTTTTTAGGACATTTATTTGGAATGAGTGAAACGCAATTTGGAATGTGGTGTGCCATTGCCATACACGACACCAGTTCGGTTGTAGGAGCGGCACAACGGTTTGGCGATACGGCACTTCAGGTTGCCACCACCGTAAAACTACAACGCGCTCTTTGGATTATTCCATTGTCACTGGCTACTTCCTTTATCTTTAAAAACAAAGAAAGTCGAATTTCCATTCCCTATTTTATCTTCCTTTTTGTACTGGCCATGCTTTGGAACAGCTACTTTCCGGATTTCCGGGTTTTAAACGACACCATTGTACTAATAGCCAAAAAAGGGTTAGTGGTCACTTTATTTCTTATCGGAGCCGGATTAACCCGTGAATCGCTTAAAAAAACCGGAATACGCCCCTTATTACAAGGAATACTGTTGTGGTTCTTTATTTCCGTAGTATCCTTTGCTGTGATCTGGACGACAATAGCCTAATTTCAATAACTATAGGTTATTGTCCAAAAGTCCGATACTATCTTCCATTTGTCCGATAAGGTTTCGTTCGGTCCCTACTATTTTTGTCAGCAAATAAATTAAAACAAAATGATACGAAAAATACACCCTTCCGAAATCGAAGAAACCGTTACCTTATGGTATACCACCTCAGTAAAAGCACACGATTTTATTCCTGCCGAATACTGGGAAGCGCATAAAACGGAAATGGCTACCAGCTATTTGCCCAACTCCGACACCTATATTTTTATCGAAAACAATACCATTGGAGGATTTATTTCCATGGTCGATTCCTTTTTGGCTGCTATATTTGTAGCTGTGGACCAGCAAGGCAAAGGAATCGGAAAACAACTGATCGATTTTGTAAAACAGGAACAGTCCGTTATAGAATTAAAAGTTTATAAAAAGAATGCCCCAAGTATCCGTTTTTATCAGAAACAGGGATTTACCCTTGTAGAAGAAAGTCTGGAAATTGGTACCGGGGAAATCGAATGTTTAATGCAATGGCAGCAACCGATATAATAATGTTACACAACCTTGAATTTCCGGACGATACACGTCCGGTTATTCTATGTGATTACAACTACCGGCAACACCCTATATTGTTTGAGATGCCACCGCATAGTCACGATTTTTATGAAATTCTTTTTTTTGAAAACGGCAACGGTACTCATTATATTGACTTTGAAGCGCTACCGGTACATCCGAACCGTGTTTATATGCTTCTTCCCGGGCAAATACACTATCTAAACGACATTTCCCTTCGTGCCAGGGCTTTGCTTTTTGATAAAAACTTCCTGGACATCGCCGCTATGCAATTGCAATTGTTTATTCCGTTTCAGGAGGCTAAATTTGTAGATATTCCGACCGAAACCCAACCTGTTTTTAAAAAACTCATGGAATTGATCCAAATGGAACAACAAAGTGAAACGATCAACTTTAATCTGATCAAACATTATTTACAGGCGCTTTTACTCGCTTTGGACAAACACTATAAACCGACCGCTAACAAAAAGCTAAACGACCGGTTATATCCTGTTTTTGAATTGATCAAAACACATTTTACTACCGAACGGGAACCCGGTTTTTATGCTGCCCAATTACAATGCTCGCCAAAATACCTGGGTTCATTATTAAAATCGGTTACCGGTAAAACCTTAAAACAGCATCTCGATCAGCAGTTGCTGCTTGAAATCAAAAAACAGTTAGTACAAGATCATCCCATAAATACGATCTCCTATGATTTACAGTTTGAAGATCCTTCCTATTTTGGGCGTTTTTTTAAAAAACACACCGGATTAACGCCATTACAATTTCGGGAAAAAGCCCATTTATATCGTACTAGTGAACGGTATTCGTTTTCGAAATGGGCTAATTCCTGATTAAGCAATTCGCAATCCGTTTTCTACTTTAAAATCAGTAGACAATAATATGACGTCGCCATCTCCGGCAACAGCCCCCATAACCAAACATTCGCTCATAAACTTTCCGATTTGTTTTTTGGGGAAGTTCACCACCGCAATTATTTGTCGGCCGGTTAAGGCTTCTTTTGTATAATGTTTAGTGATTTGTGCTGATGATTTTCGGATTCCGATTGCCGCTCCAAAATCGATGGTTAGTTGATACGCCGGTTTACGGGCTTCAGGGAAATCGTTAACTTCCAAAATGGTTCCGACTCTCATTTCTACTTTTTCAAAATCGTCCCACGAAATAGTCTCTTGATTCATTTTCTTTTTAGATTCGTTTTTTTCAAAATTAGCAAATCATTCGGTAAATTCTTATCTTTAGGCACTTTTAACAATCTGCTAAATATGGCCCGTACTCCGTCAAATATGTTACCATTAGGTACTATTGCTCCTGAATTTTACCTAAAAGACACCAATTCGTCAGATACGTTTTATTCGTTTTCCGATTTAAAAGGCGAAAAAGGAACTGTGGTGTTGTTTATCTGCAACCATTGTCCGTTTGTACATCATGTTATAGAAGAAGTGGTTCGAATTGCTAACGACTATCGCGTACAAGGCGTTGGTTTTATCGCGATTTCGAGTAACGATATTGTTAATTATCCGCAGGATGCCCCGGAATTAATGACCGAATTTGCCTTTGAAAACAAATTTGAATTTCCCTATCTGTATGATGAAACCCAACAGGTTGCACGCGACTATGATGCGGCTTGTACGCCCGATTTCTATTTATTCGACAGCTTGAATAAACTGGTCTACCGTGGACAATTGGATGACAGCAGACCTGGGAACGGTATTCCATTAAGTGGTAGTGATTTACGCGGTGCCATCGACGGAATCGTTTATAACAGGGTGATCAATCCGATTCAAAAACCCAGTCTGGGCTGCAATATTAAGTGGAAATAATGCAGATATAAAAAAAATACCTACCTTTGCCCTGTGTAAACAAAAAGAACACCATGTTAAGTAGTCCTCTATTAACGGTTATCAGGCCATTGCTTTCTGTAAGGAAACGCAGTCTGGCTGTTCTATTTTCGCACAACAAAGCCTTCATCAATTAGGCCCCGTATATAGTTCGTTTTTCTTTTTGCATATATACGCGGGTACATCCTTTACACTTTATACAGTAAATTAATTTTTTTCGGCCGATAAACGCTGCCGGACACTTTTGTATATTTATCATGACATCTAAAAAGTTTTTTGCATCCCTTGTTGCACGTCAAATTATTTGGTTTGTAGCGATTACCGCTTTAATCGCAGGTTTGTATTTTGTAAAATTCCACGGTTGGGCCTGGGAAGTCCTCTTACTTCCGATAGCCCTGATGGTTATTATTGCTGTCGACACCTTTCAGCCACGCCACTCCATTCGTCGTAACTACCCGTTAATTGGCAGGATGCGTTATCTGTTCGAATCGGTTCGCCCCGAATTCCGCCAGTATTTCTTTGAAGGCGAACTGGACGGGAAACCTTTTAACCGACGGCAACGATCTATCGTTTACCAACGTGCCAAAAACGAAAAACAAACGGTATCCTTTGGAATGCAGGACGACCCGAATCGTATCGGCTATGAATGGGCGGCACATTCGGTATATCCTAAAAAGGCAGACGAATCGACTTTCCGTATTACGATTGGGAATACACAGTGTTTGCAACCTTATAGTTCCAGCATTTTAAACATTAGTGCGATGAGCTACGGAGCGTTGAGTAAAACAGCCGTTACTTCTTTAAACAAAGGTGCCAAAATGGGTGGATTTGCGCATAACACCGGCGAAGGTGGTATTAGTGACTATCATCGTCAGGGAGGTGATTTAATCTGGCAAATCGGAACCGGATATTTTGGTTGTCGTAATCAGGATGGTACGTTTTCGAATGAATTATTTGCCGAAAGAGCCGCTTATCCGGAAGTAAAAATGATCGAGTTAAAGTTGTCGCAAGGTGCCAAACCGGGTCACGGCGGATTATTGCCGGCGGAAAAAAACACACCCGAAATTGCCAAGATTCGAAGTATTGAACCCTATACTACAGTACATTCACCATCGGCACATACGGCGTTTAGCAATGCTATCGAGCTTTTGTATTTTATCAATCAGTTACGACAGTTATCCAATGGAAAACCAGTCGGTTTTAAAATCTGTATCGGTCGTCAGGACGAATTTGTAACCATTGTAGAAGCGATGATGGAAACCCGGATTTTTCCGGATTTTATCACTGTTGACGGAGCAGAAGGTGGAACCGGAGCTGCTCCAATGGAATTTATCGATTATATGGGAATGGCCTTATCGGATGCACTGGTATTTGTGAGCGCTACCCTACGCCAATACGGAATTCGCGAGCAAATCAAAATTCTTGCTGCCGGAAAAGTAATTTCTGCTTTCGATATGGCAAAAGCAATGGCTCTGGGTGCCGATGCATGTTACAGTGCGCGTGGAATGATGTTTTCGCTGGGATGCATCCAGGCGTTACAGTGTGATAGCGGAAAGTGTCCGGTAGGAATTGCAACTCAGGATAAAGCGTTATACAAAGGAATTGATATCACCGATAAGAGTGTGCGTGTGGCGAATTTCCATAAAAATACGATGAAAGCTTTAGGTGAATTTATCGGAGCCTGTGGTTTTGAAAACCCGAAAGAGATTACACCAGGTGTCTTTTACCGCAGAACATCAGGTAATTCCAACCAGAGTTTTGCCGAGTTATATTTTAAAGAAAAAGAAACGAATAGTAAAAAGGAAATGTCTAATTTTTAAAGATAATAGTTATGAAACCAATACCTGTATTAACACTGACCGATTATCAGTTGCTTCGTGAATTGACAAAAAGCAGTCAGAACAGTACCAGTAAAAAAGAAATAATGCAATTGTCGCAGGAGTTGGACCGAGCCATTGTAAACAAAAACGATGTCCTGGAAGACAATATTGTACGTATCAATTCTTTTGTGGAAATTGAAGATACAAAAGCCAAACAACGTATGAAAATTCAGATTGTACTGCCGCAACTTTCCAATATCAAAGAAGGAAAAGTATCGGTAATTGCACCGCTTAGCATCGCGCTGATCGGTTTTAAAGAAAATGATGAAGTCGATTGGGAAATGCCGGCCGGAGTAAAATCACTGCGCATTATTTCGGTTTCCAACCCGATTGAAGAATAATCCATAAAAAAACACCTTCCTATACTGATGGTGTTTTTTTATGCCTACTGTTTAACGTTCCAGAATAATCTCTACCGGTCGGTTGGTTCTGGGTCCGAACTGCATTGCCTGTCGTTCGTTTTGTGCCGAACACAACACATACATATTATAGCTGTTCAACGGAACGATTTGTGTTTTAAACAAGCCACCGTTCGCCTTTCCGTCGACATCTTCTACTTTTATCGAAAAATTTTCGGCCGGAAATGTATTCGCTACCGAAAGCAGATAATTTTCTTTTGCAAAAGGAAAAAACCAACGGCTCTTTGCATTTTTATCCGTTTCTGTTGTAATTCTTTTGCCGTTATCATCAATCTTATAATTCAACGAAAAAACCAACGCCTTGTTTGCATTGGTCCAACTATAGGCGTTATTTAGGTTGATCACATCATTTCCCGCACTATCCACAATCGTGATTTTTAAATCTTTAATGGTTTCTTTTTTACCATTTTCATGGACATCCAACACCAGATAGGACGTAAAATCGTAACCGCAATGTTGCACGGCAACCTGAGCTTTGGTCGTAAAAAAACTAAAAAACAACGGTAATATAAATAGGTAGCGCATAATGATTCAATAGGATTGTAAAAATACAAAAGCAAATAAAAAAAGCACCCTAAATAGAGCGCTTTTAATTTTTGTATGAGATAATTTATAACGTTTTATACTAAACAGTCATTGTATTTCTTTCGAAAACCGGCGTATACCTACGGTTCGCCTTACCTAAAAGTACCTTGGCTATTTGCTCCGAAATCGGATTATCTTCCAGTAGTCGATCCAACCAGAAAAATTCTCCGGCCGAATTGATTTCAAGGAAATAATAGTCGTCGTCCGGTGTTACAATGATATCGATCGCACCGTAGTTCACTTCATACATATCCATCATTTGTAGCAGCTTATCTTTTAAGTCGGAAGGCAGCTCATACGGTTTCCAATCCTGTAATAATTCAACACCTTCCCTACGCCAGTCTAACTTGGCATTATCCAGTTTTTGAGAATCGATTTCAAAAGCATATACCTCATCTCCTACGATTGTAATTCGCAATTCTACTTTTTTCTCCAGTTTTTCCTGGAACTGCATCGGACAATATTGTAAAGTTTCAATTTCGTCCAGATCTTCTTCCTTAATCAGATTCGTAAACACAACATTTTCAACCCCATTTCTTTCGATGGCAAACGAGCTTTGCATTTTGGTAATCACCCCTTTCGGATGCGCTCTTACAAAACGTTTCGCCTCTTGCGGGCTATTGGTAATACAAGATTCCGGAACTTTCATCCCCAGGAAATCGGCAATACGCATTTGTTCTTCTTTACTATCCAAACGTCGGTATTTACTATATTTTCCGATCTGAAAACAAGGTAAACTTTCTAAAAATCCAAATAAAGTAGCGCGGATTTCACCATAGGTACTAGCCAGATATTCTCTTTCCAGCACTTGACTCAGGTCTCCGCCTAAATTCATACTGCGTCTGTACCATAATGCTACACAATCATGAAGCCCGACCCGGGTTCCTTCATAATCCAGATATATTTTCCATTCTCCGTTTTCAAAACAGCTACTTAAACTATATTTAAGCGGATATTCATCTACATTAAAACGGATCGGTTCTCCGCCGTGTTCTCTAATTTTTCCCGATACGATATCGATGCATTCATTATCCTGAGAATGCGTAATGATCAATACTTTTCCCATAACTATTTTTTTGTGTTATCTACAGTCCCATACCGGGTGTTTTCAATATAACAGTTATTACTAATTTTCAAATACAAAGCAAAGCTGCCTTAGCGGATTCTTGCTACCAGTTTTTCGGCTATGGTTTGCCCGATCGGGTAACCCAAATCCCGCTGAATCATACCCCACTCACCTTGTGGGTTTACTTCCAGAAAGACATATTGCCCTCCTTTTTGGCGAATCATGTCAATTGCCCCGAAATACAAACCGATGTCACGCATCATTTTTTCAAGAGCCAGACAAATTGGTTCCGGTAAGGTATATAATTCCCAGGACGGCATAATATCTTTTGCCGCACGCCAATCGGTTTTTCCGGCTTCTGAAGCCTGGGCATTAATTTTACCGGTAAAAAAAATACCGTCGACATAGATAATTCGCAGTTCATACATTTTTTCGATGTTTTGCTGGAATATCATCGGACAGTACACTAAAGTTTCCAAACGTCCCAGATCGGATTCTTCGATTCGGGTTGTTGGAAAAAAAGGAGTATCCCCTTTCATACTTCGGGATAAAGAGCCGTGTAATTTGGCAATCATGTTGCCGTTACAAACGGTATGGAAAAACGTTTTTACCTTTTCAGGCTCGTTGGTAATAAGCGTTTCCGGTATATTTAAACCCGATTTACGGGCAAAAACCAGTTGTTCCAGTTTGTTTTCCGCTATCCGGTGATCCAATTCCATTGGATTCATCCAGGGAAGATGGCGGAGGGATTCAAAAAAAAGACTACGCATGGTAGTATATTCCTGAAGATAAATATTTTTAAAAGCGTCATCAAGATCATCCGGCACATTGATATGCCATAATTTTCGATAATAAACCGCTTCGATAGCATCAAGAGAAACCAGTACTCCATCTTGCTTTAAACGGACCGTGTGTCCGTGTTGATCGACTGTATATTCAAATTCCAGCTGATCGGAAAAAGTATCGGAATTTAATCGAAAAACCTCTTTTCCCAGTTCTTTTAAACGTTCTATTACAATATCGATCGTATAGAAATCATTACTGTGGCTTATACATAATATCATGGCATACAATAAAAACAGGCAATGTCCCCAAAAGAGGTCATTGCCCGTAAATTTTATTACAACATAGTAGGATCTGTGTCTGGCACTAAGATTGGTCCTCCAGTTTCGTCGTTATCCGATGGATATTTCATGGTTTGCATCATATCCAAATTTTTTGAAGTAACGATTGGCCCAGGTCCGTCTTCGTTATCCGATGGATATTTTAATGTAACGTAGATCGTATCCGCAGTTTTTAATGTGATGATATCACCACCTTGTACTGTACTTTTTTCCTCGTTAGACATTTGATTCTCTAGGAAATTCGCAAAAAAAGGCTTTTTAAGGTCTTTATTATTTTTCATAATTACTAAATTTTTAAAGTTAATTGAGTTGTCGAGTGTTATTTGCAAATAATTGACATTCCCAAAATACTATTTTTTTTTTCGCTTCGATAAAAAAATTAAGTTTATATAAAAAATAAAACCAAACAACTGGTTACAAGAATATTACACCTTTTAACAAAAGTTATAATTTAATAAAGAACTGTTAAATTTAACACAATTCTAATATGCACGCATATTAAAAAAGGACATTTTAACACATTAAAAAGAATATTTGAGCCAAAAAACACTCAAAATGCCTATTATAAAAAATAAAAAAAACTGCCTTATAAGGCAGTTTTTACTATAATCAAATCGATAACTATTTTACATCCATTAATTCCACATCGAAAATAAGCGTTGCATCCGGTGGAATAACACCTCCGGCACCACGAGATCCGTATCCTAAATACGATGGAATCACAAAACGCGCTTTATCGCCAACCTGTAGTAAGGCAATACCTTCGTCCCATCCTTCGATAACATGTCCTTTTCCTAATGGGAATTCGATAGGTTGTTTTCTTTTATACGAGCTGTCGAAAACCATTCCGTTCTCCAAAGATCCGGAATAATGAACTGAAACCGTTTTACCTTTTTCAGCTTGTTTTCCATTTCCTTTCTGGATCATTTTATAACGCAAACCGCTTTCAGTTTTTTCAAAACCGGCAGCTAGTTTTTCCAATGCTTCTTCTGCCTGACGTTTTTGCTCGGCTAAACGTTTTTCTCGAGAGCCTTCGAAAGTACGGAACGCCTCAATAGCATTCCATTTTTGTGCTTCTTCACCTACTCTAACGATTTCAAGGCTTTCAATTACATCATCTTGCTGAATTGCATCAACGATATCCTGTCCTTCCACTACATGTCCGAAAACGGTATGTTTATTGTCCAACCAAGGTGTTTCCACATGTGTGATAAAAAACTGCGATCCGTTTGTTCCAGGTCCGGCATTGGCCATCGATAACACACCTGGTGTATCGTGTTTTAATTCCGGGTGAAACTCATCGTCAAACTGATATCCCGGTCCGCCAACACCACTTCCTAGCGGGCAACCTCCCTGAATCATAAAATCGGAGATTACTCTGTGGAATTTCAATCCATCATAATACGGTTTCCCTTGAGGTTTAACATCATTTTCCAGGTTACCTTCAGCCAGTCCTATAAAGTTACCAACAGTTCCCGGTGTTTTATCATGCGTTAATTTCACTAAAATAACGCCTTTATTCGTATTAAATTTTGCGTAAATTCCGTCTTGCATTTTTTTTAATTTTAAATATAATGAGCAACAAATATAAGTTTATTTTACAAAATGTGAATTTCTTTATTTGCGCTTGTACGTGAGCGCATAAATAATAATTGAGGCTACCGACAACATCGCGCCACCAATTGAAAAGGCCTGCCATTTTCCGAAATTCCACAACCAAAGTCCAAAAGCCGATCCGAGCGCCGTTCCTAAAAAGCTAAACGACATATATACGGTATTCATCCGGTTACGTGCTTCGGGCAATAACGAATATACCCGCGTCTGGTTGGAAATATGTACCGACTGTAAGCCAACATCGATAAATACGATCCCGATCATAATTCCGATCATACTTTCCGAAGAAAAATAGAACACAATAAAACTGATCAATAATAACAAACAGCCATAACCAATCACGACCCTTGGGTTTCCTTTATCTCCGAGTTTCCCAACCAGTGGAGCCGCCAAAGCACCGGAAGCACCTACGATACCAAAAAGTCCGATTGTTGCACTGTTAAAATTAAACGGATCACCGGATAACAACAATACCATCGTCGTCCAGAAAGCTCCAAACTGTGCAAAACTTAGCGCATTGATCAAAGTGGCTTCGCGTAGCATCGGTTGTGTTTTGATCAATGAAAATAACGACTGTAATAATTCGCCATAAGTACCTTTAAAATCGGGTTTATTTACCGGGAATTTTTTCTGAATCACCACTACAATTAATAAACACAAAACGGCTGCAATCCAAAACATCCCACGCCATCCAAGCCAGGCTCCGATAAAACCACTAACGGTTCGCGAGATCAGAATTCCAACCAACAGACCACTCATCACCGTTCCAATGACCTTACCTCTTTGTTCTGGCGAGGCTAAACTGGCCGATAAAGGTAAAATTAATTGCGGAACAATCGAAGCGGCACCGATCAGGAAACTGGCTATTTGCAGCATTCTGAAATTGGAAGCCGTAGCCGCAATAATAAGCGCTACAACTGCCGCCAATGTTGTAAACTGGATTTGTTTTTTACGTTCCAGTTTATCGCCCAGCGGAACCATAAAAAACATTCCGATAGCATATCCGGCCTGTGTCAGATACGTAATTGTACCCGCCTGATCTTCGGGAATGGCAAATTCTTTTGCAATAAGGATAATAAGGGGCTGACAATAATACAGGTTTGCGACAATTAAACCTGTTGCAATGGCCATAAAGCCAACATCTGTTTTGGATAAGTTCATGCTACAAAATTAATCCGATAAGTCTTAATTAAATCTTAAATTACAGGAAAAGATATGCAGCCCATGTTGAGAAAAACGGACAAACAGTATATTTGTAAAGCACTTTTCGGACTTTTTCCGAAAAGCATCCATCAAAAAACACCAATATGGAAATTCCAAAAGATTATTTAGCTACGAATAAAGCCACCTGGAACCAAAAAGTGGACTACCACGTGGATTCCGACTTCTATAATACGGAAGCCTTTTTAAACGGAAAATCAACATTAAACGATATTGAACTTCATTTATTGGGCGATGTAACCGGGAAAAAAATATTACACCTCCAATGCCATTTTGGTCAGGATACCCTTTCGTTAGCTCGTATGGGAGCCAAAGTCACCGGTATGGATTTATCCGACAAAGCCATTGCCAAAGCCCGCGAACTGGCCGAACAGCTCAATCTCGATGCTACTTTTGTTTGTTCCGATGTATACGATTTACCCCATCAGTTGGAAGGTGAATTCGATATCGTATTTACCAGTTATGGAACCATTGGCTGGTTACCCGATCTGGATAAATGGGCGCAGGTGATTCATCATTTTCTAAAACCCGGTGGGAAATTTGTTTTTGCCGAGTTTCATCCGGTTGTATGGATGTTTGATTATGATTTCACAAAAATTGAATACAGTTATTTCAATACCGAGACGATTATTGAAACGACTTCAGGTACCTATGCCGACAAAGAAGCTCCCCTGAAAAACGAATCGGTGAGCTGGAATCATCCGCTCACAGAAGTATTCCAATCTCTTATAAAAAATACATTGGAAATTAATACCTTTGAGGAGTACGATTATTCGCCATACAGCTGTTTTAATGAAGTAGAAGAATTTGCGCCAAACAAATTCCGTATCAAACATCTGGACAACAAAATACCCATGGTTTACGCTATTGTCGCCACAAAAAAATAACCTATGAAAAGCTTATACAACACAAATTCCAATCAGGAAATCATTGATCGCATCAACCAATTGTCGCCTCATTCCCTATCGCATTGGGGGAAAATGACCGTGAGCCAGATGATGGAACATTGTCAGGCACCGTTAAAAGTAGCCTTTGGCGAATTAACGATACAACAAAGTCTGATCGGCTTTTTATTTGGCCGAATGGCAAAAAAGAAGTTGGTTAGCGACAAACCTTTCGATCCGAATATCCCCACAGCAAAAGAATTTATCATCACGCACGAACCCGATTTTGATGCTGCAAAAAAAACATTAATAGAACATGTTAGCCGCTTTCAAAATGGACCTTCGGTGATTAAAAATCTGAAACACCCGTTTTTTGGACCAATGACGGCCGAAGAATGGGATATTTCACAGTGGAAACACCTTGATCATCATTTAAGACAATTTGGTGTTTAACCGAACTGATTATGATTGCTCTGAATAGAATTCTTCTGGCAGTTAGTTGTATGACACTTTTTTCCTGTTCAAAAAGTGAATCGGACTATAAACTATCGGGGAGGTTTATTAATACATCCTATTTAGAGCAATCTAAAACAAAATTATTACAGAATATTCCTTTTTATGGTACCGAAATAACGTTTGAAAAAGACAGTATTGTATTTACAAACGGATTTGAAACCGGGAAACTGGCTTACACCCAAAAAGGAAATCGCTATATTTTAAAGGAAGCCTATCAACATAATGGTCATTTAAAAGAGCTGATTCTCGAAGCGACTTCCGATTCCACTTTTACGTTACACGATACCGAATACACCACCGCCTCTACTCCTTCGGTTTTTACAAAATCGAAAATACCATTTGAGTCGGCACTGGCAAAAAAAGTAATTGACGGTAGTTACGAACTACTATATCCGGAAAGGTTAAAAAACACCCCTGTTACTTTTTCGGCTTTTACAATTACCGGACTTCCGGATTACAATCGCTATAACCTCTGTTATTCCGGTGATTGTATGCAAATGATCACCGACACGATTAATAGTATTTATTTAAGTCGTCCGGACGGTCATACGGATTTATTCGGCTGGCAAAATGGTTTGCAACAAACACTCGAATTGTATCGTGTTTCCGATCCGATACCGGATAGCAAAGGCGGACAACGAATTACCCAAAAGGCCTTTATTCTTAAAAAAGCCGGGAAATAATCCCATTGTTATTTTTTAGACTATTTTTGCGAAAATTTTTGAATATGCGCATTGATATTATCACCGTTTTACCCGAGTTAATCAAAAGCCCGTTTGAAGCTTCTATTTTAAAAAGAGCGATCAGTAAAGGTCTGGTAGAAGTTCATTTTCACAATCTACGCGATTATAGCACCAACAAACACAAAAACGTAGACGACTATCAGTTTGGCGGCGGTGCCGGAATGGTGATGAGTATTGAGCCAATCGATGCCTGTATTTCAAAATTAAAAAGCGAACGCGACTACGACGAGATTATTTATATGACTCCGGATGGTGCGACATTAAACCAGAAAATGGCCAATTCGATGTCGTTATTAAAAAACATCATCATTTTATGCGGGCATTATAAAGGAGTGGATCAACGCGTGCGCGATCAGTTTATCACAAAAGAAATTTCCATTGGCGATTATGTTTTATCCGGTGGTGAACTTGGTGCGGCTGTTTTGGCCGACAGTATCATCCGATTAATTCCAGGCGTATTGAGTAATGAAACTTCGGCACTAACCGACAGTTTTCAGGATAATTTATTATCGCCTCCTATTTATACCCGTCCGGCGGAATACAAAGGATGGAAGGTTCCGGATATCTTATTGAGCGGAAATTTCCCTGAAATTGAAAAATGGCGGGAACAAAAAGCCTATGAACATACCAAAACCCGTCGTCCGGATTTGCTGGAAGACTAATAATCAGACGGATAGTATTACAATTCAATTTTTGTTTTTTATTGTTTTTTACTACAAAAACACTTGCAACATAATGTAAATTCACTATCTTTGCGCCCATATTTGGACCAACCTCTGACGATACCCGTGAATGTTGCTCTGATTCAAAACAATTAACATTAACAATCATGTCAAATTTATTAAAATTTGTTCAAGACGAATTCGTAGCGAAAAAAGATTTCCCTGAATTTGGAGCTGGTGATACTATCACTGTTTATTACGAAATTAAAGAGGGTGAAAAAACAAGAACACAGTTCTTCAAAGGAGTTGTTATCCAAAAAAGAGGTGCTGGTGTAACTGAAACTTTCACTATCCGTAAAATGTCAGGATCTGTAGGAGTTGAGCGTATCTTCCCTGTAAACATGCCTGCTTTACAAAAAATTGAAGTGAATCAAAGAGGTAAAGTTCGTAGAGCTCGTATCTTCTACTTCAGAGAACTTACTGGTAAAAAAGCAAAAATCAAAGAAAAAAGAAGAAGATAATTCTATTTCAATGTTTTATAGAACAAGTCCCGGCCATGTCGGGACTTTTTTTTGCTAAAATTCAACCCTCAAAATTATCATTTTAGCATTTTTTAAACGTCAAATTAATAAAATCCTAAATCCACAGTTAACCCGCTTATTACAACTGCATTTTCTATTGATTTTCGTATCTTTGCTACGCTTTTTAAAAGCCCGACACTACTAACATTATTTCGATACGATTTAAAAAATTCAAACGATGTCACAAAAATCAAAGATTATCTACACCATCACCGATGAGGCACCGATGTTGGCGACACATTCCTTTTTACCAATTGTACAGGCATTCACGGCACCATCCGGAATTGAAATAGAAACAAGAGACATCTCTCTTGCCGGAAGAATTTTAGCCAACTTCCCGGAATTTTTACAAGAAGGACAACGCATTAATGATGATTTGGCCGAATTAGGAAAACTGGCTACAACACCGGAAGCAAACATCATTAAATTACCGAATATTTCGGCTTCGATTCCGCAATTAAAAGCGGCGATCAAAGAATTACAGGCACACGGTTTTGCTATACCGGATTACCCGGAAGAACCGAAAAACGATGCTGAAAAAGAAATTAAATCCAAATATGCTAAAGTATTAGGATCTGCCGTAAACCCGGTATTACGGGAAGGAAACTCCGATCGTAGAGCGCCGAAAGCGGTAAAAAATTACGCAAAAGCAAACCCGCATTCTATGGGTGCCTGGTCTGCTGATTCCAAAACACACGTAGCGAGCATGGATCACGGTGATTTTTACGGTAGTGAGAAATCGGTGACCGTAACCGAAGCGACAGACGTTAAAATCGAATTTGTTGGCACTGACGGAGCAACAACGGTTTTAAAAGCCAGTACGCCGTTAAAAGCCGGTGAGATCATCGATAGTTCGGTATTGAGCTTAAAAGCCTTAAAAGAATACGTTTCCAAAGAAATTGAAAATGCGCGTGCTGAAAACGTATTGTTATCCATACACTTAAAAGCGACCATGATGAAGGTTTCCGATCCTATCATCTTTGGAGCCATCGTTGAAGTATACTTTAAAGACGTATTTGAAAAATATGCGGCTTTATTTAAAGAATTAAACGTTGATACCCGTAACGGTTTAGGCGATGTATATGCTAAAATTGCCGGACATCCGCAACAAGCTGAAGTGGAAGCTGCGATTTTAGACACCTACAAAAAAGGACCGGCTTTGGCTATGGTAAATTCTGATAAAGGAATCACCAACCTTCACGTGCCATCCGATGTGATCGTAGATGCTTCGATGCCGGCTATGATCCGTACTTCTGGACAAATGTGGAATGCTGAAGGCAAACAACAAGACACTAAAGCACTTATTCCGGACAGATGTTATTCCGGATTGTATACGGCTACCATCGATTTCTGTAAAAAGAATGGCGCTTTCGATCCAAAAACAATGGGAAGTGTTCCAAACGTAGGATTGATGGCACAAAAAGCCGAAGAATACGGTTCGCATGATAAAACGTTTCAGGCTACAGCTACTGGAGTAATCCGCGTTGTGGACGCTAACGGAACCGTTTTAATGGAACAAAACGTAGCAACCGGAGACATTTTCAGAATGTGTCAAACCAAAGATGCTCCAATTCAGGATTGGGTTAAACTGGCTGTAAACAGAGCTAAAGCAAGTAATACACCTGCTGTATTTTGGTTAGATGAAAACAGAGCACATGACAGAGAATTGATCAAAAAAGTAAATACCTACTTAAAAGAGTACGATACAACCGGATTAGACATCCGAATTCTTTCTCCGGTTGAAGCAACACTTTTCTCATTAGAAAGAATCAAAAACGGATTGGATACCATTTCTGTAACCGGAAACGTATTACGTGATTACCTAACCGACCTGTTCCCTATTTTAGAATTAGGCACATCGGCTAAAATGCTTTCTATCGTTCCGTTAATGAACGGTGGCGGATTGTTTGAAACCGGTGCGGGAGGATCTGCTCCGAAACACGTAGAACAATTCCTTGAAGAAGGTTATTTACGTTGGGATTCATTAGGAGAGTTCCTGGCTTTGGCAGTATCATTAGAACATTTAGGAAATGTTTTCAATAGCGATAAAGCTTTGATTCTTGCTGAAACATTGGATCAGGCTACTGAAAAATTCCTTGCTAATGACAAATCTCCTGCCCGTAAAGTAGGTCAGATTGATAACAGAGGATCACATTTCTATTTGGCACTGTATTGGGCGGAAGCTTTAGCTTCGCAAACTAAAGATGCCGAACTTCAGGCTAAATTTGCACCAATTGCAAAAGAACTTGTTGAAAATGAAGCTAAAATTGATGCTGAATTAATCGGTGCTCAAGGTAAACCACAAAATATAGGTGGTTACTATCAGCCAACTGAATCATTAACAGATCAGGCAATGCGTCCAAGTGAAACATTGAATGCCATCTTATCGAAATTAGTGTAATCTTTACTTGATTATATATCATGATAAAGGGGTTGTCTCATTTTTGAGACAACCCCTCTTTTTTTAAAAATATGTTAGGCTTATATTTTAAACAAAATACAAAAGTGACAGAGAAGAATTAAAAAAACATCTTTATGCCCTAAAGGAATCTTCATTTATTCTTCATTTGCGATCAGTATATTTATTTCTTAATTTTAAGAATTACTATACCATTTCAACCATAATTGTATCATGGAAAGACTATCAAAAAAAGATTGCAGAAAAAACAATACAAATAAAGTTTTCAGAGTTGTTATTTTATTGCTGATTGTTTCTTTTAATACCAAATCTTTCGGACAGGAAAAATCAGAAAATAAAATTGTATTGCCTATTGAAGTGAAAGCAGCTTTTGAAAAACGATATCCTGATGTTAAGGCTTCCTGGACAAGGGAATATAGAGGCTATAATAATGATCAACTAAGGTATGAAGCTAAATTCAGAGGCAGTAAAGGAAACGATCTGGCTGTATTTGATAATCTGGGTAACCTGAAAGCATTTGAATCCAGTATTGCTTTGAGCCACCTTCCTAAAAAAGCAACTAATTACTTGAAAAAAGCACATTTGGTAAAGAAAGTTACCGAAGCGGTTAAGGTTACCGATATGGATATACAATCGGATTCCGATATCGATTTGAATATAAAATCTATGATCACGTATGAAGTTGGGGTTGTTAAAGAAAACCTGTTTTATGATTTGGTTTTTACCGATAAAGGAGATTTTATCAGAATGGTACAAAAGAATTAAATCTTTTAAAGCAGTATTTAAAAAGTAAACCATAGTATTCATGAAGTCATTTATTTACAAATTCCTCTTGATTATCATCACGATAATTTTATCCGCCTGCGAAAATAAAAAAGTATTATCTCAACCTGCCTCATCTGCAAAACCTTATAAAGCAGGTGTGGTTTTATCTTTTGACGACGCTTATGTAGATGAATGGTTTGAGGCCGATCAGACTTTAAAAAAATACGCCTGGAAAGCCTCTTTTTGTACTTGCAGGATTGATTCTATAGGGGCGCCCCAATTAAGCAAACTTCTTCAGATGCAGAAAAACGGACACGAAATAGCCGGACATGGCTATCATCATTTTAATGCAGTAAAGTATGTGGCGGCAAACGGAATCGACAATTATATAAAAGCAGAGATAGACCCCATGCTCGCTTCGATGAAAAGGTTGTCTTTAAACGTAACCTCATTTGCCTATCCCTACGGTGAAAGATCTAAGGAACTCGATGAGGCTTTGGCTCCAAAATTTAATATTATCAGAGGAAGGGCATTTTGTGGCGATGTTCCGGAAAAAGAAGGCTGTTATTTTAGAGATACAAAATATATGTATGCCTTTGATATCGATAATAACCATGTTCATTTTAGCATACCTTACCTTTTAGAACTATTAGATTATGCCAGGGAAAAAAATAAGATACTTATTTTGTGCGGCCATAAACCGGTTAAGGAGTTAACGGATAATTATCAAATAAAAATTGAAACACTAGAGTTTGTCTGTAAATACATAAAACAGAACAATATGAAGTTTTACACCTTATCCGATTTGGGTAACCTAATTAGAAAGGAATAAAAAAGATTACTGCTGTATAACATAAAAAGGCTGTCAATGACAGCCTTTTTATGTTTTTCTTAACCAGATAGGTTTCTAAAACCTGTCTGGTTAGCGCTTTATCGTTTTAACGAGAAATGCGCTTTAAACTCTTTAATATCTCCATTCTCCGTATAGGTCACTGTGAACCAGTAATCCGTCGATGGCAGCTGTTGACCGTTCATCGTTCCGTCCCATCCGGTTGAGCGCGATGGTTTGATCTGTTTCAATAGTTTTCCGTATCGGTCAAATATATAAATTTTTGCGTTTGCATCGTTTTCTAAATCACCAATATTCCAGAAATCGTGGTAACCGTCTCCGTTTGGTGTAAAGTAATGCGGATAGTTGATCGCTGTTACAGGGATGGTTACCGTAGCACAACCTTTGTTATCGTATACCGTTACGGTATGCGATCCAGAGCTTACATTAGTAAATACAGGGCTTGTCTGGATATCGCCTTCGTCTAACTGGTATACATACTCCCCGATTCCAATCGCTTCTACTGTGATCGATTGGTTATCCGTAAAGGCATTCGATACATAAGCCGTTACTTCTGCCGGTTCCGATTGTGTGATCACAACTGATGCCGGTAATGAAGGACATCCTGTTGCAATACTGGTTGCAATTACAGAGAACGTTCCCGGGTGATTTACTTCATACGTCGCTCCTGTTGCGCCTGCAATTGGTTGTGGTACTCCGGCTGCATCATTCTCATACCATTGGAACGTATGCGTTGTAGCATCCAATCCACTGTTGATGATATGCGTACTTAGTACTGTTCCAGTTTCTTGATCAATACACACAAATCCTGCGTTTGGTGTTGGCTCCGGTAAACGGTGTACCGTGATATTGAATCGGATTTCAGCAGGACATCCGTAAGCACTATACGTATTTTTAACTACCGCAATGATTTCGTGCGTCAGGTAATCCGTGATCGTATAAGCTCCCGGTGTTCCAATTGGTGTTCCGTTGGCTAAATCAGCATCCGAAGCATAGTAGCTTACGCTAAAGTTCGGATCCGCTGCCTGTACAGGCCCTAAGATCGTAGCGTCTAAATCATTCAAGTTAAACGTTTCCGTTTGATCATTCAGATCATCACATCTGTCGATATCCGCTACATCGGTAGCTTCCGATCCTCGCTCTACAAATAATTGGAAGCTGGTCGTATTGTAACATCCTGTTGCGGTGTTTACCACACGTACATAGATCGTCTCTCCGTTCACGGTACTTGGGTGACTGGTTGCCAGTGGATTTGCTCCGGTATCCGCATCTGCCTGGTTAGCATGGTAGCTCACCGTGTAACCTGCTGGACCTTGTCCGGCTAAAGCTTCAGGGGTTTTCGTACTTAAATCAAATACACCACTTCCTGTGAATGGAATCTGACACATATGGTAATCCGTTACAGGACCAGCCGCTGGTCGTGGGTTTACGATTAATGGTTGTTCTACTACTAACGAACAACGGTCACGGTTGTTAGCCGGTGCAGTTGTTACACGTACCCATACGCTGGTTAAAGCGTTTCCGTTAGCATCCATATTTTGCCAGTTGGTTGGCGTAGCAATCGCGTTGATTCCCGCTAAAGCATCCGCCTGAGTTGGGTGATACGTTAATACGTAGTTCGCGTTATTTAAGATGTAGCTCGCATTTTGCGTTACATCAAAGAACGTGATTCCGTCTCCAGGGTAATCATCATCACAGGTTACAAGTGGTGCCGGGTCGAATTTCGGTTCCGGTAGTGGCGTAACACGGATGGTTAAGGTTACATAACTGCTACAGCCTGCTCCGCTTACTACTCCTACTAATAACGTCTGTACTGTAGCCGTATTGTGGAACGCGGTTGGATCGGTGATCAACGTAGCCGGGTTCGGTGGTAAAGCCGTACTGCTGTAGTAGTTGAAAGTATATCCTGTGGCTCCTCCGGTGATTTGCGCCTCGCGAATCGTTAGGTCAAAGATCTGATGCTGATCGTTTGGTAAAGCATCATCACAAAGGGTAATCTCGTCCGGCTGGGTTAATTGCAGCGGACTGTTTACAATCAGTTTAAAGCTTCCGATGGTGAAACATCCCGTTGCTTTATGCGTAACACGTACCCAGATCGTTTGTCCGTTGGTTCCGATAAAGTTCCCGTTGGATACGATAAATGGTGAACCATTCTGAGCATTGGTTTGTGAAATATAGTAGTTCACTTCATAATCCGATGCCGCTCCTGGTTGAGCCGCAAGGATTGTCGCAGTGTGTACTGTTAAATCAAACATCGTCTGGTTGTCATGCGGATTCGAATCCGTATCACACTCGGCAAGATCCAATAACGTTGGCATGATTGGTGCCGGTTCTACCAGTAAGTTGAACGAGTAAACGCTCTTACATCCTGTTACCGTATTGGTTGCCAATACCCATAGGGTTTGTGTCCAAGGATTGATGTTTTGGTACGGTTGAACCGTGATTGGGAACAAGCCGTTTTGTGCATTTTGCTGTGTCTCGTGGAAGCTTAATACCACATTAGCTTCGCCACTTAACATACCCGGAATTAAAGTCGTTAAATCAAAATCACCAATTCCATCGTTGTTCGTTCCGTCACATGTGGTTACCGGAGCGGTTGGCATTACCAATACCGGTAGTGGCTCTACCCGTAGGTCCATTGCCGTTACCGTGTAACAACCTGTTGTACTATTGGTCACACGTACAAAAATAGTTTGTACTGTGGCTACTTCGTTGGTATATAATGTTGGTAATTCCGTTCCGGCTGTTCCGGCATTGGCTAAAACCTGTGTTTTATAAAACTTAACTTCCAAGCCGGTTGTTGTTCCGATGATTTCCGGAATCTTGGTCGATAGATCGAATTGCTCGTATAACGACTGACCCGTGTAATCACATAAAGTGTATGCCGGTACCGGGTTCGGTACCGTTGGTAGTGGGTTTACGATTAATTGTAACTCCTCAATAGCAAAACATCCGGTTACATTATTTTCAATTCTTACAAAAATAATTTGTGGATTGGATAAATTGGTATAATTAAATAAGTTCCCTATTGGACTGGTTACCGTTTGTGCATTTGTCAAACTTTCATAATAACTAATAGTATGATCAACTGCATTTAAAGTTCCCAAGATCTCATTATTCTTCACACTAAGATCAAATACGGTAATACCATCGGCTACGGCATCATCACAAACCATCAAAGGTGTTGGTGCTGTCGCTCTCGGCGTTCGATCAACAATTAGTTGTAACATTACAATAGTAGCACAATCCGTTAGCGCATATCGTACTCTGACGTAAATTGTCTGTCCCCAGGGCTGAATATTACTATAAGGACTTGACAACGCGTTTAATCCCAATTGAGCATCTTCCGGTGTTTCATGGAACGTAACCGTTACACCGGGAGGTAAGGTTCCTCCTGTAATTTCCGGTATTGCAGCATGAAGATCAAAGGTTCCGACACCATCATCACTCGGATCGCAATATCGCATCGGTTGTGGCATAATGGCAACCGGTCCCTGTGTAATATTTAAATCCAACGTAGTTGTTGCATAACATCCTGTAGCCGGATTTTTAACACGCACATAAATCGTTGCCGGTCCGGAAGTATATAACACAGGCAACGGACTTAATCCTGAATCGGCATCAGTTTGCGTTAGATGATAGGTTACCTCCATTCCCGTTACGCCACCGGTAACTAAAGCATTATTTAGTGACAGGTTAAATTCAGCTGTAGTGTTCGAACCGTTGCTACAGGCATTCATTGGGTTTAACGGAACAATTACCGGTTTCGGATTTACAATCAATTGAAATGATCCTATTGTTTTACAACCCGTAGCATTACTCAATTGATACCAGATTGTTTCCGGATTACTCATATTCGGATAAGCCGTAACCGGGATAATCGGACTTGAACCGGAAAGGGCATTTGATTCACTTTCAAAATAACGTACTGTTACGCCGGTTTGTCCGTTGAGTAATTGTGCATCTTTAACCGTCAAATCAAATAATTCCATTCCGTCGCCCGGAATACTTGTTTCACATACTATAAAAGGAGTAACATTCGGATTAATCTGCGGTACAGGAGTTACATTCAATATTAATGTGGTAAATGACGGGCATTGATTGTTTGCAGAATCGACAACCCGAATATATAATGTCTGCGTATTCGGAGTGTTATTTGTATATAAAGGGCCTTTTGGATTACTTCCGGAATTGGCTTCTACCTGCGACTCATGAAAGGTCACCGTTAACCCTGTATTCCCGCCTGTGATTTCATTGATTTTAGTTGTTAAATCAAAAACCGCTAAACCATTGCCCGCATCACACATCTGAAAAGGTGTAGGCGTTGTAATAACCGGAGCCGTAATTACCGTTATTGTATGACTGGTTGCCAAAGGTTGATTACAAGCCGGTGTATCTGCCGAAGTTACACGGATTAAAGTATAGGTTACGGAAGCGGTTAAAACCGGAGTCGTGATCGTTGCGGTTCCGACAGCATCGAGCGTAATTGTTTCATCCGGTTGCCCGTTAGCCGAATAAGTTACTGTTGCATTTGGCGTACCATTTATCGTTAAAATTCCTGTTGTGTTTGAACAAGTTGAGGTCGTTCCTGTAATACTTGCCGTTGGTAACGGGTTAGCCGTAATCGTAACAGAACCGGTAAGATCTTGTGAACAAGCCGGTAATCCGGAAGTTGTTACCCGAACTAATTCGTAAATACCTGCCGTTCCCGCTAAAACAGTTGCGGTTCCGGATGCATCCAGTAGTAGCTGTTGGTTCGTTCCGTTATTAAAAGTATACGTAACCGTACTGTTTGGCGTTCCGGTAAAAGTAACCGGAGCCGTATCACCGGAGCAAATTGTAGTTGTTCCGGATATCGATGCCGTTGGTAACGGATTAACCGTTATGGTTACTGAAGTATTAAAGGGTTGCGAGCAAAGCATCACACCATTGTTATCCAGTACTTTTACCGATGTTAACGTATAAGTAGTTGCAGCTGTCAGGTTATGGGTAACCGTAAGCGTTCCGGATGCATTCAAAAGACCGGTCTGTGTTGGACCTCCGTTTACATTGTATTCTACCGTAGCATCCGGTGTTCCGGTAAACGTAATTGCTGCGGCATCACCGGAACAGATTACCGAAGCCGGCACCGTTAGCGAAGCCGTTGGTACGGGATATACCATGAGGTTAAACTGTGTAATAGTATAACATCCGGTAGTGTTATTCTTTACTGTGGCATATATCGTTTGCGGATTGGTGGTATTGGCTATAATGCCCGGTAGCGGTGCTATTCCATCATTAGCATTAGCCAATGTACCATAAAAGGACACTGTATTATTGGTCAGATCGGCATTGATCTGACTTCTGATTGAATTCAGGTCAAATAGTCCGATATTCGGTGTGTTACTACACGTTTTATAATCCGGAACCGGATTCGCAGTCGGCGGCGGAGCAAAAGCACCACCGTTATCTGTTGCAGTTCCGATCCATTCCAGATCAAATCCACCGTCTCCAACCGGTCTGTCAATCGCGATATAATACGACTGACCTGCCGTGACGGTTAACCATCTCACATAACTGTTCCCATTGGCACCGGGACCGGTTTGTGTTAAGGTTGTACTACCATTCATTCCGGTATGATTATTCAATTGTCCGGCCAATAGCGGATTTGTAGTGGCACAACGAATCGGGCTTCCTAAATTGGAACAGGTTCTGTTAGGACCGTACACCCAAAAATCGTAGTCAACCGTAATATTCGAATCATGCGGAATGATATTAAACCCTAACGTTCCGGATTGAATCACATTAATTTTTAACCAAATCGAATTATGTTCGGCACCGCCACATCCGGAGACTTCCTGGATAGCCCCAATGCCACTAGCGTTTGAACTGAATGTACCATTTCCGCAAACATTGATCGCATTGACACAATCGTTGGGTTGATTCTGCGCCTGTAACGAGCCGTATAATACGAAAGTTAATAATACTAGTAATAGCTTCTTCATTTATCAGTATTTTATTGATGAGGAATAGCTAACCTCAAAAAGATGAGATTAGCTATTAAATAAGGCGATCGTGACAGCTCCCTTGAAAATTATCTTATATCGTTTGTTAATTTCCAAAAAACCATGAGACTCTTTATGATATCAATTTCCGTCGGGAGCCAATTCAGATCTATTTTTTAATAATTATAAATTCAGAGCGTCTGTTTTGTGCCTGTTGCGCTTCCGTGCAATTGGTGCAGTTGCTCTTCGGTTCGGTATTTCCGAATCCCTTACCGGAGATGCGTTCTTTTTCAACTCCTTTAGAGATCAGATACTGTACTGTTGATTGTGCTCTTTGTTCCGATAATCTAAGGTTATAAGTTGCACTACCTTTGGAGTCGGTATGTGATTTTACGAAAATCACCATTGTCGGATGGTTTTTCATAACCGTTACCAGTTTGTTTAACTCATTTGCGCCCTGTTCTGTAATATTGCTTTTATCGAAATCAAAAAACACCGGGTTTAACAATACTTCCTTATCGGTAATAATCACTTCAACTGGCGTTAATGGCGCTTCAACAAGTACTTCACCCGATTTTACTTTTTGTACCGGGAATGAAGCGGTTTCAAAATCCGGAGCGGTTACCTGAAAGCTATAAGCGGTTTCGCAATCGGTTTCATAGCGTACTTTACCTTCGGAACCGGTTTGTTTTGTTGCAATTGTATTTCCTTTAGCATCCAGAATCGCTACCGAAGCATTGGATAATAGAGTGCCTGTTTTTTTATTGGTGACGATGGCAATTGCTTCGGCCGAACAAATCGGGATTGCGGTATAAATGGCATCCATCCCATTTCTGTTGGAAGCAAAAAAACCGATATTCTGACTTTTATTAAAACTAAAGGAGAAATCATCTTTTTCAGTATTGACCGGTTTTCCTAAGTTTTGAGCCGGCTCTGTCGATTTTAAATCCACTTTAAAGATATCCAATCCGCCAAATCCCTGTTTTCCGGAAGAGGCATAATATAAAATGTCTTCCTCAGCAATAAACGGGAAATTCTCTTTTCCGGGCGTATTGACAGCAGGGCCGAGATTTTCCGGCTTTCCGTATCCGTTAGCCGTAACACTCACTTTCCAGATATCGGATTCCCCCATTCCACCCGGCATATTGGATGCGAAATAGAGTGTTTTTCCATCTTTACTCAAACTTGGATTGGTTACGGAATAGGTCGTACTGTTAAACGGTAATGCTTCGATCTGCGACCATTTTCCATCAACTTTTGTTGCCTTATAAATTCCCTGCTGGCCTACTTTTACATTGTTTTTATTGCGTTCGTATTGTCCGGCACTATGTCCGTCTCTTGCAAAATACATGGTATTACCGTCGTTGCTAATTGTTACCGGTCCGTCGTGGAAAGCGGTATTTAGTTCACTTACCGGTTTGGGTTCTGAAAAAGTACCATCGCTGTTTCGGGTGGCCTCAAAGATATCCAGATACGGCTGATTCGCCCATTTGTCTGTTCTCCTGGATGTATTTCGGGTACTCACAAAATATAGCGTATTATCATTTGTCAATACCGCTCCGAAGTCGCTCTGATCCTTGCTATTGATATTGGTCGTTGCCACATCAAACATTTTCGAACGGTTTGTCAGACTTGGGATATAATTCGGATTGGCTTTGTGTTCCTTTGCCCGTGCATCGTTAGGTATTAAAGCCGCAAAAGTATCCATTTGCTTATTGGCTTCCTTATAATTCCCCATTGCTTTTAGTGTCTGAGCATAACGGTAATAGGTTTCAGCATTCGTTTTATTTTGGGTCGCTTTGGCATACCATTTCGCCGCTTCCGTCATATTAAACACATTATAGTAACTGTCGGCCAATTGCGTATATACATAAGCATTCGCATTTTTACCTTCCGCCAGTTTCTGGTATTCTGCTATAGCTTCTACGTACTGGTAATTTTCAAATAATTGATCGGCCTTTTCCGTAACCTTTTCTTGTCCGTAACTGGCTGTTAAGAGCAATACCAGTCCTAATGTTATATATTTTTTTTTCATACTGTTGGGTTGGAATTAGAAATATCGGGGTGACAGTGATACTTTTTTAGAAAAGTTCAGGTCAAATAACAACATTAATTCGTGCGATGCCGGTGTGGTCACTTTCAGATCAGAAACGATATGATCATATGCATATCCGATACGAAGTCCCGGTGTAATCGCATAATTTACCATTCCGCCAAAAGAATCATCCAATCGGTATGTTGCTCCGATTTCAAATTTGTCGAAAAACATAACATTTGCTGATAAGTCCAATGAAGTAGGCGCGCTAAAAGCCGATTTCATCATAAAAGACGGTTTAAACTTGGTGTTTTCGGATAGATTAAATACATATCCTCCTGTCAGGAAATAATGTTGTACGTCACTTCCGAAATTATATTCCTGTCCGTTTTGGGTAACATCCAGATGCGTTTTCTTTAACAGATTCGGAACGGAGAAGGCCAGATAGTATTGTTGCGTGTAATAGAAAAATCCGGTTCCGACATTAAAATAGGTATTATTCGTATCTTCTTTAAAAGCCACATCACCCGGATGCGGTACAAATCCGTTACCGATTTCGGAAAACAGCCCGATTTTCTGAAAGGTAGCTCCTGCCTTTAATCCTAACGCCAGACGATGTTCGCCCCCTAAATTTAGCGTATAGGAAAAATCAGCATAAACATTATTCTCTTCAACCGGGCCGATTTTATCCGAAACTGCCGAAATTCCCAGCCCTACATTTTTTCCTACCGGACTGTGAAGCGACAAAGTAGCTGTTTTGGGTGCGCCTTTGAGATCCACCCATTGCTGGCGGTATAAAATCCCTCCGGATAAGCTTTCTTTCGAACCGGCATAGGCGGGATTCATGACATTCATGTTATACATGTATTGTGTATAATGCGGATCCTGTTGTGCGTTAACGTCCAGCGCGAACATAGCCACTAACAGGGATGCAAAATATATTTTTTTCATATTTACTGTTCTTTGAAAAATACAGCCTGCCTGAAGACAAACAGGCTGTATACCTGGTTATTTGGTTATTGTTCTCTGTTGATATAAACCCAACCGGTAGCCTTGGTTCCGTTTTCTTTTACAAGTGCGTAGAAATACGTTCCGTCCGGTAATTCAGTACCGTTATTTGACGTTCCATGCCATTGGTTGGTATAATTTCCGCTGAATTTGTACACTTCTGTACCATAGCGGTTAAAGATCGATAATTCCCGTACTCCCATTCCGGTAAGATCAAAAGTATCATTCGAACCGTCATTATTCGGTGAAATACCTTTTGGTATCATACGGCAAGGGTTGCTTGTAACCGGAAGTGCTGCCGATCCTGTACAAGTACCGGACGTAACCGTAACCGTAAAGGTTTGCGGTAAAGCAGCTGTCGGGTTTTGTGCCATATACTGATCTACATTAAACATAGCATCATTGGTTCCTACAGTAATATTATTCTGATCTTTCCAGCTATAGGATACGGTTGCGGGATTATAGGATCCGTTTACCGGTACGGCATGTAGTACTAATGTTTCGTTTTCACATCCGCTTTCAACAACAACGGCGATCGACGGTGTAATTACGATATCAAAACTATCTTGTCCTCCTGTATTACACGTAGCGGAATCGGCCTGAACGATATACGTAATCGTATAACTTCCCGGTGTACTCGCTCCGATATTGATTTCACCTGTAGTTGTATTTAAACTTAATCCCGGTGCCGAACCAAAAGTTCCACCCTGTGTAAATCCGGTAGCTGTTTGCGGTAAAGCATTCGGGCTATCCGGGCAATATACCGGATCATAACTGAAAATCGTAACCGGATTAACTCCTGAAGTCAATACAATAGAAGCTTCATAATGTCCGGCATCCGTACAGTTCGTTGTATTGGCTGCAATATCATAAGCAATTGTATGTGTTCCTGCTGTTGCTCCGGTTAAATCGATAACACCTGTAGTTGCATTTACCGTTACTGAAGCAGAACTAAACGTACCACCTGTGGTAAATCCGCCGGCCATTGTCGGCACCGGACTTGTTGTTGCATTCACACAAACCGAATCATAACCAAATGTTACGGTTGGCGCTGCTAATGGCGTTACGGTTATCGTTATGGAATCGGATAGTGTCTGACTACAAGCTAACGATCCCGAAGCGGTTACAGTGATAATGGTATAAACGCCTCCGGTTCCGGTAACAATCGTTGCCTGACCGTTTGCATCCAATGTTATTGTTTGTGGTGTTCCGTTATCAATAGTATACGTTACTACTGCGTTTGGTGTACCTGTAAAACTAACTGTAGTGGTCGTACCGGCACAGATTGTCGCATTTCCTGAAATTGTTGCTGTTGGTAACGAATTGATCGTAATTGTCGCTGATCCGGTTACCGTTGCTGTACAGGAAGAAGTTGCAGCCGCTACACTTACCAATTCATAAACGGTAGCAGCAGTTAAAGCCGAAGTCGTTACTGTAGCCGTTCCGTTGGTATCCAATGTTACCGTTTGATTGGTGCCGCCATTTACAGTGTAAGTAATCACAGCATTCGGTGTACCGTTAAATGTAATTGTTGCTGTATCGCCCGAGCAGATTGCAGTTGTTCCTGAAATCGTAGCCGTTGGTAATGCCATGACATTTACCGTAATGGAATCGGTCAGATTTTGCGAACAGGTATTGGTATCACTTACACTCACTAATGTATAAACACTATTCGTTGTTAGTATCGGCGTTGTTACGGAAGCCGTTCCGTTGGCATCTAATGTTACCGTCTGATTGGTGCCGCCATCAATAGTATACGTTACCACTGCATTCGGTGTACCGTTAAATACTATCGTAGTTGCAGATCCGGAGCAAATTGGTGCCGGAGCTGTTACCGTTGCTGTCGGTAAGGCATTAACCTGAACAACGATTTCCTGTTTTGGCCCCTGACATCCGTTTCCGTCAGTTAAGCTTACATAATACGATGTGTTTCCTACCGTTGTTGTAACAGGTGTCGGTGCCGTAGCGCTTCCTGTTCCGGTCGGATCTGTAAACCATAATAGGGTATAATTTGCCGGAGCCGTTGCCGTTAATGGCACTGCCGTTGTATTTTGGCAATATACTACCGGTGATGTAACTGTTGGTACATCCGTAATCCCTTCGTAAGTAATCACAACTGATTTTTCACAGTAACGTGTTCTCCAGTAAAACGTATAAACACCCGGTGTTGTAAATCCGGTAATCGTGGTTGTTTTCACATTCGGTGTTGTAATTACGGTAGCACCCGGATTATCCGCTGCTGCCGACCATTGTCCTACTCCTTCAGCTTCAACCGTAGTACTATTCTGACTACAGTTTAAAGTATGCGCGGTTGTTTTTACATCGTTGTTTGCTTTAAAGTTTGCGGCATCCAACATATTCCCGATGACATTCTCTTTTGATCTGAAAATAAAACGAGTTACATTCTGTCCTGTAGGAACGGTATAACTACCTTCATGTAAATTCCATGTCGACCCCTGAGCGAATACTTCCGTTACCAATGCAAACGGTCCCGCCGGCGGTCCTGCATATAATTGTACTGAACTTCCGTTTGTCGCTCTGGCAGCATGCGCAAAGCTATAGTTCATCTGTGTAATTTCTGAAGTATCAAACTCTTTATACAATCCTTTTATATTCGGATCATTCGGATTCCAGTCTTCTTCCGGATCGGATAATAACTGAAGACACTGTCCGCCGGAATAAGGCGAAGAGTTGATTGCATTTAACGCTTCAGAGAAGAACATCGCATCCCAGGTATCCAGATTTACGCGCCATCCCGGAACCACATATTGCGTACTAATGGTATAAATTCCCGTTACGCTTTGCATCGGCGGATGCTCGAAATCATAGTTAACGGCATTTACATTACATAAATCAGCCGGTGTTTTAATACACAGGTTGAATTTTCGGGTACTGGCTACCGTACTGTTTAGTGTTAAACGTACTTTATACGTTTCGCCAACTACTAATTCAGAAGAATACATTGCTGTAATCGTATTGTTGTTACTACATGCTTTTTCTTCCAATACCCCGCCTGCTCCGACTTTATACAAAGTCATTATCATATTCGGGTACGGTTCATCTCCGGAAGAGATATAGAAGTTTCCGGTAAATCCGTTGGCCTCAATAATATGAATTCTTGAAGTGGCTGCAAATTCGAACCAGATATCACCTCCGTTAATTCCGCTGCAAGTCATCGGTACCGATGAAGGTGTTGCACCGGAAAACGTAACGTTGGATACCGAATTGTTGCATTCTTCATTTTGATTAACCGGTACTACGATAGCGGTAGACGGCTCGTCATTTCGAACAAATACTTTTGGTCCGGACCAGAAACTGTTACTGCTTCCGCTACAAACTGCCCGTACAAAATATTCGTAAGTTGCCGCTGTCGGAGAATCAAAATCCGATGGCTGCGGGGTATAGGATGGCGTATTTACAATTGTTCCCGATTGTGGTAATGTTCCGTTTCCAACCGGTTGAACCAATACTTCCCATTGTGTTTCCGATCCGCCCGGAGTCCATGAAAAGACAGACTGTGCGTTAACCTGTAAATTTGTCGGTTGCGGACAAGCAATGGTTCCGCAAGTGGATACTCCGGTATACAGCACCGTTCTTGGTGTCCCTAATCCCAACGGACTGGTCCATACCACATCTCCGTTTGCATTTTTAACCTCAACCTGAGCATTCGGATATTGTCCCGGTGCTGTTCCCACAGCATCCCAGAATAACGAATATTCTACTCCGGTACATAATAATAAGGTGTATTCAGCCGGTGGCGGTACCTGATTAAATGGTCCTGTAGGGAATTGTAATGTTTGAACCACTACTCCGTTCTGGATCACATCGATACCGCCGCCAACGCCCCACGAGCTTCCGCTGGTCAGACTAATCGTATATTCACAAAGGTTTACAAAACTACATTTTGTCGTAAACACAAACGGGCCGATCCATTCGCTATTTCCGGAAGCGCCACAAAGCGAGCGGATATAGTATTGGTATTTTGTAGCCGGAATTAATCCGCTTACCGTATAGGGGTTATTGTTGGCCGTATGTAAATATTGTGGTTGCGTATTACCTACCGGTGCAGGCGTTCCGAAAGGCTGCACTGAAATTTCCCACGGTGCTGTCGTTCCGTTAGCATCCCAACTAATTTGTACTTCCGTATCGGTCAGGTTGGAAGCAATAGCGTTCGAAGGTTGCGGACAAGCCGGAATATCTTCAATTACTACATTATCGATAAAGAGTAACTGACCTCTGTAGGATCCGGTACTCTGGTAAAACGGTACATGGAATGCAATATTAATATTTCCGGTTACTCCCGCAGGAAGGTTAATAATTTTTTCCTTATACTCCACATTGTTGATCAACACCGGATCGGTAGAAGAGTCATATAACGTTGTTGTAAACTGATCCAACGCAATACCGTTAGTTGATAATTTTATTTTTAAATCTTCGGTAAAGAAACTGTCATTTACACGATAATAGTAACGTAAACGTTGATTAGCTGTAACATTAATTGTTGGTGAAATCAACCAGTCATCATTTTCTCCGTTACTTCCGGTGAACATTCCTGCCATCTGATTACCTTCATATGGATTCACGGTAACGTTAAGGTTCCAGGCATTGGAATCATTATTACTATTTACGATTCTCCAACAGTTTTCGGAAGTAGAATCGCTATTAAATGTTTCTACAAATGGGGTGTTAAAAGGCGTACACAGTGTTCGGAAAGTAAACGGACCGATCCAGTCGCTATATGCCGATCCGCAGGCAGCTCTCACATAATATTCATAAACCGTATCCGGTAATAAATCATTGGGTGTATGCGTCGCATTTGGTGTAACCGGAGTTCCGGAGCCCGTTGGCATTCCGGTTCCTGCCAACTGTACTTTTACTTCCCATGCTGTTTCGGCATAACCCGGAGTCCAGGATAAAACTGCTGCGTTTTGTGTAATACTCGCTGCTGCTAAATCAGACGGATTCGGACAAGCCGGGGCATCTTCGATCAATACATCATCCAGATTTAGTGTCGAAGCCGTACCTGGTGCCAGTAATCCCGGTGGTACTCTAAAAGCAATATATACCGTTCCTGTACCGGTAAAATACAACGATTTCTCCTGATAAGTTGTATTGGTAAATTCCATTAACGGAGCAATTTCCGTAAAGCTGGTGGGATTGGTATCGGTCGTTGAAATCAATACCTGAATACCATGTCTCGGATTGGGTGTAAACGGCGTTAAAAGAGCACGGTATTTAAACGTTAGCTTTTTATTACCAACCGCGTGAATGGCCGGTGTAATCAACCAATCGTCAAAAGAGTTCGGTCCCATAAACCCACGCTGAATACGGGCTTCTGTAGGTCCCATTGTCCATTGTGCTCCATCGTTATTGGCGTTATTGGTTGTCCAGCAGAATTTTTTAGTGGTCGGATCTGTATCATTAAAACTTTCCGAAAAAGGGGTCGGAAACGTAATACAAGCCGTTGTAAAATCAAATGGTCCTACCCAGTTACTCTGTTGTGTAGCCGAGCAATAAGCTCTTACATAATACTCATAATGTGTAGCCGGGCTTAAATTTGTCGCCAGATACGGATTACTGTTTACCAATGTTCCGATTCCGGTTGGGATTCCCGTTCCATAAGGCTGAATGGCGACTTGCCATTGTGTCTCGGTATCACCGTTAACCCAGGATAATAAAGCCTGATCTTCGGTTACGTTTTGTGCCACCGGGCTCAACGGATCCGGGCAAGCCGGTTTGTCTTCAATAAACACATCATCAATAGAGATTCGCGTAGCCGTATGTGTTGTAGCCGGACTTACCACCCAGGCAATATTAACCGGCCCCGTAACAGATGTCGGAATATTGATAATTTTCTCCACCCAGGTTGTATTGGTAATCGGCGTATCCGGCATTAACTCAATGGTAAAGTTTTGTGCTCCGATACCTGTTGTAGAAATACGAATGGCATAACTCGCTACGCCACCAACCACCTGATGCTTAAAACGCAATCTTTTTGGTGTTCCGCTCACATTTACCTGTGGCGATACAAAGATATCGTTGTTATAATTCTGATACGTATTGGTCTGCATAGTAGCATAACCTCCGAGATACGACCAGGTTAAGCCGTCATTATTCACATCAACAGCTGTCCAGCAAGGTGTCGGAACAGTAGCAGAAGCTCCGGTAAACTGGGTTGAATACGGAGTATTGAAAACAGCACATTGTGTTGTAAATTTATACGGAAGGCTCCAGTTTCCGGGAACGCTGCCACAAACGGAACGCACATATAAATCGTATGTTGTTCCCGGTGCTAATCCTGTATTAATTACATTATCAACATTAGTTGTTGTAGCCGTTCCGGCACCGGTTGGCACTCCTGATCCGGTTGGTAAGGCTTTATATTCCCATGCTGTAGCAAATCCGCCTACGTTATCCCACGAAAACGATACACTGTTTTGCAACAGATTTTTATAGGTGAATGTAGCCGGAGCCGGACAAGTTGAACTTTCTACTTTCAGATTGAAACAGATACTTGCCGAGGGTGCCAAATTCGATGAAACCACAATCACATACGTCTGCCCTGCCTGTACATAAAGATTGGAAATTCTTTTCGGCACATTTGCAGTTGAGGTACTCATCCCGGCCATACAGGATACACCTACATCAGCGCAACTCTGATACACAAAAACTCCGGTTGCGTTATTAAAACATCCTGTTCCGCCTAATGTGGTCTGCGTAATTGTAATTAAACCACTTGTTGTTGGTGTATAAGTCAGAAAAGCCTTCGCTCCGCTTAAATAATTATTCGTAATTGCCGGTGACAAACATCCGCTTCCATGTGTTGCGTACGTTACGGCCGGATTCTGATATTGATTCAGGTTTGCAGACAAAGTGTAAGCCTGCGTTGTGACATCCGGAATTACGATCGGTTCACTACAAGACAATCCTAAGATACCGGTTTTAAATGTAAAAGGACCGGCCCATTCACTTTGTGGCACGTTACCGGTACAATTGGTACGGATATACACATCGTAAAACGTATTGGCTACCAATGAAGAAGCCGAATACGAATTGGTTGTCGGAGTTCCGTTGGCTGCCGGTACTGTTCCCTGTGGCACAACCTGAATTTCAAACGAGTTGGATGACGGATGTGTCCACGATAAAGTAGCCGTATGTGCTGTTATGTTACCCGCCGTAAAATTGGATTGCTGTACCTTTAAACAGGATTCCACAACCCTGACATTATCTACAAACCAGGCATCGCCGGTTGGTGTGGCTCCTGTTTGCGTATTAATGGCCACAAAGGCAATATAAATATGTAATCCTACCGGGATATTATCCGGAATAGCCACCACTTTTTCTTCGTAAGCTGTAGGAGATCCGGTATTCAAATCGGCCTCGGTCCATGATTTCAATACTACCGAAAAACCGTTGATATCCGGCTGACTTGCCGTAGAAAGCCGAATCTGATAAATGGTACCATTGTTTGCCGCACTTCCCTGTTTGGTAAAGAAGCGCAATTCACCGTTGGCCGGTACCGGTACCAAAGGGGTTACCAGGAAATACTGAGCCGTATTTCCCGCACCGATGTTTTCTGAAGCCGGATTGATATAAGCCGCGTTACCTCCTAAATAACCATCGTTGGAAATACCCCAACTGGAAGTTCCGACACTGTTTTGAAACAACGTCCAGGAGGTGGGGATTCCTCCTTCAAAATTTTCGGTAGTCAGCTGACTATAACCCGAAATTGAAAATAAAAGGACCAGAAACGTCAGTATCTTACCTTTTATTTTTTTGTGCAATAAACATTCAGGAAAACCGGAAAGGAAATCCAGAAAGCCAATCCACAAAAAACCTTGAGTAGTTAATTGTAATTTTTTTTGCATTTTCATTACTTGATCAGTTAATAGTTTTGCAATAAAAATAATTACATGAATCCTACTATTATAGGTATAGGCTTTATGGTTTCCGGAATTTCAAAAGAAAAAAAAATAAGTCAAACAACTAATAAACAATCAGTTAAAATCTAATTTAACTTTTTATTTACTTTCTCTTAACGGTTTTTCGTTTTGTAAGTTTTTAATTACATTTTCTAATTTTTCAATCGTCTTTTTGGATTTTTTTACAGACAAAAAGAAGAAAACTACGATTAAAACAGCGCCTAAAAAAAGAGTAATACAGCCGTAAACAAACTTCGGAATATCATTTTTCAATTTAAATTCTTCTTCTTTTGCTACCTCATTAAGCGAGTCGCTAATTGATTTACGTTCCCGCTCTTTAATCTTTAATTGGGTTTGAAGGTATTGGGTTCTGTAATCTTTATAATGGTTCCATTCGTTAACAGCCAGATAATTTTCGGACAGTCCTTTGTAGATTTCCTGATTTAAAATTAAATCTTCTACATTTCCTGAAATTTTCAATGCTTCTTTTAACGTTGCAATAGCTTCGGTATATTTTCCTTCCAGGGTGTAAACCTGTGCCAGACCTTTTAAGGCAAACCCTTGTAAACTATAGGCATTTACTTCTTTAGCCAGCTCACCGGATTCCAGGAAACTTTTGATCGCGGCTTCGTTATCCGACATCAGTATATAACAATTACCTTTATTATATTTGGCAATACTAATCTTCGAGGCATTGTTCCCGACAACCTTTGACTGATTTATTTCAGCAATTCCTCTGTCGAAGAAAGTAATCGCTATATCACAATTCAGCTTTTCTTTATAGATAAAACCTCGCACGATATAATTTAAACCGAGGCTCACCCGAACGGAATCTCTTACCGGGTAGTCAAAACATAATTGCTCTGCTTCATCCAGACTTTGAATGGCTTTATCATATATTTTTAACTGGTGATATTGAATCCCGGCTTTATTAATAATCTGTATTTTGAGCAATTCATCCTGACATCTTGGTAATAATTGGTTCGCCTTAATAACATATTCCAGCGATTTTTCATAATCCCGCTTAGAAGAATAGCCATCTGATATTAGCTTATAACCTCGTATTTTAATGTTAATATCGTTTCCGGCTTTATTGACAACTTCTCTTCCGGCTGCAATTACTTTATCGGGATTGCCATACATATCCCGGATACTCACCCGGATAATACTATCAAGTTTTTGTGCCGATTGACCGTAAACGGTATTCCCAATTAATATAAAACCGACAAGAAGATAGACTATGACGCTAAATTTTCGGAAAACGACTTTACTCATTGGTCACCTCCATTTCATTTTTTAATAACTCGATAAAGGTAATCGGAGCAATTCCCGTAATTGATTTAAATACGGTTGCAAAACTACTGTGTGACGAAAAACCACTGTTTTCGGCGAGATAACTGATTTTATAATTTCTGAAATTCGGATCCGATTTCAGTTTTTTAACAATATAATTAATACGTAATGTGTTGATATACATATTAAAATTCATATCATAATGCTTGTTGATAATTTCCGACAGGTATTTCGTATTGGTCTCAAATTGCCCGGCTAAAACAGCTAGCGACATATCATTACTGGTGAATTTTGTTGAATTTTCAAAACGTTTCAGTTTGGCCAGTAAAGCTTGTTCTGTTTCTAGTGGTATGGTACTCTTTTTCGTTACTTCTTTTTTCTCTGTAAATCCGATGATGAGGTTGTTACGCGTCACTTCCAGATAGCTGATAATCTCGCGAAGTCGCTTTTTCTTTGAATTAAATTTAAACCAAAACAACACGCCGGCTACTAGTATGATAAACATTAACCCTAAAGCCGAATAAAACAAGGTAACATAATTCTGTTTACGGGCAAGGTATTGATTTTCATATTCCTGCGTAATCAGATTATAAGCCGTATTGACCGATTCCTGTTCTATTTTTTCAACTTCGGCATTGGCTTTTAAAAAGTTGGTATTGTAAAATTTGTAATTCGCTTTATCATTTAAAGCCAGATAATTAATGGCAAGCTGTTTGTTCAGAATTTCAGCAAAATACAGATTTTCAAAAGGTTGTGATTTCTGAAGTGCTTTTAACAATAGTTGGATGGCTGCTGAATGTTCTTTTTTATGAAAATAAACGGAAGCCATTCCGCTTAATGCAAATACTTCGATGTAGCTATTTTTCAATTTTATCGTATCCAGGCGTTCTAAAATTGCTGAAAACTGTCTTTCTGCCTTTGCATATTCGTTGGTACTGCTATAAATACGAGCTTTCGCAATGACAATCCATAACGCCAGTTCTTCTTCGTCTTCCCGGTTTTGATTTTTAAAAGTAAAATTATCCTGATGCAGGTTTTGTAAGGCCGATCTGTAATTTTCCCTTTCCAGGTCCATCATCGTTTTTTCCAGCTGTAACAGTCCCTGAGCATACTCTTTTGTGGCAGGATCTTTTATTTTATCGGCACGATTTTGGGCTTCTTTAAAATAATTGAGCGATTGGTTATCAAAATACAATGCTCTTAAAATTCCGGATTGGGTAACCGACACTTCAACGGCATCTCTTTCTGATAAATCAGCAACTCCTTTATTCGCTTCATACAGATAAGTCAGCGCATTGTTATAATCGCCTTTTGCCTCATAAATTTTGGCCAGCAAGAGATTGATTTTTGCGTTTTCTTTTCCGGAATTGGCATTTTTCAGTAAATGCTGTGCCACTTTTAAAGCTTCGTCCGGTTTGGAGTAAACCAGTTCTTCTGATTCGTTAAATAAAAGCTGTTGTTTAGATACAGCTTGTGCCATAACAGTATCTGATGATACTATCCAGGTAAAAATAAACAGTAATAAGTAATGAGATTGTACTTTGTTATACTTCATCTGACCGTTCCGAAATTATACAATGTGTTACAAATGTATCGATAATACTAACAATCACAATGATTTTACAAGGTTAAAACAATATCGCTTATATCCTGATTTTTTGAAACGAATCTGCTTTATATTACAAAAAATGTAACATGAAAAAGGGACAACAGTCATGTAGTATCAAGCTATTCTAAATAAAAAACAACCCGAAAGTTGTCGCACCAGAATCTACATTAATTGAGCTTATCGACCAGAATCTGGTATTTCCTCCCTACCGGAACAATCCGGTCATCTGTAAGACACAGATTGTGTTTATGATTCACGCGGAGATGTTCGCCATTAACAATATGCGAACGATGTACCTGTACAAAACGACTGTCAAGATTGTCCATGATCTCGATCAAACTGCCATATACTACAATGGGAACAATTGTACTCTGAATATAAATCTTCAGGTAATTGCCCACACTTTCGATACAAATAATCGCAGTTAGCTTAATGTCCGTTATTTCACCGTTTACTTTAAGGCGTATGGTATCCTTAATCTCCGTTTTCTGACTATTTGCATTACAAAACAGCTTTGCTTTTTCTATCGCTTTTATAAAAAGCGGGAACGAAACCGGTTTTAACAGATAATCCACTACATCGTGTTGAAATGATTTTAAAGCATAATCCGAATAAGCCGTTGTAACAATCGTTACGGGACGTTTTGGCATACGCTCCATCAATTCCACACCGGTAAGTATAGGCATATTGATATCCAAAAACACCATGTCATAACATTCATTAACGATCATTTGCAAGGCATCTTTACCGTTATAGGCACTTCCACCATATACCAACTCCGGACACTGTTCCATATGCGATTTTATAACCCTGTGTGCTGGTTTTTCATCATCTACGATCAGGCATTTATATTTAATTTCCATAATTGTAATTCCAGTTTAAAAACTCCAACGACATTTTTGTCGATGGTAATTTTGTGTTTTACAAACGATACGATCAACCTTCGTCTCAAATTTTCCAATCCAAGTCCGGTACTTTCCAAAAAGGAACCTTCCGCCAGACAATTATTCTCAATCGTAAAAATAAGATGGTCCTCCATAAATTTCCAGTGGATGTCCACATACGGCTGTTCGCATTCGGATGAAAACTTGATGGCATTCTCAATTAACGTCATAAATACGAGTGGCAGTATAAAAAAATCTTCAAAATCGCCTTCAGAATATTCGTTTACCTTGAGATTATGGCTCTTATATTGATGATAACCTATATATTTTTGCACAAAATCGATTTCTTCCGTCAAACAGACATATTCTTTTTTGGTAGCTTCAATCTGATATCGTAACAAGCCGGAAAGCTTTAAAATCTTTTCAGCGACCGTTTGCGGTTCGGCCAATGCGTCACCATATAAATTATTCATCGCATTAAGCAGGAAATGCGGGTTGAGTTGTTGCTTTAAAAAAGTAAGCTCCGCCTGTGAATTCAAGAGTTTTTTATGCGTTCGGAAGACATTTTGTAAAACCCATAAGTTGATAAAATAAATCCCGGTTCCTACAAAAAGCATAAAAAGCGTTCCAAGTATCTCATTAAAAAGTGAAATATATTCTCCAAAATTCTGAGTAAACTGAACCTGTACGATGATATAACACACCCAAAAAAGCGCAAAATATTTAAAAAAAGTAAAATATTTTTTCTCTAAAAGAAATTTTCTTACAAGAATTACGTTACTAAACAGGACCGCCCCATAAATGGCTGTTAAGATCAGTAGTAATTCTATGAATATGTATTCCGGCGTTTTATCCTGCTTTCTGTCAGTATATTCATTATAAAGGAATAAGGACAAAAGGAGTAAATAAAAGGTAACATTCCGGAACCAGAAGTTTTCGTAGGAAAGGCGTATTTTCATGATTACAAAAATAGAGTAAACGGACTATTTTCAACTCCTTAGCCTTATTTTTTATACAAACGCCACTAGTATAATAAATCGAATAATTTATATAAATTTTAACTTAATTTTTCTTGCAGAAGATATCTTTGCAGTAATTTTTAATCATCAATCAAAAAACGACAATTATCAAAAAATGAACTTTAAACTTTTTATTTGCCTGTTTTTTTGCTCAGTCGGCATATTGGCCCAGGAGAAAGTGACACTAAGCGGTACCATTTCGGATACCCGGAACAACGAAACCCTGATTGGGGTAACCGTTTACATTAAAAGCCTGCAAACAGGGGCTACAACAAACGAGTATGGATTTTATTCGATTACTGTTCCGAAAGGAACCTACACCGTACAGGTGAACTACATGGGCTATCAGAGTATTGAAGAAAACATTACCCTAAATCAAAATACCCGTAAAAACTTCGCATTAGGCGAAAATTCACAGGACTTGCAAGAGGTTGTAATTACCGAAAACAAGAAAAAAGTGGATATCCGCCGCCCGGAAATGAGTGTTAACAAGCTTTCGATTAAAGAAATCAAAAAAATGCCGGTTGTTTTAGGAGAAACCGACGTCTTAAAATCAATTCTGACACTTCCCGGCGTAACCAATGCCGGCGAAGGGGCCTCTGGATTTAACGTACGTGGAGGTGCGGCCGATCAGAATCTGATCTTACTGGACGAAGCGACGGTTTACAATTCGTCTCACCTTTTCGGTTTCTTTTCGGTTTTTAACTCCGATGCGATTAAAGATCTGAAACTGTATAAAGGCGGAATTCCGGCGCGTTTCGGTGGTCGTCTGTCTTCGGTTCTGGATATTTACCAAAAAGAAGGAAACAGTAAAGAATTTCATATGAATGGCGGTATCGGATTAATTTCCAGTCGTTTATTAGCCGAAGGTCCTATCACAAAAGACAGAGGATCATTCCTGGTTGCCGGTAGAGCCTCGTATGCTCATTTATTCCTAAAAATGACAGACAATAAAAACTCGGCCTATTTTTATGACCTGAATACCAAGTTGAGCTATAAACTCAACGATAACAACAACCTGTATTTGTCCGGATATTTCGGTCGTGACGTATTCGATCTGAATAGTAATTTTATAAATACATACGGAAATACGGTTTTTAACCTACGTTGGAATCATTTGTTTTCGGATAAACTATTCTCTAATATGTCGATGATCTATAGTGATTATTACTATGGTCTTACATTAGACTTTGTAGGATTTAACTGGGATTCCGGTATCAAAAACTACAATTTCAAATACGATCTCAAACATTATGTATCCAATAAGCTACAATTGAGCTACGGTGTAAACGCCATTTATTATGATTTTAACCCGGGAACGATCGAACCGAACAAACCAAATTCGGGTATCAACGCAGATCAATTGGATAAAAAATATGCTTTTGAACCTTCGTTCTATATTGATGCCGAGCAAAAAATCACGGATAATCTTTCCGTTAATTATGGTTTACGCTATTCGATGTTCTACCGTTTGGGACAACAAAAAATGAATATTTACGAAAACAATCAAGCCGTTATCTTTAATGATGATCTGAAAATTTATGAAAAAGCAACACCAACCGGCAGCGAATATTTCGGACGTAATAAAACAATTGCAAGCTTTGATAATTTCGAACCTCGGGTAGCCGTTTCCTATGCTTTAAATGACGATCAATCTGTAAAAGCAAGTTATAATCGTATGAGTCAGTATTTGCATTTGATCTCCAACACAGCTTCTCCTACGCCTTTAGACGTATGGGCGCCAAGTGATAATTTCTTAAAACCACAGACTCTGGATCAGTATGCGATTGGCTATTTCCGCAACTTTAGTGAGGACAAATATTCCCTTGAAGTAGAAACCTTTTACAAAAACATCAAAAACCGCGTTGACTATATTGACGGAGCCGATCTGATTGCCAATAATGCGATCGAACAGGTCGTCCTAAACGGAAAAGCCCGCGCCTACGGTTTGGAAGTATTGTTACGCAAAAACACCGGAAAACTAACCGGATGGGTATCGTATACCTTGTCCCGTTCCGAACAGCAAACACCGGGAAGAACCCCGAACGAAACCGGAATCAACAATGGCGACTGGTACCGTACCGGATACGACAAAACCCATAACCTTTCGATAACGGGATCATATACCCATACCGAAAAATGGACATTTGGAGCCATCTTTGCGTTACAATCCGGACAACCGGTAACCTACCCGAATGGACAATATATTTATCAGGGAATTTCGGTACCAAGTTATGGCGCGCGAAACGACAATAACCTTCCGTTATACCACCACCTGGATGTATCGGCAACCTATACGCCAAAACCGGAAAAGAAAAAAGGATGGCAGGGCGAATGGGTATTTAGTATTTACAACCTGTACAGCCGCAAAAATGCAGCATCAATCAGTTTCCGTCAAAATGAGGATACCGCCCGAAACGAAGCGATAAAACTATCTATTTTCGGGATCGTACCATCTGTAACGTATAACTTCAAATTCTAAAGTTTCAATTAAGATTCTATCATTATGAAAACGATATTAAAATATTTTACATTCCTGTTTACTATTCTGATGCTGAATAGCTGCGAAGAAGTTGTTGACGTTAAACTGGACACTGCTCCGCCCCGCCTGGTTGTGGATGCCGCCCTTAACTGGATTAAAGGCACAACGGGCAATAATCAGGTAATCTATTTAACCACCACCGCCGATTATTTCGGTACGGAAATTCCGAAAGTAAGCGGTGCCACAGTGGTCGTAACCAACAGTAGTAATGTTGACTTTAACTTTTTGGAAGCCGTACCCGGTGAATATATCTGTACCAATTTCCAACCGGTTTTAGGAGAAACCTACACCCTAACCATCGTTAGCAATGGGGTAACCTATAAAGCGACCGAAACCTTAAAAAGCGTAGCCAGTATTCTAAATATCGAACAGAAAAACGATGGTGGTTTTACCGGTGATCAGATTGAGTTAAAAACCTATTATAACGATCCCGGAGACGAAGACAATTACTATTTATTCCGTTACATTCGCAATAATACTCTGGCTGTTTTCCGTGCCAGCGACGACCGTTTTGTACAGGGAAATACGACTTTCGATATTTATTCGCACGAAGATCTGGAAGCCAATGATAAAGTAAACATCCGTTTGATGGGAATTTCCAGACAATATTACAACTATATGAACATCCTGATTAGTGTGGCACAAGGCGGTGGCGGGCCGTTCCAAACACCACCGGCTACCGTACGTGGTAATGTGATCAACCAAAACAATCAGGCCAACTATCCCCTCGGGTATTTTAGCCTGTCGGAAGTCGACGAAACCACTTATACCGTTCAATAAAAATCAAAAAGACAACTTTCACCGGTTGTCTTTTTTGTTTTAAAATCATTGCTTACTTTTGGAATAACTCAAAAGCAAACAAATGTCTTCACACCATATTGTCCGCGACGACCAGGAACCGGCCTTAATTATTGCCAACGGAGCGCCCTGTAATGACGAATTGCTCGGACAGTTATTGGAATGGTCACCTTTAGTTATCGTACTCGATTCGGCTATGGAACGCGTTCTGGATCTGGGAATCAAAGTAGATATCCTTTTGGGCGATTTCGACCGGAATTTTGATGCGGAATTTTACCAGCAAACCCAATATCCGATTGAGATCGTTCATACGCCCGATCAGGACAAAACCGATCTGGAAAAAGCCTTTGACTATCTTATCGAACGAAAAATACCGGCAGTTAACGTGGTTTGGGCCACCGGAAAAAGAGCTGATCATACCATTAGCAACATCACCAATATTGTACGCTATCGCAACCAGCTTAAGATTGTGATACTGGACGATCATTCCAAAGTGTTCCTACTCCCGAAAAAGTTTGAGAAATGGTATCCGGCCGATACGATACTGTCCTTAATTCCGATCGGAACCGTAAAGGGTATCCATTCGAAAAACCTGTTTTATCCGTTAGAGGACGATACCCTATCCATTGGCTATCGAACCGGAAGTAGCAATCATGTTAATGAAGACGGACTGGTGTGTATCGAACACGAATCCGGTGATTTATTATTAATGGAATGCTTTGATTAGTATTTATTATTGATTTTTTTAGCCTAAAAGCAAATAATAGCTAAAATTCACTCTTCAATTGAAACAAAATAGTATTTTAGGCTACCTATAAATAAGCATACAACCTACAACTCCAGAACCAATGAAAAAAATATTGCTTTGCGGCTTCGCACTTTCCCTGTTTTTAAGCAGCTGTTCTACTCAAAAAACCAGCGCTTCCAAGGATTATGTATCCAGGTATATGAATACAATTAATAAAGACGAGTTAAAAAAACACCTTTATATTGTAGCTTCCGACGAGATGCAAGGACGAGATACCGGCACACCGGGACAGAAAAAAGCCGGTGAATACCTGATTGCCGAATATAAAAAAATGGGGATTTCCTATCCAAAAGGAGCCGATGGTTTTTACCAGAAAGTTCCGTCCGAATTTATGGCACGTCCCTTTAGTCCGAAACTTAATGATTCTGAAAACATTTGGGCCTATATCGAAGGTTCTGAAAAACCGGATGAGGTATTGGTGATTTCCGCACATTATGATCACGTAGGAATGAAAAACGGAGAAATTTACAATGGCGCCGATGACGATGGTTCCGGAACGGTAGCCTTACTGGAAATCGCTCAGGCCTTTATGGATGCCAAAAAAGCCGGCCACGGTCCAAAACGTTCGATCCTTTTCCTACATGTTACCGGAGAAGAACACGGATTACACGGATCCCGCTATTATTCTGAACATCCGTTATTCCCGTTAAAAAATACGATTGCCGATATCAATATCGATATGATCGGACGACGCGATCCGGCACATAAAGACAATGGCAATTATGTATATGTGATCGGTTCCGACCGTTTGAGTACGGATTTGCATAACATCAATGAGGAAGCGAATAAAAAATATGTAAACCTGTTGTTGGATTACAAATACAACGACCGCAACGATCCGGAGCAAATCTATTACCGTTCCGATCATTATAACTTTGCCAAACACGGCATACCGGCGATCTTTTTCTTTAATGGTGTTCACGAAGATTACCACCAACCGGGTGACACTCCGGACAAAATCGAATACGACTTACTGGAAAAAAGAGCCCAATTGGCTTTTGCTACTGCCTGGGAGTTGGCCAATCGCCCTAACCGCATTGTAGTAGATAAAAACGGCGAATAAGCCTTACAATAAAAACACCTGATCCATTTCAAAAACAGATCAGGTGCACAAATTAAAGAGTATTAGAAGACACTTGTCAGACAAAACCTGACAGGTGTTTTTTTATTCGGTTACTTTTTCAATGATATAACCTACATTTTTTAATTGTTCCGTTAAAGTAGCTTCTGAAACCGTATCGCTGTTAATTGTTAGTATCTTTTGCGGGTTTTCGGTGTCTACTTTCCAGTTATCCGAACCGACAAGCGGATTTAAAACCGGAGTTACTTTTTCGATACATCCGGCACATTTAATATTGGTTTTAAATTTCATCGTTTTCATTGTATTTATTTTTTAAATTTTAAAAGTAAACTGTTACTCACCACACTTACGGAACTCATCGCCATGGCCGCTCCGGCAATCATCGGGTTTAATAAAAATCCGTTAATCGGGAACAATACGCCGGCGGCAATCGGAATTCCGATAACGTTATAGATAAACGCCCAAAACAGGTTTTGTTTGATCGTTTTTACGGTTTGTTTTGACAGGTGAATCGCCACCGGAATTTTTTTCAGATCGGACGAAATGATTGTCATGTGTGCCACATCCATCGCAATATCCGATCCTTTACCCATCGCAATACTCACATTCGCCTGCGCTAATGCTGCACTGTCGTTAATTCCGTCGCCAACCATTGCCACCACGCGACCTTCTTTTTGCAATTGTTTTACAAAATCCGATTTATCTTGTGGTAATACACCCGCTTTGTACCGTTTAATATTGAGCTGTCTGGAAACGGAGGCAGCAGTAGCTTCATTATCGCCGGTTAGCATAATCACTTCGATACCATCGCGTTGTAATTCTTCGATAGCGTGTACCGATGTTGGTTTAATCGCATCCTGAACAGCAATAATTGCCAGGACTTCCTGAGTCGACCCAAAAAACAAAACGGTAGCCGCATTTTGGTAATATTCGTTTGCAAACTGTTGTAATTCATCTGAAATGCGAATCTTTTCATTTTCCATCAATTTTTGATTTCCAACAAAATAGGTTTCGCCACCGGCTGTTGCTTTTACGCCAAATCCGGTAATGCTCTCAAAATGATCCAGACCAATAGTATCCAATAAAACATATTCCTCGACCACCGCCTGCGCTAATGGATGTTCGGATTGTTTTTCAATCGTTTTTAAGACCGTTGCTTTAGCCGCATTATCGTGTAACCATTTTGTAGCAGCCACTTTTGGTTTTCCTTCGGTAATTGTTCCGGTTTTATCCAAAATGATGGTATCCACTTTTTGAGCCAATTCCAGACTTTCGGCATCTTTTATCAAAATACCCTGTTCGGCTCCTTTTCCAACACCAACCATAATAGCCGTTGGTGTGGCCAATCCCAACGCACACGGGCAGGCAATTACCAATACGGTTACCATCGCCATTAAGCCTTGCGTAAATCCATTTTCACCGCCAAAAATTAACCATACGATTAAAGTCAGAATCGAAATTCCCACCACAATCGGTACAAATATCCCGGCAATTTTATCGACCAGTTTTTGAACCGGTGCTTTACTACCCTGTGCATTCTGTACCATTTTAATGATATGTGCCAGTAAGGTATCCCCGCCTACTTTCCGCGCCCGGAACTGTAAACTTCCTTTTTGATTAAGTGTTCCGGCAAAAACAGTCGTTCCGATTCCCTTTTCAACCGGCACCGGCTCTCCGGAAATCATACTTTCGTCCACAAACGAACTACCGGAAACCACTTCCCCATCTACTGCGATTTTTTCTCCGGGTTTTACCAGAATCAGATCGTCCAATACAATCGATTCGATTGGCACTTCCATAAACTCGCCGTTATCCTTTACCACGGTTACTGTTTTGGGTTGTAATCCCATCAGTTTTTTAATTGCCGAAGCGGTGTTTCCTTTAGCCTTTTCTTCCAGTAATTTACCCAAAAGAATAAACGCGATCACGACAGTAGCCGCTTCAAAATAAACATGCGCATGTAGTCCTCTTTGATGCCAGAAATCGGCAAAAAGGGTATTAAAGACACTAAAAATATAGGCGATACCGGTACTTAATGCGACCAAGGTATCCATATTGGCCGAACGGTGTTTTAACTGTCTCCATGCATTTATAAAGAAATCTTTTCCGTACCAGAACAAAACCGGAGTAGCAAAAAACCACATGATTTCGTTTCCGTAGGGCATATCCATAAAAAACATCCCGATGATAAAAACCGGAAGGGTTAATAGCGACGCGCCTATCGTTTTCTTTTTTAGTTCTTCGTAATGATTTTTTTGTTGGGTTTCGACTAGCTCGTTTACATTGCCATCTTCTTCAATGATCATATCGTAACCAATGGCTTGCATTGCTTTTTTAAAATCGTCGAGCGAAGCGACATCCGAATCGTATTCTACTTTGGCAGAGGCATTCGCATAATTAACAGCGGCATCGATAACACCTTTCTGATGTTTCAACATACTCTCCACGCTTACCGCACATGAAGCACAGGTCATCCCGGTTACCGGAAAATTTTTAATGATTGCTTCCATATCGTTATTTGTTTTTGTTAGAACAAAATTAGATCGGAATGCGCAAAAAACTGTTGTAGAATTTTATAATGGAGTTGTAAGATTTACACTTTGTCCAACGGGATTCGTTTTTCGTCCCGGATATTTTTAAAGTGTGATGGTGTTAATCCCGTTACTTTTTTAAACTGATTACTCAGATAGGCCACACTACTGTATCCCAACAGATCGGCAATTTGTTTTAGCGAAAGTTCGTCGTAAACAATCAGTTCCTTTACTTTTTCGATTTTTTGATTGATCAGGTATTTTTCGATCGTAATGCCTTCCATTTCCGAAAAAAGACTACTCAGATAGTTATAGTCGTATTGTACTTTATCCGAGAGAAACTCCGACACCGTCAGTTTTGTTTTTTCCTGATCGTGATGAATAAAGTTGATAATCGTCGTTTTTACTTTTTCAATAAGCTGCTTGCGTTTGTCATCGATAATCTCGAAACCGATCGCCTCCAAAGCATCCGAAAACTGTTGCCGTTTTTCTTCCGAAACAGAATCCGAAAGTATCACTTCCCCCATTGTAACCTGTTGGTATGGAAGTTCCATTTGATCCAGGATTTGGGTAACCGCCAAAACGCAACGTTGGCAAACCATATTTTTAACAGCTATTTTCATATTCTAAATATACTGTCAAAAATACAATTTGCCAACGGTATTTTAAATTCTTAACTTCTTTTTAAGGTTTTAAGATTAATAGCGATGGTGTATTATTAAGCCAGGTACTTCTGGATTCTACCAGTTTTTTCCAGCTGTCAACACTAATGATCATCAAATCTTGATCCTGTAAAAAGTTTTTTTCGATTTTACGTTCGTTTAGCAACTTAATATGATTGGGCGCCTGTTGTTCGATTGCGCGGATACCTTCTTTAATTGTCGCATTATTTTTAATATTTCCAACCACATCCAGCACCGTTACCTGCGATTCGACATTTGCGATCAGCTTTTGGGCATATTCGATCAGGAAAGCATCGGAATCATCGAATAAGGTTACAAAAACGCGATCGGCTTTTTCAAAATTCTTGTTGACCAACACCCCAACCGGAACTTCTGTTTTCGCCAGAATCTGTTCGGTGCGCTCGTCAAACGGTGAATTTTCGAATAGTTTTTCCTTACCGGTAAACTTATTCAACAGGTTTTCCGGATTAATGATACGGGTTGTAAAACCAAGAATTTTCCCCAATAGTGTTCCTTCAAAAATAGATTGTCCTAAAGCGACCAAAACCAGGTCAAATTCACCTTTATTAGACACTTCAATGATATCCGAATCCACATCGGTTGAGGTTTTAAACAAAGTGGTCACCTTTTGTTTTAACTCTTTCGATTCGGCTAATACCGGTTTAAAGCATTGTTCTTCGAATTCTTCCACATTAAAGGGATGTACTTCGTTACTCGACGGAATATGCATGGCCGTAACCATCGCATTTTTCTTCATTTTTTTAACAAAAGTATTCGCCAGTCGTAATAAACCTTTTCCTTCTTCGGGCGTATCGAACGACACCAATACCTTATATTTACTTACCTGACTGATTTCAGCCGGAATAATCTCGTCTTTCGTCTTAAATATGTAATTGATCAAATCTAAAGCCGGTCCGGTCATTAAGGTCGTCGCCAAAGCCATGATGACCATCATCGCAAAGATTTCCGGTTTTAACACACCTAAATCATATCCGATATTTAACACGACCAGCTCCATCAATCCTCTGGTATTCATCAACGCGCCGATCATTAAACTATCACGCCAGTTCTGACCTACGAACCTTGCCGTTATCGTACTTCCTACAAATTTTCCAACAACGGCTACCAATACAATCAAACCACAGATTTTCCATAAATACGGATCATCCAAAAGTCCGATTTGCGTACGTAATCCGGTAAAAACGAAAAACAACGGTAGCAACATTACCTGCGAAACGTCCTCCACTTTTTCGATAAAGATATTTCGAAAACGCATATTGTCCGGCATAATTGCCCCGGCCATAAAGGCTCCGAATAAAGCGTGAATACCGATTACTTCCGTAGCATAGGATGAGATTAATAACGTCAGGAAAAATATTGCCACAACCGATTTGGTAATGCTTTCTTTACTGGTATACAATTCCCCGATTCTTTTTAGGAACGGGCGTACCACTTTTAGCATTAGAATCACATAGATAATCGCAAGCGCTATAATATATAAGGAACTTAAAAACGAACCGGCCTTAACGATTGCGATTACAGCGGCCAGAATACACCAGGCCGTAATATCGTCGGCTGCGGCACAGGTAATTACCATTGCGCCAAGTTTGGTTCGGTGTAATCCTCTTTCCTGTACAATACGTGCCAATACCGGGAAAGCCGTAATACTCATTGCGATACCGGTAAACAAAGCAAACGAAAGGAATTCTACACCATCCGGGGCAAATTGGGTGTAAATAAAATAAGCCAGAACCATCCCGAGTGTAAACGGAATCACGATACTCGCATGGCTGATAACTACTGCTTCTTTGGCTTTATTTTGTAGTACTTTCAGATCGAGTTCCATCCCGACCACAAACATAAAAAGAATTAATCCGATCTGACTCAGGAACTGTAAATTCCCTAATGAGGCTTCCGGAAATAATAAATTGGAAAACTCCGGGAAATAGGTTCCTACAAGCGAAGGACCTAAGACAATACCGGCCAGTATCTCACCAATAACCATTGGTTGGCCTATTTTTTTACATAACTCTCCGAACAAACGCGCCACAAAAACAATGGTCACAATTTGTGCTAATAAAATCGCTAACGGGTGTGTCAGATTATGAATTAGAGATGCTAAAAATTCCTGCCATTGGCTATTCCCGGAATTGGGTAATACAATATGACGGCCATCTTCCAAAATCTTTCCATTTTGGACAGTCCAGTACATGGCCGCAAAAGCGACACCCAATACGCCGACATAAAAGAAGCTATTTTTAAAATTTTTCATAAGTTATCATTTTGGCTTACACTTATTTTGGTGCAAATATGCTATATAAAGCCTTGAAAAAAAATGAATTTGTACTATTAAAAACGCCTCTTGTAACGAAGCCGGTGAAAATTGTAATGAAATGCTAGAGCTTCACTTTCTCTACAAATTCCGGTCGGTAACTTTCACTTAAACCGAAACTAAACGGCTTACCGTTTGCCATCATCACATTGGCAGTAATCTCGTCGTGCGAATAAAACTGTATATTTTTTATAGCCAATGCTTCTTTTTTATTGATACGGCAAAACTCTTCCGTAGGCAATTGTTGTAACAACTTATCAAAAGAGTAATTTTTAGCAACAAAATTGGTAAGATCCTGTAGATAAATCACTTTATCCCGGCTGTCGGTTTCTGCCGATTTGATAAAGAAAATCTGATCGATCGACAATATGGTTTTTCCTTTATCGGTATTTAACTGTAGGTGTTTTCGAGTCGTTTTTGTAGTTTCAAAACGTTTTAATGCTTTTTGAACCGCTTGCTGCAGGCGTTCTTTTTTAATTGGTTTTACGACATAATCCACCGCATCAAGGTCGTATGCTTCGACCGCAAAGTCTTTATAGGCCGTAGTAAAAATAATTGCCTTCCCTTCCAATAAGTTAGCGACTTGTAATCCATTGATTCCCGGCATCTCAATATCGGAAATCAAAAGGTCAAAATCATACTTATTACATTCGGCAAGAAAGGTTTCCGGGTTATTAAAAGCTTTGATCACTTCCAATTCGGGAATTTGCTCACAAAGCATTTTAAGATAGGTTAATCCCGGTAATTCGTCGTCAAGAAGCAAGCATTTGAGTTTTGTACTCACGTAAATCAATTTTTAATTGTGCAACATAGACATCTCCTTCAATGAATTTGTCTAGTTTATAATGGTTTTTATAAATAATCTTTAATCGTTGTTCCAAGGTTTCCGATCCTAGTCCACTATTGTCTTTTTTAAAGGCCGCTTTACTGGAAATTTTATTGGTCACCATCATTGAAAAAACCTGACCTTTTAATTCGATAACAACCGTAATAAAAGCATCGGCACTTTGTAAATCGGCATGTTTAAAAGCATTTTCAATCAGATCGATCGAAATTAGCGGCGCCATTAACTGTTGTTGGTACGAGGCATCCGTTTCGTCGATTTTCTTTTTTACCGTAAGGGCAAAAAGTGGACTAATTTTGATTTTATTAATCTCAATCAGGTTTAAAGCGAAGTCGATTTCTTCTTTTGGGCTCACAAAACGCCTTCTACTTTCATACAAGATATAATCCAGTACATTCGACAACTTATCCATCGCAAAATAGGTTTGATAAGCATGTGATTGTATCGAATTTAATATATTTTTAAACAAATGCGGGTTCAGTTTGGATTCGAGTGTTTCCAATTGCAAATGGTTAAAACGTTCTTCAAAATCCACATATTTAACCTGCATATACTTTTTCTCTTTTTCCAACTGTTGCAGTCGATACAAGAGATAGCCCGCGATGCAAAGGATCAGCAGACACAAAACTAAAAATATATAATCCAGGTTTGTCATGTAATGAAAAGCTTATTTTTCCACCGTTTTTTTCTGATCATTCCATGCGTCGATACCACCGTCCAGTTCTACGATTTTTTTAAACCCTTTTTCTTGTAGGATTTCAACGGCTTCGGCACTTCTTCCTCCTGCTTTGCAGTAGACATAAACCGGTTTTGTTTTATCCAATTTGTCCACTTCCTCTCCGAAGTTTTTTTCGTAGATATGAAGGTTTTTAGCCCCTTTCAGGTGACCGGACTGGTATTCTTTTGGAGTACGCACATCGATCAGTTGTCCTTTATTGGCTGTGATTGTTTTTTCAAAAGCTTCCGGGTTTACCAATTGCGTTCCGTCTTTTACCTGTGCCTGACAAGCAGTAAAAAATAATAGCAAAAATAATAGCAAAAATAACAGTTTAAAAATGTTCCGTTTCATAATCGTCCAATATTAAAGGCCTAAAAGTACAAAAAATGTCTGTAATCGTCTGCCAATGTTTTCGTATGATAAATATCATTTTTTTTTGAAGTCCTATAATTTAATTTTGTTTGTTGAAAATTCAGTTTTAGGTTATGGCAATTTCACTAGTTCAAAAATATAATGTTCCCGGACCGCGCTATACAAGCTATCCAACGGTTCCGTATTGGGACGATTCGCAGTTTTCTGTTGCGGCATGGCGGGATACATATATCCGTTCGTTTCGGGAGAGCAATACTTCCGAAGGTATTAGTCTTTATATACATCTACCGTTTTGCGAAAGTCTGTGTACTTTTTGCGGATGTCACAAACGGATTACCAAACGTCATGATGTTGAATACACCTATATTCAGGCGGTTTTAAAGGAATGGGCATTGTATTGCGATACCTTTCCGGAAACACCAAATATCCGGGAAATTCATTTGGGCGGTGGTACGCCTACTTTTTTTTCTCCGGAAAATCTTGAACTTTTGATCAATGGAATTTTGAGTCGTTCCAACCGTATGGATAACTACGAATTCAGCTTTGAAGGACATCCCAACAATACAACCCGGGCACATCTGGTAAAACTTTATGAACTGGGATTTCGCAGGGTCAGTTTTGGTGTTCAGGACTACAGTCCCGTCGTTCAGAAAGCGATCCATCGTGAACAACCGTTTCACAATGTAGCCAAAGTAACTTTTTGGGCCAAAGAAATTGGCTATACCTCTATTTCGCATGATCTTGTATTTGGTTTACCTTTTCAAAAACTGGAAGATGTGATTGATACGATCGAAAAAACAAAATCGCTGGCGCCACACCGTCTGTCATTTTACAGTTATGCCCATGTACCGTGGATTAAAGGAACCGGGCAACGTGGTTTTAAAGACGAAGATGTACCTAAAGATCAGAAAAAAAGGCAACTTTACGAGGTCGGAAAAATGATGTTGGAAAAAAACGGTTTTCATGAAATCGGTATGGATCATTTTGCAATTGAAGAAGACTCGATGTATACAGCATTTCATAAAGGAAAGTTACACCGTAATTTTATGGGGTATACCTCCTCCAAAACACAATTGATGATTGGATTGGGTATGTCCTCTATTAGCGACAGTTGGTATGCTTTTGCTCAAAATGAAAAAACACTGGAAGACTATTATGCCCGTCTGGAACAAAACGAACTGGCAGTTTTTAAAGGTCATATTTTAACGGATGAAGATTTGATCATTCGTCGTCATATTTTAAACCTGATGTGCCGTTTTCAGACGAGTTGGACTCAAGAAACATTTCCCGAAAAAGACATGATAATAGCACAATTACGGGAAATGGAAAAAGATGAATTAGTGGTCATGACAGCCGATGGCATTACCGTTACCGAAAAGGGAAAGCCATTTGTTCGAAATATCTGTATGGCTTTTGATTTACGCCTGAAGCGAAAAGCACCACAAACCCAGTTATTTTCAATGACGATTTGATTTAAAGCAGTTCTGCATCGGTGATCACAATATTATTAAAGGCGAACTGTCGGTAAATACCTTTCAGCATGACTTTATCTCCATTTTTAATATCGCTGTAAAGTTGTTTCATATAGCATCCAATGTTATCCATATCTCCTACCTTTAATATCAGATAGGGCGTTTTATCGATATCCTGATCTCTTCTAAGCACAGTTCCGACGATCAGGATTTCCTTATTGTGTAGACAGGAATCTATTTCACATTTTTCGTTACAAATGAGGCCTGCAATTTCCGGTGTCAGAATATAAGCTTTAGGGAGATTATCAGCAACTTTTACCGGATTTTCTACAATAGCGGTTACTTCTTTTTTTATATCGGTAATCGGTTTGAGAAAATAAAACATCCACAGACTGGTTATTCCATACACAATGACCATTGCCCAAAACGTTGCTTTTAGCATAAATTTTAGTTGTTTTTTCTTCATGTTACCCTTAAATTTTAAAATCAAAAACCTTTTTTCAATACCAGACCGAACACAATCAAAATACAGGAAGAAGTATTATTTTTACTACTTAAACCTTTTGATCTAAAACATTTCATTATGAACCCGTTATTAGAACGTATCCATTTGTGTACACTGTGTCAGGCGTCATTACCTAACCCACCGAAGCCTATACTTTCTTTTGAGAGTACCTCCCGGGTTTTAATTATCGGACAGGCACCGGGACAAAAGGCACATACCAGTGGGATTCCGTGGAATGATGCAAGTGGGGAAAAATTAAGAAACTGGTTAGATGTGGGACCATCTGAATTTTACGATACGTCATTATTTGGTATCGTTCCAATGGGGTTTTGTTTTCCGGGTAAAGGAAAGTCAGGGGATTTACGTCCGAGGCCGGAATGTGCGCCAACCTGGCATTCACAGATCTTTACGGCACTTACGGATGTAAAACTTATTTTATTGATTGGGTCATATGCCCAATCTTACTATCTTAAGGAACGCTCCTATCGAACGTTGACAGAAAACGTATTGCATTACCGCGATTTTTTACCGGATTATTTTCCTTTGGTTCATCCATCACCGCGAAACCGGATCTGGCAGAAAAAAAATCCCTGGTTTGAGGAGGAAGTTATCCCCGAATTACGAAAACAAGTCCGGAAGGCACTGGTTCCTTAACCACAATGCGCTTCACCTCTAACAAAAAGACTCATATTCCCGGGAGAAACATATGGAATACCGAGTCCCAATCCTCTCAATATAAACAACATACCAATACAAACCGCTACATAAGGAATTATTTTCCCTATTTTGTTTCGTATTGGCTGACTTATCCAATTGGAGGCATATACAACGGTAGTCATCATGGGTATCGTACCTAATCCGTAAAGTACCATATATACAACACCGAGTGATTCACTCTGCATCGCAATGGCACCAAACAGAGCGGCATATACCAATCCACAAGGCAGCAATCCATTGAGCAGACCTATTGTAAAAAGTGCTGTATAACTTTTCTTTTTAAACTGATTTCCCAGACTACTTTTAATTTTAGAAAGCAGACGATACACCGGTTTTGAAAAATTATAACGCGCGAGGATTTTCTCCGGAACAAGCACGACTACAATCATTAAAATTCCGGCTATAATAGACATTTGTTGCTGCAATCCGGCCAAATAAAGACCTTTTCCGACCATCCCAAAAACCAATCCTAAGGTAGCATAGGCCATTAAACGACCACTATGGTACATTAATATCTGGATTACTTTTTTAGCTGGATTATGCTGATCAACTGGTAACATCATGGCAATAGGTCCACACATACCAATGCAGTGTAGACTACTTACCAAACCGAATATAAATGCAGAAAGCAACATACTTTTTCGGATTAATTTAGTTTGTAGCCAGGAGACAACCAAAAAACTATTAAAAACATCCCTGACTACAAACTAAAAATTACAAATTGACTACTAACTTATTCAAATAGGCTTTTCCTTCGTATTCCCAATCGATAGTAATGTCCCAACGACCGTCCACCAAATTTGTTTTAGGTATGAGCAAATTTGAAGCAGACAACGAAATCGGAACTTCGAAGTCCAGTTTCTGGTTGGACGGTCTGTAGAGGGACACTTTTCCTTTGATTTTGTCTTTATTGAAACTTGCCGGAAAAGCAATCATAATACCTTCTGGTGTTGCGGAGACTGTCACTTTTTCGGTTAAGTCGGCCGCATTTTGTTCTTTATCGAGCTGTTGCTGAAAGCTCATTTCTTTTTTATAATATTCTTCTGTAACCATTTCGTGGTCATAATTTTTATCGGACTGTACTTTAAATACGAAGTACATGATAAAAGTGATAAACAATCCGAAAGCGATTACGATGCTGGTTCCCCAATTTACTTTCATGGTGCGTTTTTTTTAAGGGTTATAAACGATCTTTAGTTAAAACTCCGCGGACCTAAAAAGTTGGTCGTTGTGGTTTCAATCAATACGTCTCCGTCATAGACTTCAATCGTTATTTTGGTTTTATCTCCTTTTAGAAAAGCCGGATGAATCTCGATAAACAATGTTCCCTGAGCCATTCCTTCTTTTTTAATCTGAAACTGTGGTTTTCCCACTACTATAATTTTTCCTTTAGGATCTACTAATTTAAAGTGTACCTTATTAAAATCTTTTACGGTTTTATTGACGATTTTATAGGTAAATACATTGCTAATATTATCGCCTTTACGTTCGTATAATTGTCCCGGCAACCGCAACACGGTGGCTTCTACCTCGTTTCTCAGAAATAACATTCCAACAAAAACACCTGTTAATATTATCAGAACGGACACATAACCTTTCATTCGCGCCGTAAAGACGAATTTTTCTTTTTTTACAATTTCATCTTCAGATGCATAGCGAATCAATCCTTTTGGCAGGTTGACACTTTCCATGATGTGATCACATTCGTCGATACAAGCGGTACAATTGATACATTCCAATTGCGTTCCGTTTCGGATATCGATTCCGGTTGGACATACGTTTACACATTGCCGGCAATCGATACAATCCCCTTTTCCGACTTGTGACCGGTCCTCATTTTTACGGAATTTGGCTCTTCCGTTTTCACCTTCTCCCCTCACATGGTCGTAGGCCACAACAATTGACTTATTATCCAATAAGACGCCCTGTAAACGCCCGTAAGGACAAGCAATAATACAAACCTGTTCTCTGAGCCACGCAAAAACAAAATAGAACACTGCTGTAAAAATCAACAGCGCGATCAACGTATTGGTATTGTGAAACGGTCCTTCTTTTACCATTTCGAGCACATGATCACTTCCAACCAGATAGGCCAGAAATACATTGGCAATTAAAAACGATATGATAAAGAACACGATCCATTTGGTAACTCTTTTTCGTATTTTTTCGGCATTCCACTCTTGTTTGGCCAGACGCATTTGTGCCCCTCTGTCGCCATCGATCCAGAATTCGATTCGTCGGAAAACCATTTCCATAAAAATGGTCTGCGGACAAATCCATCCGCAAAAAATACGTCCGAAAGCAACGGTAAAGAGTGTTACAAACACAACACCAACGATCATCGAGATTACCACCAGGTGGAAATCCTGTGGCCAGAATGGAAATCCAAAAAAATTAAACTTCCGATCCAACACATTAAATAACAGAAACTGATTTCCGTTAATTTTAATAAAAGGGGCCGAAAACAAGAAGGCTAGCAGAAAATAGCTGACCAGCTTTCTTTTTTCGTAGAATTTTCCTTTCGGAATTTTAGGGAAAACCCAAGCTCTTTTACCTTCTTTATCGATAGTTCCGATACTATCTCTAAAACTTTCATCGGGTAAACCAGACATGATATTTTTGATTTAACCTCAGGGTTATGCATCCTGAGGTGTTATTTTACTTTAGGGTTACAGCAGCCGTATGAAGGCTGTCGGCCGGTTTGGCAGCGTCGGTAGCCGGAGCACTGTCGTCTTTCCAAACATCACCTTCCGGAGCTTTTCCATCTTTTGGATTAGATCCTTGCAAACTCAGCACATAACTGGCTACTTTCTGGATATCGGATGGTTTGATAATCGCTTTCCAGGATACCATTCCTTTTCCGTCACGTCCTCCTTCCATAACCGTATTGAATACATTTTTGATTCCACCTCCAAGAATCCAGTGGTCGTCGGTTAAATTCGGTCCGATACCTCCACCACCATCATTTCGGTGACAAGCAATACAGTTGGTTTCGAAAATCGCTTTACCGGCAGCCAGTGAAGCCGCATCCGTGAGCAATGTTACTTTTTCTTTATCCATTAAATCCGGTGCCGTTTTTTTGTATTCTTCGACTGCTATTTTGGCTTCCGCCATTTCTTTTTCAAATTCCGCGGTCTGATCGTCATAACCCAGGATATGGAATTTCACCAGATAAATAAAGGCAAACGCAATACAGGCATAGAACAGATACACCCACCATGGCGGCAATACGTTGTCTAACTCTTTGATTCCGTCGTAATCGTGGTCCATCATTAGCTCACCTTCTTCTTCCATTTTACGGGAACGCGTTAGTTTTTGCAACAGATTTTTTACAAACGGTGTTTCAGCCAGTGGAAGATTCTCTTCGATTTCTTTTTGTTTGCGTTGTTCTTCCGTTAACAACGCATTAAGGATATTATTGGTCGCTTTTAGGACAATTTCTATTGCAATCAATACAAAAAGGAACAATAATAAGATTATCGATACGATAGGATACTTGATAAAAGCGGGTCTGTCGCCGGAATCGATAAAGAATTCCATGGCCATAAAAAAGATGGCAAATAAAACCGGAATTCGAACATATACTGGAAAATACTTTTTCATATTACTTACAATTATTGGTTGTTGGCCATGTCCTGATCTTCAAAAGGGATATTACTCATTTCGGTGATTTTTTCTTTTTTATAAGTAAAAACCCATACATACAATCCTATAAAAAACAGGAAGAAAATAAGTAGTGAAATGATGGGATAGATTTCAATTCCTGAAATGGTCTCCATATTGTGTTTGATGAACTTTAGCATAACAAATTAATTTTTATTTTCCGCTACATCTTTAATTTTAATATCCGTTCCCAAGCGTTGTAAGTAGGCAATTAAGGCTACAATTTCCCGGTCATGCATTGGTACAAAAGCTTCTCCTCTGGCAGCAGCATTCTTTTTACTTTCTTCATAACTCTTCACAAAATCCGGATCGGCATGTAAATTCTTTTCTATTTTTTGAGCCTGCTCTTTAATCTGTTGTTGCGCATTGGCGATTTCCTGATCGGTATATGGAACCCCTAATTTTACCATGACCCTCATTTTATCTTCTGTTTTGGAATAATCCATCGGTTTATTATCGAACAGCCATTTGTAACCCGGCATAATAGATCCGGCTGAGGTACTTTGTGGATCCCACATATGGTTAAAATGCCAGTTGTCGGAATATTTTCCACCTACACGCATCAAATCGGGACCGGTTCGTTTGGATCCCCATAAGAACGGGTGATCGTAAACATATTCTCCGGATTTGGAATATTCGCCATAACGCTCTACTTCCGAACGGAAAGGTCGTACCATTTGAGAGTGACAACCCACACAGCCTTCGCGGATATACAGATCACGTCCTTCCAGCTCCAGCGGTGTATACGGTTTAACACTCGTAATCGTTGGAATATTCGATTTTACTACCAGTGTTGGAATAATCTGTACAATACCACCGATAAGGATGGCTATAGTCGCTAAAACTGTCAACTGGATTGGTTTTCTTTCCAACCATCCGTGGAATTTTTCGCCTTTTAGTCGGCCGCTTGAAATTTTTTGTAATTCCGGTGCTTCTGCCAATTCATCTTCAATTTTCTGACCTACTTTAATGGTCATGATAATATTGTATACCAGCACCAGTAAACCAATTACGAACAGGGTACCACCAACGGCTCTCATCGCATACATTGGCATGATCTCTTTTACCGTTTCCAGGAAGTTACCGTAAACCAATGAACCGTCCGGGTTGAATTGTTTCCACATTTGCGCCTGAACAAATCCGGCTACATAAAGTGGTAAAGCATATAAGATAATCCCTAGTGTACCAATCCAAAAGTGGAAATTGGCCAGTTTGGTCGAATACAATTGTGTTTTTGTCATACGCGGGATTAGCCAGTAAATCATACCGAAGGTCATAAAACCATTCCAGGCTAATGCTCCAACGTGCACGTGTGCTACGATCCAGTCGGTAAAGTGTGCAATGGCATTTACGTTTTTAAGGGATAGCATTGGTCCTTCGAATGTTGCCATACCGTATCCGGTGATCGCTACGACGAAGAATTTTAAAACCGGTTCGGTTCGTACTTTATCCCAAACACCTCTTAGTGTTAGTAATCCGTTAATCATACCTCCCCATGATGGCGCGATTAGCATTACAGAGAAAACAACACCCAGATTTTGTGCCCAATCCGGTAAAGCGGTGTACAACAAATGGTGAGGACCAGCCCAGATATACAGGAAGATTAAAGACCAAAAGTGGATGATAGACAAACGGTAGGAATATACCGGGCGGTTTGCTGCTTTGGGAACGAAATAATACATCAGTCCGAGGAATGGTGTGGTTAAGAAAAATGCTACCGCATTATGTCCGTACCACCATTGTACCAGTGCATCCTGAACTCCGGCATAAACCGAATAACTTTTCATGGCACTCACTGGTAATGCGAGACTATTAAAGATATGCAGCACTGCAACGGTCACAAATGTTGCCAGATAAAACCAGATTGCGACATATAAATGGCGCTCCCTTCTTCGCAAAATGGTCATTATCATATTAATACCAAATACTACCCAAATAATTGCAATGGCAATATCTATGGGCCATTCCAGCTCTGCATATTCTTTAGATGTTGTATAACCTAACGGTAATGATATGGCAGCGGCAACGATAATTAACTGCCAACCCCAGAAATTGATGTTACTCAGTACATCGCTGTACATTCTGGTTTTTAATAATCGTTGTAAAGAATAGTAGACTCCCGCAAAGATAGCATTCCCTACAAAGGCAAAAATAACAGCATTTGTATGTAATGGTCTTAAACGTCCGTAACTCAACCAGGAGATTCCATCGGTTAAATTCGGAAACAGGTACATCGTAGCTATAAGGAGCCCGACGAGCATTCCCACAACCCCAAAAACGATTGAGGCATACAGGAATTTCTTTACAATTTTGTTGTCGTAATAAAATTGTTGCACTTCCATAATTAGTTTTGTTTTTCTATTTTTGTTTCTGTTTTTTGTTTGTTATCCTTCTGTAACTCATCGTCGAAAAGCATTCGTACAGATGGTGTGTAATCGTCGTCAAACTGTCCGCTTTTGACTGCCTTTATAAAGACATACAGAAACACTGCAGCAACAACTATACTGATGGAGATTAAAATGTAAATGACACTCATACCTTAAAATTGTGTTAAACAAAATTACTCTAGTTGCTTGTCAAAAAACATGATATTTATCATGTCTTCGCAGATATTTAAATCCCACAAACAACTGTATTTCACTAATATACAAATAAATTTTATTTTAATTTCACTCTTTGCGAGCGTATAGATTACTCATTACCGTTACAAAGCTTACAATCGTGATGGTGCTCAAAGGCATAATGATCGCAGCAACCAGAGGAGAAAGATTTCCTGTTACCGCAAAACTCAATCCTACGATATTATACAGCAGTGATAATCCAAAACTCATCATGATGGTTTTCATAGCATTATGGGAATACTTCAGGAAATAGCCGATTTTAGAAAACTGACCGGCATCAAGTATACCGTCGCAAGCCGGTGAAAAGACATTTACATTTTCGGAAATTGAAATTCCTACATTACTCTGCGCCAAAGCACCGGCGTCGTTTAATCCGTCGCCAATCATCATCACATTGCTTCCTTTTTCCTGTAATTCCTTTATATAGGCGAGTTTTTCTTCGGGTTTCTGATTAAAGACCAGGGTAGTTCCAGCCGGTAATAATTGCGTCAGGTTTTCCCGCTCACCTTCATTATCTCCGGAAAGAACGGTAAGGCTGTATTTACGGCTTAACCGTGCAAACAATTTTTCCAGTCCTTCCCGGTATTGATTATCGAAGGTGAATTTTCCTTTATAAACACTATCAATACTAACATGGACATTGGTTTGTTTTGATTTTTCCGTTTTTGTCAATCCTACAAATGTTGCCGAACCCAAACGGATTTCCCGATTGGCAACGATAGCACGAATTCCTTTTCCGGTTATTTCTTCAAACTCCCGGATTTCCAATAGATCCATAACCGGTAGAAAATCATATAATCTTCTGCTCAACGGATGATTGGAAGCCCGCAGTACATTCTTGATTTTACCGATTTCTTTTTCAAGCAAGGGTGTACCATCATAGGCAATCGCCGATTTTTTATTGGACGTAATCGTACCGGTTTTATCAAATACAATAGTATTGACCTTCGCCATTTGTTCGATGACGGTTGCATTTTTCAGATAGAGTTTTTTATTTCCCATAATCCGCAATACATTTCCCAGTGTAAAAGGAGCCGTAAGTGCCAACGCACAAGGACAGGCAACAATTAATATGGCAGTAAAAACATTAAAAGCGGTGTTGGTATCGATAAAAATCCAGTAGCCAAACGAGACAAAAGCCAGTAATAATAAGGCCGGAGTAAAATAGCGACTTACGGTATCGGTAATAGTTTTGTATTTTAAGTTCGTTTTTTTCTGAAAAACTTCATTACTCCACAACTGTGTCAGATAACTTTGTGAAACGGAATGCAACACTTCCATTTCAATCACTTTTCCGATTTGTTTTCCACCGGCAAAAATTTTATCGCCCGATTTTTTCACAATCGGTACTTCTTCACCGGTTACAAAACTATAGTCGATATAGGCGTTTTCGGAAATTAGAATTCCATCAACCGGGATAAGTTCCTGATTTCGGATTAACAAACGATCTCCTTTTTCGACCTCATATACCTGCGTTGCTTCTTCTCTTCCATCGCGATTAATTTTGGTAACGGCTATTGGAAAATAGGATTTATAATCGCGTTCAAACGACAGGAAACTATAGGTTTTTTGTTGAAATAATTTTCCGAGTAACATAAAAAAGATCAAACCACACATACTGTCAAAAAAGCCCTGGCCGTAATCGAATACGATATCAACGGTACTTCTCACAAACATGACAATGATTCCCAATGCGATTGGAATATCAATGCTAAGCATACGCGATTGAATGCTTTTCCAGGCAGACACATAGTATCCCCAACCGGAATAGAAAAATGCGGGAAGTGAGAGTGCGAAGATCAGCCAGCGGAAGAAATCTTTATATTGATCAATCCAGTATTCGCCAACTTCAAAATATTCAGGAAAAGACAGGAGCATTATATTTCCAAAACAAAAAAACGCTACCCCTATTTTGTAAATTAAACTCCTGTCGACGGTTTTCCTGATACCTTCATAATTTTCAAGACTTATATACGGTTCGTACCCGATAGCGTTTAAAAGGAGTACGATGGTCTTCAGATCGGTAAGTTGCGGATCATAAGTAATACGCACTTTTTTTTGGGAAAAGTTTACCTGTGACTGACTGATACCTTTTTGTAATTTTTGCAGATTTTCCAGTATCCAGATACAGGAACTACAATGTATATGCGGAATATAAAGCGATACAATATGTACCGTATCTTCTTCAAATTCCAGCAATCTGGAAACGATTTCCCGATTATCGAGAAAATCGTATTTTCCGTGAACTTCTTGTGGTGTCGCACCCGGTGCTTTTTCGAAATCGTAATAACTTGTCAGGTCGTTTTGGCTGAAAATTTCATATACCGTTTTACAACCCAGACAACAGAATGATTTATCCTCAAAGAGGATTTCTTCCGTTTTTACAATATCGTTACCACAATGGAAACAATTTTGCGTATTCATAATTTGCTCATTTTACCTATTACAAAGATTAGAATTCGTCTATATATAAAATATGATATTTGTCATACTTTTGTTATATTTGTATGAAACGCTAAGGATAATTTTATGGGGAAATGTGAACAATGTATCGTTAGGGAATTCAGCTCACTCAAGGCCTTGAATAAGGAGGAGTTACTGAAGATCGCAAGCTGTAAAACTTCGTACACTATAAAAAAAGGGGAACCTGTTTTTGAAGAAGGAGAGATTACCAATGGTATTTATTGTGTAAAGGACGGTGTTTGTAAATTATCCAAACTGAGCCAAAACGGTAAAGACCAGATTGTAAAACTGGTAAAACCCGGCGAACTTTTAGGTCAGCGTTCGATGATTAGTGACGAACCAACCAATTTAAGTGCGATTGCTTTAGAAGATATGCAGGTTTGTTTTATTCCGAAGAGTGAAATTCTTGCATTTTTCAACAACAACAATCAGTTTTCCATGAATGTAATGCGAACGATTTGCAGTGATCTAAAGGAAGCTGATGACCATATGGTTTCCATGGCGCAAAAAAGTGTAAAAGAACGTTTGGCTGAGACTTTATTATACCTGCACGATACTTTTGGTGTTAATGCAGACGGTACTTTAAAAATTCAGCTTTCGCGTGAAGAGCTGAGTAGTATTATCGGTACCGCGACTGAAAGTTGTATCCGTTTATTATCTGATTTTAACAAAAGTGGGTTTATTACCCTAACCGGAAAGAAAATAAGCTTAAAAGATAAAAATCAACTGCGAAAAATGGCAGAATAGAAAACCGGCAGCATCGAACTGCCGGCTTTTTTTATTTAGAATGTTGCTACTTGTTTTTTAGCGGCTTCAAATTCGGCGATAACATTTGTCACGATTTCCGAAACCGGTTTAATTTCGTGGATTAATCCTGCTATTTGTCCGATTTCCAGTTCTCCGTCTTCCAGATCGCCTTCGAACATCCCTCGTTTGGCTCTTGCACGCCCCAATAAGGCTTTTAATTCGTCCGGTGTAGGACATTTGGTATATAGAGTCTGTACTTCTTCGTAAAACTTATTTTTGATCAATCGAACGGGAGCCAACTCTTTTAACGTTAACTGCGTATCCCCTTCTTTTACATTTAATATTGTTTGCTTAAAATTATCGTGCGACGAACTTTCTTCGGAAGCCGCAAAACGCGATCCCATTTGTACGCCATCAGCACCTAATACCATCGCAGCCAACATTCCTCTTCCGGTAGCGATTCCACCGGCAGCAATTAACGGAATATTGATTTGCTCTTTTACCATTGGGATTAATGTAAGCGTTGTGGTTTCTTCCCTACCGTTATGTCCTCCGGCTTCAAAACCTTCGGCTACAACTGCATCGACTCCGGCTTCCTGTGCTTTTAACGCAAACTTGGAACTACTTACCACATGAACAACCGTAATTCCTTTTTCTTTTAAAAAAGCGGTCCATGTTTTCGGATTTCCGGCCGAAGTAAAAACGATTTTTACATCTTCTTCTACAATTATATTCATAATCTCCTCAATGTTAGGATATAACATTGGAACATTCACCCCAAAAGGTTTATCGGTTGCTTTTTTACATTTCTGAATGTGTTCGCGTAATACGTGCGGATACATTGATCCGGCACCGATAAGCCCAAGTCCTCCGGCATTACTTACGGCACTGGCTAATTTATAGCCACTGTTCCAGATCATTCCTCCCTGAACAATCGGATATTGAATATTAAAAAGTTCTGTTATTCTATTCATTATACTATTTACTATTTTTTTATGATCTTTCCTGAAAACGTATTTTGTCCCGACACAATGGTATACAGGTACATACCGGATCTCAGATTTTCCATCGAAACCGTTGTTTCCTGCAGGTCATTTAATTTTTTACGGATTATTTCCTGTCCAAGGTTATTGTAAAGTACAAAACTAGCTTCTCTTTGTCCCGAAGCCGAAATGGTTAGGTTTGCATTTGTAGGATTCGGATATAGGCTAAATCCGTTTAATGTAAAAGCCTCGGTTGCCAATGTAAGACTTAAGGCCGAATAGAAATCCGGAATTCCATAGCCGTAAAAATTGTCCGGGTTAGTATAGCGATCGGCCGATTGTTTTATGCGTTGTACAATCTCCGCATTGGTTTTGTCTGGTAATGCCTGCCACAAACAAGCTACTAATCCGGCAAGCGTTGGTGATGAAAAAGATGTTCCATTATTAAAGCCTAATTCTCCGGTTTCAGTAGTTACAGCCGAACCGGCACCCATAGCCATTACATCAGGCTTAATTCTTCCGTCGGCAGTAGGTCCCTGCGAACTAAACGACGAACGTACTTCAGATGCATTTACAGAACCGATGGTCAAAACATTTGGTCCATCTGCAGGAGCCGTAATATATTTCCACGGTTTTGCCCCTTCGTTACCGGCTGAACACACTACAATCATACCTCTTGTAAAAGCGATATTGGCACCGCGAGTCACAAAGGTTGTAGTACCGTTCATGTCCTGATAGGTATAATTATAACTGGCGTTTGTGAACTGACTATAACCTAAAGAAGAATTGATCACATCCACACCCAAACTATCAGCCATTTCTGCCGCTTCCACCCAAAGGCTTTCTTCCAGTGGATTCTCGGTATTATAATCTTCCGTTACAAATAAATAATAGGATGCATCCGGTGCGGTTCCCACCAACTGGTTTTCGACATAAGCCGCCATATTCGACAACACCTGGGTACCGTGCTGGTAACCAGTATAAAAATCAGTATTGCGGTTTACAAAATTATAGCCGCCTTTAATCTGATTATTATTTCGGATACGGGCAAATGGTGTGGTTGTATTTACTCCCGGAAAACCGGCATCGAGTACGGCAATAATCTTTCCGCTACCGGTATAATTTTGCTGGTGTAGTAAATGTCCGTTGAGCATTTGTATTTGTGCTGCCGATTGTCCATAGGGAAAATCCGCCTGTACATTCAATGTTTTGTGGAACAAACCGGAAACCGGGTTTTGTATCATTTTTCCGGCATTCAAGGTTTTATTCGCAAAGTCAATACTACTCACAAACGGCAGACTTGTTAAATCAGTAATAGCTTGTTGTGTTCCGCGAACATGTAATGCATTTAACCATTTGGATTGGGCCATAACCGTAACCCCCGGAGTTGCTGTTACCTGATCAATATAGGATTGATGAATGGGTGCATCTTTTTCATCGAGTGCGATTCCCTGTGCGGTTCTCCGGTCTAAAGCACGTTGTGAAAGTATTGACAACGGATTATTCAGAAACGTTTGCGCATTGGGTTTATCCAAAAAATAAACCCAAGCGTCTTCTTGTGAAAAGGATACGTTATATAATAAAAGTATAAATAGCGTAAAGTACGTTCTCATGTTTTCGGGGATTTGAAAACGCAATTTAAGAAATTACTCCCGAACCAACTAATTCTTCTCCAATATGCCATGAGACAAATTGCCCCTCTGTTATGGCCGATTGTGGCTCTTCGAAAAGGACATACATTCCGTCTTCAAATTGGAATAAGGTTGCTTTTTGTAATGGTTGCCGGTAGCGGATACGCGCCATCACTTCCATTTTTTCACCGGCTTTTAATTTCAAATCCTCACGAATCCAGTGCACTTCCGGTTGTTGGATAAACAAGGCTTTTTTAAACAAACCGGGATGGTTGTTCCCCTGACCGGTATAAATCGTATTCGACGTAACATCGGTAGCAATGATAAACAACGGTTCTTTTGTACCGCCAACATTCAAACCTTTACGCTGACCGATTGTAAAATAGTGCGCGCCCTGGTGTTTTCCAACCACTTTCCCCAATTCGGGTGTATAGGCTATATTTTTAGATAAATAGGCCAATTCTTCTTCCTGCGAAGCGAATGTTGGTTGTTCCTGATGGTACACCGGACTATCGGCATCCACTTCAAAAATTAATCCTTCTTTCGGTTGTAATTGTTGTTGTAAAAACTCCGGTAGGCGTACTTTTCCGATAAAACAAAGTCCTTGTGAATCTTTCTTTTCAGCCGTAACCAATTCCATGCGCGCTGCAATTTCGCGTACCTGCGGTTTGGTTAATTCTCCGATAGGAAACAAGGATTTAGCCAGTTGCTCCTGCGATAACTGACATAGGAAATACGATTGGTCTTTATTCCCATCGACACCCGCCAGCAGTTGATATACTTCTTCTCCGTCTTTTTCAAGGATTCCTTTACGACAATAATGTCCGGTAGCCACATAATCGGCACCAAGACTTAACGCAATTTTCATAAAGACATCAAACTTGATTTCGCGGTTGCAAAGTACATCCGGGTTTGGGGTTCTCCCCTTTTCGTATTCGTTAAACATATAGTCTACAATACGTTCTTTATATTGTTCACTCAGATCGACCGTCTGAAAAGGAATTCCTAATTTTTCGGCGACCAAAAGCGCATCATTACTATCTTCCAGCCATGGGCATTCGTTCGATATTGTTACCGAATCATCGTGCCAGTTTTTCATAAAAAGGCCAATCACTTCATAGCCCTGCTCTTGTAAAAGATAGGCTGCCACACTCGAATCCACACCACCGGAAAGTCCTACGACTACTCGTTTCATTTATTTATTCTCCTTCTTTTTATATTGATTTTCAGTTATTTTCAGCAAAAGTACAATATTATTCGGTTTTGCTTTTTAATTCGGTTGGTTTCTTCTTTCCGTCCGAATCGGTAACCATTTTAAACGTCATATCGTTTACCTTTTTCGCATTGACTTCCTTAACCAGTTTATTTTTTTCGTAGAATTTCCAGATTCCGGATTTTTTACCATTTTTAAACTGACCGCGAACGGTTACTTCATTGGCGGCATTGCGATAGATAGACGGTCCGTCGAATTGATCATTAAGATAACCCGTTTCTTCAATCACCACTCCTTTATCGGAATACTTTTTATAAATCCCTTGCTTGACCCCGTTCACATAGGTTACTTCTTCGGCAATCGCACCATTTGGGTAGAAAGTCTTTCGTATACCGTCTAATTTTCCGTTTTTATAATACTCCAGTGTCATCACCGGTTTCCCCCCTTTGTGGTAAATTTTCCATTCGCCTTCGTGTTCTTTGTTAACAATTTTCCCTTCGCTTACCTTATTTCCTTTCTGATCGAAAAAAATACTGTAATTAGACCCATCGTTGGCTGAAAAATCACGAGTCCCAATAACCGGACCTGCTTTGGTGTTGTCGAAATATTTAAAAACACCTGTTTCTTTACCATGATCAAATGTTCCTTCATAGCGCGGGTACTTAGTATCTTCATAAATACCTTTCCACAATCCGTGACGTTGACCTTTATCGTCGGTTTTATTGATTTCCTGTGCGAAAGCTACAGCAGAGAATAAAGAGCATAGCGTTAAAAATGTTGTTTTCATAGTATTGGGCTTATCCAAAATTAAAACGTAAAATCCTGAAAATAATTTTATAATGTCGGTTTGCTAATTTATCAAAAGATTGTACAAAAAAAGCATCCGTGATGGATGCTTTTTTTTATTTTTTGTTGCCCTTGGCATTTTTCTGTGCCTCGGCCTGCTCCATCATTTCCTGCATTTTTCGTTGAAACTTACTCTGTTTCTGAGGTTTCGTCTTATTTTCCTGAATCTGAGCATGGATCTTCTCTTCGTTAACAATGTAATTCTTGATAACCAACATAATACCAATTGTGATGGTGTTTGAAATAAAATAGTACAAACTCAAACCAGAGGCATAGTTATTAAAGAAGAACAACATCATAATAGGTGAAACATAGATCATGATTTTCATGATTTTGCTCATATCCGGCATTCCTTCCTGTGGTGGCGTACTCATTGCCTGATCTCCGGTTGTCATTTTCATATAGAAGAAAATCGCAACAGAAGCTAATATCGGGAATAAACTCACGTGGTTTCCATAGAATGGAATATAGAATGGTAAATGTAATACCGAATCGTATGATGATAAGTCATCTGCCCAAAGGAAACTCTTCTGTCTTAAATCGAAATAGGATGGGAAGAACTGGAAGAGTGCGTAGAAAACCGGAATCTGCATCAGCGCCGGCAAACAACCTGCCATTGGGTTTACACCTGCCTTATTGTACAGTTTCATCGTTTCCTGTTGTTTTTTCATCGGATCTTTACCGTATTTCTCGTTTAATTCGGCAATCTCCGGACGCAATACTTTCATTTTCGCCTGCGACAGGTAGGATTTATACGTTACCGGTGACATCACCAAACGCACTAAGATCGTAAAGATAATGATCGCGATTCCGTGAGGGATATAATCGCTCAATACGTTGTAAACCGGGATAAATACATAACGGTTGATCCAACCGAAGATTCCCCATCCCAAAGGCATGATTTCGTCTAAATTCTTATTGTATGAATTTAAGATATTATAATCCGATGGACCATAATACCAGTTCATATTATAGTTTAATTCTCCGTTTTTAAATTCCAACGGTAATTTTGCTACAAAGTTTTTAGTATAAACCGTGTCGATTTTTTCGTCGTGAACCAGGTTTTCCGACTTTAACTGAGCCGTTTTAAACGGTGTATCGGTTAATAAAATCGATGTAAAGAAATGTTGTTTAAACGCCACATACGTTACAGCTTCAGCCGATTTCTCGTCTAGTTTACTCGTCGCACTTAGCGAGTTGTCTTTTCCGTTTTCGTATTCGTATACCAAATCGGTATAACGGTTTTCGTAGCTTACACTTTTCTCGTTACGGAACGATTTTAACTGCCATTCCATATCCAACGGTTTCGCTGTGTTTACCACAGAACTCAACCCTTGCGAACGGATCGCGAAATCCATCATGTATTCTTTTGGTTTTAATACATAACGGTATTCCAGGAATTGATTCGCACCTGCTTTTAAACGCATGGTTACAACATCGTTAGCGCCTTCTTTGGTAACGGTTGGTTCGAAATAAAGGTCTTTCGTATTTAAAATACGATTGTCCTGCGTATGGATTTGTAAGTTCAGGTTAGCATTGTTTTGCTGAATCAAAGCCACCTGTTTTTTAGAATCTTTACTGAATTGCTCAAAACCGTTAATAGTTGCTTCGGTGATATAACCACCTTTGTTCGCAATTTTTAACGTTAAAACGCCATTGGATACTTCCGTAACGTTTTCTTTAGCCGACGGCAATGACGCGCTATAGGCAAAAGCTCCTAATGAACCCTGTAACGCTTTTACGCGAAGAGAGTCCGTTTTGGTGGTATCAGCTATTACTTTACTAACAGCAGTTTCCCTGGCTTTTTCCACTTTTTCAGTTTTCGCTTTTTCAGCGTCAGCAGCCATGGATTTTTTCTCTTTCTCGATGTTGTTAAACATCATCCAGATCATCAATCCGGCAATCAAAACAAATCCTACAATAGATTTTGCGTCTAATTTCTTTTCTTCCATTCTAATGTTTACTATTTACGGTGTTGCTTTTTTAGCAACCAACTTTATTCGTAACCGCCGCTTGTACAAAATGTACAAATAACGGATGCGGATTGGCAACGGTACTCTTGTATTCCGGATGGTACTGAACTCCGATAAAGAATGGATGGTTTTCCAATTCGATAACTTCTACCAGTCCGGTGTCCGGATTCACACCCGATGCTTTTAATCCTGCATTTTCCAGAACTTCCATATAATCGCCGTTAAATTCGTAACGGTGACGGTGGCGTTCCAAAATATTGGTTTTCCCATAAATGGAGTGTGCCAATGTATTTTCTTTTAAAGTACATTTCCAGGCGCCCAAACGCATGGTTCCTCCTTTATCGGTAATATTTTTTTGTTCTTCCATGATACTGATTACCGGATATGCCGTGCTTTCGTTCATTTCGGTCGAATTGGCATCCACATAACCCAGTACATTTCTGGAATATTCGATCACCGCCATTTGCATACCCAAACAGATTCCGAAAAACGGAATTTTGTTTTCACGGGCGTAGCGTACGGTTTCAATTTTTCCTTCAATTCCTCTTCCACCAAATCCGGGTGCTACTAAAATACCATCCAGACCTTTTAGCTTGTCGGCTACCGTTCTTTCGTCCAAATGCTCGGAGTGAATGCTGATCACGTTCACTTTTGTTTCATTGGCCGCTCCGGCGTGAATAAAGGCTTCCAGGATCGATTTATACGAATCCTGTAATTCTACATATTTCCCAACCAAACCGATGTTAACGGTGTGCTTCGGGTTTTTCAGTTTGTGCAAGAACTCATTCCATTGTGACAAATCCGGAGTATTTTTTTCCGGTAAGTCCAGTTTTTTTAACGCTACGCGATCCAATCCTTCTTCGAGCATTAAATTTGGTACGTCGTAAATCGTAGAAGCATCGATCGATTGAATCACTGCTTCTTTTTTAACGTTACAGAACAAAGCCAGTTTCTGACGTAAATCAGACGATATTTCATGTTCGGTTCTACAAACCAGGATATCGGCTTTGATTCCGCTTTCCATCAGGGTTTTAACCGAGTGTTGCGTTGGTTTTGTTTTTAACTCACCCGCAGCCGCCAGATACGGAACCAATGTCAGGTGAATCACAATTCCGTTGTTATCGCCCAATTCCCATAATAACTGACGAACCGATTCGATATACGGTAAGGATTCGATATCTCCTACTGTTCCACCAATTTCAGTGATCACTATATCATAATCGCCGGATTTCCCCAGCAATTGCATGCGTTCTTTAATTTCGTTGGTGATATGCGGCACCACCTGAACCGTTTTTCCTAAAAACTCACCACGACGTTCTTTTTCGATTACCGAAAGATACACTCTACCGGTAGTGACGTTATTGGCCTGCGATGTCGGTACATTTAGAAAACGTTCGTAATGTCCTAAATCCAGGTCTGTTTCTGCACCATCATCCGTTACATAACACTCCCCATGTTCGTAGGGATTTAATGTCCCCGGATCCACATTAATATAGGGATCGAATTTCTGGATCGTCGTTCGGTAACCTCTTGCCTGTAATAATTTAGCTAAAGAAGCTGCGATAATTCCTTTTCCTAAGGAAGAAGTCACACCTCCTGTAACAAAAATATATTTTGTCTGATTCATTGTGTTGTTGTTTGTTGTAGTTGTGTAAAAAACTTGGCAAAAGTACAATTATAAATTGAGAATTAATAACGGTACCCTGACAATTATTCGTTAATAAATCGGTTACGGTTTTGGGAAATTCCTTCTGATGTTTCGCACCAATTCTTCCAGTCCGTTTAGTTTTAATTCGTATACCAACTGTAGTTGTTCGCCCAGTTGTCCTTTTGGAAAACCTTTATTGTGATACCATACGACATAATATTCGGGCAGGTCGATAAGAAAACGCCCTTCGTATTTTCCAAAGGGCATTTTGGTATGCGCTATTTTTATTAGTAATTCTTTTTGTTTATCCGGAAACATTACTCTATTCCTATTTGGGAAATTGCACTTCTGCCTGGTGGCATTTTTGGATCTTCTCCATAATCGTTTCTTCCGTGGTCACCGTACAATACCATATAATATAACAGCATAAACGATCCAAACGGAATCAAACAAATCAGGTACATCCAGCCGCTTTTATTCACATCGTGCAATCTTCTTACTGTAACAGCCAGTGACGGAAGAATTGTCCCCAAAACATATACTATCAACAAAATGGCCATCAATCCTCCAAACATTTCAGATTCCGAACCAAGACCCACAAAAACTCCCATCCATAATGAAAACATAACAATTATATGAAACAGCATAAAATTCCAATATTCCGCACGTCGGGCTCGGCCGGAAAAGGTAGCATAATTATCCAGCATCACTTTTCTCCACCAGTCTAACATATTGTAATCTTGTTCCTTCTTAATCATTATTTCCAGTTAAAGGTTATTACTTTTTTGATATCCGGATTTAAACTCAAATACACCGGACAGGTTAATGCCGTTCTTTCCAGAATCGTTCTGGTTTTAGCATCGGCTTCGATATCCATATGGAAAACCACCTGAATTTCTGAAATTTTACGGGGTTCGGCTTGCATGATTTTGGTTACTTCGGCTGTCGATCCGGAAAAATCCACCTCCATCGAACGGGCCTTAATTCCCATAACGGTAAACATACAACTCGCCAAAGCATTGGCTACCGTATCGGTTGGTGAAAAGGCTTCTCCTTTTCCGTTATTATCTACCGGCGCATCGGAAATAATTTCACTCCCGGATTGTAGATGGATAGACGATGTTCTTAAATCGCCCAGATAGGTTACTTTTGAGGTCATTATTTTGCTTCTTTAACGGTTAAATCATCGTTGTAATTCATAATAAACACACCGGTATTGTAGTAACCACCACCCAAACTGGTATAGTCAAATTTATTTTCCACCTGTTCGGAAGCGTTTTCATTCACCGATTCTTTAAATCCGTTTTCCTGGAACATACGCACAATTACGTCGAACGTTACATCGAAACCACGGGTTGCAAAACGGTTCGGGAAAATATTGTTTTTCTTTTTAAAGGTATTGGCAAAAACCAAAGCCTCCGGTGTTTCGTTATCTTTGGTAACCGACGGATACAATAAGCGTAGTTTGGTTAAACGACTCAACGGAATTTCATCAAAATCCAGCGTTTCGTTTTTCTCTAATGTTACCAGTTGTACCTGGAATTGCGATAAGGCACTCACCAAAACATTCAGCGAATTCAATACCAATGTTTTGCTTTCGGTTTCCAGAATTACAAAATTCACTTTATCGGCTTCCATCAGGCTTTTGATATTTTCCAACGTAACCGCTCCTTTTTCGTTTAATTCCGCCAATCGTACCGATGGGTAATTTTCTTTTAGAAATTGTCGTGAAGAACCTTTTTTCGGATCGACAATTGCAATAATGTTTCCATTTTTAGATTGCATATAATCGAACATCTTGCGTTTTACATCATCCGAATTGGGCATCGATTGGAACAGGTTCGAATAGGGTTTTCCTTTTTCGTTCGACAATGGCGAAATCACCGGTGTATTGTACTGACTTAACAAGTTTGCAGTATTTTCCACATTTGACTGGAAAAACGGACCGATAACGGCATCGGTATTCGAAAAATTGTTTTTATCAATAACTGCCGCAACAGCCGAGTTGTTTTTCGTTTCTTTCGAATCAAAAATTCGGACTTTAACCGGTAATCCCAGTGCGCGCGCCGAATCGATCGCCATTAAAGCACCGGCATAAAAATCCAGTGTCATGTTTAGGAATTTATCCGAACGCAATCGTTCCTGAGTGGTACGTACTGAGTCCGAAGCAATACGATCCAGATTAAACGGCATAAACAATACCAATTCCTTTTCGTTGTCTTTTTTCAGCGTTTTTACGATATCAACGGATGTTTTATTTCCTTTAACCTCGTCAAATTTAGACGTATTCGGCATTTTCAATTGCATTCCCGCTTTCACTCCGTCTTTTAATTCCGGGTTTAACGCCACAAGCTGTTCTTCCGACAAACCGGACGATTTGGTTAAACGGTACATGGTTTCCTTTGGTTTGACCTCGTAGGTCATGTATTTATTGTTTACAGCGACTTTTTCGATTTCTTTTTCTACGGTTTTCGGAACCGCCGGAACATTTTTACTCAATCTAAGATTGTATCCGATTTCCAGATTCTCTTTGATCGCCGGGTTCAAGTCTTCCAGTTCCGAAACCGATAATCCGTATTTTTTAGCGATTCCAAATTTGGTTTCTTTGGCTTCCACTATATGATACGAGGTTTTACCATTGGTTGGCACAAGTGATTGTTTCACTTCCTGAACCGTATTTTTAACCGGCTCTTTGTCTGTTTTTGGTACACTAATCGTTAATACCTGACCAATTTTTAATCCTTCTTTTTCGACAGACGGATTGCTTTTATAAATCGCTTCAATAGAGGTTCCGTATTTTTTTGCGATACCGTATACTCCTTCTTTTGGTTCTACCGTATGTGTGATGGTTTTAGTCGCAACCGCTTCTTTGACCTTATCTTTCACCACCTCTTTAACCGGGGCTTTTTTATCATCTGTTTTAGCAGCAAGCATTTTGCCGGCACCTGTCGGAACCAGTATTTTCGTATTTTCCTTTAATCCGTTTTGCGAATCGGGATTCATCCGATAAATATCATAAGGCGTTACACTGTATTTCTTGGCAATCTGCACTACCGTTTCTCCTTTTTCTACCTTATGTTCGATGTAATTTTTGGTTTGCGCAAAGGCAACATTCGACAGGAACAATCCTGAAATTACAACAGTTACAAAATGTTTCATACTACTTTTTTTACGCGAATAAGTCGTTATAAAGTTAGAATTTTATAACGACTTATTCAGAATTTACTTTTCTTTTTATTCCCACTCAATAGTGGCTGGCGGTTTAGAGCTGATATCATAAACAACCCGATTTACCCCTTTCACTTTATTGATAATTTCGTTTGATATTTTCATCAGGAAATCATATGGCAAATGCACCCAGTCAGCCGTCATTCCGTCGGTCGATTCCACCGCACGTAATGCCACCACTTTTTCATAGGTACGCTCGTCTCCCATAACTCCTACGCTATTTACCGGAAGGAGAATCGCTCCCGCCTGCCATACCTTATCATATAATCCGTGTGATTTTAAACCTTCGATAAAGATCGCATCCACATCCTGTAGAATCTGAACTTTTTCCGGTGTAATATCCCCTAAAATACGGATCGATAAACCTGGTCCCGGGAATGGATGTCTTCCTAATAAATCCGGACTGATTCCCAATGTAGCGCCTACTCTTCGTACTTCATCTTTAAACAACATTCGAAGTGGTTCTACGATTTGTAATTTCATATAATCCGGTAAACCACCCACATTATGGTGTGATTTAATTGTAGCCGATGGTCCTTTAACGGATACCGATTCGATTACATCCGGGTAAATCGTACCCTGAGCCAGCCATTTTACATCTTCGATCAGATGGGCTTCATCATCAAATACTTCAATGAACACACGTCCGATAGTTTTTCGTTTTAACTCCGGATCTTCAATTCCTGCTAACTCAGTCAAAAAACGTGCCGAGGCGTCTACTCCTTTTACATTTAATCCCATTCCTTTGTATTGTTCCAATACACTTTCGAATTCATTTTTACGTAAAAGTCCGTTATTCACGAAGATACAGTATAAGTTTTCACCGATTGCTTTATTTAACAATACGGCTGCCACGGTGGAGTCGACACCGCCAGAAAGTCCTAAAACCACCTTGTCACCCTTGATTTTCTCGCGCATTTCTTCCACGATTTCCTCTACAAAGGCTTTTGGTGTAAATGTTTGTGGTACTTCAGCAATTTTTACCAGGAAGTTTTCCAACATTTGTTTTCCATCGGTCGAATGGTATACTTCCGGGTGGAACTGAATGGCATATGTTGTTTCACCTTCAATACGGTAGGCTGCGTTTTCCACATCTTTGGTACTGGCCAGGCGTACACCGTTCGTTGGTAATTGTTTAATCGTATCGCTATGGCTCATCCAAACCTGACTGTTCAATGCTACTTCATCAAAAAACAATTCATCGTCTTTAACAAAAGACAAATTGGCGCGACCGTATTCACGGATATTGGAAGGCGCTACTTCGCCACCGCTAAAATGTGCCAGATATTGTGCACCGTAACAAACGGCTAATAACGGCATTTTACCTCTGATTTGAGACAAATCAGGATGTGGAGCGTCTTCTGATCTAACGGAATACGGGCTACCGGAAAGGATAACCGCTTTATAACTTGATAAATCACTCGGAAAGTGATTGTAAGGAAAAATTTCGCAGAAAATGTTTAATTCGCGAACTCTTCTCGCAATAAGCTGTGTGTATTGCGACCCGAAATCTAAAATAAGTACGTTGTGTTGCATGTGCAAAAATAGACAATTCTTGAAAATTGAAAAATTTAAACGATCGAAAAAATGTAAAGAAATCGTATTCAAATGTTTACAGAATCATTTTCACCCAATAGTAGTCGTTTTCGCTGCTAAACCCGGCATATAAACCTGACAGGTTTGCGAAACCTGTCAGGTTTAAAACTCACAAAGACCTATTTTGGATGACCCTTTTCAGTAAAACAAAACGGGATAATTTTGGCCGAAAATGTCCTAAAGGATTTCTGGAAATACACTTTTAATCCAGAAAAAAAGCCGTAACTTAGGCTATGAATAAAGCCAAACTATATAAAATCATCGATTTGCTAGACGAAATCCGTGCCGTAAACGAAATGATCCAGTTACACCTAAATCATAACGATGGCGCTATGATGCTAGGTCAATATCAGCATCGAAAAAATCGATTGATTGAAGACTTGGCTTATGAAATAGATCCAAACAAATCGAAAACAATAACTCTTTCAGGTTTATAAATAAAAAAACGGCTTCAATGAAGCCGTTTTTTTGTTCTTATGTAAGACGCTTTGTTAGTCTAAAGCGTAGTTGATCGTTACGTTTGCTGTTACTTCGATTTCACCGATAGCCAATGTTTCTCTTGACATTTCCGTATCAGCCGACATTTTCATGGCCGCCATATACGGTCTTGGGTAATAGGTCGATGAATTATCAGACACTAAAATCGCTTTCCCCATTTTCTGGTTTAAAGCACCGGCATAATCCTGTGCTTTAGCTTTAGCATTCTGAACTGCTTTTACACGTGCCTGTGATTCGTATTCTGCTACTTTTGTCGATCTGAAATCTACTCCGTTGATCACATTGATACCAGAATCTACTAATCCTAACATCACCGTATCGTATTTAGACAAATCTTTTAACGTAATCGAAATCGTCTGACTTGCTGTAAAGTAATGTTTTTTCTTTTCGTAATCGTAGGTTTTGTTTAATTGTACCTGTTTGGTTTGAAAATCCGATTCCGGTAATTTCGATTTTTTCAGGTATTTGATCACCGCGTCGATTGCGATATCATTTTTCTTTTTCACATCGGCAGCTTGCTCGCCGGTATTTTCCACTCCTACGCTAATGATCACATAGTCTGGGGTTACTTTAATTTTCCCTTCTCCGGAAACAATTATCTGTGGTTGTGTTTTCATTTCCTGTGCGTTTGTTGTAACGGTTGCCATAAATAAGGCTACTGCGAATACTGCTAATTTTTTCATTTTTGTGCTTTTAAAGTTAAATCGTATAAATCAAATGTGATGCCAAAATTTATAACTTTCCTGTTTTCGCCAGAAAAAACAGGATAATAATTGGTATGGCCAACAGGATTACCATAAGGGTATTTTCGGTTAACATTTCGGGTACTTTGGCAATTGTGATCACATAGCCGCCAATTGCGCCGCCAAAATGCGCCACATGTCCAATATTGTCGTTTTTGGCTTTCATTCCATAAATCGAATACAGCAAATAGCCAATTCCGAACAAATAGGCCGGAACCGGGATAATAAAATACAATCCCAACGTCATATCCGGACGCAATAATATGGCCGAATACAATATTCCCGTAACCGCTCCCGAAGCGCCAATTGCCCGGTAATAATAATCGTCTTTATGAAAATATAATGTGAGTAAACTGCCACACAACAAACTTCCGATATAGATGATCAAAAACGAAAGCGTACCCAAATCATGTAGTACCACCGGTGCAAAAAAGAAAAGGGTTATCATGTTAAAAGCCAAGTGGGCAATATCGGCATGTAGAAAAGAAGATGAAAACATTCTGATCTGTTCTCCGGCACGAATACTACCGATATGAAATTCGTATTTTCTAAAAAAAGCCGGATCGTTAAATCCTTTAAAACTTACGATTACATTAATCGCAATAATCACTAACAATACAGGATCCATGCTGCTCTATTATTTTCTTTGTGTAAAAATACACATTGTTTGTTTAGGTAATGTTAATTTGGAATGGTAAAAATATTTTTAAAAGGTATATTTGTAAAAAATAATTAAAAATGCAGTTTATACTCTATATAATAGCATACCCGTTTTTATGGTGTGTCTCTATGCTTCCTTTCCCTGTTTTTTATCTGCTTTCGGACTGTATTTATTTTATAGTATACCATGTTATCGGATACCGAAAAAAGACCGTGCGAAAAAATTTAGCCGATACTTTACCCCATTTATCGGAACAGGAACGCCGTCGTATTGAACGAAAGTTTTTCCAGCATATGTGTGATATGTTTTTGGAAATGGTAAAAACAATGACCATCTCGGAAGCCGAAATGAAAAAACGATTTGTTTTTACCAATATCGAGTTGGTACAGGAAATGGAGAAAAAAAATAAAAGTATCATCATGATGTGTGCCCATTATGCCAGTTGGGAATGGTTGATCATTATCGATAAATACATTAATTTCAGAACATTTGCCGTTTACAAAAAAATACAAAACAAATATTTTGACAAACTAATCCGTGATATTCGTTCCCGTTTTAATTCGACGGTAATCGAAGCCAAAGAAACCGTCGATGGCATTCGTCGCAACGAAATCAATAATGTAAAAGGATTCTACGGATTTGCGAGTGATCAATCGCCGCAATTACACCGTACAAACTATTTCGATACTTTTATGGGAATCAATGTTCCGGTATTTACCGGTGCGGAAATGTTGGCTAAAAAACTGGATTTATCGTTGGTTTTTGTAAAAGTACAAAAGGTAAAACGAGGTCATTATCAAGCCACTTTTGTTCCATTATCTGAAAATCCAAAGGAAATTCCGAATTACGAAATCACCTCAACTTATTTGCGAATGGTTGAAGCACAAATTTATGAAGCGCCGGAATTTTATTTGTGGACACACAAACGCTGGAAACACCGTGACAAACAATCGGATCGATCGCCAAGAATTAAAAAAGCCCTGACATAATCAGGGCTTTGTTTTTTTTTTATAGTTGAAACCAGTTTTCTACCATTTGTTTTTCGGAATGCAACGCTTGCTTATGAACAAACTCATTTGATTTTTTGTTGTATTCATAATCCTTGCTCCATTCTTTATGATTTTCGGCCAAAGCTTGTAAGCTATTACAAACATACTCTACCTCATCGGTCGTGGTCGTCGGGTGAATGGACATACGAATCCATCCTGGTTTTTCGATCAAATCACCCGAAGTAATTTTATCGGTAAGATAATGCGATGTTTCCTGATCAACGTGTAACAGATAGTGTCCGTACGTACCGGCACAACTGCAACCGCCACGGGTTTGAATACCAAATTTATCGTTTAGTATTTTTACGCCCAGATTAAAATGCAGTTCGTTGATATAAAACGAAACCACCCCCAAACGATCTTCGTGTTGTCCGGCCAAAATATTGATATTCGGTACACTTTTTAAACGTCCAAAAACCTGTTCGATAATTTCATGTTCGCGTTTCAGTATATTATCAATCCCCATTTGTTCTTTTAGCTTCACAGCTAAAGCGGTTTTGATTACCTGTAAAAAGCCGGGAGTACCACCGTCTTCGCGTTCTTCGATATTATCCAGATATTTGTGTTCGCCCCAAGGATTCGTCCAACTCACAGTACCGCCACCCGGGCAGTCCGGGATCATATTTTTGTATAGTTTTTTATTAAATACCAACACACCCGACGTACCAGGTCCGCCCAGGAATTTGTGTGGCGACATAAAAATGGCATCCAGATACCCTTCCGGATTATCGGCCGGATGCATGTCAATTTTTACATAGGGCGCCGAACAGGCAAAATCGACAAAACAAACACCATTATATTCGTGGATCATTTTCGCGATTTCGTGGTAAGGCGTTCGGATTCCGGTTACATTAGAACAAGCCGTAACGGAAGCGATTTTCAACGTGCAATCTTTGTATTCTTCCAACAGAGTACGGAAGCTGTCCAGGCAAATCAATCCCTGCTCACAAGCCGGAATCACTTCCACTTTTGCAATGGTTTCCAGCCAGGATGTCTGGTTGGAATGGTGTTCCATATGCGAAATAAAAACAACCGGTTTTTTCTCGTCCGGTATTTGGGTGTATTTCTGAAGATTTTCAGGAACTTTTAATCCTAAAATACGCTGAAATTTATTAATCACACCGGTCATTCCCGAACCATCCACAATCAGAACATCATCCTGATTACTATTTACGTGTTTTTTAATGATATGACGGGCTTCATGATAGGCCATCGTCATCGCTGTTCCGGAAACTGTTGTTTCGGTATGCGTATTGGCAACAAAAGGTCCAAAATCGTTGATCAGTTTTTCCTCGATCGGACGATACAAACGTCCACTGGCCGTCCAGTCGGTATAAATAATTTTTTGTGTTCCGAAAGGAGATTCGAATTCCTGATCAATACCGATAATATTTTTTCGGAATTGTTGGAAGTACTGTTCTAATGTTGTGGGTTCCGTCGCTGTTGTTATCATTATAAAAACTATTGAAATGCAAATTTATAATTTATAACTACTAAAACTGTTAAAAATAACCTCGAAATAATCAGAACTAAATTATAATCCTAAAAAAAGATGGAAGTCTTAACCTCCATCTTTCCCCTTTTTAGAAATATATAACAGTGTGCGTCTACTTTTTCAGGATTTTCGCCCGGTTGTATTCGTAATTCATCTGCGCGATATTGAGTACCGAAATACTTTGCGGACATTCCACTTCGCAGGCTTCGGTATTCGAACAATGTCCGAAATCTTCGCTATCCATTTGCTGAATCATATTTAGTACCCGATGCTGTCTTTCTTCTTTTCCCTGCGGTAATTTCGCCATATGCGAGATCTTAGCCGAGGTAAACAAAGCGGCACTTCCGTTTTTACAGGTCGCCACACAAGCGCCACAACCAATACAGGCAGCCGAATCGAAAGCAGATTCTGCTGTTTCGTGATTGACAGGAATACTGTTCGCTTCCGGAGCCTGTCCTGTATTGACCGATACAAATCCACCGGAAGCGATAATTCGATCAAAAGCACCACGATCGACTTTCAGATCCTTTTTAACCGGAAAGGCTTTGGATCGGAACGGTTCGATGACAATCGTTTCGCCATCCTTAAACTCCCGCAAATGCAACTGACAGGTCGTGGTGTTTTTTAGCGGACCATGTGCCAGTCCGTTTATCATCACGCCACATTGTCCGCAAATTCCTTCCCGACAATCGTGATCAAACTCAACGGGTGTTTCATCCGAAAGTACCAGTTTTTCGTTAAGCGTATCCAACATTTCCAGGAACGACATATGCGGATTAACGTCTTCCAACCAATAATCGACCAGTTCTCCCTGTGTATTTTTATCTTTTTGTCTCCAAATTTTCAGGTGTAATTTCATAGCCTTTTCCCTTTAATTATTTGTAGCTTCTTACAATAGGTTTTACATTTTCGAATACCAACGGTTCTTTATGCAATGTAGGTTCGTTGTCCTCCCCACTCCATTCCCAGGCGGAAATAAACTGAAAATCAGCATCGTTTCGCATAGCTTCTCCATCGGGCGTTTGGTATTCTTCGCGAAAATGTGCACCGCAGGATTCATTTCGCGTTAAAGCGTCGTAGCACATCAATTCTCCAATTTCCAGATAATCGGCAACGCGACCGGCTTTTTCCAGTTCGGCATTCATTGTGTCGACTGTTCCCGGAATATGGACATTTTCGTAGAACTCTTTTCGCAACTTTTTGATTTCGGTAATGGCAAATTGTAAACCGGATTCATTCCGCGAAAGTCCGCAATAGTCATATAACAGCTTACCTAATGTTTTATGGTAATAATCGACCGTTTTGGTTCCTTTAGAATGGACAAAACGCTCCAACTGTTCTTTTACCTGTTTTTCGGCTTCATCGAAAGCCGGATGATCCGTTGGAATTTTTCCGGTATGAATTTCACCCGAAAGGTAATTTGCCATCGTATAGGGTGCGATAAAATAACCATCGACCGAGGCTTGCAATAAGGAATTCGCCCCCAATCGGTTGGCACCATGATCGGCAAAATTGGCTTCGCCCAACGCAAAAAGTCCCGGAATGGTCGTCATCAGTTCATAATCGACCCAAAGTCCGCCCATAGAGAAATGCGCTGCCGGCGAAATCATCATGGGTTCTTTATACGCATCGATTCCGGTAATTTTCCGATACATATCAAAAAGGTTTCCATATTTTTCCTTGATCTTAGCGACACCTTGTTCCCGGATTGCTTTGGAAAAATCCAGATAAACGGCATTTTTAAGTGCGCCTACGCCAAATCCGGCATCGATACGCTCTTTGGCCGCACGGGAAGAAATATCCCTCGGCGCCAGATTTCCAAAAGCCGGATAACGCCGTTCGAGGTAATAATCGCGTTCTTCCTCCGGAATAGCGTTTGCTTCGCGTTGTTCGTTTTCTTGTACCGGTACCCATATACGTCCGTCGTTTCGCAGGGATTCCGACATTAACGTCAGTTTCGATTGATAATCGCCCGATTGTGGCAATGATGTCGGATGAATTTGTGTCCAACTCGGACTCGCCATCAAGGCACCTTTTTTATGCGCTCTCCAGATAGCCGAACCGTTGCATCCCATTGCCAACGTCGACAAATAATAAATTTTACCAAATCCGCCGGTAGCCAGCACCACCGCATGCGCTGCATGTCTTTCAATTTCGCCGGTATCGAGATTTCGTACAATAATGCCCCTCGCCTTTCCGTCGATTGTTACCAGATCGAGCATTTCATGACGGGTAAACAATTGTACCGTTTTTTTATGCACCTGACGCATTAACGCCTGATAGGCTCCTATCAATAATTGTTGTCCCGTTTGTCCGCGGGCATAAAACGTCCGACTCACCTGTACGCCACCAAAAGAACGATTGTTCAGGTAACCACCATACTCCCGACCAAACGGAACGCCTTGTGCTACGGCCTGATCAATCAGATTTAACGAACACTCCGCCATCCGGTATACATTGGCTTCTCTGGCTCTGAAATCGCCTCCTTTTAAGGTATCGACAAACATCCGGTACACACTATCACCGTCGTTTTTATAATTTTTAGCCGCATTGACACCACCCTGAGCTGCTACAGAATGTGCCCGTCGCGCACTATCCTGAAAACAAAACGATTTGACGTTATAGCCCATTTCACCCAACGAAGCGGCAATCGAACTTCCCGCCAATCCGGTTCCCACTACAATCACATCGATTTTTTTTCGGTTGGCCGGATTAACCAGTTTGGCATTCTTTTTATAATTGGACCATTTTTCTTCGAGCGGTCCTCCCGGTATTTTAGCATCCATATTCATATCCCATCATTTTTTATTTAGCATTTAGAAAGTAGACATACACCGGAATAATGGCAAATCCAAGGCTGATCATCAGCGAATAGCCGATTCCGAAATAACGGATCCATCGTACAAATTTGGGATGAAATATACCCAAAGTCCGGATGGCACTGAAAAAACCATGCAAAAGATGATACCCCAATGCGATCATCGATATCACATAGATCACGACATACCATCCTTCCTGATAAGTTGTCACAACCAATGTATAGAGGTCTTTATTTCCATTGGCATCCATTGGTAAGGCTCCGAATTTATATTCGTACCAGAAATTTTTAAAATGAATGATCAGGAAAAGCAGTAAAACCGTTCCCAATACACCCATATTCCGACTGTACCATTTACTGGCTCTTGCGCGGTTATCCGTTTTATAAGTTCCGCCCGACTGTTTGTTTTTCATCGTAATAATCAAAGCATACAGTGCATGAAGTATAATTGAAGCGTACAAAACATAGGAAACCATTTTGATAAACAGATTTCCCGATAAAAAATGCGAATAGGCGTTAAACTGTAATTGTGCTGTTTCGGCCGGCAGGAATAGTTGCAGGTTTCCCAAAAGATGGATGATCAGGAAAAAACACAAAAACAGCCCCGTCAGGCACATCAAAATTTTTCTTGTAAGTGATTGCATGCTATATTCTTTTAAATTAATAGTAACCGATAATTTTCATCCATAGTCCGCCAATGGTCATATAGATGAGTAATAAGATCAGACCGGTTTCGAGCCCGCGGAGCCACCAGCTTTTTAAATCGACATAACCGCTTCCGAAGAATACCGGTGCCGGCCCGTGACCGTAATGCGTTAGTGTTCCGTATAACGAACCGATAAAACCCAACATAAAAGCCAGTAAAAGCCCCGGAATACCCATCGAAACACCTACGCCTAGCAAAGCCGCATACATCGCTGCCACATGCGCCGTAGCACTCGCAAACAAATAATGACTGAAAAAATAAACCAGAATGATCACCGGAAAGGCAATCTGCCAGCTTAAATCGCCAATCTGTACTTTTACCAGGTTACTAAACCATCCGATAAAACCCAATTCATTTAGCGAACTGGCCATCATTACCAAAACCGAAAACCAAACAATCGTATCCCAGGCTCCTTTTTCCGATTTAATATCTTCCCAGGTCAATACAGACGTCAGTAATAGCATAATCAAACCGATAAAAGCCGTTGTTGTTGCATCAATTGAAAACAAATCTCCGGTGATCCATAAAAACAACAAAATGAAGAACGCCAGTAACATTAGCCATTCGTTACGGGTAACCGGTCCCATTTCTTTTAGTTTTTGAGCTGCCATTTGTGGAGCATCGCCCGTTTTCTTTACTTCCGGCGGATATAATTTATACAACACGAACGGAATCACAAAAAAAGAAACCAATCCCGGGATAATCGCCGCAATGGCCCACGACATCCAGGAAATTTTAATCCCCAGATCGGCTGCAAACTTCTGACACATCGGATTACTGGCCGTTCCGGTTAGAAACATCGACGACGCGATAAGGTTCATATTATAACTGTTCAACGTGAGAAAGGAACCAAGCTTGCGGTGCGTTTCCGGTTTATCGGGTTCGGATCCAAAACTAATCGCCATCGATTTCATAATCGGATAGATGATCCCCCCACCACGTGCCGTATTACTCGGAATTGCCGGTGCCAGGCACAAATCGGCCAGTCCTAATCCATAGGCCAATCCGAGGGAACTTTTTCCGAATATCCGGATAAACAAAAAGGCTATTCGGTTTCCCAATCCGGTTTTAATAAACCCACGGGCGATAAAAAACGAAATTCCGATAAGCCAGATGACTTTATCGCCAAACCCTCTTAGTGCCAATGTGATGGATTTACCGGCTTCACCCGGTGCCAACACCTGCGAAAATGCCGTGATCCCGATGGCAATCATACACATCGTTCCCATTGGAGCCGCCTTTAGTATAATTCCTAAAATAGTGGCTACAAAAATGGCAAATAAATGCCACGCCTCGGGAGTAACGCCATCTGGTTGCGGAATCAGCCATAAAGCAATACCGGCAGCCAAAGTGATCAAAACTCTGGTAATGTTAACTTCTTTCATGGGGAGCAGTTTTATATTAATATTTTTTAAAGGCGACTCTGTACCTGTAGTAATAACAGGTTATTGTTATGCGTAGTCGTATCGTCGATGGTATGCTTATAACGATCGATTTGTAATCCCAACTGAATCCGGGCTCCATAATCTTTCAGGAATTCGAATCCGAGCATCGGCACAAGTGTCTGCCGAACATTGGAATTGATTCGGAAATTGGAATCCATATATTCATAACGACAGGAAAACTCGATTGCACTCAGTTTTTTATATTTGATTTCGTACCGTAGATTGGGCAGAAAATAAAAACCGCGTATCTGGTAATTACTGATATACGGTGTGCGTTCGTCTACTGGTAGTGAAAAATACAGATTGTGATTAATGGCTTGTTTGGCTTCCATTTGGGTTTCGAAAAACAAGCGATCTGTGAGTTGAAAATCGGCCGTGATATCGGCACCAAAAGCGTATACTTCTTTTTTGAAAACCTCGCCAAGTCCTGCGTTTAATCCAAAGTTGACATTGTTCTTTTTAGACAATCCCATTACAATCCGGGTCGAATATTGTTTCCCGTTATCTTTGTCCATTTCCTGATTCCGACCGTTTCCGTTTACTACCGAAAAAGCATAGGTAATGGGTAATTTACCAACATCAAGAGCACCCGTTAATGAGGCACCGATCTGAAAACTGGTCCAACCATTTTTTCCAAATTCATAATACTGATTCGAAAAATCCATTGATTTGATAATATCGACCGGATAGGTCTCTTCGATACCAAACCAGGGACGAAACTGGCCAACAGTAATCGCAAAATAGTTATTAAACGTATATTTGAGATAGGCGTTTTCGAGTACTTTATTTTTTGGGTCTGATTTAAAGTCGGCGAGATTAACCAATGCCACAACTTCTGTTCGTTCTGATATTTTGGCTCTGACCTGTGCCCGCATTCTTTTAATATCGAAAGAATTTTGGGTAACATTGCCATCGGAATGGTGTAAACCATTTAAGTCCACATTATCGGTAAGTCCTACCAGATAACGTGCCTGAAAAAGGCCTTTAAACTGAACTTGTGGGTATTTTACCGGAGCGGCAACCGGAACCGGAGCTGGCGGTATTTTTAGGCTATCGGTATTTTGAGCCAACAGGTTATAGGGCAGCAAAAAAAGGAATAAAGCTTTGGCTAGTAATACGTTAACAATTTTATTATTCATAGTGACGAATTTAGAGCCTCGTAGGTATTAGGTATTTACCTTACAAGGGAAATTGTTATCACTATAAAATTAACAAAAAAATTATAAAAAAATACCTTACAAAATATTTTTTTCAATTTTAAATATTCACTGTTAAAAACAAAACAATTTGTTACTAAAAAGCTGATATAAAAGTTTGAAGTGTAAAAAAATCACGATTTAATGCAGTACTTCAACAACGGTAAGTCGGTTTCCGTATAAATCTTTACAATGGAAAAACTTACTTTCGGTAGTAATGGTTAGCGCTTCGATAATTTCGACCATATTGGTTTTTACATAATGGTATAGGTCTTCACAATTATCAGTATAAATTACAATCGTAGGCTGACCGCCTGTTTGTTGTCCTATAAGTGCCGACTGGGTCGCGTCATCAGCTTTAAGCAACCATAATCCAACGGTAGTATTATCGGAGAAGCCAATATGGACATAGCGTTGCCCGTCTGGCATAGTCGCATCGTAAAGTTTTTTACAGAAAAAATTCTTGCGATAGAAATCAAATGCCTTGTCGTAATCTTCCACTAAAAGAATTACCCTTCCCAAACTGACTTTCATAATTACTGGCGTTTTAAACGGTCTTCTAAATATAACGAGGTCTCATTGTTAATGCTGTGATAGGTATTCTTTGTTTGTTCCTCCAGTCGGTCGGTAAACAAAATACCGTTCAGATGATCGGTTTCATGCTGGAAAATCACCGCTGTAAAGCCTTCGATAATTTCTTCGTGCTTCACACCTTTAATATCCTGATAGGACAATCGGATCGTATAATTGCGGAATACATCGCCACTTCGGTCCGGAATCGACAAACAACCTTCGTTTCCTTTTCGAAGCAATTTGGAACGCCAGATGATCACCGGATTGATGTAGGCTTCAAACGGCTCTCCACTTTTATCAAACCGCTGAACCCAGATTACATTTCGGTTAATTCCAACCTGTGGTGCGGCGATTCCTACACCACCATCTTCCGGATCCGTAACCGCCAGATACATTCTTTCCAGTAGTGCTGTCAAATCTTTGTCGATGGGATTTATATCTTTTGATACCGATTGTAGTATGTTCAATTCCGAAGGTTCCGTTATCTGAATAACCTTCATTTTCTGTTTTCTGTCACCGGAATGGATACGAGCTTTCTCTTCTTTTGTAAAATGTTGCGCCATAGAAGTCATACTAACAAAAGTAAACAACAATAGGTATATTTTTTTCATTTCTAAATTTAAGACATTATTTTTACCGGTAACAAAGATTTAAAATTAATCGGATTCCGGCAAATCACAATCATTTTGACGATAAATAGCAACATAAAAGCGTTATACAAACCTATCCAGCCTACAATACAGCCTACTTCTGACGGTGTGAGCTATCGGGAATTTTTGCCCGATACCAGGCTTTCCGCTTATATTTATTGCTACTGGCAATTGAAAACCAATCAGAAACTTCAGGATGAATTCAGCTATCAGGTAGTCGCAGACGGTTGTATGGATATTTATTTTGAACCCGATAATCCTTCAGAAGCCTATATAAGCGGATTTAATGCGCATTGCACTGAATTTCCATTGGGAAAAACATTCCATTATATTGGTATTCGTTTTTACCCGGCCATGTTCCCACTTCTTTTTCAGATTGATGCTTCCGAACTATCCTATCGTTACGAATTATTACAATTGGTTTTACCGGAAAAAGCCAACTATTTCAAAATGTATTTTACCCCTGGTCAGGATACCAAAACCATTAAACGCCAACTGGATCATTACTACCTGAACCGGATCAATCGTACTGTTTTACAACCCGATTTTCGCTTTTTTAGTGCCATCAACAATATCTTTTCAAAATCCGGGAATCTGAATCTCGAAACGGAACTTGATGCCGGCATCAGTCTGCGGCAACTACGTCGTTTGTCCCATTATTACTTAGGTGATTCTACAAAGACATTTTGTAAGGTCGTACGCTTTCAAAACGCAATACGACAGCATTTCGATTCGAATAGCCCTACTGATTATTCTTTTTTGGATTATGGTTATTACGATCAGGCTCATTTTATCCGGGAATTCAAAAGCATGTATGGCCGTACTCCTAAAAATGCTATAAAAAAATAAAATTTTAGAACCGACATTGCGATTGTCCGTTTTTTACAATTTTTTCTTCATTTAACAACAGAACTTTGTATTCTAAATTTAACCCTATAATTATGAAATTCAACTTTGGCATTATCACGACAAAACGAGCCGAAAGTAAAGCCTTTTATACTTCCGTATTGGGATTTGACGTTACTTTCGAAAACGACTTTTACCTTTTAATGCATAGCCCGGACGGCTTCTTTGAAGTCAGCTTTTTAGAACCCAACCATCCGTCACAACAACCTTTATTTCAACCGGCTTTTACCGGAAACGGAATGTATCTGACTATTGAAGTCGAAAATGTTGACAGTCTTTATGAGTACATGTGTCACAAAAACATTCCGATCGAAATCGAATTACGGGACGAACCATGGGGCGACCGACATTTCGCTATCAAGGATCCAAACGGGATCGGAATTGATATTGTTACCTACTCCGGTTCCTAAAAAGTCCGTATAATTTTTGTAACTTTATAAGTCAAAAAATTACTTGTAATGCGCGCGCACAACTACAAAACCGTTGGTGAATTCGAACCACAGGAATCCGTTTTACTGGTATGGCCATTGGTACAATATGCCACTGCTTCCAAAGAATATGACATCGAAGCTGTGACCATTTCCATTATTTCACATTTATTGGGCCATGTAGCCATTATCGTTTCCTGTTATGACGAAGCCGCCAAAGAACGTGCGATGCAGGAATTGAAGAATCACACGATCGACTGTGAAAAAATCAGTTTTATGGTTTTCCCGTCCGAATTTATTTACCCGCGGGATTTCGGAGCCGAAATACTGATCAATGAAAAAGGCGAACGCGCAGTAGTAGACTTTAATTTCGATTCCTACGGTATTTTTCCCAACAACCATCCGATTTCCAAAAAGATGGAAGAATTTGATCGGGTTCATGCTAAATTTATCGATATCGAAGGTTTGATTTTTACACGATTAACCAGTGAAGGCGGTGATCGGGAATTTAACGGAAATGGCATTTTGATGACCATTGAAGATACCGAAGTCACAAAGCGCAACAAAGGCTGGACCAAAGAACAGGTGGAAGATGAATTCAAACGGATTTTTAACCTCGATAAAGTAATCTGGTTACCGTATGCCACTTATGACGACGAAGATATGCATGCCGGCCCCATTCCAGACGAAAACGGAGCGTTTCACGCCTATCGTTCGGCTTCGGCAAACGGTCATATCGACGAGATGTGCCGTTTTGTAAGTCGGAATACTATCCTACTGGCACATATTACAACAGAAGAAGCCTTACAAAATCCGATTCATGCCTTAAATAAAGAGCGACTGGATTTAGCTTATACGATACTGCAAAAAGAAACCGATCAAAACGGAAACCCTTTTCACATCATACAAATGCCGGTTCCGGAACCGATTTATATCACAGTCAAAGAAGGTGACGACGTTTATGAAAATTATCACTTCCCATATGATTTACTGCACGGCAAACTCAAAGACGGAAGTCCGTTTCCACAGGAACATATGAAAGTACTGCCGGCATTGAGTTATTGTAATTTCCTGATTACAAACAATCTGGTTATCGCTCAAAAATACTATCGCGAAGGCATGCCATATATCATAAAGGAAAAAGATGAAGCCGCTCTGACCATTTTAAAAAACGTATTCCCGGATCGGAAAGTCATCGCAATCGACAGTATCGCCCTTAATTTATGTGGTGGCGGTATTCATTGCCATACACGTAATGTACCAAAAGTCAATCCGAAATAATCGCGGTACAATTACAGCAACATCGTCGCAAAATTTATACATAAATTAACACCTTTCAGCACCACAATTCTGGCGTAAAAGGTTAAATTTGAATGATGACCGATTTGCAAACTTCAATTATGTCCATCCGTAAAGCTACTTTAGCCGACAGCACCAAAATACAGGATTTACTAAAACAAATGGATTATCCCGATACCGAAAATTTTATCCTGAAAAAATTAGAAATCCTACTGTCGCATTCCGATGCGGTTTTATTCGTTTATGAAGAAGCCAACGAAGTACTTGCTTTTATTTCGATTCATTTTATCCCACAATTAGCCCTTGAAGGCGATTTTGCACGGATCAGTTATTTTGCCGTAGATGAAACCGCCCGTAGTAAAGGTATCGGTAAAGAAATGGAAGCCCATTGTGTAGCATTGGCACAGGAACGAAACTGCGATCGGATCGAATTGCACTCCCATTCCAGAAGAACCGAAGCACATCGGTTTTATGACCGGCAAGGGTATACCGAAGTCCCCAAATATTTAGTAAAATCGCTTAAATCATAATATCATATGAAACAACGCTTATTAGTGGATATGGACGGCGTCCTGGCCGATATATATGCCCAATTGATCGAATTCGAATACCAGGACCTTGGCATCCGCCAATCTTACGAAAAAATGAATGGAACATCGGAAGTCGACACTTTTAAAAATGCTTTAGAATATATTTTTAGTGATGGCTTTTTTAGAAACCTACCGGTTATGGAAGGTAGTATCGAAGTAATGCGACAACTCAATGAGCAATACGAACTGTTTATTGTGAGCGCTGCTATGGAATTTCCCAAAAGCCTTACGGACAAATTCTATTGGTTGGAAGAACATTTTCCGTTTCTCCACTGGAAACAAATCGTGATGTGTGGTTCAAAAACGGCTGTAAAAGGTGACATTATGATCGATGATCATTTTAAAAACCTGGATTATTTTAACGGAAAAACCCTGTTGTTTTCCCAGCCGCATAATATTTCCGGAAATACAAAAAATCATACGCGTGTAGATAGTTGGTCGGATGTTGCAAAAATTTTGTTGTAAAATACTTAAACTATCACCATAGTTACCTTTTTGCAACCACTTACCTTTGCCTGATAAAACTTTAAAAATCAAAGCAATGACTCAAAAAATAGTACTCGTAACCGGTGGAAGCCGCGGACTTGGCAAAAATATGGTACTGCAACTGGCTCAAAAAGGACTGGATGTTGTACTAACCTATAACAGTAAAAAAGAAGAAGCTCTTGAGGTTGTAACAGAAATCGAACAATATGGTCGGAAAGCCGCTGCCGTTCAGCTAAATGTATCTGATATCGCATCGTTTGACGCTTTTTGGATAACCGTTCAGCAGACTTTAAAAACCCATTTTCAAGCGGATCATTTTGATTATCTGGTCAATAATGCCGGAATCGGAATTCACGCTTCTTTTGAAGCCACTACCGAAGAACAGTTTGATACCCTAATGGGAATTCAGTTTAAAGGGCCGTTTTTCCTTACTCAAAAAGCCTTACCACTTATGGCTAACGGCGGTGGTATTGTAAATATTTCGACCGGGCTGGCCCGTTTTTCATTTCCGGGTTATGCCGCTTATGCTTCGATGAAAGGCGCTATCGAAACCCTGACCAAATACCAGGCAAAAGAATTAGGCTCCCGAGGAATCCGCGTGAATGTGGTGGCTCCGGGTGCTATCGAAACCGATTTTGGTGGTGGCGTAGTTCGCGATAATGCTGAAATGAACAAAAACATCGCAGCCGCAACTGCATTAGGACGCGTTGGATTACCGGATGATATCGGTGGTGTAGTTGCTTTCCTTTGTACCGATGACGCACGTTGGATTAACGCACAACGCATTGAAGTTTCCGGAGGAATGATGTTGTAATCCAAAAGGATTAAATAATCCTAAAAAATAAAAACCTGTCCGTTTAAGTGGACAGGTTTTCTTTTATGCTATCATCCCGGTTTTAGATTCCGGCGATTTCTTTGATTTCATCAATAATGCGCAACGCCAGTTTATCGGCTTGTTCCTGAGTAGGTGCCTCGGTATAAATTCGGATAATCGGTTCTGTATTTGACTTTCTCAAATGTACCCAATCTTCGGTGAAATCGATTTTGACCCCATCAACCGTCGAAATATTCTCATGCTGATATTTCGCCGTCATGGCTTTTAAAATCGCATCGACATCGATTTGTGGCGTTAACTCGATTTTATTTTTACTCATAAAATACTGCGGATAACCGGCTCTTAACTCGGCCACCGATTGCTCTTGTCCCGCCAGATACGTCAGGAATAGTGCCACACCTACCAAAGCATCACGTCCGTAGTGTGCTTCCGGATAAATAATCCCCCCGTTTCCTTCGCCACCAATAATCGCGTTATTCTTTTTCATCAGTTCCACCACGTTCACCTCTCCCACCGCGCTGGCTTCGTAGGTTCCGTTGTGTTTATTCGTAATATCGCGCAAGGCTCTTGACGATGACATATTCGAAACCGTATTTCCAGGCGTACGACTCAATACATAATCGGCCACGGCTACCAGTGTATATTCTTCACCAAACATTTCACCGTCGTTCGAAATAAACGCCAATCGGTCCACATCCGGATCGACTACAATACCGAAATCGGCTTTTTCTTGTACCACCAATTCGCAGATATCGCCCAAATGTTCCTTTAATGGCTCCGGATTATGCGGAAAATGACCATTCGGTTCACAATACAAACGTACCACTTCCACGCCCATTTGCTCCAGTAATTTCGGAATGATGATTCCTCCCGAAGAGTTCACACCATCGACCACCACTTTGTATTTTTTCTTTTTTACGGCTTCGGCATCCACCAAGGCTAAATTCAGCACTTCATCGATATGGATATCCATATACGCATCGTTTTCGGTCACGGTTCCCAAATGATCCACATCCGAAAAATCGAACGCCTCTTTTTCGGCAATTTCCAGGATTTTAGCACCGTCGGCACCATTTAAAAACTCTCCTTTTTCATTTAACAACTTTAGCGCATTCCATTGTTTCGGATTATGCGAAGCCGTTAGGATAATTCCACCATCGGCTTTTTCCAACGGAACGGCAACTTCAACGGTTGGCGTGGTCGATAATCCCAAATCGATCACATCGATCCCAAGTCCTATCAGTGTATTGACAACGAGATTGTGAATCATCGGGCCGGAAATCCGGGCATCGCGACCAATCACAACGGTTAATTTTTCCTTATTGCTATTTTGTTTTAAAAACGTTCCATAGGCGGAAGCGAATTTTACTGCATCCACAGGTGTTAGGTTATCACCCGTTTTTCCTCCTATTGTTCCTCGAATACCGGAAATCGATTTTATCAGTGTCATATATGCTATTGGGGATTAAAAATTCAAATTCATCACAAATATAAAAAGTTGTCGGCGTTGTACCCAATTCGAATCCTTTTTTATTTGGTTCGTTTTTTGAGTTTTAGAAAAAAGGACTCATAATATAGAAATGATAAAGTCGAAATTACGATAGTCATTCCGGCAACCACTACCGAAAATAAGAGGATCTGCAATACTTCCGGCAATTTTTCTATCACTGGAAAACGAAGAAAAACAAATCCTGTCAGATGCATTGCAAAAGCGTGAAACATATAAATTCCATAGGAAATCGTTCCTAAAAAAGTAACAACCCGGTTTTCCAAAAAAGAAAGCGGAACCAGACTTAACACGGATAACGAAACCGAAAACAAAACCATGCTAAGCAAATGATATCCCATTTCGGATAAAGAATCCTTAAAAATACCCGTTGAAAAATATAGTATTAGCAGGATCAGTACCACTATGACCATGGTCTTTTTACTATTGATTTTATCCTCGTATTGGTACGTCACTATCGAACAAAAACCGGCCGCTGCAAAATAGAAAAAATACAAGCTAAATATTTTTAAGTGTGGGATCAGATCCGAAAAAAATAACATAAAATACCCGATGGTAAAGCCCAGTAATCCTTTTAAAAGATATTGTTTAGGCACTACCAGAAATAACGGTGCAACAAACAGATAAAACTGCTCTTCGATTCCAATTGACCATAAAATTTCAAGGATACCGCCCGGTTTGCAGAGCACATTGAACACATTTGGCAAAAAGAAAACCGCCAGTAAAATCCCCTCAGCCAGGTTATAATCATTTGCGACATCATATCCGAGATGCGGTAATATCGACTGATAATAGACCAATCCCAACACCAGAACCAAATAATACAGCGGAAAAATCCGCAACATTCTTTTCCGGTAAAATCGTTCGAGCAATACTCTATCTGTATTCTTTTTTTCGATATACAATTGTCTTATAATGAGATAACCGCTCAAAGCAAAGAAAAAACATACCGCTTCGCTTCCCCTATGAAAAACAGGAAGACCGTCAAAAAAAGGCACCCCCCGGTTCCGACAAAATTGTGGAATATGATAAATCATTACCAATACTGCCAAAAAGAAACGCAAACCAGTGAGATTAGGCAATACCTTCATCTTTATAAAATGTCTTTTTCCAAAAGTAATTATTACATTTACAAAACAAAGGAAACTTTGACCAAAATAGATACCCTAATGAATTTTTTAGCCCATATTTATTTATCCGGAAATGATGATCTGATTAAAATTGGCAACTTTATGGCCGATGGTATCCGTGGTAACGATTACCGAAACTTTAACCCGGATATTCAAAAAGGGATACTCCTGCACCGGGCGATCGATACCTTTACCGATGCGCATCCGATTTTCAGAAAAAGTAAACACCGACTACATGAACCCTACGGTCATTATTCGGGTGTGATTATGGACGTATTTTATGATCATTTCCTGGCAAAAAACTGGGAACGCTATTCGGAAACTCCATTAGAAACCTATGTTTCGGCATTTTATTCGTCTTTAGAAGAGCATTATGATTTGCTAACCGAAAAAACCAAGGGATTAATGCCGTATATGATTGAACGCAACTGGCTGGTTAGCTATGCCTCTATAGACGGTATTGCGACCATACTGTTCCAAATGGATCAGCGGACAAAAAACCGTTCGCGGATGCAATATTCCGTACAGGAATTACAGGAATACTATATTAACTTTGAAATCGAATTCGCCCTTTTCTTTGAAGAACTAAAACAATTTGCAACCGATAAATTAGCGGAAATTACGCATGACTTTTCTAACTGATCTTACACAAGCCTTCCGCGAAAACGCCTCGGTAGCCAATGCCGGACCTATGGAAGCCTATATGAAACATCATTTTCAATTTTACGGCATCAAAGCACCTTTGCGAAAAAGCATCACCAAACAAATCTGGACGTTGCATAAAACCGAAGTCAAAAACAATACCCGTGAAATTGGTTTGACACTCTTACAACAACAACAACGAGAGTTTCATTATACCGCTATGGAAATATTGGAAAAGGAATTGCGCGGAAAATTTGTAAAAAGCGATATCGATCTGATCGAAAAAACCGTAACCACTGATTCATGGTGGGATACCGTCGATTTTCTTGCCAAATACCTGTTAGGCAATTACCTGACCCAATTTCCAGAAGAAACTGACACTGTGATTAGTCGGTTTTCCGATTCCGACAATATGTGGTTAAACCGATCGGCTATACTTTTTCAACTGGGTTATAAAAGCAAAACCGACGCAGCCTTATTGTTTGCCTTATGCAAAAAACATTCCGGCTCGGGTGAATTTTTTATCCAAAAAGCAATTGGCTGGGCACTGCGGGAATATGCGAAAACTGCCCCGAAAGCCGTTATAAAATTTGTTTCGGAAACCACTTTAAAACCATTAAGCAATCGGGAAGCTTTAAAAAATTTATAACATTTTTAAAATGATACTGGTTCAAAAGGCGTAATTTAGCAGTTTAAAGTTTCCAAAACGGATCACAAAAACATTCCTACAATGCCGAATAAAAACGTATCGCCTATAACCCTCTTTTTGCGAAAAAACTTAAAGCGTTTAGAAGCCACGTTATTTTTTTTAAAAGCCATTTTAAACAACCGACAGTTTATTTATTTATCCTGTATTTTAGTAGCTTTATCCTCAGCTTTGGCGGTAATCGTACTAAAAACGTTTGCACACTCAGTATTCCGTTTTGCAAATTATATCGACAACATACTTCACTTACCCTATAGTAACAGTATCCTGCCAATCGTCGGGATTTTACTGACTGCTTTTGTGATCAAAAAATTCCTGGACGGGAGTATCGAAAAAGGTACGTCCCAGATTATGATTGCCGTGGCTAAAAAATCGGGTATCATGCCCCGGAAACAGATGTATGCGCAGATTATCACAAGTTCCCTCACGGTAGGCTTGGGAGGATCGGCCGGATTGGAGTCACCGATTACCATTACCGGAGCTGCTTTCGGATCGAATTATGCGCAGAAATACCGTCTGAATTACAAAGACCGGACACTTTTATTAGCCTGTGGTGTGGCCGCTGGTATTGCTGCCGCCTTTAACGCACCCATTGCCGGTGTGTTGTTTGCCATTGAAGTGATTCTGGCCGATATGAGTGTCACCGCTTTTATCCCGATCATGATTTCGGCCGCAACCGGATCATTAGTGACCAATGTACTTTTAAAAGAAGACATCCTGTTATCCTTCCACCAACAACTCTCTTTCGATTATCACAATATCCCGTATTATATTGCTATCGGAATTTTTGCCGGACTGGTATCGGTTTACCACGCCCGGACGTTCCGAAAGGTCGAGCATTTTTTCGATCGTTATAAAAACAAAACCTATAAAAAGGCATTGATCGGCGCTTCAATGCTGGCCGTACTGATTTTCTTTTTTCCGACACTCTTTGGAGAAGGATATGAAAGCATTAAAATACTATCGAACGGAAATCCGAGCAAAATACTCGAAAACACACTTTTAAACCCGTTTAAAGACAACGATATCATTCTGTTGGTTTTTGTAGGCGCCACAATGTTTTTAAAAGTTTTTGCAACCGGACTAACCCTAGGAAGCGGCGGAAATGGCGGTAACTTTGCTCCTTCCCTTTTTGTAGGTTCCTATCTCGGTTTTTGTGTCGCTAAATTTTTTAGTTTAATCGGATTATCAGACAATCTGCCGGTAAGCAATTTTACCATTGTTGGAATGGCAGGCGTACTAAGTGGTTTGTTTCACGCACCATTAACCGCAATTTTCCTTATTGCCGAAATCACGGGTGGCTATGGATTAATGGTTCCGTTATTGATCGTTTCGTCTATCAGTTTTGCGATCACCAAAAAAATGGAAATTCATTCGATGGATATTAAAAATCTGGCCGATAAAGGTCAGGTATTTACCAGTGATAAGGACAAAAACATTCTTTCCTCGATTGATTTATCGAAACATATCCGTAATGATTTTACAACGATTACTTCCGATTCGAAACTGGAAAATATTGTCGATTTACTTTCGAATACACGACAGACGCTTTTTCCGATACTAAACGAAAAAGAAGAATTAACCGGTGTAATTAATTTTGATTCCATCCGGAATATTATTTTCAAACCTTTTCAAATCAAATACACCTCCTTACAGGATGTAACCGAAAAACCCGAAGCCGTGATCTGTTATGACGAAATCATGGAAACGGTAATGGAAAAATTCGAAACCTATCATACCGACATCCTTTTTGTTTTAAAAGACAATAAATACCTGGGGTATATTTCCAAAATCGAAGTACTGGAAAGCTATCGGGAAAAGTTAAAAGACATGCGAATCGAATAATAGCCGATTATTACCATAAAACTCATCATTATTTACCCGATCATCAGAAGATTTTACAGAACCTTTACAGCGAAAAAAACTTTCGTTCCGGGTTCTTTGTAAAAACAGCTATCTATTGGGAATCAAATACTTTTTAATTTGGTTTTGCGATCTGAACCTAACTTTCCACTACTAAAAAATAACAAAAATTTCTTTCTTCGGGACGTCTCAAATCGCGCTCAAAACAGTACCTTTGCGTTTTGCTCGATTTTTTATGCTAAACACAGAAGAAACTATTGAAGTATTAGGCGCAAGAGCGCATAATTTAAAGAATATTGACGTTGTGATTCCGCGGGAGAAACTGGTTGTGATTACCGGTTTATCCGGTTCCGGAAAATCATCGCTGGCTTTCGATACCATTTATGCCGAAGGACAGCGCCGTTACATTGAAACTTTTTCTGCGTATGCCCGCCAATTTCTGGGTGGATTGGAACGTCCGGATGTGGATAAAATTGACGGTCTTTCGCCGGTTATTGCCATTGAGCAGAAAACGACCAGCAAAAGTCCGCGTTCTACCGTAGGAACCATAACTGAGATTTACGATTTTCTTCGTTTGTTTTATGCCCGTGCCGGTGAAGCCTACAGTTACAACTCCGGTGAAAAAATGGTGAGCTACAGTGATGAGCAAATTAAAGAACTGATTTTTGAAAACTTCAACGGAAAGCGGATCAATATTCTGGCACCGGTTATCCGATCCCGAAAAGGACACTACCGCGAATTGTTTGAACAAATTTCCAAACAGGGCTTTGTTAAAGTACGCGTAGACGGAGAAATCCGCGATCTGGAATTCGGTATGAAAGTCGACCGTTATAAAACCCACGATATCGAAATTGTAATCGACCGTATGCTGATCGAAAATACGGAAGATAACGACAAAAGACTGACCGAAAGTATTAAAACCGCCATGTATCACGGAGAGGATATCATGATGGTAATCGAACAGGAAAGCCAGGAAGTTCGCTTTTTTAGCCGAAACCTGATGTGTCCGTCGACCGGTATTTCGTATCCGAATCCGGAACCAAACAACTTTTCGTTTAACTCGCCAAAAGGTGCTTGCGAACATTGTAACGGATTGGGTTTAGTAAGTGAAGTGAACCTGAATAAAATTATTCCCAACCCAAAACTTTCGATTAAAAACGGTGGTTTTGCACCATTAGGCGAACAAAAAAATTCCTGGATATTTAAACAATTGGAAATCATCGGGGAAAAATTTGGTTTTAAATTAACCGATCCAATTGAAAAAATAAGCCCGGAAGCGATCGATATGATCCTTAACGGTGGGAATGAAAAATTCTCCGTGGTTTCGAAAGTTATGGGAATCACCAAAGAATATAAAATCGATTTTGAAGGGATTTCCAATTTTATCAAAAACCAGCACGACGAAAGTGATTCGGCGACTATCAAACGATGGGCAAAAGAATTTATGGACGAAGTGGATTGTCCGGTTTGCGAAGGAACCCGCTTGCGAAAAGAAGCGTTATACTTTAAAATCAACGAAAAAAATATTGGCGAACTTTCGGCCATGGATATCGATGAACTGAGTCTGTGGTTTCAGGAACTTGAACCGCATTTATCCGAAAAACAAAAAGCAATCGCCACCGAAATTGTAAAAGAAATACGCGCGCGTTTGAGTTTCCTGGTCGATGTAGGATTAAACTATCTGTCGTTAAATCGTAGTTCCAAATCCCTTTCGGGTGGTGAAGCCCAACGAATCCGACTGGCTACACAAATCGGTTCCCAGCTGGTTGGTGTCTTGTATATTCTGGACGAACCGAGTATCGGATTGCACCAACGCGACAACGAACGTCTGATTCGCTCGCTGGAGCAATTGCGTGATATCGGAAATTCGGTTATTGTAGTAGAACACGACAAAGACATGATCGAACGTGCCGATTATGTGATCGATATTGGTCCGAAAGCCGGCCGTTTTGGCGGGGAAATCATCAGTAAAGGAACGCCGCAGGAATTGTTATCCGAAAAAACCTTAACCGCCTCCTATCTCAACGGAACCATGGAAATTGCAATTCCGGAAGTACGTCGTGAAGGAAACGGAAAAGTATTAAAACTGAGTGGTGCCACCGGAAACAACCTGAAAAACGTAAGCGTTGAATTTCCGTTAGGAAAACTTATCTGTGTAACCGGCGTATCAGGAAGCGGGAAATCAACGTTGATTAACGAAACGCTTTATCCGATTCTGAATGCCCACTTTTTTAATGCCGTTAAAAAACCGCAACCGTATAAAAAAATTGAAGGACTGGAGCATATCGACAAAGTAATCGATATTGATCAAAGTCCGATTGGCCGTACGCCACGTTCCAATCCGGCAACGTATACGGATGTATTTTCGGAAATCCGAACCCTGTTTACCCAAACTCCGGAAGCGATGATCCGTGGTTATAAACCGGGACGTTTTAGTTTTAACGTATCCGGCGGACGTTGCGAAACCTGCGAAGGATCGGGTGTTCGTACGATCGAAATGAGTTTCCTACCGGACGTATATGTAGAATGTGAAACCTGTCAGGGAAAACGTTTTAATCGCGAAACACTTGAAATTCGTTATAAAGGAAAATCCATTTCCGACATTTTGGAAATGACCGTAGATGAAGCGGTTCCGTTTTTTGAAAACATTCCGAAAATCTACCGTAAAATCAAAACCATACAAGATGTCGGCTTAGGCTATATCACCCTTGGTCAGCAAAGTACAACTCTTTCCGGAGGTGAAGCACAACGGATCAAATTGGCTACCGAATTGTCCAAAAAAGACACCGGTAACACTTTCTATATATTAGACGAGCCAACAACCGGATTGCATTTTGAAGACATTCGTGTTTTGATGGAAGTAATCAACAAACTGGTCGACAAAGGCAATACCGTAGTGATCATCGAACATAATTTAGATGTGATCAAATTGGCCGATTATATAATTGACATCGGTTATGAAGGCGGAAAAGGCGGCGGACAACTGGTTACCAAAGGAACACCGGAAGAGGTTATTAAAAACCAAAAAAGTTATACCGCTAAATTCCTGAAAAAGGAATTGCATTTATAAAATACAAAAGGCAATATATGATTGCCTTTTATTTTTACCGAACAAAACACTGTTGTACAATGCATTACAATAAAAGTATTGGATTTCGTATATTTATTTAAAAAAAAGGGAGTACTAAATTTGCATAACGTCAAAAAAGATAATAGTTTTAGACTATGTTTGTCCGGTTTTCGGATAAATGTCGACAAACAACAACACTCCTAATTCACATCATTATACCGACCTATCAGTTGCATCTAGTGTTACTGCGGGATAATTATGACATATGATCTACGAATTCCAATACAAAATAAAATAATAATTAATAGAAAAGAGTTTAGATGATGAAAGAACAATTTGAAAACGAAGACGACAGAATACAGGATAAATTCAAACAAAAAACCTGGAACGAGATACGAACAAACGACTCCTGGGCGATTTTTAAAATCATGTCCGAATTTGTAAACGGCTATGAAACGATGGGACGAATTGGTCCTTGTGTATCGATTTTCGGATCGGCCCGAACCAAACCGGAAGATAAATACTACCTATTGGCTGAAAAAATTGCCTACAAAATCAGTAAAGCGGGTTATGGTGTGATTACCGGTGGCGGTCCCGGAATTATGGAAGCCGGAAATAAAGGGGCGCATTTTGGCGGTGGAACTTCGGTAGGTTTAAACATTGAATTGCCGTTTGAACAACATTTCAATCCGTATATCGACCGCGATAAAAACCTACAGTTCGACTATTTCTTTGTACGCAAAGTAATGTTTGTAAAATACTCTCAGGGATTTGTGGTCATGCCGGGTGGATTTGGAACACTAGACGAATTATTTGAAGCCATCACTTTAATTCAGACCAAAAAAATCGGAAAATTCCCGATTATCCTGGTAGGTCGTGATTTCTGGTCCGGTTTATTGGAGTGGATCAAAACAGTGATCATTGAAAAACACGCCAATGCCAATCCAGCTGATTTAGATCTTTTCCGCGTGGTAGACAACGAAGATGAGGTATTGGAAGCGCTGGATAATTTCTATAAGAAATACAACTTAAGCCCTAACTTCTAATAGGGATATAAACGAAAAAAGGGACTTAAATGAACTGCCCCCAAAAAGTTAGACACTATTTGGGGGCATTTTTTATGGAAAGAAAAGTCAAGTACAATTATGAATTTAAACTTCATTGTGTAGAAGAAGTATTAAATAAAAACCGCTCAAAGGGCTCAGTTGCTCAGGAGCAAGAAATTAGTAAAACTAATCTTGGAAGATGGATAAACTTCTATCTTAAGTATGGAAAAGAAGGTCTGTTATCCCGTAAGAATCAGAATTACAGTTCCGATTTTAAGCTAAAAGTTATACGTACCATTGATCAGAAGTGTTTATCTTTGAGTCAGGCCTGTTTATTTTTCAACATTCCCAATGATGGGATAATCTTGGCCTGGCAGCGTCAATTTAAAAACCATGGCGCACCAGGTTTAGTACAAAAACCAAAAGGAAAACCCATATCGATGACTTACAAAAGAGCTAAAAAGAAATCCGATAAACCTTTGACCAGAGAAGAAGAGCTTTTACTGGAAAATGAATCTTTACGTGCTCAAGTAGCCTATTTAAAAAAGTTACAAGCCTTAATTCAAGCAGAAGAAGCCGAGCAAAACAAAAGGCACAAACCATAGAGGAATTAAGGCATAACCATGATCTATCTCTTTTATTGGATCATGCAAATATGGCACGGAGTAGTTATTATTATCATCAAAAGAGAAACGCTGTTATTGACAAATATACAGAGCTTAAAGAGTTGATTAAATCGATCTATCATTCTCATAAAGGTCGTCTGGGCTATCGCCGTATCACTCTTGAGATAAGGAATAAAGGTTTTGTAATTAATCACAAGACTGTATTGAAACTAATGAAAGTTTTAGGGCTTAAGAGTTTAATAAGAGTTAAGAAATATAAATCGTATAAAGGAGAACATGGCAAGATAGCACCTAATATATTACAACGGAATTTTAAAGCAGAACAACCCAATCAAAAATGGGCAACTGATATAACCGAATTCAATGTAAAGGGAAAGAAGCTATACTTGTCTCCTGTCATTGATCTATTTAATGGAGAAATAATAAGCTATGAATTATCAGAAAGGCCAAATTTTGAACAGGTCACTAATATGCTTAAAAAGTCATTTAGGAAAATAGCAGATAATACTGGGCTTATATTGCACTCTGATCAAGGATGGCAATACCAAATGAAACAATATCAAAGATTATTGAAGGACAAGGGAGTTACTCAAAGTATGTCAAGAAAAGGGAATTGCTTAGACAATGCTGTTATAGAAAACTTTTTTGGTATTATTAAATCAGAGTTGTTTTATCTTCAAAAGTTTAAATCAACAGAACATTTAAAACAAGAGCTTAAAAAGTACATAAGCTATTACAATAACAATAGAATTAAACTTAATTTAAATGGAATGAGCCCGGTGAAATACCGAGCTCATTATTGTCAAATTTAATTATAAATTTGTCTAACTTTTTGGGAGCACTCTAAAAAGTCCCTTTTTTTATTTTTCTTCCGGCATTTCGACCGGTCCATTCCATTCCATAATTCCGCCCACAAGGTTATAGGTTTTCGCGAAACCCATTTGCTGCATCAGGTTACACGCCTGACCGCTTCTTCCTCCGGATCGACAATAAATATAGTAGGTTTTGGATTTATCCAGTTCGTCTACCTGATAAATGAATCCCTGTCCTTTATAAATATCGATGTTGATGGCACCCGGAATGATTCCCTGATTCCATTCGTCTTCGGTACGCACATCCAGAATTACGGCGTTGCTGTCCTGTTGCGCTTCCTGCCACCATTGTTCTTGAGTAATGTCCATTGTTGATTTGCGTTTAAAAGTCAAATGTAGACAAAAAAGTGCAATTAGTTATTGTAAAAATTTGATCAAATGCAATTGGAATAGACAATATGATATACATAGCAACGTCACAAATAAACTGACTAAATTTTATTGTATTTTTACAAAAAATGACAAAGATGCCAAATATACCATTAGTAGAAAAACATATCGTTTTAAATTACGATCTAGGTTTTAAGGGAGATTATCAAAATTTATATGCTTTTTTAGATGAACATAAAGCTGTAGATTGTGGTAATTGCAATGCTGCTTTTGCGATGAGTTTTAGTCAGGATGACTTTGATGTTATATATGCCGAGCTGCGGCAAGCGTTGGAACAAAAAATACAGATTGAACCAAACGATAGAATATATATGACGGTTACTGATGCTACCAATAAAATGAAAGGTAAATTTTTATTTGGCTATAGAAAGAGAGCAATATGGGAAGGATATGGAAATTTAGGCATTAACGTTACCGATCAATTTTAAAATGAGTAAAAAAGCTATTTTAATTGATACCGGTTTTTGGTTAGGATTATTTGATCCCGAAGATAGCTATTATAAAGAATCTTGTGATCTCTTGGAACTTATTAAACTAGAACACTACACCTTACTTTTACCATTTCCCTGTCTTTATGAAATTATCCGAACTAAATATGTAAAAAACAAAGTACGTTTAGCAGCTTTTGATTCATTTATAAAAAGTAATACCGTCGAGTTTATTTATGACGAAGCATACAGAGACCAAGCACTTGAAAAAGTATTTTCTTTAAATAAGCATGCCCCCATAACACACTCTCTTGTTGATAGTATTATAAGAGAAATGATTTCGGATATAAATTTAAAATTAGATTATCTAATTACTTATAACGCTAAAGATTTTGCGGATATATGTGCCAAAAGACATTTAAAAATTCTTTCCTAAAAATAAATAACCCGTTGTATCTTTTTAAACACTATACAACGGGTTACTCGTTCTATTTATAATCGAATTACAGTCGGGTTAAAACCACCAAATTTGTATTTCCGGAAAGTACAAATTTTAATTTCAATGTGGTATTGGTTAATTGCATAATCTCTGCGTTAACCGTTGTTCCGTTTTGATATACAAATGTCAACGCGTTATTATTTCTAGTCCAGGCTCCGGTATCGATTGTTTCCTGGCAGTTTGGATTGTCGAAATAATGATCTTTAATGATGTTCGCTGGAAATATTTCAAGATAATCTTTTGTACAGCCGGTAGTATGCTGATAATCATTTATAATCTCCTGATTATTCGTTATGGTTCCTTCTTTTGTAAATTGCCAGGTTCCTTCAACCGGAGCGGCTACTTCCTGAGTGTCATCGTTATCTTTACTACATGAGGATAAACCTAAAAATAATACTGCTGCAAATACAGACAGGTTTTTTAATTTAAACATAATTATAATTTTTAAGAGTTTTTCTATTTTAATTATTACAATCAAAGCTCGCAAAAGTAAAATATATAATTACATAATTAAACAAATTACCTGTTTTAATTTGCTGTTACATTTAAACAATGTATTTTTTACATTATTACTTTTCCATCTGTAAAATTTATGATCAAATGATCACATATCATCAAATAAAAAGGAGTCAGTAATATACTGACTCCTTTTCCTTCAAAGTTTTTTGAAATGCTTATTACGCTTTAATCGAACAACCGATCGCTTTGGTTTCTTTTACCGCTACTTCTTTGTTTTTTAATAAAGCATCCAATGCATTTTCGGCATATTTTTCTTTTACGGCTGCCGCATCGCTATAATTATCGTCGATCGCACCAATATATTTTACCACATTTCCAGCTTTTGTTTTTTGTAAAATATACACGTGAGGCGTTTTAGTCGCTCCGTATTGTGGATAAATTTTCTGACCTTCATCCAATAAATACGGGAACGTAAAATTTTTCTCTTTGGCACGTACCTGCATCAACTCGAAACTATCGTCTTTTTGTTTGGCCGGATTGTTCGGATTGATCGCAATTACCGGATATCCTAATTTTTTATATTTTTTATCCAAAGCGATAATACGATCTTCATACGCCTGAGCATACGGACAATGGTTACAGGTAAACACCACGATAAAACCTTTTGCGGCCTTGAAATCGGCTAACGATACTTTTTTATTGTCGACATTTTTCAGACTGAAATCGGTCGCCACATCGCCTACCTTATAACCGGCCGCTGGTTTGATCATCGTAAATGCGCTTATAGCTCCCACGACTAAGGTCAAGGCTAAAAATTTAATTGCTTTCATATAATATACTTGTTTTTTAGGTTGCTACTTCATTACAGATTTTAATTCTTTTTCAAGAGCCTCGTACGTAAATTGTTGTTCGTAAAATTTACGTTGGCCTCCATTATAAATAACCGTTGCCGGAATTGCACCTGACCAGGCCGTATCGACTTTACTAATCCAGGCGTTGGCATCCGGATCGTTCAGATAGATCACCTCCGATTGCATGTTTTTCTTTTTTACAAATGGTAACAAATTGGATTCCACTTTTTGCGGCATATCCAGACTCACCAACAGTACTTTTACTTTTTGATCCTTATAGGTTGTATTCAGTTTTTCAAAATGCGGTAATTCTTCCACACATGGTACACACCAGGTTGCCCAGAAATTAACCACATAGGTCGTATCGTTATCCTTTTTTAAAAACGGCTCAAAAGCATTAAAGTCATAAGATGCTACCTTAATTCCGTCTTTTTCATAAACTTTAATCGGTTTTGGCTGATCGGCTACGACTGCTTTTTCCGGTTCTGATATGGTTGTTTCAGGTGAGGTTGCTTCTTTTTTACAAGACATAAAGCTACAAACCGCCAGCAGTATTATCATTTTTCTCATGGTATAAATCGGGTTTAGGCCACTAAAATTAAGCATTCTAACAGGCTCGAAAATAAATTTAACAAAAAATTAAACAAACATTTGTATATACAATTAAAAACATTACTACATTTGTACCTACAAATTTAATAACACAATGAAAATCGAAGACATCATCAAATCTACAAAAACATTATCACTGGGCAAACGAACAGTGCTAAACATTTTGTACACTCAAAATTTGGTTTCCGAGAAATTCGCTGAGGTATTAAAGCCTTATGAATTATCAAGTGAACAGTACAACGTATTGCGGATTTTGAGAGGTCAAAAGGCAAAGCCAACCAATATGTGTGTGATCCAGGAACGAATGCTGGCCAAAACCAGTAACACGACCCGATTGGTTGACAAATTATTATTAAAAGATCTGGTAACTCGCGAAGTTTGCCCGGACAACCGTCGGAAAATGGAAGTAACCATCACCGATAAAGGTTTGGAATTACTGGAAGAACTGGATCCCAAAGTAGATCATCACGAACAACTGTTTGCTCAAAATTTGAGTCAGGAAGAACAGGAACTTTTAAATGATTTACTGGAACGCTATCGAACAATATAATCAGAAATATACATGAGTAATTTAATAGAAACGCTAAATTGGCGTTATGCAACAAAGAAATTTGATGCTACCAAAAAAATTTCCAACGAAGATTTGGATACCCTTAAAGAAGTAATCCGTTTAAGTGCTTCTTCTTACGGACTTCAGCCGTATAAAGTATTGATCATCGAAAATCCGGAACTACGTGCCAAATTACAACCGGTTTCATGGGGACAATCCCAAATTGTGGATGCTTCTCACCTGCTTGTTTTTGCAAACATGACCGATTTCGGAGGAGAACAAATTGATGCTTTCCTAAACAATATTGTGGAAACACGTCAGATTCCAATGGAATCAATTGCCGGATATGGTGATTTTATGAAAAGTAAACTGACCACTTTACCTGCTGACAAACTGAGCAACTGGACTTCCAAACAAACCTATATCGCATTAGGAAATCTTTTAAGTGCTGCTGCTGAGTTAAAAATCGATGCAACACCAATGGAAGGTTTTGAAGCTGAAAAAGTAAACGAAATCCTGGGATTAAATGAACTTGGATTAAATGCTTCTTTAATCGCTACTTTAGGGTACCGACATGAAGAAGATGCGACACAGCATTATGCCAAAGTGCGAAAATCAAACGAAGAATTATTTATCAATTTATAATCAATTAATTAAACCATTTTAAAATCAAATGAAAAATTTAAAATCAATTGCGTTAGCTTTAGTAGTAGCTTTAGGTACTTTATCTGCATCCGCTCAGACTAAAAAAGTAGATGTTTCTAAAAGTACAATCAACTGGGTTGGTAAAAAAGTAACCGGACAACACGAAGGGACGATCAACTTAAAAGAAGGTGCTTTAGTTTTCAAAGGAAAAAAATTAAAAGGTGGTAACTTCACGGTAGACATGACTACAATCAGCGCTACTGACGTTTCTGGTAAATCAAAAGCTGGATTAGACGGTCACTTAAAAGCAGACGATTTCTTTGGAGTTGAAAAATATCCAACGTCTAAATTAGTTTTCAAAACGATTGCTGACAAAGGTAACGATGTGTATACTGTTACTGCTGATTTAACAATTAAAGACAAAACTAACCCTGTAACTTTCGACATCACTGTAAAAGGGAACACGGCTACAACAAGCTTTAAAGTTGACAGAACGAAATTTGGTATCGAGTACAACTCTGGTTCTATCTTCAGTTCAATCGGTGACAAAGCGATCAACGACGAATTTGATTTAACTGTAAACTTACAGTTCTAATATCCCCCTATTATATAATTGCTATGAAAAGGAAAAAGGTGCCGTTATTGCGGCACCTTTTTTTGTTTTAATTAGAAAGTATTAGAATATTTTAAACAACATTCGGATACTGAATACGATCACCAGAAATGCTACGGCCAATAGGGCTGTTTTTTGCGGTAATTTCCCGGCCAGTCGTGCCGCTAATGGTGCCGCAATGGAACCACCCAAAATCAGTCCGACCACAATATACCAATGACTGACGCCTAACGAAGCAAAAAATGTAGCCGAAGCCGCCAGTGTCACAAAAAATTCTGCCAAACTCACTGTTCCGACCACATAACTGGATTTTCGACCTTTGGCCAGTAAAGTCGAGGTAACAATGGGTCCCCATCCGCCACCGCCAAAAGCATCAAAAAGACCTCCCGAAAATCCTAATAAACCGGTATTTTTTATTTTTTTCCGAACGATTTTTTTCCGAAAAGCAATCAGTACCAAACGTATTCCAATGATCATAGTATAGGTAGCCAAAACAGCATACGTAATCGTTTCGTATTTATTTCCGAGGTAAATCAACAGCAAGGCACCGCTAATGGCTCCAACTACACCCGGAATGGCCAACCATACTAATAATTTTTTGTTGACATTTCCGAATTTATAATGCGAAAAACCACTGATTCCGCTGGAAAACATCTCCGCAGTATGGATACTTCCACTAATGGCCGGTAACTTAATCCCGAACAGCATCATACTCGTCGCACAGGTCACGCCATATCCCAAACCAACCGCACCATCGACCAATTGCGCAAAAAAACCAACCAGTACCATGCCGTAAAATGCCGGCGGAATCTCTTTTATATAGCCATTTAGTTCGTCAACCGAAATGATCGACGACAAACCATAGCCAAAAAAGACCGCCAAAAACACCACGGTGATTTCAAACGTCAGTTCTTTATATTTTTTCCCCTCTCTTTTGTCCGATTCCTTTACCAGTGCTTCCGTTGCTTTGTTTAACGAAGTCAGCTTGGCCTGAATATCGCCTTTATGTTGTTCGCGAAAAGCATTAAGGTTTTCTATACTATCGCTGATCGTATCCGGAATAGCCTCTTCCAGATGCTCGCGTAAACGACGCGCCAATACCGGTGATTTTCCGTTGGTTGAAATCGCAATCTTAAGATAGCCTTTATTGACGATCGAACCAAGATAAAAATCACATAAGTCCGGTTGATCGGCTGCATTGACCCATATTCCTTTGTCATTGGCTTTTTGTTTGATGTCCCGGTTTAATGCGGTATTATCGGTAGCAATAATCAAAAAATCGGTCGTATCCAGATCGTTTTCCTCAAAAGACCGCTCCCAAACAATCAATTGCGGGTGTTTTTGCTGTAACTGACGTAAACCGGAGTTGATCTTTTGTGCCACGACTGTTAAAGTAGTCAACGGATTTTGCCGTAATAAAGTTTCGGCCTTTTCCAAACCCACATTACCGCCGCCCACAATCAGAAACCGATACGCGTCACTTTTTAAAAATATGGGAAACAAATTATTTTTCATGCTTTTTAGTTTTTAATGATAGCGTATGGAATACCGAAAAACGGATGATATCCCGGTCGTAATAGTCCGTTCCGGAAGCGCGTTGCTGGTACCAGTTGAGATACCCCGCTTCTACCGCAAAATCCGGATTGATCCGATAATTAAGTCCCGCATACATTCTGTTTTGATCAAAAGTGTTTTTTACAATTTTACTTCCGGCATTGATCATTATTTCGTCTTTTAATCGGAGCGTTAATCGTTCTTCCCGGGTATCTTGCTGTCGCCATAATGGAATGTCCAATCCCAATTGGTATCGAAAACGGAAACTCGAAAAACGATAGCTACCGGTTAGTTCGTCATTCGCAAAATCGTGCATAAATCGTGCTTCCATTTTATAGCGGTGCGAGATCGTCATAAAGGCCAATTTTTGCTTGTTGTCAAAACCGATATCCGGACGCAATTCAGGAACAATCAGGTTGCTTTCGGATTCCGGATCCTGAGGACTTTGTAAAAAATACGTCATCCCAACCGAAGCATTCCAGTTTTCGATTAATTTCCGCTGAATATTACTGCGAAATACCAATTGATGTTGCGCTCCGGGATTAAAAAATCGCCGCTCCTGAACTTCACTCAGCAACGTCCAGTTTTCGTTAAACCGGATCGTATTATGATAAGCAAACCACACTAATTGTTGGTTGGTTACTTTTTTCTGAGCCACGAGCAACAGGGGAAATAACAGGGTTAAAAAGAGTATTCGTATCCTGTTTTTTTTAATTGACGGAAAAGTATTTCCGAAATGTAAAATCCCCAAATGTCTCATAGTGTAGGCGTTCTTTAGTATACTGATCAAAAAGTATATCGAGTTCTGTTAGTATTTCGTTTTCGTTTAATTGTTTTTTATAAATCTGATTCAGGCGATTCCCCAAACGGTCGCCACCCAGCATCAGGTTATACTGACCTGGTCCGGTACCTACCAATCCGATTTCCGCCAGATACGGTCGGCCGCAACCATTGGGACAACCCGTCATCCGGATGCTGATTTCGTCCTGATCCAGTTCGTATTTTTTAAGAAACGGTTCGATTTTGGTGACCAACTCCGGCAGATAGCGCTGTGCTTCGGCCAATGCCAACGGACACGTAGGCAAGGCTACACAAGCCATCGAACTTTTCCGCATCGCACTATCGCGTTCTTCGATCCCATATTTTGCAATCAGAGCTTCAACCTGAGTTTTAGCCGTTTCCTCGATATTCCCCAGAATCAGGTTCTGATTACAAGTAAACCGGAAATCGGAAAACTGCAATTGCGCCAGTTCAAAAAGAAATTGCTTCTGATAGGGTTTGATCACACCATGTTCAATAAATAAGGTGTAAAACCATTTATTTTCATGATTTTGCTGCCATCCGTAGCGATCGTTTCTTTCGGTAAAAGTATAGGATTCTTCCGGTAATAATTCGAAACCGATTCGTTTTTCCAATTCCTTTTTAAACGCTTCCACACCGAGTTTATCCACTGTATATTTTAAGCGGGACAACTTGCGGTCATTGCGGTTTCCATAATCGCGCTGGATCGTCAGAATCTCATATACGGCCTTTAGTGTTTTTTCTTCGGTATCGGTAAAACCAATAATCGTTGCCAGCCGCGAATAGGTATTCGGATTTCCATGCGTAGTGGCCAATCCGCCACCAATCGCGATATTAAATCCTTTTAACTGTCCGTCTTTGATAATGGCAATCAGTCCGATATCATTAGCAAATACATCCACATCGTTCGTTGGCGGAATCGCGATGGCAATTTTAAACTTTCTCGGCAAATAGCGGTCTTCATATAACGGATCGGCTTCCGAAGAGCGTTCGTAGGCTTTTTCACCATCGATCCACACTTCATAATACGATTGTGTTTTAGGCAATAATAAGGTGGAAATCCGATCGGCATAATCGTAAATCTCCTGATATAAAGGCGAAACCTGCGGATGCGAGCTACAGATTACATTTCGGTTTACATCGCCACAAGCCGCAATTGAATCAAGTTTTGCCAATAGAAAACCCTGAATGGTGGGTTGCAACTGATGCTTTAACAAACCGTGCAATTGCAGCGTCTGACGGGTTGTGATTTTGATCGTTCCGGTACCGTATTCTTCGGAAATCGCGTGTGTCGCCAACCATTGATCGGCCGAAATAACACCACCCGGAATGCGCAAGCGGATCATAAACGAATAGAGTTTATCCAGTTTTTTTTCGGCTCTTTCTACTCTTCTGTCACGGTCGTCCTGCACATACATTCCGTGGAATTTGACCAATGCTTCATCGTCGGGACGTACATTTCCGGTATGATTATCGGTTAAACTTTCTTTTAAGGTCCCGCGAAGTCCATCACTATTTACTTTAATCGTTTCAATCGGGGATAATTTATCGTTACTCATAGTATCGTTCAATTTAATGTTTGCTTAGTATACGTCTTTCAGATAACGTCCTTCTGACTCAAGATTTTCCAAAACTGTCTTTGCTTCGGTACTACTGATGTTTTTTTCAGTAGCGATAATCTCCAGCAAGGTATTTTCGACATCGGTACTCATCGGTTCTTTTTGACCACAGATATAGAGATAAGCACCGTTATCCAACCATTCACTCACCTCTTTTGCCTTTTGTTTTAAGCGATCCTGTACATAAATTTTATGTTTCTGATCTCTTGAAAAAGCCGTATCCAGTCGTGTTAGCACTCCGGTTGCGAGCCATTCCTGTACTTCGGTCTGATAATAGAAATCGGATACAAAATGCTGTTCACCAAAAAACAACCAGTTTTTTCCTTCGGCACCGGTCGCATCGCGATGCGCCAGAAAACTACGGAACGGAGCAATTCCGGTTCCGGGACCAATCATAATGATATCTTTATCCGGATCGGGCAATCGGAAATTGTGGTTTTTATGAATATAAAACGGAAGAGTTCCCTCCTTTGGAAAATCCGCTAAAAACTGCGAACACAATCCGGATTTCGGGATGCCATCCACTGTAAACACATTGCGATTAACCGTTATATGGATTTCTCCATCATGCGCTTCGGCAGCCGATGCGATCGAATACAGACGTGGCGCAATGGGCAATAACAATCCGATTACCGCATCGAAAGTGACTTTAGCATCGATCGGATATTTTTGTAGGATATCCAGTAAATCGGCTTTTGTTTCGGTAATTGGCACACCCAATAGGTTCGAAAGTGCCTCCAATGATTTTTTCGAAAGTCCTCTGATATTTTTGGTTTTCAGTTCATCACTACGGGAAGCGGCTTGTAACAATGTTGCAATTTCCAATGTTTCCGTAATTGCGTTTTCCGGATAAAAACCGATCGCATCACCCGGTTCGTATACCACCGGTTCGTCTGTTTCGATTTCAATATGATGTGTTTCTTTATTCGAACCGCGATCGTTTAAAACGACCTTATGCCGTACAATACCGGTATACGTTTTCTTTTGTGTTGCCGGAGCAACAATCGATGACGTTATATCCGTTTTTACAATCGTTGCTTGTTGTAGACTTCCCAATATTTCAGTAAACCATTTTTCGGCAACCGGAGTAAAATCCACATCGGCTTTCTGAAACGGCAATGCGCGTTGTGCGCCAAGTCGTGCGAGTTGCTCGTCTATAACTTCACCCGCTTTGCAAAACAATGGATACGACGAATCCCCCAAGCCCAAAACCGCAAACCGGGTTTTCGAAAGATTAGCACTGTTATTACTGATATTGTCAAAAAATTTAACCGCATTTTGTGGCGGATCGCCTTCGCCCTGCGTACTCATAATTACAATCAGAAAGTCTTCTTTTTCCAGTTTTTCCACCGGATACTGGAATGCATCGATCACTTTCGACTGGATTTTATTTTTCTTAAAAACCGTTTGTAACTGCGTCGCCAGTTTTTTGGAATTCCCTGTTTCCGTTCCGTAAATAATGGTTGGTTTTACCGAAACTGGCACTATCGTTTCTTTTGATTCCCTGGTTTCGTTTTGCGCCAGAAGTCCGGCCAGATACCCATTGGTCCAGATAATTTCTTCACGGGAATACTGTCGTACCAGATCTTTTAGTACCTCTAATTTATTTTCAGCTAGCATGTTGGAAGTTTATAATATGATTATCGAAATACGAGGTGTTTTTAGCTTGTTCCCGGAACCAGGCAAACTGTTCGTGCAATTGCACCACTTTCCCAACTATTAATAAGGTCGGTACATAACCAAATTCCGGTAATTCCTTGGTTTTTAATTCGGCAAACGAAAACACTCTGGTTTTTTGATACGGCGTTGTCGCTTGTTGAATCACGGCCAGTCCTTTAGTTTGATCAACATTATTGGCTAACAGATAACCGGCCAATTGTTGCAGTCGTTGGCCACTCATATAGAAAACAAGGGTATCGTCTGTTTTTCCCCAATCGGTCCATTGCTCCGGAGTGACCGATGTCAGATCGAATAAGGTCAGAAAACGGACACCACGTGCCAATCCTCTCGCTGTTAACGGAATGCCGGTATAGGCTGCCGCACCAAAAGCCGCCGAAATTCCGGGTACGATTTCATACGGAATCGCATTCGCTTTGAGCACTTCCAATTCGTCCAATATATTCGAAAACAACGAGGCATCGCCCCCCTTAAGTCGTACGACCAGCTTTCCCTGTATCGCAAATTCCACCATCAACGTATTGATATCGCTTTGCGGCGTATGGATTCCTTTCGAACATTGTTTTCCAACATAAATAATGATGGCATTCTTACGGGCATTATCGGCAATTAGTTGTGGCGCCACCAGACGATCGGTCAGGATTACATCTGCCGTTTGCAGATACCGGATCGCTTTTACACTTATTAAATCGGGATCGCCCGGACCGGCTCCGGCTAAAATGACTTTCCCTTTGTTTTCTATACTCATTGTTTTTTTAGTTTTCTTAGTTTATTTCGGGATTAATACAACCCTTCGATCGAAAGATACCGTTCGCCTGTATCGTAATTAAAGGTGACGATTGTAGCACCATCCGGGATTTGCGGAATTTTTCGGGCTACAGCCGCCAGTGACGCTCCGGTTGAAATTCCAACCAAAATTCCTTCTTCTTTTGCTACCTTACGGGCATAGTCAAAAGCTTCGTCTTTGCCGATTTGTATAATTTCGTCTAATAATTCCGGTTGTAAAACCGAAGGCACAAATCCGGCTCCGATTCCCTGTAACGGGTGTGGTCCCGGTTCGCCACCACTTAATACAGGCGATAATTCCGGTTCGACAGCGATGACTTTTAGTTTTGGAAATCTGGCTTTTAAAACTTTTGCCACTCCGGTAATATGTCCGCCGGTACCGACTCCGGTGATCAGATAATCGATACCTTCCGGAAAGTCCTGAATTAATTCCTGTGCCGTTGTTTTTTCGTGAATGGCTACGTTAGCCGGGTTATCAAACTGTTGTGGCGACCAGGCATTCGGGATTTGTGTTACCAATTCATTAGCTTTTTCGATCGCACCTTTCATTCCTTTCTCACGTGGCGTCAGTTCAAATTCGGCACCATAGATTTCCATTAATTTCCGACGTTCAACACTCATTGATTCCGGCATGACCAGAATAACCCGATAGCCTTTAACGGCACCAACCAAAGCCAGTCCGATACCGGTATTTCCTGAAGTTGGTTCGATAATAACACTACCCGGTTTTAAGATTCCTTTTTGTTCCGCATCTTCGATCATCGCCAGCGCGATACGGTCTTTAATACTGTTTCCCGGGTTGTTTTTTTCGAGTTTGATCCATACTTTTTTCGGACCTCCGAAAAGCTTCTGAAGTCGGACAACCGGTGTATTTCCTATTGTTTCTAAAATAGTATTTGCTTTCATGATTTTATTTTTTTTGTTGTTTTATATAACAAAATTGATGGGCTCCGGAAAGGGAGCTTTGTTTTTAATAACGATCTCACTTTTATGATATACCAGTGATTTTTTGGGAACCGATTGCGTGATCCATACATTTCCGCCGATAACCGCATCATCACCAATATGCGTTTCGCCTCCCAAAATGGTCGCATTGGCATAAAGGATCACATTGTTACCAATGGTCGGATGCCTTTTTTCTTCGGCTTTATCTTTACTCACGTTTAAAGCGCCCAAAGTCACACCCTGGTATATTTTAACATCGTTACCAATAACGGTCGTTTCTCCAATGACTACACCTGTCCCGTGATCGATAAAAAAACGAGCTCCGATTTTTGCGCCCGGATGAATGTCGATACCTGTTTTACCATGTACATATTCCGAAACCAACCTTGGAACTACCGGTACGTTACTTTTCCAGAGCAAGTGCGCCAAACGATAGACTGCGATAGCAAAAAAGCCGGGATATGCCGCGAGTACTTCATTTCTGGATTTTGCCGCCGGATCGAAATTAAAAATGGTTTCCAAATCGGATTCCAGTAAGTCGTGTACGATTTCTAGCGATCCAAAAAAGGTATTCGCTACGGTTTGGGCTTGTTCATCTGTCAGTACATATTTTACTATTTCGGTCAATTCTGATTGTAATTCCTTTTCTTTTTCCAAAAAGACCGCATAATTGTCCAATTCGGCATCGATCGTAAAAAGCCAGTTAAACAGCTTTTCAATCCAAATCCCGGTTTTTGCTTTATCAGGAATCCGTTCGTGGTTTCCCTTATTTTTTCGGTATAGCGGATGTTCCATTACGTTAGGGTAAAAACATTAAAGCACCGACTGTATTAAATGTTGTCTCATCGACCAGAATGGCACTTCCGTTTCGGGAATTTTCGAAAAAAGGATCGAAAAACAACGGCTGACTGGAACGTAGGGCAATCTGACCGATATCATTAATGCCAAGTTCATGTGTCTGATCAAATTGCCATTGGTTGACATCCCATTTCCGGTCGACTGCCTGAATTTTGACGCGTACCGTTTTAAAACGATGTTGCAACAAATAGGTTTTCCCGATTTGCAAGGACGCCGTATCCAACCAGCAAATCCAGGCTTTTAATTCATTTGACGCAAGCGGTAACGCATTGGCTTTTACAATCGTATCACCTCTACTGACATCGATATCATGAGCCAGGTGAAGTACCACATTGTCACCAGCCGTAGCCTGATTGACCACTTCCTGATGCCTTTCAATTTTTATAATTTTTGTTTCAATTCCCGAAGGTAAAATCACTACCGAATCGCCTGTCGCATAACTTCCACTTAAGATTTGTCCGGCATATCCGCGATAATCGTGATTTTCCTCATCTTTAGGCCGAATCACCCATTGCACCTGAAAACGGGCAACGAGATTTTCTTTTGTTGGAATTTCAATATGTTCCAACGTACTTAACAAAGCGTCGCCTTCAAACCAGGGCGTGTTTTCCGATTTTGTTACGATATTATCGCCCACCAGCGCACTAACCGGGATATAGGCGACTTCATCATAGGTTAATTCCGAACGAATCGCCTCAAAATCGGCTTTAATCGTATTAAAAACTGCTTCGGAATACGCCACTAAATCAATTTTATTGATCGCGATAATCGCCTTTTTGATTCCCATTAACGACCCCACACTCGCATGGCGTTTGGTTTGCGTGGTAATTCCTTTGCGCGCATCCACCAGAACAATGATCAAATCTGAATTGGACGCTCCGGTAATCATATTCCGGGTATATTGCTCGTGACCGGGCGCATCGGCGATGATAAATTTCCGTCTCGAAGTGGCAAAATATTTATAGGCCACATCGATCGTAATTCCTTGTTCCCGTTCGGCCCGGAGTCCGTCGGTGATTAATGATAAATCGATCGTCACATTTTCCTGTTTGGTTTGCTTTTGCAAAACACCCAGCTGGTCAGTATGAATACTATCGGAATCGTACAGCAAACGCCCGATCAGGGTGCTTTTTCCATCGTCTACATTTCCGGCTGTTATAAATTTTAATGTGTTCATTTTTTAAATTTTTAGAGGTGTTGTTTTTTAAAAATAACCTTGTTTTTTACGGTCTTCCATTGCGGCTTCCGACAACTGATCATCCAATCGGGTTTGTCCTCTTTCGCTAATCCGCGTCTGAATAATGTCATCGATAATATCCTGAATGGTTTCAGCATCCGATGGAACAGCCGCCGTACACGTCATATCGCCAACGGTTCGGTAGCGTACTTTTTCCACAACCACGGTATCCGTAGCGAGCGGCTGAATAAATTCGGAAGTCGCTACCAGTTTATCCTGATGTACGATACATTCCCGGTGATGAGCAAAATAGAGTTCCGGCAATTCGATCCCTTCTTGTTGGATATAATTCCATACGTCCAATTCGGTCCAGTTGCTAATCGGGAAAACGCGGACATTATGTCCTTTTTGGATTTTACCGTTTAGGATATCCCATAATTCCGGACGTTGTAATTTGGGATCCCATTGTCCAAAATCGTCCCGAACCGAAAAAATGCGTTCCTTTGCCCGCGCTTTTTCTTCGTCACGACGCGCTCCACCGATACAGGCGTCAAATTCATTTTCCTGAATAACATCCAGTAACGTATAGGTTTGCAAAGCATTACGCGACGGAAAACGTCCCGGTGTTTCTTTCAGATTGTACTTTCGGATGCTATCTTCCACCGAGCCGACAATTAATTTTTCGCCAATCTGATTCACCAGATAATCCCGAAAAGCAATGGCTTCCGGAAAATTATGTCCCGTATCGATGTGCACCAACGGAAACGGGAACGTCCCCGGTCGGAATGCTTTTAATGCCAGATGCACCAGGACAATTGAATCCTTTCCCCCGGAAAACAACAAGGCTGGTTTTTCGAACTGTGCCGCGGTTTCACGAAGAATGTATATCGCTTCGTCTTCTAATTGTTTTAAATATTCTTTTGTAGTACTCATATCTTTTATTTTAGGGTTGTTTACTGATGCAGTCCGCATTCTTTTTTGGAGGTTTCTTCCCACCACCAACGTCCGGCTCGGAAATCGTCGCCTTCCTTTATGGCTCTGGTACACGGCGCACAGCCGATGCTCACAAAGCCTTTATCGTGCAAAACGTTATACGGTATGCCATTTTGCTCGGCATAGGTTTTCACTTCCTGAGTCGTCCAATGCAAAAGCGGATTGTATTTGTACAACTGATATTGCGCATCCCATTGTACGATTTCCAGATTGTTCCGGTTGGCCGAATGTTCGGCACGAAGCCCTGTAATCCAAACCGTTGCTCCGTTTAAAGCGCGTTGTAACGGTTCGACTTTACGGATATGACAGCATTCTTTTCGCAGTTCCGGGCTTCCATAAAAAGCGTTGATTCCCTGTTCTTCTACAAATGTTTCCAGATGGTTTTGCTCCGGATAATAGGCTTTTATCTTTTTACCATACTGCAACAAAGTCTTATCCCAGGTCGCATAGGTTTCCGGGAATAAACGCCCGGTATCCAATGTAAAAACTTCTATATTGTATAGATTCTGAGCAAAAATGGCATCAGTAATCAACTGGTCTTCAATACCAAAACTGGTTGAAAACACTATCTTATCAGTAGTATTTTCAGACAAAAACTTTAGGTTTTCCCTAAGGTTTTTTCCATGTTTTAATGCATTGATTGTTATTTTTTCCATGTTTATTTTGTTTGTTTTTTTAAAATCGGGGATAAAAAAAGCCTCTTGAAAACAAGAGGCTTATCAACAGGTACTATTATCTTACAGCAACTAATACGACAGAAGGCCTCTTGCGAAGTTTCGCATACAACAACACATCATCATCATACAAACTGCAGCTATTGTTTTTTTAGTAATATGGGTTGTTGCTTTGGTCATTTTTATCTGAATTATTTCTGTAAGTTTTATTTTTTTATTTGGATTGGGATCAAAAAAAAACTCCCCAATTGCTTGAGGAGTTTTACTGATATTTGAAAATGTTTTACTGACATTAACGAATAGCAAAGCCCTCCTCATTATCTGAGCAGCACATACACATCGTCATACATAAAACCGAATTTGTCATCGAAATCATTTGTTTTGATGTTGCAAACTTATAACATTTTTTAAATATTCACCAAATAAAAAAATATTTTTTAAAATTAATTTTTCGCAACCGAAACCTGCAAAGGCGAATTACAACTGATAAAAACACAATAAATATAGTTATTCACTCTCTTTTTATCAGAAATAAAACACAAAATTGGTTTCTGCTTTATTTCAAAAATTGCCCCGTTTTGCTATCCAATAAAAATTAATCTTTATCTTTGTAACGTAATTACGGCAATGATGTCTGCCTTGAACCGCTTTAAAAAGCTGATGACGTCTGTAACACGGCTTATGCCGGTATAGATGTATGTAATCAAGACAATTATGGACAACACTTTTTTCAAACGACACATTGCAGCCTTTCCGCAACTTCCCCTGCTTTTATTTTTAATCCGTTGGTCGGTATTAGCCATCATTATTGGTGTACTTACCGGTTCCTTATCGGCTTTTTTCCTGACGGCACTCGATTGGGTCACGAATTACCGCGAACAGCATATCTGGATTATAGCCTTGTTACCGCTAGCCGGATTACTCATTGGATTAAGCTATCATTATTGGGGCGAAAGTGTCGTAAAAGGCAATAATTTACTACTTGAAGAATTCCATTCTCCCAAAAAAGTGATTCCGTTTCGTATGATACCGTTGGTCCTGGCCGGAACGTTACTCACCCATTTATTTGGCGGATCGGCCGGACGCGAAGGAACAGCCGTACAAATGGGCGGTGCCATAGCCGATCGTATTTCCCATTGGTTCGGACTTCAAAAAGAAGACCGTAAAATTATATTGATCATGGGAATCAGTGCCGGTTTTGCTTCGGTATTCGGAACGCCATTGGCCGGTGCGGTTTTTGCATTGGAAGTTATGATTTTAGGCCGTATCCGATATGAAGCCATTTTACCCGGATTTTTAGTCGCCGCCATTGCACATTATACCTGTCTGGCCTGGCAAGTAAACCATACACACTATTCTATTCCCTATGTCCCGGAACTGCGTCCGCAAACCTTGGCCTGGACTGTATTCACAGGAATTATCTTTGGTCTTACGGCCCTTCTCTTTTCTAAAACCACGCATTTTTGGAGCCATCAGTTTAAAGTCCGCATCCAATTTCCGCCTTTGCGCCCTTTTGTTGGTGGTATTGTGATAGCATTGGCAGTATATACTATTGGCACAACGCAATATATCGGTTTGGGAATACCAACTATTCAAGCTGCTTTTGACTCCAATTTAGCCTCATATGACTTTATTCTAAAACTGCTGTTTACCGCGTTTACGCTTGGTGCTGGTTTTAAAGGCGGTGAAGTAACCCCGTTATTTTTTATCGGAGCCACTTTAGGAAATGCACTATTCTGGTTTGTTCCGTTGCCTATGGCTTTACTGGCCGGAATGGGATTTGTTGCGGTTTTTTCGGGTGCCACCAACACGCCTATCGCCTGTACGCTAATGGGAATTGAACTTTTTGGAGTCGAAAGCGGAATTTATATTGCAATTGCCTGTGTAACGGCTTATCTGTTTTCCGGGCATACCGGAATTTATTCGGCACAAATCATCGGTAGTCCGAAGCATCAATTTTATCTCCGTTTAAAAGGAAAGCCTTTATCCGAAACAAAAAACACCCCTAAACAACTATAAAACAACACCTTAAAAAATATTTTCTATTTTTTTTCGCCAAAAGGCTTGTTTAATTGAAAATCATTTTTATACCTTTGTAACATAATTCAGAACAATGAACACATTTTATAACAATACTTGGTGGTGGAATTCCTTACGTCGAACATCGTGAGCGATACCTCCTATCTGTATTTTTAAAATCAAAAATAGATAAAGGCCTGTCATCACGACAGGCCTTTTTTGTTGCATTAAAATTTCGTTACTATGAAAAAATATCACCTACATACCCAATACAAACAAATCCTTGCCGACACGATTACACCGGTAAGCATTTACCTGAAAATCCGCGATAAATTTCCGAATAGCCTCCTACTGGAAAGTAGTGATTATCAGGCTAATAACAATAGTTTTTCGTATATCTGCTGCAATCCGATTGCCAGTATTAAAGTGGAAAATGAAACGATCGTACAAAGTTTTCCCGATGGTACTGTAAATCAAAATGCTATTATCCATCCAATAGATGTCATCACCGCGGTACAGGATTTTGCAGCCCGTTTTGAATCGGAAAACCACGGATTTAAGTTTATCAACAACGGTTTGTTCGGTTATATTTCCTATGATGCCGTACGTTATTTTGAAAAACTGACCCTAACCAAAAAACAGGGAGATCTGCATATTCCGGATCTGTATTATGCGGTATATCAAAACATTATTGCGATCAATCACTTTAAAAATGAAGCGTACATTTTTAGCCATAGTGTCGACAATCAGAACAATATTTCAGAAATTGAACAATTACTGTTTGCTAAAAATTTTGCCAGTTATGCTTTTGATACCGAAGGTGATGTACTGTCGAACCTGACCGATGCTGAATTTAAACAACAGGTCACGCTCGCCAAACAACACTGTTACCGAGGCGATGTTTTTCAACTCGTATTATCCCGTCGTTTTTCTCAGGCTTTTAAAGGGGATGAATTTAACGTTTACCGTGCTTTACGCAGTATCAATCCATCCCCTTATCTGTTCTTTTTCGATTATGGGGATTTTAAAATCATGGGATCATCACCGGAAGCACAATTGGTTGTACACAACCGGAAAGCCGAAATCCATCCGATAGCCGGAACATTTAAGCGAACCGGAAACGACGAAACGGATAGTATACTGGCCCGACAATTATCGGAAGATCCAAAAGAAAACAGCGAACATGTGATGCTAGTCGATCTGGCGCGAAACGATTTAAGTCGAAACGGTCGTGATGTACAGGTCGAAAAATACCGCGAAGTGCAATTTTTCTCCCATGTTATCCATCTGGTTTCCAAAGTTACAGGGAAATTACACGACAAAACTACGACAATGCAGACCGTAGCTGCGACCTTTCCAGCGGGTACTTTGAGCGGTGCGCCCAAGCATAAAGCCATGCAGCTCATTGAAAGCATTGAAAACACGTCAAGGAATTTTTACGGTGGTGCTATTGGATTTATGGATTTTGACGGTAACTTTAATCACGCAATTATGATCCGTACCTTTTTAAGTAAAAATCATCAATTACATTATCAGGCCGGAGCCGGAATTGTATCCGATTCGTCCGAAGAAAACGAAATGCAGGAGGTTTACAACAAACTGGGCGCCCTTACCAAGGCATTGGAATTAGCCTCTACTATTTAACCTGAAATAAAAATTAAAACAGAACCCAAAATAAAGCATCCGATGAAAAAGATAGTAATCATAGACAATTACGACAGTTTTACCTATAATCTGGTTCATTATCTGGAAGATCTCGACTGTGCCGTAACGGTTTTCCGTAATGATGAATTTCTGATCGACGAACTGAAAGACTTCGACAAAATCGTATTGTCGCCTGGTCCCGGGATTCCGGACGAAGCCGGCTTACTAAAAGAAGTCATCCGAGCCTATGCCGCTACTAAAAGTATTTTGGGTGTATGTCTGGGTCAACAGGCTATTGGCGAGGTATTTGGTGGAAACTTGATCAACCTTGAAAAAGTATACCACGGAGTCGCAACACCGGTTACCATCACTGTTGAAGATGAGCCATTATTTAACGGATTAAACAAAAACATACAAGTAGGACGTTATCATTCGTGGGTGATCAACCCTGATAATTTTCCGGCCGAACTGGAAATCACTTCGGTAGACGATAACGGCCAGATTATGTCTCTCCGCCATAAAACATTTGATGTTAAAGGCGTACAATACCATCCGGAAAGCGTACTGACACCAGACGGGAAAAACATCCTCCAAAACTGGTTAAACAGCTAAAAAACACTAACATATCATTCTATTACTAACACTGTCTGGAGCTTATTCGCTTTAAGATACAGCCCTTATTATATCTAAAAATCATGAAAACAATATTAAACAGACTGATCAATCAGGAAGTGCTGAGCCGTGAAGAAGCCCGGGATGTTCTGGTGAATATTTCCAACGGCGCGTACAATCCAAGTCAGATCGCCAGCTTTTTAACCGTCTATATGATGCGAAATATTACCATCGATGAACTGGCCGGATTTCGGGATGCTTTATTAAATCTTTGCATCCCGGTTGATTTATCGGCTTACAATACCATTGATCTGTGTGGAACGGGCGGCGACGGAAAAGACACTTTTAATATATCGACCCTGGCTTCTTTTATTGTGGCCGGTTCCGGAACAAAAGTGGCAAAACACGGAAACTATGGCGTTTCATCCATATCCGGTTCCAGTAATGTCATGGAAAATCTGGGAATCCGTTTTAGTAGCGATACCGGGTTTTTACAACAATGTCTCGAAGAAGCCAATATCTGTATTTTACATGCGCCGCTATTCCATCCGGCGATGAAAAATGTTGGTGGCATCCGAAAGGAACTGGCTGTAAAAACTTTTTTTAATATGTTGGGCCCCATGGTAAATCCATCGTTTCCTAAAAACCAGATGGTTGGTGTTTTTAATCTGGAACTCGCCCGAATGTATGCCTATTTATATCAGAATACGCCGATCAATTTTACCATTTTAAACAGCCTCGACGGTTATGATGAAGTATCCCTAACGGGGAATACCAAACTGATTTCCAATCGCAGTGAACAAATACTAAAACCCAACGATTTTAACGTGAATCGTCTGGATCCTGATGCGATAAAAGGCGGAACAACCGTAACGGAATCGGCACAACTTTTTCTGGACATTATTTCCGGAAAAGGAACCGAAGCGCAAAACAATGTGGTTTGTGCTAATGCCGCGATCGCGCTTGCTACGGTAAATCCGATTTCGATATCGGATGGATTTACTATGGCTGTCGAAAGTTTACAATCCGGTAAAGCTCTTGAAAAATTAAACAAATTACAACAATTAAGTTCCCGTTAAGATGCACATTCTAGATCAAATTATAGCCGACAAGCACAAAGAAGTTACTTTAAAAAAGAGCCTTATTCCTGAAACCCAGCTCAAAGCTTCGGTTTTGTTCGACCGCAAAGTTTATTCTTTAAGTCAAAATCTGAAAAATAGTCCGACGGGAATTATCGCCGAACACAAACGTCGTTCTCCGTCAAAAGCAGTGATCAATACCAGTTATTCCGTGGAAGATGTCGTAAGAAGCTACGAAATAGCCGGAGCCAGTGGTATTTCGGTACTAACCGATGGGAAATATTTTGGCGGTTCTCTGGACGATTTGGTACTCGCAAGAGCCTCGGTTAGCCTTCCGTTATTGCGAAAAGAGTTTATTATCGACACCTATCAGATTCTGGAAGCCAAAGCCTACGGCGCCGATGTTATCCTATTAATTGCGGCCGTTTTATCGCGTGTGGAAATCAAAACGCTATCCGAATTCGCCCAACAGATTGGTTTGGAAGTACTGTTGGAAGTTCACAACGAAGCGGAACTAGAAAAAAGTCTGATGCCAAGTTTGAATATGATTGGCGTTAACAATCGAAACCTGAAAACGTTTGAAGTAAATCTCGATTACAGTAAGACACTAGCCGATCAGATTCCGGATGATTTTGTAAAGATTTCAGAAAGCGGAATCAGTACGGCAACAGCCGTGAAAGACCTTCGCAATTATGGTTATCAAGGCTTTCTGATTGGGGAAAATTTTATGAAAAGTAATTATTTAGGTAATAGCATTAAAAATTTTATAAATCAGTTAGCTGAATAGTCATGAAAAAATCATTTTTACTTAAAATATGTGGACTAAAATATCCGGAAAATATTACCGCAATAGCCGCCTTACAACCGGACTATATGGGCTTTATTTTCTATAAAGAATCCACTCGATTTTGTGACAATATACTCCCTGAAATTCCAAAAACAATTCAAAAAACCGGTGTTTTTGTCGACGCCAATCTAACGACGATTTTGGAAACTATAGAACGCTACGAATTACAAGCCGTACAATTACACGGATCGGAAACACCCGAATTATGTACCGCCATTCGAAATGCGTCAGATGTGGAAATCATCAAGACTTTTTCGATCGACACCACTTTCGATTTCCGAAAACTCGAGGATTATGAAACCGTTTGTGATTATTACCTGTTCGACACCAAAGGAAAATTACCCGGCGGAAACGGTTTCCCTTTTGACTGGAAAATTTTAGAAAACTATCCGTCTGCAAAACCCTATTTTTTAAGCGGTGGAATTGCTATTGATCACATCAACACAATACCAACAACAGGACTAAAACCCTACGCCATAGACATTAACAGCAAATTTGAAACAGCACCCGGTCTAAAAGACATAACGCTATGTAAACAGGCACTTTTAACGATAAAAAACGATTAAAATGAATACAACCTATCACGCAAACGAACAAGGTTATTATGGTGAATTCGGTGGAGCATTTATCCCGGAAATGCTCTATCCGAATGTAGAAGAACTGCGGCAACGCTATTTAGCCATCATGGAAGAACCTGCATTTCAATCGGAATTCCATGCATTATTAACCGATTATGTAGGTCGTCCTACACCACTCTATTTTGCCGAACGACTTTCGAAAAAGTACAACACCCGGATCTATCTGAAACGCGAAGATCTTTGCCATACGGGCGCGCATAAAATCAATAACACTATCGGACAGGTTTTATTAGCCAAACGACTGGGTAAAAAACGCATCATTGCCGAAACCGGCGCTGGTCAGCATGGCGTTGCCACCGCTACGGTTTGCGCCTTAATGGGACTGGAATGTATTGTTTATATGGGTGAAATTGACATCCAGCGGCAGGCGCCAAATGTAGCCCGGATGAAAATGCTTGGTGCCGAAGTACGCCCGGCCACTTCCGGTTCGAAAACACTAAAAGATGCCACGAATGAAGCCATCCGCGACTGGATTAACAATCCCGTAGATACCTATTATATTATCGGTTCGGTGGTTGGCCCGCATCCGTATCCGGATATGGTTGCCCGTTTTCAAAGTGTTATTTCAGCCGAAATTCAAACCCAATTATTTGAAAAAGAAGGGCGTAAAAACCCCGATTATGTGATTGCCTGCGTAGGAGGTGGTAGTAATGCGGCTGGTGCTTTTTATCATTTTCTGGATGATGCCAGTGTACAACTCATCGCTGTGGAAGCCGCCGGAAAGGGAATTGATTCCGGAGAAAGTGCCGCGACTTCAGCTTTAGGTAAAACCGGTATCATCCACGGAAGCAAAACCCTATTAATGCAATCGGAAGACGGTCAGATTACCGAACCCTATTCTATTTCGGCCGGATTGGACTATCCCGGTGTAGGTCCGTTACACGCGCATTTGTTTACCAGTGGTCGCGCCGAATTTGCTGCGGCTACCGATAATGAAGCCATGCAAGCCGGATTGGAACTTTGTAAAACCGAAGGGATTATTCCGGCGATCGAAAGCGCCCACGCCTTAGCCGTACTGAATCAGCGTTCCTTTGGAGCCGACGATATTGTTGTGATCAACCTTTCCGGTCGTGGCGATAAAGACTTAAACACCTATACCTCCTATTTCGGATTTTAAATTGTAATACATTAGATTATGAATCGCATCACACAAAAACTACAGGAAGACAAAAAAATCCTTTCTTTATATTTTACCGCCGGTTATCCGAATTTAAACGACACGGTACCGATTATCCAAACCCTTGAAAAAAGTGGCGTGGATATGATCGAAATTGGCTTACCGTTTAGCGATCCCTTGGCCGACGGACCAACTATTCAGGCGAGTTCGACCGAAGCGTTAGAAAACGGAATGACCACCGAACGTTTGTTTGATCAGTTAAAAGACATTCGGAAAACGGTTCAGATTCCGTTATTGATCATGGGTTATTTTAATCCGATATTGCAATATGGCATCGCCAATTTTTGTCGAAAATGTGCCGAAATAGGAATCGACGGATTGATCATTCCTGATCTTCCCGTTGGTGTTTATGAAACCAACTATCAGGCTATTTTTGAGCAAAATGGCTTACTGAATATTTTTCTAATCACCCCACAAACATCCGAAGAGCGTATCCGCCATATCGACAAAATCTCCAGCGGATTTATCTATATGGTGAGTAGCGCAAATGTCACCGGAAGTCAAAATTCCTTTGGAAAAGAGCAAGAGAATTACTTTAAAAAGATTGCCGGAATGGATTTAAAAAATCCGCAGATTGTCGGATTTGGCATTGGTAATCGGGCGACGTTTTTACAGGCGACGCAACATCAAAAAGGCGCGATTATTGGTAGTGCTTTTGTAAATTTTCTAAAAAAGAACCCGCTTCAAAATATTCCGGATTTTATAAAAACTATAGTTTAAGTAAATAACACCAAAATACTCATTTAAAAATAGTTAAAATACAAACATAGATTTTATCTATTACAATAAATTTTGGGTTTTAACGTACAGAATGGGCAACTTTAGTGTTGCCTTTTTTATTGCATTGGAAGTTTGTAAAAATAGAAAAAAGAAATCAAATTCATAACATTTTCGAGGTTCTTTATATTCTCATTTTCAAGCTCTTTTTTCTAACTTCTTTTCACTCATTTCTTTACCTCGCCCATTCAAAATATCGCTCCTTTTCGACTAATTTATTTTAGTTAAAATAACGTTAAAATAAAACTAAACAAACGTTTAATTTAAACAAGTGTTTAATTTTGCAGTCACATTTCAAACCAATTATGTGATGTCTGAATTTAATGATAAACAACACGAGATTCTGCTGGTTGCAGAACGGTTGTTTTCCGAACATGGTTTTGATGGAACTTCTGTCAGAGACATAGCCAAAGCGGCCAATATCAATGTAGCGATGATCTCCTACTATTTTGGTTCAAAAGAAAAACTACTGGAAGCCCTTATTATTGCACGTATCGCCGGTTTACGCCTTCAGATTGAAAACTTACACAAAGAAGCGCTTTCTCCTTTTGAAAAGATCGACAAACTTATCGAACTGTACATCACCCGTATCAACAAAAACAAAGGGATGTATCAGATCATTCATTTTGAAATCAGTTCCAAAAAAAGAGAAATCAACTGTGAGTCCTTTAACGAAGTGAAACGCTATAACCTGGAAGCCTTACGAGACATTATTGAGGAAGGACAGGAAAAAGGTGTTTTTAAACCCAATATTAACATCACCCTGATTCCACCAACTGTGATGGGTACTTTTTTCCATTTCCAGATGAACCGTACGTTTTATACGGAATTATTAGAACTCGATACCGAGGAAAAATATGATCATTATATCAAAAACGATTTAACAAAACACATACAAAAAACCATTAAAGCACTTTTAACCTATGAAGAATAGTTCCCTCTGGTTGGGCACCTTCTTTCTATTTGGTGTTTTCTCTACTGAAGCTCAGGAGAAGAAAATGGCATTGGAAGAAGCCATCCAACTGGCTATGACACAAAGTACCGAGGCAAAAATGGCCGATACCAAAGTGGCCACCAAAGCATTCGAAATGCAATCGGTAAAAAACCGTCAATACCCCGACTTAAAAGTCAGTGGACAATATCAGCGCCTGACCAACGCCGATGTGAACCTGAAAATTGGCGGTGGTGGTGAAGAAGGATCCGGTGCGGCACCCAAGGTAAACCAGCTTATGCTTGGACAAGCAAGCGCATCGGTACCCTTGTTTGCCGGATTTAAAATCCAGAACAACATCAAGGTAGCCGAAAACCTGTATCAGGCCGAACAATACACGGCCAAAAACACCAAAGAACAAGTAGCTCTTGATGTAGTAAAACTTTATGTAAACCTATACAAAGCACAGGAAAGCACTCAATTAATAACTGAAAACATTAAGAGTGCCGAACAACGCGTAAAGGATTTTAAAGCAATGGAAGCCAATGGTCTGATTGCCCGAAACGATTTATTAAAAGCGCAATTACAGGTATCCAATTATAAAATTGCTTTGGAAGATGCGAAGAAAAATGTAAGCACGATTAACTTCCAACTGGCCACTTTATTAAAATTACCGGAAAGCACACAAATCGTTCCGAATGCTGCTGTTTTTGATAAAAGCAACATTTTGAATACTACAGCAGAAGACGCTTTAAGCGGGCGAAATGATCTGGAAGCCATCCGTTCCCAACAAAAAGCTGCCGATGCCAATGTAAAAATCGCTCAGGCCAATTACTATCCGTCGATTTCATTGATGGGAGGTTATATCGCTCTGGATCTTCAGAATGTAATGACTGTTACCAACGCGATGAACTTTGGTGTTGGTCTTTCGTATGACCTGACTTCTATTTTCAAAAACGGAAAAGAAGTAAAAGCCGCGAAAAGTAAAGCACACGAAGCCGAACAGGTTGTCGAAATGATGACCGACCGCGTAAAAGTGGAAAATCAACAGGCTAACGAAAACTACCAACTGGCTTTAAAACAAAATAAAGTATACCAGGAGGCGGTTGAACAGGCTACCGAAAACTACCGTATTGTAAAAGACAAATACGACAATGGCTTGTCGGATACCAACGATTTACTGGAAGCCGACGTAGCGCAACTTCAGTCTAAAATCAACCTGGCCTACTCCAAAGCCAACAGTATCGAAAAATACTATACCGCACTGGCTGCCAGTGGTAAATTAACCGCATCCGTAACACTCACCAAAAACTAATATTAATTGCTGTAAAGATCATGGAAAAAAAACCATCAAATAAAAAATTCATCATTGTTCTGGGAACACTAGTTATTCTGGGTTCGGTATACGGAATATTCAAATATATGCACGCTCAGGCGCACGAGGAGACCGACGATGCGCAGATCGAAAAAAACATGAATCCAATTATACCGCGTGTATCGGGATATGTAGCGAAAGTATATGTAAAAGACAATGATTTCGTTAAAAAAGGCGACACGCTTTTTGTAATCGACAACAAAGATTATCTGGTACGTGTAGAAGAAGCCAAAGCGGCTTTAGCCAGTGCTGAAAGCGCTTTTGAAGTGAGCAAAGCCGATGTAAGTGCTTCTGCTGCGAACATTTCGATTTCCGATGCGACAATCCAGTCGAATGTTGGAAATATCGATGCGGCAAAAATCCGCTTGGGACGTGCTCAAAATGACTTCGAGCGTTATGAAAACCTGTATAAAAACCACTCGATTACCAAACAACAATATGAGCAGGCTTTAGCAGCGAAACAAGAAGCTGAAAAACAGGTTGAAGTATTACAACAACAACGTAATGCCAGTGCACACCAACGCGAAGCTGTGGTTTCTAAAACGAATGTAGCCAACAAACAAACATCGGTAGCTGCGGCCAACATCAAAAAAGCACAGGCTTCGTTAGAGGCAGCCGAATTGAATCTAAGCTATACTGTAATCACTGCCGCTGTAGACGGTCAGGTATCCAATATCGACATTCAACCGGGACAAATGGTTCAACCGGGACAATCGTTATTCTATATTATCAACAACCAGGAAACCTGGGTTGTGGCGAACTTTAAAGAAACGCAGTTAAACAAAATGCGTGAAGGTCAGAAAGTGATCATCGCTGTTGATGCGTATCCGGATATCAAATTCGAAGGAGAAGTAAATTCCTTTTCACCGGCAACGGGAGCACGTTTTTCCATCCTTCCTCCGGACAATGCAACCGGTAACTTCGTAAAAACAATCCAACGTTTACCGGTAAAAATCAAATTAACACCAGGCAACGATCCTGAAAAAGTAAAATTATTACGTCCGGGAATGAACGTAGAAGTTGACGTACACGTAAAATAATATGGAAGCAACCGGAGAAGATAATTTAGTAGAATATGGCTTTCGAAGAGTCATCATCACAATCACCGCGGTACTTTGTGCCTTGCTGGAGATTGTCGATACTACTATCGTAAACGTAGCCCTAAACGACATGAGAGGTAGTTTAGGGGCTACCCTTACCGATGTTGCCTGGGTGATCACGGCCTATGCGATTGCGAACGTAATCGTTATCCCGATGACCAGCTGGTTATCGCAACAATTCGGTCGAAGAAACTATTTTGCAGCCTCCATTATTATCTTTACCGTTTCCTCTTTTCTTTGTGGTAATGCCTCCAATATATGGGAGTTGGTAGCCTTTCGTTTTATCCAGGGTATGGGAGGTGGTGCCTTATTGGTAACCGCTCAGACCATTATTACGGAAAGCTATCCCGCAGCCAAACGAGGAATGGCACAGGCAATTTATGGTATGGGTGTTATTGTGGGACCTACTTTAGGTCCGCCATTAGGAGGTTATCTGGTTGATAATTTTTCCTGGCCGTATATTTTCTATATCAATATACCATTGGGAATTATCGCTACGGTATTGACCCTTTCGTTTGTGAAGAGTCCGAAATATGGTGAAAAATTAAAAGCCAATCAGGTCGATTGGTGGGGCATTGTGTTCCTTTCGTCCTTTATCGGTTCCCTACAGTTTGTTTTGGAACACGGACAACAAGACGACTGGTTTGCCGATCCGATCATTGTAACCCTTAGTGTTGTTTCATTCTTCGGATTATTACTGTTTATCTGGCGACAGTTAACCTATAAATATCCGATTGTAAACTTGCGTGTATTGCAGGATCGAAACCTTCGGGTAGGAACCATTATGTGTTTTATTCTTGGATTCGGGTTATACGGTTCCACGTTTATTATCCCGATCTATACACAGTCCATTTTAGGATGGACGGCTACGGATGCCGGTTTATTATTGATTCCGAGTTCGATTATGACCGGATTTATGATGCCAATCATTGGCCGACTGATTCAGAAAGGCGTACCGCAATCGTATATGGTTGCCGCCGGATTCCTGTTGTTCTTTATTTTCACCTTCTGGATGCACAATGTGATCACGCCGGATACCGGAACCGAACATATGTTCTGGCCGTTAATTCTTAGAGGGGTTGGTTTGGGATTATTATTCGTACCGATTACCACGTTGGCACTGTCGACTTTAAAAGGGAAAAATATTGGCGAAGGAGCCGCTTTTACCGGGATGATGCGTCAGTTGGGTGGTTCGTTCGGTATTGCGATCATCACGACCTTTATTGCTCGTTTTACGCAATCACACCGTGTGGATCTGATCGCCAATTTAGACGGATCCAAATTCGAGGTACAACAACGCATTCAGCAATTGCAAATGGGATTTATGTCGAAAGGATTTAGCAGTAGCGAAGCATTGGACAAAGCGCATAAAGCCATTGAAATGTCGGTTATGAAGCAGAGTACGGTATTGGCCTATATGGATATTTTTATGTATCTGGGAATCCTCTTCCTGATTTGTGTACCGTTTGTACTATTGATCAAGAAAGGCGCCGGAGGCAAAGTCGACATGTCGAATGTTCATTAATTTCAAATAAGGTTATTTAATTTGTTACAAAAACTCCGGAAGTATTTCCGGAGTTTTTTTATGGTATTATGCTTGCGTTATAAAAACGTTTTCTTCTTTTAATTGTATTAAAAAATACGTACTTTTACAATACAGCAACTATTTGATTTTAAAATAGTTATTAACCCTAAAAAAACATACCATGGGATTATTCAGCAACTCCGAGAAGAAAATCATTGAAGAATTCAGCCGGAAAAGTGAAGACCGCTGCAATGATATCGAAAAAGAAATAAACGAACTGTTGGAGGATTTAAAATCCGAATACGAAGAAAACCGAGGCGTTTTATATGAGTTCAAAGATTACGTTTCGGAACTCAGTGATAAATTAAGCCCGGACGACCTCAACAAGTTAATGGATTTTTCATTGCGCTTGGGCCGAATAAAACGATGTGCCAAAAAAGGAGTTGAAGCATTACGCGAAATCTCCCGCGATCAGAAAAAAATGACCCGCGAAACCCTACGCGATTACGAAGAATATTTCTATATGCATTAAATAAAAAAATCCCGACTAGTAGTAGTCGGGATTTTTTATTTCTTACAGTCCACTTTAGCGAGTGGCATACCGGAATTAAACACGAGTTTGTCCGGGCTTTTAAATGTTACGGTGCCGTTTTTTTCTTCCACTTCGCCATAACCTTCTATTAAAGTCTTATCCTTAACCTGAAAAGCGATTTCCCGTTTGCTTTCCATTCCTTCCGAAGTGAAAGTATAGACCGCTATCAGTATATCGTTTTTAATCGTACCGCTAAACGTTCCGGTATTGGAATCTTTTTCGCTATAAGCATAGTCCAGATTACCGGTAACGGCATTGGCTTCTTTTTTGAGGTGCATATAGATGGTATTCCCGTCTTTACGGTATTCATAACATTCTTCCTGCACCGTAGGCACCATGTCGATGTCGCTATCTGTCGTTTTTTCTTTATCCGAATTTTTCTTACACGCCACAGTCAAAGCCAGAAGCGCAAAAACAAATGCTATTTTCCTCATCTCTTTCTTTTAAAGTCGTTTTACGGTTTCTTTTTAAAACGCATGGCTACGATATCATCCATTAGCAACACGAGTTTTCCGTCGGGAGTCACATCATATTTATTGATTTTCTGCATCATATCCAGAAAACGACGCTCCCCTTCTCCTTCACAAAAGCGCATGGTCATGGCTTTTGGCGCTTCAATCGCAATACTGTTCGGTTCTTTTGTGGTATAACGGGTTGAAAACGGATTACAACTGCTATTTCCATTTGCTTCTCCGGTTTTGGTAAACGACAATTGCGGTTTCGTGTCCGGATATAATCCTTCGAAAGCAATACGCACACCGGTGATATATTCCAGTTCCCAGCCATTGGCTGTTAGTTTATCATAGGCTGCTGCATTTTTTGTGCATTTACAGCCGGCTACTACTAAAAGCAATATTAGCCCCGAAATAAAGGATATTTTTCTCATAAATACAGTGTTTGATTCCTTAAAATTACGAAAATTCTGTTGAAAATAACCGTAAACACTTTATTTATAACGATTTGAATTAGCGCGTAAATACCAGTGTATTTCCTTTACTCAGATTCGCATCATACTGATAACCTTCATAATTAAACCCTTTCAGATCGTCGATTGTTTGTGCGTCGGTATCGATAATATAACGCACCATCATACCTCTCGCCTTTTTGGCGAAGAAACTGATCATTTTTAATTTTCCATCTTTATAATCTTTAAATTCCGGAGTGATAACGGGAACTTTCAAGGCTTTTTTATCCACGGCCGAAAAATATTCATTACTGGCCAGATTAATAAACAGCTCATCTTTTTTAAGTTCGCTGTTTAGTGCTTTTGTGATTTTTGGTTTCCAGAATTCATATAAATCCTTACTTTTTCCCACCGGAAGTTTGGTTCCCATTTCCAGTCGGTAGGGTTGTATCAGATCCAACGGTTTCAGCAATCCGTATAAACCGGAGAGAATTCGCAATTTTGATTCCAATACGGGCAATTTTTCCATCGGTAAAGAATAGGCATCGAGTCCAACATATACATCACCATTAAACGCATATACTGCAGGGCGTGCATTTTCCGGTGTAAACGGTGTTGCCCAATCCTGATTACGTTGCCAGTTCAGGTCGGCGAGTTTTTCGGAAATAGCCATCAATTCCGAAAGCTGTTTGGGTTTCTTTTTTTTCAATACCCGATGTACCGTATTAGCTTCTTTTAAAAAAGACGATTCTGTATACAGTCGCGTAGGTAGTGTAGTTTCAAAATCCAACGATTTGGCTGGCGATATTACAATTTTCATGGCATTTTATTTAAGGAACTCAAAAATACGAATTCCACTTTTAAAATCCCCTACAGCAAAATGGATAGTTTCGATCCCGCTATCGGATTTATTTATTCATTGTCATCTTCCAACATGATATCGCTCCACAAATACCGTTTTGAGAAACTATGACCATACCGGATTAGTAAAATGGCAACCACCAATAGTGGAATTTCCCAAAAAGCAGCAGCTCTTTTTTCTTCTACTATATAAAACGCAATTACATTCAACATTTTATAGATTGTTAGTAAATATCCGGTAACATAGGTCTCCGGTAACAAAATCAGTACAGCACATGCCAATGACAGCCATCCCAGGATAACACAATAATCATCTGAAACAATCCGATCCATTGAATGTACCGGATCATTCAAAAGCCAATAGGCGTCGTATAGATTTTTAACCATTATGGCTAAGACCATTACCGTGTTTAGTATTTTTAACAGATTTTGCTTCATCCCTTTCCTTAGCCTTTTTTTTAACTGACGACAGCAAAAGGCATATGTAAAGGTCTTCTTAAAAATATTATATAATGATCATCCTGAACAGTTTGTATAGCAAAATAATCCTAAAATCCAGAATTAAAAAGTGACGTTATACCATTTAATTTCCTGAGATTCTTTTCCAGAGCTGTTGTAGTAGCAATAGTCCTTCTGCTCTGGTTTTCGGAACTTCACGAACTTTAAATCCGCTTTTGGAAGGTAACAGCTCGTAGCAAAACGCAAACTCCGGATTGGTACTATTTCGATTCAGTAATCCGAAACGTAAATCGTTAAAATATAGTTTTCCGTCTTTTTTTGTAACGGTATATTTGCCTTCCGACAAATCGACCAACCGTAGCATTGTCTTATCCTGCATAAAACCATCTAAGAATTCGTGATTTTTAGGATACGCGTTAAAAACGATGGGTCTGGTATCGAAAAAAGAATAGTCACCAATCCAATAGGCCGTTTTCGTTTCTGCTGTCGCTGTCCAGAGTATCGTATTTAGGGGTGTTGGTTTGGTTTCGAGTGCTACCACCTCCAATCCGGAAAGTGTTATTGCCCGTTGGAATTTATAATACGTAACTCCTTTTAGCACCAGTGTCAGCATCAGATAAGCCGAACTGATTTTAAGTCCGCGGTTGTTCCATTGCGTACGATTGTAATCTGTACGTGCTTTCCGCATAGCCATGATCAAACAAAACAGGAACGGGATTGTATATAATGGATCGACTACAAAAATGGAGCGAAAAGCAAATTTATACGCCATAGGCCACAATAATTGCGTTCCCCAGGTCGTAAAGGCATCCAATAAAGCATGTGTAAACAAAGCCCAGAAAACCAGACCGGCACCATTCATCACGGAAACTTTGCTATCCTTTTCCCTTCGGGCAATAAACCAGCCCAGTAATGGCGACAGAATACTAAAAAACAGAATGGAATGACTAAATCCCCGATGGATTTCAACAGCGGATAACGGATCTAAAAATAGTCCGATCACAACATCCAGATCCGGGATTGTCCCTGCAATAGCACCATATAGCATGGCCCGGTTCCCTATTTTCCGACCGAGAATTTTTTCGCCAACTGCCGCTCCGAGTACTATCTGTGTTACTGAATCCATGCGGTAAAGATACGGTGAATGCCAATGAGGAACAAACCCTTTTCGGATATCCTGATAGTAGCCTTTTAATCTCCTACCGGAATAATTCGGTCAATATACTGTAAAAAAACATCAAAGATTACGTAAAAATACTAATTCCTGATTATCGCAAATGCTTTAACTTTATCAAACAACTACAAATCAAATAATTATGAAAACAATCCGTATTCCCGAAGGCGCTCAGGTAAAACTACAGGCCGTCATCAGTTCCGATGCCATTGTGGCAACCAACATTAGTTTAAATGACGTTATTGTAAGACAAAGTAAGTTGTATAAATTCAGTATTGATCTTGGTGACATTAGTACATTAGACAACAAAGAAATGTCCATTGTTTCGTCTTTTTTTGTTCCCGCTGGTAGTAATATCACTCCTATTTTTAATACTACACAGGTAGCCTACACTTTACTTTACAACGATGAGCGTTTTGAAATGACCGTCGAAAAACAGAAAATTACGGCTAGTTTTTTTATTGCTTATGCCTATATCAAAATTGTAAAATCATAAGCAGATGAAAAAAAATTACATAATCCTCCTATTTCTTATCGGTACTTACTGGTATGCTAATGCCCAAACCGATGTAGAACTTAGTCAGTTTCAGATGTCCAATATCACAAGTCCGGCATTCCAGTTAATGGAAGAAACCGTTACCGATGTGTATACACCGGAAAATGTAAAAGCTTTGGCTTTACATGTCCAAAACAATTTTGGTGAAAGTCTGGCCATTGAAGTCGCTCCTTATTTTTTTATCAACACCAAAAGTAAAAGCCGAACCTATTACAAATACATCGGTGTTACTAAAGAAAACGATGTTTTAAAACAAAATCCATTTAGCGGACTCAATACGACAACACTCTCTTTTGCCTATTTAAAAAAAGATTTTAAAAATATTGTCGGAGATAATGATCATAAAACTTTTTCTATTGGGATACGAACGACGCTATTGCGCTTTTTTGACAAAGAACAGATTTACAACAATGCCGAGAAAATTGCCGACGAATTGTTAAAAATCCCCTCACCTCCTATCCAGATTTTATCTATGGAGGCAGGACCAAAAAAAGACGAAGCTTTTAAAAAATTCTATTTGGAGCAACAAAAAATTGAAGAGCGCTTTAAACCCTTTCAAAAAACGATCAAGCCAATTTTTAAACTCGACGGCGCTTTAGCCTATAGCAATCTTTTTAAAGAAAACTCCACCGATGGCGGAACGGTGAGTCGTTTTGGTTCCTGGTTAACCGGAGAATTCAATCTGATTTTAAACGAAGACGATGAGACAAGCACTACCAATAATTATATGAGTGTTTTGGCAATCGCCCGCTATATTGAAGACGGTTTTAATATGGAAGTTGCCGATACCTATACAACCAGCTATTATCGGGATTTTGGCGGTAAAGTCAATTTTGAGTTTGGAAAATTTACGTTCGGATACGAATATGTAAAACGCAATGGTAGCATTAGCAGTGAACGATCCGTTGGTAATATCAGTTTTGCATTGGATAAAAACATCAGTCTCACTGGAGGTTTTGGAAAAGACTTTCAGGTAACCGACAACCTTTTGGCTATATTCGGGATCAATTGGGGACTAAATCTAGGCAATACATCCGCTTCCATTGCAAAATAAAACCTTGCTTCACTGTCATGTAAATTATATCATATCAATAACGATAAGCTAATAACGAGGTTATATTTTTAGAGACACAATAATCAGTTCTTTTAATCCCTCGGTACCGCTTTTAAAATCATATTACAAATGGACGAACCAATAATAACTCAGAAACCAGAAATAACTCAGAAACTAGAAATAGTTCAGAGACTAGTAGACACCTTCAAAATGGAACGGATGATCTACGTAATACTAACAACTTTATCGGCAATTTCGTTAGTTGGAATTGGAATTTATGTCGCATTGGTCGAAAAAAACTATGCCAGTTTTGTTGCCCTTCTGGTGCCAACCGGTACTTTAACACTATGCATCTTCCGGGTGCTGAAAATGTGGGATGATGCTTTAAAATATATTTCTAATATAACGCCTGAAAACGATGGACAACCTAGCTAAAAAAACACGGTTTTTGCCCGCAATTGGCATAGCCCTGACACTTATCGGTTATTTGTTTCTTACATTTGAAACCTATAGACTTTACGAAAAGAAAACGAAATTGCTAAATGAAATTGAGGAATTAGAAACTATTAAAAGTCGGCAAACAAGTGATTTAAAAGTAAAAGACACAATCATTACGATTCAGGACAAAATTATTGCCCAATCTTCCGATAGCGCAACCGTAAAAAAAGGAATTCTTTTAAACCAAAAAATAAAAGACCCAACTGAAAGCCACTTTATCAAAGTCGATAAAAAAGATACCAATACCGATCAGGCGCAAAAATTCGAGGCCGATGGATTTCACTATTTACTTGAAAAAGATGTCGATAATGCCATTAGTGCCTTCCGAAAAAGTGAAAACTCGCATAACGGATTCCATCAGGTATATGAAATTGCGGTGTACCTTAACAAAAATAAGAGCCAACTGTTGGATGCCAATTCCGAATTCTGGAAAGAAGCCTACCGTAAAATTGCAACCGATTACAGTTGGAGAATGCCGGAAGATGTCAAACAAAAATTAACAGCGGCAAGTCATTAAAGTAAAACAAATACGCATCTGCCGCATAAAATAGAAATGGCTATCTAAAACGTGGTTTCGGATAGCCATTTTAATTTCTTCAGTTTGGGGCTGAATTTTGTATTCATTAATTATTTCACAATAATTGTTGGATCCCAAACGAAGTAACCGAATAATTTCATATTGCCCGATGCTCGATCCATCGTATAGAGGGCAAAACTAACATTATAGTTTTCGGTTCCGGGTTTGATCACATCTGCCTGATAAAACCAATAACTCATTCCGCTAACCTGCTGAATCGGAAGTGGCGACGCGCCAGCAGAAGGTTGCACTCCGGCTGCCGTAAATACTTTCGAGGTGAAAGGGCCAAATACATCCGTACCGCCAAATTTCTGAATGTTATAGATGATAACCGCATTGTTAAAGTTATCATATTCCGATACCGCGTTGAATCGGACAACGTCTCCGGAAACCGCATTGATCACTAAATCTGCTGTTCCACTTCCTGCACTTCCAGTTAAATTAGAAGCCACCATATACTGATATTGGTGCCCAATACCTGTTGGTTTTGTCGAGTCAGTACTACCACCTTTCGGATAATCATTTATAATCTTATCCGTGTCAATAATTACCTGAATGTTGGTAATCAAGGCAACATTACTTAATGCTGCTTCTAACTCCTGTGCGTTTTTTAATTCTGCATCCATTTTGATAAAATTTAAAGTTTTGTCTACTCATTTTTCCAGTTTTTCGACTTCCGCTGGTATTGTATTTCTAATCAAAATTACAATAACAGACAGCCGCTAAACAGCGTATAAATACCTGATTTTAAATATTTTACAACTAAATAACATGCTTTTACAAATACAATTGGATAATTTCTTACGTACTAAAACCTGCTTTTTATTGCTGTGGTTTAAAAAAGGAATTGGTCGTTCAGAATTTCTTCTAAATTGTGTTGGACGTTTGTTCTTCAACTTTTAAAAATTTAAAGAAATGAAAAAGATGTTGTTTTTTCTATAGGTTACGGCGACCAGTATTTCTTTGGCCAATGCACAGAAAATATCGGACAAAGAAGTTCCGACAGTGGCCAAATTCGCTTTAAAAAAAAACATTCAAAATTGATCAATACTTTTATTGCGATCCGGAATCTTTTAAATACAATAAAATTTGGGACTACGCAATGTTAATTTATTGGTATTCCAAATTTGAAAGTAAACAAATCATTAACACAAGAGCATTTGATTTTACCGGGATTAATGGCATATCAGGACTTTCTATCCAATTGTTTTTAAAGACAATACCTTTTTACATTAAGAAATAGGAAACAAATATGCCTTCCGGATTTATTCCGCTTTGTATTTCTACTTTTACGTCATGAAAATCCCCAGCGCTGTTTTTTACATTCTAACCTCAGATTCCTATAAATTTTGATATATGGCGTATCCCAAAGTAGAAATACATCTGTATCTAACTGAACAACAAACCGTTTAAATAAAAATATAGAATGAACACAAAAATTAGTACTAATTATTCAAAGCTTCGGGTATTTCTGTTTCTTTTACCGCTATTTCTTTTAATTACAATTGTTTTATTTCTATATCAACAGCATGCTTTATCAATCAATAGCTATACAAAAATTCAACAGGATAGCTTCTTTTTTATTAATCATCATTTGGGTAGCTACCCAAATCTTCAATTCAATCTGACTCAATTTGGAGATTGTCTGATTTCATTGTCCCTTTTAAGCCTTTTTATTGTGTATGCTCCAAAAATATGGGAAGCTTTTTTATCCGCATCGCTTATTTCTTGCCTGCTAACCCGTCTTTTAAAAAGTTTATTTGCCGTACCGAGACCTGCTGCAACATTTGATCATTCTAAATTTATTATCACCGGAGAAATACTATCCGGTAACAACAGTCTTCCTTCGGGGCATGCTATCACTATCTTTACGGCACATACTGTGTTGATGTTTGCCTTTATGCCTAAAAAAATAAGTCATAAAATTATATGGTTTTTGCTGGCCATCCTTATAGGGCTAATCCTTGTTTTCACCCGTGTTGGTGTTGGCGCCCATTATCCGATAGATGTCATTGTGGGAAGTATTATTGGTTATATTTCGGGACTGCTCGGCATTTTTATAAGTCGGAAATATAAAATCTGGAGCTGGATTAATGACAAAAAATATTATCCTATATTTATTGTATTGTTTCTGATTTGTACGGTTGTGCTCATTAACCGAATGATTCACGAGAATCTGTTTATCTATTATTTATCTTTAAGCTGCTTACTTTTTTCCACATACAAAATCATTACAGTTTATGTTCAGAAATAATGTGTCCCTGACTCGTTTTGTTTTACTACTGAGTTTTTTAACTTTTATATTTTTTCATTATCCCTTTTTTGCCTTTGTATGCCATAATGTCGAGTATAAAAGTCTGAATGGCATATTGTTAATTATCAGTTTGATCATTATAATGTTGGTCGCCAATGCTTTTGTGTATTACCTGCTCTTTTCCCTTTCCCGTTATGTCGGGAAATTTTTATTGGTCCTGACCTTTATTTGCAATGCCATTGCGGTGTATTTTATTAATACCTACAATGTTATAATAGACGAAAGCATGATTGGTAATGTACTGAATACCAATTACGAAGAGTCCAGTAGTTATTTTTCGATCAAACTGATAATCTATTTGCTTTTTCTGGGAATTCTACCGAGTATTTATATCCTAAAAGTAAAGCTAACAAGTGTTCCTTTAAAGAAATTTTTAGTCACGGTGGCCCTTAGTTTGGTATTTATTCTGGCGTTAGCATTTGCAAACGCGAGCAATTGGTTGTGGATTGATAAAAATTCAAAAACATTGGGCGGCCTTGCGATGCCCTGGTCGTATAGCGTAAATACCGCTCTTTTTTATATTCATAAACACAAACAAAACGAAAAAGAAATGCTATTACCCGATGCCACGATAAAAGACACTCAAAAATCGGTTGTTGTATTAGTTATAGGCGAATCGGCAAGAAGTCAGAATTTCTCTTTATATGGTTATGGTAAAAACACCAATCCGCTGCTGTCGCAAACACCGAATGTCTTTCATTTCAATGCCACTTCCTGTGCTACCTATACCACAGCTGGCGTAAAGTGCATTCTGGAACATACCAATTCAGACGATTTGTATGAGATTTTACCCAATTATTTATTCCGAAATCATGTTGATGTTGTTTGGAGAACTTCCAACTGGGGCGAACCGCCTGTTCATATTAAAGAATATCAAAAGCGGGAGCAAATTGCCCCAAATTGCCAGGGTGATCCATGCAATTACGATGAAATGCTCCTAACCGGACTAAAAGAGCGAATCCAATCCAGTACGAGTAATAAAATATTTATTGTGTTACACACCAGTACGAGTCACGGGCCGACCTATAGTCAAAAATACCCGGCTCGATTTGAAACTTTTAAACCGGTTTGCAACAGCGTAGAATTAGGAAATTGCTCCAAAGAGGAATTGATCAATGCTTATGATAATACGATTGTTTATACCGATTATATTCTTTATAAAGTGATTGAAAATTTAAAAGAGTTAAAAGAGTATAACAGTACGATGCTATTTGTTTCGGATCATGGCGAGTCGTTGGGCGAGAAGAATTTATATATGCACGGATTACCGTTAAGCCTCGCGCCAAAGGAACAGTATGACATCCCATTTATCGTTTGGGTATCGGAGGGTTCCAAACAGCTTAAACCTAACAAAACGGTATCCCAAAACCATGTTTTTCACAGTGTTTTACATTTTTTAGGCATACAAAGTCCTGTTTATGACGAAAGTCTGAATATTTATAAAGATTAATTGGAAATCGTTGTCTCACTTTTCAAAAAAATTGTGGTACAACGATTTTTTTTCAAGTTAGAAAAACTGATATGGAAATCGTTAGCTTTATAATATGTTATTTTTCACATTATATCCGCAAAGCATTTATGTCCTGAAAAGTACCGTAGACTTTGGTACAGATTCCATCTTTATAATTGGACTTCCCTGTTGCTCTTACCCGGATCTCCTTTCCCTGAGCGGTTACAATTTGTAGTTCCATATCCCATGGTCTGCCCGTTTCGATCGCCAATTTTACCGCCTCTTTGATCTTATCCCTACTCGTGCCTTCTTTATAGAAATTAATGGCACTCGTTAATTCGGGAACATAATCCCTATCCACACCGTGAATCTCTTTTGTAACCGATGTCCACGACAGAAACTTATGGACTACATCGAGCTCCCAGCCACCGATGCGTGCCAATGCTCCGGTTTTTTCCACCATCATCTTATACAATTCTTCTGAAGCGATTAATGAATCCCGCACTTCTGTGATTTCAGTAAGATCCCGGGTCACTTTCGTAAATCCAATTACCGCTCCATTATTATCATGTATGGAAGTAATGACAATACTTCCCCAAAACAAGGTTCCATCTTTTCGAAGTCGCCATCCTAAATCCCTTGCTACGCCATGTTTTTCAGCTTCCATGATCAACTTTTGTGGACGTTTGTTTTGTCGGTCTTCATCCGTGTAGAATACACTAAAGTGCTGCCCTACAATTTCGTCATATCGATAACCTTTTATCCGTTCTGCCCCTCTATTCCAATTTTCTATATATCCGTCACCATCGAGAATAAGAATTGCATAATCATCGATCTCTTCCACCATCTTATTAAAACGAATCGCTTTAAGGTCTTTACTAGCCATAGAACCATCTACAATCATATGAATCGTTTTGTCGAAATCCTTTGTTGCAGTCTCGAACATAGTCATCCATTCTTGATCAACCGGATGGATTTCATCCTTAATCAGATTAACAAGTCCCATTAAGGTCGTTAATGGTCGTCTTATTTGATGGGATTGGAGTTGGGCGATTTTTAACAGCGAATCGGTACGCGCCTCTTTTTCTTCTATTTCATCTACGAGTTTCCTTCGGCTTATTTCATTTTCGATGATAAGTCCAATCTGTCGGGAAAACATATGTAGTATTTTCTTTTCCGATTCGGTAACGGTCTTTGTTTTTTTGGCGAATAAACAAAGGCTGCCAATTGGCCTTCCGTCACCCAAAAAAACCGGTATCCCTACAAAAAACCTCAGTTTAACGCTCGAAAGCGCCGGAAGAATATCAATAGAATTAAAGTGCTTTAAGGTATTCGGTATAATGATCATTTCATTGCTCTTTAGTATAAGATTGCTAAAGAAGGTATTCAATTTGTCTAATGGTATTGTTTTTCCCCATTTCAAATCCAATCCTTTCAAAAGATCATCAATAAAGTTAAGCTGTGCTATATCACACACCATCAGTTCCGCTGCCAGACCCAGCACTTCCGACAATTCCGTTAATCCATCGGGTGCGATTGGCATTGCGCTATACATTATTGTATCTTTTCCATTCCTCATTCGTACACTTTTAGTTTTCGTCACACTAATCCAATCCGATTCCTCAGAATGTACCTCTAATAAATAATAATAATTTTGGGTTTTGCTCACAATTTAGTAAAAATCTATCGAAATGATTTTAAATAGGCCCTTAAGTCTTTATTAAAAAGTTTTTTATAGTACATATTATAAGTCTTTTCTCATAATACAATAAAAAAGCCTGTAATCAATTAAATTACAGGCTTTTTTTCAAAACCGAAAACAGCGTCATACAAATGACTTTCCTACTTTCTGCAACGCTTATAATGGCATAAAAGCAACAGCATCCACTTCTATGAGCATACCATCCAGCGCCAGGCGCGGAACCGGAATTAAGGTACTTGCGGGAAATTCATGATTCGTCCACACTTTATGCATTTCCTCTGTCCATATCTTCAGTTTCTCCTGATCGTGATCGACAATAAGTATCGTGATTTTAAGGACGTCATCTGCTTTTAGATCATATTCTTGAAGCACGGTTTCTAAATTTTGCAAAGCAAATTTAACCTGTGTTCTAAAATCCTTAGAAAGCGTATGTTTTAAATCCTCTCCGCCGCTTTGCCCGGAGATAAATACATATTTTCCGTTACCTGAGGCACTTGTAGCGTGTGAAAAAGCAAAAGGCGTAGGATCGAAAAGTGTTTTTGGGTTTTTATGAATGATGTGTTCCATGTTTTTTTAAGAGTTCGTTTTACTATTTTCAGTTTGTGAACAGCCTGAAAATACTAAAATGAGGATGGATAAAATTAAGATATAGCTGCTTTTATGTATTTTGTTTGTAGCATTAATCATGATTGCAAAAAGTTGATTGATTTGAAAAATTTGAGTAATCGCTTTTTTAATTAGTACGTAAAATTAACCGCTATAATTTTTGAAAACGTATACATATGTAAAGGCTTTTCATTTTTAAATGTTTTAGCTGTTGCCATTTTTATAAGGCGTTTAAATATGGGCTATTGATACATCTATTTTGCCTGATAGCCGTTTTATGCATCCTTATCTATTTACCGAAGTCAGTACTTCCTTTGGGGGTTTTGAAAAAAATGTCGACTAGATATTGACTAGATTATTATTCAAAAAAAGCGCAATCCCTAATGAATATAGGAATTGCGCTTTGTTAATGTGGAGACGGAGAGAATCGAACTCTCGTCCAAACAAGCAATCGAAGAGCTTTCTACACGCTTAGTTTCCGATTAAATTTTCGACAAAAAGCAAGGCCGGAAACCGCCACTTTTTGCTTAGCTTTATCAGTGTCAGAACGGATTTAAAGCATTACCGTTCCTAGGTTTACTTTTACGGTTCCCCTATTCCAAACGCCATAAACCAAGGCTTTTGAGGAGAATCCAGCTTTCCGACCTTGTCGGAACTAGGCAAATCGTACTATAATTCGGATTAAGCAGCTAAAGCGTAATTATTTTCGCCGTTTATAAGTTTGAAACATGATATTTACGAGCTGTGTTCCAGCGCTCGACGTGCTTACTGTCCAATTCCACTCGCTGTCAAAACCAGTCGTCCCCGAACAGTTGTCTTTACTATAGCTAGCAAAAACCAGACCGCAAATATAAATGATTAAATTTTCAATTAAAAATAATTGCACCACTATTCTTTAAATGTTACATTTGGGAACTATTTATTAAAAACAAACTAAACAACCCATCGAGAGTTACATTAATAACAGTTTTCTTACTGTTTTGATGCTAATTTCTCAAAGCTACTTACTGTAAAATGAAAATTGGAATTATTAAAGAGCGAAAAAATCCGCCGGACAGACGCGTGGTTTTTTCGCCAACAGAACTCGTTACATTAAAGGAACACTACCCGCAGACGGAAATTAAAGTTGAAGCATCCGATATCCGGATTTTTAAAGACGAAGAATACAAAGCCCTTGGTTTTGAAGTAACCGAAGACATGAGCGATTGCGACGTGTTATTAGGTGTAAAAGAAGTACCGGTTGATGCCCTGATCCCGGATAAAAAATATTTTTTCTTTTCGCATACCATCAAAAAGCAACCGTATAACCGAAAACTGCTGGTGGCTTGTCTGGAGAAAAATATCAAATTAATTGATCACGAAACGATTGTAAACGAAACCAACCACCGACTAATCGGTTTTGGTCGTTATGCCGGAATTGTTGGCGCTTACAACGGTTTTAGAGCTTTCGGAATTAAATTTGATCTTTTTAACCTTCCAAAAGCCGAGACCTTGGCCGACAAGGCTGCTTTGGTAGAACGCCTGAGACGACCACTTTTACCCCCTATTAAAATCGTTTTAACAGGACATGGAAAAGTGGGTATGGGTGCTAAAGAAATCCTGGACGCGATGAAAATCAAACAGGTTTCGATTGAAGATTATCTGACCAAAAATTTTGCCACCCCGGTGTATACACAAATCGATGTGTTGGATTATAACAAACGTAAAGACGGACAAAAACTGGACAATCAGGATTTTTACCACAATCCGCAGGACTATGTATCCGATTTTGAGCGTTTTACAAAAGTATCGGACATTTTTATGGCAGGTCACTTTTACGGAAATGGTGCTCCGGTGATCTTAACCCGCGAGATGTTAAATGCTCCAGATAACAAAATCAAAGTCGTAGCCGATATCTCCTGTGATGTGGAAGGCCCAATTGCCTGTACGCTACGCGCTTCGACGATAGCCGAGCCAATTTATGGTTATTATCCAAGTGAAAATAAAGAAGTGGATGTGAACCATCCGGGTGCGATTGTTGTCATGGCAGTCGACAACCTACCATGCGAATTACCCAAAGATGCCAGTGAAGGTTTTGGGGAAATGTTCCTGCAACACGTAATTCCGGCTTTTTATAATAACGACAAAGACGGTATCTTACAACGCGCTAAAATAACCGAAGGTGGAAAACTAACCGAACGTTTTAGCTATCTTCAGGACTATGTAGACGGTAAATAATACCTTTTTTATATACAAAAACACCTGACCGTTTTAAAATAATGGGTCAGGTGTTTTTCGTTTGTAAAGTAAAGCCCTTATTATTTTCTATAAATCTCTTAAAGGTGTATTTATATAGGGATCGTTTTCATCGGGATTTAAACACATCTGTAAAGCTGTATCCAGTTTATAAATTGCGTCTAAATATTCCTGCTCTATTTCCGAATCATTTGAATATAACGAAATATCCATATATAAAGCGGGTAATATCCCTATTAAGATAAACATAATATTTTTCGGGACGAAACTTTCCGATTTATAGGTTGCTTTGAATGCTTCCAGATAAGTATATAATTCATCCAGTTTATTGTAATCAAGTCCTTGATTAAAATGAAACTTGATCAAGAATCCTTCTTTTTCATCATAAAGCAGATGATTTAAGTTTTGTTCTAATTTAGCTATAGTATCCATATTATTTAATTGCTTTTATTGCATTTACGGGTATTTTATCGGTAACTATTAAAAACTCTGATGATGCCTGCGCAAATCGCCTTGTTCTAGGGTTTTTAATCAATAAATTTCTGACTGTTTCATCGGATAAGTCAAAAAACTGTCCTTGTACTTTTGTCAAATCAATTTCCACTACCTTTTTCCCATCTTTTAAACCTCTCTCAATTGCTAGTTTTTCATCACTAAAAGATGATATAAAAGGTGTTTCTGTTCTAGTTCCGGTAGCCACGTGACCTTCTATAGTAAAAGGAGAACCAGATTTTGTAAGGCCGGTTTCACTTTTGGCTACAATTTCAGTATAAGCACTTTGATCATCTCTAATAACCCGCCAAACTTTATCTCTACCTTTAGGATTTGTTATATCATTAGAATATTGCCCCAAATACTCGATGAATTTTTCATCAAACTTAGTTTGCCATTTTCCTATTTTTTCAACTTCATCCAATAAGGTTTTTAATTTCGTAAAATCCTGTTCGGCTAATGCCTGTTCCAGTTCTATCGCCAGCTTATCGTCTTTGGCTAGCGTTTTGGCTTTGGCAAAGGTTTTTTCCAGAGTCGTAATATCCGCTTTACTCAACGTCCCTAAATCTTCGATCAGACGAGCCGCTTTTAATTCCAACAGGATTCCTTCAAATGTAAGTATTCCTTTTCTAACGGCAAACACAAGGTGCGTCAAAAGCTCTCCGGTTTGCAAAAGGAAAGGTATTGTGGCATTCGTAAGCTTTTTGGCTTGTGTTATACCTTGCATTACACGCTCATATTGCGCTTCTACCTTAGCTTGTTTTACAATATTGGCACGTACTTCTTTTTTCAACTCTGTAATAGCTTCAAGTCGTTTTTCCAGCTTTGTAATATCTTTCAACCTATTAAACTCACTGGCTGCCTCAGCAATAGGTTCGGCCGCTTTAAAAGCACTTCTAAGAGCCGCAGCATCCACCACCGCACCCGCTATCGCTATAACCACCCATACTAAGCTTGGATCATCGCTCAACACACCTGCATTATAACCGTCTTTTTCGGTTTTATAGGTTTCTATGGTTTCATACACGGTATAAGCACTCAGCGCAAAGCTGGCTCCTAAAGCCACCAATGCCAGTGTGCCGGTTCCTGCAGAAGCAATGGTAAGCACGATCGCACCAAAGGCAATGGCCAGATTTTTTATAAATTCAAAATTTTCGATCCGACCTTTTTTATCCGTCAGAATCGCATCCAGTGTAGATCCCGGAGCAATACCCTGCGCTTGTTTACAACTGTTATACAGCAAATCCATTCCATAAATGGCCTCTGGATTATTGATTATTTTTTCCTGTATATTGTCAATACTCGCTTCCTTCTCCTGAATATAGTTTTTCATAAACGCTTTGAGCTCGGCGGCATTCGAAACTTGGGCAAAAGCCGGTTTATCAAACTGTTTTTCTTTTACCAGATCGTTCGAGATAGTCCCCACCAGGGAGTCGGCTTTGTTTACTTTTTGTTGTCCTTTGTCGCGTTCGTCATAATCGACTTGTATTTCAAAACCATCCGCGTATTTATGTACCTTTGAAGCACCAGCAATTTGCGAATTACCCGCGCTATACATTTCCTTAGCGCCGGTACCTTTGAGCTGATTGAGCAATTGCTGTAGATAAGCCGGATTTTCGAGTTTGTTTTTTTCTTCAAACAAGATGTGCTTGTACTTTTGCAGCTGGTCAATCGCGGTATAAAGTGCCTCCTGTTCGAAAGCCGTTTCATATTCGCGAATCAGATCTTCAAAACCTTTAATACCACCTTTATAGCCAGCATTTTCCAAAGCTTTTCGAAGTTCCTCTGCCTTATCCATCATTATTTGATACGAAACTCGATCACGGATATTCATTCTGGCTAAACCTGCCCAATTCGCATAGTCTTTGTAGAGTGTATACAACTCTTTAAAACTGGCAGTACCGAGTTTTTTCTCGAGTTCGGCTCTTTCTTTTTGATTGGATTCCCGTTTCGCCTTACTTTCCTTATAATTTTGTATCGAGGCCTTAAAATCAAAAAGGCTCATCGTACTTTTACTGGTTTTACTGGCATAATCCAGCATTTCCAGAACCGTAAGGTTGTCGAATATATATTGTGCAACGGCTAGTTTTTCCTCCGCAGTTACCCAACCTCCTTCTTCCGATGTTCGGATAAGATTTTTTACCGCTTCCGGGAAAGCATCATATTCTTCCTGTAATTCCGCTGCTGTTTTTTTAGGTTGTGCCGTACCCGCACCATTTTCATGACCTGTTCCGGCTCCTTGTCCCGTACCGCTTTTTTCACTCTTTGTTTCTTTCTCTAACTCACTTTTATTGGATTTCGGTGTGTAATTAATGGTTTTACCTTCTTTCAGTAATTTTACCATACTTTCATCGAAAACTCCTGTAAGCGTTGCATAATTAGGCTTGTCTTCGGGCAATACTACATCAGACTCATTGAGAACCCGTGTCATAAAGGCATTAAATTGCTCTTTACTAGTGATCAGAGAGCCATCATAATCGGTTTGATTTTCATGAAAGTCTACGGTATATTTACCTTGGTTTTTATATACAGCCGGTAATCGGAATTTTCCGCTGTTAGTGGTAGCTTGGGGGATAAATTGAGGCGTTTGCTGCTGCGTGTTATTTTGAGGCGTTTGCCCTGTTGTCGATTTCGCGTTCCCTTCGGCCGATTTTATCTCATCATACTTTCTTATCTGATCAATATCAAGCGTTTCTTTATACGCCATCTCCTTTTTTTTCGTATCCGGATGGTTTAAATTTCCGGTTTGCTGCAAACTTTCCTGAAGTTTGGTATGCATTTTCGTGGAACCTTCCGAATACGCAGAATTCGTTCCATGGGTAGCTGGTACCGGATTATTTGCCGATCCTTTACTCCCACTTTCGTGTGTCGTTCCCGGGGCTCCTGAATTTTGTGATGGGAAATTGTTTTTTCCGGGTTCGGGTGTACGCAATGGTATCGACTCCGTCTGTTTTTTCTTTTGTTCGGTCTGCTGTGGATTATTTTCTTTATCAAGAGGTGTTTCTTTCATGCCGTCAATTTTAATTGGTCCTATTTATTCTTTTATCATACAGAATACAACTCCCTTTACAGGTGCTTATCTCTACTTCTTTATTTCGGAATCAAAATTCACTTATTTTAATTGCAATTAATAGTTTTTGAACAGGACAATTCTGTAGTTGCGGTAGATTGAATCGGGCACAGGTATATCCTTGTCGACCTCTCCAAAAACAAAAAACACCTGACTGGTTTTAAAATCCTGTCAGGTGTATTTGATTGTTAAAGTAGTAAAAGCAATTATTCCGGTTTTTCAATAACTCGGGCAGTTTTATGGTGATACTGGTGCAGTAGTTCCATAAATGATGTCTTTTTTAATGGTTTTACCAAATAATCATCGATAAAGTGATATTCGTTTATTTTTTCAATATCGGCAAGACTTGTTGAAGAGCTCAGGATAAAAACGGGAATATTTTTCACATAATCCAATTCCAACCGACATACTTCATCCATAAATTCCCAACCGGTCATCTGAGGCATATTAATGTCTACAAACAACATATCCGGCCAGGTTTCACTCTTTTCTTTATTCGCCTGAAAATAATTAAGGGCCAGAAGGCCATCTTCGAAACCGATGACCTCCGTGTGAACATCGGGAAACTTCTTTACCATCTTACTGAAGATAAAACGAAATATCGAATCATCGTCGATAATAGCAATACGTAAATTTGTCATATAAAGGGGTATTTAGGGCTTACGGATTAGTTGAACTGGATATAAAAGGTACTCCCTTTATCCGGTTCGCTTTCCACATATATTCGTCCTCCCAATGACTCGATCTGATGTCTTGTCATAAAAAGTCCGATACCTTTACTGTCGTATCCGGTATGGAAGGTTTTCCTGAATTTGAATATATGGGCTCCATGTCTTTCGAGATCAATGCCTACTCCATTATCACAAACACTCAGGCAACTCTTTCCCTCTTCGACATAGGATCTGATATAAATATGTGGTTTCCTACCCGGTATGGTGTATTTTAGCGCATTACCGATCAGATTATGCAGGATACTTTCCAGATAAATTCTTGAATAGGAAATAGCATTGATTTCAAAATTTGTTTCAATCACAGCGCTTTTGGCATAGATTTCTGCCGAAAACTGCTGAATCGTTTTTTTATAGAGTCGTTCAAAATTACATTCTTCAAAAGGGAGCGATTTACTACCTCTCACTTCGAGTATTTCAATCAATTCCTCCATAATTGCGATAAGGCCGTCACTGGACGATTGCAGGAGTTGCAAACATTCTTTTCTGTCGGCTTCATTATCGGCATGTTCAATTTCGGCAACCAACATCTGGATATTACCTGCCGGTCCTCTCAGATTATGGGCTACAATCTGATTGAACTCTTCCAATTGCCGTAGTTTGGTTTCCAGATCGATCGTGGCAATTTCCAGTTGTCTGTTATTGCGCTGTAATGTTTGGACATATTTACTGTACAATGTGATATCCTGAACCTGAGCAATAAAAAAAACGGGGCTTCCCTGCTGGTTAAAAACAGTAGACATCGTGAGAAGACACCAAATATAGTGTCCTTCCTTATGGATATACCGTTTTTTGATCGTAAAACTTGCGCTTTCGAGGGATTTTAGCTTTTTTATATTTTCCTCAACAAGCAACATGTCATCCGGATGGGTATATTCGCAACAACTCATTCGTGTCATTTCAGACAAGTCGTAACCCAACATCTTAGTCAGCGTTTTATTAACATCGATACAATGTCCTTCGGTATCGACCAAAGCCATTCCCAATCCCGAATGTAGAAATGCCTGATTAAACTTTTGTTCGTTAATCCGTACTTCTTCTTCAATTTTCATTCGGTTGGTAATATCGGTAATAATTACAGCCACTTTGCTTTTTGAAGAATAAATTGGCCTTGCCTGCATCCTGTACCACAACCCGCTATTGGTTTGAACGGGTGACTGATAGTCCATACTAAGTGATTTATTTTGGCTTAAGGAATCTTTGATCAATGCTACAAAAGAACATCCGAGTTCACCAGGAAACAGCGTTTCCAGATTTTTTCCCAGAAAAAGAGAAGGCTCGTAGAAAAGTTGGTCTTTATCGTTTGTCCAGCAATTTAGGATTACTCCGGTAGCACTTACCTCAAAAATCATATCATCTATAGAAGCTAAAAGCGCATCCAACTGATTTTTCCGCTTCTCTAATTTTTGACTTTTCGTTACAATTTCTGTCACATCAAAAAAGCTAATCATGACATATTTTAGATCTGAAATCGGAATTATCTGTGTGCTAACAGACAACCAGATGAGTGGTTTCATATCTATAGTCACTCCCAACAGCTGATTTTCAATGGTTTTTCCGTATTGTAATGTAATCGAAAACGGCAATTCTTTTTTATCCAGTGGCGTTCTGTCTTCGTCATAAGAAAGTCGAAACAACTCAAAACAACTTATGCCCTGACAGATTTCCTCGTCAAGGCCAAAAGCTACAAGGGCATTTTTATTTGCCCGAACAATGTTTCCTTCAAAATCTACAATAAATACACCTTCTTTTCCGATACGCTGCATATTGTTCAATAGCGCATCGTTCCACATATTCTGAAGTTTCGCTGAATGCATATCTCTTTTTTTAATTAACAAACTACCGACAGTCTAAAATAAAGTAAATCTCCTTTTGGAAACAAATATTGTGACCACTGCCTTCATTTTATCATCTCTGTCCGTATACGGTACAAGATTCAAGTCTCCAAACTCAATTCCGGAAGCTTTTCCTGGTAGGCGAAAGATACATTTTTAATTGCTTAAGACATTTGATCCTGTGAACTATTTCCGATAAATTTTCGAACATTTGAGGCATTTGTTAGCATTCTGAATGTATATTTTTTAATCTGATCGTTACTTTACCTTATGTATTAAAGTCTGTATTGGTTCATTCTCCTATTCCAATTTAATGATAAAAACCTATTAATCAACATACTGTTTTTATTTTTTCAGGTTTTGATATTTTTAGGATAAATGCTTCTTATTGCCATGATGAGATACAGAATTTATTCGTAAAATTGAACCTTACCAAACCCAATATGAGAACAAGCGCTTCCTCTATGATCAAACTCCTCGAAAAATTGTGGAGAAGCTACTCCGTTTTTATAAACAGAGGAACGCATACCGGGAAGAAATACCCGAACAGAAATGAAATGTGGAAAGACCGTTTTTTCACACAAATCATAAAATTTGCGGTACCAACCGGTATCATTGCGCTAATTCCCAGCATTATACTCGAATGCTTACATCACAGTTATCTGACAGCCATAACCGATCTGGCGGCATTTACATCCATAGTGCTAATCGTTTTGCATAAAAAACTGGACATTCGGTTTAAAAAACTTTTTGGTGTTACGGTAATGCTCACTTTTTCGATTATAAAAATCGTAACCCTGCATTCGCTAATGTTCGGAACGGTCTTCCTTCTATTGCTCAGTGTATTTGTTACGCTTTTGTTTTCAAAAAAAATGGCCTACTTGTCGGTTGCCGTCAATGCCATAATCTGTCTCATATTTGGTATTGCCTTATACGAAGGATTTCCGGTAAATCGGCTTGAATTAATGAACGACAACATTCCGGATCGATGGGTTTTATACGCCTTTAATTTTATATTTTCGAATCTGGTTATGGTAGCCGTTATTTTATATATCATCCGCGGTTTCGAAAAAACCATTTTAAAATCGGAAAATCTATATCAGAAACTCCGCCTGGAAATTCAGGAAAAGATTAATCGGGAAAATCTATTGGAAGATGCCGTAACCCATTATAAAAGCCTGTTTATTTTTAATCCGCTACCGATGCTCATTTATGACCCGCAAAACCTCCGGATGCTACATGTAAACAAAAGTGCTGTAGACTGTTACGGATACAGTATTAAGGAACTACTCAATATGAAAATAACGGATCTTATACGCTGTAATGAAACGGTTTTCCGAAATAAAATACGTCAGGATTACGTACACCAACGGGACGAACATTACTGTAAAAACGGAAACCGCATTCAGGTCGACATCAATGCCAGTAACATCCGACTTAACGGAACCTGGGTACGACTCGCTATTGTGAGAGACATTACTTCGGAAGCAGAATATATTACTGCTATAGAACAAAAGAATGAAAAACTCCGGGAAATTGCGCATCTGCAATCCCATGTTATCCGCAATCCATTATCCCGGATTATGGGAATCACCGAACTGATCCAATCTGATCCTGTTGAAGGCCCCGAATTAGAGGAACTCCTCTTCTACCTAAACCATTCCGCCGAAGAACTCGACATCGTTGTGGCTCAAATTGTAAAACAAACGGAAATGGAAATAAGAACCTCTTTAAACCTAAAAAACGGATTGATTTAAGTAACGATTTTCTTTTTAATTATCCGAAAAAGCACCGGAAAACAGGCCTAAATGCCGACTAAAAACTATAAATTTCCTTATATTGCTATCCAATAACGTACTGCAAAAACAGTTCGTTTTATACAGATGAAACAACTCAAAACAGGACAATTTTTCGGAGCAACCAACAGTCACCTGGAATGGAAAGGCCTCACCATTACCGATACCGAGTATACCCATGAAAAAGTAGACTGGCATTACCACGAAAAACCCTATTTTACATTTATCATTCAGGGAAAAGTGCTGGAAGGCAACCGGAAAGAAATCTATGAATGTACAGCGGGTTCGCTGCTTTTTCATAATTGGGATGATGCGCATTACAATAAAAAACCACCCGGATTTACCCGCGGGTTTCATATCGAAATAGCACAACACTGGCTGGATCGATTCGATTTGTCGCTCGACAGTCTACAGGGAAGTATTGCAGTAAAAAATCCGGATGTAAAACTATTGTTCTACAAACTTTTTTATGAAAGTAAAATCCATGATAACGCCAGTCATTTGGCAACCGACGCGCTTCTTGTTGAAGTATTGGAAAACATCAAAGGTCAAAATAAAACCGTTTATTCCGCACGTCCCGATTGGATAAAACCACTACAGGAAATATTACATGAGGATACGCTCCAGGATCTTTCCCTTTCACAGCTTTCGGCACTTTTAGGAATTCATCCTGTACATATTTCCCGTTATTTCCCTAAATATTTTGGTTGTTCTCTTGGCAACTATATCCGTAAGCTAAAAGTGGAAAAATCGCTTGCTTTGCTACCGGACAAACATACACCACTTACAAGTATTGCTCTGGATTCCGGCTTTTCCGATCAAAGTCATTTTATCCGTTGTTTTAAAGAAAACATGGGAATAACACCGTTGGCTTTCCGCAAACGAATGCACTTCTGATGTTAATTTCATACTATTTTCAAAAAAACCGATTCCTTATTTTTACAGCATAAAATCAAAAAACAAACTCAGGATGAAAGCATACTTTTGGTGTATGATCACTATTTTAGGATTATCGTTTAGCGTCACGGCACAACACAACATTACCACCCCCGAACTAAACACCAGTCCCCTATACCGAAAGAACATTGGAAAGCTGGTTTTCCTTTCCAAATCCATTCTATCGGAACAACTAACGGAAACCGATTTTCTGGAATCGTTTCAGAATAGCGACGGAAATGATTTATACCTCCGTGTTTTTATGGACAATTCGCTGGTTAATTTTCTACATACTATAAACCCAAATCTAACCGTTGACGAATTAATCCAAGCCGGAAACTTCCAGTTTTCGTTTTATGCCGACGACAAACTGCTTTATACCGAAAACCTCAATACCGGTGCGGGAACATTTCAAAGTAAAACCAAAGGAACCACGTTTCAGATTCCGCTAATCAGTAAATCGGGAGAAGATTCCTGGGGACGGTTTTTATGGTCACGTTTCTTTTTTAACGGTGGCGGCGAAGCGGCTTTTTTTTCCGGGAAACACAAACTTACGATTGAAATCCGTCCGTATCTGAAATCCGGTACAACTATCAAAACCGGTGCATTAATCGCACAGGGAAGTCTTATCGTAACCGCTCCGATAGTTTCGTTATCTGAAAACCAAATCGCTATTCAGAAAATAGCCCCAAAAAGCGACTGGCAATTAGCAACCGTTACCTATGACACTACTGTGATCCGTGTTTTAAACCAAAAAATTCAGGAAAAACGTTTTAAAGACATCACCAGTATTGTCGTCATCCAAAACGGAAAATTAGTGCTCGAAGAATACTTTAACGGTAGCGATCGCAACACCCTTCACAACACCCGCTCGGTTGGAAAATCCTTTGCTTCCACCCTTATGGGAATGGCCCTGCGGGATGGTTATATTAAAAACGAAAATCAAACTCTGAATCAGTTTTACAAGCTAAAAGACTTTGCGCACTATTCTATTTCAAAAGAAAACGTTACTTTAAAAAGCCTGCTCACCATGAGTTCCGGGTTTGACGGATCGGATCAGAATCCGGATTCGCCAGGCAACGAAGAAAGCATGTATCCTACGGATAATTGGGTTAAATTCGCATTGGATCTTCCAATGGATTCCGAAAAACAAATCGGAAAAAACTGGGATTATTTTACAGCCGGGGTAGTCCTTTTGGGTGATATTCTAAACCAACGGGTGCCTAAAGGGCTGGAATCCTACGCTGCGACCAAACTATTCAATCCGCTGGGAATTAAAAGCTACCAATGGCAATACACGCCTCAAAACGTAGCCAACACGGCTGGCGGCTTACAATTGCGAACGTTGGATCTGGCACGCTACGGACAATTATATGCCAACAAAGGTTTGTGGAACGGTAAACAACTCCTTTCAAAAGACTGGGTTGAGAAAAGTTTTACCAATTATTTCCCGGAAGATTCCAATACACCGGGATACGGTTATCTGTTCTGGAAAGAAACCTTTACGGTAAAAGGAAAAAATTATGAAGCCTTTGCCTGTAGCGGAAATGGCGGTAATAAAGTCTATATTTTTCAAAACGTTCCTTTTGTGATTGTTATTACCGCAACGGCCTACAACAAACCTTACGCCCATCCGCAGGTGCGCCGGATGATGCAGGAATTCTTATTACCGGCTCTAATCGCGCAACAATAACACTATTCTAAAACCGATCGATGAAAAAAGTAATTATCAGGTGTCGCATCCGGTATAGGAATCAAAACGAACGATAAAATAAACATCCGATCGCAATATTGTTAAAAATACCAGCGCTAAAAAATGTAATTGCGATCACTATTAAAACTCTTTTATGATTCCGGATTTTGCAAAAATCCGGAAACTTCTGTTAATCCAGTGGAAAAGAAAGTCCAAATGCCGCGCCACCGGAATCTTGTCTTACCGATTCATGGAAATAATAGGCGAATTTTACTTCGACATTATGTTTACGCCCTAATGCCAATCCTAATGTAAAAGGAACGTGCATTAGTAATCCATTTTTACTATAATGATCCGCTTTAGTATAGGTATAAAAAGAACCCAAAGAAACCCCTACACCCACTTCGATAAATGGTGCGACATACGGGATAGGTACTGCAAGCCGAACCTTGGTTCCCAATAACGCAGTATTGGCTTTAAGGTTGTATTCCTCCTGATTTACATCTTTTTCTTCCGATCTGGCCTTAGCAATCACCACCCCGGCATAGGGAATTACACCAAACCAACTACGCGGACACCAAACGTATTCGCCCTGAGCATAAAATCCGGAACCTGTTGTCATTCTGGTTTCCTGATCGTAAGGAGATACGATCCCAAGTCCTACAGAAGCATTTATAAATTTCCCTTTATTGGGTTGCGCAAATACCGGATGTACTACCATTCCGGAAAATAGAAATAGAAAAATGTTAATCGTAAAATATAATTTTTTCATAATACTGGCTTAAAATTTTAGCCAGCAAACTTAGGTATATTTAAAGAATAATTGGGGAAAACTATCCGTAAAAGACTACAATTGTCTAACAATAGTCCCTAAAATACAGATGGGTACTGCATTAACATTATAAATACGAAATTATCTTACTTCTGAAAAAAGCATCAAGCAAGTGTTCCTGTTTATTTAGTATCCTCCAGTTTACTGCTATTTTTTTATATTTTAGCCCAAAGCAAATTGCTTTTACAATCATCATCAATCAATCTTATTTAATCATGAAAAAAAATGTAATGCTAGTGTTTTGGGCACTACTTTCCAACGTCCTTTTGGGGCAGGAATTTGAACGAAAGGTCGACAGTATTATTCAGACCGAATTTAAAGAAGCACAAGGTCCCGGCGGTGTGTTTTTAATTGCTCAAAAAGGCAAACCTGTCTACCGAAAAGCCATTGGCAAATCGAATCTCGAACTGGAAACGGATCTGAATCCGGACAATGTGTTTCAAATCGGTTCGATGACCAAGCAATTTACCGCCATTTCGATATTGATGCTCGAAGAACAAGGGAAATTAAAGGTGAGCGATCCTGTTTCCAAATACATTCCGGATTATCCGAATGGAAAAAACATCACCATTCATCAGTTGCTAACCCATACTTCCGGGATCAAGGATTTTACCAAAATGAAAACCTTATCGGAAATTGCCCAAAAAGAAATGACTGCCAAAATGGTTGTCGACTTTTTTAAAAATGAACCCGTAACTTTTCAACCGGGAGAAAAATTTGACTATAATAATTCCGGTTATGTCCTCTTGGGCTATCTAATTGAACTTACTTCCGGAAAAACCTATGAAACCTATATACAGGAAGCCATTTTTAATCCGTTGGGAATGACACATTCTTATTTTGCCAGCGACCGGAAAGTAATTCCCAAAAGAGCGTATGGCTATCATAAAAAAACACAGGGTTATGTGAACAAAACCAGCATCAATTTTAGTGTTCCGGCGGCTTCCGGCGCCCTGATGTCAACGTTGGATGATATGCTGAAATGGCAAAATGCATTAAATCAGAATCTACTATTAAAAGCCGGTAACGCGGCAAAAGCATTTCAAAAATATAAATTGAACGACGGTCAGGAAATCGAATACGGTTATGGCTGGCATTTAAAAAACATCAATGGCGTCGCCACACGGGAACATGGCGGTAGTATTTTTGGTTTTAAAGCGATGGGCGTTTATTTTCCCACGGAAGATCTTTATATCGTAGGATTTAACAATTGTGATTGTAATTCTCCAACGCAAATCACGCGGGATATTGCCGCATTGGCTTTAAAAAGTCTGAAAAAATAAACCTTTTTCTGCTAAAAAAATCTAAAAAGACCTTCCTACGGAAGGTCTTTTTGATATCAAGTCAATTTAAAAACAGGTAATTACATCCTGTCCTGAATCTGAAAAAAAATGACCCTTTGTTTTGCATATACGATGCTGTTTTAAATAGCAGTCCAAATACAATACCCCATAAACTTAATATCCCAAAATATGACGATCAAACAGAACTTACGACAAGCATAGCAGAATGGATCGATGCCAGCCATTCTGCTCTTTCCATGCTAAAAGCACAAGCACCGACAACCGATCGGATATGTTGTAAAGCCCTTTTCCCGGGATCGGATGAAAGTGATCCAGATGCTATCGGAACAGAAATATTTAGCAATCCTAAAAATTTTCCAATAAAAACTATCAAAAAATTATTGCTGATTTTATGACACTCTTTCCGGATTATAGTAATGAAAATAAAATCCGGAATACTGCCGGGGAACAAATCCAAACACAATCGTTTGATGCCGGAACCAATATATATAAACACATTTTGTTTAATAATAATTCAAAATAAAAACAATCATAATGCCGATATCTCTCTTTTTCGTGCTTTTTTTGAAATGGAAGTAAGCGCAGCTCAGCCTCAAATAAAGGGCAATCAGGATTATCCTTTTCTACGTACTATTTACAAAGTACCTTATGATTTGTTAGCTCATAACGCCCGACCACTATCCAACCTTCAAAAGGCTACTATACACGAATGGATTCCGAGTAATTCCGCTCCTAAAAACACCGCTATAAGTCTTTGTTTTTAGTTTTTCAGATCCGCATTACAACAATTTTTCACGATAGTCGTATAAAATAAAAACTTGTTTTTTCTCTATTAAGGGATATATTTGTAAAAAACGAAATTAATATGGCGGTACTGGAGCAACTCAAAAAAGTAAACTGGCTACGAATTCTAATGTTCTACGGAATTATACTGGTAGGTACTTATTTTGCACGAAAACTTCCGAATGTTCTAAACCTTCTTCTAACCCGTATTACCGACATTCCTTTTACTTTTAATTACAATCACGGCATCGTTACACTGGTAACGGCTTTGTTATTTTATAAATTTAGCGGCGTAAAGCAGGAAATTACCCTACTGGGAAACCATAAAATCAAAAGTCTGTTATTTCCTTTTATATTATTACTATGCTATGCCGGATTTGGAATTAACAATACTAACGGCATTAACAGTCATCTATGGGCGTTGCTGATTTGTTCGTTTGCACTTCTCTACAATTTGATGGAAGAATATGCCTGGCGTGGTTACCTGATCGAAAGTCTGGGAAATACGCATTATGTCTTGAAAAGTCTTATTTCCGGTCTTTTTTGGGCGATATGGCATCTGTTAATTTTTAATAATTTTGATCAGTATGGTGGATTCTGGATTTTTCTGGCTTTCTGTATTGTTTTTGCTTTTATCCTGACATTCGCCGTTTGGCGTACCCAATCGATACTGGTTGCCGCAACCATCCATGCTTTTATTATTCAGACCAATATGGCCGCAGTGATCTGCTTTATTACTTTTATGCTGTTGTTAATTACCTGGAACAAAATATTTAAACGTACGATTTAAACACTAATAATTCCACTCCACATATACCGGTTTGATCATCCATGGAAATTTAATCGTTGAAAAAGAAAAAGGGGCTCTATTAATCAGTATATCATAAGCTCTTTTTTCAACCGTTAACTCCCAACGTTCCCTTTTATCGGTTAACATTCCATTTCGAATCAGCCAATTTCCGCGGAGACCTTCAACCGAACCCGAACCGATAGCCGGCCAATAATTGATCACCGTCTTGAGCAATCCATTCATAAGCTGCTCCTCCTGATCTGTTACTTCAATCGTTTGTGTTATAACCGTATCCGGAGCAATACCACAAAGTATTTTATTTAAAGACAACTCATGATCATCTGCATCTTGACAACCGGTTACCAGATAGTTGAGATAAAGCACCGCTTTTTCGCGATTTTCCGCTGCGGTAAACGTGTTATTTGTGATAAGCTTTAATCGTTCCAACAACATCGGAACATAGACGTTAATTAAAACCATTCCCGCGTTATTTATAGATAAAGTAGTTGTTGACATTATGTTTTAATTTTTAGGGGTCAAAAGTTTTCAAAAGTAACAGCAAGCTTTGCCGTATTGTTGCGTAAAACCAATTGTTTTACCCTTTTAAAATAATTACTTGTAGATCAATTACATGATCAAAATATTTACAGTTCAAAAACAGTAAAAATGACGGTAAAAACCGAAAAGTCCCTTCTCTGTCTTAATGAGACAATCCAAAATAAGTTTTTTATAATTACTACTCCATTAATTTTACAAATCTCCTTTCAGTTATTAATAGTAATCAAAATATCATAAATTTATGAAAAGACCTGAATTTGGGAGTTTGCCCTTCAATAAACAAAGTACAACACCTACCAATACTGATTCGCAAGCCAATAAAAAAAACGAACAGGAAACAGTAACAGACAAACCGCTCTATACAGGACGCTATTTAATTAAACTAATTGACGGTCAGGATTGTCGTGTAGTACGAAAAGTCCTGGAATCAAAGTTAGGTTTTAAAGTAGCCTGCTCCGACGACTTTAAAGATATTGCTATTACCGAATTTGGCATTGAAAATTCCGATGCATTAATTTATAAAGATTTAGGAATAGCATTAATTGACGGTGAAGAACAACAAATTAAAAGAATACAGTCGGCTACAACAAATTTTATCATTGAACCGGAAAAGATTGTATACCTTCCTGGAGATATCCAGGGAGTTCCTGATATATCATCTACCTGGGGACTACGGGCAACAAAAGTGATCCATTCAAATTTCACGGGTAAAGGTGTCAAAGTCGCTGTTTTAGATACCGGTTTAGATTTACAACATCCGGATTTTACCGGGCGTCAGATACATGCGGAGTCGTTTGTTCCGAATGAAGCCGTAGAGGATCTTCATGGTCATGGAACTCATTGTATCGGAACAGCCTGCGGAAAAACGGATATAAACCATAAAAGATATGGTATTGCCAGCGATTCCGTTATTTATGCCGGTAAAGTTCTTAGCAATCAAGGTAGCGGCGCACAATCCTGGATTCTAAACGCCATCACTTGGGCAGTCAAAAACGGATGTAAAGTTATTTCCATGTCGCTGGGTTCAAAAGTATTTCCGGGTCAGAGCTACGATCTGGCCTATGAAAGAGTGGCTCAGTATGCATTGTCAAAAGGTTGCATTATTGTGGCAGCAGCCGGAAACGATAGTATACGCTCTCAAAATGTATTCGCCCCGGTTGGAAGTCCTGCCGACTGTCCTTCTATTCTGGCTGTAGCTGCAATTGATCCGGATTTTAATGTTGCCGACTTTTCCAATCGTTCCATAAATCCTACCGGGAAAATCGCTATTGCCGCACCGGGTGTTATGGTACTTTCTTCCTGGCCTATGCCAAAAAGGTATAATACAATCTCCGGTACCAGTATGGCAACCCCACATGTAGCAGGAATTCTTGCCCTATTATGGGAAAAACATCCAAATGCCACACCTCAGCAAATTATAGAAAAATTGAAAGCAAAAGCAAAAAACATATCTTTACAAAGTATTGATGTTGGTGTTGGCCTTACCATCGCCCCCTAAAAGACGTTCTCTTATGGATATAAATAGTATAATAACACTGTCTGACGATTCTATTGGTAATACAAAAGAAATTGCCGATAAACTTCGGAATAATGGCTTCCAAATAGCTAGTATTTTTGAATTTGGTGTCATTACCGGTGTAGCAAGCGAAGAAAATCTTCTAAAAATAAGTACCTGGCCGGAAGTAAAATCGATTACAAAGGAAAAACAGATTCATATTTTACCACCTGACGAAAATATTCAATAATAAGATCGTTACGTTAGACTTTTTAGATACTTTATATTCGTATTCACCTATTCGTCCTGATAACAGGGAAATCCTATTAATTAGGACTACAGTTTGTTTATAATTGACTATCGAAAATATAAATTCAATGCTTGACAAAACCAAAGGGAGTGCTCAATAGTACTCCCTTTTTTTATTCATCCGATTACATTCTATAAAATCATCAAACACGGAACACCTACCATCTGCATAAAAATGATCTGAATGTGCCCGTTTGTTTACTTTTACTTTTACTTTTCAAGGTTAAAAAAATAAAAGTGGCAAAGGCCATTTCGAGTCCTTTACCCCTTTTTGGAGGGAATATTCGTTTCAGTATTCCCAATAAAAATCAATCAAAAAAACAAACTTATTTTTCCATCCCTATGTGTTTTTTATTTTTTTCTAATTGATCATTCGACACCACCACCCAAAGCGCGATACAGATCGGTTATAGCATTGTATTTTTCCAGATGGAGCGTAATCGTTTCCAGATCGTTTTGCAATTTGTTATTCTGTGCTGTAATCACTTCCAGGTAATTGGCCATCCCATTTGCATACAACTTCATCGCATCATTTGTTGCTTTGTTTAGCGCAATTCCTTTTTCTTCGGCCAATAACAATCGTTGCGACGCTCCCTTAGATCTTGCCATTGCATCGGAAACTTCACCTACGGCCTGAAGCAGCGTTTGCTTAAACTGAATCGCAGCTTTTTCCTGTTCGATCAGTGCGGTTTTATAGGCCGTTCGCAGCATTTTTTTCTGAAACAACGGTTGCGATGATCCATTGCCAATAGCTTTTAACTTCACTTATAGTTGCTTCCACATCGTTTTCTTCCAGAATCAGCACAAATATGAAATGCATAATCAACGTCACCAATAGTACGCCGAGAATCTGTATAAAGCTTTGAATAACCAACCTTTTTATCGGATCGATTGTCCAGGGCATTTTCTGATTAAACCAACGATCGAGGAACAAACTAAGTTTTGAAATAACGGCACAGAAAATAATGGAAATGACAAATTCTTCCACAATGTCTGAAAGCGGTCGTGTAGCATAATCCGTCCAATACGGATCCATCATATAGGAAATCAGATACGAGCCTATAAAAGCAAATAGGATCAATAACGCTCTTTTACCTTTACTCGTGATTATGGATTTGTCTTGATTGAACACTTTACTGGCAAAGATAACGAATACGACACCGTTCTGAACACAATATAACTATCGGGCATAGACTACTTTTTGGGATGCAAGGTACATCCACGTATACGTCTAGGGTACCCATTATTTGTAAAGCGTATAAAAAAGCCCCAGAAACGACAGAATCCTATTGGTGAAAAGAAAACAAATGGTAGTACTTCTTCTAAACCGGCTTTGATTTTACAACGATTCCTTTAAAATCACATGTTTTACTTTAGCCCCGTAACCGGATACCAGTTAATCAATGATGTTTTGATTTGTTTCGGGTAAAACCTCAAGGGTCACACCAATCTGCTCGAAAATGGTTGTATCGATCATCTGACACATGGTATTAAGTGCCAAATCGTTGGCTTCCATTCCAAAAGGTTCTTCGATTTCATCGGCAATGGCTTCAAAGGCAATAAAGGTATAGGTTATAAAAACCACAATAAAGGGAGTGAACCATCCTAAACTGTCGACCAAAGCAAAAGGCAATAAAAAACAATACAGGTATACCGTACGGTGTAACAAAACCCGATAGCTATATGGAATAGGTGTAGATTGGATTCGTTCACATCCGCCCAGGATATCGGCCAATTTATCCAGATTTTCGTCAAAGCGACTCTGTTGAATGGAATCGATTCTGTTTTCATTTTTGGCCTTTTGTAGCCATTCTCCCAACAGATTGAGGATGATGGTCGGTTTATAATGAGCCTTCGCTACCCTTTCGAGTTGTACTTTATCCAATCGTTTTTCAAGATCCGTGTACGGATCTGTATGCCGTAACTGGTGCTTTAAGGCATACGTAAAAGCACTCAACAGTTGTACAAATTTATAAATGGAATTTTTATCGGCCGGTGTTCCCAGTGTTACTGCCTGACGTGTTAGCGCGCGTGTCACATTCAATAAAGCCCCCCAAAGTTTACGTCCTTCCCAGAAACGATCGTAACTGGCACTATTCCGAAAACCCAGAAACAACGCCAATACAAAACCGAACAACGTCAACGGAGCGGTATTGAGCGGTACTTTAAACGACAATATTTTTCCGTGGAAATAAACCACCGCTATCGACAAAAACAGCATTAACAACAAGCGGGGTACTAATCCCGGTAATACCGAACCATGCCATACAAAAAGCATTCTAAACCAGTGTTCTCTTTTTCGTATAATCATATGATAAGCCCCGCGTTTTAATCGTCCGGAAGCATACAAATTTACAAAAACAGCGCGATCATACAGTCGACATAACCGTAGAAATACAGCCCAATATAATACCCAAAAATAAGGTTAAATTGTACCCCATAAAAAGGAAATTTTCCTACATTCGTCATCCAACCCTATTTTAGATCGAGATGAAAAAAAGCTTATTTGTTATCTTTACGGTAATTCTGTTCGGTGCTTGTACTCCTAAAAAAGAACCCGTACAAGTGTTCACAGGAAACGATTACGAACTCAAAATCGCCAGTCCGCAAAAAGCCGTTTTAGTATTATTTCCCTGCTATCCCTGCGATATTGACAACACGAAAACCGAGGCTAAATTTCTAAAAGACATCGAAAAACAAGGGATTACGACTCTGCTTTTAAATTACAACCAACGGCTTTTTCTAAGCGATGCTGAAAAAGCGCAATACGCAAAAACACTCAACTCCATACTGAATCAGCATAAAGTTGCGACAGACAATCTTTATATTGGTGGTTTTTCCGGTGGTGGAAATATTGCCATGTTATTGTCCGGTTATCTGATAAAAAGTAAAAATGCGATTCAACCCAAAGGTCTTATGGTAGTCGACTCTCCAATCGATCTGGAAGCCTTATACAACGATTCTCAAAAAGAGGTTGCCAAAAATGTAGATGCTGAAGCCGTCGCGGAAGGCCACTATTTAATCGAATTGTTGGAAAGTACATTGGGAAAACCTGCTGATCATCTCGAAAATTATAAAAAAGCCTCGCCTTATCTGGTTTCCAGCAAACCGACCAATACGATTGTCTATTTAAAAGATATTAAAACCCGTTTTTACTCCGAACCAGATTTGAAATGGCAAAAACAGCATAAAAACAGAACCTACGAAGACTTAAACGCCTACCAGTTGGAACAAGCCTCCAAGACGTTAAAAGAACTGGGCAGTACACAAACCGAATTTATAGCTACTCAAAACCGTGGGTACCGAGCCAATGGCGACCGGCATCCGCATTCGTGGAATATTGTGGAACAAAGCAGTTTGGTGAAATGGATGACCGAATAGTCCTGAAAACGGACTATTCGAGATTTAATTTACTTTTTTAAAAAACAAGGTCGATTACAGTTCCTAAAATGATTATTAGCCCCCAGAACGTTATGACCCCAAAAAGATAAGCTACAAATGCTTTGATATAATTTCGGGGCTTCGTTTTGTCGAAAAACTGCCCGATAGCCCAGGCGCAATATACTGTGGCCAAAAAGTTGGAATACAGGAATACCGGAATTCCCGTTAATCCTTCAAACAAGGCCGATACTGATAACATCAGCATTCCCATGCCGATAACAAAACATAACATCACCACGATTTCAAACAGGTTATAGGGGTATTTTCGGAAAAATAATTTAACCCATAACGCAATAAAAACCCCCATAATAATATTGGCATAGCCATAATGTTTTTGCACCCAGTCCCCCATAACCGTTATTGCAGATTTCTGGGTAACCGTGCCCGTTGCATAATGCTCTTCGATATGGAAATAATGGTTGATCAATGAGTAAATCAACGACACCACCACCATAAATAAAATCGGTTTAACCAATCGGCTGCGGTTTTCCGTCAGGAACTCCTGAATATTTTTTCCAGGTCGCAGCAGTATTTCCTTTATCGTATATAAAAAACCCCGTTCAAAATGCAGGACATGCTCAATCTCGTGCAGGATATAATGCAGATCAATTCGTTTGAGTTGTGCCGGCTGACCGCAATTGGAGCAATATTTATCGGTTATAGCTGTAGTACAGTTTTTACAATTATCCATTTTTTAGTTTCTAATTACATCTCAAAAATATTATTTAAAGCGTATACTCACTAAAAAATAGTGCGGTATTTTAAAATGAGCCCCTAAATTTTCGGGTTTTATGTCCGATTGCACTACTTCGCAATACGAACCCGAACCATCTTTATGCATTGTAGGTGTTATAATCGCAAAAATGGGGATATCCGTTTCGGAAGCGATATTGATTTCCAGAAATTCGTTCGAGCCCAAAAAATCTTTTAGGGCATATAATTCGGAATCACTGCTTAACTTAAAATAGCTTTTTTTACTACCGAAACCAGATCCCTTGATATACGTTTTTAGTTTTCCGTCGGTCATACTAAAGAAAAATTTCAGTGACAAACTTTCTAAGCTAATCTTAAAATAATCCGACTCACTTCCATCAAACAACCTAACTTTAGGAGACGGTTTTCCGTTTTTAAACTCCTGTATGTTAACCTCATAATACTTGCCTTTAAGTGCCTCTCCTACAAAATTCAATCGTTCAATATAGATATTTTGAAAATCGATCAGCTCCTGAACTTCTTTATTTTCACTGGCATAATTGTTACTCACTTTTACAATTTGTTGCGCCCAGCTTACGTTTGTAGCGAGTATTAACAGGAATAAAGTACGTCTCAATTTTAATTTATTTTTGGGTTACATATTTGCGTGTGCCAAAATAAACTAAAATTTCATAATTACGAGAAAAAAAAACAACAATCGTAACGAAATACAGAAATTGCAAAAAAACATCTTGATAACCAATTCTTTTTCGCTTAACTTTCTACAAAAATAAAAGTTGATGACAACCATACTCATTGTCGGAATCGGTGGTGTTGGCGGCTATTTTGGCGGACTAATAGCGAAAGCATTTCAAAACGATACTACTGTAGCCGTACAATTTCTGGCTCGGGGCAAAAACCTCGATACCATTCGCGCCAATGGTCTTACGATTGTGAAAGGTGCGGATAATAGTACCGTTTTTCCGCAAAAAGCGAGTGATACGCCTTCCGATCTTGACAAAGCCGACTACATCATTCTGTGTACCAAAACCTACGATCTGGAATCGACATTAGTACAATTGCAAGACTGTATCACCGAAAAAACCGTTATCCTTCCCTTGCTTAACGGACTGGACAGCACAACAAAAATTAAACGCCATTATCCCAATGTAATGGTGTTGGACGGCTGTGTTTATGTAGTTTCCCGTTTGTCTGCTCCCGGAATCGTAACCAATAGCGGAAACATCGAAAGTCTGTTTTTTGGCTCCGAAAAGGCATCGGACGAACGTCTTTTACAACTGGAAACGCTTTTAAAACAAGCCGGAATTCAAGCTACCCTTACACCCGATATCGCATCGGTAGTTTGGAAAAAATTTATGTTCGTATCGGCCATCGCTACGGCTACATCTTTTTATGATCAGTCAATTGGTGAAATTCTTGAAAATCCGGACAAACGCAATACGTTACTAGCACTGCTAATGGAAGTTTATTCATTGGCACAAGCCAAACAAATACCACTACCGGAAGATAGTGTTGCTACTACTTTAGCCAATATAGAAACGCTTCCATTTGCCGCGACCTCATCGTTACATAGCGATTTTAAAAACGAAAAAAAGCAAACCGAATTGAATGCCTTAACCGGCTATGTTGTTTTCGAAGGGCTCACTTATGGTGTTGCAACACCGGTTTACGAAAAATTATACACGGCTTTAAAAGCCAAAAAGAAACCGGCCTTATAATACTAAGACCGGTTTTATATTGATCAAAAGTTGAATTAAACGGAAATCGAAACCGGTTGCAAAGCGGTCAATTCGGCTACAATCGCATTAAACGTTTTCTCACCTGTAGCATTATCGATCAGATATTCTGACGCGGTAGTGATTAGCGAATCAATATTTCCCGGATCGATATTATCCATATGGGTTTGTCCCTGAATAATAGGCGGTTCCAATCGATAATACGTAAGCCCCGAAGCGGTTAACGCCTGTAATTGTTGTCCCGAGACCAACTGTACCGATTCTGTAATAATATTCACAACGGCACCACGCCCATTGTCGTTCCCGGACAAATCTTCCAGATCACTGGTAATCCACGGCATATAACCCCAGTTCCCATTATCGGGATCCGGATCACCCTGATGCGCAGTCACTAGTCCGGCGCCACAAGCATATGTTCCCGTTCCCAGAGATATCAATACAATATCACTCAGACTGGTTACCATTCCGGTACGAAAAGCTTCCGTTACGGCCCATATGGCCGGGTTATTCGACATTACCCCTCCATCGAGTACCCAACGTTCCTGTGCATTCGAATTCGAATTCTGTCCACCGCCCACATTACCTACCGGAAAATAGGTTGGTGCCGCACTTGTCGCACGAGCAGCTTCCCACACTTTATAATCATCGGCAGACGATTTGGCCGCATCCATCCAATTAAACAAATACGGTCCGTAATCCTGTCCCAATACCGGATTCTGTATCGTATTACCGCTGCTATTAATCGTATAACTGGTTGTAAACACGTGTTTGGTACGTCCATTAAGTGTCTTCATATTGGCTTGCGCTGCACTTAAGGTTCCCATTCCGAATTGTTGCTGTAAATACGGTTCGATACCGTTACCCTTACCATCGTCGCCATAATATTGCGCATAACAGTCTGGTATTAATGACTCTTGTGGTACAAAAATTTTATTGCCGTCGTTCTGATAAATGTTCAAGACTTCTTGCGCCGTAAAGGGTTTGTTACCGTTTATTGGCGATGTTAATCCTGTAGCGATAATACCTCCGGTTGAGGTTCCGCCGATCATATCGAAAAGTTCGTAGCAGCTTTTGTTTAATCTGCTTTCCAGTTCGTTAAGAAAATAGGCCGGTATAATCCCTTTTATACCACCGCCATCTACTGTTAAAATAACTACTTTCCCCATAACTTTAGTGTTTAGTATTGATTTGGTTGCACCTGTTTTTAAACAAGTTTCTAAAATTAACCGATAGACTGCAGTTCTATAAACGTATAATCACCTGTTTTCACGTTTGATTCGGAACCCGTGAATACCGGATTTTCTGGCTAAAAAGAATACGAATGGCTAAAATTGAACTGTTTTAGCGACTGTTAAACTGAAATACCCTAATTTCGCAGCACTAAAATCAATAACTGTGGGCAACGACACCCAAAATAGAATCACCTACTTTACCGATCGTATTCTGGACGCGATTTCGCTACCGGAACGCTTTACGTTTCCGTTTTATTATGAACCACATCCGCTCACGCAGATTGCTGCTTCAGAACTACAGGAATACCTCGAAAGTCAGACGGATATGGACCACAACTTCGGACTTATCGAAGATCAGGATGGAATCGCTATCGGGAAAATGTTTGGTGTACTTGTGGTTCGGGATGCCAACGGTAAAATAGGTTATTTAGCCGCTTTTTCCGGAAAACTGGCCGGTACGAATCAGCATCCGCGCTTTGTCCCACCTGTTTTTGACATGCTACTTGAAAACAGCTTTTTTCTAAAAGAAGAAACCATTCTAAACAGTATTAACAGTCAGATCGAAACAGTAACAGCCAATCCGCTTTACCACCGATTGAAAACTGAACTGGAACAATTTGTAAGTCAGTCGCAGGAAGAAATTACCGCTTTTAAAAAACAGCTAAAAGCGAATAAAGAAGAACGCAAAAAAAGCCGTGAAGCTCAGCAAAGCAGCCTAACGGAATCGGAATATGCCGTTTTTGAAGCCGATTTGATCAAACAAAGTTTACGCGATAAATGGGAGTTACAAGTGCTAACCAACAAATGGAAAGCATGTTTGGACGAAACCCGTTTACAATTAGCTCAATTTGACGATCAGATAGAAGCGTTAAAAAAAGAACGCAAAGAAAAGTCGGCCGCTTTACAGCAGCAACTTTTCGAGCAGTATTCCTTTTTAAATAAAGACAGAAAAACCAAAAGCCTGCAATCTATTTTTAGCGAAACGGTCTTTGGAAAACCACCCGCGGCAGCTGGCGAATGTGCCACGCCAAAACTATTGCAATATGCTTTTATCCACGGTTTAGAACCTTTGGCTATGTCCGAATTCTGGTGGGGCGCCTCTCCAAAATCGGAAATCCGCAAACACCGTCAGTTTTATCCGGCTTGTACCGGTAAATGTCAGCCGATTTTAAAACATATGTTGGACGGTATTCCGATGGATGATAATCCGCTGTTACAAAACCACGGAGAAAATACCACGCTGAAAATCATATACGAAGACGATAGCCTTGTTGTAGTCGACAAACCCGCCGAACTCCTATCGGTTCCGGGCATACAAATTCAGGATTCGGTTTATACCCGACTCAAAACAACCTGGGGCAACATCGAACCGTTGATCATTCACCGCTTGGATATGGCCACCTCGGGACTTTTGGTTGTCGCCAAAACCAAAGAAGCCCACAAACACATCCAGCGTCAGTTTTTAAAACGTACGGTTATAAAACGCTATACCGCCCTTTTATCAGGACTGGTAAAACAAGACGAAGGTGAAATCCGACTTCCGCTACGGGGCGATCTGGACAACAGACCGCGACAACTGGTTTGTGATACCCATGGTAAAAAAGCCGTTACCGTTTGGAAAGTCGTAGGTCGACAAACGACAACAACCCGAATTCATTTCTGGCCGCTTACCGGAAGGACGCATCAATTACGAATGCACGCCGCCCATGAACAAGGTTTAAACGCTCCGATTGTAGGCGACGATTTATACGGAACCGGTGCCGACCGTTTGCATCTCCATGCCGCTTATCTGGAATTTGTACATCCAAAAACACGGGAAACACTCCGCTTTGAAGTCAAAGAGTCATTTTAAAGCGTTGCTTTGGACACAACCGGAATACACAAGGTAAGGATGCATTTTTGCTGTGGATGTTCCTTGTAATTATTCCGAATGATTTCAAATGGCAATTGTTCCGCCGGGCGATAGCCGTTTTCATTCATCCAGATGTATAACGACGACCAGGCTTTTTCAAGATCGGCAAGGTCAATTTCAAAATTAGCGGTAATACATTTTCCGGGTGACAGGTTTTTGAAAAAAATACCCGGATCGGATTGGATTTCCCGATCGACCACTACTCCAATTTCCATACGGACTTTTTCCGGAGCCGTAATTTTAAAACTATCGTGATAGATTCGGATCGCTGCGATCTTTTCAGGATTTGTCAGTTTATTTTCCAACGCAAATTCAATCACTTTTGTAAAAGTCGCGTCCAGATTTTCCACACCAATATGATTTTGGTAAATCATTGGAAACGCAACCATTTCTTCTACTGTTATTACTGCATTCATTTCCATCCAGTTTTTAAGATTTTCGATGCGCCAAATATAGGCTTCAAATCCCTGAAAAATTTGTCCATTCGTGCTCTTTTTAATTTTGTCATACCGACTACTACGTTGTTTTCGGAATTCCGTCGGGCTCACCGAATAGCGTTTTTTAAATGCCTTCGTCAGCGCTGCATTATCCGAAAAGCCATATTGAAATGCCAAGGTTCCAATCGTTTCCTTCGTATCCCGAATCAATAAAGCGGCCACTTTTTCGATCCGTTTTCTATTGTAAAACTCCAACAGGTTTTCGCCGGTATATGCTTTAAACAACCGCTGAAAATGAAAGGGCGAATAATTTGCTACAGTAGCGATTTTTTCTACCGACAAAGGTTCTTCCAGATGTTGCTCGATAAAATCCAGGGCTTTCCCCAGCTGTTGTAAAGGTAAATCAGCCATACGATAGTGCTACAATCCGGTCGAAGGTAATCAAATTGAATTAAAAAACGCTACCGGTTTGGCGGTAGCGTATAGCAGTTACAAAATTTTAAAAAAGGATTAGTGTAGTTTATACGCCACACCTACCCCAATAGCAGACACTGTAAAATTATCGGATATTCCACGGTAAAAGGCGAACAGATCGAAATTATCTTTGTTCCATCCTACTTTACCCTGGTAATACAAACCACCGTCGGCGTTATTCAGACCAATTCCGTACCCGATATCTGCGGTGTAGAAAATATTGTGATCAAATTTTCCACGACCCGAAGCCGCCACTGGAATGTAGCCAAAATCGTCGTACGTAAAATCCATACCCGCCACCGTTTGCGTTTTACCAAAAAAACGGGAATATCCGGTTGCGATACCCAAATCCAGAAAGTCTTTTACTTTATAAAAGTAAACGGCACCATCTATTCCTAAATTAAATGACGAAACATCAGCAGCATCGCCAATCGGGAAACCGGCGTGTACACCAACTCTGATATCCTGTGCACTCAAACTTTGAGAGAACCCGGCCACAACAGCAACCAGGAACAAGCTTTTCAATTTTGAAATCATATTTAATGCGTTTAGTGTTATCTATTAAAAATAACCATTTAAAACAGCTGTATACCACTCAAAATCACTATTTTATTGACAAAATAAAACGGTAGATTTTCGGCTTAAAAAAACGCAAAACGACCTGTTTTACTAGAGTTTCTTTTATCTCGTCCAAAAAGTTATAAACCGGAAAAGCATCCCCTTGATTGGTAAGTACAATGATTGTTGTATTATTTTTTAAATCGCGCCAGAATAAACTTCGGAAACCTTTTCGATGATCAATGTTAAAAGGATATAACCGGTATTACTATAAGGACTTTACGTTTCCATAAAGTCCTTTTTAAACCGAAATCCTTTTTTATAATTCGACGATCGGTTTTTCCAGATCGTGGTAAAGCAATATTTTCCAATTTTCCTCCCGGGCCTGTTGCTCCCATTTCTGACGTAATGCCATTGCTTTTTTTCCGTCATAATCGGTTTTATAGGCGATATGGTATTTCAGATAAGATTCCTGTGGCAGATTATCGCCGCCATAAAATGCAATTTGATCGTCATTCCGAAACCAAAATACCTGGTGAAACGGCGAATGACCACCGGTGACTTCAAAAGTAATATAGTTGCCTATTTTCCCCTGATCGGCATTCATATAGTGCACATTTGACAATTGTTGTAAGGCTTTTATCGTTCGTAAATTAAACGACGGATTTTCCGGTTGTGACAAAGCATAATCCATTTCCCGTTGTTGCAGGAATAGCTTCGCTTTCGGAAAATAGGTCTCAAAATGACCGTCCTCCAAAAATCCCAATCCGTCGGTATGATCTTTATGCAAATGACTCAACAAAACCTTTGTGATTTGTTCCGGTTCGTATCCGGCGTCTTGTAACAACGAAATCAAAATCGGTTTTCCGTTGCGTTCAAAACCCAGTCCGGCATCAACCAAAACCAGATCGTCCGGAAGTTGGATCAGAAAAGGACATATTGCCATTTTTAATGCACCCGGCTCTCCAACCAGAGCGCTATCTACCAAGGTAAATTCTTTGGTTTTACTGGCCCAAAACAGACCTTCTCTAAGGGGTATGATTTTCATAATTAGAATTGTTCTTTGCTATACACTTCTTCTTTTACAATGCTATTGGTTTTCATTCGTTTCCAATATAGGTAGAACACCAATATCGCTACAATTCCGATCGCGCCCTGGAAAACCACGGTTAAACGCACACCAATCGACTCGGCTACAACACCCGCCAGAAGACTTCCAACCGGAATTAGTCCCTGATATCCCATGATAAAATAACTGATCGCACGCGAACGCATACTCGGATGCGCATGGGTTTGTATATAGGTATTGATAGCCGATGTTTGCGCCATCATTCCGATACCCGCTACTACTAATAAGATTACCGAAAGCGAAATCAGGTTGGAACCCGCCAGTAACATCACGCTACTTCCGAGCATAAAACCGGCTATTATAATGATTTTAATAATATGATCCAGTTTTTTAAGATTCGCCAGATACACGGCACTGATTACTGCCCCAAGACCGATAGCACTTTCGAACAAACTAAAAGTACTGGCTGTACCTTTAAAAATATCCTTCGCAAAAACAGGCATCAGCGTATTAAACGGAATCACGATCAGACTATTCATCGAAAGCAACAAAATCAAGCTGATCAACTCTTTTTCGTGTATCAGATAATGAAACCCTTCTTTTAACTCGTACCATACATTATTAACCGGTTCGGTATTTTCTGAAATCCGTATGTCCATTCGGTACAAACAATACAATACTGGAATATAACTTAAAAAGTTCCCGATAAAACAAAAATCCTCGCCTAAAGTTCCCAACACCAATCCTGCCAAAGCCGGACCGATGATCCGGGCCAGATTGGTCATCGTTGAATTTAACGCGATGGCATTGGGCAGATCCTCTTTATTCCCCACCATATCCATCATAAGCGTTTGCCGACAGATTACATCAAACGAATTGATGATCCCCTGAAGCAAACTTAAACCGATCAGCGCCGGAATACTATAATATTTAAAGTAAATCATTATGGCCAACGTACCCGCTTGTAGCATCGAAATGACCTGACTTTTCATCATAATTTTAAAGCGATTGTGCTTTTCGATATAACTACCGGCAAAAGGCGATAGTACCAAAGAAGGAATCAGACTGGCAAAAGTGACCAACCCTAATAAAAAGGCCGATCCTGTAAGTCGGTAAACCAACCAGCTTACAGCCGTTTTTTGCATCCAGGTTCCCATTAAAGAAATAGATTGTCCATAAAAGAAAAGCTGGAAATTTCTATACTTAAGTGACCGGAACATATTCATTTTTACATCATTTTACACTACAAAGTTCCCTATAATCTATAAATTTGTAAAACGTTATTTTTCTATATCATCAATCGATAAAACCGATTTAAAAATGGAACTACGTCAACTGAAATATTTTATAAAGGCCAAGGAGTTACTCAATTTTACCGCTGCCGCCGAAGCGCTTAATATCAGTCAGAGTACGTTGTCGCAACAGATTAAACAACTGGAGATCGAACTCGACACACCTTTGTTTAACCGGATCGGCAAACGGATTACACTCACCGAAGCCGGAGCTCTTTTTTACAGTTATGCACTGCAAACCGTTAACAAAGCCAATAGCGGATTAACCCTATTAAAAGACCTCGGCGAACTTAAAACCGGCGATCTCTCTATTGGCGTGACCTATGGATTGCGCCATCTGCTCACACCGGCATTAATTGCCTTTCTGAGCGATTACCCTGGTGTTACTGTAAAAGTGTACTTTGGTACTTCGGAAGAATTACACGACAAACTGATCGGTTTGCATTTGGATCTGGTTCTGGCTTTTGAAGAAATCGTAGCCGATGAAAACCTGACGTATACACTGTTGTTCGAATCGCCATTGTGTTTGGTTGCGGCATTAAATAGTCCGCTGGCCGCTAAAAAAGAAATTGATTTGACTGAAATACGTCAATTGCCAATTGTATTACCGGCAGCTGGTTACAGTACCCGGAAGTTTGTGGGTGACATCTTTGCGAAGCACAACATTCATCCGAAAATATCGGCCGAAATCAATGATATTCCCACTTTACTCGACTTGGTAAAATCCGGAAAATGGTATACCATTCTGGCGAAAACCACCGTTGCGATCGACAAAGAACTGGCCATTATTCCGATTAATAAAATCAATATGACCCGACGTGCGATGATCATCACACATCAGGATGCCTATCAGAAAAAAGCCGCCCGTTATTTTCTGGAACGACTCACGGCACCGCTTTCCAATTTCGGTATATAACGAAAAAACCTGTCAGGTGAGACAATTCCTGACAGGTCTTTCTATCTCGGGCAAATTATTGCTAACGGCCCAACTCTTTTCTCTTTTCTCTTTTCTCTTTTCTCTTTTCTCTTTTCTCTTTTCTCTTTTCTCTTTTCTCTTTTCTCTTTTCTCTTTATTCTTTTCTCTTTATTCTTTATTCTTTATTCTTCTCCGCTATTCATCGTTTTCATCAGCAGCGTATAAGCATTTTGGATGACCAGGTTGGAACCCGAATGGATTTTATCGGATACAATTTGTTGTAATCCATCCTGTGCAATTCCTGCAGCTACCGGAATCATTGCAAAACGATTATCCGGTTGTGCCTCAAAAACGTATTTTTTTCCTTTCCAATCCACCACACTAGCTTCCGGAACGGTAAGTGCTTTTGTATAGCGCACCTGAATGGTACCGTTTACAAAAAGTCCCGGAAATAAAGCCGGCTGGTAGGATTCCAGTTTACAAATCACCTCAGCAGCGCGATCCTGATTCAAGGCTTGATTAATATACGCGATCGTCGCCCGGTACTTCCGATCCGGCTGATCATTCGTGTAGACTTCCAGCTTTTGCCCGGCTTGCAGATAGGCAATATCTTTTTCAAAAGCAGTAAAAGACAGTACGACATCCTGTATATCGACCAATTCAAATAACATTTCTGTTGGTCCGACATATTTTCCGATATTGATATTTACTTTCGACACCAGTCCGTTTACCGGCGATACAATGGCAATGGACTTACTGATGGTAGCGGTAGACAATCGTCTGGTATCGATTCCCAGTAACGAAAGTTTTTGCCCCAATGAAGTCATCGCAATCCGCTGGGTTTCGCGTTCACTTGTAATTTGCTCGAACAGTTTGTCACTACTGGCTTTTTTAGCATTCAATTCTTTCTGACGGTTGTATTCCATTACGGTCAGATTGTATTTTTCTTTAGCCGTAAGATAATCCTGTTGCATCTGGATATATTGCATGTCTTCGATTTGCGCCAGTACTTGTCCTTTTTTGACATGCATACCCGGCATTACGTTTGTTTTACGGATATAACCACCCAACGGAAACGTTACGTCCACGCGACTTTGTGGCGGTACGGTTACGGTTCCCTGTAAGGACAGCACGCCACTAAGTTCTTTTTCTGAAGGTTGTCCTACCGTTATTGCGGCATTTTGAACCTGTGCGGCACTCAGCTTTACAATGCCCGGCGTAGGTGGTGTGGCATCTTTTGATGTTTCGGTTTCCTTTTTACTACAGGAAATCAATGTCAAAAATACGAATGCGACTATGGAGATGCTATACTTTTTCATGATTTAAAAGTTGTTTAAAGATTGTACCCGAATCACAGCCTTATTGTAATTATTGACCGTATCGAGGTATTCATTTTTTATGGTGATGGCCTGATTGACTACCAATACCCATTGCAGGTAATCGATATCCCCATTATTTAACTGACTGTTTGCCGCATCGATGATTGTTCGGGCATTTTCAAGTCCCTGTGATTCATAATATTGTAAACTTTCCCGGAATTTTTCCAGTTCTTTCGCGGCGTTGAGTTGTTGTGCCGAAAGTTCCGTTTTTATGGCTTCCGCCTGCGTTTTATAATAATCCCATTCGGCTTTGGCAGCTTTACTACGCGCCGACTGACTTCCGAAAAACAACGGCAGACTTATCCCGGCATTTATATAACTAAACCGTTGGTTGCTATCGTAATAGACTTCCTGTCCCGACGCATTGGTCTGAAAACCGGTAATACTAAGATTATTATACCCTAACGTGATATCCGGTAACATTCTGGCGCGTTCTGTTTTCCAACGCCAACGGGCACTTTCGGCTTCGTATTGCGATACCTTTACCGCCGGAAGATTTTCGGCAGATGATTTTTCAAACCTTCCTTTTTCGTCCATTTTTATTATGGAAACCTCCGGAACATATACAATACTATCCTGCAAAACCGTATTAAACGATCGCTGTGCAATCGCAATATCCTTATTGATCATATTGAATTGATTCGTATAAAACTGTCGTGCCGATTGCGAGGCACTTTTCTCTAATATATTCGTTTCGCCAACTTTAAACCGTAGTTTCGACTTCTCTTCCATCAAACGATAAATACTGTCGGCATAATGCAATAACTCTTTTTTATGTTGTAGCCAGATTAGCTCATAATACCATAGGCGCACCTGCGCTTTTAACTCTTGCTCCGTAAGTTGTGTTTGTGCCTGAGCCGCCCGAAACCCTTCTGTGAATGCTTTCTTTTGCCGGGAATATACCGTTGGAAAATTAAACGTCTGGCTTATCCCAAAACGGGTATCTTTAAACTGACTATTAAATTGGCCGTAGTCGACATCCACATTGGTTTTCGGGATATCGTAAGCCGACTGGCGTAACCATTCTTTCGATTGTTCGTTATGTCGCGCTGCCCGGATTCGTTTATTGTTTTTGATCGCAATGGCAACCGATTGGTCCAGCGAAACCGGAACCATTTCCTGCGCCCATAATCCTCCGGAAATCAAAAATCCGAACAAGAATAGGAGCATATTATTGTTTTTATTTTTTTTCATTTTCTTTTGAAATTGTTTCGTATGATAGGTCATTAAATAAATGGCTGGTAATACAAATAAGGTTAACAAAGTAGCGGTTAGCAATCCGCCGATAACCACCGTAGCCAGCGGACGTTGTACTTCGGCACCGGCACCATTACTCAATGCCATGGGTAGGAATCCTAAGGAAGCCACCGCTGCGGTCATCAACACCGGTCGCAACCTGTTTTTGGTACCGGTCATGATCAGTAGTAATGGATCCGAAATTTCGCCCTGCTTTTGAATTCGGTTAAACTCTGAAATCAGTACAATTCCATTTAGAACCGCCACCCCAAAAAGCGCGATAAAACCAACTCCGGCCGAAATACTAAACGGCATATCCCGTAAGATCAGTGCAAATACGCCACCGATAGCCGATAGCGGTATGGCCGTAAAAATGATAATCCCTTCCTTAAACGATCGGAAAGCAAAATACAATAGTCCGAAGATTAACAGTAATGCCACCGGAACCGCTACCGCTAATCGGCTTTTTGCCTGTTGCAGGTTTTCGAAAGCACCGCCATAAGTCACATAATACCCCGGATCAAATTTAATTTGGGTGCTTACTTTTTGTTGCAGCTCGTTTACAATACTCTGTACATCGCGACCACGCACATTAAATCCTACAATAATCCGGCGTTTGGCATCTTCCCGTTGAATCTGATTTGGCCCTTCCACTTCCTGAACCGAGGCTACCTGATATAACGGAATCTGCGCTCCGGAAGCCGTAGCTACCAGAAGATTCCGAACGTCGTTAATGTCTTTTCGTCCGGTGGCATCGACCCGTACGACCAGATCAAAACGCTTTTCGCCTTCATAAATATTCCCGGCCACGGCACCGGCAAATGCAGCATTCACCGTACGGTTAATATCCTGAACATACAGTCCGTATTTGGCCATTTCGGCCCAGTTATAATCGATCACAATTTGTGGCATACCGGTTACTTTTTCGACATATAAATCGGCTGTACCTTTTACACTATGGCTAATCGCTCCTAATTGATCGGCATATTGTGCCAGTTTATCAAGGTTCTCTCCATAGATTTTACAAACGACATCCTGTTTGGCACCGGTCATCAATTCATTAAAGCGCATTTGCACCGGAAACTGGAAACCCGTTGTCACCCCTGGCGCGACTTCCTGAACGGTAGCTGCCATTTTTTCGGCCAATTCGGAAAAAGAAGCCGCACTGGTCCACTCTGATTTATTTTTGAGTACAATGATCATATCACCTCCTTCAATCGGCATCGGATCTGTTGGTATTTCGGCACTACCGATTCGGGATACTACCCGGTTTACTTCTGGATACCGTTCCTTTAGTGCGACGGATATTTTCTGTATGGTTTCGGTAGTTGTAGTCAGATTCGTTCCGAGTAACAATCGGGTTTCGACGGCAAAATCACCTTCTTCCAGTTGTGGGATAAATTCGCCTCCCATTCGGGTAAATAACAATACTGCCAACGAAAACAAAACGATTGCAACCGCTATGATTCCTTTTCGGAAAATTAACGCTCTTGAAAGTAGTTTTTGATACCCTGCTTCCAAACGCGTCATTATTCTGTCGGAAATATTGGGTTGGTGGTTTACTTTTTTACTGATGAACAGTGCGCTAACCATAGGAACATACGTTAACGACAGGATAAAAGCACCGAGAATTGCAAAAGCGACCGTTTGCGCCATCGGTTTGAACATTTTCCCTTCAATCCCTTGTAAAGACAGAATTGGCAAATAAACGATCAGGATAATAATCTGACCAAAAACAGCCGCATTCATCATACGGGAAGCCGATCCGGTTACTTCCCGATCCATTTCCTGTTGTGAAATATCGGTTCGTAGTTGGTATTTTTTTTCCGAATGTAAATGATGCAATAGGGCTTCCACGATGATCACGGCTCCATCGACAATCAGTCCGAAATCGAGCGCTCCGAGACTCATCAGGTTACCACTTACCCCGAAAGCGTTCATCATACAAATGGCAAAAAGCATCGAAAGTGGTATTACCGAAGCGACAATAAGTCCGGCTCTTAGGTTTCCTAAAAAGAGAACGAGTACCAAAACGACAATCAGCGCGCCTTCGATAAGGTTTTTTTCTACGGTCCCAATAGCATTATCGACCATTTTGGTACGATCCAGAAAGGGTTCAATCGTAAGGCCTTCCGGAAGGATTTTTTCGATTTCGGAGACTTTATTTTTGACGTTATCGATTACATTACTGGCATTTTCACCTTTTAGCATCATCACGATTCCGCCTACGGCTTCTCCGCGATCATCTGTGGTTAACGCTCCATAACGGATGGCAGCTGCTAATTTTACTTCCGCAATGTTTTTAACCAGTACCGGCGTTCCGGCCTGAGTAGATTTGATCACAATGTTTTCGATATCCTTTATATCCCGTGCCAGCCCTACACTACGGATATAGGAAACGGTTGGTCCTTTTTCGATATAGGCGCCACCAGTATTCTGATTACTACGGTTTAGCGCTGTAAAAACATCACTAATGGTTAGATTGTGTGCTTTGAGTCGGGCAGGATTAACGGCTACTTCATATTGTTTTAGCTTTCCGCCAAAGGTTGCGACATCGGCAATACCTGGTGTTCCAAGCAACTGTCTCCTCACCGTCCAATCCTGTATGGTCCGCAAATCGGCGAGTGAATACTTACTTTCAAAACCTTTTTGGGGTTTGAGAACATACTGGTAAATTTCGCCCAATCCGGTGGTTACCGGTGCCATTTCGGGTCGGTTGGCATTTTCGTCGATAGCTACTTGTTGCAGGCGTTCGGTAACCTGTTGTCGCGCCCAGTACACATCGGCTTTTTCATCGAAAACGACTGTAACAACCGACAACCCAAAGCGGGAAATACTCCGACTTTCTTTTAGTTTCGGGATATTACTAATAGCCTGTTCGATCGGGAAGGTGATCAACCGTTCCACATCTTCGGCTCCCAAGGCTGGTGCCGTTGTGATAATTTGTACCTGATTGTTCGTGATGTCCGGTACGGCATCGATAGGCAAACGGGTCACTTCATAGGTACCATAGACTACCCATAGTAGCATGAAGATCCCAATTGCCAGTTTATTTTTAACTGAAAATTGAATGATTTTTGTAAGCATGACTTCATTTGAATTTATAGTAAATGCACCAACAGACACGATAGTGCCTTTGGTATTTTTTTAAAATCCGATACAGAAGTTATACGATTGGAGGACGAAACAAAGCACCCAAATGCGGATTAGGGTGTAAGTGGCTATTATAGGTAATTTTTAACCGGGAAGTATCCGGTATACGATTGATAGTTGTAGTATAGGTAATACGATTCGGAATAAACACCAAATGCGGCACATGGTGATCCACTTTTTTAAAAGGCAACTGCATATCGCGATCGTCATCAGAATCGTTAATATCGTCGCCCCAATAATGCATGGCCAGAAAATCGACAAAGCCGAGATTTCCATTATCGTTTTGATGTTCTTCAAAGTGTTGAAACAGAACCGGCAGTTTGAACAATTGTACAAAAAAGCAATTGTTCAGGCTAATCAGCAATACGAGTATGTATACGGCCAGTTTTTTCACATGACAAAATTAGAGCGTCCTTTTTTGGAAAACAAGTCAATTCTTAAATTTAACCTATAGTTTAAAAAGAATTTAAATTGCCTTATAACGGAAGCGATAATAAGGGGACCTTGCTTCCGGATGCCATCGCTCGGGTTTTACTTTTGTGTAACATCGAATCCCAGAAACCATATTTATACGGAACCATAATTAATAAATCCGTTTCAGAGGCTACAATTTCATCCCGAATGGCTTTAATTATTTCAGACGACTGTACGTTTTTATAGGTATGCTGAATTCCGGATAATGTTTCTTCCATTGGATGTTTTTCGTCTTGTTGCTGCGTGAATTCTTCCGATTTTTCCCGGATATGAAACACTTCAACCGAGGCATTATAATCGGTTGCAACTTCCCGTACTCTGTCGAGTACCCTCTTATGCACGCCTCTCACGATATCGCAGGCAAAAAGAATATGTTTAATGCCGTTATATTCGGCTCCCAAAGGAATACTCAGTACCGGGAATTTCAACATACTGATCGCAGCGGTGGTTGTATTGCCCAACAAATCTTGTTCCACCGATCTTTCGGCCATTCCCATTACCACCAATTCGGCCTTAAATTGTTGTATACATTTTACCAATTCATCGTAAAAATTACCCGCTACTACATGTGCCACCACTTCAACATGGTACATTTCGCTTAGAGTACTTGCTTTTTCGTTTACCTTATTTTTTTGTGTTTGAAACATTTTATCGATTTCCATAGCCGACAAGCGTGCATTTTGGGCGTGAATAGAAGTGTTATACAGATTATAAAGTACAAGTCGATAGGTTTTTCCGGTAACCGCTTTAGCAATATATTTTGCAGCATTAATAGCTTCGGCTGAAAAATCAGTTGCGATGATAATCGTTTCCATAGTTATTGGTAGATTTTGAGTTATTCAGCCTAAATTCGGGCTATTCAGACTGTTTTTAGAATTCCTTAAATTTAAGGATTCTAAATCGGAACTGTTCCGTTTAAAGTTATAAAATCCTGTTAAATTCTTCTCAAATTTAAGATCTCAAAAGGAATATAAACGACACTCACTGCTATTTATAAATAAAAAAAGCCGGTTAACCACACCGGCAAAAAAAACGATCAAAATACATTTTTTTGGATTAAATATGAAAAAAAATAAATTATTTCACGCTGGAAATAGTAACTAACCCCAATAAATTTTTTCATAAAAATCAAAAGCAATAGTTTAGCATTACATTTAATAGTCAAGTACTTTTTTTAATACACATCAGTGCGAACAGTAATCTGATGATTTCGTTTTACATTATAAGGCTATTCTTTTTAAATCTTCCAAAGCGATTCCAGTATTCTGATTCAGAGCCTTATATTAGCTTAATCTAATTTGTTTTTAATAATTATTCAAATTCTGAAACAAAGGAATGAATAGAAATTTTATATTCAAATCATTCAATCTTTTAGTAAAGAAAAATGAACGATTGAGTAGCAACTTAAGATTTGTATTGCGGCACTTCAGGAGTTTACTTAATAAAAAGTACATTTTTACAACTAAATTTTACATATTTTAACCATTTATGCTGAAATTAACTTTTTTTTATGTTTTCTTTATTTTTCTAATATTTTTTAACTATATTTGTTTTATACAAAAACGGTCCAAGTAACCACACCATAAGCCTGAAGCCAAAATACAAGGTTACCTGTATTCCGTTTTTAATTTATGGAAATAACTTTTTCCATAAGTTTCGCAATAAGTTATCCTTAATAAAAAGGGATTTCTTATTTCTTTTACTCCCCAGAATACTTACCCCCGCAACCGTTAAAAAGAATTAGTAATCTAAATTTAATGCCTATGCGATAAACCAAGACAAATTCACCCCAGTTTCGATTCCTCCCATTAGTAGATTATGATGTAAATGATTACAGTACTCATTTGAATCATAAAGCTACATTTAGTGATATTGCCTCAAGACAAATAAACTTTACACATCCGTATGATGTTCCAATACTATTGCATTGAACATGTATGTTATGATAGTATAAATATACTGTCATGAATCAAAAGATTAAGTTTAATTTTATTAATATCTTACTATGATGGAAGATCGTGTATTTAATTCAATTGAAACCGCCCGCTGTCTGACAAATGACCTTGTAAACGATGCACAAATAATTCACTTTCAGACCCAAAGGCCCATATCAAAAATTAAAGCAGTCCTTAATTACAATATGATTTTTTTTCCGATTAAGGGCATTAAAAAAGTAATTATCAAAAGAAATGCTATTGCACTAAACAACAGCAATTATATGGTCTTCTCGACTGGTGCTCAATTTATTTGTGAGACGAGTTCAAAAGAAAATAATCATATTGAAGGTGTCTGCATTATGTTTAATAATAAGATTCTCAACGATTTTCTTTTAAAATATCCGGATTTTCTAAAAGTAAAGAACAACCGTACGGTTCGTTATCTGGAGAGTTACCTGGAATGCCACAAGAGTGATTTTATCAATAGTTGCTTTCTACCTTCTTTACAATATATTACTCATGGTAAAGCTCCAGAAAACATATGCCTTGTAAAATTTGAGGAATTTATGTTGGATTTGTTCAGCCAAAATCCCGATACAATCAACTGGTTTATTAATATTATTTGTCGTCAAAAATCAGTAATACATCAAATTGTAGAGAATAACATATATAAAAACACCAGTATCTCTTCAATGGCATCAATGTGTAATCTCAGCCTTTCTACTTTTAAAAGACATTTCATGCAGATTTACGGAATATCTCCAAAGAAATATTTTTTAAAACACAAAATGGATAAGGCCGTTGTTTTACTTCAAACAAAAAGCAAAGAACATATTAAAGTTTATGATTTTCTGGGATTCAATACCAACGAAAGCTTTATTAAATCTTTTAAAAAGTACCACGGTATTACCCCATCGGAATACAAAAAATCATATTTCCTTAATTAATCCTGCAAATTATAGTATTGCTATTTTATTATGACCTTATTGTATAAGAAATGGGGCTGTCTCAAAAGTGAGTCAGCCCCTTTTCTGTTTTGAATGATTGACACTAAAATGCCTTAAAACCTGTTTTCTACCGATTCATTGTCAGTTATTTTTAAATTTTAACACATTATTCTTATCCTAAAAAATAGCGTTTTGACTTTTGAGACAGCCCATTTTTATATTTATAGTACTATTTATTTTCTGTTATTCAACGTACTCTTTGTTTATTATGTTTTGCCTTTTCTTTTTCAAGACGTTACGCATTTTTTAACGGCTCTTTTTCGCTTTGCTAACCGACTTCTCTTTTGAAGGTTCTTTTCTCGATTGCTGTACTTTTTCCTTTTTACGAGCTTCTTTCCTAAGTGCCTTCTCCTGGGCTTGCTTTATTTTTTTTTCGCGTTTTGCCTGTTCTTTTCGAAGGTGTTTTTCATTTTTAAACTGTTTATTTTCAGTGGTAGTAGTCGGATTTGTTTTAACTGGTTTATTTTTCAGTTCCAGATCCTGTTGCTCTTCAGTTTTATTCCTCTGAAGCAATTCTGTCATCGTATTATGGTTGTGTTTCGGCAGATCTTTGTCTTCATTTTCAGCATGTTTTTTTAAAATATCAAATTGCAAAAAAGCCTCATGCGTTCCCGAAGTATACGTTCCAACAGTCCCCCCACTATAGTCATATGCATAGCCAACAGTAAAATCGCCAATTTTAAAGCCAGTCAAAAAACTGAGTGCATTTCCCCATCTGTAAGATATTCCCAACTGCAGTTTATCATTAAAAAGAAAAGTTGTAGAGACATCGACTCCTAAAGGTGCTCCCGGAACCATTTTAATCAATGCTCCCGGTTTAAACTGAATCATATCATCCAAATCAAACGAGTAGCTACCCGTAAGATAATAATGCATTTTTCTTTTAGCTACCGACGATTGTATATCGTTGTAAAATTTTGTTTCTAAAAAATCCGGTACCGACAAGCCGGCAAACCATTTTTTTGAATAAAAGTAAGCACCGGCACCAATATTTGGCGAGAATTGTGACAATTTCCCTCTTAGTTCTTTATCGGTATGATCAAGAATTTTTAATTTATCATAGTCAATTTCCATAAAATTTCCACAGATATTTACTCCCAACGACATTATTATTTCGTCCGAAAGCATTACCGGATGCGCATAGCTAAATGCCAAACGGGTATCTGAAGAAGGGCCGATTTTATCATTTTCGACAGTAAATCCAATACCCTGTCGGTTTTCTTTTATAGGCGTTTGTCCTGATAATACTATATTTTTAGGAGCTCCATCAATCCCTATCCATTGCGACCTATAGAGTCCAACAATACTAGGTATTCCACTTGTCGCGGTATATCCGGGATTAAAAGCCATTTTATTATACATATATTGTGTATACTGAACATCTTGTTGTGCAAACGAACAGACGAAACACAATAAAGTTGTTCCTATTGTTATAATTTTTTTCATCATTAACGTTATTTATATAGCCTGATATGTTGTAAAGCATAATCCTTTTGATTGATAATCAAGCGTTCCGGGTTCAATTGATATATAGATATCCTGCTTTCTTTTTAATTTTACCATTGGCTATTTTATACGTTAAAACATAAAAGTAAGTTCCTGATGGAAGTTTTTTCCCTTTATCGATAGTTCCTTTGACATTGGAATATCCTCTGAACCAGTTTTCGTGACTGCCATATTGATTCGCATCAAATACCTTTCCTCCCCATCGGTTGTATATTTCCAACGAATTTTCTGTCAGTTTTTCTAATCCATCAATAAAGAAAAAATCGTTTTTTCCATCATTATTTCCAGAAATACCGTTATAAACAATTATTTCACTGTTTTTACTGTTTTCATCATCACCATCCGATTTTTTAATCTTTGCCAGTGCAAAAATACCGGCACGTTCTATCATAGCTGTCGCTAATTTCTGATCGGTATCCACTATTGTCGTATATGATTTCCAATGCTGGGCTTCACTATCCCAACGAACAATAGCAATTTCGGTATTGCCGTCCGATTCCGGATCAGCCTCTAATAGGTTTTCGTCTATAGACAAGCTCAAAGGAAGTTCTTGTATTTCAGCATGATTACATTCCAACATCCAGTAATGCATCGTATCAACAAACTGAATATTTTCCTCTTTTTGACTATGCGGATATTGCGAATTGGAGTTTTCCTTACGATAGGTACCTCTAAAAACGATATCGTCCCGTTGCGACACTCCGATAGCTTTAGGATTATAAAAACCGTTATGACCTACAGGAAAGTTAAATTCGTTTTTACCATGTCGTTCAACAAAACCTTCCACATGACTATTCATATCGGCATTATTATGGGTTGCATTCTCTTCAAAAATAAAACTACCGTTCTCTTCCACTTTTATAATTCCGTATTCAAAATCCGAATTTCCACCAATGCTGATTTCACCAGTAAGTAAAAGGGCCGGTTGTTCAGAATGATTATTAAATAGCGTATGGTTTAACTTACTCACAACTGCACCCGAGATATTTTGCTGTCGCTGTCCGACAAAACGGGTTACTCCCTCCTGCGTTGGATCGTACTCAACAATTCCATCGTTATGAAAATTGGCATGGACAAAAAAAGTACCGTTATTTTCGAGACTCGCAGTATTGGTGTTTTTAAAATCGGCAACACTGGAAAATTTAGTTTCGGGCAACACTTTTAACTGTCCGCTATTCACTGTTTGACCAGAAACCGGAATACTTCCACAGACAGCCGTTATAATTATTACAAAAATTTTATTCATAATTTCAATGATTCTTTTACTTTTAAAACAGTATATAAATCCCTTTTAAGCACCTTACTTAAAAGGGATCCTATACTTTAAGTACCCTAAGTATGAAGAAAACTATAACTAGTTTGCTCTACTAACAGTAGCTTCCAATACTTCCAGCTTTTCTTTCATTTGCTGTAAGCTTTGTTTCAATGTATTGATTACTGTACTTTGTAACTCAATTTGTTTTTGTTGCTCTCTGATTTGTGCTGCAACAAATCCGTTAACCGGAATTAACGTTTCGATAAGTTCGCCGGTATTTATTGTTTTTAAAACTCCGGTCGAGCTTGCAACAACAATCCGATCTTGGTATTTATCCCCCTCTGTTTCGTTAATCTTGCGGATACGTACATTTCCGGTACCTACATCCAGAGTTTCTTCTGGTTGTACATCAAGCCCCATCAAACCATCGCGAAAGGTTATATTAGATCCCGGTGCCTTGAATTCAGAGCGACCAATCGTTTTTAGCACCCCATCGCTACCGGCCACAACAACTTTATCTTCCAAATCGCCCATAATATTATTTATATCCCTGATGCGAACATTCCCGGATCCTACATCTATCGTTTCTGTAGGAGCATCCGCTTGTTTTTTAAAACCGGTATTTCCATTTTTTAAAACCGTAATCGCATTAGAGCGTTCCGACATTGTTCCGTTTCCAACTACCAACAATCTGTCATTCTCATCCCAGTTCGTTCGTGAATTTTCGGTATAGTCGGTTGTATAAGACCCTATAATTACTTCGTGAAAAGATTTTGCTCTAGAATAAAATCCTCCTAATACCATACTAAATTCACCCCCAGCGTGACAATATTCACTACCAATAATGACAGAATTCCTTTTTGCTATTAAATTATGATCACCCCCAATAATAGCAGCCGAAGCCAAATTTGAATCACTTGGTCTTGGTTCTACCCTTATAGTGTTAAGGTCACCTCCCAATATAACAGATCCTCCGGAATTCATCATTCCATTATTTCTACCGCCAACAATAAATCCAAATGGAGACGCATGCAGGGTATGTGATCTTCCAGCCATAATAGCCGAATAACTACTTGCAGAATCAATTGTATTCAACTCTCCTCCTATGATACTGGAATTTTCTGCATCGGTTATACAATGCTTTCCGAATACAAGACTATTATTCGCAGTAGCACTATTTTGTTCCCCTGCAACCACTGCATTAATTCCTATAGCCCTGTTTTGGATACCTCCCAGAACCACACTACGCTCACCATTAACCGCATTTGACTTTCCTCCGAGCGCCAGACCAAAACGACCATTAACAACATTTGCATCACCTCCTACTGCAACACCCCCTTCGGCGGCCATTATCTTATTTTTTCGTCCTGAGAAAATACCGGATGTACTGGTGTTCTCAGCTATAACATTGTGATGTCCTCCGTCTATTGTAGCCAGTACTGCTGATGGCTGTGTAATATTGTCTTCTCCGGTGACAAATGCATAGGCTCCCTGTGCTTTGTTTCGAAGTCCAAAGGAAGTTGAAAAGGCACCAATTTCACCTCCACTAATATCCTTACCTCCACGTACAGCACCGTTTACATTTAATCGTAACCGTTCAGCCCATGGCAAGACTCCTCTGGAATGTCCAATACATACACCACCGGCCTGATAAATATGTTGTCCATTCCATCTTGCTTTTTCGTTTGATCCCACGACCAGCCAAGGTTCGATCTGAGCTTCCGCATTGCGCTGTAATTGTAAATCTCTTCTGTCTACCGTACGCAAAACCCCATTGGCATCGGCCACGACCAATCTATCTTCGTCACTACCGTCTTCATTCTGGATTTGTCGGATTCGTACCTTTCCTTCACCAACATCGATGGTTTCGGTAGGCTGAGAAGCTGAACTTTTAAAACCGGTATTCCCGTTTTTCAAAACCGTAAGGGCATTCGATCGAGTATCGTACCCGTTAGCTATAGTGAATATACGGTCATTTTCGTCCCATCTATCACTTCTCCCAATCGGTGAATACAGTTTTGCTTTAGTTCCTAAAACCGTTTCATAAACAGAAGGAGCCATATTATTACTTCCGCCCAAAATCAGGCTATATTGACCATCGGCAACAGATTCTTTGGAACCTACAATTGTTCCATTTCTTTCCTCAACACGGTTGGCTTCGCCTCCAACAATAACACCAAATTCACCTCGCTCTGTTATAGTATTTCCTGTTCCTCCAACAATAGCCGTATTTTCTCCGTGTGTTTCATTATGTTTACCACTTACCAAAGTATTAGCTCCAGTAGCCATATTTTCGGCACCAATATTCACCGAAACTTTACTCTCATCATTCTCCGGATTAATTTTTACGGATCCTTTTACACTTAAGGCTGTGTCCTGAGCGGGCTGTCCTCCGATACCAACATTTCCGGTATGGTAAATATTCTCCGAATCAGATGTTGCGCTGCCAGTTCCGCCAGCTGCATTCCATGGACTTGTGGCAACTTCCGCATTGTTCTGGATGGCGGGCAGGTTAACTCTGTTTCTACTTCCTTGTTCATCAATATAAATCAGATCTTTACTCTCTTCATCATATACCAGAGCGGTCAAGGTTTCCGGGCCATTGACCAAATCCGATAAATCCACTTCGGTAGTCGTTCCATCCTCCGCATTATAACTCAGAATAAATGTGTTGGTGTCATACGAAAGTCTCGTAATGGTTTCCGGGTTATTCGCCAGCGCATTCAAATCAATGGCTGTAATATTTCCATCCTCCGCTTTATAGGTAAGGCTATGCGCAGTGGCGTCATAACTCAGCGCCGTTAGCGTTTCCGGGTTATTGACCAGCGCATTCAAATCAATGGCTGTAATATTTCCATCCTCCGCTTTATAGGTAAGTCTATGCGCGGTGGCGTCATAACTCAGCGCCGTTAGCGTTTCCGGGTTATTGACCAGCGCATTCAAATCAATGGCTGTAATATTTCCATCCTCCGCTTTATAGGTAAGTCTATGCGCGGTGGCGTCATAACTCAGCGCCGTTAGCGTTTCCGGGTTATTGACCAGCGCATTCAAATCAATGGATGTAATATTTCCATCCTCTGCTTTATAGGTAAGGCTATGCGCACTGGCGTCATAACTCAGTGCCGTTAGCGTTTCCGGGTTATTTACCAGCGCATTCAAATCAATGGATGTAATATTTCCATCCTCTGCTTTATAGGTAAGGCTATGCGCGGTGGCGTCATAACTCAGCGCCGTTAGCGTTTCCGGACCATTATTCAATAATTCTGACAAATTAATAGTGGTAGTATTTCCATCCTCCGCTTTATAGGTAAGGCTATGCGCGGCAACGTCATAACTCAGTGCCGTTAGCGTTTCCGGACCATTATTCAATAATTCTGACAAATTAATAGTGGTAGTATTTCCATCCTCCGCTTTATAGGTAAGGCTATGCGCGGCAGCGTCATAACTCAGTGCCGTTAGCGTTTCCGGACCATTATTCAATAATTCTGACAAATTAATAGTGGTAGTATTCCCATCCTCTGCTTTATAGGTAAGGCTATGCGCGGTGGCGTCATAACTCAGTGCCGTTAGCGTTTCCGGACCATTATTCAATAATTCTGACAAATTAATAGTGGTAGTATTCCCATCCTCCGCTTTATAGGTAATGGTATGCGCGGCGGCGTCATAACTCAGTGCCGTTAGCGTTTCCGGACCATTATTCAATAATTCTGACAAATTAATAGAGGTAAGTTCACCGTTCTCCGGTTTATAAGTCAGCACATGTGTTAGCGGATCATAAACAAGAGATGTCTGAGATTCTTTTTGTTTAATAAGCGCTTCAATCTTTTCCAGCACCACTTCATGATCAAACTGTGCGACTACAGCATCTCCTGTAAAATCAATTCGTTTCGTTTGTCCGGCTTCATTGGTATAGGTATAGCTACCATCCTGATTTTTCACGAGTGTTGTGATCGTTTCATTCGATTTTATAAGGTTACTGATATTAACCTCTTTCGAATCGCCTTGTTGATCAATATAAGTTAGTGATACAGTTTCCGGATCGTATAGCACAGTATCTTTAGGATTTCGAAGATCAACAGGGCTCATCATTCTATTCCAGGAACCGTCAAGCCAATAATACAATCCCGGGCTAACATTATCCGGGATTTGACCGGAAGTAGCAATATTAAAAACGATAAGACCATTTGGCAACGTTCCATCATTCACTATAGGGTTTTTACTTTTGGAATCAATTAGATTTACTCTTGGGATTAATATTCCCTTATTATTTGCGACAACATCCAATTGTGAAGTAATATCCGGGAGTTCCGTTCCGACTCCCACTTGTCCGTACATTTCAAATGCCCCTAGCACAAATAAAATTGATAGGAGTTTTTTTCTCATAAGCATAAGATATATATATTTAGTTTTAACTTATTATTTATTAGCTTGCGCATTGTTTCGATATGTACATAGCACATTCGAAAGCAAAACATAATCGATATCAATCGATATAATTAAAAATAGCCGGGGAACTAAAAAATGGAGTGATGCCTGCTTTAACAGGACTTTAAAATTCTTATTCAATATCTTAGGGAAAGATACGATCCTGTAATTTAGAGTACTGATTGTGTTAATTGATGGGGAAAGGGAAAACTTAAAATATAGCTATATAAATACCTAATAGATAATGCATTTCGTATAATCTCAAGATACAAAAAGTTTATCCGGCAAATACAATCCGTATTTAAGCTGCCATCCCTTCCTCATCAACAAAAAACTTACCAAAATAATTACAAGTGAGATTTGAATAAGAACGTGATGCAATATTAGATCTTTACGGTATTATCATTCCATCATATGAACTGTTAGTCTTTATAATCGGACTTTTTCTACCATAATTTTCGAATATAGATTTATTTACAGGTTAACAATAGTCTATAAACAATATACTCCAACAAAAAGGGCACTAAAAATCAACACATTAGTCAACAACTATCTATTTTATTAGTACCTTTATAGAATAGAACATTCATACAACGAAAAACGCATCACCTGCTACGGCTAAAAAAATCTTTAACCGAATTAACTTCAAAATAATTATAGTATGAAAAGAAGCAACATTTTAACTGTGCTATTTCTGGGATTGCTTACAGCCTTTTCGATTTCGGCACAAGGACAGGAAAAAAAAGAAAGCGTAGGCGATAAAATTGAAAAAACCGCTAAAAAGGTAGGTGATAAAACTGCTGAAGTAGCTGTTAAGGGAACCTCTAAAATTTCCGACAAAGTATGGAAAGGCAAGATGGCTCCGGATGGGACCGATGTTTACATTAACAATAAAAATAAAAAATACTATGTAAACAAAACGGGTAAAAAGGTTTACTTAAAAGCATCACAGATCAAAGATCGCCCGGAAGACAAAAAATAATAGCCTCCCTAACGGAAACGCCTCGCTGTTTGCACTTAAACAGCGAGGCGTTTCTATTTATAGCCTTCGTATATCAGGAAAACATCGGTTTGTATTTTTTCCAATTATCGGCAATCATTAGCACATTGATTAAGAAAAGCGTCAACACCAAAGGAAGTCCGGATGGTTCAAAAATAACATTATGGCAAACAATACCGACCATAACCGGCAGAATCATAATGGCGCCTAAAGCCCGGGTTTTAGGAATGATAAACAACAATCCGGCAACAGTCTCAATAACACCGGTTAGAGGCATCAACCACTTTATAGTCATTAGAGCCTCCATCATTTTCATTTGTTCTTCGCTCATTTTCTCCATAGGCATATAGTTCAAAAACTTATTAAGCCCGGCATTGATAAACATAAGCCCGAAAAGCAGGCAGACAATCAGCTTTATTATTTTCATAGTAATATGGTTTTAAGATTAGTTTTTGGAATTTTTATTACGAACAAAAAAGGCAACGATAAAAGACGTAACGATACCCATCATCAATGCACCGATGACACTCTGTTTCCTATAGTTTTCAAGACTAAAATAGGCTTCTGCTTCTTCCCGTGTTTTATGATAACCCGATTGTAAAGAATACTCGATAACATTTGGAAAATATTCCGGCGTGATCACACAAGAGATAATCCATTGTGTTAATGGACTAAAAAGAGCGATAAGTAACGTAATAATCAATCCGCTAATAAAACCTTGTTTATAGCTCATTACGCCATTATAATAGTGCAGTTTCTTGTCTTTAAGAGCCAAAACATATATCCAAATAGCCGGAATCATAAAAAGCATCGTCAAATATTGTTGCTTATCAATATGGGTACTATGCAACCCGCATAGTTTTTCCAATACCATCCATAACAGGGACATGATAATAAATATAAAAGCCCATTTGATTTCAATTTTAAATTTGGCCATTTGTTTTTTGTTACCGTGTGAAACAGACAACCAAATTAACAAAAAATCAATTTAAGTCATAATTTTTTATCAATTCAATTTTAAATAATTAAAACAAACCTTTTAAATAACAACATAAATTACGATATACTAAAAGAAATTCAAATCATCATTATCAATAGCTTCCTTTATAATATCCCACAACAATATCATTAAAAAAACTACTTTTTGGCTTTGACAATATTCTTGTATAGCTGTCCATTTTTCATGATCAGTAAAAAGTTCTTCTCCGGGTTTGCAATTATCGACAAATCTTTTAACGGATCCCCATCCACCAACAGTAAATCGGCCAAAGCCTGCTCTTCCACGACTCCTAGTTTTCCGGGATACGGATTGCGCAAACCGGATAACTGTAACAACTCCCCGTTATCCTGAGTGATCATCTTTAAAATTTCGGCATTACTAAACCATTTTTGAAGCCGTAAAATATAACTATTCTGCTCATCGTTTAATTCCGGTTCAAACAGGAAATCAGTTCCCCAGGCCAGCTTTACGCCTAACTTTTTCGCCAAAGGCCATACTTTATTTTGTCCTTCCAATACCGGTTTACGCTTTTGTTTGCGCTGTGCATCCATATTGTCGTTGTTATCCATTAAATTCTGAAGACTTAGCCAAACGTTTTTCTCCGCCAGTAATTTTAAGGTTTCTTCATCCAACATCTGACCGTGTTCAATACATTTCACACCCGCCTCCACTGCACGCTGCACCGCTTTTGGCGTATAGGCATGTACCATAACATAGGTCCCCCAGTCGGAAGCCGCTTCAACGGCCGCTTTCATTTCGTCGAGCGTATATTGCGTCACATCAATCGGATCATAGGCCGACGACGTTCCACCACCCGCCATCAATTTAATCTGACTGGCACCAAAACGCAGGTTTTCCCGTACAGCCGTTAATACATCATCCCGGCCATCGGCAATAAAAGTAGCGCCCACTTGTTCAGCACGGGACGGTTTTCCGAAAAAGCGACGGGAACGTTCGTTAGGCGCTCTAAAATCGCCATGCCCGGCAGTCTGACTCACCACAGCGCCCGAAGGCCAGATACGAGGACCGACCAATTTACCGGCATCGATGGCCGTTTTTAACGGAAAAATAGGACCGCCCGCATCCCGGACACTTGTAAATCCGCGAAGTAGCATTTGTTGTGCTGATTCTCCTATTTTACGAACCAGAAATTCCTCCGTTAAATCTTCTCCCATCAGTTGTGCCATCGTAAACGTACCAAAAGTCATATGAACGTGAACATCGATCAAACCGGGCATTAAGGTCTTACCACCTCCATTAATCTTTATAGCATCCTTATCGACCGTAATAGCTGTGGCACTTATTTTTTGTATCGTCGAACCGGAAACTAGAACATTCATCGGTGCAGTCAATTTAGCGGCTTTATGATCCAAAAGTCTGACATTTTCAATCAGAATCTGTTTGGTTTGTGCCATAGCAAAACAGCCACCCATCAAAAATAGTGTTAGTAGGTACTTAAATTTCATAGAAAAATAGATTTTGGGGTTATAACTATTACATATTGCCCCTAAGATACTTCAAAAATCAGATTTTGTCTAATAAATAATCCGGCCGTATTTCAATCCATTCGGTATTTCGTGTTACCATTCCCTGTTGAACCGCTATACCGACAAAGACAACACGTTCGCATAATTTTCCCCATTACGGAAACTCGTAAAGGAATCAAATAAAACGCATCTAAATTGCCTCACCTAAGAAACCATGAAGAAATCAATGCATATTAAAATCCCGCCTTAATTTTTAATAGGCCCTAAAATATTGAGTCATTACTCAAAACACGCTTTTATTAAACCTTAAATTATCAAAAAATGAATATCAAAAATTCACATTTAACATTCATTGCAGCCATTGCAATATCACTAACATCTTGTGGAAACCATAAAGCAGAAGAAAAAACTTCTCTCGATGAAGTAACAACTAAATACGAAGCTCCCGTTGCCGAAACAGACGAAAATACCACGGAAGTTGCGACCGCATCCACAGAAGAAAACACTACTGACGCTTATTTAAAAAGCTATGATGAATATGTTGATCAATATATAATTCTAATGAAAGAAGCTAAAAATGGTGATGTATCTGCAATGACCAAATATTCGGAATATATGGAAAAAGCAATCGATTTATCGCAGAAAATGGAAAAATCAGAAAATGAAATGACACCTGCTCAAATGACTAAATTTCTTAAAATCCAAGCCAAATTAACGCAAGCTCTGGCAGATATGTATTAATCATCAATCGTATAGATACAATCGTTGAAAATAAAAAGTTACGAACCAAATATAAAAATATATGATACTATATAACGAAAAAATAGAAAGACTCATAGCATTAGCATTAGCTGATGGAGAACTAACCGAAAAAGAAAGGCAAATCCTCTTTAAAAAAGCCGAAACTGAAGGAATTGACCTTGACGAATTTGAAATCGTCCTGGAAGCACGCCTTTTTGAAAAAATAAAACACAAAACACCGGATGCTATTGCCGCTACAGGATCGGATAAGTTTGGCGATATAAAAAAATGTCCCGCCTGTGGTGCCATTGCAGAGAGCTTTATAACAAAGTGTTCCGATTGTGGTGCTGAATTCAGAAACATTGAAGTATCTGGAAGTATCATTCGATTTTTCGATAAGCTTGATGAAATAGAAGCGACAAGAAGTACAGGATTTTATGCTCAAAATACAGGAAAAAGCATTGGCTTAGGAACCGTATTATTATGGTTATTCTTCTGGTATATTTTGATTTTTATAAAAGGTATTCAGCTTATCCTGGCGACATCAAAATCCGCAAAATGGTCGACTACCGATGCCCGAAAAGAAGAATTTGTACTCAATTATCCCGTACCTGTTTCCAAAGAAAACATATTGGAATTTCTTACAATTTCTGCCAGTAAAATTAATGCGGTATCCTATCTGACAATCTTCTCCGAAGATACCAAATACAAAAATACCTGGAATAAAATATGGCTTAAAAAAATTGAACAGATCAATTCGAAAGCATCCATGTCCATGAAAAACGATCCAAAAACGTATACCGAAGTACTAACTATTGTTGAAAATGCCCGTAACATAACAAAAGAGAACACCAAAAAAGTTTTTCATGTATTGGGCGCAGGCGCTGCTCTTATTGTAATTTTTATTATTTGGAATGCCATTGCAGCAACATAAAAGTAGTACTAACACCTAACTATTTAAAATAAATTTCATTATAAAAAACAAACCAATGGCATTATTTGGCAATAAAAAAGAAGGCGGATTAATGGACGTAATCCGTTGCGATGAACAGGAATATTTAGTATGGAAATGGCGACCGTCTGGCGCGGTTAATTCCACAAATAAAGAAAACGCAATACGTTACGGTAGTAATTTGCGGGTAAAAAACGGAGAACTTGCTGTATTTTTTTACAAGCAAAACGACGGAACCATTCAGGATTTTATACACGGTCCACACGACCAAACAATACAATCTGCCAACTTCCCAATTCTTACCAACATTGTAGGGGGTGCTTTTAACGGGAGCTCCCCGTTTCAGGCAGAAATCTATTATATCAATCTTTCCGGGAATGTTCAAGTCAAATTTGGGATTCCTTATTTTGATCTTTACGACCCCAGATTTACAGATTTAGGGGTTCCTTGTGCTGTCCGTGGAACGTTGACTTTTAATGTGACCGATTATAAAAGTTTCATCAAACTAAACCGTTTAATCAATTTTGATTTAGAAGATTTTAAAAATCAGATCAAAGATTTTTTCCAACGAAAAGCAAAGTCGGTCATCATAAATGCATCACAGGATAATAACTTACCGGTAATGCAAATTGAACGAAAAATTGATGAAATAAGTGATCATATTCAATCTAAATTAAAATCCGAATTAGAAGAACATTTTGGTGTAAATCTGAAACGCTTGGATATAGGAACAATTGAATTAGACAAAACACACGCTCATTATTTACAACTGAAAAAAATAACAGCCGATCAGCAAACCAAATTAGCCGAAGCCAAAACCGATATAGAAATTGAGAATCTTTCGGAAATTACAAGAATCCAACGAAAAGATATGGAATTAGGGGTTGAAGGCAAAAACTTTGCGGTTCATCAACTCAATCAGCAGACCGATGTTTTAAAAACAGCGGCTCAAAATCTTGGAACCATGGCAAATGTCGATTTAGACGGCGGTGATGGTGGTTTGAATGCCCCAGGTTTAATGGTAGGAATGGGAATTGGTAGCGCCATGGGTGGTCATATAGGCAACCAAATGGGACAAATGATGAGTAACATGAGTAGTATGCCTCCGCTACCTCCTGTCGTAATGTATCATGTAGCATTAAACGGTCAGCAATCCGGTTCTTTCAATCTGGAACAACTAAAACAATTTGTTCAAAGCGGGCAATTTACCCAAAACCATCATATTTGGAAAGAAGGCATGACTGACTGGGAATTGTCCAGTAATGTCCCTGAAATTGCTATGTTATTCAGTTCCGTTCCACCACCACCGCCCACAACAATTTAAAAAACAAACAAATGAAATTAGATTTTATAAAAACAATAATTGCAGTAGCTGTAAGCGCTTTAATCGCTTACGGCTTCTATGCCTTTAATACAAACGCAAATAAAAATTTAGTAACCGTTGGCAGTTTCATTTTCCTGGCGACTACATTAATTCTAACCATCGGAATACGTTTTACACTTCCGAGGACAGCAACTATGGCAAGAACCCTTTCCTGGATTTTCTTTTTAACGGCACTTGCCAGCAATCTTATTTTTTCATTCGCGATTTTTAAAGACGAACTTTATATCATTATAAATGGGATTTTGCTTTTGATTTATGTACTAATCTATTATTGGATAGGACAAGCGAAACAATAAATTTTAATATCAGATTAAACGGACCAGCATCGACAACGAAAACCGTGAGAGTTTCGAAAGCTGCCGGAACCCGGGCGGATGGAACCCTCAAAAAAGGCCATCGTTATGTTAAAGGCGGCGGCGTTGTTAAAGTGAAAAAAAAAATAGTTTGTAAATATTTTTGTATCTTTGAAATATTGGTTTAAATGTAAAAACACCAGTCTTTTATGAATGAAAATACTATTAGACTCCTTTTTGCAGGCGTGCCTTCCTTGGTATTTATTATAGGTGGTATTGCGGCTTTTTATAATATGAAAGGGACGTATAAAGATGAATTAAGGAAGACCGAAAAAGAGTTTGCTGATAAAATAGAAAAGCAAAATGAAAGGATTGGTTCGTTAAAAGACAAACTGAGCGGGCAAGATGTTGAACTTGAAAAACTCAAAGCGAAAGACGAAAATCAGCAACAGATTATTAATCAGCTAGATAAACTTATTTATGATTTAATCCCCTCATTATCCAAAAATATTAATTCCCAAAGCAAAAGAGAAAATGATTGATTTTGAAAAGCTTCAGTATTTAAATGATAAGGTAAAATCTAATACAGCTACTCAAAAAGAGAGAGATGAGTATATGTCTATGCTTTATAATAATGGTTCTATTACAAAAAATCAATATGAAAAATACATTGCCGATAAAAATTCTAACGACTTACTAAATACAGCTATTACTATAGCGGGTATACTGCTTTTAGGATATTTGATTAGTAAGTTAGCTGAAAATAATCAATAAAAAAACCTCGGAAATTCCGAGGTTTTATTTTTTAGTTTAATATTTCTTTTAAAAAATATAAGCCTCTTAGATTAAATTTGAATTCATCCTTAGACGAGTCAAGATAATTAATTAAGTCATATTCTTCTAATTTTGACCTCAAATCAGTTGTAAATCGAATGGAATTATGCTTAGGTTGGGTTGAGCGAGCAATACTTTTTAATTGCTTCTTATCACTGGGTTTTATATCTTTATTTAACTGATTGAAATAAATATCGTCATCTGTTGAAAAGAGATCTATAAATCTTTCTCCGCTTATATCGTCATGTATTTCTGTTCTATACAGGTATGTGTCTTCATCTATTGAGTTTTCTATATCAATAATCATTTGTTCATTTTCTACGGACAATCGTTCATTCTCTATAGATAATGCTTCATTATCTATAGATAACTGCGCGCTTGTCATGGATAGGTCGTTGTTTTCTATAGATAGCCGTTTGTTTTGTGTGGACAACCTGTTGTTTTCTTTTGATAATTTTTCGTATTCAGCTGATTTAAATTCATTTCTAGAATTTAGATCTACATTATCGGATTCGAGTTTAATGATTTTGTCGTTTAAAATACTATTGTGCTTTGAGGATATTTCCACTTGCTTCTCTAAGGATAATATTTTATCATTTAAAAACGATTTTTCGACATTTCCAGACCTAACGTCTTCATTGTCTTTTTCTAATTTAAGTATGATTGCTTTTTTCTTTAGTTCATGCTCCTTTACATCATTAAATATATCTTTTCTTTTCTTTTTTGCAGCTGTATGAAACTTCTCGATGTGCATAATTCCGTATGGAAGTATTGTGGTGTATATTATAGATATAATTAGAGGGGCAAGTATTGTCCAATAACTACAATATTCGCTACTTATAAGCTCGACAGTATTTTCAATTGACTGTTTCGAATAGATGAAAATAACAATTGGCTTCCAATTGTATGCAATAAATGAAAAAATAAAAGCGCCTGTTATAGGTGTTTTTATTCTTTCTCTCGAAGTTTCGAGCATCTCTCGAAAAAAAGAAATTAATTCGCTCATTTGTTATTATTTTAACAAACATAACAAACTTTATTTTATCAGATGAATAAAAATCGAAATAGTATTGACGTAAATATTAAATCGGATGCAGAAATGTAAAAGTGATAAAAAATAGAAAAGAGTATTTCTTTAAAATTTCATTTACAAAACAAGCCACTTAAAACAGAATATGAAGTTTCTCTTCTTACCTTATATTTTTCATGTTTCTCAAAAATTTTTTTTACGTCTATTTTCTTGATGTCTTTCAATCCAATTTGATCATCGCTTGAATAGTCAGGAAAAAAATCCTTCAAATAAGCTTTCATAGCTATAGTATCACTAACTAAAACTCCATGATTAGTAAATGGTGGAATCAAATAATATTCTTTTATCCTTACATTTTCGAAATTCAAATAACTTACAGAAACAAAAATATTTATATCCACAAACGAACGATGTCGGTATTTTCTTGTGTTAACTTTTCCACCTCATCTCTCAACATCCAACTATTATAATTATTATCAATCAAACCTCTTACTTTTCTTCTATAATTTCCATTAGGATAATCTACTTTGACTCCAACAAAATTATTATAAATTAAAAAAGTACTACCTTTGATTATACCGTCCTTTTCAGTTGTTTCAATATCTAGTACACTAATTGGCATATCACATCTAATATTTTTTGCTTTGCCAGAAGTATGTTGTATAGATATTTCAGTCTGCTTATAACTTCTAACAGTATCAATTCGAATTACAAATTCTGGTCTATTTTCAAAATAATCCATTTGATATTGTTTTTCAGCAATTTCATTAGCTTTAAATGAAATGTAAATTGCCGTTAAACCTAAAATAGTTGAGCAAGCAATCGTGAAATAAATTTCATTCTTTTTTAAATTTTTTCTTTTTAGAGTTTTCTTAATTTTTTTAAATATCTGAAGAATTATCTTTTTTATGATCATAATATTATAATAAGCATTTTAAGCTCAAATAAATTAAATATTATTGAGATATAATTCCGTAATAATACGCATTATTACATTTTATAACTGTTCATTTATTAAGAGAAAAAAAAAGAATCTTTTACTTAAATGTTGAGTTAAGCGATTCTTTAGAAGAAGAAATAGTCATTATAAACCGACTCAATCATATATGACATAAAAAAAGCGGCTTTATTTCTAAAGCCGCTTAAAGTACTAAGGGTGAATGAGGGGTCTCGAACCCCCGACCTTCGGAACCACAATCCGACGCTCTAACCAACTGAGCTACAATCACCATTTGATTACGGGTGCAAATATACGGCAATTTCCGTATCCCGCAAGCATTTTAAAAAAAAAATTATATTAAATTTCCTAAACTATTGACAGCCAAATATCTCTCCACAGTAAAACCTTCGGCATAATCCGTTCCGATCAGTCGTCCCAGGTCCTGCGAGCGATAATGCAGGCTATCCAAAAAGTTTTTTGTTGCAATTGGCGTCGTTGGTTCGTTCGAATTGGGCTCGTAAAACTGCGAACCATAAGCTAAAATCGCGGCCACTTTTTTATCGATAAACCCCGTCACGTCCACAACAAAATCCGGATTGATACTTTTCCACTGAATATAATGGTACACCACTTTTGGTCGCCAGGCTTCCTGAGCCACTCCATCCACTTCCGTTTCGATACGGCGTAAACCCGAAAGGAAACAAGCATCGGAAACCAATTTGCTTCCTTTTCCATGATCAATATGTCGGTCGTCAATGGCATTACACAACACAATCTCCGGACGGTATTTCCGGATCATTTTGATCACCTCCAATTGATGCGTTTCATCATTGACAAAAAAACCATCGCGGAACCGCAGGTTTTCCCGTATCGAAATTCCCAGGATTTCGCCCGCTTTACGCGCTTCTTCATCCCGGATTTCGGCAGATCCGCGGGTTCCCAGTTCGCCACGCGTTAAATCGATAATTCCCGCTTTTTTACCTAAACTAATTTCTTTTGCCAGGGTAGCACCGCATCCCAGTTCTACATCATCAGGATGCGCCCCAAAGGCCAGTATATCTAATTTCATTTTATTTTTTATAACTAATTATACTACTATTTTTTTCATGGTCATCGATTTGTTAAGTGTCTCGAAAAACTCTTTTTCCGGCACACTGTCTTTGGTAATACCACAACCGATATACAGATGAATGTTTTCTTTTTTTATTTTCATACAACGCAGGTTAACATATAAATCGGAATGCTCACTCCTACCCGTCGAAAAATTCTTATTGAGTTCACCCAAAAATCCAGAATAAAATTCCCGGTCGTACTCTTCGTTTTCCAGAATAAAATTGCGGGCGGCTTCTTTTGGTAATCCGCAAACAGCCGGTGTAGGATGCAAAATTTCAAGCACCTGTTTCAGACTTTCTTTGTCATTTAAACGCGCCGAAATATCTGTTTTAATATGCAACAAATTACCTGCTCTGGCCGTATACGGACTGGATATTTTTTCTTCCGATGCCCAATCTTTAAGATTGTCCAGAATAAACTCCGTTACATACTGCTGTTCTTCGATTTCCTTCGGTTCCCAATGTACTTTTTCGGTGCCTTCATACAGCTGTGTTCCGGCCAATGCTACGGTTTGCAACTGATAATCTTTTACTTTTAGCAGTTGCTCGGGCGTGGCGCCCATCCACATTCCGACTTTCGGATGGTAAAAACAATATTTAAACGCTGTCGGATAGTTTGCCAGTAACCGCGGAAACAAATGCTCCACGTCTTTTGTGGTTCCGCCAATTTTTTCCTTTCGCGAAAGCACCACCTTTTTAAAATGCCCGGCATGTATCGCCGCGACACCTTTTTCTACCAACTGCTCAAAATCTTTTTTTGCCGTTTCATCATAGTCTTGTGAAATGGCTCCTTCTTCCGGAATAGCCGGTAGTTCGTATTTCTCCGTTATAATCTCGGAATGTTCTTCCGGGATCAACACATAATTTTCACCATCAAACGGAGCCATAATAAAGCCCATTTCGGAAAAACTTTCGGCCAAGTACACATGATCATTCACCTGAAAAAGGCCAATGATTTCGTCGGAACCCGGTTTTGAATAAATGACAAACGGCAGGTTTTGCCCCTGGTGTACTTTTACTTTCAGGAATAAATCGGTCATGACGCTCTTTTTGGTAAAACCATATTGGTGAGTTTACAAAGGGAAATCAGGTTTCCTTCTTCATCCGTGATTTTAATTTCCCACAGATGCAGACTACGCCCTTTGTGGATAATTCGGGCCGTTCCGTAGACAATTCCTTCCCTTTTGCTTTTGAGGTGATTGGCCGAAATTTCGATACCGCGTACCTCTTGTTTTTCCGGATCGACAAACATGATGGAAGCCGCACTTCCCACGCTTTCCGCCAAAGCTACGGAAGCTCCGCCGTGCAACAACCCCATAGGCTGGTGTACGCTGGGATTAACAGGCATTTTGGCTACTAAAAAATCTTCTCCGGCATCTATATATTCAATTTCTAAGGTTTGCATCAATGTATTTTTCGACAAATGATTGCAAAGCTGTAGTACTTTTTCTTTATCAAATGACATAAACTATATTTTGAATGGTAAAAATACAAAATCAAAACTGAAGTAAGAATAAACTTAGCCGTCGAACGTTATATATAAATTGTAATTTAAGTATAATTTAACATCCAAAAATTAGTATTTTTACCAAAAATCAGAAACATGCGTCATTATTACTACGTCCTTGTCACCCTTTTACTTATTGCCCTGAGTTCCTGTCGAAATGATTTTTCTTTCGAACCGAGTACCGGGAATCTGGAATTTTCGAAAGATACGATCTATCTGGATACCGTTTTTACGAATATCGGTTCCAGTACCTATACGTTAAAAGTGTACAACCGCAGTAATAAAGACATTAAAATTCCAAGTGTCCGATTGGGACAGGGCGATGCGTCCAAATACCGATTAATGGTCGACGGAATTCCGGGTAAAGTCTTTAACAACGTAGAATTACTGGCCAAAGACAGTATGTATATTTTTGTGGAAACCACCATTAATTACAACGATTTTTCCGCTCCGGATGCCCAATATTTATACACCGATAAAATCGAATTTGACTATGGTACCAACTACCAGAAAGTCGACCTGGTAACCCTGGTCAAAGATGCCTATTTTATCTATCCGGGACGTACCAACGGTGTATACGAACAGGTTGAAGTGGGCGTTGATGAAAACGGTAATACCCTAACCACCCGTGGTCGGAATCTAAACCATAGTCATCCAACCAACGGTGACGAATACCTCTGGAAAAAAGACAAACCCTATGTAATATATGGTTATGCCGCAGTACCAACCGGTGAAACGCTCAACGTACAAGCCGGTGCCCGGATTCATTTCCATGCCGAATCCGGTTTGATCGTACAACAGGGGGCGTCATTAAAAGTAGCCGGAACCAAATCGGTAACCGAAGCACTGGAAAATGAAGTGATTTTTGAAGGCGACCGCTTGGAACAGGATTTTTCGGAAGTTCCGGGACAATGGGGAACCATCTGGTTACGTAACGGTAGTACGGCACACGATTTAAAAAACCTGACCATTAAAAATGCTGTGGTTGGTATTTTAACGGAAGGAAACGATGGTACCGACGAAACCCTAAAATTGACCAACGTACAGATTTATAATAGCGCTAATGTTGGTTTACTGGCTCGAAATGCCCATATCAAAGGCGATAATATTGTGATCAATAGAGCGGGACAAGCCGCGCTGGCTTGTACTTTTGGTGGAAAATACCTATTTAGACAATCGACTTTTGTGAATTATTGGTCGCGTCCGAATCAGGTGGCCGTAGCGATCGATAACGGTTCCGATCAGCAATTGATTCCATTGGAAATGGCCCAATTTGACAACTGTATACTGTTTGGATCGAGCAATATTCCGCTTTCGATGACGCGATATAACTCGCAAGCTTTTAACTTCCGATTCAACAACTGTCTGATCAAATTCTTTGATGTAGCACAGCAGTTTTCGAACAACAACCTATATCCGATTGCCAATACCACCGATTACAGCAACTGTCGTATTGCCGTAAATTCCAATTCGTTTAAACCGGATTTTAAAAACCCGAACAAAAACCAATTGATCATTGGTAATAATTCTGATGCAAAAGCTTTTGGAACAACTATGACCAATCCGTTTTTAGAAGATATCCTTGGAAATGTACGTCCGAACGGAGGTTCCGATCTGGGTGCTTACAATCACGTAGTATTCGAGAATTAACCGCTAAAAAATATAGCTGCTGAAATTGTCTAATTGACCGAATTAGATTAATTTTGCATTTTTAAAAACAACACACTAACAACACACACAATGATTCATTTCTTCGGAAACCAGACCAACACGGTTTTTGCAGTACAATCGCAAAACGAGCTTTCGGCTCAGGACATTACGAAATTAAACTGGCTGTTTGCAAGCACTTCTGAAAACCCTTGCACGGTTGTTAACGATACAAAGGCATCTCTGGATGCTTTTTTTGTTGGCCCACGTGCCGCCATGATCACACCATGGAGTACCAATGCCGTTGAAATTACTCAGAATATGGGAATTTCCGGTATTATCCGTATCGAAGAGTTTGAAAAAGCAACGGACGATTTTAATGATTTCGACCCGATGCTTTTCCAGAAATACACCAGCCTGAACCAGGATATTTATACCATCAACATCCAACCGGAACCGATACTGGAGATCGAGGATATCGCAGCCTATAACCAACAAGAAGGTTTGGCTTTAAGCGAAGAAGAAGTAGATTATCTAAACCAATTATCGGCTAAATTAGGTCGTAAATTGACCGATTCGGAGGTATTTGGTTTTTCACAGGTAAATTCGGAACACTGTCGTCACAAAATCTTTAACGGAACCTTTGTGATCGACGGAGAAGAAAAACCGACTTCCCTTTTCAAGTTGATCAAAAAAACATCGGAAACCCATCCAAACGATATTGTTTCCGCCTATAAAGATAACGTAGCCTTTATCAAAGGCCCACGAGTACAACAGTTTGCACCTAAAACAGCAGACAAACCGGATTTTTACGATGTAAAGGAATTTGATTCTGTAATTTCGATAAAAGCCGAAACCCATAATTTCCCAACCACCGTAGAACCGTTTAACGGAGCCGCAACCGGTTCGGGAGGAGAAATCCGCGACCGACTTGCCGGAGGACAAGGTTCCCTGCCATTGGCCGGAACAGCCGTATATATGACCTCTTATTCCCGATTGGAAGATAACCGTCCGTGGGAACAGGCAATGGACGAACGCAAATGGTTGTACCAAACCCCAATGGATATTCTGATCAAAGCATCTAACGGAGCCTCCGATTTCGGAAACAAATTCGGTCAGCCTTTGATTACCGGTTCGGTATTAACCTTCGAACACGAAGAAGAAGCCCGTAAATTAGGTTTTGATAAAGTGATCATGTTAGCCGGAGGTATCGGATACGGAAAAGAAAGTCAGGCGAAAAAATTAAAACCAGCTATAGGCGATAAAGTCGTCATCCTTGGAGGCGAAAACTACCGTATCGGTATGGGTGGTGCAGCCGTATCATCGGCCGATACCGGAGCTTTTGGTTCCGGAATCGAATTAAATGCGATCCAGCGTTCGAATCCCGAAATGCAAAAACGGGCAGCCAATGCCGTACGTGGTTTGGTCGAAAGTGACCACAACCCTATCGTATCGATTCACGATCACGGTGCCGGAGGGCATTTAAACTGTTTATCAGAATTGGTGGAAGAAACCGGTGGTAAAATCGATCTGGATAAACTACCGGTTGGCGATCCTACGCTATCGGCAAAAGAAATTATCGGAAACGAATCTCAGGAACGTATGGGATTGGTAATCGGTGAAAAAGATCTGGATACCTTACAACGTATCGCCGACCGTGAGCGTTCGCCTATGTATGCTGTAGGAGATGTGACCGGTGATCATCGTTTTACATTCGAATCGGCTACAACAGGTGCTAAACCAATGGATTTTGCATTGGAAGACATGTTCGGTAGTTCTCCGAAAATGATCATGAGCGATAAAACCGTAGCGCGTAACTATAAAGATTTAGCCTATACTACTGCTTCAATTCCAGACTATCTGAATCAGGTAGTACAATTGGAAGCCGTAGCTTGTAAAGACTGGCTTACCAATAAAGTAGACCGTTGTGTGGGCGGACGTGTTGCCAAACAGCAATGTGCCGGACCGTTACAATTACCCCTAAACAATGCGGGTGTTATGGCCTTGGATTTCCAGGGTAAAGAAGGTATTGCCACCACTATCGGACATGCTCCGGTTTCGGCTTTGATCGATCCGGTAGCGGGAAGCCGTACTGCAATTGGAGAAGCCTTGTCCAATATTGTTTGGGCACCGTTAAAAGACAAATTAGCCGGTGTATCCTTATCGGCCAACTGGATGTGGGCGTGTAAAAACGAAGGTGAAGATGCCCGTCTATATGAAGCAGTAAAAGGTTGTTCCGATTTTGCCATCGAATTAGGCATCAATATTCCAACGGGGAAAGATTCCCTGTCGATGAAACAAAAATATCCGAATGACGAAGTAATCGCACCGGGAACGGTTATTATTTCGGCTGCGGGTAACTGTACCGATATCACTAAAGTCGTAGAACCGGTGTTACAACGCAATGGTGGCGCGATTTACTATATTAACCTGTCGCAGGATACGTTTAAATTAGGCGGTTCTTCCTTTGCTCAGATTTTAAATACTATTGGTGATTCCGCACCAACGATTACCAATGCGGCTTACTTTAAAAAAGCATTCAATTCCATTCAGGAATTAATTACACAAGGACATATTCAAGCCGGACACGATATCGGAAGTGGTGGTTTGATCACTACCCTTTTAGAAATGTGTTTTGCCGATGTGAACCTTGGTGCTTCGTTTGATTTATCCGTTTTAGGAGAATCCGATACCGTAAAAGCTTTCTTTAATGAAAACATCGGATTGGTATTCCAGGCTGACGCTGAAGCAGAAACGATCTTAAATAACAATGGCGTTTCCTTCTTCAAAATCGGACAAGTGGTAGCCGGAAACACGGTAACGCTTACCAACAACGCGGATACTTTTACGTTTAACGTAGCCGAATTACGCGATACGTGGTATAAGACATCTTTCCTTTTGGATCAGAAACAATCCAAAAACGGAATGGCACAGGAGCGTTACAGCAACTATAAAAACCAACCGTTAACTTATACTTTCCCTTCACATTTTGATGGTAAAAAACCGGTTATCGACGCTTCGCAACCACGCCCAAAAGCCGCCATCATCCGCGAGAAAGGAAGTAACTCCGAACGCGAAATGGCCAACGCTATGTATTTAGCCGGATTTGACGTAAAAGACGTTCATATGACGGACTTGATCTCGGGTCGTGAAACATTAGAAGATATCCAGTTTATCGGCGCCGTGGGTGGTTTCTCGAATTCGGATGTTTTGGGATCGGCCAAAGGTTGGGCCGGTGCTTTCTTATACAACGAAAAAGCCAATACCGCACTAAAAAACTTCTTTAAACGCGAAGACACCCTATCGGTAGGAATCTGCAACGGTTGTCAGTTGTTTATGGAATTGGAGCTGATCAATCCGGAGCACGAAGTACATGGAAAAATGCACCACAATACCAGCGGTAAACACGAAAGTATCTTTACTTCTGTGACCGTACAACCAAACAATTCCGTAATGCTATCGTCGTTAGCCGGAAGTACATTAGGCGTTTGGGTATCGCATGGTGAAGGTAAATTTAAACTACCGTATGCAGAAGATCAATATCAGATTGTCTCCAAATATGCCTACGAAGGCTATCCGGCCAATCCAAACGGTTCGGATTACAACACGGCCATGCTATGCGACACAACCGGTCGTCATTTGGTCATGATGCCACATATTGAACGTTCGACCTTCCCTTGGAACTGGGCGCATTACCCAGCCGGTCATCAGGATCAGGTATCCCCTTGGCACGAAGCCTTTGTCAACGCCAGAAAATGGATTGACGCTAAAAATAAATAAAACAGAAAACGCCCCGAAATCGGGGCGTTTTTTATTTCAGACCGAACAAATCGTTGTTCTTTTCTCTTTTTTCTTTATTCTTACAATGCTACTCTTCCTCCTCCATCGTATGAGACTTCGAATACGTACGCCATTTTTCGATACATTCTTTCATATCCTGTGGCAATTCGGTATCAAAGCGCATAAACTCTTTGGTTGTCGGATGTTCAAAACCAAGCGTTTTTGCGTGTAAAGCCTGTCTGGGCAAGGTTTTAAAACAATTATCGATAAACTGTTTGTATTTCGTAAACGTCGTTCCTTTTAAAATCAGGTTACCACCATAACGCTCGTCGTTAAATAACGTATGTCCGATATGCTTCATATGCGCGCGAATCTGATGCGTACGACCGGTTTCCAAAATACAGGAAACCAGGGTTACATACCCAAAGCGTTCCAGCACTTTATAATGCGTAACGGCGTGTTTTCCAAAATCTTCACTATCGTAAACCGACATCTGCATACGATCTTTCATATGACGGCCAATATAACCTTCGATTGTTCCGCTTTCTTCTTCGATATTGCCCCAAACCAAAGCCACATATTCCCTTTCAGAAGTCTTATCGGCAAACTGTTTGGTCAGATATGCCATCGCATGATCCGTTTTGGCCACTACCAGTAAACCCGTCGTATCTTTATCGATACGGTGCACCAATCCTGGACGCTCACTGCTATTCATCGGAAGATTTTCAAAATGATAGGCCAAGGCATTCACCAATGTACCGGTATAATTGCCGTGTCCCGGGTGAACTACCAATCCGGCTGGTTTGTTGATTACCAATAATTGATCATCTTCATAGACAATATCCAGCGGGATATTTTCCGGAATGATTATATTTTCGAATGGCGGTTGTTCCATCAGAACGCGCACCACATCGAACGCTTTTACTTTATAATTGGATTTAACCGGAATATCGTTTACAAAGATATTTCCGTTGGTGGCCGCCTGCTGAATTTTATTTCTTGTCGCATTTTCAACAAGGTTCATCAAAAACTTATCCACTCGCAAAGGCGCCTGACCTTTGGCTGCTTCGAACCGATAATGTTCAAATAATTCGCCTTCTAAATCGGCATCCTCAATATTATTATTCTGCATTACTTTCTGTTGTCTTTTCTTTTACCGGAATACTATCCGTTGTTGTTTCCTCTACATATCCGGTTTTACCGTCACCCAAAACCAAATCAATTTTAGATGCTTTTAATACTTTATCGCCGGCTTTTAACGGTTTTCCGTTTTGTTTCATTTCCAAAACCACATCTTTCGCCATATACGACACATACTTAACCGTACCTTCGTCCAATCCTAATGCCCGTAGCGTCGACAATGACTGACGATACGTTTTCTGGATCAGATCCGGAACCGTTACCTGCGAATAGCCACCGGAGTTTACTTTCACATAGACTTTACGACCATCTTTTACCGTTACACCCGGAAGCGGATCCTGTTCTACGATCGAATATGGCGGGAAATCCGCTCTAAAATCAACCGTATCCAGCAAATGGATTTCCAGGTCGATATCGTTTAATTTTTCTTCGGCTTTTTCAACGCTCATTTTGCCCAGATTCGGCACCGGAATTTCTTCCCCGTGATTGGTGGCATAACCCAGCCATTGCATTACCAAAACCACAAAAACAATGATAATAATTAATGCTAATGCTAAATGCTTAAAGAATGTAAAACTAGTTAAAAACTTTTTCCAGCTCATAGATATTCGAATTTTGGCAAATATATAAAATACTGGAGGTTTTACTTTCATAACCCCTTATATTTTATATCACAAACCAACATGATTCAACAAATAATAATACTTTTGTAGTATACTAACTCATTATTCAAACGGAACAAAATGAAAAATGTTGCCATTATCATGGGAGGCTATTCCAGCGAGTACCAAATCTCCCTTACCAGTGGAAATGTGGTCTATTCTTTTTTAGACAAAACAAAATATAACGCCTATCGTATCCATATTTTCAGAGACAAATGGATAATGGTCGACGACAATAATACCGAATATCCGGTAAACCGTCATGATTTTACCGTAGCCTACCAGGGGAACACCCTATCGTTTGATGTTGTTTTTAATGCCATTCACGGTACTCCGGGTGAAGACGGACTCATGCAGGCCTATTTTGAGTTATTAGGAATTCCGCAAACGTCCTGTGATTATTATCAGGCGGCGTTAACATTTAACAAGCGTGACCTGTTATCGGTTTTAAAGCCCTATGGTATCAAAACCGCTACTTCCTACTATTTGAATCTGGGTGATGCTGTCGACACAGCTACCATTATCAAAACCGTAGGCTTGCCGTGTTTTGTAAAACCAAATAAATCGGGTTCCAGTTTTGGTATTTCCAAAGTAAAAACCGAAGCCGAATTATTACCGGCCATCGAAAATGCCTATAAAGAAGATAACGAGATCATCATCGAAAGTTTCCTTGACGGAACCGAAGTTTCTGTTGGTGTGATCAACTATAAAGGAACGATTACCGTTTTACCGATAACGGAGATTGTTTCCGAAAACGATTTCTTTGATTATGAAGCCAAATATCTTGGAAAATCACAGGAAATCACTCCGGCTCGAATTGCTCCGGAACTAGCCGAAAAAGTAAATGCAGTGGCCAAACGCGCCTATGAAGTGCTAAAAATGAAAGGCTTTTCGCGCAGTGAGTTTATCATTGTAGACGGCGAACCGCATATGCTCGAAATGAATACGATTCCGGGATTAACCACCGAAAGTATTTTACCGCAACAAGCCCGTGAAGCCGGAATTTCGCTTACGGATTTATTTGACAACGCGATTACACTAGCCCTGAAATAATATGAGAAAAGCCATCTTTCCCGGATCTTTCGATCCGATTACTCTCGGACATTATGACATCATTAACCGGGCTTTACCGCTATTTGATGAGATTGTTATTGCCATTGGTGTAAATGCTGAAAAAAAATATATGTTTTCGCTGGAAGACCGTTTGAAATTTATCACTGATGCGTTTCAAAACGAACCCAAGATAAGTGTGGTTACCTATACCGGTCTGACGATTGATTTATGTCAAAAACTAAATGCACAATTTATTTTACGTGGGCTTCGCAATCCGGCCGATTTCGAGTTCGAAAAAGCCATTGCACATACCAATCGTAAGCTATCACAGATTGAAACGGTCTTTTTATTAACTGCTGCCAGCACATCTTATATCAGTTCCAGTATTGTTCGCGATGTGATCCGGAATAACGGTAATTATCGTGTCCTGGTGCCCGATTCGGTAGTTCTAAAATAAAAAAGTCGCCCTAGGGCGACTTTTATTTTTTATAGGGTATCGGTTGACTATTGTTTTACAATTTTCTTAACCAAAGTACCTTCTGCTGTTTCTAAATTCAACATATAGATTCCGGTTGCGAATCCAGAAATATCAATAGTATTTCCGTTGTTTACCGAAACGGCAAATTGTTTTCCGGATACGTCTACTAAAGCCGCTTTGTTAATTTGCAATTCGTTAGGCATTTGCACAGTTAGAGAACCTGAAGTTGGGTTCGGGAAAACAGATACTAATTTTGAAGCGAATTCATTCACACCAAGCGTTGTTCCAACAGCGTTGATCACCATGTGTACATCCGGGAAGTTAATCGCCGCTACGTCTGTAGGAGTAGCAATACTACAAGCTGTTGAAGCAATATAACTTGGTCCGGTTTGTGGTGCTGTATTCGATCCTAAACTGATTCGCACTCCGGTTGCTCCGGCTGCATATCCTACTTCAACTACCAATGTTGAATTAGCAGGAACCGTAGCTGTTAGCGGCACCGATACAATGGTTCCAACATTAGCCGCCTGAACCGTATAGTCTGCCTGTCCTAACAATGTATATCCCGTAGCAGGGAATCCTGTAGGGAAAGTAGCTGTAGTTGAATACGCCTTAACGGTTACTACATAACCACTTGGAGCTGTTAATGACGCTACTCCAAACTGAATAGCGGATAAATTAAAACTTGAAGTCACCCCCATTGCAGTCAGATTAAAAGCTCTGTAATAACGGTTGTCACTAGATGTACCAGTACTGCTGTTTCCACACGCTACAGTATTACCATCAATTGCCTGAGAACTCGAATGAGTTAGCACAGTTTGTGCATTTATAGCAAGGGATGTTAAACAAAATAATACTAAAAGAGTAATTTTTTTCATGTTTAAATGTTTTTTGAGTTACAAACGCGAATCTAATCATAAAAAAAATAATTCCCTAAAAAAAGTAGTTAATTTAACGAAATATCCTATAAAAAAGAGTAATTAAAAATTATACTCCCAAAACACAATCTAATTAATAAAAAAGTTGCTCCTTCAAATTTCGATTTTGACTTATAATTTCAATAATAATACGTGCCCCTTTTATTCGAAAATCAGATAATTTACAACGCAATAAATCTTACTTTTACCACGAACAAATACAAAAAGTATAAACCGCACTATTCGAATGAAAAAAACATATAAAATTGTATTTCTTTTTTTGCTACAATGCCTTCCATTACTGGCACAGCAAAAGTATGCAACACCCTACGAAAAAGGCAATGGAAATCAGACGGCTACCTACGAAGAAACCATAGCTTACTATGAAATGCTGGACCAAAACTTTGAAAGCGTTTCCATGCGAACGATGGGATTAACCGACAGCGGCGAACCATTGCATATCGTAACTTTTAACCCCGGAAAATCTTTTGACTTTCCATCGCTTCAAAAAGACAAAGCCATTCTTTTGATCAACAACGGAATTCATCCCGGAGAACCCGACGGTATTGATGCCACGATGATGCTGTTCCGCGATCTGGCCACCGGAAAAATTGCGCTTCCAAAAAATACGGTTGTGGTAACGATTCCGATTTATAATATCGGTGGTGCGCTAAACCGGAATTCCACGTCGCGTGTCAACCAAAACGGGCCGGAATCTTTTGGTTTTCGTGGTAATGCCCGCAATTATGATCTGAACCGGGATTTTATCAAATCGGATACCCGAAACGCCCGCAGTTTTGCTGAAATCTTCCAATTGGTTTATCCGGATGTTTTTATCGACAACCATGTCAGTAACGGTGCTGATTACCAGTATACACTAACCTATATTGCGACACACTATCAGAAATTAGGCGGAAAAGCCGGAACCTATTTTAACAGCGAAATGTACCCGGCCATTTTAAAAGACCTGCAATCCAAAAAAATAGAACCGGTACCTTATGTGAACATTTACAATAAAACACCGGAAAACGGTTTTGCTAAAAATATGGAAACCGCTCGTTTTTCGACCGGTTATGCGTCTTTATTCAATTCATTTGGCGCTATGGTCGAAACCCATATGCTAAAAAAATACAGCGATCGCGTAAAAGTGACGTACGACTATATGTTGAGTACGCTTCGTTATACAGACGCGCATTATCAGACGATAAAAAACATCCGCCGGGAAACCCTGGAAGCTTATAAACCCAATGCAAAATATACGGTAGAATGGGAAATCGATTCGGCTAAAGTGACTCAGATTCCGTTTTTGGGTTATGAAGGCAACTACAAACCAAGCGACGTTTCGGGCAAACTGCGTTTGTATTATGATCGGAGTAAACCTTTCAAAAAAATGATTCCGTATTATGAGCTTTATAAACCGAAAAAACAGGTCACTATTCCGGAATATTACGTCATTCCGAAACAATGGTGGAATGTAACCGATTTGCTACAACTCAACAATATCGCCATGAAACGCCTGCAACAGGATAGTATTATCACGGTTGAAAGCTATCGAATAGCCGATTATAAAACCGGAAATTCTGCTTTCGAAGGTCATTATGCCCATTCGAATACCAATGTCGTGAAAACCACGGTAAAACAAGCTTTTAAAAAAGGAGATTTTCTGATTCCAACGCAACAAAAGAATGTCAAATTCCTATTGGAAACTTTGGAACCCGAAGCCGTAGATTCGTATTTTAACTGGAATTTCTTTGATGCGATTTTACAGCAAAAGGAATACTATTCGCCTTATGTTTTTGAAGATGTGGCCAAGCAATTGCTACTGGACAATCCGGAACTGAAAAAAGCACTGGACGAAAAGCGAAAAAGCGACCCTAAATTTGAAAATAGCGGCGAAGCGCAACTGGATTGGGTCTACCGCAATTCGAAATACTACGAAAAATCACATATGCAATATCCAGTTTATCGCATTGTACATTAAAAAAAGCCGGAGATTCCGGCTTTTTTTATTCAGTTACCTTTTCGGTTTCGAACAATAATTTGATGTTTTCATAGGAATTGGTCAGTGCTTCTTTGATTTCATTCGGTTTTAACCAGGCGACTTTTTCGATACCTTCTTCAATCTGACCCTTCGGAATACCATCAAAATCCGTTTTCATTTCAAACCAATGGGTCACTTTTAATTTATAACGACCGTTTCGTTTAAAAATATGATAGGTTTTTTGCAGTTTTTGCACAATCTTCAAACCGGTTACGCCGGTTTCCTCCTCTACTTCACGGATGGCTGTTTCGTCGATTTCCTCCCGCTTTTCGATGCCTCCTTTTGGCAGGTCCCATTTCCCGTTCCGGAAGATAAAAAGCACCTCGCCTTTTTTATTGTAAACCAATCCGCCACCGGCTTTTACCACCGGAATTTTGGCTTTTAGTTTTTTCATAATTTCCTTTTCATCAGGATAATACAAAAAAGCTTTTGGAATCTTATTCTGAAACATTTTTACAATAACTTGCTTGATATCCACACTTTCCAAAAGAAAAAGCTGAAAATCGGTTTCTTTAACAATTTGATTTGTCAAGAAAAGTGGTTTGTCGTTCACAAAAACTTTATACATTTGTACTATGATTTTTAATACAGACACAGCTAAAAAAACTGCCGAATTGCTTTTACAAATAAACGCAATTAAATTAAATCCAAAAAATCCTTTTACATGGGCTTCTGGATGGAAATCGCCAATTTATTGCGATAACCGTATAACGCTTTCATTTCCACCGATCCGGAATTATATCCGTGACGAATTTGCCAAACATATTGAAAAAGAATTTGGCAAGCCCGATGTGATTGCCGGAGTGGCAACCGGAGCTATTGGTATTGGAATACTGGTAGCGGAATACCTTGGACTTCCTTTCGTTTACGTACGCCCGGAACCTAAAAAACACGGTCGTCAGAATCAGGTGGAAGGTTTTTTACAAAAAGGACAAAACGTAGTGGTTATCGAAGACCTGATCAGTACCGGAAAAAGTAGTTTAATGGCCGTTGAAGCCTTAAAAGAAGCCGGAGCGAATGTAAAAGGAATGGTGGCCATCTTTACCTATGGTTTTGATTTGGCTCAGGATAATTTTAAAGCGGCCAATGTCGACCTTTATACGCTTGGAAATTACGACACGCTTTTGGAAGCGGCTGTTGAAAAAAAATACATCACCGAAGAAGAACACGAAACCCTAAAAGAATGGCGTCAGAACCCTTCCACCTGGGGAATCGAAGTGTAATAAACCTAATTTAGCAAAAAACCAATACAGAATATGAATTTAGAAAGCCCAAAAGTTAACGTAGAAAAATCCGCTCAGTATTTATTTGATGCGCTTACCGATGTAAAAAACTTTGAGAAATTAATGCCCGAAAACATTGCTAAATTCGAAGTATTGGATGAAAACGCTTTTATCTTCGGATTAAAAGGTATGCCGGAAATCAAATTAAAAATGAAAGATAAAGTGGCGCCCAACAAAGTTGTTTTAGGAGCAGCGAGCGACAAATTACCTTTTACGTTAACCGCTAACATCAACACGTTAACGGCAAATACCTCGGAAGTTCAATTGCTATTTACAGGCGAATTTAACCCGATGATGGCCATGATGGTAAAAGGACCTATCGGTAAATTTATCGAAACCTTAGCCGGAAATATGAATAAGCTATAATCGTTCGATATATAAAATTATAAGGCCTTTTAGTTTTCTGCTAAAAGGCTTTTTTATTAAATCTTCACAGGACAAATATTCAGAATTATTTAACTTATATGTTAGTGGCAGTACTTAAACCTATGTTAACAACTTTGTAAGAATATATCATGTTAAATTAAAAACATTTATATTTTTACATAAAAATACATCATATGAATTTAATTGATTGGTTAGACTTCGGAAAAGTATCAGCAGAAAGAGATGAGTTACTTATAAAATATTTTTACGATAATGGAGTATTGAGAAAAATTGTTAGTGATAATTTATCCTTTTTGATATTAGGAAGAAAAGGAGCTGGTAAAACTGCTGTCTTCAAATATTTGACTGAAAACCCAAATCATACAATTAATGACAATGACGTTTTAATTCCGTTGTCATTTGACAATTACAATTGGAATATCCATTCACTTTTAACAAATAGCGACAAAGCAGAATCGCATTCTTATCGTCAATCTTGGAAATTTGTTATTCTTGTAGAGGCAATCAAATGTATAACTGAACACTTCAAGAATAAAAAGCAACCAATTCCTCAGAAAATTGATAGAGCTCACAAAATATTAGAAAAATTATTTGATTCACCAGTTCCTACAATTTATCAAATAATTGGTAAAAAGATTTTATCATTATCTAAATTCTCATTACCGAAAGCTGGCGTTGATTTAGAATCAGGTTCATTAGATTCTTTTGAACTCGGAGGAGGAGAGATTGAATTCGATGAGGTAAAAAGTAATAAATCACTCCAACAGTCCTTATCCGAAAACATAGAAAATCTTATTAACTTTCTAGACAATGCTCTTCAATCTGTTAAGAATAAAGACTTTAGAATTTTCATATGCTTTGATAAAGTTGATGAAGCATGGGACGAAGTCTCATATGATTCATCAAAAAAAGTAATTGCAGGTCTTGTAAGTGCATGCGATTCATTAACAATCCAATACAAAGGATTTTTACGACCCATAATATTTTTACGTGAAGACATATTCGAAGTTTTAAGCTTAAATGATTCAAATAAACTCAGAGAAGATTGTGGAGAACTATTACATTGGAATAGAAACTCCATACAAAAAATGATATTAGCTAGAGTAAATCATTTTGCACAAGAAAATGGAATAGATTTATTCTCAGATACAGAAAATCTTTTTGAAAATAAAGAAATGCGTCAAAGAGCAAAGCCATTTAACTACATCATAAAACGTACAATGATGAGACCTAGAGATGTTATTGCTTTTTTAAGTCGAATTCTTGATGCTATGAAAGATAAAGCAAACGATCCTTTTGGTGACACAGAAGTATTTTTCACAACTATTGATTCAGCATCTATTTATAATGCTGAACCTGGGTATTCAGAATGGTTAAGGCAAGAAATATTAGATGAATGGAGTGTTCAGAATCCAATTATAGCAGACTTATTAAATAGTTTAAGAAATAATGCATCTACTAATTTTACAACTACTGAGTTTGAAGTTGAATTAAAAAAACTTAGACCTGCCACTAATAGTTCCGAAATTTTTGAATACTTAAAATTCTTATTTGACAATTCTATCATAGGTTTCAAACTTGGAAGTTCTACAGAGTGGAGATTTAAATGCTTTTATCCTTCACAGGGCTTTCTTGCATCATCAGAATATCGAGTTCACGAAGGATTGGTCAGAGCCCTTAACCTAAAAGAGAATAGAGAATAAGATTAATACTGCTATTAACAGTGTTTTTTACTCTATTACTCATATAAGTTATAGAATCACACTTCACCTGTACTAACTACATTATTACAAAAAAAGTTAACTCAGATTCAATTTCTACTACAGTCGCGAAGACCAAAACGTTATACTCAATCCTACTCAAGCATGAAATTCTTTAAAATTTTACCGGTTATTCTCGTTTTCTTCTTCGGAAGCAGCCTATTAGCACAAACCAACCGATTAAAAGCGCAATTCCAGGAAATTGTAAAAGATAAAAAAGTGACCATTGGTATTGCCGTGTATAATTTTACGACAAAAGATACAGTAACCTTTAACAACACACCGGATTATCCAACGCTGAGTGTGTATAAATTTCATGTCGCACTGGCTGTTTTACATCTGGTTGACAAAGGCACGTTAAAACTGGATCAGGAGATTTTTGTAAAAAAATCCGAATTATTAGAAAACACCCATAGTCCGCTTCGCGAAAATTACCCGTATGGTAATATTAACATCAAACTAAGCGAACTTTTAAGTTATATGGTTTCCCTAAGCGATAATAATGCCTGTGATATCCTATTCCGACTCGCCGGTGGCACCAAAAAAGTAGATCGTTATATCAAAAACCTAAAAATAAAAGACACGCGTATTGCTGCTACGGAAGAAGAAATGCACCAAAAATGGGAAAATCAGTATCTCAATACAACATCACCATGGGCGGCCGTACAATTGCTACAGCAATTTTATCAGATGAAAATCCTTTCCCCTACTTCCTATGATTATTTGCTAAATGTAATGTTGAGCACCAAAACCGGCCCGGATAAGATAAAAGGTCTTTTGCCTAAAGATATACTTGTGGCGCATAAAACCGGTAGTTCCTTCCGCAGTAAAGAAGGTTTAAAAGCAGCCGAAAACGATATCGGAATTGTTTTTCTACCCGGCGGACAAACCTACGCCATAGCCGTATTCGTAAAAGACTCCATGGAAGACGATACAACCAACAATGCGATTATCGCTCGGGTATCCAAAGCCGTATTCGATCATTATTCCATTAAGAAATAGTTTTAGTAGAATTTTCCGTCTACATAAAACCAATGCCCGTTTTGTTGTTTAAAAGTAGATTTTTCATGATGCACCTGTGGCTGTAACGCCGCATCCAGAAAATAGGCTTTAAACACCACTGTTTTTTCGGTGGATTGAAGGACTTCCAGTTTTACCCATTGGTTGGTTACCGCCCATTGTTCGATGTCTTTTTTCGAATGGTATTTACGTTGTGAAATATGCGTCGTTTTGAGTAGGTACTCAATCGCATGAACCGCATAGGCCGAATACCGGGAACGCATTAGTGTTTCGGCAGTAGGCGCCGCTTTAATTCCTTTAATATACGGTTCGCAACAGTCGGAAAACGGAATCGGATTCCCGCAATAACAATTAGGATTCATTAGTATCGGAATTAAATTTTTGCAGAATCAATTTTAGTTTTGCTTTACGATCGGATTCCGAACGTTGTTCCCGCAACCGTTTTTCGTTGATTTTTTTACTGTGCTTTTTTCGATTTTCTTGATTTTGCCGACTCATTACAAAAAGGGTTGTTTGATTTGTTGCAGGGTTTTATTGGTGGTGATCAAAGCTTCCGTTATCGTTTTTCGTAAAGCCTCAAAATCGTCATACTTAAGATAATCGGCCCAGCTATCGGTTTCCAAAAGTTTTTTGATCAATTGTATACGTTTGGTGGTTTCGGCAGCATTGCGCAAAACGGCCTTACCGTTGTATTCCGGGTTCGATTTATGTTGGAAATGAATGGCATCGGTTTCGGGATTCCATTCGATATAAAACAAATTTTCGGTTTCATTATTCGGATAAAAATCCGTCCATTTGGCATAGCCGGTTTTGGCGACACTATTGTTCGTTTTTCCATCTTCCAAAGGCACTAAACGCCAACGACAATTGGCCGCTCTTCCCCAATGGTTGGAATTTCGGTATACACCTTCCTCTGTAAAACAATAACTACTACCCGATTTACTCGTATAATGAAACTTTTTTTCTTGTACCGCATCGGGAGCAACCTCCTTAAAAATACAAAAGGTATGCTTAAAAAAATTGTTTTTATTGTACACTTTCCCGTTCATCCGGCAAAGATACTAAATGCAGATTTAAGAATTTTAATTGGTGGTTTGGCTTCTCCCGCTTATATTTGTAATACTAAAACTACTTTCCCACCAAACAACGAACAATTATGAAAGAGACCATACTCACTATTGGTGCCTGCTATGGCGGTTTAGCCGTTATTTTCGGAGCTTTTGGAGCACATATCCTACAAAAGAAACTAAGTACCAAATCGCTCAACAGTTTTGAAACCGGAGTAAAATACCAGATGTACCATGCATTGGCATTGGTTTTTATCAGCAATCTATTCACTTTTTCAAAAACAATTGAAACTCTGACAGCCTGTTTTTTTATAATTGGTACGTTTTTATTCTCATTTAGCATTTACGGTTTATGCCTGAGCAGCATTGGCGGTAAAAAATTAAAATTTCTCGGTCCCATAACGCCAATTGGTGGTTTGCTGTTATTTTTCGGATGGTTTTGTATGGCACTAAGTCACCTGATCAAATAAATAAAAAGGGGCTGACTCAAAAGTGAGTCAGCCCCTTTTCTTATAATATGTTCTACCCAATTATGGGAAAATACCTCTTTGTTTGTATGCCATTTCAATTCGGGCTAATGCCTGAACATAAGCAGCCGTTCTCCAGTCTGTTTTATACTGACTTCCCGTTAAAACTACTTTGCTGAATGCATCTTCCAGTTTTTTTCTTAATTTGATGATTACGTCATCCATAGTCCAGATTTCTCCGTTACGGTTTTGTAACCACTCGAAATAACTTCCGATTACACCTCCTGAGTTACATAAGATGTCTGGAATAATTTCGATTCCTTTTGCTAATAAGATTGTTTCACCATCGGTATCGATAGGACCATTAGCTCCTTCAGCGATAACCTGAGCCTTGATAGAATCAGCGTTTTCTGCAGTAATCTGGTTACCTAAAGCAGCCGGGATCACGATATCACAGTCAATTCCAAAGAATTCATCTGCTTTATAATCCTGAGTACCTTTGTATCCGGAAATGGTATTGTTATCGGCCTGGAAACGCAATAAAGCTTCCGGATCAATTCCCTCCGGGTTGTAAATCGTTCCGGTTGCATCCTGAACACCAACAAGGATAGCTCCGTTTTTATTCATAAAGTGAGCTGCCCAGTATCCTACGTTACCAAACCCCTGAACGATATATTTTTTACCTTCTAAAGAAGTTCCTCTTAATTTAGCCCAAGATTCCAATGTTACTACTACACCAAAACCAGTAGCACGGTCTCTACCTTCCAAACCTCCTGATCCTACAGGCTTACCTGTAACAACGTGTTGGTTTTTAGAACGCTCAGCCGGTGCTTTTGTCGACATATAGGTATCAGCAATCCAAGCCATCATTTGTGCATTGGTATTCACATCCGGTGCCGGGATATCATGCTCCGGACCAATATTATCTCCTAATGCATACGCAAAACGACGCGTGATACGCTCTAATTCGCCTTGTGAATATTTTTTCGGATCCAATTGGATACCACCTTTACCACCTCCATACGGAAGGCCGGCCAAAGATGTTTTCCATGTCATCCAGGTAGCCAATGCTCTTGCAGCATCGATGTCAACCGTTGCGTGATAACGCAAACCTCCTTTGTAAGGACCTAAAACATTATTGTGTTGTACTCTGTACCCTGTGAACATTTCGACTGTTCCGTTATCCATTTTCACCGGAAAATGAACAACAATTTCGTTATTCGTAACAGAAAGGATTTTTTTAACAGTCTCATCCAGTCCCATCACAGAAGCAGCTTTTTCAAACTGATTCTTAACATTTTCATACATGCTAGCCTTCGGCTTTTGTGCTGTTGCCATACTATTTAATAATTTACAACTTACTTTTGTTTGTTTGTTAGATTGCTCTGTAAAAAAGCATACAAATATATAGTATTAAAATTGAAGCAAAAACGAATTACCCAATAAATTAACATAATTTAAACGGCATTTAGACCTGTTTTCCAACTCCCAAAATTGTAGCTTTTATAATTCGACACAAAGGGAAGTGCTCTTACAATAAAAAGTGAATCGCGACGGCTAAAAAGAGTGTCTGTTTCGGTCTATATAATGTCTGGTTTATTCCTTTTTCAAGTAAACCTGTTGTAGGTATCTTTTATTCACGCCATTCCTTCTAAAATAATCCGGTATTTTTAGCGCAAATAGCTTTACTTTTCAGGCAAAAAATTATTCGTTTTTAGAATATGTTTTTCATTTGTAACGATTACCAGTCAGAATTCATATCGGTGCGTACGTATTAATGACAAACGAATCCGGTTTATTGATAATTGACACTTATACTTTCATTTTTTTTATTTATCAGGTTTTATTTAAAACGAAAGGCCGGCCTCAGCAACCGGTCTTTTTTTAGTTCTTAAAAATCCGAAGTGTCACAAAAAAATTCCGGCCTTCTTCCGGATATCCTTCGACTAACCTATAATTTTTATCAAAAACATTATTAATCCCGGCTTCAATACTCATATACTGCCATAACCGGGCCGATACTGTCGTATTTACAAGCGTAAAATCCGCTGCTTTGGTTCCGTAGCTTGTACTGTTTCGCGATGCATTAAATTCAGTACTGGCTAGTAACCGTATCGGTTTTATCGGCTTATACTGCGTATACAGAAATACTTTTGTATCGGGAATATCCGTAAACAAAACAGCCGGATTGGTGTTATTATGCCTTTGTATATAGGAGTAATTACCTCCCACAGACAGCTTTTCCCGGAAATCATATTTAAAAGTTATTTCCATTCCCATAAATTCGGCTGCTCCGGTATTTTGCATTTGCGATTTACCCGGCGTTACGTTATTTACACTAAGAATAGCGTCGGTAAGATGACTATAATATACCGAAAGCTGCATGGATAGCGCCTTAAAAAACACACCGGAATAGGACAAATCATAATTGACCGCTTTTTCCGGTTTAAGTCCCGGGTTTGGAATTGCCGTCCCCATTCTGTAGGAGTACCGATCCTTAATAGTTGCAAAACGTGTTTTATGTGCTATTGTAAAACTTGCTTTTTGATTTTCTTTAAAACTATAAAAGGCTCCTAATTGTCCGTTCCAGGCTGTACTGGCTCCGGTTTTTTCAAAATCAGAAACCATCTGAGTCGTACTGTTATAATCTTCGGCAGCGTCGTTTTTTCGGATGCTATAGCCAATCCCGGGAATAAGTATTAGCTTTCTGGTAACCGTATAGGTATTTTCCATAGCAAAACTCACGGTATTATCTTTAAAATTCCGAACCGGTTCGTTACTATTGTGTTCCCGATGGATATCACTTTTATAATGGACTGAGAATTTCAATAAATTTTCAGGGATAACGGCCGTTCCAAACGTAACATTTCCACCATAGGTATAATCATCATAAAGACTTTGAAAAGCATAAGGTTTGGTTTGTGTCGTATAGGACGCATCATCATAACTGTTGAGTGTATTTTTAAATGTATCATAATAAATCCTGCTCCTGATATAATCCGTAGCACTTAGCTTCGTATCCGATAAAAAATAATACGTTTCCTTATCCCAGACAGGCCATTGCCAGAAACGGGGTTTGGCCAAAAGCGGATTCAGTTGATCATCTCCAACATAAACCGGTGTTCCTTTTTCACCTTTCTGATAGCGATAGCCCAACACATATTCATGTCGTTCGTTGGGTGTCCATCCGGCTTTAAAACTGATCATCTGATCCGTACGAAACGAATTATCCCGTTCACCAGCATCCTCATTCGGACGAGCGTGGAAACCGGAAGCCATACGATAACTATCGCGATGTAAATAGGAATATCCCGCCTGAAAATAGTATTTCCCTAAATTCGAACCAATATTCAGATCCCCACGGGAGCCATTAGTATTGATCATCCCTAAAGCACCACTATATTCTATTTTTTCCGAAGGTTTTTTTGAAATCAGATTAATAGCACCACCCAGAGAATTTGGTCCGTAAAGCAGGGACGAAAATCCCCTGGAAACATCAATAGCCGAAAGATCGAAAGTCGTAAATCGGGCGAGATCCACATAACCGTCATAGGGAACATAAACCGGAATTCCGTCCATATATACCGGAACGGCACGAAGGTCAAATCCCCGAATCGAAACCATCGATTCATTTCTTGGTCCGGATGCCGTAAGGTTCACACCTGCCAACAAATGTAAAGCGCGTCCTACTTCTATCTTGTTATAGGTTTCCATCGCAACCTGACTGACCCGATCTTTGATTACACTTTTCCTAAAGGTGGTTATTTGTACTTCACCCAATTGAAAAAAAGCAGGCGTTATCGAATCGGCGGTCATTTTTTGGTTCGAAACCGGATTCTGGGCTTTACCTGGAAACGGAATCATCATAATCAATACAAAAAGTGTCGTTTTACTCATACGTTATTGTTATTTATTACTAGTACACATTTACCAATGACAATATCATTTATGCTGCGTATGATTTGGGAAATACAGGAGTAACAAAAACGGCATAGCAATGGGGATCGAAAGCGTTATAAGGATAGCGCATCCGTTATTCTTTATTGTATTTATTTTGGGGAAACAGGCGTCGGGAGGAAAAAATGCCTGATGGTAGGTTTTCTGCGCAATTCATTGCATTTGATAAAGATAAAAATAAATCGGGATATAAACCCATGGTACCCGATTCTTTTGAAACAAATGTTACATCAAGTTTCGCTTCAAAAAGATACCTTTACAAAAAATACTATATGAAAGCACTCTTATTCGAATCGTACGACTTCATTTTTGAAGAAGCCCTGCTGGAAGAAATCAACTCGATTTCCAGTTATAAAAAATTCAAAGCCGACGACTATCTTATAGAAATAGGAGAAAATATAGAATGGATGCCACTCCTCTTACAAGGCGCCATCAAAATCATGCGAGAAGATTCCAATGGGGATGAACTGTTACTTTATTTTTTAGAACGGGGCGATACCTGCGCAATGACATTGAGTTGTTGCATGGGAAAAAACAAAAGTAAAATCCGCGCTATTGCCGAAACCGATGGTGAAATGGTCCTGATTCCCATTGCTAAAATGGAAGAATGGATCGTAAAATACCCTACCTGGCGGAATTTTGTATTCGAAAGTTATAACGCCCGTTTGATGGAAATGCTGGAAGCCATCGACACACTTGCCTTTATGAATCTGGACGAACGCCTGTATAAATTTATCACCGACAAAGCAAAAGTATTGGGTACCACCGAAATCAGTACAACGCATCAGGAAATCGCTTCCGAAATGCATACTTCACGGGTCGTAATCTCTCGCTTACTAAAACGCTTACAGGACGAGCAAAAAATCAAATTACATCGTAACAAAATCGAAATTCTTGTTTTTTAAAATGGAATCGTTTTTCGGATATATCGGTGCGCTTTGCATCGGATTGATTTTAGGACTAACTGGTGGTGGCGGTTCCATTCTAACGGTTCCGGTACTGGTTTATCTTTTGGGAATTCCGCCGGTTACGGCTACAGCCTATTCCCTGTTTATTGTTGGCACAACTTCCGGTTTCGGGGCCATTCGCAACTATTTTAAAGGAATGGTTGCTGTTAAAACCGCTTTCTTATTTGCAATACCCTCGTTTATTGCGGTCTTCCTTACGCGTCGTTTTTTAGTTCCGGCGCTACCGAATACGCTTATAAAAACAGATTTTATCACATTGTCAAAAGATACCTTTTTGATGGGATTTTTTGCGATTATTATGTTTCTCGCGGCATTGGCCATGCTTCGAAAAAAAGCAAACGCCGATGAAACTGAAACGAGCACCTCAAAAAATAATTTTCTCCTACTCATTCCGCAGATTTTTTTGATTGGAGTGGTCATTGGATTAATTGGTGCCGGTGGCGGTTTTTTAATCATCCCGTCCCTGGTTTTCTTCGCTAAACTTCCGATGAAAAAAGCGGTTGGTACTTCTTTACTGATCATCGCTATAAACTCTTTAATCGGTTTTACAGGAGATCTGGAAAATCTAAATGCCGACTGGACGTTTCTTTTAACTTTTTCTTTGGTATCGGTTTTCGGTATCTTTGCAGGGATTTACCTGAACAGGTTTATTAACGAAACACAATTAAAAAAAGGTTTTGGCTGGTTTGTCCTTCTAATGGCGGTTTATATTCTGCTTAAGGAAAGTTTTCATTTGTGACAAAAGTCACTTTTCAAAAAAAAGCAACCTCTTATCTTTACACAAAATAAAAAATGCAATTATGAAAATAGAACAGATTTATACCGGATGTATTGCTCACGCCGCCTATTATTTGGAGAGCAATGGCGAAGCAGCCATTTTTGATCCGCTTCGCGAAGTACAGCCTTATATTGATAAAGCCACCAAAGATAACGCAACAATCAAGTATATTTTTGAAACCCATTTCCATGCCGATTTTGTTTCCGGACATTTGGATCTGGCACAAAAAACCGGTGCTACAATTGTATACGGTCCTACCGCACAACCTGGTTTTGAAGCGACAATCGCCACAGACGGTCAGGAATTTAAAATCGGGAACTATACGGTAAAAGCCATTCATACGCCCGGACATACGTTGGAAAGTACCTGTTATTTATTATTGAATGAAAAAGGAGAAATGCACGGTATCATAACCGGAGACACCTTATTTATTGGTGATGTGGGACGTCCGGATCTTGCTCAGAAACTGGTATCCGATTTAACACAGGAAAAACTGGCTTCGATGTTATACGACTCATTACGCGATAAAATCATGCCATTACCGGATCATTTGATTGTATATCCGAATCACGGAGCCGGAAGTGCTTGTGGTAAAAATATGAGTAAAGAAACTACCGATACGCTTGGGAATCAGAAAAAAGTGAACTATGCCTTACGTGCAGATATGACCAAAGACGAATTCATTTCGGAACTTTTGGATGGTTTGGGAGCACCTCCGGCCTATTTTCCACAGAATGTATTGATGAACATTCAGGGTTATGACAGCCTCGAGACGGTAATGGCCAAAGCCGATACCGCACTTAGCCCGGTAGCATTCAAAGCCATGGCTGGTCAGTTGGAAGCTTTACTATTGGATGTACGTCATGAAAGCGAATTTGTAAAAGAACATATTCCGGGATCCATTTTTATTGGTCTACAAGGAAACTTTGCTCCATGGGTAGGCGCCTTAATTATGGATGTACAACAACCGATCCTATTAATTGTATCGGAAGGAAAAGAAAAAGAAGCCATCACCCGACTGTCGCGTGTAGGATTTGACAATTGTCATGGTTACCTAAAAGGCGGACTTGAAGCCTGGAAAGCAGCCGGTTTTGAGACCGACAGTATTGTTTCGATCACACCGGAGCAATTTGCAACCGATAAAGACACTGGCAAACTGCCGATCGTTGACGCCCGAAAACCGGGAGAGTTCAGTGCCGAACACGTAGAGGGAGCAATCAATATTCCATTGGATTTTGTAAACAATCAATTGGCTGAAGTACCTACAGAAAGTGATTTTTACCTGCATTGTGCCGGTGGTTACCGTTCGGTGATTATGGCTTCCATTTTAAAAGCCAGAGGCTATCACAATATCATTAATATTGAAAAAGGAATATCCGGAATTCGGAATACTCCTGTAGCACTGACCAAATTTATCTGTCCTTCCACACAAAACTAAATACAAAAGCCCCAAAATCCGAGCAATATGATTTTGGGGCTTTGTATATCCAACTGTTAAAAATAATCTATTTAACGACTACTTTTAATCAGTTTTTAAATACATTTGTAGCATAACAAATTAAAAATAACAATGAAGAAACTTTTTTTAGTACTGTCTGTTGCTGCTGTATTTGCTTCTTGTAAAAAAGACAATGGTTTTACCATTTCCGGAGAAGCAAAAGGAGTGGATAATGACAAAATGGTTATTATTGCGACGCAAAGTGAATTAGGTCCCATCTCAAAAGACACCGTAAAAATTAAAGACGGAAAATTCGAATTTAAAGGAATCGCCGATAAACCGGAATTTTGTTTCCTAAGAATCCAGGACATCGGTGACATGGTACCTTTTATATTGGAAAACGGAACAATCAAAGTCGATTTTGTAAAAGATTCTATCCGTAATTCCCGCGTTACCGGAACCGTTACTAATGATCAGTTCCAAAAATATAACGACGAATCAAAACCGATTTTCAAAAAAATGCAGGCCTTCCAAATTGCCAACAATCAAAAGATGGCAATGGCACAGCAATCTCAGGATACGGTTACTGTTAACAGTCTGAGAAAAGAATACATGGTATTTCAGGATGCTTTAAACAAAAAATCGGAAGATTTCATTCAACAACACCCGGAATCGTTCTTATCGGTTATGTTATTGGAAAACTTCACGATTTATCAGTCATTACCGGTTGACAAAATCGAAAAGTATTATAAATTACTTACACCCGAAGCTAAAGACAACAAGCACGGAAAAACCATTAAAGACTTTTTAGACAAACAAACTGCGGTACAGGTTGGTAAAGCAGCACCTGATTTCTCGGCTCCAAACCCGGAAGGAAAAACCGTATCGTTAAAAGAGTCCTTAGGAAAAGTAACAATCATCGATTTCTGGGCTTCCTGGTGTGGTCCATGTCGTGCGGAAAACCCAGCTGTAGTGGCTTTATATAACGAACTACACCCACAAGGTTTAAACATCATCGGTGTTTCGTTAGACAAAGAAGCCGACAAATGGAAAGAAGCGATTGCAAAAGACAAATTAACCTGGACACAGGTTTCCAATTTAAAATTCTGGCAGGATCCTATTGCCGAAAAATATAATGTAAAATCGATTCCGCAAACCTTTATTCTGGATGCTTCCGGAAAAATTGTAGCAAAAGACCTTAGAGGTGCCGAATTAAAAGCAAAAATAATGGAGCTTTTAGCAGCAAAATAAAGCCCTGACACAAAAATCCCCGTACGGGGATTTTTTTATTTACCTCAACAACAACGGCTTAAAAAAAAGTCAGAAATTATATTAGAAATAAGTTTGCATACTAAAAAAACAGTCCTATATTTGCACTCGAATTAATCAAGGAAACACTTGGTTAGCCAATGGGGAGATACTCAAGCGGCCAACGAGGGCAGACTGTAAATCTGCTGACTAAGTCTTCGCAGGTTCGAATCCTGCTCTCCCCACAAACCCGGATACCCATCCGGGTTTTTTATTTTATATCGGTTATCATTTCCATTAAAACGGTAAACCCACTTCCTCTCCAATTATTTTTAGCTGTACCCGTTTTTAGTTCCAATAAAAAAAGAGACTCAGCCTTGAATCTCCTCAGCAAATCAGCAACAACCGATATTCCCCTTCCTTTTCTATTGGCGCTCTATGTATACACGGTAATACTTGTTGTTTTGGATGATCAACAGCCAATCGCCAAAGATGTCCGATTCCTAAATTAACCGGTTCTGCATTTGCATGTAACTGATAATGCAAATCAAAATAATTTTCCGTTAAAAAACCTTCAAACCCATCCGGCGGTCCATCATACAGTTCGTTTAGCTTTTTTCGGATTTCCGGGATTTGAATTTTCTGCGTGGCTTGCGCATTCGAAACAATATCACTTGCCGCTCCGTGATAGGTACACAGAAAAGTATCGGTTGCAATGGGCGACCGATCCACATGAAACGAATAGACATCCGTCGCTATAAAATCAAATTCATCATCGCGCTCATAACACTTAAGTAAATTCAGCGAAGGTGCAGCTCCGAAATCAGTTAATAACTGTAAATCATTCAGGATTATTTCCCTGGCTATATTTCCCTTTTCTGATAACTGGAGCGCCATTAAATCTTCGGGATACACTTCCGTAATATTTTCTTTTAAAGATAAACGGGTTACAATTTCGTTAAAATCACCATCCAAATTTCTGTACCAGCATAGCGCGTTCATTTCCCCTTTGAAATCGGTATATACAAGCTCTGAAAAAGTAGCTACTAATCCAATTTGCCCGCTATCAGAAAATACATTACTCATAGTATAACAGTAAGAAGCTAATTACTTCTTATATTACAAAACTATGCAATAGTAATCAGCTACGGAATTCTTAACATAAAAAAACTCCGGCTTTCACCGGAGTTCCTTTTTTTATTTATCTAAAGACACTTTAATCCCAGTTATACAACATTCCAATTATTATCATGGATTGCTTGTAACACCGCTATAAAACTCAAATCCGATCTTGTATAAGGACCGTCTTCTACATTTGTAGAGATCCAAAGAATATCCTCATTATCGTTTTCAGAATTATACGAGAAATAGGTAATCGCTCCATCGGCATTACAGATATCCAAAACAAGATGGAAACCATTTTCTTCCGGAATTGGATAATCAAAAATATTGAGACCTTCTTCCCAATCATCCAGACCGTAAAAAGTAGCATACGCTCCATCACCTAAATCAAGAATCAAAACACTCATCTCACTCAGGAAGTACATATAACTGTCGATATCCAAAAAAGGAGCTGTATCTTTTAAGCGTAGCGCTTCCTGAATAAAAGGTGACGGAATCCGGTTTATATTAGAACCTTCGGCTGCATACTTTTCCAGTAGCTTTGCAATTAACACCTCTACCCGTTCGACTTTTTTAATTGTATCCATCGTGTATTTTTTTTGACAATATACAAATTCCACCACAATAGTAGTACTTTTCCGATAACAAGTGTTTTTCATAAAAAAACTCCGGTTTTCACCGGAGCTCCTTTTTTATCCCTTTTAAGCCCTTATTCGGCGTATAATTTCTTATCGATAATACGAGCATAATAATCCTGTACAAATGCTTTACAAGCTACTTCCAACTCATCCATTTCCTTATTTCGGTTGGCAATCAGATTTTTCTCCAATCCTTTATCCGCAATCGCATAAAACCCGGTCGCTTTCTTACCGTCGAACAAACAAATATAATTACCGCGCTGGAACTGATACTGCGTTCCATTATAATTGATCACAAACGGTTTAATCGTTTTTTCACCAATCAAACTTCTTCCCCAGCTACGGAATGGCTTATCGTATCCGATCATATCCAATAAAGTCGGATAAATATCGATTTGCTGTGCCAACTCCTTATTCTCTCCTTTCAAGCTACCATCCGGTTTGTAAATCAGAATCGGCACTGCCGAACGGTTAATCACCTTAGCATATTCATCATAGGCCACCTGATTACAATGATCGGCTGTGATTACAAAAATCGTATTCTGGAACCATGGTTCTTTTTTGGCCGCTTCGAAGAATTTTTTAAACGCATAATCCGTATACCCTACAACCTGATGCATCGGCACCGTACCCATTGGAAACTTCCCTTTAAATTTTTCAGGAACCACAAACGGCTCGTGCGACGATACGGTAAAAATAGTCCCCATAAACGGTTGCTTTTTCGCATCAAACGTCTGCTTCATATATTGAAAGAAAGGCTCATCCCATATTCCCCAGGAACCATCGAAATCGGCATCGTTGTTGTATTCGGTTTTACCGTAGTAATGATCAAAGCCTAATATATTTCCAAATCCAAGGAAACCCATCGAACCGTTTGGCGCGCCGTGGAAAAACGACGTATCGTATCCCTCCTCTTTTAAAGTCGAAACCAGCGACTGGATTTTCTGTTTCGGATACGGCGATGAGGTAAAGGCATCCTGAAAAGAAGGAATCCCGGCCAAAACCGAAGACATTCCGTGAATCGATTTACTTCCGTTTGCAAAAGCATTCGAAAAAATAAGACTGTGCTGCGCCAGTGAATCAATAAACGGCGTATAACTTACAAATCCCGGAATTTTAGTATCCTTATTAAAGGCACCGATATACTCTCTTCCATAACTTTCGGTTATAAAGATGACAATATTCGGTTTGGTTTTCGGATTATTACGATACTGTTTAATTGGTTCCAATTCGCGTTGCACTACTTCCGGCGACACTAAATCCACCTTTTTAAAACTGGTGGTTCCCATCGTACGAATAACCGCAAAAGGTGTATTCAGTACAATATCGGCGTGTTCCGGCTTCGTTACATAGCGATTGGCATCTACAATATTAATCGGACGCGTACTCTTTTTAAAGTCACCTCGGATTCCACCTACAGCCAGAACCGCAATGGTAACCAATCCTAAAATCGACGACACGAAGTATTTTAGTTTATTTTCGTGTTGCACCTCTTTTACTCTCACCTTTTTATACAGATAAACCCAAAGGATCGCACACAAAAAGAACAACGCATATACATGCCAGTAGCTCACAATAAAACGCGAAAACATATTCCCTTTATTTGATTCGTTTTTCACGATATCCATAATAGCAATAGTGGTACGGGCATAGGTAAAACGATAATAGATAAAATCGACAAAATTGGTCGCAAATCCAATCAGGTTACAAACAAAATACAAATAGAACAAAAACTTCTGGTATCCTTTTTTGGTTGTAATCCACAACGGAAGAATCGAACAAACGATAAATAATGCATTGAGATACAAAATCGCCGCCGTATCGAAAACCATTCCGTGATACGCCAAAGCCAGAAAATCGGAAACCGAATCCACCTTCAGCATTTTGTAATTATAAACAAAGAATAGCACGCGGGCGACAAAATAGAACAGATACGCTAAAAACAGTCGGTAGAATAAAGCCTTATATTCCTGGATACGATAATTGGAATTCATATAAAAGTTACAAAATCAAAATTATAAAGGAATCAAAATTACAAAATTACCGATACCGCTTCCACAATTATGAATTTTAAATTTTTTGATTTGAGTTTTTTTTATAATTTGCAGTAACTAAATGCGCAAAACATGACTGACGTTACACGTTTATTTGATTTTCCATACTATCAACTGGAAAAATACAACCTGCCGGATGCCTTGGTAACCAAATATAATGGAGAATGGATTAAGACTTCTACCCAAGAATATCTGGATAAGGCCAATGCACTTTCCAGAGCGCTATTGCGAATGGGAATCCAGAAAAACGATAAAATTGCAATTATCTCGTCCAATAACAGAACGGAATGGAACATTACCGACATCGGGGTTTTACAAACCGGTGCCCAGACTGTTCCGGTATATCCAACCATTTCCGAAGAAGATTACCAATACATATTAGGTCATTCTGAGGCGCAATACTGCTTTATTTCCGATATCGAGGTTTTCAACAAGATAAATGCAATCCGTCACAATGTACCTTCCTTAAAAGAAATTTACTCCTATAATGTAATTGATGGTTGTAAAAACTGGACCGAAGTTTTGGAATTAGGAAAAGACGAAAGCAACCAACAGGAAGTCGAAAACCGGAAAAACAGTATTGTTACCACCGATCTGGCGACCTTAATTTATACTTCCGGAACAACAGGAAGACCAAAAGGTGTTATGTTGAGTCACCAAAATATCGTTTCGAACGTATTGGCCAGCTCGGTACGCGTACCATTGAGAGCCGGAAGCACACGCGGATTAAGTTTCTTACCCGTTTGTCATATTTTCGAAAGAATGATTTTATACCTATACCAATATTACGGTATCTCAATTTATTTTGCCGAAAGCATCGACAAAATGAGCGACAACCTAAAAGAGGTAAAACCACATGTAATGACAGCCGTTCCGCGTTTGCTGGAAAAAGTATACGACAAAATCTACGCCAAAGGAGCCGATTTAAGCGGTATCAAGAAAAAACTGTTTTTCTGGGCGATCGATTTAGGACTGCATTATAAGCCGTATGGTGAAAATGGCTGGTGGTATGAAAAGAAACTATCCATTGCCCGCAAACTGATCTTTAGCAAATGGCAGGAAGGTTTAGGCGGACAACTGGAACTGATGGTTTCCGGTAGTGCTGCTTTACAACCGCGACTAACCCGTGTTTTTGCCGCAGCCGGAATTCCGATCATGGAAGGCTACGGATTAACCGAAACATCTCCGGTAATTGCCGTAAATGATCAACGTAACCGCGGATTCAAAATTGGCACCGTTGGAAAAGTACTGGACAACCTGGAAGTAAAGATCGCCGAAGACGGAGAAATCCTATGCAAAGGCCCAAGCATTATGATGGGTTATTATAAAGATGACGAGAAAACCGCAGAAGCACTACAAAACGGCTATTTCCACACTGGAGACATTGGAGAGATCGACAGCGAAGGTTTCCTTAAAATAACCGACCGTAAAAAAGAGATGTTCAAAACATCCGGCGGAAAATATATCGCGCCGCAGATTATCGAAAACACCATGAAGCAATCCCGTTTTATCGAACAGATTATGGTTATCGGTGATGGCGAAAAAATGCCGGCCGCATTTATTCAACCAAGTTTTGACTTTCTAAAAGAATGGGCAAGTAGAAAACACCTTGCCATAGGAAACACCAACGAAGAGATCGTAGCCAACGAACAGGTTATCGAACGAATCAAAGAAGAAGTGGATCATATCAATAAAAAATTTGGTCATTGGGAACAAATCAAAAAATTTGAACTCACCGCAAATGTCTGGTCTATTGATGGAGGTGAGCTTACACCAACGTTAAAACTCAAAAGAAAGATCATCAAAGAGAAATACCAGAATCTCTATGATAAAATCTACCAGAACTCTTAAAAAAATAAAGATACTCCTCATACCCGAGGAGTTTTTTTTTATTTAACTTAAAATTAATCCAACAGTATTATGCATGCATAGTATTTTTTTTGTATATTTGAAATCACTGAAGAAAAATGAAAGATAAAACAATTGATTATGTTTTACGCGCAACCTGGCAAGCTGTTGCACGAATGTACAACGAAGAGGCAACCAAATATGGCGCCACGATGGCCACAGGATTTGCATTATTGAGCATCGATCGGGAAAACGGAACGCCATCGACCGCTTTAGGTCCCAAAATGGGAATGGAAGCGACAAGTTTAACGCGAACCTTAAAATCGATGGAAGATAAAGGACTAATAATCCGTAAAAAAAATCCGGTTGACGGTCGCGGTGTATTAATCTACCTGACCAAACTCGGAAAGGAAAAACGCGAGCTTTCCAAAGCCACCGTTTTAAAATTCAATGAGACCGTAAAACAAAACATCAGCGAAGAAAAGCTCAACCACTTCATGGAAGTTGCCGAGATCATCAACGAATTAATTTTGGATAAAACCATTTTCCATTCGGAAGAGGATTCTAAATAATTATAGTACTAATTGATTCCAGGTGAGCAATCGCCTGAAATCATCCAAACAAAGAAAACAGTAATTACAAATGAAACGACTAATCAAAAAAGTTGCGGTTATTGGTTCGGGAATTATGGGATCGGGTATTGCCTGCCATTTTGCCAATATCGGTGTGGAAGTATTACTTCTGGATATTGTTCCGAGAGAATTAACCGATGCTGAACAAAAAAAAGGATTGACATTAGAAAGTAAAGTGGTTCGAAACCGGGTGGTTAACGAACACCTTGCCAACGCTTTAAAATCGAAACCTTCCCCTATTTATGATCAAAAGTTTGCCAGTCGGATTACAACTGGTAATACGGAAGACGATTTAGCCAAAATCAAAGACGTCGACTGGATCATAGAAGTAGTAGTAGAGCGTTTGGACATCAAACAAAAAGTATTCGAACAAATCGAGCAATTCCGCAAACCGGGAACGCTTATCACTTCGAATACATCCGGAATTCCTATCAAATTTATGAGCGAGGGACGCAGCGAAGATTTCCAAAAACATTTCTGTGGAACCCACTTCTTTAACCCGGCCCGTTACTTAAAATTATTCGAAATCATCCCGGGACCAAAAACAGCCCCGGAAGTACTGGATTTTTTAAACAATTACGGCGAAAAATTCCTAGGTAAAACCTCGGTAGTCGCCAAAGACACTCCTGCATTTATCGGTAACCGTATCGGAATCTTCGGAATCATGAGCCTTTTCCATCTGGTAAAAGACATGGGACTAACGATCGAAGAAGTCGACAAACTAACCGGACCAGTAATTGGCCGACCAAAATCAGCGACTTTCCGAACCGTAGACGTGGTAGGTTTGGACACCTTAGTACACGTAGCCAATGGTTTATACGAAAACTGTCCGCAGGACGAAGCACACGACCTGTTCAAACTTCCGGATTTTATCAATACCATGATGACCAACAACTGGTTGGGAAGCAAAACCGGACAAGGTTTTTATAAAAAAGTAGACAAAGACATTCTATCTTTAGATTTAGATACATTAGAATACCGCGCGGCCAAAAAAGCCTCATTTGCGACATTGGAATTAACCAAAACGATCGATAAACCGATCGACCGCTTTAAAGTCCTCGTAAAAGGAAAAGACAAAGCCGGTGAATTCTACCGTAAAAATTTTACGGCAATGTTTGCCTATGTTTCCAATAGAATCCCTGAAATTTCAGACGATCTTTATAAAATTGACGATGCGATGAAAGCCGGATTCGGATGGGAAAACGGTCCGTTTGAAATCTGGGACGCTATCGGTGTAGCCAAAGGTATCGAACTGATGCAAGCTGAAGGATTGACTCCGGCAGCCTGGGTAACCGAAATGCTGGCTTCCGGAAACGACAGTTTCTACACTGTTAAAGACGGTATCACGCATTATTACAATATCGCATCCAAATCTCAGGTAAAAGTACCGGGACAAGATGCTTTTATCATCCTGAACAACATCCGCGAAAGCAAAAAAATATGGAGTAACAGCGAATCTGTGATTCAAGACCTGGGCGATGGAATTATCAACATCGAATTCCAGTCTAAAATGAACTCCATTGGCGGTGGTGTGATTCAGGGAATCAACAAAGCCATCGACCTGGCCGAAAAAGAGTATAACGGTCTGGTAATTGGTAACCAGGCGGCCAACTTCTCCGTAGGTGCCAATCTGGCAATGATTTTTATGATGGCCGTAGAACAGGAATACGACGAATTAAACATGGCGATCAAAGCCTTCCAGGATACGATGATGCGTGTACGCTATTCCGGAATTCCGGTTATTGCAGCGCCACACGGAATGACTTTAGGTGGTGGATGTGAAATGAGTATGCATGCCGACAAAGTGGTTGCCGCAGCCGAAACCTATATCGGACTGGTAGAGTTTGGTGTTGGGGTTATTCCAGGCGGAGGCGGATCGAAAGAAATGGCTTTACGTGCTGCCGACACGTTCCACAAAAACGATGTTGAGTTAAACGTATTACAGGAATATTTCCTAACCATCGGTATGGCCAAAGTAGCTACGTCAGCCTATGAAGCCTACGATTTAGGAATCCTTCAAAAAGGAAAAGATGTCGTGGTAGTCAACAAAGACCGTCAGATTGCCGAAGCTAAAAAACACGCTTTAGTAATGGCTGAAGCCGGTTATACACAACCCGTAAAACGCAAAGACATCAAAGTACTTGGTAAACAGGCACTGGGAATGTTTTTAGTAGGAACCGACAGTATGGAAGCCGGAAAATATATCTCCGAACACGATAAGAAAATTGCCAACAAACTGGCTTATGTAATGGCCGGAGGTGATTTATCCGAACCAACATTGGTAAACGAACAATATCTATTGGATTTAGAGCGCGAGGCTTTCCTTTCGCTTTGTACCGAAAGAAAAACACTGGAGCGTATTCAGTTTATGTTAACCAAAGGAAAACCGCTTCGTAATTAATCCATATGGATTTGAGTAGCACTTAACATCCATCATTCAAAACAAAACTATGAAAACAGCCTATATAGTAAAAGCATACCGGACAGCCGTTGGTAAAGCACCAAAAGGAGTGTTCCGTTTTAAAAGACCCGACGAACTGGCCGCCGAAACCATCGAATATATGATGAACGAATTGCCAAACTTCGACAAAACCCGCATCGACGACGTAATGGTAGGAAATGCCATGCCGGAAGCCGAACAGGGATTAAATGTAGGGCGACTGATTTCCCTTATGGGATTAAAAATTGAAGATGTACCGGGCGTAACCGTAAACCGTTACTGTGCTTCGGGAATTGAAACTATCGGAATGGCAACTGCCAAAATTCAGGCGGGTATGGCCGACTGTATTATTGCCGGTGGTGCTGAAAGTATGAGTTATATCCCAATGGGTGGTTACAAACCAACTCCGGATTATAAAGCCGCTGCTGCCGGACACGAAGATTATTACTGGGGAATGGGATTAACAGCCGAAGCGGTAGCCCAACAATTCAATGTTTCCCGTGAGGATCAGGATGAATTTTCGTACCAGTCGCATCAAAAAGCGTTAAAAGCGCAGGCAGAAGGAAAATTTGACAAACAAATCGTTCCGATTACCGTGGAGCACGTTTATATTGATGAAAAAGGCAAAAAAGCAAGCAAATCCTATGTTGTCAATAAAGACGAAGGACCAAGAGCCGATACGTCAAAAGAAGCCTTAGGAAAACTACGACCGGTTTTTGCCGCCGACGGAAGTGTAACAGCAGGTAACTCGTCACAAATGAGTGATGGTGCTGCCTTCGTACTGGTTATGTCGGAAGAAATGGTAAAAGAATTAAATCTGGAACCAATCGCACGACTGGTAAACTACGCTGCTGCCGGAGTAGAACCCCGAATCATGGGAATCGGACCGGTTAAAGCCATTCCAAAAGCCTTAAAACAAGCCGGATTAAAACAATCCGATATTGAATTAATCGAATTAAACGAAGCTTTTGCAGCGCAGAGTTTGGCGGTAATCCGCGAATTGGATTTGAATCCGGAGATCATCAACGTCAACGGAGGTGCGATTGCACTAGGTCACCCGCTGGGATGTACCGGAGCGAAGTTATCCGTTCAGTTATTCGACGAAATGAAACGCCGCGGCAACAAATACGGAATGGTCACGATGTGTGTCGGAACCGGACAAGGCGCAGCAGGGATTTATGAATTATTGTAATTTGAAAAGATACTAGAGAAAAGAAAAAAAGAAGGAAGAGTACTGACGATGAAAGAAGGAGTTAATGAGACACAACTTCAAGAATATGAAAATTTGGATTTTAGCGATGGAAATCGCAGCTGATACTCATAGAGTATGCCAAACTTTTCCAAAAACTGAAGTATACGGTCTTGTAAGTCAAATGAATCGATGCTCCATTTCCATGCCTTCCAATATTGCAGAAGGTTCCAGTAGAAGTAATAAACAGTTTCAATATTTTCTAAATATAAGTTTAGGATCTTCATACGAATTACAAACACAACTCTTGATTGCCTTCCAAAATGGGTACATAAAAGAGGAAACAGTAATAACAATTGAAAATAAAATTATCGAATTTCAAAAGATGATATCAGGATTTATAAGTAAGCTAGATCGTTAATCTTTCTTCTTTTCTCTTTTATCTTCTATCTAAAAAACTATAAAAATGGAAAACATCACCAGAGGAGGTCAATTCCTTGTAAAAGAAACAAAATGTGAAGACATCTTCACGCCTGAGGATTTCTCAGAAGAGCAGTTAATGATGCGTGACTCGGTTAAAGAGTTTGTCGATAAAGAATTATGGCCAAACAAAGACCGTTTTGAAAAGAAAGACTATGCTTTTACCGAAGAATGCATGCGTAAAGCCGGAGAACTGGGACTTTTAGGAGTTGCCGTTCCGGAAGCTTATGGCGGATTGGAAATGGGATTTGTATCGACCATGCTGGTATGTGATTATATTTCCGGTGCTACCGGATCATTCTCTACTGCATTTGGAGCGCATACCGGAATCGGAACCATGCCCATTACCCTATACGGAACAGAAGAACAAAAGAAAAAATACGTGCCAAAACTGGCCTCAGGCGAATGGTTTGGCGCCTACTGTTTAACAGAACCGGGAGCCGGATCGGATGCTAATTCCGGAAAAACCAAAGCTGTTTTGTCGGAAGACGGAAAAAGCTATAAAATCACCGGGCAAAAAATGTGGATTTCCAATGCCGGTTTCTGTAGCGTTTTTATCGTATTCGCCCGAATTGAAGACGACAAAAACATCACCGGATTTATCGTAGAAAATGTACCGAATAACGGAATCACCCTTGGAGAAGAGGAACACAAACTGGGAATCCGCTCCTCTTCTACCCGTCAGGTATTCTTTAACGATACCGTAGTACCGGTAGAAAATATGCTGGCCGGACGTGGTGAAGGATTTAAAATCGCCATGAACGCACTAAACGTAGGTCGTATCAAATTGGCTGCTGCTTGTTTGGATGCACAACGCAGAACGATTTCCGGAGCGGTAAAATATGCCAACGAACGCATTCAGTTTAATACACCAATTGCCAACTTTGGAGCGATCCGTTCCAAAATAGCCGAAATGGCTGCTTCGTGTTATGCCGGAGAAAGTGCTTCGTATCGTGCTGCCAAAAGCATCGAGGATCGAATCAACGCCCGTATCGCCGATGGTGTTTCCCATCAGGAAGCCGAATTAAAAGGAGTGGAAGAATTCGCGATCGAATGTTCGATCCTGAAAGTAGCTGTATCGGAAGATATGCAAAACTGTTCCGACGAAGGAATCCAAATCTTTGGAGGTATGGGATTCTCGGAAGACACCCCTATGGAAAGCGCCTGGCGTGATGCCCGTATTGCCCGTATTTACGAAGGAACAAACGAGATCAACCGTATGTTATCCGTAGGAATGTTAATCAAAAAAGCAATGAAAGGGCATGTAGATCTGTTAGGACCTGCTATGAAAGTAGCCGAAGAACTAATGGGTATTCCTTCTTTTGATACTCCGGATTATTCGGAATTATTCGCTGAAGAAAAAGAACTGATTGGCAAATTGAAAAAAGCCTTCCTGATGGTAGCCGGAAGTGCCGTACAAAAATACGGACCGGATCTGGACAAACACCAACAGTTGTTAATGGCGGCTGCCGACATGCTGATTGAAATTTATGTTGCGGAAAGTGCCATCTTACGTACTGAAAAAACAGCCAAAGCCAACGGTGCCGAAAATGTAAAAGAACAAATTGCAATGGCGCAGTTATACCTGTACCATGCGGTAGATATCGTTACCCTAAAAGGAAAAGAAGGAATCGCTTCTTTTGCCGAAGGTGACGAGCAACGCATGATGTTAATGGGACTACGTCGCTTTACAAAATATACGAATGTGCCAAATGTAGTGGCACTACGAGAAATTATTGCCGACAAATTGATAAAAGAAAATCATTACTGTTATTAATAGGCAATAACTATTTTTGGTTTAGTTTGTTTAAAAAAGACCGCTTAACAGCAATGTCAGGCGGTTTTTTTATGCGATTTACATCCCTATCGGATTAAAAAATCCTTAAATTTGATAAAAACACAAATTATGAAAAAAATACTACTGGTTGCTATGGGACTAAGCACACTCCTAACCGGGTGTAAAACCAAAACCGAATCGAAAATAAACGAGTTGAAAATTGCTTTAGAACCGAAAAGTAATACCAAAACCGGAGGAACAGTAACCTTTACCGAAAAAGACGGCAAAGTAACTTTTACAGCTGCTGTTTCCGGATTAACACCAGGCGTACACGCCATCCATATCCATGAAAAAGCAGATTGTTCTTCTGCCGATGCCACTTCTGCCGGCGGACACTGGAATCCAACGTTTAAAAAACACGGTAAATGGGGCCAGGGAGAATACCATAAAGGTGATATCGGTAATTTTACAGCCGATGCGAAAGGAAATGGAAAAATCACACTTACCACAGACGAATGGTGTATCGGATGTGGCGATGCGACGAAAGACGTTCTTGGAAAAGCCATTATTGTTCATCAGGGAGCGGATGATTTCGTAACGCAACCAACTGGTAATGCCGGCGGACGTGTGGCTTGTACCGCAATTATCCGTTAAAAAAATAATCCGGAAGCCTTCTCAAATTTACAAAATGCTTCCGGATACTATTTTTTAAAAACTTATCGACATCATTGTTATCCGACAAATAAAAAAAGTAGCTTTGTGGAATAATTTCAGACAATGATTAACCCTTCAATTAACGGTTGGATAGATAAGTTTTTTATTAAGCAAGATCCTTTGCCGTTACCTGTTGTGGTATACCCCAAAGAATTCTATAACAGCGTTCGTAAAACCGGATTTATTTACGGCCATGTGGTCAATTTTGTGACCGACAAACCCATTGAAACCAAAGGCTGGACTTCGGAAGAACTGACCAAAGTTGCACTATTAAACAGTCTCTATGGTGTTTATGGTCTGATTACTCATGACTCCGATCCCAAGATATTTATCCAAAAAGCCATTGTTTTTTACAACCAGATGAATCCGGAAGGGTTTAACCTGCTCAAAAAGATGCTACCGAGTTCCATGCCGAGCAACGAACTGGAGAAAATGATCAGTGAGCGGGTACGTACCAACGATAACATCATCAGTAAAAACTTCTCCCATATCCTGACCAATGCCTTACTGTTTATGGACGTACTGGCCTTTCGTCAATACCTGTTACATGGGGAAATTCCGAACAATTATCTGAAAAAACTGGAAGAAACCATTGTAAACCTTGTGACTTTGGCGTTAAATACCAAAACCAACAAATCGAATTACGATGATTTACTGATCAAGTTGTTTGAATCTTCTGTGCGTTTTACCAAGTTTAACACCCTGAGTATTCAGGACATTCAAATGCTTGAGCTGGACTATTTCAGTTCGCCTCTGGAAAAAAACTATTTGTTGGATATTACCGGTATGGCGCTGTGGAGTGATGCCGTTCTCGAAGAATCGGAAACCCGGTTTATGTACAACCTCGCGGAACAATTACAAATCGATCGGGAATATGCGGTTGAAAGTATTTGTGCCATCGATGAATTCATTATGAAATACCAGAAGGAAATTCCGTATTTCCGTTATTCCAATCCGGTAAAGCATTTTTATGATCAGGCGACACAAAACGTAATTGTCCTGATTACACGCAATAAAAACCGTCTTTTAAAGGAGATCAGCGAAAGCGGAGAATTAATGGTATTACTGGCCAAATCGACGCACAAAGACCTGGATCCGAAGGAAAAGAAAAAAATGAAAAAGCAATTACTGGATATTTGTAAAACGATTCCATCACTAACAATTTTCCTTTTGCCAGGTGGTAGTTTACTTCTTCCCATCCTGATCAAATTTATTCCGAAATTATTACCTTCGGCTTTTAACGAAAATCTGGATATTGAATCCTAAAACCTATTAGACCTGACAGGTTTTGGAAACCTGTCAGGTGTTAGCAGAGTTGATCAAATAAAAAAAGGCTGTCTTCCGACAGCCTTTTCTATAAATCCAATTGGTATATTTCATCTAAGTCCTTATCGGAACTTAAATTGACTTTTAAATCGGTAATATAACCGGACCGTAACCCGTAAACCCAACCGTGCAAATGCAACTCCTGTTCCTCTTTCCAGGCCGCCTGTACAATGGAGGTTTTGGCCAGGTCATATACCTGTTCGGTTACATTTAATTCGACAAAACGGTTGAATTTATCATTTTCGTCGGGAATCGCATCGAGTTCTTTTTTATGGAGACGGTATACATCTTTAATATGTCGAATCCAATTGTCGATAATCCCGATCGAACTGTTGGTCATTGCGGCTTTAATGCCACCACAACCATAATGTCCGCATACAATAATATGTTTGACTTTTAGTGCGTTTACGGCATAGTCGAGTACGCTCAACATATTCATATCGGAATGGACGACCATATTGGCAATGTTCCGGTGTACAAATACTTCGCCCGGTTGCGCGCCAATAATTTCATTTGCCGGAACACGGCTGTCGGAACAACCGATCCATAATAATGGTGGTTTCTGACTTTGGGATAACCGAATAAAATAATCCGGATCGTCACTTAACTTCGATTCGACCCATTTTTCGTTATTCTCGATTAACTTTTTATAAAACTCACTCATTATGATCTGTATTTCCGGAAACGAATCCTTTTTTAGTCGTGTAAAACTTCTTTCATAAACTGAACTTCACCGGTTTCAATATCATAGTAGGCACCGGCAATTCCAATTTGTCCTGATTCGAAAAGTTCGCGTAATACGTCGCTTCTGTCCAAAATATCATCCATAGTATGGATTACGTTATGTTGTGCAACAGCACTTACCAAAGTCGGATCGGTTGGATCAACTCCAGGCATTTCGGCTTTTACTTCGTTAACCGAAACCTGTACTTTACTTAAAAGATTTGTCAGATGTCCTAATTCGGCACCCTGACACGCTCCTTTAATCGCCCCGCATTTGCTGTGTCCTAAAACAACGATTAGTTTGGTACCGGCCAGTTTACAAGCAAACTCCATACTTCCCAAAATATCGTCATTTAAAATATTTCCGGCGATTCTTGCACTGAAAATATCCCCTAATCCCTGATCAAAAATCAATTCGGCTGAAGTACGACTATCGATACAACTTAAAACGATTGCAAAAGGAAACTGACCGTCTTTCGTGTCATTTACCTGTTCCAATAAATTTCGGTTCACCTTTAAATTGTTTACAAATCGTGCGTTACCTTCTTTTAAAAACTGAAGTGCTTTTGCTGGTGTTACTGTAGCTTGTGTTTCTGCTGTATGTGCTTTCATTTTTATGATTTTTTGGAAGCGTAATGATTAGGCTCTCCTAAAAAGTAAGCTTTTAAATTGCTTTAAAATTACTCATTAATCCAGAAACCGCTCTAATTTTTCGCTTATTTATTATTAGTTACTTTTTTAATTTACTTATTTTGAATGTTCTACAAATACGTTCTTCTTATCCGAACGGGTATTTTCCAGTTCGTATACGTCTTTAAAACCGACCAAATGCACTTCTATATTGTCTTCTACAGCGCGGATGGCTTTAAACTCTTTGATCAAATCCTGTACGTCATGCGCGATATAAACCGTATCGGATGCATTAATGATCACTTTCGAGTTTTCCGGGATTTCGTTTAATGTATTTTTGATAGCGGCTTTGTTCAGGAACGAAACTTCCTGCGCCAGGTCGATATGAATGATATCGCCATCGTGGTATTCTTCCTTACGGAAATTGTAGGCTCTTTTATGATTTCCACGCAATACGGCAAATACACTGATTACAATTCCCAACAACACCCCTTTTAGAAGATCGGTAAAAACAACCCCTAATAAAGTCGCGATAAACGGAACGAATTGGTATTTTCCTTTATGCCAGAAATGCATGATTACTGCCGGTTTGGCCAATTTATAACCTACCAGTAATAAAACGGCCGCTAAAGTTGCCAAAGGAATTTTGTTTAATACAAACGGAATACTTACCACACTGATCAATAATAAAAATCCGTGGATAATCGACGACATTTTTGATTGTGCCCCCGCATTGGCATTGGCAGACGAACGTACCACTACCGATGTCATAGGCAAACCACCTAACAATGAACTTACCATGTTCCCTACCCCTTGTGCTTTTAATTCCACATTGGTGTTGGTGAATCGTTTGTGCACATCCATACGGTCGGCTGCTTCGATACACAATAAGGTTTCAATAGAAGCCACGATAGCGATTGTAAAGGCCACCATCCATACTTTCGGATTTGTAATAGCGGTAAAATCCGGTAGTACAATAATCTCTTTTACATCGTCAAAAGAAGACATCACCGGTAAGGCTACCAAATGCTCTTTTGCAATAGCCAGCGAACTCCCCGTTTGTAAAAATATCTCGTTGATTAAAATTCCCAGGATAACCGCCACTAATGCGCCCGGAACCAGTTTGATTCTTTTTAGGAAACCGATTTTATCCCAGGAGATCAAAATCGCCATCGATATAAGCGTAATGATCACTGAACCCATGTTGATATAATCCAGTGCGCCTAAAAGCGATGAAAACGTATTTCCGCCTTCCATTTGCACAAACGCCTGATCACCTTCAAAATCCCTGTCGTATCCAACAGCGTGCGGAATTTGTTTTAATATGATGATCACTCCGATACCGGCCAACATTCCTTCAATAACATTGGTTGGAAAATAGTTGGAAATACTTCCGGCTTTAATAAACCCTAAGATGATTTGGATTAATCCGGCCAGAAAAACGGCCAGTAAAAATACGTCGAACGCGTTCAGGTCGGTAATGGCTGTCAGTACAATAGCTGTTAACCCGGCAGCCGGACCCGAAACACTAATATGCGATTGGCTTAAATATCCCACAATGATACCCCCGACCACTCCGGCGATAATTCCTGAAAATAATGGTGCACCCGATGCCATGGCTATACCAAGACACAACGGTAACGCAACCAAAAATACTACTAAACCCGAAGCAAAGTCAGCCTTCAGGTTAGCAAAAAGATTGATTTTTTTTGTCATAACCGATAAAGTATAATACAATTAGATTGTAAGCGTGTAGAATACGCTTAAATAGCGAACATAAATGTTCCTGTAATTGAATTATACCTGTTCGGGAGGTGGAGAAAAGATTTCTCTAAAACGATTGTCGTGTTTCAGAGTGTTTTCGAAGGTAATAACCGCAGCGTTTTGCTTTGGAGCAAAGAAAACCGGATCCTGGAATTCGAATTTCAGCTGTGCTTTGGTTTCTTTGATTTCTTTTACCGTTTCTTCTTCAGAAAGGCTGTAAACCATAGACGTATCGGTATCGCTTTTCAGGAACCCAACAATGGTAGGAGTTGCCAGAAAAGTGATAAACAGAAATAATACTATTTTTACCAATACTTTCATGCCGCGAACTTACAAAAAAAATGATGTAAAAAAAGTTAAGTGAAAAACAATTAATATTTCTTTAATACTTTTTCACTTAACTTTTAAATTTTTATGAATTTTCAGTCTTTTAAATTTCTTCTTCCAACCAGGCTTTCATCATCCACATAGTTTTTTCCTGCTCTTTAATAAAGTCACTCATCATAGAGTTGGTTCCTTCGTCATCAATTTCGGCCGATTGACTCAGGATTACTCGTTCAATTTTTAACAGGTCGGTTAACGAAGCAATAATCAAATGAACGGCTTCTTCGTCGTTGGAAATATTGCGACCAACTGGCAGTTTGTTATTTTTAATATAATCGTCGAAAGTATGCAGCGGCGTTGCTCCTAAGGTTAGCACCCGTTCCGCAATCAAATCTACTTTTAACTGTGCATCGTTGTATAATTCTTCAAACTTCACATGTAAATCAAAAAAGCGCTTTCCTCTGATATTCCAGTGCAAACCTCTCAGATTTTGGTAATACACCTGAAAATTGGCTAATAAAATGTTTAATTCGGCTACTAAAACTTTTGTTTCTTTAACGGGTAATCCAAGGCTGTTCGTTTTCATATTACTTTTGTTTAAAGATTATACTACAAATTTAACCAAAAATTAGGCGTCAGAACTATAATTAATATTGATACTTTTTATAATTTTATCGAAAATTTCTATAAAAATGACCATCACACAATTATACTACGTATTAGCCGTAGCCGAACATAAGAATTTTACGCTAGCTGCCGAAAAATGTTTTGTAACCCAACCAACATTGAGTATGCAGATCCAGAAACTGGAAGACGAGTTGGAAGTGCTGATATTCGACCGGAGTAAAAAGCCGATACAACTCACCGAAATAGGCCAGAAAATCGTTTCCCAGGCCAAAAACATTGTTAACGAATCCGATCGGATCAAAGACATTGTCGACCAGCAAAAAGGATTTATTGGTGGTGAATTTAAAGTAGGGATTATTCCAACGGTTATGCCGACCCTATTACCGATGTTCCTGACCAATTTTGTTAATCGCTATCCGAAAGTAAATCTGATCATCGAAGAACACAACACAGAAGAAATTATCAAGCGCTTAAAAAACGGTCATCTGGACGTTGCTATCGCGGCAACACCATTGGAAGAAGACAATTTAAAAGAAATCGTATTGTATTACGAACCGTTTGTAGCTTATATTCCGGAAAACAACCGAAACTTTGATAAGACCGAAATTGCCATCAACGATCTGGATCTCGATTCTATTTTGTTGTTACAGGACGGCCATTGTTTCCGCGATGGTATTCTGAACCTATGCAAAAACAAAGGAAATTTTACCGATACTAAATTCCACATTGAAAGCGGTAGTTTTGAAACCCTGATCAAACTGGCCGACGAAGGATTGGGTACTACCCTGCTTCCGTATTTACATACACTGGATTTAAAAGAAAAAGACAAATTAAAATTACGTCATTTTAAAGAGCCGCGTCCGGCACGTGAAGTAAGTCTTATTTTTCCGAAAAGCGAGCTAAAAAGCCATATTATAGAAGCGCTGCGCAGTACGATCGCCGGTGTCGTTAAAGGTGCTATTGCCTTTCACAACGTCGAGATTATAAGTCCGCTTAAAAACAAAAAAGGAGTCTACTAACAGACTCCTTTTTTTTCATTGATTAACGTATATAAGACATTGTTTTAACTCGGGCTTGCCTACGGTATAATGTAATAACCAATCTCGTAACTGGTCGATTTCGTAAGGTAATAAGTTTTTTAGGGCTTTTTCTAACTCTTTACAAAATAACTTTGGGTCAAAGCTTACTCTTTCTAAAATAGATTTGGTGTAAGTAAACATAGCTCTTGGCATAATCTACAAGCATTAATGGGTTAATTCAAGGGTAAGAACGTAACTACTCTCGTAAATCTACAAAACGAAAGCCTATTTATTAGGCAAACGCACAAATTGTTATTTTAGTATAACCAATTCAAAAATTTAACATTTTGTAGCTCTCAACATTTCTCGTTTCCCCGGTGGCCCTGGTAATTTTTCAGTTTTAAATCCTGCTTCCTGAAGCGCTCTTTTGATAGGACCTCTGCAGGCGTAGGTTACCAGCGTTCCTTTTTCCTGTAGCGCATCAAACATGATTTTAAAAATCTCCGTTGTCCAGAGTTCCGGTTGTACATGAAATCCGAATGCATCAAAGTAAATCAAATTAAATCGGTTTTTGTAATCTATTTCGTTAAAGTATTGTTGCCTTTTTGTTAAAGTGAAATACGGCGACAGTACAGTTGGCGTCTCCCAGGGACAATTATGCATCGTTTCGAAAACCGACTCATGTGCTGTGGCATCCAAAGCCGAAACGTAATTCATATGCTCCCGCTCTTCCCGGCTAATCGGAAATGCTTCCACACCTACATAATCGATATGCTGTTGTTTCTTTTCCGCCTCCAGATAGGTTATAAACGCATTTAATCCGGTTCCGAAGCCGATCTCTAAAACAGCAACGGACTGTTCTTCAAAAAGCGACAGTCCGTTTGCTATAAATACATGTTTTGCTTCCTGTATCGCTCCAAATTTTGAATGATACGTTTCGTCCCAACCTTCAATATAAATCGTGGTTGATCCGTCTGCTGTTTGTATTACTTTACGATTCAAATTATTTAATATACAGTTTTTTAATTCTCGGAATTGGTCCACCGCATTTTGATTCATGACAACGTACGCAGGCATCCACTCCGTTATTAAAATGCATTTTGGCATTATCCGGATCGGCATAGATCTGTTTTTGTGCCTCAATAAATTTTTTAGCCTGCTCTTTAAAGAAAGCATCGTTTTCACTTTCGTCGGTCATTACCGCCTGGTGAATTTTCAGAAAGTGCTCCGGGAAATTCCCTACGGCTTCCCCGTTTTTAATCCGGTCTTTTAAACGCTGATTATCTACATACATCTGTTCCATCAAAGCAGCCATTTCGGACATTTCATACATTTTGAAATCTTTCTTTTCCGATTGTGCCGCCGGTTCGGGCCTGGCATCCGCTTCTTTCCGGTTACAGGAGATTACCAATAGCATAGCTCCGGAAATCCATGCCAAAAACAACATTCTTTTCATTACTTACTAATTAAAACGCCATCGGCCATAAAAGCATACGTAACTTTTGGTTGTTTGATACTGTCGATTTCCGCCTGCGATTTCCCGCCGTCTTTGGCATAATGTTTCAATTGTTCCACACTTTCGATATTTACAAAAGCTTTACCATTTACAATAGCTTCCTGGTTGGTCGCATTCATCGGGACAAAAAAGGCGTAATCTTTAAACTTTACAAAAGATTCTTTACCATCGGTCAGATCCAGTGTCATCCAACAACCTTTTTTCTGGCAAACATCTTTAATATTCGATTTGAATTTCAGGTTTAAAGTATCTCCTTCTTTCAGATCTTTGAATTTTGCCAGCATGGCTTCTTTGGTAATCACGCCATCGGCTGTAATACTATCACCAAAAACAGCATATTCGGTTTTGTTTTCGGCTATTTTGGTGTCCTCTTGTTTTTTAGAATTACAACTGGCCAATGTGATCAGAACAGCTGCTAAAAAAATACTTTTCTTCATATATCGTTAGGATTGGTTATTTTGATTATCAAGGTCTTAAACAATCTCCGTTAACTAGGCTAATTTGTCCTAATTTAAGACCTTCCAAAGAAACAAATTTATATTGAATATGCATAATTCTAATTTATTTTTTCGCTAATCCCGATTAATTCGGAGGAATTGCATTCAAAAAGTAATAATTCAAAAAAAAATTAATAGTTCCATATTTAATTACATTATTTTTAATCTTACTTTATTAAAAGTGCTTTTTTTAATTAAATTTGCAGCGACACAACAATTTTTTTATCAATTTAAAAATTATGTTTTATTGTTGGCCATCAACAATTTAGCCGGTTTTTAAAATTAATCGATTAAATGGAATTAAAAACAACAACTGACATTAGAATTATCAAAGCCGATAGCAGCAAAATCAACAGTGTTGATTTTGAGAACCTGACTTTCGGAAATATTTTTACCGACCATATGCTGATTTGTGATTATAATGATGGTAAATGGGACCAACCGGTTATTATGCCGTATGAACCGTTTACGCTGGATCCATCAGCAAAAGTTTTCCATTACGGACAGGCGATTTTCGAAGGAATGAAAGCCTATAAAGACGAGCATGACGATGTTTGGTTGTTCCGTCCGGATCAGAACTTTGACCGTTTTAACAAATCGGCCGTTCGTCTTGCGATGCCGGAAGTTCCGGAAGACGTTTTCTTAGGTGGTTTACACAAATTACTTGAAATCGAAAAAGAATGGGTTAAAAAAGGATTTGGAAATGCCTTATACATCCGTCCTTTTATGATTGCAACCGGATCGGGTGTTGTAGCAGCTCCTTCTACACAATATCGTTTTACCATTATCCTTTCGCCGGCAAAATCCTATTATTCCGGAGAAGTAAAAGTAGTGATCGCCGAGCATTTTAGCCGTGCGGCAAACGGAGGAATCGGAGCAGCAAAAGCTGCCGGTAATTATTCCGGACAATTCTATCCGACCAAACTGGCCAACGAGCAAGGTTTCCAACAGATTATCTGGACCGATGATGCGACGCATACCAAACTGGAAGAAGCCGGAACGATGAACGTATTTTTCAGAATCAACGACACCTTATATACAGCACCAACCAGCGAACGCATTCTGGACGGTGTAACCCGTAAGAGTATTATTGAGTTAGCAACCAAAGAAGGTATCGACGTACAGGTTCGTCCGGTATTGGTTGACGAGGTCGTAGAAGCCGCTGAAAACGGAACGCTACAGGAAATATTTGGAGCGGGAACAGCTGCGGTAGTGAACCCAATCGTAGGATTCTCGTATAAAGAAACCTATTATGAACTTCCGAAACCGGAAAATTCGTTTGCTACTTTTATCAAACAACAGTTAACCGGAATTCAGTACAAGCAAATTGAAGACACTTTTGGATGGACCGTAAAGATCTAATTCCAAAATAACCGATATAAAAATCCCGAAGAAAAACTTCGGGATTTTTTTATTTTAATATGGTTTCGAAATTCGGCTTAAAATAGTTGGGGCCTTTCATAACCTTTCCATCTTCCCGGTAAATCGGTTTTCCGTCTTCGCCCAATTTACTCATATTACTCCGTTGGATTTCATCAAAAACTTCCTCTATTTTATGTTGCAATCCATGTTCCAGAATCGTACCACATAAAATATAAAGCATATCCCCTAAAGCATCGGCAATTTCGACCAGATCGTTATTTTGCACCGCTTCCAGATATTCCTCATTTTCTTCTTTCATCAGATTATAACGCAATAGGTTAACCTGTTCGCCCAAGTCGGCTTTAGGAAACGAACTTACTCCCAGTCCGAAAGATTCATGGAACTCCTGAACAGCCTGTAATTGTTTTTTCATATTCTTTAATTTTACGGTCTAAAATAGAAAATCTCCGGGCAAAACGCTAATTTTGCGTAAAATTAAAAATCATGTTTACATCAGGTCAACTTTATTTTGCTTTATTCTTTATTATCGTATTTGTAACCGCTATGATTTATGTATACCGAAAAGACCTGTCACTCCATAAATTACATTACAAAGGATCCCTTTGGATACTACTGGCCTTTTTTGCTTTTATAGGAATTTTATTTATAATTAAACTGTTTTTGAAAGAATAATTGTTATAACTTTGGACAACTAAATGAAATTTTTTTTAATGCTATGCGCGTAGTTAAATACATATTTCTTTTATTACTCTTAGCTGCTGTTGCACTAACGGTTTACATTGCTACTCAAACCGGTTCATTCGATGTACAACGAAGCAAAGTGATTCAGGCAACACCCGTGGCTTTGTTCAATTATGTAGACGACTACAAAAATTGGGACGACTGGGGTCCCTGGAAAGAGGACGATCCTACAATCCGTAACAATTATAGCGACAAAACACAGGGAGCCGGTGCTTCTTTTTCCTGGACTGGTAAAGATGGAACCGGTAAGATGGAAACTATTAAAACCATTGGTACCGACAGCATTCAACAAAAAATATACTTTGATCAAAGCGAAACTCCTTCTGATGTTTATTGGGTTTTTACTCCGGTAAAGGGCGGTACTAAAGTAACCTGGGGAATGAAAGGAAACATGAATTTTATGATGAAAGCCTTTTCCATTCTTAGTGGCGGTTCCGACAGAATGTTAGGCCCGATGTTCGAAAAAGGATTGGAAAATATCGATAACATCCTGGTAAAAGAATTACAATTATACAATATTAAGATCAACGGACTGGTAAAAAAAGCCGGTACCTATTATATTAAACAATCGGCTACCTGTAAAATTCCGGAATTACCCGCATTAATGGGTTCCATGTTTACGAATCTGAACAAATTCACGAAAGACAATAATATATCGGTAAGCGGAAGTGCTTTTGCAATTTATAACAAATACGACACTACTTCCAACATAGTCGAGTTTTCGGTTTGTATTCCGGTAAAAGAAGAAATATTTACGGCACAGGGAAGTGATATTGCCGCTGGTGAATTAATCCCTTACTTAGCCTTAAAAACAACGCTTACCGGCGACTATTCCCATAGTAAAGAAGCCTGGGATAAATCCTATGCTGAGATTGTAAAAAACAAATGGATGGAAGATCCGAACGGGAAATATCTGGAAGTTTATAAAACAGGGCCTTTACAAAGCCGCAAACCGTCTGAATGGGTAACCGAAATCTTTATCCCGATTACGGCAAAGCCAAAACCGGTAGCTCCCATTGTACCAGTAACTTCTACAGACAAACCGGTACCACCACCAACAGCGAAACCAATCGAATAAAACATAAAAAAGTCCCTAAAGGGACTTTTTTATTTATATATGTTGATCAATTATTTTTCTTTTGCTAATAAATAACGAACCACGGTTTCGGCGGCATGCAAACCAAACAATGCCGGCATCCAGCTATTTGTTCCGAAAAACGATTTTTTAAAATTCTGTCCGTCTGTCATTTTCAAACTGCTCTCATCCGGTTTTTCTGTAGAAAACACCGCCTTAACGCCAGTAGAAATACCTTCTTTCTTTAAACGTTTGCGGATGGTTTTTGCCAACGGACAAACATCGGTTTTACTGATATCCTTTACCACAATCTTACTCGCTAGCAATTTACCTCCGGCTCCCATATTACTGATAATCTTGACTTTTTTACGTTTTGCAGCCAGAATCAGGTTTAATTTAGGTGTAATACTATCGATACAATCCAATACATAGTCAAACTCCGGTGTGATTAGTTCAAAAGCTCGTTCCGGCGACAGGAATTCCTCGATACGGGTTAACTCCAATTCCGGGTTAATATCCATCAAACGATCGCCTACAATTTTCACCTTAGGTTGTCCCACGGTCGAATGTAACGCGGGTAACTGTCGGTTGATGTTGGTAATATCCACGGTATCACCGTCCACTATTGTCATTTTCCCTACACCTGCTCTTGCAATAAATTCTGCCGCAAACGATCCGACACCACCCATTCCAACAATCAATACGTTTGCATTTTTTAATTTTTCGAGTCCTTCTTTTTTAAACAGCAATTCTGCTCGCTCTGTCCATTCAGCCATTTATTTTTTATTTATTGTTATCAAATACATTTTTAAAATTTTGCATCACCATTGCCTCAATGGCGCCACTTTTAATCGAAGCGGCTTTTTCATACACCTGAAAAATCGTCTCCTCCACCATATCCGTTTCCAGAAAAAAACGATCGTCCGGCACGGCTTTAAACACCGATTCCAGTTCGGGATTTCGCAACAGGTATTTCCCAAAAGAAAGATAAAACCCGTTATCCAAAAGCGATCGGGCCACCTGATAATTTTTAGAAAAACCGTGGATGATCATCGGTACTTCCACTTTCATTTGTTTTTTAACAGCGATGACTTCCTGATAGGCCGCCACGCAATGTAAAATGACCGGTTTTGGATTGTGTTCCAGCAATTCCAATTGGCGTTCGAAAACCGAAAGCTGTTTGTTGATATCCGTTTCAATCCGCTTATCCAGTCCGCATTCGCCTAGCGCCAAACAATTGGCCTCTTTTAGTTTTTCCGAAATGATACGCAAGTCATCCTCCAATCGATCTGCCTGCGCATACCACGGATGGATCCCAATGGAATAAAACGCCACGGATGGATCCAATTCGTTTGGATACTGATTTACAATTTCCAAAACACCCGGATCACCGGACGCTTTATGCGTATGCAGATTATACAACATTATTTATGAAACGCTTTAACACCGGCACGGATTTCTACTTTCAAATCATTGGCCTGCGGCGGTATCGGACAGGAATAACCTTCATTATACGCACAATACGGATTGTAGGCTTTGTTAAAATCGATCGTTATACTATCGCCATCCGGAATTTCCAGATCGATATAACGACCACCGCCATAACTATCCACACCACTGGTAAGATCGGTAAAAGGCAGGAACAGGTATTTTTTATACTTTTCCATTTTGGCCAATTCCAGGTTACGGTATACATTTAGTTTATAATCTTTACTATCGATTTTAAATGACAACTCGCCATATTTCACATACAATGGTTTTCGCGTCCCGGTAGTAGGCATTGTAAATGGTTTTTCGTCTGTTGACTTTACCAAACGTGCGGTTACACAATACTTTAAATCCACCGGAAAGAAATCCAGCGTTTTAAAACTTTTACGGTCTTTTTCTTTTAATGGCGATTCCTCTGCATTGGCAAACTCGGAATTGATCTTTTTCTGAAAAGCCGTAACAGATTCCAAATCGCATTGCGAAAAGCCCGTTAGCGGAAATGTCATTCCCAATAACAGATAGAATATTTTTTTCATCATAATCGGTATCAGGCTGTATGCGAAACAGCTGCTGCAAAAATAATCAAAAATCCCACGCCCGAAACCACTGCTATTATTTCATTATTAATTTACCTCATTTCCCGTTTACGACATTAAATAGTTTGTAAATTTGGCATTTAGAACCGTATATGCTACAAAAAGTTTTCTCCAACTACATCAATAATTTCAGAGGATTTTCGCGTGAAATCTGGATCCTGACCCTGATTACCTTTATTAACAGGGCGGGAACAATGGTACTCCCCTTTTTATCGAAATACCTGAAAGAAGACCTTCACTTTGACTACCATCAGGTGGGCTGGATCATGGTGAGTTTTGGTTGCGGTTCGATGATCGGTTCCTGGCTGGGCGGAAAACTATCGGACAAAATAGGCTTTTACCGCATTATGGTTTTTAGCCTGTTCACCAGTGGCATCCTGTTTATCAGCCTCCAATTTGTAACCAGTTTTACCGGACTATGCCTCGCGATGTTTTCGATTATGATCATTGCAGATATGTTTCGACCGGCTATGTTTGTATCTTTAAATACCTATGCACGCCCGGAAAACCGAACCCGCGCGCTGACACTTGTCCGACTCGCTGTAAACCTCGGATTTGCTGCCGGACCAGCTATGGGTGGTTTGATCATTATGGGAATGGGCTATAAAGGACTTTTTTGGGTTGACGGTATTTCCTGTATTACTGCCATCGTTTTGTTCCGCTTGTTGGTAAAAGAGAAAAAAAGAGAAAAAACCACCAGTCATTTCAACGATACGGAACCGGTAAAATCCGTATTCAGCGACAAACCCTTTTGGTTGTTTCTGTTTATCAGTTTTGCTACCGCAATGGTATTCTTTCAATTTTTCAGTACGCTACCTTTATACCATAACGAGCAATACGGACTCACGGAATTCCAAACCGGTTTACTAATGTCGATAAACGGCTTTTTGATATTCCTTTTTGAAATGCCGATCGTAGGTTATTTCGAGCGTAAAAAAGTGGCTAAAATCAAGCTGATCTTTTTTGGAGCTTTATTTATCACCTTCGGCTTCTATGCCCTGTTATTAAAAGGATGGGTAGGTATACTGGTGATTAATCTGGTCTTGATCACTTTTGGCGAAATGTTTGCGTTCCCGTTTTCCAACTCCTTCGCGATGAGTCGCGCTCCAAAAGGACATGAAGGCCGTTATATGGCTTTATACACGATGAGTTTTAGTCTTGCGCATGTAATGAGTTCTAAAACCGGTATGGAAATTATTTCCCGTTACAACTATACCGTTAACTGGATTTTTATGGGAACTTTTGCCGCGACTGCTGCTTTTGCGACTATCTGGCTGTTAAAAATCGTAAAATCAGAAAACGACTAACACACTAAAAACAAGACTTTTAGCGTTATTTCTTTCGACTACCTGAATAAAAAAACTATTTTTTTAGTTAATCAACTATTTTTTTAGTTGCAAAACTAAATTTATAGTTATATCTTTGTTTCAACCAATCGGAAATCCTATCCGATTATTATAGAAAATGAGTATCATGCAGAAATTAACAAACAAAGAAGAAGAAGTAATGCAAATTTTATGGACGCTTGAAAAAGCATTTGTAAAAGAAGTGTTGGCCGAAATCAAAGACGATCAGCCGCATTACAACACCTTGTCGACCATTATCCGGAATCTGGAGGAAAAAGGCTACGTGTCTCATAAGGCATTTGGCAATACGCACCAGTATTTTCCGATCGTAAAAAAAGAGGATTACCGCAAGAGTTTTATGAACAATGCGATCGAAAACTACTTTAACAATTCGTATAAAAGTATGGTTTCCTTTTTTGCCAAAGAAGAAAAAATCAGCGCAGATGAACTTCGCGAAATATTAGACATGATCGAAAAAAAATAGGCCTTTATGGAAGCATTTGGTATATACATTCTAAAAGTTACGGCGTTAATAACCGTTTTTTTTCTGGCGTATCATTTCTTTTTACGAAAAGAAACATTTTTTAATGCCAATCGCGGTTATCTGATAGCCGGTTTGTTTACGTCCGCTTTACTTCCACTGATCTCATATACAAAAATTATTTGGGTAGAACGGACTCCAATTGCTTCTATTACCTATGCCGACGGTACGTCACAAATTCAAATGGCAGTACCAGTGCCAGCCGATACCGGTTTTCAAATCGACTACCACTATCTGTTTAGTATTTTATATAGCATCGGTATTATTTTGTTTTGTATCCGTTTTCTGTCCGAATACCGATCGCTTCGAAAAATACTGAAAAAACCGAAAGCCGTAACCCATAATAATTTTCATTTTATCGATACCGAAAAAGTCCAATCACCTTTTTCGTTCTTTAACTATATTGTTTACAATTCCAAATTATTACAACAGGACGAGTTGTCCGACATTATCGAACACGAAAAGATTCACAGCCGACAGAAACACTCACTCGACATGATGATCGCGCAGGTATTTTGTATCTTTTTCTGGTTCAATCCGATCATGTGGATTTACAAAAAAGCCATTGCACAAAATCTGGAATTTATAGCCGATGCCGAAGCTACAAAAGTTGTAGACGACATTAAAGCCTATCAGAAGACCTTAGTAAAAGTAACAATGCAAACCCAATGCATTGCCATCACCAATCATTTTTATCAATCATTAATCAAAAAACGAATCGTTATGTTAAACACCAATCAGTCCCGAAAAAGGAACCTGTGGAAGTACCTAATCATCCTTCCGCTACTGGCCTTTTTTATCCTGCAGTTCCAGGTAAAGATCCTGGCACAGGAAAAACAAACAACAGCTACTTTACAACCTAACAACGCTCCCTTTGCACCCGGAGACGACATTACTGTAATTGTAGACAAAAACACCAGTGATGAACAATTAAAAAAGAATGTCGCGTTACTTAAAAACGAATACGGTGTTACACTAAAGTATTCCAAAGTAAAACGCAACAAAGCCGGTGAAATCATTCGTATTAAAATCGAATACAAAGACAAAGAAGGCAATACCGGTATCACACAAACGGAAAGTGACGAACCGATCAGCCCCATTCGTTTTATCAAAAAAACCGATCGTAACGGTAAAATCAAAATCGGTTTTAACTCAGAAGCAAAACAACAATCCTATGCCAGAAACGGAAAAACCCGTATCAGTACAACCATTAAAGACGAAAGCACCGATGAACAATCTGAAAGCGACACCTCGTTTGGTGATTATATCAGCAACTTTATAAGTCCACCCTCACCGCCAAGCCCGCCTAGTCCGCCTAGCCCACCATCAGGCCCAGGATCGGCACCGGTTCCTCCTGTTGCTCCGGCAGCACCAGTAGCGCCAGGTGTAAAATCTTCCTCCTCATCGGTGATCATTAAAAACGGAAAAGTAACAACCGTTTCCCGAAACGGAAATACTGTTTATCTCAATGGAAATGAAATAATAAATGCGGATGATCTTAAAATAGACACCAAAGAAATTACCCGTAAGGCATTGGAAGACGCTCGTATAGCCATCGAAAAAGCCCGTCCGGAAATTGACCGTGCCCGTGTGGAAGCCTTAAAAAGCCAGGAACTGGCCATGAAAGATCATGAAATTGCTATGAGAGCACATGAGGAAGCCATGAAAGGTTTGGAAAAAGCAATGAAATCACAGGAAATCGCTCAAAAAGAACGTGAAAAAGCCATGAAAGCCCGTGAAGCAGCTATGAAAGACCGCGCTAAAGCGCTGGAATCGGCACGAAAAGATCGCGAAAAAGCGATGAAAGAACGCGAAAAAGCAATGAAGGAACGCGCAATTGAAAGAGAGCGCGAACTTCGTGACAGCGAATAAAAAAAGAGTCACAAATGTGGCTCTTTTTTTTTCTATCTTTATCAAAACCAAAGGAATATGTTTAAAATACTGGCCCGACTTAACAAACTGCTTTTACCGAGCTACAGCAAACAAAACCTTGATCTTTCCAAAGCAAGCGCTTTTCAGAAGCTAATTATCGCCTGGCGGTATTATGTAACCACCCGAGCCTTAAACTAGTACTGAAGCGCTGCAAATCGCTCGTAGCCGGCAATTTTATCTCCTCCATTCAGAAAAGTCAGTTCCATCAGGAAATTGACCTGTACAATTTCGCCGCCCAGTTTTTCCACCAGCTCGCAAACGGCTTTAATCGTTCCGCCGGTTGCCAATACGTCGTCATGAATGACAACCCTATCCCCTTTTTGGATGGCATCGGCATGAATTTCCAGTGTATCGGTACCGTATTCCAGCGTATACGAAGCCGAAACCGTATCGAATGGTAGCTTTCCGGCTTTGCGAACCGGCACAAAACCCGCCTGTAATTCGTGCGCCAATAAAGTTGCAAAGAAAAAACCACGACTTTCCACTCCGATTACCTTGTCGATTTTTTTATTTTTCAGGTTTTCGATTAAAATTTGGAGGCATTCATTCGTTGCTTCCGGGCTCATCAACAAAGGAGTGATATCTTTAAACAAAATTCCTTTTTTAGGAAAATCCTGAATATCACGCACATACTCTTTTAGACTCATTTTTTTTTAAATTTTATTGCGATTTTGTTTGCAAGTTACACATTTACCCCTATATTTGCACCCGTAAAAACAACTAAGGCCTCGTGGCGCAACTGAATAGCGCATCTGATTACGGCTCAGAAGGTTACAGGTTTGAATCCTGTCGAGGTCACAACATCAGCTCATCTTTATGATGAGCTTTTTTTTTATTCAAATCAAACTTTTGTTGTGAAATAATGAGTATTTTGCAATTTTTATAATTCATTTATTCACATTTTTTATAAATTTATAAAGTTTTAACACCCATCCCAAAGGCAACTCCAATGAATCTGGATAAAAAAATTACAATTCTCATCAGTTGGTTTTTATCAAGACCAAAAACGACTGGGATATTGGTCTTTACACTCCTGTTTTTAGTTTCGAATTTAATTCTTTTTTTACGCTATCAAATTATAAAAGAAAGCGAGCAACGTGAAATGAGCAGCATCCTAAATGTGGTGCATCAAAACATCGAGCAATCGCTAAAAAACAGCCATATCAGTACGCTGACATTGGCCATGACCATTGACGACAATGGTAACCCAAGTAATTTTGACGAAATCGGTAAACAACTCGTAGACTCCAATCCGAATATTGATGCGGTAGAATTGGTTCCAAACGGAGTAATCAAATATGTTTATCCATTAAAAGGCAACGAACCGGTAATTAATTACAATATTCTGGATTCCGAAAAAGCAAGCCGATGGGCGATGAAAGCCATCAAAAACCGAAAAATATATTATGTTGGTCCACTGGAATTAAAACAAGGCGGTCTAGGCATCGTAGGCTGGTTCCCGGTATTCAAATCGAATAAATTCTGGGGATTCTGTTCTGTTGTCATCAAATTCAATACTTTTTTGGAGACGTCCGGAATTAAAACTTTTTCGACCGACAAATATTATTTTCAGTTTTCCAAAACCGATCCGGAAACCGGAAAAGAAGAATTTTTCCTTCCCAACAAAAAGAATTTTACCAATAAAACCCATTTAACCGTTTCATTCCCAGATGGCGACTGGAAGCTATATCTGATAACTACGAACAACTATTATCTGATCAAACAATTAATCCCGATTGCTATTTTAGCGATTGTATTGTCCCTGATTTGCGGTTTGTTTACCACGAGTTTATTAAAACGTCCGTCCGAATTACAACGTTTGGTACATTCGCAGGCACTTCGTTTAATGAAGAGCGAAATTAAATTCAAATCCATTTTCGAACAGGCCGCCATTGGAATTGCGCATATCGATTCCAATTCCGGTACTTTTATAGAAGCCAACGAACGGTTTTGTCAGATGCTTGGTTATGAAACCAACGAAATCAGCAAAATGGATTATATGATGATTACGCATCCGAACGACCTGGAAAACGATTTCAAAAAAATGCGTCTTTTAAAAAGAGGGGTTATCCGTGAATTCGGACTTGAAAAGCGTTTCTTCCACAAAGACGGCAATATCGTTTGGGCCAGCGTAACGATTACCCCGCTATGGTCGGTAGGTGAAAAACCAACATCGCACATCGGAATTATCGAAGACATAACCGATAAGAAAGAGGCCCAGGATCGTATCAAGAGAAGCGAAAAACGTTTTAAAAGTTTATTCAACAACTCACCGATTCCGTTGTGGGAAGAAGATTTCTCGGAAGTCAAAAAATACCTGACCGAATTAGGTCTGATAGATATGCCGAGAGAAGAAGTTGAAGCTTATCTGAAAAACAACATCGACGTAATCCGCAAATGTTTATCATTAGTAAAAGTGATAGACGTCAACAACATGTGTCTTACGCTACATTCGGTAAAAGACAAAAACATCCTAAAAGGCAAACTCAGTACGATTTTTGACGACGAATCCATTCCGATTTTCTCGAAACAACTTATCGCCATTACGCAACGACAAAATCATATTACCGGTGATTCTCAGATCAAATTCATGGACAACCAATACAAACACATCCATTTCCGTTGGAGTGTGGTTCCGGAATATGAAAAAACACTGGAACGCGTATTGGTTTCAACCGAAGACATTACAGAGCGTAAAAACTCCGAAGAAGTCATTTTAAAATCACAGCAGAAGATCGAATCTTTGATCAACACCATTGACGGTATTGTTTGGGAAGGCGATCCGAGTACCTTTGATTTCACCTTTATCAGCCGAAAAGTAGAAGACATCCTTGGTTATACACCGGAAGAATGGTTGGAAACGCCGTCTTTCTGGATCAACCATGTACATCCCGACGACAAAGAATGGGTTATCGCCTTTATGTCGCGTTACACCTACGAAAAAAGACAACACGATTTCGAATACCGTATGATCCGTAAAGACGGCGAAATCGTATGGCTACGCGATATTGTAAGTGTGGTAGTCGAAAACGATAAAGCCGTAAACCTGCGTGGTATTATGATCGACATTACAAAAGCCAAAATGGCAGAAATCGAACTCAACAACACACTACATCTGGTAACCGAACAAAACAAACGCCTCCTAAATTTCTCGTATATCGTTTCGCACAACCTGCGTTCACATACCAGTAACATCCAATCGATTTCAAACCTGATCGAATCGGCCGATACCGACGAAGAACGCGACGAAATGATCCAATTGCTAAAATCGGTTTCCTCGGTACTAAACGAAACGATGAACAACCTAAACGAGGTGGTAACCATCCAGACCAATATCAATCTGATTATAGAACCTTTAAATTTAAAAAAATATATTAACAAGACGCTGGACGTACTTCGGGAGCAATTACTGAAAAACGATGTGATCATCCATAATGATGTCAACAAAGACATCGAAGTCAAATACAATCCTGCTTATTTAGAAAGTATATTACTTAACTTTATATCGAATGCTATTCGATACGGACATGCCGACAGACAAACCGTAATTGATCTGAAATCCTACCAGGAAGACGGTAAAACCGTATTGGAAATTTCCGACAACGGAATTGGAATTGATCTGGAAAAAAATGGAGAAAAACTATTCGGAATGTACAAAACATTCACCAATCATGCTGATGCAAGAGGAATAGGATTATTCATTTCAAAAAACCAGATTGATGCGATGGGAGGAAAAATAGTCGTTAAAAGTACATTAGACGAAGGAACAACTTTTAAAATATATTTCAGATGAACGCCCCAAAAAGTATCTGTATAATTGATGATGACCCCATTTATCAATTAATTACAAAGAAAATAATTGAGAAAAGTCAATTATTTAGTCAGATTCTGAGTTACAAAAATGGAAAAGTTGCTATTGACTCACTAAAAGCCATTCAAAGCGCCGAGGAATTTCCCGATGTTATCCTACTCGACATCGATATGCCGGAAATGGACGGCTGGGCTTTTATGAATGAGTTACAACGGATAGATTTCGGGTTTGGAAAAAAGCCCGCAATCTACATAGCCAGTTCCTCCATTGCTAACGAAGACCGCGAAAAAGCAAACAGTTTTCCCGAGATTGTAGGCTATTTATGTAAGCCAATCGATCGGGATATACTCGAACGAATTCACTTAGAAAACCCCAAAGACTAGCCCATGAACAAAAACCTACTTACATAAATACCAAATTTTTGAATGACCCACAGCGATTTTATATTTAATACCCCTTTTACCAACCAGCTTTTTTCCGAAAGCGAAATCAAATACAAAGAATTCGAAGAATGCACTTTTACCGGTTGCGATTTTAGCAATTGTAATTTTTCAGGTGTTGTTTTTACCGATTGTATTTTTTACAACTGCAATTTTAAGGAAGCGCAAATCAATTATGTCGGTTTGCGGAATGCTGTTTTTAACCACTGCGATTTTACCGATGTAAATTTTGCCATGACCGATCAGCTGTTATTTGAATTTCACTTTAATGATTGTGTTCTGGATTACGCCAAATTTTATGCTTTAAAGCTCAAAAAAATGACGTTTACCAATTGCAGTATGATCGCAGTTGATTTTATGGCGACCAATTTAACAGAAGTTTTATTCGACAACTGTAACCTGCATCAGGCTGTTTTTACCGACGCTATTGCCGAAAAGGCCGATTTCCTGACCAGCTACAATTTTACCATCGACCCGGAAAAAACCAAACTGCGCAAAGCGCAGTTTTCGAAAGAAGGATTAAAAGGATTATTACAAAAATATGAAATCATTGTCCGGTAAAATCAGTATAATAATTTTACCTCTTTAATATCAAAAGTAGTAATGGAATCATTTTCAAGGAGTACTTCAAGCTTACCGTTTGAGGTTACTCCTTGGATAATTCCCATAAAATGCGAACCATCATTCGCTTCAAAAGGCATCGGTATCCCCTTTTTAAACAACCTGTTGTCGTACGACTGCCATAATAGCGCATATTCTTTAGCCTGTAAGAGCGATAGGTTTCGCTTCAGATTTCCCAATATAGCCAACATGACTGCCTCTTTGTCAAAAACCCTTCCGTAGATCGCGTAGAGCGATGAAGCTTTTGGCAGATTCACAAAATGCTCCTGATTTACATTCAATCCGATGCCAACTATCGAGAAAATCTCGCCATTACGTTTGATACTGTTTTCGATAAGTATGCCACCGACCTTTTTACTCTCTGCCAAAATGTCGTTTGGCCATTTAATTGCCAATCCGCCAATAGCAAACTCTTCCAATCCTTCGATTATACTAACAGCCACGGCTACATTCAAATGAAAGATTGCCTGAATATCCAACAGCAAATCCCGAACTAAAACACTAAATGTCAAATTCTTACCCGACTCCACATTCCATTCGGCGCCCATTTGTCCCTTTCCTTTTGTCTGATGTTCTGCCACAACCACGGTAAAATTTTCTACAAATTGTTTTGTCAGTAAATCTTTTAAAAAATCATTTGTGGAACTTGTGGCACCGAGTTTGATAATATTCATAGAAATAAATAACTTTACTATCGCTAATCTTGTGTTAAGGTTCAAAAATAAAGACAAAATTTGATAACTTTGCGAAAATATATAAAATAATAAATGGCAAAAAAGGATAATATTAACAATGATGATCTGTTAGCTAACATCATTAAGGGAGTTGAAGAAGTAAAAGGTAATGATATAGATATTCTGGATCTAAGAGCAATCGAAAATACCGTATGTGATTATTTTGTAATTTGTAACGGTAATTCCAATACACAGGTTAACGCCATTGCCAATTCCGTACAAAAAATTGTTTCCAAGGAACTAAAAGACAAACCCTGGCATGTTGAAGGTGCCGAAAACGGAGAATGGATACTAATGGACTACGTAACGATAGTGGTACATGTATTCCAGAAACACATCCGTGAGTACTACAACATCGAAAGCCTTTGGGGTGATGCAAAAATCACTTCTATCCAAAACAAATACTAAACATCCACATTTCACATGTCAAAAGATAAAAAACCAAATCCTTCTAAGATCAGAATTAGCCCATGGGTTATTTATGGGGCCGTACTTTTGATTTTAATTGCGATTCAACTTGTTTCAAGCGGAACGAATTTTCAGGAAGTAAAACCTACCTCGTTATCCCGTTTTTACCAATACCTTGACTCTGGTCAGGTCGAAAAAGTCGTTTTCAACAAAAGTACGGCTCAGGTATACTTGAACAAAGAAGCACTTAACAGCAAAACCCACGAAAAAATTGAGAAGAAAAACCTGTTGGGCAAAGACAATACAGGTCCTCATTATACGCTGGACATCGGTACCAACAGCGAACTTTTCCAAAAGAAACTGGAGGAAGCCCGTTTAGAAGGTAAGTTAAAAGACTATTCCTCAGAGCCGGAAAGCAATTGGGGTGATATCTTGATCAACTTCCTGCCTATTATCCTGATCATTGCCTTCTGGTTATTTATGTTCCGAAGAATGTCAGGTGGCGGATCCGGAGGTGGTGGCGGACAGATTTTCTCAATCGGAAAATCCAAAGCACGTCTTTTTGACGAGAAAAACGACATCAAGGTAACCTTTAAAGACGTAGCCGGACTGGAAGGAGCCAAAGAAGAAATCCAGGAAATCGTTGAATTCCTGAAAAATCCTGAAAAATACACCAGTATCGGTGGTAAAATCCCGAAAGGAGCCTTATTGGTAGGACCTCCGGGAACCGGTAAAACCCTTTTGGCAAAAGCCGTAGCCGGCGAAGCACAAGTACCGTTCTTCTCATTATCCGGTTCGGATTTCGTAGAAATGTTTGTAGGGGTTGGAGCATCACGTGTACGTGATCTGTTTAAACAGGCAAAGGAAAAATCACCTTCGATTATCTTTATCGACGAGATCGATGCCGTAGGTAGAGCCCGTGGAAAAAACAATTTCTCCGGATCGAACGACGAACGTGAAAACACCCTAAATCAATTGTTAACCGAAATGGATGGTTTTGGTACGAATACCCACGTAATCGTATTGGCCGCGACCAACCGTGCCGACGTACTGGACAAAGCCTTAATGCGTGCCGGACGTTTTGACAGACAGATTTATGTAGACCTTCCGGACATCCGTGAGCGTAAAGAAATATTTGAAGTACACTTAAAACCGTTGAAAAAATCGGAAGAGCTGGATACCGAATTTCTGGCCAAACAAACACCCGGATTTTCCGGTGCCGATATTGCCAACGTATGTAACGAATCAGCACTTATTGCTGCCCGAAAAGGTAAAAAAGCAGTCGACAAACAGGACTTCCTGGATGCTGTAGACCGAATTGTAGGTGGACTTGAAAAGAAAAACAAAATCGTTACCCCGGAAGAAAAACGCGCTATTGCGATTCACGAAGCGGGTCACGCTACGGTAAGCTGGATGTTAGAACATGCAGCGCCATTGGTAAAAGTAACCATCGTCCCAAGAGGTCAGAGTCTTGGAGCGGCCTGGTATTTACCGGAAGAACGTCTGATTGTACGTCCGGAACAAATGCTGGACGAGATGTGTGCCACTATGGGGGGACGTGCAGCTGAAAAAGTAATTTTCAATAAAATTTCGACCGGAGCTTTAAGCGATCTTGAAAAGGTGACCAAACAAGCCCGTGCTATGGTAACCGTATACGGTTTAAACGATAAATTAGGAAACATCACTTACTACGATTCATCAGGTCAAAGTGAGTACAATTTCTCAAAACCATACTCGGAAGAAACAGCCAAAATTATAGACAAAGAGATCTCCGAACTGATCGAATCCCAGTACGACAGAGCGATTCAGATTTTGAATGAAAACAAGGAGAAACTTAATCAACTTGCCGACATTCTGATCGAAAAAGAAGTGATTTTCAAAGACGACCTGGAAGCCATATTTGGACAGCGTCCACATGAAAAAACAGAAAATGAAGTAGTTACTGAATCCTAAGAAAAATAATTATAACATTTTATACAAAAATCTTAATTCGATTGTAAAATTGAATTAAGATTTTTTTATCTTTGATTGATTTCAAGTGCAAAAAACAAAGATCTGACCTACTTTTATGAGTCTTTTTAAAAAACTTTTCGGCAGTGCGAATGATGCTTCAAAAGAGGAGAGAGAACCCGAATTGAGCCATTATCATCCAGAGATTGAGATGCCGATAGACGAGCAATTTACTTTCAATTTCAAAAAAAATGGAGGTAAGTTTTTGTATTGTGAAAATTTAACGGAAGTACACGAACAGTTTGAAAATATTTTGGTAGAAAACGATTGGTTTGAAAGCGATGTGATTTGTTTGGAACCCAAACTCTACAGTCTGCTTGACGAAAATAAACTCAACTACAACAGTCCTAAAAATCCAAAATTTTTATTTGCTTCCTGCGAAAACCTGATTGCCGATGAAGGTTCTATCCTTTTCTCATCCAATCAGTTACGCCAGAACAAACCCAACGATTTACCCTCAAACATCATTATTCTGGCTACAACCAGTCAGATCTTAGCGAATAAAAGCGATGGCCTACGGGAGATTAAACGCAAATACGATAAAGAATACCCAACCAATATCACCACTTTTAAATATTTCGAAAAAGCAAAAGAAGAGGATTTCCTACAGTATGGCAGCTGTCCTAAAAACCTGTATTTATTGCTTTTAGAAGATTTGTAGCATGCGGGAAAGTAGTATCAGAGCCCTTTCGGGGTTTATCTATATCGTCTTATTACTAACAGCTACTCTGTTTTCTGAAGTGAGCTTTACGTTGCTCTTCGGTATATTCTTATTGATTGCGGTAGTTGAATTCTGCAAACTAATCCACCTTAAAAACGGTTTACCAATTGTACTAGGACTTGGTGCCTATATTCTCTTTATTGTATTCCGTATCAATTCCTTTTATACCGATATTGCGATTTGCCTGGCAACACTGTTTGTTTCGGTAAATTTAATGCTCGATTTATTCGGATCGACACAACCGGTACGCAGTGATAAACCGGCCAAATATGTAAAACTTTTCGGTTATATCATATTGCCGTTTATTTTGTTGATGAAAGCACCTTTTATTACCGGCAGCTTTACGCCCAATATCATTATCGGAATTTTTATCCTGATCTGGACCAATGACACTTTTGCCTATATCGTGGGCAAATCTTTTGGAAAGACCAAACTATTCGAACGCATATCGCCTAAAAAAACGATTGAAGGCTTTGTTGGCGGATTGGTTTTTACCATGATCGGAAGCTATATTATCAGTCAGTTTTTTACATTCTTCCCCCCTGTTACCTGGATCATAACCGGTTTAATCGTAGGGTTTTTCGGTACTATCGGCGATTTGATCGAATCCAAATTTAAACGTACCGCCGGAGTAAAAGACAGTGGAAAAATAATGCCGGGACACGGTGGTATCTTAGATCGGCTGGATAGTGTTATATTTGCAATACCGTTTCTTTATTTGTTTTATCAAATTTTAAATTATGTTTCATAAAGAAGGCTCAAAAATTATCTTAATCACAACCTTTTTGGTTGCTTTGACAGCTGTTTTAGCTGATGAATTTATCAGTATCCTATGGTTACAAAAAGTGCTACAACTGTTAGGATTGGTTGTATTGGTACTTGTACTGCAATTTTTCAGAAATCCAAAAAGAATTGTAGCCATCAACGACAATCATATCATTGCACCGGTAGACGGAAAAGTAGTGGTTATCGAAGAAGTATACGAGCCGGAATATTTTAAAGACAAACGTCTTATGGTATCGATATTTATGTCTCCGATTAACGTACACGTAACGCGTTATGCCGTAAACGGAGAAGTAAAATACAGCAAATACCATCCGGGTAAATACCTGGTGGCATGGCATCCGAAAGCCAGTGAAGAAAACGAAAGAACGACCGTGGTGGTTGAAAACCGTATTTTCGGAGAAATCCTGTACCGTCAGATTGCCGGTGCACTGGCACGACGAATTGTAAACTACGCTCAGGAAGGAATGCGCGTTGTTCAGGGAACCGATGCCGGATTTATTAAATTTGGATCGAGGGTAGATTTATACTTACCTTTAGGTACCGAAGTGAATGTAAAATTAAATGATAAGGCTGTAGGCGGCAAAACAATCATTGCAAAAAAATAATAATGTCCGATTCTAATTTAGATACGCAATTTCAGGAAGCCTTTGAAAAAGCTTCCAATATGACGGAGAATTTACCTCAGGATGTCATGTTGCGTCTCTATGCTTATTACAAACAGGCGCTATCCGGAACCAACAGACTCAAGCAACATCAGGAGCCTCAGGATTTAAGAGACGCTTTTAAAATGAATGCCTGGATGCAGGTACGCCATTTATCGCCCGATGCTGCTAAAAAATTATATATAGAAACCGTAAATTCAATAATTAATAAGCCATGAAAAATTCTAAAATCCTTATTGCCGGTTTCCTTTTTTCGACCTTGCTTTTTTCTTGTAAAGACAAAAACAAGCTGGAAGAGGTCGTTGAAATCCCGGATCCGGTAGAACAGACAAAAACAGCAACACCGGTAGGTAATCCTGCTGATGTAAAAGCCGATCCCGGAACCTTCCAAATGAAAGGACTTCCGTATGCCTATGATGCTTTAGCACCTTATATCGACACTAAAACCGTTGAAATTCATTACTCCAAACACCATGTCGGTTATGCCAACAACCTGAACAAGGCTATTGCCGGTACCGCTATGGAAAAACAAACCATTGAAGATATCCTGTCCAAACTGGATATGGAAAACAAAGCCGTACGTAACAATGCCGGTGGTTACTACAACCATAACCTGTATTGGGAAATTATGGCGCCAAAAGCCGGCGGTGAACCCAAAGGTGCTATCGCCGATGCGATTACCAAAACTTTTGGTTCGTTCGAAAACTTTAAAACACAATTTTCGGATGCCGGTGCCAAACAATTCGGTTCCGGATGGGCGTGGTTGGTTGTAGACAAAGCGGGTAATCTTGTAGTAGGCAGTACACCAAATCAGGACAATCCTTTAATGCCAAATGTGGGTATTTCCGGAACACCAATTTTAGGAATGGATGTATGGGAACATGCCTACTACCTAAACTATCAAAACAAAAGAGCCGATTATATCACCGCGTTCTTTAATCTGATCAATTGGGATGCCGTTTCAAAAAAATACGACGACGCGCAAGCGAAAATCAAAAAATAAATTAAAAATCCGCTATAAAGCGGATTTTTTTAATTCTATAGTAAACCAAAGCATTCGTATGACAAAATTACCGCTGAAATACAGTAACCGGAAAGAAGAAATCACGCTGGAGTTTATCAATCAGGTCGATCGTCATATTGACAGCATTCTGGAAGGTCATAGCGACGTTATGTTCGAAATTAAAGACATTGCATCCATTATGTGTATTCATCCCGTACACCTCAGTACAACGATAAAATTGCAAACCGGTAAATCGCCCTGTTATTTCTTCGAAAAACGAATCATGGACGAATCCAAACGACTTTTGTCCATTCCGGATAAAACCATTGCCGAAATTGCGACACTACTCACCTTTGACCCGTCAAATTTTACGAAGTTTTTTAAACGATTTGAAAAGATAACTCCGTCGCAATACCGAAATTCCCTAAAACCAGCCATACAGGATTAATCGTCGATCCCTTTTCCCCTATAAATATTTGGCAGGTATTTTTCAATTCGTGCTTCTCTGGTTTTGGATTGTTTGGCCTGAGAAAAATAAAACAAATAGGCCCGTTGCCGTCCTGGTGTTAAGGACTCAAACGCTCTTTTTAAAATCGAATCTTCATCCAATCGTTGTTGGAATTCCTCCGGCACAAAATAATCCGTCGTTTCTTTTAAGACCACCTTTGCTCCCGATGCTTCAATCGCAATTGCTTCATTAATATATGCTACAATTACCGGCTCCAGCTTCCGGATATCGTCAATATTCGTAAACCGTAATTGTCGTGCCGATTGTACATTTTCGGTTTGCTGAATTAGAATCCCTTCCGGATCCTTGAGCAATACCCCTTTGTGAAACAACAGCGCACAATACTCCTTAAACTCGTGGATAAGCACCACATTCTTTCCCGACAGCGTATAACACGGATGCATCCATTTATAATCTTCTATAAGGCGATTCGATGTCAGTACGATTTCCCGCAATAAAGTCATTTCCGCTTTCCACTTTGTGAGCTTATCTAAAAATTGATCAACTTTTGGATTCATAGAGTATAATTTAATTTCTGATTTTAAAAATAGTTTATTTCTTTTCAAAAAGAGCAACAAACTGTCATCAAGATCATTACATATTAAAAATTATGTAATCAATTGTTAAATTTACAAACAGCAGTTAATTTTTATTACTTTTTTTTAAAAAATTTATCACAATACGAAGCAACCAAATCGGAAAAACGGTGTCTATTAACTTTATCATACTTTTTACACTGTTATAATTTTAAAAAATCTGCTGTCTCGGCAGATTTTTTTTGTTTCCACTAAAAAACACTGCTGTTAATTTTGACAAATAATTGGCTTTGTCAAAAAAATAATGGATTTTTGGGAATTAATTGACAACAAATGAAATCAACCTTTACCCTATTTTTACTTTCATTTTTACTAATCGCCTGTAAAAAAGACGAAAATCAAACCGAAACAGAAGCCGAAATCGTCAACAACTGGAAAGACTTTAAACTGACCGATAATGTAAAAACCGTGACCGAAAAATCCTTTCTCCTTGCAAACGGGCAAAAAGCAAAACCGGCAACGGAAAACCCAACCGGTTATAATACTGCTCTGGAATTTAGCGATAGCGGAAGTCTAATCCGCGAAAAGAAAAACCTTTTGGATGGCAACTTATTGGAAGAAACAACCTTTATCAATAAAGACAAGAAACTTCTCGTTTCGCAATATGTCAGTCCTGGAAAAGCGTTTACTACTAAATATTCGTGGGACGAGAACGGTAACAATACCATCATCACCCGTAGAAATCCGGAAGGAATGCAGTTGGAGAAAACACTCAACACTTTTATTAAAAACCAACGTGTAGAAGTGCGCCGATTTGACGATAAAGACAATTTGGTTGACCGAAATACCTATATATTTGGAAATAACAGTAAAATCCGGGAAGAGAAATCCTTTCTTCGCGAAACTTCCGTACAATATATCACAACCTATACGTACGATAGCAACAACAATCTGCAAACCGAACAACGTTTGAATTCGGATTATAAAAGACTGTATACAATCAACAACAAATACAACAATAAGAACCAATTACTGCAAACCGAAACGTTAAACAAAGACAATACGCTGGAATATTCGGAAGTACGCACTTATGATGCCAAAGGTAATATGACATCCAACCGAACTTATGACGGTTTTGCAGACGGAAAAATTTTAGAAGAGTTTAAATACGACAACAACAACAATCTGATCGAACGCAAAGAAATTGTCAACCAGGAAATCGTATCACATCAGCTTTACACTTTTGATGATCATAACAATATGATTTATGAAAAAACAGTTGGAAAAGCCAATAAATCAGCTATCGACCGTAAAATACGATACGAATACGACAAAAAAGGCAACTGGATCAAAAAGACCATTACCATAGACAACGAACCGAAATATGTAGTGGAACGTACAATAACGTATTATAAATAACAAAGGGCGCTTAAAGCGCCCTTTGTTATAAAATAAAAGGGAACATTTGTTCCCTTTATATCTTGAATAAAATTAATTATTCTGCTTTCTTTTTGTTTCTCTTTTCTTTGATCAATTCGATGATAGCACCGCCAACCCAATATTGAACGAAACCTACCAGGAAAATCATTAACCAAAAACCGATGGTTAAGATACATAAGAAAAGTAAAAAGCCTAAATACTGTTGAAATTCAAACATGTTTTCCGGAATTTTGAATACCTGCCAAAGATAAGCCGAATAATCGGCTTGTCCAATATTTATCAGAAATTTATTTTAATTCATTTTTTTAAGCTGTCGATATTGTCTATTTTTGAAAGGATTTTAAAACAGCGTATACGGTTTACACACAGGATCGTTTTATGGTTTTAAATCGACAGTAACAACTTATACACAACAATAAAAATGGAATACAGAATAGAAAAAGACACCATGGGTGAAGTGAAAGTTCCGGCAGACAAATACTGGGGAGCTCAGACAGAACGTTCTAGAAACAACTTCAAAATCGGTCCTTCGGGTTCGATGCCAAAAGAAATCGTGGAAGGTTTTGCCTATCTTAAGAAAGCGGCAGCCTATGCCAATCACGATTTAGGGGTGTTAGCAGTAGAAAAAAGAGACGCTATTGCAGCTGTTTGTGATGAGATTTTAGCCGGAAAATTAGACGGTGAATTCCCATTGGTAATCTGGCAAACCGGATCGGGTACGCAAAGCAACATGAACGTAAACGAAGTAATTGCAAATCGTGCCCAGGTATTGGCCGGATTGAAGATCGGTGAAGGTGAAGCCGTTATCAAAGCAAACGACGACGTAAACAAATCACAGTCATCAAACGACACCTATCCAACAGGAATGCATATCGCAGCCTACAAAGCAGTAGTAGAAGTAACCCTTCCAGGTGTAGAAAAACTAAGAGATACGCTACAGGCGAAAGCAGAGGAATTTAAAACTGTAGTAAAAATTGGCCGTACACACTTAATGGATGCCACTCCATTAACATTAGGTCAGGAGATTTCAGGTTATGTAGCCCAGTTAAATCACGGCTTAAAAGCAGTAAGAAATACACTTTCACACTTATCGGAAGTAGCTTTAGGCGGAACCGCTGTTGGAACCGGATTAAACACTCCGGAAGGATATGACGTAAAAGTAGCTGAATACATTGCTAAATTTACCGGTCATCCGTTTGTAACAGCCGAAAATAAATTTGAAGCTTTAGCAGCGCACGACGCTATTGTAGAAACGCATGGCGCTTTAAAACAACTGGCTGTGTCCTTAAATAAAATTGCCAACGATATCCGTATGCTGGCATCAGGACCACGTTCCGGAATTGGTGAAATTTTCATTCCGGAAAACGAACCGGGATCGTCTATTATGCCAGGAAAAGTAAACCCTACACAATGTGAGGCTTTAACCATGGTATGTGCTCAGGTAATGGGTAATGACGTAGCGATTACGATTGGTGGTACTCAGGGGCACTACGAATTAAACGTTTTCAAACCGTTAATGGCGGCTAACTTCCTGCAATCGGCACGTTTATTAGGTGACGCATGTGTTTCGTTTGACGAACACTGTGCACAGGGAATCGAGCCCAACCACAAACGTATTAAAGAATTGGTAGACAATTCACTGATGTTAGTAACGGCTTTAAACACCAAAATCGGATATTACAAAGCTGCTGAAATCGCGCAAACCGCTCATAAAAACGGAACCACTTTAAAAGAAGAAGCGGTACGTTTAGGGTATGTTTCACCAGAAGATTTCGACGCCTGGGTAAAACCGGAAGATATGGTTGGAAGCTTAAAATAATTATTTCTCAATATTTAATAAAACCTGTAGTTGTAACAGCTACAGGTTTTATGTTTTAATACTGTATCGTGATTTTATCGGCAATCAAAAAATCGGTATATTTGTAAAAGTAGATTAAAATGACAATAGCATGGAAACAAATCAAGTAAAGCTTTTAACTTCATTGGCTAAAAAGATTAAATCTGAAAAAAAAGATAGAGCTAAAGTTGTAGCCTCGTTACAGTCTGCCAAAATTTTGACAAAAAAAGAAAACTTCACAGGACATTATAGTAACCTAAAAAAAGTTGTTGCCGTTGCTAAATAATGTATACCAAAAGACCTAATTTAATGCTTGGCTTTCATGGATGTGATGAATCTGTGAGAGATCAATTAATTAGCAAACCGGATATCGTAAAAAGTAGTCAGGAAATTTACGATTGGTTAGGTCATGGGTTCTATGTTTGGGAAAACAATTATGAACGCGCATATAAATGGGCATTAGACAAGCAAAAAAGAGGCACGCTTAAAGTTCCTTCTGTTGTTGGAGTCGTATATCAATTGGATTATTGTTTGGATTTTACAGATTCCCAATTTATCAATATTCTTTCGACTTATTATGAATTAATGAAAGACGATTTATCTTTTGCAGGTAAGAAACTTCCTGAAAACAAAAATGCCGGTAGCGATAAACACTGTGATTTAGTTTTAAGAGAATTAGATTGTGCCGTTATACAATATTTACATCAAAAGATTGGCGAAAAAATTAAGGACGATATAGTAACAAAAGGTTTTAGTGAACTGATACATTTTGATACCGTAAGAGGGTTATTTACGGAAGGTGGACCGGCCTTTGATGGAGCAGGAATACAAATGAAAAATCATATTCAGATTTGCATTAGGAATCTGAATTGTATAAAAGGTTTTTTTATTCCTCGATCTAAAACTAAATTTCCATAAAATTAAACAATTTCATTTATAGCTATAGATTGGAATACAATCCTATAGCCCAAATCATACCAAAATACACCATGTTATTTGAAGATCAGCTTTTTGAAAAAGTCAACGGATTGGAAAAAGCCGAATACGACAATTGCCAGTTTATCAACTGCCAGTTTGGAAATGCCTTTTTAAACAATTTTTCATTTTTGGATTGCACCTTTACCGGCTGCGATTTCAGTATGGCAAACGTGGGCGGTACTTCCTTTAAGGATGTGACTTTTAACGATTGTAAATTACTCGGTGTTAACTTTAACGACTGTAATCCGTTTTTACTACAACTAAATCTTAATCGTTGTAATGTAAAACTGGGCTCTTTTTTCGGTTTAAAACTTAAAAAATCCCGTTTTTCCGATTGTATTCTTGAAGATGTCGATTTTACCGATGCCGATCTGTCCGGAATCAGTTTTCCAAACTGTGATTTCCGCGAAGCCATATTTAACCATACCGCGCTGGAAAAAGCCGATCTCCGCACGGCCATCAATTATTCGATTGATCCGGGCCGGAATACGATTACCCGTGCCAAATTTGCCTATCCGGCGGTTTTGGGATTATTGGACGCCTATAAAATCGAAGTCCAATAGCCTTACTTTTTATTTTCCATCTTATGAATGATATCATTCATCATGTCGATTTGAATCTTCTGGATTTCCAACATCGACTGTTCCTGATGTAAAATCAGATGGTCAATTTTTTCGTGTAACATCCGTATTTCCAACTCCGACTTCAAATTGATCATGTAATCGTTTTTAGACCGTTCCCGGTCTTTTTCCTCCTGGCGGTTCTGACTCATCATAATCACCGGTGCCTGTAAAGCCGCAATACAGGAAAGAATCAGATTCAGCAAAATAAACGGATAGGGATCAAAACCTTTATTGGCCAGCATAAAAACGTTCAGGGCAATCCAGGCGACCAGAAAAAACATAAACGAAATAATAAACGTCCAGCTTCCGCCAAATTCAGCGACCTTATCGGCTACTCGTTGTCCAAAAGTATACCCTTGCCCCTCTTCTTCAGGCTTATTGATTACTATTTTCTTATCTTTCAGCGCATGCAAAACTGTTTTTTCCAGTTCGGAAATTTCACCGACTTCCTTAATCAAAAAATCCGAAATATATTTTTCACGGTAGTAGTTTACCTCCCCAACCGACAAATACTGTTCCCGCGTAAACTCCGGATGCTCTTTCAGTATAAAATTCATAATGGAAGCCCGGATTGTTTTTCCGGAAACTTTTTCGGCAGCCGGAAATTCCTTTCCCGAAATGGCACTTATAAATGTTTTCATAATGTATCGTTCATTGCTTTAAAACCACTTTTTTCTTTTAAAATAGGTCACCATTAAAATGGCCAGTATTGCCATAATACCCAGAACCGCAAAATAGCCGTTATCCGTTTTTAACTCTGGCATGTTTTCAAAATTCATCCCATAAACTCCCACAATAAACGTGAGTGGCATAAAGATAACAGACACCACGGTTAGCACTTTCATAATTTCGTTCATCCGTTGACTTTGGGCTGAAAAATAAAAGTGCGAGGCGCTATCCAGCGAATTGGTATCGTAATCGATCTGTTCCAAAAGTTCGAGACATTTCTGATGCAAACGGGCAAAAAAGGTATAATTGGATTGCTCGATTCCATCATACTGATCATCATCCTGAAAACTCTTCAGACTATACAACGCATCGCGCAACGGGATAATGGAACGTTTTAGAAAATTCAGATTTTCCCGATTTTTTTCAATTCGTATGAGTACATCCTGACGGTAATTGGTTTTGGATTCGATCATCAACGCCTCAATCCGGTCTTCGTAATTTTCGATAGTGATGTAAAAATTTTCGATAATTGCATCCAGCATCAGATACAACAGATAATCGTTTTTCTTTTTGCGGACAATTCCGGTAGCAGTACGGATACGCTCGCGGATATGGGTAAAAAAGTCACTCCTTTTTTCCTGAAACGAGACCAGCATATTTCCTTTTAGAATAAAACTGATCTGTTCGACACTGATATTATCCAGATCTTCCCCCGGTAAAATTGATTTAATATTAAAAAACAACAAATCGTCCAGTTCTTCAAGCTTGGTTCTTCGTTGTGTATTCAGGATATCGCCCACGAGAAAATTCTGGATTCCGACCAATTCTCCTATCTTCCGGATCAGTTCAACATCGTGTAATCCGTGAATATTAAGCCATTTCACATCCTCTTCCTGCAATTTATCGTTGAGTTCTTTTTCAACCTTATTCAGCGTAATTTTTGTATATTCTTCAAAGCGTTTTTCATTGTAAACAAATAACTGCATTCCCACCGGCTCGCTGGTGTGAACACCGGTATATTCATAATAATTGGGCTGAACTTTGCGGACTTTACGATACTTGACTTTTCTCACGGCATAATAATTTTATATAAAGATAGGAGTTTTTAAAATTCCCGTTTATTTTTACAAAAATTATTTAAGCACTTATAAAAGCTGCTCTTTCAAGATAGAATCCTATGAAAATTTTAATCCAGAACATCAAAGAACTACTACAGGTACGAGAAACACCCGTAGCCAAAGTTTCCGGAGCCGAGATGGCCGTTTTACCCAAAATAGACCATGCTTTCCTATTGATTGAAAACGATCGGATTGCCGATTTTGGCCCGATGGCCAACTGTCCGTCATCAGAAGGCTGTGAATTAATTGATGCCACCGGTAAAACCGTACTTCCAACGTGGTGCGACAGCCATACGCATATTGTTTATGCCGGCAATCGCGAGCAGGAATTTGTAGATCGGATTAACGGACTGAGTTATGAAGAAATTGCCAGTCGTGGCGGTGGTATTCTAAATTCGGCTAAAAAATTACAGGAAACCTCCGAAGAAGAGATTTACAACCAATCGAAAGTGCGTTTGGAAGAAGTGATGCGTCAGGGAACCGGAGCGGTAGAAATCAAATCCGGTTACGGACTTACGGTCGAAGCCGAATTAAAAATGCTACGAGTGATCAAACGCTTATCCGAGAACTACCCGATTGCCATCAAAGCGACTTTTTTAGGCGCGCATGCTTTCCCATCCGAATATAAAGAAAACCACGAAGGGTATATCGATTTGATCATTAACGAAATGCTACCGGCTATAGCCCATGAAAACCTGGCCGAATATGTCGACGCCTTTCTGGAAACCGGTTATTTTTCGGTAGCCGAAACCGAACGGATTATCGAAGCGGGAAAACAACACGGATTGATTCCGAAAATCCACGTGAATCAGTTTACCGCCATAAATGGTATCGAAGCCTGTGTGAAACACGGTGCTTTATCGGTAGACCACCTGGAAATTGTAACCGACGAAGATATTGCTGTTTTAAAAGACAGCAGCACTATGCCAGTGGCTTTACCGAGCTGTTCCTATTTTATCAGCATTCCGTATACGCCGGCGCGAAAAATGCTACAAGCCGGATTACCGTTGGCTTTGGCCTCCGATTTTAATCCGGGAACCACACCATCCGGAAATATGAATTTTGTAGTGGCCACCGCCTGTATCAAAATGAAAATGACACCGGAAGAAGCGATTAATGCAGCGACCATCAACGGTGCCTATGCGATGGGAATTTCCGATACACACGGAAGTATCACCAAAGGAAAAAAAGCGAATATCATCATAACGCAACCACTTACCTCCTATTACCAGCTACCCTATGCTTTTGGCAGCAACCTGATTGATCAGGTCCTAATCGAAGGTCAGTTTATTCAATAAAAAAAGAGGAACCTGGATTCCTCTTTTTTGTTGTATTGTCGTTTATCTTTTGTTATTTCAACGTAAAACTGGTTTTGGATACCAATTCCGCTTTGTCAAAAATATTTACGAAGAATGTTCCGCCTTCTATATTTTCTACCGGTAAATCCTGAGCTACCTGAACGGTTTTGTTTTCATATTTCACCGTTTTAACAAAACTATATGTTAATACTTTGTCACCAAAAGTTTCGGTACGTTTTTCTCCCAATACATTGTTTTTGCTGTCAATGATTTGGATATAGTACGTTTTGTCTCCCGATTTGGCTACCTGGTTTTCAGCAATGGTAAAGCTTACTTTCAATACATCGGCTCTACGTGCTTTGTCCGTATCAATTTGTTTTCCGGAACTTCTTTGTTTTACTGCAGTCGTCTGTAAATTCAATACCGTTAATTTAGACGCTTTTTCAACCGTTTTGGCCAACTGGTCGTTTTGTGATACCAATGTATCGTTCACTCTTCTAGCGTCGTTTAATACGGTTTGTGTACTGTCACGCTGTGTAGTTAAGGCCGCATTTTGTTTTTTCAGTCCTTCATTTTCGCGCATCAGATTATCCATTTCACGTTTTAAACGCAGGTAATCGTTTTTAAATTTTGCTAATGAAGCCGCATCGCCCTTTGATTTTTCCAGTTCTTTCTGCAGTTGGATCAGTTTTTCTCTTTCTGCCGTCAGTTCGGACGAAAGTGAAGTGTTGTCCGCTATCGCAGCATCATATTTAGCAATCGCAGCCTGAAGCTCTTCATTTAACTTATCTTTCTCCGACATGATTTTGTTTTCAGAAGTCTGATTATCAGTACTCATCTTGTACATATAGGCCAAACTCCCGATTAACAATAACGACAAAACAACAATAATGGCTTTTAAGCTCGAATTACTTTTTTGATTTTCCATAGTCACATTTTTTTCAAATACAATTAGCTATAAAATTATTCATTTCCGTAAAATAACGAAAGTTTTATAGAAAATAGTATTTTTGGATGCAACATTTTTTATATGGAAAAGCTTATCCGATTTACACTAAACGACTTAACGAAAATTACCAATCACCGTAGTGGTGAGATAAAATTCGGAGAAAGGATCCAAACCGTACCCAAGGAAATGGATACGTTGGAATTTCTCCAGACCAGCGATGCCGAATTTGTTTTACTGGGAATTCCGGAAGACATTGGCGTACGTGCCAACCTTGGAAGAGCCGGAACAGCTTCGGCCTGGGAAAGCACTTTAAAAAGCATTGTAAACATCCAGAACAACCGTTTCTGCAAAGGCAGTCAGCTACTGATTTTGGGTAGTATTGATGTTTCCGAACAAATGGAAGCCATCAAAACGTTGGACATTACGGACAAGGAAGACCGCAGGCATTTTTTTAAAATGGTCGAAAAAATCGACAAAGAAGTGTCGCATATTGTCTGTCAGATTATCAAAGCCGGAAAGACTCCAATTGTGATTGGTGGCGGACATAATAATGCTTACGGAAACATTAAGGGACTTGCACTGGCAAAAGGAAGAGCCGTAAATGCGATCAATTTTGATGCGCATACCGATTTCCGGGCTTTGGAAGGACGCCACAGTGGCAACGGATTTTCCTACGCTTTTGAAGAAGGTTTCCTTAAAAAATATTTTATTTTCGGATTACACGAAAGTTATACGCCGAAAAGTGTACTCGATTCGATTAAAAAAGTAACTGAAAAAATCCGTTATAACACCTACGAACAAATTGCCGTTCGCCGGGAAAAGGACTTTGACGTCGAAATGGAAATCGCCTTGAAACACATCGCCACCGATGCTTTTGGTATCGAAATCGATTTGGACGCTCTCCCTGGAATTGCCAGTAGTGCGATGACGTTGAGCGGTTTTTCAGTAGCCGAATTACGCCAGTTTATTCATTACTTCGGTCAGAGTCGCAATGCTTCCTATCTGCACATTTGCGAAGGTGCTCCGGATCTGGATCAGGACAAAAACAACCATCTTGTAGGGAAATTAATCGCCTATTTAATCACCGATTTTATGAAGGCGAAGCATAATATATAAACAAAACCAATATTTTAAAGTATTTTTGCAAACGATAGCTACTAACAGTTATCGTTTTTTTATGCAATTTCAAGACTTAGATTTACTTCGCAATATACAACAGGCGCTTACCGAAGAAGGTTATGAAAACCCGACACCCATTCAGGAACAGGCCATTCCGATCATCATGGAAGGTACTGATCTTGTAGGTTGCGCTCAAACCGGAACCGGAAAAACGGCAGCTTTCGCCATTCCGATCCTTAATTTGTTACACCGGATTGTTGGATCATCAAAAAAAGTAAAACACATTCGTACGCTAATTGTAACGCCAACCCGCGAACTGGCCATACAGATTGGAGAGAGTTTTAATACCTACGGAAAATACACCAACATCCGTACGCTGGTTATTTTTGGAGGTGTAAACCAAACGCCACAGGTTGATCAGCTTAAAAAAGGAGTTGATGTATTAATCGCTACGCCAGGACGTTTACTGGACTTACACAAACAAGGTTTTATCGACCTGCATCATATGCACCACCTGGTTTTGGACGAAGCCGATCAGATGTTGGATATGGGTTTTATTAACGATGTTAAAAAGATCATCAAACTAACACCGGACAACCGTCAGACCTTATTATTTTCGGCGACGATGCCATTGGCGATACGCGAATTGGCCGATACGTTTCTGACACAACCGAAATATGTGTCGGTAGCGCCAATTTCCAGTACCGCCGAAACCGTACAACAAAAAGTATACTTTGTTGAAAAAGAAGACAAGCGAAAATTATTGTATCATATCATCCGAAACGACAAACTTTCGAATGTTTTGGTATTTGCCCGAACCAAACACGGAGCCGACAACGTTGTAAAAGCCTTAAAAAAGAACGGTATCAACGCCGAAGCCATTCATGGAGACAAATCCCAGTCGGCGCGTCAACGTGTGTTAGATGGCTTTAAAAACAAAGAAGTTTCCGTTTTGGTAGCGACCGATATTGCCGCCAGAGGAATCGACATCGAGCAATTGCCATTTGTAATCAATTTTGACTTACCGAATATCCCGGAAACCTACGTACATCGTATTGGACGTACCGGACGTGCCGGAAATACCGGATTGGCTTTATCCTTTTGCGGAAAAGACGAAAAACCGTATTTACAGGATATCGAAAAACTAACCCGTCTGAAACTAAAAGTGGTAGAAGATCATCCATTTCCATGGAAAGAAGGCGAGAAAAAAGAAGAGCAACCCGGAGCGAAAAAGGACTTCCGCAATAAAAAAAATAGCCCGCCAAAATCGCGCAAATCACCGGAATCGAAGAAGAATAAAAAGCGTTGGTATTAATAGGAGTCAACCTAAAATGGAATGATCAATTTATAATAAAAACGATCTTAACCAATCAGGCTATCCTGATTGGTTTTTTTATAAAAGAAAAAAGCAGCCCCCCTATGAGCTGCTTTTTTTTCAAAAAAACTAAAGATATGCAAATAAAAACTTATGTATAATAAATAAGGTTTTCTAGATAAAAAAATAAAAATGCTGAACTGTTAGCCGCTCAGCATTTTAACCCAAAATTAAAAGAACTTCACTAACTAAAATACACCATAAATGATGTAAAAGAGACCATATTTATTATCAACTTAAAAAGTTTAGGAACACACAGTTAATAAATCAATAAAGGGCAATATGGTCTTTTTTAAACTTACTAAATGAAAAACTCTATTGAGACAAAATTCAATATTATTGAGCTAAAATGCAATACGTAAAAATACTGATTTTGTATCCGGTAAAACACGGGTTTTCCCACAAACAGGGGGATTTCGCCGCTAATGAAGTTATAATTCGGTTAATTCCTCTATTGAAATCAACTGGTGGCGCAGTGCAAAAAGGATCACGCCAATGAAGTTTTTGGAGTTGGTTTTCTCCATAATGCGTTTGCGGTGTGTTTCGACGGTACGCACATTAATATGCAGCCTGTCGGCAATTTCAATACTGCTCAGCTCTTTACAAGCCATACGGATCACATCCATTTCACGGTCGGAGATCGTAATCGACGAAGCGGTAATTTTTGGTTTGTTGTTTTTCTCCCATAAAATCGCTTCGCGCAACACCATACCCAATTCCTGTCCGAAATAGAAATCCTTATCCCGAATACTTTTAATCGCATTTTCGAGCTGTTCCGGTTCGGAATTCTTGGTAAAGAAACCATGCGCCCCCAATTCCATCACCTTATGAATACTTTCTTTGGTGGTGAGTTGCGACACGATGAGTACTTTCATTTCCGGATAATGCTTTCGGATGTGTTCACAGGTTTCAAAACCATCCATACCCGGCATTTGAATATCCAATAGCAACAAATCCAGCGTATGATCCTGAATCTGATCCAATAGATCGAGCCCGTTCTGGGCTTCCAGAACGACATTGGTATTTTCAAAAGAATTGATCAAAAAGGACAAACTTTTTCTAAAAAGTTTATGATCGTCCACAATACCTACTCTAAGCACTTTTCTTTCTTTAATGTAATGGTGAAACTATTTCCGGTTTCGGTTTCGTTTTGGACAAAATCGGCTCCGACAATCTTTAACCGGGAGTTAATATTTTTAACGCCCGTTCCTTTTGATGTAGCCAAAAGTTGTGTAAAGTTAAACGGAATTCCGTTATCCTGTAGCGTAATTGTAAAAAAAGTGTCAGAAAGTACCATTGTTACGATCGATTCCGTCACTTTTCCGTATTTGATCATGTTGGTTGTAAACTCCTGAACAATACGAAACAACTCATAGGCAACCGGAGCGGCGATTTTAAATTCCTCCTGCTCACTAACCACTTTAAAATCGATTTCCGTTTTCTTTTTCAATCCCTCCAGATAATCCGTAAGCGCGGTAACCAAACCGTATGTCTCCAATAGTGGCGGCATAATATTATAGGAAACTTTACGGGTATTTTCCAATGCCATTTCGACTCCGGATCGAATTTCGTCAAAAATCTCCTGATTTCCGACAATACTTCCGTTTCGTTGTAAGATAGTTAAGTAATTTCGAATCGCATTCAAGTCGCCGGACACACTATCGTGTAAATCGGCGGCAATACGTTTCCGTTCGTTTTTTTCGGTTTCCAGAGCCGTTTTTAGTAACAACTCTGTTTCCTTCCGTTTCATTTTGTAGAAATGATTCTGATAGTACAATACCAGCGATAATAAACCAAAAGCCAGGAAAAGCATTCCAAGCGTTCCCAACCAAAAAGCAATTTTTATTTCTTCTGAATTCTCCATATCCCTACCATTAAAAATATATTTTTGATGATCATCAAGATTAGATTAAAAACCCAATAATCCTCGAACACGAGGTTTGGAGTTTGATCAATAATATCACCCATCAAAAATAGAAATAAGGTACCGGAAAAGTAGAAAATAAAACCCGATATAAAGTAAAAAAGTGGAAAATTCCAAAGGTATTGTTCCGTCAGATTATGAAAGACGTCTTTAAACCACAGAATAACAAAAGTATAGACGAATATCGCTTCGATAAGCGACAGATACGAATCGCCTTTTAAATGACTCCAATCGTTCCAAACAAAGAGCAAGCCGATAAATACGAGCAGGAAAACAGTACCAAAAAAATAGAAAAGTGGTCGGTATCGCTTTTCAAAAACTTTCCAAAAGAAATAAAAAAGCACAAAAAACTCCGGTAATAGATAGGCTCGGAACCAGATATCAGAATTCAATTTAAAGATCAGCGTACAGATAAGCTCATAGGCACTGGCTAAAAAGGTAAGCCAAACGAAGGGGCCAATATAGGTCGCTTGTGGCGGTAATTGCCGTTGTCGTTTCCGGATAAGGAATAAAACAAGGGGAATAAAACCTATAAATATTGATGTTAGCGCTATAGCATATACTAGTCTCAAAATAAATCCGATTGAGGTTTTTGAAATTACGCAAATATATAAACTAAAACCTGTTGGGAAATCCAACAGGTTTAAAAATTAGATTTTAAAACAGAGTAGTGAACTATCCCTGGAACAGCGGACTAGTAATATCGCACATATCCGGGCAACGTACCCCTCTGTCGAATATTTTACCTCCAGTCATATCTTTTCCTTCGGCATCTACACCTACCACTACGATATTGGGGCAGTCTTCTTCTTCGTTATAACCGTTATAGATCCGAATTCCTACACATCCCTCCTGATTTAGAACATCCTGTACATGCTCAACTCCAAAAGCAAATGCTTTCACTCCTTTTGGAAACCTTGCGTTGTGTGCTTTCACATAGGTCATCGCTTGCTCTAAACTAATCTCTTCTCCTAAACTTTTACTAAATTCCATTTTGATTATATTAAAATTCTCCGCGAAATTAGGGATCGCTACTTTTTATGAAAATACCTGTAAATACGTAAATTTGTACGTATAAATACGTAACAACATCGCTATTTCATCCCTGCTTTCCCGGATAGAAGATCAGCAATCAAAATAAAGCGCACAATTTTACGGATTAAACAATAGTCATAATAGCGTGTTTATACCTGTTTTTTGGGTACTTTTTTAGGTACTTCCGGAGCACATCATTACAATATTTATTAGTAATTTTACAGAACCAAATGCAATGAAGATGAATATGAACCAATACCCCGAAAGTCCCTTTAAAATCAAAGTATCCTTTCATAAAGTATTAGAGACCCTGGAACACATTGCCCATTCGGATGATGCCGACTATCGTTCCAACTATGCCAAAGCCTTATTGAAAGAAGCCGGGACAGTTCCGGAATTACGGGACGGGATTACTTCGTATGATCAAATTCAACAACAGGAAAAGCTCATTCACAATTTACTGGCGGATCTTTTTCCTACTGCCTTAACCCATAACGAAATCAAAGCCGTTACGGTGCCTTTTCAGAACATTACGTTTAATTATACCGAACGCTTTAAAAAGATCCTCAAAGAAGCCGGAAAAGACTTCGATATGACCATCCGGGATTTTGATCAGCATCAGTTTTATATTCTGAACTGTTGTTTGATTCTAAACTCCTTTTACAATCGGGATTTTGATTTCAGCCGACCACTTTTTTATGATATTCCGGACAAAGACGGGATTATCCGCCATTACCGGATTATGTATAACGCCGATTTTATGGAAATTATTCCAACTGAAAAATCGGTAAAACTCACCGAAGAAGATATCGATTTGTTGATTGACAATTTCGATAACATCGTCTTATGGAAAGAAAAATTCCCGCAGGAAAGTTGGATTCTAAAAGGATTCGGAATTGTTATTCTCTTTGATGCGACGATAGAAAATTCGGTTTCCAACCTAAAAAGTAATTTACTAAAACCGGACAAACAGAAACTAAACGACGACAATAGTACAGAGACGATCTTCCGTTCCATCTATAAAATACCGGATTTACGGATTGGTTTTACCCCCTATAACAGCGAAGAACAAAAATTTGAGTTGGTTCCCAATCGGAAATTCACAAGTTTTATCCTGACACACGAATGTAAAAATGCGTTGTGTAGTAGTTCGTTTGAAACCCTTATCCGCGAAAAGAAATATTTTGCAATATCCGATACCATGCGTTTTGTGGAATGTTCGGAAGACAAATCTTTAGGCAAACATCTGTTGGCGCAAAACATCAGAAGCTGTATTTTGGCTCCGGTTGTAAAAGACGACAAAATACTTGGGATTATCGAACTCGCTTCATCCTATCCGCAAAAACTAAACAGTTTAAATGCGAACAAACTGGAATTGATCATGCCATTTTTGGTCGATACGGTCGATCGGTACCATTCCGAATGGCAAAACCATATCGAAGCTGTTATTCAAAAAGAATATACCGCCATTCACCCAAGTGTTTACTGGAAATTTAAGATCGAAGCCGAAAACTATTTAACCGAAAGCAGTCAGGATAAAGAATATATTTTCAAAGAGATTGTCTTTAAAAATGTATATCCGCTTTACGGTCAGATTGACATCAAAGGATCGTCGGATGCCCGTAACAAAACGGTTCAGGACGATCTAAAAAACCAACTGGAAATGATCATTTCCATTCTGGAACAGATGAAATCCGGAGTAAACCTGATGTTACTGGAACAACGTAAATTCGAAATTGAATCCTTATTAAAAGAATTGGCGGCATCCTTAAAAGCCGATACCGAGCAACAGATTCAGATTTATATTCAGAATGAGATCCATCCGATCCTGAAAAATGCCAAAAGTGACCATTTGGAAGAAGACTTGATTGATGCTTATTTTGAAAAACTGGATGAAAAAACCGGAACTTTTTATGAATCCCGTAGAAAATTTGATCTTGCCTTATCACTCACCAATAAAAAAATGGCGTCTATACTCGATGCCAAACAGGTAGAAGCACAAGCCATTTTCCCGCATTATTACGAGCGTTTCAAAACCGATGGTGTGGAACACAACCTTTATATCGGAGGTTCCATCGCGCCACAACGGAACTTTGATCTGATGTTTTTACAAAACCTCCGGTTATGGCAGTTACAGGCCTTATGCGAAATGGAAATCGAACATGAAAAACTCAAACGATCATTGCCTTTCCAACTGGAAGTAACCTCGTTGGTACTCGTTTTCAGTTCGCCTATTGCGATCCGTTTCCGTATGGATGAAAAACGTTTTGACATCGACGGCACGTATAATGCGCGATATGAAGTGGTTAAAAAGCGAATTGACAAGGCCCATATCCGCGGAACAGACGAACGCATTACCGAACAGGGCAAAATTACGATCGTTTATTCACATCTTGCTGAAGAAACCGAATATAAAAAGTACATTCAGTTTCTACAATTCAAAGGCATTCTGGAGCCCAATATCGAAAGTTTCGATGTCGAAAGCCTGCAAGGTGTTTCGGGCTTAAAGGCGCTTCGTGTAAAAGTGAATTACAAATCACAGAAAGGACCAACCCGAACCTATAGCTATCAGGAATTACTGGACGAACTGAAATAAGATCAAACGCCGAGCGAACGGAAAGCGATTACAAACACAATAACCGAAAAGATAATTCCGATCATAAAGATCGTATACGTAATGCGCAATAATTTGTATTTGCGATCCAATACCAGTCCGAGGTAATATAAATCCTTGATCATGGAGTTATACAAATAATCCCGGTCTTTCATCATGACGTTCATCGCCCATTGGTATTCGTCGATTGGCATTTTATAAAAATTCCCAAAAAAGAGCAGGTTCACTTTTTTATCTTCGATATCCTTACGGGTAAAGGTTCCGCTGGTTACTTTGGGGCGGGTTGATAATATGGCAAAAATGATCGACAATACGCTAAACATAATCATCGTAAACGTCGGTATGATCAAATGCGAATTACTCGGACTGTCCAATTTAGGCACCAAAGTTGATAGTGCGATGGAGATGATAATCGCATTAACCGATAAAAGAATATTTGCCTTACTGTCGGCAATATCGCTCAACCGGGTATGATTGCTTAGGGTAACGCGAAACATCGTATCAATACCGCGCTCGGGGCGTTCGAGTTTTTCCAGTTTCTTTTTTTTGATATTCGATTTCGAATCGGCTCTATCTTCCGTTAATTTCTGGATGATTCGCTGGCATTCGATCGTATTTTTTTCTTTTTTCGGTTGCCAGTTGGTTTTGGCAAAATCGGTATAATAACGATGGCATTGTACCATCATGGCACGGTTACCCATTGCCCATTCCAGATCAGTGTAATTCTTTTGTTGTGTCAGTTTCCATTCTTCACGCAAAAGTTCACTGAGTTCGCTATAATTATCGGCTGCAAAATGAAAATAATCGGCATCCTTGATAATCTTTTGCGCCAGGTTTACCGGCTCCTGATCAATTTTCGTAGCTCTTATGATCTCTTTTACATCTTCAATATACGCGGCAGATTTCCCTTGTTCCCGAAGGAATTTTTCTACGATATGCGTTCCACATTCTTCGTGTTCGGTACAACCTTTGGTATATCCGACATCGTGAAACCAGGCCGCTATCATAATTTTCTCAGCCGTTTCGGGATCAACTTTTTCATTTTCAACAAGTTGTTTGGCTGCAGACACCACCCGTACAGTATGATTAAAATTATGGTAAGTATATGAAATAGAAAGTTTATCTTTGAGTAAGGCGAAAACGTAATTTTCAGCTTGTTCTATAATATTCATAAGCCAATTTTTATCCCTCTAAATTATGAAATTGTTTTGGTTAAGTATTGATAAGAAACGTAATTATATACTATTTCAGTATGTATTGTTTATTTTATTATTCCAATCCTGTGCCACCCATACCATTCAGACGGGGAAAAACCTTACCGACACTATTGACAACCAAGCGATAAGCAAAGGTCCGGAGTATCAATTATATTTGGTGGGCGATGCCGGAAATTCGGATGAAAGCAACGGTCAGCAAACACTTAAATCGTTGGAAGCCCAATTAAAAAACGCAGGAAAAAACACCACATTACTGTTTTTGGGCGATAATATTTATCCGTACGGTTTTCCCGATTCGAAAAACGAAGCCGCACAACAACTGGCCCGACAAAAACTGGACAATCAGATACAAATGGGGAAATCATTTTCCGGCAAAACTATTTTTATTCCGGGGAACCACGACTGGTACAGTGGTGTAAAAGGACTGGAACGCCAGGAAAAATATGTGATGGATCAATTAAAAGACAAAAAAGCATTTTTACCCCGTAAAGGTTGTGCCATTGACGCTATCAAGCTGAGCGACCGTATCACGATGATCACGATCGACAGTGAATGGTATCTTGAAAACTGGGATCAACATCCTACAATAAACGACAATTGCAACATCAAAACCCGTGACGATTTTTTTGAGGAACTCGAAAGTCTTCTCAACAAAAATCAGGACAAAACCATTGTTCTGGCGATTCACCATCCGCTGATGAGCAACGGTTCCCACGGCGGACAGTTTTCGCTTCGAAAGGAACTGTTTCCGCTGGAGAAAGACATCCCGCTACCTTTTGTTGGTTCGCTGATCAATCTGATCCGAAAAACCTCCGGAATTAGTCCGCAGGATATTCAAAACAAACAATATACAGCCTTAACCAAACGAATCAAAACCCTGATTCAGGGCAAAGACAATATCGTAGTCGTTTCCGGCCACGACCATAATTTACAGTATATCGAACACAACAACATCAAACAGGTGATTAGTGGTTCCGGATCGAAAAGAGAAGCTGCAAGAAGTATTTTTCCAAACGACTTTTCTTATGGCGGCAACGGTTATGCCCGACTGGATTTTGACGCAGACGGTTCGGTAGCATTGCTTTTTTTCGATAAAAACAACACGACTCTATACCAGCAAACCATCATTAAACCGGAAACCGAAACGCACCCTGTTTCCTATCCCGATACTTTTCCGGCCATTACCAAAGCTTCTATTTATTCCAAAAAAATGACCTCCAAAAGTGGTTTTTACCGTTTCTTATGGGGCGAACACTACCGCAAGTATTATAGCATGCCGATACTGGTGCAAACGGCGACACTCGACACGCTTATGGGCGGCTTAAAACCCGTACGCGCCGGTGGTGGCCATCAGTCGAAATCCCTGCGCTTAAAAGACAAAAACGGAAAAGAATTTGTAATGCGTGCTTTAAAAAAGAGTGCTTCGCGGTTCTTACAATCCGTAGCTTTTAAAGATCAGTTTATCGAGAACGAATTTGAAGACACGTTCGCAGAAAATTTCCTATTGGATTTTTATACCTCATCCCATCCCTATATTCCCTTTATGGTGGGGAATCTGGCCCAGCCTATAGGTGTAAGCGCTACCAATCCGAAACTGTATTACATTCCCAAACAGGCGGCATTAGGAGCTTTTAACGACCGTTTTGGAGACGAATTGTATATGGTTGAAGAGCGCCCAAGCGACAGTCATGCGGAACACGAAAGTTTTGGAGAGGCTGATGCTATAGTGGGTACGGACGATGTATTAAAAAATCTAAAAAAGGACGAGAAATACAAAATCAACGAAACCGAATATATCAAAGCGCGATTGTTTGACATGCTAATAGGCGATTGGGATCGTCATAGTGATCAATGGCGATGGGCCGAAAACAAAGAAGGCCACAATATTGTATACCGACCGATTCCAAGAGATCGTGATCAGGCTTTTAGCAAATATGACGGTGCCCTGCTTTCGCCATTGATGCGCGTTCCTGCCTTACGTCATATGCAGGGTTTTGGCGAAAACATCCGCAGTGTCAAATGGTTTAATATGGAACCCTACCCTATGGACCTTGCTTTTGCCGCCAATGCTACCGAAAACGACTGGATCGCACAAGCCCGATATATCCACGACAACTTAACCGATACGCTAATTGACAATGCTTTTTTTAACCTACCGGAAGAAGTAAACGATGCGACCATCGAAGACATCAAAAAGAAATTAAAAGTCCGTAAAACACATTTGGAACAATATGCTTCCGAATATTACAAAGTGTTGCACAAAACCGTACTGATTGTCGGTACGGATAAAAAAGACAAATTTATAATCGACCGAACCCAAAACGGCTCCGTAACGGTTTCCAACATCCGCTTAAAAAATAGCGGTGAAGAAATGGTTAGTTCCAAAACCTATCCCGATAGCGAAACGAAAGAAATCTGGATTTACGGGCTAAATGATGATGATCAATTCGAAGTAAAAGGCGACGGGAAATCCAAAATCAAAATCCGACTGCTCGGTGGTCAGCATCACGATACCTATACCGTTGAGAATGGCAAAAAAGTAATTGTATACGATTTTAAATCCAAAGAGAACACCTATACGCTGGATCGTAAAACCCGTAAATTCCTAACCGACGATTACGAAATCAATTCTTACGACTACAAAAAACCGAAGTACAACGCATTTAACAGTCTGCCGACAATTGGTTATAATCCGGACGACGGTTTTAAACTCGGCATGGTCGGTTCGTATACCGTTAATGGTTTTAACCGTGCCCCGTACTCGAGTCTGCACGGCTTTAAAGCCAACTATTATTTTGCGACCCATGGTTTTGAATTAACCTATAATGCGATTGTAACGAAAGTAATTGGTGACTGGCAATTTGAATTTGAAGCCCGTTTTACAAGTCCGAATTTTGCGGTCAATTATTTCGGATATGGAAACGAAACCGCCAATAACGACGAAACACTCGGAATGGATTACAACCGCGTTCGCATCCAATCGTATAAAGCGGCGCCATCGTTGCGAAAAATTGGCCGAAACGGTAGCGATATTCAAATCGAAGCCACTTTTGAAAATATTGAAGTCGAAGACACTCAGAATCGTTATATCAACATTCCGGGCATTATCAACCCTAAAGTATTCGAAAACCTGCAATTTGCGGGATTAAACTTGAAATACAGCTTTCAAAATTACGATAATCCGTCACTTCCCACTATGGGTATGGGCTTTTCAATTCTGGGAAGCTGGAAAATGAATCTATCCGATACCAAACGTAATTTTCCATATATCGAAAGCAAACTGAACTTTAATCATAAAATCGATCCGGAAGGAAAACTGGTATTGGCGACAATCTTCAAAGGGAAGTTTTTACTGAACGACAATTTCGAATTTTACCAGGGCGCCACCATTGGCGGCGACCATGATATCCGTGGTTTCCGTAACGAGCGTTTTTTAGGAAAACAGGCGTTTTATCAAAGTTCCGATTTACGACTAACACTTGGTAAAATCCGTAAAAGCATTATCCCGATGACTTTCGGTATGATTGGCGGATTTGATTACGGTCGCGTATGGTTGGACGGTCAGGATTCACACAAATGGCACAACTCCTATGGTGGCGGTTTATGGCTAAACGGCTTAAATGTGATCACCGCACGGGTGACCTATTTCAGAAGTAACGAAGACGGTCGGATTGCATTTGGATTAGGATTTGGTTTTTAAGGTTTTTATAGCAACCTCATATACCTTACCCCCATTTTTTTTGACTTTTTCATCCGCAATGAGCAACGTACTATTATCCGTAAAGGTAATGGCTTCTTTTTGCGACATATGATTCAGTTCCAGTCGGGTTACTTTTCCGTTAAAGAAATCGTCGTTTTTAAAATCTTCGAACAACCACACTTTGGTATGACTTAACAGCACCATATGTTTACCATCCGGACTAATTGCCGCACTGGTAACCGCACAATGGTTATAGATATCACAGGTTTTAAACGATCCGAGTAATTCGGCTTTATGGTTTCCGGCTTTATTGGGCACGCGATATAACAAGGTCGTTCCGTCGAATCCTTTACTACGGTTTTTAGTAAACAGGTAGAAATTGTCTTTCCAGATAAAAAAACCTTCTACATCATACCATAATTCTGTTTTTTTCGGCGGAAAGGCTTTTTGTTCCGGGTAGGAAAAATGAATACTCGCACTGGAATTGACTTCCGATTGCGCTAAATCGGCCGCATTGACTTTATAAATTACCAGATCCTTACGCGTATTATCGTTATTTCCGAAATCGCCTATATACATATTTTTATGCTCATCCATCGTGAGATCTTCCCAATCGGTATTGGTCGCATTCCCAACCGTTACCGTATGTTGGATGGCCCCTTCCCGATCCAATTGGTACACTTTATTTTCATTACCACTATCCTCGATCACCCACAAGCTTTTACCGTTATCGGAAGTTGTAATTCCCGATACTTCTTTTAATTTTTTAGGAAGTGGAAACAAAACCGGTAATTCTTTTTTGGTTGTACAACAAAAAAGAAGGGTAAGACTAAGCAGGAAAAAAGTCGTTTTGATCGTTTTCATAACAGCGTGAATTCTTATTTCTTTCAAAGATAGTATAAATACAACTTCGATGTTGGTAATCGAAAAAACAGTATTTTTATTTTATACTTGCTGTAAAAAAAAATAAAAACCAACAACATTCGTCGTCGGTTTTCCTATACAAACTAAAAGGTGTCACCCCTTGTTTTTTTTACACCATCGGTCTATCATTCCCTCCGAGAGAATCGGAATAAAAAACAGTTACAGCAAACCATTAAAACAATAGAAAACCTCGTTGCTACACACGAACATTGTCGTTATATCAATCTGTTGGATGATCCCCGATTTACAGCGAACGATTTCTATGATGCTGATCATTTAAATGCAAGCGGAGCCAAAAAACTATCCTTTTATATTAATGATTACAGTATGAAAGCTTTAAAAAACTGATTTTAAGTGTTCCTCAAAGGAAGCTATCAGGCGTTTTTCAAGCAGATTACTATAAAGCGCCATAATAAGATGTTTTAAATACAATTGGCAATAACATAAACTATTTTTGACTATCTATTACAAAAACAAATTCTCAATTTTAAAACCTAATTGATTGTTTACAGAATCGCTTTCCAAATCCGGATCAATATCAATTTCTTTTAAAACCAACTTTGTATTTCTTTTATCGGTATAGGAATCAATGGCTTTTGGCATTTCTAATCCTGTCAATTCTTCAATAAGCGCGATATTGACCTGATACGTATCCGCGTCTTTGAATTGCATAAATAATGTATCGTCCGATTCCAGCTCTTCAATAATTTGATCCTTTACGAATAACTTATTCTGGCTCATCATAAAACCAACGCGATAAAGCTGTTCATTTTCTTTTTGAAAGACAACCACTTTCCAGAATAGTAACGGAATTTTTATTAGTTCCTTATTTATTGGTGTTATAAAATAGGGGTTTAAATCGGATAAAACCGGACCTGTATAAACACAAATACGTAATTCATTTTGCTTTGCCTCGGTATGTAATATATAATCTTCAAGGTTTTTCCATATCTTCTGATTTAAGTCTTTATGTTGCGGAACCGAATTGGTATAATAAAATGTTGCTTTAGCAGCACTTAACGCTATTCCGGTTGTAGCGCCCCATTGCACATCTTCTCTTTTAGTCATATGCCCTCTATCGAAATCACTTTTAGGGGCTCCATATAATTCTTTTCCCAATTGAAATGCTTCCGGAATACGAGGATCTTTACGCCAACTACCTTGTCTTGGTATCTTCTTAAACGCTTTACCGTCGATGTTTGCTGCGGTATAAAAAGGGAACTTGTGAGATGCCGATTGCTGCAAACTATAATTGATATATTGTATCACTTTATTCCCTTCATTATCCAATACCAGATCATCGGCTTGTTTCTCATTAAGTCCAGGCAACGGCACTATTTGATTCGAGATAAACTTTTCATCATAGCCCTGAAATAATTTTTCACTAATCATAACTTCGACTTTTACATTTTACAGTTTTCTTTTACAAATTGGATAATTTTATTAATAAAAATACCTTCATTACGCGATTTGATTCCTTCCGGGAGTTTCGGTTCTCCGGGTTTACTCCCACCACCACTGTGATGCAGTGCGACAACTTCCCAATCGGAATTAAATACAGGAGAACCGGAAGAACCTTTGAGTGTATCTGTCAGATATTGAACAACCCTGTCATCCGTATGAGTCACTATATTATGATAAAGCGAAATTTGTTTCATTTCACCTTTTGGATGTTGGATTATATTGACAAAATCATTTGCCGTAATTTCAACCTCTTTTAATTCGATCCAACCGTATTCTGCTAATCTATCAGCTTCATCAATTAATTGGAATATCGTAGTATCATACTCTCTTATTCCGGAAGAATACCAAGGACCATCAGGATCGATTTTAAAACTTCTTGATGGGACAGAATGATCGTCAACATCAAGTTCGTAATCGAAAATGATACGTGTTCGTTCAATATCTTTTTTGTCATTGATTACATGATAATTTGTTATAAAAAATAAAGCATCCACTTCCTTTATTTTAAATAAAAACCCGGTACCCACACTATATCTGTTATTGCCAATTTTTAGTTCTACTTTTCCTACCGATTTACTTTTTAGCACTCCTTTTGCCAAAAAATTAACCGGTAACAACGTACTTTGTTCCATTGTGAGTAATTCTAATGTTTCATCTGAAACATCCTGCCAGTCAGCAGTATCATCAATATCGGGGCTTGCAGAAAAATCAATTTCCTGTGACGTTAAAGCCGATTTTAAATACAGATTATCCGGATAAGCATCCAATACCGATTTTAGCAATGTATCTATCTTACTGCTTTTGTCAGCTTCGTTTAGAATAGTGTTCCAAATGTCTGTAACATTACTACCGAGCCCCATAGACTGTGGTTTTAAACCGGATGCTTTGGCATATTTTATAATCCCATCTTTGTCAGGAACCAGATCACTTAAAACATCATTTAATTGCAGGAGTTTTTTTGTCCAGGTCATAATACATTAAAAAAATTCCGGTACACGCTACAATCGCATAATAGGAAAGGAGTGCCCGTTACAATTTATTAATTATATCATTCCTGATTTATACAGATGCTTCTTTTGTAAACCATTATGACTTTTTTTTCATTTTTGAAATGAATTCACAGGCTTACTTGATAAGTTCCGTAAAACTTGCGTATCATCCGTGTCTATCCAGAAACGATACGAAAAGAAACATCTTTGTTTTATATTGGTTGTAGGTTACAATATATATAGCGTAAAAACCGCTATTAGGTATTCGCTTTTATTATTTTTTTGGATTAAAATCGATGATCCATTCAATTCCATATTTATCTCGAAACATTCCAAAATAGGAACCCCACGGGCTATCCGAAATGGGCATTTCAATTGCTCCGCCTGCAGAAAGGCTATGGAATAATTGGTCGGCTTCTTCTTTACTGGCTGCGCTTATTGAAATTTTACTTCGGTTTTCATTTTCATTAACCCTTCCCAAAAACTCCGGCACATCATTACCAATTAACACATTACTTTTACCAATGGGCAATGCAATATGCATAATCTTATTTTCTTCGTTTTTGCTTATTTGGAATTCCGGGTTTTTAAAATCTTTGAACCGGACAATTTTTGAAAATTCTCCACCAAAAGCAGCTTTATAAAATTCAAAAGCTTCTTCTGCATTACCATTAAAGTTGATATGAGGGTTGATCAGTGCCATAGTGTAATTATTTTGGATAAATGACGTTTTTACAATGCCAATCGGGTCTTATCTTAATCGCTTAATTCTGTTAAAGATAACGATTTTTAGCGAGGATCAAATATGAAGAGGATCAAATATGAAGAGGATCAAATATGAAGAGGATCAAATAATGTGTTATTGGATTAGACGGTTATAAAACGACTGATTAATGATATCTTCCACATCTTTTTGGGTCGTTACGTTTTTTCCGGCATCAGTAAATTCATAAAGATGGTGTTCTTTTGAAATCTCTCTGATCAATCCGTTATCAATTAAAAATAAAAAACATTGAGCAACTTCAAGCTCTTTACAACTACTTTTTTTGACTTCATAAATACAGCGCGCTACATTTTTCATGACCTTTTTACCATAATCCGATTGATACCACAATTCCCGGATTAATAGAAACATTATTTCCGCACTGCGTTTTTCATTTTCTGAGTTTTCCATTTTGTTTTATTCATTAATCCGTAAAAGCATCTCTGTAATTCTTTTAGTTTCAACAGGTGAAAATATCGGTTTAAAATAATTCACATAACTAAGAAGCTCGTTGACAGTTAAAACTTTCACATATTGAAATTCTTCTTGTGGTTTTGTATTAGTCAAAACAATTAGATTTTTAATTGGTATTTTTTTATTCCCCCAATGATGACTGTCCAAGCTTAAATGATAATCACTCTTCGTATTATTTAGTAGATAAAATAACACAAAATTTGTCCTTTTAATTTGTTCTACAGGTGAGCGTAAACTTAGATTTGCTAATGATTTTTCACTCCAATTCTTTGTCTCGATAATAAATATCCCCGATGGACCAACAAGTATATGATCAATTTGAACAGACTGTATGTAATCGTTTTCTTGTCTATTATAAATTGCAGGTGAAAATGAAACTGTAAAGTCATTAATTAAAAAATATTCATCAGATAGCGTTTCTAACGTCTTAACTACTTTTTGTTCTCCTAACGCACCGTAAATAAAATTATTGAGACTATCTATTGTCGTTTTTTTTCGTTCTAGTTCTGATAAAGCATATCGAGCGCTTTGTTTTACTGCTTCATTAAAATGGGAAGCTATAAATTGATAGCGATTCATTTTGACTTGGTAATTGTAGGTAAGTGCGCTAATTGATTTTTCTAGTTCACTATCAAAATTATTTTCTTTAAATTTTATTTTCCTTTTATAATCTCTCTGTTTTAAACGACAGATTATTTTATGGAGAAAGTTTTTAGACGTATTGATTGTTGCAATATTCAGTTGTTGTTTTAGCTTATCAATTTCGTTTGTTAATCTTAGTATTGATTCATGTCTCTGTACTTCAATTGTTCTGTCTAAATTCGGTAAGTCTATATTGAGGCTATTTTTTTCTTGCTCTATACGACTTCCATGATGTGAAATTAATTCTTGTTGGAGAATCGAATATGATTTTTGAAAATCAATGACTTCTTTTAATGACGTAAAATCATGAATATTGTTTCTCTTTAAATGCGATTTTAAAGTTGTCAGTGAACCAATGGTATTATAAGTTCTGCACATTTTTACCGATTGTTAATTGTTGCGTGTCATTACTTATTGCTTGTAAAGGGCTAGATTTAAGAAGTTGGAAGAGTTTAATAGGAGTATAAAATAAAAATTGTATTTAAATTTTGTATAAAGTCCATTTTCATAAAATTATTATTATGTATTGTTCTCAAATTTAACGTATAACCGCCAAAAGAATGAAAATAATAATCACTATCGCAATAATAAGATACCCCGTATTTAAAGTTTGAAGAAAACAACCTTCTTTTGATTTAACAATAACACTTGTTTCGTTCTTAGAACTCGAATTTGAGTCAACATTGTTAGCTCTACTATTGGTTATTGGATAAGCACACTTTAAGCATTTTTCAGCTTTATCTGAAACTTCTGTTCCGCACTCAGGACAATCTATTAATGCCATTATTTAAAATTAAAGTTAATATTTAGAAGATTATAGCATGTAAATATTATATAACATTGTTTTCACGAAACTACTCATCTTTTAATTTCGTAAACCCGAAAGAAACTAATTTATATACAACAAAACAATACGTGTTTTTACCTAATTTAGACCGCTCCAGCTAATTCGGTATCAAAAAATCACTTACTTTTAGACGTTTTTTATAGCTGCATATGTTAGAGATTATTTATCAGGACGATTATTTAGTTGCCATCAATAAACCACACGGTCTTTTAGTACATCAATCCCCTATTGCAAGAGATGCTTCAGAATTTGCCATTCAGTTGTTGCGGGATCAAATTGGTAAAAAAGTATATCCGGTTCACCGGATTGATCGCAAAACTTCGGGGATTTTGCTTTTCGCATTGGACAAAGAAGTAAATAAAAATCTTACGGAACAGTTAACGCTAAAAACCGTCGAAAAAAAGTATTGGACCATTGTAAGAGGTTATACTCCCGATGAACAACTTATCGATTATGCTTTATACAAAGACAATGGCACTTTACAGGAAGCGCAAACATTAATTAAGACTCTAGCCAAAGTAGAAATCGATATCCCTTCGGGTAAACACAGTACCTCCCGATATTCGTTTGTAGAGGCTTTTCCGCTAACAGGCAGAATGCATCAGATTCGCAAACATATGGCTCATATTCTACATCCAATTATTGGTGACCGTCCTCACGGATGCAACAAGCAAAATAAAATATGGCTTGAAAAATTTGAAATGAATACTATGTTACTCCATGCTCAGAAATTGGTTTTCACACATCCTGTATGCAATGAAAAAGTGGTGCTTACGGCCCGCCCACAAGACGAATTTATGCGAGCCGCTGGAATTATCGGCTTTCATATTGATGACAAAAAAGGTATTAGTATTGGAAATACATAGTTTATAAACGCTTCCTTTGCTTTTACTATGGAGAAAATTAGCTCATTAAATATTATAAAATATTTCATATAAGATAGGTAGCAAATATTTATGTAGCTATTTTTAGAGAAGATTAAAACTGTATCATCTTCTTTTTATCAAATTTAAACCACTTATTACTTAAGATTCTAACCTATTCCTTCTTACTCATTACACCGTTTATAAATTCATTATACTGAATAGATGTTAATTCCAATTGCTTAATAGTTATCTTAGTTCTGCTTTCTCCAAATTTTTCATCAGTTAAATCAGGCAACTTTATCATTCCATAATATTTATTACCTACAACTATTTTTGCGGTATCATGGCTGCCATTGTTACATATATCTTCCTTTGGAATTTTTCTAGAATAGCAACATTAACTTCTTTTTCGCTAAATGAAATCGTAGTAGATACACGTAAAATATAAAATCGTCCTAAATATCCTTCTAATCAAGGCCGATTATCAGCAAACCTAGCCTATAACCGGACCTCAATTTCCGGTCTTTATACAGTATTAACGCCAAAAAGATAGCCAACCAAAGCAGTTGCGCCCATGGCAACGGTTCCCCAAAAACAGATCCGCATCACTGCTTTTCGGATACCAGATCCTCCCGCTTTTGCTGCAACAGCACCTAAAAACATTAAAAAGACAATTGAAAAAAGATATTGATACGGAATCATATATACCATCGGAGCCAACCAGGAAACCAGTAACGGTAATACCGCTCCGGCCACAAACGAAAAAAATGAGGCCATAGCGGCGAGTAATGGTTTTGCCTGAGTAATTTCATTTAATCCCAGTTCGTCCCGGGCATGTGCTTCAAGTGCATTATGACGCGTTAATTGTTCGGCAACCTGTAAGGCTAAATCCGTATCAAGTCCCCTTCGCTGGTATACTTTCGCGAGTTCTCTCAATTCGATATCCGGCATCAGCTCTAATTCCTGTTTTTCCCTGGCCAGATCAGATGCTTCGGTATCTTCCTGAGAACTCACCGAAACATATTCACCTGCGGCCATAGACATGGCTCCGGCCACCAGCCCGGCTAATGCTGTGAGAACAATAACCGTACGATCGTTACTGGCGGCCGCTACGCCAATTACAATACTACTGGTCGATAAAATTCCATCGTTTGCTCCTAAAACGGCGGCACGCAACCATCCTACCCTATTGACATAATGTTTTTCCAATTCCATAATAATCCTCTAAAATTTTCGTGTAAAACCTAACCCTACATTGTTGGACTGATAAAACGGATAGACCAGCGTGCTTGTTTTCTGTCCCTTTCCTTTTAAAAGATGATCAATCTTTGGAAAAAGCCAGTACGCCAACTCGGTAGACAGGATTCCAATTCCGGCTCCGGTGATAACATCTCCTACCCAGTGTTTATCATTTAAAATCCGGTAAATACCAGTAAATGCTGCCAGAGGATATCCGGAAAGTGCCAACCAAAGGGATTTGTCTTCGTATTCGCGAAACATAAAGTGTGCCGATGAAAAAGCGGTTGCTGTATGTCCGGATGGAAATGAAAGGTTATTTGTTTTATCGGGCCGCTCTTCTTTAACAAGATACTTTACCGGCATGATGATCGCTCCGGCAATCAGCTGCGAAGTCGCATAAATCAGAGTACGATCCCGTAAATTGTGTTTCCCCTCAACTCCAAACAGATTTAAGGCATATACCGCGGCTGCCGGCGCATATTGGGTATAATTATCATATACAATATGCTTTGGAGCATGTTCGCTTACCTCAAATTGCGTGGAATTATTAATATTCTTAATATCTTCAACCATAAGACTCAACAGTCCATACGTAATAAATACAGCCGGTATAATCATTTTTTTGGTTGAAAACTGATAAACCGGATCTGCTTTTTTTACTATTACTGTAGTATCAGGGTTGTGTACCGTAAACTGATAAGTACCGGTACCTGTCGCTCCGAAAAAGGTAGTCTCCCAAAATAAGACCACCAGCAGCAGTATTGTTTTTCTAATATTCTGTATCATTTTCCTTATTTTTTAATTGCATTAGCAACGCATAAGCTCCCTTTAAAACAAGGGTCTTTCCCTCTAAAATACTACTATTTTGTATTTCCACATCCGAATTTTCCTGATTTCCGATGCTAACTTCCTGCATTTTATAGGTTCGAAGACCCGTTTGAATGAAAACATAATTCTTTCCTTCAAAATTAACGATACTGGCTTCCGGAAGTGTATTCACTTTACCGGAAGTCAATTCCACCTCAGCATTCATATACATACCCGGTAACAGGTCTTTATCATACTTGGTAAAATGACAATGCACGGTAGTTAATCCATCGGTATTAATATCTTTACTGATCAAAATGATTCGGGCTTCATATTTTTTATCCGGTTCCGCATTGCTGTAAGCTATTATTTTCTGACCTATAGCCAGTTTAATCACGTCTTTTTCATATACCTGTAAACTCAGGTGAATATCTTCCGGATCAATCAGTTCAAACATCACATCAGAAGGGGTTACATATTTACCAATGTTGGCATTGACTTTACTCACAAAACCGGAAATCGTACTGTAAACCGAAACATTTTTCGAAATCTTATCCGCTGTAAGTGTCGCCGGATTAATATGGATCAGTTTTAATTTTTCGGCCAGTGCCTGCATCAGGATACGCTGGTTGTTCATTTCTGCCTGAGCCAATTGCAAGACCTTATTACTGCTGGCCTGACTTTGGTTGAGGTCTTTCTGGCGCTGATAATCCAACTCGGCAAAATTGAGTCTGGACTTCGCCTGTAAATAATCCTGTTGCAACTGGATATATTGTTGATCTTCCATAATCGCAATTCGCTCTCCTTTACGGACATGCGTTCCGGGCAAAAGATTGGTTTGCAGCAAATAGCCTCCTAAGGGCGCACTTACGGAAATCAGATTTTGTGGTGGAACATCTATTTTTCCGTTTAGTTTCAGGATACCCGCCATGTTTTTTGACGTCAACTGTGTGGTTTCAATACCGGCATTTTTAAACTGCGCAGTAGTAAGTACCACCTGATTTTCTTTTTTAGAAATGTTGGTATCCGATGCGACTTCGGTTTTATTTTTACAGCTTACCAGTCCCAGTAATACCATAATCAGTACTGCTCCCGGGAATCTCTGGAATTTGTATTTTGTTATATTTATGATCCCCCGTTTTTTAGGGCTATCTAATCCTATCGTTATCATATTTTTTTAATTTGAGGTAAGATAATTCAGTTGAATAACGGTGTCGTTCAGTGTTTTTAAGGCTTCTGCATAATTATTTTGTATACTGATAGACTGATTTAAAAGCAGTACGAAATCGAGGTAGTTAATTTCTCCATTTACGAACTGTTTTTCGGCTGTTTCTGCAATTAACGAGGCATTTTTAAGTCCGTTATTTTCAAAATACTGCACGATTTCGAGGTTACTCAGATAGGCTGCCATCAGCTTTTTATTTTGTGTTTGAAGTAGCGCAGTTGCGGCTTCATAATCGCTTTGCGCTACTGTTTCCATTATTTTCGAAGCTTTTGCTCTGTTTTTCTGTCCCTTGGTAAATAGTGGTACCGAAACTCCTGCCTGAATGGAATGGAAACGGCTTCCGGCATCGTATACCACCTCATTCGCGCCGGTACCTCTAAAACTGGTATTACTATAGCCCACCATAAATCCGGGTAGTAACCGGGCTCGTTCCAAGGCTGTTTGTCGTGCCGCTACGGTCTTGGATTGTTCCAATAATTGTAAAAAAGGATTTTCATCAACACCAACAGCCGGTATTAATGCTGCTTTTTTATCGGTATTTTCCGGTTTATACACGGTATCCGAATTAAGCAATAACTGAAATTGTAATAACCCTATTGCGATTTCCTGTTGGATTTGTTTTAGTTGAGTGGTTATAGCCATTTTTTGGGTTTCGGCAGTTGCTTTTTCCAAAACATTACTTTCTCCTTTTTGAAGTCGGAGATTTGCTTTTTGGTAAAAATTACCGTAAAGTGTATCGGCTTTCGAAAGAAGTTTTTCCTTTTCATACCAGTACTGTAACTGATAATAAAGTTGAGTAACGGCTTTTTTGACTTCATATTCTTTTAGAGAAACCCCTAGTAAACTTTGCTTCCATTCTTCCTCAAAAAGTTGTCGTTGTCTTGTATACACTGTTGGAAAAGCAAAACTCTGTGCCACTCCAAATTTGGTATCATTGTAATAACTATTAATCTGACCTACATCTGCAGTAAAATCGGTTTGAGGCAAGCTGGCAGATGATTTAATCAGAGCTTCCGCATAAGTGGCTTTTAAGTGTTCACTTTTAAGAATCCGATTGTTTTTTACTGCCGTTTCCAAGGCTTGATCAAGGGTGATCTCCGTTTGTGCCTGTATCGTCCCCACCGTTAAAAAGGTCATAATACAAAACAATTTCAAGCTTTTCATTCCGACTTTCCATTTGATTCCCTTTTCAAATAAAATAAAGAGGATCGGCAATACAAAAAGTGTCAGAAAGGTCGCAATTAGTAATCCTCCAATTACTACCGTTGCGAGCGGACGTTGTACCTCGGCTCCCGCACCATTACTTACTGCCATAGGCAAAAAGCCCAGTGAAGCTACAAATGCGGTCATTAATACCGGACGAAGTCGCAATCCGGTACCGGTTATGACAATTCGGGCTATATTTTTCATATTTGCTTTCTTTAGACGGTTAAATTCTGCAATCAAAACAATACCATTCAATACGGCTACGCCAAAAAGGGCAATAAATCCAACGCCGGCACTGATACTAAAGGGCATTCCTCTTAAAGCAAGGAACAAAATTCCACCTATGGTCGATAATGGAATCGCCGTGTAAATAAGTAAACTCTCTTTTACAGATTTAAACGCAAAAAACAGTAATACAAAAATCAGTAGCAATGAAACCGGAACCGCTACCAGTAGACGGCTTTTCGCTTCGTTCAGGTTTTCAAACGAACCGCCATAGGTAATATAATACCCATCGGGCAACTTAAGTTGCGAATTAACTTTTGTTTGCAGTTCTTCTACAATACTTTGTACATCGCGTCCTTTTACATTAAATCCTACAATTATCCGGCGCTGCGCATTTTCCCGTTGAATCTGGTTGGGTCCATTTTTAATCTGAATATCGGCCAGTTGTACCAAAGGAATCTGCTTTCCGTTTGGAGTTGGGATCAATAAATTACGGACATCTTCGATATTTTTCCGATCACTGGTATTAAGTCGAACCACAAGGTCAAACCGTTTTTCGCCTTCAAAAACCAATCCGGAACTTTGCCCTGCAAAGGCGGTATTCACCACTCTATTGATATCGGCTATCGATAAATGGTATTGTGCAATTAAAGGTCGGTTATACGAAATGATAATCTGTGGCATACCGGTAACCGGTTCAATATAAATATTTTCGGCTCCCTTTACAGTTCCGATTACTTTCCCCAATCGATTGGCCGTTTTGGCGAGTGAATCCAGATTTTCGCCAAAAATTTTTAAAACCACATCCTGTCGGGCTCCGGTCATCAACTCATTAAACCGCATTTGAACCGGAAACTGAAATCCCGCTGTTATACCGGGTACATCTTCTAATGCTTTATGCATTTTGGCCGACAATTCCGGAAAAGTATGTGCCGAAGTCCATTCACTCTTATCCTTTAGAATCACCATCATATCGCTGGCATCCATAGGCATCGGATCAGTTGGAACTTCTCCACTACCGATTTTAGTAACCACTTTAATCACTTCGGGAAACTGTGATTTCAATATATGAGCGGCTTTTTGGGTCGTTTCTATCGTAGTCGTCAGATTACTTCCGGTTAATACACGGGTATCAACCGCAAAATCACCTTCTTCCAGCGAAGGGATAAACTCGCCTCCCAATGTTGTCAGTACCAAAATGGCAATCCCAAAAAGCCCGATTACAACTGCTAAAACAGCTCCCGGAATTCGTAAAACCTTTATTAAGTTTTTTTTATAGATGCTTTCTATACGTGCCATAACCCTATCGGACAGGTTGGCCTTGTGGTTAATTTTTTTACTTAGAAAAAAAGAACTCATCATCGGGATATAGGTGAGCGACAAAATAAATGCGCCAAGAAGTGCAAAAGCTACTGTTTGTGCCATAGGTCGAAACATCTTACCTTCGATTCCTTCCAGGGTAAAAATAGGCAGGTATACAATTAAAATGATAATTTGTCCGAATACGGCACTGTTCATCATCTTACTGGCCGATCCGATTACCGTTTTATCCATCTGCTTTCCGGACAGATTGGTAACCTTCTGAAATCGGGCGTTATGCGAAAGCTGATGCATCACCGATTCGACAATAATTACCGCCCCATCTACAATCAGTCCGAAATCCAGTGCTCCTAAACTCATCAGATTACCGCTAACACCAAAGGCGTTCATCATACAGATCGCAAAAAGCATCGATAGCGGAATTACGGAAGCCACAAGCAAACCGGCCCGGATATTTCCCAGAAAAACCACAAGTACAAAAACGACAATCAAGGCGCCCTCCAACAGATTCCGCTCGACGGTACCAATCGCATTGTTCACCATTTTAGTCCGGTCAAGAAAAGGTTCGATTACCACGCCTTTTGGTAGCGTTTTCTGGATCTGATCAATACGTTCTTTTACATTTTTTATCACCTGGCTGCTGTTGGCTCCTTTAAGCATCATAACTACCGCGCCGGCTACTTCGCCCTGATCGTTATAGCACATGGCTCCAAAACGAGTTGCAAATCCGGTTTTGATATCGGCAATATCTCTTAAAAACAACGGGGTTTCATTATTTTTACCGGCTATGGCAATATTTTCGATATCGGTTATGGTGCCAATGAGTCCTTCACTTCGGATATACAATACGGTTGGTCCTTTTTCGATATAGGCACCTCCGGTATTTTGATTATTGGTTTCCAGCGCTGTAAAAACATCGTTTATCGTAATACCATAAGCATTTAATTTATTGGGATTAACTGCAATTTCATACTGCTTTAATTTTCCCCCAAAACTACTGACTTCGGCGACTCCTTTTACGCCCAATAATTGTCGGCGTACAATCCAGTCCTGCAAGGTCCTTAAATCGGTAATATCATATTTTTGTTCGTATCCTTTCTCAGGACGCAACACATACTGATAAATCTCTCCCAATCCGGTAGAAATTGGCCCTAAACCAGGCGTTCCTATCCCCTGCGGGATTTGACTTTGCACTTGTTGTAAACGTTCCGCTACCTGTTGCCGGGCCCAGTAGATATCGACATTATCTTCAAACACTATGGTCACCAAAGACAGTCCGAATCTGGAAAAGCTCCGGATCTCCTTTAATCCCGAAATATTACTGTTAGCCTGTTCAATCGGAAAGGTTACCAACCGTTCAATATCGGTGGCTCCGAATGACGGCGCTGTAGTGATTACCTGAACCTGATTATTGGTAATATCAGGAACCGCATCGATGGGCAATTGTGTTGCCTGATAGCCTCCATAGCCAAGCAGCGCCAATACCAATAGCCCGATTATGAGTTTATTCCTTACGGAAAACTCAATTATTTTATTTAACATAGTTCTATTTTATTAATCTGATATGTTTCGAATATTCGCATAGAAATCTGCAAACACTACTATTACTGTTTGGAAATTCTATTCACTCAAAAAAATTAACAAAACCTTGGAGGCTGCCAAATACTTGAAAGATATAAGGAAATATAATCCGGGGATTCATAAAATGCCTGTTGCTTTTCTACCCGGTTCGTGTTTAGTGGATTCGTAAAAGAAATTGGTGTTGGAATAATAAAAGAGATGCAAGCCACCACGGGATACGTCAATGCTTTAAAAGGTAGTTGCATGTCGCGGTCATAATCGGCATCATGTATATTTCCATTAGCATAATGCAGGCATAAAAAATCCCATAGTGTTATTTTGTCATTCTCGTGTCGATGCTCCATATAATGCTCGACCAATATGGGTATTTTCAACAATTCCGATAATTGAGTTGTTGAAAACAGATACAGGCTTACAAATAGTATCGCTATCGTTTTTTTCATTACTATAAATATAAGCATTTTTAAGTTGCCTACTACGTTTCTTTCAATTCTTATTAAGACTGCTTTTAAAAACAAAACACTCATACACAAAATGATACCTTCTAAAATTATTGTTATTTATTCTTTGTATAAACAGTATTTTTTATATTTTTTTTTAATCAGTCCATCGAAAAAAAGTATACCTTAGTTATACATTTAAGAAAAATACTGTTGCTTTATCAAGAATTTAATTTTTTAGTAGCCTTATTTCTTATTGTAACAATTTTTGATTTCCCGGATTATGGAACACTGCTACGCTAACTTATAAAATTGTTAATCGATAAAATCAGAACGGCTGTGTTCTGATTTCACTTTAAACACCGATTTTTATGAAATTTATAGCCTTGCTTCTGGTTGCATTACTCCCTACGCATTGGGAGCCGGATTTCGAACACGCTAAAAAATTAGCAAAAGAAAAAAACGAACTAATCCTATTAAACTTCTCCGGTTCAGACTGGTGCGTTCCCTGTATTGTAATGCATCGGGATTATTTTAACAACACCGTTTTTACAACAATGGCGGATGATAATCTCATTATGGTTAATGCCGATTTTCCAAGAAAGAAAAAAAATATAGGTTCGCCCGATCAGGTAAAACGAAATGAAGCCTTAGCAGAACGATACAATAAAGAAGGGCTTTTTCCTTTTACGCTACTTTTGAATGCCGATGGTAAAGTAATTAAAACCTGGAAAGGCAAGCCTGATGTTTCGGCTGAACAATGGGCACAGGAAGTAAAAAATATATGTGATGCTCAAAAGTAAACCTATACCATGAAAACCTATTCCCAGTCGTTACAATTAATGGGGAACAATTTTACCATATCGGTAGTAGCCGAACAGGAAGCGTTTGCTCAAATAAATATAGAAAGGGCCATTGCCGAAATAAGACGAATTGAGCAACTATTTACCACCTATAACGATGACAGTCAAACAAACCGGATTAATAAAAATGCCGGAATCGCTCCCGTAACAGTTGATCAAGAAGTGTTTGATTTAATTGAGCGAAGTATCCGCATCTCAAAAATAACGCAGGGAGCGTTTGATATTAGCTACGGAAGTATTGATGCGTCGTTATGGAACTTTGACAAAACCATGACCGCATTACCGTCTAAAGAAGAAGCTAAAAAACGGGTTCATTTGATCAATTACAAAAACATTATATTGGATAAAAGCAATTATAGTGTTTTTTTAAAGGAAAAAGGAATGCGTATCGGTTTTGGTGGTATCGGGAAAGGATATGCCGCAGAACGGGCTAAAAAAATTCTAATAGAGAACAAGGTTATAAGCGGTATTATCAATGCAAGCGGCGATCTTACAACCTGGGGAAAACAACCCAATGGTAAGCAATGGACTATTGGTATTGCCAATCCCGATCAGCCGACTGCTGCATTCTCCTTTATTGAAATATCGGATAAAGCGGTTGCGACTTCCGGAAACTATGAAAAGTTTATTCTGATAGACGGTAAAAAATATTCGCATACCATCGATCCAAAAACCGGGCTACCCATTAGAGGAATCAAGAGTGTTACCATTATATGTAATAATGCCGAGCTTGCCGACGCGATGACCACCCCTATTGCCATTATGGGTATACAGGCCGGCTTGTATTTGGTGAATCAGTTACCCGAGTTGTATTGTATTATAATAGACGATAACAATAAAATTTACACTTCCAAAAACATTAACCTCCAATGAAAAAACGAATCATTATCAAGCTTCCGGTTTTATCTGGCGTACTTGTATTTGCAACGGCCTCCTGTACTTCAGTAAAAGAATATCAGAAAGGAAAACTAAACGATTCCGAAATGATCCTTTCCAATCGAAAAATAGAAAAAACCGAATTAAGTTTTCAATCCTATCGCGAAGGTTCCTCCGGGGCGAATTCGGGTAAAAGTGGCGGCGGCTGCGGTTGTAACTAATCTTCAACCTTTAAAAGTTAACAGATGAAAAGAATATTTATCACAGGCTTCGCCTTGTTGGGATTACTACGCGCTCAAGCACAGACACCTTCCGATTCGACGGGCTATAAAAGCACCAAATTAAAGGTAGACGAAATTAATCTGGTATCCAGTTATTACCGGCAGGATGGTAATAATTCGGCCGTTACAGGAGGTATTGGGACAGAAAAGCTAACCGATGTATCCAACACCATTGATGTAAAACTCATTCGGTACAGTAAATCCGGAAAAAAACATACGCTTGATGTAGAAGCCGGGATCGATTATTACACTTCTGCTTCATCGGATATGATTGATCTTCAAGCCAATTCATCTGCATCATCATCAGATATTCGTTTTTATCCCTCTTTTAATTACAGTATCGAAAATGAAGAAAAAGGAAACACCCTTGGCTTTGGTTTGTCGTCTTCATCGGAATTCGATTATCAATCTTTTGGAGGCAATGTGAGCTATTCCCAAAAAACAAAAGACAAAAGTGGTGAATTTACAGCCAAATTTCAGGCTTATCTGGATCAGGTAAAGTTAATCGAACCAATTGAGCTACGAACTAACGGGAATCACTATGGCTCGGCTTCGCGGAATACCTTTGTCGGTTCCCTTAGCTATTCTCAAATTATAAATACAAACCTTCAAATTGTCTTTTTAGCTGATATTATCACGCAAAATGGCTTTTTAAGTCTCCCGTTTCATCGTGTTTATTTTACGGATGGATCGGTGCATCAGGAAAACCTCCCCGGAAACCGGTTAAAAATTCCTTTGGCTGTTAGAGCCAGTTATTTTTTGGGTGATAATATCGTTATCCGGGCCTATTATCGTTATTATACCGATGACTGGGACATTAAATCCCACACAGCCGATATTGAGGTACCGGTAAAAATATCGCCTTTCTTTTCGTTAAGTCCGTTCTACAGGTTTTACACACAAAGTGCCGCTAAATATTTTAAACCCTATGAAGCGCATACAGGTACCGACGATTACTATACCAGCAACTACGATCTTTCGAAGTTTGACAGTAATTTCTTCGGAATCGGAATGAAGTTTACTCCAATTAAAGGCGTATTCGGAATTAAACATTTTAATACAATCGAAATACGTTATGGTCATTATTCCAGAACAACAGCACTAAATGCCGACATTGTGAGTATTAATCTGAAATACAAATAAACCAGGATAAAGCTAAAAGAATAGCAATCAGTGAGAAGTGATCAGGAAGCCGAAAAAAATAACTATGTATAAAATATAGCTTAACTTTTATTCTACTTTTTGTTTGCATATCCAGAGAAACATGATGTAAAAAACTACCATAATAAATAGATTCATATCATAATTATCCTGTTGAAAAGGAATTGACTGTTGTAAATATATCAGACTACGTTCCCAATGTCTTTGAAAAAATTTCATCAAACTTGACTTGCTATTTTAGTAGTATATTAAATAATGGAATTATAGAAATGTAATAATACCTCAGTCCACTGCTTAAAGCAATGGGCTATTTCTTTAATTGACCGATACGGTCAAAGTTTCATACAATCAGTTAACGATGATAGTTATCTTACAAACTTTGATAATATAACTTTCCCGGAATAGGATTTTCAGTTAGAGTTTAATGAAAAGTTTAAGGCTTTGGAATGCTCTTTTGTGGCTCAACTCTAAAACGTATAAAACAATTAAAAAAGTCAATGTTATTCAGATTAGCTTTTTTTGTATTTTAGCGATTGATGCAATAAATTTTACAGACAAAAACGGATCACTTTCTTAGGTGCCTTTTACCAAAAAACAAGCTAAAAACCAATACTTAAAATACGACTATGGATTCAGTTCAGACACAAAATAAAAGAAAGTGGATTTCAAAATTCATTTTGAGTTTTTTAGCTATCGTAGGTGGCGTTGATTCAATCCTTCATATTATATTACCTCTTTTCCCCTATAAACTAAATCAATATATACTTCCAATTGGAATGTCATCTTTGATTACTGGGATTCTTTTTTCATTAGGCTTATCACTTTATTGGCATCGTAACGAAAAGAAAAATAACATTGATTCACAAAAATACTTTGTTTGGCTTACTACAATTCTACGATACTGGCTTGCGCTATATATTTCTACATTTGGCTTTGAAAAATTATTTGATGTCAATTTTGCATTTTCCTATCATATTGAAGACTCATTAGTGAATACCTTAAATGGACAAGAACTTACTTGGAAATATTATGGTTATTCCTATACGCTAACTGTTATTATCGGTTTAATTCAAATAATTGGAAGTGTTTTATTATTATTCAGACGTACCACATTGCTTGGAGTAATTACACTTTTACCCGTTCAAGTAAACATACTTTTAATTAATCTATTTTATGGAATTGGTCCACTAACCACTTTCATATCAATAATTATGGTTTTGGGATTATCCTATTTATCATTAGAAAGGAAAAAAGATATAATTGCATTTTTTAGTAGTTATAAAAGCAAACTTCCTGCTATAGGCACTAACACAGTACGTAAATTAATACGTTTGTTATGTATCTTAATTCCATTTGTGTTCGTATTGTATTACAGTTATGATGTAAAGAAATCGAAAAAATATTTCGGGAAATGGACCGTTGAAAAAATGACACGGAATGGAAAAATAGTTTCCGAAAAAGCTTGGGAAAAAGATACTTTAGCATGGAAAACATTATACTTTGAAGAACGAGGGAAGTTGTTATTCTGTACTAACCCTAATATGTATGTTGACAGTGTGTCAATATTTATGAAGTATCATTATGATAAAGACAAAAACACTTTAAAGGTCATTTCGTACGAAAAAAGTCTAGAGAAACCAGACACAATCCCTGTTCTTATTTCTAAATTTGAAAACAAATCTATGCAATGGAAAATGATTTTCAATGGAGATACAATTCAAATGAAATTAAGAAAAGAAAATCCTTGATAAAAAACGAACGCCTAATAACTAGGTTTTCGTCTTGTCCTCAGTACTAAAAATGAAAACTGTGTTGAACGAAACCGAATGTCATGCACTTGTGGAGTTGTCATTTGAATTTTAAAGGATATACAAAAAGGAGGAAAACCTACTTTTCAGTTCAGAAGGGTTTACAATGCTAAAATAGCCATTTTCAAACCGATCTACTTGCAGTTGGGATACTAGACTTTATCTTTTATAGGACTTTTGTAAGAGGATGTTGATTTTTCTTGTAAATCGAAAAAGGTATTTATATACTTGAATGTACTAATCCAATTTTTAATCTATTTCATCTTTTTTCTATTTCATCTATAATTAAAATTCAGTCTTAACCTCCTTAAGAATTAAATTTAGACTCAACTTTTCATTGGTACAGTGAAATATATAATTATCTCTGTTTTTCTGTAGCGGTTATGACAGAATAATCAACCTCATTCTTGAAATGTGATTTTTTTATTTCACTTATTATTTTACACACCTGTAAAACAGGTGTTTATACGCAGCTTTAGATCGATTCGCTTGTGTAACTTTATTCCTATTAATTGAATTAATTGCTTTTGAAGCTTATTTAATATGTACTGTCTTAGATCGGTTTTCCTCGATTTTATATCAGCTTATTTGTGGTGGGGCTCTTAATTGTATTGATTTCAATAGTATAATTTCTAAGAAAGCATTTTTAGTTTTATTACAATCATTTTAGGAAAATATTAGTCGTTTCAAATTGCATTTATATTTAATAATTTAATCAATAAGTAATGGACTTAAAAGAAAAACTCAATCAGATTGGCCCAAAGCCGGACATGATTCTTATTATTACCGACGAACAGCGTGCAACGCAGCATTTCCCACCGGGGTGGGAAGAAAAAAACCTTCCGACTCTCACATTTCTAAAACAGAACGGATTTAGTTTTGATAGAGCTTTTTGTAATACCTGCATGTGCTCTCCCAGCCGTGCGACGTTATTTACAGGAACCTATCCTGCTAAACATGGAGTCAGCCAGACATTAACCGAAGGAGGCCTTTTATCTCCGCAAGAACCGACACTCAGTAATTCCATCCCCAACATCATGAATGTGCTTTGGGCAGATGGTTATGATGTACAGTATAGAGGTAAATGGCATATGAGTAAAGGAGTAGCTCCCAATGGCACTAAAACTAATTACGATGATTTAACTGCTGCAGATATTTCATTGTATGGTGCAATGGGCTGGATTGCTCCAGATGCCGGTGAAGATGTCAATCCGCTTAATTTTGGTGGCGGATATGCCAATCATGATGCAAAATATACGGCCCAAGCCATACAATACCTTAAAGAGGTAAAAGCGCAAAGAGCATCAGGAAATCATAAACCTTACTGTCTTATCCTTTCACTTGTTAATCCGCATGATGTTTTAGCATACCCAAAATCGGCTGGTAAGTCGGGCTATCATACAGATACCTGGTCGGGCAGGGAAATTGGGCTTCCAGCAAGTGTAAATGAAAATTTACTTAAAAATAAAAAACCTATGGCTCAGGAACAAATTTTACTCAACATGGCATTAAGTCTGGGCGAAATAGCTACTGATGAGGATAAGCTGAACTACATTAATTTTTATGGTTATTTATTAAGTCATGTTGATAAGGAGATTGGATACCTAATTAAAGAACTATATGAGGAGGATGAGAATGGAAATAAATTGGCAGATTCTACAATTGTTACTCTTACTTCGGATCATGGAGAGATGGGTTTAGCGCACGGCGGTCTGCGTCAGAAAACTTTTGTAGCCTATGAAGAAGCCTTAAGAGTGCCGCTTGTGATTTCAAATCCAATACTTTTTAAAGATCACAGCATAAAGCAATCAATGGCATTAGCAACATTGGCAGATATTATGCCGACTTTTATCGACATAGCAAATGTATCAAACCCGCCTACAGGACTTGCAGGTGTAAGTTTGTTTCCCATAATGGAGAATAATACTCCTGTTCAGCATAGCATATTATTTACTTATGACGATATCAAGGCTGGCTCTAATAGTAATTGGACAGTTGTGAAAGCTGCTAATCGTATTCGTTGCATCAGGACGGAAAAATGGAAATTCGATTATTATTTTGATGCGTCAACAGCTTATTTCAAGCAATATGAACTATATGATTTAGTTAATGATCCATTAGAAGTTACAAATCTTGCTTACGATCCGGCATACAGTGAAATCAGAAGAGATCTGGAAGAGCAATTGCATCAGCTTGAGATAGAAAAACTCTGGGTCAATATGCCAGAAGATATTTATAGTCTAACGACATTCAACTGACAAAACAGCTTTAAAACTAAAAAGAAACGGTTATAATAATAACAAAAACACCTATATCATGTCGCAAAATATAAATTCAGAAGTGAGTACAGTAAGTTATACCGATTTTAATAATCCTGCCGGACAAACAACAATACAGGGAATAAGAGGAGTTTCGGAGTCTGAAAACGTGTATATTGCAGGTAGTTTATTAAGTGAAAACAATCTTGTTCAGGGGTTAATTTACGAAGGAACGCTTAAAACAAAAGGGAATGAAGGCAAATGGCATGTCGTTAATTTCCCCAGTACGCCAACAGCCGAAGTTGTAAACACTTCTTGTTATGGACCTAATAACGGACCAGATGGCACGGTACAAATTGTAGGATCTTATAAGATAACTGCTTCTACTGATAAAGCCCCGAGCGGAAATCTCGGATTTTATTACGAAGGTCCTATTGATGGTTCCGGAACATGGATTCAGGTATCGCCAAACGGAGGAAATACGAACAATGTATTTGTTCACAGCGTAATGGGCGGACTTGCTGTTGGAAATTATGATATTGAAAATGATAAAAACGGATATGCGTTTTTATATAATACCAACAATAACGAATGCACCGATTTTAAAGTGCCGGATTCACTAACGACTACCTTATATGGTATTTGGCATAATGGCGGGGATAGTTACACTATGGCCGGAGGCTATACCAGTTTGAAATTAGGTAAAATAAGCCAGGCCTTTTTGGCGGATTATAATTCTAAAACAAAAGAAATCACTAATTTAAAATCATTTAGTTACAAGAACGAAACAGCCCTATCTATAATTACTCATTTTGAGGGTATTACCGTTTCTGATGAGAATGGCTATAATATGCCGTCGGATTGGATTACTCTAAATAGAGAAAAAACCGGAGCATCATTTGTTTCTGTGAAAAGAAATTCTGACGGATCATTTGGAGAAGCACAATGGATTGATATTGATTTTCCGGATTCAAGTGCTACAAGTGCCAATACGGCATATCGGAATAATATATTAGGGATTTATATGGTCGAAGATAATTCGGGAACCAAAGCAACATCTTCTTTCGTTGCAAAAGTAAGTATTTAAAAAAAGGGGATGATATAATTTGAGGCATTTATACACAACAAAGCAATACGTGTTTTTACTTAATTTCATGTTTTAAATAAGAAGTTAATAGAGTGCGTTTTCAAGTGCGTTGGTTGATACGTGCAAATGAATAAACGAATTCATATATTCACATATGTACATATTTATATATTCCATATCCGTTTTGTCACGGGTGAAAAGAAAGAACTATTTATAATCAATAATTAGGAAAGAATCTTTTTCTGTCTGTTGGAGATATAACACTTCCATAGTTTTATTAATTGATCAAAAAAGAGGATGATTCCCATCATACATTCAAACTCATCTCTATAAATGTTTGTAACATTCTAAGCAATACAGATACTCACTATAAGAAAAGTAAAACAGTCTTTGTAAGTGTTTATACTGCATTTTGGTACAAAATGTCTTAATTACGGGGAAACCGTAATTGTTTTATTTATCACTGGGCAATATTTGCATACGCATTTTAATAACAATTATGAAAACTATTTTTAAAGTATGGATTTTTATGATCCTGGTGCTGCTTGCAGGCTGCGAGCTAAACGAGGAAGTCGTTCGTAACGAAAACTATGCGACTAAAATCAAGATTAGAGAAACATCATTGGATAAATTACTTGGTGAAAGTAAGTTTTTGACGGCCTATAATAAAGTTTATGCGAACCGAGATAAATCCCGTACGGCAATGGAAGCTCAGTACAATTTCAGCATCGTACCACATGACGCAAAGGTGATAGAAGATGGTACTAAGACTTCTTATACCTTTAAGATTACACGGGAAATCAATAACCCTAATTATTTTGAAAATCTTGTGATCAACGTAGACAGTATAGGACAACCAAGTGCTTACATTTTAAAGTATACGCCAAGTGAGCCTTTACATTCAGGCACCCATGGCTCGTTTGTATTTAAGGGAGATATTAATTTAACACCTATCAATTATAACGTTTCCCAGATGGGTAAGGATATTGTTTGCCATACGGCAACGGTAATGATGTGTAATGAAGCCAATAGCGGCAATACTGTTGGAGTGGAACATGTTCGCGGAGTTAATTGTAATAACTCTGATTTTTTGTATAGTGTTACATCCACAACCTGCGACGTTGTTGGCGGAGGTGGAAGTTTTGGTGCCGGAGCAGGTCAATACACCGGAGGTAATAATACCGGAGGGCAAAGCGGTAATGGCGGTGGCGGTGATGAAGATCCAAGTGGCGGGAACTCTAATCCTCCGAGTAACTGCCCACGTTGCCCCAATATTATAACGGTACCTGTTGAAGATTGGCTTGAAGCTCCTTTGCATTGTGACAAATTGAATGAGTTGTTTAAAAGTTTCAATTTTAAAGCGGCCATAAAAAAATTAATAACTGATCAGTCATTGACAGGTGTTAAAGAGCAAGGATTTAATTTATCCTATAATGGGAAAGGAAATATTGTCGTATCAGAAGTTCCTGAAGCAAATACAGGCGAAAATCACGTAAATTATTCCAGTAATTCATTGCTTTTTGGTGGAATACATTGCCATTTGAATGGTCATTTCTCAATGTTCTCGGAAGCGGATCTCTTTTTACTGGATAAATTTTATCAGGGACATAATTATACTGCAAATAATGGAATTCCAGATCCATTAATACCTGTCCATATACTTGTTTCGAATATAGGAACTTATGCTATATCTGCTGATAATGTTCAAGCATTGGAAAAGCTAAGAGCCATTTATTCGGATAATAGCAAGCGTGAAGATTTTAAAAGAGCTTTAGGGAGAAGATATAAAAAAATCGATAACAGTAGCTTTGCATTAGCAAATTATCAAACGATATTTTTAGAATTCCTAAAAGATAATGGCTTAGAACTTTCATTATATAAAGCTGACGATAATCTAACTAAATGGACTAAATTAGCTTTGAATGAAAATCCAGAGACCAAAACAAACAAACCGATAAATGAAATAAACTGTAATTAATGTTAATATGAAATATATTCTTAAATTTCTCATGTTGCTAACCTTCTTCTCATGTAAAGCACAAATCATAGTGCCTCTTGCAGCAGATAGCGATGCAGCATATACAAATGGTACTTATAACAAAGATGTTGATAATGATTTTAGTAAATATATCGGTACTTGGAAATATCAAAACGGCACTACTGCACTAACAATTTCTTTAGTAAAGAAAACTTTTGAGTACTTCCCGTATAAAAATTACTATCAGGATTTGTTAGTTGGAGAATACAAATATGTTCATAATGGAACTGAAATCATAAACACTTTATCATTGCTTGCTAATAACTCACTACGAGGAGATGATCACAGTATTTCCGGAAATTTGATTTGGCCAAAAAATTTGTACCCTATATGTAGTGATTGCGAAGAGAATGAACGTCGTATTAAATTGTCAATTTCTGATCCTGAAAGAACCTATTTAAGCAACTCTATTGTTTTACGATATAAAAATGACAATGGAACCCAAAAGATCATTGTAAAAATATATAAGAGTGATAATTCTATTATGCAACCCGAAGGTTATCCAAATGAGATGCGTGTTCCTTATGGAGAATATATTTTGACAAAGCAACCGTAGTTAGACAGTATTAGCTGTAACTAAATACAACATGAGATATATTTTCACAACGCTTGTTTTATTTGTCCTATTCTCCTGTAAGGCACAGACTGTGGTCTCACTTGCAAGTGATAGCGATTTAGCTTTTACAAACGGAACTTATAATAAAGATGTAGATAATGATTTTAACAAATATGTTGGAACCTGGAAATTTATACAGGGTAGTACCAGTTTGACTTTTGAGATAAAAAAGCTAACATTTAACCATTATCAATCAAAGAATTATTACGATGATTTATTGGTTGGAGAATATCGATTTATTGAAAATGGTGTTGAAAAAATAAATACTTTAAGTCAAATGATCAATCCGCCTGTTAAGGCTGGGTATCACAATATTTGGGGCAATTTAATATGGACAAAAAACTTATTCCCTAAGTGTGATGATTGTTCTCAAAATGAGAGAAGAATAAAACTGTATATTACAGATCCTGAAAGAAAATATCTTGACAATGCTGTAATCTTACGATATAAAAATGAAAATGGAGTAGAAAGGATAATTGCTCGAATATATAAGAACGATACATCTGTAATGCTTCAAGAAGGAGCGCCGGATGTAATGCGTGTTCCTTATGGAGAATATATTTTAACAAAACAACCTTAGAATTTCTTAGGAAGTTTACCTCGTTCCTGTAAACGGCAAGATGTCCGGTTGTTAAATAAGCCGATCTTTTAAGCCCTTAACTCGGAACGCGTGGGCTTAGTTTGTAGTAAAGATTGATGCCTGTTTACTTTTAATGTGAGTAGACAGTTTTTTTCTGTCTGGAATTAAGATGCTCAATAGCGCGGATTTTTAATCTGTGCCTGCGAAGAAAGATAACATTAAGCATAAAAAAAGCCCTGATAAAAAAATTATCAGGGCTTTTTAAAAGTGGCGGGCTGAGAGGTATCACAATCGAACACCTGATGCCGTTTTTGTTGTATTTTGATAAGGTTGGATAATATATATGATCGTATTGTTTAGTATTATTATGGCTTAATTATTTATAATGTCCCGCCTGCTTTGTACTGGTGGGAATTTTTGTTACCGATGTTTACGAATATACAGAAAAGTTAGAGATAGAAAACTTATTTCGAAGAAAGAAAAATTTTCACTGACCATTACCCGATTAAAGCTGAACTAAGCCATTTCACAAAACCGCCGTTATAGATTGCTTTAATATTTAATTATTAAAATCTTCATATTGATAAGAATTTGTTGTCAAAGTTTTGTCTTTTAAATACCCAAAAAAAGTGTCTTGCCTATTCGGATTAGTAATGTATTCAATTCCGCTTACACAATCATTTGTATCGAATTCAAATGTTACTTCGCCTTTTGAATATAATTTTAAGTCACAAGCTCCATAGGGAAAATAGATTGATGTGTCAAGCCAATACTCGTAACTATCATTGTCTATATTTTCCAGTGTCCACTCTCTCTTATATTTTACTTGTTTACCAGTTTTGTTTTTTAAGAATTCCTTATTATCATATGGTGAAATTGATATTTTTCCAGCTACAACATTTCTAAATGTCAAAGTCCCGAAGCCCTGAATAGTCGTTTCATTACCAGAAGATTTCTGAATTACTGATTTTAAATTAATTTCCTTATCTAAATCTAAGTATTGTGTCCAGTCAAAACCTGCCATTAAGCCTACTCCCCATATTTTAAATGAAACAGTCGAAGGCAAAAAAATAGTTGGATCGAAAAATATAGTCTTGCTGTCATAAAAGCTAACACTTTTTACATCATCAAATATTTCTCTTGTCAAGTCTATTGTTAATTTCATTCTATTTCGTTTCGTCTGTTAGGGTTGCCTATAACGTGCAGCGGATTTGCACTAGTGGCGGAACTTTAATAATTGATTTAAAGATAAGCAAATTTTGAATTAGTGGATTATTTTCCAAGAAAGAGAAAATGGGCTATTGTATGAAACCGTTGCTACAGGCAGTTATGGTCACGAAAAATATTCAACTACTTCTTTATCTTCAACTCCAATATGGTTAGCGATATGAAAAACGTCTTTTATCCATGGATGTTTCAAAGCATCATTTCTGTCCAAAATTTTCCCCAGTATTTCATGTTTCCAAGGCGATTCTTCTTTGTCTATTAAACCGATTTGATAATTGCCTTCTTTTGTCTACATTTTAAAAGGAAACGAAAACCTGTTTTTAGGCTCTTCGTCAGTTCCCCAATCTCCAATACTGATTATTCCGATCACAATTTTTTCTTCGTGATCTTTGGTGAACTTTATATAATAATTGCAAAAGTCTCATCATCTTCATACACAAATCTAGTTAACTTCACGGTTTCTTTTCCGCAACATTCACATAATTCAATATTTAGTTTTTCAGATTCTATTTTCAGCATGATTTTCTCTTAAGCAAGGTTTGGAGATAATTACCTGTAATGTTATTTGGCTTTGCGACTGTTGCTGAAATTGAAACTGAGTTCGTTCGGCAAAGCTAAACGTAGTTAGGAAATCTAGACGTAATTTCATAACTTAAAGCAACAATCGTGCAAAACCGCTGTTGGCAGATGTACTAAATCTTTTTACTTACATTTTCTATTACATTAGTGACGAGATTTGGTGAACCTATGTCATTTTCAGCACCGCCGTATCCAGTATTTTGGTGTGAAAATATTGCCTGTGTTGCTTGGACTAATAGTTTATCGTTGCCATCTTCTGATTTAGCCGTATCCAATAGACTTAATGTGCTTTTTAAAGAATTTGATTTATGAGAATTGATTATAAAATTATGCATTTGAGCATTATAATTTTTCGCACAAAATCTAATTCCATAAATTAAAAGGGAATAAAGTAATAACTTAGAAAAAATATATTTCCCATAAGAAATATAGATTGTATTATTTATGATAGTTAGATCATATTTTACTTTATCTGATGCAAAATCTTTTTGAATTGATTTTGCAATATTTGAGAATACATCACTGTTTTTCAGGGTTATACAAAGTATCCAAACTAGTGCAACTAGTAATAAAAACAATGCTACAGCCCAGATAATTGCAATTTGTTTATTCGTTTTTGCGTCTGTTTGGAAATCAACACCTTTATCTGCAAATTCAAGCTTGGCTTTAAAGGAATTTAGTTTTTCCTCTTCCAAAAGAATACTTTCAGTCCGTTTTTGAAGGTCTTCTTTAATCTGTTGTATCGCATTTGATTCTGCTTGAAGTTTTTCTCTTTCTTTCTCGGCCTCTTCACGAGCTTTTGCTAGAATCTTTTGTTTCTCATCTTCAGTAACAAAATCAAGATTTCGAACAGACAAATCTATATCATCCATCATTGCGCTAATTACGCTACGAAGTTGGTTCATAGAACTCAAAAAAGAATTATAGTCTATCACGCTAATATCTACTTCGTCAACTAATTCTTTGTAATCTGGGTTATTGTCAAATAATCTTTTAATATAGAGCTTGAGTTTATTACGAACACTTGTTAAAGTTGCCGTATCAAATTCTCCCCGAGATAACGCTTCATCAAGCTCTGTGAGCAATTCGAATAATTTATTTTTAATTTCATCCATAGTGTTGATTTGGTTAAGTGTGCAATATATCTGCCAACTGTGTTTTTTACGAAGTTTATTTCGTCAAAAAGCATATCGCTATGCCTACAAACACGTAAGAAACTCATTTATACACAACAAAGCAATACGTATTTTTACCTAATTTACAAGATAAAATATTGAAATAGAATCCGTAATAAAAAAAAGAAAGTCGCTTTATTTACCAGAAAAGAAAATCGCAAAGTATAACAAATAAAAAAAGCCTTGATCATAAATCAAGGCTTTTGTAAGAAAAATCTGTCGGACTGAGAGGTATCACAATCGAACACCTGATGCCGCTTTTGTTGTATTTTAATAAGGTTGGATGATTGAAAATAGGTTATAGGTTTATTATTTATAACGGTATGGCATCGCCAAATGTTGGGATTCTTTGCTTTAGAGTTTAATTGAAGAACGAAAGTTTAACCTTGTACAAAATGTTCAACCGAAGCCATTCAGCACCGATTTTGTCAATACTTTGCTGGCTGCTGGTGTTTTCTATTCTAATCCTCGTCAGCAATTGCTTCTTGTTCTAAAAATTCTTCGCTTGTTATTTGAGCGTCATTATTTATTGCTAAAACTTTTTTGAGTTCTTCTTTTAATTTTGTCTTTCTTTTTTCGTAAAATATTAAAAAGTCTTTAAACTCTATACTAATGTCTTCTGGTATATAATTGCTGGTTTTGAAATGTGTCTGATCATATTCATTTTTTCTGGATAACCAAATATTAAATGCAGTTGCGTTTTTTGACTCGTTTTGTCTGCCTTCTAAAAGTTGTAGATTAGGAATAGAATCTCTTCGTTTTAACCATTCATCGTGTTCTTCTTTATTCAGACCAATTAAGTTAAAATTGTCAATGTCAAATTTAGATGCAGGGTGTATGTGGTCTTGATGAAATTGAACTTCTTTATATTTTAAATTAGGATATAATAATGACAGAACAAAGAAAGATGAAGCACCTTTTCGGTATGACATAAAATTGTCTAACTCAATTTCAGTTATGTAAAGAGATTTTTTTGAAGGAAGTTCAAGTTTTAATATTTCTTCAAAAGAAAAATAATTGTTCTTTAATTTATAAACTGCTTTGCCATTTTCATCTTTTGATTGTGTTCGGAAAAAGTTTCTTAAAAATGCAATCAATTGGTCTTGTGAACTACCATAAATACCATTCAACAATGAATGTATTAGATATTTTTTTATGTCAATTTTTGTTGTATCGTTAATAACGCCACTTTTGTATATGTAATAAGCAATTATTATGGTCGCATTTTGAGAAGTTAGTAAACTTTGATTGAATCCAAATTCCACTAAAAGTTCTACAGTTTGTTCTATTGCATTTGCAATCTTTCTCCATTCATCTTTGATTTTTTGAACATTTTCAGATTTAAACGAATTAACCTTGTAAAGAATAGGAGCATCAGTCAAAACCAAACAAGAACGCATTAAAAACTCGTTTGAGAAGCCGAAACCATCGCCTTTTCTGTTGATTTTTTGTAATAGCGCTTCAATTTCATCTCTTCCATTGTCCCAAGTAGCGACAATAGTAGAAAATAACAAGTCTGTTTTATTTAATTGCGTTCCTCCGCTATTTACTCGTATGAATATTTTCAATATATCTTCTAAATCTTGCTTGTCAATTTCAAAGTAGTTAATAAGTTGGTCAGATGATATTCTTTTATATAAAGTTTCAAGCGTTTTTTTGACTAATCGTCTTTTCTCATTGAGAATATCTTTTTGTTTTTGGGTCTTACATTTTGAAATAAAAGAATCAATGATAACATCAATTTCTGGGTCAGCTTTCCATGTCAATATATCTCCGACCTTGAACCAAAACATATTATCTTCAAGAACTCTTTCATTTTCGTTTTCGTCTTGTTGCTTTATTTTTCTATAAATCCAATCTTCACTTTCTCCGTCTGTTAGAAATCTAAATTCAAAATTTTGTTCTTCAATAGTTTCAATATCATTTTCCGTGTTAACTCGATATGGTAATGAAAGTAAGTTTAGATAGAGTTTTGACTTACGATAAGCATTATCGTCTGCCCAACGCATATATGGTGCTTTTTCGGTGTGTGTTCCTTGGAGTCCAATATACATAGAGCTTAGTCTTTGTTGTCCGTCAAGTACGCCAATTATTTCTGTGTTTAAAAAACTCCCGGATTTCTTTATATTATAAGGATTTCTTTGATCGTATTCTCGTAGAAACTCATAAAAAACATAGTTATTTGCAACTTCTTTATTTAGATTCCAAAAAAGAAAAGTTCCAATAGGAAAGTTTCTCATTAATGAATCAAAAAGAAGTTCAATTTGAGGTTTACCCCAAACAAATTTTCTTTGTAAAGCTGGTAGGAAAACTTTACTTTCTTCTATCTCTTTTACAATTTGTAATATGCTTTTGCTTTTGTATGCCATTCCTTTGATCGTTGATTTTTTTGTGTGTTACGTTAGACTTGCTGCCAAGATTTCGCGGCTTTACGAACTTGCGAACTTCGGCATCCTAGACTTTCTGCTAAGATAAAATTTCTTGTAAGTGAAATGTGCAAAAATCACATTTTTCACTCGCAAAACCATTCTTAGCTGTAGTTTTTTAATAAGAACTAGAAGTGTTTCTAATTATGAAAACTAAATCTGCTTTTCTTTTAGACTCTTTTTCTTCAATTTTTTCATCGTTTTTCTCAGATGCTTTTGAAATAAGCGATTCTATGTCTGTTTCAAATTCGACTTTCTGGTAATTATTAAGAGTTTCGACAATATCTTGATATGTATATATTTTTACTTTAGGATTATATTCTCCCATACAACAAACAATTTCGGATAGTGGATGAGAGTAAACAGTGTGAAAATCAGAAAATTCCCAAGTGTTTTTGGACAAAGTAATACGTTCTACAGTATCTATGTCCACATAACTTAAACCAAGTTCTTTTTCACTGTAGAAATTACTACATCTATTAGTGCCATTATATCTAAAATTCCTAACACCGTTATAAAAAAGATAATTTACATGACAACCTTTATGAATTTGATAATCTCGTAACTTTTGCCATTGATATGTACCGAGCGAATTTCTGTTTAAACCATCATACATATTACCTAATTTTAAAAGTTTTGCTTGGAAAGCATAAAGCTCAAAATCATTAGTTCTACGCTCTATATAAATGTCAATATCTGAGCCCCATTTTTTTTCATTTCCTGGTTCAACAGCCCAAATTGAATAATTTAAATTATTAGAGTGATTAAGAATTTCTGAAAGCAGTTTTTTAGTGTAATAAATTTCTGCAGCGTTTACTCCTGCAGTATGAAATGAAATTATTTCATTCCAAATGCATTCTGAGACGTCTTTAATTAATTTACATCGATTCGTCCTTGATAAATTATTAGACATAGTTTTTAATTAATATCTTTTGTATCATATATATTTTTTTTTGTATTCTGTATTTTAAGTTGAATGCTTTCATGATCTATTAATTTATTATCCTGTGAAAATACTTCGTCAACAGTTTTTATAGCATTTATAAGCGCTACTTCATTTAGTTTTCCTTGTTTCAATTTAAATGCACTATATTCTTTATGAGAATTGTTTTTGAATGGAACATTATATCTTATAGTATGTTTTTTTAGAAATTGTTTACCTTTTTCAAAAGAACTCAAATCTTTAACTACATTTTCATCTATGATCGCCCCCCATTCTTGAGCTTCTGCAATATCATGGGCATAAACTAAACCTTTCCCATATAAACATTGTACACAATATGAACCGCCATTTATGTTTTTATTTTTACCTAAAACAACTTTAATATTCCCTTTTACAATAGAGCCTCTTAATGGGAAGTTATAACCAATTTCTCGCCAATTAAAATTATAAGCTACTTCAACTAATTCAAGTAAATCTTCTTGGTTACAAGTATTTGTCCAAAATAAAAGACTGTATCAGAAATACTTAAACAATTAATTTTAGACTCAGACAAGTCTGCAAGTAATACACCGTTTTTTGGTTCTTGATATTTTCCTTTTCCGAGACAGTTTTCTATATCTCTAAAAATATGTCCCATTCTACACATTAAAATTTCGTCTTCGTTGTTTTGGATAAATTGCTTGAAGCCCATGAAATCAAAATATGCAAGGTAAAGTTCTTTCTTCGTAAATGTTTTCTAAAATTACATCTAACATTGTTTTTACGAAACTTCCCTCTTTTTTTCGTAAAAAAGCTTTATAGCTCTATTTTATAGACTCACAAGAAAGCAATTTATACCCAACAAAGCAATACGTATTTTTACTTAATTTATTAAGATAAAATATTGAAATACAATTATTAATAAGAGAGAGTACCTTATTTGCCAGAGGAGAAAATGCTAAAAGTATTGTAAATAAAAAAAGCCCTGATTTACATCAGGGCTTTTTAAAAGTGGCGGAGAAAGAGGGATTCGAACCCCCGGACCTGTTACAGTCAACAGTTTTCAAGACTGCCGCAATCGACCACTCTGCCATTTCTCCAGTATGTTACAACCATTTCCTGATTGCGGTTGCAAATATAACAAGCTTTTTCGTATCTGCAAATCTTTATGACTAAAAAACAGTAAACTTTTTACAACAATAGCTTAATTCGCTCAAAATCAAAATACAATTAGTAAAAATAAACATAGCGTCAGTTCTACAAATTCGTTACTATACTATCTTTGAGAATCGAAACGAAAAGTATTTGCCCATTTCTGAGTTTATTTTAATAATAAAACTATGTATTATAAAACATTTGATCCGGCTTCGGAGTTACGCGAACTTATAAAATGCTATTGGATTCTGGAAAGTCCGGAAGAAGCAACACCGGAACGACAAACCATTGTTCCCGACGGTTGTATGGAAATGATTTTCCATTATGGCGATCTGTACCGGCAATACCTGCCCGACGGGAACAATATTCTACAACCCAGATGTTTTGTAATCGGACAACTCACCCAACCGTTGGAAATTGAGTCTACAGGAATAACCGGAATTTTTTCGGTTCGCTTTCACCCTGGCGGTTTTCTTCCCTTTACCAATGTTCCAATTCGGGAAATGGAAAATACCGCCGTTTCACTGGAACAACTATTTAGCAACGACGGACTCGAAATGGAACAAAAAATCCTGAATGCTTCATCGGTAACAGAACGTATTCAGTATATTGAAAACTTTTTACGAAATCGGCTAACCGACGCCAATACCATTGACCGGATTATCAAAACTACGGTTGAAACTATTTTAACCGCCAACGGTCAGCTAACCATTGAAACCGTTTCCAAACAAACCAATGTCAATCGCCGGCAACTGGAACGCAAATTTGCCACCGCTATCGGCTTAAGTCCCAAACAACTTTCTAAAACCGTACGACTTCAAGCGACTCTTAAAATGTTGCTCAGCAAACAATTTACCAGTTTTACCGCTCTAGCCCACGAAAATGAATATTATGATCAAGCGCATTTTAATAAAGATTTCAAAGAGCTAACCGGACTTACACCAAAAGAATTTTATGGTGATCAACTAAAAATGTCCGCTCTTTTTTATGGAACGGAATAGTAGTGTCGCATTTTTACAATTTTAAAAGCATCATATCCTGCAATTTTGTAGTGTCAAAAAACAATCAACTATGAAAACAAAATTAGCGTTACTGTTTGTCGGTCTTCTCATTTTAGGGGCCTGGACAGTACAGGAATCAACCGACATCAAAAAAGCCAATTGGATCATTGGCACGTGGGAAAACAAAACGTCCAAAGGTAGTCTTTACGAAACCTGGCGTAAAATTAACGATCACGAATACCGTGGCAAAAGTTATATTTTACAAGGAAAAGATACGGTCGTTTTTGAAACGGTTCAACTCGTTCAGGAAGGATCCAATCTGTTCTATATTCCGACGGTTAAAGATCAGAACAACAACCAACCGGTGCATTTTATTGCTAAAATAAGTTCCGAAAATCAATTAATATTTGAAAACCGACAACACGATTTTCCACAGATGATCACCTATACCAAAACAGGCACAAATACGCTAACCGCCGAAATTTCCGGTAGCAAAAACGGACAGGAACGGAAGCAGTCTTTTCCGATGAAGCGGATAAAATAAAAAGCGTTCCATTAGAACGCTTTTTTATCATTTTTTTAGAAATAGACTTCTCAAATTATAAATCGTTAATATGATTTAAAAGTCGGTCTACTTCGTCGATCGTATTAAAATAATGTGGTGAAATTCGAACCACGCCTTTTATTCCTTTTTTATCAAAATCAATCACGCCCGATTCACGAGCACTGATGCTACAATACACATCTCTTTTTAGCAATTCCTCTTTTAATGTTACAATTGGTTTTTCTCCTTTTGTAAATGTCAGGATATTGCAAGTCACAGAACCCTGATCAAAAGTCACTACTCCAGGTATCGTAGCGATATTTTTCCGAAGGTATGTCATTAACTGATCATTATAGGACTGAATGTTTTCTATTCCAAGACCTTTCTGATAACGGATAGCTTCTTTTAAGCCCAACAATAAAGCATATGGAAGTTCCCAATACTGAAAACGTTTCCCTTGTTCGATTAGTTCAAATGTATCTTCCGAACGCCAGATCGCTCCGGCTCCATCGATAAAAAGCGGGTGAATTCCCTGCTCCAGCATCCGATCCGAGATATATAAAAATCCCGTACCTCTTGGTCCGCGTAGAAATTTTCGTCCGGTAACACTCATAAAATCACATTTTATTTTGGCTACCGAAACCGGCAACTGTCCAACCGACTGGCAGGCATCCAATAAAAAGGTCAGTCCTTCACGTTCACAGATTTCACTCACTTTTTCAACATCCTGGACAAGACCTGAATTGGTAGGTATATGCGTTACACAAACCAATTTCGGCTTTTTTATAGCGATAAGACGTTCAAAATCTTCAAAATCGATATCGCCGTTTTCAGTATTTCGTACCTTTTGAATCGCAATCCCAAATCGTTTTTGCAATGATAAAAACTGCATTTGATTGGTCACATAATCATCGGCTGTAGTCAGAATCACATCCTCTTTTTGAAAATCGATTGCTGATAGTGCTTTGGCATAGGCATCGGTAGCACTATGCGCAAAAGCGATATTATGGGGTTTTGCTTCAATTAATTCAGCTACTTCGTTATAAAACTGTTGGATTTCGGCACTATTCCGATCGAAAGCCGCATAGCCACCATACTTTTCTTCTTCAATAAGATATTCCTGTATTTTCGCCATAACCGGTTTGGGCATCAACGAAGCACCGGCGTTATTAAAATATAATTTATCGAGACAATTGGGTGTGTCTTTTCGAATCTGATCCAGATTTAAGTTGGTATTATAAAGCATTACTATAGTCTAAACCCCTTTTAAAAAAGGCATTATTTTTTAAGAAATTTATAAAACTGTTTTTCGGTTTCCTTTTGAATCTGAACAAAATATGTACCGGGAGCAAGCTGTGCTGTATCGAGTTCTATCACTTCATCCGTTTTGGAAACTGCAACACGCATCGATTTCCCTAAAACATCGCATACCGTGATTTGATCAAAATCGACAGCTGTTAGATAAATCCGATCAGTAGTTGGATTCGGATACATCCGGATTCGTTTTTTAGTAAAATCGTTGTTGGATAATGCGGTAGTGGTAACCGTTTGTGTTTTGATTGCATTCGTATTACAGGCATTGGTTGTCAGGCTAACGGTGTACGTTCCATTGGTCTGATAGGTATGTTGTGGGTTTTGTATAGTGGCTGTTGCTCCGTCGCCAAAATTCCAAAAATAGGTTGTCGCGGTTGGATTTAATGATTCAAATTTATACGTTCGGTTTTGAAGGTCGTCCCATTTGAAATCGGATGGATTGTCATGTACTCCGACAAACCAGGTTTCAGGATGATCAAACACAATATTTTTTACGATTCCTTTGATCATATTAGCATCGTCTTGTGACAAATCACCCATAAATGGTGTTAATGTGGGATCCTTTTTAAAAAAAATGGTATAAAATGTAAACGCGGCAGCCATGGAACCGATATAGGATGGATGCGAATTATCTTCTACATACAACTCCATACCCGGATCTTGTTCCCGGATAGCGCGCCAGACTTTTGCTACCGGTGAAACCAGACTTTTATTATCGGTAGCCATTTGCATATACGAGGTATACAGGGCATTGTCCATTCCTTCATAGGTACACAACTGTGGGAGTCCGTTATTACAGTTTTGCTCATCGCCATACTTACGTCCCCAGGTCATATAAAAAACCGCAGAACCACACGGATTGGCTGTTTTAAACGCATCGACCAATTGCCGGGCATACGGATATACCATAGTAGCCACCTGTTGCTGTGGAAACGACGGCAACTGACTCTGTTCCTGTAAAACCACATGGTCCCAGTTCCCTTCAGCGATTTTATTCAACACCGTTGGATTGGCAGCATGCTGTTGAAAACGCGAACCACCGGGCGTATGACTATCATATTCTAAATGATCATTTGTAGATAGTGCTATTTTTTGGATTAACTCCGGCAGGTTGTTATAATACGTATAACTATTCCCTACAAAATATACCCTTTTGGTGGTCTGCGCATAACTCCAGGTTATCCATAACAAACACACGATAAGCAAGCTTTTAAATTTCATGGTTTTACCGAATTATATTTATTTTAAATAATGCAAACAATTCTTAAATAATATATACGAATATACTTAAGTATTCTGATATTTTTAATAAATCATCACTTCAAGTAATAAAAAATAGTAATTCCTATAATTAAAAAGCCCCCGGGACGATCCCGGAGGCTTTCACCTCACTAACTATCAACAAAATTTAATAATCGCCCTTACAGGCGGAATATTTAATTCCATCCACCACCTAATGCGCGGTATATGTTTACCATCGCATTCATTTGCTTCATCTTGGTTTCGATCAGGTCAAATTTGGATTCCAGAGCGTCACGTTGGGTCATTAAGACCTCCATATAATCGGCTCTTGCCGAACTGAAAAGATCATTTGAAATTTCAATCGACTGGTTTAAAGCTTCCACCTGTTTGGATTTCAGGTCGAAGGTTTTTTCCGTATTGCTGATCTTAGCCAACTGGTTGGCCACTTCGATATAAGCATTTAAAAGCGTACGCTCGTAATTATACACCGCCTGAATTTGTTTGGCATTGGCCGTATAATACGCTGCTTTTATAGCATTTCTGTTAATTAACGGCGCGGCAAGATCGCCGGCCAACGAATACAACAGGGATTCCGGTTTGATTAAATAACTTGGATTAAACGCCTGGTAACCGATCCCGGCCGAAATCCCCAAAGACGGATAAAACCGGGCTTTGGCCACTTTAATATCTAATTTGGCTGCAACAAGATCCAATTCGGCTTGTTTAACATCCGGACGGTTTTCCAATAATTGCGACGGAATTCCGGTATGAATCATATTGGGTACCAAACCGCTAAACGTAGCCGTGCTTCTTTCCACCGGTTGCGGAAAACGGCCTACTAAAAAGTTGATTTTGTTTTCCGTTTCCGTGATGCGTTGTTGAATATCGAATTGCAGACTTTTGGTATTTAACACCTGTGCTTCGAATCGGCGCACAGCCAGTTCGTTCACACGGGCTGCCAGTTTTTGTAATTTTACAATTTCCAGTGCATTTCCCTGGATTTCGATATTCTGTTTTACAATAGCCAACTGATTGTCCAAAGCCAATAACTCGTAATAGGAATTTGCAATTTCGGCAATCAGGTTGGTCACCGTAAAGTTTTTACCTTCCACCGATGCCAGGTATTTGCTTACGGCTGCTTTTTTAGCATTATGCAATTTATTCCAGATATCCAGTTCCCAGGTAGCATAGGCTCCAATGGAATAATCCTGTAACGGTTCCGGCATTTCTTTTCCGGGTTTGATCTCGGTATTGGCTTCCATCGCACCGATGTTTGTAAAACGGGCTACTTTATCGAAACCGGCCGAACCTTTTAATCCGATAAACGGTAGGTATTCTCCTTTTCGCGCCCGGATTTCGTTACGACTGATTTCAATCTCCTGCATTGTGATATTCAACTCCTGATTTTTCACCAATGCCGTATCGATAAGCGCTACCAGATATTTATCGGTAAAATACTCCTTCCATTTCATTTTTCCGGTATTCACCGAATCCTGTACTGCTGTTGTGTTATAGGCAGCCGGAACGTTTTTATTTTCCGATCTCCCCAACGTTGCAGGGGCTTTACACCCCGCAACCGTTAGTAGTAAACAGCTTACTCCTATACCTATATATGAATTTAATCGCTTACTCATTTTCTTGTTCTTCTTTTGTAAAATTATCTATCTGATGTACAAATTCGTGTGATAAAGAACTATCCTCTTCATCGCGTATTAATTTTCTTCCCGCTGCCAATGAGCCGAAAATATAATACAATCCCGGTACGATAATTACCCCGAAAACGGTTCCGAAGAGCATTCCTCCAAGTGCCGCAGAACCCAGTGTTCGGTTACCGATAGCTCCGGCTCCACTGGCAAGCATCAACGGAATTAATCCGGCGATAAACGCAAAGGAAGTCATCAGGATCGGTCGGAAACGCACTTTGGCACCTTCAATCGCCGCTTCGAGTATCGTGGCACCTTCATGGTGCTTCTGGACGGCAAATTCGACGATTAGTACAGCATTCTTACCGAGTAGTCCGACAAGCATGATCAATCCGATTTGCGCATAGATATCATTTTGAAGTCCCATCATTTTCAGTAATAAAAACGAACCGAAAACCCCAACCGGAAGCGAGAAAACAACCGCCAACGGAATGATAAAGCTTTCATATTGTGCCGCTAAAACGAAATAAACAAACGACAATACGATTAAAAAGATATAAATCGATTCATTTCCTTTACCGGCTTCGTCATACGAAAGACCTTCCCAGGCAATGTCATATCCTTTTGGTAATGATTTTTTAGCGACTTCCCGAACCGCCTGGATGGCTTCGGCTGTGGTATATCCTTTTGCCGGAAGTCCCTGAATAGCAGCTGAGTTGTACATGTTATAACGGGTAATCTCGTTGGGTCCCTGTGTTTTTTTCAATCGCATAAAGGCAGAATACGGTACCATTTCGCCATGATCATTTTTGATATACAGGTTTAAGATATCCGATGGCAGTCGTCTGAATTTAGGATCCGATTGTACGTATACTTTAAAGAAACGCTCGAATTTAATGAATCCCTGTTCATAGGTACTACCAATAAGGATGTCCAGATTCTCCATTGCTTTCCCGATAGATACTCCTTTTTGCATAGCCAATTGATTGTCTATCTCCAATTCATATTGTGGATAGTTGGCCGCGAAGAACGTGAACAAACCGGTTAACTCTTTACGTTTACCCAAATCTTCCATAAACTTTTTGTTTATTTTATCGAAGTCTTTGTAATCCACAGTGGTACTCTTATCCAAAAGACGCATGGAGAAACCACCCGACGAACCAAATCCCGGAATGGCCGGCGGTTCGAAGAATTCTATTTTCGCACCAAGACCTTTGGTTTTTTCTTCCAATTCTTCCATGATTTCGGTAACGGTGTGCTTTCTATCCGACCACTCTTTAAGGTTGATCAAACATGTACCGGCATTGGATCCCCTACCTTCTGTCATGATTTCATAACCCGCCAGTGAGGACACCGATTCTACACCATCCACATGCTCACAAATTTTCTGTAAACGTTGTGAAACCTGATTGGTTGTTTCCAACGTCGATCCCGGTGGTGTTTGAATAATGGCATAAATGGTTCCCTGATCTTCACTTGGAATAAATCCGGACGGAAGAATCTTATTCACAAAGAAAGTACCGGCACAGAAGGCTATCAATACTCCAAATGTTAGCCATCTTCTGCTCACGATCGATTTCAGTAGGCTTACATATTTACCGGTCATTTTATCAAAAACACGGTTAAAACTGTCCAAACTTTTGGTCAGTAAATTCTTTTTAACCTCTTTTCCGTGGTTATTTTTTAGTAACATCGCACACAATACTGGTGTCAGCGTAAGCGCGATCAAGGCCGAAATTACAATTGAACTCGCCATTGTAATCGAGAACTGGCGGTAGAACGTTCCAACAGGACCGGACATAAAGGATATCGGTACGAATACAGACACCATTACCGCGGTAATCGCGATAATTGCACCACTAATTTCACCCAATACTTTTTTCACCGCCTGATATGGTGTTATGTGTGGGAATTCTTCAAATTTGGCATGGACTGCCTCGACGACGACAATCGCATCATCGACCACAATACCAATAGCTAATACAAGCGCAAACAAGGTTACCAGGTTGATCGAGATTCCGAAAAACTGAATGACAAAGAAGGCACCAATCAAGGAAACCGGAACCGCCAAGATCGGAATCAGCGTAGAACGCCAGTCACCGAGGAAGATAAATACTACCAGTGCTACTAATATAAAGGCATCGCGTAAAGTATCGACAACCTGTTCCATAGAAGCATCCAGGAACTTCGATACGTCATAACTAATTTTATAATCCAATCCCGGAGGGAAGGTTTCTTTCATTTCCTCCAGCTTGGCTTTTACCTGCTTGATTACATCGTTGGCATTACTACCGTAGTTCTGTTTTAATACGATGGAAGCCGAAGGATGTCCGTCAAGGTTGGAATAGATATCGAAGAATTCACTACCCAGTTCCGCGCGTCCGATATCTTTTAATCGGATACTTTCTCCATCTGCATTGGCGCGGATAATTACATTTTCATATTCTGAAGGCTCGCTATAACGCCCTTTATAAGTCAATACGTATTCCAACGATTGCGCCTGAATACCGGAACTTTGTCCGATACGTCCCGGACGTCCCACGATACTCTGCTCGCCCAATGCTTTCATTACTTCATCTACCGAAACATTATAGGCACGCATACGATCCGGATTTAACCAAATACGCATCGCATAGGTTCTACTTCCTAATATCTGAGATCGGGCAACCCCTTTAATACGGTTAATCTCAGGAAGCATTTTTACGTTGGCATAGTTGTACAGGAATTTTTCATCCATGTTTTTGCCTTTCGCATATAGGTTGATATACATCAACATACTCGGCTGAATTGGTGTGATTACCACCCCTTCCCGTTGTACCAGTTCGGGTAATAACGGCATCACCTGATCCACCCTTGTTTTAACCCTTACCACCGCCTGATTCGGGTCGGTTCCGGGTTCGAAGATGATTCTTAAAGTCGCTTCACCGGCACTGGTCGCATCGGTTGCCATATAACGCATATCCTGAACCCCGTTAATCGCATTTTCTAATGTGATCAACGTTGATTTTACCAATACGTCGGCACTGGATCCCGGATAGGCGATAAAAATATTTACTGTCGTTGGCGCAATATCTGGAAATTGCGATGTAGGCAACTGTTTAATTGCCAGGGAGCCCATAAAGACAATCATAATCGAAATTACAATCGCAAATACAGGTCTATGTATAAATTTACTAAACATGTTTTCTCTTTTTAGTTATTCGATTATTCTGCATATAGCTCTAAATGCGACATAACATATTCGGGCTTCTCAAATTTGTAATTGATTTTTTCATTCTCTTTTACAAGACGAATTCCTTCGATAAGCACCTTATCAGTAAGTGCCAAGCCGCTTTTAATTACGAAAATATGCGGTAATTCTGCTGCGATTTGAATTTCTCTTGATCGCAATACATTGTCTTTATCGACTACATATACATACTTTTTGTCAAGGACTTCAAAAGTTGCTTTTTGAGGAATCAGGATGGCATTTTTAAGAGGAATTCCCATTTTGATATTCCCCGTTTCCCCATGGCGTAACAATCCTTTCGGGTTCGGAAATGTTGCTCTGAAGGCAATATTTCCGGTTTCATTATTAAACTCTCCTTCAATCGTTTCCACCACACCAGAATGATCAAACATTTTGTTATTGGCCATTAATAAGCCAACAGTTGGAGTGCTATTGCTATTTACTTTGGCTTTATAATCCAGATACTCAGCCTCCGGTACATTATAATATACCCACATTTTACTGTTATCCGAAAGATTGGTTAACAGATCACCTTCATCTACAAGGCTACCTTGTCTTACGTGAAAACGGTCGATGATCCCGTCGAACGGAGCACGGATTTCGGTAAATCCAAGGTGTACTTGTGTTAGTGCTAATTCGGCTTTTGCTTTATCCAATTTCGCTTTCGCCATAGCCAATTCATTTGGTGCAACTACATTTTTATCGGCAAGTCGTTTGGTATTTTTATATTCAATTTCGGCAAAACTCGCTTCGGCCGCAGCTTTTTGTGTTTCAGCCTGGTATAATTTTGGCATGATCTGGAATAACAATTGTCCTTTTTTTACAAATTGTCCTTCATCTACAAAAATTTTCTCCAGATATCCACGTTCCTGAGCTCTAAGCTCGATATGTTGAATGGAATGAATCTGGGACACATAGTCTTTGGTGATCATCGTATCCTTTTGAACAGGATTGGTTACCAGATATTTTACCTGATCTTCTTTTTCGTTTTCTTTTTTTGACGTACAGCCAATGGAACACAACAAGGTACATAACCCTGCGAGCATTAGGATTTTCTTCATAATGGTTTTGCTTTTAAGCAGTATAAAATTTTATTGATTTTTTAGTGTACGGGCATAGATATCCTTACTCCGAATCGGGCAAAAAAATCCCAGGAGCATGGAGCCGCAAAACAAATGTTAGTGGAGATAGCGTTTTAACGCCAATGGTAGTTTGAAATCAAATTCTGATAACGCGGAAGATGATAAATTTTTTGCAAGAAGGCAAAAACAAAAAAGGCTTACAAAGTTGTAAGCGCTTTTTTATGGTGTAGTAATCCCTAGCGGGTACTTGTATGTATAATACGGTAGTAAAATAATTATTTAACTCCAACCATTTTTTAGAAGACGTCAGTTCATTTTCTTCGGTCTCATTATCGGTAGGATATGTTTTATCATTTAATTTTTCTACGTGACATGAAGTATAATTTGTGATATCACTGAGTGCACTGTATACGCCAGCCTTCTGAAATTTTCCAGAATTACCACTTGTTTCATAGCCGAGAAACTGCTGATGTGCCGTTCGGGCAAAAACCCCAACAGTCCCTGTCAGCAGCACAAAACATAGTGCTATAAAAAGTCTAATTCTTAACTTCATAATAATGGATTCAAAATTATATAAAGTTGTGTATACAGACCTTTTAAGAAATGTTAAATTTTCAATAAAATAATACTTGTCAATACAAGCTGTTTTTCCGGTTATGAATCGGTTACAGGCATTCTCAAAACTTTCAAAAGCGAGAAAACAATTCTTTTAAAAACACATCCCCAAAGCAAGAACCAGAACACAAACAATTATATTTCAAACCTATAACAATTAATCCGATAACTTTCCTACATTTTCATTCTCGAAAACAGTAACCCAATACAATCTCGGTCATCGTATCAATAAGTTCTCTTTTATTATTTGTGCGTATTTTTCACTACATAATTTTTTCGAAATTCGTCTAATTTTTTAGGACTTCTGTTAATTAATCGTTCGTTTAAAGCGACTTCTATGTCTGACATCCGATAAAGGCATTTTCCTCTTAATTTTGTATACGGCAATAATTCGTCCTTACGCAAACGCTGTAATGTTTTGGTACTAATATGAAATAATTGACATACATCATAATTGTCCATCCATATTTCCTCCTGCTCTTTTGACGGTTTTGGTTTTGCGTCGTCTGCTTTAATGTATTCTTCAATTTTTGCAATTTTTGCTAATAGCATCTGATATGCTTTGCTTTCTAAAGTAACTAACTCCATAATTTCTGTTTTTTTCAATAGACAATAAAAGTTTCGTCTCCGTTAACGTTTTCTAAAAGTATCCCGATTTTTTTATTTTTATAATCTATTTGGCTCTTTCTTAGTATGTTTTGACCTATAATTCCTTTTTTTAAAACTCGATTTATTTTCTGTTTTCCAAAAGATAGGGCCGTCAAATCGTTATAAACAACGCTGCTTAGGTGCTTTTATTCAACTATTTCCCTACTCTATTGATTACCAAACTATAAATCATTAAATTGATTACCATTTCGTATAGTAACCTCAAAATCTGATGATATGATTAACTTTACCCAAACTGCATTCCGGTTTTTTAATAATACCCGATGTTTCTTTGCTTTTTTTCTCCTAATTTCCCTCACACCAGAAACTATAAAAGCGTGTACCCGTTTGGTTTACAAAGGCCCTAACAATACGATCATCACCGCACGATCCATGGATTGGAAGGACGAAATACCAGCGAACCTTTGGATTTTTCCAAGAGGAATGGAACGCAACGGGGAAGCAGGAAAAAACTCTTTGTTTTGGAAATCCAAATATGGTAGTTTGATCACAAGTGCTTATGATATTTCCACAACCGATGGTATGAATGAGAAAGGTCTTGTTGCGAATGTTTTATGGTTGGTCGAATCGAAATATCCGTCTTATGATTGGAATGGAAAACAAAAAGGCCTGGCTATTTCGGCATGGGCACAATATGTTCTGGACAATTTTGCGACTGTTAGTGAAGCTGTATCGGATTTAAGCAAAGAACGATTTGTCGTGGTTTCTGATTTTATTCCGGGTACCGATAAATTTACGACACTCCATTTATCGATTTCCGATATTTATGGCGACAATGCCATTTTTGAATATATTAATGGTAAACTGATTATTCATCACGATCCTACTTATACCGTGATGACCAACTCGCCTATTTTTGAAGAACAGCTGGCTTTACATAATTACTGGAAAAACATTCCGGGTAACATTATGCTTCCGGGTACCAATCGTGCAGCTGATCGTTTTACCCGAGCCAAATATTACCTGAGTGTGATTCCTCAAACAGATGATACCCGAATTGCTGTAGGAAGTGTTTTTAGTTTAATCCGAAATTGTTCGGTTCCTTTTGGCATTGCTACTCCGGAAGAGCCTAATATTTCTTCCACACGCTGGCGTTCGGTATCCGACCAGAAAAACCGCGTGTATTACTTTGAAACGGTACTAACACCAAATACCTTTTGGGTTGATTTAAAGAAAATAGATTTTAGAGAAAAAGCAACCGTTAAAAAACTGAGTCTCGAAAATCAGGAGACTTATTCCGGTGATACCCTGAAACATTTTAAAAATGCCAAGCCTTTTGTTTTTGCAGGGTTAAACTAATCCAATCCTTCATAAAAAGCCTATTCTTTCAAAATACGAAAAAGATAGGCTTTTTTAATTTGAAATGAATCTATCGGTTAATTAACAGCTTTTTATGTGCTTTAAAGCGTTTTTCAATTCCGGTTACCTCAACCCAATACATCCCTCCATTGGGTAAATCTCTTGCAGTTATCGTTCCGTTACCAGAGATTAATTTACATTTTTCATGGATAATTGCTCTTCCGATTCCGTCATACACAATAACAGTACAAGCTTCGTTTTCATATTGCTGATGTCCACTCAGACGAATATTGATCTGATTTCCTGTGAGCGGATTTGGATAAACCGCTAATTCTGTTTGCAAAGCTTCCCACGACGGATTGGCAAGTGTGCTCGTTTTTTTGAAAAATTTCCAGATTTCATCGGTATAGGAAATATCATTAATACCTTCACGAAGCCATATATTGTGTGGTCCATTATTCACTTTAAACAGTACTACTTCGGTATCATTAAAATTACTGGTATATGTAAAACGTTCCACAGTCATAGCATCTTTTGTTATTTTCGGAAATATAAAATGCTCCGGATTTAACCCTCCCAGATTGTGGGTTTTCCAGAAATCAATCAGATTGTCAACATTTAATCCAAAGGCATTATTATCATATCCGACAATTTCATCTTCAGTTCCGTGAAAATGGGCTATCGAAACCGGACGCGCCGGTATGTCTGGTGCTATTGGCAAGATTCCATTTCCGATAGTACCGGCAACCGAAGCAAACGATTGTATTTTATCACTTAACTCCAAAGCAAGTCGCTGTGTCATAAAGCCACCCATTGAGAAACCAAAGGCAAATATATTGTCCGGATTTATTGTATACTGGTTTGAGAATTTGTTTACTAAAGAGCGAATAAACCCTACATCATCTATATCTCTAAATTCATTTATATCAAGAGTTGCAAAACTTGCTCCGGAATTCCATCCTGTAACTTTAAATCCTAAAGCCGACCTAGCTAATCCCTGTGGGCAAACAACAATAATATTTTCCTCTTCGGCTAGTTTTTCAATTGCTATGATACGACTAAATTCGATCATGCTTTGAGATAGCCCGTGTAGTGCAAAAACCAGCGATGCCGGTTTTGAATCCTGATAATGCGAAGGTATATAAATCCTGTATTCCCGGATTATTCCACCATGTTCCAACGTTTCATTTTTCCATTGTGCCATTATTGGTAATGTCAATAAAAGCAAGAACAGCGTAATTTTTTCTTTCATTTTTATATCGTACAGATTGATTTAACATATGTATATTAGGTTACTTTTTAATTTGCTACTATTCTGGCAAATGACCTTTTGAAATTTTCCTTATTTTTTATTTCTATCAGATAAATCCCTTTTTTTAATACAGTTGTTATTATGCTGGCTTCTCCCAAAAGAAAAACACATTCTTTTTGTAAAATCGTTCTGCCTAAGTTATCATAAACAGAGACAACAAAGACCGTATCGGGGGGACTCGGAACATTTCCTGACAACTTAATAGTGAACCCATCACCATCAATCGGATTTGGATATACCGCTAATTCTGTTTGCAAAGCTTCCCACGACGGATTCGCAAGTGTACTCGTTTTTTTGAAAAATTTCCAGATTTCATCGGTATAGGAAATATCGCTATTATCTTCATCGTTTAGCCATCTGTGAAAACCGCCATTTATTTTAAACAATTCGATTATAGCGCTATTAAACTCACTGGTATACCGATAATGATCTACAGTAAGACCATCATTAATCCGATCCGGTAAAAAATGATGTTCCGCCTCGGGTTTACTTTTATTATTTTTTTTCCAGAACGCTAACATCATACTCACATTACTCCCATATGCATTATTCGTATACGCCACCACGCTATCTCCTGTACCGTGAAAATGAGCAATTGAAACGGGTCGAACCGAAATTGTTCCCAGTATAGGTAGCAAACTTTCACCTATGGTTCCGGCCACAGAAGCAAAAGCAGTTATTTTATCATTTAATTCCAAAGCCAACCTATGCACCATAAAACCGCCCATCGAAAATCCAAAAGCAAATACCTTATCCGGAACAATTGCATATTGTTCGGAAACCATAACAATCAGCGTTCTAATGAAGTCCACATCATCAATACTTTCATTAAATTGTTTTCCGGGGCCTATCCCTGCACCGGAATTCCACGCCGTATGCCCCAGAATTGTATCGTGCAATGCCTGTGGGCAAACGACAATGATTTGCTCCTGATTGGCCAAACGTTCTATATTTATGGTTTTACTAAATGCCTCCGAGGTGTCACTCATTCCATGTAATGCCATAATTAAAGAAGTCGATTGGGAAGGTTGAAAATTTTCCGGTATGTAGAGCCAGTATTCCCGTTCGAGAGTATTATGCGAGATTGTCCTATTAAACCATTGTGCCATTGCTGGACAGGTTAGCATCATTAAAAGTCCAAAAATTACTTTTTTCATTAATTCTATTTTTTATTAAAAACTCTCTTTTTGGTATTTCACAAAATAAAAAGTATTATAATGCTCCCCAAAGTGATGCACTCTTTTTCAAGAAAAATGACTTGTTTGAACAACTTCTCCCATAAAATCCAACCCAATTGTACATATTCGATTTTAACCAATTCAACCGCTTAACAATTACATTACGTATAGCATAGTTATCAAAAAACACAAATAATTCGCATTACGCCTGCACTTAAACCTAAAAATCTGTCATTTCATTTAACAAATAATTTAAACCGGTAACATTCTGTTTAATAAAGAATAACCTACAGCTTACTATAACACAATCTTAGAAACGGCAATTTTTAACACCTAGCCGCTATGTTTGTATCGTATTGATAATCAATAGTACAACCAAATCTTTTAATTTATGAAAACACATTTACACAAGACAATCGGCAATGCCGGTCTTCTGTTCACGGCCTTGCTGGCCTCGACTGTGATGTGGGGTCAGGTAACCTTACCGGGTACCTCTCCTTACTCCGAAAATTTTAACACCACACCAGGTGCAACGGGAACTACGTATCCTACGGGATGGACATCGTATAACGGTACGGCTGTGGACAATGCCATGACAGTGGGTAATGCTACTTCTAGTGGAGGTGCAAACTACAACTATGGGTCAAAAATCGGGATCCTTGGTTCTGGAAGTGCATTTGTACCAGGATCAATTGTATTGCGACTAACCAATACAACAGGTAAATCAAATTTAAAAATTTCGTATGATATAATCAAAATCAGAGAGCAGGCCCGTAGCAACTCTTTTGATCTTGAGATCAGTACGACCTCAGCTACCAGCGGGTTTACAGCGGTGAGCGGAGGAGCTTATGCATCCGGTACACTTGCAGAAGGTACCGTAACCAATTACACGAATATTGATCTTTCTGCCATCGACAATAACACCGGAAACGTATGGATCCGTTGGAAATACGATGAAATCAGCGGATCAGGTAGTCGTGACGGTATTGCTTTAGACAATGTAGTGGTATCATGGGCCGATGCTCCAACAGTAACTACTGTAGCTGCTTCAGCGATCACAGCATCTTCAGCTACACTTAACGGTACGCTTAATGCTAATGGAACAACTTCTGCTGCTGCTTTTAACTGGGGTACTTCTTCTGCTTACGGAAACAGCATTGCTGCCACTCCATCATCAGTAAGTGGAACCACTGCTACAGGAATCAGTGCTGTATTAAACACTTTATTACCGAATACACAGTATTTCTTCAGAGCTGTTGGAACAGCTGGAAGTGTTGTTTCTAACGGAGCAGGTGCTAACTTCTATACCGCTGCCAATGTTCCGGGAATTTTAACTGTGAACAATCCTGGAATTTACACTTTGGATATCACGGTAAACGCTACAACACAAAACAATAACCCTGCCGTTACAACGTATGCCATCCGTGAAATCAACGGAAGTTATGTACAGGCTAACGGTACTTTAGGCGTGAATCCTGTTTGGAGAACCGCTGCTCAATGGGGAACTATTACGGTTACAGGTCTTGCCGACAATACCGCTTATACTTTTGGTGTAAAAGCCAGAAATCAGGCTACTCCGGCAGTAGAAACTAGCTTTAGTGCCGATGTTACTGCCAGTACTTTAGTTAATACTTTACCAACATTAACCGTTGGTACAATCCGTGCATTCGGAGAGGTTTGTGTGAACCAGTTCTCAGAAGTACGTAACTTTATCGTAGAAGGAATCAACATGACTACAACTCCTTTGGAAATAGGTCCTTTAGCCGGATATGAGTTTTCAGAAACAGCAACAGGTCCTTTCGTTGCTACTTTATCTATCGCTCAGGCTGGTGGTACACTTAATCAGACAGTATACATCCGTTTTGCTCCAACAACTACCGGTACTCACAACGGAAACATTGCAATTGTTGGTGGTGGTGCTCCGGCTGTTACCATTGCAGCTTCCGGAACTGGAATCAACACGCAATCGACTATCACTACAATTGAAGCTGGTGCTTTAACAGCTGCTACTGCTAAAGTTACCTCTGAAGTAAGTGCCGAAGGATGTTCGACAGTAACAGAAAGAGGAATAGTTTATAGTACATCGGCTAACCCGGTAATTGGTGGAACCAATGTAATCAAGGTTACAGATGCCGGAACCGGTATCGGAAATTATGTTACCAGCTTATCTGGTTTAATCGGAGGTACGGTGTACTATACAAAAGGATACAGCGTAAATAACGGAGGTACAACATACGGTCAGGAATTGACGTTCACTACCGCTCCTGTTATTGCTCCTATCGCTACTGATGCTACTAACGTATCACACAACAGTTTCACTGCAAACTGGGATGCTTCAGAAGGAGCTGCCAGCTACCGTCTTGATGTGAGTGAATCGGCTACTTTTGGTTCTTCGGCTCCGGCTACTGATCTTTTCTTCTCCGAATATGTAGAAGGTACATCAACAAACAAATATGTAGAAATCTATAACGGAACCGGTGCTGCTGTTAACTTATCAGACTACCGTGTACGTTTATATTCAAACGGAAGCTCTAGTGCTTCAGGTTCGGCAAATGACGTACAATTATCCGGTATATTAGCTAACGGAAGCACTATAGTGTTACGTAACTCAGGAGCTTCTATCTACTCAGGAACAGCTACAGTGGTGGCTTCAGTTAACTTCAACGGTAATGATGCTGTAGCGCTTTACAAAGTTTCAACAAACGCTAACGTAGATATCATCGGAAGAATCGGTCAAGATCCGGGAGCAGCCTGGACAAGCGGTTCATTAAGCACTCTTGATCAAACTTTAGTTCGTAAAGCTTTTGTAACGTCTGGTGTAACGGTAAATCCAACTTCAGGATTCCCTACATTGGCAACAGAATGGGATGCTTTACCATTAAACGATGTATCGAACTTAGGTACACACACTTTCGCTGGTATCGCTCCTTCATTTGTTGCCGGTTATGATAACCTAACCGTAAATGGTACACAACATAACGTAACAGGTTTAACTCCTGAAAAACACTACTACTACCGTGTAAGAGCTGTTGCCGGAAACACAAGTGACAACTCAAACACTATCGAAGTAGTTACGATCGCGAACACACAACCTACATTCACGGTAACAGCATTGACTAACTTCGGTGAAGTTTGTATTAACGCTGTAAGTGCTGTACAAAGCATCACTCTTTCCGGAATCAATCTTACTACCGACACTATCGAAGTAGGACCAGCTGCTGGTTTCACTTTTGCAACTGATGCTACCGGACCATTTACATCGACTCTTTCATTAACACAGGCCGGAGGAACATATTCTCAGGTCATCTATGTACGTTTTGAGCCTACAACTGTAGCCGCTTATAGCGAAAACGTAACTATTGCTGGTGCTGGAACAGTAATCATCGTTGCTGCTGCCGGTACAGGTGTAAACAAAGTTGCTACTGTAGCTACTACAGCTACTGAGGTATTATCTGCTTATGCTGCAAAAGTCTCTGCTGAGGTAACCAACGAAGGATGTTCAACAGTAATCGAAAGAGGTGTTGTTATCAGTACATTACCTTCACCGGAAATCGGAGGAACTGATGTTATAGCCAGAGCTGATGACGGAACCGGAATCGGAGCCTATTCTGTAAACATTTCCGATTTATATGGACAAACAGTATACTATACAAGAGCGTATAGCGTAAATGCTGCTGGTGTAAGCTACGGTCAGGAATTGACTTTCACTACTGCTCCGGTACCTGCTCCGGTTGCTACAGCGGCTACAGCAGTTACTGCGGATAGCTTTATGGCAAACTGGGATGAAGTTTTCGGTGCAGAAAGCTACCGTGTAGACGTGAGTGAGTCTGCAACATTTGGTTCTACTGCTCTTGCTACTGACTTATTCTTCTCCGAATATGTGGAAGGAACTTCTACAAACAAATATTTAGAAATCTATAACGGAACCGGTGCTGCTGTTAACTTATCAGACTACCGTGTACGTCTATATTCAAACGGAAGTACCAGTGCTTCAGGTTCTGCAAACGACGTACAATTATCCGGTACTTTAGCTAACGGAAGTACAGTTGTAATCCGTAATTCAGGTGCTTCTCTCTATTCTGGTACTACTACTGTAGTTGCTTCGGTTAACTTTAACGGTAACGATGCTGTAGCGCTTTACAAAATTTCAACAAACGCTAACGTAGATATCATCGGAAGAATTGGTGAAGATCCGGGAGTAGCCTGGACAAGTGGTTCTTTAACTACACTTGACAAAACTTTAGTTCGTAAAGCGTCTGTAATTTCGGGAGTAACAGTAAATCCAACTTCAGGATTCCCTACATTGGCAACAGAATGGGATGTATTACCGGTAAATGATGTAACCAACTTAGGTACACATACTTTCTCTGGTTCAATTCCATCATTCTTACCAGGATATGAGAACGTAACTTCTTTTGGAGTTAGCCTACCGGTATCCGGATTAGTACCAAACAAAACGTACTACTACAGAGTAAGAGCTGTAGCTGGTAACACAAGTGGTAATTCAAATATTATCGATGTTACAACTGTTGAAACAGTAGCTAAAGTCGCTCAAAACCTTACTTTAGGTCAACCGGTTAACGCGATCACTATGTACAAACAAAACAATGTGATCAACGTTGTGTCTTCTACAGATGCAATCCAATCCGTAACTATCTTTGACCTATCTGGTAAAGTATTGTTCAATAACGATAACTTCAATGCTCAGGCAATTGCTATCGACAAATTAAACAACAACAATCAGGTGATCATCGTAAGAACGGTAACGGTCAACAACGAAGTGAAAACACAGAAAATGCTTTTCTAATCGCCCTTAATATTATATAAAGAAGGCTGTCTTTCGGGGCAGCCTTTTTGTTATTAGCAAAATCATTAGTATTCCAGAGCTAACTTCGTAAAACTTGCTGTTTTTTCGAGTTTCTGGTATATACGAATTATAACAAAGTAGAAGCATTTCTTCCCGGATGGGCATAAAGCACAGAAAGTGACGATATTTCATGAGGCCCGGCCATCAATTTCCCACTTGTTGAGACACTTACCGGCACATCTAACCACATAATAGCTTTTTTATCGTTTGAATCGACCAGATATAATTTTTCAACAATCCCGGTATTGGTATTATACTTACATCCCCAAAGGGAACGAGTATGCTGACCACTACGCATAAATGTTCCTATAGACAAAACACCTCTTTCCTTAAAACCATTAATGATAAAATCGGAAAACTCTTTTAAATTTTTAGGAAATTTATCATCATAGTATGTATGATCAAAAAAATGATCTGTATTTGGAAAAAGCTCCGGAAAATACTTAGGAAAATACCAGGCTACACCACTTACTTCATGCCCACCGACATTTGAAAAGTGCGAAGCAAAGGCATCAAAAATTGCCAATTGCCGGAAATTAGCATGCTCTCTACCCGGAGTAAAACCATTTGGAGCCCCAACGGGAAGTATATTCCCATCGGCTATATAACGATCCTGCCACCATTGAATCATATTCGTTGTAACTGCCGCCCAACACATATTTGAATCGTTTGAAAAACCACCCTGTCCAAAGGATTTATTGAGGTCGTACCATCCTGAATCCAGACTAACCCCCTCGGCAAAAAGTATTCCCGGTTTATGAGGAACATCAGTAAGCAAAGGAACTTCTACCAAAATTACCGCTGTTTCCCACTCGGTTACCTGAATTCTAAAATCAACAGCCTGTTTGATTGTTTTTACCGGTTTAATTTTTAATAAAAATTTCTTATTTCGGGATGCACTTTCAGAATTTTCGATCGTAATTATTTTTGTTTTACCCAGATTAGGGTCGTTTGGTGTAATATATATTTTGATCCGTTGACTCTGATAAAAGTAGGCTACATTTTCAGGCGTATTTACCGCTGTCAGTTTCGAACTGTAATTGGTTTTTCCCTGTGCTGGTAGTACTGTTACGGTATTGCTAAACAGAGCGCCTTCCTGTATTTGTAATCCTTCAACTTCTATCCGGTAACTATTATTATAAATAATACCTGCCGCGGCATTTTCTTCAACCTGTATATAAAATGCTGATGGAACCCTTTCCAAAAGCGCTTCAATTACAACCGGAGCTGCTTTATCGGATGCTATTGGAAGTACACTGGTACACATTGGAAAACCATCACCTATAAAATCTTCGGGCCGACGTGTACTTTTCAATTGAAGTAATTCTGCCTCCGTTATCGGATCGTTAGAGAAACTCATATTCGCGATTAAATAGGCTTTTAATCCCGTCTCTATTTCACTTTCCGGAATAGTAACCCTTATTTTTCCATTTTCAATTTCATGATAGCGATCCTCCTGAACCAATTCATCGCCATTATTCTGAAAAAGAAACAGACAAAGCTGTTTTATACTACGCTCCTTTTCCGTTGGGTCGATATCTGAAGTTTCGTTAAAATCATTCAACTGGATTTTAAACTCCAAAACCTTCATTCCGTTTACCGAATCGGCAGTAAAAACATCTCGCTCTTCAGAACAGGAAACAGGCGTAAAAACAAAAAGAATTATAATTAGAAAACCTATTATCGACATACCCGACGATACAAAATACTTATTCAGACTCATTATATATTTATATTTATTTAATCTACGGAATGGTACTATCAAATGAGGATACAGAACAATATTTTAAAACATCAAAACCATATACTACAAAGTTAATGGATACCCTTTCAAATTCAGGCAAATCTAACCGAGTCAAAAACAGCCCTTTTACAGACATTAATTTAAACGGTTCGCCCTTATGTTTCGAACCTGTACTTTACATTCAAAACCTAACAATTATCATGTTTTATCTGCAAATAGGTTTATTATTTTGCAGAAACCTATTAGAACCATATGAATTACTGGAAAAAAGTAACCGCTGCAGAACGTCAGCTCCGCATCCGGAAAGCGCTGGCAGAAAATGTTAACTTTTCAAAAGATGCCTCTTTAGGCTATCCCGCCTCCAAACTGGATGGCAAAGTATTTTATGAAGAAGCTCCCTTTTTAAAAGATGCCGCGATGCTACAATCGTTTGTTGCCAATCCAAACCATATTGGTTGTCATACATTTGGCACTTCCGAAAAGGCCTTTAAAGGGACGCAGGAAATCGAACGTGAGGTACTCAATATAATCGCAGTGGATATCTTCCATATCGAACCTGAAAAATTCGATGGTTATATCGCACCCGGAGGAACCGAAGCCAATATACAGGCACTATGGATTTACCGGAATTATTTTAGCAACACTTTTGGAGCGCATCCCAGTGAAATCGCAATACTGGCCTCAGAAGATACCCACTATTCCATCCCGAAAGGAGCTAACCTGCTGTTGATTGACTGGTTGAAAGTACCGGTAGATTTTGAGCACCGCTCCATCACAACGGAAACACTGGAAGCAGTATTGATCAAAGCCAAAGAAAACGGTAAAAAATATTTCATCGTAGTGGCCAATATGGGAACCACCATGTTTGGTTCGGTAGATGATCCGGATATCTATACTTCATTACTTGAAAAACACCAGTTGAATTATAAATTACATATCGATGCGGCCTATGGTGGCTTTGTGTATCCGTTTAGTAATGCTTCTTCTGAACTTGATTTCCGCAACCCAAAGATTAGTTCCATTACCATCGATGCTCATAAAATGCTACAGGCACCTTATGGAACCGGTATTTTTATCTGTCGCAAAGGACTTATCGAAAATGTACTCACCAAAGAAGCCGAATATGTAGAAGGACTTGACCTGACACTTTGCGGAAGCCGTTCCGGAGCAAATGCCGTTGCCGTATGGCTGATTCTGACAACCTATGGTGCCCACGGATGGTTTGAAAAAGTTTGTGTCTTACAAATGCGCACCACCTGGTTATGTCAGCAACTCGATCTATTGAAAATCCCATATTTCAGAGAGCCGTTTATGAATATTGTAACCATTCGGGCTTCTTTTATCCCGGAACAAGTCGCCGAACGCTTTAATCTGGTACCGCAAAAACACGACACATCCAACCAATGGTACAAAATTGTCGTTATGGATCATGTCGAAATCGAACACCTTAGTGCATTTATAACAGCCTTATAGGATATCATTATAATGACCAAAATATGATTGTACCCCATACAACCAGACATCCTTTATATAAAAAACGCAGCTGAAGTTCTGTTTCAGCTGCGTTTTTTATATTAGGAAACATTAATAGCAGTCCGTGAGTATCTGGTTGTGCGATTGATAATGGCTCAATTCCATACCACTCTGTTCTTTACAGACCATTTCCAATAGCGTCATAACATTTTGTTGCATAGCCAGTGATCCACAAATCATGATCACACCTCCCGATTGTAAGGTTTCGGCAATAAAAACAGCATCTCGTACCAGTAAATCCTTTACATACTGTTTTGCACCTTCACGCGAATAGGCTACATGCAATTGTTTTAACTTTTGTGAAGCAAGGCAGGAATCAATCCCATCCCGATACAAGTCAAATGAGGCTTCTCCCCTAAAACCGGAATACAAATAACAATTCGCCCCTTTATTTTCGTCCAGCATTCCTAAAAACGGTGCAATACCGGTTCCGTTTGAAATCATAATTACATTTCGGGCTTTTTTCGGAAAATGGAAATGTTTATTACCTACAATCCGGGCCTGTACTGTATCACCTGGTTGTAATGCATACAGATAGGACGATCCCAAACCTTCAGGATATAATTTTACACTTAACTGTACCGTATTGCCTACTTTCCCAATCGAATATTGCCGTTCCCGGTGATCATTTGCCGGGTAAATGGCTAATAAATCCCCAGACGTAAATTTTAACTTGCGCTGTGGTGCGATCTGAATCAGAAATGCACCGTCGGTATGGGCCAGTTCTGTTTTCGAAACAACGGTAAACGTTTTTAACCCCTTAGGTTTTCCCTGAAAATCAATCATCGATCCGGAAAAAGGAATTTCGGCTTTTTGCGACCAAAGGTTCGCCCAACGTTGGAAATCATCCGGAGATTTATCATTAACCGTATGAATATCCAGCAATGGTGTCGCCCATGTTTGTTGCTCCAGTATATTGTGAACCTCAAAAGCAAACTTACAGAAATCCGGGTAGGATTTGGATCCGAAGCCTAAAACCGAAAAGTGAACCGGTTGCTGTTGTGGTTGTTTTTTTAATAATGTCTGGAATTTCGCCGCATTTGTCGGTGCATCGCCCAAACCATACGTGGCCGTTAACAGGATAAGGTATTCTGCTTTCGGAAAAACCGTATACGCATTCAACTCGGCAATAAAGGACTTCTCTCCTTGTTTCAATAACTGTTCGTGAACGGCATTCGCAAAACGGAATGTCGATCCGTTTTCCGAACCTACCAAGATTACAAAACGACTTTCATCACTTTTAAATTTATTACGAACACGATGGCCACGTCTTTTTAACGTAATTGCAAAACCGGAATAAATAAAAAACAGAATATTCGCTGCCGCTATCGCCAGAACAATCGCCCAAACAGTACTCGAACGCCCGGTATGCAACGTCAGACTCAGATTCGACAAAAGTGTGGTTTGCGAATACGGAATTTCACTTAGGATATCACCAGTGATCTGATTCACAACCAATTCCCGGTCTTTTAGTTTAAACGTATAATAATCTTCTACATCTTCTGAAAACGGAAACTCAATGGACTGTACTTCGGATAAAAGTAAATGCTGAAATACTTTAAAATCGGATAACTTTTGAGCCGGTTCCGAACGAATGCCATCAAAATCGATATTGTGGGTTATCTTTTTTTCCGGTCCTAACAATTCAAAACGCACTAACGACAGATACGTTCCGGTAATTGTAATGATCAAAATCGGAATTAATGCCAGTCTTCCCAATAGTACATGGTAATACTGTGCGAAGTTTTCTTTAACAATCCGGGAAAAAAAACGTTTTAAACCGCGTTGCCGCTGGATTACCAAAACCGTTCCGGTACTCGCGATCAGAAACAATAAAAAGGCGGTTATGCCTATAAAAACCCTTCCGGTTTCGTGTAAAAAAAGCGAGCGATGCAGTGTGGTTACCCATCGGAAAAATTCATTTTCTTTAGGAACCGCTCCAAGCGACTTTCCTGTTTTCGGATCAATGTAAACCGTTACATCCTTACCATCGGCATCAATCACTTTGGCTATTACAAACTGATTGGCATCAATCGTTACATCGGTAATTTCGTCGTATTCCTTTTTCAGTACCGGTAGCAATTCAGCCACCGTAATCTGGTTGAAGTCAGCTGCGCGATAGGGTTGTGTTTTTTGCAGAACGGGTTCAAAAGCAAGCACAATTCCCGTTACGGAAGCGAGGGCTATAAAGAGAAAAGAAGATACAGCCAACGCGAGATGGCTGTATCTCCATAATGAGATTGTCATATTTCCTGTTGTTAATTCGGACTGATACGTACGTAACGGATATATCCCGTACCTTCATTTTTACCCGAAAGATTCTCGGTTGTTAACGGGAATTCGATGTCTTTCACACGATATTCCTGATTTTCTACAGCCGATTCGAATCGAAGGCTATAACCGGCATTAATCTTCGCATTTTCTAATTCCAGTACCGTAATGCTACGTTCACCACCCGAAACCGATGCTCCGGTAATGGCACTAAGATTAGCCGGTTTTTTAGTCTGGAATTTATGCCATTCTTTCAGGTCCTTGTACCATTTTTTATCATCACCCATCACATAAAGTGTTTTTTCATAGGCTCCTTTCGGATCGATTAACGATACCACAATATAAGCACCTTCACCGGGATAATTTGTCATCTGAACCATACATTTGTATTTCGATGATCCACCTTTCTGCGCCATTACGGTTGCTCCCGAACAAAATACCAACGCTAGGACAAGGGCTACTTTAAACAGTTTTTTCATATTCTTATTTTAAGAAATCTATTGCTACTTTATTTTTAGTCAATGTTTCGTTTTCAGAAGCCAGGTCATAGGCTGTTTCTTTAAACTCGGTCTGGATTGATTTTTTAGCGTCAAGATTGTTGATCAGATGCTTTAAAATCGTATCGTCCTGCGCTACTAAAGCCGCTTTATGTAAAGCAGTCATTCCTTCTTTATTCTTAGCATTTACGTCCGATTTATAGCCTTCGATAAGTTTGATCAACGACATATCGTTTTTTGCAACTGCCATATGTAGCAATGTATTTCCGTTTTTTTGAGGCGTAGCAACATTCAATCCGGTTTGTTCTATTGTTTTTAATTTGGCGCGGAACAACTCTTCTTTTTGCGGTGTATACGATTGCATTAAATAAGCCACTATATTATCACCATTGGCATCCACTGCTTTTACATCGGCCTCTTTACTTAACAACAAACGAACCACTTCGGGAGAATTGTAACGTGCCGCTAATAATAATGCGGTCGCTCCTTTTTTATTCGCCTGATTGATGTTTTTAACCGAAGGTAGTAAAATATTTAGCACTTCAAGATCGTTGTTACTGGCTGCTGCGTTCATAAAAGCGGTAGTACCATCTTTGTCCGGTTGGTTTATATCGACACCTTTAGACAGGAAATATTTAATAATATCACCTTGTTTGTCTTTTCTTACGATGGCGTGTAAAACGGTTTCTCCGTTTTTACCGGTAGCTGTCGGTTTAATTTTTAATTCTTCCAGATATTGGTATACGCCCAGTGTATTGGCGGTACTACGTGTTCCCTGACTGGCAAAGATCATCGCGTTATCGTTAAACTTCACTCCTTTTTTTAATAACGCTTTCAGGGTTTCGATATTTCCGGTTCTGGCGGCATAGTTAAAAGCCGTATTACCGTTGGCATCGGTACTTTTCAGATCCAGTCCTTTATTTACAAAGTAGTTAATCAAAGAAAAATCTTTATCATAAGCTGCAACTAATAAAAGTGCATTAGCCCCTTCGTGATCCACATCTTTTTTCAGATTGGCTCCGTTTTTCAGGCACAAATCATACACTTTGGTGTTTGTCTGGCCATTTGCAGCGGCAAAGTTCAATGGGGTATACCCTTTGTCATCCTGTATATCGGTTTTAGCACCTTTGCTTAATAAATACTCCATCAGATCGACATTTCCTTTATAAGCCGCCCAAAACAGATAGGTTCTACCATCGTGCGTTAGCTTATTTACACCGTTACCTTCTTGCGATAATAAAAACTTGATTGCATCATTAGAAACCCCTTCGGTTATGGCAAATACCACCGGATCAAAAGCATTGCTGTTAAGCTGTGAAGGATTCCCTCCTTTTTGGATTTCCGCTTTTATAGTGGTAATGTCAGGATTTTTTTTCCAGAAAGAGCGCTCTAAAAATACATTTTGTTGCGCGTGAAGCGTTACGGAAGCCAGTGTTATCGAAGCGATAAATAGCTGTTTGAAGTTTATAGTCATGATAATTTGGTTTTGAATGATACCGTTTTTTACAGCAACTACTGTAAAATCATAGTTGGGCAAAATTAATAAGAATCATTCTAAATAAAAAGCTAAATTATCACAAAATATAGATGGTTGCTTTTAATAGATGGTTGTTTGTATTTGTTTATCGAACATTTATTTATTTCCTACCATAAAATAGGCCAGACTTCCCAAAACCGGAAAAGCAAGTATCAGTATACACCAGATAATTTTTCTATCCGACTCCAATCTCGATTTACTCAGTCGAAACAAACTAAAGATGATAAATACAATCAAACATAACAGAAACAATTGCCAGTAAAATACACTCATTTTTTTATTTTTAAGATTAATAATCTCCCCTTATCCCATGTCTTTAAAATATGCCGTAAAAAAAGCAAAAGATGGATAGCCTCCATACTTACTAAGTGAAGGACTAAATCTTCCTTTTGTTATTAATCTACGCCTATATACTGTTCCAACGCTTTCAAAAAATAAATTATAATTAAAAATCCCTTCTACTGTAACTTCATAGGGAGCTCCTCTATCAACATTAAAATGATAAAAACTTTGGTTATAGGATACTCCTAATGTAAAGCCCGTAATATCCGTAAAAACATTGGTGATTGCATCAAATTGCCTGGCATCCAATAAATTTCTATTATAATTAAAGCTAAGATTCATATTCATATATAAAGCTCCACGAACCGGAAACTGCCCGGAATAATAACAATAATCTCTCAAATCCCAGTTTCTTCTATATCTTGTCGCAGTACTATTATCCTGTAATGTATCCAACACAGGCAACATCTCCTCTTCTCTTAAAATAGTATCTCTGGGAAATATCTTTTCCAAATCATCTAAAGACTTCAGCATTATACACTCTCCCGGTTTGATTTCATCTGTAAACGATACATTGGCCGGGTCTAATCCTAATTCTACTAACTTCTTTAGAATTAATTCCTTCGTATAATTTTTCTCTTCCTGACTTACATTTTTTTTTACCGTACCAGAATCATCGGAATTACACGAAACAAACAACAATACTCCTAAAAAAGGAATACTTATTTTTTTTACAATAGTAACGAATCTCATAATTTTCATTTTTTAAACGTTTACCAAAAGTTCCGTAAACATTAAAAAACAATAGCATAAATGACTCTTTCTTACTGCTTTTTGAACGGAAATACAACATTTAAAAACGATACAAATACAAAAACCGTAACCTATTGAACATTTTCAATAGGTTACGGTTTATATTTTTTAAGGATTCAGCTATCGGTATCACGAAAACGATACCAATCGTTCGTTGAATTATACTTGTTTGTGATGTTTACAATTCACCAGCAATTTTACCATTTGATCAAATTTCTGACGGTATTCGTCCGTAAAGGCACCTTCATGATCATATAATGCTTTACGCGCAATCGGAACACTAAAAGGTAGCGTCCAGGCCCGTAGTGATTTGGCCACGGCATCCATATTCGTAATACCGTTCATCGCATGACTTCCATCAGCCCAACAAACAAACCCGATCGTCTTATCCGTCAGATACGGTATTGTTTCTTTCGAACTGACTTCCAGCCAGTCCAAACAATTCTTCATTACACCGGTCATTCCGCCGTGATACAAAGGTGTTAACCAGATATGTATATCCGCATTGCGAAATACATGCGCCATCATCTCCACCGATTTAGGTACCGTATTCAGGGTAACGTCAAAAAGTGGAATTCCGGAATCCGGCAGATTAAAAACGGTAACATTCGCACCGGTCGCTTCGAATTCGGTTTTAAAATAATCGGCAATTTTATGTGAGGTCGCATTGGATCTTCTTTCCAACGCCCCATTAAATACAAGTACGTTCATCAATCACAGTAATTGGTTAATATTTCCGGATCACCTTAGGCAATCCCGGTTCGCCATATAGCAATGTGGCAACTTTACCGGCCAGAATAGTGCTTACGCAAATATAAAGGGCATCCGGTATCTGTTCGCTGGCCTTAACAGCCACTTTTTTATCAAAATACAAAGACAAATCGGCATTTTCAATCGCCTTTTCCCAGCTTTTAATCAGGTGTTCCTTTTCTGTTCCATAGGCAATTGACGCAGCTAAAGGCTTTAATTTTGTCGTGATCAACATATAAACCCATTGTGGAATAATCGCCTCAACAGAACAAACTACCGACACCGCTTTACCCGAAAAGTCTTCCCAATTTACGGAATCCATCGCAGTTCTAAAACTTTTTTCTATAATGATCAACTCTTCATATAAGTAGGGTTTTATATCAAATGTTACAAAAGTCATCTCGGGACGGTAGGCTTCTAAATCCAATCGTAAAATCCCGGAAGCCGTCACTTTATTTTCTATAGTTGTATCTTCAGTCATAATCCAAACGAATCCGATTGTACTTATGGATAGCTACAACCCACAAATTTCGCGCTAATCCTGTTTAGGTACAATCGCTATTTATTATTTTTGATTCTGAAGCAAATGTAGTAAATTTGTCCAATAAACCAAATAATCACTTTGTTTATTATGAAAATTAAATTACCGGAAAACGAAAGAGCCTTATGGATACTAAAAACCAAAGGCCCGCTTTCTGTTACAACCCTGGCCAAAGAACTGAATGTGACCACAGAAGGCGCGCGTTTTAATATTTTAAAGCTCGCTTCCGAGGGATTGGTACTATCGGAAACGGTTTCCAAAGGGCGCGGCCGACCGCAGCAAATCTGGTCGCTTACCGCTACCGGTAATTCCCGTTTCCCGGATACGCATGCGGATTTGACGGTAAAACTGATTCAGAAAACAAGGGAAATACTCGGGGGAAAAGCACTGGATGCCGTTATCGAAGCACATTCCGCAGAAATCCGGAACAGTTATCTGAACGCCGTATCGGGTGTAGACATACTTGAAAAACGCATTCAGATGCTAACCGAAATCCGGAACAACGAAGGTTATATGGCCGGCTATACCCAAGAAGATGATCATTTTTTGATATACGAAAACCACTGCCCGATTTGCGCCGCAGCTACCATATGTCAGGGGTTTTGCCGATCCGAGTTAGAAACTTTTCAGGCTGTTTTAGGCGAAGAAACAACCATAGAACGTCTGGATCATATTGTTTCCGGAGCGACGCGTTGTACTTATAAAGTTAGTTACAAAAAGAATCAGTAGCCCATTAATACCCTGTTTATACCGAAATACCATAAAAAAATAAATGTTGTATCTTTGCCCAAAATAAACACTATATGACCACTTTTGAGCAATTTAATCTTCCAAAATCCTTACAAAAAGCTATAGACGAAATAGGATTGACCACGCCTACTCCAATTCAGGAGCGTTCTTTTCCGGTAATTATGTCGGGACGGGATATGATGGGAATTGCCCAAACCGGTACGGGTAAAACATTTGCCTACCTGCTTCCGATTTTAAAACAGTGGAAATTTACGCCAACACATACTCCAAAAGTAGTGATCATTGTACCAACGAGAGAATTGGTGGTCCAGGTGGCTGAAGAAGTTGAAAAGCTATCCAAATACATGTCTGTTCGCGTATTGGGCGTATACGGAGGTGTAAATATCAACACTCAGAAAACCTCGGTTTACGAAGGTGTAGATATTTTAGTAGCTACCCCGGGGCGATTAATGGATCTGGCGTTGGATAATGTTGTTCGTTTTGACGAAATGCAAAAACTAGTCATTGACGAGTTTGACGAAATCCTGAATTTAGGATTCCGTTTTCAGATCACGTCTATTTTATCGATGATGAAACCGAAACGTCAGAATATTTTATTCTCGGCGACTATGACGGATGAAGTGGATGAATTACTGGACGAATATTTCGATTTTCCGGAAGAAGTTTCCCTGGCACCATCCGGAACACCTTTGGAAAAAATACGTCAGATTGCATACCATGTACCGAATTTCCTAACCAAAGTAAATCTTTTAAAACATTTACTAACGGAAGACGATAGCCTGGAACGCATCTTGGTATTCGTAAATAACAAAAGAGTTGCCGATATCCTGATGGAACATTTGGATGAAGACTTTTCCGGTCAGTTTGGAGTAATCCACTCCAACAAATCCCAGAATTACCGTTTGAATACGATGGCCGAATTCCAGGAAGGCAACCTTCGCGGTATCGTAACCACCGATATTATGGCGCGTGGATTGGATATTTCGGATATTACCCATGTGATTAACATGCAATTTTCGGAAGTACCGGAACAATATATCCACCGAATCGGACGTACCGGTCGTGCCGATAAAGAAGGTATTGCCATTAGCCTTATCGATCCGAAAGAAGAAGAATTCCAGGTTGAATCCGAATTACTAATGGAAAAAGAACTGGAAATATTAGAAATCCCGGCATCCGTAACAATAGAAGAAAAAAGACTGGAGTTCGAAAAAGAAAAACAAAAAGTAAAATTCCTTTTAAAAAGAACCAAACTCGACGGAGGTGGTGCTTTTCACGATAAATCCGATAAAAATAAAAAAGTAAACCTTGGTGGTCCGGGTAAACGAACCCCGCGAAAAACAAAACCGCGTAACCGCGCTGTAGAGAAGAACAGAGCCGCCAAACGAAAAAAGAAATAATTGGTACCCGAAGTAATGTCGAAAACTAAAAACTAATTACTATTTTTGACAAACATTAAAATACAATGCAATTCAAACATCCTGAAATTCTGTATTTCCTCTTTCTATTGGTTATACCAATTCTGGTTCATTTATTTCAATTGCGTCGTTTTAAAAAAGAATACTTCACCAATGTTCGCTTCCTGAAAGAAGTCAGTATCCAGACACGAAAGAGTTCGCAAATAAAAAAATGGTTATTGCTTTGTACGCGATTACTATTGTTAGCCTCTTTGATTCTGGCTTTTGCACAACCTTTTTTTAACGCAAAAGACACCCAAAATACAGCCAACGAAATGGTAATCCTATTGGATAATTCCTTTTCGATGCAAGCCAAAGGTAATCGCGGTGAATTGTTAAAACGAGCCGTACAGGATCTTTTGGAAAACACTCCGGACAATCAGCGGTTTTCATTAGTCACCAATACCGAAGCGTTTTGGGATACGGATATCCGTTCGATCCAAAAAGAGTTACAATCATTATCGTACAGCTCGGTCCCTTTCCGACTTGATTTTTTACGAAACAAAGTCGAAGCCCAAAAACCCAATGTTCCGAAAGATATTGTGCTCATTACCGATGCCGTACAAGCCGATCAAAACGCGGCGGTCATTCAGGAACAAAGTCCGGTCTATTGTATTATCCCAAAGGCCGAAAACAAAAACAACATCAGTATCGATAAGGTTTCGATCAACCAGCAATCCGATGATTTTTATGAGATCAAAGTGGCGTTAAGTGCTTATGGCGAATTACAATCCGAAATCCCAATGGCGGTTTATAACGGTAAAAATCTGGTTGCCAAAACTGTAATTGCATTTGACACCCCGAAAAAAAATATTGTATTCAATCTTCCGAAAAAAGATTTCCACGGTTATGTTTCTCTGGAAGACAATAGCCTGACCTATGATAACACGTATTATTTCAGTATTTCAAAACCGGAAAAATCCAATGTGATTGCTATCGGTGATGCCGACAAAAATGCATTTTTATCACGGATTTACACTCCGGAAGAATTCCAATATAAAAATACTACTTTAAGCACACTCGATTATAATACACTCGACAAACAAGACGCGATTATTATAAATGAGCTCAAAGAAATTCCGCAGGCACTAACCACTACTTTAAAGGCTTTTTACGACAAAGGCGGTACTATTGTGGTAATCCCGGCAGCGGAAACATCAGTACAAAATCTGACTTCATTTTCCGGGAATTTCGGAATCAGCAAAATCGGTTCCTTACAAAATACGCCGAAACAAATCACGAAAATAGCCTTTAACCATCCGCTATACCAAACCGTATTCGAAAAGAAAACCGATAATTTCCAATATCCGAAAGTCAACAGCACCTTTACGATTGGCGGTAATCCGGCCGGTATTTTAAGTTACGACGATCAGACGCCGTTTTTGAGTTCGGTAACCAATAAAATCGGAATGCTATACCTGTTTGCAGCGCCGATCAATAAAACAAACAGTAACTTCCAAAACTCCCCGTTAATTGTGCCTACTTTTTACAACATGGCACAAAATAATCAGAAAACCGGAATATCCGAATTTACAATCGGAGACAATCAAAGTCTGATATTGGACGTTATCTTATCGAAAGATGAAGTAGTAACGGTTCAAAACGAAAAATCGGATTTTATTCCAATGCAACAGCTCCTAAACAACAAGATCAAACTGTCCTTTGGAGACTATCCGGAACAATCGGGAAATTATGCTATCGCGAAAGGGAATACGATTTTGAAAAACATCAGTTTTAATCATGCGCGTACCGAAAGTGATCTGAGCCTGCACAACGAAAACATTTACGATAACTATACTAAAACCGACTCCATTGCCACTGTTTACAACGATATCCATTCGACGCGAACAGCCAGTGAAGCCTGGAAATATTTTATCATCGCAACACTACTATTTTTATTACTAGAACTACTGATCCAAAAATTCGTAAAATGAATGTAATTCTTAAAAACGCAACGATCATCGATACCGACAGTCCGTATCACAACCAAAAAACGGACCTGAAAATTATCGATGGTATTATCCGTGCTATCGGATCGAACCTTTCGAATGAAGAAGGCGCCGCCGTTATCGAACTGGAAAATCTCCATGTTTCCCAAGGCTGGTTTGACAGCTCCGTATCGCTTGGCGAACCGGGCTATGAAGAAAGAGAAACGATTGCCAACGGACTGAATGTTGCCGCCAGAAGCGGTTTTACCGATATAGCGTTACAACCCAATTCCGCTCCTGTAGTGGACAACCAGACCGAAGTTAATTTTGTAGTACACAAAGCCCGGGAAGCTGCCACACAATTACACCCGATTGGCGCACTGACCAAAAACAGCGAAGGAAAAGACCTGGCCGAATTATTCGACATGACCAATGCCGGTGCTGTGGCTTTTGGCGATTACAACAGAAGCCTGGACAACGCCAACCTGTTAAAAATCGGACTGCAATATGCGCAGGATTTTAACGGACTGATCATCGCTTATTGTCAGGATGAAAAAATAAAAGGAAACGGAGTGGTCAACGAAGGCATCGTGAGTACGCGCCTCGGATTAAAAGGAATTCCGACACTAGCCGAAGACATCCACGTAGCCCGTAACCTTTTCCTATTGGAATACACGGGCGGAAAACTACATATCCCTACTATCTCTACGGCAAAATCCGTAGCTTTACTACGCGAAGCCAAAGCAAAAGGCTTACAGGTGAGCTGTAGCGTTGCGGTACACCATTTGGTTATGACCGACGAAAAACTAACCGGTTTTGACACCCGTTATAAAGTAACACCACCTTTACGCGACGAACAAGAAAGACAAGCCCTGATTGCGGGCGTTCTCGATGGTACAATCGATATGATCACTTCCGATCACAATCCATTGGACATCGAACATAAAAAAATGGAATTCGACAATGCCAAAAACGGAACTATCGGTTTGGAAAGCGCTTTCGGAGCGTTAGCAGCTGTACTTCCAATTGACATTATCGTAGCACGCTTAACCGCTGGAAAGGAATTCTTCGGAATCAAAACACAATCCATAAACGTCGATCACAAAGCGAATTTGAGTTTATTTACAACCGAAGGAACATGGGAATTTACTAAAGCTCATATTCTTTCCAAATCTAAAAATTCTGCTTTTCTGGGACAACCGATGAAAGGAAAAGCCTATGGAATTTACAACCACGGAAAATTAATTCTAAACGAATAAAAGATGCAAAATACTGTAGAACAAGGCAAAACAACAGCTATCATCAGCTATATCACCATTATCGGAACCATTATTGCTATTTTTATGAATCTGGAAACTAAAAATCCATTTGCCGGTTTTCACATTCGTCAGGCATTTGGTACACACCTTGCTTTTTATGTCCTGGCTTATTTTGTAGGATATGCCGATAGCTGGATGGCTTCTTCTGCATTTTTTATCTTCTTTTTTGTGCTTTGGGCCTACGGAATCGTGGGTGCCTTCCAAAATGAAATGAAAATCACTCCTATCCTGGGAAAATACTTCCAGGACTGGTTTAAAAATTTAGCATAAAATGAGTCTATCGTTATTTCACCTCGTTAGAGAACCCAAAATCAAGTCGGATAAAAATCCGTTATTATTGCTATTGCACGGATACGGCAGCAATGAAGAAGATCTGTTTTCATTCGCTTCGGAACTACCGGACAATTATTATGTTATTTCTGCACGGGCACCGCATCCGATGCCGCCTTACGGAAATGCCTGGTATAGTATCCACTTTGATAGTGATGCCAATAAATTTTCGGATGACGATGAGGCGATCGAATCCCGTGATCTTATTAGTAAATTTATCGAGGAGTTAATCGAAACCTACCCTATTGATCCGACAAAAGTTACTTTGATTGGTTTTAGTCAGGGTGCTATTTTAAGTTATGCTGTTGCTTTATCCGATCCGGAAAAAATACAACGCGTAGTCGCTTTAAGCGGGTACATCAATCCGGCTATTTTGGCTGATGGTTATACCGATAAAGCACTTTCAAAACTGGATTTTTTTATTTCCCACGGAACCGTAGACCAGGTAATTCCGGTAGAATGGGCTCGAAAAGCGCCTGAATTTTTAAAAGCTTTGGGATTGAATGTCGTTTATAACGAATATCCGGTAGGACATGGAGTCGCTCCGCAAAACTTCTACGATTTTAAAAACTGGTTGCAACAAACCTTATAATAAACTAAAAAGTCCGGTAATCACCGGACTTTTTTATTGCTCGGGATTATCACTTCCCGTTACTTGTTTTTCTTCAGTTAAGGCACCTTTATATTTTACGATTCCTTTTTGGATCAGTTTTAAACCGCCTTCGGTTTCCAATGTCCAACCTGCTCCGTAATACGGTTTACCTTCTTTTTCCCGTGTCAGGATAACCGAATTATTACTATCCGGTAAAAACAACTCCGCCCGATCACCATCTTTTTCGAAAGTTACAAAACCACTGATAATTGGTTCTTCGATTTCTTCTTCCTCGTCAACGGTTGTTTCTTTTACCGGATTTAGACGGAAACCTTCTTCGAACACACGAATACAATCCTTTTTAAGTACCGACCAACGATAACCGGCAGAACCAACACATCCGTGTTCGTCCCGGTCAGTTCCCAGAACCATCGGTTTAGGACTCACTACAACCTCTTTTTCGTCATCGTGTTTTTTCATGATATAATCACAGGATACGAAAAGAAAACTGCATAAAAGTAAGGGCAATATTTTTTTCATTCTATTATCGTTTTGCTTCAAAAGTGCCATCGAAAAGAGACGCTGTTGAAATTTTAAATTTACAAAATAATCCTATTATTGTACCGTATTGGCAAACAAAATCGCATCAATACGTTCGAAATCGGTAGGCTTATCTTCGTTATAAAAATATTTTAACAGGACTTCCCCTCTAGCCGATCCGCTGTAAAAGTCGGCTATAATCCAACGGTGATTTAGTATTTTTATTTTACTGATAATAAATTTATTTCCATTAATGGGCTCATAGGGTACCAAACGGTTACCCATTTTAGCATCGTTAAGCGTTACCAGATCTTCTTTCACTTTGGCAGCGACTTTAGACACATCATAGCGTGAAAAATATTCCTGTGCATCATCGTCATAATCCAGAGAAAAATAATCACTGTCGTTTTTTTCTTCCCGGAGAGTCGTGATGGAATCCCGAACTTTTGTGATACGTGTTTTGGCATTTTCGAGTTCTTGACCTTGTGTTTTGAGGATTTTATTCGAGTTCATATACTGAAAAATATTAAACAGTAATGACAGGATAAAAAGATAAAGTATTGCTTTTTTCATAGTGGTTAAATTACAATTTCTAGGTTGTCATAGGCCAGGAATACATTTTCCGGCAGAGTTTGCTGCACTTCTTCGTGGAATCCCATATGATGACTGATGTGTGTCAGGTAAGCTCTTTCGGGCTGAATTAATTTAATAAACGCCAGTGCTTCCTCGAGATTAAAGTGGGAAATATGGGGTTCGATCCGGAGTGCATTTACAACAAGGACTTTTAATCCTCTTAATTTTTCGATTTCTTCGGGTTCGATCGTTTTTACATCGGTCAGATAGGCAAAATCACCTATCCGATAGCCAAACACCTGTAAGTTTGCATGCCATGCATTTACCGGAATCACTTTTTTACCACCGATTTCGAAATCGGAATCCTTCTCCACTTCCGTTACCGTTACGGATGGCGCACCCGGATAGCGGTTTTCGGTTTCAAATATATAATCGAAACGTCTTTTCAGACTTTCAATTACTCTTTTATGTCCATAAATTGGCATGTCGCCCTGTCGGAAATTAAACGGTCGGATATCGTCTAGTCCAGCTGTATGATCCGCATGTTCGTGTGTAAACAAAATACCATCGAGTTTACGACAATTGGCCGCCAGCATCTGTTGTCTGAAATCCGGACCACAATCAATAGCATACGACTGGTTTTCCCAGCTTAGTAAAGCGGAAACCCGTAATCGTTTATCTTTTGTATCGCGGCTCAGGCAAACCGGATGATCACTTCCAATTACAGGAATCCCTTGTGAGGTTCCCGTACCCAAAAAATACACTTTCAAAGTAGTCTTCTTTTTTACAAAAATAAGAATCTCTCTTTTAAAATAGTGAATACTCCCTGTGTTAAAAAACAATAGTTTCAGAAATTTAGAGCCAATCCTAATAATAACGGGAGATGACAGCTTATCAAAATCATTTTAAAACAACACGTACAATAGTTCACATTTTATTTTACATTCCTGTAATAGGGTCTGACAAAACGACTTACTAAGCCACTAACAACAGATAAACCTCAAAACCACTTGACTTTTTAGTTAAAAAGTCGGATATTGCACTGCAAATCAATGACGATCATGAAAGATAAGGAGCAACCGGAAGAAAGTCAACCCAAAAAAAGAAAAGTATCGCAAGGTCCGATAAAGGAAAAAGCCCGAACGATGCAAAAACTTGTTGATGCAGTGGGAATTGTCCTGAGATCGGAAGGTTATACAGGTCTCACTATTGCAAAAATAGCAGCAGCTGCAGGTTTAGACCGTAAACTGATTTACGCGTATTTTGGTGATGTAAACAATCTTATTGAAACCTATATCAGGAAACGGGATTACTGGGCGAATTCGTATGACGATGAAATAGTTCCAGACATCATTACGCAGAATCACGTCAGCGTAACGGATGGTCAACATTTTCTGCAAGGTCATTTTAATGCCTTTCTTGAAGACGTCGAGATGCAAAAAATGATCCTTTGGGAACTTAGTGAAGTTAACCCGCTTTTAATTGAAATTGCCGAATTACGAGAAAAAGTAGGCGAAGAACTATTCAAATATTCGGATCCCTATTTTGAAGGCACCGGTGTTAATATGAGAGCTATAACAGCCGTAATGATTGGCGGAATCTACTATCTTTCCCTACATGCCAAGACCAATGGCGTTACGATTTGCGGTATTGATGTTAACCAACCCGACGGAAAACAAGCCATTTTAGATGCGTTAGCACAAATTGTAGCTTTTGGCTATGAAGCTGCTGAAAAAACAAAAAAATAGTTCTTAAAATACCTTTATACAGCAACCGCTTTTCTAAGCGGTTTTTTTTATGTCTATATATTTTTTTTTACTACTATCTGTATTTTATTCAACCTGATTTCACAAAAGTATTTTTAAATTAAATTATTTATCATTTTGTTACAAATTATCAAACAATACTGATTTTAAAACGAAACATATGTTTTTTAACAATACAAAACCTATTAAAACAAAAATATAACCAATTTACCTGTTCAAAATATCTAAAAAAATAGATTGATTTTTTAAAATATTCACATTTTGCACCATTAATTAATCTTTTACTAATGATAATTTAATAAAAATAAGGCCGAATTTATCATTTCCAATAGAAGCAATATATTTTTTCAATAGATTTGTTTTCAACTAATTATCAAAAAATTTTAATTATGAAAAAATTTATTTTGATGGCAGCAATGATTCTGCCTTGTGTATTTGCTTCAGCAGCAACTTCTAAAAAAGTAGCACCAAACGCGAATCCTTCAATTGAATTAACCAGTAACATGGTATTAGGCCAAACTGCCGATGAAGTTGGAGAAGCTATCTATTTAGGCGTTTACGATGTATACGTGGATGGTGTCTATGTTGGAACTTATCACGTATTTTTAGTAATCAACTAGAAATATTCGCAAAATGTCTGTTACATAAATAACAGACATTTTGTTTTTTAGTCAAAATATCATATTTTTGATTAAGTCACACCAAAAGTTACAAATAAAGCCTCAATAAATAATATTCCTATGAAACGTTACATTTTTATCCTACTAACCAGTATCGGCATGAATCAGACTATCACGGCACAAACCTCCAAAATAACCTACGAAGAACAGGCAAATATTGAGAACCAGTTAAAAAATGTAACCGATCCGGCAACACGCGAACGTGTATCCAAATACCTCTCACAGGTTAAAACATTTACATTATACTACAAAGATGGTATCTCATTGTATAACGAACAAAATGCGAATGACACTTCCGAAAAAGACAGTGGATTAAATGAAAGCAACTCCAAATTCAAAACCGTCAACATCGGTAAAAAAAATGGTGGTATATACAAAAATCAAAAAACAAACGAATACCTTCAGGAAGCCGATCTGTTAGGCAAAGCTTTCCTTGTCTCGGACAAACTGGAGAAAATCAACTGGAAATTGATCAATGAAACAAAAAAAATTGGCGAATTCAATTGTAAAAAAGCCACAGCGGTTGTAAACGGTGAAAACGTTACTGCCTGGTATGCGCCTTCCCTTCCGATAAATGACGGTCCAAAAGACTACTGGGGATTACCAGGACTAATTATCGACCTGACAACGGATACCAAAACGTATCATGCTATAAAAGTCGCATCGATAGCGCAATTTGACTTTGAAAAACCTTCTAAGGGACAGAAAATATCCAAAGAAAACTATATAAAAGACCGAAACGAAAAAGTTGATCAACTAAAAAGAGGAATGGGGAATGTGTTAAACCAGAACTAAATGATCCGAACTTTTTTTGTACTGCTTATTCTAGTTATCCCCACGCTCCTAAATGCCCAGAACATTACCGGTATCCTAACCGACTACCAGTCAGAAAAGGGCATTTCCGGGGCAACCCTGCAACTCATCGACAGTCAGACGAATGCTACTGTAAGCTATGTATTATCCGATGATAGCGGGAAATTTACCTTAGCGCTCCCCCCCCCTGGAAATTATATACTGGAAATCAATCATATTGCATATGATCCGGAATATCATCAACTCAGCGTTTCCAATTCCGGAACTGAAATCCAGCTTCCAATTAAACTACGTCCTAAATCCAAACAACTCAACGAAGTAATCGTACAGGGTTCACGTGCAACAGCACAGCAAAAAGGCGATACGATTCGCTATAATATCAACGCCTTTACAACCGGAAACGAAGAAAAGCTTAAAAACATTATCGAAAAACTTCCCGGCCTTGAAATTGACGATAACGGCAAAATAAAATCCCAGGGAAAAGTCATCGAAGAATTACTGATCAATGGAAAACCTTTTTTTGGTAAAAACCATAAAATGGCCACCGAAAACCTAAATGCTAAAATGATTGACGATATTGATTTGATCAACAATTATGAAACCTTTGGCGCCATAAAAGACATCGAAGGAACCAATAACAAAAAAGCGTTGAACATCCATATCAAAGAAGAATACCTTGGCAAAATTACCGGAGATATTGCCGGATTATCGGCTTATGACGATCGGTATAAAATGCACAGCAACCTGTTTCGTTTTATGCCAAAATTTAATGCCAGTGCTATTCTTGACAGTAATAACCTGGGCGAACAGGCGATTAGTCTTCGGGATTATATGGATATGGACGGCAACATCAAATCAGACATCCGAAACAACGACATGGGCAATCCGGATTTCGGATCCGGGAAAATCCCAAAATTTCTGGTTGCCAACGAAAATAACAAAACCAGTCGTTCTCATACCGCGGCACTTAACATAAGCGCCATGCCAACAGATAAATTGAGTATTAACGCTTTTAGCATTTTAAATCAATCCCGTTTTACCGAACAACGTTGGGTTGAAAAAACATTTTTCAATACAACCAATCCACTACAATCCGAGGATGCTATAGCCGGTAAGATGACCTTTTTATTTAACCAGACAAAAGTAAATCTGGAGTACAAACCAAACAAAGATAACCTGATCAATTATTCCGCTATTCTGGATTCCGGACACGACAAAGGCCAACGGGACACCGAAAGTATTCTAAACGGTCAACCACAGAATTTTGAAGAAGACAACAAAGCGATCAAACTTAATTTCGGGCAACAATTGAGCTATGTTACCAAGCTCGCCCGTAATAAATTACTTTCGATAAATGCTTATCAGGAATTTAAAAAACAGGACAATCGTTATGATTTTCTCTCCGACCAGCAAACCTTACTTCCGCCCTATCAGCGGCTTGATCAGCAATATGTTTTTAAGAGTAATGAAATCGGTATTTTTAGCAAATACACGCAAAAAATAAGTGATCATATTGTACGTGGTAATGCCGGTTTTATCTGGAACCGTTCGTCTTTAGAACTCCTGCAATCGGCATTAGTCACTGGTCAGCCGCAAATTAATCGAAATAGTAATTATGCCTTTGCAGACGTATCGGTTAAAAAGGCGGTTTCCCTGTTACAATACAATGCCAAACTGGAATTCCGCAATTATTTTTTACAGCCATCTGGCACCACTAAAGCCTATCTGCTACCATTTGCACAAGTAAAACTCGCTTTTACCGATTTGCATTATCTGAGTTTAAGCTACAACCGAAACATTAGTTTTTATGCCAGCGACCTACAAAACAATTTTCTATATGCCGACGATTATCGGAATTATTACAACCCTAGTACTATTGTATTCGAGAAACCATTTGAACAAAATATACTGTCGCTCAACTATTTCAAGTTTGACCTTTACAATGGCTTTTTATTTTTGGCCAATTCGTCCTATTCCCGCAACAAAAACGAAAACACCAGCAACAGTATCAACGCCGGCAATTACAACTATATCGCCTATCGTAACGATGCCAGCGGTTATTCCTGGAACAATCTGATGAGTGTGGAGCAACGTATAAAACCGCTCAAATCCAAAGCAAAAGCGACATTTTCCTATTGGCTTACTGAGAGCTATAACTTCATAGGCGATCAGCAAAATGATTACCGAACTAATAATTTTTCGGTACGTTTTTCATTGATCAGTTCTTTTAAAGACAGCTGGTTCAATTACGAAGTAGGCAGTCAGTATTCGAATTATGAAACGCATTACCAACTCTTTGACAGCAAAATTTACACCCGTAAATGGACGCCATTTTTAAATTTTAACGGACAAATTAATGAAAGTCTAATTTACCGATTGGACAATAGTCTGGAGCATTTTTCGACTACCGATAGTGAGCGTCAGTTTTTTAAAACTGATTTTAAACTAACCTGTAAAAAACCAAAAACCCGTTTTAAATACTGGATCGAAGGCAATAATATTTTCAACATCAGCAATCCGGAAATAATCGCTACCAGTAACAGTAACAACAGTTTTAGCCGTGAAACCATCACCCGACTGGCCGGATATATCGGTTTCGGAATTGGTTTCGAGTGGTAATAAACTACATCAAACATAACGATTAACACCTTACTATTAACCTTAAAAACAAAAAATGAAAAAAATTTTTCTGGGAATTTTAGCAACTGGTCTACTTGTATTGGGCAGTTGCGACAACAAAGACTGGACCGAAGATTCGTCCGCAACAACAAATGCCATAGGGCAACGCTTACCCGATGAAGCGGTACAATTACAAAATCCCTATTCGGTAGCCAACATGCTCCAAGCCTACGCCGATCTTCGAACCGGAGGCGACATTGAAAGAGCCAAAGAAATTTCGGGTATAACTACAACCCATTTTTATGTAAAATTTAAACCCGAAAACGAAGACACCATGGATTTATTAAAACAAGACTCCACGCTTGTTGTGTATAATTATCCACTGGATGTAGCCTTTCCGGAAGGTTACGACACCAGTAGCTATCGGGACGAAGGTATTCCAGATGATCAACCAGGTTTTCAATATGCTGCTATTCCTGTAAATCGTCCAATGCCGGATGTGCAACATGAGATATTAGCCGAATTGTTTATTCCGGATGAAGATAAAATTGTAGACGGAAAAGGAGAAGTTCCGTCACCGGTACAAATAAACGGTATTTCAGCCGAAGAGCTTGTTGAGCATTCGTTATTACTCACCGGTAATCTGGAACCGGAAGAAAGAGGATTGGCTTCCCGCAGTAAATGGAGACCAGCCGGCCGCATCACGATGCAGGACGATCTGTTGGGCACTATTGGTGTAGAAGGTTTAAAAGTAGAAGCACGCAGATGGTTTACCACTCACGTTGGCTTTGTTAACTCCGCCGGATATTATAGTTGTGACGGAACCTTCCGAAATCCGGCCAACTACAGTTATAAATATGAGCGATACGATTTTGAAATCCGTAAAGGGTGGCTTTTTTCAACGGCTAAACTAGACGGTCCTAAAAAAACAGGTAACTGGGATGTGCATCATGGTACTACAAGCATTCACAGCTTCTACTCGACTATTTTCCGTGCCGCGCACCACTATTACTACAAAAACATCCTGGGACTACGAAGACCTCCACAAAACGGTTTCTGGAAAACCCAGTTAAAAATCAAAGCGATAAATGAAGTCAATACCGATTTCGACGGTAATGCCAATCCAGCCCGACGCTTTTTAGGACTAGGCAGTCATATCCACATATACAATCCGCAAAATAATCGTTTTGACACCTACGGAACCACCATACACGAACTGACGCATGCATCGCACTGGAGCATGAGTAGCGGCTCCAACTTTACAAACACCGAAAAAATTGTAAAAGAATCATGGGCTCGCGGTGTAGAAAGAAGCCTAACCCGTATGGTTTATACAAATTACGAAACGGGATATAACCGTTTGCGTTATACCGGAATGGTTCACGATGCTTTAGACGGATTTAAAACACGAATTTCCACGTCCTATTATACCGATTCGAATCCATTTACGCCATTAACCCGTTCGTATCAGGATCAGGTATCGGGTTATACCATTCGCCAGATGGAAGATGCACTACAGAATCAGAAAACCTGGAATGCCTGGAGAGACAAAATCAAATCGATGTTTGTCAATTCGACAGAAAACAACCTTGATGCAACTTTTACTTTCTGGAATACACAATGATAAAAACAGAAATGATCGGAACATTTGAGACATTTAGAAGAAACTTTTGTCTCTTACCAACAGCGAACAAAGTATTCTTTTTCAATTTTTCGCTAAAATGAACGGATCAATCTTTATAGTTAATTTTTGACAATGCCGGTCTTATCTGACCGGCATTGTTATAAATACACATGGTAACATCGCAAAAAGTACTGCAATACTGTTTATAAGGTCTACGCAACCCTTTTTTAACATTAAAAATAGGATTATTTAGCTTTTATTAGACCCCCTATTTTGTTAACTTTGCAGTATTATGGCATTTATGAAAAACACAGATAACGAAATTACACTTAAAGGCGACCGGGAAATTGAACACATTCCGGCCCTTAAAGAGAAGGCACTCCGTATTAACCTTAACAAAAACATTTACGGGACATTTGCCGAAATCGGTGCCGGACAGGAAACGGTAAGGCATTTTTTCAGAGCCGGAGGTTCTTCCGGTACTATCGCAAAAGCAATGTCGGCCTACGACAAAGATTTTAGTGATGCAATTTATGGCGTGGAAGATGATGGACGTTATGTTACTGAAAGCCGCTTAAAAAAGATGCTTTCTCACGAAATTCAACTGGTGGAAGAGCGTTTAAAAAGAGACAAACACCCAAGCAAAATGTTCTTTAGTTATGCGAATACCGTAGCCACTATCGACTTTGCCAAACAATATAAAGGCCACGGATGGGTAGGTATCAAATACCAACTGGATCCGGAGGAGGACTACAACGAGATTATCCTTCACATCCGTTTTAAGGAAAGTGATTCAAGATTACAACAGGAAACGCTAGGAATTTTAGGTGTTAACCTTATTTACGGGGCTTTTTACAAATACAACGATCCAAAAAAATTACTGCGTTACCTATACGATCACCTGGACAAAGATCAGTTGGAAATTGACACGATCAATTTTTCCGGTCCGCGTTTTAAAGATGTCGACAACCGATTAATGAGTTTACAGCTTGTTAAGAACGGAATGACCGATGCAGTAATGTTTGGTCCGGATGGTAATAACGTACTTCCGGCAACAATACTATACCGTAAAAACATTCTGGCGCTACGCGGAAGTTTCCGCCCGGTAACCAAGGTTAATATGGACATGTACCAGAAATCGTACGAGATGTTCCTTCAGGAGAAAAAAGTAGACAAGGATAATACGATGGTTATTTTCGAAATTACATTATCCAACCTGCGTTCGGAAGGTGAAATCGATGAGCGTGACTTTATGGATCGTGCCGAATTACTTTGTTCGTTAGGACAAACGGTTATGATTTCGAACTTTCAGGAGTATTATAAAGTGGTCGAATATTTCTCCGAATACTCCAAAGCAAGAATGGGATTGGCAATGGGCGTTAGTAACCTGATTGATATTTTCGACGAAAAATACTACCGTCATCTTAGTGGTGGAATTCTGGAAGCTTTCGGTAAACTATTCTATCGCGATTTAAAAGTTTTCCTTTATCCGATGGAAGATGAAGATGGAAATGTGATCACGTCACAAAACCTGAAAGTACACCCGCGTATGAAAGAATTATATAAGTTTTTTGCTTACAACGGCAAAGTGGTTGACATTACCGATTTCGACAAAGACCACCTTAAAATCTTTTCCCGTGAGGTTCTAAAAATGATTCACGACGGACAAGAAGGTTGGGAAGATATGTTACCGGAAGGAATTTCGGAATTGATCAAACAAGACCATCTCTTTAGTTGTGGCGATCAATAAAAACAGAAACATCAAAATATACCTATTTAAAAAAATAAAACCTGTCAGATAATCTGACAGGTTTTATTTTTCATCCTTATTTTAAAATCTGATCGGCATGTGCTTTGGTTTTTACCTGAGTAATCACCTCTTCGATTACACCTTCTTCATTAATCACAAATGTAGTACGATGGATGCCGTCGTATTCTCTTCCCATAAACTTTTTCGGTCCCCAAACACCAAAAGCCTGAATAACCGATTTATCCTCATCGGCCAGTAACGGAAACGGGAATTCATATTTATCTTTAAACTTTCCCTGCGCTTTGGCACTATCGGCACTCACACCTAGCAATTCGTAATTATTCGCTTTAAAGCGTTCAAAATTATCTCTTAAATCGCAAGCCTCGGCGGTACATCCCGGCGTATTGGCTTTCGGATAAAAAAACACCACCAGTTTTTTTCCTTTGTAATCGGCCAGTGTATGCGTTTTCCCATCCTGATCCACTCCTGAAAAATTCGGAGCCTTATCTCCTTTTATTAATGTCGTCATAACCGTATATTTGTTTTTATAAAAGTAGAAAAAATGACCAAAGAAGACAAAGTCGAATTTGTTATAAGAACGTTAAACGAAATCTACCCGGAAATTCCGATTCCTTTAGACCATAAAGATCCTTATACGCTGTTGATTGCCGTGCTATTATCAGCACAATGTACCGATGTGCGCGTCAACCAGATTACACCTTTGCTATTTGCCAGGGCCGACAATCCGTATGATATGGTAAAAATGAGTGTCGAAGAAATCAAAGAAATCATACGTCCCTGCGGACTTTCTCCGATGAAATCGAAAGGAATTTACGGCTTGTCGCAGATTCTGATTGAAAAACACAATGGTGAAGTACCTCAGGATTTTGACGCTCTGGAAGCGTTACCGGCTGTAGGCCATAAAACAGCAAGTGTCGTGATGTCGCAAGCATTTGGCGTTCCTGCTTTTCCGGTAGATACCCATATTCACCGATTGTTGTATCGTTGGAACCTATCAAATGGAAAAAACGTACAGCAAACCGAAAAAGATGCCAAACGTATCTTTCCACGGGAATTATGGAACGATCTTCATTTGCAAATCATTTGGTATGGCAGGGAGTATTCGCCGGCCAGAGGATGGAATCTCGAAAAAGACATTATCACACAAACCATAGGGCGGAAATCGGTTATTGACGAGTATTACAAGTCTAAAGTTAAATCGAAACCATAAAAAAACATCCCGATATTTACTATATCGGGATGTTCCTTAATTAGCAATAGACTCAAACGTCAAATCACCTACTTTGACAATAGTCAGCGCTTTTGAATAGCTGAGTAAAAAACTTATAGTTTCTTTTTTAGGTAACATTGTTTGACTTGCTATTTTTTTCTTAGAGTAAAGTTTTGCCATATTTGCGATTTAGGATATACATAATAACGCAAAACAAGCTCTAATATTGTTTAGTTTGTCAAAACTATTTGATTTTTTTCAATTACTTTTCTAAGGTTCATTAACGCGTAGCGCATACGTCCCAAAGCGGTATTAATACTCACCCCGGTAAGATCGGCGATTTCCTTAAAACTAAGATCCTGATACATACGCATTACCAGCACCTCTTTCTGATCTTCCGGTAGCTCTTCGATCAGGCGTTGTAAATCGACTTCCACCTGTTCGCTGATGATTCTGTTTTCAACATTCGGGCTGTTATCCGTCATGATTGAAAAAATAGAAAACTCTTCCGTTTCCCTGTGGTATGGCATTTTTTTCGATTTTCTAAAATAATCCACGATCAGATTATGGGAAATACGCATTACCCAAGGCAGGAATTTACCTTCTTCATTGTAATTTTTGGATTTCAGTGTTTTGATGACTTTAATAAAAGTATCCTGGAAAATATCTTCTGTTATTTCCCTGTCCATTACTTTAGAATAAATAAAGCCATAAATTTTGGACTGATGTCTTTCAATTAATGTAGCCAAAGCGGTTTCATCACCTCCTACATAATTTTTCACTAAGACAGCGTCTGGAAGTACAACATTAGCCATAACAATACCTTTTAGTTTTTGGTTTGGAATTTTTGAGAAATTGTGTCTAAAAAGTATTTTTATCCTATAGGCGAATGTTAAATTGGAATTAATATTAAGCCAAATATAACATAATTTTTTATTACAATACTAGCCAATTCTAAAAATTAACATATTTTCCTATAGTAATTTCCGTTGTTTCTTAAAGAATTTTCAACGGTATCCCCTGCTTTTAGCGGGGTCTTATAACCCCGATAACTTTTTTTCGGGAAACACAATATTCTATCGTAAAATACTGTTTTTGCTTATCTTTGTATTCTATGAAAACTGACATTACCACACTGGAGCCCAAAAAAAATATTATCATAAAAGGGGCACAATTACACAATTTAAAGAATATCGATGTAGCGATCCCGCGGAACAAACTGGTTGTAATTACCGGTCTGTCCGGTTCCGGAAAATCAAGTTTGGCTTTCGACACCTTATATGCCGAAGGACAACGCCGTTATGTAGAAAGTTTGTCTTCGTATGCCCGTCAGTTTTTAGGAAGGCTGGACAAACCCAAAGTGGAATACATTAAAGGAATTGCGCCAGCCATTGCTATCGAACAAAAAGTCAACACGACCAATGCCCGTTCAACAGTTGGTACATCGACCGAGATTTACGATTATTTAAAACTGCTTTATGCCCGGGTTGGAAAAACCATTTCTCCCGTTTCCGGCAGAGAAGTTAAAAAAGATACTGTTACCGATGTGGTAAACGAAGTCAAAAAGCTCCCTTTGGATAGCAAATGGATGCTATTGGCTCCAATTCACCTGGAAGAAGGCCGTAAGCTGGAAGACAAATTAAAAGTTTTACTGCAACAGGGTTTTGCCCGTATTTTGGTGGATACCGAAATGGTACGCCTCGATGAGATTGATCAACATAGTTTAGACCATAAGGATGTATTATTGATCATTGACAGGATCATTGTAAAAGACGACGAAGAATTTTTCAATCGTCTGGCCGATGCCGCGCAAACCGCATTTTACGAAGGGAAAGGCGAATGTTATTTACAGGAACTCAATACTGAAAAACGTATTGTTTTCAGTACTAATTTTGAGATGGACGGCATCACCTTTTTGGAGCCGAATGTCCATTTATTTAGCTTTAACAACCCGTATGGTGCCTGTCCGAAATGTGAAGGCTACGGGAATGTAATTGGTATCGATGAAGAGCTCGTAATTCCAAACACCGCACTTTCGGTCTACGAAAACGCCATTTATCCGTGGCGTGGCGAAAGCATGGGCTGGTACCGCGATCAGTTAGTAAACAATGCTTATAAATTTGATTTCCCGATTCATAAACCGTTTTTCGAATTATCGGAAGAACAAAAAAGCCTGATCTGGAAAGGGAACCGTTTTTTTACCGGACTGGATGACTTTTTTCAGGAACTGGAAGAAAAGAACTATAAAATTCAGAACCGGGTAATGCTATCCCGTTACCGTGGTAAAACAAAATGTAATGTTTGTAAAGGAAAACGGCTCCGACCGGAAGCCAATTACGTACATGTGGGAGGCAAAACCATATCCGATCTGGTTGATCTTCCGATTAAAAATCTGATTGGATTCTTTAAAGAGCTAACCTTGTCCGAATACGACGAAAAAGTAGCCAAACGACTGTTAATCGAGATCAACAACCGTTTGCGCTTTCTGGATGAAGTAGGCTTAAATTACCTGACGTTAAACCGGAATTCAGCCACCTTGTCCGGAGGAGAATCACAACGTATCAATTTGGCCACTTCGTTAGGTAGTAGCCTTGTTGGATCGATGTATATTCTGGATGAACCGAGTATCGGCTTACACCCAAAAGACACCGAACGTCTGATCAAAGTACTTGAAGACCTTCGCAATCTGGGTAATACCGTAATCGTAGTAGAGCATGATGAAGACATCATGAAAGCAGCCGACATGATTATCGACATCGGACCGGAAGCCGGAACCTATGGCGGTCATTTGGTTGCACAGGGAACGTATGAGGAAATCCTGAAAGCCGATTCGCTAACGGCACAATATCTCAACGGAAGTATGGAAATCGCAGTTCCCCAAAAAAGACGCAAATTCAAAAATCATATCGATGTTATCGGAGCGCGTGAAAACAACCTTAAAAACATCGATGTCACCTTCCCATTGGAATGTCTTACGGTAATCACCGGAGTTTCCGGAAGTGGAAAAAGCACACTGGTCAAAAAGATACTTTTCCCGGCCTTACAAAAACAACTGGAAGGCGTGGGCGAAAAAGCCGGTCAGTTTAGCGAATTAAAAGGTAGTTATTCGCATATCAAACACATCGAATATGTGGATCAGAATCCTATTGGGCGGAGTTCCCGTTCCAATCCGGTTACCTATATCAAGGCCTACGACGATATCCGGGATTTGTTTTCCAAGCAAGCAGTATCAAAAATGCGAGGCTATCAGCCGAAACACTTTTCGTTTAACGTAGACGGTGGGCGCTGTGAAACCTGTAAAGGGGAAGGCTCCGTGACGATTGAAATGCAGTTTATGGCCGATGTACATCTGGAGTGTGAAACCTGTAACGGAAAACGCTTTAAAAAAGAAATACTTGAAGTGAATTTTGAAGGCAAAAATATCGACGATGTGTTAACCATGACGATTGACGATGCCATTGCTTTCTTTGATCAGCATAAACAAACCAAAATCACACAAAAGCTACAACCCTTACAGGACGTAGGATTAGGATATGTACAATTGGGACAGTCGTCATCCACGCTTTCCGGCGGAGAAGCGCAACGGATCAAACTGGCTTCGTTTCTGGTTAAAGGGGTTACCAAAGAAAAGGCATTATTCGTATTTGACGAACCAACAACCGGTTTGCATTTCCACGATATCAAAAAACTATTGGCTTCTTTTGATGCCCTACTCGATAAAGGTCATTCAATCATTGTGATCGAACACAATCTGGATCTGATCAAATGTGCCGATTATATTATTGATATCGGTCCGGAAGGCGGTGAAAACGGTGGAAAACTGATAGCTTTTGGTACACCGGAAGAAGTTGTCAAAAACCAAAACTCCGAAACCGGTAAGTATCTAAAAGAGAAATTGTAAGCATAAAAAAATCCCGTTCCAAATGGAACGGGATTTTTTTATGGTGATAAGAAACCTGACAGGTTTAAATTAATTCCGATAAATTTAATTGCCAGACTTTTCAAAATTATTTTAATTTGCAATCTCTCAAAAAAGAAAGTATTTTTTGAGAAAAAGAATATCAAACCTAAAAAACAAATTATGAATCGTTATTTTTTAACTTTTTTACTATGCCTTATCACCTCATTAGGCTTTTCACAAAAAATCAAACTGAAAAAGGAAAAAATCTTTTTGGATGACAAAGAATTTTTATCCTGTGAGAAAGGTGGTGCTTTCGGTGCCGTTGCATATGAACTCTCCGAATTAAACACGAATAAGCGTATCATAATATTGGTACAGAATGATGGTGGTACTCATATGGAAATAGCTGATGACTATACACAGATTAAATTCTTAACAAAAGGAGAACAAGCCGAAATTCGAGGCGGAAACATTTATAACGCGATCAAATTACTTCTAAAAAATGGTGTTTTAACTCCAGAAGGCACATTGGATGAAAGTCAAATCGATCTTTTTATAAAAAATTACGATGAGAAAATCTCTGAAAAAACCAGAATTATAAGATAAAAAAATGGCCGATTTTTAATCGGCCATTTTTTTATTCAATTACTATTTTTTTCGAAATACGATATTCTCCGGCTTCGAGTATACCCATATAGATTCCTTTGCTTAGCTTACTGATATCAACCGATTCCAACAGTTTGGCATTAGTAACATTTTGTTGCAACACCTGTTTTCCGTTAAGATCCACCAAAGTAAAAACATACTCGTTTACTTCCAGTTTCCCTTTATTGATTGTTAAATAGTTTTTAACGGGATTCGGAAAAAAACTTACATTAAAATCTTTTTCAAAGGCATCAGTTCCTAAATTTGCCGTAGTGGTTGCTTTGGCAAAATGCAGCGTAGCCCCGGTAGCCGCTTTAGCCACGTTATAGACATATACCGGATCCATATTCACCAGCAAATCCTGAGTGGTATGTGCATGTGCTGTTTCGTTGCTTTCAAAAAAACCGGTAATAATTTCCCCGTTCGACTGGAAAGGCATATAATCGGACGCATAGGCATAGGACAATTTGGTCTGTAAAGGTGAATACAGCTGCGTACATTTGATCAACTCAGTAGTAATCGTATTGGATGCCGCATTATTTGCTGAAGGATTTCCGGTATCCCTTTCACAGGTAATCGTATTATTGAGCATTCCGGCTACTCCTCCCACTTCATCGATATTAAATACGAGTTTGATACTCATTTTTGGCGTGGTTCCGTTCACAATAGAACTCACATAATGCTGACTTCCTCGTAATCCGTCTTCTTCGCCACTGAAATTGATAAACTTAATCGAATATTCGGTCGGGATATTTTGTAACAGTCGGGCGACTTCCAATATAGTTGATACGCCGCTACCGTTGTCGTTGGTTCCGGTTCCGGTGATTGTATCGTAATGCCCGCAAACAATCACATAGGTGTTCGGATAAACCGTTCCGATTTTCGTGACGATCAGGTTTTTACACGTCGCACCCGAATACGTAAAAACGTCTTCCGACAGTTGGCTTGCCGTATATCCGTAGCTCAGGTATTTATTTTTGAGCCATTGCAGCGTATTGGCTTGTGCCAATGTTCCACGGTACTTGACGCCCAGATTTTCAAACTCCGTCAGATTCGTCAGAATTCCGGATTGTGAAGCCTGATTGACAACATTAGCATAGGACTGTATAAAGGTTTGGGCTTGGGTTGTATTCCCATATACAGTCGCCAGCAATGAAATCATTAAACTTTTAGTTAAGTTTTTCATTTTTTTAGTTAGTTATTCGTTTTTTTATGGGTTATTACCGGAAAACCGGTCAACGAAGATACTAATTTTTCAGGCTGACTGTATTGGACATTAAAAATAACTGTTTCATTTTTTAACCCTTTAAAAACAACATAGTTACAATCTATTATAAACGAAACGATCCGACATAAGTCGGATCATTTTATTGGGTTAAAAAGCGTTTTTTATTCAATCACAATTTTTTTTGTGATACGATGTCCGTCTGTCTCCAGAACCGCCATATAGATTCCGCTGTTTAATTTCGAAATATCGATTGTTTCCAATAACTCAGCATTAACAAATTGTTGTTTCAGTAGCCGGTTTCCATGAATATCCACAATTGTAAAGGAATAATCATTGACCGTTAGTTTTCCTTTATTGATTGTTAAGCGATCTTTAACCGGATTCGGAAAAAAGCTTACATTAAAATCCTTATTGGCATTTTCTGTTTCTGAAGTCGCAATAGTCGCTTTGGCAAAGTGAAGTGTTGCACCGATGGCCGCTTTCGCCACATGATACACATATGTGGTATCCAGATTAACCAGTAGATCCTGTGTAGTATGGGCATGAGGAGAATAATAATGTTCGAAAAATCCGGTGATCACTTCTCCGTTTTCCTGAAATGGCATATAATCCGATCCATATGCATACGACAATTCTGCTTTTAAAGGCGAATAAAGCTCCGTACAGGCCATCAATTCTCTTGTAACCACATCGGAAGCCGCATTATTTGAAGTTGGTGCAAAAAGGTCGCGTTCGCAAACAATCTTATCATTTACAATTCCAGCGACACTTCCGATTTCGTCAATATTAAAGACCAACTTAATATCCATCTTAGGCGTTGTTCCGTTAACCACTGACGTCACATAATGCGTACTTCCCAATAGTCCGTCTTCTTCCCCACTAAAATTGATAAATTTGATCGAATATTCCGTTGGGATATTTTGCAATAACCGGGCGATTTCAAGAATGGTAACTACACCACTACCGTTATCGTTGGTACCACTCCCAACGGCCGTATCATAATGTCCGCAAACAATTACGTAGGTATTTGGATAAACCGTACCCATTTTAGTCACAATTAAATTTTTACACGTCGAACCCGAATAGCTAAAGGTATCTTCCGATAATTCACTCGCAGTATACCCATAACTCAGGTATTTGTTTTTAAGCCATTGTAAAGTATTGGCCTGGTTTACGGTGCCCCGGTATTTCAGACCGAAATTTTCAAATTCCGTCAGATTCGTTACAATTCCGGTTTGTGACGCCTGATTTGCAACATCGGCGTACTCCTGTATAAAGGTTTGCGCCTGAGTCGCCGTACCCCATAAGGCCGCGACTAAAGAAAGCATTACGCTTTTAGTTAAGTTTTTCATTTTTTTGGTAAAGATTTAGGTTTTTTAATAGGTTATTCTCGATATATCGGGTAACGAATATAATAAATATTAATTTCACATTGATGAGAATTTACAAAAAAACTTACAAAATTATTTTTTTTTACTTTTAACAGTCGCTGTAACACAGGTATTTACAGGGATCTCAAAAAATAGTCCTTTTCCCTTTAATGTTTTGGCACGCAAATTGGAATTAAGTAAGTAACGGAATTCTTTAATACGATTCCGGAAAGTGGATCCGAAAAACGATACGAGTAGGAAACTATTACAATTAGGTATTATGAAAAAAATTACACTTTTAGTAGCCAGCATCTTCCTGGTGGGAAGTATGGCTCAGGCATCCGTTAATCCCGTTTTTTCTGATGCTAAAACCAACGGCCCGCGTTATGGCATCGATTACCGAAATGCCGAACCGATTATGTTTATGGAACGTGGGATTGCATTTTATATCTTTCCGAATGGGGAATTCGATTTTAACACCCAACCGGAAACCAGCGGAACCGTAGTATACCGAAACGGAAGACGCGGTGTGGTGAATACCACTTATGGTGCACCCGATCCTCGTAATCCGCGTTATTACAACACGGCTGTGAACTACGGAGTACGTATTGAACACGACAATTTCGGCCGCGTACGTCGCGTAGGTAACGTTTTTATCAACTACGACAGTACGAACCGTGTAAAAAGAGTGGGAAGTGTTTATATGAGTTATAACAGTTTTGCCTTGTCACAAGTAGGTGGTCTGCGTATTTTTTATAACAGAAGAGGACAAATCGTAGACATCAGCGGATATGTAAACCGTGATTCTCAAGGATATGCCTATTTTCCAACGGGTAACAATACCAATAACGGTTATTATCCGGAAGACGATTATACCACTGGCGGATCATGGCAAAACAATAACGATGATTACTATTATTACAGAGCCGACGGTACGAAAGCGAAAATGACCGATAGTGACATCAAAGAAATAAAAGACAAATAATAAAAACGATTTTATATTAAAATTTTGGTTGGTTAGTTTGAAGAAACCCGCGACGCAATTTTTGCCGAGCGGGTTTTCTTATTATCGTTTTAACCGAACCATCTTCAGAACTTTATCCATGACCAAATTAATATCTTCCGAAATTTTAAAGCTATAATTCAGATATAAGTATACGGCCGAAATCAATGTAGATTTTAACAGGATTCCGATCACCGCATGAAACGGGAAATCCCAGTAATAAAAAGCAAAAAAGCAACCCAGCGAGATGGCAAAGGAATAAAGTGTCTTTTTGGAAAACGGAAACAACTTCATCCGAACCACTACAAAAAGTAATTTCGCCACACTATAAAGCGTAATTGAAATCAGTGTAGCAATGGCCGCTCCTTCGATTCCCAACCGCGGAATAAAATACATATTCAGACTTACGGTGAGGAAAACCAACAGCAATCCCAAAAATAAAACCGCCCGGTAATATTTGGAATTAAAAATAATGGCATTGTTATTTCCTAAAAGTAAATCGAAATATTTGGAAAGTCCAATCACAAAAACCACAAAAATCCCTCCGCTATAATTGGCCGGCAAGAGCGTATACAATTCTTTTACATTCACCAAAATTCCCAAAAACACCAATCCGCCCACAACCTGTAAGGAAATCGACGTCTTTTTATAGAGTTCGTTTAGTTCGTCGTGTTTATTTTCGGTCATTAATTTGGCCGTAATGGGATAGGTAATCTGGTGCATCGCCCGACTGGGAACCGAAATAACCGTCGCAATAAAAATGGCCACCGAATAATAGGCAATATTCTCAATCGCGATATATTGACCAATCATGTTTTTGTCGACGTCCAATAACATATTTGCAATACTACCCGACAGGATAATAAACGACGAATACACCAATACGGCGCGGGTATTGTGTGGCAATTTAAACCGGAATACGATCGGTTTGATTTTGAAAGCATAAAACAGCATGAGCAACATCACCGCCAGGTAAATCAGCATCAGGAAGTTTACAAAAGCCTCAGGTGTTATCCATTTAAAATAAACCAAAAACAGGAAAACGGTAATAAAAATACGAAGTGCGATTTCTTTTATAAAACTTCCGAAAACCGATTGCATATGCACTTTCACCCAGGCATAAAAAATCTCGAAATAGCCCATACACAATCCGATAACCGGAATTTGCCAGACATATTCATAAATGATGGGATTTTTTCGGGATAAAAAGGAAGCTATAGCCGAATAGCCAAAAGTCCCGAACAGCATCATCGGAATGATCAATAAGAAAGGAAGAAACAACACCAATGTCAGGAATTCTTCTTTTTCCTTTTCCGTTTTATAATGGGTAAAATATTTGATCAGGGTGTTATGTACGCCAAACGCCATCAAAGGCATAATGATATTGGCCGACGATAACAAATAGCCCGTTAACCCGTAATAGGTTTCACCCAGGAACTTCGGATACATAAACAACGTATTCGCCGCACCGATTGCAAAACCGATATAGGTAATAATGGTGTTTTTTATGGATTGATTAATAACAATTCCCATACTATTTCAATAAATCGGCCAGTTGTTTGGTTAGATTCCTACGGCTGTATTGTTGTAAGCCTACCGGATATACTTTTAGGTTTTGCGTCAGATAAAGTCTGTAATACGACAATAACGTCTCTTTTACCAAATCTTTATTATCGTATAAGGCAAAAACACCCGTATTGGTTTGTTTTATGATTCCGGCAAAATCGGCATCTTCCGGGCCAATTGCCAGAATCGGTCGCTCGGAAACCATATATTCGAACAATTTTCCAGGGATAATACTTTTGGTTTCTTCCGAATCAATTTCAATCAGCAATAATACCTGCGAACTTCGTTGCTGTTGTACGGCTTCCTGATGGGAAACATAGCCAAGGTTATTCACATAAGGCGAAAGTCGGAACTCCTCGATCGTTTCGAGTACATCCTGACTGGTTGCACCGATTAACTTTAATTCGAAATGCTCTTTAAAACCCGGCTCTTCTTTGATCAGTTCACTAAGTGCTTTCCATAAAATCCGCGGATTACGTTCGGACAAAAAGGAACCGATATGCGCCAATGAAAACTTCTTATCCAATGGCAGTCGGCTTACATTTTCAACGTCATAACCGTTTGTGATCACATGAATCGGTTTGGACGTAATTGCCTCAAACTCTTTTTGTGTCGTCTGACTTGTTACCAATAGAAAATCGGCTTCCTGCATCACCTTACGCTCCAGATCTTTGTGCTTTTGAGCCGCATAGTCCGATAATTTCAATGCTTTATGATATCCTATAGTCGTCCACGGATCGCGAAAATCGGCTACCCATCGAATACCCGTTTTCTCTTTTAAATGCATCCCGATAAGATGCAAACTATGCGGTGGGCCGGTTGTAATAACCGTATCGATTCCGTTTTCTTTAATATACCGTTGCAAATAGGCTACCGAAGGTTTTACCCATAACACCCGTGCATCCGGAATAAACAAATTCCCTCTGGTCCACAACATCAGTTGTTCGAGGAACGATTGTTTTTTTTTGTTCGGGATAATTCCGGAGCTTATTTTTTTGGTTTTATTTTTTGAAAACACCGATGCCCAGGCATACGGTTCTGTAATTTTCTTTTTTAATACCGTTACCCCTTGTGGTACTTCATCCAGTAATTTAGGATCCTGTAACGGATAGGTTGGATTTTCAGGAATATACACGATCGGTTCCACGCCGAATTCCGGCAAGTACTTGACAAACTTCAGCCAACGCTGTACACCGGGTCCTCCGGCGGGAGGCCAATAATAGGTTATAATCAGTACTTTCTTCATTATCACTACGACGGGATCTGCTGTTTCTTTTTCTTGTCAAAATAAATACCGGCCACGATTAACGCTACCATCGCGATAAAACTGATCAATGAAATCATACTTCCTTTTTTGATGACTTCCGGTTCGAATTTGAATTCAATTGTATGTTTTCCGGCCGGAACTTCCATCGCACGCAATACATAATTTACGGCAAAATGAGGTACTTCCTTACCATCGATTGTTGCTTTCCATCCTTTCGGATAATACACTTCCGAGAACACCGCCAATCCTTTATTCGGATTATTGGACGTATATTTCAGATAGTTTGGTTCGTATTGTGTCAATTTGATGGTCGCTGTCGAATCGGTTACGAATGAATTTTCTTTTACCACACCGGCAAATTCTTTCTGATTCAACACGGCTGTTTTTTTCGTATCCAATTTATCCAATGCCTTCATTTCGGCATCGGGCGTATCCACTTTTTTCACTTCGCTCACAAACCAGGCATTTCCATTCGCTTCCGCATTTTTGAGTGGAATATCCTGACCCTGGTCGTCTTTTTGGATGATATATTTTACATTCAGCATGTTTAACACACCGATGTTGTTTTTCGCAATCTGATAGTCGAAAAGTTGTTGCATTTTTCTGGGTTTGGCCGCGTGATAACCGCCAATCGAACTATGGAAATAGGACGTTCTGGCGCTCGACATGTTTCCTTCGACTTCAAACACACGGTAGTGCGTGGTGTCTTTTAGAATCTGTTCGTCGGCCGGAGTCGCTTGAAACGGAACATCTGCCTGACGTGCCGATACAAAACTATCGCTGTTTACATAATTTTTATCCACAAAGAATAAATCACCAACCATTAGTACGCCTACCAAAACAACAGCCGTTACCTGTGATAATTTGTTTTTAGAAAACAGCCATAAAATAGCAGCCGCCAACAAAATCAATACGCCGGAACGCATTAAATCGGATACATACATCGCTGCTCGTTGTTCTTTTAAAGCGTCGATAAACGGAGGTCCCATTTCGCCGTAAGCTTTTAAATACATACTGTCACTACCGCCGGTAAAGTCGAACATTCCTTTGGCAAACAACAATACCACTACCACACCCAATGCCGTAGCACCCGATTTCCATAGGGCATTCCAACGTTCTTTTTCTTCGGCTTTAAAGAAAGACTGCAATCCTAAAACCGCCAGAACCGGCATACACAATTCCAGAATTACCTGAATTGACGATACGGCGCGGAATTTATTATACATCGGCACATAATCGATAAAGAAATTCGTTAGTGCCGGGAAATATTTCCCCCACGACAAGAACAACGACATCAATGCTCCGGCCAAAAAGGCATATTTAATTTTTCGGTTATCAATAAACAAAGCTAATACTGCCAGGAAGAAAACAATTGCTCCGATATAGGCTGGTGCGGCTACAATAGGCTGCGCTCCCCAATAGGTTGGCACACTCGACACAAAATCTTTTGCCTGTTCCGGAGAAGCCCCTTGATTGGAAATAAACTCATACATCGGTGAATTTACACCTACATTTTCGTGATTGGAACCACCAAACAAACGCGGTGCAATCAGGTTAAAACTCTCGCCAATACCATAACTGTATTCGGTGATATACTCGTAGGTCATCGCATTGCTGCTTTCTTTTTTAGAACCATCCGGATTAAAAGTCAGTTCACTATCACTTCGGGTACTGTATTTGGCATATTCAGAAGTAGCCATTAAGTTCGTGGCATTCACACCAATACTCAAAATTCCGGCAACCGCAAACGTAGCGGCAATAATGCCAAGATCTTTGTATTCTTTATTTTTGATATACTGAACCAGAAAGTAAATTCCGATTACCAATAGGAATAGTAACAAATAATACGTCATCTGGAAGTGATTCGCATTGATTTCCAGGGCAGCGGCAACCATTGTGAGTATTCCTCCAGTCAGATAGCGTTTCCGGAATACCAGAATCACTCCGGCCACGACCATCGGCATGTACGCGATGGCATGAGCTTTTGCATTATGTCCGACGCCAAGAATGATGATCAGATAGGTTGAAAAACCAAACGCCAAAGCGCCGAAAAAGGCTTTCAGGCTATCGACACGAAATACGCGTAAAAGGATATAAAATCCAAGGAAATACAGAAACAGATAATCGGCTGGACGCGGCAGAAAACGGATTACCGAATCCAGTTGTTTGATAAAATTATTAGGATAATTGGCTCCCAACTGATAGGTTGGCATTCCACCAAAAGCACTATCGGTCCAATACGGCTCTTCGCCGGTTGTTTTTCTAAAATCATTTTGTTCTTTTGCCATACCGATATATTGTGCAATATCGGACTGGAACACTTTTTTCCCTTGCAATACAGGATGAAAATACAATAAAGAGATCAGTACAAAGCCTAGTACTGCCAGTACATGAGGATAAAATTTAGAAAGGTTTTTCATAAAACGAATTTAGCCTAATAATAGTAGGCTAAAATAGAAATAAAAGTATTGTAAAAAAAGAAAAAGAGTAGCTTTAAGCACTACTCTAATTCTTCGAAATCGATATATTCTCCAACTTTTTTCTTTTCCTTTGGTTTATCGGACGAAAAGTTGGATTGTGTATTTTGTTGCTGTTGCGATTGTTGCTGGTTATAATAGTGTTGTTGTTGCTGGAAATTTTCTTCTGCTTTTTTCACCACCTGCTGTAAAAAGTAAGGTGCCAATAGTTTCATTACAAATTTCAGGGCATAGTAAATTACAATAATCCACAACAACGTTTTTACAAGACCGCTAAATGATGCCGTATCCATAATCTATAATTTTTTCCAAATTTACTAAATCCAACGGTTAAAAATAAATTCTATTTCTTAAAATAATAATAAAATAACTACATTTGATTTTACGTTTATACGTTACTGAAAACTCTTTTTACCCATGATAAAGCATTTTAAACTCAAGATAGCAGGTTTGCTTCTATTTTCCACTTCCGTACATTACGCCCAGTTTACCGACGAGATCAACTCGAATCGTCCGGGTAAATCCCACGGCGCCTTTTCGGTTGGAAAAACGGTAATTCAGGCCGAAGCCGGCACCTACTACATTAACGACAAACACAAATACTTAGGGTATAAATCGTCTGGTTTTGGGGGCGAATTGAGCTTGCGTTATGGTGCGATTCTGGAGCAATTGGAATTTATCGGTGACATTCAATATCAATTTGACAACTACAAAACCGATTATTCCGAAACGAGTCGTTCGGGAATCAAACAAGCTTTAATCGGTGCCAAATACCTGGTTTACGATCCCTTTAAAAATTATGAAGACAAAGTAAACATCTATAGTTGGAAAGCCAATCACCGTTTTAAATGGCGTCAGTTTATTCCGGCCGTGGGTGTGTATGCCGGAGCGAATTTTGCCTTATCCGACAATTATAAAATACCGGACGAACCGTCTATTAGTCCGCGAGTGATGTTAATTACCCAAAACCATTTTGGTGCCCAATGGGTGTTGGTTGGAAACTTTATTGCCGACAAGTTTATTTCCGATTATAAGAGTTATGGCTATATTCTAACGTTAACACGCGGAATCAACGCCAAATGGTCGGCTTTTTTGGAAAACCAGGGTTATCAGAGTGATTACTATTCCGATATGATTTTTAGAGGTGGTGCGGCTTATTTACTTCAGAAAAACATGCAGATCGATGCTTCCATCGGGGCAAACATCAAAGACACACCGGCTTTAATCGTAGGCGGAATCGGATTTTCATGGCGTTTTGATAAAAACTACAAACCGGTAGAAATCAAAAGCGGAAAAGAAGAAAAAGGTAAAAAAGGCGGTAAAAAAGAAGAGAAGAAAAAACGTGTTGACGAAGTGCAACCCGAATAGATTTTAAAATGATTACAGTAAAAGAAGCCCTCACTCAAAAGGAAATGACCGATTTCGTTACCTTTCCTTTTCAGTTATATAAAAACAATCCCTATTGGGTTCCTCCGTTGATCAAAGATGAACTAAAGAGTTTTAATCCCAAAAATGATATTTTTAAAAGCGTAACCGCTCGCTATTTTCTGGCGTATCAAGACGGAAAACTAGCCGGTCGGATTGCTGCGATTATCAACTGGACGGAAGTCAACACACTACACAAATCGAAAGTGCGCTTTGGCTGGTTTGATGTGATTGATGATATTAAAGTTACCAAAGCTTTACTGGATAAAGTGATCGAACTGGGTAACGAACACAAATTGGAGTATATGGAAGGCCCGGTGGGCTTTTCCAATATGGATAAAGCCGGAATGCTTACCGAAGGTTTTGATCAGATCGCAACAATGATCGGACTTTATAACCACGCTTATTATCCGGAACATTTAAAAACGTTGGGTTTTACCATAGAAGCGGAATGGCTGGAATATAAAATCGACGCCAAACAGGTTGACTTAGGTAAAATTGAGCCGTTGTCGCGTATTATCGAACAACGCTATGCCGTAAAAAGTCTGAATTTTAAATCGACAAAAGATATTATTCCGTATGTCGATGAGATGTTTGGACTTTTAAACAAAACCTACGCCGAATTACAGAGTTTTGTTCCGATCGAACAATTTCAAATTGATCATTATAAAGAAAAATACATCTCGTTTATCCATCCCGATTTTATCACCTGCGTAACCGATAAAGACGGCAAAATGATTGCCTTTGGTATTACAATGCCTTCGTTTTCCAAAGCGTTTCAGAAAGCCAATGGAAAACTCTTCCCATTTGGATTCCTGCATTTGTTACGCGCGATGAAAAAGAATGATCATGCTGAGTTTTATCTGATTGGTGTAGATCCGGAATATCAGAATAAAGGTGTAACTGCTCTGATTTTAAAGAGGATGTATGAAGTTTTTACCAAGCGTGGCATTCTAACCGTAGAAACCAATCCGCAATTGGAAGAAAACAAAAAGATACAACAACTCTGGAAGAATTTTAGTCCGATTATCCATAAAAGACGTAAAACATTCCGCAAGGATTTATAATAAAAAAGACTATCGCTATCGATAGTCTTTTTTACTTTATGGCCAAACCTGACCGCTTATATTGCAAACGTTGAGAAACCTGTTAGCTTTACATTATAAAATCATTTCCTTCAAAAACCAAACCTGACAGGTCTATATAACAAACGCTGAAAGACCTGTCAGGTTTTAACAAAAAAAGACTGTCTTACGACAGTCTTTTTCCTTTTTTGAGAGTTCCGATATTCTTAATTTAATTTATTATTTGTATCGGTATACGTTCCTGTAATTGTTACGTTATTTCCTTTAGTTACCGTTCCGTGGATTGTGATCGAAGATCCGGTTCCTACGAATTCTAATGTTGCCCCACTATTAAGTACTAAGTTACCGTAAATTACTACGCTACCTTCTACTTTAAGTTTTGCATTAGAATTAATATTTAACGATTGATAAGGGTTATTTGCCTGACCTTGTGCTAAACTTCCTTTCATATAGAATACGCCACCACTGTTGATGTTTAATCCTTGTGATACCGACATTGAACCACAAAAAGTAAGGTTTGCATTTACGTTAACACCTTGAACAGCAGCAGAACCCTGGTATTGTAGGTTTTGACCTGAGTTCACATTTAACCATTGGTCTCCCGGATAAGCAGGGAAACTAGTACAGTCAATTGAGCTAACCGGTGCAGCCATCATTTTGATGATTTTCAATCCACCGTTACCGTTTGCTACGAAAATATAGTCACCAGAACTTTTTACATAGTTAGCCGAACCGTTAGGAGTAGAAGCATTTAAGCCTAATGATCCTAAAAGTGATAACGATCCTGAAGTGTTGTAGATATATAAACCGGCAGCCCCATTGGCAACAAATGCTTTATTGTTGTTAACCGATACCGCATTGGTTACGATATCCTGAGTACTTGCACCAGCAACATTCGTAGGAACAGCAATACTTTGCGTTTTTGTACCGTTACTAAGGTTATATACTCCTAACCCATTGTACCCTTCTGATACCAATATGCGGCTATCAGAGAAATCGATTGTTCTTTTTGCTTCGGCTACATCCTGAGATGTTGCGAAAGATGTTTGTAAAGCGAATGAATTTTGATCATATACTTTAACACCTTGCGTACCACTCAATACTACAATTTTATTGTTTGTACTTCCTAAAGCTCTTAAATCAGAAACCGGGATTGAAGCTTCGAAAGTATTGTTTGATTTGTTATAACGCACCAATTCGCCATTATTTCCGGAAACGGCATAATATTTAGAGCTGTTTGCAAAGATGTCCATCGTTACATTACCTAAAATGCTTGTTGCTGCATAGTTATTGGTTAACAATCCGTTTTGTAATGGCATTTTTGCTACAAAAGCAGGACTTATACCAGAATTTGCATTCACACCAGAAGCACCGGCAATGTATAAAAATCCGTCGTTGTATGAAATCGCGTTAATGTCGCTGTTCGGGAAAATTGCCTGAACCACTAACTGCGGGTTATTCGGTTTTGAAATATTGATCACATCAATAGCACCTAAATACGTATCACCTTCAGTATTATACGAAACATAAGCATATACTCCGTTGATATCAACGTGCGTTGCTTTTAATGTTCTTCCGTTGTAGGAAGGAGGATTTACCTCGGCTACTAAAGCTAATGGAAAATCGTTAGCAGCAGCTGCTGCCATTTTACCTTCGCCATTAACTAAATCTAAAACTCCGGAATTAGAATAACTAATACGTTGATTTAAAGTATTAATGTCTGAATTTAAGATAACTTTATCAGCATCTCCGTTAGGATTTACACCGTTCGTATCGTCAGACTGACACCCGATTACAGTTGCAAAAAGGGCCAAAACGGCAATCCCTGTTAATTTATTTAATTTCATAGTTAATTTATTTGGGACAAAACTAAGACTTTTTTAAGCCAATTCATGTTAAAAAAAGGGGTTGTTTATCGTAAAAAAAAGCGCGACACCGAAAAATTTCCCGGTGCCGCGTAAATTTATATGTAAAAAATCTTATTGTGCGCTTACGTCAACCGTTGTTTCTGCAGCGATTTTTTTATAGGTTCCGTTTGTCAGTTTTTCGCGAATAGCTTCGAAAGCACTTAACGTCTCTTCGATATCCTGTAAGGTATGCGAAGCAGTAGGAATCATACGTAATAAGATAATTCCTTTCGGGATTACCGGATATACTACGATCGATAGGAATATACCGTAATTTTCACGTAAATCGTTTACCATTACCATTGCTTCCGGAATACTACCTTCCAGGTAAACCGGTGTTACACAGGTATTGGTATCGCCAATATTAAACCCTCTTGATTGTAAACCGTTTTGTAGTGCATTTACATTTTCCCACAATTTATCTTTCAATTCGGGCATGGAACGCAACATATCCAAACGTTTTAAAGCACCAACCGTCATAATCATCGGTAATGACTTTGCAAACATCTGCGAACGTAAATTGTACTTCAGGTAATCGATAATGTCTTTGTCAGCCGCTACAAACGCTCCGATACTGGCCATCGATTTGGCAAAAGTAGAGAAATACACATCGATACCATCCTGACATCCCTGCTCTTCTCCTGCTCCGGCTCCGGTTTTACCCAGTGTTCCGAATCCGTGTGCATCGTCTACCAATAAACGGAAGTTATATTTTTCCTTTAAAGCTACGATTTCTTTCAGTTTCCCTTGTTGTCCACGCATTCCGAAAACACCTTCCGTAATCACCAGGATTCCTCCTCCGTTTTCCGTAGCCATTTTGGTAGCCCGTTCCAGGTTTTTTTCCAGACTGGCAACATCGTTGTGCTTATAGGTAAATCGTTTCCCCATATGCAAACGTACCCCGTCGATGATACAGGCATGTGAATCTACATCATAAACAATCACATCATTTTTAGTTACCAAAGCATCAATAATAGACACCATTCCCTGATAACCAAAATTCAACAGATACGCTGCTTCTTTTTGAACAAAAGCGGCTAATTCATTTTGCAATTGCTCGTGAATCGTGGTATGTCCACTCATCATCCGCGCGCCCATCGGGTAGGCCGCACCGTAGTCTAAAGCTGCTTGCGCATCTACTTTACGAACCTCCGGGTGGTTTGCCAATCCTAAATAATCGTTGATACTCCAGTTTAAAATTTCTTTTCCGTGAAATTGCATTCTAGGTCCTAATTGTCCTTCCAATTTCGGAAATACATAATATCCTTCAGCCTGAGAAGCCCATTTTCCCAAAGGACCTTTGTTACTTTGAATTCTTTCGAATAAATCTTTTACCATACTATTCTATGTTAAGTATATTAAAAACGTGCCAAAAGTAGTTATTTATTATATGCCATCATAATAATTTGGGATTGTTTTACGGTGGCTCCCGGTTTTTATAAAAATAAACAGAGCCGGGAAAACCCGACTCTGTTAGCACCTAATTTATAACATATACTTATATGGTGTATGTTCAGAATTTAAAAATGACACAATAGCTTCCGAGCAGTAGTATTAGTGCAATAATTACTCCTGCAAAACCAATTTTTATAGCCTTTTCCCGATCGTGTATCATTCCGTTAACAACTATTAGTCCGGAACAGACAAAGAGGAAAACAAGGAGGAGTAACGATACTAATTGTCCTAAACTCATCTATTATTGTCTTACATTGAAATAATGATGAATTCACTTCTGCGGTTTAGCTGGTGTTCTGCTTCGGAACATGGCACGCCATCGGCACATTTGTTCAGCAGTTGTGTCTCACCATAGCCTTTCCCGGTTAAACGGGAAGGATCAATGCCTTGTTTGATCATCCATGCGATAGTTGATTTTGCTCTTCTATCGGACAAACGTTCATTATATTGATGTGTCTGGCGACTATCGGTATGCGAACGTACATCGATTTTCATCTTCGGATAGTCTTTCATCACTTCAACAATCTTCGCCAGATCTACCGCAGCATCCGGACGAATATTCCATTTATCCAAATCGAAATAGATGATTTTGATTCCGAATGTTTTTGCCAGATCGTCGCCGGTTTGTACCGGTTTGACGGTTTTATCCAACGCAAGCGGTAAGTTTGTCGTTCCAGACGTTTCAGGAATGATCACACTAATTTCACGAGTGTTGTATGCTGGCAATTCGGCTTTTACAAAATATTTGCGTTTACAATCCACTTCTCCGAAATTGTAATTTCCATTGGCATCCGTCTTGATTGTTTTTACGACTTTAAAGTTTTCATCAAACAAGGTAACCGTAGCATTTGCCAAAGGCGCACCCGTTTCCGAATCGGTTACGACACCGGCCAACAACTGTTCGCAGGCATATTGCAACGGAATGTTTTCTATAAAGGTGTAAATATCATCTGCCCCTTGTCCGCCCTCACGGTTCGACGTCAGGAATCCTTTTTTGGTAGTTGTATTGATCAAGAAAGCAAAATCATCCTTCGGACTGTTTGCCGGCGCACCGATATTGATTACCTTTTTATAGGAACCATCGTTTGCCGGTTTTGACACAAAAATATCCAAACCACCCAATCCTAAATGTCCATCGGAAGCGAAATACAATTCATTATTTTCCGTTACAAACGGAAAGGTTTCGCGTCCCGGAGTATTGATGGTTGGTCCTACATTTTGAGGTGTTCCAAAACTTCCGTCGGCTTTAATGTCGACTTTAAAAATATCCGACAGTCCTAAGGTTCCCGGCATATTCGAAACAAAATACAGTGTTTTTTCATCCGGACTTAAAGCCGGATGCGCCACACTATAACTGTCACTATTAAACGGTAACTCCGTTACATTTGTCCACTTTCCGTCTTTTAATGTCGCTCTGTAAACTTTTAGCAAGGTTGTTTTGGCACTATCTTTACCTTTCTTTCCGTTGTTAAAGTTATTACGGGTAAAGTACATGGTATTTCCGTCTTTGGTAAAAACCGGAGTGGCTTCGTGAAAGCGGGTATTGATTTCTTTTGCGAAACGTTCCGGCTGTGATAATGAACCATCCTGGTTGATCGTTACCGCATACATATTGGTGAACGATTCTCCGGTCCAGGTATGAACTCTTTTGCTAAACACACCAGACGTATCCCGAGCCGAAACAAATACCATTTTATCACCGGTAAAGGCACTTCCATAATCGGAATATTGTGAATTGATTCCGGCATTCTCGATGGTAAACCGCCCGGAATTCCGTTTAATCACTTCCAGATAATCCGTTTGATTCCGGTACATTTTTCCCCGGACATCACTGGCATTTTTCTCGTGGAATTTAGCCAGCATTTGGTTTGCCTTTTCATAATCGCCAACCGATTTTAGCGATTGGGCATAGCGGTAATAATATTCCGCTTCTACCTCCTGAGACAGCGCAAATAACTCGCCATACCATTTTGCCGCCTGATCCAATTTTCCATTAAAATAATAGGAATCGCCCAGTTTTTCTAACACTTCTACCGATTTATACCCTTTGTCGGCTATTTTCTCGTAGGTTTTGATCGCATCGATATAGGCATAATTATCATATTCCTTATTCGCTGTTTTTATTTTCCCGCTTTGTGAATAAACTCCGGTCGAAACCAACATCATCAAACCGAATTGCAATACTATTTTTTTCATAATCCTTTTATTAATTAGAAGAATCTCGGAGACGTTATTCTGTTATTTCTGTTAAACAATTCGAATCTCAGGAAAATCTCATGCGATCCTGAATTATAGTCAGCCAGTTTTGTGGTTTCCATATCGTAAGCATATCCGGCAAACAAACCGTTTGTAATCTGAAATCCAACCATGGCACTGCAAGCTGCATCCCAACGGTAGGCTAATCCAGCTGTCAATTTCTCATACAAGAGGAAATTGGCCGACAGGTCTACCTGTAACGGTGCTCCTTTTACTACTTTGGTTAGTAAAGCCGGTTTGAATTTTACATCGGAACCCAATTCGAACACATGTCCGGCGATCAGGTAGTAATGCATATTCTCTTTGGCTGTCGATTGCGAACTTTTGTCGTAATGTTTGGTTTCCAAAAAATTCGGCACCGAAATCCCTACATAGGTTTTATCGGAATGCCAGTAGATTCCGGCACCGAAATTGGGAGAAAACTTATGATCAATATTATTCTGAAAACGTGGATCTGCCCCATCGTAAATATTCAGTTTTGTAAAGTCGACATTTAATAAATGTGCCGTCGCTTTTAAACCGAAAGACAACTTAAAGCGTTCGGATGTATTGATGGTATATGAAAAATCTGCTGAAATCGCATTTTCATCTGCCGGCCCGATTCTATCATTTACAAAAGACAGCCCCAATCCGAGATTACTATTATTAAGTGGTGTATTGAGCGACACGGCATTGGTTACCGGCGCACCTTCCAATCCTACCCATTGTGTACGGTGTAATCCGAAAATACTCATCACGCCACGGGAACCGGCATAAGCCGGGTTGACATTAATGGTATTGTACATGTATTGGGTATACTGAGCATCCTGCTGGGCAAATCCACCGATACCGGTTAACAGTAAAACGAAAAGTATAAATTTTGTTCTCATTTTTATTTTGTTTTATAAACCCGGGGTACTGTAATTTCCCCCGGGATTTCATTTATCTATTACTATACAGGTATCCGTTTTTCTCATGTGTCGCCCCATCGGCTGTGGTATACTTCAGGATGTAGAAGTAAGTTCCGTCCGGTAATGGTTCGGACGAACTGATCGTCGCTCTTCCGTCTGAGTAGCCTTTGAATACTTTATCGTTGTTATTGTATCCTTTGGTTTCGAATACCTGAACACCCCAACGGTTAAAGATCAATACTTCGTTATTCGGATAACATTCGATACCGGCGATATATAAGATATCGTTACTTCCATCTCCGTTTGGAGAAATCGCATTGAACACATTAATCGTACAGCCATCTACTTTTATTACGGTTGGATTATCTCCCACCAGGTCGTGATCATCAGAACTGTCGGTTACGACTTCTCCTTGTGGACTCGTTCCGTTTACAAAAGCCTGATTGCTTACTGAACCGGCAATAATATCCGCCTGAGTGATCACATAAACCGCAGTAAACGTCGTACTATCACTTGCTCCTACTGCCAGATTAATCGGTCCACCGCTTACTACCACTCCCGGTAGCGGATCGGTAACCATTACATTCGACAAGCTTGTATTTCCGGTATTGGTAACCGTAAAGCTGTAGGTTATCGTTTCGCCGGCCTGAGCAATACCATCGTGGTTGTTATCGTTAAACACACCTGTTTTGATCAATGCAATACTTGGTGTCTGAATTAACGGTGTTACGGTACAATCCGGACACGCTGGATCTACCAACGGATCATTCGGATCAATAGGTGTCGGGTCTTGCGAATCCTCTACTACCGTACTTCCATCCGGAGCCGTACCTTCTACAAATGCCAGGTTATAAACTGCTCCTTCATCAATGTCAGATTGTGTGATCGTGTATAACGCTGTAAACGTCGTGTTATTGGTCATACCCGGCTCCAGACTACTTAAAGGTCCTCCGGTTACCGTTACAATCGGATCACTGATTGTGATGTTTGTGATCGTTACATTTCCGGTATTGGTTACTGTGAACATATAGGCAATTGTATCACCAACGTTTACAATTCCATCGCCATTGGTATCCTGATACGTTCCGTCTTTATATAATGCCAACTGTGGATTTTGAGGCAGTATCGTTACCGTTGGTGTATCATTCGTGGTACTCGTTCCCGAAGTATCCTGAACCGGATTTCCTTGTGGAGACGTTCCACTAGCGATAGCCGTATTACTAATCTGACCATTGTTGATATCCGACTGTGTTAACGTGTATGTCGCTGTAGCCGTTCCGATAGCACCCGGTGCTAATGTCGCTGGTGTTACCGCTAAGTTGCTTACTCCTAATAAGGCATCGTTGATCACTAATCCGTTAACCGTTACGTTACCCGTGTTGGTTACGGTAAAAGTGTACGTAATCGTTTCACCTACCTGTGCAAAAGTATCGGCGTTGGTATCGTTAAACACCGCTGTTTTAACTAAGGCAATCGCAGGGTTTTGTGGTAAGGTTGTTACTGTTGGTGTATCATTCGTGGTACTCGTTCCCGAAGTATCCTGAACCGGATTACCCTGTGGAGACGTTCCACTAGCGATAGCCGTGTTAGTAATCTGACCATTGTTGATATCCGACTGTGTTAACGTATACGTAGCTGTAGCCGTTCCGATAGCACCCGGTGCTAATGTCGCTGGTGCTACCGCTAAGTTGGTTACACCTAGTAATCCATCGTTGATCACTAGTCCGTTAACCGTTACGTTACCTGTGTTGGTTACCGTAAAGGTGTACGTGATTGTCTCACCCACCTGTGCAAAAGTATCGGCATTGGTATCGTTAAACACCGCTGTTTTAACTAAGGCAATCGCAGGGTTTTGTGGTAAGGTTGTTACTGTTGGTGTATCATTCGTGGTACTCGTTCCCGAAGTATCCTGAACCGGATTACCCTGTGGAGACGTTCCACTAGCGATAGCCGTGTTAGTAATCTGACCATTGTTGATATCCGACTGTGTTAACGTATACGTAGCTGTAGCTGTTCCAACAGCACCCGGTGCTAATGTAGCCGGAGTTACTGCTAAGTTTGTTACTCCTAATAAGGCATCGTTGATCACAAGACCGTTAACCGTTACGTTACCCATGTTGGTTACGGTAAACGTATACGTAATCGTCTCACCTACCTGTGCAAAAGTATCGGCATTGGTATCGTTAAACACTGCTGTTTTAACTAAGGCAATCGCAGGGTTTTGTGGTAAGGTTGTTACCGTTGGTGTATCATTCGTGGTACTCGTTCCCGAAGTATCCTGAACCGGATTACCCTGTGGAGACGTTCCACTAGCGATAGCCGTGTTAGAAATCTGACCGTTATTAATGTCGGATTGCGTTAGCGTATATGTAGCTGTAGCCGTTCCAACAGCACCCGGTGCTAATGTCGCCGGTGTTACTGCCAAGTTCGTTACACCTAGTAAGGCATCGTTGATCACTAGTCCGTTAACGGTTACGTTACCCGTGTTGGTTACGGTAAACGTATACGTAATCGTCTCACCTACCTGAGCAAAAGTATCCGCATTGGTATCGTTAAACACCGCTGTTTTTACTAAGGCAATCGCAGGGTTTTGTGGTAAGGTTGTTACCGTTGGCGTATCATTCGTGGTACTCGTTCCCGAAGTATCCTGAACCGGATTACCCTGTGGAGACGTTCCACTAGCGATAGCCGTATTACTAATCTGACCATTGTTGATATCCGACTGTGTTAACGTGTATGTCGCTGTAGCCGTTCCGATAGCACCCGGTGCTAATGTTCCCGGAGTTACCGCTAAATTCGTTACTCCTAGTAATGCATCGTTGATCACTAGTCCATTAACCGTTACGTTACCCGTGTTAGTTACCGTAAAGGTGTACGTGATTGTCTCACCTACTTGTGCAAAAGTATCCGCATTGGTATCGTTAAATACCGCTGTTTTTACTAAAGCAATCGATGGGTTTTGTGGTAAAGTTGTTACCGTTGGCGTATCATTCGTGGTACTCGTTCCCGAAGTATCCTGAACCGGATTACCCTGTGGAGACGTTCCACTAGCGATAGCCGTATTACTAATCTGACCATTGTTGATATCCGACTGTGTTAACGTGTATGTCGCTGTAGCCGTTCCGATAGCACCCGGTGCTAATGTTCCCGGAGTTACCGCTAAATTCGTTACTCCTAGTAATGCATCGTTGATCACAAGACCGTTAACCGTTACGTTACCCGTGTTGGTTACGGTAAACGTATACGTAATCGTCTCACCTACCTGTGCAAAAGTATCGGTGTTGGTATCGTTAAATACCGCTGTTTTAACTAAGGCAATCGCTGGGTTTTGTGGTAAGGTTGTTACCGTTGGCGTATCATTCGTGGTACTCGTTCCCGAAGTATCCTGAACCGGATTACCCTGTGGAGACGTTCCACTAGCGATAGCCGTATTACTAATCTGACCATTATTGATATCTGACTGTGTTAACGTGTATGTCGCTGTAGCCGTTCCGATAGCGCCCGGTGCTAATGTAGCCGGTGTTACCGCTAAGTTGGTTACTCCTAATAAGGCATCGTTGATCACAAGACCGTTAACCGTTACGTTACCCGTGTTGGTTACGGTAAACGTATACGTAATCGTTTCGCCTACCTGTGCAAAAGTATCGGTGTTGGTATCGTTAAACACCGCTGTTTTAACTAAGGCAATCGCTGGGTTTTGTGGTAAGGTTGTTACCGTTGGCGTATCATTCGTGGTACTCGTTCCCGAAGTATCCTGAACCGGATTTCCTTGTGGAGACGTTCCACTAGCGATAGCCGTGTTAGTTATCTGACCATTATTGATATCTGACTGTGTTAGCGTGTATGTCGCTGTAGCCGTTCCGATAGCGCCCGGTGCTAATGTCGCTGGTGTTACCGCTAAGTTGGTTACTCCTAGTAATGCATCGTTGATCACAAGACCGTTAACCGTTACGTTACCCGTGTTGGTTACGGTAAACGTATACGTAATCGTTTCGCCTACCTGTGCAAAAGTATCGGTGTTGGTATCGTTAAACACCGCTGTTTTAACTAAGGCAATCGCTGGGTTTTGTGGTAAGGTTGTTACCGTTGGCGTATCATTCGTGGTACTCGTTCCCGAAGTATCCTGAACCGGATTTCCTTGTGGAGACGTTCCACTAGCGATAGCCGTGTTAGTTATCTGACCATTATTGATATCTGACTGTGTTAGCGTGTATGTCGCTGTAGCCGTTCCGATAGCGCCCGGTGCTAATGTCGCTGGTGTTACCGCTAAGTTGGTTACTCCTAGTAATGCATCGTTGATCACAAGACCGTTAACCGTTACGTTACCCGTGTTGGTTACGGTAAAAGTGTACGTAATCGTCTCACCTACCTGTGCAAAAGTATCGGCGTTGGTATCGTTAAACACCGCTGTTTTAACTAAGGCAATCGCTGGGTTTTGTGGTAAGGTTGTTACCGTTGGCGTATCATTCGTGGTACTCGTTCCCGAAGTATCCTGAACCGGATTTCCTTGTGGAGACGTTCCACTAGCGATAGCCGTGTTAGTAATCTGACCGTTGTTGATATCCGACTGTGTTAACGTATACGTAGCTGTAGCTGTTCCAACAGCACCCGGTGCTAATGTAGCCGGAGTTACTGCTAAGTTGGTTACACCTAGTAATCCATCGTTGATCACAAGACCGTTAACCGTTACGTTTCCGGTGTTAGTCACTGTAAACGTATAGGTAATCGTTTCACCAACCTGAGCATAAGTATCCGCATTGGTATCGTTAAACACCGCTGTTTTTACCAATGCAATTGCAGGGTTTTGTGGTAAAGTCGTTACCGTTGGCGTATCATTAGTCGTACTTGTTCCAGAAGTATCCTGAACCGGATTACCTTGTGGAGACGTACCACTTGCGATAGCCGTGTTAGTAATCTGACCGTTATTAATGTCGGATTGCGTTAGCGTATATGTAGCTGTAGCCGTTCCAACAGCACCCGGTGCTAATGTCGCCGGAGTTACTGCCAAGTTCGTTACACCTAGTAATGCATCGTTGATCACTAGTCCGTTAACCGTTACGTTACCTGTGTTGGTTACCGTAAAGGTGTACGTGATTGTCTCACCCACCTGAGCAAAAGTATCCGCATTGGTATCGTTAAATACCGCTGTCTTAACTAAAGCAATCGCTGGGTTTTGCGGTAAAGTCGTTACCGTTGGTGTATCATTCGTGGTACTCGTTCCCGAAGTATCCTGAACCGGATTACCCTGTGGAGACGTTCCACTAGCGATAGCCGTATTACTAATCTGACCATTGTTGATATCCGACTGTGTTAACGTGTATGTAGCTGTAGCCGTTCCGATAGCGCCCGGTGCTAATGTAGCCGGTGTTACCGCTAAGTTGGTTACTCCTAGTAATGCATCGTTGATCACAAGACCGTTAACCGTTACGTTACCCGTGTTGGTTACGGTAAACGTATACGTAATCGTCTCACCTACCTGAGCAAAAGTATCCGCGTTGGTATCGTTAAATACCGCTGTTTTTACAAGTGCGATTGCAGGGTTTTGTGTCAGGGTTGTTACCGTACATTTCGGACAACCAGAATCATATCCGTTATCTCCAGGTTGTGAAGGATTCGTTGGATCTTCCGATTCGTCGGTAACCGGTCCTCCAATTGGATCTTGTCCGGTAACAGTAGCTAAGTTTCGAACAAATCCACTATTCAGATCCGCCTGTGTTATTGTGTGGGTTGCCGTAACTGTTACACTTTGCCCTTGTGCCAAAGTCGCAATAGTTGCCGGGGAAATACTACCTGCATCCGCATTAGTATCCGTTACCGTAATATTGGTAACCGTTACATTTCCGGTATTGGTTACTACCAAAGCATAGTTGATCACATCACCAACGCTATCATACGTTCCGTTGGCTGCGTCTTTTGTTAAAGTTAACTCCGGTTCCATTACAAAAACCGTTACTACCGCTGTATCACAGTTTGTTGGATTTAATATTTCACAAATCTGGTACGTTAAGGTATACGTTCCACCAGGTGTTCCCGGAATTACATCTACGTTTCCGTTTGGATTTAAAACTAAATTCGGGTTTGGTACCGTAGTCGTTAAGATCACTTCCGATGGAACTACTGCCGTTCCGTTTAAAGTATCGTTTGTATACACATTAACAACATTCGTGGCACCGGTGGTTCCGTTGATGTTGGTAGCCGAGTCATTCACTGCGTCGATTGCCGGTGGAACTACCGTTACACTTACAACCGCTGTATCACAGTTGGTTGGGTTTAATACCTCACAAATCTGATACGTCAATGTATAGGTTCCTGCCGGTGTTCCCGGAATTACGTCTACATTTCCGTTTGGATTTAAAACTAAATTCGGGTTTGATACCGTAGTGGTTAAGATCACTTCCGATGGCACTACTGCCGTTCCATTCAAAGTATCGTTTGTATACACATTAACAACATTCGTGGCACCGGTGGTTCCGTTGATGTTGGTAGCCGAGTCATTCACTGCGTCGATTGCTGGTGGAACTACCGTTACACTTACAACCGCTGTATCACAATTTGTTGGATTTAACACCTCACAAATCTGATACGTCATCGTATACGTTCCTGCCGGAGTTCCCGGAATTACGTCTACATTTCCGTTTGGATTTAAAACCAAATTCGGATTTGGTACCGTAGTCGTTAAGATCACTTCCGATGGAACTACTGCGGTTCCGTTTAACGTATCGTTTGTATACACATTGACAACATTCGTGGCACCGGTGGTTCCGTTGATGTTGGTAGCCGAATCATTCACTGCGTCGATTGCCGGTGGTACTACCGTTACACTTACAACCGCTGTATCACAGTTGGTTGGGTTTAACACCTCACAAATCTGATAGGTTAATGTATAGGTTCCTGCCGGTGTTCCCGGAATTACGTCTACATTTCCATTCGGATTTAAAACCAAATTCGGGTTTGGTACCGTAGTGGTTAAGATCACTTCCGATGGAACTACTGCCGTTCCGTTTAAAGTATCGTTTGTATACACATTGACAACATTCGTGGCACCGGTGGTTCCGTTGATGTTGGTAGCCGAATCATTCACTGCGTCAATCGCCGGTGGTACTACCGTTACACTTACAACAGCCGTATCACAGTTGGTTGGGTTTAACACCTCACAAATCTGATACGTCATCGTATACGTTCCTGCCGGTGTTCCCGGAATTACGTCTACATTTCCGTTTGGATTTAAAACTAAATTCGGGTTTGGTACTGTAGTCGTTAAGATCACTTCCGATGGTACAACTGCCGTTCCGTTTAAAGTATCGTTTGTATACACATTAACAACATTCGTGGCACCTGTGGTTCCGTTGATGTTGGTAGCCGAGTCATTCGATGCGTCAATCGCCGGTGGTACTACCGTTACACTTACAACCGCCGTATCACAGTTGGTTGGGTTTAATACCTCACAAATCTGATACGTCAATGTATAGGTTCCTGCCGGTGTTCCCGGAATTACGTCTACATTTCCATTCGGATTTAAAACCAAATTCGGGTTTGATACCGTAGTGGTTAAGATCACTTCCGATGGCACTACTGCCGTTCCGTTTAACGTATCGTTTGTATACACATTCACCACATTTGTCGCGCCTGTTGTTCCGTTGATGTTGGTAGCCGAATCATTCACTGCGTCAATCGCAGGTGGCACAACTGTTACACTTACAACAGCCGTATCACAGTTGGTTGGGTTTAACACCTCACAAATCTGATAGGTCAATGTATAGGTTCCTGCCGGTGTTCCCGGAATTACGTCTACATTTCCATTCGGATTTAAAACCAAATTCGGGTTTGGTACCGTAGTGGTTAAGATCACTTCTGATGGCACTACTGCCGTTCCGTTTAAAGTATCGTTTGTATACACATTGACAACATTCGTGGCACCGGTGGTTCCGTTGATGTTGGTAGCCGAATCATTCACTGCGTCAATCGCCGGTGGTACTACCGTTACACTTACAACAGCCGTATCACAGTTGGTTGGGTTTAACACCTCACAAATCTGATAGGTCAATGTATAGGTTCCTGCCGGTGTTCCCGGAATTACGTCTACATTTCCGTTTGGATTTAAAACTAAATTCGGATTTGGTACCGTAGTCGTTAAGATCACTTCCGATGGAACTACTGCCGTTCCGTTTAAGGTGTCATTCGTATACACATTCACCACATTTGTCGCGCCTGTTGTTCCGTTGATGTTGGTAGCCGAATCGTTTTCTGCATTGATCACACTAATTGCGCGTGTTGGCGTAATAGTAGACGTATTATTTGTCGGATTCGGATCACTTTCAATACCTGAAATAACCGCACTATTGGTATAGGTTCCGGTTGCGTTTACCGTGGCCGTAAGCGTTAAAGTATACGACTGCCCATTAGCCATATTACCAATCGTCCATAATCCGGTTACGTTATTAAACGTTCCTCCGGTGGTGGTTGCAGATACATATGTATAACCACTTGGCAACTGTTCCACAACCTGAACACCGGTAGCATTTCCGGCTCCGTTGTTTGTAGCAACAATGGTAAAGACAATCTGATCCCCTACCGATGGTGTCATGGTAGCGGTAGTTTTGCTCACTGCCAAGTCGGCCGAAACTGTTGGTGTAATGGTATTGTATTTAATATTATTACAATTCTCCACAGCCGTACCGTTCAAACACTCCAAATGTGGATCCGTAGGAGGATTCGTTCCCGGGTTGGTTGCATCCGGATCGGTAACGTCTGCCGGTCGTATAATACTGGCTTCTACTGTTAAGGCTTGACCGCCTGCAGCTGCGCCAACAGTTCCGTTAATGGTAAATACCACTTGTCCGCCATTGGTCATATTCAGATTCGCCGAATAGTTGCCGGTAACCGGATCGATTGTTCCGCTTACCACGACAACCGTTCCCTGGCTGTTGACATAGGTTACCGAGCTAATGGTAAAACCGACCGGTACAATAAAGTTAAACCCGGCACCGGTCACGGCACTTGGTCCGTTGTTGGATACAGTTACCGTATAGTGCATATTTTGTCCGGCGATAACCGTTGTAGTCGACGGTACAATGCTCACTACTTCCAGATCGGCAGCAGCAACTACGAGGTCCAGATTTTTTACAACAACGGCACCCGGTACAAAACTCCAGGTATCCATTGATTTTTCGTTTCCGAAACTCGATGATCCGGTTCCACTATTTCCACTTCCGCTACTTCCGGAGGTGTACAATCCCCATTTATGACCGTTAGTGTTACTTGAAATTCCGTTGCTTCCGGAAGCCGTAGGGTTCGACTTGTGTGTTGCCATCCCTCCCGTAACATCGCTATCATCCCAATATACCAGATCGCGGTTTGGTGTAAATAAATTGTAGCTGCTATCCAGCTGCTCTATAATAATTCCTCCCGGGTTAATCTCCATATCGATAAACGGAAAGTGTACTTCTGCCCCAAATAATTGTACACGAATTTCCCCGATATTCGTTCCCGCCGGAAGGATGTTTCCATTTCCGTCTCTACCATCCCAAAATACGGTATTGGTTCCTACGATACAGTTTCCGGTGATAGTCCTTGTTGGAAAACCTCCCAGAATCTCAATTTTGTAAGTCCCTGCCAGATTCGAATCAAAACCAATATAAGCACCTTTATTACCCGATAAATCCGGTGTTCCTTCCACTCCGGTATAGGTAATATTGGATGCTGTTGGCGTTAAAACCGAATTTTTTAACCAGGTTGTGGTACCGCCACTCATACTGGCACTTGTTGGTAAATCCAACGCCGGTTTTGAGTAGAAAATTTTATGCGTTACATTCGACCCGGAATCCGCGCTTCTCGGATCGTGGATCCGGAATTGCGCATCGGTCGGATCTGAAATATTCAAGCTTTTATACGAAGGGTTTCCCGAAGCGGTCAGGAATCCTTTATTATTTACGAAGAAGGTAAATCCTACCCCATTCGAACCATTGTTCGTAACACGATAGGCAATACCATCGCGTGTTAATACATACATATTCCCGTAAAAAGCCTTATTAGCCAAAAACGAAGAACCCGAGATATGCAGGTTTAGGATATTGGTATATACCCTTCCGTTAACCCAGGCCGAATTGGTACTGTTCCGTACCGATACATCCCAGGCAGCAATAAGCTCGGTGTTGGTTCCCTGTGTCCAGTTGGCATCGGCAGCAATATCGGTTACACTCGGTGATGACGAGCTGACATCCGATCCAGACGGTAGAAATTCTACCTTCCAGATTCCTTCGTTTCCAGATGTTACTACGGTATTAAAAGGCTGGTAACGGTTAGCTCCCGTTGCCTGTCCCGAGTATAAAGGACCGGCTAACTCTTCGGCTCTGCTGGCGATTCTACCAATGGCATTATTTGCCGAAAGATAAACCGTACCATCCGGTGCCGTTAGTCGGATTCTACCATTTCCCAACCCCTGTGCACTGGAAGCAGCCGCAATCGTTTCACCGACTTTAGCATACACATAATGCGTTCCCAATGTTTTAAAAGGCCAGGATCGCAGGGTTGTTCCTCCTGATTCATACTGATTACTGTATAAAAACGCACGGTTTCCGGTGGCACCCGAAGGATAAAAATCCCTACTACCATCGGCAAACATTACATTCCATAAACCGGTAATCATAAAAATAAAGAACAAGAAGCCGTATTTTTTCATGTTGGAAAGCAACAATGAAACACAACTACCTCGCTGTCGATAGGACAAATTCTTGTCGCTATAACTGTAATTTTCGTTCATTTTTCTGGTTTTTAATTTTACTCTCTTGTAAGATTTTGCAAGTGCGAAATTCTAAAAACCGAAAGGCTAAAACGTTTCAATCGTGTGGCATGACGTACATCCCACACGATTGAAACATTTATTTTTTTTTATAAAAGACTGAAATACAAACAATTACAAATAAACCGTAAAAAAACAGGTAAAAATACGGGCATAAAAAAACCGGATTTTCGATCCGGTTTTTAGTTATTGTTTTGTGTTATTTTTTTTAGGGTTATCGGTATTCCGATGGTGTACATCCCATTTGATTTTTAAAATAACGATTAAACGTTACTTTAGAATTAAATCCGCTTTTAAATGCAATTTCTTCCAGATTCGTTTCCGGTTCTTCCAATAGTAATTTGCAGGAATGATTTATTCTATAGGTATTGATGTATTGATAGAACGTCTGGTTGATTTTGGTATTAAATAATTGCGTCAGGTGGTGTTTTGGGATTTTGACTTTTCGGGACAAACTTTCTAAAGAGAGTTCGGTATCGAGAAAAACCTGTTCCGTTTCCATGATCGTGTTGAGCTTTTGTTCGTATTCCCGTAATATCTCAGCTGTAAGTGCTGATTTTTGATATTGTCGCGGCGCTGAAATTGGAACCGTTTCTTCCAATTCCTCTTCCACACCGACTTGTACCAACAGATTATTAATGGAATATTTAAAAATCAGAAAGGAAACAAATAGCATCGCTCCATATATTATCATTCCCGGCAATAATGACCCGATGTCTTCTTTTCGGAGTATTTTCGAAACAACAATACTGGCAAGCAAACTGGCAATTAACAGTAACCAGGTCGCTCCTGAGTTGATCAATTTACGGATGCGGTTATCGGAGATAGCCTTTTTGTGATTTAAGAAAATATACAAAACATAGCCAACCATTGATATAACCACTCCGGAATAGAGTACTTCAAAATAATACAATCCGTAATTGCGGCGCCATTCCGGAAAAATCAAAAAAATCACATAGCCAATCGTTGCCAACAAAAACGGACTTCCATGTTTTATTACATTACTTCGACCTAACCATTTTTCGTGATTCGAAAACGATAGAAAATACAACATCGGCCCATATAATAATCCAAACGGCGCAGCGCGATCGATAAATGACAACTCCACAAAATAATAGCGGGACAAAAAAGCGTAGGCCGAATGGAATAAAGAAATCCATACCACATAGTAGATAACTTTATCAAATAATTTATCCGATTTGGTTTTCAGGAGCACATATAAGGTAAGAGCATTACAGCCAAAGACCAGTGCTAACAACAAAAAGAGCATACTATGTCCTATTTATAAATGTTGTACTTTTATTTTATAATAAGACGGTAAATAGCCGGTATATTCTTTAAAATAGCGGTTAAAGGAGGTTTTGGAATTAAATCCGCAATCATACGCCAGCGATTCAATCTTAATTCCGGAATCTTCTTTGAGACAGGAAATAGCATATTCGATTCGCAATTCCGCTATATATTGATAGAAATTTTTCCCAAGACAACCGTTTAACAATTGTGACAAATGATGTTTCGGAATTGTCGTTTCGATCGAAAGCATTTCGAGTGAAATATCGGGATTTCGGTATATATTCGTTTCACGAATGCATTTTTCGAGCGTCTCTCTATACATCAAAGATGTTGCCACATCGATACCCGGCAGTACTATAGGATTCTTTTTTAGTATCCGTTTTCCTTTTTCCTTTTTTCCGTAGAAAACCAGAAATGCCAAAATCAGCACGCTAAAAATACCCAATTGAAAAAAGAGCATTGGAACCGGATCAAAGCCAAAATCCAGTATACCAAACCCAACACGAAGCGCAAGCAAGACCACTAATAAAGCCGCAAAATAACAACCGTATGCTAATACTTGTAAAAATTCTTTTTCGAAAACAGTTACCAAATGTTCTTTTTTGCATACAACCGTTACCGCCACAGCATACGAACACAGTGAAACCGCCAATACAAATAAGTAGATGGTATGATACAATTGCCAGTCACCAAAGGCAACAGCATCGGCTTTAAAAACAAGATACAGTCCGCTAAAAAGAAAAAAGGGTAATGTGTGCACCCAAAGCGTAACCCGTTCCATTTCACGGACAATCAACAGCAATAGCGGTCCGTATAACAGCCCGAGCGGCACACGCTGGTTCCAATAGAAACTGGCAACATGAACAACCGATACTATTAAAATAAGCTTTAAAACACCTTTCAATCGGGCATTGTCAAACAATATTTTGATATACATAATGTTGTATTTAGGATTGACTTTAACATAGGCATCGCATTAGTATCAATTCTAAAATTTGGGGACTACAAATATCAGTAGTTCAAAACAATTCCTTTGTACGGATTCTTAATCATTTCTGTAGAATTATTTCTACAAAAACAGTTGTTAAATCTTGTATATTTTTTTGTAATATTGGTTCTTTCCCGACAACCCTCAGATGATCAGTTTGTCAAAATCGTTCCTATGTCTCTTTTTTCACGTCTTTTACTACTATTTATAATCAGCGTTATACCGGTATTCGGGCAACAGGATCCTCTCTACAAATGGTATACTTCCGATAATGGACAATTGCCACAAAATAGTGTCAAATCGATTGTTCCGGACGAACTTGGTTTTATCTGGCTGGCAACCGAAGACGGTCTGGTTCGTTTTGACGGACAACAATTTAAAGTATACAATAGTGAAAATATAAAAGGACTGAAATCCAATCGGATGAAGTTTGTCAAAAAAAACTACAAAGGCAAAGGCCACTATGTAGCGAATGATCTCGGTCAGATTCTAAAAATTGAAACCGATCCGAAGCTTTATTACAAAGACGGAAAAGACATTCATTCGTTAAACGAAATCGGGCGTTTGTTTGGCAACAATATCAAAATATCCACTTCTTTTTTCAAATATTACCGCCGTTATGAGGTCTTGATCAAAGATAAAGTATTTCAGTTTTACCCGGATAGTATCCGCTATTACTCGGTTAGCACTAAAAAACGAATTAGCGGTTACCCGCATAAACTGGCTTTCGACTCCGAGCTTTTTATCCTAAACAATACCCTATACCTAAAAAGTAAAAAGCAATATTCTGTAGTTACTCCGCAAAAGCTGATTCCTATAGAAATGGATCAACCAACAAAAGAAGACGGTAGCATCTATATCAACAATGCGATTGATCAGGCTTTTTTGTATGCCGACGGAAATCTGTATTATCTGACAGCCGATCAAAACGGTTTGCATAAAAAACGGATCCTATCCCATTTTGACGTTGAAAAGCAAAAAGTACATGCGTTTTATTACGACACCAAATTAAACATCCTTTACCTGGGTAGTCTTACCAAAGGTTTTTTAATTATCCGTCCGGAATCTTTTAAAAGTTATGTCGACGAACAGGATCCGGTGACCTATTCTAATGTTTTATTCGATTCGACCCGTGTATTGACCGGAAAAGGACAGCTTATAGACTATAGAGGAACCATTACACATCTGCCGTCTTCGTTAAAAGGTGAAAAATTCTATTCGGTTATCGACAATAACGGCGATATCTGGACATTAGATATCCGTAACCTGTACCGTTATAAAAAAAGCGCGAATTTTACCACTTACGACCGTTGGACGCTTCAGTATTTTATGAGTGCGGTTTATAAAGACGAAAAAGGCCGGATTTGGATTGGAACCACCGACAGTAAGACATATAAAAAAGGACAACTGTATACTATTGATCCAAATGTTGCAGCGCCCAAACTCACGCCAGTTGCCAATCTTGATTTTTCGCCCAACAACATCTATAAAGACAGAAATTCGCGAATGTTGATCGGATCGCCTTCCGGGTTGTACCATATGGATCTGAACACCAAATACATCACGCGAAACAGCGTTATCGACGAATCGTATGTTCGTGGCATTCATTGCTCCGATGGAAATAATATTTGGGTATATACCTATAATAACGGTTTATTTCTGATCCGGAATCACCAGGGAACCACTCACTTCCCTTTCGACAAAAACAAGTATCTCCGTTCGGCACATTGTGTAGTCGAAGACCAGAAAGGTTTTATCTGGATTCCTACAAACAAAGGATTATTTCAGGTATCCCGACAAAGTCTGTTTGATTATGCCGATAAAAAACAAAACACCATTTATTATCACTATTACGATAAAAGTTCCGGTTTTAGTACCAATGAGTTTAATGGCGGTTGCTACCCCTGTGCGACCAATCTTCCCAATGGTTACATCGCCTTACCATCATTTGAAGGGTTGACTTTTTTCGACAGTAAAAAGGTAACTCCTATACTCCCCACCAATCCGATTTATAGTAACGAAGCTAAAGTAGACGATCGTTCTGTTACTTTTAACGACACGCTCGTCATAAACCGGGATTTTAGTCGTGTAGTCATTTCCTTTAACAGTCCGTTTTACGGTAACCCGGAAAACCTCACTATTGAAGTCCGTCTGGATGGAAACGATGTCCATCAAGACTGGACCAAAACCAGCGATAATTATACCATTTCCTATACCACTCTATATCCGGGTGAATATACCTTAACCGCTCGTAAAGTAAGAGGATTCGATTCGCAGTACGATTATAAGACCGTTACGATTATAGTTCCTCCTGCTTTTTGGCAAACCATCTGGTTTAAGAGTCTGCTAATACTCACCATAGCCTTACTGATTTATTATGGCTTCCGCCAGCGAACCAAATACATCCGCCATCAGAACCTATTGCTCGAAAAACGAATTTCACACCGTACAGCCGAATTAAAAAGCACGATTACAGCACTCACCCAAACACAGACAGATCTGAGTGAACAGATTCATTCGCATAAAAAACTAATCGGTTCCATTACCCACGACATCAAAAGTCCGCTAAAATACATGGCCTTAACCGGGAAATACCTGTATGAAAACCTGGATCGCGACAATCCCGACTTTCAGGAAAACATCAAAACCATGTATACGTCGTCGTTCGAATTGTATCACTTTGTAAACAACCTGTTGGAATATTCTAAAATCTATCTGAATAAAGACAATTTACAAAATGAGGCTTTTGCACTTCGTGATTTGATCAATGAAAAAATAAAACTCTTCGATCCGATTGCAAAATCAAAACGCAACGAATTGGAAAATACAGTTTCAGACACCATTTATCTGAACCTCAACAAACAGCTTTTTACCATCATTCTGCACAATTTACTGGATAATGCGATCAAAAACACGATTAATGGAACGATTCGTTTTAGTGCGGTTCAGGACAAGCACTCCACTCGTATTAGCCTTATGGATACCGGATGTGGCATGCATTCGGAAATGTTACACTATTACCAGACATTGGCTCAGAAAATGAAATCCGAAAGTGACCGGAAACAATTTACCAAAGGAATTGGTTTCCATATTATAATCGAATTACTACATCTGGTTCATGGAGACATCACTTTGGAAAGCGAAGTGGGGAAAGGAACAACCATTACACTGATCCTAAAATAGTCGTTTTAGTTATTTTCGTAAAGCTTAAAGAGATCAGCCAGCGAAACGACATTTTTGATATCCAGTTTTTCAAAAATCCGGCCTTTATAGGTACTCACGGTTGACATCTGGATATTGAGATGATTGGCAATTTCCAGATTCCCGTAACCATTCACCAACAACCGGCTAATTTCCAGTTCTCTGTTGGAAAGTCGTTCGAGCGGATTGGTTTGGGAAACATTGTTTAACAGGTCGTTGATCAGTTTATCTTTCAGACTGTCGCTGATATATTTTCCGGTAGTCATTACTTTCCGAACTGCTTCGACGATTTCTTCTTCGTTCCCTAGTTTATTCAGATAGCCATTGGCTCCCGAATTGAGGTACCGCATCGCATACAGATCTTCTTCAAAAGCCGAAAACATCAGAATTTTCACATTCGGATCGATTCCTCTTATTTTTTCGATCATTAAAACATTATTGCCTCCGGGTAAATTGATGTCCAGAATAATCAGGTCGAAAGTAGTTACAACCATTTTTTCCAAAACCCCGTTTAAGGTATCGGTCTGGTTGATAATGATATTCGGCAGTGAATATTTCAGGATCAACGATACGCCCTGTCTTACCACACTATGGTCATCGGCTATCAGTATGTTATATTCGGAAGTCATGCGGATGGAAGGAGGTTGGTTTCCTCACAAAGATATATTTTTTTATTCCTTTCCTTATATAAGGAACCCTAAAAAGTACTGCAATTATTCCATTGTTTCCTACAAATTGGTAAAATAACTGCCATCCGGGTTTTCGCTGGCCGCAAGCAACAACTCGTACTCTTCATTTTTCATTTTATGTACATATTGATTTAGCTCGCGCGTATATAAATTCAACAGATCTGCCGATTCTTTCATTCCCTCAATCAGCATTCGCAACTCATCCTGATTTAACTGTGTTTCTTTTAACAAATCGGACACGCCTAAAATCTGCGTAACCGGTTGTCGTACTTCATGGGATATTTTAAAAAGAATTTTTTCCAGTCTTCGGATTCTTTTTTCGCGTTGTTCGTCCAGTTTCTTTTTCTCGTCAATCGGAACGCGAATTGAAAAATACTGTGTGATTTTATTATGGACGTCAAAAACCGGAAAGATAATCGAATAGACCCAGTAATAACTTCCGTCTTTAGCTTTGTTTCGAATTTCACCATCCCATACATTACCGTTACCAATGGTCTTCCACATGGTTTTAAAAAACGTTTTCGGATGATGCCCGGAGTTTAGTATCCGATGGTTTTTTCCCAGTAATTCCGTTTCTTCATATTTAGAAATTTCGCAGAATTTCTGATTGGCATAGATGATATTTCCCTTGATGTCCGTGATTGAAGAAATAATATTAAAACTGCTGTCTTCCGAATTCTTGTCCAGTAAAATCCGAAGATCCTTTATACTCTTTTGCATTATAAAAATCGTCGATTGTAATTTGCTCAATGATGAAGTTACAAACTTCATCCCCTAAAAACAAATTTACAAAATGCAACCACTGTCCGACTTGAAAAAGGCATCTTTTTAACGATTATTGAATGTAACCCCAAAAAAATTACGATCCGTTATATTTCTTCATTTTTTTTAAGATAAAAAACATACTTTACAAAAAACTACTCTTAAAATAACGACACAGCGTTTTACAAAAAGTATAAAAAAGACAGAATAAAAGTCCGTTTAAAGTTTACAAAAGTCCTTTTATAATCATCCGTTTATTTATTCCCGATGATGCACACAAAGTTTGCTCGCGTGCAATGTTCTGTTTTTACATTGTTTCCCTTTTTGGGTTATTCCGTTACAGCGCACTGAAAAACCTTTTAATTCACCACTATAACATTCCTCCAGCGTTGCGAGAATACTAATCCGGTATTCCAGTCCGTTTGTCTGAAATTCTGTAAACCGGTCGTCATTAAAAAAGACCCCCTGAAAGTCTTGTATCACCGTATGATCTTCATTCCGGATTTCTTTTAGATATCCTTTTTCCACTTTGATTGTCAGATTGTGTTTGGAAGCATTTTTGGCTTCCGGATCATTAATCGATACCGTAGCACAATAGTCACCGTTAAGGCTTGTATCGGGTTCGTTTATCTCGACTACTTTCGAAGGCGTTGCCATGAGTCCGGCGGGAATTGTTTCCGTTTCTTCGTTTAGCAGCAGCTCTTTATCCTGACAAGACACCAGAATAAGTATACAAAACAGATAATAGGGTAATTTTGTTTTCATGGGTTTTGTTTTAATTTGAGTATCCGTTACCAATAATTTGCTTCAAATCACAATAGCAAAAAAGTACAACCAATCGGAATATGATCGGAGACTTTTCGGGCCAGTGCCAGGCTTTCGAATTTCGTATAAAAAAGATGCGCTTTTTTATTTAGCAACCTGATTTTCTTTACATTATAAAAAATATTATCAAATTCCGATGCCAGACAATCCTGAGCTATGCAGCGTTGTCTAAGCGAGGTTTTCTGATTCCGGAACACCGGTTGAAAGCCCATTCCTTTTAACGGATTAAAAACGGTATGGGATTCCGGGCAATTAAAGTCGCCGGCAAATACCAAATTATGTTCCGATAACCGCAATGGGATTTTTTTAAAATGTTTGATTTCGGTTTCGGGTTGCCGGCTTTTGGTAATCGCGTGAAAATTGACCACCGTAAACAACTTTCCTTTATAGGAAAACGTACCGTAATACGGCTCCCGATCGATTTCAAGTTGAAAAACCGGATCCAATTCGGCTTTTACTTTCCTGATACGGGCTGTTTTCCAGAGAAACGCATAGCGTTCGGTTTTATAGGATGATCCGGTCGTTGGTACGCTCACCGTATAATCCCATTTGTCTCCGGTGCGATTAAGTGCTGTAGCCAATCGGGCAACCGCCTGTGCGCCGCCAAATCCAGCTACAACTTCCTGAATCGCCACCACATCATATTCCTTGACGGTATTTGCAATAAAAGCAATGGTTTCCGGCTGTTTTCGTTTTCCGAAATCGGATAAATTCCAACTGCAAAATTTGACCTGAGCCGAAACAAGACAAGTGTAAAGCAGGATAAAAAAGAAAACGGTATGCCTCATATTATTGTAATTAAAAAATCAATGCAACCGGTAGTCGGTTATTTTTGCTGAGCGATAAAATCTTTAATTATTTTTTCCATATTAGCGGGCAATTCAGCACCGCTGACTTTAGGGTTGTTCACCTTCATTTCTTTAAGCCATTTTTCCCAGTAGGCTATAATCACCGCTTCTTCATTCGTATTCTTTGTATCCGGATTGATCCCTAAAACCAAAACTTCCAGATTAGACAAATTGGTTGCGGCTTTAATAAATCCGAAATTGCCGGCATCCATTTTTTCTTTCCACTTAGCATCATTCAGCTTATTATTTCGAATAGTCTTCGAAAGCAGGTAATTGGTTCTGTTTCCATCTTTTAATTCGGACCCTTTATTAAAAATATAACCGTCAGTTAGAATGATCAAAATATTACGGCTATTTGCCTCAATACAATAATCGGCTACTTTGTTTTTAAAGAACCCCCAGATATCCGAACCAACATAAGCTTTATCTTTTATTGCCAATTCGTAAATCTGGATTGGATAATCCGCATAAATTTTTCGGATCTCATTTAATTTTTCTTTGGAAATATTGTTTTTATCCAGTCGGATTTTAAGTTTTTCAGATATCGTATTAATTTTGGTATTTTTAGGCTCCGGGTCAAAAAACAACTGTAACTTATCATTAACCTGGTTTATTTTTCTTTGACTGGCATGATCAGCAAAAGCCTCGGAAATAGCCTTGATATAGCGGATATCTCTTTGATAATAGTCCATTGTCTTATTGACATGCTTGATTGGGTCGATCCTATCGGACAAATCCAAAAAGATACTGATATTATAATTTTCAGTTGGCTTGGTTCTTTCCGCTGTTTCACTGGCAACCGGCTGTTCTTTTTCGGTAGTATCGGGTGTATTTTCAATACAGGAAATCGAAAATAAGGATAGCGCCAGGACTATCGAAAGTATTATTTTTTGTTTCATGATATAGTAGGTTTATGTTTCAATCGCTATCTGTGGTTGCAGTTCGGGCTCACCCAATCCAATATCGTTTAAATGTTCTTTGGAAATGATTTCGCATAATTCCAGCAAAAGTGTTTTTTCCCGGTGTGGTAAGGCAATTTCGGCCGATACCGCCTGAAACCACCCTTCTTTATATTTATGGTGATGGTAAAAATATTCCTTAACCGGGATAATAAAACCATCGATTTTGGTTTGCAATTCGGCTATGATTCCGTTTATGGCGGTGATTTGCTGTTTGCCTTCGTTTAATTTTTCGGTATTGGCATTTTTTGCAGCTTCCAGATTGACCAGTTCTTCTTTTTTTACCTTAATAAAGGTTTTAACTTTATCCAGGCTTTCATATTCTTTCATCATACTATCCAAAACCAATCCCCAAATGATATACACCATAAAGCCCGCAAAGATGATCAGCCAGAATTCGGCTTCAAACAAAGCAATCTTAAGTGTATACGGTTCCGACGACGTCGTTTTATTAAAATCATAGATCTTCTTTTCAATCTGATAAGCCAATATGACATCAAATAAAAACGTCACCAAACCGAGCAGTCCTATTTTAATCCATTTCATTTTTCCTTTTTCTTGTAACAGCATATGAATCAGATATCCTAATCCCATAAACACAAAGGGAATGGTCATGATAAAAATACCCTCCAACGAGCTGGCCTTAAACGCATTTTTTAAGGCATCGGCATCAAAAATGGCAGCCGTAAGACTATTATCATCAAACTCTTTAAAAAAAGCCGAATAACAAGCTGAAATATAGAATACCAACAGATACAACGTAATCGGAAACAAAAAAGCCAATCCCATATAAAACTGCACTTTGATACCTTTTCCACCTTCGATCCCGTATTTTTCCGGATGCTGACGCACCTCGACCATATCTTTCCGGGTTCTTTCTATGGTTTCGTTGAGTTCTTTTTCTTTTGCTTCGGCAATTTCAATGGTGGTTTCACACTTTTTAAGTTCAGAACGGTTGCGTTCCTGCTCTTCTCTGTAAATCTGTTTTAAGGCCTCCTGTTCTACTTTTTGTTTGCGGCATTGCTCTTCAAAACTCCTGTACAGATTTTGCAGGCAGGCTTTAAATACGATTGGTTTCCCCATCGCTTTTACGGAAGCTCCAAATCCGCGCTGGTAATGGGTTAAGCGAACCAGTTCCCGGGATCCGGTTTGCGTTTCATCCGGTAGCTGCTGCGACACTTCATCATTTTTTAAACGAAATAACTGTTGTAATGATTTCATCCTTTATGCATTTAACTGGTTAATAATTTCTTCTTTCCGAATCCCTTTTTGTACGCAATCGATAAAATAATCGGTCAGATCTTCGATATTCTCATCGAGGAATTCAAATTTTCTACAGTATTTTTGTAGCGCTTCCCTTTCATTACCGCTTATTCTGCCATTGGCCCAAATCATACGGGTCAGATCATACAGATATTCGATACGGATTTCCAGACGTTCCGGCAATACCATACCATGCATTACGGGATGTAACAGTAGTCCCCCCAGGTCATCTTTGGTCAATCCTTTTTCTTCCGCGAGTTGGTAGAGCATTTCCAGCTCCGATACGGAAAAATGATCATCTGAAATTGCGATCTGGTATAAACTGAGCAAATGACTTTTTAAAGCGGGAGAAATTGTAGTAGTGGTATCCATCTTTATAATAGCTTTTATTGTAAGACATCGCGATGGACATAACCAACCGTTCCTGTTTTTTCGGATTTTACTTTGAGCCACGGCTCGTTAGCCTCTATAAAAATCACCCGTTGTCCTCTTTTAACGGTTTCGATTATTTTGTAATTTTTTCCCGGACCTTCGTATAAAGCAACAGATACGGCAGTGATATATAGCGGTTGATCCTTATAAAATCCGGCTTTTTTGGTAACCGTTACCGTTTTAATTTTTGTACCGGAAGGCGTCTTTTTTTCTTTTCGTTTTACGGTGATTACGTCGGTACTTCTATCCCTGCAAACACCACAGGTGCCACCACTTTTACAATATTTACAACCACTACAATTGGTACAGGCAGTACAATAATCGGATCCGTTACAACCTCTTCCGGCTGTCTCACAACAGGAAGCCAGTAGTTTTCCCGATTTCGTTTGTGCTATCAAATCATTGCTGCTCCATAACAATAGACTTAGCCAAAAAATATATTTGATCATCTTTTTTAAATGTATTAATGGGTTATAATACCGGTTTATTCCAAACCGGATTTTAGCGTTTTCCAGCCAACGGCTATTCGTTGTCATAAAAGCTGAGACTTTCCAACAAAGCCTCTTCAAACTGGTAAATAGCATCGATGGTTTCTATCGGATAACGGGTCTCGTTTTTTTCTTCATCAAATAATCCGATATATTTTTTCCCACCGTTCAGATGTAACCTGCAAATCGGTTTCCGGTTGTTATCATCCAACAATATCCCGAAATACGATTTTGTATCTCGGGGAACAATCCGGTCCACTCCTACTTTTCGTCTCAAAATGGCCACCACAATGCGGAAACCATCCATTTCTTCATCGGTAGTAATCACTTTACTTGTTGGCTCGACGTCCACATTTTCGATTTGTTGTTTTTTAGCTTCTTTATTTAATGCGGCGTTCAATCGATCGTTAATTTGATCATTTATTACCTGATTAAAAGCTTTATACACCAGTTCCTGAAATTCTTCCATCACACGTTCTGTCAGACGACCAGAATAGATCCGCTCGGCAAACTGGCGAACAAACTTATAAGAAGGAGTTTGCAGCTCTTCGGCAATCAATTTTTTAATTTCCTTCGTATATTTTAAAGCACTGGCGTTATCCGTTATTTTTTCCACATCGAAATTCGACTTGTGAAACTTATTAATTTCCTGAATTACGGCATCTTTAAGATTGGTAATATCAAACTCAAAAAAAGGTTTCTCGTCCATTTTATTCTTTTCGTCCAGGTCGGTATAAAACTGATACTGAATTCCATTGGTCAGTAAAGCAAACTTCGTTTTCGACACATGAAAATACCGGAATAACTGCGAATTGTGAACTGTCAGGTTTTCTTTCCAGTTTTTACATTCTACGATCAGGATCGGTACCTCATTCTGGAAAATGGCATAATCAACTTTTTCCCCTTTTTTAAGTCCGATATCAGCCGTAAATTCCGGTACTACTTCCATCGGATTAAAGGTATCGTATCCCAAAAGGTTAATAAATGGTAATACAAAGGCATGCTTTGTAGACTCTTCCGTTTCGATCTTGTCTTTCATCTGATCGATTTTATCGGCTAATGATTTGAGTTGGCTCACTAATTCCATCCTATTTGTTTTTTGAATGTTTATTTTATTTTTATATCACACTCCAAAACTAGGATGCCTGTAAAGGACTTCATTACGGTTTTACGTAAATGCGAACAAACGGCAAAAAAAAACACCCCGAAAGAGGTGTTTTAAAAGGGTCGTTATTAAATCAATCCCAGATCTTTCGAAATGGAGACCAGATGCGGATTATTTTTGGCTTTCAGGGATGTCTTTAAACGATTGATTCGCTTTTCGATACTACTTCGGCTATAATGCATATCGTCGGCAATTTCGCCCTGATCAAAACCTTTGGATAACAGGCGAATAATCTGAATATCCTGTTCGTCGATCTCATCCAGTTCGGAATCGGCTTTTCCGTATCGTAATTCCGGAGAAACAAACTTTTCATCGCTGGCATAAATCGTCCGGATGGCTTGTTTTAATTCGCGTATACTTTCCCGGCTTTTGTTGATATAGGCATTACAGTCCATTTCTTCCAACAATGTCCGGATCACATACGGTTTTGTCTCAATAGAATACACAATAACTTTGATATCGGGCTGTTCACGTCGTACGGCCTCAATTAATTCTTCTCCGGAATTGAGCTTGTTTTCCCGGAATTTATTATCAACAAACGACAGGTCGCTAATCAATAGATCGAACGGTTCCTGATCGATTTTGGCTCTTTTAACTTTTAATAAAGCATCATCACAATATTGTACATGATGGATACGGTCTTCCGTTACAAACTCCTCCAGTAGTTGTTTTACTCCTAAATTAACGGAATCGACATCTTCGGCAATTAAAATCTTTTTAAACATACTTCGTACAATTTACTTTGGAAATGAAAAACTTACTTTAAATCCCTTATTGGGAACAGCATCAAAAGTATAGGATCCGGAAATGCTTTCGATACGGGTTTCCACATTTCGCAATCCATTTTTTACAGCGAGTTTATTTTTATCGATTCCCACGCCATTGTCGGAATAATCGATCTGAATCCGATTCCCATCCAGTTGGAAACGAACGACCACAAGCGAACTTTTACTGTGTTTTTTCATGTTGACCAATAATTCCTGTAAAACCCGATAAACCACAATTTTTTTAGTCGGATCGACCTCATCCCAGTTAATCTGATCCATCCCGCTGGACATAACATTTACCTGTTCGCTTTTGTATCCTTTGATCACTTCTTTTAACTGTTCCGGATAGAGTGTTCCGGTATCGATGCTACTATTTTCTCGGGAAATATTTCGGCTTCCGGTATAGATTTTATCCAACGATTCGAGTAGGATTTCTTTATTTTCGGTATCCGAAAGATCTTTTATTTCGGCGAAAGTCATCACATTAAATACATCATTCGCCAGTTCGTCGTGTACTTTTTTGGCAATACGGGTTTCCGTTTTATAGGATTCCAGGAGCTTCTCTTCCCGGCTTTTTTGTTGCATCCTACGGATCACAAAAAAGATCGCACCACCGCCAATCAGGATTAAAATTCCCAATCCGAGTTTTTGAGTTTCGGCTTTAGCCAATTGTGCTGTTTTTTGTGCTTCGCTGGCTTTTCGGCGTAGATTTTCTTCCTGGGTATCTTTATATTCGTATTTGATCTGCGCAAACGTGTTCTTTTTGGACTGCCGCACCCGACTGATACTATCGTTTAATCCCTGGAATTTTAAGGAATAGGATTTTACAGCCACTCCGGAACTTAAAGCGGTTAAACGTTTAAGCGCCTCCAGTCGGTCGTCGATTCGTCGCATTTTGGTTGCACGGTCGTAAGCTGTTGTAGCATATTGTACCGCAAGTGTCGGATTACTGTTTTTATAATAATCGGAAAGATGCAACTCACTTACAATTCGATCACTCGCTAACATCGGATTATTGGATCGGATTTCATACCCTTTTTTATAGTACTCCAAACTTTTGGCATCTCCGGCTTTATAGTACATAAAACCCAGATTATCATAGGCTCTTGCTTTGGTCGCGTCGACGGTTGTTTTTTGGATAACCGATTCGAATATCGGGCGTGCTTTGGCATAATCGCCCAAATAAGTATAACTCAATCCGATATTATTTTTGATGATCCAACGATCTTCCGGTTCATCAGTACTATCGGCGGCTTTTTCAAAATTTTCGATCGCCTTTCTGTAATTATGCATGGATTTATCGGCAATTCCCAGATTATTATTCGCCGAAGCATAATAGTATCGATTATTATTTTTTTTATTCAGTTTCAGTACATCGACATTCAAATCGGCTACCATACCATAATCGTTCGATCGTTCGACAATATCCGACTGTAATAACAGTATATACATTTCCTGATCTTCCTTTCCGCGGTTGTCCAATAACTGTTTGGCATTATTAAGTAAGCCATAAGCAAGGGTATCTTTCCCTTTAGTCGCATAATATCTGCCCAAGTCACGTTTTGCCATCGCGATGTAAAAGGTATCTTTTTTTAGTTCTGAAAACTGCAGAAAGTCCTTTGTATACGATTCGGACTGGTCTGTAAAATACCAATTAAGCGTTTCCGATTTTCCGGCAATGGCTTTTAACTGTAGCGAATCGATTTTGGCAGCAACGGCAAGTTCTAGCGCTTTATTGATTTCGGCGATTCTATAGGTTCCGGAACTATCGGCATCGGTAGCACTATTAGCGATATGCTTTTGGATCTGACGGACCACTGGAGCCACCTTGCTATTTTTGTCAGATTCTTTAGAACACGAACCCAATAAAATCGCAAAAAGTGATAAAAAAAACGGGGAATAAAACTTTTTAAGTATCATTCCCCGAAGTTAATAAAATTACAATAAGATTATGCGATCATTTTTTATGGTTTTTTTGGCGGTTTTACCGGAATCGTACCATCTTCTCCGGTTCCACCTCCACCTTCCTGATTCGGCGGAATGGTATCGCCTGGTTTTGCGGCAAGATAATAATCCTCACTTTGATACAGATTTTGTAACAGTTCCTCCTGTTGCTTTGTGGACGGAGCAAAAAGTTCCTCTGCACTATTTTCTGTTGAACACGATACTAACGACAATCCCAGTACAGCAAAAGCTGCGATATAAAAATTTTTCATACTGTTTAATGTTAAAAAATTAGACATGGGCGTGGCTGTCCGGGACCTTGTCCCGGAGATTAGCTTTTGTTACGCCATTGATTTTTGTATGGGAAGTGTTGGTGAGACAGAAAAAGCATAAGGGTATTATACTTCCCGGATAACGACATTACGTTTTTCCGTATCACCAGGTTAGAAGTAGTCATGTACATTTGTCCGTGAATGCATATCGGGACGGAACTAATTCTGAAGCAAATTAAAGGGCTATTTTTCAGAACTTTACAACAGAATTCCGACAATTCTGATCATTTTGATGAAGTCTGACAAATACCGATAAATACTGATAAATACCGACACGTCTGATGAAAAAAAATACTGTTGAAGCCTATAGAATCGCTATTAAAGCGCAATATGAAAAAGCCAAAGAAGGGCCAAATTCTTCCTTTTTAATTAAACCATCTCCGGGGCAATTAAGAGATTTAAGTTTTCATATCTTAAAACACAATCACAACAAAGATGATTATGCCGCCTTTCGGGATTTTTGGGATTTTGAATTTAACACAAAAGAAATAAGAGCTATTTCCGCTAAAATGGAACTTTCGAAACTCGTCCCCATTAGACGGTTCTATTTAGGCACAAGTACGCCTATGGATATGATCACTATTGAAATGGCCGCTCTTTTAGTCGAACTTCCAGAGCGACCTTATAAAAGGTTTAAAGATTCAGAACTCCCAGTCTCACCTCCAATTGCACCCGAAACTCCTACGAAACATGATCGCGATACTGATATTGTTTTTCAAAGCGACAAAAAAACTCAAACAAAAGATAGTCGTGATGATAAGAATACCTTTAGCATTCTCAATGATTATGAAAAAAAGGAGGAAAATAAAAAAGACGACTTATCGGACATCGATCCAGAGAACCCAACACCAGACAATACACGTAAGGAAAAAATAGAAGAGCCATCTGGAGAAACAAATCCTCCATCCGGTCAAAATAACGAAGGCGAAAATAGGCCTCAGGACACAATACCAATAGGTATCACACAACTGCCATCATCACGGATAAGACCTTTTCCTATTTTAAGCACTATCGTTCGTTTTTTCAAGAAACGGCAATTAAGTAAAATCCATTACGGATTGGCGACCGTCATGATTATGGTACTTGTAGTCTGGAGTCTCAACAAAACAATTTTTACACCGAAAAACTGTATGGTATGGATGGAGGATCATTATGAGAAGATGGATTGTAATGATCCGGAAATTAATGGTGAAATTCAGCCATTAGACGAACAACTATTGGAACACTTCCGGAAGGTAGCCTATAGTGATACACTGACTTGTTTCGATCTTTATGGGAATCCGCTGATCTGGTATTCCAAGACAAACGGCTATTACGAACTGTTTACCCATCACGGCTTACATCCGGTTACCGGCAAAACGTTAAAACCAATTACGGAAACGATTCGGAACAATTTAAACAGTGATCCGAATCAGTAATCGATAAAAACAAAAAGGCCTCCGTCGGGAGGCCTTTTTTAATACCAGTTTTGTTTTTTCTTTTTGGAAAGTTTCTTTCCATGGTGTCTTTTTACATTTGAGTCGCTTCCAAAACTTAATTGTTTTTTCCTGCTTCTTGTAAAAAACCTGATAATCGATTCAAATAAATTAGACATGGGAGTTTAAATTTGCGCATCAAATATATAAAATCGCAACATATAACACATTTTAACAGATAGTATTTAAGACAAAAAGCACATAATAATCGATAAACTTACATTTTAACACAATTGTTTAAAAATACAACAATTAACAGCTACTCAAAATAGGTATTTTCCACCTTTCTTACGAGCTTTCCTACAGTCTAATTTTATTGTTTTTGACGTCATATTTCGGGATTATGGAAAACCGTAATTCCTTCTTTGCTTTTGATCCTAATTTTGCCATACCACTATAACATTTTGTATAATAAAACTTTTATTTCATTATGGCATTCCTTACAGACTTAGCAAAAAGTTTTGCATACTCGGCAGCAAGACAGGCCGGACGCAATTACGCCAACTCACAAAGCTACTCCTATGTCGCTTCCACAAATCAACTGCAGTCGGCAATAGACAATAACGCTCTAAAGCAAGTCAAAGAGTATATCGATATCAAATGGTTTTGGGCAATAGTCCTTGCTTTCCTTATACCGTTTGTAGGTTCGGGAATCCTATTCTATCGGAGTTATATCAACTTTACCAAAGACTATAAACTCATGTATTATATGCAAACCCAGGAAATTTATAAAGGAGACGCACGTTTCCGGACTGGTCAAAGGCATATGGGGCAACGCGAAATTAAAGTCGAAACTAAAATCGATATTAATCAAGAAAAGAAAGCCAGTAACCAGATTAAAGCTTGGGGCTATTTAATAATTGGTATTTCAGTCCTGTTCTTTTATATCACTGTATTTAGTCGATAACCCAATCCAATAAGGAATACACAAGCTGTCTCCAGATGAGGCAGCTTTTTTTATGCACCTACTCTGTACAAACTCATTTTAGTTATACAATAATTTATCCCAACAAAAGCTAACATTTATCATATTTTATATTCCGGATACGGTTTTATTTTGCTCTTCCTAAGTAGGTTAATCAAAATAAATAACCATAAAATTTCTATTATGAAAAAGTTTATACGTCTTTCGGTTCTGGTCAGTATCATCACAATGGCTACTGCCTGCAAAAACCGAAATGAAACAACCGTTCCCGAAACTACTCCGGTAACCGAACAAACCGAAGCCATTACTACATCCGCAAACACCCTGGAAATTGAATCCACCGACCAGATGCAGTATTCCACTAACGAACTAAAAGCTGGCGTCGGTACTATAAAACTAACGTTACAACATACCGGTACGATGGATAAAGCCGTTATGGGACACAATCTGATCATTCTTAAACCGGGTACTGATATTGCCGCATTTACGCAAAAAGCCGCTCTGGCCAAAGCAACGGACTATATTCCGGAATCGGAAAAAGGAAACATTATCGCCCATACCCGATTACTGGGCGGAGGCGAATCTGACACGATTGAATTTAGCATTTCCGAACCGGGAACATATGATTTTTTATGTTCCTTCCCGGGTCATGCTGCCTTAATGAAAGGGAAACTTGTTGTAGAATAAACCGGCTATCGTCTAAACTCCCGAATAAAATATCATGAACGAAACCACCCTCATTGCCGAAATCAACCGGTTACGACAGGAAAAAAATGCCGTTATTCTGGCGCATTATTATCAGGAGAAAGCCATTCAGGAAATCGCCGATTTTGTAGGCGACAGTCTTGAATTATCCAAAAAAGCCGCCACAACCGATGCCGATATTATCGTATTTGCCGGTGTGCATTTTATGGCCGAAACAGCAAAAATCCTAAACCCGGATAAAAAAGTACTACTGCCGGATTTTAACGCCGGTTGTTCGCTGGCCGATGGTTGCGATCCGGACGATTTTAAAAAATTAAAAGACCAATATCCGGATCATACTGTGGTGACCTATATTAATTGTTCGGCACGTATCAAGGCGTTGAGTGATATTGTTTGCACATCGTCGAATGCCAAAAAAATCATCGCTTCGATTCCAATGGATCAGAAGATTATTTTTGCCCCCGATAAAAATCTGGGAAAATACCTGATTCAGGAAACCAACCGGGATTTAGTTTTATGGGATGGTTCCTGTGTGGTACACGAAGCCTTTTCGTTAGACAAACTAATCGATTTGTACAATCAACATCCCGGTGCCAAAATTGTAGCCCATCCGGAATCGGAAGACCATATTTTAAAAGTCGCCCATTATATCGGTTCCACATCCGGGATCATTAACTTTATTAGAGAAGATCCGGGAACTGTTTATATCGTAGCTACCGAAGCCGGAATACTCCATCAACTTTCCAGAGATGTACCGGATAAAACGATTATTGCCGCGCCATCGTTACAGGAAAACAGCTGTTCCTGTAGTGAATGTGCCTATATGAAAGTGAATACGCTTGAAAAACTATTTCGATGTCTTCTAAACGAATATCCTGAAATAAAAATCAGTGATACACTACGAACCGAAGCGCTAAAGCCAATTCATCGCATGCTGGCACTTTCCTAATTTCAATACCTATATTATGGAAAAAACGGATATACTTATAGCCGGTTCCGGAATTTCAGGATTATTTTTTGCGATTAAAATGGCTAAAAAACGTCCCGATCTTTCCATTACCATTTTGACAAAAGCATCGGCCGACTCGACCAATACCCGCTATGCACAGGGAGGAATTGCCGTCGTAACCAATACGGAAGAGGACAGTTTTGAGCAACACATTCGTGATACACTTCAGGCCGGAGGTGGTAGTTGTGATACGGAAATTGTTCGTATGGTTGTGGAACAGGCTCCGGAGCGATTACAGGAATTACTAAATCTTCAGGTCGATTTTGACACCACTGTTTCGGGAGCGTGGGATTTAGGACTGGAAGGAGGGCATTCCCATCACCGGATCCTGCATCATAAAGATCAGTCCGGACTGGAAATGGAACGAAAACTATTATGTCAACTACGTCAGTATCCCAATATTGTACTGTTCGAAGACTATTTTAGTATTGATCTGACAACAGAAAACAATAGTTGTACCGGAATGATCTATTATGATAAAATCCGTGGTACCGTAAAACACATCCGGTCCCGAATTACAGTGCTTTGTACCGGTGGATGCGGACAACTTTTTCAAAACACGACCAATCCGGAAATTGCCACCGGCGATGGTGTAGCGATGGCTTTCCGTGCAGGGGCTGTTATAAAAGATATGCAGTATATTCAGTTTCATCCGACCGCTTTATACGAAACCGGTAAAAATCCGCTTTTCCTGCTATCGGAAGCGGTTAGAGGTTTTGGCGCACATATCATTAATCATAATTACGAGCGTTTTCTTTATAAATACGACACCCGCGGTGAACTGGCTACGCGCGATATCATTTCGAAAGCAATCGGATCGGAACTACACAAAACAGGCGAAAAATATGTTTTTCTCGATTGTCGTCATCTTAACGCCAAACGTTTTTACGAGCATTTTCCATCTATTACCGATTATTGTCTGAAATCGGGATTTGATCCGGCCAAAGAACCGATTCCAATTGTTCCCGCCGCACATTATCAATGTGGCGGTATACAAGTGGACAAAAATGCACGAACTACAATACAAAATTTATACGCTGTTGGAGAATGCGCCCAAACGGGATTACATGGAAAAAACCGACTCGCATCTAACTCCCTACTGGAAGCCTTGGTTTTTGCCCATCAGGGCATGCAATCGGCACTTAAGACAATCGACTCCATTCGGTTTTCAACAGTAATCACTTTAAATCAACAACCAATTAGCTGCTATTCGACATCACCATCAATTAAGCCTTTAAAAGCGTTATTACAAAAAACAATGACGGCGTTCTTTACTACAGAGGCATCGGATATAAATACCGTTCGGAATACACTAAAAAAACTAAAACAAAAAGCCGATTCGCTATTTAAGAATCACGACCGGAATTGTTTCCCCACTCATATTGAATTTAGGAATATGCTAACGGTTAGCATGATCCTACTGGAACACAGTCATATCAACACTCCCGAAATCGAGTCATTCACTACATCTTAATTTTTAAACGTATGAAAATTAACAATCAGACCACTATCGGAGAAATTGTCGCCCATGATTTCAGAACTGCGGCTTTATTCTCAAAATACAAAATTGATTTTTGCTGTAAAGGTGATCGTACACTGGAAGCCGTTTGCACTAAAAAAAACATCTCTCAAAAAGAGCTGATCGACGCGTTGGAAACCCTTTTAAAAAATTCGAAATCCTATGTTACCGATTATGGACATTGGCCTTTGGATTTACTCATCGAGTATATCGAAAATACCCATCATCATTATGTAGAAGAAAAAACACCGGTATTGCTTCAATTTCTGGACAAACTTTGTAAAGTACACGGAGAAAAACACCCGGAACTAATTGAAATCAATGCCCTTTTCAGCGAATCGGCCGGAGAATTAGCGATGCATATGAAAAAGGAAGAACTGGTACTTTTTCCTTTTATCCGACAAATGGTAAAAGTCAAACAAGAAGGTTCCGAACTAAAACGCCCTCATTTTGGTTCGGTTTCGAACCCTGTGACCATGATGCGACACGAACACGATACCGAAGGGGAACGTTTCGATAAAATTGCCACACTTACCAATCAGTATACGCCACCTGCTGATGCGTGTAATACCTATAAAGTTACATATGCGATGCTTCAGGAATTCGAAAACGACCTGCATAAACACATACACCTGGAGAACAATATACTGTTCCCAAAAGCGATAACACTGGAAGCAGACTTTAACAACTAGCATCCAAACACAGAAATTACTTCGCTTTAATTTCTGTGTTTTTTATTCTACTACAGTTATTTTAAAACCCGGTGTAATTCTGCCTGATGCCAAAAAGTTGGTTTATTATAAGTCTTCTGAATTTTTTTGTTGCAGCGCTAATGGGCGTTTTACTGCGACTGGCAGCTATCGTCCCTGTAAACTGGAACTATCTTTTTCTACTACACGGTCATTCCCATACCGCTTTACTTGGATGGATATACCAGATGTTATACCTTTTGCTACTGAATAACTTTTTACCGAAAACAAAGCGAACCTCCCCCTATTATTCCCGTTTATTCTGGGTCACTCAAATAGCGGTGTTTGGAATGATGGTCAGTTTTCCGATACAGGGATACGCCTTATATTCTATTATTTTTTCCACGATACATATTTTTTGCAGTTATTTTTTCTGTTATAAAATCTGGAAAGACCTGTCAGAAAAGAGATCTTATGATAAAATACTACTAAAAATTGCACTGTTATTCCTGTTACTGTCGACTTTTGGAGTGTGGAGTCTGGGAATAACTGGTACTAAAAATGCTCCGTTTTATCAGGCCGCTATTCAGTTTTTTTTACATTTTCAATTTAATGGCTGGTTTATTTTTGCAGTACTCGCCCTTTTTGTCAACCAATACCGAAACTTTTTCCATACTATCAATCCCCATAAATTCCATTATTGGGTTAGCCTACTTATAGTCGGCACAGTTTTTACATATGGCTTATCGTTAAGTTGGTACTTTCCACATCCGTTATGGCTTTGGGTTAACGATATTGGCATACTCTTTCAGCTTATTGCAATTGGAAGTGGTATACTTTATTTTTTAAAACGCAGCATTCCATCCGATCGAAAAACACCTTTAACGATCCGCTTCTTATTACTTTCCGGTTTTATTTCCTTATGGCTAAAAATCCTTATACAATTGACTACATTTTGGCCGGAAATAGCAACCGCATCTCATTATATCCGGAATTTCACAATTGGTTTTATACACCTGATCATGCTTGGAATAATCAACAGTTTTCTATTCTTTTTTGCGATGCGTATTCAATCGTTTTCATTTCTAAAAAACCGGATTTCCCAAATTGGATTATACCTGTTTCTTATCGGTTTTATAACAACCGAAATACTACTGTTTGTACAAGGCTTTTATTTTTATATCGGAAAAGGAGCTATTTCGTATTATAACGTATCCCTTTTTATCGCTTCGCTTCTACTACCTACAGGATTATTTTTAGTACTTATCGGAACCTTATTCTTTAGAAAAAAACATAAAACTAATCGACTTTACTAACTTGCTCTATAATTTTAGTAACGATTGTATCATAGGACGTACTAAAACCTTCCTGTTGAAATACCAACTCCCCTTTCTTATTAAATACACTGGTAATATTGGAATGTGAAAAATCGATCGGAGCTATTTTTTTATAATTTACGCCCAAAACAGCCGCAAACTCCCGGGTATTTTCTTCTGTCGATTGCAGAAATAGCCATTGTTTGCCTTCCATTTTGTTTTTAATTGCAAATGCTTTTAACCGTTCCGGAGTATCCGTTTCCGGATCGATACTAATTAAAAGAAAACGCACATCCGATTTATATTTTTCAGGTAGCAGTTGTTCAATCTGCCGCATATCGGCTACCAAACGCGGGCATGCGGTTTTACAGGAGGTGTAAATCATCACCATAACCAATACGTTCCCTTTCAGCTCTTTCATTTCAATATGTTTATTATCTTGTGTCGTCCATTCAGACGGAAGGTTAAAAACTGAGAGTTCCGAAATAACCTCTGTTTCGATTTTCATATTTGTCTCTTCCTTTTTCGAATTACAACTTTGTAATCCTACCAAAACTATCCATACAACTATTAGTAACTTCTTCATTATCATTACATTTTAACGACTTATCTAGTTCGTTTTACTTTACATCACAGGCACATCGGAAACCAAGATTTCGTGACGAATAATTTGCTTTTAAACTGGATCGAAAAGCATAGCGCATAAAAGCAGCATAATTCATTAAATCGGTTGCATTAACAGAAGCTCCGCCACAAAACAAACTGGTATCAGTATCCCTATTTTTTCGGGATTCACCCGAAAGGAAAATGCTATTAAAATCAAAAGTCCATTCCCAAATCAGACCATACATATCGTATAATCCCCAATAATTCTTACATGTTTGCCCTACGGATCTATTAAATGTGTTCCTTTTTTCATACCATCCCAGGATATAGTTATTATAGGCCACTTTGGTTCTGGCATCCCGATGCTTTTGATCGGCCATAGCGGCATATTCCCATTCATCCATTGCAGGTAACCGCTTTCCCTTATATTCACAATATTTTTTTGCAGCAAACCATGAAACATTCGTGACCGGTGCTTTACCATTATTCTCACCATAATCCAAATCATTCTTCCAGTACTCCAAATAGCTTATATCGGCAAAAATCCTTTTAATCACCGAACGTCTGTAGGATGCTTTTTCCTTTAAAAAGGACAGATACTCTTCATTTGTAACCGGATAAATATCCATTTTAAACGCGTCTATCGTTACCGTTTTTTTGTTCACATCACCGTAAAGTGGCACAAAACTTCCTTTTTTTATCAGAACCATTTTGGTATTCTGAGCATTCAGAGAAACGAACAACAAAAAGAATAGTAGAAAAAAGAACGCTTTTTTATCTCCTTTATACATTTTTATTCTTTCTTCTTTGTCTTTTGTTCTTTCACCATCGCAGTGGTAACGTTTGTTTTGTTATTGTTCCAGTTGTTGTAAACATAGGTGAGAACATCTGCAATTTCATCATCGGTCAGGTTCAGACTGGTCATTATATTTTTATATGTTTTTCCATTTACTGTGATTGTACCGCTTAATCCATTCAGCACCGTTTTGATAGCTCTGTTCACATCCTTATTCAGATAGTCCGACTTTGCCAATGGCGGGAAGACATTCACTACGCCCTGTCCTTCCGATTGATGACAAGGCAAGCAGGTTCTGCTGTATATGTTTTTTCCTGCGGTAATCCGCGCATCAAGTGTTTGCACCCTGTTTTTTTTCGGTGTGTTTTTATCTGTAGGTAAATGTTGTATCGTTCCTCCTTCCGGCAGGTAAATCCCTTCCTGAATCGTTCCCGAATAAATGGTCTTATCTTCCGGTCCATCTACCTTTAACATTCCCAGGGTTCCTTTATTAAAAGCTCTGAAAATAGAATGATCCACAAGAATAAATGTTCCCGGCACGTCTACTTTAAACTCCACAATAGCAGCTCCACCTGCCGGTATTAATGTTGTTTGAATATCCTTATTGATCACACTACCTCCTTCAATATGAACGCGATCAAAAATTTCACCAATCACATGGAATGAAGACACCAGATTCGGACCTCCATTACCTACAAACAACCGAACCGTTTCATCAACATTGGCTGTTAGTGCATGCTCTCCTGTTAAAGATCCCACTTTACCGTTAAAAACGACATAATCCGGATTTTCACGAATCGCTTTTGTCATATCAAAAGGCTGCACGCCCGGTTCACCATAATCTCCTTTTGTATAAAAATCACCCTGCATAACATAATATTCCCGGTCAACTGCTGGCAATCCTCCCTCCGGTTCTACCAATATCAACCCATACATCCCATTAGCTATATGCATTCCTACAGGAGCCGTTGCACAATGGTAGACATACAAACCCGTATTCAAACATTTAAAATCAAATACTTTTTCGTGACCGGGTGCCACCAGCGAGGACGTTGCTCCACCACCACTACCCGTTACAGCATGTAAATCAATATTGTGCGGTAATTTATTATTCGGATGGTTTTTTAAATGAAACTCCACTTCATCGCCAATTCGGGTTCTGATAAAACTACCGGGTACCGAACCTCCAAACGTCCAATAAACATAGGTAACGCCATCGACCATTTGCCCTTCCATTTCTTTTACCTCCATGTTGACAATTAACTTTGAAGCCTTTCTGTTTGCCACCGGTTTCGGAACCATTGGTGGTGGCGTTAGGTCGGCAATTATTTTTTCCGGTAGTGCAACACTGTTATGTTCTTTAGCCGGAGTAGTTTCTTTACAACCGATCATTACTATCATAACGATCAAGATTACACCATAAATCCTTTTAACACTTTCTCTCTTTGTTTTCATATTGCGATACTTTTCTTTAAAATTCAACTTTATGTCTGTTAAAATTAAAGTTGGAAAATGCCATTTAGTATGATTTTTATCATTCTACACTTTCTTAACTATAAGCAATATTCTAATAACCCTATTTTTTTAGTATGAGGAGCGTTATACAGGAATCCAATTTGTCTTGTTTCTGTTCCAAATATTACCTATCAAATGCTACAACTCAAGAGGTCAAAAAAATACCCGTAAAAGACATTACGGGTAAATTTTTAGTATTTGCTATTCTGATTAATTATTGTGAATCCGGTATTCGTTAGGCGATTGTCCTACATGTTGCTTAAATGACCGGCTAAAATGTTGCGGATATTTGAATCCCAATTCATAAGCAATCTCACTCACCGATTTATGCCGGTCGAACATTCGCTCCTTAGCAGTATTGATCACTTTTGACTGTATATATTCCTGAGCGGATTTACCGGTTTCTTTTTTGATCAGATCTCCAAAATAATTGGCCGATAAAAACAACTGCTCGGCACAATATCCCACAGAAGGTAATCCTAAGGTCTGTGGTTTGTCCGATTGGAAATAGTCGTTCAGTACGGTTTCAAAACGTTCCAATATTCCTTTATGAGCCGTATCCCGGGTAATAAACTGTCGGTCGTAAAAACGTACGCAATAATTCAGGAACAATTCGATTGTATTTACAATCAGTTTTTTACTGTGTTTATCGATAGGTTGTTCCAGTTCCTGATTGATTTTTTGAAAACAATCGATGATAATTTTCCGTTCATTTTCAGACAAATGCAGCGCTTCGTGTACTTCATATGAAAAAAAGCTATACGTATCGATATGGCGTCCCAATGCCGTTCCGCGAATCAGATCCGGATGAAAAACCAGTGCATATCCCTGAGGCTGGTATAATTCTCCGTTATTTTCGATTCCCATAACCTGTCCGGGAGCAAGGAAAACCAGAGTTCCCTCCTGATAATCATAATAATTACAACCATAACGTAGATTTCCGCACTTTACATCTTTTAGAAAAATGGTATAAAATCCAAAATTCAATCGGATAGTAATCTTTTTATCCGACTTCGAAAGGTCGATTACGCTTACCAACGGGTGCCTGGTATCCGTATTGTAATAGGCATTGTATTCGCTTACGCTATCAAATCGTACGATATTTTCCATGATCATTTTATTTCGGGAATCAAAGTTATTGCATAATTTTATTGTATGTACCATGCCATTATTATAATCAGTAATATTGGTAGGTAATTCCGTAATCCATATACGCCCCGTTTTAAAAATAGATTGGAATTTTGCAACGTTCGTAAGTATATTACCCAGCTAAAAACAAATCACATAAAAACTAAAAATCACTATGGAAAAATTTAATGTAAAGGCATACGGTACCCATGCTATCGAAGCCGATTTGGAATTACTAACGATTCCGCGAAGAGAGGCTACGGCTAATGATGTTGAAATTGACATTTTGTACTGTGGTGTTTGCCATTCCGATTTACACACGGCTCGTAACGATTGGGGAGGTACGGTTTATCCGGCTGTTCCGGGACATGAGATCGTGGGAAAAGTTACAAAAGTAGGTAGTGCCGTAACCAAATTTAAAGTAGGCGATCTGGCGGCTGTAGGCTGTTTGGTGGATTCCTGCCGCGAATGTGAGCATTGTAAAAATGATCTGGAACAATACTGTATTCCGGGATTTACCGGAACATATAACAGTCCGGACAAACACCTAGGGCTACAGACCTATGGCGGCTATTCCGAAAAAGTTGTTGTTGCTGAACATTTTGTACTAAAAGTACCTGAAAATCTTGATCTTGCTGCCACTGCTCCATTACTTTGTGCCGGAATTACCACCTGGTCACCATTACGCCACTGGAAAGTAGGCAAAGACAGTAAAGTAGCGGTAGTTGGTTTAGGCGGATTGGGACATATGGCGATCAAACTGGCCAAAGGATTAGGAGCGCATGTTACCTTATTCTCCCGATCACCTAAAAAAGAAAAAGATGCTTTTGCTTTGGGTGCAGATGAAGTGATCATCTCAACAGATGACGCACAAATGGATACTGTAAAAGGCAAGTTCGATTTGATCATCGACACAGTTCCTTATGTTCATGATGTGAACCATTATATCCCGAGTCTAACCGTTAGCGGTACTATTGTATTAGTTGGTTATCTTGGAAATCTGGAACCGATGCTCAACACTGTTCCGATGATTTTGGGTCGAAAATCAGTTGCCGGTTCGGTTATTGGTGGAATCGCCGAAACTCAGGAATTACTGGATTTCTGTGGAAAACACAATATCACTTCCGATATTGAAATCATCAAAATGCAGGACATTAACGAAGCTTATGAACGGATGCTAAAAAGCGACGTACGCTACCGTTTTGTAATTGATATGGATTCGCTGAAAAACAAATAAGCTGAAAAACAAAAAGGATGGGATTTTTGAACTGCCCCCAAATAGTGTCTAACTTTTTGGGGGCACTCTATTTCTTTCCATCCTTTTTTATTACAAGGTTATCATAGAATCATTTTTTGATTGTTTTCGACATTTGTTTTCAACAACAATCTATTCGGATCCAATGCTACAGCAATTGTTTTTTGTTTTAGTTTTAACCGGTATTTTCCAAACTGTTTTTCGCAATAACCACCGTTTTAGCCGTTCCGTTTTTATAGATTAATTCCATTCCAACAGCTTCCTCAAATACCCTAATTCTCCGGTTACCGTTATTTATATATATTAATTATTTTTTTTTATTTTGAAGACAGGTGGTTTACAGCCGCTTCCATTACCCGATCTACAAAAGTATCCGGAGCATTTTCCATCTGTGTTACTTCAGCATCGGTCGGAGGTGCTACATAGATGTCTGGTTTTATCCCGACACCTTCTATTATTTCACCATTAACATCTTTTACAGCAGAAAAAGGCATATAAAAATAAAACCAGTTATCGGCTATATTACCGACGACTCCACCATTAAAATCTGCGGGATCGGATGTAATACCGGCTGTTGCTCCATAAGTATAATCTCCGATAGAAACAACATGATTCCCCTGACTTTTCAGCAATAACACCGTTATTTCCGACATGCTGGCACTATAATTATCGGTCAAAATAGCAATAGGGATGTTAGACGGAATACCGCCTAATTTATGAGGTTTTGTTTTTTGTGGAATCCAGGGAGTATAGTCAAATCGTCCATTTCCTTCTTTTGTTCTTTCATAAGACCATATAGTACTTTTTGTGACCAAACGTTCTATAAAAAATTGTAAATCTTTTAAAGCTCCACCACCATTACTTCTTAAATCAAGAATCAGCTTTTTAATCGTTCCTTTATGCAATGGATTCAGAAGATTCTGATAAAAAGAAGCCCGCTCAATAACAGCTATAACGGCTGTTTCAAAATCATTCATATTGCGTTCATTTCCAATATACTGCTCCATTTCACTTATAAACCAATCAATATAAGGCTTACTTTCAGGAGTCAGAACAGTGGCATAGGTCTCCTCCTCATAATAAACCGGCAGCTCATCATATTTGATCAATGCGGATCGTGCAGCCTCCAACAAATCGTCAGACATGATTTCCGTTGCCATAAACTGTCTGCACTGGGTCCTGAAAACATTTAACTCCGGAGCTATTATAAAAGCGTCCCACTTACTTTGTATATCCCGAGTAAGCACTTTTACATTTTCTCTAACTGTAAGATCTGTGATTCTTCCCAGCAAAGGGTTATTTTCAATGTTACGAGTTCGTAATCCCAATTCATTCGGATTGCTATCGTTTAAAAATTTAGAGCTTAGAAATTTTGTCAGGTCGCTTAAATACAGTGAAAACGAATCATAGGTCAAATAATAGATATCCGGATTTTTTTTTACACTTCCCATCAGGTAAGTAATAGAAAGATCACTCTTTTTTACCCCCGGTATCAGCGTATACTTCTGACATATGGTATCATTTCCTAAATAATTTTTTATATATCCAAGCTTCGATGAAAACATATAACTATTTGCGTGTTGTTCTTTCATTCCACCCCGAAATCTAAAAACACCATACTGATAACGATTTAAAGGTATCCTTATCTTTACAAAAAAATGCCTGTCAATAATCGGATTTATAATATCGATAAAATAGTGTATGGCTTTAACTTTGTCAGTATCGATTTCATTTTTATCGTCTGTACTTCTGCCAAAAGTTTTTAAAGCTGAAAATTTCGGATAATATTCATTGTAAATAGCGTCCCAACCCTTGCCATCCTTTCTTTTTTGCTCATAAAAATAACTGTAACGCTGATCCATAACTGTCCAGAATACTTTGAAAAGATCTGCATAAGATTTAACATCATCCTTAGTATACTGTTCCGGTGCGCTAATTGGATATTTATCATCCAGTTCACAAGCGTTAAAAATCAGTATCGCTAGTAGTACTCCTAAAACAAAAGCTGTTTTTTTATATAATTTTAGATACATAATCCATCTTAATTAAATTGATAAGAAGTTCCGGCGGCAATCATATAAGATTGAATTGTTTTTTGCATATTTTTATTCGTGTTAGCTATACTGATATCAGACAATCCATACTGATAATTACAGGTCCCATAAAATGTCCACTTTTTAAAAGAATATCCCAGACTTAACTGCCCTTGCAAACCATAACCAAGCCGATTTAGCATATTTTCATTTTTTTTAAAATCATACGTCTCCGAAACTTTTTTATACCTACTTTCGGTTAGCGCTATATACTGTCCTTTCCGTTGCAAACGCATCAGATACTCAATATAGGTACCACCGGCTATTTTAAGCCATACCCCCTGGCTTTTATCAGCGGAACTCAATACCGTAACACCTACCAGAAAAGGTATCGAAAGGAAATCATTATAATATTTTGTATACCATCCGAGTCGGCGACCTGTTCGCCTGAACGTGTAGTTTTTTTGCAGGAACGATACCGCTGTTTTCAGAAAAACCGGTTTCCGTATCGCATATTCTCCCGTAAGACTAGCACCAAAACCATAGCCTACGCTATATTTCGATTCCACTAAATTAGACAGGTTGGCATTGAGATTACTATAAGTATATCCCATATCGAATCCTGCCTTAAATTTACTTTGTGCCTGCAATGTTATACTTGAAAGAAAGAAGTAAAAACAAAACAACCAAACTACTTTTTTTACCATAATTAACCGAATATAAAACCGTTAATAATCCTAAAAGTTATTATAATATGAAAAGCGTTTATTATTTTCAGTATTCTTTGTCTATACAAATTCCTTATTAGTCTAATTTACTCACACAATATGATTTGATCGCAAACCATAAAAAAAGCCGATCCTGTTACAGACCGGCTCCAAAAACTAACTAATTATTCCTGTAGTAATTTATGAAAAAGATTGTATTGATACGATTGTAGCGGTATTGATGCTTTCGTTTTAGCTCGGTATTCATTTTCCGGATGCTTTTATACATCACACTTTGAACGGCCTTACGCTTTTCTTCGTACCGTTTGGTACAATTGTCCAATTCTGTTATCAGATTCCGGAACTTTAAATGGAGCATCTGTAACTCTTCCACCCCTTGTCGGATTTTATGGTCGCCTTCGGCCGATACCGTATGAGCCGAAATACGGGCCAGTTGCTCAATTTTTTTAAACGCTTCGACGATAACCTGATGTTCCGGGCGTAAAATAGAAGTTGTGCATATAGGTTGCTCTTTCGGTATGATCAATATCCAGTGTGGTTTGTGTATTCCGAAACATAATCGAACCGACAAAACCCCAACGGTTGTTGTCTTTCATTTCAAAAGCATGCCCTAAGGCAAACTGTAACGACATACCCGGGTCGGCTACATTTTTATAGGTCGAAAAATTATCCTTTGCAAACTATCGGGATTGTTGGAAAAAAGGTTCCGATCGGATACATTGCGATAACAATGGTGATGGTGTTTTAAATCGAAAGTCGATATAAACGTGATGTACAAACATCGGAAGAAACCAGTACAATTCGTTATTTTTCACCGAATGTTTTTTGAGCTATTGGAGTGTTTTGGAAATCTGGTTGGCCACGGCACCGGGTGTCATGTTCATTTCGGAAGCGATCTCTTTATAGCTGTGCTCTTCGAATTTGTGTAGGGTAAATATTTTACGTCTTTTTTCGGGAATCTGACGTAACAACAGTTCGATCTGTTCAAATCGGGAATCGAGTACCTCATCCGATCCGTAGGTAATATCCATTTCGGAAATGATCTGTTTTTCCTCGGTTGTCAAAATCCGATTCTGTTTTTGGCACCATTTGGAAATTTCCTGTTTGGAGCTTTTAAACAATACCGATTCCAAGGCTACTTCCGGATTGAGTTTGTTTCGGTAATTCCACAAGTGGATAAAGACATTTTGAGTCACATCTTCGGCATCGGCAGACTGTTTGGTATATTTCTTTACAAAACAATACACTTTAAAGGCATACAGATCATAAATTTCCCGGAAACAAGATTCGTCATCTTCGCGTAACCTTATAATCAAATTAGCACTCATATTGCCCATAATTATAGGTAAGTATGCGTAGAAAAACAACACAAACTATCATCAATAATTGGAGCCGTCGGATATTTAAAGATTTATTAATCTTAAAAAAAGGTCGGCTTTATTGCCGACCTTTTACTAGGACAAATCTTCTACCGTAGCGCCCGGTGCATTATTTTTTACCGAAGTAATTCCGGTTTCACGAGCCGATTCGGATTGATACATTTGACTGGTTCCGATAATTTCACCATTACCCGCTTTCAGGTTAAAATACAGCCTCCCGTCTTTCGCCGTTTCTCTTGCATAACGGGCATCCAATTGTGAGTTTTCGCGTACCGATTTGATCCCATTCAAACAACCTGCTTTGGCAGTATAACCTTCGCTGGTAAGGATGGTCTCGCCATTTGAAGCTCTCAGATTAAACTGAAACTCATTGTTTGTTCTTCTTGTAATTACAAATGTTCCCATTGTTCTAATTTTATAGTAATAATTGACTACAATAGTATCGCAGCATTTCCTATAAAAATTACGGTTTATCGTAAAAACACTTCTATAAGCTGGAAAATTTCATACCTCTAAAACGACTTATAGCATCAATCCGCGCCATATCTTTTTTGAAACAAGTCAATGTCGAACCGATTCGTATACCGGAAGTTTGTCAGCGCTTCAAACACTATTTTCAAAACGAACAACTTTGACAGCCGTCAGCACTCCGTGTCAAGGCATTCTGGCGATAATACCGGGAAACATTCTGATTTTTATAGTACCTTCGCTTTATCATATCCGAATGTATGTCAAAAGCAACCCTTACCCGAATGGCTATACTCAAAAAATCTTTCGAACTGATCTACCGAAAAGGTTATCAGTCGACTAGTATCGACGATATCATCGCGACCACACAGGTTACCAAGGGCGCTTTTTATTACCATTTTAAAAATAAGGACGAAATGGCTTTGGCGTTGATCAACGATTATATGCGTCCGAATATGCATCAGGTAATGCTTCGTCCGTTGGAAAAAGCCGAAAAACCTTTGGAAACCTTTTACGATATGATGTGGAATTTATTACACGATACCGATTTTTTTGATGTACGCTACGGTTGTCCGGCGATTAACCTGATTGAAGAAATGGCACCGCTACACGAAAAATTCCGGGAAGCGCTTTCCGTTTTGATGACGGACTGGAAATTGGCCATTGCCGACTGTATTCGATACGAACAACAGCAAAAAAACATTAGTCCGGATATCGATCCGCAGCAAATTGCGTTGTTTTTGATTTCCGGTTATGGCGGTATTCGTAATATCGGAAAACTGGAAGGTACCGAAAGCTACGAAAGCTATCTGACCGCATTGCAAAAGTATCTTCAATTTCTTAAGCCGTCTTTTTCAGTATAAAAGCACGATCCATTGTTGTTTTTGCAAACGGTAAGGCCTCGTTATACCAATATCGGGCCACAATCAAATCACCAAGTCTTTCATAGGCATACGCCTTGGTTGTGAGCCATACAAACCGATTTTCCTTACCGAATGCTGTTTCGATCTGATCGATCGCTTCGAATTGCTCCGACGTAATGTGAATATGCATTTCGGCTACAATCCGGTTTAGCCGGATCAAAATGGATTCCGGCTGCAAGCGCTCCAATTGCTCATACAAATACACAATTGCAGACCAATCAGTATGATCAAAACTGGAGGCCGTACAATGTAACGAGGCTATTAAGGCTTCGAGATAATAGGTATTGAGTTGCTGTTTGGGTTTTGCCTGATCCAGGTAATAAAATCCTTCGGCAATAAAAGTCGGATTCCAGAGGCTTCTGTCCTGTTCGGCCAATGTGAGCCATTCGCCGGTAGTGGTAATACGCGCCGGAAAACGGGCAATCGTAAAAAACAATAAGGCCAGCAATCCGTTTATTTCCGGATTGGAAGTGTCCTGTTCCCGGATGAGTTTCGCCAGTCGGATTGCCTCATAACACAAATCGATATTGATTCCGGCAGCATCACTTGTCGTTTTGTATCCTTCATTAAACAACAGGTATACGAACGTATGCAACATCACACTATATTTCCGAATGTCTTCTTTTTCCGGATTTTCAAACTGTTGCTTTTTGTTTTTGAGTTCCGATTTGGAACGGTACAAGGCTTTTTTAACCGCCTCATCCGACAGTAATAAGGCATTGGCAATTTCGCGGACACCAAATCCGCAGAGGACATTCAGTGTAAGCATCATTTTTTTTTGTGACGTCAAGTCCAGTCGGCAACACGCTAATAAAAGTCGTAACTGACTGTCGGTGATTTCATTTTCCGAAAAGACAACTTCCGGTTCGGTATTGTTTGTCCGATCCGATGGCAGAACCGTTACACTCCTGGCATTCCGTTTTAAAACATTAATGATTTTATTCCGGGCAACTTTGATCAACCAAGCGGAAGGATTTTCGGGTACGCCCGAATACCGCCATTTTAGAAGAGCCGATTCAAAAGTATCTTGTATGGCATCGGTAATCGTATCCAGATTATCGATGCCGTAAAGCCGCACCAAAACGGCCGTCATCTTTCCCGCATTTTCGCGGAAAAGATGCGCCGTTAAATGGTTTAGCGCTTGTTTATCCTCCGAATGCATCGTCGGTAGCCATAATCGGTCGGACTTCCACCATCGCTCCCAATTCCAGCGACGGACAACCTTTTGCTATATCGCGGGCTTCTTCGAGCGAATTGGCCAGCAAAAAATAAAAACCGCTGATGCACTCTTTCGTTTCGATATAGGGCCCGTCGGTTACCATACGGTCTTTTCCACGAATACAAACCCCTTCCGCATCCAACGGATTGCCTTCTTTAAAGTGACCTTTTTGGATCAATTCTTCAACCCATTGCATGTGTTTTTCGATGTCCTCCTGCATTTCCTCTGCGGTAAAACTGCCGTAATTTGTGCTTTCACGGATCAGCATTAAAAATTCTTTCATGACTTTTTGTTTTTAAATTAGTATTATCCGTATTTATAACAATCGACTTTATCAAAAAGGGACACTATACTTTATTTATTTTGCTGTTGTCAGATCAATCAAAAATGGTTTTAAACGGATTCCGGCTTTATTTCTAAAATTAACTGTAGCTGTGGACTGGTAGTGATGTCCCGGTTGTAATTCGGTTTCAAAACGAAACGAACGTCCATCGTCCGAAAAACCGATTACTTTTGAAATCCGCAATACATTATTTTCGCCAAGCGGACCGAAGTCGAATCCCCGGAAATTTTTATCCATTTCCTCCGAAAACGTCAACGTTATCGTTAGCGGGCCGGATGGTACTAACCCATTTTCTCCAACAACCACCGAAGGCTTCATGTCGATTACCGTCGGTCTTATTTTGTCATAATCCGCTTTAAGCTGTGCGAGTGTTCCGGAAAAGAAACCGGTACTGTTGACCAAAGCATCGATCTGTTCCGAATTAGTATAGTCCAGTTCGATCAGGGTTTTGATCGCCTGTTTTTTATCTTTTGCCTGATCGTAATATTTTTCACAAATCGCATAACCGATATAATAGCCCAAATCCCTTTCTTTTAATTCATTCTGATTGGTTCCCCAAAGCCAGTTGTAGGTCGTTTCGATATGTTGCATGTCTCTTTCAAATAACGCTTTTACCCGCGCTTCATTCTTTTTTCCGAACGCTATCGCTGGCGTATAAGACGGTTTCCCGGTAACTTTAGTCGAAATAAACTCCGCCACACCTTCATACAAACAATAGTACAATAGATCGTCGACCATCTCTTTTTGCTGCGTATGCACATATTCGTGCGTACATAACAATCCGATATCATCGATTGGATTCAGGTTTTTATAATACGAATGCAAATAGTTTGGAAGCGCATCGGTGTTTACATTCCGATCTGACAACGCCATTTCACTACCAATTAAGACTTTTCCATTTGAAATGGTTCCATTCGTACGGAAAACACCTACCGTAAAATAAATCGGAGCTGGTTGTAATTCCGGATAAGCCTTTTTTAATCTGCTAATATTTTTTTGGATTTCCGGACTTACCTTTTTGACCGAAAGTGTATTTTTTCGGATCGTTTTCCAGAAATCCGGATACTTTTTAATAGCGTCGATATACTCTTTTGCCGTATAACGTCTGCGTTGTCGTATCGCTTCGAGTCCTTCGGTACCGCTGTCGAAATACAACTTTTGCAACAATTCATACTGACGCACACTATCGGGTGTTGCGACAATCGCATCATAGGCTTCCCAGAAATGATCAATATCAGACGAAATGATTTCCGTTTTTAGTTTTTGTCCGTATGATACGGATAACGATAGCAAACCCAAACAAATAATAACGTTCTTTTTCATGGTAAGTAATTAATCATTAAAGATAGTCGGCTTGTTTTTATTGACCTATAAATAACGTATTTTCTTTCATTTTAATATTCGACCAAAAAAACATACTAATTGGTATGTTTTTTTGATTATCTTTGAAACATAAACTTTAAAAAGCATGTACTCCATCCTTTTACCACTTCATTCTGTAATTCGTTGGTTGGTGTTGATCAGTCTTCTTATTACAATCGGGAAATCCCTTTTGGGTTATTATAAACATTCCGTTTTTTCGAAAACCGACAACCGTTTACGGCATTGGACCGCTACTTTTTCCCATATACAACTCCTGATCGGGATGCTGCTTTATACACAAAGTCCGTTTGTAAGCTATTTTTATGACACCTATAAATCGGGAAATCTGAATACAGAAGCATTATTTTTTGGTGCTATTCATATTATACTGATGTTTATCGCGATCCTATTTATTTCGATCGGATCGTCTAAAGCCAAACGAATAGCCTCCGACAACGAAAAACACAAAACGATACTGATCTGGTTTGTTTTGGGATTAGTACTGATATTTCTGGCAATCCCATGGCCATTTTCTCCATTGGCAGTACGACCTTTATTACGTCCGTTTTAAATCCTACTTCATTGAGATGAAAGCTTCTAAACTGGTTGTAACCGGCATGCTCGCTTTTTCCATAATCATCGTTTATTTTGGACTGCGAAATACCGGGAGCATTGAAAACAATTATACCTTTCCAGGCAAATTATCCGACCTGAAATTATTCAAGGGTCCATTAAAAGAGCGTATTCCCGATGATAACGTCCAGCTATTGGAACTTTCCAGCACACTCTATACCGATCATGCCGACAAGCAACGCCTACTAAAATTACCACCGGGAACAAAATTAAAAATCATAGATGACGGATTGCCACAATTCCCGGAAGGAAGCCTGTTAGCCAAAACTTTTTATTATCCGAATCAACCTATCGAAACCCGGATACTCTACCTGAAAAACGGAAAATGGAATGCCGCAACCTATCAATGGAATGTCACACAAACAGAAGCGCTACTCCTAACCAATGGTGCTACGGTGTTGGTAAAACAGAAAAACAAACCGGACATCAACTACGCTATTCCAACAGCAACGGAATGTAGCAGTTGTCATCGTAGTAACCGTAGGCTGCAACCGATTGGTCCAAAAATCCGGAATCTAAACAGAATGATCATCCGAAACAACGAAAGCGTTTCTCAACTGACCGATTTACAACAGCAACAATTACTAGACGCCACTTCCTCAAAAGAAATGACCGCCTTCCCCGATTATAATGATCCTGAACAACCACTGGCATTACGTGCCAGAGCGTATATGGAACTAAACTGCGCCCATTGTCATCAAGCGGGCGGTATGGCTGGTTATACCAATTTACTGCTGTCTTATGAAATACCTTTTGGAAAAACCGGCATTGCCCGGCAGCAACCCAATATTATTTTCCGAATGGAAACTTCCGGTACTTTACATATGCCCAAACTGGGCACCACCACAACCGATCCGGTAGGTCTCGCGCTGATTAAAGCCTATATCAAGAGTCTTGATCGCAGCTAAACAGGCATAAAAAAGCCGGCATATAGCCGGCTTCGTCTCCTTTAAAAGGAATTATTTTTTAGACCATTCTAAGATAGAGTCTTTATTCATTTTCACATAGTCAGCGTTGTTTGCTTTTTCTGCACTTGCCTGTGATAATTTAGCGGTTTCGATCGCTCCTTTTTTATCTCCTAATTTTGCCTGAATCAATGATTTTAGACGTAAATACCAGAACGGAGCTTCTTTTTCCATTGCAACGGCTTTGTTAACCCACTCCAATGCTTTGTTCATATCGCCACCTGACTGGTAGTAATATTGAGCAGATGAAAAATAATCATTACCGGTAGGTCCCGCTAAAGCACCTTCGATGCTCTTCATTGCGATTTTTTGTGTTGGTACTGTAAATTTAACGGCTACCAATGTTTTTTCCCATGAAATTTCAAGACTTCCGTTATCGTTATCTATATTATTAACTGCAATGGTAAACGTTTCTACTTTTCTACCTAATGTCTCCGGTTTAACCGTAGTACGCAACGCTACTTTCGAATCATCCCATTTTTCAGGAGTTCCCCAGTTGTTTGTATCGGTATAGAAAATCACATCCCATGAATCTGCTTTTGGCAACGTATAAAGGGCATATTTTCCTTTTTTCAGTGTTTTTCCATCAATGACAACATCATCTCCGAAAGAAATGGTCGTATTAGCATTGGCACCGGTTCTCCATACTTTTCCGTAAGGAACCAATTCACCAAAAACGGCTCTTCCTTTAGAACTCGGGCGGGAATAATCCAATTCAACCTGTGTTAGTCCTACAACCTGTTCCAATTCTGCTTTAGGACTGGCCTGTGGCGTTTTTACCTGAGCCTGAATCGCTAGAGTAGCCATAAAAAAAGCTGCAGTAATAATAATTCTCTTCATAACTATTTTGTTTATTTGCGAACGAATTTACTAAAAAAACGTACTTTAAATGTTAATTTTAATTTAAAAGAAAAAACCATTCGACAGGTATCGGTCCGAAACGCAAACATTTGTAATTTTGTTTTATATGAGGCTATATACCCTACATACCCGCCAAAAGCTACCGGTTTCACTAAATGAAGCGTGGGCTTTTTTTTCGGATCCGTCGAATCTCAATGCAATCACACCGGAAAACTTGAAATTCCAAACCCTTTCGGGCGACGACCGGAAGATGTTTTCCGGACAAATCATTCACTACAAAATCAGTCCGTTTCGCGGTATTCAACGGCAATGGGTAACGGCAATCCCCCCTATGGAACCGAATGCTTTTTTTGTAGACGAACAACGATTTGGTCCGTATAAATTCTGGCATCACAAACATTTTTTCAGGGAAATCGACGGTGGTATCGAAATGGAAGATCTTTTCGGTTGTATCCGAAATCTGCTCCATCCGTTACTCGTCCGACCAAAGCTAAAAGCCATTTTCGACTACCGAAAAAACAAACTGAAACAATTATTCGGCCGTTATCCCGGCTAACAACTGTACATTTTATATGCAAACGATGATCTCTATTTTTTGGTTTCGGAGAGACCTGCGATTAATTGATAATACGGCACTATTTCACGCTCTTAACAGCGAACTTCCGGTGCTGCCCATTTTTATTTTCGACACCAGTATCCTTTCTCAGTTACCTACTAATGATGCGCGGGTTGGGTTTATCCATAACCTACTCGATCAGATGCAACAGCAGCTTTTGAAATCGGGAAAATCACTGGCTGTTTTTTATGGTGATCCTGTCAGCATTTTTCAAAAACTGATCCACGAAAATAAAATTGCTACCGTTTACACCAATCACGATTACGAACCATCGGCTCGCAAACGGGACACTGCGGTTTATAACCTGTTAAAAGAAAACGGCATTGTTTTTAAAACAGCAAAAGATCAGGTTATTTTTGAAAAAAGTGAAGTTGTAAAAGACGACGGTACGCCCTATGTGGTCTATACACCTTATTCTAAAAAATGGAAAGAACATTTCTATAAAACAACTATTCATCATTATCCATCGGAAACCGTTCTGGAAAATATAGTAGCGCACGATTATCCGTTTTTAAGTTTGTCTGATATCGGATTTGAATCCTCCAAAATCACGGTTCCCACTTTTGACGTTTCGGAAAAGTTAGTCGAAAACTACGAAGACACGCGCAACTTTCCGGCTATTCCCGGTACTTCTTTACTAGGACCGCACCTACGCTTCGGATCGGTGAGCATTCGGCAAATGGTGCGCTTAGCGGCTGGTTTCCAAAATCAGACCTTTTTAAATGAACTGATCTGGCGGGAGTTTTTTATGCAGATATTATGGCATTTCCCGCATACGGTTCATCGTAGTTTTAAGGAAAAATACGATGCTATTCAGTGGAACAATAACGAAGATTTATTTCAGAAATGGTGCGAAGGCAAAACCGGTTATCCGTTTGTCGACGCCGGAATGCGCGAACTCAATGCTACCGGACATATGCACAATAGAGTCCGCATGATAGTAGCCAGTTTTCTGTGCAAACACCTTTTAATCGACTGGCGATGGGGCGAAACGTATTTTGCTCAGAAATTACTCGATTACGAGCAGTCCAGCAATGTGGGTAACTGGCAATGGGCAGCCGGATCGGGTGTGGATGCTGCACCGTATTTTCGAATATTTAACCCGACCGAACAAATCAAAAAGTTCGACAAAGATCTTATCTATATCAAAAAATGGATCCCGGAGCTTGGAACCGAAGCTTATCCGCTACCTATCGTCGATCATAAAACAGCACGTGAAAAATGCCTGACAACCTATAAAAAAGCCGTGGGATAATCCACGGCTTTTGCTTTATTGTTTTATTTTGGAGACAATCTCATAATTGATCTCATCGAAATGCCCGATTTCATGATCGGCTTCCGACAAATCCTGTAGTTTGGAATTAACACTGTTGTAGGCCAGACAAAATATTCCGGCTGCTTTCGACGCTTTTACACCATTAGTACTATCTTCGATCACGATACAATGTTCGATCGGAGCAACCGACAAAGACGCCGCATGCAGGAAAATAGCCGGATGCGGTTTTGATTTCGGAAAATCTTCGCCACTAACCGTATGAGTAAAATACGTATGCAATTCAAAACGGTTAAACACTCTTTCGATCGTTCCTTTGGAAGCCGATGAAGCCAAAATTAATTGCATTCCATTTCCGTGAAGATCAATGATCAACTTTCGAACCCCATCAATCAGTTCCAAATCTTCTTTGGTATCGAAAGCATCGTTAAAAAGGAAACGCTTCCGCAGAATCAATTCTTCCACATCGTGTTGCAGCGCAAAACTTTCTTTTAATTTCTGAAACACATTTCGGGTGGAATTCCCGGTAAAAGAAGCATACATTTCTTCCGAAACATCGATTCCCAATTCTGAAAAGTGTTTATAATAAGCATATTTATGAACAGGTTCTGTGTCGACAATCACGCCGTCCATATCAAAAATTACGGTCTTAACCATGGTGTGTTGTTATTTTTCACAAAAGTACGCTTTATTCCAGTATCTCTTTCCGGTAGCAAAAAAGATATTTCCGATTAAACTTTTTCGGTTATCTTTAGTCAAAATCATAAAAACAGTCAGTTTGCAGGACGAAGCGCTTTTTATCCGCCAGTTACTCGATCCGAAAACGCAAAACGAAGCGTTTCGCCGGTTATTGACCGAATACCAACGGCCATTGTACCGTCATATCCGAAATATAGTACTGGATCACGACGATACCGACGACGTACTGCAAAATACCTTTATCAAGATTTTTAATAACCTAAAACACTTTAAAGGAGAAAGCAAACTGTTTTCCTGGATGTATCGTATTGCAACCAACGAAGCGATCACCTTTATCAACCAACGCGCCCGGAAAGCGGGAATCAGCAACGAAGAATTGCAATCGAAAGCCGTGGGTAAACTGGAAGCCGATGTGAATTACGACGGCGATGAAATCCAGCTAAAACTGCAAAAAGCAGTCGCCACTTTACCGGAAAAACAACAGTTGGTTTTTAAGATGAAATATTTTGAAGAGCTGAAATACGAAGCCATATCGGAGATACTTGGCACTTCGGTTGGCGCCTTAAAAGCCTCGTATCATCATGCGGTAAAAAAAATTGAAGAATATTTGAATTCCGTTTAAACCTTTCAATCGAAAATTTGTCAAATAAATAACAAGAACAGGAAATAACGCTATTAAAATTCACAAATAGTGTTAGCGAAGAACGAAAAATAAGAATAATGAAAAAGTTTAATTTAGAAAACGATCCGAAAATTACTTCCGGTTTTACAACTCCGGAAGCGTATTTCGACCAGTTGGAAGCCCGTATTATGGACCGACTGCCGCAACCGGAAACGGAAGTAATTCCGTTATGGCGTCGTAGTAGTGTATGGATGTCGGGCATCGCGGCCACTCTTTTACTGGCCGGCGGATTGACCTTCTATTACAATAATCAGCCCAATCCGGCTACTTCTTTAGACGATGCTACAGTGGAAACCTATTTGCAGGCGAATGTGAATTCGTATGACCTTATCCAACATTTGGATGAAAACGACATTCAGGCGTTGGAAAAATCGATCGTTTTAAACAATGATGCGGTAGAAGCCTATCTGTCCGATCACAACAATTTAGACCTTTATTTAAATGAATAATGCCATGACTATAAAACGAATCCTACCCTTTCTATTGTTAATGCTGTCCGTTACGGTTTTCGGTCAGGGTTTTAGAGAAAAAAGAGAGCAGATCAAACAGTTAAAAGTCGCTTTTATCACGACCGAATTAGGTTTGACAACGGAAGAAGCGACTAAATTCTGGCCGATTTACAATACTTTTGATGAAAGACAATTTGAATTACGCCATAAAAAAATGCGTGTTTTTCAATCCAATATGGACGAGGGTGCCATCGATAAAATGAGTGAAAAAGAAGCACTGGTATTTTTAAATCAGATGGAAAACACCGAAGAAGAGCTTTTTAACTTAAAACTTAAATTTATTGCTGATCTGAAAACCGTGATCAGTCCGACAAAAATTTTAAAACTCAAAAAGGCGGAAGACGATTTTAACCGGAAACTTTTACGACAAATGAAAGACCGCGGAAGATAATAAAAAGGAGCTTTTTTATTAGGAAACCTGCATAGGTGTTGCAAAACACCGGCAGGTTTTTATTTTTTAAACCTGACAGGTTTTTTACCGTTGCGCAGAGAAACCTGTCAGGTTTAAAACTGAAATCGCATTATTTTATTATTTCCGGCTGCTATAACGGTTTTTCGGTTTACAAAACGGATTGCAAACAGATCCTTATAATCGGCTATTTTTTGCCAGTTTTCGCCAAAATCAGCCGAATAATAAACACCGCTCGCTCCTACTGTTAGCAATTCTTTCCCCTTACTTCCGGGAAAAAACTGTACGCAGGAACCATAACCAAAACCTTCGTTTTCGCCTACTTTTTGCCAGGTTTTTCCACCATCTGTAGTTCGGATTTTGTTACCGTGATTCTGATTCGGTTTTTCATAATTTCCACCTACAGCAAATCCGGTATTGTTATCGTAAAAATCGGCTGAAAAAATACCCGTCATCGCTTCTCCCTGAACTATTGGCGTATCGACCACTTTCCAACTTTTTCCTTTATCCGGAGAAAAGAAAACCCGCGAACGCTTTCCACCTGATACCACCCAGGTATTCGTTTCCTTCACAATAATATTGGTATTACTGGCGGCAAAAAAAGCCTCACCATTGGCAATACCCGGCAATTGATCACAACCAATTTTTGTCCAGGTTGTTCCGCCATCACGGGTGATCAGGAGCGAAAAACAATTGTCGGTCGGATCGCCAACCACAATACCTTCCTGGTCGTTCCAAAACTGCATACTATCGTAAAAAACCTTTTCCCCTTTTTCTTCATATACCAACTGAACATGACTTCCGTCTTTATCAACCCGATATAACAATCCTGGATTTCCGATACTGATCATAAAAATATGCGCTTTTGTTTGCGCAATACTTCGAAATTCGGGTTTCAGATCATTTTTTTCGATATGTCCTTTAAAAGCCTTCGAACCGTCTAACGCAACATAGCCGTATTTTCCATTACTTCCGGCATACCAAATGCGGTTACTGTCGACTGTAATGGCCCGGATACTGATTTTATCCGTGAGCAAGGTATCGATAGTAACCGCATTCGGGTTGGTTAGTGCGACCGATGGGCCGTTATTTTCGGTCGTGTCGGTTGTTGGTTTTAATTTATTGCAGGAAAAGCAAATGAATATTGTAAACAGTAGTAGCCTTATTTTCATTCCGAAGGGATTTAAAAGGCTAATTTACAAACATTTTTAACTATAAGCGTTTGTTTTTTCCATCCAACAGATACATCCACAACATACGGGATATTCTGAAATTAAAGGTACTTAACAGGATCGACATAATTCCGATAAGCACCACAATTGTCACGAAACTGTCCACAAAAAACTGGATAATCAGGAAAAAGGCAACCATTTCGGCCACCGCTACGGCATAACTCACAAACATGGATCCGAAGAAATAGCCCGGTTCCTTTTCGAATTTATGATTACAGTGGGAACAATGCGTATTCATTTTTGGCATCTGAAAAAGCAATATATTTCCTTTCTTTTCAAAAACCTGTCCCTGATGACATTTAGGACATTTTTCCGTTACAATGTTCTTTAAAATTGACATAACTCTTTTTTTATACAAATTTCACAAGAATTCGGCAACAAGCTATAGACGATTCACACAAGTTTTTGTACTTTTAGGACATAAAAATACCGATACCCGTTTTATGAAAACTGCTATTCTCGACATAAAACAATTCGAACCGGGCGAAACCCGTAAAGAATTCTACACAAATACTATTGAAAACCATATCATTACCAATCACCGCAACATCCATAAACCGCATAAACACAATTTTTACCTGACTGTACTTTTTACGCAGGGAAGCGGCATCCACGAAATTGATTTCACCACCTATACCGTAAAACCCGGTAGTCTTTTTTTCCTAAATCCCGGACAAACACACCATTGGGAATTGTCGGAAGACATTCGTGGTTATATTTTTTTCCATACGCAGACTTTTTATGACCTGCATTACAATCGGATTAAGATTCATAATTATCCGTTTTTTTACAGTGTCCAAAACGCTCCGTTTTTATATCTTGAAAAAGATGCGGCCGATTTCGAATCTTTATTTCGCGAAATTCTGAAAGAAAATCAAAATGAGGCCGTTCTAAAAATGCAAAAAATTCTCAGTCTGATCGATCAGATTTATATTGACAGTACGCGTTTGTATATTGAAAAGAATGCGACCGCAACCGCTGTACAACATTCGTACGCCTTGCGATTTCAGGAACTCGAACGGTTGATTGAAAAGCACTATAAATCCGAAAAATCACCCTCGCAATATGCCGAATGGCTCAATGTGAGTCCGAAGCATTTAAACCGCATCACGCAATCGATGGTCGGCAAAACGACTTCCGATGTCATTTTGGATCGGGTATTTCTGGAAGCCAAACGGGAATTGATCCGGTTTAAGAACAATTTTGCCGAAGTTGCTACGCTATTAGGCTATGATGATTATGCTTATTTTTCGAGACTATTTAAAAAAAAATGTGGCGAAACGCCCTCTTCATTTATTAACCGATACAGATAGGCTTGTAAGTAAATAAATTAACTATCTTTGCAAGCTGATTTTTACACAAATGAGATTACACAGAAACCTGGTTTTTACCGTTATTGATTCGATAATGGCTATTTTCAATGAAGGAGAATATGCCGACAAAGTAGTGGCACGCGCCTTAAAAAAAGACAAACGATGGGGAAGCCACGACCGAAAGTTCGTTGCAGAAACCATTTATGAAATTGTACGTTGGAAACGTTTATACACTGAAATAGCTGAAGTTAAAGAACCGTATGACCGTGACAATGTATGGCGTATTTTTGCCGTTTGGGCGGTTTTACGCGGGTATACCTTACCGGACTGGAAGTATTTTGAAAGTACTCCGGTGCGAAAAATAAAAGGCCGCTTTGACGAATTGTCAAAAATCAGAAAATATAGAGAATCCATTCCGGACTGGATGGACGAAATTGGTGTACAGGAATTGGGCGAAGCGTTATGGTCTACAGAAATTGCAGCACAAAACGAACAGGCAAAAGTTATATTACGTGTTAATACACTAAAAACGACCAAAGAAAAGCTTCGTGCTGTCTTAATGGACTTAAACATTGAGACGGAATTCCATTCAGACTATCCGGATGCCTTGATTTTAAAAGAACGTGCCAATGTATTCCTTACAGATGCCTTTAAAGAAGGTATGTTTGAAGTACAAGATGCCTCATCGCAAATGGTTGCCCGTTTTCTGGATGTTAAACCAGGAATGCGCGTAGTTGATACCTGTGCCGGAGCCGGTGGAAAAACATTGCATATGGCTTCCTTAATGGAAAACAAAGGTCAGTTAATCGCAATGGATTTGTATGAAAGTAAATTAAAACAACTAAAAATCCGCGCGAAAAGAAACGGGGCTTTTAATATTGAATACCGTATCATCGACAGTACGAAGGTGATCAAAAAATTACATGAAAAAGCCGACCGTGTATTAATCGACGCACCGTGTAGCGGTTTGGGGGTTTTAAAACGTAACCCGGACAGTAAATGGAAACTACAACCGGAGTTTATCGACAACATCCGTAAAGTACAGGCGGAAGTATTGGAAAACTACTCTAAAATTGTAAAACCAGGCGGAAAAATGGTGTATGCCACCTGTTCCGTATTGCCTTCCGAAAATCAGGAACAGGTTCAGAAATTTCTGCAAACTGAATCCGGAAAGCAATTTGAATTTGTAAAAGACATTAAGGTTTTGGCGTCGGAATCCGGATTTGACGGATTTTATATGGCACTTTTCAACCGAAAACCCTGATAAACAAATTGTATAAACTGACTTAACATGAAAAAATTTTACGCACTCGCATTAGCCCTTTCTCCTCTATTGGGCTTCGCACAAGCAGGTGCTCCGGCTTCTCCGTATTATAACGGATTTAACTGGACCGTGACCGGCAGCAACTTAAAAAGTGCATTGTCGACAAAAATCACGAACACACACACCAAAACATTGAGCTATGACGACATCTGGGATGTAGACAAAATTATTGATCTGGATCCAAATGATGCCTCGAATGCCAACGTATTATTACTATACGGTTTTAGTAACAACATGTGTCCATCTTCTCAATCGGATGACAACGATCATAGAAGACGAAGCAAAAACAGTAATGGCGGTGGCACAACCTGTCAATGGAATCGTGAACATACGTTTGCAAAATCATTGGGAACTCCGGATTTAGGAACTTCGGGACCTGGTGCTGATGCACACCATTTACGTGCTTCCGACGTACAACGTAACGGTGCACGTGGTAGTTTAAAATTTGCCGCGGGTTCTGGTAATTCAGGATCTGTTGCTGGCGGATGGTATCCCGGAGACGAATGGAAAGGTGATGTAGCCCGTATGATCATGTATATGTATTTACGTTATCCAACCCGTTGTTTACCTAAAAATGTAGCTACCGGATCGACGGTTTCGTCTGATAGCAATATGATGACCTTATTATTACAATGGAATGCGGAAGATCCGGTTTCGGAATATGAAGACCGTAGAAATACCTATTTAGGAAATGCGAGTAATTCATTCGGACAAGGAAACCGTAACCCGTTTATCGACAACCCATATCTCGCAACAGTAATCTGGGGTGGACCGGTAGCCGAAAATCGTTGGCCAGGGATGTTAGCTACGGATAGTTTTGATCTATTGGCCAATGTTATGGTATATCCAAACCCATCCAACGATCAGAAAATCAATATTTATTCGGAAAAAGAATTGGATGAGATTGAATTGATCAACATCAACGGACAAATGATACAGCAAATCAAAAAACCGGTACACCATCAGGAAGTATATACTTTAGAAAATTTACCACACGGTTTTTACCTGATCCGTATGTCGTCTGAAAATATGAGTACAACCAAAAAAGTGATCATCAACTAAATACCGTTGTATCCCCATCTAAGAGCCTGCTTTCCTGCAGGCTTTTTTTTATTCCTTTTTTACAGGCATCACAAAATGTTAAAAGTTGATCACATATTTTCCTACAAAATAAACCTTACAGAAACTTTTTTGTAATTCACTCGTTTCTAAATAGTTAAAATTCTTTTTTTGTAACGACAAACATTCTACATTTGAATCCTAAATATTATTTCTTTTATGAAAAAACTCTACACTACCGCACTATTATTGTCGGTATTTTTGGGATTTAGTCAGATCCCGGCCGGGTATTACAATACGGCCACCGGTACCGGGTATACCTTAAAAACCCAGCTTTATAACATTATTAAGGGACACACAGACAGAACTTATAATGGTCTTTGGACAACTTACGGTACATCGGACCGTGATCATTACTACGAAAACGACAACACTATTTTAGACATTTATTCCGAAAAACCAGCCGGCCCGGATGCCTATAGCTATACATACCAAACCGACCAATGTGGAAATTATACTGCAGAAGGCGCCTGCTACAACCGGGAACATACCGTTCCGCAATCGGTTTTCGGATCACAGACACCGATGTATTCTGATGCACACCATATTCCACCAACCGACGGATATGTAAACAACAGAAGAGACAACTGGCCACACGGTGTTGTAGGAACCGCCACGTGGACCTCCACCAACGGATCCAAACTGGGATCGGCTTCCAATAGTGGCTATGCTGCGGGATATACCGGAACCGTGTTCGAACCAATCGATGAATTCAAAGGGGATATTGCCCGTATGTATTTTTATTTCGCAACACGCTACGAAAATACAGTATCCGGCTACACCTATGCTATGTTTAACGGTACCAGCAATCAGGTATTTACTACTACATTTCTTAGAATTTTATATACCTGGCATACACAAGATCCGGTAAGTCAGCGTGAAACAGATCGTAACAATGCTATTTATGCCCGTCAGAACAACCGCAACCCATACATTGATCATCCGGAATACGTACAAATTATCTGGGGACCAACACTGGCTACGGATAGTTTTGAAGCAATTGCCAATGTATCGGTATATCCAAACCCGTCAACCAATCACACCATCAACATTTATTCGGAAAAAGAACTGGACGAAATTCAGTTGATCAACATTAGTGGTCAAATCGTACAGCAAATCAAAAAACCGGCACACAATCAGGAAGTTTATACGTTAAACGAACTGCCACAAGGTTTTTACCTGTTACGCCTTTCTTCCGAAAACCAATCCACCACCAAGAAGATAATTATTAATTAATAATCGAGGTTAGTTATAACTGAAAGAGCACCCGTAATGGGTGCTCTTTTTTATTATATAATGATCCTGTGTTATTACATATTTCTTCGGTATTGACCGCCTACTTCAAACAAAGCCGCAGTAATCTGACCTAAAGAACAGTATTTCGCAGCATCCATCAGTTTTTCGAAAATATTCTGATTCTGAATCGCCGCTTCCTGGATAATTTCCAATTGTTTTACCACTTCATCTGCATTTGCCTGATGTAGGTTTTCCAGGGTATGAATCTGGAATTGTTTTTCCTCTTCCGTCGCACGGATCACCTCAGCCGGTACCACCGTTGGCGAACCTTTGGAACTTAGGAATGTATTCACACCGATAATTGGGAATTCACCGGTATGTTTCAGGGTTTCGTAGTACAAACTTTCCTCCTGAATTTTAGAACGCTGGTACATGGTTTCCATAGCACCCAATACACCACCTCTCTCAGTAATTCTGTCAAATTCGGCTAAAACGGCTTCCTCAACCAAGTCGGTTAGTTCTTCAATGATAAACGATCCCTGAATTGGGTTTTCGTTTTTCGCCAATCCTAACTCTTTATTAATGATCAACTGGATTGCCATCGCACGACGTACCGATTCTTCGGTTGGCGTAGTAATCGCCTCATCGTAGGCATTCGTGTGTAACGAGTTACAGTTATCGTAAATCGCATATAGCGCTTGTAAGGTCGTACGAATATCATTAAAATCGATTTCCTGTGCGTGTAACGAACGCCCGGAAGTCTGAATATGGTATTTTAACATCTGCGCTCTTTCGTTGGCTCCATATTTTAATTTAAGCGCCTTTGCCCAAATCTTACGCGCCACACGTCCGATAACCGCATATTCCGGATCGATACCGTTTGAAAAGAAGAACGACAGGTTGGGTCCGAAATCGTTGATGTTCATACCACGGCTCAGGTAGTACTCCACATAGGTAAATCCGTTTGCAAGCGTAAATGCCAACTGTGTAATCGGGTTCGCTCCTGCTTCGGCGATATGGTATCCGGAAATTGAAACCGAATAGAAGTTTCGTACGTTTTTCGTAATAAAATATTCCTGAACGTCACCCATCAAACGCAACGCAAATTCGGTAGAGAAAATACAGGTGTTTTGTGCCTGATCTTCTTTTAAGATATCCGCCTGAACGGTACCTCTTACCTGTGCTAATGTTTTTACTTTGATGTCATTATAAATATCCAATGGTAAAACCTGATCTCCGGTAACACCCAATAGCATTAATCCCAATCCGTCGTTCCCTTTTGGCAGATCACCGTTATAACGCGGACGCGCTACACCTTTTTTCTTGTAGATTGCCTCGATTTTGGCTTCCACTTCTTTTTCCAATCCGTTTTCTTTGATATACAATTCACATTGCTGATCGATAGCGGCATTCATAAAGAATCCTAACAACATTGGCGCCGGACCGTTGATGGTCATACTCACCGATGTCATTGGATGTGCCAGATTGAATCCGGAATATAATTTTTTCGCATCGTCAAGACAACAGATCGATACTCCGGCATTTCCGATTTTTCCGTAAATATCCGGTCGGTGACCGGGGTCGTTTCCGTATAAGGTCACACTATCGAAAGCGGTTGACAAACGTTTTGCCGGCATTCCCAAACTTACATAGTGGAAACGACGGTTGGTTCGTTCCGGTCCGCCTTCACCGGCAAACATACGGGTTGGATCTTCTCCTTCGCGTTTAAACGGATACAATCCGGATGCAAACGGGAATTCTCCCGGTACGTTTTCCTGTAACGACCAACGCAAAATATCGCCCCATGCCTGGTATTTCGGCAATGCTACTTTTGGTATCTGTGAATGCGATAAACTTTCGGTATGTGTCGCAATTTTGATCTCTTTATCACGAACCATAAAACTGTACACCGGGTTTTTGTATTTGTTTACTTTTTCATCCCAGGTTAGAATAATTTCCCAGTTGTAGGGATCCAGGTTCATTTTTACTCTGTCGAATTCTTTTAGTAATAACGACAGGAATAGTTTTTTATCGTCATCGGAAGTTGCTACAGAAGTCTCATCGATTCCCGACTTATTGATCAATGGTTTTTGCCCCGAAACGGTTTCGATGGTTTTAAAAATTCCGTATAATTTTTGAGCTACATCCTGCTGACTAGCCGCTACTTCGTCGTATTTACGGTTATTTTCGGCGATTTCCGATAAATAACGGGTACGATGTGGCGGGATCACAAAAATTTTCTCGCTCATCTCGCGGGTAATTTCAAAAGTCGACTGTAAAGCGGCACCCGTTTTTTCCACTACTTTATCCATAATGGATTTGTAAAGCGTGTTCATTCCCGGGTCGTTAAACTGAGAAGCGATGGTTCCGAAAACCGGCATTTCATCCGGGTTTACATCCCAAAGGTTATGGTTGCGCTGGTATTGTTTTTTCACATCGCGAATCGCATCCAACGCCCCTCTTTTATCAAATTTGTTGATCGCAACCAAGTCGGCAAAATCCAACATATCGATTTTTTCCAACTGTGTTGCCGCTCCAAACTCCGGTGTCATTACATATAAAGATACGTCCGAATGTTCTAAAATTTCGGTATCCGACTGACCAATACCGGACGTTTCCAATACAATAAGATCGTATTTCGCTGCTTTTAGTACTTCGATAGCTTCGGCCACATATTTAGACAAAGCCAAATTGGACTGACGGGTTGCCAAAGAACGCATATACACTCTCGGATTGTTAATCGCATTCATACGAATACGGTCGCCCAATAAAGCACCGCCTGTTTTTCGTTTGGACGGATCGACCGAAATCAAACCGATTGTTTTTTCCGGGAAATCGATCAGGAAACGACGTACCAGTTCATCGACCAAGGACGACTTACCGGCACCACCGGTTCCGGTGATTCCCAATACCGGGATATGATTTTCTTTATTTTTCTGATGAATCTGATCTAAGGTATCTTTGGCTACTTCCGGAAAGTTTTCGGCCGAAGAAATCACTCGTGCAATTGCTGTTGGGTTCTTCTCTTCCAAATGATTGATCTCTCCGTTTAAGACATCTCCAACCGGGAAATCGGCCCGCTGTACTAAATCATTGATCATTCCTTGTAATCCCAACGCTCTTCCGTCATCCGGCGAATAGATACGGGTAATACCGTATTCGTGTAATTCCTTAATTTCCTCCGGAAGGATCACACCACCTCCACCGCCAAAAATCTTGATATGTCCGGCACCTTTTTCTTTTAAAAGGTCGTACATATACTTGAAATATTCATTATGTCCACCCTGATACGACGTCATTGCAATTGCATTGGCATCTTCCTGAATTGCTGTATTAACTACTTCTTCCACACTTCTGTCGTGACCTAAGTGAATCACCTCAACACCGGTTGCCTGAATAATTCGACGCATGATGTTGATCGCCGCATCGTGCCCGTCGAATAACGACGCAGCCGTTACAATACGGACTTTATTAACAGGTTGGTAAGGTTGTGCTTGTTCCATTGTTATTCTGAATTTTGAGGTCGCAATGTAGTGAATTCTGCAAGATTAAAAAAGTGTTCGATTGTTAATAGATTGCCCTTCAACACGCTTTAAGCCTATTTTTATAACACGAAAAAGCGGCTTTCCGACAAATCCAAAGGATCTGATTATATAAAACGACTACAAGCAACTGCAACAAACTATCGTTTTACCGGAGGATATGGTCGTTTTGTGCTTTCGCTTCGGTCATTCCCTGAATGCTATGGCCGGTGATTTTAAATTGGTTTGCGGATCCCGTTTCTTCGTGTGGATAAAATTCCCGAATGTGTCCGTCCACGCGAAAATCAAACGTCAAATTGATGGTTCATATTTTTCCATAACTAAAAGTCATATCATTTTTTGGTACAAACTTTGATTACCTTTGAACATCAATAACAAATACTATGAAAAGAATAATTTTACTCCTTGCACTTTTACCTTTATCCAATACTGCGGATGCGCAGATTTTAAAACAACTAACGGATAAAATAAAAGGTAACAGCAAAACACAAAGTACCGGAATATTGAGTCAGACTGATATCGCATCCGGTTTAAAAGAGGCGCTAAACAAAGGGATTGAAAAGCAAGTAACCAAACTAACACAAGAAGACGGTTTTTACAAAAATGAAATGGTAAAAATCCTAATGCCGGAAGAATTGCAAAAAGTAGACAAAACCTTACGTAGTATGGGATTGGGAAGCCTTGCAGACGAAGGTATTAAGGTAATGAACCGCGCGGCCGAAGATGCGGTGAAAGAAGCGACTCCTATTTTTGTGAACGCGGTTAAAGGGATGACGTTTACCGATGCCAAAAATATTTTAATGGGTAACGATACGGCTGCAACGACCTATTTACAGGGTTCCACATCAACAGCATTATACGCTAAATTTAATCCGGTTATTAAAACCTCGTTTGAAAATGTAGGTGCCGATAAAGTTTGGACAGGAATCATCAATAAATACAACACATTGCCATTGGTTAAAAAAGTGAATCCGGATTTAACCGATTATGTAACCAACGAAGCAATGAAAGGAGTGTTTAAAATGATTTCGGTAGAGGAAAAAGAGATCCGCGGAAATCTAAATTCGAGAAGCTCCGATTTATTGAAAAAAGTGTTTGCTGCACAAGATAAAAAATAGTCCGAAAATTGTAAAAAATGGAATAAGATGCCTTTGAGGAAGAAAAATCTTAAAGTATTCTTAAGAATCTATTTTTTTAATTATCAATAACATACAAATAACATTCCGTTAACACAAGTGCTAAAAAAAATGTCGGACATTTGCAGAGTAATAAATGATTTCTCATTTGGTTAGGGTTAGTTAAAAAAGAAATGCCGGTGCTTCTCACACCGGCTTTTTTTATGTCCAAATAAAAACACCTGACAAACAGGTTTAATAGAAACACCTGACAGGTTTTGGAAACCTGTCAGGTGTGAGCTTACAAGGAGTTTAAAAAGGCCAATAACGAGGTTCGTTCGCCTGTAGAAAGTTGTTTAAAACGATCTTTAGCATTTTGTCCTTCGCCACCATGCCATAGAATAGCTTCGGTTAGGTTTCGCGCGCGCCCATCGTGTAGAAAATGGGTATGTCCGTTGACCAATTCCGTTAGACCAATTCCCCATAACGGTCGTGTTTTCCATTCTTTTCCATTCGCCAGGAAATCCGGACGGTTATCGGCCAATCCATCGCCCATATCATGCAAAAGTAAATCGGAATACGGATAAAACACCTGATTCGACAAGGCTGCAATCGGACTATATCCAGTGGTTTGTTTTGGCGTATGGCATTGTGTACAACCAATTCGCTCAAAAATCGCGGCACCTTCCCGTACCTGTCGGCTACCTATATTTCGTGGTGCCGGAACGGCTAATGTTCTACAATACAAAGCCACCTGATCCAATACGGCATTGGTAATTTCCGGATCATCATTTAATCCATCTTGTCCGTTGGATTGGTTGTATCCGGTTTCATTTGGAAACACATAATTGGTAATCCCCATATCCTCGACATAAGCTGCCGCACATTGTACCAAAATCGTTCCGGTATTGGCTTTCCATCCAAAGCGTCCCAATACGGTTTGCTGTAACGCCGGATCCCAGACGTAATTGGCCTTTCCGGAAATCCCGTCACCATTGGCATCATTGATATCCTGTAATGCCAGAATATTCGCTTCCGGAATCGCTTCCAAAAGTCCTAAACCAAAAACAGGTGTTCCGATTCGCGGTGAGGTCATCATACCTGCCGGAAACGGCATATACGGATTAGTTAACGTGATAACCGGTTTTCGAAGTCGTACAATTGTTCCATCGGCCAAGGTTTCGGTACTTTCTTCAAAAGTCACCTGATAGGCCGCTTCCGGCGTATATCCGAATAGGGCCTGGTTCTGAATCTGCAAACCAAACCCCGGAGCAGCAAGCGGTCCGCCATGCGCATCCATCCCCGGAATACTGGCGCGAACCAATAAGCCACTTCGATTGTTGATCACCATAGGAAATGCCGATCGTCCATCTCTTGGATGGCAGGCAATACACGATGAATTATTAAAAATGGGACCCAATCCGGAATTGACATTCGCCGGAGCCGTTACAAAAATCGACTCAAACTGCACGTCACCCGATAGATGGATTCCGAGACTTTCCGGATCCAGATTGGGAGCCGGCATACTAAAGGCATTACTGGTTGCCAGGAAAACAGTTGTTTCACCACCGGCCATTAACCGGTCGTTCAGATCCGGGATATTCTCATATTCGTCCGGATTATTATCATTACTACAGGAAACCAGTGTTATCCCCAACAAGCCTAATGCTATGTATTTTTTTATCATGTTATTTTTCATTGGAAAATCCCTCACTTAAATTGGATTAGGTGAGGGATTAGGAAGACATCATAATGAAGGTTCACAAATTAATTACAACTTGTGAAACTAAATCACGGTCAAAATTTATAGTTACTATGGCAATTCCTATTCTTAGTTGTTAATTAACGGCAACAATTGTGTTTGCAACATACTGAACAATTCGTTCACTTTTTGTTGCGCATTTTCAACTGCCGGTCGGTTGTTATAGATGGCATCCGTAAACGATACCGGGATCGCTTCGATGGCTGAAATTGACTCTGCAATTTTTGCTTTGATCGCCGTATCCAATTGGGGATTTCTAGCCGCTACTACATCTGTCAACCCTTTTCCATCAATACTTCCGTAATCTCCTAAATAAACATTCTGAACACTACGAATGTTATCGGCGAAGTCTAAAAGTGAATTTTTACTAAAACGAGATTCTTCTGCCTGAGGCGAAACTCCTTCTCCATTCGGACCGTTTAACGGCTCCTGAATTTTAGTATTCGCCACCTCATCCGCAATGGTGATGATTCCGTGAACGAACTCCTCCAATGCCGCTTTTTGAGACGGATATTTTACGTTTCCGGAATTTCCGGCTGTAAGGAAAAATCCAACATAATTTCCGGAAGAAGCACTCCATCCGTTGATTAATGTTTGGGTGTTGTTTTGTAAATCTTCTGCAGCCGCTTTCAGGTATTGTAACTCACGAGCCGTAAGTTGTGCCGCTGTTTTTGTTCCGTTTTCTCCCCATAATAAAAACTCGATTAAGTGGAATCCACGTGCTTCCGGGTTCGCAGCGATTACATTAGCCGTGATTGGCTGACCACTGGAAAGAATGTTGTTCATCGCTTCTACGTCGACCGGCCAGGTATCCATTGCCGGATCCAAACCTCCGTTTCCTAAAGCGTCATCCGCAACCGGTCCGTATAAAAATCCTTCCGACTGTTCCCAAGGCTTACGCGTATTCATCCACGCCTGTTTGGCAGCCGCCAGATTCACTTCGTTAGGCGTAGTAGCCAACGTATTGATCGCCGTTCTCAATTCTCCAGCTCTCTGATTTAAGGTTTTATAGGTTTCCACTACTACATTTGAGGCTACATTTCCGATTACATCCGTATAAAGTGATGCGTTTGGATCTACATAATTCGTATCATCATTATTACTACAATTCACCAATGTAATGGCCATTGCGATAAATCCCAGACTTAAAATTCTTCTTTTCATCTATTAAAAATTTGAGTTAGTATTTTGTATTAAAACGAGAATCCGATTCCGGCAGAAAAAGTATTCTCTTGTTGTCTTTCCCCCGTGTTCAAAGATGTTACCGGATCAAACTGATACGATCCCAGTCTTCGGTTCTGATAATGTGCTTTTAACACGATCTGCGGATGCACAAACCAGTTAAATCCACCCATCATCGCACTACGCTCCCAACGCGGTTTGCGCACTACGTTTCCTTCCACCTCATGCATGGTATCGTAGTAATCATATCGTAAAAACGGGTATATTTTATGTTTGGCCTGCGGATTGATGAAATGCAGAATTTCATACCCAACCTCGGCCGAAAATCCAACTACATTTTTACCAACCGGCGTTCTTTTCACACCCAAGTTATTGGACAAACTGGCGTTTTTACGCGATACGATATTAGAATTTTCAAGGTTTCCATAAAGGATGATCGAATTAAAACGTAAGTAATCCTCATCGTAAGTAATGTGTCCTTCGAAAATGGTCACATAAGCCGATTCCTTCATATCGTTTTTCGGACGGTTTGCAGCGGCATCATTAATATAGGCCGAAACCCCGAAATAGGTATTTTTATGTGTTCCGAATTTATAATCCAAACGTGCCGTTAAAGCCCAGCTTTCGCCAACAGACATTTCAAAACGGGTTTGGTAGCCTTCTTTAATCCATCCTCGGGAACTAAATCCGGACGCATCCAAACCATTGGTTACCGACACTTCATATTTGAATCTTTTTTTCCAGAACGTACCGTGGAATTGTACTCCGTTTTCATACCATCCTAATGGCAGAATTTCGTTTTCCATTTCCTGACGGTGCGTGGTAAAATAGGAGATCGGACGGTCTAAATCCTGTGCCAATCCAAAGTGAATTTTCATACGTCCCACACGAACATTAAAATACGGACGGATCGCCAGGTTAACGTGAACCTGCTCGATTTTCACTTCGCCACCCGCTTCGATTTCCTGTTCGTATTCACCGGCTTCTTCTTGTGTATCCAGCTCAACAGTAGAACCGGTTCCACCGTGTTCGAATTCGATTTCCGATTTAAAACTGATCCAATCGTTAAAATTATACCCCAGATACAGATTTAAACGCTCCGCATCAAATTTATCCTTCATACCCAAGTCGGTATCATAGCGTCGGTAGTTGTAATAATTCACCACTCCGTAACCGCTCAGCGTAAACTTGCTCCAGTTAAAAAGATTCTTATTATCGTTAGCAAAATCCTGCTTTACTTCTTGTCGAAGCTCTTCTCTAAGCTCCTTTTTAATCTGTTCTTTAAGTTGCTTAACACTCGTAGAATCAACCGTTTGTGCGTATCCAGTATATGAAATTCCGGCGAGTAGTAAAAGTAATATTCGGTTCATACAGTCTTTAAATTTCGGACAAAGCTATATATTTATTTTTAATAAGTCTAAATAAGTGTAATATTTTTTTAACTTTGCCATAACTTTTGATTAAGATTTTTTTATGTTAAAAGACTATCGATTCGCTAACGTTTTAGCCTTCAATCGCTTAAAACCGATACAAGGGCAATTCAAAAAAAAGCAGGATCAGTTACTATCCGCCTTATTTACTCCGATTGACAATTCGCAATTGATCCTTTTCAGGATTGTTTTTGGTTTATTAATCACACTACATTGTTTACAATCTGTCAACTCCGACTGGGTGCGTCGCAATTTTATGCTGCCCTCCTACACTTTTGCACATATCGGAATGGAGTGGTTACAGCCGTTACCCGGTGATGGCATGCTCTATTACTTCTATGCGATGGGAGTTGTTGGGTTGCTTATTTCGATCGGATTGTTCTACCGTTTCAGCATGGCCTTGTTTACGATTATGTGGGCCGGAGTCTATTTTATGCAAAAAACTGCTTATAACAATCATCACTACCTACTTTTATTGCTAGGGATTATGTTATTTTTTTTACCGGCCAATTGTGCCAATTCGGTAGATGGCAAATTAAAACCATCCATCCGTAAAACCCATATCCCCCAATGGTGCATTTGGGTATTGATTCTCCAGGTTGGAATTGTTTATTTTTATGCGACCGTAGCCAAGCTCTATCCCGATTGGCTCGATGGAACTTTTACCCGGGAAATGTTAAGTAAGCATGCTACACCAACCCTGAAAACACTCTATTCTCAGAAATGGTTTTACCTGTTTATCGCTTATGCCGGTATACTTTTCGACTTATTGGTAGTTCCATTGATGCTATGGCGTCGTACGCGAATGCTGGCTTTTATCGCCTCGGTCATTTTTCATTTTTTTAATAAAATACATCTGGGTATCGGAATCTTTCCATTCCTGGCACTTTCGTTTTCCATATTACTTTTTCCACCGGAAACCATACGCCGACTATTTTTCCGGAAAAAAACCGTACCGAAAGCCGATGTGCAACAAACGGATTACGGAAAGCGCATACTGCTGTACTTTTTTGTTCCCTATTTTATTTTCCAACTCGCTTTCCCGTTACGCCACTGGTTGATCGAAGGTGATGTTTTATGGACCGAAGAAGGGCATCGCTTGAGTTGGCGCATGATGTTGCGCAATCGAAGCGGTTATTCCAAATTCTATGTTGTAGATCATGCCACGGGTGAAAAAAAACGTTATAAATTAAAACGCATTCTGACCAAAAAACAGATCCGTGGGATGCAAACCAAACCGGATATGATCTGGCAAACGGCGCAAAAGATCAAAGAAGTGTACGAAAAAGAGGGGAAAAACATCAGTATTTATATCGATTCGAAGGTATCAATTAATAAAAAACCACTCCGAACGCTCATCGATCCGAATGTTGATTTTGCAAAAGCAAAATGGAATTATTTCACTCATAATGAATGGATTCTACTCTACAAATAGCAGTATAATTATCAACAATTCGACCACTTCATTAAATAAAATTCAAAAAAATACCGACAAAAAGTCAAAGCATTACTAAAATTTAGTAGTATTGCAAATTATTTAGATTTAGTATAAATAAAAATAACTTACCCGGAATGAAAAAAACATTACACGCCTGTTTTACTGCATTACTCTTGTTTTCAATACCCGACGGAATCGCACAACCGATACGCATCGGAAACGAAACCAGCAACAACATTACGAGCGACGCACCGGTAAATTGTGTCTACGAAAAATCGGCCAGCGAAAGTCTGTATCTGTCCAGTGAGATCAACAGCTCCGGAACGATAACCGCGCTATCCTGGCAACACAGTTCTACTTTTAATGCCGCGGCAACCAACAATATCAAAATTTATTTAAAAACCGCCACGCTTAGCGCTTTACCATCGGGTACGGTTGGTACTGGTTTTTCGGGTTATACCGAAGTATATTCCGGAGCATTACCGGCCATAACTACAGCCGGATGGAATACCATCACCCTGACAACTCCATTTTCATACGATAAAAACACCGGTAATCTGGCAATACTGGTAGTACGGGATGCAATCACAAAAGACGACAACAATTATCCAAGATTCCGAGCCACGACCACCAATCCCAACTATCTTTGCCGTAAATATACCAGCGGTGTCGATTTCTTTACCCCAACGGCTACGCCATGGAACAGCAATGCCAGTATGAGCGGTTCGTATTTCCGTCCGAATGTCCAGATCACCATGAACAGTACTATGCCAACGGCAACATACTGCACGATCAACAATAACAACAGCTGTTTGTATGGCGGTACGATAACCAACGTAACTTTTTCCGGAATCAATAATACCTCTGTATGCAGTCAGGATAACTATTCGTATATCGATTATAGTGCGACCGTTGGAGCGGCACAAATTACCAAAGGCTCGACAAACAGTATTTCCGTAACGGTAGACAATCCGGGAAGCAGCGGAGGTGTTGGTGTTTGGATCGATTTTAACCAAAACGGAACCTTCGAAAGTACTGAATTTTTTAGCTTGGGAACCATCAACAGCAGTAACAGCGCTACGTTTAGCAGTAATCAAATCGTAGTTCCGGCATCTGCTTTAAGCGGTACCACCCGTATGCGAATCCGTTCGAAACGATTAACAGCCGTAACTGCCGCCGAAGCCTGTGAATTTATTGGTAGCGCCCGTGGCGAGGTAGAAGATTATGCCATAACGATTACCGAACAAACAATGAACACTTCCGATTTCGACAAAACATCCGTACGACTATATCCAAATCCAACGCAAGGAACCGTGGCGTTTGAAACCGCAGAAAACATCAAAAAAATTACGTTTTACAATGCATTAGGTCAGATCATTACTGTTCAGACTTCTAACACCGCAGACCTATCGGCATTTGGAAACGGGATTTATACCGCCAGAATTGAATTTGAAAATGGTCGGACTACAACTCAAAAGATCATCAAAAAATAACCCGTATGAAAAGCCACTATTTATTTTTACTCCTAATCAGTACCTTTACGTATGCCCAACATTGGGAAAACGATTTTGAAAACGGCAAAAAAATTGCCGTAGCCGAAAACAAAAATATCGTACTCGTTTTCTCCGGTTCCGACTGGTGTGCACCTTGTATGAAACTCGACAAAACCATCTGGAGTTCGGAAGAATTTAAAACCGAAGCGGATAAAAACTGGATCCTTGTAAAAGCCGATTTTCCAAAAAAGAAAACCAACAGTCTATCGGAAAACCAAAAGAACCAAAACAATCATCTGGCCGAACAATATAATAAGGAAGGCCATTTTCCACTAGTGGTTATATTAGACAAAAACGGAAAAATATTAGGCAAAACCGGATATAAAAACATCAGCCCTACGGCTTATATCGAATTATTACACACTTTAGAAAAGAAAATATGAAACGCTTTCTCCTAATCGCATTCCTGACAAGCAGTATCGTCCTTAACGCACAAGTAGCACACAAAAGGGTGGTTAAACTAATGGGAAGCCGTTTTGACATCACGATAGTGGCAAAAGATATTCCCACAGCGAATGCTTATATCGACACCGCTGTGGCCGAAATCACCCGTATCGAAAACCTCATTTCGGAATGGATGCCACAAACACAGGTATCGGAAATCAACCGGAATGCCGGAATCCGTCCGGTTGTCGTAGATCAGGAGCTTTTTGATCTGACACAACGCGCGATCGGTTTTTCCAAACTAACCGACGGAGCCTTTGATATCAGTTTTGCCGCCGCCGATAAAATCTGGAAATACGACGGTAGTATGACCGTATTGCCTTCGCCGGAAGACGTAAAAGAATCCGTAAAAAAGATTGGCTACAAAAACATCATCCTCGACAAAGAACACCGTACGATTTTCCTGAAATTACCGGGAATGAAAATCGGTTTCGGATCGATCGGGAAAGGCTATGCCGCCGATAAAACCAAGGAGCTTATGATGGAAAAAGGCGTCGTAGCCGGAATCATCAATGCTTCGGGCGATATGAACACCTGGGGAAAACAACCGGATGGCAAAGAATGGACCATCGGGATTACCAATCCAAAAAACAAAGCGCGCGTTTTTGCGGTTTTCCCGCTCACCGACGGTGCTGTAGTTACCTCCGGTAGTTATGAAAAATATATTGAAATCGATAAAAAACGATATTCCCATATTATTGATCCCCGAACCGGCTACCCGGCCAGCGGCTTATCGAGTGTTACGGTTTTTGCCAAAAGCGCCGAAATGGCCAATGGTATTTCCACTTCCGTAATGGTACTCGGCAAAGAAGTCGGCATGAACCTCATCAACCAGATCCCTCAGATCAGCGCGGTTATTGTAACCGACAGCGGCAAAATTTTCTACTCCAAAAACATTGATCATAAAAAATTAAAAAAGACCAACTAAATGAAACCCGCATTACTCCTTTTAGGGTGTTTTCTCCTTTTTTCCTGTAACTCCGTAAAAGAATACGAAAAACAAAACATTAACGATCCCGATATGAAACTATCGGCGCGATCGTCCGAACGCTATGAGACCAATTTTCAAATTTACCGCGAAGGTGCTTCGGGCGCCAATGGCGGAAAAACAGGAGGAGGCTGTGGCTGCAATTAAACATGAAAAAAATACTTTTTTATACCGGTCTCTTCTGTTGCGCGATTGTAAATGCTCAGGAAGACGAAAACGCTACGTCCTATAAGAAACGGGTACTCGAATCAACCGAGATCGAATTTTTGGGAAGTTACTACCAACAGGATGGCAAACACTCGGCTGTTGGCGGTGGTATCGGAACCGAAAAATTAAAAGATTACACCTCCAATATCGTATTGACCATCCCGCTGAACGACGACGATGTGTTGACCATCGATGCCGGTTTTTCGGCCTATACGTCGGCTTCGTCCAGTAACATCAACCCGTTTGTCACCGACGGATCGTATACCATAACCACCACCAATAACAACAATACCGGGGCTTCACGAGGTATGAATCCAACCGGACTTTACAGTAAAGACGATGATTATACGACTACAACAACGACACCGGCGCCTTATGGAAGTCCGTGGATCGAATCGACCGGAGCTTCCCGCAAGGATGTATTAAAAACACTATCGGCCAGTTATAGTCATAGTTCAGACAATCGGAATACAATCTGGAACCTCAACGGTAGTGCTTCCAAAGAATACGATTACCAATCGTTTGGAGTGGGTGCCGGTGTTGCCAAATTGTTTAACGACAAAAACACCGAAATCAGCCTAAAAGCCAGTGCCTACTTTGACAAATGGGATGCGATTTATCCGACCGAACTGCACGAATATGCCCTTTACGGGCTGAATTTTCAAGGTTTCGGTTATTTCCAGGGTGTGACGATTTTGGACGAATACGGACAACAATCGACCAATTATTTACCGAAAGCCTTTCAGGAGTTTTCCAATGAAAACCGGAATTCGTATTCCTTTTCGTTAGGATTATCGCAAGTATTGACCAAACGTTTACAAGTTTCCTTGTTTATGGACGTCTTGTATCAGGAAGGCTTACTATCGACACCGTACCATCGTATTTATTTTGCCGACAAAGCCAACTATTATATTGGTCAGCCGCGCTATATCCCGATTTACGACAAACCCGGGAACATCGGTGTATTCCGATTATCGGATGACGTGGAACGCCTACCGGGAACGCGCTTTAAAATTCCGGTTGGCGCCCGTCTGAATTATTACATTAGCGAACAATTTGTCGTACGCAGCTATTACCGTTACTATGCCGACGATTGGGGATTATCGGCCCATACCGCCAGCATCGAAATTCCGTATCGCATTTCGGAACATTTTACCCTTTTGCCCATGTATCGTTTTTACACCCAAAAAGGTGTCCGCTATTTTGCACCGTTTGAAAAACATTATTCCTACGAGCGCTATTATACCTCCGATTATGACCTTTCGTCCTTCGACAGTCATCAGTATGGTTTCGGATTGAGTTATACCGACCTGCTTACCAACACGCGTATTCTGCATTTCGGTCTGAAAAATATCGATTTGCGCTACCAACGTTACGAAAGAAGTGATGCTTTAAAGGCGGATATCATCAGCCTCGGAATCAAATTTGTCCAATAAATAATTATTGATCAATAAACAATTATATTTTAATTTTTAACCTTAATCCATTATGAGTAAAAAACTATTTTTAATGCTAACCCTGGTCCTTACGATCGTATTCATTGGCTGTAATAAAGACGAGGATACCGTTATATTACAGAGCAACCCTGTAATCGGAACCTGGAAATTAGTAGAGGAATACAGCAACAACCAGCTGGTAACCTTAAACAACTGTAACCTACAGGAAACGTATATTTTCGGGGAACAACAATTTACCCATGAAATGTATTCGAATGGTGGTCGTTTTGACGATTCTACTTTTCAAAAAGGTGGTGATGACGACGATGACGATGATCACAGCGGAGGAAGCAACGACGACGACGACGATGATGACGATCACGGACCGGTAAATCCAAACCCTGGAAACGGTGGCGGAACAACCGATGACGATGACGACGATGATCACGGTGGAAATGGTGGTACCGGAACGTGTGTATTATCCGAAACCGTAATCGGTTACTGGACAAACCCAGGTAACAACCTGTACAGCCTAACGAGTTCGAATGCGATCGATACCAAAAACATTATTTTCACCGACAATGGTAACAAGTTTTACTATGAAACTGCCGTAAACGTAAACGGTATTTCGGTGACTAAAAAATATGTGTTCAAAAGACAGTAATCCGGAATTTTTAGTGTCTCAAGAAAAGGGTCGTCTTTATATAAAGATGGTCCTTTTTCGTTTTATGTGATACGCTGATGCAATTGTTTAAAATAATCAAACGCTTTTACGAGTCGGCTGCCATACCAGGAAAACATTTCTCCATCTACAAAAACCGTTTTGGCATGATGGGTAAAACGTCCGATTTCAAAAGCGTGTTCGTCTTTAAACGGATAGGGTTCTGACGAAAGGAATACCAGATCCGGATCGCCTTCCAGTCGGATTTTTTTTAATTCCACTTCCGGATAACGTCCTTTATTGTCATAAATGTTTTTAAAATGATTCAGTTGTAGCAATTCGTTGATAAAATTGTCCGAACCGGCGGCCATATACGGATCCCGCCAGATAAAATAAGCGACTTTCTTTTCGGGCTTATCGGCTATAAAACGCTTAAAATCGTCGTAGGCATAGCGCGTCTTATCGATCCATTTCTGCGCATCGGTACGTTTGTTAAACAACTGCCCGAAATCGGCTATCATTTTCAGGTTATCATCTATCGTAATAATATTGGTCACCCATACCGGACATATTTTAGACAATTCGGCTACAATTTCAGGCGTATTTTCTTCTTTATTCGCGATAATAATATCCGGAGCCAACAGGCGTATTTTTTCGTAATGCACCTTTTTGGTACCACCAATGACTTTTTTGGTCGATTTAAGATGGAACGGATGAATACAAAACTTGGTTATCCCGACGAGTTGTTCTTCCAATCCCAAGTCAAAAAGTAATTCCGTTTGCGACGGTACCAACGAGACAATTCGTACCGGTGTTTGTTCGAACGTATGCAACGTTCCCATTTGATCTGTAAGCGACTTCATTTTACAAAAATACAAAAAGCCATAGTCCCATCATTTTTAAAAATCAGAATATCGAAACCTTTTTAAAACCTACCGGATTTACTTTTCTGATTTGTTAAGTCCCATAGTAGTGTAGAAATGAACCTGTACGATCCCAATTAGTTCCTTTAGCATAAAAGACGTAAAGGCACAATTATAGCTATTCGGAAATACTGTTATTTTAGTATCTATATAATCCGACGGATACGGAACCGGTTTTATACCAAATGTTTCAAACAACAAAAGTGCCCGTTTGAGATGAAAACCGGAAGTAACCAAATACACCTGAGATGGCATCTGTTTTCGCAGCATTACGCTCGAATATTTTGCATTTTGATAGGTATTTTCACTGCTGTCTTCTTTAATAATATCCGAATCCGGGATTCCCATACCGATAAGCGCTTTACGAAACAATTCCGCTTCGGAAGTTTTATGGCTATTCCCTTTACCGGAAACAAGAATTGTACAAGGTTGTTTATTTTCACGTATCTTATGGTACAATCGACAAGCCGCTACCAATCGGGAATACGACGTTATATGCGGTTGTTCTATAGTGTTAAAATCGGTAATCCCACCTCCTAACACTACTATTATCGAAGGTGAAGTGATATTCGGATTTGCAGTACCGGTATAAGCCTTTTGCAGATATTGTGCCGTTATTTTTCCTAAAAAACCATTACCGATCCCTACAATCAGCAATAATAACAGTCCGATACATACCGTAGCCGCTTTATTTTTTTCTTCTTTTTTAATAAAAAAACCACCCCGATAATCAAGAAAAAGAGAATAAATGGTTCTGTCAAAATTTAAAAAAAAAGAAAAATTACATCTACTACTGTTTTCATTATCTATCTGATTTTATTTTCGTTTTGATACCCTTTTATAAAAGTCTCAGGAGTAAATTTAACATCAAAACGGGATGTTATTATGGATTAAGTACAACTCTGAATTTAACAAAAATACAAAAAGCCGTATCTTAGTACGTAAAATCAGAACAGAATGAAACGAATTTTATACATCTTACTTGGAATTCTGGCTGGCCACAGTCTTTTTGCTCAGAAATTACAACCTGGTTTTGACAAATCGGAATACACCGAACTACTCTATGCCTACTCCCGCTGGAGCGATAGTACACACTATAAAGGAATCCCCGAAAGCAGTCGTTTTAAACGAACCTACCGATCGGAAGAAATGGGATTGGTTAACCGTTGGGAATTGTATGAAGATCCCTATGGCATTAATGTGATCAGTATTCGCGGAACCACACCAAGTGAAGTGAGTTGGTTGGCTAATTTTTATGCAGCGATGATTCCGGCCAAAGGAAAGCTACAATTAAACGATTCCACGACATTCGAATACCATTTTGCCGACGAACCACGTGCCGCTGTTCACGTAGGTTGGAGCGTTGCGAGTGCCTTTTTACTTCAGGATATTATTCCGGTCGTGTGGGAACAGTACAACAAAGGTATCCGGGATTTCATCATTTTTGGACATAGTCAGGGTGGCGGAATCAGTTACCTCATCACGGCACAATTATTATACTATCAGAAAACCGGCATACTTCCGGCCGATATGTATTTTAAAACCTATTGCAGTGCCGCACCCAAACCGGGAAATCTGCCTTTTGCCTACGAATATGAAGCGTCACGGCAAACCGGCTGGTCACAAACGGTTGTCAATGCAGCCGATTGGGTTCCGGAAGTTCCCGTATCCATACAAACGCTGACCGATTTTAACGTGACGAATCCGTTTAAAAATGCCAAAAGTATGATCAGTAAACAAAAATTTCCGACCAATCTGGCTTTAAAACACATATACAATCAATTGACCAAGCATAATAAAAAAGCGATGCGACGTTACCAGAAATACCTTGGCAAAGCCGCATCAAAATTTGTTGTAAAACAATTAGTCGGTTATAAAGCTCCGAACTATTTTGAATCCAATTATTATGTTCGTACCGGTACGACAACTGTTTTATATCCCGACAGTCTGTATTATACCCAATATCCGGATAGTGATACCAATGTATTTGTACACCATTCGATCCAATCGTATCTGTATCTGACGGATAAATTAGTGGATTAACAAGAATTAGCGTTTGGCTAAAATACGTTGCATTTCCTGTTGAATTTTCAGGGCTTCAGCTCTTGCTTTTTCGGCAAAATCCATTCCTGAAGAGGCATAAATAATCCCGCGTGAGGAATTGATCAATAGACCTACATTCGCATTCATACCATAACGGCAAACTTCGGAAAGACTTCCGCCCTGCGCACCTACTCCCGGTACCAGTAAAAAGCTATCCGGAATAATTTTTCGTATTTCCGAAAAGTATTCCGCTTTGGTTGCGCCCACCACATACATCAGATTCTGACTATTTTTCCAGGTTTTGGAAGTCGCAATTACTTTTTTATACAATTCTTCACCATTCACCTCCAAAGTCTGAAAATCGAATGCTCCTTCATTGGAGGTCAGTGCCAACATAATGGTATGTTTATTTTCGAAAGCCAAAAACGGCTCCACGCTATCTTTTCCCATATAGGGTGCCACCGTCACACTGTCGAAATCCAAATCTTCCAAAAATGCTTTGGCATACATGGACGAAGTGTTTCCAATATCACCGCGTTTGGCATCGGCTATGGTAAAAATATCCGGGTATTTTTCGTTGCTATAGCGGATCGTTTTTTCCAGTGACTTCCAACCTTTAATCCCGTAGGCTTCATAAAAAGCCGTATTGGGTTTATAGGAAACCGCCAGATCGTGCGTCGCGTCGATGATTCTTTTATTAAATTCAAAAATCGGATCTTCATATTGCAGCAGATGCTCCGGAATTTTTGTCAGATCGACATCCAGACCTACGCAAAGGAAAGACTGCTTTTGTTGGATTTGCTCAATTAAGTGTTGTGTTGTCAAAGTTGTTGTAGTTTAGTTGTTATTTTAAAAAAAATGCCACACTAAGATTCCTTTTGTGTGACATTTGATTTATTTCAGTATTTTGATCATTAAAATACGTCGCTTTCTTTTAATTTTTCGGTATTACTCACCAGCTGTAATTCTTCGATTACTTTCTGGATATTTCCGTTCATAACACCATCCAGATCGTAAAGGGTTAACCCGATTCTGTGATCCGTAACACGTCCTTGCGGATAGTTATAGGTACGGATTTTTGCCGAACGGTCACCACTACTTACCTGTGAGTTACGTTTTTTAGCATCCTCTTCCTGTTTTTTCGCCAATTCCATTTCGTACAAACGGGAACGTAAAACGGTTAATGCTTTGTCTTTATTTTTATGTTGTGATTTCTCGTCCTGACACTGTGCTACCAATCCGGTTGGAATGTGTGTCATACGCACAGCCGATTTGGTTGTATTTACCGACTGTCCACCAGGTCCTGACGAACAGAAAAAGTCGATACGTACGTCGTTCATATCGATATGTACGTCAAATTCTTCGGCTTCCGGCAATACCATAACGGTAGCTGCAGACGTGTGAACACGTCCCTGTGTTTCGGTTTGCGGAACACGTTGTACACGGTGAACACCCGCTTCAAACTTCAAGGTTCCGTAAACGTCTTCTCCGGTAACTTCAAAAATAACCTCTTTAAAACCACCCGAAGTACCTTCGTTTAAGTCTACCACAGAAGTTCTCCATCCTTTGTTTTCGCAGTATTTGGTATACATACGGAACAAATCACCGGCAAAGATACTTGCTTCGTCTCCACCAGTACCGGCACGGATTTCCACCATTACGTTTTTCGCATCTTCCGGATCTTTCGGGATCAGTAAAAATTTGATCTCTTCTTCCAGTTGCGGTAAACGCTCTTTGGCTTCTTCCAACTGCAATTTGGCCATATCGACCATTTCCGGATCCGATCCATCGGCGATAATTTCGTTGGCCTCCTTGATATTTCCGTCAAGATTTACATACTCATCGCGTTTTTCAACCAATGCTTTTAAATCTTTGTATTCTTTATTCAATTGTACATAACGCTTCTGATCGGCAATAACATCCGGCTGGATAATTAAGTCCGAGATCTCGTCAAAGCGTTGTTTTACTATCTGAAGTCTATCTAACATTTTGTATTTCCTTTGTTTGGAGTGCAAAATTACAAAAAAATCCGTTTAGTTGTATCGCTATACCGCCTTAGAATTTTCGCTAAATTTGATTTTCAAAACGGCTTCTTATGGAAAATTTCGACTGGACCCGGTTTACACTCCGGATTGCAATAAACACAACACTACCAAACCTTTACGATGCCTGGACCAAAGCTTCCGAACTGGAAAAATGGTTTCTGAGTCGGGCGGATAGTTTTGAGGCCGATGGCACCCTAATTCCGAAAAATCAGAATGTAAAACAGGACTATCGTTATGAATGGAACTGGTATTTATATCCCGATCTTGAGATGGGTACTTTTACGCAAGCGAATGGCAAAAATTCCTTGCAATTTACCTTTGCCGGTCAATGTCTTGTGGATATTTCATTAATGGAACAGGACAATTTTGTAATCGTAGAACTAACGCAGAAAAACATCCCTACCGATGATCACTCTAAAAAAAATATCCGATTGGGTTGCCACGGTGGCTGGTCGTTTTACCTTGTGAATCTGAAGTCAGTCTATGAAGGCGGATTGGATTTACGCAATAAAAACACCGACCTGAAACCGATGTTAAACAACTAAAAAAGGGTTATCGTAATGACAACCCTTTCCTATATTTAAGCAATACCGTTTAGTTTTTTAACGGAATCTGTTGTAGAATTTCCAATACGAATTTCCAGTATTTCTGAGCCGATGCAATCGAAGCTCTTTCATCCGGGCTATGCGCTCCTTTGATCGTAGGGCCAAAAGAAATCATATCCATATCCGGATAATTGGTTCCTAAAATTCCACATTCCAATCCGGCGTGACAAGCCACTACATGTGGTTTATTTCCGTTTTGTTTTTCGTAGATTGACGTCAGCACATCCAAAATCGGTGAACTCACATTTGGCGTCCATCCCGGATACGAACCGGCAAAAACCACTTCACATCCAATTAATTCGAAAGCCGAACGCAACGCATTTGCCAAATCAAATTTTGAACTTTCAACCGAAGAACGCGTTAAACACTGCACGGTAATTTTTCCGTCTTTAACGATAACACGGGCAATATTGTTGGAAGTTTCAACCAAATTTTCCATATCGGCACTCATACGGTAAACACCATTATGAGCGGTATACAAGGCACGAATCAATCCTTCCTGAACACCTAAATCCATAACCGTAGCCGGTACTACATCGGATTTTACGATTTCGATGGTTAGGTTTGGTTCCGTTGTTTTAAACTCGGCTTTAATATCGTTGATTACTTCCTGCATATCGAAAACAAAAGCTTCATCATAAATCTGAGAGATGATCACTTTTGCCACACTTTCTCTTGGGATAGCGTTACGAAGACTTCCACCGTTGATTTCTGCGATTTGTAATCCGAAGTTTTCAAATCCGTCAAACAACAAACGATTCATAATTTTATTGGCGTTACCCAAACCTTTGTCGATATCCATTCCGGAGTGCCCTCCGTTTAGTCCTTTAACCGTAATGGTATAGCCTACCGAACCTTCGGGAGTTTCTTCTTCGTTATACTCACGAACCGCGGTTACATCTACTCCACCGGCACATCCGATATCGATTTCATCGTCTTCTTCCGTATCCAGATTTAAAAGAATCTCACCATCCAGTAAACCACCTTTTAATCCCATTGCTCCGGTCATTCCGGTTTCTTCATCAATAGTAAAAAGTGCTTCAATAGCCGGATGCGGGATATCGTTACTTTCTAAAATCGCCATGATGGTAGCCACACCCAATCCGTTATCCGCACCTAAAGTCGTTCCTTTGGCACGAACCCAGTCACCATCGACATACATTTCAATTCCCTGTGTATCGAAATCGAAAACGGTGTCGTTATTTTTTTGGTGTACCATATCCAAATGCGATTGCATCACGATTGTTTTGCGGTTTTCCATTCCGGCAGTGGCCGGTTTTTTAATGATGACGTTACCCACCTCATCTTTCAGGGTTTCCAATCCTAGTTTGTTTCCGAAATCCATCATAAAAGCAATCACGCGTTCTTCTTTTTTAGAAGGCCGCGGAACAGCATTTAAGTCGGCAAATTTATTCCAAAGCTGCTTAGGCTCAAGGTTTCTTACTTCCTGGCTCATTATTTTACCTTTTGTAGTTATACTTCAAATTTTGAATCCCAAAGGTACAAAGATTTTCAGCCCGGGAAAATGATAATTCGGGGAATTTTAAATAAAGAAAAGGGATGTTATTTCAAGACGGAAAGGACTGTTATTTTGCAATGGTAAGTATCGGTGGTGCGATATATTCTTCAAAAATTTGAATAGCCTTTTTTTCAGACACATCACCAAACCAAAGATTTTCCGGTTGTACGGCGATCACCGGTGCACATTTACAATTATCGGTACAAAACGTTTTTACCAATGCCACTTCGTTTTTCAATCCGGCTTCTTTTACCAGCGTGCGGATTGCTTTGCGATTGTGTTTATTCTCCTTGCTGCATTTGCTACCATCACAGAAATAAATCGCTTTTTGAGGTGCGTCTAACTTTTTCATTACCAGAATAATTGCGTTTGTTATTTTTATCTATTCTAATTAAATGCAAATATACAATAAGAAAATTAACAGGATCTTAAATTAACATTTTTTATATTTATAAAAATTTTGTCGATGAAGAAAAAGCTCGTATTACCTGTATTCCTTGTGTTTCAGTTTGTTATATTAAAATTGCTTTCGTTTTTCCCCGAGCTTGTCGAACGTTATTACAGCAATGGTTTTTATCCGGTTTTATCCAAAATTTCGCGTATTACTTTAGGCTGGCTTCCGTTTTCTGTTGGTGATCTACTCTATGGCATCGTTATCTTTCTACTTCTAAAATGGTTGTGGAACAAACGGAAAACCTGGAAAATCGACTGGAAAGAAAATTTACTACGTCTTATCGGTTTTGTTTCCGTTTTTTATTTTCTGTTTAACCTGTTATGGGGCATCAATTACATCCGCGTACCCTTATATCAAAAACTGGCACTCGAACGCGATTATTCGACAGAAGAACTGATCGCTTTTACCGAACGGGTGATTGTAAAAGTGAACGCCATCCATTCGCAAATTGAAAAAAATGACAGTCTGAAAGTAGTTGTTCCTTATACCCGTGATGTGATTTTTGAAAAAACACAAAATGGATATGAACATCTTTCAAAAGCCTTTCCGTTTTTTACTTATAAGCATCCCTCCGTAAAAAAATCGCTGATCAGTACACCCTTAACCTATATGGGTTTTAGCGGTTATCTGAATCCGTTTACCAATGAAGCTCAGGTAAATGCTTTGATTCCGTTGTCAAATTTTGCCACAACCACCTGTCACGAAATGGCACATCAAATTGGTTATGCTTCCGAAAGTGAGGCCAATTTTATCGGCTATATGGCTTCTATTTATAACGATGATCTTTATTTTCAATATTCCGGATATACGTATGCCTTACGGTATTGCCTTCACAATATCGAATTAAAACAGGAAGGTCGCAGTGAAGCCTTACTTCCTTTAATCCATCCGGGCGTTCTCGAAAACTTTAAAGATTCGGATACTTTTTGGGACAAACATCAGAACATCATGGAACCGTTGTTTAAAATCTTTTACGACAATTTCTTAAAACTCAACCAGCAAAAAGACGGCATGGAAAGTTACAGCAAGTTTGTGGACCTGCTGATTCATTACTATCGCAACAAGCCATTATAGAAAAAGACGCCGGATTGGCGTCTTTTCATTTATAATTCATCGGGTATAAAACTCTGCGAACTTTTCTTTTTATAAGGTCGGATGATCAATCGTCCTTCCCGATCAAAACGGATATAATTATATACCCAGTTCATAAATACAACCGCTTTATTTTTAAATCCAATCAGGGAAAACAAGTGGACAAACATCCATACAAACCAGGCAAAAACGCCGTTAAAATGCCAACGCGGTAAATCAACCACCGCTTTATTCCGACCAATAGTAGCCATCGATCCTTTATCCTTATAGACAAAAGGTTTCATCTTTTGCTTCTGAATTTTTCGGAGAATATTCTGTGCCAATAACGCCCCTTGTTGTAACGCCGGCTGTGCCATCATAGGATGTCCCATCGGATAGGTATCGCTGACCATGGTGGCAATATCACCGATGGCAAAAATGTTGTCATCCCCCAAAACCTGGTTGCATTCGTCTACTTTAATCCGCTCGTTTCCGGCTAATGCTTCGGGTTTTAAACCTTTAATTGCCGCGCCTTTCACTCCGGCCGTCCAGATTACGGTAGCCGATTCGAATGTCAGATCCGAATTGGTGGTTACCGTTTTACCGTCGTAATTGGTTACGCGAACGTTTTTCCAGATGCTAACGCCCAGTCCGCTTAAAAATTCCTCTGCTTTCCGGGATGCTTTTGGTGACATCGCATCCAGGATTTTATCGGTTCCCTGAATCAGGTTGATTTCCATTTTCCGAACGTCCAAGTCCGGGTAATCTTTTGGCAGAATGGCTTTCTTCATTTCGGCCAATGCTCCGGCCAGTTCCACTCCTGTTGGTCCGCCACCTACGATTACAAAATTCATCAGACTCAATCGTTCGTTGATATCGTTTGTAAGCAATGCCTGTTCGAAATTTTCAAGAATCAAACTGCGGATATTGAGTGACTGCGGTATGGTTTTCATCGCCATACTATTTTTTTCAATCTCCTTATTTCCAAAATAATTGGTTTTGGATCCGGTAGCAATTACCAGATAATCGTAGTATAAATCACCTATATCGGCGGTGACTTTTCGGGTTTCCGTATCGATTTCCTTTACCTGCGCCAATCGGAAATAAAAATTATCGTAATCCTGCACCACTTTTCGGATCGGATAGGCAATCGACCCGGCTTCGAGTCCACCGGTTGCCACCTGATACAGCAACGGTTGAAACGTATGGTAATTGTGTTTATCCAACAGGACCACCTGAACATTTTTATTACGCAATTTTTTAGCCAGCGCAATACCGGCAAAACCACCTCCAATAATAACGATACGTGGAAAACTCGATCGGGGAATGTTCATTTTTTCTTTTTCAATTTAGCTTCTAAAGTTACGAAGTAAAATTGGCTCTCCCGCTATTTTAAATGGGATTCTGCGGGCGAATTCCACGGATTTCTGATGCGATTGTTTCAAGGTCAAAAAAAATAAAAAGAGTAACTTGTAACAATTTCTAGTATCTCGACACTAATCGGTTATGAATTCGAACCTGGAACAGTCCTTTGTATCGCAATTAGAACAACATCAGAACATTATACACAAGATTTGTCGGCTGTATACTTCTGATGAAGATTCGCATAAAGACTTGTTTCAGGAAATCACAATTCAGCTTTGGAAAGCATTTCCTCAATTTCGCGGTGAGGCAAAATTTACCACCTGGGCCTACCGGGTTGCGTTGAATACGGCTATTACCTTATACCGAAAGAAAGTCAAAACGGTAAACACCATCGAGTTTGACGGTAAAATACACAAATTCAATCACGAGGATTATAACTATGAAGAAGAAGAACAGATCAAGTTGTTGTATAAGGCCGTCCATCAGTTAAACGATATTGAAAAAGCCTTGGTTTTCATGTATCTGGAAGACAAGGATTATACCGAGATCGCCGAAACATTGGGCATTAGCGAAGTAAACGCCCGTGTAAAGATGAACCGTATAAAAGGGAAACTAAAAAAAATTGTAAATCCATAACGGGAGCGATTGTCATGGAAGAGTTAGATTTATTAAAAAAAGACTGGAAGAAAAACGAGCATTCCTTTCCGAAGATTACGGAACAGGAGATTTATGCCATGCTGCATAAGAAGTCGTCTTCCATCGTAAAATGGATATTCATTATCAGTATACTGGAAATGATTGCCTGGAGCCTGATTAGTTTTTTTACGGCAGATGAAAATTACCTGAAAACACTGGAATCCTATCACATCAAGACGTTAGTCACCACTTTTACAGTGATCAACTATATTGTTATCTTTTCCTTTATATTCCTGTTTTACCGGAATTTTAAAAGTATCAATACAACCGATAGCGTGAAGTCGCTGATGAAAAACATTCTGAAAACACGAAAAACCGTTCAATATTATATTTGGTATAATCTGGTGATGATTGGTATTATTTTTATCACGATGATGGTGGCCACCTGTATTTATGACGAACGCTTTAACCGTATGTCCGGGCAATTCGAAGGCAATGATCAAGGTATGTTGTTCTGGATGATGATTTTGGGCTTTACGATTGTATTCTTCGGACTATTCGTAGGAGTCATCTGGTTGTTTTACCGACTGGTGTACGGTTTCCTGTTACGTCGACTGTATAAAAATTACGAAGAGTTAAAGAAAATTGACTTATAAAAAAAGCGGCTTACAAATTGTAAGCCGCTTTTTTTATATTAATAATCCCATTGTCGTTGTCGGTTGAGTTCTTCCTGTGCTTCGATTTCTTCGGCTGGAATTACTTTTAGAAATGAGGGGTGTTGTTCGATAGCAAATTCAACTTTTTCAACGATCTCATCTATGGAATCATTTTCATAATCGATATCCAAAGGTTCTTTAATGATAAACGATTGCAGGATTCCTTTTTTCTTTAATCGCAATCCTTTTTTGTCGAACGAACGACGGAATCCATCGATAACAATTGGTACGACTATTGGTTTATGTTGTTTGATGATATGCGCGGTTCCTTTTCGAACGGGTTTAAACGATTTGGTCGTTCCCTGCGGAAAGGTGATTACCCATCCGTCTTCCAGTGCAATTCGGATATTTTCGGTATCGTTTGGATTGACTTCCCGCTTTTCGGTTACGTCTTTTCCTTTCGACCGCCAGGTGCGTTCTACAGTAATAGCACCTACATATGACAATATTCTCGGCAACAAACCGGATTGCATGGTTTCTTTGGCAGCCACATAATAGATATTCAATTTCGGTTCCCAAAGGTATCCGATGTTTTTGATATTGTCTTCGCGACCTTTTAAACTGGCGTTAAATACGTGAAACATGGCCACGACATCGGCGAAATAGGTTTGGTGATTTGAGATAAAAAGTACATTTTTATCCGGTAAAGCCCTTATAATTTCCGATCCGTCGATTTGCAATTCATTAAAGCCGCGATACCGTCGGTGCGTAAGAGCACCAAAAACACGGATCAGCCATTTTTTCAAAAAGAGTATATGACCAAAAGGATTTCTTTTAAACAATCCCATTTTTTTTACTGTTTAATTTCCAAAAAAGAACTGCAAATGTATAGAAAACAAATCGATTAGATTACATTCTTAACAGTTTCTTTGAGTTCGCTCATCATCATGGCTGTTGCGCCCCAAACGATATGGTCTTCAATCTGAAAAGCCGGTACTTTAATATTGGTAGCATAGGATGTTGTCATGGTTACTTCCACGATAATTTCATCATTCAGAAAACGTTCCAACGGTAATTCGATAATCTGAGCCACTTCTTCCAGTTGGGGAATAAAATGAAGTTCCTGATGGGCAATTCCCATAAACGGTGAAACCAGAAAATTGCTCGGCGGAATGTAGATTTCGCTAAAGGGTTTGATGACTTCAATTTTGCTGGGTGCGATTCCCACCTCTTCGTGTGTTTCCCGTAGGGCGGTATGAATCAGGTTCCGATCTTCGGGTTCGACCTTTCCGCCGGGAAAAGCAATCTGCGAAGAATGGATACCGGGATAGGAATTTCGGACGATCAGTACGAGATGCGGCACATTATTTTTCGGGTAAAAAAGCATCATTACCGCGGCTCTTCTGGGATTTTTATCAACATAGCTGGCTTCTTTCAGGGTCGAAATACGCTCCAGGGGTGCCATTTTTATATGTGCATCCGACGCCAAAAGCTTTTCTTTTTCTATTTTTGGAATATATTTTAAAAAATCCTGAAAGTCCATCGTTTTTGTGTGTTTTCTTTTAAAACCTAACTATAAAGTTACCTCAAAAAAAACTCATGGCAAATTTTTATTAAAACAAATATTCAAAGAAAAAATGTTCAGCAAAGAAGAAGCACAAAAGATAAAAAAAGAATTCTGGACCGAATTTGCGGAAGCGTATCCCCGGAAATGGCTCTTGTATGATACCAAAATCAAAGACTTTTCCTTTAAATTTTATGTCGATAATAAAAAGGCACAGGTTACGCTGGATATTGAGAGTAAAGACGATGAAAAGCGAAAAATCTATTATGAAAAAATAGAATCCCTACGTACGATCTTGCATGAGGATTTTTTACCGGAAGCCGTTTTGGAACGCCATTATTATCTGGAAACGGGAAAAGCGATCAGTAAAGTTTGGGTCGAAAAAACCGGAATCAGTTTGTTTAATCGCTCCAGCTGGCCGGAAATTTTTGATTTTTTTAATGATAATATGGATGCTTTCGAACGTTTCTTTTATGAATATGAAGATTACATCCGTGATCTGGAAATCAACACCTAAAAATAAGGCTGCCTATCGGGTAGCTTTATTTTTTTCGGCGATCCACTTGGCCATATAATGCGTACTTTGCATTGAATGGTGTTGCAGCATCGCTCCTATAAAATTGGAATCTCTGTGTTGTTTTAAATTGGCTTTCAGATGTCCTATTCGTTGTTGTAATTTTGCCCAATGTGGTTTGGCTGTGTAACGTCCGCTACTGATCCGGTAACCGTTTTGTTGTTTTTGATACCATAGTTCCGAATCGGAATACAATACTGCTGCTTTAGCAATAAAAGTCGCATTATCGTCGGCGATAAAACCATTCCAGTCACCGTTATCCTGCATCGATTCCGCGCCAACTGTAGTCGTTACCGTTGGCGTTCCGTATACCATCGCTTCGAGTAGCTTCCCTTTTATTCCAGCTCCGAAACGGATCGGTGCGAGTAAAACCCTGGCGTTTGCGATTACTTCCCTTGCCTCGGATGCTCTTCCCATCACATAAAAACGCTCTTTCGGATTGTGAAGATCCGTTACTTTTTGAGTGGCGTAAGCGCCGTAAATCCGCAAGGTAGCTTCCGGCAATCGTTCTTTTAATTCCGGCCAGATTTCATTTTTAAGTACCCAGGCACAATTCCAATTGGGTTCGTGAAAAAAGTTTCCGATAAAAACAAAATCCTTTCGCTCCGGGAATGAAAGCGACGTACCTTCCATCGGTTCGATCAATAATGGCAGATAGTGTAAAATGGCTGCATCGACCTTAAACTGGTTTTGCAATAGGTTCATTTCAAATTCTGAAATCATCAGGGTCAAATCCGATCGAAAAATACTGGCAATTTCCCGTTTCGCGATTTCGGACGACTGTAGTATTTCCCGGTAATCGGTTTGCTTTTTATAAGCCTGACGTCTTGATTCGCGCAGACAGTGCAGGTCTTCGGTATCGAGTAACCGAATCGCATCCGGACAGTATTTTGTGACACGCCAACCAAATTGCTCTTCCATCATAAAACGATCAAACAACACCATAGTCGGTTGTAACACTTTTATATAATCATCGAAACTGGAACAATTCAATTGGATATTTTGGGTTTCCACGCCTATGCCTGGTAAGTCAACTGCAAATTCACTATGTGCCGCCGGACTGGCGAAGATCACTTTATAACCTTCAGACTGAAAAAAACGGATCAGTTGCAGCATTCTGCTACCGGCCGCCGACGAACCCGGTTCCGGCCATACATAACCAATGATGAGTAGTAACGGCATTTTGAATCGATAATAAAAACAAATATACTACTTGTCGCTACGCATTTCGGACTTTCGTCGTAAAATTGTATTTTTACAGCTAAACTTTATACAATGTTAGGCTTAAAATTAAAAACAGACCCGAGATGGGTAACGATTGTAGAATCGAACATCCAGGAAATTTTGACGGATCATGCCTGGTGTGAGCAAAAAGCGGCTACAAATGCCATATCGATTATCACTATTAATTCTGAAAAAGTAGACCTGGTAACCGAAATGCTCAAAATTGCCCGGGAGGAACTGGAACATTTCGAGATGGTTCATGAGATCATCAAAGAGCGCGGACTGGAATTGGGTCGGGAGCGGAAAGACGATTATGTAAACGAACTGGCTAAATTTATGATCAAAGGTGGTAGCCGAAATCAGGCTTTAGTGGATCGTTTGTTATTTTCGGCCATGATTGAAGCCCGAAGCTGTGAGCGTTTTAAAGTTTTATCACAAAATATACAGGATGAAAAACTGGCTACTTTTTACAGAGATTTGATGATCAGTGAAGCCGGGCATTATACTACCTTTTTAGGATTTGCCCGAAAATATACCGAAAAGACCGATGTAGACAAACGTTGGCAGGAATGGATTGAGTATGAAACGTCGATCATTACCAACTACGGAAAACAGGAAACCATACATGGTTAATCAAAAAATCCCCTTCTGAATCAATCGGAAGGGGATTTTTAGTAAACAAAACAATTAAAAAATTAGTAGCGGAGCAATGAATCCGACACTAAGACGTCCCGTATTGTAATCGGTTTGACCTAACTGTTCCTGTGCATACGAAGAATAGTTATAATAACGGCCTACATAGGATACGAAGAATCGTAAATTAAGATCTTTAAAAGGCAAATACTGAACCGACGGTATAAATCCATAACTGGCTCGGACATGATTCACCCCACTATTGGCATCGACCAGATTTTTGGCATAGGCGTTGCTGTGCATTAAGGTCAGCGACAGGTTCACTTTTGGTGCAATCAGGTATTCTGCACGAAGCCAGTTTTCCAGATACGAAACATTTTGCTGGATACTCACTTCTTCACCCGGGATCATATTGGTGATAATCCCTTTACGGTCGATTCCTTCGTTACTATACTTAAAATCATATAGTAATGTTAGCTTTTTATCCTGATACTTATGTCCTAAGGAATAAAAATTCATTCCCTTTTTGGTTGTTTCTTTAAAAAAGCTGTAACTATAAATCGTTTCGAATTTTCCACCAAAAAAGCGTCCTCTCCAATTGGTGATATATGCCATTGGAACTTTAGCTTTTTCCAGATTTACCGGAACTCGATCCTGGTAGACATCTTCAAAATCGGAAACCCTGGAATTTAGCATCTGTAAGCCAAAAGAATGGTTTTGAAATGCCTGATAGGTAATTCCGGCACCGGTTAAGAAGTTATCCGCATATTCGAGAATATCGTTGTATTCCAAAATGTCGATCGGATTCAGGTCGAATTCATATCCTCCCCAATCGGCACTCATTTTACCGAGATTCAGGCGTATTTTAGGAGACAATTCAACCCCGATATATGCCATATCGGTCGACCGGCTTAAGTTATCCCGGGAACCCGGATTGGTGGCTCTGGTATAGCGATCCCGAAACCGGAAATACACTTTATCGTGTATTTTTCCTTTAATTTCAAGACGCATCTGATTATTCCCAAATGCCGATTCCTGGAATTTTCCGTCCCGAAAAAAGTTATCATTGGCAAATTGCATATTAAAAATGATATCTACATTTTTGAGTAAATCCAATCGTTCCTTAGGAATAATGGGTTTAGAAAGAGTGTCCTTACTCAGTTGATGGTCTTGTCCCGACATTACGGCCTGAGCAAAGAGAAACAGTATTAAAAGAACATATTTTTTCATGGCATGTATATTAAATTATCTATAAAAAGGCACCTATCAGGAACCCCGCTGCGATAGCAACGATCACGGCGACGAGTCCCGGTACCATAAAACTGTGGTTGACCACAAATTTTCCGATTTTGGTACTACCGGTTCTATCAAAGTTGATAGCGGCCAATAATGTCGGATAACCCGGCAAGACGAAATCAGCATTTACAGCCGGGAAAATAGCGATCAGTGCATGATGTGGTACGCCCAATGCCATCCCTAATGGCATTATGGTTTTTGTTGTAGCCGCCTGACTAAACATCAAAGCACCTAAAGCAAATACGGCAATGGCAAATGTCCATGGATGTGCCGTAACGATTTCTTCCATAAATCCTTTAATGGCGACCTGATTGTGTCCCATAAAGGTTGCACTCATCCAAACGACTCCAAAAACGGAAACCACTGCTGTAGCCATAGCGCTAAACAAGCTCACTTTGGTTACATCGACAGCACTGGTTTTGGTTAGTAGCATCATTAATGCCGAAGCTGTTAACGTGACAATACTGATTACCGCCACCATTTTCAATTCACCATTGGCCGTTAAAACCAAAGAAGCTTCTCCCGCTCCGAATTGTGGTAACAACTGCGGACAGGCTCCAGCCAAAACGATTAATAGTACGGCTATCGCAAAAATAACCACCGACGTTTTGGCTCCTTTTTTAAGTTGTTGGGGTTTATTTCCCGGTTCGGAGTCCAAACTTTTAGCAAACTCAGTATCCTTCATTTTTTCAATAAAAATGGGATCGTCTTCCAGTTCTTTCCCTTTTTTGAGTACGACGAAACAGGAAAATAAGATTCCGATAAGACAAGCCGGGATACAAATTTTCATGATATCGATTAATGCTCCGGGATAGGCTAGTATTCCCGCTCCGGCAAAGGCTGCTGTTGCGGCACTCATCGGACTTCCGGTTATCGCAAGGTGCGACGCAATTACCGATACACTTAACGGACGCTCCGGTCGGATTCTTTTTTTGGCGGCCACTTCCGAAATAATGGGTAGTAAGGAATATAATAAATGCGCCGTACCGGCAAAAAGGCAAAAGAAATATACTGTAAAAGGCGCAATAAAAACAATATTGGAAGGATTGCTACGAATGACCTTTTCGGCCAACTGGACTAAATAATCCAATCCGCCGCAAGCCTGTAATGTTGCAGCTGTCGAAACGATCGCCATAATAACAAGCATCACATCGATTGGAGGATCACTCGGGCGCATTTGAAACAGGAAGACAAAAATCATCAGGCCGACCATTCCCATAACACCAAGACCAATCCCTTTCATTTGGGAACCGATCAGGATCATGGCTATTAAAATTATAAACTGTATCAATAACATAGGCGTACTATTTACGTTTATAAAAGACTCACAGGAGACAAAGGGGAAAACAGACTGTCATCCCTTTTATCCTATACTGTAAAAGAACTTTATTAATATTTGAAAAAGAGATCCTGAATCGTCTGCTGATCATTTGTCTGTGTTAACGCCAGCATCAGCAAGACACGCGCTTTTTGCGGATTCAGATCATCGGCTACCACAAACCCCAATGTTTTGTCATCGACTTCATTCAATAGTGTTACCCTTCCGGCACCGGCACGGGCAGCACGACAAACGATTACTCCTTTTTTGGCAGCATCGGCTAGTGCTTTACCAACCGGAGCGTTATAATTACCATTTCCCATTCCGGCATATACAATACCTTTGACACCTTCTTCAACAGAAGCTGTTATCGCTCTTGGACTGGCATCGGCATATCCGTAGATAATTTCTACCTGAGGTAGTTTTTTCAGTCCTTTGATATTGAATTTCTGAGCCGGTGAACGAAGTGATTTATAGTAATAACTCACTTTTCCATCATAAATCAGTCCGATCGGGCCGAAATTTCGGGATTTAAAAGTAGCGGTACTTGTGGTAACGGTTTTCGTCACATCACGAGCGGCATAAATCTCTTCATTCATGGCTGTCACTACTCCAATTCCCTGACTATCAGCAGCAGCAGCAACGGTTACAGCATCAAATAAATTCCGGTTACCATCCTGACTCATTGCCGTAGCGGGGCGCATTGCTCCAACCAAAACCACAGGTCTGTCTGATTTAACTGTTAGCGATAAGAAATAGGCTGTTTCTTCCTGCGTATCCGTACCATGTGTTACCACCACACCATCGGCTTCATTATTATCGAAAATGGCATTAATACGGTTACTTAATTTTAACCAGGTATCCACATTCATATCCTGACTTCCAATTTGAGCAATCTGTTCTCCTTTAATACGCGCCAATTCATGAATCTGTGGTACTGCATTGAGTAGATTATCCACTGGAATCTGTCCGGATGTATAGGCTGCTTTTGAGGAAGATTCTCCTGATCCTGCAATCGTTCCACCAGTGGCGAGAATAATGACACGTGGTAAATTCGCATCTTTGGTTTTTGTAGTTTTAGATTGTGCCTGTATTTGAAAAACAATCAATACGGCAAACAAAACACTTATTATTTTTTTCATCGTTATAGTGGTTAAATTAAGATACAATCAATTTCGGGTGTATTAAATTATCCATTGCATATATCTCATTCCATTTTTCCTGAGAGATCAGTTTTCTTTCGAGTACTACGATCTCATGGATATTTTTACCCGATAGTAAGGCTTCGCCTGCAATGCTGGCACAGGTTTCATACCCCAGAATAGGATTTAACTGTGTCACGATACCAATACTATTCATTACTAATTTAGCACAATGTTCTTTATTAGCCGTAATTCCGGTTACACATTTATCAACTAAAGTGTTAATACTATTACCAAGATACTCCAAAGAAGTAAATAGTGCAAAACCGATGACCGGCTCCATTACATTGAGTTGCAGCTGACCCGCTTCGGCAGCCATAGTAACGGTTACATCCTGACCGATCACATAAAAACAGGTTTGATTGACCACTTCCGGGATAACCGGATTCACTTTACCCGGCATAATGGAAGATCCCGGTTGACAAGGAGGCAGATTGATTTCGTTTAATCCGGTACGCGGTCCTGAACTCAACAATCGCAAGTCATTACAAATTTTGGACACCTTAACTGCAGTTCTTTTTAGGGTTCCCATTGCCAGAACAAAAGCACCGGTATCACTCGTCGCTTCTATTAAATCGGGTGATAGCAATAATGGAAGGCGGGTTTCTTTGGCCAGATATCGAACACATAATTTCGGATAATCTTCCGGAGCGTTAACTTTTGTACCAATAGCTGTTGCGCCCATATTTACCTCCAAAAGGAGGCTTTGTACTTCTCGTAATCGTTGAATATCTTCACCAATAGTTGTCGCAAAACCATGAAACTCCTGACCTAAAGTCATCGGAACGGCGTCCTGTAGCTGTGTTCGCCCCATTTTTAACACCTCTTCAAATTCTCTTCCTTTTAGAGCAAATGCATCTTCAAGACGTTTCAGTATTGTACAAAATGTGTTTAATTTGTAATAAAGTGCCAAACGAACAGCCGTGGGATAGGCGTCATTTGTAGATTGTGAACAATTCACATGATTGTTTGGATGCACATATTGATAAGCTCCTTTTTCATGCCCTAAATATTCCAGGGCAATATTGGCTATTACTTCATTAGCATTCATATTGACAGAAGTTCCGGCACCACCCTGAATCAGATCGCTAACAAACTGATCGTCGAACTTACCATTGATTACCTGATCACAGGCAAAACAAATGGCATCTGCTATTTTCGGATCCAAAACCCCACAATCTCTATTGGCTAAAGCCGCTGCTTTTTTTACCTGACCTAATGATTTGATCAATCCCTTTTCATTCATAAGGGTAATGCCTGTAATATTAAAATTTTTTTTCGCTCGGAAAG